>NZ_JADBEJ010000001.1 GCF_014873915.1 Amycolatopsis roodepoortensis
CATGAGCGCACCAGCACCGAGGAAGCGGCGGAGGTTCAAGAAGCAGACCAGTGAGCGGCCGCCCGTCGTCCCGTTCGATCCCGTGGACGACGCGGCGGTCTGCTACTCGCGTGAGTCGCACTACACGGATGAGAGCACGTCCAACGTGGTCCAGCGCGATACCACGCACCGGTGGACGTCCGCCTACGACATTCGGTGGTGGCGACCGTCGAGGACTTGCACGTGTCCGGCGACCTGGAGCCGCACATGCGGGCAGGGCTCAAGCAGTGGCTGTCCGACGCGCGCCGCAACCATGGAAGTACGCTGGTCGTGTCCAGCTTGACAGGCTGGTCCGGAACGTCATGGACGCCTGAACTTGCTGGAGTGCTGCGGGCGCGCGGTAAGCGCTTGATCGCCATCGCGGAAGGCATCGATTCCAGTAACTCGATGGCGGAATTCATTTCACGCTGATTGCGGCATTCGCCGCATTGAGCGTGAGCGGTATGCGTGAGCGTTTCGCTCCGCGAAAGCGTCCTTAAAGAACAGGGTCGGTGGAGACGGTGAGAGTACCTGTACGGGACGATGCGGTGGAATTGCGGGCGGTGGTGGCTGGATCCTCGGTTTGGATCCATACGCGGTCAAGATCCTGCATTCCCTATCCACTCTTGTGCGGGCGGAAAAGCAGGGGCTTACCGACCTGTGCAGTGGCTGACGAAAAAACAGGTCGTCACCCGCGAGACAGGCAAGCGCAGTTGACGGCGGACGGCGGGGCGAAGACCCGCCACGTGGAACTCAGGGCTATCAATGGCAAAGTGGCACGCTTGCGCTTTGCTGGTGAATCCGGAGCTTGTCGAACTCGGCATTTTCGAGCCTGCCGAACAGGCTGAGATCGTGGCGGTGCTTGAGGAGAAGTCGCGCCGCAAAGCACGGGGCAGCAACCAGCCGTATCCGTTCTCGGGTGTCTTGGTGTGTCCGGAGTGCCTTGAGCCCTTGTGGGCACCGTGATCGCGGCGACACGCGGACCGCGCGGACGGAACCATGGTCAGCTATGAGTACCGCTAATGGCGGTGTCCGACAGCTAAGCACGTCCGTCCATCCGCGCGGAAGATGTGGAGCCGTGCCGAGAATACTTTCTATGTGCTCCTTTCCATGTTCCGGTCGTGACGATGTTCTGCCGACCGAAATCACGCTACGAAATCGCGTAAGCTGGAACGGGAACACGCGCGACTTATGGCGAAGTGGCGCGGGCAGTGTCGGCGGGTGAGCGTCCGGGATCATGGTACGATGTGCAAAGATTTGAAAGATAGATCGACACCATTTCGGGGTTGCCGATTGACCCCGGGGCGTGCAATGGGTTCCGACTGACCGGAGTGGGGGAAGAACTGGAAACTAACACCGGAAGAACGGCGCATTCGATGGCTTGACGTGGGCTTCTCGTCGAGGCGCAGAAACGGCCCGATGGAAAAATGGTGATGGATGGCATCTGCGGAGGGTTGGCAGGATGCCATGCCGGACTAGCCGAATTCATAAAATTACGTACACTGAAAACGGAATGATCGATATCACAAACTTGGTCAGTTAGTGATTGCCTGACATCATGTTTAGCTATCGGAATCGGCGGGTAGGAAACTGGTGGTAGCTGCCTGGTTTCAGATCAAGTGACCGGGCGGCTACCGCCTTTCTCGCAGATCACGTGCATGGGCGGTACCGATCACCAGGTGACCTTGCCCAAGTTGCTGCCTGAGTGTCAGTTCGCCGAGTTGCGGACCCGGGGCGGCGGTGGGGGTGTCGTCCAAGATGGAGCCGAACGTCAGGTGACACGCGTCTACGACGCTGGTGATGTGGTCCGGCTCGAACTTCACGGCGCTGCGGGAACCGACAGGCGCGTGACGTAGTCGCGGGATTGGTGACCTCGGCGGCCAGTGCCAGGAACGCGCCCGGACAGTCCATCGCGTTCCGCGCAGTGGCGAACGCGTCCGCCGCCTGCGAACTGAAATGAAAGCAAAAGTCGGCGGCGGCACTGGTCCCGGATGCCGCTGCCTGTCGGCCGCCGTGGCCTGATCGGACAGCCTGACGACCAAGTTCCATACCAGTGCGTTCGGGGTGCGCGGCAGAATCCGCGCGACCGCTTCCGCGTGCGCCGCGTTCAGTGCGTCCTGTGTCTGGCGGGTCTCTTCGCCGCGTTCACGGCCAGCATGACCGAACCGGCCGTCACCATGGCCAGCCCGAGCGCCAGAGTCCCGAGCGTCTGCCAACGGCGGGTGCGGAGTCGCAGGTGGACGGCGGCGACCATCGCGGCAGCGAACAGGATCACCCCAGCGACCACGACCCACCACCACGGGTCCACATAGGTCAGCAGCCACACCGCGACCACGAGCAGCGGTACCGTCAGCCGCCACGCCAGCGGCACGCCGCGTCCGAGCAGCAGCATGACGACCATGCCGCCGACGCCGCCGAACAACCAGGGCCACATCTGCCAGCTGACAACCACCACGCCGCCAGCGTCAAGAACAGCGCCAGCCGAGCGCCGGATATCTGACGCCCCGTTCAACGGCAGCGCGCCGCCGCTCACGAGCGGCGGCGCGTTCGCCTGCCTCTGCCATCCGATCGAACAATGATCCTCCACCCATCTAGTCAGGATGCGCCCGGATCACCCGGGACGCCACCTATCAGTGCTGGTCACCGCGCTGCGAGCGGGTCAGGGCGTCGTATACGGCGTTGATCCTCTCGGCCAGCTCCGCGAAGTCGGAGCCCTCGACCAGCACCCACGTCGCGCCCTCTGGCGTCGTCTTGAGCATCACGCGCCCCACGTCGGGCCGATGACCCGCCGTCGACAGTGCGGAGCCGTCTACGCCCCTCTGGGCGCCCCCGGCGGTGGTGCCCTGTCTGCCGTCGCGGGCTGAGTCCGCATCTGTCTGATCCGCGTTCTGCGGGCCGTCGGCGTGGTCACCGTCCGGTGTGTCAGGTCGGCCGTCTGCGGTGCCGTGTCCGTCCTCGGATTTGTCGGCGTCGTGGTCATGGTCGCTGCCTTTCGAGCGGGTGTCTGCGGTCGCTGGTCGGGGGGAGTGGGGGAAGGCACCAAAGGTGGTGTCGAGTCCCCTGGTTTCGGGCGGTTTACGGGTCTTCGGTGGTGGCATTCCCCCGCCTCCCCCCGGGGTGTTCTCCCTGGTCAACCGAGGGATCTTGGTCGGGGGAGGCTAGGGGGAGAACTCCCCCGGTCTCTGGTGCTTCCCCCGTTGCCTCCCCGCGTGCCTGTCGGCGGGCGGCGGCCACGTCGTCGGCGTGGACGTACATCAGCCCGCGCACCTTGCGGAGCCGTTGCCCGTGATCGGTCAGCACTGCTTTCAGGTCGGCGAACGCCCACGGTTCGTACTCGTCCGCGTTGAACTCGGCAAGGCGGGTGAGCACGGTCTGTGTCCGCACCCGCTGTTCGCCGCCGAGCACGTGCGCAATGTCGGCGAGGTGGTCCACCGGAGCCGCCTCAATCTCGATTCGCTCCGCTGTTTCCACCGCCCGCCCGGCGTCCTCAATGGACGCCATAGCGCGGGCGATAACCGGTGTCACGTCGTCGGCCCCGTCCTCGAACGGCACATAGAACGTGCGCACCAACTCGAAAATCTCATCGGTGATGCCGACCGCGACACAGGTTCCCCGGTCAGTGTTGATCCGAAGATCTGTCGCGCGGATACCGGCCGCGTACTTCCCCGATCCGAGTAGCCCGTCGTTGGCGACCTGATCGGCCACCGAGAACGCCACACCACACGCGACGTTGCGCGTGATCTCCCTAGGAATGCTGTCCTTGGTGGGCGACTGCGTGGCCAGCAGGAGTACGACACCGTACTTGCGGCCGCGTTTGATCAGCCGCACCGCCATCTCCGCCGCCCGCTTTCCGAACTTGGGATGCTGGAACAACTCGTGACACTCATCGATCCGACCACCAGCGGGTGCAACCCGAGGCTGCGCTTGTCGGCAAGCTTGCGTGAGACCTTCGGCGGCCGCCCGGGTTGTTCGCCGAGCGTCTTGCCGCGTCGCTCCATTTCGGTCAGCAAGTCCGCCAGCGCTTGTGTCGCTGCCTCGGCGACGGTGTCGTCCATTCCCATGCGGTAGCGGGATAACCGGGGTTCGAACGGAGCGAAGTCCGGAGACTCGCCCATCACGAACGCCCACAGTTCGGCGGTCGGGTCGAGTGCCGCGCCGAGCATGAGCGTGCGGAGCGCGGATGACTTGCCCTGTCCCGGGCGTCCGCCAATCAGCCAGTTGACCCCGATCAGCGGAGCGTTGATTACCGTGCCACGTTGGGAAAGCCCGAACGGAACGCCCTCGAAAATATCCGTCTGTCCTTCGTGGACCAGGGGCCAGTCGCCGGCGCCGCGGGCACCCTTGTCAGCGATCCACAGATCAAGGATTCCGTCCTCTTCTCCTTTGGTAGGCCAGGTTTCCAGCGCCGAGCGCCCGAGGTTCGCCGCCAACCTGGATCGGCGCGC
Source organism: Amycolatopsis roodepoortensis (assembly GCF_014873915.1). Classification (GTDB taxonomy): domain Bacteria; phylum Actinomycetota; class Actinomycetes; order Mycobacteriales; family Pseudonocardiaceae; genus Amycolatopsis; species Amycolatopsis roodepoortensis. Next base: position 4,464 of record NZ_JADBEJ010000001.1, read on the forward strand.
GGCCACCATGTCGGCCGTGACACCCATCGGCAACCGGATCTGCGCGGCGGTGCCGTCGCCGTCCTTGCGGGCGGCCACCGTGTACACGAGTTCTCCGCCGTCGCGGTAGAACTTGTCCAGCGGAGCGATACCGAGGTGAGCCAACGCGCGGGAGATCATCCGTTCGTCAATCCACGAATCCGCGTCGTCCCGGTCCGGCTGCACGAGCCACCCTGCGCCCGGGGTCCGGTCGCGTCCCTCGAACGCGGCAGCGACCACGACCGCCAACGGCAGCACCCACAACACCACCGGCCCGAGGAACACCAGCACGGACCATGCCGCGTCGAGTCCGTTGTAGACCTCGGCCAGCCACGTCCACATGTCGCCCGTTCCATGAACGCGGCCACCGCCCACAACACCGCCACCACCGGCGCGGCCACCCGCACCGCGATCACGAACCGTCGAACGGCGATACCGACCTTTGCCCACCGTGCCGTCGCGTCGGAACGGATCAACTCCTGCGCGGCGCGGCGTGCTTCCGCGTCGCCTGCCAGCCGTGCCCGCCGTGCGTCCGCCCGCAGGTCGGCGTACGTGGCCCACTGCCAGAATTTCAGCAGCCACCGCCACATGCCGCGCGCCACGAACCAGACCAGCCGCACCACATCGCGCGGAGCCTGCCGGACGCGGTAGGCGGCCAGAGACCGCGCCCGCACCACCGGCGCGGACTGCCACACCCGACGCAGCCACCGGCCGACACGGCGCCGCACCGTCCGCCGACGTGGCTGCGGCAACGTGTCATCCACCAACTCGCCGTCAAGGATCGGCCCGACGTGTTCGACGGCGCGCGACCCGGCACGCTCCACAGCGGACTTTCCCGGATCACTGGTCATGGCGCACCCCCTCGGCCACCTCGGCCGCCAGCGCGGCGGCCAGCCGGGACGACAGACCACGCGAACACCCGGTGGCTTCCCGCACCCATGCCGGAGTGATCTCCACCTCCGCCGACCACACGGCCCGCGCATCGGCCAGATAGTCGGCGAACAGTTTCCGCCGTTCCGGCCGCGCCACCTCGGCCACGGTCGCGGCCGGTTCGGCCACGGGCGGTTCATGAACCTGCGTGCGGTCCATGGACGTGGAGACCGCGACGTGAACCGCGTCGGTGAGCTTGTCCCGCAGGTCGGTGACCGCCTCGGCGGCCACGAACACCACCACCGGGGGCACCGAGTGCAGCACCACCCCAGCAGGTGACCCGGCCGCCCACGATGACCACGTGTCATGACATACGTGGCCGCCAGCGTGAGCCACTTCGCCGCACGCACCCACCGTCCGGTGTGGACCTGGTACCGCGCGGTGATCTGTTCGGCCCGCAGGATGGCCAGCAGGACCAGACACACCGTCGGGTCCAGCAGCCATGCCGTCAGCCACGGCAGCGAACCCACCTCGGCGCCAGCGGCGGCGAACCACTGAACGTTCGCCGTCGTGAACGCCAACCCGAGTACGATCCCGGCCCAGCACAGGCGGTCAACCTGACGGCGGACACGCTCCACCCGCCACGCGATCACGTCCGGGTGGGACTGCCAGCGCCGAACCTCGGCGGCGTCGGCAGCGTCCCGCGCCATCGATCAGCGTTCGTGGTCATCGTGACCACCACCCGACGCCTTATGGTCGGAGGTCAGTGTGGTCCCGTCAGCGCCCGGTTAGGACATGGGCCGCGATCAGGTCGGCACGCCAGCACCACGAGCAGCAGCGCGGGCTACCGGGTGCGTGATCACAGCCACTGAACGCCCGAACGCGGCACCGTGTACAGCACCCGTCCGGCAGCGACCCACGGGCGCTAGCCCGTGCGCGTCGGCCGCCGCCCGCGCCTTGCGGGCACTGGCCCGCCAGACCGTGACAGCAACACCAGGACACCAGCCCCGGCCAGAATCTGCGTCGTCGACAGAGAGACCGTCATCGGACCTCACCACCCCGACGACGCAGCCACACCGGGACAGTGCCGCGATCGGTATCCGGCAGCGCGCCCCACACACCGACCGTGTTCTCACCAGCCGTGCGCAAGTCCAGTTCCAAACACTCATCAACCACCGGGCACCCGGCACACATCCGTGCCGCCGTCGCCCTGTCCGTCTCACCCGCAGGAAAGTCACTCCGATCGAACGCCCACAAACACAGACCATCCCGGGACACCACAGCGGACAGCACCTCATCCGGCACTGCCGACAATCGATCAAGCCCGGCAGCCAACTCCGTGTATTCGTCCTCAGTCATCGCGCACCACCACCGAACACACGCCACAGTTCGGTGACGGGAACGACGAGCCGTGATCGGCGACGCTCAGCGCGGAGCGTGCCGACACGGATAGCACGGCACACACTGGACTCCGCGACACCGAGAATCCATGCGGCCTGACGGATCGAAAGAAACGCCGGAGAACCGGCACTTTGCATTGCGTTACTCATGATTATTGGATCCTTACTATCGGCTGCGACTCGCGGGATTGCGAGCCGCTGCCATCAAGTAAGGCGCCGAGGCAGCAAAACAACTATGTCAACGCTGAAATAAACTATTCCACCCTGGAATAGATGCAGGTCGGCAGCGCGCAAATTTGATCGAGTATTCCGACAAGGAATATAAAGCTACCTAAATATTCTCGGCGGGAATGTTCCCGTTTGCGGGACGCTTGACCTCTGCGAGCAGGTCGCGGAAGTCCCTGCCTGCACCATTTCCGTAGGTCGCTAGCTCGTCTTCCAGTTCAGTCGAGACCATCAGCAACGTTGGACGACTCTGGCGGCCACTGCGGAGCGCCTGAATTCCCAGCCCCGCCGCTTCCTCGACCTCACCGCGCCTTGCCGCAATGACTGCGAGAGTCAACTCAGCTTCGGCGATACGCATGGGGGACAACTGTTCCCCTTCGGGGCTAACGCCCCGACGAATAACTTCTTCTGCGTTCCGCTGCGCGAGTTGGTCCTCGCCTACAATCCGATAGGTATCCATTGCGTAGAAATCCCACTTGTCGGGATCGACCACGAAATGATTGTCTGGACGCTCTGGAAAAGGAAGCTGATCCAAGAGGGTGCTGCCAGCGTCCAACGCTTGGCGAACCTCATCAGGCTTTCCCATGCGCGCATAGGCTTTCGCCTGTTGGCCGTAAAGCTGCACGGCGACAGAGTGAGAGGGTGCCGCCAAAATGCCTTCCTCGGCTGCCGCTATTACGGCACGGAAGTTCCCGGCAGTAAGGTGGAACCATGCGCGCATTTCATGCGCCCAGCCAACAATTCCCTGGTCTCCGGATTCCTCGCCTAAGGTCATTGCCATGCGACGCGTTGCCTCCGCCGCGTTGCGGTCACCTGTGTCATATTCGAGGCAACCAACGAGCAACGCCAGCATTCCAGCCTTTTGAAGAACCTCACGGTGCTGCGCCAGCGATAGACGGCTTTCAAGCAGTGTCGTCATCTTGCCTAGCCACTCTTTGCCTTCAACCATCAGGGTGCGCGCGTCCTTGTGTGGGTAGTCGCAGCACAATTGCTCCACGGTAATGCTTACCGCATCGATAGTTGACGGATTAATGGCGGATGCTCGCAACCGTCGCAGTAGTTCGAGCGTGTCCATTCCGGTGTTAACAACTAAGAGTTCGTCGCGCTCACTGGCTGGAGTGATTAGTTTCTTTGATTCCGCGGTTTGTGGAAATGCTAAGCGGCTCTGCCCGGGGAAGTCGAACCAAAGAAGGTGCTGCGGCAGATGCAGTTTTTTGGCATAGCTGCGGAGAGAGTCGAGGTTTTGTTCTGGCTTTCCGTTCTCAAGCTTGCTTACCTGAGCTTGAGTGAGTCCTAGCCAGCGCCCTAGCAGCTCCTGATTGAGAGCCTTGCCGAACAACTGACGGTGACGCGGATGGTTTCGGTAAGCCTTAAAAACTTTTCCAATGTGCTGACTGGCAAACGCTGCCCGAAACTCGTCAGTTTGGAAGAACTCGTTTCGCAATTGCGCCGGGGGAGTTTTGAGTTGGTCGCGCTGCTCTCTAAGGCACTTACTGCACATTCGGGCCGTGTTGTCGGCCGCCAGCAAAGTCCCGCACGCCGGGCAGCTCCGTGACCCGCCAGGTGTACTCATGCGGTCCCCCTTGCCGAGGTTCGGGCCGATCAGCCTTGACCAGCGTAGCTAGGCACTCTCAGACCAGCCTACCTAGCGCTACGTGCCATCACCACCGTGTGAAGCTCACACTACCGAGATCGACCTCCTACCTGCGGATATGCCGGATCTGGCATGGCGCATGCCCAGGTCGATATAGACCGCCGCGCCGCTCCAGCCGAGCGTAGGTCGGGCAAGCCCAAACGGGGCTCTGAACGGCTTCACCCGACCGAAACGGTGACATGGACGCATTGGTTGTCACGGCGTCGCTTTCTTCTGGCGTCGGCCGAGTCACGCGCGGAATGACTGCATCCGTTGCGCTTGTCGAAGAGATATTGACGATTGAACACATCTCTTCTGAGACGACGCTCTCAATCGGTGAAGCCGAGTTCTATGCAAGTAAGGAGGGGCCGTTTCCAAACCATCAGTTTAGAGTTACCGCCCGTCCGTCGATCGGCTTTGCGGCTTTGAACTACATGGACAACGACGACGGAGAAATGCCGATCGCAAACTCGTTCAACCCAAGGCGACCGCTTCCCGAGGTCAATCTGATATTTAACGGCGCTGTAGGTTCGGTGTTTCCGCGATCGGCGGCAATTCTGATTTCAGATGCACGTAGCGCGTTGCTGGAATGGCTGGGGACGAGAAAGAGGCCCACCTGCATTCCGTGGCGACCATACGACCAGTACTAAGGGAATACAACAGGAGTAGATCCGTGAGTGATGAACTACGTCCCGGACATGTCGGAGGACTGTTCGTTAGCTGGCACAGGAGTCAGCACGATGGGCTAGACCACGCACTCACGGATGAAGAAATGAGACACGGACGCGAGATTGGTTCACGTGGCCAATATGAATCACTGTGCGGACATGTAGTGCTGGTTGTGTCGATGCTTATTCCACCCGGGAACCCTTGTTTGAATTGTCGCACAGTTTTATGCGCGAGAACCACCCTGCCAACATTTGAGCAACGGATGCGGCAGCCTACGCGCCACCGTAAAAGCACCGGGTTCTTTGCAGCTTTCGGTGTCGATTCCGGACGTCATCATGCTTTGAAGGGTTCTTAATGGATATCGCACTGCTCTTTGCTCGTCCGCGCGCCGGAACGATGGGAGAGTCTCGCAGGTTGGTGCACCTATTTCGGGCACCTTCTGATGGTGTACAGCCGGAACGAATGGAGGCGCTATGCGGAGAAGAATTCGGCCCCGGAGTCCTTCAGTTGCTTGAAGCTCCCTGCGGAATGCCCTGCTTCGGCTGCTTACAGAAAACTCCAGCGAGCGATCCCGCTAATAGTCTGCCTGAACTTACCGTCTAGTCGTGGGGGTTGCACGCATGTTCACTTTCGCCTCTGATTTCGATTTTTTCTTCTGTACGCTAGTCCTGTGGATTCTTGGGTTTATAGATTTTACTCAGCGCCTTTATCGATATCTTTCTAGCTCGATGCCGTGGCAGTGGTTTCAAGGGCATACCAAGGGGCGCGCTGTCGTCCTGTCCATTGCTGTCGGGTTAGTTTGGCCTGTCGTGGTCATATTGAAGCAGCTTGAAAACGTTCCGTTTGTCATGAAGTTTGCTGAATCAGTGGCACTTCCGCGCTCGATGAGGCGCCGAAAGAGTGATAATGCCGCCCGTAAATAGTGGACCAGAAATCAGTGTCGACCTAGATATGCCGAACACGGACGATGGCCGATACGTTCCCCTTGGTGTCATGTTGTCTAGGGTTCGACTATGGCGCCGGTGGTCGAGAGATAAGACCGCACGTAAGGCGGGAATGAAATATCAGACTCTCAGCAGGTATGAGACCGGCGAAAGAGTTCCGACGAAGGTTTCAGCGATCATGCGACTAGCCGACGCCTTGGGAATGCCACGGCAACAACTTTTCAATTGGGTCGTCAATGAAATCGAACACCGCGAGAAGCTGCGGAACTTAGGCCACGCAGATACCTGTTCGCATGCTGCCGTTAAAGTCACCGCTCCCGTCGTGGTCACGCGCGGGAACTAGCGGAATCCAAGGTGGGGAGCGGTCACTCACAATCCAGCTGCGATGAACCACCTGCGGTGAGCATGAGCGCCAGAGTTGAGCCGCCCACCCCTTGAGGCGCGCAGGGGTGGGCGGCTCCTCGTATGTGGGGCCTGTCGGAGCTAAGCGGTATGCTGTTGTTGGTTGACCAAGACGGTGGCTAACCGTCCTTACCACTCACGAGGCTTTAGACGGGAGTGGACTCCTTCACGTCCGGTTCGGCCAGCGGGTCCACGCTTCCGTGCCGCAGCGACAGCAGCCCGCCGACCACGAGCGTGATCACCACACCGCACAGCGTGTACCAGGGCCACGCCAGCGCCACCGTGTTCCCGGAAGCCTTGCTGAAGTCGACGCCGATCAGGCTGCCGTCCGGTTTGTTGAACTTGACGCCCAGGATGATGAACGCCATCACGATCACCGTCGACACGAACGCCACGATCGCGTCCGCCTGCCTCGCCCGCTTGATCAGCAGGCCTAACAGGAACGCGCCGAGCAACGCGCCGTAGGTGTACCCGGTGATGCCGAGCGCCTGCACCACGATCGGGTCGGCCGAGGTCTTGTTGGAGGAGGCGAAGAAACCCGCGCACAGGATCAGCGCGCCCGCCCAGACGATCGTCCAGATCCGGCCGTGCTTCAGCCGGTCGGCCTCCGGCAGTTCCCGGCCGATCACCCGTTCGTAGACGTCGGTCACCGTGGACGATGCCAGCGCGCCGAGCGACGAACTCAGTGCGGCGGCGAGGATCCCGGCGATCACGAACCCGGACAGACCGCTCGGCAGGTCGTTCACGATGAAGTTCGCGAACAGTTCGTCCTTGTTGGCCAGCCCCAGTCCTTCCGGCTTCGGCTTCGTCGGGGCGAGACCGTTGTACAGCGCCCACAGCAGCACGCCGATGAACAGGAACAGCGCGAACTGCAGGAACACCACGAAACCGCTGGCCACCAAGGCCTTCCGCGCGGCGCGCAGGTCGTTGGTCGCCTGGAGACGCTGCACGATCAGCTGGTCCGAACCGTGCGACGCCATCGAGAGCACCGCGCCACCGATCAGCGCGGTGAAGAACGCGTACTGGCCGGTGAGCATGTTCGAGGAGAAGTCGAAGATCTGGAACTTGTTGGCGTCCACGGCCTTGCCGAACCAGCCGTCGGGCAGCCTGCCGGAGATCGCCCAGATCACCACGACCGCGCCGAGGACGTACCAGAGCATCTGGATCGCGTCGACCCACACGACCGCGCGGACCCCGCCGAAGAAGCTGTAGAGCACCATCGCGATGCCGAGGCCGATCACGATCGTCCAGTACGAGACGTTCAGGCCGTAGGCCGCCATCACCACCTTGATCGGGATCGCGGTGGCGAACAGCCGGATCCCGTCGGCCAGCGTCCGGGTGAGCAGGAAGGTCACCGACGCGGTGCCCTGCAGCCCGCTGCCGAAGCGTTTGCCGAGGAAGGCGTACGCGGTGACCAGGTTGCCCGCGACGTAACGCGGCAGCAGCACCATCGACACCACGATCCGGCCCGCGATGTAGCCGATCGCCAGCGCCAGGTACGTCATCCCGCCGTCGCCGGGGGTGGCGATGTAGGCCACCGTCGGCACGGAAAGGACGGTCAGGGTGGACGTCTCCGCGGAGACCACCGAGAGACAGGCCACCCACCAGGAGATCTTGCCTTCGCCGACGAAGTAGTCGGAGCCGGATTTCTGCTTGCCGCCGATCCAGACGCCCAGCAAGGGCATGCCGACCAGAAAAAGCCCGATGATCGCGAGGTCAAGTGCGCGCATCCGTATCTCCTATCGCTCGCCGGTCTTCGCCGCTACCCGTAGCCGGGTCACGGTTGAGCTGTGCGGGGCGGGGAGCCGCAGGGGCCCCGCGCCCGGGGTGATGCTGCCGAGCAGCCGGTCGCCGCGGGCTCCGGTCGCCGACGGGAGGTTCCCCGGGACGCCGGACCAGGTCAGCCAGCCGAGCAGAATGGTCAGGTATGCCTCTTTGCCCGCGCGGGGCAGCCCGTGGTCGTCGCTGGTCTTCAGCGCCGTGTCCGGCAGGTTCCTGGCGAGCGCGGCCATCAGCGCCGGGTTGTCGGCGCCGCCGCCGGAGACGATCACCGTGGCGATGGAGTGGCGACGGCATTCCGCGGCGATGGTCACCGCGGTCAGTTCCGTGAGCGTCGCCAGGAGGTCTTCCGCGCCGACCGGCGGGAGCCCGTCGAGCGCCTCGTCGAGATACGTGGCATGGAACAGTTCCTTGCCGGTGGACTTCGGCGGAGCGGCCGCGTAGTAGGGGTCGAGCAGAAGCTTCGCCAGCAGGTCGGGTCGCACGTTTCCGCGCAGGGCGAGTGCTCCGCCGATGTCGGCGCGCAGCCCGGTGGCGCGGTGCGCGGCGATGTCCATCAGGGCGTTGCCGGGGCCGGTGTCGTAGGCGAGGACCGGACCGCTCGCGGGGACCACGGTGATGTTCGCGATCCCGCCGATGTTCAGCGCCGCGACCGGGCCGGCCGCGGCCATTTCCCGGAGCCACAACGCGTCCAGCCTGCTGGCGAGCGGCGCGCCGTGCCCGCCGGCGGCGACGTCACGGACGCGCAGGTCGGCCACCACCGGCAGCCCGGTGCGCTCGGCGATCCACGCCGGGTTCCCCAGTTGCAGCGTGCCGCGCGCGGCGCCGTTTTCGACCCAGTGGAACACCGTCTGGCCCAGCGAGGCGACGACGTCCGCCTCGCCCCCGGCCAGTTCCTCGACGCCGCGCGCGGCCGCCTCGGCGAAGGCCTGGCCCACCAGGGTGTCGAGTTTCGTGAGCTGCTCGGCGTCGCAGGGATTCGGCGGCAAGGCGGCGAGCAACGCCTCGCGGAGCGCTTCGGGATAAGGGACTTCGAGCTGGCCGAGCGGCGAGAGCACCACTGTGTCGCCGTCGGCGCGCAGTTCGGCGGCCGCCACGTCGATCCCGTCGATCGATGTGCCGGAGATGAGCCCGATCACCCGGACCCCAGTGCCGGAGGAAACCGTCATTCGGAGTGGTTTATCCGTCGATCCGGAGAGCGCGCAAGCCGGACCGTTTCTTCTTGTCCGAAATGAGTCCTATCCAGTGGGCGTTTGACAAGATCGGCTTGCTTCCCGTGGGGCGTCTGAACGCGACGGGGTGCGGATGCGAGGATGGCGCCGTGTCGAGTACCCCCTGGTTCTGGATCGTTGTCGTTGCCGTCGTGGTCCTGGTCGCCGTACTGGTGGCCGGGCTGCTCATCGCGCGCCGCCGCCGGATCAGCCTGGACGAGTCCAAGGCTGCCGACGTCGTCGAGAAGCCGAAGGGCGGCGGTTATACCGCGACCGGCGGGATCGCGCTCGCCCCTGGTGGCGAGAAGACCGAGGAGCCGGAGCACCCGGTCGAGGATCGCCCGGAGACCGACGGGCAGCCCGCCGTCGGGGACGACGCGGCGGTGCCGAGGGATTCCGCGCAGCGCACCGTGCGCGACGTCGAACTTCCCGAACCGGCCGAGGAAGCGGCACCCGAGCCCGCTCCCGTCGAGGAGATCGCCCCGGCCACCGGCCGCCTGGAGCGGCTGCGCGGCAGGCTGGGCAAGTCCCGGTCGGTGTTCGGGCAGAGCCTGCTCGGCCTGCTGGGCGCCGGTGACCTGGACGAGGACTCCTGGCAGGACGTCGAAGACACGCTGCTCATGGCGGACCTCGGCGCCGCGACGACCACCGAGATCGTCGATCGTCTTCGTGAGGAGCTGAAGCGCCGCGCCGTGCGGACCTCGGAGGAGGCGCGCGCGGTCTTGCAGGAGGTGCTGACCGCCGCCCTCTCGACCGACGCGGTCCGGGCCGTCCGCGCGCTGCCGCACACCGTCGACGGGAAGAAGCAGCCCGCCGTCGTGCTGGTCGCCGGGGTCAACGGCACCGGCAAGACCACCACCACCGGCAAACTCGCCCGGGTGCTCGTCGCGCAGGGGAGCACCGTGGTGCTCGGCGCGGCCGACACCTTCCGCGCCGCCGCGGCGGACCAGCTCCAGACGTGGGCCGAGCGCGTGGGCGCGGAGGTCGTGCGCGGCAAGGAGGGCGCGGACCCGGCGGCGGTCGCCTTCGACGCCGTCAAACGCGGCACCGAGGCCGGTGTGGACGCGGTCCTGGTCGACACGGCAGGCCGTTTGCACACCAAGACCGGCCTGATGGACGAGCTGGGCAAGGTCAAGCGAGTCGTCGAGAAGCAGGCGAAGGTCGACGAGGTGCTGCTGGTACTCGACGCCACCACCGGGCAGAACGGGCTGATGCAGGCCCGCGTGTTCTCGGAGGTCATCGACGTCACCGGCATCGTGCTGACCAAACTGGACGGCACCGCGAAGGGCGGCATCGTCTTCCAGGTGCAGCGCGAACTCGGGGTGCCGGTCAAGCTGGTCGGCCTCGGCGAGGGGCCGGACGACCTGGCGCCGTTCGAGCCGGGCGCGTTCGTCGAAGCCCTGCTCAGCAGCTAGGACCCGCCCCCTGCGGGGGGAGGGACTTCCTCGGCAGGATGTCCAGGATCAGGGAGTGGTGGCGCAGGCAGAACCCGTGATACGTCGCGGGGGAGTCGCACGCGAAGCAGGTCATGCGGTTGAGGATGTGGCCGAGCGTCGGAGGTTTGTCGGACCGCTGTCCGATCCGTTGGCCTCCGGGAGGCGGATCGGGCAGCTTGTGCTGAGGTGCCGGGAACGCGGAGGCCTTGCGTGGAGCCTTGGACATGACCGGTTTGGCACCACTTCGCTTCGCCTTGAGTGGTTTGGGCGCTTGGACGAGCACCGGAGCCGGTCGGATGCGGACCTTTCTGGTGCGGTTCTCGCCCAGCCATACACGGTCTGTTCCCACGGCATGCAGCTTCGCGGCCCCGTCGGGAACGGGTGAGAGCTCGAGCACTGTCGCCGTGATGTCGTAGGTGCCTCGCCTCAGCCTGAGGCGGGCGGTCTCCCTGAGCACCATTCTCACCACCAGGTTCGCGCCGGAGCCCTCGATCCGGCGCAGGATCACCTCGACCGGCGCCTTGGCGCCCCGCCAGTACGGCAAGGTGTAGTCCACGATGAGGTCGAGGTCGCTGGTCGGTTCGGCACCTTCGACGCTGAGATCGTGACGCCGTGTTTTCCGGTCGCCCGCGGCCACCAGCAGGTCGGCCGTCGTGTCCACGACCTTCTTCCCGAACAACGCGATCAGAGGTTCGACCATCTGACGTCCCCTTCGCTCGGCCCTGTTTCGAGGCTACGACGAAGGCCCCTCTTCCGGCTGAGCCGAAAGAGGGGCCTTCGCGCGTTTCCGTCAGACGGCGGCCGTGGCCTTCTCTTCGGTCCCCTCCGGTGCGGTCTTCTTGTCCCGCATCACCAGGAACGCGAGCACCGCCGCGGCCAGCACCCCGATCGCGCTTACCAGGAACGTCGTCGACATCGCCGAGGTGAACGACTCGCGGGCCGCGGCGATGAGGCCGCCGTCGCCGGTCGCGAAGGCGTCACCGATCGAAAGCCGTGCCTGCGAAGGGGCGGACTCGGGCATGTTCGCGGTGAACAGCCCCGACACGACGCTGCCCAGGATCGCGATGCCGAGCGCGGCGCCCAGCTGCTGGATGGTGTCGTTGAGCGCCGAGCCGACCCCGGCCTGCTCCTCGGGGACCTCGCCCATCAGCGCCGCGATCGCCGCCGGCATCGCCACCCCGCCGCCCGCTCCGAGCAGGAACAGCGCGAGGGCGGGCAGCAGGAAGCCCTCGTTGGCCGACATCGTCGCGAGCAGCCCGAATCCGCCCGCCATCACGATCATGCCGACCGTGGTCAGTGCCCGGTTGCCGACCTTCTGGCCCAGCGTGGCGCCGAGGGTGTTGAACAGCAGCGACGCGATGGCCATCGGGATGAACGCGAGACCCGCCTCGGTCGGGGTGTAGCCGAGCACGAACTGCAGGTACTGGGTCAGGAGCAGCAGGAGCCCGCCGTTGCCGATCTGCACCAGCGTGAGCGACAGGCTGCCACCGCTGAAGTTGCGCTTGCGGAACAGCTTGAGCGGGACCATCGGCGACGGCGTGTGCCGCTCCCAGAACACGAAACCGGCCAGGCACACCACCGCGACCGCGAGCGGGATCAAGGTCCCCGCCTCGGCGATGCCGTGCTTGGGGAGCTCGATGATCGTCCAGACCAGCGAGACCATGCCCGCCGCCGACAGGAGCGCGCCGAGCGGGTCGGGCTTCTGCCACGGGCCCTTGGACTCCGGCATCAGCGTGAGCGCGGCGATCACCGCGATGACGACGATCGGCACGTTGATCAGGAACACCGCGCCCCACCAGAACCACGCGATCAGCACGCCGCCCAGCACCGGGCCGCCGATCAGGCCGATCATCGCGACCGCGCTCCACACCGCCATCGCCTTGCGGCGCTCTTCGTCGTCGAAGACGGTGATCAGGATCGACAGGGTGCTCGGCATGATCAGCGCGCCGCCGACGCCCATCACCGCGCGGGACACGATCAGTTCGAGCGGATTCGCGGCGAACGCCGCGACGAGTGAGGCCACTCCGAAGAGCAGGAGGCCGATGAGCATCACTTTCCGGCGGCCGAACCGGTCGCCGAGGCTTCCCGACGTGAGCAGCAGGCCGGCGAACACCAGGATGTAGGAATCCAGGATCCACTGCGTGTCCTGGGCGCTGGCGCCGAGGTCTTCGGCCAGCGGCGGGACGGCGACCGTCAGCACCATGTTGTCGACGACCAGTACGAGCGTGCTCAGGCACAACACGATCAGGATCCACCAGCGCCGTGGATCGCGGACGGGTTCGTTCATCGGGATACCCCCAGAAGAGTTTGCGTACGTTGTTCGACTGATGCGCACACTGTACGCAGAACGAAACGGCGTACGCAAGGGGGTACTTCGTGCGCTAGGGTGGGGGCATGTCGATCGAGGAACAGCCGATCCAGTCGGTGTGGACCCGTCCTCGCCGGAAGCGGGATCAACCCGCGTTGAGCCAGGCGCAGATCGTGGCCGAGGCCATCCGGCTCCTGGACGTCGAAGGTGTCGACGCGCTGAGCATGCGCAGGCTGGGCACCGCGTTGAACGCGGGTGCGACCTCGCTCTACCGGCACGTGGCCAATCGCGACGAGCTGATCGAGCTGGTCGTCGACGAGGTCTACGGCGAGATCACCGTGCCGGACGGCGACGATCCGGCGCGGTGGCGTGAAGCCGCCGTCGTGGGGGCGGAAAGTGTCCGCGCCATGATCCTGCGGCACCCATGGGTCGCTTCATTGCTCGGCTCGGTCGGTCTGTCGTATCTGGGACCGAACGTCATGCGGCTCAACGAGCGGCTGCTGGGGGTCTTCGTGGCCGCGGGGTTCCCCGGTGACGAGGCCGAGCAGGCGATCAGCGCGATGATCGCCTACGTCATCGGCATGGGGACGACCGAGGCGGCCTGGCTCACGACCGTGGCCAAGAGCGGCCGGAGCGAAAGCGACTGGGCGGAGCGGCTGCGGCCCGCCGTCGAGGAGGCGGTGCAGGGGCATCCGCACCAGCGGGAAATGCTCGCCAGGGCCGCCGCCGACACCGATCCGGTCCGGCTCCGTGACGAGAAGTTCCGCTATGGGCTGGACAGGATGCTCGACGGCCTGGAGGCCAGGCTCAAACGGTGACCCCGTCCTTCGAGAGGTTCGAACCGAGCGAATTCGCGATCCGCTGGACGACGGGCGCGATCCGCTCGACGGCCTCCATCGTCAGCCTTCCCGACGGACCGGACACCGAGACGGCCGCCGGCACCGGCGCGCCAGGGACCGCGACGGCCACGCAGCGGACGCCCAGCTCCTGCTCGGCTTCGTCGAGCGCGTAACCCTGCTGGGCGATTTTCGCCAGCTCGCGCAGGAGCGCGTCCTCGTCGGTGAAGGTGTGCTCGGTGTAGGAGGGCATACCCGTCCGGGCGAGCAGCGCCGTGACGTCGTCGGACGGCAGATGCGCGAGCATCGCCTTCCCCACGCCGGTGCCGTGCGGGAGGAGACGCCGTCCGACCTCGGTGAACATCCGCATCGAGTGCTTCGAGGGCACCTGTGCGACGTAGACGACCTCGTCACGCTCCAGGACGGCGAGGTTCGCGGTCTCGCCGACCTCGTCGACCAGCTCCGCGAGCAGCGGGCGGGCCCACGAGCCGAACTGCATGCTGGCGTTCTCACCCAGCCGGATGAGGCGGGCGCCCAGCGCGTACCGCCGGTTGGTGTTCTGCCGGACGTAACCCAGATCCACCAGTGTCCTGATCAGCCGGTGGATGGTCGGCATCGGTAACCCGGACAGGGTCGCCAGCTCCGAAAGACTGGCCTCCCCGCCGGTGTCCGCGAGATGCTCGAGGAGCTCGAAGGCCCGCTGAAGTGACTGGACGCCGCCATCGCGCCCGTTCTTCTCCGCTGCCACCGTGGTACTCCTTACGTCGGCGTTGATGTTCCGCTATGCAGAAACTATAGTCCGTCATGTAAAACCGTAGGGACGTTATTTATCCGAACTCGGGGTGTTACTCATGTCTGAAGCTCAGGTGCTCGGCGATCCGGTCGAGCGCGGGGACGAAATCCTCACGCCGGAGGCCCTCGCCTTCCTCGCCGGCCTGCACGAGGCCTTCGCCGCCCGCCGCGACGAGCTGCTGCAGGCCAGGAGCAAGCGCCGCGAGGAGGCGAGGACCACCGGCAAACTCGACTTCCTGCCCGAGACCAAGGAGATCCGCGAGGGCGACTGGAAGGTCGCCGAGGCCCCGCCCGCGCTGCGCGACCGCCGCGTCGAGATCACCGGCCCCACCGACCGCAAGATGACCATCAACGCGCTGAACTCCGGCGCCAAGGTGTGGCTCGCCGACCTCGAGGACGCCAACACGCCGCACTGGGCGAACGTCGTCTCCGGCCAGGTCAACCTGTACGACGCGGTCCGCGAGACCATCACGCTGGAAAGCGGCGGCAAGAGCTACGCGCTGAAGGACGACGTCGAGCACGCGACCATCGTCGTCCGCCCGCGCGGCTGGCACCTCGACGAGCGTGGCCTGTCCTTCGGCGGGCGCCAGGCCGTCGGTGCGCTGGTCGACTTCGGCCTGTACTTCTTCCACAACGCGCAGGAGCTGCTCAACCGCGGCAAGGGCCCGTACTTCTACCTGCCGAAGATGGAGAGCCACCTCGAAGCCCGGCTCTGGAACGACGTCTTCACCCACGCCGAGAAGACGCTCGGCATCGAGCACGGCACCGTCCGCGCGACCGTGCTGATCGAGACCATCCCGGCCGCGTTCGAGATGGAGGAGATCCTCTACGAACTGCGCGAGCACGCCTCCGGCCTCAACGCCGGCCGCTGGGACTACCTGTTCAGCGTCATCAAGTACTTCCGCGACGCGGGCGAGAAGTTCGTCCTGCCGGACCGCAACTCGGTCACCATGACCGCGCCGTTCATGCGCGCGTACACCGAACTGCTGGTGCGCACCTGCCACAAGCGCGGCGCGTTCGCGATCGGCGGCATGGCCGCGTTCATCCCGAACCGCAAGGACCCGGAGGTCACCGCCGCGGCGCTCGACAAGGTCCGCGCCGACAAGAGCCGTGAGGCGGGCGACGGCTTCGACGGTTCCTGGGTCGCGCACCCCGGCATGGTGGACATCTGCCGCGAGGAGTTCGACAAGGTCCTCGGCGACAAGCCGAACCAGCTCGACCGCACCCGCGACGAGGTGTCCGTCACCGCCGACCAGCTGCTCGACGCGGCCTCGACGCCGGGCAGCGCCACCGCTGCCGGGCTGCGCGCCGCCGTCGACGTCGGTATCCGCTACATCGCCTCCTGGCTGGGCGGCAACGGCGCGGCGGCCATCCACAACCTGATGGAGGACGCGGCCACCGCGGAGATCTCGCGTTCGCAGGTGTGGCAGTGGGTGCGCAACGGCACCCAGCTCGACACCGGCGACAAGGTGACCGAGGAGCTGGTGCGCGGCGTGCTGGCCGAGGTCCGCGGCGAACTCGCCGCCGAGATCAAGCCGGAGCTGCTGGAGCCCGCCGTCGAGCTGTTCGAGCAGGTCGCGCTCGCCGACGAGTTCCCGGACTTCCTGACCCTGCCCGCCTACGAACGGATCAAGTAGACAGATGGGGAACGGGCGGCTCGCCGAGGACGTTTACACCGCCGCTGACGCGCGTCTGGCCGAGGCCGACGCGCGCGTCACGGCCAAGTATCCCGGCGAGCCGCCCGGCCGCCAGCCCGTGCACACCGTGTACGTGCCCGCGTCGCAGTACAAGACGCGGCTCGTGGCGGACTGGGGCAAGCAGGCCTTGCGGGTCTTCGGCGAGCACGCCGATCAGCTGGGCCTGGACGCGGACATCGCCGACCGGGTCCGGACCAAACTGCTGACCGAACCGATCGAGGATCTGCGGATCGACTTCGAGGACGGCCTCGGCAGGCCGGGTGACGACGAAGAGGACGCCATCGCGCTCGCCGCCGGGAGGACCCTCGCCGTCACGGGCGGCACGCCGTTCGTCGGCATCCGGTTCAAGAGTTTCGAGCAGGCGACCCGCCGCCGAGGCATCCGCACGCTCGATCTCTTCCTGGCCGGGTTGCTGGAAAGTGGCCCGCTGCCGGATGGTTTCGTCGTCACGCTGCCGAAGGTGACCGCCGTCGAGCAGGTCGAAGTGGCGGCGGATGTCCTGGAGCGCCTCGAATCCGCGTACGGGCTGCCCGAGGGCGCGCTGCGGTTCGAAGTCCAGATCGAGACCGCGCAGTCCATTGTGGACATCGATGGAACGGTGGCGGTGCCGCGGATCATCGAAGCCGCGCGCGGCCGGTGTTCGGGGCTGCACTACGGAACCTACGACTACAGCGCCGGGCTCGGGATCAGCGCCGAGTACCAGAGCATGGAACATCCGGCCGCCGACTTCGCCAAGCAGCTCATGCAGGTTTCGGCCGCGGGCACCGGCGTCCGGCTTTCCGACGGCTCGACGAACAAGCTGCCCGTCGGGGACGCGATCCTCCCGGCCTGGCGCGAACATCTGCGGCTCGTGCGACGCTCTCTGGAGCGAGGTTTCTACCAGGGCTGGGATCTGCACCCGCACCAGCTGCCGACCCGGTTCGCCGCCACGTACGCGTTCTTCCGCGAAGGTTTCCCGGCCGCGCTGGGCCGGTTGCGGGATTACGCGGACCAGACCGGTCGTGGAGTGCTGGACGAGCCGGCGACCGCTCAGGCTCTGGCGAGCTTCTTGGTGCGCGGACTGGATTGCGGCGCCGTCGACGTGGGGGAGCTTTCGTTCTCCCGGGCGGAGTTGGACGGCTACGCGCGCCGGACGGTATGAGCAGCGGCTGAGCGAACGTCTTTCGTGGCAGACGCTCGCTCAGCCGCTGCTCGCCCGGGCGGCGTCAGGCGGACTTCGCGACGAGCACCAGCATGGCGAGCTGGGCTGCGATCGTTCCGGCCGTCGCCCACACCGGAAAGGCGGCCGGAACCACCTGCAACGTGAGCGCCGGGCCGAGTACGGCCCCGAGCACCAACAACGTGTTCAGGATCGTCGCGAGTAGCCGACGGGTTTCAGTGGCGGGCACCGCCGCTTCGGCCTTCAGCTCGGTCGTTTCGATCCTGACCCTGGCGAGCGGGGTCGGTGTCTCCGCCCAGCTCGGTATTGCTTCCACGGGCGCGGTCTCTCCCGGGCCCTCGATTTCGGCAGCCATGCGCATGCCCTTTCCGACCCAGTCAGGCGAGCCGGGATTGGCGCGTCAAGCTGGGGACCACTTTTGCCCGGAGGCGACTTTCCCTCCAGATCCGCCGCTCGCGGATTTCCCCTCTCCAACCCGCGCGCCGCGTTTCCTCCTTCCAGACCGGCGAAGTGAGTGGTCGCACTTGCCGTCCGCCGCATGGGACGGATGCCGGTCTGAACCGGCCCCGGAGGGCCGAGACCCACTGTAGGACCGTCGTGAGGAAGGTCGCAACCCATCTCGCACCTTTTCGGTGCGGAAAATGTGGTTAACGCGCACTCTTCTGTGTCAGCATGGTCAGGCGGCCCGACGGCCGCAGGGGAAGGGAGCGGGTATGCCATCGGTCGAGGAGACCGCGACCGGCCGCCCCGCGGTGGTCGATCGCGTCAACGTCGCGCTGATCGCCGAGGCGGTCGACGCGCTGGGCAAACTGCAGGAGCGCACCGGGTTGAAGAAGGTCGACCTGGTCAACCGCGCGCTGCTGATCTACGAGTTCGTCGACGCGGAACTCCGTGCGGGCAAACAGGTCGTGCTGCGGGATCCGGACGGACAGGATCAGCTGGTCAAGATCTTCCTTTGATCGTCGTGATAGGTGGCGAGAACCTCGTCGAGTGAGCCGCGCGTGCGGATACGGCCCTCGTCCATCCAAAGGCCCGTGGAGCACAGTTCCCGCAGCAGTTCGTCGGAATGCGAAGCGAACACCAGCACTCCGGAGCGGCGGGCGAGGTCGACCAGCCGTTCGCGTGCCTTGGTCAGGAACGCGGCGTCGATCGCGCCGAGGCCCTCGTCGAGGATGAGGATTTCCGGGTCGATGGTGGTGACCACGCCGAGCGCGAGCCGGACCCGCATGCCGGCGGAGTAGGTGCGTAAGGGCAGGTGCAGATAGTCGCCGAGTTCGGTGAACTCCGCGATGTCGTCGACCCGTTTCGCCATCTGCTTGCGGCTCATGCCGAGGAACAGGCCCCGGATGAGGATGTTTTCGTGGCCGGAGACCTCGGGATCCAGGCCGACGCCGAGGTCGAACACCGGTGCGATCCGCCCGACGACTTGCGCGGTGCCCCTGGTCGGCTCGTAGATGCCGGACAGCAACCGCAGGAGCGTGGACTTCCCGGCGCCGTTGTGCCCGACCAGGCCGACGCGATCGCCTTCGCGTAGCGACAGCGAGACATCCCTCAGGGCCTCGATGATCGGGACCTTCGAGCCGGTGCCGATCTTGCCGCCGACCTTGCCGAGCACCCGTTTCTTCAGTGACCGGGTTTTGGCGTCGAAGATCGGGAAATCGACGTAGGCGCCCCGCACCTCGATGCTGACCACGGACCGGCCTCCTTGCTCTCGGCAGATGCGAACGGAAGTTATCATTCGCATCTTGGTGCGGTAACGTGCGGCCGGTGAGTCGATCCGTCGATCAGGGCTTCCGGCCGCCGCAGCAAGCCCGCAGCCGGGAGTCCCTGCGTAAGGTGCTGGCCGCCGCCGAACATGTTCTGGCAGGCCAGGGCTTCGAGGAGTTCACCGTCGCGGCGGTCGCCGAGCGGGCCGGAATGTCGGTGGGTGCGATCTATCGCCGGTTCGACGGCAAGAACCAGCTGCTGTATGCCGTGAAGGACGAACTGCTCGGGCAGCTGGAGACCGCCGTCCGTGACGCGCTCGGCTCTGCGGAGCCCGGCCTGGGCGGGGTCGTCGGCGCGTTCACTCAGGCATTGGCGGTGACCTTCGCCCGCCACGACCGGATCTTCTCCGAGCTGCTCGACAGCCAGCGCGCAGAAGGACGCGACCGCGGCCTCCAAGCGCTGGCCACGATCCAGCGCGATTTCGTGGAGGCGGCTCGGCCTTGCCTCGGGGAGGTCCGGCGGCCGGACGCGGAGCAGGCGATCCGGATGATGAGCCGGACCGTCATCGGGTCTTGCGTGCATCGGGCGGCCAGCGGCCGGTTCTGGTCCGACGGTTTGAGCTGGGATTTTTGGGCGAGCGAGACGACCGAGATGGCGTTGGCCTATCTGGTGTCGGGTGGGTCTTCGGAATCGGCTTGAAGGGATCTGATTCGGGCATGCCGAAGGGCCCGTCGCCGGTGTGGCTGGCGGGCTCCTCGACGTTTAGCGGTGATGCAGGGTGTTTCGCCGGGGATGTCGGAGCGGATCTCGGTATTGGGGTGGGATGAATTCCGGTAATCCGTCGGCCGCCATTCGGACTTCCCAGTCGCCATGATGGATCAGGCGGTGGTGGAACCCGCACAGCAGCACGAGATTCCGAAGATCCGTGGGCCCGCCGTCTACCCAGTGCTCAATATGATGTGCGTGGCAATTCTTCGGCTTCCGATGACAGCCCGGGAACGCACAGCCACCGTCACGAATGTTCAACGCCCGTCTTTGCCCGGGCGTGACGAATCGTCGCAGCCGTCCCACGTCGAGGGGTTCACCGGCGGCGCTCAGCACGACCGGCAACATCAGGCAGTCGCAGGCGGCGAGTCGGGCTTCGCGGGCGGTCATCGTTCCGACGAAGTCGAGGCAGGCGGTGCCGAGGCCGGATTTGAGTTCGTTGAGTCCGATGGTGACGTGGACGAGGGTGCGGTAGCCGCTGGTGCCGGGTTGGTCGGGGCAGGCGATCGCGAGGTCGAGGAGTTCGGCCCAGGCGTCGCCCAGCCGTTCGCATTTCATCCGCAGGTCGGCTTGGCCGAATTCGTCGACCGGTCGCGGCTGGGCGTAGGCCTCGAGTGCGGCGGCGGTGCGAACACCGGTCTCGTCATCGAGCAGCCCGGTCAGTTTCCAGAAGCCGTCTCTGCGGCGTTCCAGGGTGAGTTCGCGGCGTGGTTCCTTGGGCTCAGGCTCCTTGGGTTCGTTGCCGTCGGGGTCCAGCCAACCCAGCAGTTTCGCCTCTGCCTTGGCGAGCTGGTGCGGGCCGGCGTTCGGGGCCAGGTCGGCCAGGATCTTCTCCGCGACCGCCCGATCCTCAACCGAGGTATCAGCAGGCAGCCTCTTCAAGATCTCCAGGATCTGATCGATCCGCTCATCTCCGACCAGCCCCTCGGCGGCGACCGCGGCCGTCTCGGGCGCCACGGCCGGGGCTTCGGTGCCATCCAGGTTCCGCGTCGGATTCAAAGCGATCGCCCGCTTCACCACCACACCCGCCTCACCGCGCGACAACCCCGCCATCTCCGCGAGCCAGCTCGCCGTACTGCCATGCCCGAACAAGTCTTTCGCGCCCCGAGACTCGACCTCCGCCAAAAAACGCCCCAAACCAGCGGTCGCCACCCGAATCACCCGCAAAGACTGCAGCACGCCATGGGCAAGCTCCAGCTTGCCGGCGCGCCACATTTCTTGTGGCAACTCAGGAAGGAAGGTCTCGGACACGCCTCCATAATACCACGATTCATCGAACAGGTGTTCGTAATTTTAAGCGACCAGCGAAACGCGCGGACAACACTGAAGGGTGATGCCGCCGCGTAGGGGGATCACGCAAAGAAAGCGGAGCGCATTTAGTCGGCTAAATGCGCAGTTCCCGTCGCTTCGGCTGTGGCACCGGCGCTCGCGAAGGCTGTGCAAGGAACGCAATTAGCCCACTAAACGCATGCCGCAGTTAGCCGACTAAACGCGTGGCGCATTTAGTCGGCTAAATGCATACCGCAGTTAGTCGACTAAACGCGAAGGGTCAGACGGGCTTCGCGTAGCGCAGGCAAGGCACCGAAACCGGGCCGTCAGGGCCGGCGACCCGATTGTCGAACTCGCCCTCGTCAACCCACCCGCACCGCTCGTAGAACCGCCGCGCCCGCGTGTTCCCCGGCGCCACCGCGAGCCAAGCACGCGAGTGCCCGCCCGCACTCACCAGCCGTTCGGCTTCCGCGAGCAGCGCCCCGGCCACCCCGCTCCCGCGATGGTCCGACGAAACGTAGACCTGTTCGACCTCGTCCCCGACGACCATCACGAAACCCGCCACCTCGCCGTCCAGTACGGCGACGGTCGTGTCGTCGACGCGGTCCGCGGCCCGCTCCCAGAACGATTCACGGGTGCGGATCCGGACGAGCGAGTCGGGCACGTTGCCGAGATGGCCGTCCTGCCAGCCGTGGTACCAGATGTTCGCGACGGCGTCGGCGTCCGCGGGGGTCGCCGGTCGAATCGTCAAAGGCATGCGCGAAGTCTAGGAAACCAGCGCGCCGATCCGCCGCTCCACCTCGTCCGCGCTCGCGTTCCCGGCGACCAGCGTCACCACCTGCTCCGACGGCAAGGAGGCCAAAAGAGTCGGATAGCCGGTGACACCCAATTCCCGCGCCCGCCGGAAATCGTCCGCGGCGGAAACCCGGTCCAGCGCGGCCTCGACGGCGTCCCCGTCCAGGCCTGCCCGCTGTGCGACCACACGATAGGTCGAGACCTCGGACAGGCTCAGCCCGTCGAGATAGAACGCCTCCTGAAGCAGTGCCGCGAGCCGTACCGCGCGGTCCGGCCCGACTTCGCGCAACGCGGCCATTCCGCAGGCAGCGGCCTCGGAGTCCATGACGAACTCCCCGTCCGCGATGAGCCGTTCGTAGCTCTCCCCGAACGGCGCGCCGGTGCGGCGGGTGATCTCGGCGTTGGCCCCCTGGACGTAGCCGAATTGTCGGATCGGCACCCGGCGGCCGCCGAGGAACAGGCCGCCGGAAACCACGTCGACCGGCAGGTCCGGATGCCGGTGCGCGACGTCGGCCATGGTGCGGGCGAACCCGTACGACCAGCCGCAGTACGCGTCGAAGACATAGATGAGCTTCATGACGCGAACCAACGATGTCTGACTGGTCAGATATTCCTACCGGAGCTTGGGGAGTGCGTCACGTGCCGAGTGGCTCAGCGTCCGGAGGTCCTGCGCGAATCGTTCGCGGTGGTCCGCGGGGAGCGGGTCGAGGAAGAGCCGCTGGATGTTCTCGACGTGCACCCGCGCCGCCCGCACGGTCGTCTCCTCGCCTTGCGCGGTAAGCCGCACGAGCTGCACGCGACGGTCCTGTGGATCCGACGCGCGGACGACGAGGCCGAGGGTGGTCATCCGGTCGACCAGCCGCGTCGCGCCACCGGTGGTCAGCACCTGCTCCTGCGCGATCGCGCGCATGCTCATCCCGGCGTCACCCGACCTGCCGACGATGAGCAGGACCTCGAACATCAGATGCGAGATCCCGCATTCGGCCTCCAGCGCGCGGCCGAGCAGGTATTCGAGCCGGTTCGCGGCGCCCATCATCCGGCCGAAGGCGAGCACGCGCGGGTCGTAGGCGGCTTCTTTCGCCGTGGTGATGCCCATTTCAGCTCCCTGCCGACAAGGCCAAATAGACGTCGAGCTGTTCGGTGAACTCGGTCAGGTCGGTGCCGAGCAGTTCGCTCGCGCGCCCGATCCGGTACCGCAACGTGTTGACATGGACGTGCAACGCCCGCGCCGCCCGCGTCGGCGAGCCGGAACATTCGAGGTAGACGCGCAGGGTGTGCACCAGATCGGTGCCCTGTTCGGCGTCGTAGCTCAGCAGCGGGCCCAGCACCCGCCGCCGCAGCGCCGCCCGCAGGCCGTCGGGCGCGCCCGCCAGCAGCAGCCGGTGCATGCCGATCTCGCCGCCGGGGACGACCTCGATCGTGCCGGGTCGTTCCGCCGCCACGGCCAGCGCGTAGCGCGCGACCTCTTTCGCGCCCCGCAGCACGGAAACCGGGGAACGGTCGCTGACGCCGATCAGCACCCGGCGGCACGGCAACAGTGACTCCACCCCGGTCAGGGTGTCGGCCACCGTGGCGGGCCAGTCCTCCGGCCAGTCACCGTCGTCCTCGGCCAGTGCCCAGGTGGTCTCCCCGGCGGGGCCGACGAGCGCGCCAGGCGGCAGGAGTTCGGTCAGGATGCCGCGTGCCGCTTCGGATCCTTCGGTGCGCGCGACGACGACCCGTAGATCGCCGCGGAGCCCGGTCGCGGTCAGCGCCGCGTGCGGATCGCCCCCTTCGTCGAGCGCGGCGAGCAAGGGTTCGAGCACCCTGTCGGTGACGGCGCGGACCTCGTCCGCCCGCGTGCGTGCGAGCCCGATCAGCCCGGCGAGCTCCTCGGCGATCTCGGCCTGTGAGGCGGTCAGCCTGCCGCCGATCGCGAGCAGCCACGGCAACGCGTGCCTGCCGCCGACGGGCCGCACCGAGACGTCGTCGGCTTCCAGGGAACGCCCGCCCGCGGCGACGAACCGGCGCACCAGCTCCGACGGGGTGCCGACAGGTACCACCCAGCAGGGGAGGCCGATCTCGCCGCGCGCCCGCTCCAAGAGGGCTTCGACCGACGAGTCTTCCGTCGCCGCCGAAAGCAAACGTTTGCGGGCGCCTTCCGCGGCCGCGGCCAATGCGAGCACGACGCGTTCGGTGACCACCGAGAACGACAGGTCCGCCGGCACCTCCAGCAACGGGATCCCATGGCGTGTACAGGCTTCGACGAGGTCTTCGGGGATGCCGTCGGAGTCGGCTCCGGACGCCGCCAGCGCCGCCGCCCCGGCCTTCGCGAGCGCGGCGACGAACGCCTCCGAATCACCCGGCCCGCGCCACCACAGCAACCCGCTCAGGACGAGCTCGCCCGCCGACACGTACCGCCCGGGATCGGACAGCTCCGTGACGTAGATCCGGGACACCGGACGGTCGAGCAAGTCCGTCCCGGCGCGGACGCGCAAGCGCAGCCCGGGGAGCGCGAGCAGAGTTTTCACGGTCGTCATCAGGTTTGTAGGAAAGCACAAAACGACCGGCGCGTGCAGGGGAGATTTCATGCTTCGGCACCGTTGCCGCCGTGCGGGCGCAGGGCGTCTACTGAGTCAGCCGTCACACAACGCCGCCGAACCGAGGAGCCTGAGAGTGGATTTCCTGCGCCCCAGCTCGCTGACCGAGGCGCTCGCCGTCAAGGCCGAGCGGCCCGACGCGGTGCCCATCGCGGGCGGCACGGACGTCATGGTGGAGCTCAATTTCGACCACCGCCGCCCCGGCGCGCTGCTCGATCTCAACCGCGTCACCGAACTCGCCGAGTGGACCGAAACCGACGGCAGGATCCGCCTCGGTGCCTCGGTGCCCTACGTCCGGGTGATCGCTGAGCTGGGTGAATTTCTGCCCGCGTTGGCGATGGCTTCGCGCACGGTCGGCTCGCCGCAAATCCGCAACCGGGGCACCGTCGGCGGCAACCTCGGCGCCGCCTCGCCCGCCGGGGACACGCATCCCGTCTTGCTCGTGCTCGGCGCCGAGGTCGAGGCCGCCTCCGTCCGCGGCACCCGGCTGATCCCGGCCGCAGAGTTCTACCTCGGCGTCAAACGCAACGCCCTCGAACCCGACGAGCTGATCACCGCGGTGCACCTGCCCGCCGAGGCAGGCCCGCAGCAGTTCGCCAAGGTCGGGACGCGCAATGCGATGGTCATCGCGGTCTGCTCGTTCGCGCTGGCGCTGCACCTCGACACCCGCGAGATCCGCGCGGCCGTCGGTTCGGCGGCGCCGACCCCGCGCCGCGCGACCGCCGCCGAAGAGTTCCTCGGCGCCGAACTTCCCTGGTCCACCAAGGCTTCGATCACCGATTCCGTCAAACGCCGGTTCGGCGAGCTGGTGGCGGAGGCGGCGTCGCCGATCGACGACGTCCGCGGCAGCGCCGACTACCGCAAACACGCGCTGTCCGTCCTGGCGCGGCGAACGCTGACCTGGGCGTGGAACGACTTCCAGAAGGGTGAACGCGAGTGCGCGTGAACGTGACGATCAACGGCGAGACCCGCCAGGCCGACGACGTCTGGGAGGGCGAAAGCCTGCTGTACGTCCTCCGCGAGCGGCTCGGCCTGCCGGGCTCGAAGAACGCCTGTGAACAGGGCGAATGCGGCTCCTGCACGGTGTACCTCGACGACGTCCCGGTGTGTTCGTGCCTGGTCGCCGCCGGTCAGGTCGAGGGCCGCGAGGTCCGCACGGTCGAAGGGCTCGCCGAGGGCGACCGGCTGGACCGCGTCCAGCAGTCCTTTGTGGACGCGGGTGCCGTCCAATGTGGCTTCTGCACGCCCGGCCTCGTGGTCGCGGCGCACGATCTGCTCAACCGCGTCGAAAACCCGGCCGACGAGGAGATTCGCGAGGCGCTGGCGGGGAACCTCTGCCGGTGTACCGGATACGAGAAGATCCTCGACGCCGTCCGGCTGGCCGCGACCAGGGGAGAGACCACGTGAAGACCGTAATCGAGAACGCCGCGATCGCCACCGTCGACGGAGCGGGCACCGAGCACGCCTCGGGCCACGTCGTCATCGAGAACGACCGGATCGCGGCGGTCGGCGCGGGGAGGGCACCCCACGACGAGTACGACGAACGCGTCGACGGCTCCGGCTGCCTGGTCACGCCCGGTCTGATCAACACGCACCACCACCTCTACCAGTGGGCCACGCGCGGCCTCGCCGCCGACCACACGCTCTTCGAGTGGCTGGTCGCGCTGTACCCGATCTGGGGCAGGCTCGACGCCGAGATCACGCACGCGGCGGCCACGGCCGGTCTCACCCGGCTCGCGACCACCGGCTGCACCACGGTCGCCGACCACCACTACGTCTTCCCGCGCGACGGCGGCGACCAGGTCGAGGCCCTCGCCGCCGCCCGGATCCGGGTCGGCGTGCGGCTGCACGTCGTCCGCGGCTCGATGGACCGCGGCGAGTCGCAGGGCGGGCTCCCGCCGGACAACCTCGTCGAGGAGACCGAGGCCGCGCTGCTCGGCACCGAGGCCGCGATCGAGCGGTTCCACGACGACTCCGCGGGCGCGCATCTGCAGATCGCGGCCGGCCCGTGTTCACCGTTCTCGGTGAGCGAGCGGCTGATGACCGGCGCGGCGGAATTGGCGCGCCGCAAGGGGGTCCGCCTCCACACCCACCTCGCCGAGACGGTCGACGAGGAGAAGCAGTGTCTCGCCGAAGTCGGCTGCACCCCGGCCGAGTACGCCGACAAACTCGGCTGGCTCGCCGACGACGTCTGGCTCGCGCACTCGATCCACCTCGCCCCGGAGGCGATCCGGCGGATGGGCGCCACCGGGACCGGCGCGGCGCATTGCCCGACGTCCAACGGGCGGATCGGCGCCGGGATCGCCCCGGTCCGGCAGCTGCTCGACGCTGGAGTGCCCGTCGGGCTCGGCGCCGATGGCGCGGCGTCCAACGAATCCGGGGGCCTCGGCGAGGAACTGCACCAGGCGCTGTTGCAGGCGCGTCAGCGCGGCGGACCACGCGGGCTGACCACGCGGGAAGCGCTGTGGATGGGCACGATGGGCGGCGCGCGCTGCCTCGGCCGCCAGAAGGACCTGGGTTCGATCGAGGTGGGCAAGCTCGCCGACCTCGCGGTCTGGAACCTGAACGGCCTGAACTACGCCGGGATCACCGATCCGGTCGCCGCCCTGGTGCTCGGCACGACCCCGCCGGTCGAGCGGCTGTACGTCGGCGGCGCGCCCGTCGTCGAGGACGGAACGCTGCGCGAGGAATCCGAAGACGAGATCGCCCGTGAGCTGGCCGTGGCCAGTGCGCGGCTGAGGGAGACGGTATGACCACCACTGAAGTCTCCAAGCAGACCACCGGGAACGGGGTGGGGACGAGCCCGCAGCGGCCCGACGGCACGGTCAAGGTGCGCGGCGAATTCGCCTATTCCTCGGACCTGTGGCACGAGGACATGTTGTGGGGCGCGACGCTGCGCAGCCCGCATCCGTACGCGCGGATCACCGGTATCGACATCACCGAAGCCCTTGCGGTGCAAGGGGTGTACGCGGTGCTGACCCATGAGGACGTGCCGGGCGTGAACAAGTACGGCCTGGAGCACGCGGATCAGCCGGTGCTCGCCGTCGACGTCGTGCGCTACCAGGGAGAGCCCGTCGCACTCGTCGCCGCGGACCATCCCGAGACCGCGCGCCGCGCGATGAAGCGGATCAAGGTCTCCTACGAGGTCCTCGAACCGGTGACGGACTCGGAGAAGGCCGTCGCCGGCGAGGGAGCCGAGCTGCACCCCGGCGGGAACGTCGTGCGGTACGCCAAGATCCGCCACGGTGACCAGTCGGTGAAGGCCGACGTCGTGGTGTCCGGGGTCTACGAGGTCGGCATGCAGGACCAGGCCTTCCTCGGGCCGGAGTCGGGTATGGCGATCCCGGACACCGAAGGCGGCGTCGACCTTTACGTGGCCACGCAGTGGCTTCACGTCGATCAGCAGCAGATCGTCGCCGCGCTGGGGCTGCCCAAGGACAAGGTGCGGCTGACGCTGGGCGGGGTCGGCGGCGCGTTCGGCGGCCGCGAGGACCTTTCGATCCAGGTCCACGCGTGTCTGCTGGCGCTGCACACCGGCAAGCCGGTCAAGATGGTCTACAACCGCGAGGAATCCTTCTACGGTCACGTGCACCGCCACCCGGCGAAGATGTACTACGAGCACGGTGCCGACAAGGACGGCCGCCTCGTTTATGTGAAAGCGAAGCTGTACCTGGACGGCGGCGCGTACGCGTCGTCCACCGGTGCGGTGGTCGCGAACGCCGCCACCCTCGGCGTCGGTCCGTACAATGTGGACAGTGCTTCGGTCGATTGCTGGGGCGTGTACACCAACAACCCGCCTTGCGGCGCGATGCGCGGGTTCGGCGCGGTGCAGGCGGGGTTCGCCTACGAGTCCCAGATGGACAAGCTCGCCGAGGCGTGCGGCATCGACCCCGTCGACATCCGGATCCGCAACGCGATGGCCGAAGGCAGCGTCATGCCGACCGGGCAGATCGTCGACTCGGCGGCCCCGGTCGCCGAGCTGCTGGAACGCCTGCGCGCCAAGCCGTTGCCGGTCACGCACGAAGAACTCGACCTGCGCCGCATGCCCGGCGGCGTCTCCAACACCACGCACGGCGAGGGCGTCGTCCGCGGTGTCGGCTACGCGGTCGGCATCAAGAACATCTGTTTCTCCGAGGGTTTCGACGACTACTCGACCGCCCGTGTGCGGCTGCAGCTCGTCGGCGGCGAACCCGCGGCGACCGTGCACACCGCCGCCTGCGAGGTCGGCCAGGGCCTGGTCACGATCATGCAGCAGATCGTGCGGACCGAACTCGGTATCGAGCAGGTGACCATCCTGCCGATGGACACCAACATCGGCAACGGCGGTTCGACGTCGGCGTCCCGGCAGAGTTACGTCACCGGCGGCGCCGTCCAGGCGGCGTGTGTCGCGGTGCGCTCCGGGCTGCACAAGCACCTGGCGGGCAAGCTCGCCGCGGATGGGAAGCTGAACGTCGTCGCGGGCAAGGTCGTCTCGGCCGACGGCAGCGTGCTCGCGGATCTCGCCGACGTCCTCGGCGACGAGGTCTTCGACGAGACCGTCGAATGGCGCCACCGTCCGACGGTGCCCATCGATCCCGAGACAGGGCAAGGGAACGCGCACGTCCAGTACGGCTTCGCGGCACACCGCGCGGTCGTGGACGTCGACACCGAACTCGGCCTGATCAAGGTCGTCGCGCTCGACTGCGCGCAGGACGTCGGCAAGGCGCTCAACCCGCAGGCGGTGCTCGGCCAGATCCAGGGCGGTTCCGCGCAGGGGCTCGGACTCGCGGTGATGGAGGAGATCCAGACCGACGGCGGGAAGATCCGCAACCCGTCGTTCACCGACTACCTGATCCCGACCGTGCTGGACATGCCGCCGATGGACATCGACGTCCTGGAACGGCCCGACCCGAACGCCCCGTATGGTCTGCGCGGGGTCGGGGAACCGCCGACGATCTCGTCCACCCCGGCGATCGTCGCGGCCATCCGCGCGGCCACCGGGCTCGCGCTGCCCCGCGTCCCGGTGCGCCCGGAGCACCTCACCGGCACCTGAGAACCCGTACTTTTCCGAGCTAGGAGCACATCCGTGGGTACCCGTCTGTCCATTTCGGAGTCCGACGAGCAGAAATGGCTCGCCGAAGCCGTCCAGCTGGCCACCTCGAACGTCGAGCGCGGCGGCGGCCCGTTCGGCGCGATGATCGTCCGGGACGGTTCGGTGCTGGCCACCGGGACCAACCAGGTGACGCCGACGCTGGACCCGACGGCACACGCCGAGGTGGTCGCGATCCGCGCGGCCTGCCAGGCGATCGGCGACTACAAACTCGACGGCTGCGTCCTCGTGACCTCCTGCGAGCCCTGCCCGCTCTGCCTTTCCGCCGCGCTTTGGGCGCGTGTCGGCAAGGTCGTCTACGCCGCGGACCGCCACGACGCGGCCGAGGCGGGCTTCGACGACCGCGAGTTCTACGACCTCTTTTCCCGTCCGCGCGAGACCTGGTCACTACCCGTCGGCCAGCTGTCCCTTCCGGACTCTTTCGCGCCTTTCCAGGCCTGGCTGTCGAAACCCGACAAGAAGGCTTACTGATCCAGGTGAACCCGCGACCGTTATCGCGTCGCCAGGGCACTCGTTCTCGAAGCGACGTGTGTCAGGTGTGAAGAGGCGCCCTGCCGTCGCGACAACGGGGTCTTCGACCGGGCGGGTTCACGTCGTAGTCGGCCGGTTCGGCTGCCACAACTGCTCCGCCGACCGGCTTGCTGAGCGAATCTTCCCGCCCCACAACGTTGTGGAGTAGGCATGACCCAATTAGGTACCGAGCGTCCCCACCTGCCCTCGCCCGAGCCGGGGCGGCTGTCCGGGCTCGACCGCTGGTTCAAGATCTCCCATCGCGGCAGCACGATCGGCCGCGAGGTGCGCGGCGGGATCACCACGTTCGTCGCGATGTGCTACATCGTGCTGCTCAACCCGCTCATCCTCGGCGCGTCGGCCGACATCACCGGCGCGAAGCTGACCACCGAGGCGATCACCACCGCGACCGCGCTGGCGGCCGGCGTCACCACGATCCTGATGGGACTGGTCGGCAACGCGCCGCTGGCGCTCGCGGCCGGTCTCGGTGTCAACGGTGTCGTCGCCTTCCAGATGGCGCCGGCCATGACGTGGGCGCAGGCCTTCGGGCTCGTGGTCCTCGAAGGTTTCTGCATCGTGCTGATGGCCGTTTCCGGTGTCCGGGAACGGATCATCAACGCGATCCCGATGGCGCTCAAGGTCGCGATCACCGTCGGCATCGGCCTCTACATCGCGCTGGTCGGCCTGGTCAGCGCGGGATTCGTGACCAGGACACCGGATTCGGCGCAGTCGACGGTCCCGGTGCGGATGGGGATCGCCGGCCATCTCGAAGGCTGGCCGATCGCGATCTTCTGTCTCGGGCTGCTGCTGATGATCGTGCTGGTGAGCCGCGGGGTTCCGGGCGCGGTGTTGATCAGCATCGCGGTCGCGACCGGGCTCGCCGTGCTGGTCAACAGCGTGTTCCACGTCGAAGGCTGGGGACTGGTCGAGCCCAAGGTGCCCGACCAGGTCGTGGCGCATCCCGATTTCAGCCTGCTGGGCGACATCGATCTCTTCGGCGGATTCGGGTCGGCGGGTGCGGTGACCGCGGCCGTCTTCCTGTTCACGCTGGTGCTTTCCGGCTTCTTCGACGCGATGGGCACGATCACGTCGGTCTCGGAGGAGGCGGGGCTGGTGAAGAACGGCAAGGTCGAGGGGATGGGCCGGATCCTGCTGGTCGACGGCGCGGGCGCGCTGGCGGGCGGCGTCACCGGATCGGCGCCGAACACCGTGTTCCTCGAATCGGCGGCAGGCGTCGGCGAAGGCGCGCGGACCGGGCTGGCGAGCATCGTCACCGGCGGGTTGTTCACCGCCACGCTGTTCCTGACGCCGATCGCGGCGATCGTCCCGGCGCAGGCCGCGGCGCCCGCGCTGGTGGTCATCGGCGGGATGATGATGGCGCAATGCGCGCGGATCCCTTGGCGGGACCTGGATTTCGCGATCCCGGTGTTCCTGACCATCGCGCTGATTCCGTTCACCTACTCGATCACCAACGGGATCGGCGCCGGGCTGGTCGCCTACGTGCTGATCAAGATCTGCAAGGGCAAGATCCGCGAGATCGGCTGGATCCTCGGGATCCTGGCCGCGGTGTTCGGGGTGTACTTCGGGATCGAAGGGATCATGTCGTGGTTCTGATGTTCCTCAACGGCGGCGGGATGCGCGGCGGACCGCTGCACGAACAGCTGCAGGGCACGCCGTTGTGCTGCGTGGCCCGCTCGGCGCCCAAGTACCACTACTACTCCGTGGGCGACCGGTTCCCGGCCATGCACGAGGGCGGTTCCGCGTCGGTCGTGGGCGAGGTCTACGACCTGCCGCTCACGGTGCTGCGGGACCATCTCGTCCCTGCGGAACCTCCGGAACTGGAGCTGGGCGTCATCGAGCTGGAGGACGGCGCGGCCTGTCTCGCCACCGTCCTTCGTTCGTCCTATGTGGACTCTCCGGAGCTGACGGACATCTCCGCGGTGGGGGACTGGCGGGCGTATCTCGCGTCCCGCTAGTGGTTCCGTGAAGGCCTCCCGCGGGGAGGCCTTCACGGAACGTCAG
This sequence comes from Amycolatopsis roodepoortensis, assembly GCF_014873915.1. GTDB lineage: Bacteria > Actinomycetota > Actinomycetes > Mycobacteriales > Pseudonocardiaceae > Amycolatopsis > Amycolatopsis roodepoortensis. Next base: position 36,579 of record NZ_JADBEJ010000001.1, read on the forward strand.
AGCACGAAGACGAGGTCGCTCGCCGCCGCGTGGAACATCTCGGGCGCGCCGGCGTAGAAGGCCCGCCAGGCGCCGGGCTTACGGTGTTCGGCCGAAGCCGCGAAGGCCCAGGTGGTGCCGTTCCAGGTGGCGGTGACCGTCGCCGCCGTGGTCCAGCGGTAGGTGCTGAACGAGAAGTACTGGAGCTCGACCGGGATCGGGTTCGCGGTGTACCGGCCGGGGAACTCGATCGTGCCCGAGCCGGTCACGGCCTTGGCCGCGTCCCGGCCCGCCGCGAACGACGTGATCTTCGCCGGGTGGAGCACGACGATCTTCGCGGTGTCGGCGCCCGAGTTCGCGATCGACGGGTCGGTGGAGAAGAAGTCGGCGCGGTAGTTGCCGGTGCGGATCGGGGTCAGCGTCGCGCTGTACCCGCCCGCGGCGCCGGTGACCGGCTTGGCCTGCGCCTCACCGCAGAAGCCGTTGAAGCAGAACGAGATGCCCACCTCGGCACCCGCGATCGGGGTGGTGTCGGCCTTGGTGAGCTTCCCGGAGATCGTGACGGTCTGCCCGGCGTCGATCTTGGTGCTGCTGGTGGTCGTGGTGAGGGTGGACGGCTGGACCTCGGCGGCGGTCGCGGGTACCGCGCCGGCGGTGAGCAGCGCGGCCGCGGCGATGGTGCCGATCACGAGCTTCCTGATGATCATGGGCTCCCCAAACGGATTCCGGTGTTGGCGACGGCTAGGTCGGCCGGAAGCCGTGGTGTGTTGCGGGAAAATCCCGGTGTTCAGGATTCCGCCGTCGGTGCTTCACGCATCCGGGAGCAACGTGCGCGCGTAGGCCACTGACGAGGCCCCCGCGACCTCGAGCGCTTCGGTGTTACGGAGCGAACGGCTCAACACGAACGCTCCTTCGAGGCTGTTCACCAATGCGATGGTGAGCCGCCGCGCGGCTTCCGGTTCGAGGCCGTACTTGCCCAGCTTCTCGGCGCCGGTCTCGATCCACGCCGTGAAGACGTCGGCCGTCGCGATCCGCAGCTTCTCGTTGGTGCTGGCGACCTCCAGCGCGACCGTCGCGATGGGGCAGGCGTCGGCGTAGTCGGTCGCCTTCAGCGTCTCGGCGGCGCTGGCGAAACACGCCTCGATACCGTGGACGAGGTCCGGCTCGTCGGCGAAGAAGATCTCGAACAGCGCGAGGTACATCATCCCCGAGGTACGGATGACCTCCTCGCCGAGCTGTTCCTTGCCGCCGGGGAAGAAGTGGTACAGCGAGCCGAACGGCGCGTTCGCCGCCTCGACGATCTGCTTCACCCCGGTGCCGGTGTACCCGTTGCGCCGGAGCAGCTCGGCGCCGGCGTTCACGATGCGTTCCCGCGTTCCAGTCACGCTCTCCATGATAGAGCGTTCTATCAAGTTCCGGAGGTCCCTTCGACCTTGGTTCACCTTCCGGCGCTACCTGCGGTCGATGTTCGCCCGGTGTGCCCGGCCCTAGCGTCGTGAGCCGTTGGGAAACCAAGGAAAGAAGGGGGAAGAACATGAAGCGGCTCTTGGCCGTCGGGTTGCTCCCGGTGATCGTGGGCGGGCTGCTCTCCGGAGCCACCACGGCTTCGGCGAGCGTCCCGGCGCACTACGCCGACCAGAAGCTGGATTGGCATCCCTGCGCGGCGGAGGAACTGATCACGTTGCCGCCGGGCACCGATATCAGCGGGCTCGAATGCGCGACGTTCCGTACTCCCCGCGACTGGGATCGCGCGGGCGAGAGGCAGGACCTGACCATCGCCGTCAGCAGGCTGAAGTCCACCGGGCCGTCGACGGCCTCGCTGCTCACCAACCCAGGCGGGCCGGGCGGTCCCGGGCGCTGGTTCCCGGTGACGTTCCGCGGGCAGGAGAAGCTGCGCGAGCATCAGGACATCATCGGGATCGACGTGCGCGGGACCGGCAAGAGCACCAACGTCACCTGCCGGGGTACGGCCGACCTCATCCAGCAGCTGGATCCGCGCGATCGTGACCCGCGCAATCTGAACCAGATCCTGGCCAACGCCGAGCACGTGGCCAGGTCCTGCCAGAGCGCCGGCGGCGAACTCGGCCCGCTGATCACCACCCACCAGACGATCAGGGACTTCGATCTGCTCCGGACGCTGCTCGGCAGGGAGAAGATCAACTGGGTCGGCTACTCCGGCGGCACCTGGCTGGGGGCGCATTACGCGCAGCAGTTCCCGCAGCGGACCGGGCGGTTCGTGCTGGACTCCGCGACGGAGTTCACCACGGACTGGCAGAAGACGTTCGACCGGCAGCCGGTCGGGTTCGAACGGCGCTGGCGGCAGGACTTCCTGCCGTGGATGGCGCGGTACGACGCGAAGTACCACTTCGGCACCAACGGTGAAGAGGTCCGGCAGAGCTACGAGCGGGTCCGCTACGCCTTGTCCCGCAACCCGCTGAACGGAAGCGGGCCGATGGAACTCGACACCGCCATCATCTACATGCTGTACAAGAAGGCGACCTTCCCGGCGCTGGCCGACCTGCTGGTCAAGATCCGGGACGCGATGGAGAACCCGGCGGCCAGGGCAGAGGCGAAGGCGGCCGTCGACGCGGCGGGTGACCACCCCGACGCGCAGGACGCCACCTTCTGGAACACCCTCTGCGGTGAGGGACGTTTCATCGGCACCCGTGAGTCGCTGATCCGCGCCTCGCAGCGGAACCTGGACCGCGGTCTGCTCCTGGCGGGTGGCGGCACGCTGAACGCCTCGGTCTGCCTGTTCTGGGACAAGGAACCCCGTCCGCTGCCGAAGATGGACGGCAAGGGGGTCCCGCCGGTGCTGATCGTGCACTCCGAGCACGACCCGGCCACAGCGATCGAGGGCGCCAGGAAGGCGCACGCCGGGTTCGCGAACTCGCGGATGCTGACCGTGACCGGTGAGGGTGACCACGGGCTCTACGCCGACGGGAACCCCAAGCTGGACGAGATCGTGGACGCCTTCCTGGTCGACGGAGTCATCCCCGCCGACCAGAGCGTCCCGGGGATGCCGCTACCGGTGCCGGCTCCCTAGCGACGCCGGGCCGCCTGCTCCCAGTGTCGCGAAAGCCACTTTCGGGACGCCAGACGTCCCGAAAGTGGCTTTCGCGACGTGCCCGCTGCCCTAGAAGGCGGCGAGGGTGTGCCAGGCCAGGCCGGCGTCCTCGGCGTCGTCCCGGAGGACGACACCCTCGATCAGGCCGTACGGGCGGTCGGCGGCGTAGAAGACCTCATTGTCGTTCTTCAGCCCGAACGGTGACAGGTCGACCAGGAAGTGGTGCTTGTTCGGCAGCGAGAGCCGGACTTCGGCGACCTCTTCGCGTTCCTTGAGCACAGCCTCTCCCATGGCGTACAGCGTTTGCTGCAGGGAGAGGCTGTGCTTGTCCGCGAAGGTCTCCAGCAGGATCCGCCGGACCTCCGCGTGGCTCGTGGCCCAGTCGATCCCGTCACCCTGGTAGCGCCAGCGCGCGGTCACGGCGGTCGCGAGGATCCGGTCGTTCGTCTCGGCCAGCGTCGTGTACTTGTCGCGCGGGAAGCCGTGGAACTCCGAGCCGGTCGACTTGAGCACCACGAGATCGTCCAAACCGGACACCACCCAGGCCTGATCACCCTGCACGGTCACGGCGGTCGTCCGCTTTTCGCTGCCCGCCTGGGAGAACGCGTGATCGTGGCCGGAGATCCGGTTCCAGCCGTGTTCGTCGATCAGGATCCGGGCGCCGGTGATGTGCTCGAACGAGCCGACGAAATGGTGTCCCAGCCGCAGCGCGAAGTCCTCGATCTCACCGACCGGGGCCTCCTTGGCGAAGGCGTAAACGGTGTTCTTCTGGGTGTCGGTCGCGACGACGTCGGCGTTGTCGCCGGTGAGGTGCGTCGCCGCGAGGTCGCCGCGAAGCGACGTCGAAACGGTCAGGTCCTTGAGGTGATGGACGGTGCCTTCGCGCTGGACGGTGACGAGCCGGACTTCGGCCTTGCCGTACTGGTTGGGGCCCAGGGTGATGGCCACGGGCGATCAGCTCCCTCGATAGGTGGAATAGGCGAACGGGCTCAGCAGCAACGGCACGTGGTGGTGCTCGGTCCCGTCGGCGATGCGGAAGGTCAAGGTGACTTCGGGGAAGAAGGAGTCCGGGCCGAGGTGGGCGCCGGTGTCGAAGACCAGCCGGTAGACCCCGGGTTCCAGGGTGTCCGGGCCCAGGTCGCGGATCCGGCCGTCGGCGTCGGTCCGCCCTTCGGCGACGGGTTCGCCCGCGCCGGTTTCGAGCCGGACCCCGACGCCTACCGCCGGCCGTCCCGCGGTGGTGTCGAGGATGTGCGTGGTCACGAGGCTCATGCCGTCACCGCCTTCTCCAGCCGCAGCGCGGCGATCTCGGCCAGCTCTTGACCGGCCACTTCGAGTTCCTTCTCGGGATCGTTCGACAGCCTCGAACGCAGGTTTTCCAGCAGTTCGGCGCCGCTCCGGCCGCTCGCGCAGACCAGGAAGACGTGTCCGAACCTCGCTTCGTACTCGGCGTTGGCCACGGCGAACTCGCGCGCCGCGTCACCGTCCACACCGGACTGTTCCGAGCGCGACCAGCCCGCTTCGGTGCTCTTCCCGTCCGCTTTCTCCCCGATCCGGGGATGGGCGGCCATGGCGCGCCGGACCTCTTCGGGGCGCAACGGGGTGAGCGCCCCGGCCGCGGCGAGCAGCGCGGCGAGATCGGCGTACGGGCGCCTGGCCAGCAGGGTCTCCACCCAGCGCGGGACGTCGAGGCAGGCGGTCAGCGCCGGCCGGACGTCCTGTGCGGGCGCCTCGTTGAACTCTCGAATGGTGAGCGGCACGGGAACTGACGGTACGGCGACGATTCCGCCGCCGTCAACATTTTGTTGAATCAGCTCTTCAGTCTTGGTCCCGGTTGAGGTAGTTGTAGACCGTGAACCTCGTGACCCCCAGCGCCTCCGCGACGGTCGACACCGACTTGCGGAGGCCGAACGCGCCGCGTTCCTTGAGCAGCCGCACCGCGCGCTGCTTGGCGGCGCGGTCGAGGGTGTCGAGTTTCCCGCCGAGTTCGCGTTCGACGTCGCCGATGAGCCGGGCCAGCGCGCTGTGCAGTTCGACGGCGGGCTCGCTCGTTTCGTCGCCGACCTGCCGGAGCTGGAGGGTCACGCGGGTGGCGCCGCCGTTCAGTGCCGCCCTGGCGATGGCGGGGAGCGCGTCGAGGAGGGCGTCGGCGTCGCCGCGGACGAGCGTGCCGAGCGGGCCGAAGTCGGCGGACAGGCCCGCGCCCTCCGCGGTGTCGCGGGCTTTGACGGCGTGTTCGGGTGGCGGACCCTCGCCGTGGAACGGTTCGCTGGTGAACTCGGCTTCTAACTGCACGAAGCGAAGGTAGCGCCGCCAGGGCTCGTTGACGAGCAGGGTGGCCGGAGTTAATGTCGGAGTGCGAAACCTCGATTCCACTCAGTGGAAGTTGGAGGCTTTTAGATGGACTTGGTGATCAAAGTCGCCCGAGCCGTGACGGCCGCCGGAGAGGTACCCGCGACCATCGGCGTCGACGGCGGCCGCATCGTCGCGGTGGAGCCCGCCGGAGCCGATCTCGACGGCGAGCGAGTGCTCGAACTCGGTGAGGACGTCGTCCTGCTGCCGGGGCTCGTCGATACCCATGTGCACGTCAACGACCCTGGCCGCACGGAATGGGAGGGATTCGCTTCGGCGACCCGCGCGGCCGCGGCGGGCGGGGTCACCACGATCGTGGACATGCCGCTGAACAGCCTGCCGCCGACGGTCGACGTCGCGTCGCTGGAGGTGAAGCGCAAGACCGCCGAGGGCCGGGTGCACGTCGACGTCGGCTTCTGGGGCGGTGCGATCCCCGGCAACCTCGCGGACCTGCGCGGGCTTCACGAAGCCGGAGTCTTCGGCTTCAAGTCCTTCCTGCTGCATTCCGGGGTCGACGAGTTCCCGCCGCTGGACGCGCGCGGGCTCGAAGAGGCGATGACCGAACTGCGGACGTTCGACGGCATGATCATCGTGCACGCGGAGGACTCCGACGCGATCGACCACGCGCCCGATCCGCACGGCGAGAAGTACGAGGACTTCCTGCACTCGCGGCCGCGCGGCGCGGAGAACGTCGCGATCGCGCAGGTCATCGAGCTGGCCAGGAAGACCGGCGTCCGCGCGCACATCCTGCATCTGTCCTCATCGGACGCGCTGCCGATGGTCGAGAGCGCGCGGCGCGACGGCGTGCGGCTGACCGCCGAGACTTGCCCGCATTACCTGAGTTTCACCGCGGAGGAGATCGGCGACGGCGCCACGCAGTTCAAATGCTGCCCGCCGATCCGCGAGGCCGGGAACCGTGAACTGCTGTGGAAGGGCCTCGCGGACGGCGTCATCGACTGCGTGGTGACCGACCATTCGCCGTGCACCCCCGAGCTGAAACGCTTCGACAGCGGCGATTTCGGGCTCGCCTGGGGCGGGATCGCCGGCCTGCAGCTCGGCCTGCCCGCCGTCTGGACCCAGGCACGGCAGCGCGGGTTCGCGCTCACCGACGTCGTCCGCTGGATGGCCGAACATCCGGCCGCGCAGGCGGGGATGCGGCGCAAGGGGCATCTCGCGCCGGGTTACGACGCCGACTTCAGCGTGTTCGCCCCCGACGAGGCGTTCGTCGTCGACGTCGCGAAATTGAAGCACCGCAACCCGGTCAGCGCCTACCACGGACGGCCGCTCGCCGGTGTCGTCCGGAGCACGTGGTTGCGAGGCGAGGAGATCACCGGTGAAGACCCGGCAGGCGTTCTGCTGACCCGGGGTGACTGCTGAGATGGAGGATGCCGTGAACGACCGTCCTGAGTGGACAGCCCTGCCCGACCTGGCCTCGCGCAAATTCGGCGGGACCGTGATGTGGGCGACGGACGAGTTGTTCGCCGAGAAGGAGAACCTGGTCAATCCCTGGGTGCCCGCGCATCGGGCGGAGACCTTCGGGCCCAAGGGCCAGGTCTACGACGGCTGGGAGACCCGGCGGCACCGTGAGCCCGGCGACGACCAGGCCATCGTCCGGCTCGGCCTGGCGGGTGCGATCACCGGCGTCATCGTGGACACCGCGTTCTTCAAGGGCAACTACCCGCCGTTCGTCTCGGTCGAAGCGTGCGCCGTCGACGGCTATCCCAACGCCGCCGAACTGTCCGAAGCGGACTGGGACGTGCTGGTGAAACGCGGTGCGGCGGCGGGGCACACGGAGAACTTCTTCGAGGTCGGCGGGAGCAAGCGCTACACGCACGTCCGGCTGACCATGCATCCCGACGGTGGTGTGGCCCGGCTGCGCGTGCACGGCACACCGATCCCGGACCCGCGGCTGCTCGACCTCGGCGCGCTCGACCTGGCCGCGCTGGAGAACGGCGCGGTGGTCACCGGGTGCAGCAACATGTTCTATTCCTCGCCCAACAACCTCTTCTCGCCGGGGCTCGCCGCGCATCAGGCCGAGGGATGGGAGACCGCACGGCGCCGAGACGACGGGAACGACTGGGTCACCGTGCGCCTCGCCGGCGCGGGTGTCGTCCGGTTCGCCGAGTTCGACAACAGCAACCTCAAGGGCAACGCGCCGGGCTGGGCGTCGCTGAGCGGCCGGGACGGCGACGGCGAATGGGTCGAGCTGCTGCCCAAGACGCGGTTGCAGCCTGACACGCGGCACCGGTTCGCCCTCGCCGAGGGCCCTGAGGTGACCGAGGTCCGTCTCGACATCTATCCCGACGGCGGGATGGCGCGCCTACGGCTCTTCGGGGCGCTTTCCGAGCGAGGCCGCGCGGATCTCACCTCGCGTTTCGAGGCGGCGCGCTCCTGACGCGAAATGCGGGGTCAGGGACGAGCGCCGGGCCGGTTCAGGTACGCGGAGAACAACGAGAGAACGGTGCCGATCGAGAAGATCGCGGTGAGCCACCAAGCGCCGCCGATGGACAGGTTCCACACCAGGGCACCCACCATGAGCACCGCCATGACGATGTTCCTGATCTGCAGCGGCGTCGGTTTGGCCATGCCGCCACCCTCTCACGGGCGGCGGCGGGCCCTGCTCAGGCCCCGCCTTCGAGCACGTCGCGAAAGCCACTCACCCGAGCGCCGCGCGCAGCCGCCGGTCTCTTTCCTCCGGGGTCTGCCGCGGGCAGCTGGTGCACTTCGGGTTGCCCGCTTCGTAGATCAGGCAGCAGGAAGCACGGCGTACCACGGTGTTCCGCCCGATCCGGGAGAACCGCGGCTCCGGCATCCCGAGTCCGATCGCGGCCACGAGCGGCCCCGCCAGCTCGATCGCCCGGGCGGTGTCGCCGGTCCACAGCAGACGGTTGCCGATCGAATCGGTCGCGATCGCGCCAAGCGCGCGCGGATTCGCCCCCGTGACGGCCGAGATCGTGCCGATCGCCGTGCTCAGCGTCCCGGCGAACGCCGCACCGAGTTCGGCGAGGCCGCCGTCGAGGAGCCGTGACGACCGGGCGCCGGTGAAGCGTCCATCCGGGACGAGTTCGATCGTGACGGCGTCGAGCGACGGGTCCAGCGGCTCACCACGTACGAGCGACTCGACGGAGGGGGCGACGAGGACGGAAGACAGCGAGTACCACCAGATCGTGCCGAGCACTTCGGGCCGCGAGCAGCCGTAGAGCTTCGCGGCGCCGCCGATGCGGGCGCCGACCCATGCGGCGTCGGCGAGCAGGGTCGCGGGTGCCTCCATCAGGGCACCGGCCGGTACAGCGTGACACTGAACGAGGTGGTGACGTCCATCGGCGCGGTGATCGCGTCGAGGCGTTCACGGCGGCCGTCACGGTGCAGGTGGTGCGCGCTCGGCCCCATCTCGACCACCTGGCGGATCTGGGCCGGCGCCAGCGTCACCTCTTGGGTGACCTCGTGTCGCTCCACCCGGGTGAAGCGGTCGCCGAGCGTGTCCTCCAGCCGCGCGTCCTTGCCGCTGTCGACGGAGATCACCAGGTCGCCCAGTTCCCTGAGGTGTCCAGGGTTCGGCGTCGCGACTACCAGCAGCCCGTCCGCGGTCAGGACGCGGTGGAACTGCGGGGCGTTGCGGGGCGCGAAGACGTTGAGGATCAGCGAAGCGCTCGAATCCGCCACCGGCCAGGGTTCCCACAGATTCCACACGGCCGCGCCCGCGCGCGCGTGCGCGCGAGCGGCCCGGCGCAGGGCGACGGCGGAGACGTCGAGCGCGAGTCCGTACGCGGCGGGGACGGCGTCGAGCACATGCGCGAGGTAGTACCCCGTGCCCGCCCCGGCGTCGATGACCATCCCATTCTCGACGTGATCCGAAGCCACCTTCGCGAGGGCGTCGGCGAGGGGCAGATAAGCACCCGAAGAAAGGAGGTCGACGCGGGCCGCGACCATCGGCGCGGTGTCCGCCGTGCCGGCGGGGATGCGCGCATGCAGAAGATTGACGTAACCCTGCTTCGCTACGTCGAACGAGTGGCCCCGGTCGCAACGCACCGTGCGCTCGGTTAGCCCGACCGGGTCACCGCAGACCGAACACCGCAAGGACCGGACGATCGCCGGTGGCAGGGGGTCATGGCCGGAAACACGCGCGTTCATGGGCCTATTCGACCACGAGGTTTCGCAACCGGACAGAACGCACCAGGTCAGCGGAAACCTGGCCGTAACAACGCCGTACCGACAGTTCACGCGGGTGAAACCTGAATCGCCGCCCGAGGAAACACCGCGGTCCAAAGATTCCTGCGCAGTACACCCCAGGCACGGGAGGAAGATTGTGCTGAACGCAGGAGACACCGCATGGGTGTTGATCAGCGCCGCGCTGGTCATGCTCATGACACCGGGACTGGCGTTCTTCTACGGCGGCATGGTCCGCGCGAAGAGCGTCCTGAACATGTTGATGATGAACTTCATCGCGCTCGCCGTAGTCGGTGTCCTCTGGACGCTGTACGGCTTCACGATGGCGTTCGGCAACGACATCGGCGGAGGATTGCTCGGTAACTTCGACTTCGCCGGGCTCACGGACATCTCCGGCAAACTCGCCGGGTTCGCGACCGCCGCCACCGACACCGCGCCCGAGGTCGCCTGGCCCGGCGCGGACGCGTTGCCGCTGTTCGCCTTCGTGATGTTCCAGCTGATGTTCGCGATCATCACGCCCGCGCTGATCTCCGGTGCCATCGCCGACCGCGCCAAGTTCTGGGGCTGGACGCTGTTCGTCGCGGTGTGGGTGACCATCGTGTACTTCCCGGTGGCGCACTGGGTGTTCTCGTTCAACGGCTTCATCGGCGCGGATTCGGTCGGCGGCTGGATCGCCAACCAGCTCAAGGCGCTCGACTTCGCCGGCGGTACCGCGGTCCACATCAACGCCGGTGCGGCCGGTCTGGCGCTGGCGATCGTGCTCGGCAAGCGCAAGGGCTGGCCGAAGGGCACCGGACGCCCGCACAACGTCCCGTTCGTGCTGCTGGGCGCCGCGTTGCTGTGGTTCGGCTGGTACGGCTTCAACGCCGGTTCGTCGCTGGCCGCCAACGACCTCGCCGCCGTCGCGTTCACCAACACCACCGTCGCGACCGCCGCCGCCATCCTCGGCTGGCTGATCGTCGAGCAGATCAAGGTCGGCAAGCCGACCACCCTCGGTGCCGCTTCCGGCGCCGTCGCGGGTCTCGTCGCGATCACCCCGGCGGCCGGTTTCGTCAGCCCGCTGGGCGCCATCGCCATCGGCCTCATCGCCGGTGCCCTGTGCGCGCTGGCGATCAGCCTCAAGTTCCGCTTCGGTTTCGACGACTCCCTCGACGTCGTCGGCGTCCACCTCGTGGGTGGTCTCGTCGGCACGCTGCTCATCGGTTTCTTCGGCACCACCAGCGTCAACTCGCTCGGCGTAGACGGCCTCTTCTACGGCGGCGGCCTCGGCCAACTCGGCAAGCAGGCGCTCGCGGCGGTCGTCGTCCTCGGCTACTCGTTCGTGCTGACCTTCGTCATCGGCTGGGTGATCAAGAAGCTCGGCGGGTTCCGCGTCAGCGCGGAGGACGAGGTCAGTGGTATCGATGAGGCCCAGCACGCGGAGAGCGCGTACGACTTCACCGGTTCGGGCGGCGGCCTCGGCCAGCCGAGCTCCATCCCGGTCAAGCCGTCCTCCGGAAACGCGGCCACGAAACTCGAGGAGAGCAAGGCATGAAGCTGATCACCGCGATCGTGAAGCCGTTCACGCTCGACGACGTCCGCTCCGCGCTGGAGCAGCTGGGCGTGCTCGGCATGACGGTCAGTGAGGTGCAGGGCTACGGCAGGCAGAAGGGCCACACCGAGGTCTACCGGGGTGCCGAGTACTCCGTGGACTTCGTGGCGAAGCTGCGGGTCGAGGTCGTCACCGACGATTCCAACGTCGAGAAGGTGCTCGACGCGATCACCACCGCCGCGCACACCGGCAAGATCGGTGACGGCAAGATCTGGGTGACGCCGGTGGAGACGGTCATCCGGGTACGCACCGGCGAACGCGGCTCGGACGCCCTATAGGCGTCACGGATGGCCGACGGGGGTGAACTGGTCAAGGCCACCGAGCGGTTGCTCGAGGGCAGGCACGGAAGGCTGGGGGCGTCCGCGTTGCGGGCGGCCCTGGTCGACCTCTACGAATTCTGGTTGGGCAAGGGCGCTGCGGCGGCCGGCGTCGACACCGCTGAACCCGGTGTCGCGCTGGCCGCCGTCGGCGGCCTGGGGCGCAGCGAGCTGGTGCCCTTCTCCGACCTCGATCTTTTGTTGTTGCACAACGGGAACTCGCGGGTAGGCGAGATCGCCGACGCGATCTGGTACCCGTTGTGGGACGCCAAGATCGGCCTCGATCATTCGGTACGCACGCCGGGTGAGGCGCTGAAGGTGGCGTCCGAGGATCTGCGGACCGCGATGGGGCTGCTCGACATCCGCCATATCGCCGGGGACGCCGAGATCACCGCCAGGCTGGCGGCCGCGGCACGGGACCAGTGGCGGCGGACCGCCAGGAAGCGGATGGACGAACTGTCGGACGCGGTGCGTCAGCGCTGGGCTCGCAGTGGTGAGATCGCGCAGTCCGCCGAGCCGGATCTCAAGCACGGCCGGGGCGGGCTTCGCGATTTCGCCGTCCTGGAAGCGCTTGCGGCGGCACAGCTGACGGCGAGACCCGGCGAGGAACTGCTGGCGGCGAAGAGTCTGCTGCTCGACGTCCGGACCGAACTGCGCCGGGAACTCCGCCGGGAGCGGGACATCCTCAGCGCGCCGGAGGCCGAGACGGTCGCGGGCGAGCTCGGGTTCGGCGACCGGTTCACCTTGGCGCGCAAGCTTTCCGGTGTCGGCCGGACGATCGCGTACGCGGTGGACGTGGCACTCCGGTCCACTGTGGAGCCGCCGAAGGCGCGGTTCGGGCGGCGGCCGGCGCGGACGCCACTCGACGAAGGTGTCGTCCTGCACGGGAACGAGGTCGCCCTGGCGCGGGACGCGGTGCCCGCCAAGGATCCGGCCCTGCTGCTGCGGGTGGCCGCGGCGTCGGCGCGGATCCGGAAACCCATCGCGCACGGGACCCTGCGATCACTCGCCGAAACCGCGCCGGAACTGCGTGCGCCCTGGCCCGCCGACGCCCTCAAGGCGCTGGTGGAACTGCTCGGCGCGGGCGAGGGACTCGTCGACGCCGTGGAGGCGCTGGACCGTACCGGCCTGTGGGCGCGTCTGTTCCCCGAATGGGGCGCGGTGCGGGATCTCCCGCCGAGGTCGCCGGTGCATTCCTGGACCGTCGACCGGCATCTCGTGCGGGCCGCGGTCGAGGCGTCGAAGCTGACGACCACCGTTTCACGGCCGGATCTGCTGCTGATCGGCGCGCTGCTGCACGACATCGGCAAGGGCCGCGACGCGGACCATTCCGAACTCGGCGCGAAGATCAGCGCGCAGGTGGCGGCCCGGCTCGGGCTGCCGGAGGCGGACGCGGCGCTGGTGTCGGCGATGGTCCGGCATCACCTGCTGCTGCCGCATACCGCGACGCGGCGGGACATCAGCGATCCCGCCACGATCCAGCGGGTGACGAAGACGCTCGACGAGAACCTCGTCCTGCTGGAACTGCTGCACGCCCTGACGACGGCCGATTCGCTGGCCACCGGGCCGGGCGTGTGGACCGACTGGAAGGCTCGCCTGCTCGCCGAACTCGTGTCCGGTTGCGAAGAAGCGTTGCACGGCAAGGGTTTCGTGCCGCCGGAGCCGATGGGGGCCGAACAGCGTGAGCTCGTCGCCGAAGCGGTCGCGTCCGGTCGTGGCGAAGTGCGCATCACCGCCGCGGGCAAGGTCGTGACCGTGGTGCTGGCGGTCCCGGCCCGCGCGGAACTGCTGGCTCCCGCGGCCGGCGTGCTCGCGCTGAACTCGCTCGAGGTCCACGCGGCGGTGCTGCGCGGGCACGACGGGGGACGGGCGGGAGTCTTCACGGCGTCTCCGAAGTTCGGCTCGCTGCCCGACGTCACCCTGTTGCGTGAGCAGTTCGCGCGAGCGGTGGCCGGGACGCTGCCGCTCACCCAGCGGCTCGCGGCGAAGGAACGGGACTACGGCGGAGGGGAGACGCCGTCGGCGGGAGCGAAGGTGATCTGGTTCGACGACGAGACCAGCGGGCACGACACGGTCGTGGTCGAACTACGGGCCGCGAACCGGATCGGACTGCTGTACCGGGTCGCGGGCGCGCTGCGCCGATGCGAAGCCGAGGTGCGCTGGGCGAAGGTGGCCACGCTCGGTGGCGCCGTCGTCGACTCGTTCGCCGTCGCGCCGCGGGCGGGCCGCGTCGACCAGGAGTGGCGGTCGAAGATCGAAGCCGCGCTGCTGGCGGCAGCTTCCTGACTCCGTTGATCGTTTGAACCCACGGCCGCCGGGTAGCCAGTGGCATGCCGGACCCCACCCTGCTCGCGTTGGGGTCCGCGCTGTCCTACGGGTTGGTCGACTTCGCGGGCGGCCTGCTCGCGCGGAGGGCGGCCGCCGTCGCCGTCGCGTTCGCGGGGCAGGCGGCCGGTTTCGTCTTCATGCTCGGCACGGCTTCCCTGCTGACGCCTGCCCTTCCGGCCCTCCCGGACCTCGGGTGGGGTGCGGCTTCCGGGGTGGGCACGGGCATCGGCATGGTCTTCCTGTTCCGGGCGATGGCCGGTGGCGCGTTGAGCATCGTGGTGCCGGTCAGCGCGGTGGGGAGTGTGACACTGCCGGTGATCGCCGGGGTGGCGTTACTCGGCGAACGTCCCTCGGCGACGGCCTGGTCCGGAATCGGGCTGGCGATCTGCGCGCTGTGGGCGGTGTCGCGTTCCGGCCGCGGCGAGGAGCCGGGGGCGACGTCCGCCACTCGTGTCGCGCTCATCGCGAGCGTGGGTTTCGCCGTCCAGTACCTCGCCCTCGCTCAGGCGGCACCGCAAGCCGGTCTCTGGCCGTTGGTGGCGAGCAGGCTCGCCGCCACGCTGACGATCCTGCCCATGGCACTGCCCTCGGGACGCGGTTTGCGCCTTCCTCCACGCCTGGCGGTACTTTCCGCGCTGAACGGGTGTTTCGCCGCGCTTTCGCTGATGCTCTACCTGTTCGCCACCCGGGAAGGACTGACCTCGATCGCCGTCGTCCTCGCGTCGTTCTACCCCGTCGTGCCGGTGGTGCTCGGCATCGTGGCACTGCGTGAACGGCCGTCCCGGATCCAGGCCGCCGGGCTGGCCGGAGCGGCGGCCGCGGTGGTCCTGCTCGGCTACGGCTGACCCGGGACCGGGGTGTCGCGCGAATCGCGGAGGGTAGCGGTGGCAGGATGTGCGCGGTCGAGACCCGAAGGAGCCGGAGGGGCGGTGAGCACGTGCTCGACCACGAGCAGGACTCGCCCGGACCGCAGCGGATCACGCTTCCGCCGACGGTCGTGGCCTCCCATCTCCGTGCGTGCGCGGACGACCTCGCCGTCTCCCTCACCGCGTCCGGCCCCGCCGCGACCGTGCCCGAACTGCTGAAGGTGGTCCGGCACCTCGTCGCGGGGCAGCAGGCGCTGGCCATCGCGCTCGAAGGCATGGCCGGGCGGGTCGAAGGCGGCGGTGACGGCGCGCTGGCCACCGCCCCGATGGTCGACGTCGAGGTGGTCGCCGAAGTGCTCCGTGCGGCGGCCACCGCTGTCGACTGTTCGGCGGAGGCACTCGCCGAATCCCGCCCGTCATTCGAATGTGTGAGCGAATCGGTCGCCCCTGACACCCGTTTGTAGCTGTCCCGCCCCTTCGGCGCGTGGATACGCTGACCAGGCGGAGGTGGGCCATGCGAGCGGTGTGGAAAGGCACGATCGGATTCGGGACCTACGCCATTCCGGTGAAGGCGTACAGCGCGATCGAAGAGCACAACGTCCCCCTCCACCAGGTGCACGAGCCCGACGGCGGCCGGGTGCGGGTGAAGTGGGTCTGCGAGGTCGACGGCGCCGAGGTGCCCGCGGCCGAGATCGCCAAGGGATATCCCGTCCCCAACGGCGACGTCGTCCTGCTGACCTCCGGGGATTTCGCGTCGCTGCTCCCGCCGACCACCCAGTCGATGGACGTCGTCGGCTTCACCCCGGCCGAGCAGGTCGACCCCATGTACTTCGCGCGCAGCTACTTCCTCGAGCCGGAGCCTGCCGGCACCAAGCCGTACGTGCTGTTGAGCGAGGCGCTGCAGCAGTCCGGGCGGATCGCGATCGTGAAGGTGACCCTGCGGCAGCGCGAAACACTGGGCGCGCTGCGCGTGCGGGACCAGGTGATCCTGCTCGAGACGATGCTGTGGCCCGACGAGATCCGGCGGCCCGACTTCCCGTTCCTGCACGAGGACGTCGACCTGCGCCGCGGGGAACTGCGGAACGCGGTCTCGCTGATCGAGGACCTCACCCGGGATTTCGACCCCGGCCGGTACACCGATCACTACCGCGAGGCGCTCGAAGCGCTCATCCAGGCCAAACTGGACGGCGACGACGTCCTGCGGCCGACCGCCGCCGAACAGACCGAAGGAGTCACGCGGCTGCTGGCGGCATTGCAGCAGGGCCCGGTCGAGAAAGCCCAGGAAGCGGCCGACAAGGCGCGCGAGGCAAGGACGCGGGCGAAGCGGACGGCGTCGTCGGGGTCGTCGGCCAAGACCAGTTGAGTAGATCTACTCAGGGGGAGTTGGGGGTCTTCACGCTGCCGTGACCCCAGGGTGACCGGGCAAGCTTATGTCATCGCGCGGAGAGAGCGCGGGCAGCGAATCGCCTGGTACTGGGGGTCCGGCGATACCGAGTCCCGCGAAACTCGCCAAGTGTGCTTACGGTCGGCTCGCGGGGAGGCGAGCCTTCCGTAGGGGCTCCGGTACCGGTCTGCGAGGGGCGACCGGTCCCGGAGCCCTGTTTTCGCGGCCCGTCTCAAAGTCGTTTGGCCGCGCGGAACGCCTTGGCGTAAGTACCTTCGCCGTCGATCAGCGACACACCACCGGCGTCGCCGAACGTCGGCCCGTTGGCGACCTTGCGGCTGGACAGCACCCGCCGCTTCCCGTCGTTGTCGATGCCGAGGTAGATCCCGGTATGCGATACCCGCGGCCCGAGATGGGGCTCCAGATTGAAGAAGAGAACGTCACCGGGCTGCAGTGCCGAGTAATCCGTCGCCTGTTTCCCGGTATCCGCGACCACGGGCGTTCCCGGCCCGAGTTCGGACATCGCCCAGGCACGCCTTGGCAGCCCCGGCCCCTTCGTGTTGGTGCCGAGCAGCGGGTAGCCCGCGCGGTAGCCGTAGACCATCCGCACGAAACCGGAGCAGTCGAGCGAACCGAAGCGGGCGGGCTCGGCCTTCTCGTGCTTGTCGGGGAAATCCCAGTCGACGCCGAGGAAATCGTAGAAGTCCGACTTCTCGAGCCGTCCTTCGGCACTGTCGGGGCCGAAGGAGGCGTCGCCCGCGATCCGGAGCTTCTTGGCCTTCTGGGCCGCCGAGCCGTCGGTGTACTGCAACGCGATGGCGAGAAGGTCCGGCGAGGTGTCACTGACGGCCTTGGACAACCAGTCGCGTGCCCACGGTTCCTTCTCCGCGCCCTCCTTCCAGGCCTGCGGCGCGAACCGGATCCAGGCAGACGAGGTGATCGTGGCCTCGGTGAACTTCGGCTCGGTGAAGGTCCGGCTCCGGCCGGTCAGCATGACCGTGCGCGAGCCGTCGGTGAACGACGCCAGCTGGGTGCCGGCGGAGTCCCGGACGATCGTCCTCGCCGGGGCGGCGAGCCGTTCGTACGAATACCCGCCCACCGCCGCCGCGCCCGGCGTCGCCGCGGAGGCGGACATGGCGGTGATGTCCTGGTTCTCCTGCTTCGCGACGTAGAACGCGGCCGTGCCGGACACCCCGATCACCGCGACCAGGACACCGATCCGGATTGCCTTGCGCATCACCGAGACCTCAGCTTCTGTTGGTGTGGAAAGGGCGCCCTGCCACCGAGGTACACCTTCAGCTCCGCCACCAAGACCTCACAACGTGGGGACCAGCCCGACCAGCACTCCGCTGATCAGGATCGCGTAACTGGCGAGACTGACCCCCGCGGTGGCGAAGACGGTCGCCGCCGGAGGCTGCCGGACCAGTTGGTAGGCCACCAGGCCGGGCACCACGAAACCGAGGGTCTGGTGGACGAACAGTAGCGGGAAGTCGGCTTGGAGGACGAGCAGCAAGGTCGTCTGCAACACGACCCCGAGCAGCACCACCGCGGCGAACAACCGCTTGCCGTAGAGGATCACCACGCGTTGCAGCACCTTCGTGCCCGCGTACGTCAGCGCGGTCATCAGCACGATGATCGCCGCTCGCCGGAAGTCCTCGACGATGGTCAAGGCGATCCAGCCGGGCGTGATCATGCCGCCGGGGGACAGGTTCGTCGTCAGGTAGCAGACCAAAGACAGCAGCAGCCCGATGGCGAGCCCGATGGTGGCGACCTCGGCGGAGAGGGAGGTGGTGAGCATCAGGAGGCGACCGTTTCCAGTTTGGCGAGTTCGTCGATGAGCAGTTCGCCCTGTCCGTGGATGTTGCCGATGGCGACGAGTGACGCCTGCCGGTCGATGCCGCCGATGATCCCGCGCAGCAGCTCTTCGGGACGCCGTGAGCCGCCGAGGTCGAGGACGCGGTCGTGCCACTCGTGGGGGATCGCGGTCCGGGCGCTGCGGGTCGGGTCGCCGATCAGCACCACGCGCTCCGGGGCGATACGGGGGATCAACGCGCCCATCTGGCCGTTGCGTTCGACCCGGTCGGGGCGGCAGTTGATGATCACGTGCAGCGGATCGGCGATCGCGCCCTGGCTGCGGAGCTGGTCGATGTTCATCAACGTCGATTCGGGGTCGTTCGCGGCGAAGACGTTCGCGAACCGCAGCCTGCGCCGCCCCGCGCGATAGTGGTGGACCTGGAGGACACCGGGGTCCGGCGGTGCGGCCCACATGCCTTCGAGCGCCAGCCCCCGGTTGACCTTGAGCAGATCCGCCACGGCCAGCGCGATCGCCACGTTCTCCTTGAAGGTGATCCAGCTGAACCCGCGCATCTCCTCGTCGGTGACCGATTCGGGGTCGACGGCGATCAGACGGCAGTTCCGCTTGTCCGCCTCTTCCTGGAGGATCGCGAGCCGGTCCTTCTCCGCGGTGAGGCAGATCCCGCCGACCGGCATCGAGCGGCTCAGCGAGCGGGCCACGTCGTCCAGTGTCGGGCCCATCTCGGCGAGATGATCCTCCCGGACGTTGCAAAGGACGCCGATGGTGGAGCGGATCAGCTTGCTCTGGTTGATCTCCTGCAGGTCCGGCATCACCGCCATGCATTCGATCACCAGCGCGTCCGGCCGGTAGGCGGCGGCACGGCGGACGATGCCGATCTGCTCGACGACGTTGGCTATGCCGAACTTGCGGTAAACCGGTTCTTCGCTGCCGTCGGGGTGGATGAACCGGGCCGCGGTGCCGGTGGTCTTCGCGGCCGTCACCAGGCCGCCGCCGCGCAGCGCGCCCGCGCAGAGACGGGTGATCGACGATTTGCCGCGGATGCCGTTGACCAGTACCCGCGTCGGGATGCTGTGCAGGTTGCGGTAGTGGTTGCGTTGCTCGAAGATCCCGGCGGCCAGCATCGCCACCGACGCGGTGAGCAGCACGAAGTAGAGAAACGTCACTTCGGGTTCCGGCCTTGTTCGACCAGCCGCCTCGGCGGCTTCTGGGGTTCGTGCCGCCGCACCGGGCGACGAGGTGGGAGCCGTGTTTCCGGACGGCGAACGGCGCCCGGTGGCTTGACGGCTTCCGAGGGCTCCTCCGGCAGATCCTTCACGCGCCGGAGCAATTTGGTCTCGTCGGTCGCCGCGCCGGCCGGTCGGCGGACCTCGCCGAGGCGGGCCTTGCCGTCGGTCAGCGCCTGGCGGCAGATCTCGACGCAGGACGCGATGGTGCCGATCTCGTCCTGGCGCTGCGGGTACACCACGGCACCCAGCCCGACGCCCTTGGCGATCGGTACGGCCGATTCGGCGATCCGGCGTAGCGGCAGCACGACGACCAGCAGGTGCCAGGCGTACGACATCAGCGCGACGACGGCGGTGAGCAACGCGGCGACACGGGCGCCCGCCCGCACGGTGTTGTCCGCGACGCCGAGGGAGCCGATCGGCTGTTCGGCGACGACGACCC
Organism: Amycolatopsis roodepoortensis; assembly: GCF_014873915.1. Classification (GTDB taxonomy): domain Bacteria; phylum Actinomycetota; class Actinomycetes; order Mycobacteriales; family Pseudonocardiaceae; genus Amycolatopsis; species Amycolatopsis roodepoortensis. Next base: position 56,111 of record NZ_JADBEJ010000001.1, read on the forward strand.
AGTTCAGCGCGGCGGCGTTACCGTCGTCGGCGAGGCGCTCGGCCGCCACGAGGGTCGTGGCGGTGGTTTCACGGGCGTCCTCGCCGGACCGCGCGGTGGTGATGTTCTTGACCAGCACGGGATCGGTGAGCTCGGAGAAGGCGAAGTAGCCCTCGGTGTCGGCGATGGTGCGCTTGCCTTCGTCGACCACCCGGACACGTCCGCCCGCCGACTCGAGCACCGAAGCCATCCGCGGCACGTCGAATTCGCCGACCAGGACGTTGGCCGAGTTCGGCACGTGCGCGAAGGCGTAGACCACGGGCACCCGGCCGCTGGTGTTGTGCTGGCGCAGGCCGGCACCGTCGGGGAGTTTGCCCGGATCGCGCAGGGATTCGCGCCCGGCCCGTTGGAGTTCCCCGCCTTCGGCGTCGGCGAGGTAGACGCTGCGGAACCGGCTTTCGCTCGTGGCGAGCCGGTCGAGCATGCCGTGCAGCTGGTCCGGCTTCTTGTCCGCGCTGAGCCGGGCGACGGCCCGCAGGTCGCCGAGCCCCTGGGAGAGGCTGCGGCGCAAGGTGTCGGCCGTATGCGCGACCCGGTCGCCGTACTCGCTGAGCATGCTGGGAGAGACGGCGGCGTGCTGGCGTCCGAGCGTCGCGGCGACGGCGACCGACCAGCCGAGCAGCATCAGCGAGACGAGCGCGATGACGAGCTGGGCGGAGAGGAACGGCTTGAGTTTGGCGCGGGGCCTGCGCCGGCCGAGCTTCGCCCGATAGCGCTCGACAGCCCGGGTCAGCCGGTTCACTTCGCGGATGCGGGACTGACGGACCGGCCGGTCGAGGACGCCCGCCGCGACGGCGAGCGCGTCGGCGCGAAGGCGCAGGATCGGGTCGACGAGCGCGCGGCGCAGCAGCACGAAGCCGGCGATGGCGATCACCAGCAGTGCGGCCGCCGGGATCAGCCCCGGCCAGCGCGCGGGTACCGGCTCGACCGGGAAGCGGCTGAGCGTGACGGCGGCCAGCCCGAGGCTGCCCTCGACGCCGTCCGAGGCGACCGGCGCGAAGGCCACGACCGGCGCCACCCGCCGGTCCGGCTTGACCGGGTCGGTCCCGGAGTCACCGGTGAACACCCCCGACTCCCCGGCGGCCGCGGCGGCACCGGCGCGAGCGAGGAGATCCTGGGCGGTCCGGTCGTCCTTGGGCGCCTCGGTGCCGTGAGAGTGGAGCAGCGTGCCGTCCGGGGTGACCAGCCTGAGCTGTTCCTTGATGTCCTTGTCCAGCTCCGGCGCGGCCCCGCGCAGCACGGTGGAGACGACGAGGAGCCGTCCGGCGCGGGCACCGGAGAGCGGGAGCGCGGTGATGACGAGCGGAGTGCCACCGGGACGGGCGATCGGGCGGACCGTGAGCTTCTGGACGGTGGCGCCCTGGAGGTTCTCGACGGCCACCGGCTCGCCGTGCGTCGCCAGTACCTTCCGCGCGGCGGGATCGAAGACGACGATGCCGCGCCAGTCCGGGTAGGTCTCGCCGAGGCGGTCGAGGACGGCGTCGTCGTCGGCGTTGTCGAACACTCCGGAGCCGGTCGCGACCTGCAGGTCCCCGGCGGCGGTGGTGGCCGAGGTGGCCAGAGCCTGCGCGAGGGCGGCGGTCGCGCGTCGCCGGCTTTCGACGACCTCGTCCGGGACGACGTCGGCCGCTTTCGCGCCGAGTGCCGAAAACGGCCCGGCCGTGGACAGGTAGAGAGCGGTGAAGGCGGTGATCATCAGCAGCAGGACGAAGCCGGTCGCGGACGCGACCTTCACGCCGCGCGGGAATCCCGCCTCCGGGATCTGGTCGCGAAGCCGCGCCACCGGATCGAGCCGGTCCTTCTGCCGAGTCACCTGACCCCAGGCCTTTCAGTTTTACGATCGGGGAGATCGCTGCCCGGTCGGGCGGTAGCGGAACCTGCACCCAATCGGGTCACGGGCAGATATCGAAACTGCCGTCGGTGACGGTACAACTCACCTCAAAGGGGTGAAAGCGCGGCATAGGATACCTATTCGAGTGAGTCGGTAGGCTCCGAGTGGTGATCAGCCGAAACCGGATGTGGCTCAGCGTGATCAGCGTGGGCGTCGCGCTGGCCTTGGTGCTGACAGTCGTGCTGATCCTCGGCGACGACGAGTCACCGAAGCCCCCTCCTGTCCCGGAGAACGATCTGGGTGCCGCTGTCGCCAACCTCACGTCCGGGCTTTCCGCCGAGCAGGACTACCGCTCGCCGAAAGCCGACGAACGTCGCAGGGCCGCCGCCGGTTTCGGCGCGCTGATGGACCGCGCGGAGCCGTCCGATCTCGAGAAGCTCGGGTTCTCGGTGCGAGACGGGGTGGACACGCAGACCGGGAGGCCGTACACGATCGCCATGAACGAGCCCGGGACCGAGCGGGCGTGGGGGATGTATCTGATCGACCGCTCCGCCCCGCCTTCGCTGGCGATCGAGGTCCCGCATCCCGCGTCCGACCTTCGGACGGAACTGTTCGGTCTCGACTACTTCCGTCAGGTGCCGGGCGCGGTCCTGCTGATCGCGGGCGCGCACCGGAAGGCCGACGACGGTCGGGCCGACGTCGCGCACGAGGTGGATTCGGTGTTCCACGCCGTGGCCGCCACCCTCGCCGGGCGGGGGATGACGCAGGTCCAGCTGCACGGCTTCGACGACCAGAACATGCCGGACGACGACATCGTGTTGTCTTCCGGCGCTTCGGCGGCGGGGGATTCCGCGCGGCGCGCCGCCGACCGGCTCGAAGCGGGCGGATTCGCCGTCTGCCGGGCGTGGACGTCGTCATGTGGCGCGCTGGAGGGGACGAAGAACGTCCAGGGCAAGGCCGCGGCCGAGGACGGAACCGCCTTCCTGCATGTGGAGATGAGCCGTACCGTCCGCGAGGCCGGCACCACCGACGTGATCCGTGCCCTCACAACGGCCGACCTCCGCAAGCCCTGAGCCGTCCGCAACCGCGTCAGACGCCGACTTCGAACACCGACTACCCTGGAAAGCCGCCGGTCCGTACCGGCAAGCCACAACGACCCAGCTGGAGCGTGCACACCCGTGTTCGACACCCTCTCCGATCGGCTCACGTCCGCCCTGCAGACCCTGTCTCGCAAGGGCAGGCTCTCCGACGCCGACATCGACGCCACCGCGCGCGAGATCCGGATCGCGCTGCTCGAGGCGGATGTCGCGCTGTCGGTGGTCAAGGACTTCATCGCCCGGATCAAGGAGCGCGCCAAGGGCGCCGAGGTGCACGGCGCGCTGAACCCGGCGCAGCAGGTCATCAAGATCGTCAACGAGGAACTCGTCACCATCCTCGGCGGCGAGACCAGGCGGCTCACGTTCGCGAAGAACCCGCCGACGGTGATCATGCTCGCGGGTCTGCAGGGTGCCGGTAAGACGACGCTCGCGGGCAAGCTCGCGATGTGGCTGAAGAAGCAGGGCCACGCGCCGATGCTGGTCGCCTGTGACCTCCAGCGCCCCAACGCCGTCACCCAGCTGCAGGTCGTCGGCGAGCGGGCCGGTGTCGCGGTCTTCGCGCCCGAGCCCGGCAACGGCGTCGGCGACCCGGTCGACGTCGCCCGCCGCGCCATCGACGAGGCCAAGCGCGCCCAGCACGACATCGTCCTGGTCGACACCGCCGGCCGTCTCGGCGTCGACGAAGAGCTGATGAAGCAGGCCGCGGACATCCGCGACGCCGTCTCGCCGGACGAGACGCTGTTCGTCGTTGACGCGATGATCGGTCAGGACGCGGTCACCACGGCCGAGGCGTTCCGCGACGGCGTCGGCTTCACCGGTGTCGTGCTCACCAAGCTCGACGGTGACGCCCGCGGTGGTGCCGCGCTGTCGGTCCGCCAGGTCACCGGCCAGCCGATCCTGTTCGCCTCCAACGGTGAGAAGCTCGAGGACTTCGACCTCTTCCACCCGGACCGGATGGCCAGCCGGATCCTCGGCATGGGCGACGTGCTCAGCCTCATCGAGCAGGCCGAGCAGCATTTCGACCAGGAGAAGGCCGAGCAGACCGCCGCCAAGCTCGGCAGCGGCCAGCTCACCCTCGAAGACTTCCTCGAGCAGATGCTCGCGGTCCGCAAGATGGGCCCGATCGGCAATCTGCTCGGCATGCTGCCCGGCGCCGGGCAGATGAAGGACCAGCTCTCGCAGGTCGACGACAAGCAGCTCGACAAGCTGCAGGCGATCATCCGCGGGATGACCCCCGCCGAGCGGGCCGACCCGAAGATCATCAACGCGTCGCGCCGGGTCCGGATCTCGAAGGGTTCCGGTGTCGCCGTCCGCGACGTCAACGACCTGGTCAACCGGTTCTTCGAGGCGCGCAAGATGATGGCGCAGATGGCGGGCCGCTTCGGCTTCGGTGGCGGAGGCGGCGGCAGCAAGAACCGTAAGGGCAAGAAGGGGAAGAAGGGCAAGGGACGCGGCCCGACGCAGCCCAAGGTCCGCGGCGGCTTCCCCGGCGGCATGCCGATGCTTCCCCCCGGCGGCGGGATGCCCGGTGGCATGCCCGACCTTTCGCAGCTCGGCGGCATGAACGACGTACCCGGGTTCGACCCGAAGAAGTTCAAGCTGCCGAAGGACAAGTAGCCCGTGGAGGCGCTGCACCTGGCCGGCGTCGTCCTGCCGGACGGCGAGCACCGCGAGCTGTGGGTGACCGGCGGCCGGATCACCACCGAACCGGTCGCCGGAGCGGAAACCGTGGTCCGGGAAGGCTTTCTGGTCCCGGGGCTGGTCGACGCGCACTGCCACCCCGGCATCGGCGTCGGCGGCGCGACCACCCTGGAAGAGGCGACCGAGCAGGCGATCACCGATCGCGACGCCGGGACGCTGCTGATCCGTGACTGCGGTCTGCCGATCGACGTCCGGCCGCTGCAGGAGCGGGCCGATCTGCCGCGGATCATCCGCGCCGGACGGCATATCGCCCTGCACAAGCGCTACATCCCCGGCCTCGGCATCGAACTCGAAGACCCCGCCGAGCTGCCGAAGGCGGTCGCCGAGCAAGCGCGTGACGGCGACGGCTGGGTCAAACTCGTCGGCGACTGGATCGACCGGGGCGTCGGCGATCTCGCGCCGCTCTGGCCCGACGACGTGCTCGCAGAGGCCATCGCCGTCGCGCACTCCGAGGGCGCCAAGGTGACGGCGCACGTGTTCGGCCAGGCCGCGTTGCCCGGCCTGATCGACGCGGGGATCGACTGCCTCGAACACGGCACCGAGCTTTCGGCGGACCAGCTCGGCGTCCTCGCCGAACGCGGGATCGCGCTCGTGCCGACGCTGATCAACATCGAGAACTTCCCCGGTATCGCGGACAAGGCGGGCAAGTACCCGGTGTACGCCGACCACATGCGGGCGTTGCACGCCGGCGTGGGGGAGATGGTCTCGACTGCGATCGAGGCGGGTGTGCGGGTGTACGCGGGAAGCGACGCGGGCGGCATGGTCGAGCACGGCAGGCTCGTCGACGAGATCGAGGCGCTGCACAAGGCGGGCATGTCCGCGGAGCAGGCGCTGGCGTCGGCTTCATGGGCGGCGCGCGAATGGCTGGGCGTGCCGGGAATCGTCGACGGCGCTTCGGCTGACCTGCTCGTTTACCCGTCCGACCCGCGTGAGGATCTCGCGGTGCTGCGGCATCCGAGCCACATCGTCCTGCGTGGCAAGATCTACGCCTGACCCGACTCCATCAGTGACCGGAGCGGCACTTAGCGTGGAGGCGTGGTGGACGACGGGCAGGCTCGCGAGCGTTTGGTGCTCGGAGCGCACTGGGGCTTCGTAGCGTTCTTCGCGGGCATCGCCGGATACCACCTCGTCACGCTCGTCATGAGCTTCCTGATGTCAGGCCGCTTCGGCGGCTACGACCCGCTCGAACTCCGTGACGTCGGCCCGCTGCTGATCCTCGCGTTCCTGCCCACCCTCGTGCTCGGACTCGGTCCGGCGGTCGGCTCTCGCGTCTGGGGCCAAGGGCTTCGCACGGACTTCGGCCTCAAACCCACCTGGCGCGACGTCCGGATCGGGCTCGCCTGCGGGGCCGCCGCGCTCGCCGCCGGCTACCTCCTCAACCTGCTCCTGCTCGCCGTCTACGGGACCGACAGCGACGACCGGACCTTCTCCGACGTCTCACCCGGCCCGATCACCGAGCTTTCGGGCACCACCGAGGGCGACACGATCTGGCTGGTGCTGGCCGCGGTCATCGTCGTCCTCGCCGCCCCGGTCACCGAAGAACTGCTCTTCCGCGGCACGCTGTGGAACGCCATGGGCTTCCATCGCCTGCCCTCGTGGGTGATCCTGCTGGTCACCGCGCTCGTGTTCGCCCAGTTGCACGGCGAGGCCGCGCGCACGATCGCGTTGTTCGGCCAGGGCATCGCCATCGGTCTCGCCCGTTATCTCTCCGGCCGGGTGAGCGCGTCCGTGATCGCGCACGCGGCCAACAACCTCCCACCGGCTGTATTGCTCTTCGCGGCGAGGTGATCGCCGGTCCAGGCGGCTAGAGTCTTTGAGTAACCGAACGATCACCGGAGGGATCGGCGTGACCGTATCTCAGCCCAGGGAGCCGATCCCCGAGGCCGCGCCGCCGGATGAGCTGACCGAAGAAGTCATCGCCGGAGGTGAGGTGGCCGCGCCCGGCACGCCACCGCCGCATCGCTGGGGATTCGGGGCCTTCCTCCTGGTGGAAGCCGTCCTGCTGGCGTCGGCGGCGTTCATCAGCGTCCTGCTCGGCGACGTCCAGCCCGGCCAGCCCCTGCCGATGCGCATGGTGCTGCTGGGCACCATGGTGCCGACGATGATCGCCGCCGGGGTCGCGCTGCTGATCACCCGCCTGCGCGGCAACGGCCCGGTCATCGACCTGCGGATCGGCTGGAGCTGGGCCGACGTCAAGGTCGGCCTCAAACTCGGCGTGCTCGGACTCGGGTTCACCTCGCTCGCCGCGTGGGCCTGGACACAGGTCGTTGGCAACGAGAACGCGACGTCGGCGATCAGCGCGCTCGTCGAGGACCGGCGGATGTCGGTCTCGGCGGCCATCGTCATGTTCATCTACCTGTGGCTGGTCGGGCCGATCTGCGAGGAGATCATCTACCGCGGGCTCCTGTGGGGCGCGGTGGAACGACTGACGTGGCGCACCGAACGCTGGGGGAGGATCGCGGCGTTCCTGGTCTCCACGGCCGTTTTCGCGGCGAGCCACCTCGAACCGCTGCGCACCACGTTGCTGCTGGTGATCGCGATCCCGATCGGGCTGGCCAGGGTGTTCACCGGACGGCTGCTCGGCAGCGTGGTCGCCCATCAGGTGAACAATTTCCTCCCGGCCGTGACGATCCTGCTGGCCTCGCTCGGGATAGCCGCGTTCTGACGGCCGATCGGCGTCTGGCAGAATGTACGCTTGCCTGCTTTGGCCGGACCCTCTCACCGCGCCCGAGCTCACCCTTCGGGTGTGCGCAGCCGTGTCCCCACTCGGCTGGCGTGCGCCTTCCACATGCATCAGAGAGAACTGAGGAGTACCCACACCCGTGGCCGTCAAGATCAAGCTGCAGCGTCTCGGCAAGATCCGTGCGCCGTACTACCGCATCATCGTCGCCGACGCGCGCACCCGCCGTGATGGCAAGGCCATCGAGACGATCGGCAAGTACCACCCCAAGGAAGAGCCGAGCTTCATCGAGGTCGACACCGAGCGGGCCCAGCACTGGCTGTCCGTCGGCGCCCAGCCGACCGAGCCGGTCCAGCGCATCCTCGAGATCACCGGTGACTGGCAGAAGTTCAAGGGCCTGCCCGGCGCCGAGGGCACCCTGAAGGTCGCCGAGCCGAAGCCGTCGAAGCAGGACCTGTTCAACGCCGCGCTCGCCGCCGCCGGTGACTCGGCCTCCGCCGAGGCCACCACGCCGAAGAAGAAGTCCGCTCCGAAGAAGGCCGAAGCCGACAAGGCCGAGGCCGCCGAGGGTGACAAGGCCGAGGCGTGAGCTTCCTCGCTGACTCCCTCGAGCACCTGGTGCGCGGGATCGTCGACAACCCGGACGAGGTCCGGGTCGAGCTGCTGACCACGCGTCGTGGCCGCACGCTCGAGGTGCACGTGCACCCCGACGATCTCGGCAAGGTGATCGGCCGGGGTGGCCGCACGGCGACCGCCCTGCGCACCGTCATGGGCGGCATCGGTGGCCGCGGCGTCCGCGTGGACGTCGTCGACACCGATCGCTGACCAAGGACAGAACGGGATGGACGTCGTAGTCGGCCGGATCGCCAAGGCGCACGGAATCCGCGGGGAACTCGCGGTGGACGTGCGCACGGACTCGCCGGAACAGCGGTTCGCGGTCGGTTCGGCCGTCACGACGAAGCTGCGTGACGGCAGCAGCAGAGACCTCACCATCGCAGCCGCCCGCGAACACAGCGGGCGGCTGCTGGTGCGTTTCGAAGAGGTGCTGACCAGGGACGTCGCGGAGACCCTCCGCGGCGCGCTGCTCATCGCCGACACCTCGACGCTGCCGCCGACCGAAGACCCCGACGAGTTCTACGACCACGAACTCGAAGGCCTGCGGGCCGAACTCGCCGACGGCACGGTCGTCGGCAAGGTGCTCGAAATCGTGCACTCGCCCGCCGGCGAGCTGCTGTCGATCGAACACGACGGACGCGAGGTGCTGGTGCCGTTCGTGAAGGCGATCGTCCCGGCGGTCGACGTCCCGGGCGGCCGCGTGGTCCTCGACCCGCCGGAAGGCCTGCTGGACGCCTGATGCGCCTCGACGTCGTCACGATCTTCCCCGAATACCTCGACCCGCTCCGCGCCGCGCTGCTCGGGCGCGCGATCGACCGCGGCCTCATCGAGGTCGGCGTGCACGACCTGCGGGACTGGACGCACGACGTCCACCGCGCCGTCGACGACGCGCCGTACGGCGGCGGGCCAGGCATGGTGATGAAACCGCAGATCTGGGGTCCCGCCCTGGACGACGTCTGCGGCGAGAACACCCGCCTCGTGGTCCCGACCCCCGCCGGAAGGCCGTTCACCCAGGCCATGGCCCACCAGTACGCCGCCGAGGAGCACCTGGTGTTCGCGTGCGGCCGCTACGAGGGCATCGACCAGCGGGTGATCGACGACGCCGCGCGGCGGATGCCCGTCGACGAGGTCTCCATCGGCGACTACGTGCTGGTCGGCGGCGAGGCCGCGGTGCTGGTGATGGTCGAGGCCGTCGTCCGGCTGCTGCCCGGCGTCCTCGGCAACGCACGCTCCGCCGAAGAGGACTCGTTCTCCGACGGGCTCCTCGAAGGCCCCAGCTACACCCGGCCGGAGGTCTGGCGCGACCTGGCCGTCCCGGACGTCCTGCGCTCGGGAAACCACGCGCTGATCGACCGCTGGCGCCGCGACCAGGCGCTGGAACGCACCGTGCGGCGCAGGCCCGAACTGATCGGGCAGCTGCCGGAAGGTAGTCTCGACAAGCACGATCTCGGTGTCCTCGAGCGGTTGCACGAGGACACCGGCCAGGCCGGGTCGAACGCCTGAGACCTGGTCTGCAATACTTGACAGGTTGGCGTGAGTGGACGCGCGAAACTTGATTGGTGCTGTCAGCACGAATCAAGGCCGCGAGGTCCGCCGGAACGCCATCAGCCCCCGGGTAGGTCGCAGTGCCCGACACTGCGCGCCCAAGCTGCACGTAAGCCATACGAAGACGAGGACGGACCACCGATGAACACCCTGGACGCGCTGGACGCGCAGTCACTGCGTTCCGACATCCCGGACTTCCGACCGGGCGACACGCTCAAGGTTCACGTCCGCGTCATCGAGGGCAACCGCGAGCGCAACCAGATCTTCCAGGGCGTCGTGCTGCGTCGCCAGGGCGGCGGCATCCGCGAGACCTTCACGGTCCGCAAGGTGTCGTTCGGCATCGGCGTGGAGCGCACCTTCCCGGTGCACTCGCCGAACATCGCCGAGGTCGAGGTCTTCAAGCGCGGTGACGTCCGCCGGGCGAAGCTGTACTACCTCCGCGAGCTGCGCGGCAAGGCCGCCAAGATCAAGGAACGCCGCGAAAACCGCGAGACGACCTCCGCCAAGTAGGTAGCCGCACGGTTACCGGTAACCTGGCGTCGTGGTCGAACCCGTGTCCCAGAACACCTCCGAAGACGAGCCCGATCGCCCCGAAGAGGAGCGCCCTACCAGGGCCTCCCGGCGGGGCCGGTCCGGCTCCAAGAAATTCGGCAAGGTCAACAAGAAGCGGTCGTTCTGGAAGGAACTGCCGATCCTGATCGTCGTGGCACTCGTGCTGACGATCTTGATCCAGCAGTTCCTCGCCAAGGTCTACATGATCCCCTCGGGGTCGATGGAGACCACGTTGCACGGCTGCGCGGGATGCACGGGCGACCGGATCCTGGTCGACCGGATCACGTACGACTTCACCGATCCCGGCCCGGGCGACGTGGTGGTCTTCAAGGGACCGCCCGCCTGGGTCGGCGAGATCGACACGCCGGAGTCCAGCAACATCTTCGTCACCGGATTCCGCACGCTGGGTTCCCTGATCGGGTTCGCGCCGCCGGACGAGCGTGACTTCGTCAAGCGGATCATCGCGACCTCCGGGCAGACGGTGCAGTGCTGTGATCCGCAGAACCGCGTGATCGTGGACGGCAAGGCGCTCGACGAGCCGTACATCCACTGGGAACCGGGTTCGCAGGTGGACGAGAGCGGCAAGCCCGTCCAGGACACGTTCGCACCGGTCAAGGTGCCTGCCGGTTACGTCTGGGTGATGGGCGACAACCGCAACAACTCGAGCGACTCACGGCGCCAGGGCGGCGGCGGGGTCAACGGCGCGATCCCGGTCGAGAACATCATCGGCAAGGCGCGGGTCATCGTGCTCCCGCCCGGCCGCTGGGGTGGCGTTTCGGACCACAACCCGCAGGCGAACGCCCAGCCGGTGGCGCTCGGTGCGCCTGCCTGGCAGCAGGGGCTTCCCCTCGGCGTCGGTGTCGCCGCGGCGTGGCCCGTGCTCTTCCTTGGCAGGCGGATGTCGGTTGGAGTGCGCAAGGCGGTCGACCGGAGGCGGTAAGGCCTTGAGAGTTCCTGTACCGCTCACACCGGCCGAGCCGCTTCGGCCGCCGCGGGCAGTGGTGCGTGGCGACCTCTTCTGGGGGTTGCAGGGTGCGCTGGACCGGCGAGGGCTCGGGCCCGTCGCCGGAGTCGACGAGGCAGGGCGCGGTGCTTGCGCCGGCCCGCTCGTCGTGGCCGCCTGCGTCCTGCGTCCGGGTGACGCCGCACGCCTGCCCGAGCTCACCGATTCGAAGGTGCTCACGGCCAAGGCTCGCGACCGGGTGTACGACCGGGTCGTCCAGCGTGCCGTCGACTACTCGGTCATCGTCATTCCCGCGGCCGAGATCGACCTGTTCGGTATCCACGTCATGAACCTCGAAGGCATGCGGCGCGCCGTCTCGGCGCTGCGGACCACGCCCGGCTACGTCCTGACCGACGGATTCCGCGTGTCCGGACTGCCCGCCCCGAGCATCCCGGTGCTCAAGGGGGACAAGGCCGTCGCGTGCGTGGCGGCGGCGTCCGTGCTGGCGAAGGTCACCCGGGACCGGATCATGGGCGACCTGCACGACGTCCACCCGCACTACGGTTTCGACGTGCACAAGGGCTACAGCACCACCGACCACAGCGCGGCACTGAACACCCACGGTCCGAGCCCGGTCCATCGCTGGTCGTACACGAACGTGGCCACCGCGGCGGCCGCGCACCGCGTCCCACCACCTCATCCGGTGGTCCTGACCGTCGCGGCACTGGAAAACCCGAGCGTGCCGATACGTGCCCTCGGCCCGTACGTGGGTAACAATGAACGCTCCGCCGCTGGAACAGCAGCAAAATCGCGAGGAGGGGCGCGGATTTCATGAGCGCAGAGGATCTCGAGAAGTACGAGACCGAGATGGAGCTCTCGCTTTACCGCGAGTATCGCGACATAGTCGGCCAGTTCTCGTACGTGGTGGAGACCGAGCGGCGGTTCTATCTGGCCAACGCCGTCGACGTGCAGGTGCGCGACGGCGGCGGTGAGGTGTACTTCGAGGTCCGCATGTCCGACGCGTGGGTCTGGGACATGTACCGGCCCGCGCGGTTCGTCAAGCACGTCCGGGTCATCACGTTCAAGGACGTCAACGTCGAAGAACTCGACAAACCGGATCTCCGGCTGCCGGAAGACGGGCCGTTCTCCGGCTGATCTTCGGAAAGTATGTGAAGGCCCCCTTCAGTGCGTGAAGGGGGCCTTCACGTATCTCCGGGCCGCATAGCACAGCCCACCGACGATTCCGGCCGGTGAGCTCCCGCGACGGCCCAACCATCCACAACACCCCACTTGTCCACAGGCGGCGGAATCAGCCCTGTCCGCCGCCCCCTCACCCTGGCAGCGTCGATCCCACACGCACCGTGACGATCGCTGAGGGGGATCGAGATGACGAGCACGGCCGAACAGCCGTCCGCCGGGACACCACATATCGAACTGGGCCGATGGGGCGAGGAGCTCGCGGTCCGGCATCTGGAAAAGACGGGCTATGTCGTCTTGAGCCGTAATTGGCGTTGCCGTGACGGCGAACTGGATCTGATCGCGACCGACACCAAACGCCTCGTCTTCTGCGAGGTGAAGACGAGGACCGGGGTGGGTTTCGGCACGCCCGCCGAGGCGGTGACCCCGGACAAGGCGGACCGCATCCGCCGCCTCGCGTACCAGTGGCAGCGGCAGTTCATGCTCCGCTGGTGCCCCGTCCGCTACGACATCATCGCGATCGTCGCCAGGCCCGACGCCAAGCCCAAGGTGCGGCATATCAAGGCGGCGTTCTGAATGGCGCTGGCGAGGGCCTGGTCCGTCGCGTTGCTCGGCGTCGAAGGCCGGATGATCGAGATCGAGGCCGACATCGGCGGCGGCTCGCCGAAGGTGACGATGGTCGGACTGCCCGACACCGGGCTGAAAGAGGCGAAAGACAGGGTCCGGTCCGCCGTCCGCAATTCGGGGCGGACCTGGCCGGACGAGCGGGTGATCCTCGGCCTCTCACCGGCGAACCTCCCGAAGGTGGGATCCGGTTACGACCTGGGGATCGCGGCGGCGATCATGGCCGCGACCGGATCTGTTCCCGCCACGAAGCTGCTGAACACCGTGCTGCTCGGCGAACTGGCTCTGGACGGCCGCGTACGGGCGGTCCGCGGGGTACTGCCAGGGCTCCTGGCGGCGCGTAACGCCGGATATCGGAGAGCCGTCGTCCCCGCCGAGTCGCTATTCGAAGCCGCTCTCGTGGACGGCTTGGAAGTCGGCGGGGTAGCCCGGCTGAGCGAATTCGTGGACTGGCTCAAGGGCGAAGGGGAGCTCACCCGCCCCGAGCCTTCCGTCGTCCAAGAGCCGCCGCAGGTGCCCGACCTCGCCGACGTCGTGGGACAGCCGGAAGCGCGGTGGGCACTGGAGGTGGCCGCGGCGGGCGGGCATCACCTGCTCATGACCGGGCCTCCCGGGGTGGGCAAGACGATGCTCGCCAAACGCCTTCCCGGCCTCCTCCCGCGGCTGACCGCCGAAGAGTCGTTGCAGGTCACAGCGATCCATTCGATCGATGGTTCGCTTTCGCGGTCCGCGCCGCTCGTCACCGTGCCGCCGTTCGTCGCGCCGCATCACTCGATCAGCGTGCCCGCCCTGATCGGCGGAGGAAGCGGCCTCGCCGTGCCCGGCGCGATCAGCCGGGCGCACCGGGGGATCCTGTTCCTCGACGAGGTGTGCGAATTCGGCCCGGAACGGTTGGAGTCGCTGCGCACGGTGCTCGAAGAAGGCGAAGTGCGGATCGCCAGGGTCAAGGGCGCCGTGCGGTATCCGGCACGGTTCCAACTGGTGCTGGCGACCAATCCCTGTCCCTGCGCTCCGGCGAAGGACGCCGACTGCACGTGCTCCGCGACCGTGCGGAGGCGCTACTTGAGCCGACTCTCCGGACCATTACTCGATCGGGTGGATCTGCGGGTTCGGCTGCGCCCGCTTTCCGCGCTCAGCGCGCACCTGAGCGAGCCGCCCGAAGCCTCGGCTGCCGTCCGGGAGCGGGTGCTGGAGGCACGCGAGCGAGCCGGTAAACGCTGGGCCGAGCAAGGCTGGCTCACGAACGCCGAGGTGCCCGGCCCGGCACTGCGCCGTGAATTCGCACTGCCGCCGCAGGTCACGGCGTTGCTGGACCGCGCGTTGGAGCGAGGCGCGATCACCGCGCGCGGCGCCGACCGGTGCCTTCGCATCGCCTGGACGCTCGCCGATTTGCAGGGCGCCGACAAGCCGGAGGCGGACGAGGTCGCGGCCGCCCTGAACTTCCGAGAGCGGTCATCCGGATGAGTGAACTCGACACCGAGCGCATCGCCCGGTCGTATCTCCTGCGCGTGGCCGAGCCACCGGCACCCGCCTTGGCCGATTTCGTCGGTGAAATCGGCCCCGTCGCCGCCGCGGAACGAGTGCGAAGCGCCGAGTGCCCGCCGAAGGTGCGCGACGAGACCGCCGCGCGGCGAGCGCACGACTATGCCGAGCGAGATCTGGAGCGGGCCGAGGCAGGCGAGGCCCGCCTCGTCATCCCGGAAGACGACGAATGGCCGGCCTGGCCGTTGCTTTCGCTGGCCGTGGCCCAGAGCAGGGGCGTGTCCGGCGTGGCACCTCCGCTGGCGCTGTGGGTACGCGGCCCCGCGAGGCTCGACGAGGCCGTGGACCAGGCGATAGCGATCGTCGGTGCCCGCGCGGCGACCGGGTACGGCGAGCACAACGCGGCCGAGGTGGGCTACCACCTGGCGAGCCGGGGGATCCCGGTGTTCTCGGGGGCGGCGTACGGCATCGACGGCGCGGCCCATCGCGGCGCGCTGAGTGCGGACGGTACGACGGTCGCCCTGCTCGGTTGCGGTGTCGACGTCGGCTATCCGGCCCAGCACGCGACCCTGTTGCGCTCCATCGCGGAGACGGGCGCGGTGGTCAGCGAGTACCCGCCGGGCACCACCCCCGCGAGGCATCGCTTCCTCGTCCGGAACAGGCTCATCGCGGCGCTCACGGAAGGGACCGTCGTGGTCGAGGCGGGCAGGCGCAGCGGCGCGCGGAACACCGCGGCGACGGCCGGAGCGCTCGGCAAGGTCGTGATGGCCATGCCGGGGCCGGTGTCCTCGGGGATGTCCGCCGGCTGTCACGCGCTGATCCGCGAAGGCGAGGCGACGCTGGTGACCTCGGTCGACGAGATCCTGGAGACGGCGGGACGGTTCGGGGCACCGGGAGCGGATCCGTCGAAACCGCGCCGCCGCACCGATCAGCTCGGTCCGGAAGCGCTGCGAGTACACGATGCCCTGTCCGATCGGTCGGCGAGGCCCGTGGAACGGATCGCCGCCGAGTCGGGCATCCCGGTCGAACGTGTCCGTTCGTTGCTTCCGGCACTCGAACTCGACGGCTTCGCGGAAAGAGGTGACACAGGGTGGCGAAGACGCGCCGCCAAGACCTGACTGGCCTACACCTGAGACGCCATCCCGGCACGATCCGACCACGGACACCGCAACAGGGTGCGGCGATACTTGACCATCCGCCGTACATCGCGCAGCGTGATCGGCATGCCGTCGACCGAAGGTCCCCACGGCACGGGGAAACGCGCCCGCAGACCCGATCTGCGCGCCGCCCGTGCCGCGCTGCCGGAGCCTGTCCGGAAGCTGATCGACGACTACGAGCGGCACCTTTCCCTCGAACGCGGGCTGTCCGCGCATACGGTGCGTGCCTACCTCGGCGACGTGGTGTCGCTGATGGGTTTCGTGGACGCGAACGGCGGGCGGTTCTCCGACCTCGACATCGGGACGCTGCGTGGTTGGCTCGCCCGGCAACGCGAGGAAGGGGCCAGCCGGACCACGCTGGCGAGGCGGGCCGCGGCGGCTCGCACCTTCACCGCGTGGGCCCATCGAGGCGGGGCGCTCGCGTCGGATCCGGGCGGGCGGCTGGTGGCGCCGCGCGCGCACCGCAAGCTTCCCGGGGTCCTCCGCGCGGAACAGGCCAGCGACGTCATGCGCTTCTCAGCCGCCGGTGCCGAACAGCGCGACCCGGTGGCATTGCGGGACAGTGCCATCGTGGAACTGCTCTACGCGACCGGCGTGCGGGTCTCGGAACTGTGCGGGCTGGATGTGGGCGACGTCGATTTCTCCCGCCGGGTCGTGCTCGTGCTGGGCAAAGGCGGCAAGGAACGCGTCGTGCCGTTCGGCGTGCCCGCCGAAGCGGCCTTGCGGGCGTGGCTGGACGAGGGCAGGGGAAAGCTCGCCGTCGAAACCAAGGGATCGGGGGAAGCGGCACTTTTCCTCGGGGCACGGGGAGGCAGGCTCGACCCGCGGGCGGCCCGCCGCGTCGTCCACGACGCCGTCGGTTCGGTGCCGGGCGCGAACGACATGGGCCCGCACGGCCTGAGGCATTCCGCGGCCACCCATCTGCTCGAAGGCGGCGCTGATCTTCGGAGCGTTCAGGAACTGCTTGGTCACGCTACGCTGGCCACAACGCAGCTCTACACTCATGTGACCGTCGATCGGCTGAAGGCGATCCACGACCGCGCGCACCCCCGGGCCCGATGATGCCGGGGAGGACTCGGCAGGTGACCCGGCGGCCCGGACCGGCGGCGCACGCGCATCCGCACGAGCACGGAGAACACGCTGAGTCGCATGCTGAGAACGGCGGCCCGATGACCGCCGACCCACATGTCACCGAAGCCGCCGGGAAACACCGCCCCGGCGGGGACGGTCCTGCCGTCGCGCCCGAAGCGCGGACCGGCTACGAAGTCGACGCCGGGATCCAGGCGCTATGGCGGCAGTTCACCGAGTCCCCGGACCAGATCGTGCGCGACCGGCTCGTGCTGCACTACGCCCCGCTCGTCAAGTACGTGGCCGGCCGGGTCGGCACCGGCCTGCCGACCCACGTCGACGTCGGGGACCTGATCCAGTCCGGGATCTTCGGCCTGGTCGACGCGATCGAGAAGTTCGAACCCGCCAGGGGCCTGCGGTTCGAGACCTACGCCATGCAGCGCATCCGGGGCGCGATCCTCGACGACCTGCGCTCACAGGACTGGGTCCCCAGAGCGGTGCGCAGCAAGGCCCGCGAAGCCGAGCGCGCCCTGGAACGCCTCGGCGCCCGGCTCAACCGCACCCCGACCGACGCCGAACTCGCGGCCGAGCTGGAAATCAGCGTCGACGACCTGCGCGAGTTCTACGGCCAGATGCAGCTGACCAGCGTCATCGCCCTGGAAGACCTGGTCGCCGCGGGCAAGGACAGCGGCTCACTGGTCGACACCCTGCCCGACGACGGCGCCGTCGACCCGGTGGCCGTCCTGGTCGACCAGGACAACCGCCGCCAGCTCGCGCAGGCGATCGCCCAGCTCACCGAACGTGACCGGATTGTGGTCGGTCTCTACTACTTCGAAAGCCTGACGCTCGCCGAGATCGGCAAGGTCCTCGGCGTCACCGAGTCGCGGGTCAGCCAGCTGCACACCCGTGCCGTCATGCGGTTGCGCGCCAAACTGGTCGAGCAGGCCTAGCCGCCGTCCCCGTTCTGTGAACGCAAGGCACCGCGTCGCGGCCTTGCCGTGGCCCGCGGGCCCCTTCTCACGTGAGTGAGTCGCAAGTGCCAGTCGGCACCTGGACGACTCGTGTGTTTGGGCGGACGGCACGTGTGATCAGCCGGACGGCACGTGTGATCAGGCGGACGGCACGTGTGTCGAGCCGGGCGACCTGGGTTTCCTCCGGATGTAGCGCTTGTCGATCGGGTGACGCGTGTCGCCGGCGGATCACACGGTCCGGAGCCTGCTCGATGTGTTCGTTCTCCAATCACGCGTGTGCCGTGCCTGGACACGGGAATCGCGCCAAGTGCCGCAGTAGCGAGGTACGCGGAAGGACTCCGGGGCACGAAAAGCAACACATGCGCCATGGCGCGAGCAGACCACGGACCGGCGGGTACCGCGCCCACTCCAGCAACCCCTGCTCAGTCTCCTTCCCAAGGTTTGAGGCGGATCTCGGACGGTTCACCGATCAACGTGAGCGGGTCGACGTACTCCTCGCCGCGCCGGACGCCGAAGTGCAGGCACGCCGGCTCCGGGCAGCCCGGGTGGCCCGCCGCGAGCGTGCCGAGCACCTGACCCCGGTGGACCTGATCACCCGCGGTGACCGTCGGGGCGAGCGGTTGGTAGGTGGTGCGCAGCCCTCCGTCGTGATCGATCGACACCACACCGCGGCCCGCCACCTGCCCGGCGAACATCACCACTCCCTCGGCGGCCGCGAGCACGTTCGCGCCCGGGGGCGCGGCGAGGTCGACGCCCCGGTGGCCGGGGCCGTACGGCGTCGAGGGCGGCTCGAAGTACCTGGTGACGCTCGGTACCGGGGAAAGCGGCCAGGAGAGGCGCCCCTGCGGGGTGGGCGCCCCTCGCGCCGTCCCGGGCATCGCCGCGGAGGTGAGAATCGCGAGCACGGTCGCGAGGATCGCCAGGCGGGGAAGGCGCCGGGCGGGCCCTGGGCGGCGGTGCCTGCCGCCGGTGCGGTCGATCGCGAAGGAATGCCTGGTGACAGGGCGGGATGAGGTCGTCGGTGTCATGTGTTCCAGGTTGGGGGTACGGCGTGGCGGGCGGGGCGCGCCGGTGGAATCTGTGGATAACCGAGGTGGTTGTGGACAACCCCTCTCATCAGGGGCTGCCGGTGCGGTACCCGGTGGCGACAGGGAGTAGACTCTTTTGCGCGGTCCGCGGCAGCGGACTGACTTCGCGTGCACATGCGCGCTCCCGATGGCCGATCTCCTCACGGAGGGTCAGGACAGGTGGGGGCACACGGTCCGGCGGTCCCTGGAGTACTTCGCTCCGGGGTCCGGGCCCGAGCATCGGCACCAGGGCGATCGGCCACCCGGCCGAGAGCGACGAACCGAGCAAGCGCGTTCCGGCGGAGCCGGGCGCGCACGACACAGAAGAGGTTGATTCCGGCAATGGCCGTCGTCACCATGAAGCAGCTGCTCGACAGCGGCGTGCACTTCGGGCACCAGACCCGTCGGTGGAACCCGAAGATGAAGCGCTACATCTTCACCGAGCGCAACGGCATCTACATCATCGACCTGCAGCAGACGCTGACCTACATCGACCGTGCGTACGAGTTCATCAAGGAAACCGTCGCGCACGGCGGCACCATCATGTTCGTCGGCACGAAGAAGCAGGCCCAGGAAGCCATCGCGGCCGAAGCCTCGCGCGTGGGCATGCCCTACGTGAACCAGCGCTGGCTCGGCGGCATGCTGACCAACTTCCAGACGGTGCACAAGCGTCTTCTCCGCCTGAAGGAGCTCGAGTCGCAGGAGCAGACCGGCGGCTTCGCCGGCCTGACCAAGCGCGAAATCCTCACGCTCACCCGTGAGAAGGACAAGCTCGAGAAGACCCTCGGCGGTATCCGCGACATGGCCAAGGTGCCGAGCATCGTGTGGATCGTCGACACGAAGAAGGAGCACATCGCCGTTGGCGAGGCTCGCAAGCTGAATATCCCGGTCGTCGCGATCCTGGACACCAACTGCGACCCGGACGAGGTCGACTACCCGATCCCGGGTAACGACGACGCCATCCGTTCGGCCGCGCTGCTGACCAAGGTCGTGGCCGAGGCCGCCGCCGCCGGTCTGATGGCCCGCTCCAGCCGCAACGGTTCCTCCGCCGACGCCAAGCCCGAGGCGGGCGTCGCCACGGACGAGCCGCTGGCCGAGTGGGAGAAGGAGCTGCTCGCCGGCTCCGAGACCGCCGCCGCGGACGCCAAGGAAGCCGCCGCCGCGACCGAGGCCGCCACCGAGGCTCCGGCCGAGCAGGCCACCGCCTCCTCCTGATCCACCTGCCCGTGGGGCCGCCTGGAGGCGGCCCCACGGGTGACTTCCCCAAAAGACTTTCTCGTACCTGAAAAAGGACGGACACACCCACGATGGCGAACTACACCGCCGCAGACGTGAAGCGTCTCCGGGAGCTCACCGGCTCCGGCATGATGAACTGCAAGAAGGCGCTGGAGGAGAACGACGGCGACTTCGACAAGGCCGTCGAGTTCCTGCGCATCAAGGGCGCCAAGGACGTCGGCAAGCGCGCCGAGCGCGCCACCGCCGAGGGCCTCGTCGCCGGTGACGGCGGCGTGCTGATCGAGCTCGACTCCGAGACCGACTTCGTCGCGAAGAACGAGGACTTCCAGGCTCTCGCCGCGAAGATCGTCGAGGTCGCGAAGGCCGAGAAGACCAGCGACGTCGAGAAGCTGAAAGCCGCCTCGCTCGACGGCAAGACCGTCGAAGAGCAGGTCCAGGAGCTGGCCGCCCGCATCGGTGAGAAGCTCGAGCTTCGCCGTGTCGCCGCTTACGAGGGCACCACCACCACGTACCTGCACCGTCGCGGTGCGGACCTCCCGCCCGCCGTCGGTGTGCTGATCGAGTACACCGGTGAGGGCGAGGAGGCCGCGGAGGCCGCCCGTGGCGCCGCCATGCAGGTCGCCGCGCTCAAGGCCAAGTACCTGACCCGTGAAGAGGTCCCGGCCGAGATCGTCGAGAACGAGCGTCGCGTCGCCGAGGCCACCGCCCGCGAAGAGGGCAAGCCGGAGCAGGCCATGCCCAAGATCATCGAGGGCAAGGTCAACGCGTACTACAAGGACAACGTCCTGCTCGAGCAGCCGTCGGTCAAGGACAACAAGAAGACCGTCAAGGCCCTGCTCGACGAGGCTGGCGTGTCCGTGAGCCGGTTCGCCCGGTTCGAGGTCGGCCAGGCCTGATCCAGGCGCGGAACACAAGAATCACCACTGTGCCCCGTCTCCGTCCATCGGGGACGGGGCACAGTCGGGTTCGGAGCATTAGGGAGGGCGACATGGGTGTCCGGGTCGAAGGCGGATACCGGCGGGTGCTGCTGAAGCTGGGCGGCGAGATGTTCGGCGGCGGTTCCATCGGGGTTGATCCGGATGTGGTGCACTCGGTCGCTCAGCAGATCGCCGACGTCGCGCGCACGGGCGTGCAGATCGCCGTCGTGATCGGCGGCGGCAACTACTTCCGCGGCGCGGAGCTGTCGCAGCGCGGCATGGACCGCGACCGCGCGGACTACATGGCGATGCTCGGCACCGTGATGAACTGCCTGGCGTTGCAGGACTTCCTGGAGAAGGAGGGCCTGCCGACCCGCGTGCAGACCGCCATCACCATGGGACAGGTCGCCGAGCCGTACATCCCGCGCCGCGCCGAGCGTCACCTGGAGAAGGGCCGCGTCGTCATCTTCGGCGCCGGGGTCGGCATGCCGTACTTCTCGACCGACACCGCCGCCGCGCAGCGCGCGCTCGAGCTCGGCTGCGAAGCCGTCTTGATGGCGAAGGCCGTCGACGGCGTCTACACCGCGGACCCGAAGAGCGACCCGACCGCCGAGATGTTCCACGAGATCAGTCACCGCGAGGTGCTGGAGCGGGACCTCAAGGTCGCCGACGCCACCGCGTTCAGCCTGTGCATGGACAACAACATGCCGATCATCGTGTTCAATCTGCTCACCGAGGGGAACATCGCCCGCGCGGTCAGTGGTGAGAGGATCGGCACCCTGGTCGACACCCCCGCCGACGGGGTGCCCGCGTAGGCCTGCTCTGATCTTCGCAATCGGTACGCATACACAACTACGGGAGTTGCCGTGATCGACGAGACCCTCCTCGACGCCGAGGAGAAGATGGAAAAAGCGGTGTCCGTCGCCAAGGAGGACCTGTCGTCGGTACGCACCGGCCGGGCCCACCCGGGGATGTTCTCGCGCATTGTTGTCGAGTACTACGGCGCGCCGACCCCGCTGAACCAGATGGCGAGCGTCAACATCCCCGAAGCCCGGATGGCGTTGATCAAGCCTTACGACCAGACCTCGCTCAACGCCATCGAGAAGGCGATCCGCGAGTCGGACCTCGGCGTCAACCCGAGCAACGACGGCAACGTGATCCGCATCGTCATCCCGCAGCTCACCGAAGAGCGCCGCAAGGAGATGGTGAAGGTCGCCAAGGCCAAGGGTGAGGACGCCCGCGTCTCGATCCGCAGCGTCCGCCGCAAGGCCAAGGAAGAGCTCGACCGGATCAAGAAGGACGGCGAGGCGGGCGAGGACGAGGTCGTCCACGCCGAGAAGGAACTCCAGAACCTCACCGACACCTACAGCCACAAGGTCGACGAGCTGGTGAAACACAAGGAAGCCGAGCTACTCGAGGTCTGATGAGCCAGGTGAGCGAGGAACGCGAGGACCGGGTGGACAACCCGGAACCGGTTCCGGCCGAGAAGCCGGAACCGGCGAAGAAGGTTTCCCGCGCCGGCCGCAACCTGCCCGCCGCGATCGGGGTCGGGCTGCTGCTGGGGGCGGCGATCGTCACGTCCCTGCTCACCGTGCGCTATCTGTTCATCGGCATCATCGCGATCGCCATCGCGGTCGGCACGATCGAGCTGGCCGGCGCACTGAAGCGCGCGGCGGGCATCCGGATCGCGCTGGTCCCGGTGCTCGTCGGCGGTCAGGCGATGATCTGGCTGGCGTGGCCGTACGGCCGCGAGGGCGCGCTGACGGCGTTCGTGCTGACGGTGCTCGTCTGCCTGCTGTGGCGGTTGCCCGGCGGCGCGGACGGCTACCTGCGCGACATCAGCGCGTCCGTCTTCGCCGCCGCGTACATCCCGCTTTTCGGCGCCTTCGCCGCCATGCTCGTCCCGCCGGCGGACGGCGTCGGCCGGGTGCTGGCGTTCATGATCGGTGTCGTCGCTTCGGACACCGGCGGCTACATCGCCGGTGTACTGGGCGGCAAACATCCGATGGCGCCCAGCATCAGTCCGAAGAAGACCTGGGAAGGGTTCGCCGGTTCGCTCGTGGCCGGGGTGGTCGCCGGCGCGCTGACCCTGAGCCTTCTCCTGGACGGTCACGCTTGGCAGGGCGTGTTGTTCGGCGCGGCGATCGTCTGCACGGCGACGCTGGGCGATCTCGTGGAGTCGCTGATCAAGCGTGACCTCGGCGTCAAGGACATGGGGAACATGCTGCCGGGGCACGGCGGGCTGATGGACCGGCTCGATTCGTTGCTCCCTTCGGCCGTCGTCTCCTGGCTGCTGCTCTCCGCATTCGTGCCTCTTTAGGCCAAGTCCCTGCTCGGAGCGCTGACGACGACCGCGGCGGAGGCGGGCTCAGGCCCGGTCGCCGGCACGGATTCCGGTCCCGTCCGCGGCGTGAGCACCGGCGAATACCGGAGTTTCCAAGGTATTCCGTTCGCGCCCCCGGTCGGTGACCGGCTCAGTCGTCGTAGGGATCGTCGACTTCGGCGGTACCCCAGCCCTCGACGGCCCGCGAGTGGTCGATCACGGCGAACACCGAACCGTCGGGGTCGGCGAGGATCGCCATCCGGCCGTACGGGGTGTCGTAGGGCTGGACCACGACGGCACCGCCGAGCATCAGGGCCTGTCCCGCAGCGGCGTCCGCGCCGCGGGCCGGGTCGAGCTCGAAGTAGACCATCCAATGCGGGGGCGTGTCCGGCCGGTACTCCGAACCCATCACGTACCGGTACAGCACGGGTTCGTGTTCGATGAGCCATTCGGCGTAGTCGAGCGAGGCACCGTCGCCGATCTGGTGGCTGGTGTAGTTGAAGAGGCGGCAGTAGAAGTGATCCGCCGCCGCCCCGTCGTGGGTGTTGAGATCCGCGCCGCTGAAGGTGTTCGGCACCCCGGTCGCGAACTCCCAGGTGGCGGGCGGCTCCCAGAAGACGACGTGCGCGCCGCACGCGTCTACGGCGTGGACGATGTTGCCGCGATGGGGGATCGCCACCGGCCCGAGCGTGACCCGGCCACCGAGACTGTCGACCCATTCGGCGGCCGCGGCCGCCTGTGGCACCGAGATGTGGACGCTCCAGCCTGCCGGGCCGCCGGTGCCCGCGCGGTACAGACCACCGGCCGGGACGCCGTTCAGCGTGGCGATCGAGTAGCGGCCGGTCGGTGTCGCCGGATCGCGCTGGACGACGTACTCCCAGTCGAAAAGCCCGCTGTAGAAGGTTTGCGCGGCCGTTTCGTCTCTGCACGCGAGCTCGATCCAGCACGGGATTCCCGAAGGTATGACGGAAGTGTGGGCGGCCGAGCCGAGCGACATGCGGTTCTCCCTTACCGGTGGGAGTAAAGTCTAGTCGCTGACCGCATTGTTTCCGTCAAAGATTTCGACCGGACGACCCCGGAACCCGGCCCGGTGTCCCTTCGTTGGAGCTTCCGTGCGCTGGTTTCCCCGAGCCCTCTCCTCCTTCCGCCGCGGCGGTGAGGAGGTGTTGCCGAGCCCGAACATCTGGTACTACCAAAAGGCCTACGAGGTCGAGAACCGCGCGCAGGACGTCGACGGCGAAATCTGGCGCGTGCTCGCCGGGTACCGCGACTGGTCCGGCGCGGACGTCCTCGACATCGGCTGCGGTGACGGTTTCCATCTGCCGCGGTTCGCCGCGACGGCGCGGTCGGTGGTCGGGGTCGAACCCCATGAGCCGCTCGTCCTCGACGCACGGAAACGGGTGGAGCGACTGGAGAACGTCGAGGTGCGGCAGGGGCGTGCACAGCGGCTTCCCTTACCGGACGCGGCTTTCGACGTCGTCCACGCGCGCACCGCGTACTTCTTCGGCCCCGGCTGCGAGCCCGGTCTTCGCGAAGCGGAGCGGGTGCTGCGTCCGGGCGGGCTGTTGGTGATCGTGGATCTCGATGTGACGAGTGAGCCTTACGGACGCTGGATGCGGCTGGATCTTCCGCACTACGACCCGCCCGGCGTGGAGAAGTTCTTCGCCCGTCAGGGATTCGCCTGCCGCAAGGTGATGACGCGGTGGCTGTTCGAGGACGCCGCCGCGATGGAGGCGGTGCTGAAGATCGAGTTCAGCGCTCCGGTCGCGGCGAAGGCGATCGCGGACGTCCGGCGCCTGAACGAGGTTTCGTCAGGTTCCGGGGAGAAGCGGATGACGCTGCCGGTGGGCTATCGCGTGCATACGCGCGTCAAGCCCACCGGCCTCGTCGTGCCTGGTCACTCCGTGTCCTCGTCCGGAGTGGCGTCCTCGGCTTCACCGAGGATTCCGTAGATCGTCCGTCGTGCCTCGTTGAGCACGTCGACGGTGCGGGCCTGCTGGCTTTCGGTGCCGGCGTGCATCACCTGCGCGACCGCCGCGGCCAGGGTCGCGCCCGCCTTGCGGAGGTTGACCTCGGCCGGGTCGACGTCGTGGGCGATCTGCTCCCACGGCGGGACGGCGTCCTGCTGCTCGGCCGCGGCGCGGCCGGATTCGGTGAGCTCGAACAGCTTCTTGCCGTTCTCGTCCTTGCTGATCACCAGGCCTTCGTCGGCGAGCAACTGCAGGGTCGGGTAGACCGAGCCGGGGCTCGGCTTCCAGAAGCCGCCGCTGCGTTCGCCGATCTCGCGGATGATCTCGTAGCCGTGCCTCGGCTGCTCGGACAACAGCGCCAGGATCGCGGCGCGGACGTCACCGCGTTTGCCGCGCCGCCCGGGACCGCCGCGGCGGCCGTGCCGGTGCCGGTGGCCCGGTCCGCCCGGACCGGGCGGGAAGTCGCCGAAGCCGCCGCGGGACCAAGGTCCGAAGGCAGGCCGGCCGTGTTCTGGGGGGAAGGGTCGTCGTCGCATGAGATGAATCCTTTCTACGTACTGTCTCGACACGTTCACGATATATCGGAAACAGTCGCATGGCAACCCGTTCTCGGTGATCTGGCTCTCAGGAGAGGTCGAGCGCGAGCAGATCGATGCCGCCGGAGCCGAACTCGCCGACCTTTCGCCAGCCCCAGCGCTGGTACAGCTTCCGGGCGGGCGCCTCGACACGGGACGCGAGTACGGCGAACCGCTCGGGTCGCTCTTTCAGCAGGTCATCGAGCAGAGCGCGGCCGAGCCCGCGGCCGCGGAGCTCGGGGAGGAGCGCCAGCTCGTACACGTAGAACAGCTCTTCGCCGTCGAACCACGAGGGCGCCGGAGCCGTCGCGCGGTCGGGCCACCAGCCGATTTCCTGCCGGACCCCGTAGGCGAAGCCGCCGAGTGCCCCGGCTTCGCGCACCGTCGTCATGGCGAACCCGGGGAGCGCGGCGTGTTCGGCGAACAGCACACCGAAGCGGGCGACGTCGTCCTCGCCTTCGAGGTACGGCGGTTCGCGGTAGACGCGGCGGTAGACGTCGTCCAGTTCAGAGCGCACGGTTCAGTCTGCCCAGCACCACGATCGCCACGCCACAACAGCCGATCAGCACCAGCCACGGCAGAGCCGCACCGTGCGACAGCAACCAGGTGAACGTCGCCGGGGCGATCACCCGCGCCACGCTCCACACGAGTTCTTCGAGGCCGAGATAGCGGCCGCGCAGCCGCGCCGGAGCGATCGCGACGGTCAGCGCGCTGCTGGTCGGCGCCTGGAGCAGTTCGGCGGCGGTGAAGACGACCATCGCGAGGGTGAGCACGAGGAACGCCGTCGTGGATTGCCCGGTGGGCACCAGCGCGAACAGGACGAACGAGACCGCCCACACCGCGGCCGATACCTGGAGCGTGCGCGGCATGCGACGCCGCTCGACCCGGCGTGACACCACGGTCTGCGCGAGCACGACCAGCACCGTGTTGATCGCGAACAGGACACCGGGCTGCCAAGCCGGCAGCTTCAGGCCGTCGAGGACGTACGCGCTCAGCAAGACGGTCAACGCCAGATCGCACAACGCGAAGACGAAGACGGTCACGAGGACGCCCCGGAAGAGCCGGTCGGCGAGCACCTTCCGGTAGCCGCCAGGGGGAACGGCCTCGGATCCGCTCTCGCGAGGGGTGCCAGCCGGGGCTCGCCACGAGGCGACCAGAACCGCGGCGACGACGAAACTCGCCGCGTTGACCAGCACGATCGCCGTGTAGCCACCCGGGCCGCCCCAAGCGACCATCGCGGCGCCGAGGAGCCCGCCGAGCCCGATGCCGACATTGCGCAGCGCGCGTTCCATCGCGTACCAGCGGGCGCGCTGGCCGTCGTCGGCCACCTGCGCCACCAGCGCGCCGGTCGACGGCCAGAACATGCCCTCGCCCCAGAACGTGATCGCGGCAAGGACGACCAGATGCCAGGCCTCGCCGGCGAAGACGTAGCCGGTGAAGGTCACCGCGCGGATCAGGTTGGCGGTGATCACCATCCGTCCCGGCCCGAACCGGTCGATCAGCCGCCCCGCGAGCGGACCCGACGGCAGCGCGATCATCGCCGCGATCGACAGCGCCGCTCCGACGGCCGTCAGCGACAGGCCCTTCGCCGCGTGGAAGTAGACGACGGCGAACGGCAGGAACAAACCGGTCCCCAGCGCGTCGACGCTTTGCGCCGCGATGAGCGGGAACCGGCCGCGAGTGCTCGGGAGCCCGAGCAGGTCGGCGGCGGCCATCACGCGTGTGGGAGCGGGAAGACGTTGAGTTCGTGCTCGGCGAGCGGTTCGTCGCGCCAGCCGAGCGCCACCGCCGCTTCGGCGATCCTTCCATTGCCCCACAACGGGGATCCGGCGGGGAAGTTCGACACAAGCCCCGGGACGAGCGTATGCGCGGCGTGGAATCCGGCGGCCGCGACGTCGGAGGTCGTCAGGTCGACGCTGAGCACCTCGAATCCCCGGGCTTCGACGCGGGCTTGGTAGGCCTTGAGCCGCCGTTCCCCGAGGGCGGGAAGGTCGTCCCAGCCGCGGCTCGGCAGGTCCATGAGCCAGGGCGCCACTCGCTTCACTGCCCGTGGGTCGAGATAGATCTGTTGCTGGCAAAGGAGATCCGCGACGTCGGCGAAGTCTTCGCGGTACGAATCCAGGTATCGCCGGTCGGCCCGGTACGGTTTGAGGTTGCCCAGATGCGGCAGTTCCCGGCGCATGCCCGCCAGTTCGCGTTCGTCGTCGAGGGCGCGGCAGGTGTGCTGGAGCGTGAACCCTTCGGCGAGCGCCTTCTTGGCGGCCTCCAGCGCGTCCGGCCGGGTCGCGAAACCGATCGACAGCCAGCGTTTCACGCGGTCGAGGACCACCGCGGCGACCACCGGGACGTCGAACTCGTTGTCCAGGTGGATGAGCGTGACCTCGTAGTCGTCGGTGGCGTCGGCGATGAGCGATCGGATCTCGTCCGGGATCGAGAGCCTGCCGAGTCGCGGCGTGTTGGCCCACCAGAGCATGGTGGTGTCGCGTTCGAGGACCTCTTCGAGGCCGGAGGTGACGGCGTGCTCCTCGGTGGTCCCGCTCGCGAGGCCGGCGATCAGCGGATCGGCGAAATACGCTTCCTCCGGCCGTCGTTCGTTCGAGAACAGGAACGCCGGAACCCAGACGGGTTCGCCGGTGGTGTGGGAGAAGCCTTCCACCCACGAACATTCCGTGTCCTGGGTCAGTGGCGCGAACGGGAAACCCGGCGATCGGTACTGCGTGACCGAATAGAGGTTGAGCCGTTGCGGGTCGAGCGCGGGGACGCCGTAGCGGAAGAACTGCTTGTAGCTGCCGAAGCACACTTCGCGCTCCGGAGCGAGCCAGCTTCCGCAGTAGCGCTCCACCGCTTCGCCGATGGCAGACTGACGCGCGAGGTCGAAGTCGTGCCAGGACGTGCCGAAGGCCTGACGGTCGTTGGGCCAGTTCGTCACGCGGCGCATGTCCGCGACATCGACCGCGCAGACCCGCAGCCGGGCGGGCATCCCCGGCGCGGGAGGGATCTCGCCGACACCGGTCACGATCCCGGTCTGGTCGTCCACCAGTAGCCCGGGGTCGGTCGTGGCGGGAACGGACCGGGCCCGGTCGGGCACGGGGAGGATCGGACGGCGGATCTCGGTGAGGTCCGCCGGGTTCAGTTCGATCTCGCCGGTGGTCAGGCCGGATCGTCCGCCGGAGAGCCAGTGCTCGAGATGGACGGCGAGGGTGGTCAGCGCCCAGCGGGCGTCGCCCGGCCGAAGCGGGGTAGAGCCCGAGGGGGCCGAGAGGAACGCTTCGACGACTCGCGGGTCCTGCGCGGCGGAGCGGCGCCGCGCGACGACGTCGGCGAAGTCGATGCCGCCGGGCGCGATCGCGGGCCCGGCGATCACCCGGCCGCGTTCGCGGCGCAACGGCAGCCAGCGCACCCCGCTGCCGGCGCACAACGCGTCCAGCGCGATCAGTTCGGTGTAGGCGGGGTGATCGAAGGCCGCGACCACGACCGTGTTCTCGGTGTCCACTTCGGACAGATCATGGAAATAGGGGACCGTCTCGACGCTCGCGTACCCGCCGCCGCGGAGGATTTCCGCCAACGGCTCGGTGAGCGCGGGCGAGCCGGTGAGCAGGATCGAGGTGGCGGCGGCATCGTCGTCCCCGGTGTGGCGGCCGGAGCTGAGACAGCCGTCCGCTTCGAGGATCTCCATCATCTCCTCGTAGTCCGGATCCATACCGGCCAGCAGTTCGGCGCGGGTCCGGGTGCCGTCGCATCGGCTCGCCCAGGCGCGGAACTCCCGGGTCGGCGCGGCGATGTAGAACTGGCCCCCGTTGGGCGTGACGAGAAAGCAGAGCTCCGGTTCGAGATCGGTGATCTCGATCCCGTCGAGCCGCGGTCTGACCTCTTCGGACCCCATGGCAACCCCATCGTTTCCAGGACTCCCGCCTCGCCGCCGCGGTCCAAGACACGGGACCGCGGCGGCGCGGGCGGCTTTGTCGGCCGGTTTACTTGGCGGCGGAACGGTTGTGGACGACCGCGCGGTTGTGCACGACGGCCCGGTTGTGGACGACCGCGCGGTTGTGGACCACGGCGCGGTTGTGGACGACGACGGCGGCGGGGCGCACGAAGGTCGAGATCATGGGTCCTCCTGATTTTCGCTCGGGGTCGTCACGCTCCGTGGCGCGACATGACCAAGTCTCGGGCCGGACGTGACCTCCCGACGTCTCCTGATGTGCGATCCGCACGCCCGCCCCGGGCACGGTTCACGTGACCTGGGGAACAGCGATCCGGGGCGGCCAAGGCGCGTCGAAGGTGGACATGGGACACTGAGTGAGCTATGACTGCCCTCCCTCTCGTCTTCGACGCGCCCAAGCGCGGCCTTCCGCCGCGCCACCTCGCCGACCTTTCCGCCGCCGAGCGGGCCGCTGCCGTCGCCGAGCTGGGGGAGAAGCCGTTCCGCGCGAAGCAGCTTTCGAACCATTACTTCTCGCGGCTCACGGTGGACCCGGCGGAGATGACCGACATCCCGGCGGCGTCGCGGGAGAAGCTGGTCGGCGATCTGATGCCGACGCTGCTCACCGAGATCAAGGCGCTCGCGTGCGACGACGGCACCACGCGCAAGACGCTGTGGCGCGCGCACGACGGGACGCTCCTGGAGAGCGTGCTGATGCGCTACCCGGATCGGGCGACCCTATGTATCTCGAGCCAGGCCGGCTGCGGCATGGCGTGCCCGTTCTGCGCGACCGGCCAGGGCGGCCTCGACCGGAACCTGTCGACCGCTGAGATCGTCGACCAGGTCCGTGCCGCCGCCGCGGTGATGCGTGACGGAGCGATGCCCGGCGGGCCCGGCCGCCTGTCGAACATCGTCTTCATGGGCATGGGCGAGCCGCTGGCGAACTACAAGCGGGTGGTGGCGGCGGTCCGGCGGATCACGGACCCCTCGCCGGACGGGCTCGGTATCGGGCAGCGTTCGGTGACGGTGTCGACGGTGGGGCTCGCGCCGGCGATCCGCAAGCTCGCGGACGAGAAGATGCAGGTGCGGCTGGCGGTTTCGCTGCACACGCCCGACGACGAGCTGCGGGACACGCTGGTGCCGGTGAACGAGCGCTGGTCGGTGGACGAGGTCCTGTCCGCGGCCCGGTACTA
This sequence comes from Amycolatopsis roodepoortensis, assembly GCF_014873915.1. Classification (GTDB taxonomy): domain Bacteria; phylum Actinomycetota; class Actinomycetes; order Mycobacteriales; family Pseudonocardiaceae; genus Amycolatopsis; species Amycolatopsis roodepoortensis. The sequence continues at coordinate 86,813 of NZ_JADBEJ010000001.1, forward strand.
CGCGGACACTTCCGGCCGCCGGGTGTCGATCGAGTACGCGCTGATCCGCGACGTCAACGATCAGCCCTGGCGTGCCGAGTTGCTGGCGAAGCGGCTTCGCCAGCACCTCGGTCAGCTGGTGCACGTGAACGTGATCCCGCTGAACCCGACGCCGGGCAGCAAGTGGGACGCCTCGCCGAAGCCGGTGGAGCGGGAGTTCGTCCGGCTGGTGAACGCGGGCGGAGTGGCGTGCACGGTCCGTGACACGCGTGGTCAGGAGATCGCGGCGGCGTGCGGTCAGCTCGCCGCCGAGAACTGAGTCCTTCCTTTCAGTGATGGAGATTTTGTCGTGATGTATGCCCCCAGCCTGCTGGATCCGGCTGCGGAGGAGCTGAAGCTCACGGACGTGATCGGCCACGGCGCGACCGGTGTCGCGCGTGAGGCCAGGACGTTGCTCGGTGAGCGGTTCAGCTCGGTGACCTTCATGTACGTCCTGATGCGGGCGTTCGAGGTGGAGTACACGGCGGCGCGGGACGCTTCGCGGTGGCACGAGTTCCACGGCGGGCCGTACGCGCTGTCCGACGCCGACCTCGAAGCCCTGCTGGCGCCCTGGCTCGGTTCCCGCCGCTAGCCCGACCGTCCTTTGTGGATGGTCAGCTCGATTCGTGCCGGGTGGGCCGGTAGACGAGCTCCTGGACGCGCCCGTCGAAGGTGCGGCTCTCGAGCAGTTCGAGGTCGAAGTCGGCCGCGCCCCGGAAGATCGAGTCTGTGCCGGTTTTCCCGGTGATCACGGGAAAAATCGTCACCTGGACGCGGTCGACGAGGCCGGCGGCCAGCAGTGCCCGGTTCAGCGCCAGGCTGCCGTGCGAGCGCAGCGGAACGTCGGACTCCGCCTTGAGCCGGGCGACGACGTCGGCCGCGTCCCCGCTCACGACGGTCGCGTCCGGCCAGTCGAGCGGCTCCCGCAGCGTGGCCGACACCACCGTCGCCGGCAGGTGCTTCAGCCGGGAGACCCACGGGTCCAGCGCCTCGCGCTCCACGATCTCGGCGTTCAGCATCGCCATGTTCGCGCGGAACGTGGTGGCGCCGAAGACCATCCGCTGCTCCTCGGAGTACTGGGCGAGGCGGTGCCGGAGGAGTTCGGGGCCCTGTTTGCCCCAGTAGCCGCCCCAATCGCCGGTGTGGGAGCCGTAGCCGTCGAGGCTGGAAAAGACGTCAAAGGTGTAGGTCGCGGTCATGATGCTCCTTCGGTGAGCTGGTCTCTCACCCTGGCTACGAACGCGGCCGGCCCCGATCGACATCGGCCCGGAAAAAGTTCCGGCGGCCGGCCGCGAGGTGGCAGGATGCGGGCGTGTATTGCCTGCAAGCCGTCCTCGTCACCGAGCCCGCACGTGGAGAATTGCTCGCTTCGGTCGAGGGCGCGCGGCTCGTCCCGCTCGGGCATCACCTGTCCTTGATGCCGTTGACCGAGGCGCTGTCCGACGACGGGGAATTCCGGACCGTGCTCGTCGCGTGCTCCGAGCACGGCGCCGTGGCGTACGTCGAGGCCGAGTACTTCGGTGGTGTCGGGACGCAATCCGCGCAGGTGTGGGACCGCGGCGAGACGGTCCTCGGCCCGCTGCACCTTGCCGAGGACGAGCAGGCCCCGGCCGCCGGCAGTCCGATTTCCCAGGCGCTTCGGCGGCTCGGCGTGGCCAAGGGCGACCACTTCGACGAGTTCGACGCCGTCGGGCTCGGCAGGCACCGCCACACCGGCGGCTGGCTCCCCTCTTAGCGATCCACTTCCTCCTCTGCCGCTGGGCCGGACGGCCCAGTCACGCGGCGGTCATGGCCGTCGGCGGCGACACTCGATGGAGACTCACGAGGAGGTGGACCTGATGTCCGCGACCAAGGCGAGACAGGTGCGCCACAACACGGCCGTCCAGGTGCTCGGAAGGATCGGGATGGGCTGCTACGGCCTGGTGTACCTGCTCATCGGGTACCTGGCGGTCCGCGTCGCCGTCGGCGGTGGCGGCCAGGAGGCCGACGGCCGTGGCGCGATCACCGAGGTCGGCTCGACGCCGATGGGCGGCGTGCTGTTGTGGGTGCTGGCGGCGGGGCTGGTGGCGTACGGCCTGTGGCAGGGGCTGCTCGCCGCGGTGGGCTACACCTGGATCGACAAGCAGAGGAAGCGCACCGTGAAACGGGTGACGTCCGGCGTGCGCTGCGTGGTGGGGATCTCCTTGGGCGTCTACGCGGCCAAGGTCGCCATGGGCTCGGGGGAGCAGGGCAGCGGTGACCAGAAACAGCAGGAGTTCACCGCGCGGCTGCTCGGGTTGCCCGCCGGGCCGTTCCTGGTGACCTTGGTGGCCGTCGTCGTGTTCGGGGTCGCGGTGGGGTCGGTGGTGAAGGGCGTGCGCCGGACCTTCCTGCAGGATCTCGACCTTTCGCGGCTCCCGTCCGGGACGCGGCGGTGGGTCGAGCGCCTCGGCAGGATCGGTTACGTGGCAAGGGGTGTCGTGTTCGGCGTGGTCGCGGTACTCGTCGGCTACGCGGCGCTGACGCACGACGCGGCCCGATCCGGCGGGCTCGACGCCGCCCTGCGGACCCTGGCCGCTCAGCCGTTCGGCACGGTACTGCTCATCGTGGTGGCCGCCGGGGTCGCGGCCTTCGGCGTGTACTGCGTCGGGGCGGCACGGGCGCAGCGTGGCTGACGGCGCGGCCTTGTCCCGCCCCGGAATCGAGGCGGGACAAGGGAACTAGCCGACGGCCAGTTCGCCAAGCTCCGACCAATCGTCCTGATCGACCTTCGCGTTGACGATGCGCGGCGTCTCGGCCAGGTATCGCGGAAGCTCACGCCGAGCCGTGCGGAAATGTTCCGAACCGACGTGGGCGGCACCCGCCTCGTCGTCGCGGAACGCTTCGACGAGCACGTATTCGTCCGGGTCGTCGAGGCTGCGAGCCCAGTCGTACCAGAGACAACCGGGCTCGGCCCGGGTCGCCTCGGTGAACTCGCGCGCGATCTCCGGCCACCGGTCCGCGTGTTCGGGGCGGACCCGGAACTTCGCCGTGATGAAGATCATGAGAACTGGATTCCCCCGTCGATCATCACCGATTGGCCGGTCATGTAATCGGAATCCGGCGAGGCGAGATAGGAGACGTACGCCGCCACGTCCTCGGGAACGGAGACGCGCCCGAGATGGATCAGGTTCGAGTACTTCTCGATCGCCTGCCCCTTCCGGATTCCTTCCGATTCCGCCAGTTTCTCGTCGATGAGGTCCCACATGGCCGTCCCGACGATCCCGGGGCAGTACGCGTTGACGGTGATGCCGTGGCGCGCCCATTCCATCGCGGCGGCCTGGGTCAGCCCGCGGACCGCCCATTTGGACGCGGAATAGTGGCCGAGCAACGCGAACGGGCGATGGGCGACGATGGAGGCCGCGCCGATGATCTTGCCGCCGTTGCCCTGCCGGATCATCTGCTTCGCCGCGGCCTGGTAGCAGAGGAAGATGCCGCGCGCGTTGACGGCCATCATCCGGTCCCAGTCCTCCGGGGTCACTTCGAGCAGCGGCAGGACCTGCGCGATTCCCGCGTTCGCCACCATGACGTCCAGCGAACCCAGCGCGTCGGCGGTTTCGGCGACCATGGCGGTGACCGACGCCGGGTCCGAGACGTCCGCCGTGATCGCCGCGGAGCGCCGTCCCGTTTCGCGGATCTCCTTCGCGACCGCCTCGAGTTCCGCTTCGTTGGCGGCGACGTCGTTGACCGCGACGTCGTGCCCGTCGGCGGCGAGCCGGAGCGCGATCCCCTTTCCGATTCCTCGTGCCGCACCGGTGACGAGTACGTTCTTGCTCATGCGATGACTCCCTTGTTCGCCTGGGCTTGAACGGAAGGTAGGGGCGGCGACGGCGGCTTGGGAGTGGCCTCGTGTCTCACTTTGAGACACGGCGATCAGAGCGACGACGCGGCGCGGTAGTCCCTCGGCGAGGTGCCGAGAAGCCGGGTGAACATCGTGGAGAACGCGGCGGGGCTCTCGTAGCCGAGCGAGGCGGCGATCCCGGCGATGGGAAGACCGTCCGACAGCAGCGAGAGGGAATGCAGGACGCAGGCACGCTGCCGCCAGCGGGCGAAACCCATCCCGGTTTCGGTGGTGAAGAGCCGGTTCAGTGTCCGCTCGCTCACGTGTAGCCGGGCGGCCCAGGCGCCGGCCGGATCGTGGATGTCCGGAGCGTCCAAAAAGGACTCGCATAGCGCGCGCAGCCGGTCGTGCTTGGGCAGCGGGAGATCGAGGTGGACCGGGGCGGCACGGCGGATCTCGTGCAGGGTCAGGCCGATGACCGCGGCGTCCCGGCCCCGCGGGGTGTACAGCTCGGGTACGCCGACGGCCTCGTTCAGGAGTTCGCGGAGCAGCGCGGAGACTTCGACGACCTGGCAGCGGCGCGGGAACCACGGCACCGCCTTCGGCTCGATGTACAGGCTCCGGGTGCTCACGGTCGTGGTGAAGACCTGATGGACCGTTTCCGGCGGCACGAGCACCGCCCGCCGCGTCGGGATGGTCCATGTGCCGTCGCCCGTTTCGACCCGCATCGATCCCGTCGCGCTGTAGAGGAACTGCGCCCGCCGGTGCCGATGCGGGAGGATCCGGTGCCCCGGCGGGTAATCGGTGCGGATCGCCACCACCGCGCGGTCGAGGTGGTCGACCTCGTCGATGGGGATGTCGCGCACCTCACCCAGCGTACGCCGGATGTCCGATAGGCGAAAGAAAGTGACGTTCTTTCGAATGCCCGCCGCGCGGTAAGCGCCTACCGTCGCAGGAGTGCTGATCGAGATCTCGGTGCTCCTCGCATTCGGTTGCCTGAGCGGGGTCACCACCGTCCTTTTCGGATTCGGCGGCGGATTCGTCACCGTGCCCGTCGTCTACGCCTTCGCGCTCGCCGACCCGGAGAACGCGCCGTCCGCGATGCATGTGGCGGTGGCCACGTCGACCGCGGTGATGGTGGTCAACGCCGGGAGCGCGACCGTCGCGCAACTGCGGACAGGACGGCTTCGCCGTGACTACCTGTGGCCGCTCATCGCGTTCATCGGCCTGGGTGCCGTGCTCGGGTCCCTCGCGGCCACCATGGCCGACGAGGGCGTACTGCGCTGGCTCTTCGTCGCCTATCTCGCGCTGACCATCGCCGACAGCGTGGCCAGGAAGGGGTTCGTGAGCATGCGGGACGACGGCAGGCCGCGTGCGCTCGGCGGGTTCACCACCAGCGCGGGCGGCACCGGGATCGGTGCCGTGGCGAGCTTCCTCGGGGTCGGGGGCAGCGTCCTCACCGTCCCGCTCATGCGGCGCAAGGGTTTGCCGATGGCCGACGCGGCCGCGCTGGCGAACCCGCTGAGCCTGCCGGTGGCGGTGATCGGCACGGCCGTCTACGCCTTCGCGGCGACGGGCCCGGCCCCGGGCGCCGCTCACCTCGGCTACATCGACCTGGTGGCCGCGGGCGCGCTGCTGTGCGGATCGTTGCCCGCCATCGCCGTGACCCGCCGGGTGGTCGGCCGCATCCCGGATCGTGCCCACGCCATCGCGTACCTCGCCTTGCTCGTCATCGCGCTGGTCGCGATCGTCGTCCGTTAGCGGCTCCGGGAGAAAGCCGCATGGAGGCCGGGGTGGCCCGGCGCACGGCCGAGCCACCCCGGTTCACTCAGCAGACGTGGGAGTACCACGCGTTGTTGACGTCCCGCGCCCCGCCGATGTCGACGGTGCCCCGCTGCAGGATCTGCTTGTACTGGTTGGGGCCCGACTCGTAGTCGACGACGATCCAGATGCAGCTGTCCGCGCAGTGTGCGTAGAAGGCGGTGACGTGGTTCTCGTAGAACCCGCACACCTCCATGGCGGCGGGTTCGGCCGAAGGCGCCGATTCCGCCGGTGCCGCGATCGCCGACGTCCCGGCGAAAATCAGTCCCGCCGCCGCCGAAGCGACTACCGCGGATGCTTTCAAAAAGCGCATGTCTACCCCTTTTTCGACAATGGCTGATTGATGAACGGCGCATTCTTGCTCGCCGCGAAAAAAGGCGGAGTCTGCCGCCGGAGCAGGGCGCCCTGCTCCGGTAGATGCGTTGGCATGCATGGAAAGTGAGTGAACCTCAGCTGAACGCGAATCGAGAATTCGAATTCATTGAAACCCCTCGTGACCCCACCCCAGTGTGCCGCCCTGGTTGTTCTTGGCGACAGTTAACAGCTTTCCGGCAGCTGTGGTTGTTGAATATCCCCCAAGGGGGTGATCTCCATTGGTTCTGCTTTTACTGAACATTTCTCATGCTTGATTCGGCGCGCTGAGACGAGCTGTCAAGGCAAGTGATCCGATGAGTCGAGCGCGGAGGTCGCGGGTGGCCGGGTCTTGACAAGCAGGTATGCGAGGTGGCAGGCGATGTGCCGCACCGGCTTCGTGGGTAAAGATCCGACCAATCCTCTATCCCTCTGCCGGATCTTGCGCCAAGATCTCCTGCATGAAACTGAGATCGATCACCAAACGCATGTTCGTTCTCGGGCTGCTGACGGTTCTCGGGACCACCGGGGCGACGTCGGTGGCCACCGCCGAACCCCCGCCGCCTGCCGAGGTCGACGCGACCGGGCGGCCGCACGGCGCCTGGGACCCGGTCGGCCCGAACAGCGTCGGCGGGCTGCTGGCGGTTTCGCCCGCCGGGCTCGCGATGATGGTGCCCGGCCCGCCCGCCCTGTGGCTCTCCGGCGACCGCGGCGCCTCGTGGACCGTGCGCAGGGGCCTGCCGGCGGACACCGCAATCCAGGGATTCTTCGCCGATCCGGTGAACCCGGACCGGATGCTCGCGGTGGGCAACTCGCCCGGCGGGATGCCCGGCGAGTGGCACGGGATGCTGCTGCGGACCACCGACCGTGGTCAGAGCTGGGAAACCCTGCGCGAGTGGTACCCCGACGGCGCGTTCGGCATGGCCACGGACCCGACGGGCCGGGTCGTGGTGGTGCAGAACCTCGACTCGCTGAGTGTCAGCATCGACGGCGGCGAGCACTGGAACGACGTGCCGAGGACCTGGCCGCGCGAGGGGATCGCCTCGCCGGTCGGCGCGCTCAAGCTCACGATGGTCGGCGACGACGCCTACTTCACGACGGTCTACCCCGAATACGCGCTCTGGGCGGTCCGCAGGGTCAGCGGCAAGGAGCCGCAGGCCGAACTCGTCTACCGGACCAACGGCGAGGTCAATCAGGTCGCGGCGGACGGCGGGCGGCTCGTGGTCACGGTCGGCCCCGAACTGCACGGCTCCACCGACGGCGGCAAGACCTGGACGGTGCTGCGCCGCGAGCCCGCCGGGCAGACCCTGCGCGAACCGCGTTTCGTCGGCGGACGCCTGTACGTCTCGACGTATAACGACATAGACGTCAGCTCGGATTTCGGCCGCACCTGGGCCCGCAAACCGGTGCCCGCCCCGGGCGAAGGCGTCAGCGACATGATCGACCTTCCCGCCGCGCCGGGCAAACCCGCCACCACGCTGATCTCCTCGCTGTACCGCGGCGTCTACGCCGACGGCGGCAAGAGCGGATACCAGCAGATCGGCGTACCCGGTGAGACCATTCGCGACCTCGTGACCACCGGGAACCTCCTGCGGGAGAGCGTCGTCGCGGCCGGTGTGCAGGAGATCTACAACACCCCGCTCCCGCGCGGCAAGGTCTCCGCGGCCGACCGCGTCTGGCAGTCGCACCCCACCGACCGGCTGCACGAGGACGCGAGCCTGTCCGTCTCGCCGGGCCGCCCGGACGTGGTCTGGCAGGTCACCAGGAACGGGTTCTCGCTCGACGTGCTGCGCAGCGGCGACGGCGGGCGGAGCTGGCAGTTCGCGGCGAAGGCGAAGGAAGGACTGCCCAGGACGATCTTCGCTCACCCGGCCGATCCGGACCGGATCATCGTCTCGGCCTTCGCGCCCAGCGGTTACGTGCTCCACCGCAGCGACGACGCCGGGAAGACCTGGGAAAAGCTCTCGGTCGACAACGGCTTCACCACGTTCGCCGGTGATCCGTGGAACCCGAACCGCGTCTGGGGCGGGGACTCCGGCGGCCTGTCCCGGTCGGACGACGGCGGCAAGACCTGGACCCATGTCACGAGCCAACCGGTCAGTTCGATCTCCGTCAGCCGGTGGGGTGGCGGCCGCGTGCTCATCGGCGGCGCGGGCATCCACCTGAGCGAGGACGGCGGCCGGACGTTCCGCCGGGTCCACGACGGCGAGGACCCCCGTGAGATCAGCCGGATCCTGCCGCATCCGTTCGACTTCCGGGTGTGGTTCGCGAGCGACGCGACCGGGGGAGGCGTGCTGCGCAGCACGGACTTCGGCCGCACCTGGTCGCCCGTGCCCGGCGCGCTGCCCGATCCCAGGGTGCTCTCCCTGGCGATCAGCGCGGACGGCCGGTATCTGTTCGCCGGCACCGCGCAGTCCGGCGCGTACCGGTTGAAGCTGTACTGAGTCCGAGCGCTTCGTGGCCGGGAGAAAGTTCCGGCCACGAAGCGTTTACTCGGTCCTGCGCCGGATGTCAGAGTCGAGGGCATGGCCATCGACGTCGCCGCCCTCCGGCTCCACTTCCCTTCCCTCGCCGGCGGAACCGCCTTCTTCGACGGACCCGCGGGTACCCAGACACCCCGGCCCGTCGCCGACGCCATCACCCGGACGCTCACCGGGCCGCTGTCGAACCGGGGCAAGGTCAGCCCGTCCGAACTCAACGCCGAGAACGCCGTCATGGCCTTCCGGGCCGCGTACGCGGACTTCCTCGGCGTGCCTGCCGAAGGGGTCGTCCACGGCCGCAGCGCCACCCAGCTGACGTACGACTTTTCCCGGCACCTGGCCAAAAACTGGCGTGCGGGCGACGAGATCGTCGTCAGCCGTCTCGATCACGACGCCAACGTCCGGCCGTGGGTCCAGGCCGCGGAACGAGCCGGGATGACCGTCCGCTGGCTCGACATCGATCCCGAGACCACCGAACTCGACCTCGATACGTTGGTCCTCACCGAAAGGACGAGGCTGGTCGCGGTCACGGCGGCTTCGAACGTTCTCGGCACGAAGCCGCCGATCCGCCGGATCGCCGAACTCGCCCACGACGCCGGGGCGCTGGTGTTCGTGGACGGAGTCCACTACGCCGCCCACGACCTGGTGGACGTTCCCGCGCTGGGAGCGGATTTCTTCGTCTGCTCGCCGTACAAGTTCCTCGGCCCGCACTGCGGGGTGCTCGGCGCGTCGCCGTCCCTCCTTGAAACCGTCGAGCCGGACAAGCTTCTCCCGTCGCCCGACGCCGTGCCCGAACGGTTCGAATTCGGGACGCTGCCCTACGAGATCCTCGCGGGCGCGACGGCGGCAGTGGACTTCCTCGCCGCGCTCGACCCGGGATCGGCCGGATCGCGGCGTGCGAGGCTGGCCAACTCGATGAACTCGTTGCACGAACACGAAGACACGCTGCGCGCCAGGTTGGAGAAAGGGCTGGGCGACGACGTCACCGTCCACGGCAAGGCCGCCGACCGGACGCCGACCGTCCTGATGGGCCTCGGAGGCCGCGAGTGCGAGGCGCAGAAATACCTCGCCGAGAGGAATGTCGTCGCACCGGCGGGATCCTTCTACGCCTACGAAATCTTCGCGGCCCTGAAGCTGGAGGACCCCGCGCTCCGCGTCGGGCTGGCACCGTACACCAGCGCCGAGGACGTCGACAGGCTGCTGGACGGGCTTTCGGCCTTCGGGTGACAGGCCACAGTGGACAGTGCGCCGACTTATACCGGACGGGCTCCGCCGCTTCACCCGGGACCCGTAACTCGAACAGGTTGGATTTCCGCGCCACCGCCGTGCGCCGTATTACCGTTCGGTCATGATCGACAACGGGAGGTTCGCGATGCGTTTCCGGTCGGTGGCCGCTTCTGTCCTTCTCGGTTGCGCGCTGTGCGTGGCGCCCGCGGCACTCGGGGCCGGGGCGCGGTCGCTCGCGATCCAGCCCTGCCCCGAGGTCAACGATCCGCCCGACTACACGATCTCGAACGGCGCCAAGGCCTGGATGAAGACGAATCTCCGCAGTGACTACCTGCGCGGGCCGGGGACGATCACCTACAACAAGACCACGACGTCGTCCGTCAACGCCTCCATCACGGGTACGACCAGTGCCGAGGCGGGCGTCATCTTCGCGAAGGCGAGTGTCTCGCTGGCCGTGAGTGTCGGCGCGAGCTACTCGAAGTCCGATTCCTGGTCCTATTCCGCGACGGTGCCCGCCGGGAAGACGTTGCGGTTGCAGCAGTACAAGGAAGCGCGCTCGTTCACCGTGCAGAAGTACCGGATCGTCCCGCCGTGCAAGGTCAAGTACCTCTGGAAGAAGAAGGCCGTCGCGCCGGTCAAGAGCCCCAGCTACCTGTGGCAGCTGATCGGCTGACCCCGGTTTGGGGCCGATCACAAGACTCGTTCGCCCGATCTTGTGATCGGCCCCATGGACCTACGGTGACCGTGCCGACACGCTGGGAGGTGCGTCGCGGGCAACGGGGCCCGGACGGAACGGGACGGTGGCCACGATGGGGAGACTTCGCGCACGGATACTGATCGCCGGGATGGTCGCGCTCGCGACCGTGGGCATCGCGCCCGCCGCGACGGCCGAGGCCGGCATCGCGAGCCGGTGGAGTGAACCAGGGCCCTACGCGGTGACGGTCGAAGCCCTCGACAGCACGCATACCGTGTACCGGCCTTCGCGGCTGGAGAAGCACCCGGTGATCCTGTGGGGCAACGGGACCGGTGCCGGCCCGAAGGTCTATGACGGCTTGTTGCGGCATCTGGCGTCACATGGTTTCGTGGTCGCGGCGGCCGATACGCCGAACGCGGGTTCCGGTCAGGAGATGCTGGCCGGGGCCACGACGCTGATCGCCGAGAACTCCCGTCCCGGCAGCCCGTACCAAGGGAAGATCGACACGGCGCACATCGGCGCCACCGGCCACTCCCAGGGCGGCGGCGGGGCGATCGCCGCCGGCGCGGACGCCCGCGTCACCACGACGATCCCGATCGAACCCGGACCGCAGGGTTCGGCCGCGGCGCTGAAGGGGCCTTCGTTCTTCCTGGGCGGGCAGTTCGACACCATCGTCGTGCCCGGGCTGCTGGTCGTCCCGCGGTACCGCCAGGCGGACCAGGTCCCCGCGATCTACGGCGAACTCGGCGGAGCGACCCATTTCACGCCCGTCGGCGACGGGGGCGGGTTCCGTGGCGCGATCACGGCGTGGTTCCGGTTCTGGCTTTCCGGCGACGAAGGGGCCCGCGCGGAATTCTTCGGCCCTTCCTGCGGATTGTGCCGTGACGGGGCATGGTCCGACGTCCGGCGCAACGCGAAGGCGCTGGCCGTCCCGGGCGCTTGATCGACGGATCTTGTCGGTGCCCGGGGTTAAGGTCTGCCGCAGCAGCCTGACCTGGAGGGATATCCGCGATGACCACACTCGTCAACCGGCCGAACACCGCGCTCCTCGTCGTCGACGTCCAGAACGGCGTCGTCGACGAGGCCCACGAGCGCGACGCCGTGGTCGCGAAGATCGGCGGGCTCGTCGGCAGGGCGCGCAGGGAAGGCGTGCCGGTCGTCTGGGTGCAGCATTCCGACGATGAACTCGTGCGGGACAGCGAAGAGTGGCGCATCGTCGGCGAGCTGGACCGCGAAGACTCCGAGCCTCTCGTCGAAAAGTCCTATGGGGATTCGTTCGAGGACACCGATCTGGAGGAGGTGCTCGCCGAGCGCGGGGTCGGGCGGCTGGTGGTCGTCGGGGCGGAGACCGACGCCTGCATCCGTTCGACACTGCACGGCGCGATGGTCCGCGGGTACGACGCGACGCTGGTCGGTGACGCGCACACGACCGTGGACAAGTCGGAGTGGGGAGCGCCGACGCCGGAGCAGGTCGTCGCGCACACGAATCTGTACTGGCGGTATCAGGCCGCGCCGGGCCGGAAGGGAGGGACGGTCAAGGCGGACGACGTCGATTTCCGCGGCTGAACCCGGTTCACCGAGTTCCCGGCCAGCACGCGATCAGCAGTCCGGCGTCGCCCGTGAAACCGCTGCCGTGGTGGGACTTCGCCGCGTCGAGCACGCGCCGGACGATTTCCGGTGGTACGTGCCCGGCACCGGCGGCCAGGCTGTCGGCGAGCGCGAACCTTTCACGGTCGGCGGCGCGCGCTCCCGTGAGGCCTTCGGTGTGCAGGGCGAGGAGCTCTCCGGGCCGGAGGCGAGCGGTCGTGATGTGCCCGGGGCCGCCGTCGCCGAACGGTGGTCGCCGCGCACTGTCCACTGTGGTCGGCCCATGCCCGGTGCCGAACACGAGCGGTGGTTCGCCACCCGCTTCGAGGTGGCGCAGTGTGCCTCGGGTGAGGTCCACTTCGGTCAGCGTGCCGCGGACCGTGGTGCCGTCAGGGAACTGCGCCGAAAGCGCTTTGTCGACAGCGCTTTCCTGGCCGCGTAGATCCTGGCCTTCGCGACGGGCCGATCGATAGGCCGCGAGCGCCGTCGAGACCGCCAGACCCGCGGACCCGGTGTCCCGGCCCGCGTCGAAGATCGCCAACCACGCCGTCGTTTCGGAAAGGGCGTAGTCGAAGGACACCCCGCGAACGTCGTAGGCGGGCTCGACGCCGCCCGCGACCACGAAGTCGCCCGTCGCCGCCGTCAACGGCGGCAGGTTCTGCCAGAGCAGCTCGGCGGTGGGGCCGCGCCACCTCCGGCGCCGGGTCGTGTCGAGGCCGTCGCCGTAGCGCATCGCGGCGGCGATGAGATGGCCGGACAGCGACGCGAGCCACTGGCACTGGGTGCGCAGGGCGGGGTCGTGGAGGTCGGCGCCCTGGACGGCTCCGATCTCGAGCACGCCCATCCGCTCGTCGCCGTCCAGGAGCGGGGCCCACAGCCGCGGCCCGCCCGGTTCCTCGGTCAGTACGGTGCCGGCGTGCCGGTAGGCCCGTCCGGCGGTGCCGGCCTCGATGGGCAGCGGCACCCGGGCGGGTGCGAACTCGGTGGGGAGGGGGTGGAGCTGCCGCTGCTCGTAGTCGGCGAGGTAGACCGTCAGCTCCAGGTCGAGCGCCCGGCCCGCGGCGGCGACGATCGCGGGCAGCCGCTCGGGAGAGACCCGCTGGGCGCCGTCGAGAAGTCCCACCAGCGCGGCTAGGAGACCGCGGGGGCGGCTGTCGTCCCCGGCGTCGCGGCTGTACGGTGCCCGCCGCGCGCCGGAGAGCTCGTCGAGCCGCTCGTTGACCGCGTGGGCCACCATGTCCCGCTGGATCCTGGACAGGGGGAGCACACCCCGCAGGTAGGCCGACAAGTCAGCCGCGCCGACGTCACCGCCCAACGCGAAGTACCTCAGCCACAGTTGCTCCAGGGTGAGCCCTGAACGCGCGAAGCACTCGGCGATGACCCGTCGCTGCTCCGCGGCCTGGAGCGAGGACACAGTGATCACCCCCGGGGTTCTCGGCGACACTGCCCCGGGTACCACGGCGCCGCCGGGCGAAACATGAGCCGTCCTGGTGCGGAATACGCCAGGTGGCCGAACGGGGTATCGCCGGTCTGGCCGGAAGACACGAACCGGCACGCGCGGAACGTGGGTCGCGGTAGGCCGGTTGATCGCATTCGGCTAAGGTCGGCTTCCGAAAGCGGTTCTGAGCGTTGAGAAGTTAGCGCCGATCCGCCGGTAACCGGGTTGGTTGCGGCGGTTGATGGTGCGCGCTCGGCGCCGGTTCCCGCCGGTGACTCCCGTGGTGCATCACGCCGATGTGCAGAAGTGGGAGAGGCGGGCTTTGGCCGATGAATTCGACTGGCAGCAGGACAAGAACCGATTCGTCGAGGATGTCGGCGACGGCGACCTGCCGGTGACCTCCGAAAGCGGCGCCCGGCTCATCGCCGGGCCACTTGTCTCTCAGTTCGTGGCCCTGACCAGGGCATTGCTGGATTCCGGTTCGATCGCGGCGGTGCTCGAACGGGTGGTCTTCGCCACGCGTGACCTGGTGCCGGGCGCCGATCTGGTCAGCGTCACCCTCCTCGATCCGGACGGCGGGTTCCACACGCCGGTGCGGACCGACGAGATCGCCGGCGATCTGGATCAGCTGCAGTACCAGTACGGCGAGGGTGCTTGCGTCGAAGCGGCGCGGGTTTCCGGGCCGGCGGCGGCGTTCAGCGACAATCTGGCGGAAGACGCCCGGTGGCCGCGTTTCGGTCCCGCCGCGGCGGCGCTCGGGTTCCACTCGCTGGTCTCGACCGCGCTCCTGCCGGAGGCGTCGAGTTCGCAGCTTTCCGGCGCGCTGAACGTCTATTCGCGCAGCCCGCACGGCATCGCCAAGGCCGACCGCGACGTGCTGCTGCTTCTGGCGACGCACGCGTCACTGGCCTTGGCGACGACACACGCGGTCACGCGAGGCCAGCTCCAGGAGGAGCAGCTCCAGCAGGCGCTCGACAGCCGCGACGCGATCGGGCAGGCCAAGGGCATCCTGATGGCGCGGCGCGGGATCGACGCCGCGGAGGCGTTCGAGGTGCTGCGGCACACCTCACAGAACATGAACGTCAAACTCCGGGAGCTGGCGGAGATGCTGTCCAAACGGCATACGGAACTGCAACTGCCGGACTGAGCGGGCGGCCGCCACTACGATCGCGGTCATGGGTTTCGGCGAGCTGGAGTTGTCGCGAACGTTCGAATGGCGTGGCCGTTCGGTGGCGTGGGAACGCCTCGGCGAAGGCGCCCCGGTGGTGCTGTGTCACGGGACACCGTGGTCGGCGCAACTGTGGGCGCCTTTCGCGCGAGCGCTCAGCGCGGAATTCGCCGTCCACGTCTGGGACATGCCGGGGTACGGCCGTTCGTCGAAGGATCCCGGCCACGCCGTCGATCTCGGGACGCAGGGCGAGCTTTTCGCCGATCTGCTCGCGTATTGGGGGTTGGCCGCCCCGCACGTGATCGCCCATGACTACGGCGGGGCCGTTTCACTGCGCGCGAAGCTGCTGCACGGCGCGGAATTCGCCTCCCTCGCCCTGGTGGACGTCGTCGCGTTGCGGCCGTGGGGTTCGGAATTCTTCCGGCTGGTCGCGGAGAACGCCGAGGTCTTCCAGGCGCAGCCCCCGGTGGTGCATCGAGGAGCGCTGGAGTCCTACATCGGGACGGCCTCCCATCGTGGTCTCACCGCCGCGCAACTGGCCACGCTGACCGGGCCTTGGCTGGACGCGGAGGGACAACGCGCCTTCTACCGCCAGATCGCCGAGGCCGACGTCCGGTACACCGACGAGATCCAGGACCGTTATCCGGAACTGGCGCTGCCGGTGAAGGTGATCTGGGGCGCCGACGACACGTGGATCCCGGTGGACCGGGCCGAACGGCTCGCCGGCGCCATTCCCGGTGCCCTCCTGGACGTCATTCCCGACGCCGGGCATCTGATCCAGTACGACGCGCCGGTCGAACTGGCCCTTTCCCTGCATCGGTGGCTCACCGCGGAAGTGGGCCGGTGGGGACCTGCCGGGAGCGGACGCTGAACCGCGCCGTCAAGATCGACATCGAGTCATTCGGATATCAGAATTCGTCTACGTGATATCCGGCGACGTACGCGCTCGAAAGCAGGGCGCCGTGACATTCCGCCGCCGACGGGCCGAAACCGATCGGGACCCAACGCCCGACGGTGTACCAATAGGAGGATCCGGACGCGCAGTGGGCGACCACCCGGTAGGTCTCCGAGTGTCTAGGCAGTGAGAAGCAGGTCAGGGAAATACCCTCGCCGAAGAGGATTCCGTAGCGATCACCGTTGCAACCGTAGGGCGGGAACTTGCCTTCGGTCGCCGCGGAGGCCGGCGTGGCGGCCAGGAATACGGCCGCCGAAAAGGCGGCCATGACTAAAGCGGCGATTTTCTTCTTCATCGAATTCTCCCGCGGCTCGTTCCCAATGGAATGCCAAGGTTAGCCGCACGGAAGAATTGTCGTGAATTCATCGGGCAGGTGAAACGAGAACGCGTGCGGTGAACCGCGCTGCTCCGAAAGAGCGTCGCTCGCCCCTCTTCTGAGTTCCCGTCTCCCCTTTTGGCCTAGCGTCGCCGGTACTGCGCCGGAGACGTGATGGTCGACCGGTCCTCGTACGATCCGGGCCTGCCGCGGTCGACGTGGAACGTGGTCAGGGTGCTCACCGGGGAGCGCGGGTCGCGCCGGTCGCCGATCACGCGCATATGCGTGCTCCAGCGGCGCGGGGTGACCTCGTAGACGTCGTACCCGTACCGGTTGCCCTCGAAGTACTTGAGATGCGGGTTCGCCGCGCCCATCTTCGGTCCGTTCGTGGCGTTCCATTCGGGGGAGTAGGCCCCGGAACTGACCGAATGCGCGGTGAACTCCGTGCCGATCACCGGGGTGGACGGATCCGCGAAGTCCGGACGGATGTCGTCGACGAACGCGGAATGCCAGTCGCCGGTGATCACGACGAGGTCTTCGAGGCCGCTCTCGGCCACGTGGGTCAGCACTTCCTTGCGCTCGGCGAGGAAACCGTCCCACTGGTCCGTGAACATGTAGCCGCCGCCGGGCTTCGCGAGCTGGCTCAGCATGATCGAGTTCACCCAGCAGTGCCACGCCTCGCCCGCACCGGTCACCTGGTCCTTGAGCCACGCCTTCTGGTCCGCGCCGAGGATCGTGCCGTCGGGCAGGTTCTGCGCCGACCGGTACTGCCGGAGATCCAGAATGGACAGATCGAGGAGGTCGCCCCAGCGCCGCTGCCGGTGGATCCTCGGCGTCGAGGGGTGGTCGGGGCGCACCGGCATGTGCTCGTACCAGGCCTGGTACGCCGCCGAGCGCCGCGCCCGCAAGGACGGGGTGGTGCCGCTGTAGTCGTTGACGACCTCGTGATCGTCCCAGGTGATGAACCAGGGATGCGCGGCGTGGGCGTCCCGCAGCGAGGGGTCGGATTTGTACAGCGCGTGCCGCCGCCGGTACGCCGGCAGGGTCAGCACCTCGGGGCCTTCGTGGTCGCGCAGCGGGTTCCCGCCGACCTGACCGTGCTCGTAGACGTAGTCACCCAGGTGGACGACGAAATCCAGCTCTTCCCGCGCGATCCCGGCGTGGGCCGCGTAGAACCCGTCGTGGAAGGCCTGGCAGTTCGCCGAGGCGAACCGCACCCGCCGCACCGGCCCGACCGGCGCGGTGCGGGTGCGGCCGATCCGGCTGACCTTGCCGAGCGCGTGGAAACGGTAGTAGTACTGAGAGCCCGGCTCCAGCCCGGACACCGGGACGTGCACGCTGTGCCCGAGCCCGGCGGTGGCGGCCGTCGTCCCGTGCGCCACGCGGCGGCGGAACCCGCGGTCGGTGGCGACCTCCCACGCGACCTCGACGGTGTCGTCCAGCGGCTGCTCGAACTCCATCGGCTTCGGCGCGAGCCTGGTCCAGAGCGCGACGCCGTACGGGACCGGGTCGCCAGACGCGACCCCGAGGGTGAACGGCGCTTCGTCCCAGGTCGCGCCCAACGCCGCCGCGGCCTCCTCGGCCTGTGCGACCGTCATCCGCGAACTCAACGGCCAGGCCAGCCCCAGCGCACCGGCGGTGGCGGCGCCTCGCAACAGGTCGCGGCGGTTGACGGACATCGGTGGTCTCCTCGGCACTCGGCGGATCGCTCTCCGACACCGAACACTGCCAAGATGGCCGGAGTCCGAAGCGGGGGAGAACATCAGACGGTGATGACGACCTTGCCGCGCGCGTGTCCTTCACGGACGTAGCGGATGGCTTCGGGCACCTCGGCCAGCGAGTAGGCCCGGTCGATGACCGGCGTCAGCTTGCCCGCTTCGACGAGCGCCCGCAGCGCCTGGAGATCGTCCTGGTCCTCCGTGGAGAACAGGCCGCGGAGCTTCTGCTTCACGAACGGCCCGAGGAGCAGCGCCCGCACATTGCGCCCGACCGCACCGATCCACTTCCCCTCGCTCTCGCCCCCGACGAGGACGAGAGTGCCTTGCGGGGTAAGGGCCTTCCGCAAGGAGGACAGCGGCCGGTTGCCCGCGGTGTCGAGGATGAGGTCGTAGCCGCCGCCGAAATCCTCACGGGTGTAGTCGAAAACGCGGTTCGCGCCGAGTGAGCGGACGAGGTCGACCTTGCCCGTGCCGCACACGCCGTCCACCTCGGCGCCGAACGCCTTGGCGATCTGCACCGCGAAGGTGCCGACGCCACCGCCGGCGCCGATGACCAGGACCTTCTGCCGGGGCGCGACCCGCCCTCGGTCCCGAAGCGCTTGGAGCGCGGTGAAAGCGGAGATGGGCACAACCGCCGCTTCGTCGAAGCCGAGCCGCTCGGGCTTCCGGGCGATCTTGTCCACTGTGGTCAGTGCGTATTCGGCGAAGGAACCTTGGCAGGTACCGAAAACCTCGTCGCCCGGCTGGAACCGGGTCACTTCGTCGCCGACGGCGTGCACCACGCCCGCGAAGTCCAGCCCGCGGACCCGGGCCTTCGGTCTCCGCACGCCGAAACCCATCAGCCGCACCAGATACGGCGTGCCCTCCATGAGGTGCCAGACCCCGGGATCGACCGCGGCAGCCCGGATCCGCACGACCACCCCGCCGGGTCCGGCTTCGGGTTCGGGCAGGTCGGTCAGGGTCAGGACGTCGGTGGTGCCGTACTCGTTCTGGGCGATCGCCTTCACGGCGGCCTCATTCCTGGTCTGGGTACTGGAAAACGTCGTCGAGCGCGACGCCGAACACCCTGGCGATCCGGAAGGCCATCTCCAGGGACGGCGAGTAGCGGCCCTGTTCGATGGCGATCACCGTCTGGCGGGTGGCGCCGATCCGGTCCGCGAGTTCGGCCTGGGTCATCTCACCCTTCGCGAACCGCAGGGCGCGGATGGAGTTCGTGACCTTGGTCGGTTTCACCATGCCTGGAATCCCCAGCGGTAGGCGGCGATCTTCGCGATCGAGCCGAGCAGGGAGGACAGGACGAAGGCGAGGTACACGGTGTTGGCGATCCAGAAGTGGTCCAGTTCCGCCATCGCCATGACGAGTGCCGCGACACTGCCGATCACGACGAACGACTGTCCGAGGTACTCGCCGAACCGGCCGATCTCGCGGTCGCGCTGGTCCTTGCGGCCCGCGTCACGCGGCGAGGTGATCGCGGCGGCGATGTTCAGCACGATCGAAGCCACGATGGCCGCGCCGATCGTCCACAACAACGGTGCCACATAAGGGATGTCGACGAGCGGGCCGGAGCCTGCCCGGCGGAGGACGACGATCAGGTACGCGGCATAGCCGAAGACCGTGACCACCACCATGATCCACGCGCGTTTCTCTTCCATCGCCACGGCGCCAAGGTAAAGAGTTCTAGACACCATGTCAAATATTCTTTACTTCGACACAGGCAAGTAGTTCGTGATACAAATAGTGCGTACTACGAACTTGAGGAGTGGTGATGACACTGTTCGGCTTCGGGCTCGAAACCGGCGTCGGCGAGGTGGAAGACCTCCTGCGGCACGCCGAACAAGCCGACCGCGCGGGACTCGACCTGGTCAGCCTGTCCGACCATCCGTACTTCGCCGACCGGCTCGACGCCTACGCGGCGCTGGGCGTGATCCTCGGCCGGACGTCGCGGGTCACGGCCGCGGTCAACGTGACCAACCTGCCGAGCCGTCCCGCGCCGATGCTGGCGAGGACGATCACGTCGCTTTCGGCGCTCTCGGGCGGCCGGGTCGCGCTCGGCATCGGCGCGGGCGGGCTGTGGCGGGAGATCGCCAAACTCGGGGTCGCGCACCGGACGCCCGCCGAGGCGGTCCGGGCGATGGGTGAGGCGATCACCCTGATCAAGGCGCTTTCCGGCGGCGGGGCGCCGGTGACCTTCGAGGGGGAGTTCTACTCCGTCGACGGGCTGGTGCCGGCGGCCGCGCCCGCGCCCCCCGTGTGGACGGGTGCCGTCGGTCCCAAATCCCTCGCGGTGACCGGAAAACTCGCGGACGGCTGGATCCCGGGCCACGCCGCGGACTGGCTCAGCCCGCGGTTCGCCGAATCCCGTCCGGTGATCGACCAGGCAGCCATCGACGCGGGCCGCGACCCCGGCGAGGTCGTCACCATTTACAACTTCCCCGGCCGCATAACGGAAAAGCCCACGGCGTCGCCGCGTGACGACGAGGGGCGGTGGGTCGGTGGTTCGCCGGAGCAGTGGGTCGACGAACTGGTCACGGCGGTGCGCGACCACGGCGCCGCGGGCTTCATCTACTTCCCGGTCGAAGACGGGACCACTACCGACAGCGCGCTCGGCCGCTGGGGGAACGAGGTCGTCCCGGCGATCCGTGAGGAGCTGGCCCGGGGCTGACCATGATCGCCTCGTGAGTGACGAGGTCCGTGAAGGCCTCCTTGCCTCGGCTCAGCCGAGGAAACTCGACCTTCACCCCTTCCCAAGTACGTGAAGGCCCCCTTCACTGCGCTAGACGCAGTGAAGGGGGCCTTCACGTACTTCAGGGGCAAGCAAAGGAGCGGTGGCCTGGAGGTCAGGCTTCGACGGTGAGGGTCTCTTCGAGGGTCGCCCGGTGCGTCGGCTTCGCCTCTTCGTAGCGACGGCGACCCTCGTCGGTCACGACGACGAAGATCCCGCGCCGGTCCGACTCGCAGAGCGCGCGCTGGACGAGCCCTTCGCGCTCGAGGCGGGCTACGAGCCGTGAGGTGGCGCTCTGGCTCAGGTGGACGACCTCGGTCAGATCGGCCGCGCGGCATTTGCCGACGTCGCAGTTCACCAGCCGCTCGAGGGCTTCGAACTCGGTGACACCGAGGCCGTGGCCCTCCTGGAGGCGGCACTCGAGGCGGCCGAAGACCGCCGCATGCCGGGCGGAAAGTTCGCGCCACTCCTGCAGCAGGTCTTGTTCGGCGACGTCGCTCACGCGGCCCAAGATAGCATGCACGTGAATTTTATGCAAAGTCATTAAATGCACTTGCATTAGATGCGCGTGCATGTACTGTACGGATCATGAGTTCTTCCGTGCAGCTGTCCACCAGCTCGACAAGGTGGGACGCGCGCCTCTGGGGTGTCCTGCTCACTGTGTCCGTCGTCGTTGGCCTCGACGCGCTCGACGTGTCGATGGTCGCCGTCGCCCTCCCGTCCATCCAGGCCGAACTCGGCCTGTCCACCGGTGCCCTGCAATGGATCATCAGCGCCTACGTGCTCGGCTACGGCGGCCTGCTGCTCCTCGGCGGGCGCACCGCCGACCTGCTCGGCAGGCGCCGGGTCTTCCTCGTCGCCGTCGCGGTTTTCGCGCTCGCCTCCCTGCTCGGCGGCCTCGTCGACGACGGCGCGCTGCTGATCGCCACCCGCTTCATCAAGGGTCTCGCCGCCGCGTTCACCGCGCCGGCCGCGTTGTCCATCATCACCACGACCTTCCACGAAGGCCCCGCCCGCAACCGGGCGATCAGCATCTTCGCCGTCTTCGGTGCGAGTGGTTACTCCGCGGGCCTCGTCTTCTCCGGGCTGCTCACCGAGGTGGGCTGGCGCTGGACGTTCCTGCTGCCGGTGCCGATCGCGCTCGCCGCGCTGGTCGCCGCGATCAAGCTGATCCCGTCCTACTCGCCGCAGACCGGTGGCGGCTACGACTTCCCGGGCGCGATCACCGGTGCAGCCGGTTCGCTCCTGCTGGTCTTCGCCGTGGTCGAGGCACCGGAGATCGGCTGGGCCGCGCCGCGGACGCTGATCTCGTTCGCCCTCGCGCTCGCCCTGCTCGTCACCTTCGTGTTCATCGAGAAGCGCAGCAAGCACCCGCTGCTCCGGCTCGGCATCCTGCGCTCCGGCCCGCTGGCCCGCGCCAACCTCGGTGGCGCGACGTTCTTCGGCGCCTACATCGGTTTCCAGTTCGTCGTCATGCTGTACCTGCAGAACGTGCTGGGCTGGTCCGCGTTGCAGACCGCGCTCGGGTTCCTGCCCGCCGCGCTGATCGTGGCCTTCGGTTCGCCGAGGATCGAGCCGCTGATCGACCGGCTCGGCACCCCGCGCACGATCCTCGCCGGTGTCGTCGCCCACGTCATCGGGTACGCGCTGTTCCTGCGGATCGACGAGAGCTCCAGCTACGCCGGCTCGGTGCTGCCGAGCATGATCCTGCTGGGCATCGGCTTCATGCTGGCGTTCTCCTCGCTGAACATCCAGGCGACCAACGGCATCTCCGACGACGAGCAGGGGCTCGCCGGCGGGCTGCTGAACACGTCGATCCAGGTCGGCGGCGCGATCGGCCTCGCCATCGTGACCGCGGTCCTGACCGGGAACTCCGGCGGCGCCACCGGCTCGGCCGCGCTGCTGAACGGACTGGCGCCCGCGCTCACCGTGGTCACCGGTATCGCCGTGATCAGTGTCCTGGTGGCCCTGTCCGGAATCGTCGGCCTGCGCAAGGCCGAAGCCCGTTCCACCGTCGCCGAACCGGAGTTCGCCGCGGCCGAATGACCAGGGGGTGATGGGCCCCTTCCCGCGCTCGGGGGCGGGAAGGGGCTCGTCGCTACCAGCGGATCGGCAGCGATTTCAGCCCGTTCTGGAAGTTCGACCGCAACCGCACCGGAGCACCGGCGGGTTCGACCTCGCCGAGCTGGTCCAGTACCGCTTCGAACATCGCGCGCAGCTGCACCCTGGCGAGCTGGGCGCCGAGGCAGAAGTGCGGGCCGTGCCCGAAGGTCAGGTGATCGTTGGGAGCGCGGCCGATGTCGAAGCGGTCCGGATCCTCGAACACGGTTTCGTCGCGGTTCGCGGCGGAGAACCAGACGACCACCTTCTCACCGGCGCGGATGTCCACATCGGACAGGACGACGTCCTCGGTCGCGGTCCGGCGGAAATGCATGACCGGCGTCCACCAGCGCAGCATCTCTTCCACCGCACCGGGAAGCAGGGAGCGGTCGGCGAGCAGCCGCCGGTACTGATCCGGATGCGCCAGCAGCGCCTGCATCCCGCCGGGGATGCCGTTGCGCAGCGTTTCGTTACCCGCCACGGAAAACAGCCAGAACAGGTTTTCGAACTCCTCGATGGACACCCGGCCGCCCTCTTCGACGTGACCCATCAGGTTGCTCATCACGTCGTCACCGGGGTTCCGGCGTTTGTACTCGCCGAGCGCGGTGGCATACGCGTAGAGATCCGGCATCCCCTCGCGAGTGCGCGGATCGGGCATCGACCCGTCCGGCCCCGGAACCGGCCGGACCGCCAGCGCCGCCCGCGCGAGATCGGTGACCTCGTCCGCGTCGACGGTCGCGCTCACCGCGTAGTCGGCGTCCTGATAGCCGATCACGCGATTGCTCCAGTCGTACATCAGCCGCCGGTCCCGCTCGGGGATCCCGAAGACCTCGGCGAGCGTCAGCAGCGGGAGATCGGCGGCGACCGCGGCGAAATCGCACTCGCCGTCCGCGCGGACACCGGCGATCAGCTCCCTCGCCCAGCCCTGGATCCGCTCGGTCAGCTTGGCGACCGCGCGCGGCGTGAACGCCTTGGTGAGCAGGCCCCGCAGCCGGTTGTGCTCGGGCGGATCCATGTTGAGCATCATCCGGCGGACGTAACCGAGGTCCCGCTCGGTCGCCGGATCACGGATCTGCGTCCCGCCGAGGTGCGACGAGAACAGCTTCGGGTTCTTCAGCACGTGCTTGACGTCCGAATGCCGCAGCACGGCCCAGAAATCGTCCACGCGTACGACCGGCGACTCCCGGCGCAGCGCCGCGAGGTGCTCGTACGGCACGCCTCGGGTGTATACGTCCGGATCGGTGATCACGGCCCGAGACTAGCCCGCGAGCGGGGGACTGCGGAAAGATCCGTCCGGTGGACAAGCTGAAGATGCGCACCGCCGGAACCGAAGGCCCCGCCGTGCTCCTGCTGCACGGCCTCGGCGCGACGGGCGCGGTCTGGGACGGCCTGATGCTGCAACCCGGCTACCGCTGGCTGGCGCCCGACCTCCCCGGTCACGGGGCTTCACCGCACTCGACGCATTACTCCTTCGGCGGCTTGGCCGCGGCGGTCGCCGACGTGCTCCCGGAACGCGGTCCGCTGCTGGTGATCGGCCATTCCCTGGGCGGTGTGGTCGGGCTCGCGCTGGCCAGCGGGTGGTTCGGGCTCCGGGTCGACGGGTTGCTCGCGGTGGGGGTCAAGGTCGAATGGAGCGAGTCCGAACTCGCGAAGGCCGCCGACATGGCGGCGAAACCGCCCAGGGTGTTCACGGCCCGCGAGGACGCCGAACGAGCCTTCCTCAAGATCGCCGGGTTGACCGGTCTGGCCGAAGCGGACCCCGACGGCATCGTCGAAACCGAGGGCGGCTGGCGGCTCGCGCTGGACCCGCGGGCCTTCGCTGTCGGCGCTCCCGACATGCCCGGACTCCTCGGGGCGGCGCGCTGCCCGGTCGCCCTGGCCGCCGGTGAGCACGACCCCATGAGCCGTCCCGAACAGCTTCGCGCGCTCAGCGAGGCTTCTGTCGAACTTCCCGGGCTCGGCCACAACGCCCACGTCGAAGACCCGGCCGTGCTCCTGGCCTTCCTCGGGCAATTCGGCGGCTAGCGCCTGATCTTGCCCAGGACGGCGATGCCCTCGGCGATGTCGCTCGCCGGGCTCGCCCCGTAGCCGAGGACGAGACCCGGATTCATCGGCCGCTGACAGTGCCACGACAGCGGCTGCACCTTCACCCCCTGCTCCAGCGCGGCGGCGGCGAAGTCGAGGTCGGAGAACTCCGCGTCGAAGGTGATCGTCAGGTGCAGCCCCGCGGCGGCGCCGTGCACCACGGCGTCCGGGAGATGCGTCCGGAGCGCGTCGATCATCGCGTCCCGGCGGCGGCGATGCCGTTTGCGCACGAACCGCAGCTGCCGCTCCATCTCGCCGGACTCCATCAGATGCGCGAGCACCAGCTGCGGGAGGACGGCGTTGCCGAGGTCGGCGAACCGTTTGGCCGCCACCACCTCGTCCCGGTACCGCGACGGGACCAGCATCCAGCCCACCCGGAGCGCGGGCGCGAGCCACTTCGACACGCTGCCCGCGTAGCAGACCTGCTCGGCGAGCATCGAGCGCAGCGCGGGAACGGGCGGACGGTCGTAGCGGTGCTCGGCGTCGTAGTCGTCCTCGATGATCAGCCCGCCGTCCGCGGCCCAGCGCATGAGTTCGCGACGGCGTTCCCCGCCGAGCACGACCCCGGTCGGGAACTGGTGCGCCGGTGTGAGCAGCACGGCGGGCGCGCCACTGCGCACGAGCTCGCCGACGTCGACCCCGTCCTCGTCGACGCGGATCGGCGGCGTCGCCAGCCGCCGGTCGTGCAGATGCTGACGGGCGCCCAGGGAACTCGGGTCCTCGACGGCGATCTCGGAGATGCCGTTCTCGAGTAGCACCTGGGCCAGCAGCCCGAGGCCCTGCGCGACACCGGCGACGATCAGCACGTCGTCGGCGTCGACGGTGATGCCGCGGGTGCGGGCGATCCAGTGCGCGATCGCGAGCCGCAGCGCGGGCGCGCCCCGCGGATCGCCGTAGCCGAAGTCCGCCGCCGAAAGGCTGTTGAGCACCGTGCGTTCGGCACGGAGCCAGGCCGTCCGCGGGAACGCCGTCAGATCCGGCACGCCGGGGGACAGGTCGATCCTCGCCGGGGTCGCCCGCAGCGAGTCGAAGACGCCGATCCCGGGCGCGGGCCGGAAGATCGTGCCCGCGGCAGGCGGACCCGAGGCCGTCTGCTCCTTGGTCCTCGCCGGTGCCGCGACGACCACCGTGCCCGCGCGGCCGCGTCCGGCGACGTGCCCGTCCTCGACCAGCCGCTGGTAGGCCTCGGTGACCACGCCGCGGGAGACCCGCAGGTCGGCGGCCAGCGCCCTGGTCGCGGGCAGCCTGCTGCCGACCGGCAGGCGGCCGTCGGAGATGGCGTGCCGCAGCCGCGACGCCAGCCAGTCCGACCGGCGCCCCGGCGGGGCGTCCCCGATGTCCAGCTGCAGGAAGTCCGAACCTTCGGCAGTCACCTGATCATTGTGTCATTCGGGCTCGTAGGCGAGGTTCGGGCGCAGCCACTGCTCCACAGTGGACAGTTCGACGCCGCGACGGGCCGCGTAGTCCTCGACCTGGTCCTTGCCGAGCCGTCCGACGGTGAAGTACCGCGAATCGGGGTGGGCGAAGATCAGCCCGCTGACACTCGCCGCCGGTGTCATCGCGAACGACTCCGTCAGCGCCATGCCGAAGCTGCCCGCGTCCAGCAGGTCGAACAGCTCCTGCTTCTCGCTGTGGTCCGGGCTCGCCGGGTAGCCCAGTGCCGGGCGGATGCCCCGGAACTTCTCGGCGTGCAGGTCCTCCAGCTTCGGATCGGCGTCCGGCTCGAACCACTCCCGTCGCGCCTGGAGGTGCAGGTACTCGGCGAACGCCTCCGCGAGCCGGTCCGCGAGCGCCTTCACCATGATGGCGCGGTAGTCGTCCTGCTTCGCCTCGAACTCGGCCGCGAAGTCCTCGGCGCCGAGGATGGTGACCGCGAAGCCGCCGAGGTGATCGCCCGCGCCGGCCGGGGCGATGTAGTCGGACAGGCAGCGGTTGGGCCGCGACAGCGGCTTCTTGGTCTGCTGGCGCAGCATCGGGAACTTGACGCCCGATTCGAGGATGATGTCGTCGCCCTCGGAGTGCGCCGGCCAGAACGCGTACGCCCCCTTCGCCTGGAACCGCTCTTCGGCGATGATCTGGTCCATCAGGGCGTTCGCGTCGTCGAACAGTTCCCGCGCCACCGGGTTGTCCAGGATCGCCGGGTACTTGCCCTTCAGCTCCCAGGCCAGGAACAGGAAGGTCCAGTCGATCATCTCGCGCAGCTCGGTGAGCGACGGCGAGACGTACCTGACGCCGGTGAACGCGGGCGTCGGGATGTCGTCGAAGGAGACCTTCTCCGGGTTGGCCCTCGCCTCCTCGACCGTCAGCAACGGCGTCCGCTGCTTGTTCGCGTGCTGGACGCGCAGCTCTTCCTGGTCCTCGCGGTTCTTCTTGTCGAGGATCTCGGCGCGGTCGGCGTCGAGCAGGTCGCCGACGACGCCGACGACACGGGAGGCGTCGAGGACGTGCACGGTCGTGTGCTCGTACGCGGGCGCGATGCGGACCGCGGTGTGCTGGCGTGACGTGGTCGCGCCGCCGATCAGCAGCGGCAGCTTCAGCCCGCGCCGCTCCATTTCGGCGGCGACGTTGACCATCTCGTCCAGCGACGGCGTGATCAGGCCCGAGAGCCCGATGGCGTCCGCGCCTTCGGAGACGGCGGTGTCCAGGATGACCGAGGCCGGGACCATCACGCCGAGGTCGATCACCTCGTAGTTGTTGCAGCCGAGGACGACGCCGACGATGTTCTTGCCGATGTCGTGCACGTCGCCCTTGACCGTCGCCAGGACGACCTTCCCGTTGCCCTGGCGGGTTTCGATCCGGCCTTCGAGGCGCGCCTTCTCCTTCTCGGCCTCCATGAACGGTTCGAGGTAGGCGACCGACCGCTTCATCACGCGCGCGCTCTTGACCACCTGCGGCAGGAACATCTTGCCGGACCCGAACAGGTCGCCGACGATCTTCATGCCGTCCATCAGGGGGCCTTCGATGACCTCCAGCGGCCGCGGCAGCTTCTGGCGCGCTTCCTCGGTGTCCTCTTCGATGTAGTCGACGATGCCGTGCACCAGCGCGTGGCTCAGCCGTGCTTCGACCGTGTTCTCGCGCCAGGACAGGTCGACCGTGCGCTGGGTTCCCTTGCCGTTGACCGTTTCCGCGAACGTGACCAGCCTGTCGGTGGCGTCCTCGCGGCGGTCGAAGAGCACGTCCTCGACCAGTTCCAGCAGATCCTTGGGGATGTCCTCGTAGACCGCGAGCTGCCCGGCGTTGACGATGCCCATGTCGAGCCCGGCGCGCACCGCGTGCAGCAGGAAGGCCGAGTGCATCGCCTCGCGCACGACGTTGTTGCCGCGGAAGGAGAAGGAGAGGTTCGAGATACCGCCGCTGATGTGCACGCCGGGGCAGCGTTCCTTGATCCGCGGCAGCGCGTCGATGAAGGCCTTGGCGTACCCGTTGTGCTCGGAGATACCGGTCGCGACCGCGAGCACGTTCGGGTCGAAGATGATGTCCTCGGCGACGAAACCCGCCTGCTGGGTGAGCAGGTCGTAGGCGCGGGCGCAGATTTCGACCTTCCGGTCGGCGGTGTCGGCCTGGCCCTGTTCGTCGAAGGCCATCACGACCACGCCCGCGCCGTAGTCGCGGATGCGGCGGGCCTGCTGGAGGAACTGCTCCTCGCCCTCCTTGAGGCTGATGGAGTTGACGACTCCCTTGCCCTGCACGCATTTCAGTCCGGCCTCGAGCACCGTCCAGCGCGAGCTGTCGATCATGATCGGCAGCCGGGCGACTTCGGGTTCGGTGGCGATGAGGTTCAGGAACGTGGTCATCGCCTTTTCGCTGTCGAGCAGGTCGGCGTCCATGTTGACGTCCAGCAGGTTCGCCCCGCCGCGGACCTGCTCCAGCGCGACGTCGACGGCGGCCTGGTGGTCGTCGGCCTCGATCAGCTTCCGGAACTTGGCGGAACCGGTGACGTTGGTCCGCTCGCCGATCATGACGAACCCGGTGTCCTTGCCGATCTCGAACGGCTCCAGCCCGCTGAACCGCGTGTGCGGCTTCGGGGCCGGGACGTTCCGCGGCTTCATCCCGCGGACGGCGTCGGCGATCTCCTTGATGTGCGCGGGGGTCGTGCCGCAGCAGCCGCCGACGACGTTGACCATCCCGGCCGTGGCGAAGTCGCCGAGCAGCCCGCCGGTCTCCTCGGGCGTCTGGTCGTAACCGCCGAACGCGTTCGGCAGACCCGCGTTCGGGTGACAGGCGGTGTATGTGCCCGCCAGGCGGGACAGTTCGGCGATGTGCGGGCGCATCTCCTCGGCGCCCAGCGAACAGTTGACGCCGACGAGCAGCGGATCCGCGTGCTCGATGGAGCTCCAGAACGCCTCGACCGTCTGCCCGGACAGCGTCCGGCCGCTCAGGTCGACGATCGTCACCGAGATCCACAGCGGCAGATGCGGCGCGACGTCGCGGGCGGCGGCGATGGCGGCCTTGCAGTTGAGCGTGTCGAAGATCGTCTCGATGAGCAGCAGGTCCACGCCGCCCTCGGCGAGCGCCTTGATCTGGTCGGCGTACGCGGCGTACACCTCGTCGAAGGTGACCGCGCGGAACGCCGGATCCTCGACCTTGGGCGACAGCGACAACGTGACGTTCAGCGGCCCGACCGACCCGGCGACGAACTTCCCGCCCGCCGCGTCCGCCGCCTCGCGGGCGATCTGGGCGCCGCGGAGGTTCATCTCGTACGCGAGATGCTCGAGCCCGTAGTCCGCCTGGCCGATCGTGGTGGCGGTGAAGGTGTTGGTGGTCGTGATGTCCGCCCCGGCGTCCAGATACTGGCGGTGGATGTCGAGCACGACGTCCGGCCGGGTGATGTTCAGCAGGTCCGGGTCGCCGGTGATGTCACGGGGGTGGTCCTGGAACCGCTCGGTGCGGTAGTCCTCTGGCTTGAGGCCGGCGTTCTGGAGCATCGACCCCCACGCCCCGTCGAGCACGACGATGCGCTCATCCAGCAGCTTTCGCAGGGCGGTCGTTTCCATCCAGCGCTCCTCCCATGTCGTGGGAGGCGCCCTTGCGGTGAAGTCCGGGGCCGAGCGTGGCGGACCCGGCGGTCCGTTGCAGCGCCTCTCGACCTTGGTGCCCAAGACTACCGGATCAGGACAAGGCCACTCCGCCTGAATTGCTCTCCTGCTGGCCGGCGCGGGTTCGACTTTCCCGCATCGTGGGACGGGGCGGGTTCGGCCTGCGTGGGCCACGATCCTGCGGCCGACGTCGGTCATGGGTACCTCGACCCGGTGGCGGAGGACGTCCGAGATGACCAGGGCGACGACGGTCACGGCGACCGCGGTCAAGGTCCGATGCGGGCCCATTTGGGGGTCGACAAGGCGACCACGGCCGCCGCCACCCCTACAAGAGATGCACGAAGTAGGACCTCTCGCCGATGAACCGCATCGCCGGGGGGGCGAAGAGCCAGGCGATCGGACCGCGCGGGACC
Organism: Amycolatopsis roodepoortensis; assembly: GCF_014873915.1. Lineage (GTDB taxonomy): Bacteria > Actinomycetota > Actinomycetes > Mycobacteriales > Pseudonocardiaceae > Amycolatopsis > Amycolatopsis roodepoortensis. Next base: position 116,741 of record NZ_JADBEJ010000001.1, read on the forward strand.
AGTGAGGTGATGAACGGCGCGGTCAGTACGGCGCACGTGGTTCCGCCGTCCTGGAAGTCGATCACGTGGAGCTGAAGGACCACGAGAGCCGCGAGCAGGACGAGGCGGGCGATGAGATGGGTGAAGACGCGGAGGACCGCGAAGCCCTTGCGGTAGTGGAGGTCGATGGCGAGGGGGCAACCGATGATGATGCGGCGTGCGGCATCACCGGGATCAGCGCGACCAGCGCGATCGCCAGCCGAGTCGCTTCGGGAAGCTCAGCGCCGCGACTGGCCGAACAGTGCGTTATGGGAACTCGTTCGTCAAGGTCAGGAGGTATGGCGTGGCTCCGGAGGGTCCGCTGGTGGTGTATGCCCAGAGTCGGTGAATAGAACGGAAGAATGCGGAACGCGCGATGGATATAGAAGTTCGCGAGCGAGATCTTGCCGTTTTCGGTCTTCTTCACGCGGCGCCAGTGTGGTGATCAGGAAACCGGAAGGAACGAAGAACAGGTGGACGCCGATCCACCCGTTGCCCATGGCCCACGACGGTCCTCGTGGTGGAACACCACCACGAGGAGCGCGGCGATCGCGCGCAACCCTTCGAGGGCCGGGAATCTCCTTGTGGACAGGTGCTGCTCGTGAGTCATCATCGTCGCCCCAGGCGTCACCGGCCTTCCTGCCGGGTAAGGATGCGCCACTCTGCGGAGTGAAATACTGGTTCCTGTGCGGGGCTGCGCATTCGCCGTGTGGATCGACGGCGCCTGTTGGAGATTAACCGGCTGACGCGGCCCGTCGGGCTCGAATTACTCGAAGGTGGATAGACGTTGGCGATCGACTATGAAGCGTGGTGCGCCGAGGAGCCGCGGGTGGCGTCGGTCGCTCGTGTGGCCACGGTGACGATGCGACTTCTGCTGGGCGTCGACAACATCGAGATCGTCGTCACCGGTGAGGCCGAGCTGACATGGAGCTTCAGCTGGGGGAGTGCCGCCGGAGCACGGGTGATGGTCATGGGGCCGGAGTACGCCGAGATCCCGGGACGATGGTCGGTCTTCGCCGCGGCCGACTCCCGCGGGGTGGACCTCGATGAGCTTCTCTCGCTGATGATCGTCATCGCGGCCGGGGTCGTACACGGCGGTGAGGTGGTCGACGAGAGTGGCAGGCTCGCGCAGCGCGTGAACGAGCCAGGCGAGCTCATGCTCAAGGTGTTGAGATCGGGCGAACGGGAGCCCGCGAGACTGGTGGAGTGTTTGAAGTCGTGAGCGGCCGGCGAGAGGGGTGAACGGTCATGGAGTTCGATGAGTTCGATGCCCTCGTGCTGCGGACCAGGGAAAGGCTGCCGACTCAGGACTATCCCGAAGACTTCTTCCCATTCGATTCATGGCGTTCGTCCGAGGAGGAGATCGAGCATGTCGAGCACGAGCTCGATGTTCGCCTTCCTTCGCAGTACAAGGAATTCATGGTGCGACATGGCGGCGGCGGGTTCCTCTTCGTCGATCTGCTGCCGGTCGTCGCAGCTGACCCGAGGGAAGAAGACCTCGTCTCGGTCAATCGTGGTCTCCTGCGGGAGGCTGGATTTCTCGCGGTGGCACCGGTCGGTACCGGGGACTGGTGGGGCTTCACCTTGACCGGGAACGAGTGTGGCGAAGCGGTCGATTTCCGATTCCACGAAGATGGCCTGCGTGAACGTGAGGCGCCCGGCTTTCTCGACTTCCTGGTTCGGCAGGGGCTTCGGTGGGACTCGTGAAATTCGATGGGCACGGACCGGATCTGCGCTTCTGGACTCAGCGGATGTCCTTCCTGAGTGCCGAGTTCGAGCGGGGATTCGAGGCGAGGTGCGGCTACCCGCCGGGCGGGAACCAAGTGGTCCTGGCGTACGAGGCTCCAGGCGGTAGCCGACTCCTCGCGGACCTCGGCCGCGCGACGGAGCTGGTGGATTTCTATGCCGTCGTGCGAGAGGTGTCGTTGCCGGATCTCGGTAACGGCATTTTCGTGCATTCGGCGCGGGAAGTGCTCGCCGGGTTGCGCGGGGCGATGCCCACCCTGCTCGGCGGTGCCACAGAGGACTCGATCATCGTTTTCGGGTCGGATGGGGGAGGCGCGCTGTTCGCGCTCAGCACGAGCGGCCGCGGCGTGTACCGGCTTCGCGGTGGCGCCGTTTTGGCCGGCACATACGATGCGGATCAGGCGGAGGTCGCCACGGTGGCCCCGGATCTCCGGCGATTCCTGGACACCGTCCTCGCTGAAGTGGAAGGCCGAGTCGTCGAATGAGTGTCGACGCGAGCGAGCGGCTGATCGATCTGGTGCGCGCGAACGGCGACCTGTCGAACCACGCCGACGGCGCGGACGAGGGGATGATCAGCTCCGCTGAACGCACTTTGGGTGTCGCGTTCCCTCCCTCATATCGACGCCTGGTCGAGGAATTCGGCACCTGGGACATCGCGGGACTGGAGTTCCTCGGTGTGTACCGCACTCCCGGCTACGGCCCGGGCTTGCTCGGATCCGTCGCCGAGACCTTGGACATGCGACGGGACCACGGGCTGGCCCCCGAGCTGATCGTGGTGATGTTCGACGGCATGGGTGGTGCGGTCGTCCTCGATTCCTCGCGGCCGGACGACTCCGGTGAGTATCCGGTCCTGGCCTGGTCTCATGCCGACAAGACTCCGGAGAAGCTGGGGGACGACTTCGGTTCTTTCGCTCTCGCACTGTGCGCGCGGTCTGTGTACCGCGAAGGAGCGAAGCTCCCGATCGATTCTGCGATCACTGTCGCGCAAGATCTCCTCGGGGTGCCTGGATCACGCCGGAAGCCTCCGGCTGTCGACGAGGTCGTATCGGCCATCCGCGGCTTCGAAGCCGTCGCGTTCGCTGTGCCAGATGGCACTGACACCGATGGTTTTCTTTTCGAGTACAGCGAAGTGAACTGGCTCTCCGAGCCGATGTTCGCGGTGAGGTTCGTACGGCAGATGCAAATCGTCGATGCCGCCGGTGAGCATGACGAGTACTCGCAAGTCAGCTTCGAGTTCCACTGTCGGGTGGATGTGGACCTGCGATCGGTCGGGAGCCGTGCGGTGTGGTGGTTTCGTAGCGACGGCACCGACTTCGAGGAATGGCTCGCATCGGTGACGCGGGATCCGGTGTGGAGGGTGCTCCGGCGGAAGGAGATCGCCGAATTCGTTCTCACACAGGAATCTGTCTGACTTCGGCGAGCAGTGATTTGGGGAGGACGACGGTGGTCGAACCGTTCGCAAGCGAAGACATGTTCACCGGCCCACCTGTCGACGATGCGCTGATCGCTGAGACCGAGAAACGACTCGGGTATCGCCTCCCGTCGTCCTATTTGGACGTCCTGCGCCGGACGAACGGCGGGTCCCTCCGGCGCAGGCGGTGTCCGACGTCGTTCCCTACCTCGTGGGCGGACGATCATTTCGAGGTGCGATCGCTGATCGGAATCGGCGGCGCCCGGGGAATCGACTCGAACGGCGGACACGGAAGCAAGGACATGATCGCGGAGTGGGGGTACCCGGATATCGGGATCGTCCTCTTCGACATGCCTTCCGGTGGGCACGACGCGGTCATGCTCGACTATCGCGAATGCGATGGCGATGCTGAGCCATCCGTCGTATATCTCGACGAAGATCGGGTTCCCCGCCGGGTCGCCCGTGATTTCGCCGAGTTCCTCGGGCTCCTGGTCGAATCCGGCGACTCGCGAGTCTGAACGATCAGAAACCCACGGTCGCCTTCTGGATCTTCACCGGCTTCGCGGGCAGCCCGTCCTGCGGACCGTTCGGATCCGTCGGGATGATGCCGTTCGCCACGATCCGGTCCAGCACCTCCATGCCGCGCACGACCTTGCCCATCACCGAGTAGTTCTTCGGGATGTTCGCGAACGAGTGCACGATGAAGAATTCGCTGCCGTTGGTGCCGGGGCCCTGGTTGCCCATGGCGATGGTGCCGCGTTCGTAGGTCTCGGTGCCGTCGACCTCGTCCGGGAACTTGTAGCCCGGCCCGCCCTTCTCGGCTTCGTAGATATCGCCGCACTGAAGGACTCCGAGGCGCGACGAGTTCGTCAGGCGCCAGCACTGGCTGCGGTCGTAGAAACGCTGCAGCGCCAGGCTCGCCAGGTTGTGGACGGCGCACGGCGCGGCGCCCGCGCGGTTCAGGCGCACGGTCACCGGGCCGTAGTTGAAGCGGAAGGTGACGTCGACGGTGCCGCGCGTGAACGCGAAGGGAAGCGGGCGCAGCACCGGGCGGGCCGCGGGGTTTTCCGGCGTCGGGGTGAACTCGCAGCGCACGATCGGCACGGACGCCGGGGCGGGCGCGGCGGTGGCCACACCGGGCAGCAGGACGGCGGCGAGAGCGGAAACGACAGCGGTGACACCCCAGCGCAGCTTCATGAGGGGGAACCTAACCCAAAAGGATGGTCGTCGGGTAGCCGTTCACGCGGGCGCGCGGTCCAGGTGGTCGTGAGTGGCGATTCGGGTTAGAACACGAATCGCCACTCACGACCACCTGGAGCCGCATGTTCACCGCCGCGTACCTCGCCCTTTCCCTCGTCCTGCTCCCGCCCACCGAGATCCGCCCGGACCAGGTCGAACACGTCGCCCTGCCCTGCGTCCAAGCAGGCGCGACGACGGATGACGCGGACGCGGCCAAAAGCCTCAATCAACAGCTCGCCACCAAGATGCGCGGCTACATGAACCCGTACAACACGTCGTGCGCCAGAGTGATCGTCGAGACGGTCCAGAGATCGGGGTTCAACGATCGCGCGGCGGCCATCGCGATCGCCACGGTGATCGTCGAATCGAGTATCGCCAACCTCGACGGCGGCCTCGGCGACTCGGTCGGGCTCTTCCAGCAGCGCGCGAGCTGGGGGAGTTTCGAGCAGCGGACGGACCCGGTCTGGGCGACCGGCCGGTTCCTCGCCGTGATGCGGCAGTTCTACCCGAACGACTCGTGGAACGACGTCGCCATCGGGGAGGTCGCCGCGGTCGTCCAGCGGCCGGCGGCGAAGTACCGGCATCGCTACGGCGTCGAGGCGGGTGACGCGGTCAAGATCGTCAACGAGTTGTGGTCCCAGAACGGCCGATGGCCCCTGCCCACGAAGGTGGACAGGGGCCATTGAGCCGTGAAGAAGCTACTTGCGCCAGGCCGTGCGCTGCTTGCGGATGTCCAGCACGAGGCCGAACACGAGCAGCAGGGACAGGCCGATCAGCCACAGGTTCTCGGTCCAGCCGTGGTGGTTGCCGTACAGCATCACCAGCAGGATGATCGCGGTCAGCCAACCGGCGATCCGCGTCGCCTTCGGGAAGGAACCGTGCCAGCCCCACTCGGCCGACGGCTCGTCGCGGGGGTCAACGGTGTCGACGCCCACCCGGCCGCGCTTTTCGACCGCCTTGCTCGCCACGATCAACTCCTCAAAACCCGATGGTTCGCTTGCCCGCGAATGATCCCACACCTGGCTGCACGCGCCCGACGGGCCCCAAGCGACAATGAGCCCCGATGACTACCTCGCGAAGTGTGCTCGTGCTCGGTTCGACCGGATCGGTCGGCGCCCAGGCCCTCGACGTCGCGGCCCGCAACCCGGAGCTGTTCCGGGTCGCCGGGATCGCCGCCGGCGGGTCCGACCCCGCCGCGCTGGCCGCGCAGGCCCTGGCGCACCAGGTCGACGCCGTGGCGATCAGCAGGCCGACGGCCGTGGAAGACCTGCAGCTCGCGCTGTACGCCGAGGCGCAGAAGCGCGGCTACAACCGCGGCGACTTCAAGCTCCCGCGCATCTTCGCCGGGGCCGACGCGGTCGTCGAGATGATCGACGCCACCCCGGTCGACGTCGTGCTCAACGCGCTCCCCGGCTCCCAGGGGCTCCCGCCGACCCTGCGCGCGCTCGCCACCGGCGCCACGCTCGCGCTGGCCAACAAGGAGTCGCTGATCGCGGGCGGGCCGCTGGTCCTTGCCGCGGCCAAACCCGGCCAGCTGGTCCCGGTCGATTCCGAGCACTCCGCGATCGCGCAGGCCCTGCGCGCCGGCCGTGAGTCCGAGGTCGCCCGGCTGGTGCTCACCGCCTCGGGTGGCCCGTTCCGCGGTCGCAAGCGCGAGGAGCTGGCGGACGTCACGGTCGAGCAGGCGATGGCGCATCCGACCTGGTCGATGGGCCCGCTCATCACGATCAACTCGTCCACCCTGGTCAACAAGGGGCTGGAGCTGATCGAGGCGAAGCTCCTGTTCGACATCGAGACCGACCGCATCGACGTGGTCGTCCACCCGCAGTCGATCATCCACTCGATGGTGACCTTCGTGGACGGCTCGACGATCGCCCAGGCCAGCCCGCCCGACATGCGGCTGCCGATCGCGCTCGCCCTGCACTGGCCGGACCGCGTGCCCGGCGCAGCGGCCGCGTGCGCCTGGGACCAGCCCGCGAGCTGGACCTTCGAGCCACTCGACAACGACGCGTTCCCCGCCGTCGAGCTGGCGCGGCACGCCGGGACCGTCGGCGGCTGCGTCCCGGCGGTCTACAACGCGGCGAACGAGGAGCTGGTGGCCGCCTTCCTGGCACAGAACACCGGCTTCACCTCGATTGTGGACACTATTGCCCAGGTGGTGGAAGCCGCCGACGAATGGCGTCGTGAACCTCGCGACGTGGATGACGTACTAGCTGCCGAGCGCTGGGCTCGCGCGCGTGCCGGTGCGCTGATCGGTAAGGGGAAGTAGCGCGTGGTCTTCATTCTCGGGATCGTGCTGTTCGCGCTGGGCATCTGCCTGTCCGTCGCGCTGCACGAGGCCGGCCACATGTGGGCGGCGAAAGCCTTCGGCATGAAGGTCCGGCGCTACTTCATCGGCTTCGGGCCGACGATCTTCTCCTTCCGCCGCGGTGAGACCGAGTACGGCATGAAGTGGATCCCGCTCGGCGGGTTCTGCGACATCGCGGGCATGACCGCGCTCGACGAGGTCACCCCGGAAGAGTCGAAGCGCGCGATGTGGCGCTTCAAGACCTGGAAGCGCACCGTCGTCATGTCGGCGGGTTCGGCGATGCACTTCATCCTCGGGTTCATCATCCTGTACCTGATGGCCGTCACCATGGGCCTGCCGAATCCGGCCGCGCAGGCCGCGCCCACCGAGGCCGTGATCAGCGCCACGTCGTGTGCTCGTCCGGCCACCACCATGGAGCAGCTGAACGACACGGCCTGCCCGCCCGGCGCCCCGACCCCCGCGAAGACCGCCGGTCTCCAGGCCGGCGACAAGGTCGTCTCCGTCGCGGGCAAGCCGATCAAGACCTGGCGCGAGATGCTCGCCGCCGTCCAGGTCGCCAGTGGCCCGACGCCGTTCGTGGTCGAGCGGAACGGCCAGACGCTGAACCTGACCGTCGACGTGCCGCGCGTGCAGCGGCTGGTCGCCGACGGTTCCAACAACACCACGGTCAAGGACGTCGGCATGATCGGCGCCTCGCCGGTCCAGAACACCGCGCCGCCGATGCTGGCCTACGGCCCGGTCGACGCGGTCGGCGCGACGTTCTCCTTCACCGGCACGATGTTCTCCGAGACCGCCAAGCGGCTGATCGAGTTCCCGTCGCGGATCCCCGCGGTGGTGGATTCCATCTTCGGCGGCGAGCGCGACCCGAACACCCCGGTCAGCGTGGTCGGCGCCAGCCGGATCGGCGGCGAGGCCGCCGAGCGCGGTCTGTGGGAGATCTTCGTGCTCCTGCTGGCGAGCCTGAACTTCTTCATCGGCGTGTTCAACCTGCTGCCGCTGCTCCCGCTCGACGGCGGGCATATCGCGGTCGTCTGGTACGAGCGGGTGCGGGACTGGTTCCGCAAGCTGCGCGGGAAGGCGGCGGGCGGGCCGGTCGACTACACGAAGCTCTCCGCGGTGACGATGGTGCTCGTCTTCATCGGCGGCGCGGTGACTCTGCTCACCGTCACCGCCGACATCGTGAACCCGGTCAAGCTGTTCCAGTGACGCGGGAGGACGGCGAGAGAGCGCGCTGTCAGCGTCGTTGCGCTGCCCAGGTAATGCTGCTCACCGTGACGGCTGACGTCGTGGATGTCCGCCGATCGGGGTAGGTACGCTTGAGGGCGTGACTGTCGCTCTTGGTATGCCAGCGCTTCCTCCTCCCGTCCTCTCCGAGCGTCGCAAGACCCGACAGCTGCAGGTCGGGCCGGTCGGCGTCGGCAGCGAGCACCCGATCTCGGTGCAGTCGATGACCACCACGCTCACCTCCGACGTCAACGCGACCCTGCAGCAGATCGCCGAGCTGACCGCTGCGGGCTGTGACATCGTCCGCGTCGCGTGCCCGTCGGCGGACGACGCCGAAGCGCTGCCCGCGATCGCGAAGAAGTCGCAGATCCCGGTGATCGCCGACATCCACTTCCAGCCGAAGTACGTCTTCGCCGCGATCGAGGCGGGCTGCGCGGCGGTCCGGGTGAACCCGGGCAACATCCGCAAGTTCGACGACCAGGTCAAGGAGATCGCGCGGGCCGCGAAGGACCACGGCACCCCGATCCGGATCGGCGTCAACGCGGGTTCGCTGGACAAGCGGATCATGGACAAGTACGGCAAGGCGACCCCGGAGGCGCTGGCCGAGTCGGCGCTGTGGGAGGCGTCGCTGTTCGCCGAGCACGACTTCTACGACGTGAAGATCTCCGTGAAGCACAACGACCCGGTGGTCATGGTGCGCGCGTACGAGATCCTCGCCGAGCAGTGCGACTACCCGCTGCACCTCGGCGTCACCGAGGCGGGCCCGGCGTTCCAGGGCACCATCAAATCGGCCGTGGCCTTCGGCGCGCTGCTGCGCCAGGGCATCGGCGACACCATCCGCGTTTCGCTCTCGGCGCCGCCGGTGGAAGAGGTCAAGGTCGGGATCCAGATCCTGCAATCTTTGAACCTCAAGGAGCGCAAGCTCGAGATCGTCTCCTGCCCCTCGTGCGGCCGCGCGCAGGTGGACGTCTACACCCTCGCCGAGCAGGTCACCGCCGGCCTGGAGGGCATGGAGGTCCCGCTGCGTGTCGCGGTCATGGGCTGCGTCGTCAACGGGCCCGGCGAGGCGCGCGAGGCCGACCTCGGCGTCGCTTCGGGCAACGGCAAGGGCCAGATCTTCGTCAAGGGCGAGGTCATCAAGACCGTGCCCGAGCACGCGATCGTCGAGACGCTGATCGAAGAGGCCATGCGGATCGCCGAGGAGTCGGGCCAGACGATCGGTGAGGGCGAGCCCACCGTCACCGTCGGCTGACTGGTCGAGACCACGCCGGGAACGGACCTTTCCCGGCGTGGTGATCTCGACCTGCCGAAGTTCTCTCAGCGTGTCGTGAAGCTTGCGTTCCGTTTACGCCGCTCATCTGGCACCCTGGAGTGGTGTTGCGGCTTGCAGGTGCACGGCTGCTCGATGATCGGGACTATCCCGCGGTCCGTGCCGCGCTCGCCACAGACCCGGTCGGCAGCTGCATGGTCAGTGCCAGGGTGGAGACCGCGGGTCTCGACCCCTGGCGGCTCGGTGGTGAGCTCTGGGCCGCGGATTCCCGCCCCGTTCGCGCGGGCAGGCTCCAGGGGCTGTGCTTCTCCGGGCCGAACTTGATCCCCTTGCGCGGCAACGCCTCCGCTCTGCGTTCCTTCGCCGATCGAGCCCTGCGCCGTCAGCGCACCTGTTCGTCACTGGTCGGCCCGGCCGAGCAGGTTCTGGGGCTCTGGGACGAACTCGAGCCGGAATGGGGCCCCGCCCGCGAAGTCCGGCACGACCAGCCGCTGCTGGCGCTCGACGGGATCCCGTCCGTGGCCGCCGATCCGCTGGTCCGCGCGGTACGCCCGGAGGAACTCGACCGGTATCTCCCGGCCGCGATCGCCATGTTCATCGAGGAGGTCGGCGTCGACCCGCGCAACGGTGACGGTGGCGCCGGGTATCGCGCCCGAGTCGCCGAGCTGATCGCCGGCGGCCGCGCGTTCGCCCGGTTCGAGGACGGCGAGGTCGTCTTCAAGGCCGAGATCGGCGCGATGTCCTCGACGGTCGGCCAGATCCAGGGTGTCTGGGTGCATCCGGAACGCCGCGGCGGCGGGGTCGGCACGGCCGGGACGGCGTCCGTGGTGACCAGGCTCGTGCGGGGGATGGGCCGCACGGCGAGCCTGTACGTCAACGCCTACAACAGCCCGGCGCTCGCCGCGTACCGCAAGATCGGCTTCCAGCAGGTCGGCCGGTACGCGACGGTTCTGTTCTAGGCCGTGTCGCGTCCGGCCGGGAAGGGCCGGGGCTGGCAGGATCCGAAGCATGCCTGCAGGTCGTCGTGTCGCCGTCGTCGTGCTCGCGGGGGTGGTGGGCCTCTCGGCCGCCGGATGCGGCCTCTTCGCCGATTCCGGTCCTGAAGACGCCATCTCGGGCTTCCTCGGCGGTCTCTCCTCCGGCGACGTCGCCGCCGCGGCCTCGTTCACCGATTCGCCGGAGGCCGCGCGCGCGTCGCTGGAGATGGCCCGGAAAGCGCTTTCGCCCGAGTCGATCGCCGTGGTGGACAAGCAGGTCCAGCATGCGTCCGGGGCGGACAACGGGACGGCGACCTACCAGCTCACCTGGAAGCTGCCGCGCGGCCGGACCTGGACGTACAAGGCCGACGCGCAGGTCCATTCCACGCAGGACGGCTGGAAGGTGCGCTGGTTGCCGACGGCGCTCCATCCGCAGCTGGCCGCGCAGCAGAGCATCGCGCTGAAGGCCGATCCGCCGGATCTCGCGCCGGTGCTGGATCGCGACGGGATGCCGTTGCTGCGTCCGCAGACGGTCGTCAGCGTGGTGCTCGACCCGGCGAAGGCCGGCGATCTGGTGGCCGTCACCGACAAACTCGGCGCGGCGCTCAACCGGTTCGAGGCGTCGGTGACCGGTCAGTCGATCCGCGACGGGGTGAAGACGCTCAAGCCCGGCTCGGGCTATCCGGTGGTGAGCCTGCGGGCGAACAGCTACCAAGAGGTGAGGCCCGAGATCTACGACCTGCCGGGCGTGCGGTTCAGCCAGCAGGAAAGGCTGCTGCCCGACGACAAGAACTTCGGCAAGCAGGTGCTGCCCGCGGTGCGGTCGCTCGTCGAGGACCAGGTGGAGGGCTCGGCGGGCTGGCGCGTCGTCACGCTCGACACGGGCGGCGGCGAGATCACCGATCTGCACTCCGAGAACCCCAAGCCCGCGCCCGCCGTCGTCAGCACGCTCAGCGTGAAGGCGCAGGGTTCGGCGGAGCGGGCGCTCGCCCCGGTCCCGACGGCCTCCGCGCTGGTCGCGATCCAGCCGTCGACCGGTGAACTGCTGGCGGTGGCGCAGAACGCCGCAGCCGACCCGCAGGGCGCGATCTCGCTCACCGGCCGGTTCCCGCCGGGCTCCACGTTCAAGATGGCCACCGCCGTCGCGGGGCTGACCGCGGGTTCGGTGCGGGCGGACAGTCCCGTCGACTGCCCCGGCACGGCCACGTTCGAGAACCGGACGGTGCCGAACGAGGGCAAGTTCGCGCTCGGCGTCGTCCCGCTGTCCACGGCGTTCGCCAAGTCCTGCAACACGACGTTCGCGAAACTCGCGACCGATCTGCCGCCCGCCGCGCTGACCGACGCCGCGCGTGACCTCGGCATCGGCGCCGACTTCGTGATCCCCGGCCTGACCACGATCACCGGTTCGGCCCCGCCGGCGAACACCGTCGCGCAGCGGGCGGAGAACGGGTTCGGCCAGGGGACCGTCGTGACGAGCCCGTTCGGGCTGGCGGTCGCCACCGCGACGGTCCAGTCCGGCAAGGTCCCGGTGCCGACGCTGGTGCGGGGGATGGCCACGACGTCGTCCGGACTCGGCAAGCCGATCAAGCCGGAGGTGCTCGACGCGCTGCGCGGGATGATGCGCGAAGTCGTCACCGACGGCACGGCGACGCTGCTCAAACCCTTGGCGGACGTCCGCGGCAAGACAGGGACGGCACAGTTCGGCGACGGCACGCGTTCGCACGGCTGGTTCGTCGGCTACACCGGAGACCTGGCCTTCGCGGTGCTGACGACCGACGCGGGAACGTCCAGGCCCGCGGTCGAGGCCGCCCAGCGCTTCCTGACGGGGCTCGGCTAGCCGTCAGGTCGTAGGCTGGTCCCATGTCCGTTCGCTCCCCCTTGAAGCCCGGTGTCCAGACGCCGCGGCGAGTCGTCCCCGCCAGCATCGCCCGTCCCGAGTACGTCGACCGGCCGGCGCCGAAACGCGACACGGGCAACGGGGTCCGCACACCCGAGGTCATCGAGGCGATGCGGGTCGCGGGCCGGATCGCGGCGCAGGCGCTCGAGGAGGGCGGCAAGGCCGTCAAACCCGGTGCGACCACCGACGACATCGACAAGGTGATCCACGAGTTCCTGCTGGACAACAACGCGTACCCGTCGACGCTGGGCTACCGCGCGTTCCCGAAGTCGTGCTGCACCTCGCTGAACGAGGTGATCTGCCACGGCATCCCGGACTCGACGGTGATCGAGGACGGCGACATCTGCAACATCGACGTCACCGCGTTCATCGGCGGCGTCCACGGCGACACCAACGCGACGTTCCTGGCGGGTGACGTCTCCGAGGAGGCGCGGCTGCTGGTCGAGCGCACGCGCGAGGCGACGATGCGCGCCATCAAGGCCGTCCGCCCCGGCAGGCAGCTCAACGTGATCGGCCGCGTCATCGAGTCCTACGCGAAGCGGTTCGGCTACGGCGTCGTGCGCGACTTCACCGGCCACGGCGTCGGCCCGGCGTTCCACACCCCGCCGACCGTGCTGCACTACGAGGAGCCGTCGGTCGACACGGTGATCGAGCAGGGCATGACCTTCACGATCGAGCCGATGATCACCCTCGGCACGATCGACTACGACATCTGGGCCGACGACTGGACCGTCACCACCAAGGACAAGAAGTGGACGGCGCAGTTCGAGCACACCCTCGTGGTGACCGAGGACGGCGCCGAGATCCTCACGCTGCCCTGAGCGGCCCGCAGCGCGTGAAGGCCCCCTTCCCTCGGCTCAGCCGAAGGAAGGGGGCCTTCACGCGCTGAAGGGTCAGCTCTCGTCCTGCTCCACGCGGGCCAGGAGTTCGTCCAGGAAACCGCACGCCTCGCTGGCGGCCCGGTCGGCGTCCTGGTCGGCGATGGCCTCGGCGAGGCCTTCATGCCCTATCTCCGGCAGGTACTCGCGCCCCGGCGTCACGTTCGAGGTGGCGGCCACGCTGGCCGTGATCACCTCGGTGAGCCCGCGGTACATCTCGGTCAGCAGCGTGTTATGTCCACTTTGGACGACGGCGAAGTGGAATTCCGCGTCGAGCCGGGCGAACTCCTCCCAATGGCCCTCGCGCAGCTCGGCGTTGCGGCGTTCGAGCAGCGCCTTGAGCTCGGCGACCTCCTCGTCGGTCCGCGCGGCGGCCGCGAGCCGGGCGCCTTCGACCTCGAGGATGCGCCGCACCTGCAGCACCTCGCGCAGTTCCGAACCGCACAACCGCCGGATCGCGCCCGAGACCTCGCTCGTCGCCCGCACGTAGGTCCCGTCGCCCTGCCGGACCTCGAGCAGCCCCGTGTGCGCGAGCGCCCGGACGGCCTCGCGGACGGTGTTGCGCCCGACGCCGAGCTGTCCTGCCAGCTCCGGTTCGGTCGGAATCCGCTGACCGATGGGCCATTCTCCCTGCGTGACGGCGTCACGCAGCTGCTCGATGACCTGATCGACCAGGCCGGCACGGCGCGTGGTGGCCAATGGCACAGCGTTGTCCCTTCATCCAATCATCCTATGTATGTGATACTAGCCGACGTGCGTGTCGACTCTCGAGAATCCGTGGCCCCGTTCGACGAAAGCCTTGAACTCGAAGGCTCGATCGAAACGGAGTGGCGGCCGGGAGTGATCACCGGCGGCGTGCTGCTCGGTGTCGCGGTGATCCTGGTGGCGCTCAACCTGCGCCCCGCGATCACCAGTGTCGGGCCCATGCTCGGCGAGATGCGCGACGACCTCGGCGCCACGGCGACCTGGGCCGGCGTGCTCACCACGCTCCCCGGCCTCTGTTTCGCCGCCGCCGGTCTCGCCGCGCCCCTGCTTGCCCGCCGGTTCGGCATCGGCGCGGCCATCGCCTCCGCGCTTTCGGTGCTGGCCGTCGGCCTGGTGCTGCGCGTGCTCGACGGACCGTACGTCGTGCTCGGGGGGACCCTGGTGGCCACGGCGGGAATCGCACTGGCGAACGTACTGATCCCGGTCGTCATCAAGGACTCCTTCCCGGCACGTGTCGGCATGATGACCGGCGTGTACACCGCCGCTCTGCAGGGCGGTGGCGCCCTGGGGTCCGCGCTCACCCCTCCCTTGGAGAACGCGTTCGGCGGCTGGCGCCAAGGTCTCGGCGCCTGGTCGGTACTGGCGGTGCTCGCACTCCTCGTCTGGATTCTCGCAGCCCGCGGTGCGGGACGTGCGCCCGTTGCCGAGGCAGGCAAGCAGGGTAGCGGGCGATCGCTCCTGCGTAGCCCCCTTGCGTGGATGGTCACGCTCTTCTTCGGGACTCAGGCCTTTTTGGCCTACGTCGTGATGGGCTGGCTGCCGGAGGTGATGATCGACGCGGGGGTGAGCAAGGGTGATTCCGGCCTGCTGCTCGGCCTGATCTCGCTCATCGCCGTCCCGATCAGTCTCGTGGTCGCGCCGATGGCCGCGCGGCACAAGAGCCAGAGCCCGTGGATCGTCGGGCTGGGCGTTCCCGGTTTCGCCGGCATGGTCGGCATGATGGTCGCTCCCGCCGCCTCGCCGCTGCTCTGGTGCCTCCTCATCGGGCTCGGGATGAGCGTCTTCTCGCTCGCGCTGACGGTGATCGCGCTGCGGGCGCGCACCGGCGAGGACACCGCGCGGCTGTCGGGGATGGCGCAGGGCATCGGCTACCTGATGGCCGCCGTCGGGCCCTTCCTCTTCGGGCTGCTTCACGACCTCACCCACGGCTGGACCGTTCCCTGGATCATGATGCTCGCCGTCTTCGCCGCGCAGATGACCTTCGGTGCCTTGGCCGGTCGCCGCCGCTTCGTCTGAACGCGTTCAAAAACATCTTGACCCCACCGGGGGCGGAGCCATAGCCTGAGCGAGTTGAACCTGTTCAAAAACTCGGTCCTGGGGGTCGGCGTGATGGAGGGACTGGCGTACGGCTCGGCTTTGGCGTGTTTTGCCGCGGTGTGTGTCGCCGTGGCGCCGGAACGGCCCGCGGCGGTGGGTTCGCCGCACGAGTTCTACCGCGCCGTCGACCGGGTGTGCGTGCGGGTGTGGAAGGACAGCGGCGCCGATATCGAGCGCTACTGGCCGGATCCGGAGGGGGACGCCGCGACGGAGCTGCGCAAGTGGCAGCACTACGTCGCGACGCGGGTGGACGACGCCAAGGACGTCCTCAAGGGGGCGACGGGGGTCCGCGCGGTGCCGGGAGGGGCGGCGTCCGCGCGGGAGGAGTTCTTGGCGGCGATCCGCCGGTACGTCGAGGCGGGCGAGCGGTTCTCGGGGGAGGGGGCCCGCTCGGCCGTCTTGATGGGCGCCTCGGACGTCGAGAGGGACGCGGTGAGCGCGCTCGCGGCGCGGAACGGGGCCCGGGCCTGCGACCGCGTCGTTTGACCGCGTCTAGTCCTCTAAATGCGGAGGGTTAAGGCGCAGGCGGGCAGGTTGCGAAAGCCACTTTCGCAACCTTCAAGGTTGCGAAAGTGGCTTTCGCAACGTCAGTGGAGCCGTAGCGCGTCGCTGATGTGCCCCCTGGAGAACCCTGCGGTCGAGACGTGTCGCGAAAGCCACTTTCGCGACGTCTGATGTCCTGAAAGTGGCTTTCGCGACATGGCCACCGATCGGGCCGGGACGAGCCGCATTCAGAGGGCCAAATGCGACCGGGGGTCAGTCCAGGGGCAGGTTCAGCAGCGCGTTCTCGACCAGTTCCGGCATCGCCGGGTGGATCCAGTACTGCCCGCGCGCCATGCTCTTCGCGTCGAGACCGAAGCTCATCGCCTGGATCAGCGGCTGGATCACCGAAGACGCCTGCGGGCCGATGATGTGCGCGCCCAGCAGCTGCCCGGTCGCCGGGTCGGCGAGCAGCTTCGCGAAACCGGTGGTGTCCTCCATCGCCCAGCCGTAGGCGATACCCGCGTAGTCCTGGTGCGATGTCACGTACGAGACGCCACGCTCCCGCGCCTCGCGTTCGGTCAGCCCGACCGAAGCGACCTGCGGCGAGGTGAACACCGCGTGCGGGACGAACCGGTGGTCGGCCTCGATCCGCTCGTCCGGGTGCAGCAGGTTGTGCTGCACGACGCGCTGCTCGTGGTTCGCGACGTGCTTCAGCTCGAAGACCGAAGAGAGGTCGCCGAGCGCGTAGATCCCGTCGACCACGGTCTGCTGGTACTCGTCGACCACGACGTGCCCGCGCTCACCCGTGGTCACCCCGGTGGCGGCGACGTCGAGGAGGTCGGAGTTCGGCTTGCGGCCGGTCGCGACCAGCAGCACGTCGGCCTCGACGGTCTCGGCGCCTTCGGGACCTTCGAGGTCCAGAGCGACGCCCGACGCGGTCTTGCGTGCGCGGACGGTCTTCCGGTCGAGCCGGACGTCGAACCGCTGCGCGGCCAGCTCGGTGAACCGGGCGCTGACGTCGTCGTCCTCGGAACGCAGCAGCGCGCCGGACCGGTTGACCACGGTCACGTCCACCCCGAACGAGGCGAAGACGTGCGCGAACTCGGCCGCGATGTACCCGCCGCCGAGGATCACGATGCTCGACGGCAGCTCGTCGAGCCGCATCACCGTGTCGGAGGTGTGGTAGCCGGTCTCGGCGAGCCCGGGGACGTCCGGGATCACCGGGCGCCCGCCCGCGGCGAGCACGAACTTGTCGGCGGTGATGGTCTCCGGCGGACGGCCGTCGGAGTAGCTGACCTGAAGTTCCTTGTGCCCGGTGAAGCGGCCTTCGCCCTCGTACACGGTGACGTTCTTGTTGTCCTCGTGCTGGACGCGGTACTCGCGGCCGCCGGCGGCGATCGGGTCGATCCGACCGAAGATCCGGTCGCGGACGTCGCGCCAGCGGACCCCGGTCAGCTCCTCGTCGACGCCGAACTTCGACGACGTGGCGGGGGTGGCCGCGACGTTGGCGGCGTGCACGAACATCTTCGTCGGGATGCAGCCCACGTTCAGGCAGGTCCCGCCGAACGTGCCCTTCTCCACGATCGCCGTGTTCCAGTCCGCGAAACGCGGGTCGAGGATCGAGTTGCCCGATCCGGTACCGACGATCACCAGGTCGTAGTGGGGCACGCTGTCTTCCTTTGCGGCGGGGGAGCGGGTGGTTCCGACTCTAGCCAACTTGTCACGGCGAGCGGTTGTTCCCGCTTCAGCGCCCGTTGGCGCTGAAGTGCATCAGGTCCTTCGGCGTCGTCCAGGTGCCGCCCCAGGTCCAGCCGATCGCGGAGAACGCGGCCACGGTCCGGTCCCCGGCGGTGATCATCCCCGGCCGCCGGTTTCCCCGGTCGAGGTACGCCGACGCGAGCTCGGGCAGCACGAGGTCGCCCTTGGTGTACGGATTGCAGAAGGGGTCGACGTCGATCGCGAGACCGTAGGCGTGCGCGGACCAGTTCGCCTGGCCGCGCGCCGGACGGCAGACGAAGGCGGTGGTGTTGTTCCCGTCACCCGTCGGGGGAGCGGTGAGTTCGGCGGGAGCGGTCACACGCATTTCCTCGATCGGGAACTTCGCGGCGAACAACTGCCCGAACACGGTGACGACGGCGTTCGCCGCCGACGCGTTCACGAGCATTTCCCCGGTGTGCGCGCGGCCGTCGAAACCCCAGAACGAGAGCGTGAGATAACGCAGTTCGCCCGCGGCGACCGGGCATGCCGCCTGCCAGGTGCTGCGCGCGAGAACCTCGGCGGGAACGGGATTCACCGTGCCCGAGAACCGGTTCCCGGCAGGCGGCGGAAGCAGGTCGGTGGTCGGCAGGGAACGGTTCGCCAACACGGGAGGAGTCGGGAGGATCTGCCCGAAACCGTCACGACTCAAGGGAAGCGGCTTCGCGCCGACCTGCCAGGCAGGGGCGGAGGTGGGCGGAGTCGTTGCCGCCGAAGGGGTTTCGGCGGGCGCGCTGGTCACCGCGGGAGTGGACGGCGTGGGCGGGGCCGGGCTCGAACACGAGAAGAGCAGAAGGGCCGTAGCCGCCAGAACCGTCGCCGTAGCCCGCACGGCGTCCAGGGTGACAGATGCGTTCGGTGAGCACAGGTCCACCCGTTTCAGTGACACCACATCGGGCTTTCTCCGATTAGGGTATTCGCGATCGCTCGTGTACGCGCTGGAGTCGAATGACTTCCCAGGGTTTGACCGTACGTACGCCCCGGTGAAGGGACAGAACATGCCCAAGAAGTCACGTCGCACCCTGCTGCTCGCGGTCGGTGCGGTCCTCGCGACGGCCGTGATGGTGCCGGTCGCGGTCAACAGCGCGGCGGCGGACGACACCTCGGCGAGCGGCCCGGAACAGGCGGCCGAGCCGAGGATCGTGGGCGGTGGCAAGGCTTCGGTCTCGCAGCACCCGTACGCGGTCTATCTGGCCGATCGCGGCGGCAACCAGTACTGCGGCGCGGTGATCGTCAGTTCCACGACGGTCGTGACGGCGGCGCACTGCGCGGTCGCGGTCAAGCGCGCCGATATCCGCGTGGTGGCGGGGCGGGACAACAAGCGCTCCCGGGACGGCGTGGAACTGCGGGTTTCGCGGATCTGGGTCAGCCCCGACTACAGCGGCGACCCCGGAAAGGGTGACGACATCGCGGTGCTGACGGTCGGCGGGCAGCTGCCGTACCGGCCCGCGAAGGTCGCGGACAACGGCGACGCCGGCCTCTACGAGGAAGGCACGAAGGCGACGGTCCTCGGCTGGGGCCGCGTCTCCGAGGGCGGCGCGCGGTCGGACTACCTGCGCAGCGCGGTCGTCCCGGTGGTCAGCGACAAGACCTGCCGCACCGCGTACTCGGGCTACGACCCGAGCGACATGGTGTGCGCCGGCTACCCCGAAGGCGGTATCGACGCCTGCCAGGGCGATTCGGGCGGGCCGCTCATGGTCGGCGACACGCTGATCGGGATCGTGTCGTTCGGCGAAGGCTGCGCGAAGGCGGGCAAACCCGGTGTCTACACCCGTGTCTCCCACTTCGCGAACGACATCTCCCAGCAGAAGAACCGGGGCCTGATCGGCTGATCGGTGCCTTCTCCGCCTCCGATGTGCTAACAAGTGGGCGTGACCACCGACACCCCGATCATCGAGACCTCGTCGTTCCCGCTGTCCGTCGCCGGTGACGAGATCACCGCCGCGCAGCTGCACGGCATCCTCCGCCTGCGCGTGGACGTGTTCGTCGTCGAGCAGGACTGCGCCTATCACGAGATCGACGGGCGTGACCTCCTGCCCGGCACCCGGCACCTCTGGATCGGGGGTTCCGTCGCCGTCGACTCGTACCTGCGGGTGCTGCAGGACGCCGGCGGCACCTTCCGCATCGGCCGGGTGTGCACGGCCGTCCGCTCACGCGGCAAGGGACTCGCGGGACGCCTGATGGAGACCGCCCTCGCCGGCATCGGCGACGCGCCGTGCGTCCTCGACGCGCAGACGTACGCGACGGATTTCTACGCCAAGTACGGCTTCGTGGCCGAAGGCGAAGAGTTCATGGAGGACGGGATCCCGCACCTCACGATGTGGCGCCGGGAGGCGCCGCGGCCGTGATCACCCCGACCGCCCGGTCCACGTCGGCCTCGGTGAGGTCGGCCCGCGCGGTCAGGCGCAGGCGGGAGATGCCGTCGGGTACGGACGGCGGACGGAAGCACCCGACCCGCACCCCCTGATCGGCGCACGCGGCCGCCCACGCGACGGCCGATTCCGGTGACGGCGCCTGCACCGAGATCACCGCGGCGTCCGGGAGACTGACCCGGAAACCCGCGGATTTCAGCTGCATGGCCAGGTTTCCGGCGGCGTCGGTCACCTTGGTGGCCAGCTCGGGCTCGGCCTTCAACGCGGTGAGGGCGGCCAGCGCGGCGGCCGCACTGGCGGGCGCGAGACCGGTGTCGAAGATGAAACTGCGCGCGGTGTCCACGAGATGCTTGATCACCCGACGCGGCCCGAGTACCGCACCGCCTTGTGCCCCAAGGGATTTCGACAGCGTGATCGTGGTGACGACGTCCGGCGCGCCGGAGAGTCCCGCCGCGTGGACGGCACCACGGCCGCCCTCGCCGAGGACGCCGAAACCGTGCGCGTCGTCGACGAGCAGTGAAGCGCCGTGCTCGCGGCAAACACCGGCGAGCCGCTCCAGCGGCGCGATGTCGCCGTCGACGGAGAACACGGAATCGGTGACGACGAGCGCGCGCGGCTTGCGGCGGGTCGCGAGCGCGTGCTTGAAGGCGCTCGGGTCGCTGTGCGCGACGGCGGCGATGTCCGAGCGGGACAGGCGGCAGCCCTCGATCAGCGAGGCGTGGATGTACTTGTCCGTGACGATCGCGGAATCCGCGCCGGACAGGGCCGTGACGGCGCCGAGGTTCGCGGTGAAGCCGGACGAGAAGACCAGCGCGGCCTGTGTGCCGCAGAAACGGGCGAGCTCGTGTTCGAGTTCGGCGTGGACCTCGGTGGTGCCGGAGACGAGCCGGGAGCCGGTGGCCCCGGCGCCCCAGCGCAACGCGGCCGCGGCCGCCGCGCCGGCGACGCGCTTGTCCCTGGCGAGCCCGAGGTAGTCGTTACCCGCGAGATCCAGCTCCGGTTCCTGTGCCTGCCGGATGCGCAGCTTGCGCACCAGCCCGGCCTCGGCCCGCTTCTCCGCCTCCACGTCGAGCCAGTCGAAGACCTGGTCGGGCGGGAGGTTCTGGGAAGCGGGGCCGGAAGAAGTCACGTCCCGCAGTCTCCCATCCGCTGTTTCCCGATGGGCGTGGTGGTCCCCACAGCGATGAACGGGCCGTTCCTCGCGAAATTCGCGGGGAACGGCCCGTTCATGGCACTAGCTCGCCGGGAGGACCGGCTTCAGTTGTTTCAGCTGTCGTAGCTGCGACGCGGACGACCGTTGCCCGGACGCTGCGGACGGCCGTTGCCGCCACCGGACTCGCCGCGACGCGGGCGGCCGCGGAAGCCGCCGGGACGGCCGCCTTCGCGGTGACCGTGACCCTCGCGCGAGCCCTGGTAACCGCCGCGGTCGCCACCGTAGCCACGGCCACCGCCGCGACGCGGGGATTCACGACGACGCTCGACGACCGGCTCGCCGCTGGGCTGCTGCGCACCGGTGATGCGAGCGAGCTCGGCGTCGCCGGGGCGGACCGTGGTCTGCTCGGCGCGGACACCGGCGCGGTCGGTCATCCGGCGCACCATGCGGCGCTGGTCGTGGGTGACCAGGGTGACCACGACACCGGACGCCCCGGCGCGCGCGGTGCGGCCGGCGCGGTGCAGGTAGTCCTTGTGGTCGGCGGCCGGGTCGACGTGCAGCACGAGCGAGATGTCGTCGACGTGGATACCGCGCGCGGCGACGTCCGTGGCGACGAGGACGGGCGCGTAGCCCTCCTTGAAGTCCGAGAGGACGCGGTTGCGCTGGCCCTGGGTCTTGCCGCCGTGCAGCGCGGCCGCGTGGACGCCCTTTTCGCGCAGGCGCTCGGTGAGGCGGTCCACGTGGTGCTTGGTGCGGACGAACATGATCGTGCGGCCCTCACGGGCGCCGATCTCGGTGATGATGTCCTGCTTGTCCTGGTGCGACACCTGGAACACGTGGTGGTCCATGGTGGTGACGCTCGCGGTCGACGGGGCGACCGAATGCGTGACCGGGTCGGTCAGGTACGCGCGGACCAGCCTGTCGACGTCACCGTCGAGGGTGGCCGAGAACAGCAGGCGCTGGCCGCGGGCCGGGGTCAGGTCGAGGATCTCGCGGACCTGCGGCATGAAGCCCATGTCGGCCATCTGGTCGGCCTCGTCGAGCGCGACGAAGTTGACGTCGGACAGCGACGCGGTGCCCTGGCGGACGTGGTCCGACAGCCGGCCGGGGGTGGCGATCAGCAGGTCGACGCCGCGGGAAAGCGCGTCGGCCTGGCGGGTGAAGGCCATCCCGCCGACGGCGGTGCGGCACCACAGGCCGAGCGACTTGGCCAGCGGGGTCAGCGAGTCGGCGACCTGCATGGCCAGCTCGCGGGTCGGGACCAGGATCAGCGCGCGCGGGTGCTTCGGCCGGGCACGGCCGCCGTTGAGCCTGGTCAGCATCGCCAGGCCGAAGGCGAGGGTCTTGCCGGAACCGGTCTGGGCGCGGCCGAGCACGTCGCGGCCGGAGAGCGCGTCGGGGATGGTCGCCGACTGGATCGGGAACGGGGAGGTGATACCGGCGTCGGCCAGAGCCCGCAGCAGCGGCTCGGGAAGGCCGAGCTCCGCCCAGGTGGTGGCCTTGACACTCTCGACGGCGTCGTTGTGCAGCATCGAGTCACCCGCGGGGCGGGTGCGCGGCTTACTGCGGTGCTGACGTGCCGACGGTGAGACGTGGCCGGAGTTGAACGTGACTGTCACAAATGCCTCTCGGACGTGGCACGTCACAAGGAGGCCCGGGCTGCCCGCACGCAGGCAAGGCAAGATGGTGTGCACAGATGGGCGTTCACAGGGACGAACCCGGCACACCGCGTCTGCGTGACACCGCGCGCCAATTGGTTGATACGGATACCGCGAGCCATTCGGTTGGCTTTGGAGGCGACGGACACCAACTCATCCACGCCGCCGGTTGCGGTCTGTCACTACTGTACCGGACCGTTATCCGGCCTCCCAACCGGAGGGACCGATTGTGGGCAGGGTCTCCACGACGGGTCGTTCCCGGCGCCGCACGCCGGGAACGACCCTGTCATGACACTGTGGACGGTCACCGGAGACCGGCGATCTCCTTCAGCTCCTCGATCAGCTCCGGGACCGCCGTGAGCCGCTCCGGCAGCCCACGCGAGTGGAACCACGTCGCGATGTTCCGCACGTCCCGCGCGAGGAACTCCAGCCCGCCGGGATTCGCGACGATGTCGACCACCTGCGGCAGATCGATCACCATGATCCGCTCACGGTGGACGAGCAGGTTGTACGCCGAGAGGTCGCCGTGCGCGAGCCCCTGGGACGCCAGCAGTTCCAGCATCGCCGAGGTCTGGAACCACAGTTCCCGCAACTGCTCGGGCTCCGGCCGGACCTGCGCCAGGCGCGGCGCGGCCGTCTCGCCGTCGCCGAGGAACTCCAGCAGCAGCTCGGTGCCGTCGCGCTGCACCGGGTACGGCACCGGCGCGCCGACCGACCACAACCTGCTCAGCGCGCCGAACTCGGCCACGGCCCACTGTTCGGCGATGAGGTTGCGGCCGAAGCTGCTGCGCGACTCCATCGCCCGCATCTCGCGCGACCGGCGCATCCGCCTGCCTTCGAGGTAGCCGGCGTCGCGATGGAACAACCGGTGCTCGCCGCTGCGATACCGCTTGGCGGCGAGCACGACGCCCTCGGTGCCGGGCAGATTCCGCCGGACGAGGTGGACGTCCGCCTCCTTGCCGGTCTTGAGGATGCCGAGTTCGGAGTCGACCGCCGCCAGTTCGGTGATCACCCAGTCCGGGCGCGGCAGCGGCCCGTGCTCGGCGTCTCCCCACGTGCTCCAACGGTCGGCGCCGTCGGGGATGGCGGTTTCGGTGTAGGCGTCCTCACGCAGCCGGGCGAGCCGGACGCGTTCGGCTTCGGTGAGCCGTCCGCCACGGGTGGGTTCGGGCTCGTCGTCGAAACGGGGACGACGGGTACGGCTCGGACGGCTGTGGTTTTCTTCGTCGAGATCGTGCTTGCGCACTGGTGGGTTCTCCTAGATCAGGGATGCCCCACCGGGCGAGCGTCGTGGCTCCGCGCTCAGCCGCGAGGGGCGAGTGGATGGGGGCGGCCAAGGCCCCGGACAGTCATCAGCACGAGGCACCTCCCTGTCGCATCCACCGGCTCCCTGCCGGATCGCGCACGATCATTCCCGACCCCTCCGGGCGACCGCAACCGATTTAATTCTGATAAGTGTCGCGGGCACTTCCGGCCGGTGCTGGGCCTCGTGAGCGGTAAAGACGGTTAGAACCGTCCGAGCCACTCACGACGCGCCTACGCCGACCGCAGCCCCGCCAGCTCGCTCCGCGACCGCACCTTCAGCTTCCGCAGGACACTCGCGACGTGCTGTTCCACCGTGCGCCGTGACAGGAACAGCACCTCGGCGATCTCCCGGTTGGTGTGCCCGGCGGCCAGCAGCCGGGCGACGTCGCGCTCGCGCGGGGACAGCTCGTCGCCGTAGCCGCGGCGGCCGCGCCGCGACGGGGCGACCGCGCCGGTCGACCGGAAGGCGTGGCGGCAGCGTGCGGCGTCGCGGGTGGCGCCGAGGTGGTCGAAGGTCTCCGCGAGTGCCGCGAAGGTCTCGGCGACGTCCTCGTTGCGGGCCAGGCCGCAGCGCGCGGCGCGTTCGGCGACAAGCGCCGCGTGATACGGCGCGGGAAGGGCATCGAACCGGGTCCGAGCCTGCTCGAAGGCCTCGATCGCTTCCTCGTGCTCGCCCCGGGAAGCCGCGATCAGCCCGCGGTTCGCGGCCAGCGCGGCCCGGGTCGACGGCGCGTCGAGGTCGCCGATCTCCCGTTCGAACTCGTCGGTCAGCGCTTGCGCGTCGGCGTCCCGTCCGGTGGCGCAGTACGCGTCGACGGCGGCCATCAGCAGATCGGCGCCCCAGGCCCAGACACCCTTGGCGCGCAAGAGTTCCAGCCCCTTCTCGGCCTGCGTGACGGCGGCCTCGCCGAGATCCTGGGCGAGCAGCATGCCCGCCATCCCGGCGTGCGCGGCGATCGCGACCGGGGTGAACGCGTTCTCCGGCTGGTCCGCCGCGGTGCCGGCGAACCGGGCGGCGGCCTCGTCCCATTCGCCGCGCGCGGCGGCGAGCAGGCCGAGGACCAGGCACAGTTCGCTGGTCACCGGCAGGAGATCGCGGTACTCGTCGATCAGCGCGCAGGCCCGTTCGGCGAGGCCGTCCCAGTTCCCGGTGAGCCAGTCGGTGTGGACGGCCGTCGCGCGGGCGGTGCTGACGACGTACGGCGCCCCGCAGTCGGCGGCCAGCTGCATCCCGCTGTGCAACAGGCTTCTGGCCCGCCGGTGATGGCCCGTCCAGGCGCAGGCGTCGGCGCTGTTGCAGTGCAGCCGCGCCAAGTGCCGCTGTTCGTCGGTGGAACCGACGCTGGTGGGCGCCCGATCCAGCATGTCCCAGCCGCGCGCGTCGCCGATGTGCAGCCGTGACGCCGCGTTGTTGGCCAGCAGGATGATCTTCAGCCGCCGGTCGGTGGCCCGTTCGATGAGCCCGTCCACCCGGTCCATCCAGCGCCGGTGCTCCCGTAGCGGGGTCGCGCCGACCCACGGCTGCGCGAGGACACCCATCCCGCGCCCGGCCAGGTCGGGCCGGTCGGCGAGGTCGTTGACGGCGATCTCGATCTCGGTCCTCGCCGCCTCCAGCCCGCCCGCCTGGCGCACCAGCAGGAGCCCGAGCCCCAGCCGGACCTCGCCGCTCAGTCGTCCGGACAGCCTGCCGTCGGTGAGCAACCGCTCCAGTGCCGGGACGACCTCGGTCTGCGCGAGTCCGTTGCACGCCACCGAACTGAACTTGACCGCCAGTCTGTCCACATCGGACGGTTGCAGACCCGGTTCGTCGAGCAGGGTGCGGAGCAGATCCGTCGCGGTCGCGAGATCGCCGACCGCCGACGCCTGGTCCGCGGCCGCTTCGCCGTACTTCAGGGCACCGGCCCGGTCACCCGCCTTGCGGCAGTGTTCGGCCAGCCGTACCAGGGATTGCGGGAGTCGGTCGCGCAGCAGCCGCGCGGCCCGCCGGTGCAGTTCCTGGCGATCAGGACCGGGAATGGTGAGGTACGCGGCTTGCTGGGCGTACGCGTGCCGGAAGCCGTACGTGCCTTCGCCGGTCTCCACCAGGACGTTGCGTTCGAGCGCGAGGACGAGCGCGCGGCGGGCGCGCTCGGGGGAGAGCGCGGCCGCGGCGGCCAGCAGGTCCGAAGTGGACGGTGTGGCGAGGACAGCGGCGGCCTCGGCGATCCGCCGGGCGGCCGGTGGCAGCGCGACGAGGTGTTCGACCGTCGCTTCCCGCAGCAGCGCCGGGACTTCGACCGTGTCGAGCAGGTGCCGCGCGGTCGTGCCGTCGGCGTGCACCGCGCCCTCGACGCCGCCGATCGCGTGCACGATCTCCTCGACCACGAACGGGATCCCCGCGGTCCGCTCGTGCAGCCGCGTGGCGAACTCGGCGGACACGTTCGCTTCGCCGAGCAGCGCCGAAACCAGCGCCTGGACGCCGTCGCGGTCCAGCGGCCGGAGCGTGACGAGCGTGTGCGCGGTACCTGGGGCCGGCCGATAGGCGCTGCCGAGCGGGATGCCGCCTGGTGTCTCTTCCCGCCGGTACGTGAGCAGGAGGGTCAGACCGGCGGGCGGATCGGTCATCAGGAACCGCAGCAGGCGACGGGATCCGTCGTCCGCCCAATGGAGGTCCTCGACGAGGAGGACGTGCGGGCCCAGCGAGCCGAGCAGTTCGCGGACGGCGCGGAAGAGCCGGTGCCGTTCGGCCCTGGGATCACCGAGCCGGGGCGGCGGCTCCGGCAGAAAGGCCGCGAGTTCCGGTAGGTAAGGCGCGAGGACGCCGGTCACGGGGTTGAGTTCGCGTGCCGGGCGGATGTCCTTCAGTGCGTCGAAGACCACGCCGTACGGGAACGGCTCGCGCAGCGGCTGGCAGGTTCCGGTGAGGACCGGCCGCCCGGCCAGTTCGGCGCAGGCCAGCAGTTCGGCGGCGAGCCGGGTCTTGCCCACCCCCGCTTCGCCTTCGAGCATGATCACCGACGGCGAGCGCATCGCGCCGTCGAGGAGTTCGCGTAATTCCGCCTCACGGCCGACGAGCACGGGCGAACTCGTCCTGCGTCGGCAGCCACCGATCACCATTGCCGGGTCACCCCCGCTTCACGAACCACACCGTTCGAGTGAACGCAGCTTAAGCGCCCGCTCAGTGCTCACGGAACCCACCCGGACCGTCACAGAACTTTCGTAGGGACGGGGAGTTTCGCCATTAGATACGTAGTCCTACGGACCGTTGCCTCGCTTGTTCGCGCAGGTCCCGCCACCCGAAAGTGATTCATGCGTGACTGCACGTCACGACGCCGGCCCGGAATCCCGCCGGCGTGAACCACCTGTTCGAGTGAACGGAGCTCAGGAAATGCGTGGAGAACTTCGACGTCACCGGATCGCGGGCGCGGTGCTCGCCGGGGCCTGTGCGGCGGCCACCGTGGCCTTCGCCGGACCGGCCGCGGCCGCCGAGGGGCAGATCCGCGGCGCCGGTGTGCCGGGAGCCGTCACGGACGGGTACATCGTCTCGCTCAAGAGCGGCGACGCCGGCCTCGCGGCCAAGTACGGCGGCCAGGTCAAGGCGACCTACACCGCCGCGCTGAACGGTTTCTCGGCGAAGATGACCGAGGCACAGGCGAAACGGCTCGCGGCCGACCCGAACGTCGACTTCGTCCAGCAGGACGCGGTCGCGCATATGACCGGCACCCAGACCAACCCGACCTGGGGCCTGGACCGGATCGACCAGAAGAACCTGCCGCTGGACCGGAAGTACACCTACCCGAACACCGGTTCAGGGGCGACGGTCTACGTCCTCGACACCGGTGTCGACTACCGCCAGGCCGAATTCGGCGGCCGCGCGACCAGCGGGTACGACTTCATCGACAACGACAGCGACGCCCGCGACTGCCAGGGCCACGGCACGCACGTCGCCGGAACGGTCGGCAGCGCGACCTACGGCGTGGCCAAGGGCGCCAAGATCGTGTCGGTCCGCGTGCTGAACTGCCAGGGCAGCGGCCAGTACTCGCAGATCATCAGCGGGATCGACTGGGTCGTGAAGAACGCCAAGGGCCCGTCGGTGCTCACCATGAGCCTCGGTGGCCCGGCCGACTCCGGAGTGGACGCCGCCGTGCGCCGCGCCGTTTCCGCGGGTATCACCAACACGGTGGCCTCCGGTAATTCCAACACCGACGCCTGCGGCACCAGCCCGGCCCGGGTGCGTGAGGCCATCACCGTCAACGCCACCCAGAGCGACGACCGCCGGTCGACGTTCTCGAACTACGGCAGCTGCACCGACATCTTCGCGCCGGGCACCAGCATCACCTCCCTGCGCAACGGTGGCGGCACCCAGCAGATGAGCGGTACCTCGATGGCGACGCCGCATGTCGCCGGCGCGGCCGCGATCTACCTGACCTCGAACCCGTCGGCGACCCCCGCCGCCGTGGCCTCCGGTCTCGCCAACGCCGCCACCAACGGCGTCGTGACGAGCCCGGGCTCCGGTTCGACGAACAAGCTGCTGAACGTGACGGGCCTCTGATGCGGCGCGGCGTGCGGGCCGGTGTGGTGGCCGTCGCGGCCACCGCGCTGGCCGCGCTCGCCGCGGGCAACGCCCTCGCCGCGGAGGCGGAAGGCGTTGTCGTGCAGGCGAAGCAGCACTACGGCGATCAGTACATCGTGGAGCTTCACGATGTGGGCACCCTGGCGGTCGAGCAGTCCTCGGCCGCGCTGACCGGCCGCTACGGCGGCGAGGTCCGGTCGGCGTACAAGAACGTGCTGCGCGGGTTCTCGGTCAAGGGCATGTCCGAGCGGCAGGCCCGGCGGCTCGCGGCCGACCCGGCGGTCAAGGCGGTCTACCAGGACGGCACCGCGCGTGCCGTCGGCACGCAGGCCAACCCCACCTGGGGGCTCGACCGGGTCGATCAGAAGAACCTGCCGCTCGACAAGAGCTTCACGTACCCGAACACGGGCGAGGGCGTCACCGCGTACGACCTCGACACCGGGATCAACCCGGCTAACCCGGAGTACGAGGGACGCGCGTCGGTCGGCAAGGACTTCTTCGGCGGCGACGGGAAGGACTGCAACGGGCACGGCAGTCACACCGCGGGCACCATCGGCAGCAAGACCTACGGCGTGGCGAAGAAGGTCAAGCTCGTCGGGCTGAAGGTGCTGGGCAACGACTGTTCGGGCAACGGTCCCGACTCCGGCATCATCGACGCGGTCGAATGGATCACCGCGAACGGCACCAAACCGGCGGTGGCGAACCTGAGCCTCCGGATGGATCAGGCGGGCGTCGGCGACGACGTCATCAAGAAGTCCATCGCGGCGGGCTTCGTCTACGTGGTGGCGGCGGGCAACGAGAACCAGAACGCCTGCAACGTCAGCCCCGCTCGGGTTCCCGAGGCGATCACGGTCGGCGCCTCGGACAGCAGTGACAACAAATCCTCGTTCTCCAACCACAGTTCGTGCGTGGACATCTTCGCCCCTGGCAGCAACATCACGTCGCTGTCCACGTCCAACGGTGGTTCGGCGAACATGAGCGGGACGTCGATGGCCACGCCGCACGTGGCCGGGGCGGCGGCGCTGTACCTCGCCGCGAACTCCGGTGCCACCGCGCAGCAGACGCGGGACGCGCTGGTGAACAACGCCTCCGACGGCGTGCTCAAGGGACTGCCGTCCGGCACGGTCAACAAACTGCTGAACGTGTCGTTCATCGGCGGCGGTGGCCCCACACCGACGTGCGGGGTCAAATCCAACACGACACCGGTGTCCATTCCGGACGCGGGTGACGCGGTGACCAGTTCGGTGACGCAGGAAGGCTGCGACGGGAAGGCGTCGGCGACGCTGCCGGTCAAGGTCGACATCGCGCACACCTACACCGGTGACCTGGCGATCGACCTGATCGGGCCGAGCGGTGCGGTGTTCGGCCTCAAGCAGGCGGGAGGGATCGGCGAGGCGACCGGCGTGCACACGTCGTACACGGTGAACGCCTCGTCCGAACCGGCGAACGGGACCTGGAAACTGCGGGTCCGTGACGTCTACCGGTTCGACAGCGGGACGATCGAAGGTTTCTCCATCACCTTCTGAGTCCTTGCGAACGGCGGTGCGCCGCGGTCACGATGACCGCGGCGCATTGTCGTTTTCGCTGGGAGGCTGTGCATGGAGTCCTACGACGCCGTGATCGTCGGTGGCGGGCACAACGGCCTGGTGGCGGCGGCCTACCTGGCCAGGGCCGGCCGCTCGGTGCTGGTGCTGGAACGGCGCGACGAGGTCGGCGGGGCGGCGGTCTCCTTCCGTGCCTTTCCCGGCGTCGACGTCCGGCTGTCGCGGTACTCGTACCTGGTGAGCCTGCTGCCGCGCAAGATCATCGCGGAGCTGGGGCTCGGCCTCGATCTCCGGCGGCGGCGGATGTCTTCGTACACCCCCGTCGGCGACAGGGGTCTCCTTGTCGACACGGGCGACGACGGCCGTACGGCGGCGTCGTTCTCCGCGCTCACCGGGTCCACAAAGGACTTCGAGGCTTGGCGACGGTTCTACGCGATGACGTCCCAGGTCGCGAAACGGACTTTCCCCACCCTGACCGAACCGCTGATGTCCAGGGAGGAACTGCGCTCGGGCATTGAGCGCCAGGCGTGGGACGCGCTGTTCGAACGGCCGATCTCGGAGACGCTCACCGCCATGTTCGGTGACGACGTCGTCCGCGGCGTGGTCCTGACCGACGCGCTGATCGGCACTTTCGCCGGCGCCGGCGACTTCCGGCAAAACCTGTGCCTGCTCTACCACGTGATCGGCAACGAGACCGGCGACTGGGACGTGCCGGTGGGCGGGATGGGCGCGGTGACCGGGGCGCTCGCGTCGGCCGCGTCTTCCGCCGGGGCCCGGCTGACGACCGGTGCCGAAGTGCTGTCGATCGACCCCGGCGGCTCGGTGCGTTACCGGCTCGGCGACGACGAGTTCGTGGTGCGTGGCGGTCACGTGCTGTCGAACGTCGCGCCGCGGACGCTCGCGCGGTTGCTGGGGGGAGAGCCGCCGGAGACGCCGGAAGGCGCGCAGCTCAAGGTGAACATGGTGCTGTCACGGCTGCCGCGGCTGCGTGATTCGAGTGTCGATCCGCGGGAGGCGTTCGGCGGGACGTTCCACGTCAACGAGAGTTACGAGCAGCTGGCGACGGCCTACTCCGAGGCCGAGGCGGGCCGGATCCCGTCGCTGCCGCCGTGCGAGATCTACTGCCACTCGCTGACCGACCCGTCGATCCTCGGCCCGGCCGAACGGGTCGCCGGGGTGCAGACGCTGACGCTGTTCGGGCTGCATATGCCGGCGCGGCTGTTCGAGGGGCGCAACGACGCGGCGCGTGAGGAGGCCCTGCGAGCGACGTTGTCCTCTTTGGACAGTGTGCTGGCCGAGCCGGTCGAGGACTGCGTGCTGCGTTCGCCGGACGGCGGGTCGTGCATCGAGGCGAAGACGCCGCTGGACCTCGAAACCGAGCTGGGACTGCCCGCGGGACACATCTTCCATCGCGATCTGTCGTGGCCTTATGCGGCGGATGCCGCTCAGGTGGGTCGCTGGGGTGTCGAGACCGCGCACGAGCGGGTCCTGCTTTGCGGCGCCGGAGCTGTGCGGGGCGGTGGTGTCTCCGGTATCCCCGGCCACAACGCCGCGATGGCGGTGCTGGCGAGCGCGTGAAGGCCCCCTTCCCTCGGCTCAGCCGAGGGAAGGGGGCCTTCACGCGCATTCGCTTACTGGACGGTGAGGGTGTAGGTGGCGGTGGCGGTTTTACCCGCCGAGTCGGTCGCGGTGACGGTCACCGGGTACGTGCCCCGTTGGAAGGGCGCGACCACCTGCATGGTCGAACTGCCGCCGCTCGAGATCGTCTTCGGGTTGAAGAACGGTGCGAACGGCAGTCCCTGTCCGGACGCCGACAGCGTGATCGTGCCCGTGCCGCCGGTGGCGGAAACCGTGACGTTGCTGAAGAAACCGGGCTGCGCGGTCCCGCTGGTGGGGCTCAGGCCCACCTTGAGGTCACCGGGTTGCGGCCCACCTTCGCCGACGGTCAGCGTCAGGTTCGTGGTCGCGGTGTCGGCGGTGCCCTTGCCCGAGATCGTGACCGCGTAGTCCTTTTCGGCCGTTCCGGCGGGCACCTCGATGCTCACCTTCGCCGACTCACCCGAGTTGATGGAAGAAGGCTGGAATGTGGCCGTCGCGCCCTCGGGAAGTCCCGTAGCGCTGAGATCGACCTTCTCCGCGCCGTTCTTGCCCGGTTTGCTGGTCACCGTGGCCGAAACGTACTTGCCAGGCTCGACCTTGAGGGCCGACGGCGTCACACCGAGCGAGAACTTCTCCGGGTTCTGCGGCTCGCCGATCTGCTGCTTGACCCAGTCGCCCATCTCGTTGTTGAGCCTGCCGTACACGCTGTACCACTTGAAGTCGCTACGGCTCCAGGAAGCGACACCGACGACCTTGCCGTCCACGATCAGCGGACCGCCGCTGTCACCCGGCAGGATCGTGACGCGTCCGTCGCTGTAGCCGCTGCAGATCATCGTCGCGTCCTTGAAACCCGCGCCGACCCCGCTGCAGTTGCCGCCCTGGACGATCGGCAGCGTGAACTTGTGCAGTTCGACGTTGCGGGTGTCGTCGTTGTGGTCCTTCTTGCCGTATCCGAGCCCGAGCCCCGACTTGCCCGGCTTGTGCAACTCCGTGTCGGCCGAGGTCGCGACCTTCGCGTACTGGCCGCCCGGCACCGGGATGTCGGCGTCCGTGGTGACCACCGCGACGTCGTACCCCTGGTCGAAGTTGACGTACTTCGGATGCTTTTCGTAGCTGACGACGCCGATCCGCGTCCCGCCACCGGCGTTGAGATCGTCCAGCCCGTAGAGGAAGGACTTCTCGCCCGCCGCGTCCTTGCAGTGCGCGGCGATCAGGATCTTGCGCGGCGCGACGACCGACCCCGTGCAGGTCTGGCCTTGCGGCCGCGTGCCACCTTCGCGCAGGCCCGCGATGATGAACGGGTGGTCCTTGACCGAGGCGGGGGTGCCGCCGATGGAGTTCGTGTGCAGTCCACCGGGGACGACCGCTTGATCCGTCGGGGTGACGGCCGGCAGGTTCGCGGCGGCCGCCGGTGCGGGCAGGAGGACCGAGAGGCAGCCGAGGGTGGCGGTGGCGATCCCCAGTAGCCGTTGTCTTCTGTTCACGGTGGTTCCTTTCCAGGTGGCTGGAAATCACTTTCCGCATGTGCACCTGGCGGAACAACCGAGGAAGGAGCCCGTAGGGGTACGGAACTAATGCGCCCCGTCGCCGGTGAGCAGCTCGATACTGTGGTCGCCGGTGCGCTCGACGTCGAGGCCGGCCTTCGTCAGCACCCGCATCAGCTGCTCCACAGTGGACGGTTCGCTGCGCGACTTCACCAGCTCCGCGGCCAGCCGTCCCTTGTACGCCTTGTTGAAGTGGCTCACCGTGGTCCGGTTGCCCTTCGCGTCCTCGGTCACGACGCGCACGGTCACCGCGTCGGGGCGGAGCTTCGCCAGCGCCGAGTAGGTCCCGGACCGCAGGTCGACCACGAGCCCTTCGACGGCTTGGAGCGCCGGCTCGAGGACCGGCTTCCACACGCTGCGGACGGTGCCGAGCGACGGCAGCGCGTTCCCGCCCGAAAGCCGGTATGCGGGGATCGGGTCGGTCGCCGCGACCACGCCGAACAGCGCCGAAGCGACGGCGAGGCGCTTCTCGGCCTTCGCCAGCGTCGCCTTGGTAAAGGACTTCACGTCGAGCGCGTCGTAGAGGACTCCGGTGTAGCGGCGCAGCGCGGGCATCGTGGGGGACGTCCACAGCTCGGCGTTGCGGGCGACCTCGTCGGCTTGCCGCGGCGTGATGCCCAGCGCGGCGACACTGGCCGGGACGTCGACGGCCAGTTCGGTCAGCGCGTCGGCCAGCTTCGCCCGGGTCGGGTTCAGCTCCGGGAACGACAGCGCGTCGAGGTCCAGCGGCGCGCCGGTGCCGCCGGCGGCCTTGGTCTCGGAAGGGGGGAGGAGCACGAGCACCACGGAAGCGTAACTAAATGGGGTGCGTCACCCCGAGGCGCGGGCTTAGCCTCGTCCGCATGAGCCTGACCTGGCGCCCGCTGACCATGGACGACATGCCGCGACTGGCCGAGACCTTCGCCGAGGCGGAGCGTGTCGAGCCGATCGAGGAGCACTACAGCGCGGAGGACCTCGCCGAAGAGATCGGTACGCCGACCGTCGACCTGCCGACGGCGTCCACCAGCGCGTGGGACGGCGAAACGCTGGTCGCCTACGGTCTGCTCCGGAAGCGTGACGCGGCCGATCCGGTGCACATGATGCGAGTCGAGACGCTCGTCCACCCCGCGTACCGCGACGACACGATCGCCGCGCACCTCACCGGTTGGTTCGAGGAGGCGGGCAAGGCGCTCCACGCGAAGTCCCACCCGGACGTACCGCTGGAGCTGCACGCCGCGGCCAACACCAAGCAGCGCTGGCTTTCCGAGGTACTCGTGGACGCCGGGTACGAGCACGCCCGGTGGTTCGTCGACATGCGGGCCGACCTCGGCTCGATCCCGCCGCTGAAACCGCTGCCCGAGGAGTTCCCGCTCGTCGCGTACGAGCAGAAGTACGAGGCCCTCACGCTGCGGTCCCGTAACGAGACCTTCGCCGACCACTGGGGGAGCACGGAGCAGTCCCCGCAGGCCTGGCGGCATCTGGTCGTCGGTGCGAAGGACTTCCAGCCGCACCTGTCGTTCCTGCTGCTGAGCCCGGACAGGGACCGGGTGGTCGCGATGGTGCTGAGCGCCCACTTCGCCTCCGATACGGCGGCCACCGGCGTGAAGGATCTGTACGTCAGCCACGTCGCGACCGACGCGGGCCTTCGCGGGCGCGGGATCGCGGGCGCGCTGCTCGGGCACACGCTCGTCCAGGCCAAGGCCGACGGTTTCCAGCGGGCTTCGCTCAACGTCGACCAGGACAACACCCACCGCGCCCTCGGGGTCTACGAGCGCGTCGGGTTCAGCGAGTTCCAGCGCTGGGCCGGGTACGTGAAGCCCGTTCCGACCTGACCGGTTGTCACCCGAAAGGGCGGATTTCGGTACAGTCGATCTTCTCGGATGAGATCGCTGGGGGTGGTAGGGCGTTGCCGGTTTCCGCACGCCTCGGCTGGCACGACCTGCCGTCGGCGACGCGTGACGCCGTGGAGCGTGAGCTCGGGTCGGCGGTCCGTCGTTCGCTGTGGCAGACCCCGGAATTCGACGGCGGTGTCGCCGCGCGGCTCGAACTCGAACGCGGTCATCGCTGGGTCTTCCTGAAGGCGATCCCCGCGGACAGCCCGCGCGCGGGCGGTTACCGGACAGAGGCCGCCATCGCGCGGCGGCTTCCCGCGGAGGCGCCCACACCGAAGCTCCTGTCCTTTGTGGATGGTGAGTGGCTGGTGCTCGCGTTCGCCGATTTCGACGGCACCAGGCCGAACCTGCGCCCCGGATCGCCGGACCTTTCCGCGGTGCTGGCCACCTTCGGCGCGCTCAGGCGCACGCTCACGCCGTGCCCGCTGCCCGACGTCCCGGACGCCCTCGACGATCTCGGCCCACTCCTGCGAGGCTGGCACGAACTGGCGAAGGAACCGCCGGACGACCTCGACGGCTGGGCCGTCCGCAACCTCGACCGGCTCGTCCAGCTGGAGACGTCGTGGCATCCGTGGTCGGCCGGGGACACGTTGCTGCACAACGACATCCAGCCCGAATACCTGGTGCGGACCGGGCCGGGCCGGGTGCTGGTCACCAACTGGCGCTACCCGGCGCGGGGCGCGGGCTGGCTCGATCTGGTCGCGCTCGTCCCGTACCTGCTCGACGCCGGACACGAACCCGCCGACGTCGACCGGCTGCTCCGGCGGCGCCCCGTACTGGCCGGGGTCCCGGTCTGGGCGGTCACCGCGTTCGGCGTCGCACTGGCCGGGCACGCCGAACGAGCGTCCCGGCTACCGGAACCGCCTGCGACGACGGGTGTGCGCGTGGCGCAACGGCGTCTCGCGGCGGCCATGCGCGAGTGGCTCGCTTACCGGACGCATTGGCAGTAGCGCGGCGGCCGGCGCCGTCTATGAAGGAATCGGGACGTCGAGTGTCCCAAATCCTCCACAGACGACCTTGTGCCTGCGGCCCTCACCTTCGCGCAAGGGCGGCGAACGGGTGTCCGCCCTCCGCGCGGCAGCAGCCCGGCTCGTGAGTGGCCAGGACGGTTCTAACCGTCCATACCGCTCACGAGGTTCATGTGGCGTGCTCGTCGCAGCTGCGCTGAAGGGAGCTTTCGCTGCGTCTGATGCGGCGAAAGGCCCTTTCACGTCTTGCTGGTCGCGTTCTGTTTGACTTGTACCCTCCAGATTCGGGCGTCGGCTCGTGAGCGCCGACGTGTGTCGCGAAAGCCACTTTCGCGACGTCAGGTGTCCCGAAAGTGGCTTTCGCGACATCGGCCTCGACCAGGGCCGTCGCTAGTTCACTGCGGCCGGGGACCCGTTGCGAAAGCCACTTTCGCAACCTTCAACGTTGCGAAAGTGGCTTTCGCAACGCCACCGGGGGGCGACACCTCGGGGCGGGAGAAAGGAGTCGTGAGTGGCCAGGCCGGTTCTAACCGTCCATACCGCTCACGAGGTTCAGCGGCTCCTCGCCGGCGGCGTACCGGCGCAACTGCTCGGCGACCAGCCGCTTCGCGCGTGGGTAGAACGACGCCGAACCACCCGCGATATGCGGCGTGACGATTACGCCCGGCGTGGTCCACAGTGGATGCCCGGCGGGCAGCGGTTCCGGGTCGACGACGTCCAGCGCGGCGCGCAGCCGCCCGGAGCCGGTCTCGGCCGTGAGCGCCGCGGTGTCGATCGCCGAGCCTCGCCCGACGTTCACCACCAGGGCGCCGTCCGGCAGCGCGGCGAGTTCCGCGGCGCCGAACAGGCCCATCGTCGCGGGCGTTTCGGGCAGGATCAGGACCACGATGTCGGCGGACGGCAGCAGTTCGGCCAGCTCACCCACGCCGTGCACGCGCTCCGCGGGCCGGGCCGTGCTCGCCACCCTGGTCACGACCGCCTCGGCCGCGACCAGTTGCCGCTCGATGGCCTGGCCGATCGAACCGTGACCGACCAGCAGCACCCGGCTGTCGGCCAGCGAACGCGTGTGCTCGCGTTCCCACGACGCCGTCGCCTGCTGCGCGAACCAGCGCGGCAGATCCCGCTGTGAGGCGTGGATCAGTGCCAGGGCGTGTTCG
Source organism: Amycolatopsis roodepoortensis (assembly GCF_014873915.1). GTDB lineage: Bacteria > Actinomycetota > Actinomycetes > Mycobacteriales > Pseudonocardiaceae > Amycolatopsis > Amycolatopsis roodepoortensis. Next base: position 153,752 of record NZ_JADBEJ010000001.1, read on the forward strand.
GCCACGCTGAGGTCATGCAGGCCGCGGCCGTTGGCCAGCTTCACCCCCGCCGGCACCAGCGGGATCAGCTTCTCCACCCCGGCCGACAACGATTGCACGAGCTTCAGCGACGGAAGCCGCGAGAGCAGCTTCATCGGCTCGGCACCGGTGTCGTACGGCAGCACGTAGACCTCAACCTCATCGAGGCCCTCGTCCGGCAGCGGACCCAGACCGTCGTAGAGCCGCACGCTCAGGCCCTCGGGCAGCTCGATGTCGGACCAAGGCAGGATGGCTCGCTCCGTCATGCCGCCATTCTGGCCGCCGCGACCGGCGTCACCCTCCGTGGGCCGCGACGCAGAACTCGTTGCCGACGGGATCGGCCAGCACCGTCCAGGCGAAGCCCGGCATCTCGTGCCTGTCCAGCTTCTTCGCGCCCAATCCGACCAGACGCTCCACCTCCTTCTCCATGTCGTCGGTACCGAAGTCCATGTGGACCCGGTTCTTGCCCGCCCGCTCCTCCGGTACACGCTGGAAGGCGAACACCGGCCCGTTCTCCTTCTTGGCACGCAGGATCAGGAACTCGCCGCCGTGGTCCTGATCCACCTCGACCCCGAGCGCCTTCGTCCAGAACGCCGCGAGCCCGCGCGGATCCGCGCAGTCGATCGTGATCATGCCCAGTTCGATACCCATGGCGGCACGCTAGCCGCACCCACCGACAAAACCGGGCGCCCGCGATAACCGGTTGAACCCGCCCGGGGCGGGGTGACTACGCTGCGCAGAACGTCTAAGCACGTAATTCCAGCGAGGAGCCCAGAAGTGATCACCAGGATGTCGTCGTTGTTCCTTCGCACCCTGCGTGAGGATCCGGCGGACGCCGAGGTACCGAGCCACCGGCTCCTGGTACGCGCCGGCTACGTCCGCCGGGTCGCCCCGGGCGGCTACTCCTGGCTGCCGCTGGGCCTGCGGGTGCTGCGCCGTATCGAGAACGTCGTCCGCGAAGAGATGAACGCCATCGGCGCGCAGGAGATCCAGTTCCCCGCGCTGCTGCCGAAGGAGCCCTACGAGGCCACCGGCCGGTGGACCGAGTACGGCGACGCGTTGTTCCGCCTCAAGGACCGCAAGGGCGCCGACTACCTCCTCGGCCCGACGCACGAAGAGCTCTTCGCGCTCACCGTGAAGGGTGAATACAGCTCGTACAAGGACTACCCGGTCGTCCTGTACCAGATCCAGACGAAGTACCGCGACGAAGCGCGCCCCCGGGCAGGCATCCTCCGCGGCCGCGAGTTCGTCATGAAGGACTCCTACTCCTTCGACCTCGACGACGAGGGCCTGACCAAGTCGTACGAGCTGCACCGCCAGGCGTACACGAAGCTGTTCGACCGCCTCGGCATCGAGTACGTCGTCGTGAAGGCGACCTCCGGCGCGATGGGCGGCTCGGCCTCCGAAGAGTTCCTCGCCGTCGCCGAGACGGGTGAGGACACCTACGTCCGCAGCACCGAATCGGGGTACGCGGCCAACGTCGAAGCGGTCACCACGCCCGCTCCCGAGGCGAAGCCGATCGAAGGCCTGCCCGAGGCGAAGGTCCACCACACGCCGGACACCCCGACCATCGAGTCCCTGGTCGCGTTCCTCAACAACGCCGATCTCGGCCGCACCTTCACCGCCGCGGACACGCTCAAGAACGTACTGGTGAAGACCCGCCAGCCGGGAGCGAAGGAGTGGGAGCTGCTGGCCATCGGCCTCCCCGGCGACCGCGAGGTCGACACGAAGCGCCTCGAAGCGTCGCTCGAGCCCGCCGAATTCGAGCTGCTCGAAGAGGCCGATTTCGCCAAGAACCCCTTCCTCGTCAAGGGCTACATCGGCCCGAAGGCGCTGAAGGACAACGGCGTCCGCTACCTGCTCGACCCGCGCGTCGTCGACGGCACCGCCTGGGTCACCGGCGCCGACGAGCGCGACCACCACGTGGTCGACCTGGTCGCGGGCCGCGACTTCACCGGCGACGGCACGATCGAGGCCGCCGAGGTCCGCGAGGGCGACGCGTCGCCCGACGGCAAGGGCACCCTGGTCGCCGCCCGCGGGATCGAGATCGGGCACATCTTCCAGCTGGGCCGCAAGTACGCGGACGCGTTCGAGCTCGACGCGCTGGGCCCGGACTCCAAGCCCATCCGCATCACCATGGGTTCGTACGGCGTCGGAGTCTCGCGGCTGGTCGGCGTGCTCGCCGAGCAGAACCACGACGACCTCGGCATCGTCTGGCCGCGCGAGGTCTCGCCCTTCGACGTGCACGTCGTCATCGCGGGCAAGGACGAGACGGTCGCCGCGGGCGCGGAGAAGCTCGCCGCCGAACTGGACGCCGCCGGTATCGAGGTCGTCCTCGACGACCGCAAGGCCACCCCCGGCGTGAAGTTCGCCGACGCCGAACTCGTCGGTGTTCCGACGATCCTCGTCGTCGGGCGCGGCCTGGCGAACGGGGTCGTCGAGGTCAAGGACCGCCGCACCGGCGAGCGCGAGGAGATCGCCGTCGACGCGGTCGTGGAGCACCTGGTCAAACTCGTCCGCTCGTAATGTTCGGCAAGAAGCGCAGGGATTCCCCGGGCTACGAGGACAACGCGGCGCTGGACGGGTTCGGGGGCTATCAGCCCTCGGACTCGTCCGGCTACACGCCCGCTCCCGAGACCCCGGCTCCTGAACCCGAGCCGGAGCCGGAGAAGCCCGCGAAGCAGCCGATGTCGCGGAGCGGGCGAAGGGCCATGTACGGCTTCTTCGCGACGATCGGCGTCATCACGGTCGCCGCGCTTGCGAACAACAGCGACAGGTCGGACAGCAGCGGGCCGACCACCCGGGCCCCGGTCGTCTACACGCCTTCGCCCCGGGTCGTCGCGCCGCCGGTGACCGAAGGCTGGCAGTCGGTGGCCGGCAAGGACGGCGTCTACGCCTACGACGTCCCGCCGAACTGGATACCGAAACCCGGCACGATCCACGGCTGGGAAAAGGGCACCCAGGTCCCGGGCATCACCATGGTCGCCAGCGCCTTCGTCGGCGAGGGTTACTGCCCGCAGGAGAAGGGAAGCAGGGTCGGCGGCGCCGGCGTGGCCAACATCAAGGTCTCCGATCCCGCCGCCGCCGCGAAGAAGGCGGTCGACGATCTCGCCGTCAGCGCCTACAACCCGGAGAACGGCCCGCTGACCGCCAAGATCACCCCGGAACCACCCCAGCCGGCCGAATTCACCCTCGGTACCGGCAAGAAGGTCCCCGCCAGCATCGTTTTCGCGGAGGTCGTCACCCCGCCGGGGCCCTGTGGTGTCCAGCGAGCCCTGGTCGGTGTGCTCGCACCGGAACTGGGCGACGCCTCGGCGGCCCTGGCCGTCTATTCGGGCCAGGGCGCTCCGGGCGGCGCGGACCGCGAGCTGATCCTGAAGATCCTCAAGACCTACCGGGGTGTCCCGGAGGCCGACCGCAAGACCATCACGCCGCCGCCTTCGACGTTGCGCTGAGGCTCCCGGCGGAGCCGGACTGCGGGACGACTCCAGGCGGTGAAATGTCTGGTTTGTATTGAGCCGAAAGTCAAACGTGGCAGGTCGCGAAAGCCACTTTCGCGACGCCTGATGTCCCGAAAGTGGCTTTCGCGGGGCATGGCCTCTTCTACCGTGAAGCCAGCGAAGAAGTACTTCGCGGCTGCGGGTTCACGAGCGTGCGCTGAGGCTTCTTGCCCGACCGCGCGAGCTTCGCCAGCCGCAGCAGCCCGGTGTTCGGCAGGTAGGCCCGGCCGAGCGCGATCCCGATGCGCGGCAGGTCCGCCTCGTCGCGGAACGCGAGGTACAGCGGCACGTGGCGCGGCTGGAACTTCGCCTTGAACGCGTGCAGTGAACGGAACCCGTAGAACGGCTCCATCATCGTGCCGAGCGCGTCGAGCACCCGCTCGACGGCGTGCGCGGGTTCGCCGGAGCTCGCCAGTGGGGCGCCGGACAGCGAGACGAACTTCGCGCCTTCCTCGCGGAACGCCAGGCACGACGACGCGATCAGGAACTCCATCGACGGGCGGAACCCGTCGGCGCGTTTGCGCATGACGTCGAGGGTCCAGCCGCCGATCGCACCCGCTCCGGTGTACACCGGCAGCCACGACGTCACGCCGTGGACCACACCGTCGGCGTCCACCGCGAGACCCACCCGGGTCTCGGGGTCCATCGCCTCGTCGACGCCGCCGAGGGTGAAGCCCATTTCCGGCATGCCCTTGTCGCTGATCCACTCCTCGGAGATCGCGCGGACCTGCGAGATCACCGCGCGTGGCTGGTCGGCGAGCCGGACGAGCCGGAACTCGATGCCGTCCTTCTTGGCCCGGTTGAGCGCGGTCCGCACGTCCTGCCAGCGCTTGCCGCGGAACTCCAGCGTTTCCAGTTCGATCAGGGTGTCCTCGGCGACCTGGACCTGCTTCCAGCCGAGCTCTTCGGTTTTGGCGGTGGTGTCACCGGTGGCGGAGAACAGGCACGGCACGAGACCGGTGTTCTCGCACATCGTGATGAACTCGGCGATCGTCCGGTCGGCGGCGCCGTCCGGGGCGATCGGGTCGCCGAGGGCGATGGCGACCCCCGCGTGCCGCCGGTAGGCGAGGTAGGACTTGCCGTCCGCGGCCACGAAGTACGAGTTCTGCGGCCAGGTCGTCATCCACGAAAGCGTGCTCCCGCCGTGGCGGCTGAGCAGCGTGCGGGCCAGCGCGGGGTTGCCCATCCGGCCGAGGCGGCGGCACTTCCGCCGCGACGGCACGCGGAAGGCGCCGCGGGAGGAGACCAGCAGGGCGAATTCGACCGTCCAGAGCAGGTTGTCCACGAAGAACAGCGGCGGATCCACCACGCCGGCGTCCTCGCCGAAGATCTCCGCCAGCGTGAGCACCCCGCCGTAGACCATCACCTGCAGGATGACGAACGACGTCAGGATCATCGCGCACCACCAGGCGACCTGGCTGCCCTTGCGCAGGCCGTTCATGATCGGCACCACGATCAGGCACAGCACGACGACTTCCCAGGTGGACAGCGAAAGCTCTTCGGACGAACCGAAGGGACCGTTGCCCGGCACGAAGGACATCACCAGTTCGGCGACCGTCAGTACCAGCAGGCCCGCCATGACGTAGAACCGCCACTCACGCAGGCTGGGCCGCCGTTCGCGCGAGGAATCCTTGGCACCGAGGAACTTCCGGCCGAACGGCAAGGCGAGGACGAGGGCGAAGAAGTGCACGAGGTCGGCGAGCGTGCCGACGAAGATGATCGCGACCCCGGCGTAGACGCACAGCCCGGCGCGCAACCGCAGGCGCCACGGCGGGCGCAGGGTGGCGCTGGCGACCGCGACCGCGGCGAGCGCGCCGCCGGAGAACCCGACGTCGAGGCTGGCCGCGACCCGTTCCGCCCATTCCCAGCCGGAGTTGCGGCTCAGCGCCAGGAACTGGACCGCCACCAGGACACTGACGAACTGGCCGCCGATGGCGACGGCCATCGCCCGCCGGGTGCCGAGCCGCCATTCCGCGAACCCGGCGAACAACGCGAAGCTGAGCACCATCGGCAGGTAGTACAGCGGGACGACCGCGAACAGCGGTCCGGTGAACAAGGTCCACCACCGGCCTGATTCGAGCGACGGCAGCCCATACGCGATATACGGGTACACCGCGCGGTCCTCGGCGGCCGACCAGAGCGCGCCCGTGGCCAAGGCGAGCGCGAGCATGGTGAGCGTGACGAGGCTGGTGAACGGCAGCCGGTGCCTCAGCACCGTGATGATCTTGCGTGTCCGGCCCGGCGCGGCCGTCCCGCTTCCCCCTTTTGGCATGGAACTCAAATTAGGTCCGGGAGGTGCTCCGACACATCCGGCACGGGACCCATTTATCCCTTAGGGGAGTGCTACTCGCGACGGATGCTCTCACCCATCTTGAGGACGACACCGCCGGCTATCGCACCGGGGATCTCCTGGTCCGCCAGTACGAGGAGGACGTGGTAGCGGCCGGATCCGGGCAGTGCGCGCAACGGGAGAGCGATCGCGGTGATCGCGACCGACGGGGCGGGGCACGGCCCGTCCGGGGCGGGGACGACGGAGGTGGTCACGGCGGTGGCGGTCGTCCCGCCGTCCAGGACGGGCACCGGGCCGGGGTCGCCGATCTCCGCCGTCGCGGAGCGACCGTACGCCGCTTCGGCCCAGCGCAGCGTCGTTTCCTCGGCGGCCTGGGCGAGGCCGCCGACTTCGCCTTCGTCGATCGTCGTGAATCCCGCCGTCGCGCGTGCCGAGAGATCGGTGCTGGGGCAGAACGCCCGGCGGAACCGCGCGACCCCCTGCAGGGTGACGAGGTCCCCGGCCGGGGTCTCGTAGCCGATGGCGACGTCGGGCTCTTCGAGCGTCCAATCGGGCGGGACGTCGTAGACGAACGGATGATCGCCGGACACCACCGGTTGCCAGCCCGCGATCACCGGCTGGACCCGTGTGGCGGGCACCGGGTCGGGCAGGACGAGGTCGTGGGCGGACGGCGGTGGAGGCGCGGTCTTCGCCTGGTAGGTGGCCGTCGCGCCGACGGCGAGGACGACGGCCAGCCCGAGGACGCCGAGCGTCGGCCGCAGGCGCAGGCGACGGCGCGGCGGGACGGCGTCCCGGACGATCGGAAGCGGTCTCGTCTGTTCGGCCTCGGTTTCGAGCGGCTGCCCGGTGAGGGGATCGACGAACCACTGCCGAGGTTCGTCGTTCCGCCCACCGGGGCCGGTCATTGCTGCGGCCTCAAACTCGCGAGGATCATTTGCGCGTCCGCTTCGGGCAGGGCGTCCGGGGTGCCCTGGTCGAGGACCATCACGAAGCAGATGGTCTGCTCACCGTTCTTGAAGGCCGCCGAAGTGACCTTCACGCTCGGAGCCCGGCAGCCTTCGCCTTCGCTCGGGGTGAACGAGGCGGTGGAACTGAGCGCCTGGATCGTGCCGCCGGCGATGGTGATCTGCTTGAGCTCGGGCAGCGGCACGTCGGCCTTGCCGGTGGCGGACTGGATCCACAGCCGGACAGCGCCTCGGGCGGCGTTCTCGACGGGGATCTGGTCCGCGGTGGCGAAGCCGACCAGTCCCCGGTGCGAACCGCTGACGTCGGGGCAGGCGCCGAGCTTGTACCTCATCGCTTCGTGGATCACCATCTTCATGTCCCGCTCGGTGTTCCCGGTGACATAGCCCGGCTTGGTCTCCCAGCCCGACGGGGGCAGGTCGTAGGCGGTTTTGTCCTTCACCGACAGGATCCCCTGCCAGCCGGGCGTCGTCGAGGGGACTTTGTTGTCCTTCGGGGCATCACTGCTCGAGGACGACGGCTTCGACGCCGACGACGAGGGCGGCACCGGCGCGGAGGAAGGCGGCGGACCTGCCTGGGGCTGCGGCTCTTCGCCGTCACGCAGGACGAAGAACAGCGTGGCGCCGACGGCGATCACCAGGAGGAGCGCGCCGAGGCCGATCCACAGCCCTTTGTTGCCCTTCTTCGGCGGCTCCGGCGCGAAACCCTGGTACGTCTGCTGCGGGAACTGCTGGTAACCCTGGTACTGCTGCTGGGGGTACTGGAGTGGGTAGCCCTGCTGCTGATAGGGCTGCTGCGGTTGCTGCTCCGGCCAGCCGTTGCCGCCTGGGTATGCCATGAAGCGAGCTTAGTTAACGTTCCCGAGCACGGCCGCACGCACCGCTGCCAGGTCGGACAGGTCCGCGAGCACGGTGTGCGCGCCCGCGTCGGCCAGTTCCTCCGCGCTGAACTGCCCGGTCGCCACGGCCACCGCGACGGCGCCGTTGTCGAGCGCGGCCCGTACGTCGTCCGGGGTGTCGCCGATGACGACGACCGACGCCGGCGCGAACTCGGTGCCGTGTTTCGCCGAAGCGTGGCCCACGGCGGCGGGCACCAGATCGGGGCGGTGCGCCGAGAGCGAGCCGTAGCCGCCGATCTCGAAGTCCACGTGTTCGTGCAGGTCGAACGCGGTCAGCTTGTGCACGGAGATCTCCGGCAGATTCCCGGTGACCAGGGTCTGGACGATGCCGCCCTGCGTCGCGAAGGCGTTCAGCGCGTCCTTCGCGCCAGGGAGCGCCCGGCCGCTCGAAGCCAGCGTGGGTGCGTGGCTTTCGGAGACCGCGATCAGTGCGAGCCAGAGCTTGCGCACGTTCTCCTCGGTGGGCTCGACGCCGTGCGAGATCAGGATGTCGGCGCTGATGGCGCGTTCGGTGCGGCCGCCGAAATTCGGCAACGTCCGCAACTCGACGCCGGCGACCTCGGCGAGCGCGGTCGTGTACCAGGCGGCGCCGACGCCGCGCAGGTCCACGAGGGTCTGGTCGATGTCCCAAAGCACGAGCCGATGCGGAGTAGTCACGCGGCCGACGGTACCGGTGAGCTAATTCAACGTCTGTTGACTTCCGCGGCCGGGAGGCTTACCTTGGCAGCTAATTCAACAGATGACGAATAAATGGAGGACGGTCATGTCGAACCGTCGCCCCGCCGGGGCCTTCGCCTTACTCGCCGCGGTGGCCGGTGCGCTGGTCGCCGTCGTGCTCGGCTTTCTCACCTTCGGCGCGCAGGCCACCGTCGCGCCCGACGGGCTGCCCGTCGCGGTGGCCGCGCCTCCGGGACCGCTCCAGGCGGCCGCGAACGGGATCGCGTCCCATGGCGGAGGCCAGGTCTCGTGGCGCGTGACCTCGCCGGCGGAAGGCCGGAAACTGCTGGAGGACAAGGAGGTCTACGGCGTCCTCGAACTGCCGTCGACGGTCGTGGTCTCCGGGGCGGTGAACCCGTCCGGAACGCAGATCGCGCAACAGGTCCTGACCGGCGCCGCGCAAGCCGTCGGCGGCACGCCGAAGGTCGAGACGCTGCACCCCGCGAGCGCGGCGGGCCGGGTCGCGCCGCTCGCGCTGAGCGCGCTGGCATGGGTCGGCTGCCTGGCCGCGGGCGCCGTGCTGATCCTGGCCGGACGCCGGATCGGCCGGGACGCGGGAGCCGCGGCGCGCTTCACGCAGATCGTCTCGGCGGGTGTGCTGGTCACCGGTGCGCTGGCCGGATTCCTGAAGCTGTGGGACTCGTCGCTCCCGCTCGGCTGGGACGTCCTCGGCTTCCTTTTCCTGACCTCGACCGGGTTCGCCGCCCTGCAGACCGGGTTGCTGCGGCTGCTCGGCGTACGGGCGATGGCGATCCTCGGCCCGCTGTACCTGGTCGCGCCCGCCGTCGCGGGTCAGGTGCCGGAGCTGCTGAACCCCGCGTACCGCGCGGTGCTGTGGTCCTGGACGCCGTTCCGGTTCTCGGCGGAAGGGCTCCGGAGCCTGCTGCAGGGTGTGTCCGGCGCGCCGGACGTCACGACCGGGGTGTGGGTGCTCGCCGGACTGCTCGCGGCGGGGCTGGTCCTCGCGCTGTGGCCGGGCCGGTCAGCCCTCCAGAAGGCTGAAGCGGACGCGCCGGACCGGGTTGTCCAGGTTGGTGTCCACTAGGCAGACCGACTGCCAGGTGCCCAGCGTCATCACCCCGCCGAGCACCGGGATCGTCGCGAACGGCGGCAGCAGCGCGGGCAGGACGTGGTCACGGCCGTGACCGGGACTGCCGTGCTGGTGCCGCCAGCGGCCGTCGCGGGGGAGCAGTTCGTCGAGCGCCGTGAGCAGGTCTTCGTCGCTGCCGGCGCCGGTTTCGAGGATCGCCAGCCCGGAGGTCGCGTGCGGGACGAAGACGTGCAGGATCCCGTCTTCGGCGTCCGCGTCGCGCAAAAAGGCCTCGGCGTCCTTGGTCAGGTCGTGCACCACGGCCACGCTGCCGGTGCGCACCTCGATCTCCGTGGAGTACATGCTCTTCACGGTAGTGCCCCGAAGCGGGCGACGTAGTGCCAGACGCGTTTGAGGGCTTGCTGGTCGACGTCGCGGGCTTCGCCGAGGACGCGCGGATCGAGATAGCCGTCTTCGGCCAGCGCCAGGCCGAGTTCGACGAACTCGGGGCCGCGGTACGCCGGATGGCGGGTTAATTCGTCGGTGGACAGACGGAAACCGGGATGCCATTCGACCGAGCAGCCGAGTCTCGACGCGGCCTCCTCGACGTCGGTGCCGCGGTGGCTCGGGTCGAGAACGAGGGCTTCGACGTCCTTCGTGAGATCGATCGGCCCGTGGACGTGCGCCTCGATGTAGTCGTCGAGAAGGTCGGTGTCGTCCTGTTCCGCCAGCGCGATCAGCGCGGAAACCCTGGTGCCGCACCCGAAATCCGCCGGGCTCAGCACGCTGTCCGGATAGCAGAACGTCGTCCTGCCGAGGGTGTGCGCGGCCATCCGGAAATGGGCGGAGCCGAATCTCGGCGCGCCGCCGACCGCGCGGCGGCGGAAGTTCAAGGCGCCGTACTTGGGCCGTTCTGCGGCGGGCGCGTCGTCGTAGGCGCCGCCGAACATCCGGCTCTCCCAGTGCCAGCGGTCTCCGCCGGGACGCGCGGTGAGCCCTCCGTTGCTCGTCCCGGTTTCGAACTGGTTGCGGTAGAACCCGTCCTCGGCCATCGCCGCCAGCACCGGGCGGCCGTCCACTGTGGACCTGTCCGGATGGAAGTGCAGCGTCACCGGCAGTCCGGCCTCGTGCCCGCCGCGTGCCTTCGCCGCGACGCAGGCGAGGGCGCGGTGGTTCATCAGCCGAGTATCAGGCGTGCCGCCGGGCGAGCGCGACCAGATATCGGACCGGTTCGCCGGTCGGATTGACGTAGGCGCACGGCTTGGGGGTGCCGAGCTGGAGGCAGTCACCGGCGTCGAGTTCGTGCTCGACGTCGCCCTCGCGGAAGCGCAGGTGCCCGTCGAGCACCCAGATCTGGTGATGGGTCAGCGCGTAGGTGTGCGCGGGGAAGGCGACCTCGGCGCCCGCGGGCAGCACGACCTCGACCAGTTCCAGCGGGCCGCCGAGCGAAGGTGAGACCGCGCGGCGCACGTACCCGGTGTCGGGGTCGGTCCAGGTCGGCTGATCGGCGGCGCGCACGAGGCGCCGGTCGCCGTGTTCGGCGCGGGCGATCAGCTCGGACAGCGTCATCCCGAGCGCGGCGGAAAGCCTGCCGAGCAGGACCGCCGTCGGCTGTGCCTCGCCGCGTTCGATCTTGCCGATCATCGCCCTGGACACGCCCGAGGACTCGGCGAGGGCGTTGGCCGAAAGGTTCTGGTCGAGTCTCGTGGACTGGAGCGTCGCGGCGAGCGACGCGGACAGGGGATCGGACATGCTGCTCACTATAGTGGCAGCCTCGGTTACTATGGTCGCCATGGTGATCAGGGAAGCGACGGAAGCCGACGCGACGGCGTGCGCGGAGATCTACGCGCCGTATGTCACCGACACGGTGATCTCGTTCGAAACCGAGCCGCCCAAACCGGACGAGATGGCCGAGCGCATCGCCAAGGCGCAGCGATCACACGCGTGGCTCGTGCTCGAAGACGACGAAGGCCGCGTCGCCGGATACGCCTACGGAGGCCCCTTCAGCGGCCGGCCGTCTTATCGGTGGTCCTGCGAGGTCAGTATCTATCTGGAACTCGGCCGACGGAGGACCGGCGGCGGGCGCGCGCTCTATCAGGCGCTGTTGGACAAGCTGGCGTCGCGCGGCTTCCGGAACTTCTGCGCCGGAATGGTGCTGCCGAACGACGCGAGCGCCGGGCTGCACCGCGCGCTGGGATTCGAGCCGGTGGGGACGTACCGGCGCATCGGCTACAAGCACGGAGCCTGGCGGGATGTCGCGTGGGTGCAGCTGTGCCTGCCGGAGCCGGACGGAGTGCCGGTCGAGCCGTCCTAGGACTCCAGGTACCGCAGCACGGCGAGAACCCGCCGGTTGTCCCCTTCGGACTGCGGCAGCGCCAGCTTCCCGAAGATGCTCGACACGTACTTCTCCACCGAGCCCGCCGAAAGGAACAGCGCCGCCGCGATGGCCGAGTTCGACCGCCCTTCGGCCATCAAACCCAGCACTTCACGCTCCCGCGGCGTCAGCCCGGCGAGCGCGTCCGTCTTCCGGGTGGCGGTGAACAGCTGGCTGACCACTTCCGGGTCGAGCACGGTCTCGCCGTCGGCCACCCGCCGGAGCGCGTCGAGGAAATCCGAAACCTCCGCGACGCGGTCCTTCAGCAGATAGCCGACACCGCCCGCGCGGTCGGCGAGGAGTTCCGTCGCGTACTGAGTCTCGACGTATTGAGAGAACAGCAGGATCGCGCACCCCGGCAGCTCCGCGCGCAGCGCGATGGACGCGCGCAGCCCCTCGTCGGTGTGCGTCGGCGGCATCCGGATATCCACAATGGACACATCGGGGCGGTGTTCGCGCACCGCCGCGCAGAGGCTGTCCCCGTCGGCGACGGCCGCGACGACCTCGTGCCCCCGAAGGTTCAGCAGTTCGACGAGCCCCGCCCGGAGGATTGCCGAATCCTCCGCGATCACGACGCGCACGCCGCCCCCTATTTCCGTATCGGTATTCCCGCGCTGATCACCGTAGGCCCACCCGGTGGGCTGTCGATTTCGAGCCCGCCGTCCACCGTCGCGAGCCGCTCGGCGATCCCGGCCAACCCGCCGCCGCGTACCGGCCGGGCCCCGCCTTCGCCGCCGTCGCGCACGACGAGCCGCAGGTCTTCGCCGACGATACCCACGTCGACCTCGATCGCGGCGGAAGTGTGCTTGGCGGCATTCGTCAGCAGCTCGGCGACGGTGAAGTAGGCGATGGTCTCGATCGACGGCGACGGCCGCTCCGGCAGGTCCACGGTGATCCGCGCGTCGATACCCGAGCCCGCGGCCAAAGTGGACAGTGCGACGTCGAGGCCCGCGTCGAGCGCGGCGGGATGGATGCCGCGGGCGAGGTCGCGCAGCTCGACCAGCGCCTGTTTCGCGTTGGCGTGTGCGGCGGTCACCAGGGCGGTGACCTGCTCGATGTCGCCGCCGGCGGCTAGCTCGTCCTTCGCGATGCCGAGCTTCATCGCCAGCGCGACCAGCTGGGCCTGCGCGCCGTCGTGCAGGTCGCGTTCGATCCGGCGCAGCCGCCGCGTCGCGTCGTCGACCGCGGTCGCGCGGCTGCGTTCGAGCTCGCGCACGCGTTGGGAGAGGTCCTCGGCGCCGAGGACGCCGCGCACCAGCAGGCGGTCGAATTCGGTGAGCCCGTGTACCACCCACGGCATCGCCAGCAGGACGGCCAGCCCGGTGGCGGCGAGCGGCAGGGTGAGGGGCCAGGTATCGACGCGGAGGTCGAACGTCGGCATGGCTTCGCCGTTCAGGGTGAACCAGAACAGCGGATAGCTCAGCGTGCTCCCTGCGTACACGAACATGCTCGCGACCAGGAAGAACCCGATCAACGACAGCGGCAGCCGGATCAGCAGATAGGCGATCGACCGCCAGCCGAGCGGATCCCCGAGCCGCCCTTTGACGCCGTTCCAGAGCCCCGGCCGCAGCTCGGGCCGGGTGGGCGGGGTGACCGTCGTCCCGAGCAGGGCACGCGCCAGGCCGATGTGGGCGATGCCGATCAGCCGCGCGCCCGCCAGGACGCCGATGAGCACGGGCAGGCCGATGGTGAGCAGGCTCAGGCCGGCGCCGAGGAACAACCCGACGACGACGAGCACCACGAAAATCAGCGTCAGCGGCGCGCCGGCGATCACCCACGCCAGCTCGGCCCAGTACGCGCGGCTCAGCTGGGCGCTGAGGACGCGTCGGGGAAGAGCGAGGCGGGTGGTCACGGCTTCAGCCTGCCGTGATCACCCGCCCCGTGCCCATCCGGTTTTCCGTAATCTTCGGCGACCTGTGCCGCTAGTCCTCGCGGTTCTCGTCCGCCTGCGCCCGCTGGGACGCCTCGCGCATCTCGATGACGTCCGTCAGCCAGTCACCGGTCTCGCGGGCGATGTCCCGGATCGCGCCGGTGATGATCGTCGCGATGTTGCCGATATGGGTGGCCGCGGACTCGGTGACCTCTTGGACCACGTCCTTGGTGCTCTCGAACTGACCGACCATGTCAGACACCTTAAGCCGCTCGGAGGGTCTTGTCGCTCTCCACGGTAGCCGGTGTGCGGGGTTCGCCGTTCCACGGAAGGGCCAGTTTCACGATCTTCTTGGCCACCGAGAACAGCTGCTTGTGCAGCGGGCCGGTGTTGTACGGCAGGCCGTACTTCTCGCAGATCGCCCGCACCTCGCCCGCGATCTCCGGGTAGCGGCGCGCCGGGATGTCCGGGAACAGGTGGTGCTCGATCTGGTGCGAGAGGTTCCCGGTCATGATGTGGAAGAGCTTGCCGCCGGTGATGTTCGCCGACCCGAGGATCTGCCGCAGGTACCACTGGCCCCGCGACTCGTTCTCGGTCTCCTCCTCGGTGAAGCTCTCGACGTCGGCGGGGAAGTGCCCGCAGAAGATGATCGAGAACGCCCACAGGTTGCGGGTCAGGTTCGCGGTGGCGTTGCCGAGGAAGGTCAGCGGCGCGAGCGGACCGGTCAGCAGCGGGAACAGCACGTAGTCCTTGCCGACCTGGCGGCCCGCCTTCTTGAGCATCTTCAGGCCGACCTCCTTGTTGTCCGACCACTTGCGCTCGCCCTTGACGACGCGGTCGAACTCGAGGTCGTGCAGCATGACGCCCCACTGGAAGAACAGCGCGAGCAGCGTCGCGTACACCGGGTTGCCCAGGTAGTACGGGTGCCATTTCTGCGCGGTGTCCATCCGCAGGACGCCGTAACCGATGTCGCGGTCCTTGTCGAGGATGTTCGTGTACGTGTGGTGGATGTAGTTGTGGGAGTGACGCCAGTTCTCCGACGGCGCGACGGTGTCCCATTCGAACTTCTGCGAGCTCAGCGCCGGGTCGCGCGTCCAGTCGTACTGGCCGTGCATGACGTTGTGGCCGATCTCCATGTTGTCGAGGATCTTCGCCACCGAGAGCGCGGTCACCCCGGCGACCCACGCTGGCGGGAAGAACCCGGCGAACAGCAGCCCGCGGCCGGCGACCTCGAGCGCGCGCTGGGTCTTGATGACGTTGTGGATGTAGTCGACGTCGGCCTGGCCGAGATCGGCGACGATCCGCTGCCGGATCTCGTCCAGTTCGCGGCCGAACTCCTCGACCTGGGCGGGGGTGAGCTTGTCCTGCAAGCCGGTCATCCCGGGCTCCTTTCTAAGCGTTGATCTCGACGTCCCCGACCGGGACGGAGATGCAGAGCTGGATCTCTTCGTTCTCTTCGCTGGAGGTTTCGCCGGTCTTGGCGTTGCGCACACAGCCGGAGGTCTTGATCTGCGTGCAGGAGAAGCAGATGCCCATCCGGCAGCCGTGTTCCGGGCTGAGGCCGGCCTCTTCGGCCTGCTCCAGCAACGGTTTCCCGGAGTTGGCGAACTCGCGGCCGCTGCGCGCGAACCGCACCTGCCCTTCGGCGTTCTCGGTGTCGAAGGTGAGCGCCGGCGGGGTGAACTCCTCGGTGTGCAGATGTGCGCCCAGGCCGTCGGCCTCGAAGACTTCGCGGACCGAATCCATCAGCGGCTTCGGACCGCAGAGGAAGGTTTCGGCGTCGGGGTACCAGGGCGCGGCCTCGGCGAGGTGTTCCTTCGAGAAGAACCCGTGCAGGTCGCCGCCGGTCTTGGCGTGAGTGAACGCGTGTATCACCCGCAGGCCGGGCAGGCGGCGCGCCAGGTCGGCGAGCTCGGCGCGGTAGAGCGCGTCCTCGGCGCCGTTGGTGTAGTGCAGGAAGGCGAGATCGCCCTCGTACTTCTCGTCCGCCAGCGTGCGCAGCATCGACAGGACGGGCGTGATCCCGCTCCCGCCGCTCAGCAGCAGGATCCGCCGGGGCCGCGGCGATGGCAGGGTGAACTCACCGTCCGGAGTGGACAGTCCGAGTACCGAACCGACGGTGACCGTGCGGTTCAGGTGCCGCGAGACGAGCCCCTGCGGGTCGGCCTTGATGGTCAGTTCCAGTGATCCGTCGTGCTCCGAACCGGCTGGCGAGTAGCAGCGGGTCCGGCGGACGCCGTCGATCTCGACGGTCACCCGCACGTACTGGCCCGCGACGTGTCCCCGCCAGGCGCGGCTCGGCCGGATGGTCAGCGTGACCGTGTCGGATGTCTGCCGCCGGACGTCGGTGACCAGGCCGCGGATCTCGTGGCGGACCAGCATCGGATCGACGAGTTCGAGGTAGCGGTCCATGCCATGGGGCGTGAGCAGGGCCTCGGCCAGCGAGGCCAGCCGCCTGGCCCTGCGCGGTACCAGTGCCGTCATCACTTCTCCCAAATTCAGTGAACGCTTGTACACTCAATAGTGAAGTGGCGACCGTCGCGCTTGTCAACGCGAGAGGAGGGTGATGTGACGTGGGTGATAGTGCGGAGGCGATTACGCTGTCCGTCGTGACAACGGAGCCCGTTTCCCGGCAGGAGCGCAAGCAGCGCACACGGCAGGCGCTGCTGGACGCCGCCCTGGACTTGGTGGCGGAACGAGGGTTCTCCGGGCTCAGCCTGCGCGAGGTGGCGAAGCAGGCCGGGATCGTGCCGACGGCGTTCTACCGGCATTTCGCGTCGATGGACGAGCTGGGTGTGGCGCTCGTCGAGGAGTCGATGCGCACGCTGCGCACGATGATCCGGTCGGCACGCACCCGACCGGCCGCGTACAACGACATGATCAAAACGTCCGTGCGCATCCTGCGCGAACACGTCCGGGCGCACGAGGACCACTTCCATTTCCTGACCAGGGAGCGTTACGGCGGCACCGGACCGGTCCGGCAGGCGATCGCGTTCGAGCTCAAGCTCTTCGTCAGCGAACTCGCCGTCGACCTCGCGCGGTTCGACTTCCTCCGCGAATGGAGCACCGAAGATCTCCATCTGCTCGCCGACCTGATCGTGACGACCATGCTCACGACGGTGCTGGAGCTGCTCGAAACCCCTTCGCGTGACGAAGAGACCGTGCGCACGGCCGAACGGCGGCTGCGGCTGATCTTCCTGGGCGTGCCGAACTGGCGCAGCGTTCCGTGATGCGGAAAGCGCTGTCGTACCAGGCGGGCGGCGTAACCCACTTGTCTTCTGTGGACGGTTCCGGGAATCTGTCCTGTTCTGCGAAGACCTAGGGAAGGATCGTCGGTGCGGCACTACGCTTATTCGGGCGCCTGGCATGGTCGACACCATTCGATGAAGGTGGCGGTCGAGGTCCGGCGGGCTCGACTCGGCGGCCGGGACTGGCGAGTGATCTGCCCGACCGACGGAACCGCCAACGCGGGACTATGGGCCGACGACCATTGGCGAGAGCTTCACGTCGATCGCCGGGCCGCGTACCGCATCGGCGTGTTGTGGCTGCTGGCAGCACGGTCCAAGCACACCATCATCTACTTGCCGCTGCGCCACGGCAGGCGCCTCGCCCTCCCCGAACACGGCGACGGCCGGCGGCTCGACCTGGTCCTGAGTCACCACAGCCTGCAGCTGCGAGCCTCGTCGTGGCCGCGGTTGCGCTCCGCCCTCGGCCGCGGTCTCCGTCAGACCGCGGAAGTCCCAGCGGCCTATCTACCGGATCCGGCAGGCATCGACTACGCGGCCCGGCACCACCGGAAGAACCGGGACCGGCTGCGCGAGCACATCCACGGCGACACCCTGTTCCTGACCGGCAGCACACCTGTCTTCCGGCACACCGCCGACAAGTTCTTCGACATCGCCTTCGGCGCACCCGGGGCCGCGCCCGGTGAAGAGGCGCCGAACCACGGCTGCACCCAGTTCCACTGGGCCGAGGGCATCCTCAGTAACACCGACGGTATCCACGTGCGACACCGCTCGCGTTGGCTGGCGGCCGGCTAGCCGACCGCGGGCACGGGCGGACCCATGGCCGCGCCACGGCGGCTTCCTGCTCCCACACGCTGCCCACATCGAGGGAGGCCTCGCCGTCAGGATCGAATGCCCGGATCCGGCTGATATCGCGTGGATCCCGGCGCAGGACGAACTTCCCGAGCCGCTCACGGCTGGCGATCACGAGAGTGCGGTGCCGCACTCTCGTTCGCCGTAACCCCTTATGACGTCGCGCACCTGGATCGATGGCTGGATCGATCGTGATGAGCGATGTCACGGAAAGATGCCGTCCGGATACGTTCAGCCAGGAAAGTTGTCGGCCGGGCGTGGTAAGAAGTGCGGGTTCGTGTGGTCCTCTCCAGCGAGGAGGTCGCCTGTGGCGGCAGAGAACGAGCAGCTCACGGTCGGTGTGGTCCGGGAAACCGGACAAGGCGAACGCCGTATCGCGCTGGTACCGAAACTCATCGAGCGCGTTTCCGGACGCGGACTGCGGGTGGTGGTCGAGCCCGGCGCGGGCGCCGGCGCGCTGCTCGCCGACGAGACCTTCGAGCAGGCGGGAGCGGTGATCGGCGATCCGTGGGATGCCGACATCGTGGTGAAGGTGGCGCCTCCGAGCGCGGCCGAAGTCGCGAAGCTCAAACAGGGCACCATTCTCATCGGCTTCCTGAATCCGAGGGGTGATCCCGACGGGATAGCCGCGCTCGAATCGGCGGGCGTCCGCGCCTTCGCCGTCGAGGCGATCCCGCGGATCTCCCGCGCGCAGGCGATGGACGCGTTGTCGTCGCAGAGCAGCGTCGCGGGCTATCGCGCGGTCCTGCTCGCGGCGGAGAAGCTCACCCGCTTCTTCCCGATGCTCACCACCGCCGCGGGGACGGTGCCACCGGCGAAGGTGCTCGTGCTCGGTGCCGGTGTCGCCGGGCTGCAGGCCTTGGCGACGGCGAAACGGCTCGGCGCGCAGACCACCGGGTACGACGTCCGGCCAGAGGTCGGCGAGCAGGTGAAGTCGCTCGGCGCGAAATTCCTCGACCTCGGCATCGAGGCGGTCGGTGAAGGCGGGTACGCCCGCGAGCTGACCGACGAGGAAAAGGCCGAGCAGCAACGCAGGCTCACCGAGGCGATCACGAGGTTCGACGTCGTGATCACCACCGCGCTCGTCCCCGGCCGCCGGGCACCGGTCCTCGTCACCGCCGACGCGGTGAAGGGGATGCCCGCCGGTGGTGTCGTGGTCGACCTCGCCGGTGAGTCCGGCGGCAACTGCGAACTGACGAAACCGGGCGAGGAGGTCGTCGAGCACGACGTCACCATCTGCTCGCCGCTCAACCTCGCCGCGGAGATGCCCGCGCATTCCAGCGAGCTCTACGCGCGCAACGTCACCGAGTTGCTCGAACTGCTCGTCGACTCCGAAGGCAAGCTCGCGCTCGACTTCTCCGACGAGATCGTCGCCGGGGCCTGCGTTGCCGGAAAAGAAGAAGGGGGCGAGTGATGCTCGTAGGCAGTTTGGCGATCCTCGTACTCGCCGGATTCGTGGGTTTCACGGTCATCTCCAAGGTGCCCAACACGTTGCACACCCCGCTCATGTCGGGCACCAACGCGATCCACGGCATCGTCCTGCTGGGCGGGCTGATCGTGCTCGGCCTCGGGGTCGACGGCGTACTGAACAAGATCCTGCTGGTGATCGCGATCGCCTTCGGCACGATCAACGTGGTCGGCGGCTTCCTCGTCACCGACCGGATGCTCTCGATGTTCAAGGCGAAGAAGCCGGAAGACGGTGGTGACAAGTGACGACCTTCATCGCCGTCCTCTACATCATTTCCTTCGCACTGTTCATCTACGGCCTCATGGGCCTGACCGGTCCGCGCACCGCGGTCCGCGGCAACTGGATCGCCGCGGTCGGCATGGCCATCGCGGTGATCGCGACGCTCCTGACGCCGGGCATGAGCAACTGGCTGCTCATCGCGCTCGGCGTCGCGATCGGTGTCGTCGTCGGCGTGCCGTCCGCGCGCAAGGTGAAGATGACCGCGATGCCGCAGATGGTGGCGCTGTTCAACGGCGTCGGCGGCGGAGCGGTCGCGCTCATCGCGTGGGTCGAGTTCCGCACCACCGAGGGCTACGCACACGAGCCCGCGTACGTCGCGATCGCGTCGTTGTTCGCCGCGATCGTCGGATCGGTGTCCTTCTGGGGCTCGAACATCGCGTTCGGGAAACTGCAGGAACTCATCTCCGGCCGCCCGATCACCTTGGGCAAACTGCAGCAGCCGGTGAACGCACTGGTGCTGATCGCCGCGATCGTCCTCGCGGTGGTCATCGCGAGCGGTGGTGACAACGAACTGCTGATGATCGGCCTGCTGGTCGCGGCGGGCGTGCTCGGCGTGGTGGTCGTGCTGCCGATCGGCGGCGCGGACATGCCGGTCGTCATCTCGTTGCTCAACGCGCTCACCGGATTGTCGGCCGCGGCCATGGGCCTCGCGCTCGACAACACCGCGCTGATCGTGGCCGGCATGATCGTCGGCGCCTCGGGTTCGATCCTCACGAACCTGATGGCGAAGGCGATGAACCGGTCGATCCCGGCCATCGTCGCCGGCGGGTTCGGCGGCGGCACGGCGGTCGCGAGCGGCGGATCCGGCGAGGTCCGGCCGGTTCGCAGCACCTCCGCGTCCGACACCGCGATCCAGATGGCGTACGCCAACAAGGTCGTCGTCGTGCCTGGCTACGGCATGGCCGTCGCGCAGGCGCAGCACGTGGTCCGCGAGATGGCGAAACTGCTGGAGGCCAAGGGGATCACGGTCGCGTACGCCATCCACCCGGTGGCCGGCCGGATGCCGGGGCACATGAACGTGCTCCTCGCCGAGGCCGACGTCCCGTACGAGCAGCTCAAGGAGATGGACGAGATCAACTCCGAGTTCGCCCAGACCGACGTCGCGCTGGTGATCGGCGCGAACGACGTCACGAACCCGGCCGCGGAGACCGATCCGGGCTCGCCCATCTACGGGATGCCGATCCTCAAGGTGAACCACAGCCGGTCGGTGATCGTGCTCAAACGCGGGATGAGCTCGGGCTTCGCCGGTATCGACAACGAGCTCTTCTACGATGCGAAGACCAGCATGCTCTTCGGCGACGCCAAATCGTCGGTGGGCGAGATCGTGGAGGAACTCAAAGCACTGTGACCGGTCCCTCGGAAGTCGTCGCCTCGTTCGACGACCCGGCCGACAACCTCGCGTTCGACGAAGCCCTCCTGCGTGCCGCACCGGAGGCGCCGGTCCTGTGGATCTGGCGCAACACCGACTGTGTGGTCGTGGGGCGGGGGCAGAAGATCGAACGCGAGGTCAAGGCCGACGTCTGCGCGAGCGACGGCGTCCCGGTGCTGCGCCGGGCCAGCGGTGGCGGCACCGTGTTCCACGATCCCGGCAATCTCAACATCACGCTCGTCCTGCCGGGGCTCGGTCTGTCGGACAAGTCCGCCAGACCTCTGGAAGCGCTCGGGGAACTGATGACCGCGACGGTGGCCGAACTCGGGCTGCCGTCGCGGCTCGGTGATCGAGGGCTGTTCGTCGGTGACGCGAAGCTGTGCGGTTTCGCCGTGTTCCGGACGAGAACGGGCTTGCTCGCGCATTCGACGCTGCTCGTCTCGACGGCTTCGGAACGGGTCGGCCGGTACCTCACTTCGGCACCCGCGGATCCCCGTCCGCTCGACTCCCACCGGAGCCCGGTCGCGTCGCTCGCCGAGCATGGCCTGCGCAAAGGTGTTGCCGAAGTCACGGCCGCGGTCCGCGTGGCGGCGGCCGCGCAACTGGGTGAACTCTCCACCCGGAAGCCCTCGGCCGAGGAGCTGGAGCGGCATCGCTCGCTTCAGCACACGCGGTACCACTACCCGGAATGGCATGCCGAAGGCGCTCAACGTCCGGCCTCGTGAGTGGTAAGGACGGTTAGAACCGTCATTGCCACTCACGAGACTTAACACAAATCGGCCCCCTTCGCTCAATTACGCGAAGGGGGCCGATTTGTATTTCGTGGAATTACTTTTCCGTGGCCGAGAAAGTGACGGCGGGCACCTTGCGAGCGGCGCGCGCGGTCTTCTTCGGCTCGGCGGCCTTCTTCGCCGGAGCCTTGGCCGCGGCCTTCGGAGCGGCCTTGGCGGGGGACGTCTTCGCGGCCGCGGTCTTCGGAGCCGCCTTCGCGGTGGTCGTCTTGGCGGCGGCCTTCGGCGCGGCCTTGGCCGGGGTCTTCGCCGCGGCCGCGGCCTTCGCACGACCGGCGGGCGCCTTGGCCGCCGTGGTCTTCGCCGCCGTGCCGCGGGTCGACTTCGCCTTGGCCGCAGTGGCTTTCGCCGTGGTCTTGGCCGGAGCCTTGGCCTCCGCCTTGGGGGCGGCGGCCTTCTTGGCGGCGGCGGGCTTGCGGCCGGCGACACCCTTCGCGGCGGGCTTGCGGCCCGGCTTCGCGGCCGTCTTCGACTCGGCCTTCGCGGCGGTGGCCGCGGTCTTCGGCGTCGACTTGGTCACGCGCGTGCCCTTGGGCCGCTGCACGACCCGCGGCCGCAGTTTGCGTCCGCCGATCCGGCGGCCGTTCTCCACATAGGCACGCAGGATTTCCCGGAGTGCGGTGGCGTTGTCGGCCGAAAGGTCGATGTCGTAAGCGATTCCGTCCAAACCGAATGCGACCGTTTCCTCGGCCGCCTCGCCGGTCAGATCATCCAGCAAATGCACAGCAGTGTTCCTGGCCATGAAAAACCTCCCGCGCTCGATCGTTCTACTGCGTAACCGGCACGGCGAAACCTGACCCGCGGCTGATGACTCACGCAGCGACACGAGGATAGCGGCAGGTTGCGCGAAGCTGCGCGGTGGTGTGCGCTGAATGCATGTCAGCACAGGATTTTGACGTGATCGTGATCGGAGGCGGCCCGGTCGGCGAGGTCGCCGCCGAACGGGCAGCGCGGGGCGGCCTCCGGGTCGCGCTCGTCGAACACGAACGCTTCGGCGGCGAATGTTCTTACTGGGCCTGCATTCCGAGCAAGGCGCTGCTGCGGCCGGGGAACCTCCTCGCCGCCGCCAAACGGGTTCCCGGCGTCCCGGTGGGCGACGCGGTCGACCCGGCCGAGGTGTTCGCGCGCCGGGACTGGTTCACCGGCAAGGGAGACGACACCGGACAGGTCAAGTGGGCGGAAGGCGTCGGGATCGTCCCGATCCGCGGCCACGGACGGATCACCGGTGAGCGGGAGATCACGGTCGACGGCGGTGACGTGCTGACCGCGCGGCACGCGGTGATCGTCGCCACGGGCAGCGTCCCGCGGACACCGTCGATCCCCGGGCTGGACACCGTTTCCCCGTGGGGTTCGCGAGAGGCGACTTCGGCGGAGAAGGTTCCGGGACGGCTCGGCGTACTGGGCGGTGGTGTCGTCGGAGTCGAAATGGCGCAGGCCTTCGCCACGCTCGGCGCCGAAGTCCACCTGATCATCTCGGGTGAACGTCCGTTGCCGCGGCTGCCGGAGTTCGCGGGAGACGCCGTCGTCGCGGGGCTCCGTGAAGCGGGTGTCACCGTGCACACCGGCTCCGGTCTCGACTCCGTGTCCGCTGTGGACGGCGGTAAGGAATTGGCCTTGAAAGGCGGCGAGCGGTTGGTCGTCGACGAATTGCTCGTCGCGACCGGCCGCCGCCCGGCGACCGACGGGCTCGGCGTCGAGACGCTGGGGCTCGAAGCGGGCGCGCCGCTCACGACGGACGACAACGGTCGGGTGTCCGCTGTGGACGGTGGCTGGCTGTTCGCCGTCGGCGACGTCACCGGCCGGGCGCCCCTGACCCATCAGGGCAAATACGCGGCAAGGGCCGCGGGCGACGCGGTGGCCGCGCAGGCGGCGGGCAAGCCCGTCGACTCCGGCGCGTGGAGCGCGCACAGCGCCACGGCCGATCACCACGCCATCCCGCAGGTCGTGTTCACCGACCCGGAGGTCGCTTCGGTCGGGCTCGCCGGGCCGGAGGAGGGCAAGCCGCACCGCGTGGTCGACATCGACATCGCGGTGGCCGGTTCGTCACTGCACGCGGACGGTTACGCGGGCAAGGCGCGGATCGTCGTCGACACCGAACGCGATGTCCTCGTCGGTGCGACCTTCGTAGGGCAGGACGTGGCGGAACTGCTGCACGCGGCGACGATCGCGATCGTCGGGGAGGTCCCGCTGCCGAGGCTGTGGCACGCGGTCCCGTCGTTCCCCACGATCAGCGAGGTGTGGTTGCGCCTTCTGGAGGCGTACGGCCTCTAGCCGTTCACAGGCAGTTCGAGCGCGGCCTTCGCGCCGCGGACGAGGCCGGGATCGTCCGGAGTGGACGGTCCCGGCACCCACACCACCTGGACCAGCCGGACCGACTTCCCGTCGACGCTGCTCTGGTAGGCGGCGCCTTCGAACACCGGGACTTCGCCCTGCCACTGGCCGGTCTCGGTGGCGAGGTCGAGGATGCCGCCCCCGCCGGGGGTGTCGGCGGTGGCCTTGAACGCGGTCGCCTGCCCGGCGTCCGGGAAGTCCACGACGGCGACCGTCACCGCGGCGTTCCGGCCGTCGATGGAGCCGGCGAAACTCGCGCGTTTCACCCCGGCGCAACTCGTCTGCTGGAGGCTCGACTGGACGTCACCGTACGCGTGCGACGCGCACTTCTGATCCGCGGCGGACGCCCGCGAGGTGAACTGGATGCTCTCCACCGCGCTGCTCGGCGGCGGCGGGCTGGTGGACGGCGCCGTCGACGGGGCCGGCGGCGGGGGAGCCTGCGTGGACGCCGTGTCGTCACTGCTGGAAGCGACGCTGATGGCCGCGATCAGCAGCACGATGAGCAGGCCGATCGCGGCGACCGGGAGCCATTTCACCGTCTTGGACTGCTGTGACGTCTTCGGGCCGGGCTCGGCGGGGGCGGCCTCCGGTGGCGGGGGCTTCACGGCGACAGCCTGCTGAACGGGCGGAGCGGCCTTCACCGGCTTGGCGGGCGGAGCGGGCGGCACCGCCGACTTCGTGGGCCTCTTCCCCGGATGCCGCACCGGAACCGTCGGCGCGATCGCGACGAGCGGGTTCTCGCGGATCACCGTCGGCTCGTCGTCGGAATAGGCGCTGAACCCTTCGCCGAGCAACATCTCTTCGGGCATCGGCGGCGCGTCCGGGGCGAGCGCGGCGATCAGCTCGCGCGCCTGCTGGACCGACCGGGGGCTGGGCGCGCTGGCCAGGGAGACCGTCGCGGCGAGCATCGTCGTCGCCGTCGGGTAGAGGACGCGGACCGAGCCGGCGAGATCCGCGGCGGGCTGGTCGACCGTCTCCACGTACGGTCCGACGGCGATGATCGTGCCGATCGGCCCGGCGCCGGGGGCGATGTCCGCGATCCTGTGGGTGCAGGCGGCGGACAGCGAGAGCGCGTCCGTGGCCGGGTTGATCGACGTGTCGCCGTGGACCAGCGGCCAGCCGTCGGCCTTCCACGGCCCGCCGAGCGGGGCTTCGAGCTTCAACGCCGGATCCGGCAGGTCGACGCCGATGACGATGAGGATGCCCTTGGGCATGACGACGACGGCTTCGACGGGCCTGCCGTCGACCGGGCTGGCGCCGATCAAGGCGACCCCGCCGACGACGTTGCTTCCCCGGCCGAGTGAGGCCAGGGCGGCGCGGACGTCCTCGGCCACCCGGGACGGCTGTTGAGCGAGGCGAACGAGTCGCACCGAACCCCTCCCCATCTCGTCGGTCTCGCTGCACAAACTAGCGCCTCCATCCGGAGCAACGGGAAGACACGTCGCAGGTAGGCGAGGTGATGTTGCTCCGAAAAGTTGTAATGCGCGTGAGCACCGTCACCCGTCCGGGTGGTACTCGTTGGTAGGTGACAGTTCCCTGCCCCCTGTCACCAGGAGAAACACCATGGCCGCATTTCGCCACTGGCGTCGACGTGCAGCACTCGTCGTCGCCCTGCTAGCCGTCCCGGCCGCGGGGACGGTCCCCGCGCAGGCCGCGGGACCGCTCGCACCCGTTGCCCCCGGACTCTCCCGGCTGCTCTCCGCCGTCACCGGCGCCACCGGGGTGACCGCGTTCGTGCACGCCGACGACATCGCCACCGCCGAAAGCGCCGCGCGCGCCGCCGGGCTGAAGAAGATCACCTCGTTCGGGAAGATCGGCGTCGTCGCGGTCCGGGGCACGGCGGACCAGGTGCGCGCGGTCCGCGGGGCCGCCGGGGTCACCTACGTCGAAGGCAACGAGAAGCTCAAGGCGCACGGCAGCCCCGGCACCACGGCGACGCGAAGCCTCCAGACCCAGACGCAGCTCAAGGACGCCGGTGGCGCGCCCGTCGACGGCAGGGGCGTCACGGTCGCGGTCATCGACACCGGCGTCGACCCGACGCATCCGGCGTTCAAGGGTGCCGACGGCAAGACGCGGGTCGTGCGCAACCTCAAGAGCCTCTGCCTGAACGGCACCGCCACGAACTGCATCGTCGACGTCCCGACCTCCGTCGACACCGACACGCTCGCCCTCGGCGGCCACGGCACGCACGTCACCGGTATCGCCGCCGGGAACCGGCTGAAGCTGTCCGACGGTACCGAGGTCGGCGGCTCGGCGCCGGGCTCGAAGATCGTTTCGGTCTCGACCGGGGCCGCGCTGCTCGTGCTCGGCACGGACGCGGCGCTGAACTGGGTGCTGGAGAACCACAAGGCGCCCTGTGGCGCGGGCGTCGCGGCGTCGGTGTGCCCGCCGATCAAGGTGACCAACAACTCCTACGGGCCGAGCGGCGGCGGCGCCTTCGACCCGAACTCGGCGACGGTGAAGCTGCAGCGCGCGCTCGCCGCGGAAGGCGTCGTCACGGTCTGGGCGAACGGGAACGACGGCGGCGACGGTTCGGCGAACCTCTCCAACCCGCCGGGACAGGACCCGACGCCGGGCGTGCTCTCCGCGGCGTCGTTCAACGACCAGGGCACCGGCACCCGCGACGGCACGGTCTCCGACTTCTCCTCGCGCGGCCTGAAGACCGACCAGGCGAGCTGGCCCGACGTTTCCGCGCCGGGGGAGAACATCCTCTCGGCGTGCCGTCCGACGCAGCCGATCTGCACGCAGGGCCTCCAGCCCAAGAACGGTCCGGGGCTGCTGGACCTCGGCACCTACAACGTGATCAGCGGGACCTCGATGGCGGCGCCGCAGATCGCCGGGATCGTCGCGCAGCTGTTCCAGGTCGCGCCGAACGCGAGCCCGGGTGACATCGAGGCCGCGATCAAGGGCACGGCGTACAAGTTCGCCGACGGCTCGCCGTACGTGGCGGCCGGGCCGTACACGTCGAGCTTCGACAAGGGCACCGGCCTGGTGGACACCTTCGCCGCGGCGAAGTCCCTCGGCGCCCAGGGCTGACCGAGCGCGCCGGCCGGCGAGTCCGTGAAGGCCCCCTTCCCTCGGCTCAGCCGAGGAAACTCGACCTTCACACCTTCCCGAGTACATGAAGGCCCCCTTCCTTGCGCCTAGGTACAGGAAGGGGGCCTTCATGTACTTCAAGGTGGGCACGCCCCGCCGCTCACTTGAACACCCGCGTGAGGGATCCCTCCGGCGGTGCCCGCGGTGAGGTGGCGGCGACCTTCACGCGAGTCGTGCGTCCCAATCAGGTGCGACTTGTGGTGTTCATGTGGCCAAACAGCACAGTTGGGGTGCACAATGTGCTCACGCGTACCGGGAGGCGGCACGAGCCACCTGACCAGCGCAGCTCGCGAGGTCGTAGGGGAAGACGCCCCTCGTCGAGTAGCGGAGGTCAGCAGTGAGCACCCGTGGCAACACCCGTGGCGTGGTGTACGTCCACTCGTCGCCGTCTGCGGTGTGTCCGCACGTCGAGTGGGCCATTTCGGGCACCCTGGGTGCCCGAGTCGAGTTGAAGTGGACGGCGCAGCCCGCCAGTCCAGGACAGCTCCGCGCCGAATGTGGTTGGCGTGCGCCTTCGGGCACCGGCGGAAAGCTGGCGTCCGCGCTCAAGGCGTGGCCGATGATCCGGTTCGAAGTCACCGAAGAGCCCAGTGCGGGGGTCGACGGAGAGAGGTTCTGTTTCGCTCCGGGCCTCGGCCTGTGGCACGGCAGGACCAGTGCCAACGGCGACATCGTCGTGGGCGAGGACCAGTTGCGCGCCCTGGTGAGCAAGGTCCGCACCGGCGAATCGCTGGCGCACAAGCTCGACGAGCTCCTCGCCGCCAATTGGGACGAAGCGCTCGAACCGTACCGGCACGCCGGTGACGGTGCCCCGGTCACCTGGCTGCACCAAGTCGGGTAGACGCCGGTGATGACGGAGGAGGCGGGCGCTAACCTTTCAGGGTGACCGCCCAGCCTCGCCCCCTCTCTCGCCAGCGGTGGCTGATCCCCGTTCTCGTGGTCGTGATCTCCTTGACCGTCGGCGTGGGGTTGCTGGCACGTGATCTCTACACGCGCCCGGAGGCCGCGCCCACCGAGCCGGTCGTGAGCGAGTCGCCGACGTCCGTCGCTCCGGAGCAGCAGCCCGGCTCGCCCGTCGTCGAGGTGACCCCGGACGTCTTCGCGCATCCGCAGTACCAGAACGTTCGGCAGGTGCTGCAGGGGTATTTCGACGCCATCAACGACCGCGACTATCCGAAGTGGACATCGGTGGTCAGCCGCGAGCGGGCCAAGACCAAGACCGCGGCCGAGTGGCGGAAGGACTACCAGTCCACTCGGGACGGCAGCATCCTCGTCTACCGCGTCGAGCCGGGCACGCCGAACACACTCCGGGCGCTCGTCGCCTTCACCAGTACGCAGGACGTCGAAGACGCGCCGCTGTACCTGCCGGAGGGGTGCATCCGCTGGCGGCTGGTGCTGCCGCTGCGGCTGGAGAGCGGGTCGTGGCGCGTCGACACGACCGACGGCGGGACCAACCCCGAGCACGAAAGATGCTGAAGTAAGGGGTGACATGGTCCCCGAGGCTGACGCGGGCGGGGGCCGGGCGGAATAGAGTCGCGGGCATGGCAATTGATCAGCCGGCCCTGCTGACCGACGCCTCGAGGGGGCTCACCAGCGAAGAGGTCGCCCAGCGGGTGGCCGCGGGCCAGACCAACACGGTCTCGACGAAGACCAGCCGGACGACCGGCGAAATCATCCGGGCGAACGTCTTCACCCGGATCAACGCGATCTACGGCGTGCTGTTCGTGCTCATCCTGTCGACGGGCTACTTCATCGACGGGTTGTTCGGCGGGCTGATCATCGTCAACAGCGCGGTCGGCATCATCCAGGAACTCCGGGCGAAACGGACACTGGAACGGCTCGCGATCGTCGGGCAGGCGAAGCCGACCGTCCGCCGTGACGGGCAGAGCAGCGAGATCGCCCCGGAAGACGTCGTGCTCGGGGACCTCGTCGAGCTGGGGCCCGGCGACAAGATCGTCGTCGACGGCCCGGCGTTGACGGCCGACGCGCTGGAGGTCGACGAATCGCTGCTGACCGGTGAATCCGATCCGGTGGTCAAGCAGCCCGGTGACAAGGTGCTGTCCGGCAGCTTCGTCGTCGCCGGCAGCGGCACCTACCGCGCGGACATCATCGGCGACGAGTCCTACGCGGCGAAGCTGGCCGCGGAGGCCAGCAAGTTCACCCTGGTGAAATCGGAACTGCGCCAGGGCATCGACAAGATCCTCAAGTTCATCACGTACCTGCTCATCCCGGCGGGCGCGCTGACGATCTACAACCAGCTCGCGGGCGACCAGGCGTGGCCGGACGCGCTGCGCGGCATGGTCGCGGCGCTCGTGCCGATGGTGCCCGAGGGCCTGGTGCTGATGACCAGCGTCGCGCTGGCGGTCGGGGTCATCCGGCTGGGCAAACGCCAGTGCCTGGTGCAGGAACTCCCGGCGATCGAGGGGCTCGCCAGGGTCGACGTGGTGTGCGCGGACAAGACCGGCACGCTCACCGAGAACGCGATGCGGCTTTCCGAGGTCCGGGAGATCACGCCGGGCCGTCCGGTGGACGACGTGCTCGCCGCGCTCGCCGCCGCCGATCCGCGCCCGAACGCGAGCCTGCAGGCGATCGCGGAGGCGCATCGGACCGATCCGGGCTGGCGGGTCTCCACGACCATGCCGTTCTCCTCGGCGCGCAAGTGGAGCGGCGCGTCGTTCGACGGCCACGGCGACTGGGTGCTCGGCGCGGCGGATGTCCTGCTGCCCGAGGGCGAGCACCGGACGGAGGCCGAGAAGATCGGTTCGCGCGGGCTGCGGGTCCTGCTGCTGGGCCGGGCCGAGCGGGCCGTCGACGCGGCCGAAGGCCCCGGCGAGATCGAACCGGTCGCGCTCGTGGTGCTGGAGCAGAAGGTCCGCCCGGACGCGAAGGACACGCTGGACTTCTTCGCGCACCAGGACGTCGCGGTCAAG
Organism: Amycolatopsis roodepoortensis; assembly: GCF_014873915.1. GTDB lineage: Bacteria > Actinomycetota > Actinomycetes > Mycobacteriales > Pseudonocardiaceae > Amycolatopsis > Amycolatopsis roodepoortensis. The sequence continues at coordinate 183,773 of NZ_JADBEJ010000001.1, forward strand.
GTCATCTCCGGTGACAACGCCATTTCGGTGGGCGCCGTCGCGGGCACGCTGGACCTGCCGGGCGCCGACAAGCCCATCGACGCGCGGAAGCTGCCGGACGACGCGGAGAAGCTGGCCGACACCGTCGAGGATCGCGCCGTCTTCGGCCGCGTGACGCCGTTGCAGAAACGCGCGATGGTCGGTGCCCTGCAGTCGAAGGGGCACACCGTCGCGATGACCGGCGACGGCGTGAACGACGTCCTCGCGCTGAAGGACGCGGACATCGGCGTCGCCATGGGCGCCGGCAGCCCGGCCACCCGCGCGGTCGCGCAGATCGTGCTGCTGGACGACAAGTTCGCCACCCTGCCGCACGTCGTCGCCGAGGGGCGGCGGGTGATCGGCAACATCGAGCGCGTCTCGAACCTGTTCCTCACCAAGACGGTCTACTCGGTACTGCTGGCGCTGATGGTCGGTATCGCGCAGGTGCCGTTCCCGTTCCTGCCGCGGCACATCACGATCACCGCGTGGTTCACGATCGGCCTGCCCGCCTTCGTGCTCTCGCTGGCGCCGAACAACGAGCGCGCCCGCACCGGCTTCGTCGGGCGGGTGATGCGGATGGCCGTCCCGGCCGGGCTGGTCATCGCCACCGCGACGTTCGTGAGCTACCTGCTGGTGTACAAGGGATCCGGACAGTCCGAACTGGACAAGATCCAGGCGGGCACGACCGCGCTGATCACGCTCATCACGATCGCGCTGTGGGTGCTCGGGATCGTCGCGCGGCCGTACCGGTGGTGGAAGATCCTGCTGATCGGCGGGATGGTCGTGCTGACGCTCGCGTTGTTCCTGATCCCGTTCACGCAGAAGTTCTTCGCGCTGGACCCGAGCGTGAGCGCGTACACGCTGTCGGCGTTCGCCTGCGCCGGGGTGGGGATCGTGCTGGTGGAGGCCGCCTGGTGGATCGGGCGGCATCTGGTCAAGCGCCAGGAGGCCTGACCGGGGAGTTCGCGAAGGAACGCCCCCTTCGTGACCTCCGGGGACCGCCACGGTGGGCCAGAGCGTGTCGCGAAAGCCACTTTCGCAACCTTCAACGTTGCGAAAGTGGCTTTCGCGACACGCCTGACTCGGTGAGCGGACCAAGCTGCCCGCGCCAACCAGAAATACGTGAAGGCCCCCTTCACTGCGCTAGACGCAGTGAAGGGGGCCTTCACGTACTTAAATCAGGCCGCCGGGGTGAACAGCAGCGCCGTGTTGTGCCCGCCGAAACCGAACGAGTTGCTGATCGCCGCGCCCAGCTCGACCTTGCGCGCCTCACCGGAGACGACGTCGAGCTGCACCTTCGGGTCCAGGTCTTCGAGGTTCAGCGTCGCCGGGATGAGCCCGTGGTAGATCGCCAGGATCGTGGCGATGCCCTCGACCGCGCCCGCACCGCCGACCAGGTGGCCGAGCGCGCCCTTGGGAGCGGTGACCACGACGTGCTCACCGATGGCCTTGCGGATCGCCGCGGCCTCGCCGACGTCGCCGACGACCGTCGAGGTCGCGTGCGCGTTGACGTGGCCGACGTCGGCAGGGGAGACCCCGGCCATCGTCATCGCCTGCCGCATGGCGGCGATCTGGCCGACGCCCTCCGGGTGGTTGCCCGTGATGTGGTACGCGTCCGACGTGATCCCGTACCCGCTCAGCTGCGCGTAGATCCGCGCGTTGCGGGCCTTGGCGCGGTCCGCCCGCTCCAGGATCACGACGCCGGAGCCCTCGCCGAGGACGAAACCGTCACGGTTCACGTCGAACGGCCTGGACGCCTTGGTCGGGTCGTCGTTGCGCGTGGACACCGTCCGCGCCTGGGCGAAACCGGCGAGGGTGATCGGGTGGATGCACGATTCGGCACCACCGGCGACCACGACGTCGGCACGGCCAGAGCGGATCATCTCGTAGCCGGCGGCGATCCCTTCCGCGCCCGACGCGCAGGCCGACGCGGGCGAGTGCACACCGGCACGCGCCTTCAGGTCGATCCCGACGTGAGCGGCGGGGCCGTTCGGCATCAGCATCGGCACGGTCAGCGGGGAGACCTTGCGGAGTCCCTGCTTGTGCAGAAGGTCGTTCTGGGAGATGAGGGTGACCGGACCGCCGACACCGGTACCGATGGTCACCCCGAGGCGCTCGGGTTCCACATCCTGATGCTCGTCGGTCGGCTGCTCGAAGCCCGCGTCCGCCCAAGCCTGCCGGGCGGCGATGAGAGCCACCTGCTCACAGCGGTCCAGCCGCCGGGCCTGGACCCGCGGCAGGACTTCGGACGGGTCGACGGCGAGCATGGCGCCGATCTTCACCGGCAGTTCGAGTTCGTCGACCCAGTCGGCTTCGATGCGGCGGATCCCGCTCGCCCCGGCGAGCAGGCCGTCCCACGTGGACGCGACGTCCCCGCCGAGCGGCGTGGTCGCGCCCATCCCGGTGATCACGACGTCGATGTTGCTCATTGGAGTCTCCCCAAGGTCGGCGCCATTCAAGAAGTCGGACTTACTTGGAGTTGGCCGACACGTAGTTCACCGCGTCGCCAACGGTCTTCAGGTTCGCCAGCTCGTCGTCCGGGATCTTGACGCCGAACTTGTCCTCGGCCTGGACAGCGATCTCCACCATGGACAGCGAGTCGATGTCGAGGTCGTCCACGAAGGACTTCTCGGCGGTCACGTCGTCCTGCGCCACACCGGCGACCTCTTCGACGATCTCGGCGAGGCCGGCGAGGATCTCTGCGTTGTCTGCCACTGGTTGTTCCCTTCTCGGTGATGCTTTCGGCTGCCCCGCGGACACGGTGCCCGCGGGGGAAGTATTCATCACGGGCAGACGAAGGCCTGGCCCGCGTAGGAGAGTCCGGCCCCGAAGCCCACGGCGAGCACGACGTCGCCCGTCTTGACGGTCCCGGCCTTGCGCATGTGGTCCAGCGCCAGCGGAATCGACGCGGACGAGGTGTTGCCCGAGTACTTGATGTCGTCGGCGACGACCATGTCCTCGCGGGCACCCTTGGCACGCAGCTTCTTCGCGATGGCCTCGACGATGCGCAGGTTGGCCTGGTGCGGGATGAGAACGTCCACATCGGACGGTTCGAGCCCGGCCAGTTCCAGCGCCTGCATGGCGATCGGCGCGATCTGCGTGGTCGCCCAGCGGAAGACCGACTGGCCCTCCTGGTAGATCCACTTGTCGTCGCGCATGTAGATCAGGTCGACGTGTTCGCCCGCGCTGCCCCAGGCGACCGGGCCGATCTGCGGGGTGTCGGCCGCGCCGACCACCGCCGCGCCCGCGCCGTCGGCGAAGATGATCGCGTTCGCGCGGTCGACCGGGTCGACGTGGTCGGTGAGCTTCTCGGCGCCGATGACGAGCGCCTTCTTCGCGCTGCCCGCGCGGATCAGGTCCGAGGCGACGCCGATGCCGTAGCAGAACCCGGCGCAGGCGGCGTTGAGGTCGAACGCGGCCGGATGCGTGATGCCGATCCGGTCGGCCACCTGTGCGGCGGCGTTCGGGATCTGGGTGGGCATCGTGCAGTTCGGCAGGATGACCGTGTCCACTTCGGACGGGTCCACGCCGGCGTCGGCCAGCGCGGCGGTGCCCGCCTTGACCGCCATGTCGACCAGCGACTCGTCCTTCTCGGCGAACCGGCGCTCGATGATGCCGACCCGCTCGCGGATCCACTGGTCGTTGGTGTCCATGATCTTCGAGAGATCGTCGTTGGTCACGATCTTCTCGGGCTGGAAGCTCCCGACACCGAGGATGCGGGTCCCGGCGGCGCCCGGCGCCTGCCGCAAAGTGGATCGGTCGGTCACGAAGCGTCCTCCTGCCCCTGAAGCTTCGCCAGCTCGGCAGGCGTCTTCAGAGCGATCGTGGTGGTCACGGTTCCCTTGAGCTGCCGCTTGACCAGCCCGGTCAGCGTGCCCGCCGGCGGGAGTTCGAGCGTCGAGGTGACGCCCGCGGCGACCAGACCGTCCATGGTCAGGTCCCAGCGCACCGGGTTCGTGACCTGCTCGACCAGCCGGCCGAGGTACTCGGCCCCGCTGGTGACGACCTGGCCGTCGGCGTTCGACAGCAGCGGACGCGTCGGATCCGCCGGGGTGATCTTCTCAGCGTGGGTGGCCAGCGCTTCACGCGCGGGTGCCATGTAGGAGGTGTGGAACGCGCCCGCGACCTTGAGCGCGCGGACCTTCGTGCCCTCCAGCGGCTCGGCGACGATCTTCTCGATCGCGCCGGCGGCGCCGGAGGCGACGATCTGGCCGGCGCCGTTGCGGTTCGCCGCGGCGAGACCGTGGCTCTCGAGCCACGCGACGACCTGCTCCGGGTCGCCGAGCATGACCGCGGCCATGCTGGTGGGCTCCAGCGCGCAGGCCTTCGCCATCTCCGCGCCGCGGACGGCGGCCAGGGCGACGGCGTCCTCCGGGCTCAGCACCCCGGCGATGGCGGCGGCCGCCAGCTCGCCGACGGAGTGACCGGCGACCGGCGCGTCCGCGGCGACCGGGGCCTCCCGCTGAAGGTGCTCGAACGCCAGCAGTGACAGCGCCACGATCAGCGGCTGCGTGATCGCGGTGTCCTGGATCTCTTCGGCGTCCGCTTCGGTGCCGAGGCGGACAAGGTCGAGACCGGCCCGCTCGGACCAGGCTTCGACGCGCGCGCGGGCGCCGTCGAGCTCGAGCCAAGGGGAGAGCATGCCTGGGGCTTGGGAACCCTGACCGGGGGCGAGGACTGCAACTGTCACCCCATTAGAGAACACTCTCGGCCACCATGGTCGTGATGCCGACGCTCACCAAGTCCGGCCGACGTAATTGTCGGAACCCTCCAAAAGCGCCTTCCTGATCTCCGCGCTTAACCCAAAAGCCTTGTCGGGTTCAACCAGCTTTCCCTATGAGGTCCATCACTGCGCAGAGTCACCAACCGCTTCGGGTCGCGTGGGTCGCGAGTGGCGTTTCGGGTTTGTGTCCCTACTGCGGGCACGGGTGGCGTTTTCGGAGCTCACCTGTACTGCCGGGGTCCTGTTGGGTGCTGGGCAGGGGTTGCGAAAGCCACTTTCGCAACCTTCAACGTTGCGAAAGTGGCTTTCGCAACCCCTGCCGCGGCCCGGGCCCGGCACCGCCCTGGCGAGCATGTCGCGAAAGCCACTTTCGCGACGTCTGATGTCCCGAAAGTGGCTTTCGCGACACCCTCCCCAGCGGCCTGGAGCCGGCAGGTACCCGAGACACCCTTGGCTAGCACCCGAAACGCCACTCACGACCCACCGGGGCGCGGTCACCAGAGGCCGCGAGCACGGGCCAGCCGCCCGACGGTCAGCGCCACCTTCAGCACCCAGGCGTCCCGCGATTCGGCGGCGTGGCGGCCGGTGAGTTCGGCCGCCTTCCGCAGCCGGTACCGGACGGTGTTCGGATGCACGAACAGCGTCCGCGCGCAGGTCTCCAGGACGCCCCCGCTGTCGAGATAGGTCTCCACGGTCCGCAGCAGCGCCGGGCCGGCTTCCTCCAGCGGTCGCGCGATCTGCTCGACGAGCAGGCGCTCGGCCTCGGGGTCGCCGGACAGCGCGCGTTCCGGCAGCAGGTCGATGGACCTCGCGGGCCGGGGCGCGCCGGGCCAGCCCACGACGGCGCGCAGCCCGGACAGTGCCTCTGTCGCGCTGTGGTGCGCTTCGGCGAGCGTGGGCACCGTCGGCCCGGCGACGACCGGGCCCTCGGCGAAGGCGACCGAAAGCTTGGTGAGGATCTCGCGGTCCTTGACGCTGCCGTCGGTGGGCCCGGCGACGACCACGACCAGCCGGGAGCCCTGCACCGAAAGCAGCACCGGTCGCCCGACGCGCGCGGCGCGGCTGCGCACTTCGAACACGACGGCGGGCGGGTCGTCCGAGGTCGGGGTGCCGACGAGCGCCGTCGCGGGCGCGGCCGGATCCCAGCCGAGCGCGGCGGCGCGGGAGAGCACCGCTTCCTCGGCGTCGCCGCGGACGATGCCGTCGACGACCAGCGCCTCCAGCCGCGCGTCCCAGGCGCCTCGCGCCTCGGCGGCGGCCGCGTAGGAGTTCGCAGCGGCGAAGGCGATCTCCCTGCCGTAGCGCAGGATCCCCTCGATCAGCGCGGCGCGTTCCGCCTCGTTCGCGGCGAACTCCGGCAGCTGCTCCTCGAACACCTCGATCGCCAGCCGCACCATGCCGACCGCCTGCCGGAGGCTCACCCAGCGGGAAAGCTCGGCGGGGGCTTCGCGGAAGGCCTCCGTGGTGAGGGAGAGCGCCTCCTTCGTGTCGCGGAGCCAGTCGACGAAACCGGCGGCACCCGCCTGGGTGATCAGCAGGACGCTCGCGCGCTGGTCGGCGGGAAGGCGGGCGAACCAGCTCAGCCGCTCCTCCATCACCGCCACACTCGCGCTCGCGAGCCGGCCGGAGGCGTGTTCGAGCCGCCGGAGGGTCTTGGCGGACAGCCCGTGGTGCTTGGGCACACGCCGTCCGGAGGTCGCATCAGCCATGGTCAGCCGATCCTAGGCCGTGTCCGGCAAGCCGTGTTCGCGGTCTTCGCGAGCAGCCTCGCCGGACATGGCCTGGTCCGCCGGGCGAAGGGCGCCGTCGTGCTGCGGCCTTTCGCCGCCGGAGTCCGAAGTGGACAGTCGTCGGCGGTGAATGGTGAAAGGCATTCGCATAAAACTCGAGGCCGCCCGGCGCTCGCGTTTTTCGCTGCGCCGGACGGCCTCGTCTCCCCGGTCCCCACCGGTGGAACAAGTATGGGACTTGTCGATCTTTTCCCGCTAGCCGACTCACTCGATCGTGGGGCGCCGAGTTGCCGGTGCGGGGCTCGTGATCAACGATCCCTCGCAAGCCGCACCGGGTAGGTCGCGGATGCGCAGAGGAGGGAGTTCGCCGTGGGCGAGCAGCTGAAAGACGGTCTGGGACAAGCATGGAACCTTGTCGCCACCTTCGTGCCGAAATTGCTCGGTTTCCTGATCATCCTGCTGATCGGCTGGCTGATCGCGAAAGCCGTGTCGAAGGCATTGGGACTGGTTCTGTCGAAGATCGGTTTCGGCAAGCTCATCGAGAAGACCGGGCTCACCGGAACGCTCAAACAGGCGAATGTCGACGCGGGCGGGATCCTCGTCAAACTCGTGTACTACTTCATTCTCCTGATCGCGTTGCAGCTCGCGTTCGGCGTATTCGGTGAGAGCAATCCGGTCAGCGCGCTGCTCAACGACATCATCGCGTTCCTGCCGCGGATCCTGGTGGCGCTGGTGCTGGTGATCGTCGCGGCCGCCGTCGCGAAGGTCGTCCGTGACCTGGTGACCGGTGCGCTGTCCACGCGGCCCGCGGGGCGGCTCCTCGGCACGATCGCCTACTGGATGATCATGGCGTTCGGCATCATCGCCGCACTCGGCCAGGTGAACATCGCGACGGCCGTGACGGGGCCGGTCCTGATCACCGTGCTCGCCACCATCGGCGGCGTGATCGTCGTCGGCTTCGGCGGCGGCCTGATCAAGCCGGCGCAGGACCGCTGGCAGGGCTGGCTGGCCAACCTGCAGGGCCACCTGGAGGCCGGGGACGGCAAGCAGGAGGTCCGTTCGGAGCCGCCGACTTCGCCCGTGGGCATCGGTCGCGTAGATTCCTGAGCATCCGCGCGGGCCCGGTGATCGAGGAAGGCACCGGGCCCGCGTGGAGTCGAAGGGCCCGTCGCCGCGGAACACGCGGTCGAGGGCCCTTTTCGCGTCCCGATGAGCGTCTCTCGAGCCGTCCGTCTGTTCCGCACCTCACACTCCCTAGGGAATGGCGTCGGTACGGAGCATGTTGGAGCGGTAGACGGAGAGGGGTGCGGACGTGGACTTCTTGCTGCACAACGGTGTCACGGTGCTCGGACAGTGGATTTCCTTCGCCGAACTGGCGGGGCAGATCTTCGCGCTGGCCGTGGTCTTCCTGGCGCAACGCCGCACGTTGTGGACGTGGCCGGTGCAGGTCGGCGCCACCGTGCTGCTGTTCTCGGTCTACCTCTCCGCGCATCTCGGCGGGCTCGCGACCAGGCAGATCGCGATCCTCGCCATCTCGATCTACGGCTGGTGGGCCTGGTCCCGCCGCAGCGACCCGGTCTACGGCGTCGTCGTCCGCAAGGGCACGCTCCGCGAGCGCCTGGCGATGATCGGCGCGTTCGCGATCGGCACCACCGCGATGGCGCTGGTCCTCGACGCGCTGAACGCCTCGTGGGCGCCGTGGCCGGACGCCGCGATCTTCGTCGGCACGCTGGTCGCCTTCGCCGCGCAGGGCGCGGGACTCGTCGAGTTCTGGCTGGTGTGGCTGGTCGTCGACGCGATCGGCGTCCCGCTCCAGCTCTCGTCGGGCCTGTACTTCTCCGCGGCGGTCTACATCGTGTTCGCCGGGCTGGTCGTGCACGGCTGGTGGAGCTGGAACCGGACGGCGAAGCAGGTCCGTACCGCGCCGTCCGGCGTCTCGGCCGCGGTCTAGCGCATGGTGGCGTGTGACGGCTTGAGGTCGGCGAGGGTGCGGACGCCCAGCAGCTGCATCGTCCGGACCATCTCGGCGCGCAGGATGTCCACGCACCGCTGAACGCCACGCTCGCCCCCGGCCATCAGGCCGTAGAGGAACGCGCGCCCGATGAGCACCGCGTCCGCGCCGCGCGCGATCGCGGCCACGATGTCGCCGCCGGAGAGGATGCCGGTGTCGACCCACACCTCGGCGGCGCCCTGGATCTCGTCGAGCACCGCCGGCAGCAGCTCGATCGGCGTCGGCGCGCGGTCGAGCTGACGGCCGCCGTGGTTGGACAGCAGCACCGCGTCGGCGCCGTGCTTGACCACGTCACGCGCGTCGTCGACGTTCTGGATCCCCTTCACCACGAGCTTGCCCGGCCAGGTCTGGCGGACCCAGTCGAGGTCGTCGAAGTTCAGGGTCGGGTCGAAGAGCTGGTTGAGCAGCTCGGCGACGGTGCCGTCGAACTGGCTCAGCGACGCGAAGGTCAGCGGCTCGGTGGTCAGCAGGTTGAACCACCACGCCGGGTGCATCGCGCCGTCGACGAAGGTCTTGAGGGTGAGCGCGGGCGGGATGGTCAGCCCGTTGCGGACGTCGCGCAGCCGCGCGCCCGCGACCGGGGTGTCCACCGTCAGCATGAGCGTGTCGAAGCCGGCGGCCCAGGCGCGATTCATCAGATCTTCGCCCGCTTTGTGGTCACGCCAGACGTAGAGCTGGAACCACTTGCGGGCCTCCGGGGCGGCCGCGGCGAGGTCTTCGATCGACGTCGTCGCCATCGTCGACAGCCCCATCGGGATGCCGTTGCGCTGCGCGACGCGGGCCACCGCGGACTCGCCCTCGTGGTTCATCATGCGGGTGAACCCGGTCGGCGCGAAGGCGAACGGCAGCTCCGAACGCTTGCCGAGGATCTCCTTGCCGGTGTCCACATCAGACACGCCGCGCAGGACGTTCGGGTGGAATTCCACGCTGCGGAAGGCCTGCCGGGCGCGGCGGAGGCTGTCCTCCAGCTCCGCGGCGCCGTCGGTGTAGTCGAACGCCGCCCGGGGCGTGCGCTTGCGGGCGAGCATCCGCAGGTCGGCGATCGTGTGCGCGCCCGCCAGCCGCCGGTCGGTCGGGTTGAGCACGATCGGCTTCGGCCGCAGGATCTGCTTCAGCTCACTCGGCTTCGGCAGTCGACGCTTGGTCACACTCGTTCACCCTTTCCGCAAACATCCGATGTCTCACCCTAGCTGCTCCGCCGCCGGACGCAATGAAGGGACCTTCCCCCGCGAAATTTTGCGAGGAAAGGTCCCTTCATCTCGGCGTCAGGCGCTGCCGGAGTCCGACAACTGCGGACCCGCGGCGGCGACGTCGTCGAGGCGGTACTTCCGCGCCGCCTCGGCCACCTTCGCCTGGTCGAACTCGCCGCGCTTGGCGAGCGCGCTCAGCGTGCCGACCACGATCGACTGGGCGTCGACCAGGAACTTCCGCCGGGCGGCCGGGCGGGTGTCGGAGAACCCGAACCCGTCGGTGCCCAGCGTCAGCATGTCGTTCGGCACCCAGGGGCGGATGAGGTCCGGCACGGCGCGCATCCAGTCCGAAACCGCGACGACCGGCCCGTTCACGCCGGACAGCTTCTGCGTGATGTACGGCACACGCGGGGAGTCGCCAGGGTGGAGCAGGTTGTCGTGGTCGGCCTCGACGGCCTCGCGCCGCAGCTCTGTCCACGACGTGGCCGACCACACGGCCGCGCGTACGCCCCACTCCTCGGCCAGCATCTGCTGGGCACGGAGCGCGTCCGGCATGGTGACACCGGAGACCAGGATCTGCGCCTCCGGGCCTTCGCCCGACGGCGCGTCGGCGTACTTGTAGAGACCCTTGAGCAGGCCGTCGACGTCGAGGTTCTCGGGCTCGGCGGGCTGCTGGTAGGGCTCGTTGTAGATCGTCATGTAGTAGAAGATGTTCTCGCCGTTGCCGTCCGGCCCGGTCTCGCCGTACATCCGGCGCAGACCGTCCCGCACGATGTGGGCGATTTCGAACGACCACGCCGCGTCGTAGGCCACGACGGCCGGGTTGGTCGCCGCCAGCAGCAGCGAGTGCCCGTCGGCGTGCTGCAGGCCCTCACCGGTCAGCGTGGTGCGGCCGGCGGTGGCGCCGAGCACGAACCCGCGGGCCATCTGGTCCGCCGCCGCGTAGAGGCCGTCACCGGTCCGCTGGAACCCGAACATCGAGTAGAAGATGTAGATCGGGATCATCGGCTCGCCGTGCGTGGCGTACGAGGTGCCGACGGCGGTGAACGACGCGGTCGAGCCCGCCTCGTTGATGCCCTCGTGCAGGATGACGCCCTTTTCGGACTCCTTGTAGGCCAGCATCAGGCTCGCGTCGACCGACGTGTACGTCTGGCCGTGCGGGTTGTAGATCTTGGCCGTCGGGAACATCGAGTCGAGACCGAAGGTGCGCGCCTCGTCCGGGATGATCGGGACGATCCGCTTGCCGATCTCGGAGTCCTTCGCCAGCTCGCGGACGAGCCGGACGAACGCCATCGTGGTGGCGACCTCCTGCTTGCCCGAGCCCTTGCGGATGCCCTCGTAGACCTTGTCGCCGGGCAGCACGAGCGCCTTCGACGCCTTCGGGCGGCGCTCCGGCAGGAAGCCGCCGAGCGCCTTCCGGCGGCCGATCATGTACTCGATCTCCGGCGATTCCTTGCCGGGGTGGTAGTACGGCGGCAGCTTCGGGTCGCGCTCGAGCTCCTCGTCGCTGATCGGGATGCGCTGGGCGTCCCGGAACAGCTTGAGGTCGTCGAGGGTGAGCTTCTTCATCTGGTGCGTGGCGTTGCGGCCCTCGAAGGACGGACCGAGGCCGTAACCCTTGATGGTGTGGGCCAGGATCACCGTCGGCTGGCCGTGGTGCTCCAGCGCCGACTTGTAGGCCGCGTAGACCTTGCGGTAGTCGTGCCCGCCGCGCTTGAGGTTCCAGACGTCGGCGTCGGTGAGGTCCTTGACCAGTTCCTTGGTCCGCGGGTCGCGGCCGAAGAAGTGCTCACGGACGAAGGCGCCGTCGTTGGCCTTGTAGGTCTGGAAGTCGCCGTCCGGCGTGGTGTTCATCAGGTTGACCAGCGCGCCGTCACGGTCCGCGTGCAGCAGCGAGTCCCACTCGCGGCCCCAGATGACCTTGATGACGTTCCAGCCGGCGCCGCGGAAGTACGACTCCAGCTCCTGGATGATCTTGCCGTTGCCGCGCACCGGGCCGTCGAGCCGCTGCAGGTTGCAGTTGATCACGAAGGTCAGGTTGTCGAGGCCCTCGCCGGCGGCCACGTGGATGAGGCCGCGCGATTCCGGCTCGTCCATCTCGCCGTCGCCGAGGAACGCCCAGACGTGCTGGTCGCTGGTGTCCTTGATGCCGCGATCGCGCAGGTAGCGGTTGAAGCGCGCCTGGTAGATCGCGTTCATCGGGCCGAGGCCCATGGACACGGTCGGGTTCTCCCAGAACTCCGGCATCAGCCGCGGGTGCGGGTACGACGGCAGGCCGCCGCCCTCGCCGGCGTGCGAGAACTCCTGGCGGAAGCCGTCCAGCTGGTTCTCGGTGAGCCTGCCCTCGAGGAACGCGCGGGCGTAGATGCCGGGGGAGGCGTGGCCCTGGATGAAGATCTGGTCGCCGCCGCCCGAGTGGTCCTTGCCGCGGAAGAAGTGGTTGAAGCCCACTTCGTACAGCGCCGCGGACGAGCCGTACGTCGAGATGTGCCCGCCGACGCCGACGCCGGGACGCTGCGCGCGGTGCACCATGATCGCGGCGTTCCACCGGATGTAGGCGCGGTAGCGGCGCTCGATCTCCTCGTCACCGGGGAACCAGGGTTCGTTCTCGGTGGGGATGGTGTTGACGTAGTCCGTCGACGTCAGCGCCGGGACGCCGACGTGGCGTTCCCTGGCCCGCTCGAGGATGCGCAGCATCAGGTAACGGGCGCGCTGCTGACCACCCCTGGCCAGCGCCTCGTCGAAGGAGTCCAGCCATTCGGCGGTCTCCTCCGGGTCGATGTCGGGCAGGTGCGCCGCCAATCCGTCACGGATGACGCGGACGCGTGCCGGGGTCTCCTTGCCGGAGGCGCCGTCGTTCTGCGGGGCCAAGGGGTCTCCTTGCGAAAGGTGGTAGCTGGTTGTGCTCGTACGCGGGCGTGTTCGCCTTCCATCGTCGTCCTCCGGTTCCGTTCGCGTCACCGCTACTGATCGGTAACGTTCGCGGACCCGATTGCGACACGCCTCGCACGCGCCTGTACTCGCGCGCGCGTTTTCTCTCCCACCCTAAAGCAGGCCGTTCGGAGGTGCCCAGGCGCGCCCGGATTGACCCCGTGAGAGTGGGCCGAATGTCCGTACGCCGCGACACGAGTTGTTCAAGATCCGGTGTGGACGGTTGCGCGGAACGCTTCACCAGTGTTCGCTAACGGGCATCGTGTACCCGAGTGTGGTGCCCGCCCGGCCGATCAGGCCGACGCGACACCACGCTCCGTCGTAGTTGGAGGAGTGACAGCAGTGGTCGCCGCGGGAGACGCTGATCAGAGCAGCGTCGCCGAAAGGCTCGGGATCAAGCCGGACATGGTGGTCCAGGAGATCGGCTGGGACGAGGACGTCGACGACGACCTTCGTGCGGCGATCGAGGAACAGATCGGCGGCGACATCCTCGACGAGGACGCCGACGAGGTCATCGACGTGGTGCTGCTGTGGTGGCGCGAGGACGACGGTGATCTCGGTGACACGCTGATCGAGGTCCGGACTCCCCTGAACGAGAACGGCGTGATCTGGGTGCTGACCCCGAAGACGGGCCAGCCCGGGCATGTCGAGCCCAGTGAGATCGCCGAGGCGGTGCCGCAGGTCGGGCTGGCGCAGACGGCCAACATCAGCGCCGGTCCCAAATGGGCGGGCACGCGGCTGGTTTCGCCGAAGTCGTCCAAGACCAAGCGGTGACCTCTCCGGGCGCGCGATCGACACGATAGGGTTGTCGTCGCAGGCCCCTGTTCGCTCTTGAGAGGAAACCGCCGGTATGGCCGTCGAGGTCGGATCGCAAGCCCCGGACTTCACGCTCAACGACTACAACAAGCAGTCCGTGACGCTGTCGTCCTTCAAGGGCGAGAAGCCGGTCCTGCTCGTGTTCTACCCGTTCGCGTTCAGCGGTATCTGCACCGGCGAGCTGTGCCAGCTCCGCGACGAGTTCGCGGACTACGACGGCCAGGGCGTCCAGGTCATCGGCGTGTCCGTGGACACCCCGTTCTCGCTCAAGGCGTGGGCCGAGCAGGAGGGTTACCAGTTCCCGCTGCTTTCGGACTTCTGGCCGCACGGTGAGGTCGCGAAGGCCTACGGCGTCTTCAACGAGGCGGCCGGTCTGGCCACCCGCGGCACCTTCCTGATCGACAAGGACGGCGTCGTGCGGTTCGCCGAGGTCAACCAGCCCGGCGAGGCGCGCGACCAGCAGGCTTGGAAGAAGGCCGTGGCCTCGCTGGCCTGAGTCTTCACCGGTGGCACCCGTGCGCGGGTGTCACCTCCCGGGCGCATAGCTCAGCGGGAGAGCACTCGGTTTACACCCGAGCGGTCGTAGGTTCGATCCCTACTGCGCCCACCGATTCCGCATGCCCCGCCTCAGGGACGGGACATGCGGACGGCGGTCAGGGTGTCGTGAAACCGGCGTCGATGTTCGGTTCGTAGTCGGCGGCGTACATCGTGAACGGTTCGGTCTTCAGCAGGTCGGTGCCGGTGAAGTCGTTGTTCCGGTACCAGTTCGGCCAGTAGTCACCCGCCTGGTATCGGGTGGCCGTGAGTCCGCTGACACCTGGGGTCTCCATTGTGAACGTGCCCGAAGGCAGATCCTCGAAGTAGTACTCGCCGTTCACGGTCGTCGCGGTTCGCGAGATCGGGCCTTCGTGATCGGTTTGTCCCTTCAGCGTGAAGGTGGCCTCGCGGAGTAGGTCTTCGGCCTCGCGGATTCCGTCACCGTCGATGTCGGTCCAAGCGCGCCCATGCAGCCGGGTGCCCTGGTGACCGAACACCTCCGAGCCGGGACGGTCGTCGGTGAGCGTGCGTTCGTGGGTGTTCCAGCCGGTGGTCGTGTAGTAGCCGTCGTCCACCGCGTGCACCTGGTACGTGCCCAGTGGCAGATTCTTCAGGTCATACTCGCCGTTCGCGTCGGTGAAGGTGACGAAGTCGACGTTCGTGCCCACGTGGTGGGCGATGATCTTCGCGCCTTCTCTCCGCGGTTCGCCCGAGTCCAGCCAGCTGCCGTTGCCGTTGCGGTCCCACCAGATGAATCCTCCGATCCTGCCCACCGATTCGGTGGCCGCGGCCGTCCCGGTCGTGGCCAGGACGCTCGCGACACTCAGTGCGGCGAGCAGGAGGGCGGACAGCTTTTTTCGCATCTTCGAACTCCCCAGTTCAGTGGACGGCGATCAGGGCGCGATCCAGTCTCCTGATGCTAGAGAAGGGCACCGACAATTCGATCACTGCCGAAAGGTCCACGGACACGTGAAGGCCCCCTTCCCTCGGCTCAGCCGAGGGAAGGGGGCCTTCACGCACCCCCAACACCTGTGGAACGTTTTCGGTTTCGGCGGTCTGGTCTGCCCCCTCGGCAGGCCAGACCGCCGGTGTGCGCCGCGCCGCGGGTGGCGAACTTTCGGCTACACAAGAGAAGAGGCGGTCGGGTCTGCCCAGATACATCAAGATCGGCGGCCATTGGAGTGATCCGTGCCGCGAGGGGCGATCACGTAGAGCGACTAGGCGCGGATGAGCCTGTTCGCCAGGGTGGACATCGTGTAGGCCCCGATGCCCATGACGACTTCGAGGGCGTTCCGTTCGGTGTATCCGTGCCCGAAGAAGGTCCGCAGGGTCTCGTCGTCGACCCCGCCGGCGGTTTCGAGCACCGCGAGCGTGAACTGCCGGACGGCTTCCAGTCGTTCGTCGGGAACAGGCTGCTGCGAGCGGAGCGCCGCGATGACGCCGTCGTCCGCGTGCAGGCCCTTCAGCTTGCCGGTGTGGATCTCGACGCACACCCCGCAGCCGTTGCGCGTCGCCACGGTCATCACGACAGTCTCCCGCGCGAGCGGGTCGAGCGTGGTCCGCTCGAAACTCGCGCTGAGCTTCAGGAACCCGTCGAGCAGTTCCGGTGACGACGCCTGACGAGCGACGGCGGTGGGGAGGTGGCCGAACTTCCGGATGGTCGCCTCCATCGAACGACGCGAGGCTTCGGGCGCGGTTTCGACGGTGTGCTCGGTGAACAAGGTTCCCCCTAAGATGGTCAACGTGGTTGACGAAAAGGTAAACCAGGTTGTCGAACAACGCAAGCCGGTTTCCGACCCGCCCGGGTACGAGCTGCCGCTCCTGCTGTTCGCGGGCTTCCGCTCGATCATCGACCGGATGCACGCCGAACTGGCCGGACAGGGGCATCCCGACGTCCGCCCGGCGTACGGCTTCGCCATGCAGGCGATCGGCCGCGAGGGCGCGACGGCGAGCGAGATCGGGCGACGGCTCGGCATCAGCAAGCAGGCGGCGGGCAAGACCGTCGACAAGCTGGAGCAGCTCGGTTACGTCGCGCGCGTCGACGACCCGGCCGACGCGCGGCGCAAGGTCGTGCGGCTCACCGGCCGCGGGTTCGACTCACTCGGCCGGACGGCGGCGATCTTCGAGGAGCTGCGCAAGGAGTGGGCCGCCACGCTGGGCATCGACAGGGTCCGCGCGCTCGAAACGGACCTCCGCACGATGGCGCCCGCGGACGGTTTCCGCCTGGACGTCGCGGGCTGGTTCGGCACCTAGAACGGGCAGCCGGGATTAGGCGCGTCCTGCGAAAGCGGACTCCCGTGCGGCAGCACGTAGAGCACCTCCAGCACCACCGGCGTCGTCCCGAGGTTCCGTCCGATGTGGACGGTGTCGCTCGGTTCGGTGAAGACAGCGCCCTTGCGGTACAAGCCATCGAGCCCGCAATCGGCCGAGTTGTGCGTCAGCGTGCCGGCCTTGACGTACGCGTGCAGCGTGCCGTCGTGGTAGTGCCAGCCGGTGTAGCCACCGGGCTGGATGACGACCTCGCGCAGCACGTAATCGGTGTCCCCGACCGTCTTCTGGTGGAAGATCGTCCCGGTCACGCCGGAACCGGGCGTCGCCTCGGCCGTCGCGGGGACGGCCAGGGCGAGAACGAGGGTGGCGAGCAGCGTGGTCACGGACCGCAGGCGCATGAGCCGACCGTACCGCGATCGGCACTGCCCGAAAGGGCCGTTCATTCCGCCCGAAGCGTCCGCCGCAGCATCTTGCCGCTCTCGGTCCGCGGCAGCCGCTCGCGGAAATCGAACCGGCGCGGCGTCTTGAACCCGGCGAGTTCGGCTCGGCAGTGCTCTTCGAGCCGCTTCGCCAGCCCGGCGTCCCCGGCGATTCCCTCGACCGGTTGGACGACCGCGACGACCCGTTGTCCCCACTCGGGATCCGCTTCCCCGATCACCGCGACGTCGGCGACGTCGGGATGGCTCAGCAGCCGCGCCTCGATCTCGGCCGGGTAGATGTTCACGCCACCGGAAAGGATGAGATCCGTCCGCCGGTCGCAGAGGAACACCCGTCCCGCGGCGTCGAGATAGCCGACGTCGCCGACGGTGACGAATTCGCCCGAACGCGCGGCTGCCGTCTTGCCCGGATCGTCGTGGTAGTCGAATTTCGTGTGCGCGGAACTGAAGTAGAGCGTCCCGGTCTCGCCGGCGGGGAGTTCCGAGCCGTCGTCGTCGAGCACCTTGACCCGCACGCCGTCCAGCGGGGTGCCGACGGTACCCGGCTCGGCGAGCCAATCGCGCGCGTGCACGGCCGTGATCAGCCCCTCGGACGCGCCGTAGTACTCGTGGACCACAGGTCCGAGCCAGGCGAGCATCCGTTCCTTGACCTCCTTCGGGCACGGCGCGGCGCCGTGGACGACCGAAGTCAGGCTCGACAGGTCGTACCGCGCGCGGACGTCCTCGGGCAGCCGCAGCATGCGGTGGAACATCGTCGGCACCAGATGCGTGCTCGTCACCCGGTGCTTTTCGGTGAGCCGCAACGTTTCCTCGGCGTCGAACCGGTCCATCAGCACGAGTGTGTGCCCGAGATGCAGGATCGCGGTCGAGAACATGCCCGGTGCCGCGTGGTAGAGCGGGCAGGCGACGAGGTGCACGCCGTGCCCCGGCCGGACGTCCACGCGTTCGAGGACGTTCGCGTGGATCGGGTGCAGCGCGGGCGGCCTGCCGGACAGGGCGCGCCGGACGCCTTTGGGGCGTCCCGTGGTCCCGGAGGTGTAGAGCATCGTCTGGCCCGCGGTCCGGTGCTCCGGCACGGTGGTGGGCAGGTCCGCGCCCCAGGCCGGATAGTCCGCCCAGCCGGGCGTCTCGCCGCGTGAAAACCGGTGCAGGCCCGCCAGCTCCGCGGTGCACGTGGCGGCGATGTCCGCGTCCGCGACGGCGACCTTGGCGCCGCTGTTGGCCGCGATGTAGGCGATCTCGCCCGGTGAGGACCGGTGGTTGACCGGGGTGAAGTACATCCCCGCCTGCAGGGTCGCCAGCAGGAGCTCGTAGTAGGTGAGTCCATTGTGGATGATCGCGACGACTCCGTCGCCTTCGCCGAGTCCGAGGGCGCGCAACGCGTGGGTCAGCTGATTCGCGCGCGCCGACAACTCGCCGAAGGTGGTCTCGCGCCCGTCGACGTCGATCACCGCGACGCGGCCGGGATCGTGGGCGGCGATCTCGTAGAACGTGCTCATTCCGGGCACCTCAGGCTCTCCAGATGCCGCCGGAGCACCGTGCGCATCAGCTCCGGCGGCGTCCGGCCCGTCGACAACGCGAGCCCGTCCAGCAGCGCGGCCAGCCGCTCGGTCTCCACGGCCAGGTCGAGGCCGTCGAGGAGGCCACCCGCTTCGTTCGCGCCGTCGAGCACCCGCCGGACGAGGGCGCGTACTCCCTCGTACATGCGGACGGCTTCCTCGGCGAGATCCGGGCGGTTCTTCGCGGCGGCCGAGAACGCCAGCCAGACGTCGGTTTCGGCCCGGGTCTGCTCGGTGAGCGGGAGCAGCTCGCCGAGCAGCGCTTCGGTGATCTCCTGTCGCCGTGAGCGCGGTGTCGCGGGGTCGAGCAGATCGGGGAGGTGTCCCAGCAGCCTCGCTTCGAGCCGGTCACCGAGTGACCGCATGGCGAACACGATCAGCTCGTCGTGGCCGCGGAAGTAGTGCCGCACCGAACCGATCGCGAGACCGGCCTCTTCGGCCACGCTCCGGAGCGACGCCTGCGCGAGACCGTCGCGCTGGATCACCCGGAAGACGGCTTCGGCTATCTCCAGGCGCCGGGCGTCGGGATCGACGATCTTGGGCATGTTGCCTTTATAGCACGGTGCTGCTATTTTATTTGGCACAGGCGTGCTATAAAGGGGGAGAGTTCATTGAGGACCTGGTTGCTGATCGCGCTGGTGGTCGCCGCGGTGGTCGTGATCGTCGTGCGCAGGTTGCGCGGGGAGCCACTGGTCGCCCGCGATGTGTTCGGGGGGCCGGTGATCCTGCTCGCGATCGGTGTCTACGGCCTGAGCAAGCTGGCGACCTTCACCTTCACGGACGGCCTGTGGCTCGTGCTGGGCTCCGTGGTCGGCTGCGTCCTCGGCGCCGTCCGCGCCACCACCACGAAGCTCTTCGAACGCGACGGCGTCCTGTGGCTGCGCTACACCGGCTGGACGTTCGGCGTCTGGGTGCTGTCGATGCTGGTGAACTTCGGGGTCGGCTTCCTGGCCACGATGGCCGGCGCGCATCCCGACGCGCGGCCGGTGACGCTGTCGATCGGCGTCAGCCTGCTGGGGGAGGCGTTGGTGCTCGGTATGCGCGCGAAGACGACGGGGCTGCCGTACGCCCCGCCGTCCGAGTCGGTGCTTTCGCGCCGTTAGGCCAGCTTCGCGACTTCACCGACGACTAGCGCGATGTCGTCTTCGGTGTTGAAGTAGTGCACCGAAGACCGGACCAGTGGCGGCAATCCACGCTCGACGAAATCGAACTGGGCGGACGTCGCTTCCGTGACGCTGACATTGATCTTCGCCGCCGCCAGGCGCTGTTTCACTTCCTGCGACGGTGTTTCCGCCACGCTGAACGTGACGATCCCGCACTGTCGCACCCCTTGGTCGTGGACGCGGACGCCGGGGATCTCGCGCAGCGCGTCGCGCAGTTTCGCCGCGAGGGCGGCGACTCGGGCTTCGATGGCGGGCATGCCCCATTCGAGGGCGTAGTCGATCGCCGCGCCGAGGCCGTGCAGTGCGGCGTGATCGCGTTCCCAGACCTCGAACATCTTCGCCGTCGGATCGACTTCGTAGGTTTCGGGCGCGGTCCACGACGCGGAGTGAAGGTCGAGCATCGCGGGCTCGACGCGCTCGCGCAGCCGCGGGTGCGCGTAGAGGAACCCCGTGCCCCGCGGTCCGCGCAGGTACTTGCGGCCGGTGACGCTGAGGGCGTCGCAGTTCAGGCGTGCGACGTCGAGGTCGATCTGGCCGGCGCTCTGGCACGCGTCCAGCAGGAACGGGATCCCGGCCTCGCGCGCGACCGCGCCGATCTCCTCGGCGGGGTTCACCAGCCCGCCCTGGGTCGGCACGTGGGAGACGGCGATCAGTTTGACGTCGCCGTCGACGCGGCGCTTGAGGTCCTCGACGTCCAGCTGCCCGGACTCGTCGTTCTCGACCACCTCGACGACGGCGCCGGTGCGCTTCGCGATCTGCAGGAACGAGATCACGTTGCTCGCGTACTCGGATTTCGCCGTCAGGATCCGGTCTCCCGCGGCGAACGGCAGCGCGTAGAAGACCGCCTGCCAGGAGCGGGTCGCGTTGTCGGTCAGGGCGATGTCTTCGGGATCGGCGCCGACGAGGCGCGCGGCCGAGGCATAGACGCCGTTCATCCGCTCCACGGTCGCCGCGGCCTGCTCGTATCCGCCGATCAGGGCTTCTTCCCGCAGGTAGCCGACGACGGTGTCGGTCACCCGTGCGGGCGGCAGCGACGAGCCGGCGTTGTTGAGGTGGACCACCTCCGCGCAGCCCGGTGTCTCGGCGCGGGCGCGGTGCACATCGAAGTCCGTCATGCCTAACTGAATACAGTATGGCCGAAGTGCATGCAATACTGCACCGATGACGAGGAACCTGCTCCGGCGCGACCTCGCGGAGGAGATCACCGCCCGCGTGCTCGACGGCCGGATCGCCGCGGACAGCCGCATCAACGAGGTGCACCTCGCCCGCGAACTGGGCGTCAGCCGGACGCCGCTGCGCGAGGCGCTGATCGGGCTGGCCGACCGCGGCCTGCTCGTCTCGGCACCCAACCGGGGTTTCCTCGTGCCGCCGTTCGATCCGGACGAGGCCCGGCAGCTGTACCCGCTGGTCGCGGAGCTCGAATCGCTCGCGTTGCGCTGGAGTTCGCCGCAGGACCTCGCCGGGCTCACCGGCGGGCTGGACCGGATCGCCGCCGAGATGACCGCGGAACTCGCGCGGCAGGGTGATTTGTCTACTTTGGACGACCGTTGGCACGCGCTGCTCGTCTCGCGCTGCACGAATCCGCATCTGCTCCGCCTGCTCGAACAGACGAAGCCGCTGCTGAAACGCTACGACGCGCGTTATTTCGGTGGCGTCGAACGCGCCAGGGAGAGTATCGAAGAGCACCACCGGATCGCCGAGGCGATCCGCGTCTCCGATCTCGCGACGGCGGTGGAGCTGCTCGTGCGGAACTGGGTGAAGACGTTGGCATATCTGGAAGACATGGGGTGACACGATGTTCGTGACGGCACATCTGAGCGACAACCATCTCGACGGCGGGGAGCGCGCCGACGAACGCACCGCGCGGGTCATGCGGTACCTGGCAGGCCTGGCGACCCCGGTCGACGCGATCCTGGTGACCGGCGACATCACCGACCACGGCACCCTGGAGGAATACGGGCGCGCGGCCGAACTCTTCAAGACCGACGTCCCGCTCTTCGTCTGCCCCGGCAACCACGACAAGCGCGGCCCGTTCCGCGAAGGGCTGCTCGGCCAGGCGCCGGACGACGCCCCGGTCAACACGGCGCACACCGTCGGCGACGTCACGTTCGTCATGGCCGATTCGACCATCCCCGGCAAGCCCGACGGGCAGTTCGACGACGAGACCATGGCCTGGCTGGACGGCGTGCTCGGCGACGGCGACGGGCCGGCCTTCATCGCCTTCCACCATCCGCCGGTCGCGCTCGGGCTGCCGTTGGTGGACGCGATGCGCCAGTACGGTGAGGAAAAGCTGGCCGAGGTGCTCGCGCGCCACCCGCGCGTGGTCGCCCTGCTCTGCGGGCACGTCCACGCCGCGGCGTCGACGACGTTCGCCGGGCTGCCGCTGCGGTCGGCGCCGTCGGTCGGGTCGAGCATCCTGTTCCCGTGGGAGGAGAACGGGCTGCGGTCGTGGGGTGAAGGCGGGCCGGTGGACTACGACCTGCCGCCGTCGCTGCTGTTCCACGTGCTGCACGACGACGGCAGGCTGACCACGCACCAGCGGGTCGTGCCGGCTTAACCCTCGAACACCGGCAGTGTGATCCGGGACGGCCGCGCGGGGTCGTGGAAGATCTCGAACCGCGCGGGTTTCCCGTCCACCGCGCTGTGCGCCGGCTCGCCGGTGCCGTGATTGCGGGCGAAGCGCGGGAAGGCGCCGCCCGCGACCTGCACCCGCAGGCGGTGCCCGCGCCGGAACCGGTACGCCGTCGGGTCGAGCGAGATCTCGGCGGCGACCACACCGTCCACATCGGACTCCGGCGCACCGGGCCGAAGGCGGAGGATGCCGTCGGTGACGTTGCGGGAGACACCGCGACGGTCCACATCGCACAGCCGGACGAAGACGTCGCCGTGCCCGAGGTTGGTCCGCACGTGCACCAGCGCGGAGATCTCGCCGATGACGTCGAGGTCGCGCTCCAGCACGTCACCGGTGAAGAGCAACACGTCCGGCCGCTGTTCGACGACCTTGTTGTCCTGTTGTTTCTGCACGCCCGACAGCAGCGGGCCGCCGACGGTCGGCGTCGGATCGGCCGGGTCGAAGGTGAACGTGCCCGGTTCCGACTCGACGGGTTCCGCGGTGGAAAGCCCGCCGGGACGCAGGAAGTACGGGGTGGCGTCGGACTCCGGCGGCCAGCTTTCGAAGTCCAGCCACCGTCCGGAGCCCTGGAGGTACAGGCGCACGGGCGACTGCCTCAGCGGCGCGCGATCACCGAGAAGGTGGGCGGAGAGGAAGCCGATCTGGTCGGTGATCAGGGTCTTCATGCTCGCGGGCTCGCCGTGCGCCCACGGTCCGATGGTGATCCGCGGTGCGCGCCCGGCCGCGGCGAGCTCCTTGAAGTCGCGCAGCTGGGCGGAGATGAACAGGTCGTACCAGCCGGTCACCATGGACACGGGGGTCTCCAGCGCGGCGACCCCGGCGCTGTGATCCGACGGCGCCCAGAAGTCGTCGCCGGGTTCGGCGTGCGCGGAGACGTCCTGCAGGAACCGCACCTGCTTGCCGATGGCCGCGACGTCGGCGCCGGAAAGCGGCAGATACGCCATGGCGCGGCGGGTCTTCTTCGTCTGCCAGGGATTCGGCAGGCCGGCGAACCGGCCCTCCTGGCGGCCGATCAGCGCCGACCACGAGACCATGTTGTCGACCGCGAGGATCCCGCCGGGATAGAACGTCGAGACGAATTCCGACGCGGTGACGCCGAGGCACAGCGCTTCGAGCGGCTCGTCGAGATACGGGGCGACGGCCCACTGCGTGTGGCCGAGGTAGCTCGCGCCCGCCATCGCGACTCGGCCGTCACACCACGGCTGCTCGCGCAGCCAGGCGACGGTGGCGAGGCCGTCCTCCTTCTCAAGGTGGAACGGGCGGAACTCGCCGCCCGAGCCGAAGGTCCCGCGCGTGCTCTGGAGGACCGTCTGCAACCCGTGCCGCGCGAACGTCTCGCCGAAGATCTTGCCCATCACGCCCTTGCGGCCGTACGGCGTGCGGATCAGTACCACCGGCCGCGGCTCGTCGCCCGGCACGGCGTAGCGATCCGCCAGCAGCCGGACGCCGTCGGGCATCGGCACGGGGATCGCCTTGGTCACCGAGGGGGCAGGCCCTTCGGCGGGCGGGAGGCCGAGGTACCGGTCGAGGAGTCGGTCGAGCACACTGGCCGCCTTTCGTGCGGAGGATCAGCTTCCGCTTACGACGGTACCCGCCGGTCAGGAAAGTGGCTTTCAGGACGGGAAATGTCCGGAAAGCCACTTTCGTGACACTGGCGCGGGGCGGACCGCCCGGTACCGCCCCGCGGGTCTCAGGAAAGCCGGGCGAGCGTCTCCGGCTTCAGCAGTTTCGCCAGCTCCTCGGCGGGCAGAAGCCCCTTTTCGACGACGAGTTCCGCCACCCCGCGCCCGGTCAGGAGCGCCTCTTTGGCGATCTCGGTCGCCGCCGCGTACCCGATCTTCGGGTTCAGCGCGGTCACCAGGCCGATCGAATTCTCGACGTAGCCCCGCATCACGTCCGCGTTCGCGGTGATCCCGGAGACGCATCGCTCAGCCAGCACGAGACACGCCGACCGCAGATGCGTGATGCTCTCCGAAAGCGAATGCAGGATCAGCGGCTCGAACGCGTTGAGCTGCAACTGCCCGGCTTCGGCCGCCATCGTGACGGCGACGTCGTTGCCGATGACCTCGAACGCGACCTGGTTGACCACCTCGGGGATGACCGGGTTGATCTTGCCGGGCATGATCGACGAACCCGCCTGCACCGGCGGCAGGTTGATCTCGTTGAGCCCCGCCCGCGGCCCCGAGGAGAGCAGCCGCAGATCGTTGCAGCTCTTGGAGAGTTTCACCGCGATCCGCTTGAGCACACCGGAAAGGTGCACGAACGCGCCGCAGTCCTGCGTCGCCTCCACCAGGTCCGCCGCCGACACG
The DNA here is from genome assembly GCF_014873915.1 of Amycolatopsis roodepoortensis. Classification (GTDB taxonomy): domain Bacteria; phylum Actinomycetota; class Actinomycetes; order Mycobacteriales; family Pseudonocardiaceae; genus Amycolatopsis; species Amycolatopsis roodepoortensis. The sequence goes on from NZ_JADBEJ010000001.1 coordinate 208,100, forward strand.
ACGGGGAGCCCGGTGATCTCACGCAGCTGCGCGACGGCGGCTTCGGCGTACCCGGGCGCGGCGTTGAGCCCGGTGCCGATCGCGGTCGCGCCGAGGTTGATCTCGTGCAGCAGCGTCACCGCTTCGGTGAGCCGAAGCCGGTCTTCGCCGAGCATGACCGCGTAGGTGCCGAATTCCTGCCCCAGTGTCATCGGGACGGCGTCCTGCAACTGCGTGCGGCCCATCTTCAGCAGATCGCGGAACTCGACGGCCTTGGCCGCGAAAGCCCGCTCCAGCACGACCATCGCTTCGGCCAGTTCGCGGACGGCGATGATCGTCGCGACGTTGACCGCGGTCGGGTACGCATCGTTGGTCGACTGCCCGAGGTTCACGTGCTCGTTCGGGTGCACGCGGGCGTAATCACCCTTCTCGTGCCCGAGCAGTTCGAGCGCTCGGTTCGCGATCACCTCGTTGGCGTTCATGTTCGTCGAGGTGCCCGCGCCGCCCTGGATGACGTCGACGACGAACTGGTCGTGCAGCGCGCCTTCGCGGATCTCACGGCACGCCCGGCGGATCGCGTCGGCGACGTCCGGCTCCAGCAACCCCAGATCGGCGTTGGCGCCGGCCGCGGCCTCCTTGACCGAGGCGAGTGCCTCGATCAGATGCGGGTACGTGGAGATCGCGGTGCCGGTGATGGGGAAGTTCTCCCTGGCGCGCGCGGTGTGCACACCCCAATAGGCGTCGGCCGGGACTTCCTTGTCCCCCAGCAGATCGTGTTCCACGCGGTGCATCGAAGGCTCCTCAGGCGGCGAGGTCGGGTTCGGCCAGCGCGCCGGTCACGCGCAGGCCGGGGGTGGGTTCGAGCACGTCCGGATCGACACCGCACAGCGCGAGCGCGGCGGCGAGCACCGGCCGCCGTGCGCGGTCGCCACCGTCGGCGATCTTGATCGCGATCGCCGTCCCGTCCGGGAGGGCGGCGACCTGGACGGCTTCGAAACCGTCCTTGGCGATCAGGCCGGGCACCGCGCGCATGAGCGCGGTGACGTCTCGACGCGTACCGGCGACCAATTCCGGATGCTTCCGGATCCCTTCGGCGACAAGACCTTCCGGTGTTCCCGGCGCCGACGCGGCGATCTTGCCGACCGCGCGGGCGAGCCCGCGCAGCGAGACCGCGAACAGGGGAGCGCCACAACCGTCGACGGCCACCTTCGGGATCCGTTGCCCGGTCAGGTCTTCGACGCACTCCGCGATCGCGCGCTGCAGCGGATGGCCGGGATCCAGGTAGTCCTTTGTGGACCAGCCGTGCCGACGGCAGGTCGCGAGCATGGCGGCGTGCTTGCCGGAGCAGTTGTGCGCGATCCGCGAAGCCGTCCGTCCCGAAGCGACCCACGCTTCGCGTTCGACCGGGTCGAACGGCAGGTCTTCCGGCGTCCGGAGGTCTTCCATGGTGAGCCCGGCACCGTCGAGCGTCCTGAGTACCTCGGCGAGATGGATCTCCTCGCCGGAGTGGCTGGCCGCGCCGACGGCGAACCCGGCGGGGCTCAGGTCGACGCCGAGCCGCGCCATCGCCGTGGCCTGCAAGGGTTTCGCCGCCGAACGCGGGTAGAACGCCGCTTCGATGTCGCCCGCGGAGAACAGCACGCGGCCGTCGGGGGCGAGCACCACGGCCGAACCGTGGTGCACCCCCTCGACCATTCCGTCGCGGAGAAGGTGCACCAGCGGTTCGTGCGCGGGGACGCGGATCTCCGGGATCACAGCTTCGTCTTCTCGAAGACGTCCATGTTGATCCGCTTGCGGACCCCGAACCAGCCAGCCACCAGCGCGAGCCCGATGACCGGAAGGCAGTACAGGGTTATCCGGCCGACCTCGTCGAAGCCCATCAGCACCACCACGGCGACGAGGAAGATCAGCGTCGCGATCTCGGTGTAGGGGGAGAACGGCAGGCGGTACGACGGACGCTCGACCTCGCCGAGCTTGGCCTTGCGCACGAACAGTAGATGCGAAAGCACGATGATCGCCCAGGTGCCGAGAATGCCGATGGCGGCGAAGTTCAGCACGATCTCGAAGGCCTGGCTCGGCACGACGGCGTTCAGGCCGACCCCGACCACGCAGACCGCGGAGGTGAGCAGGATCCCGCCGTAGGGCACGTGGTTCTTGTTCATCACACCGGTGAACTTCGGCGCGGAGCCTGCCATCGACATCGATCGCAGGATGCGGCCGGTGGAGTAGAGGCCCGAGTTCAGGCTGGACAGGGCCGCCGTCAGCACCACGAGGTTCATGACGTTGCCCGCCTGCGGCACTCCGATATGCGAGAGCACGGTGACGAACGGGCTCTCGTTCTTCGAGTAGGAGTCCCACGGCATCAGCATCGCCAGCAGTACCACCGAGCCGACGTAGAAGATCCCGATCCGCCACATGATCGAGTTGATCGCCTTGGGCATGATCTTGCGCGGGTTCTCCGTCTCGCCCGCGGCGACGCCGACCAGCTCGACCGAGGCGTAGGCGAACACGACACCCTGGACGATCAGCACCATCGGCAGCACCCCGGCCGGGAAGATCCCGCCGTGGTCGGAGATCAGCGAGAAGCCCGGCGTGTTGCCGTCGATCGGCTGCTGCGTGACCAGCAGGAAGATCCCGATCCCCATGAAGGTCACCAGCGCGGCGACCTTGATGATGGCGAACCAGAACTCCATCTCGCCGAACAGTTTCACCGAGACCATGTTCAGCGCCAGCACCACCGCGAGCGCGATGAGCGCCAGCACCCATTGCGGGATCGGGGTGAAGAACGACCAGAAATGCGCGTACAGCGCGATCGCGGTGATATCCGCGATACCGGTCGTCGACCAGTTCAGGAAGTGCATCCAGCCCGCGACGAAAGCGCCCTTCTCGCCCATGAATTCGCGGGCGTAGGAGACGAAGGCACCGGAGGAGGGGCGGTACAGGATGAGCTCGCCGAGCGAGCGCACCACGAAGAACGCGAAGAGGCCGCAGACCGCGTACACGATCGCGAGGGCCGGGCCCGCCTGCGCGAGCCTGCCGCCCGCGCCGAGGAACAGGCCGGTCCCGATGGCGCCGCCGATCGCGATCATGTTGACGTGGCGGGGTTTCAGCGCCTTGTCGTAGCCGGCGTCACCGGCGTCGGCGGGTACCGGCGCGGATTTGCTGTCGTCCGCGCTGAGGGTCTGTTCGGTCACGATGTCAGTCGTCCTTGTTCTGCTGCGTCGTGTGGCCCGGCCGCACGATGGTGGTGAGCGCGTCCTCGACGTGTTCGAGATGGGAGGTCATCGCCGCGACGGCGTCGGCTTCGGAACCGGCGGCGATGGCGGTGACGATCTCACGGTGCTCGGTGTTCGAGCGGGTCCGACGGTCCCCCAATTGGTTGAGAAAGGACGACTGGCGGGCCAGCGCGTCCCGGATCTCTTCGATGACCTTGCCGAACACCGGGTTGCCCGAAGCCTGGGCGATGGTGATGTGGAACAGCGAGTCGAGCGCCACCCACGCGGTGTTGTCGGTTTCGACGTCCATCCGCTCGACGAGGTGACCGAGGAGGTCCAGGTCGTCGGTGCTGCGGCGCAGGGCCGCGTAACCGGCGACGGGGATCTCGACGTGCCGCCGTACCTCGAACAGGTCACGGGCCGAGTAGGTCCCGAAGGTGGGGTTCTCGACCGGCCCGGTGGCGGTCACGAAGGTCCCTTTGCCCGTTTTGGACACGGTGAGCCCGAGTGCCTGCAGCCCCCGCAACGCTTCGCGGACGACCGAACGGCTGACCTCGAACTCCTTGCCGAGCGCGGATTCCGACGGCAGTTTCTGGCCGACGGGGTACTCGCCGCGCTCGATGGCGCCGCGGAGGTGGGCCAGAACGGCCTCCATCGCGCTGACGCGTCGTGGACCACCGTGTCCGGCTGTCTGGCTGTCAGACAGGTTCATGGGACGAGATCGTGCGGTCGGCCGCGACGCTTTGTCAAGAGAACGGCCGAGCGCCTGGATTCAGCCTGCGAGGTTCGCTTGGACGCGGTAAGCGGACCCGTACAGGGCACCTTCGCGGGCACGGAGTGCCGTGAGGACACCGGATCCCCGTGCTTAAGTGGCCAGCGTCACAAGGTCTGCGTCCAGTTCGGTCCGCAAGTACGTGAAGGCCCCTTCATTGCGCCAGGCGCAATGAAGGGGCCTTCACGTACTTGCCTGCGACCAAGGCCGCCGCGACCCCGCGAACGTCACACGCGGCTGAGCGCGATCACCGGGAACGGCCGCGTGGTCTTCGACTGGTGCTCAGCCAACCGCGGGAACGCCTTCGCCTGCTTCGCGAACAGGCGGTCCCTCGCTGCTCCGGTGACTTCGATCGCGTGAGCCGTGAAGGCCTCTCCGTCCGCCTCGACATCGACGGACGGCTCCGCGACCAGGTTGCGGTACCAGTCCGGATGCCGGGGCGCGCCCCCATTGGCTGCGAAGACGACGTAGCGGTCGTCGTCGGCTAGGAACAGCATCGGCGTCACGTGCCGTCGCCCGGTGCGGGCACCGGTGGTGGTGAGCAGCAAGGTCGGGAGACCGTCGCCGTGGCGGCCGTTCGCGCGGAACTCCGCGATCACGCGCTCGTTCATGGCCTGCAGGTCGATCATCAACTCTCCGGGCGTTCGGTTGATCTTGGCGGCTGGCCAGTCTGCACAGCCACGCCCAGGTCGGCAAGCATTTTCCGATCAGCGCTGCTCACGGCGCCGAAACTGTCGGTGCCTCCGCCGATACTCGTTCCGTGTCCCCCGTCAGCCGCGGCCGCAAGCCCGCCAAACGACCGAAGCACCAGCGCTCCCGCCGGACGCGTCCGCCCTTGGACGTGTCCAGGGTGGAGCGCTGGCCGAAGCTGCTCCACGGGCCGGTCGAGCTCTCGGGCTGTGTCGTCCAGGGCCAGGTGGATCGGGACCTCGTGGTCCTGGCCGCCACGCTGACCGCGGGCAAACGCTCGGTGGGTGTCCAGGTGGTGGTGAAAGGTCGCGAGGTCGACGTGATCGAGCTCCATCCCGAACCCGAGGACACCCTCGCGGTGCTTCGCGGCGGCTTCGAGGTGACCGAGGCACCGCTGAGCCCCGAGGAGTTCCGGAGCCAGGTCGAAGCGGCGTTGATCGTCAGGGCGGACAGCGCCGCCTGGATTCGCGAGAGGATCCCCGACCTCTTGAAGTTGGGGAGAGATCCGAGGCCCGATCTGCCGGAGCGTGCGGCCCAGCTGCGCCGGTGGCTCGGTCTTCCCGGCTACCATCCGCTGCCGCGCATACCGTCGGCCGATCCGCTGCCGCTCGTCCTGCCACCGCCCGCGCCGGTCACCGGGCTCTGGCTGGCGGTAGCCCTGGCCGAGCCGGACGAAGCGATCTGGCGACGGCTCGAAGTCCGCTCCGACGTCACCCTCGCCGGCCTGCACCGCATCCTCGCGGCCGCGTTCGACCGCGACGAACGGGAGTATCACCGGTTCGAGACCGCGTACGGAGGCTTCAGCGTCGACGCGCAGAGCTGCGAAGGCCACCGCTTCGACGACGAAGTGACACTCGGCCAGGTCGTCAGCTCGCCAGGCCACCGATTCGTCTACGAGGCGGAGAGCTGGCGGCACTGGATCCGCGTCGAGCGGCGGGTCTCCCTCCCCGGAGCCCCGAGTTGCCTCGACGGTGAACGCGCCGCGCCTCCGCCGGAATGCGAAGACGAGCGGAGCTACGAGATGTTGCTGGAGGCACTGCGCGATCCGGACGACGAAGAGAACGAGGGCCTGATCGAGGAACTCGGCGGCCTCGGGTTCGATCCGGAGTGGTTCGACAGGGAGGTGGTCGACGAGCGGCTCGCTCGGCTGAGCTGATCCGGCGCCCCGTTCGGGGGTAACCGAGGTCATCGCGAACCGCGCCGCGTCGGTGCTTGGCGGCGGCCGGACGGAGGGGGAGACTGGCCCTCGCCGGGGTGCCATCCCGCCCGGGCGCCGTCGAGCACCGGCGCATAAGGTGGGAGGACCGGCCCGCGTCAAGCAGCCAGGGATCCGTCTGCCTAGGGGAGGTTTTCGCTGGTGTCGAACGATTCCTTCGTCCACCTGCATGTGCACACCGAGTACTCGATGCTCGACGGTGCGGCGAAGATCGCCCCCTTGTTCAAGGAGGCGGCGCGCCTTGGCATGCCCGCGGTCGGGATGACCGACCACGGCAACATGTACGGCGCGGACGAGTTCTACCAGCAGGCGGTCAAACACGAGCTCAAGCCGATCATCGGCATCGAGGCCTACGTCGCGCCGGAGAGCCGGTTCCACAAGAAGCCGGTCTTCTGGGGCCAGTCGAACCAGCGCGGCGCCGACGAGTTCGGTGAGGGCGGTGACGTCTCCGGTGGTGGTGCCTACACCCACATGACGATGCTCGCCGAGAACTCCACCGGCCTGCGCAACCTGTTCAAGCTCTCCTCACTCGCGAGCATGCAGGGCTACTACCGCAAGCCCCGGATGGACCGCGAACTGATCGCGGAGAACCACCACGGCATCATCGCGACCACCGGCTGCCCCTCGGGCGAGGTGCAGACGCGGTTGCGGCTGGGGCAGCGCACCGAGGCGATCCAGGCCGCTTCGGACTACAAGGACATCTTCGGCGCCGACAACTTCTTCCTCGAGCTGATGGACCACGGGCTGCCGATCGAGCGCTCGGTCCGCGAAGGCCTGCTCGAGATCGGCAAGCTGCTCGACCTCAAGCCGCTGGCCACCAACGACTCGCACTACGTCACCAAGGACCAGGCCGACACCCACTCCGCGCTGCTGTGCGTGCAGGCGGGCAAGACGCTGAACGATCCGAACCGGTTCAAGTTCGACGGCGACGGCTACTACCTGAAGTCGGCCGCCGACATGCGCGAGTACTGGGACAAGGAGGTCCCCGGCGCCGCCGACTCGACGCTGCTGATCGCCGAGCGCGTCGAGTCCTACAAGGACGTGTACACGCACAAGGACCGGCTGCCCTTCTTCGAGGTACCCGAGGGCTACGACCAGGGCAGCTGGCTGCGGGAAGAGGTCGCGCGCGGCCTCAAGTGGCGGTACCCGGACGGCGTGCCGGACCCGTACTACAACGAGCGCATCGAGATCGAACTCGACGTCATCATCGGGAAGGGCTTCCCCGCCTACTTCCTCATCGTCGCCGACCTCATCAACTACGCCCGTAAAGTCGGCATCCGCGTCGGCCCTGGCCGTGGTTCCGCCGCCGGCTCGCTGGTCGCGTACGTCCTCGGTATCACCAACCTGGACCCGATCCCGCAGAAGCTGCTGTTCGAGCGGTTCCTGAACCCCGAGCGCGTCTCGATGCCCGATATCGACATCGACTTCGACGACCGCCGTCGCGGCGAGATGATCCGCTACGCCACCGACAAGTACGGCGTCGACAAGGTCGCGCAGGTCATCACCTTCGGCACCATTAAGACCAAGGCGGCCATCAAGGACTCGGCCCGCGTCCACTTCGGCCAGCCGGGGTACGCGATCGCGGACCGGATCTCGAAGGCACTCCCGCCGCCGATCATGGCGAAGGACATCCCGCTCTCGGGCATCGTCGACTCGAAGCACGAGCGCTACGGCGAAGCGGCCGAGGTCCGTGCGCTCGTCGAGACCGACGAGGAGTGCAAGACGATCTTCGAGACCGCGCGTGGTCTCGAAGGCCTGATCCGCAACGCCGGCGTCCACGCCTGCGCGGTCATCATGTCCTGCGACCCGCTGACCGACGCCATCCCGCTGTGGCAGCGCGACGACGGTTCGATCATCACCGGCTGGGACTACCCGTCGTGCGAGGCCATCGGCCTGCTGAAGATGGACTTCCTGGGCCTGCGGAACCTCACCGTCATCGGCGACGCGATCGACAACATCAAGACCAACCGCGGGATCGACATCGACCTCGACACCCTCGGCGTCGAAGACAAGGCGACCTACGAACTCCTCTCCCGCGGTGACACGCTCGGCGTGTTCCAGCTGGACGGCGGCCCGATGCGCGACCTGCTGCGCCGCATGCAGCCGACCCAGTTCGACGACATCGTGGCGGTGGGCGCGCTGTACCGCCCCGGCCCGATGGGCATGAACGCGCACAACGACTACGCCGACCGCAAGAACGGGCGGCAGAAGGTCAAGCCGATCCACCCCGAGCTCGACGAGCCCCTGAAGGAGATCCTGGCCGACACCTACGGCCTGATCGTCTACCAGGAGCAGATCATGCACATCGGCCAGAAGGTGGCCGGGTACTCGATGGGCCGCGCGGACGTGCTCCGCCGCGCGATGGGTAAGAAGAAGCAGGAAGTCCTCGAGAAGGAGTTCGAGGGCTTCGAGGCCGGGATGAAGTCGAGCGACCTCGTTCCCGGCGGTTTCTCGTCCGAGGCGATCAAGGCGCTCTGGGACACGATCCTCCCGTTCGCCGGCTACGCGTTCAACAAGAGTCACGCGGCCGCGTACGGCCTGATCTCCTACTGGACCGCGTACCTCAAGGCGAACTTCACGCCGGAGTACATGGCCGCGCTGCTCACCTCGGTCGGTGACAACAAGGACAAGTCCGCGGTCTACCTCTCGGAATGCCGCCGCCTCGGGATCAAGGTGCTCCCGCCGGACGTCAACGAGTCGGCGCTGAGGTTCGCGGCCGTCGGGGAGGACATCCGCTTCGGCATGGGTGCCGTCCGCAACGTCGGCGCGAACGTCGTCGAGTCGATCATCAAGACCCGCGAGGAGAAGGGGAAGTACTCCTCCTTCACCGATTTCCTCGACAAGTCCGAGCTGGTGGCCTGCAACAAGCGGGTCATCGAATCGCTGATCAAGGCGGGCGGGTTCGACTCGCTCGGCAACACGCGGCTCTCGATGATCCAGGTGCACGAGGACGCGGTCGAGGCCGTGGTCCCGCTCAAACGCCAGGAGGCGATGGGCCAGTTCGACCTCTTCGGTTTCGGCGGGGATGACGACGCCGAAGCCGCGGTGTCCTCTTCGCCGCTCGCGCATCTGAAGTTCGGCGAAGAGGAGTACCCGCGCAAGCAGCTCCTGGCCTACGAACGGGAGATGCTGGGCCTCTACGTCTCGGCGCATCCGCTGGACGGCGCCGAGCGCATCCTGCGCAAACACGCGCCGCGGCCGATCGCCGCGATCCTCGCCGACCCGCCGAAGGAAGGCGAGCTGGTCGTCTCCGGGCTGATCACCTCGCTGGAACGCCGGGTCAACAAGAAGGGCGAGCCCTGGGCGATCTGCACCATCGAGGACATGGACGCCTCGCTCGAGGTGCTGTACTTCCCGAAGTCCTACGCCATGTTCTCCGCCGACCTCATCGAGGACAACGCGGTGCTGGTCAAGGGCAGGGTGAACTGGCGCGAGGACAAGATGTCCATCTTCGGCGGCGGGCTCGTGCCGCTCGACCTGTCCGAGGTGGGCAACGGCGACGACGATCTGCCGCTGGTCCTGCTGGCCGCGGCGGAGAAGATCGACCAGTCGGTGGTCAGCGAACTGAAGCAGACCCTGCTGGCGCACAAGGGCGAGACCCCGGTGCACCTCAAGCTGGTCGGCAAGAACCAGACGGTCTTCGCGCTCTACGACTATCCGGTCAAGGTGACGTCGATGCTGATCGGTGAGCTCAAGGGCATCCCCGGGATCGCCGCCAGCACCTGATGAACACCTCCGAACCCGACCCCCGGCGCTGGAAGGCGCTCGCCGTCACCCTCGCCGCCGGGTTCATGGGACTGCTCGACGTCAGCATCGTCAACACGGCGCTGCCCTCGATCCAGAAGGACCTCGGCGCGTCGAGCGGCGGGATCCAATGGGTGGTTTCGGGGTACGCGCTGGCTTTCGGGCTCGTGCTGGTGACCGGCGGCAGGCTCGGTGACGCGCTCGGCCGCCGCCGCATGTTCCTGTTCGCGCTCGCCGGGTTCGTGCTGACCAGCGCGTTCGCCGGCGCGGCGCCGGACGAGACGACGCTGATCATCGCGCGGCTCCTGCAGGGATTCGCCTCGGGCATGATGACGCCGCAGAACAGCGGGATGATCCAGGACCTGTTCCGCGGCGCGGAACGAGGCCGCGCGTTCGGCATGTTCGGCGCCACCGTCGGGATCTCGACCGCCGTCGGGCCGGTGCTCGGCGGCGTGATCCTCGCCGTCTTCGGGGATCCGGAAGGCTGGCGCTGGGTCTTCTACGTGAACGTGCCCATCGGGATCCTGGCGTTCGCGCTGGCCCTGAGATGGCTGCCGAAAGCGGAAGCCCCGGCGAGAAGCCTGCGGGGTGAGATCGACTTCGTCGGCATCATGCTGCTGGGTGTCGCCGTACTCGGTGTCCTGCTCCCGTTGATCGAATCCGAACAGGGCGGGCTCAGCAGCCTGTGGTGGCTGTTCCTCGTCGCGGTGGTCTTCGGTTTCGCCTTCGTGCGCTGGGAACGCTCGATGGTGCGGCGCGGCCGCCCGCCGCTGCTGGACACCCGGCTGTTCACCGGAACCCCGGGTTACGCGACGGGCGCGGCCGTCGGCGCGCTGTACTTCAGCGGGTTCACCGGGATGTGGCTGGTCTTCGCCATCTTCTTCCAGCAGGGCCTCGGTTACACGCCACTGCAATCCGGGCTCGCCGTCACCTCCTTCGCGCTCGGCTCGGCCGTGTCGGCGGCGATCGCGGGACGGCTGGTGCCGAGGTGGGGCCGCAAACTCACCGTCACCGGGCTGGTGATGGTGATCGCCGGGATGGTCACGGTCGCCGTTCTCGCCGGTCAAGACCTCGGCGCCGCGGCGGGGTGGTGGTTCGCCCTGCCGCTGCTCGTCGCGGGTGTCGGCGGCGGCATGGTCATCTCGCCCAACACCACGTTGACGCTGGAATGCGTCCCGACGTCGATGGCCGGGGTGGCCGGGGGAGCGCTGCAGACCGGGCAACGGATCGGCACCGCGATCGGCACGGTCGTGCTGGCCTCGGTCTTCCACGCGGTACTCGGTGCGAATGGCGGCTATCCGTGGGCGCTGACCGCCGCGATGCTGTGCGCCGCCGTGTTGACGAGCTCGGCGCTCCTACTCGCCGTGATCGAACTCCGCGCACGCCGGAAGCGGCGCGTGCTCACTGAGCGGGAGGAAGCCGAGCGGGCCGCCGCCGACAGTCAACGCGGCTGAGTCTTCCGGGCGGCCGATGACTACGTTCGGCAAGACCGAATGCTCCATCCGAGTGACTGAGGTCGTCATCCCCTGGTGCTACTCAGAGCAACCGGGTACACCTAACGGAGCCTTCACCGCTGTGCGTTGGCTACCGACAGTGGTATTTCTGTCGATCGATCGGGGATGGATCGATCGGCGGGAGCGATCGTGGTGAGTCCGGAGTTCCCAGGAATGGACACCTGCGGTCACGAGCCGGTGGACAGTCGTCGGCGTCCGCGGGGGACCGTTCGGCGGCGGCCGGCTCAACACCACTGGCGGGCCGAGTACCGGTGAGGCATTCGCGCGGGTGGGTTCGCGCGGGGTCGCCTGGGGAGGTGCACCCGGCCCGGACCCACCCGCCGCGCGTTTCTCCGAGTGTGTGAACCGCTTTCGGCTGCGAAGATCTCCGCAGATCGACAAGGCGAGGAGCACTGATGGCGGAGAGTTCTGAGCGGCGGAATCGGCTGCGGGTCTGGTACCGGCCGATGACGATGCGCGATTCCGGCGAAGGCCACCGGGTCGCGACCCCGTTGGAGCTGTTGTTCGACCTGTGTTTCGTGGTCGCCGTCGCGCAGGCCGCCGCCGGCCTGCACCACGCGATCGCCGAGAACCACATCGGGCACGGGGTGCTCAGCTTCGGGATGGTGTTCTTCGCGATCTGGTGGGGCTGGCTGAACTTCAGCTGGTTCGCGTCGTCGTTCGACACCGACGACGTCCCATACCGGCTGGTGACGCTGGTGCAGATCGCGGGCGGGCTGACCGTCGCCGCCGGTGTCTCGTCGGCGTTCGAAGGCGACTTCGCGATCGTGGTCGCCGGCTACGTCCTGATGCGGCTCGCGATGGTCGTGCAGTGGCTGCGCGCCGCTCGGACCGATCCGGAATGCCGTCCGGCCGCAGTGCGGTACGCCATCGGCATCACGATCGTCCAGATCCTGTGGGTCGTCCGCCTCGGTCTGCCGGAGTCGCTGGCGCTGCCGTCGTTCTTCCTGCTCCTGATCGCGGAACTCGCGGTCCCGGTGATCGCCGAACGCAAGCGCTGGACGGGCTGGCATCCGCACCACATCGCCGAGCGCTACGGCCTGTTCACGATCATCGTGCTGGGTGAATCCATCCTCGGCGCGACCACCGCGGTCAAGGAAGGTCTGGACGAGGGCAAGCACACCGGCAGCCTGATCTCGCTGGCCGCCGCGGGGCTCGTGCTGGTGTTCTCCTTGTGGTGGCTGTACTTCGACCAGCCGGGTCACGTCCGGTTGGAGAAGGCGAAGAGCCTGTTCACCGTGGCGAGCTGGGGCTACGGGCACTACCTGATCTTCGCCTCGGCGGCCGCGCTCGGCGCCGGGCTCGAAGTCGCGGTCGACTACGACACCCACACCGGGCACGTCGCGTCCCTGCCCGCCGCCATGGCGACGACCGTGCCCGTCGCGATCTATCTGCTCAGCGTCTGGCTGATGCACATCGGGCCCACCAACGAATGCCGCCCGATCGCGATCGGCTTCCCGGTGACCGCGGTGCTCGTGCTCGCCGCGTCGTTCACGCTGGCGCCCATCCACATCACCGCCGGGCTCGCCGCCGCCCTCGTCGTGCTGACGGTGGTCGCCACCCACGGCGAGCCGGTTCCGGGGGAGGGGCCGATCGACGCAGGTCAGAGCCCCGGCGCGAAAAAAGGGACCCCCCTGTAAACGCCGGTTTCGGGCCGTGTAATGTTCTCTTCGTCGCCAGGGAAACCGAGCGGCCGCCGGGAACACGAACCAAGCTCCCACCGGATGGTGGTAGAGTGGGTGGTCCCGAACCGGAGAGGTAACTCTACCCCCGCTGAAACGGCAGTTTCGAGCAGGTGCTAGGGTGTGCTCCGGACAAAAGCCAAGAAATGACTGCTTCGGATAAGGCCGCGTGACTGCGGTGCGATCTGGGGTGTGTTGCTTGAGAACTCAACAGTGTGCTAGTGAACTAAGCCAGTAGAGCTTATGTATTTGAACCTCGTGTGAGGTTCCTTTGAGAGCAAGTATTTGCCTCGATCAAATTTGACATTGTTGGAGAGTTTGATCCTGGCTCAGGACGAACGCTGGCGGCGTGCTTAACACATGCAAGTCGAACGATGAAGCCTTTCGGGGTGGATTAGTGGCGAACGGGTGAGTAACACGTGGGCAATCTGCCCTGTACTTTGGGATAAGCCTGGGAAACTGGGTCTAATACCGGATATGACTGCTGATCGCATGGTTGGTGGTGGAAAGCTCCGGCGGTACAGGATGAGCCCGCGGCCTATCAGCTTGTTGGTGGGGTAATGGCCTACCAAGGCGACGACGGGTAGCCGGCCTGAGAGGGTGACCGGCCACACTGGGACTGAGACACGGCCCAGACTCCTACGGGAGGCAGCAGTGGGGAATATTGCACAATGGGCGCAAGCCTGATGCAGCGACGCCGCGTGAGGGATGACGGCCTTCGGGTTGTAAACCTCTTTCGCCAGGGACGAAGCGCAAGTGACGGTACCTGGATAAGAAGCACCGGCTAACTACGTGCCAGCAGCCGCGGTAATACGTAGGGTGCGAGCGTTGTCCGGAATTATTGGGCGTAAAGAGCTCGTAGGCGGTTTGTCGCGTCGTTCGTGAAAACTCCACGCTTAACGTGGAGCGTGCGGGCGATACGGGCAGACTTGAGTTCGGTAGGGGAGACTGGAATTCCTGGTGTAGCGGTGAAATGCGCAGATATCAGGAGGAACACCGGTGGCGAAGGCGGGTCTCTGGGCCGATACTGACGCTGAGGAGCGAAAGCGTGGGGAGCGAACAGGATTAGATACCCTGGTAGTCCACGCTGTAAACGTTGGGCGCTAGGTGTGGGCGACATCCACGTTGTCCGTGCCGTAGCTAACGCATTAAGCGCCCCGCCTGGGGAGTACGGCCGCAAGGCTAAAACTCAAAGGAATTGACGGGGGCCCGCACAAGCGGCGGAGCATGTGGATTAATTCGATGCAACGCGAAGAACCTTACCTGGGCTTGACATGCGCCAGACATCCCTAGAGATAGGGCTTCCCTTGTGGTTGGTGTACAGGTGGTGCATGGCTGTCGTCAGCTCGTGTCGTGAGATGTTGGGTTAAGTCCCGCAACGAGCGCAACCCTTATCCTACGTTGCCAGCGCGTCATGGCGGGGACTCGTGGGAGACTGCCGGGGTCAACTCGGAGGAAGGTGGGGATGACGTCAAGTCATCATGCCCCTTATGTCCAGGGCTTCACACATGCTACAATGGCTGGTACAGAGGGCTGCGATACCGCGAGGTGGAGCGAATCCCTTAAAGCCGGTCTCAGTTCGGATCGCAGTCTGCAACTCGACTGCGTGAAGTCGGAGTCGCTAGTAATCGCAGATCAGCAACGCTGCGGTGAATACGTTCCCGGGCCTTGTACACACCGCCCGTCACGTCATGAAAGTCGGTAACACCCGAAGCCCATGGCCCAACTGCTTGCAGAGGGAGTGGTCGAAGGTGGGACTGGCGATTGGGACGAAGTCGTAACAAGGTAGCCGTACCGGAAGGTGCGGCTGGATCACCTCCTTTCTAAGGAGCAACACATCCACCCCGCCGGGATACCCGGACCAACGGTGGTGGAGTGGCCAGGGTTTCAACACCGACTGTGTGTTGGCACTGGTTGCTCAAGGAATTGTGGAACTACTGGTTAGGGTTCGAGATTGGGTTGCCGGCGAGGGCGAGTACTGCTCCGCAAGGAGCGTGGAAAGTGTTACGCCGGATTCAGTCGAGAATTGTTCATTGGCACGCTGTTGGGTCCTGAGGCAACACGCCGAGGGGCTTACACGAGCTCCAGGGTTGTTTGTTTCTGGTGTGGTGTTTGAGAACTGTAGAGTGGATGCGAGCATCTTTGTGGTCAAGTTGTTAAGGGCACATGGTGGATGTCTTGGCTTCAGGAGCCGATGAAGGACGTGGGAGGCTGCGATATGCCTCGGGGAGCTGTCAACCGAGCTGTGATCCGAGGATTTCCGAATGGGGAAACCCAGCACCAGTTATGTGGTGTTACCCGCATCTGAATATATAGGGTGTGTGGAGGGAACGCGGGGAAGTGAAACATCTCAGTACCCGTAGGAAGAGAAAACAACCGTGATTCCGTGAGTAGTGGCGAGCGAAAGCGGAAGAGGCTAAACCATGCACATGTCAAGCTGTCAGGCGTTGTGTGTGTGGTGTTGTGGGACCCAGCGTCGAGGATCTGACAGTCCTCGGAACGGTTACGCGTGTTAGTGGAACGCCTTGGGATGGGCGACCGGAGTGGGTGAGAGTCCCGTACGCGAAAACATGTTGTGGATCGTTTGTTTGGTGTTCCCGAGTAGCAGCGAGCTCGTGGAATTTGCTGTGAATCTGCCGGGACCACCCGGTAAGCCTAAATACTTCCTGAAGACCGATAGCGGACTAGTACCGTGAGGGAAAGATGAAAAGTACCCCGGGAGGGGAGTGAAAGAGTACCTGAAACCGTGTGCCTACAAGCCGTCAGAGCCCGAGCACATCCTTGTGATGTTGAGGTGATGGCGTGCCTTTTGAAGAATGAGCCTGCGAGTTAGTGCTGCGTGGCGAGGTTAACCCGTGTGGGGTAGCCGTAGCGAAAGCGAGTCTGAATAGGGCGATTGAGTCGCGTGGTCTAGACCCGAAGCGGAGTGATCTACCCATGGCCAGGCTGAAGCGTCGGTAAGACGACGTGGAGGGCCGAACCCACTTAGGTTGAAAACTGAGGGGATGAGCTGTGGGTAGGGGTGAAAGGCCAATCAAACTCCGTGATAGCTGGTTCTCCCCGAAATGCATTTAGGTGCAGCGTCACATGTTTCTCCACGGGGGTAGAGCTACTGGATGGTCTAGGGGCCTTACCGGGTTACCGAAATCAACCAAACTCCGAATACCGTGGTGTGAGAGTGTGGCAGTGAGACGGCGGGGGATAAGCTTCGTCGTCGAGAGGGAAACAGCCCAGAACACCAGCTAAGGCCCCTAAGTGTGTGCTCAGTGGGAAAGGATGTGGGATTGCCCAGACAACCAGGAGGTTGGCTTAGAAGCAGCCACCCTTGAAAGAGTGCGTAATAGCTCACTGGTCAAGTGGTCCTGCGCCGACAATGTAGCGGGGCTTAAGCACACCGCCGAAGCTGTGTCATTGACACATATAGATCGGCACTTTCCTTGAGGAAGTGTCTAGTCGTGTTGATGGGTAGGGGAGCGTCCTGCATCCAGGGAAGCGGCGGCGGAAGCCAGTCGTGGAGGGTGTGGGAGTGAGAATGCAGGCATGAGTAGCGAATGCAGAGTGAGAAACTCTGCCGCCGGATGACCAAGGGTTCCTGGGCCAGGCTAATCCGCCCAGGGTAAGTCGGGACCTAAGGCGAGGCCGACAGGCGTAGTCGATGGATAACGGGTTGATATTCCCGTACCCGAGCACGTGCGCCCAGGATGAGGCGGTTGATACTAACCACCCAAAGCCTCGTGTTGAAGCCTTCGGGTGGATACGCGAGTGTGGAGCGTGGGATCTGATTCCGTAGTAGTCGAGTGATGGGGTGACGCAGGAAGGTAGCTCCGCCAGTGAGTGGTAGTACTGGTGTAAGCGTGTAGACCGGAGTGTAGGCAAATCCGCATTCCATATAGGTTGAGACGTGATGCGTAGCCGATTGAGGCGAAGTAGAGTGATCCTATGCTGCCGAGAAAAGCCTCTAGCGAGTGCGTGCACGGCCCGTACCCCAAACCAACACAGGTGGTCAGGTAGAGAATACTAAGGCGATCGGGTGAACTGTGGTTAAGGAACTCGGCAAAATGCCCCCGTAACTTCGGGAGAAGGGGGGCCAAACACTCTGAAGTCCCTTGCGGACTAGGGGTGGGTGGCCGCAGAGACCAGCGGAAAGCGACTGTTTACTAAAAACACAGGTCCATGCGAAGTCGCAAGACGATGTATATGGACTGACGCCTGCCCGGTGCTGGAACGTTAAGAGGACCGGTTAACCCTTCGGGGTGAAGCTGAGAATTTAAGCGCCAGTAAACGGCGGTGGTAACTATAACCATCCTAAGGTAGCGAAATTCCTTGTCGGGTAAGTTCCGACCTGCACGAATGGCGTAACGACTTTCCGGCTGTCTCAACCACAGGCCCGGCGAAATTGCACTACGAGTAAAGATGCTCGTTACGCGCGGCAGGACGGAAAGACCCCGGGACCTTTACTATAGTTTGGTATTGGTTTTCGGTTCGGCTTGTGTAGGATAGGTGGGAGACTGTGAAGCTGGCACGCTAGTGTTGGTGGAGTCGTTGTTGAAATACCACTCTGGTCGGATTGGGAATCTGAACCTCGGACCATGATCTGGTTCAGGGACAGTGCCTGATGGGTAGTTTAACTGGGGCGGTTGCCTCCTAAAGAGTAACGGAGGCGCCCAAAGGTTCCCTCAGCCTGGTTGGCAATCAGGTGTTGAGTGCAAGTGCACAAGGGAGCTTGACTGTGAGACAGACATGTCGAGCAGGGACGAAAGTCGGGACTAGTGATCCGGCACCACCTGGTGGAAGGGGTGTCGCTCAACGGATAAAAGGTACCCCGGGGATAACAGGCTGATCTTGCCCAAGAGTCCATATCGACGGCATGGTTTGGCACCTCGATGTCGGCTCGTCGCATCCTGGGGCCGGAGTAGGTCCCAAGGGTTGGGCTGTTCGCCCATTAAAGCGGCACGCGAGCTGGGTTTAGAACGTCGTGAGACAGTTCGGTCCCTATCCGCCGCGCGCGTAGGATACTTGAGGAAGGCTGTCCCTAGTACGAGAGGACCGGGACGGACGAACCTCTGGTATGCCAGTTGTCACGCCAGTGGCATGGCTGGTTGGCCACGTTCGGAAGGGATAACCGCTGAAGGCATCTAAGCGGGAAGCCTGTTCCAAGATGAGGTATCCCACCCCTTGTGGGTTAAGGCCCCCAACAGACCATTGGGTTGATAGGCCAGAAATGGAAGCACAGTAATGTGTTGTCGAGTTGACTGGTACTAATAGGCCGAGGACTTGCCCACAAAGATGTTACGCATCCACTCTACAGCTCTGAAACACCACACCGTTTGTGGAAACAGACAGTGTGTGTTGTTTCGTAGTGTTTCGGTGGTTATAGCGTCAGGGAAACGCCCGGTCCCATTCCGAACCCGGAAGCTAAGCCTGACAGCGCCGATGGTACTGCAACCGAAGGGTTGTGGGAGAGTAGGACACCGCCGGACTAACATTAAAAGAGGGTCCAGGCCCCGGTCGAGAACCACGAGTTCTCCCGGGGCCTGGACCCTTTCTTCATACCCACACCCCGCCACACCCGTGACCAGACGCGTCACTCGCGTGCTTGAACACGTCACTCACGTGATCAGACGCGTCACTCACGTGATCGGACGCGTCATTCGCGTGACTGGGCGGGCGACACGAGCGGGCAGGCAACCCCAGGTGCCGTGCCGGCCACCTGATCACGCGTGTCGTCCCTCCACACACGCGTGTCGTCCACCTGATCACGCAAGTCACCCCCCTGATCACACGAATGACGGCGCTGGACACGCGAGTGACGCGCTCAAGCACGCGAGTTACGAGTTCGATCACGCGAGTGACGCGCTCAGCCACGCGAGTTACCCGTTGCGTCACGTGAGTTGGGGAGCGAGCGGGAGTGACGAGGCCGGGCGGAGTCGGGAGTGGCGGGGTCGGGGACGTGAGCTGAGGAGTCGGGCACGTGAGTTTGGGGTGGGTCACGTGGGTGGCGGGATCAGGGCGGGGAGGGTGTCGCCGAGGGGGCCGCGGACGACGGCCGTGGCCATGGAGTCGTAGGGCGTTTCGGAGCCGTTGCAGATCACCACGGCGGCTCCGGAGCGGGAAGCGACGCTCACCAGGGAGGCGGCCGGCTGGACGCGTAGCGAGGACCCGGCCACCAGCAGGAGGTCGCTGTCGGAGACGGCGGCGCGGGCGGCTCGGAGCAGGTTCTGGTCCAGGTGCTGACCGAAGGACACAGTGGCCGACTTCAGGATGCCGCCGCACACCAGACAGGGCGGGTCGGTCTCGCCCGCGCGGACGCGCTCCAGCGTCGAGCGCATGTCCCGGTGGTCGTCACAGGACAGGCAGACGGATTCGAACATGGTCCCGTGGAGTTCCAGCACCCGCTCGGGCGGTGAGCCCGCCTTCTGATGGAGCCGGTCGATGTTCTGGGTGATGATCCGCGTCGGTGAGAGGCGCTCGAGCGCGTAGTGCGCGGCATTCGGTGTCGCGTCCCAGCCGGGGTGCACCAGTCGCGCCTGCCAGGTCCGTTCGCGGACCTCGCGACTTTCCCGGTACGCCTTGAGGTTCGACATCTTCTCCGCGGCCGGATCGCGGGTCCAGAGGCCCTGCGGGCCGCGGAAGTCGGGGATCCCCGAATCCGTGGAGATCCCGGCGCCGGTCAGTGCGACGACCCGGCCGGCGCCGGCCACGAGTGAGCGGGCGGTGCTCAGGGTGCTGGTCACCGGCCCATCATGCCTCTACTTGAGCGCGCTGCCCGCCTGCCAGTCCGTCCACGACTTCGACCAGTCGCCGTAGAGGTCCCACACCGGGAGCTGCGGGCCACCGGAGTTGGTCACCTCGACGACGTCGCCGAGCCCCATGTTCTGGTAGAACCACTGGGCGTTGGCGGCGTTGAGGTTGATGCAGCCGTGCGACACGTTGGAGCTGCCCTGCGCGCCGACACTGTTCGGGTTCTCGTGGACGAACTCGCCGTCGTTGGAGATGCGCAGCGACCACTTCTCGTTCGCCTTGTAGTACCCCGGCTGCCCCTGGCAGACGCCGTAGGTGCACGAGTCCATCACGTAATTCTCGTGTTTGTCCGAAATGACGTGGGCGCCCAAATGCGTGGGTGTGGCGTCCTTGCCCATGGAAATGGGCATCGACTTCGCCAACTGGCCATTGTGGAAGATCTGCATCTGTTCGGTGTTGCCGTCGGCTTTCGCGACCCACGAATCGTGCACTTTGTACGTTTCGGTGCGATCGGTCGCGCCGTACACGCCATTGCCGAAATCGACGCCGTAGATCATCGCCGACACCTTGAGCGTCGTCCCCGGCTGCCAGTACACCTTGGGGCGGTAATGGACGTTCTTGTCGTCGATCCAGTACCAGGAGCCCTCCTGCTTCGGCGTGGACTCCACGGACAGCTTCTTCTCGACCTCGGCCTTGTTCTTCACCGGCTGGCCGAAGGCGAACACGATCGGCTGCCCGACGCCGACGCCGGCGGATGCCACCGCGGCTGGGGCCGGGATGAGGTTCGGGTTCGCCTGCTGCTTCGGACTCAGCGTGGAGACCCTGCTCTGCTGCTCGACGGGCTTCCCGTCGGTGCCCTGGGCATGCGCCACGATTTTGTACGTGCTGCCGTAGCCGAGCGGCTCGGTGGTCCTCCAGCTGAGCCCGTCGCTCGCGAGTTCGCCCTTCACCTGGTTGCCCTTGTCGGCGTTGCTGACGGTGACGTCGATCAGTTTGCCGTGCTCGGCCTTGACCACCACCGGCGTCGCCGGATTGACGTTCGTCCCGCCTGCCGGATCGATGGTCACCGAAACCGGGCTCGTGTCCGGTTCGGCGCTGGTGCCGGGGGAATCGGTGCCACCCGAAGGCGAGCAGGCCGAGATCACCAATACCGCGGCGAGTATTCCGGCCGTCGAAAGTAATGTCTTCTTGGGAAACATGTGAGTCTCTTTTTACGTCGCTATCAGCGGAAAGTTCTCTTTCAAAACTACGCGACGAAGAAGACGTGATCGATGCCGGATGGTTGCCTGTCAATCCACGACGAGACCGGGGGCACCATAAAGACCGGGGCCATCGACACGCAATTCGCCCAAATAGGTCTTCGCGGCTTCATAGGCTTCGGCGGTCAGCGTGGTGGTGTGGCGGAAGTCCAGCGGGCTGACCCGCACCGGCTTCGGCCCGGGCACGTACACCACGGGCACTTCGGCCGCGGCGATCGGCGCTTCCAGGACGGCCTGGTTCCGCATGCTGATCATCGCGGTGAACATCAGCACCTCGGCGAAGGTCTGCGGGGCGCCGGGCATCTTGCCGGGGAAGGCGCAGTCGAGGACGACGAGCGATTTCGCGCCCATGGCGAGCGCCTGGCGCATCGGCACGTTGGCGACCAGGCCGCCGTCGTAGAGCATGCGCTTTCCGAACGGCACTGGCGGATAGATCCCCGGGATCGCACAACTGGCCAGCAGGGGAGCCAGAACGGGCCCGGAGCGGATGAGGAGCGGCTCGGCGGTGTCGACGTCCGTCGCGACGACACCCAGCGGTAGCGCGAGATCCTCGAACCGGGCGCCCTCGCCGATGTGCTCGTCGACGATCGCGGCGAGACCGGTGTTGGGGAACAGGTTCGTCTTGCTGTGCCGCAGCGTCCGCACCTGGCTGAACACGCCGCCGGGGAACGCCTCGTGCCGGGTCATCCGCGACCAGATCCGGTCGAGCCGGTCGCCCGATTCGTCCCCGAGGGCGAGCACGGCGGCGTTCAGCGAACCCACCGAGGTGCCGACGACGAGGTCCGGGGTGATCCCGGCTTCGGTCAGGGCGCGCAGCATCCCGACCTGCATGGCCCCGAGACTGCCGCCGCCACCGAGCACGAAACCGATCGGCTGGGGCAGGTTCAGGGCGGCCATACCCGGGAATTTAGTCGTCCGCGCCGATCTTCGCCGGAGTGGCTTCCTCGACCGCGACGGCGAGCGCCCGCTTCTTCTTGTAGCGCAGCAGGAAGTACACGGCGACGCCGACGAGCACGCCGACGATCACCAGCCCGCCGGTGTTGAGCGCGCCTTCGACCTTCTTGGCGGCTTCACCGAGAGCGGCGCCGATGCCGATGTGGATGGCCGACCAGCAGGCCGCGCCCGCCGCCGCGGCGGGCAGGAACTTGCGGAAGGGCAGGCCCGACGTGCCCGACGCCGCCGGCGTCAGCGTGCGGATCACCGGCAGGAACCGCGCGAAGAACACCGCCCACGCGCCTCGCCGTTCGAGCACGCCTGTCGCCTTGTCCCAGGCGTCGAGGCCGTACTTGCGGATCAGCTTCGTCTCGCGCAGGCGGGGGCCGAAGCGTTTGCCGATCGCGTAGCCGAGAGAGTCGCCGAGCGCGGCGCAGACCGTCACGACCGCCCACAGGGTCAGGAAACGCGGGACCGACGTCGCCGTCGTGGCCGCGACCAGCAGCCCCGATTCACCGGGGGCGATGAAGCCGAGCCCGATGGTGCATTCGGCGAACACCAGCCCGCCGGTCGCCGCGACCAGTCCCGGTTCCGGGAGACCCTGCAGCCAGTTCAGAAGATCAGTTACCAACGCCACCAGGTCACTTTACTGATTCGTGACCTGGTGGGTGGCGATGTCGCGAGGAGGGTGACCGGAGTCACCTCGCCAGCAGCGAGCTGGCTTCCTGCGCGGCGGGGCCCTCGGCGGCCAAGTGGGCCAGGTTCTCCGACAGCGGCTCGCCGCGGTGGGCCTTCGTCTGGGCGAACAGCCGGCCGGCGCGGTACGAGGAACGGACCAGCGGCCCGGCCATCACGCCGGCGAAGCCCATGGCCTCGGCGGCGTTCGAGTGCTCGACGAACTCTTCGGGCTTGACCCAGCGGTCCACCGGATGGTGCCTCGGCGACGGGCGCAGGTACTGGGTGATCGTCAGGATTTCGCAGCCCGCGTCGACCAGGTCCTTCATCGCGGGCGCGACCTCGTCCGGGGTCTCGCCCATGCCGAGGATCAGGTTCGACTTCGTCACCAGCCCGGCTTCGCGAGCGCGGGTGATGACTTCCAGCGACCGCGCGTACCGGAAGCCGGGGCGGATGCGCTTGAAGATCCGCGGCACGGTCTCGACGTTGTGCGCGAGCACCTCGGGGCGGGAGCCGAAGACTTCGGCCAGCTGGTCGGGATCGGCGTTGAAGTCCGGGATCAGCAGCTCGACACCGGTACCCGGGTTCAGCGCGTGGATCTGGCGCACGGTTTCGGCGTACAGCCACGCGCCGCCGTCTTCGAGGTCGTCGCGCGCGACACCGGTGACCGTCGAGTAGCGCAGGCCCATGGCCTGGACGCTCTCGGCGACCTTCCGCGGCTCGGTGCGGTCCAGCTCGGCGGGCTTGCCGGTGTCGATCTGGCAGAAGTCGCAGCGCCGGGTGCACTGGTCGCCACCGATCAGGAAGGTCGCCTCGCGGTCTTCCCAGCACTCGTAGATGTTGGGACAGCCGGCTTCTTCGCAGACGGTGTGGAGGCCTTCGCGGCGCACCAGGCCTTTGAGTTCGGTGAACTCCGGACCCATCCGCGCGCGCGTCTTGATCCAAGACGGCTTCTTTTCGATGGGAGTCTGGGAATTCCGGACCTCGAGCCGCAACAGCTTGCGGCCATCTGGGGCAGCACTCACACCGCCACCCTACGCCCGCCGGAGCAGTGGTCGCCGCTCACGCGGGGTCGGGGGTGACGCCCGTCAACTTGGTGGTCACGTCCCACAACGCGGCGCCGAGCGACTCGCTCTTCGCGGCGGCCAACGGCCGCACCTTGACCGGCGCGCCGCGAAGCCCGCCGAGCCCGCGCGGGCCGATGTAATCGCCGCCTTCGACCTCGGGGGAAGTCGCCGCGAACAGTTGCGGGAGCGTGCCCTGGCGGGCGTTCTGCGCGATGAAGATCTCGCCGATCCGGTTGCCGCCTGCGACGAGCGCGCGCACCACGGGATTGCGATAGGAACGGGCCATGCCCGATCCGAGCCCGGTCCAGGTGTAGCCCGGGTGCGCCGCCACGCTGACGACGCCGTCGCCCGCGGCGCGCAGCCTGCGGTCCAGTTCGAGCGCGAACACCTGATTGGCGAGTTTCGACTGGCCGTAAGCCGAGCCGGGGTTGTACATCCGGCGCTCGAAGTTCGGGTCCGCGATGTCGATGCGCGCGCCTGTCGCCGCGACACTCGACAGGGTGACGACGCGCGCCCCGGAGCCCTTGCGCAGGGAGGGCATCAGCAGCCAGGTCAGCACCGCGTGCCCGAGATGGTTCGTGCCGAACTGGGTCTCGAAACCGTCCTTGGTGTGGCCGCGCGGGGTCGCCATCACGCCCGCGTTGTTGACCAGGATGTCGAGCTTGCCGCCTGACAGCTCCTGGACCTTCTTCGCGGCTTCGCGGACCGAGTCGAGGTCGGCGAGGTCCAGCCGGACGAGCTCGGGCGCCTGCCCGGTCGCGGCCGCGCGAACCTGTTCCAGTGCCTTGGCGCCGCGCTCCGGCGATCGGCAGCCGAGCAGCACGCGGGCCCCCTTGCCCGCGAGCACCTCGGACATGCGCAACCCCAGCCCCGAGTTCGCCCCCGTGACGAACACGGTCCGGCCGGTCTGATCCGGGATGTCGGCCTCGGTCCAGCGCGCGTGAGCAGCCATGTCGGTACCTAACTACATCGTCGGCGAGGCCGCTACGCCGGATCAGGCGCTCGGTGCGAGCAACCGGAGCAGATGACCCATCGGGCTGCGGCGGCGGGCGGGCTTCGCGTGCCGTCCGTGCCGGAGCAGGGCGGCGAACGCGCTGCCGACCTTGGTGATCTCGTCGATGGGCTCGTCGCCGTCGGCCAGTCCCGCCGTCAGCGCGAGCATGCGCAGCTCGGCCTCATGGCCCGGGATCAGCGCGGGGCACCGGTCGAGAGCCGCGTCGAGAACGGCGCGAAGGGTCTCGTGTTCGGCGGTGGCGCTGTTCCAGGCACGGGTGACGGCTTCGACCCGGTCGAGCGCGAGGTCCTGGTCGGCGTAGTCCGGATCGGTCATCTCGGCGCGGAGACGACCGGCGAGCACCTGGTTCCACTTGTACCGAAGCGCGACCAGAAGCTCTTCCTCGGTCGCGAAGTACTTGGTGGCGCCAGGGATTTCTTCGAGTGAGATCGCGTCCGACGGGTGGTGACCCGCCTGGCGCAGTGCGGCTTCGAGGATGTCGCGCCGCTGGTAGAAGTCGTTCCAGCTCATGATGTGGGCTCCCCTCCGTGACCCGGTTCATACCGCAGGTTTGCGGCATACTCCCGGTACGGACCTGACAGCAGTCAACATACCATGGGTATGGAGTGGGACCGGCGGCGTAAAGTTGTGAAGGTGGCGACATTGAGGTCAAGGCGGCTGGACTATTCCGAGTCCACCCGGTCGGCGCTCGTCGAGAGTGCCGTGGAGCTATTCACCAAACGCGGGTACGCCGGCACGTCTCTCGACGAGATCGCCAAACGGGCCAGGGTGACGAAGGGCGCGCTGTACCACCATTTCAGCGGTAAGCAGGCGCTGTTCGAGGCCGCCTTCGACACGGTCGAGAGCCAGGTCTTCGACCGGCTCGAAAAGATCATGAACGGCCCCGATTCGCCGTGGGAGCGGGCGCTCGCCGGGCTGCGCGGCTTCCTGCAGAGCTGCCTCGACCCGGCGTACCAGCGCATCGCGATCCACGAGGCGCCGGTGGTGATGGGCTGGGAGCGCTGGCGCGAGGCGGAGGAGCGGTGCAGCTTCGGCCTGGTCCGCACCGGGATCCAGTCGCTCATCGAGGTCGGCGAGGTCGACGACGTCCCGGTGGACGTCACCGCGCGGCTGCTGTTCGGCGCGTTGTCCAGCGCCGCCATCGAGATCGCTTCGTCCCCCGAGCCGAAGAAGGTCAGCGCCCAGGTCGAGGAGGTCCTGGTGCGGCTGCTCGTCGGGTTCCGCCGTGTTCCGCCCGCCGAGCACGGGAAAGCGAGCTGACGAAGCCCTCTATATGGTGGCTTTCGTGGACCTCAGGATCTTTACCGAACCCCAGCAGGGGGCCAGTTACGAAGACCTGCTCCGGGTGGCGAAGGCCACCGAGGACGCGGGTTACGACGCCTTCTTCCGCAGCGACCACTACCTGAAGATGGGTTCGGCGACCGGGCTGCCCGGGCCGACCGACGCCTGGATCACCCTCGCGGGACTCGCCCGCGAGACCCGTCGTGTGCGGTTGGGCACCCTCGTCACCGCCGCCACCTTCCGGCATCCGTCGGTGCTCGCGATCTCGGTCGCGCAGGTGGACCAGATGTCGGGCGGCCGCGTCGAACTCGGCCTCGGTTCCGGCTGGTACGACGACGAGCACACCGCGTACGGCCTCGACCTGCCGCCGATCAAGGAGCGGTTCGACCGCTACGCCGAGCAGCTCGCCGTCGTCACCGGGCTGTGGGAGACGCCGGAGGGGGAGACGTTCTCCTTCGACGGCGAGCACTACAAGCTCGTCGACTCGCCGGGCCTGCCGAAGCCGGCGCAGCGGCCCCGGCCGCCGGTGATCATCGGCGGTGGCGGCAAGAAGCGCACTCCGGCGCTCGCCGCCCGCTACGCGGATGAGTTCAACCTGCCGTTCGTAGGACCGGACGTCGCCGCGGCGCAATTCGGCCGCGTCGACGACGCCGCCCGCGAGATCGGCCGCGACCCCAAGGAGATCATCCGTTCGGCCGCGCTCGTCGTCGCCGTGGGCCGTGACGACGCCGAGGTCGCGAAGCGCGCTTCGGTGCTCGGGCGCGAGGTGTCCGAGCTGCGGGAGAACGGGCTCGCGGGGACGCCTGCGGAGGTCGTCGAGAAGGTCGGGCTGTGGCGGGAGAAGACCGGGATCACCCGGCTCTACCTGCAGCTGCTGGACCTGTCGGATCTGGACCAGATCGAGCTGATCGCTTCCGAGGTCGCTCCTCAGCTGGACTGACGCTTAGCGCGTGAAGGCCCCCTTCCCTCGGCTGAGCCGAGGGAAGGGGGCCTTCACGCGCTTCTCTAGTTCTGCAGGGCGAAGGTGACGCCGGGGGCGGCCGGGGCCTCGGGGCGCGGCAGCCAGCGCTCGTCACTCACTGGCAGATCGCCTTCGAGCGCCGCGAGGACGGCGTCGCGCGCCATCGGCAGCACCGACGCCACGGTGACCTCGCGGTCGAGCTCGTAGGAAAGCGACGTCACCCCCGCGTCCCGGATGCCGCACGGGACGATCTTGTCGAAGGCGCCCAGGTCGGCGTTGCAGTTCAGCTCGAAACCGTGCATGGTCACGCCGCGCTGGACGCGGATGCCGATCGCGGCGATCTTCCGCTCCGGGCCGCGGTCGTCGGCGGGGATCCAGACGCCGCTGCGGCCCTCGACCCGGCCGGTGTGCACGCCGAGCTGGTCGCAGACGGTGATCAGCGCCTCTTCGAGACGCCGCACGTAGTGCACGACGTCGATCGGGTCGGCGAGTTTGACGATCGGGTACCCGACCAGCTGGCCCGGCCCGTGCCAGGTGATCTTGCCGCCGCGGTCGACGTCGATCACCGGGGTGCCGTCGGTCGGCCGGTCCTCGGCTTCGGTGCGCTTGCCCGCGGTGTACACCGACGGGTGCTCCAGCAGCAGCATGGTGTCCGGGCCGTCACCGTCGGCACGCGCGGTCACGTGCTCTCGCTGGAGTTCCCAGGCTTCGGTGTAGTCGATCGTCCCGATCTCGCGGACGTCGACGGGCTCGGCGGAGGCGCGGCATGACGTGGTCGAAGAGCTCACGTCAGCGACACTACGCCGGGTCTTTCGGCAGGGGGAGCAGGCCCAGCCCGGCCGCAACGATCAGGCCGACGCCGCCCACCGCGAGCACGGAGCCCGCGGTGTCGGTCAGCCAGTGGACGCCCAGCACGATGCGGCAGAGGGCACCCGCCACCGTCGCCGCGGCGGCGATCGTGATCGCCAGGCGCGTGAGGTGCGGGCGAGTCCAGGCGCACAGCAGTACCGCGACGAACCCGGTGCACGCGACGGCGACCACATGCCCGCTCGGATAGCTCAGATCGGGGAATTCACGCGGCCGTTCCCGGTAGAAGGCCGGTTTCGCGATCAGGCTGGTCATCCGGCACAGCAGCAGGACGACGGCGAGTTTGACGCACAGCACGGTCAGGTCCCGGCGGCGCCAGGCGACCACCGCCAGCACCGCCCCCAGCGCGAACGGCAGGACCGGGCCGAGGACGTTCGTGACCAGGCCGGCCACCTGACCGGCGGGCCTGGTGTGCTGGCCGCGGAACGCGTCGGCGAGCGCGACGTCCACCGGCGGCGGCCGCTCGTCGACGGACAGCCCGAGGACGACGAAGCCGATCAGCAGGAGGAACCCGGCGAGGGTGTACAGACCGCGCCGCACGGTCATGTCGCGGCGGCCAGCGCGTCCTCGAGGGTCGGATGGCGGAACGCGTATCCCGCCTCCTCCAGCACCCGCGGCATGGCCCGCTGGCCGAACAGCGCCATCTCCTCGGCCGCCTGCCCGAGGGCGATCTTCATGGCGAAACCGGGCACCTGCCAGATCGCCGGCCGGTGCACGGCGCGGCCCAGCGCCTTCGTGAAGGCGGCGTTCGTGGCGGGCTGCGGGCCGGAGAGGTTGACCGCGCCGGACAGAGTTTCGTTCTCCAGCGCGAAAACGATCGCGCCGACCTCGTCGTCGAGTGAGATCCACGGCATGTATTGCTTGCCGTCACCGAGTTTTCCGCCGAGTCCCAGGCGGAACAGCGGGCGCAGGACGTCCAGTAGCCCGCCTTCGCGCGCGAGCACCAGCCCGGTGCGGATGCGCACGACCCGCGCGCCGGCGGTGGCCGCGGTCTCGGTCGCGCCTTCCCAGGCGGTGCAGAGCTCGGCGAGGAAACCGCGTCCCGCCGGGCTCGTTTCGTCCACAAGGGACGGACCGGCGTCGCCGTAGTAGCCGACGGCGGAGGCGTTGACCAGCACGGGGATCCCGTGTTCGGCGACGGCTTCCGCGAGGACCTCTGTCGGTTCGACCCGGCTGTCGAGGAGGACCTGTTTGCGGGCCGCGCTCCAGCGTCCGGGCAGCAGTGGCGCTCCCGCGAGGTTCACGACGGCGTCGACCCCGTCGAACGCGCCGTCCGCGATCTCGCCGGCGGGAGGATCCCAGCGGCGTTCGTCGGCCGCCCGCTCCTCCCGGCGGACGAGCCGCACCACTTCATGCCCGGAACGGCGTAACCGTGTCGTGAGGGAGGTGCCGATCAGTCCGCTCGCGCCCGCGATCAGAACTCGCATGATCCGATCGTGTCCTATCCGCGATCCGGCCGCACGCTCAGGTTCTTCAGTTGCCCGGCGACGTCGGACGCGGCGGTGAGCAGCACCAGCACCGGGATCGTCGCGGCGGGCCGGAGCCGGTAACTGCCGCGTTTGTCCTGCTCGACGATCCCGGCGCCGGTCAGCGCCTTGAGGTGGTGGTACAGCTGGCCCGGCGAGCCGAGTTCGGCGGCCTCCTGCAGGGCGGGCGCGGTCTGCGCGCCCTTCTCGGCCAGCGTCCGCACGAGTGCCACCCGCGCGGTGCTGGACAGGGCCGCGAGGACTTCGACCCGCGGCCCGTCCTCGAACGCCAGCATCGGCCCGGGCGTGACGTTGATCGCCCAGCTCAGTTCGAAGGGCTCGGTCAGCTCGCCGTGATAGCCGACCAGGCCGCCAGGGCCGGCCGCCGGTTCGGTCTGCCGGCTGTGTCCTCCTTCGAGCGCGGCCACCCGTGCTTCGAGGGCGGCGATCCGCTCGGCGAACTCGGCGTTCATACCGGTTATCTATACCGCCGCCTCAGTGAAGCGCTCGTTCCAGGGCGGTGAACCGGGCCGGGTCCGACAGCGCCGCGAGCACGAGGTCGATGAGCGGCAAGGCGTTCTGCATGTCCTGGTCGCTCACGCCGGTGAGCAGGACCGCTGCCGTGCCCGAACGTCCGCCCGGCCAGCGGACGGAAAGCCCGAGCGTCAGCGAACGCGGCAGGCTTCCGCCCTTGAAGAGCACTTCGCTCGCTCCGGGCGGCACGCGGTCCGCGAGCGGCTTCGCGAGGATCTCGCGCGCGGGTGCGTACAGGCCCTTCGCGATACTGCGGTGAAGCGAGAACAGCTCCGACGCCGAGCCTTGGCCGTGCCCCTTGATCCACGGCCATTGGGCGTCGGAGGTGCCCGGCATGCCGGGCCAGCGCTTGAAGGCTTCGGCGCGGAACCCCGGATCGCGAACGAACCGGCGCGCGACCGCGTCGCCCATCGCCCGCCGGACGGCGACCGGGCTGCCGGGCGGGGGCGCGTACTCCGGCATCATCAGCATCAGGACCTCGCCGCCGAGCGAGCGGGTGTCCGGCCGGAACCAGCCGCCCCGCGCGGCCGCCCGCCGGAGGGCGGGATCGCCGAGGCGGGTGCGGAGATAGTCCGTCGCGGCGTTGTCGCTGAAGAAGATCATCGCTTCGGCGAGCCTCGCCAAGGGGACGCGCTGCTCGGGGTCCTTGGCGATGCCGAACTCGTCGCAGGGGATGCCCAGCCAGTTGAGCGCCTGGAAATGCGCGCGGCCGTCGGCGACGAAGGGGTGGTGGGCGTCCCAGTCGCCCACCCGGATCTGTTCGGCCGGGTCGAGCCGGCTCTCGGCGTACGCGCTGAGATGCACGACTTTGACCGACGAGGCCAGAACGCGCCGGACGTCGGGGTTGCGCGCGGCGCGGCGGCCCGCGCCGTCGTCGATCAGGACGGAGACGTCGCCGCGGTGTGCGGCGATCCAGTCGAGCCAGCCCTGTTCTGTCGTCGTGTCCGGCTGGGCCGCGGTCGCGGTTCCCGGCAGCAGCAACGCGGCCGATCCCGCGGCGGCGCCCGCCAGCAGATGGCGTCTGGTCAGCATGGTGGCGTCCTCCCTCTTGTTTTCCGTAATTCCGGAATACTAGAGTTCGGGTCGCCTGTCAAACTCCCGCATCCAGAGGACTAAATGCGGGGAAGAAAGAGGAAGGCCCCCGCCCCGCCGAAGCGGAGCGAGGGCCTTCCTGGACTACCGGAGGATCAGAGACCGAGCTCGTCCTCGAAGTTGCCCTCTTCCAGACGCTGCTTGATCGTCGTGACGAAGCGGCCCGCGTCGGCCCCGTCCACCAGGCGGTGGTCGTAGGTCAGCGGGAGGAACGCCATCGACCGGACGGCGATCGTGTCGTTGCCGTCGGCGTCCGCGATCACGACCGGGCGCTTCACGACCGCGCCGGTACCGAGCATGCCGGACTGCGGCTGCACGATGATCGGCGTGTCGAACAGGGCGCCGTTGGAGCCGATGTTCGTGATCGTGAAGGTGCCGCCCGACAGCTCGTCCGGCTTGATCTGGCCCGAACGCGCGCGGCCCGCCAGGTCGGCGATGCGGTGCGCGAGACCGGCGAGGCTGAGCTCACCCGCGTCGTGGATGACCACCGACAGCAGACCCTTTTCGGTGTCCACCGCGATCCCCAGGTGCACCGCACCGTGGTAGGTGATCTCCTTCGTGTCCTCGTTGTAGGACGCGTTGACGTTCGGGTGCTGCTTGAGCGCCTCGACGGTGGCCTTCGCGAAGAACGGCAGGAACGTCAGGTTGACGCCCTCGCGCTCCTTGAAGGCCGCCTTCGCCCGCTGACGGAGCTTGGCGATCTTCGTGACGTCCACCTCGTGGACCTGCGTGAGCTGCGCGGAGACCTGCAGCGACTCGCGGGTCTTCGTGGCGGTGATCTGACGGATCCGGCTGGCCTTCTGCACGGTGCCGCGCAGCGCCGCGAGCTCCGGCGAAACCGCGGCCTTGCGCGGAGCCGACGGGGCGGCGGCGGGGGCCGGGGCGGCGGGCTGCGCGGCGGGAGCCGGGGCGGCCTTCTGCTTGGCCTCGGCGGCCGCGAGCACGTCCTGCTTGCGGATACGGCCACCGACACCGCTGCCGGACAGCGACGACAGGTCGATGCCGTGCTCCGAAGCGAGCTTGCGGACCAGCGGCGTCACGTACGGCGCGTTGTCCGAGCCGTTGTCGCTGCTCGCCGCCGGCTTCGGGGCCTCGGCCTCGGCCTTGGGAGCCGGGGCGGCCTGCGGAGCCGGGGCGGGCTTCGGCGCGGGAGCCGCTTCGGCCTTGGGCTCGGGCTTCGGTTCCGGCTTGGGCTCCGGCTTCGGCTCGGGCTTGGGTTCCGGCTTGGGTTCGGGCTTGGACTCGGCCTTCGGGGCCGGGGCGGAACCGGCGGCACCGATCACCGCGAGCACCCCGCCGACCTCGACGGTCTCGTCCTCACCGGCGCGGATCTCCAGCACGGTGCCGGCGACCGGGGACGGGACCTCGGTGTCGACCTTGTCCGTGGAGATCTCGAGCAGCGGCTCGTCGACCTCGACGCTCTCGCCGACCTGCTTGAGCCACCGGGTGACGGTGCCCTCGGTGACGCTCTCGCCCAGCTCGGGCAGCTTCACCTCGGTGCCTTCGCCGCCCGAAGCCGGCGCGGTGTCCGGCTGGGAGGGCGCGGAGGCCTCTTCCTTCGCGGGCTCCGGCTCCGGCTCGGGCTGCGCCTCTTCGGCGGCAGGCTCGGCGGAACCGGAGGACTCCGGCACCCCGCCGGTCCCGTCGTCGATGACGGCGAGCTCGCCGCCGACCTCGACGGTCTCGTCCTCCTGAGCGCTGATCTTCACGACCTTGCCGGCGACCGGGGACGGGACCTCGGTGTCGACCTTGTCCGTGGAGATCTCGAGCAACGGCTCGTCGACCTCGACGGTGTCGCCCTCCTGCTTCAACCACCGGGTGACGGTGCCCTCGGTGACGCTCTCACCGAGCTCCGGCAACGTGACGGAGTAGGCCATCGTTCGCTGACTCCCTTGATATGTCTTGCTTGGTCTGGTTCTTCGACGGTGAGACGTCAGCTGTGCACGTGCAGCGGCTTGCCCGCGAGGGCGAGGAACGCTTCACCGAGGGCCTCGGTCTGCGTGGGGTGCGCGTGGATGAGGGGAGCCACGTCCTCGGGGAACGCCTCCCAGCTGTAGATCAGCTGCGCTTCGCCGATCAGCTCGCCGACGCGGTCGCCCACCATGTGCACGCCCACGACCGGCCCTTCCGGAGCCTTGATCAGCTTGACCCCACCGGAGGTCTTGAGGATCTGGCTCTTTCCGTTGCCGCCGAGGTCGTAGGTGAAGGTGGTGACGTCGGAGCCGTACTTCTCCTTCGCCTGCGACTCGGTGAGGCCGACCGAAGCGACCTCGGGGTGCGAGTAGGTGACGCGCGGGATGCCGCTCTCGTCGATCACGCGCGGCTCCTGGCCGGCGATCTCCTCCGCGACGAAGATGCCCTGCTGGAACCCGCGGTGCGCGAGCTGCAGGCCGGGGACGATGTCACCGACGGCGTAGACGTTCGGCAGGTTGGTGCGCAGGCGGTCGTCGGTGAGGACGAAGCCGCGCTCCATCTTGACGCCGGCCTCCTCGTAGCCGTGCCCGGCCGAGTTCGGGCCGCGGCCGACGGCGACCAGCAGCAGGTCGGCTTCGAGCGTCTCGCCGGACTCCAGCGACACGCTGACGCCGTTGTCGTCCTGCTTGGCGCCGGTGAACCGGACGCCGGTCTTGAAGGCGATCTTGCGACGGCGGAAAGCGCGCTCGAGCTGCTTGGACGCGTACTCGTCCTCGTTCGGGACCAGGCGGGGCAGCGCCTCCACGATGGTGACGTCGACGCCGAAGGACGCCCAGACGGACGCGAATTCGACACCGATGACACCACCGCCGAGGACGATGACCTTCTTCGGGACGTAGTCCAGCGAAAGGGCCTGCTCGCTCGCGATGATGCGGCCGCCCAGCTCCAGGCCGGGCAGCGTCTTCGAGTACGAGCCGGTGGCGAGGATGACGTTCTTGCCGGTGTAGCGGGTGCCGTCGACCTCGACGGTCGTGCCGCCGACGAACGTCCCGGTGCCCTCGACGAGGTTCACCTTGTGCGCCTTGGCCAGGCCCTGGAGGCCCTTGTACAGGCGGGAGACGATCCCGTCCTTGTACTTGTTGACGCCGGCGATGTCGATGCCTTCCAGCACGGCCTTCACACCGAAGGTCTCGGCGTCGCGGGTCTCGTCGGCGACCTCCGCCGCGTGCAGGAGGGCCTTGGTCGGGATGCAGCCTCGGTGGAGGCACGTCCCGCCAAGCTTGTCCTTTTCGATCAGGGTGACGGAAAGGCCCAGCTCGGCCGCGCGGAACGCGGCGGCGTAGCCGCCCGATCCGCCACCCAGGATCACAAGGTCGGCGGAGGTGTCGGTCACTTCAATAACTCCTCGGCAAGCGGTAGGGGTGGTGCTCTGGCGCCGCTTCGCGCGGTATACGCGCGCGCGGACACTTGCCATCTTGTCACTACGTATGGAGAGGCTGCGACCTAGGCCGCGTCCTGTGACCCACGGGACACGGCCCGCCAGGGTCGCCACGGTGAGCACACACGCGAGTCGGGATAATGGGCACCGGACGCTACTGGGAAGTGAGGTGGTCGGAGTGGGTCTGTTCGACTCGCTGCGCCGGCGCTCTAAAGGCGGGCAGAAGCCCGGTACGCTGCGGAAAGCCTCTTCGAACGACTTCAAGCATCTCGAGGAGTGGGCCGCTTCACGGACCGGCGTCGAGGCTTATGTCGAGCCCAAGACCAACGTCACGGAGACCACCGTCGTCCTCATCGCCCACGACGGCGAATGGACCCGGCGCCGGATCGAGAGCCTGGACGCGGCTCAGCAGTTCGGCCGCAAACGGTCGATCCCGGTGTACGAGGTGGCGCGGGTCGGCTACCCGAAGCGGATGCGGGAGTACACCGAGCGGAAGAAGCGCGGCGAAGCCTGAGGCGGGATCAGAGGTCGATCTCGCCGACATGCTGTCCGTCGTGGACGGTGCCCGTGTCCCGGAAGCCGAGCCGCAGGTAGAACGCCTCCGGGCTGTGCTCGCCCGGCACCCAGAGGGTCGTCGCCCGCCGGCTGCCACGGCGCCGAGCCTCGTCAAAGACGGCCTCGACGGCGAAGCGGCCGTAGCCCTTGCCTTGCCGACCTGCCGCGACGTTGAGCCGCCACAGCCCGCAGCGGAAGTAGTCGATCGGGCAGTCCGGATCGAACGCGCCCATCACGAATCCGACCGGTTCGCCGTCGTCGAGGATCAGCCGCGGCCAGGCGGCTTCGGGCTGCGTGTAGGCCTCGGCGAGTGACCGGGCCACGGGGGCCACGTAGGACTCCTGGTGCGGTTCGACGACGATCGAACAGGCGACGCCGACGTTGTCCCGGGTGATCTTCGCGAGCGTGAGTGCGGTCATGGTCGCGAAGCTAGCGACGCGCTCCGGCGGAATTCACGCGGATTGCGCCAAAAGGAGCAAGTGCCGCTCCAGCAGCGCCCGGAACGTCGGATGCACCGTCGTGCCCAGCGCCGGGTCGATCTCGACCGTCCGCCACTCGTCGCCGGCGGCCGTCAGCAGTACGACGGCCGGGTCCGCGATCACGACGACACCGCCTTCCGCGCGGAGTTCCGCGGTCCCGAGCAGCCGCGGGAAGACGACGTCGGCGGGCAGGCCGTCGCAGGTCTGGAGGAACTCGCGGTAGTCGTCGGGCAGCCGGAGGCCGAGCCGCGCCTCGGCGGCGCCGATGGTGCGAAGCGACGCGGCCGGGGGAGCGGTGCCGCCGCCGCGCAGCCGCAGGATGCCCGCGATCATCTCGCGCCAGGAGCCGGTGTCCGGCGGGTAGCGTTCGTACAGCGCCGCGACCAGCGCCCCGGCGCACACTTCGGTCCAGCCGCCGAGCCCTAGCGGGTCCGCACCGCCGGCGAGCCGCGGCGCGAGACGCCGGGTCGCGGCGAGCACGGCGACGTCCGGGCGACCCTGGCGCGACGCGATCTCCGCCCAGGCGTCCAGATCGCCTCGCGCGACGGCTTCGCGCAACCGGTCCGGGCGTGACGGGCCGAGATGCGAGACGGCCTCGCCGATCGGGGAGCCGCCGAGCAGACCGTCGAGATCGGACGCCCGCCGGGCGAGGTACTCGTCGTGCGCGCGTTCCTCCGCGTCGAGATCGAGCGGGATCATCCCCGCGGCCCAGTCCGGGTGCGCTCCTCGCGCTTCGAAGAGCATCGCCCACGCGCGGGCCTGCACGGCGCTGGGGACCAGCGCCGTGACGGGACGTTCGGTGAGCGCGTGCCAATGTGTGACCAGCCGGTCGGCGTCCGCCATCGCCCCGGACGCGGCGAACAACAGCGCCGCGTGCGCGATCCGGTCGTCGAGCGCCGCGTCGTCACCGCTCAGCACGTCCCTGATCGCGCCTTCGAGATACGCGTCCCTGTCCACGGCACCGACCCTGCCACAGATGCGCGTGAAGGCCCCCTTCCCTCGGCTCAGCCGAGGGAAGGGGGCCTTCACGCGCGAAAAGGATCAGCCGTTCGCGGCGATGTCCGCGAGGACCGCGGCGATGGTGCGGACCGGGACGCCGGTGCCGCCCTTGCCGGTGTAACCCCACGGCCCGGAGGTGTTGAACGACGGGCCCGCGATGTCGATGTGCGCCCAGGGCAGGCCTTCGGTGACGAACTCGCGCAGGAAGATGCCCGCGGCGAGCATGCCGCCCCAGCGGTGCCCGGTGACGTTGGCCAGGTCGGCGAGGCGCGAGTCGAGGTCGGCCCGCAGCTCCTCCGGCAGCGGCATGGCCCAGCCGCCCTCACCGGTGGCCTGCGCGATCGAAGCGATCCGGTCGCGGAACTCGTCGGAGCCCATGACACCCGCGGTGCGGTTGCCCAGCGCGACGACCTGCGCGCCGGTCAGGGTCGAGGTCTCGATCAGGTAGTCGGGGTTCTCCTCGCCCGCGCGCACGATGGCGTCGGCCAGCACGAGACGGCCTTCGGCGTCGGTGTTGAGCACCTCGACGGTCTTGCCGCCGTACATGCTGAGCACGTCGCCCGGCCGGTACGAGGTGGCCGAGGGCAGGTTCTCCGCCAGCGGGATGTGCGCGACGACCTCGAGCGGGTACTTCAGCTTCGCGGCCAGCACCACGGAGGCGAGCACGGCGGCCGCGCCCGACATGTCCGAGGTCATGTGGTCCATGTTCGCGGCGGGCTTGATCGAGATGCCGCCCGAGTCGAAGGTGATGCCCTTGCCGACCAGCGCGACCTTCTTCGAGGCCTTCGCGGGCTTGTAGGCGATGCGCAGCAGGCGCGGCTGACGCGACGAACCGCCGCCGACGCCGAGGATGCCGCCGAAGCCCTTGCGCTTCAAGGCCTTCTCGTCGAGGACCTCGAAGTCGAGGTTGTTGGCCTCGGCCAGCGTCTTCGCGCGGTCGGCGAAGGAGGCCGGGAACAGGTCGTTCGGCGGGGTGTTGATCAGGTCGCGGGCGACGATGACCGACTCGGCGATCAGGCCGGCGGCCTTCAGCGTCGCCTTGTGGTCCTTGGCGGTGCCCTCCTCGGGGCTCACGAAGTCGACCTTGGCGACCGGGGCGTCACCCTTCTCGGAGCGGTACTCGGTGAAGGAGTACGCGCCGAGCACGGTGCCCTCGACGGCGGCCTGCAGGTCGATCGCCGACAGCGTGACGAACGCGCGGTCGGTCCCGCTCAGCGCCCGCGCGGCGGCACCGGCGCCCCGGCGGACCTGCTCGGCGGTGACGCCGTCCGCGCCCGCCTTGCCGAGGCCGACGGCCAGCACGACACCGGCGGACAGCTTGCCCAGCGTCGGTACCTTGACGACCTCGTCGGCCTTGCCGGACGCGCCGAGGGTGCCGAGGACGTCGGCGAGCTTGCCGTCGAAGGCGGCGTCGGCCACGGAGGAACCGGCGGCGAGGGCCAGGCCGTCCTCGCCCTGCAGGGTTCCGATGACGACGACGTCGGCGCGCGTCTTGGCAAGCGCCGCTTCGGCGTTCTCGGTCAGGGCAAGCTTCGGCACGGTCACTTCTGGCTCCTCGCGCGTTCGCGGTGGTACCGGGCGGCCGCCCGGTTGGATCGTGAGCCATGCTAATGACAGCGGGACCTGGGGTAACAGCGGGGCCGATCGGGTAACTGGATGACACCGGAAGGGAGACGGCGTGCGGCTGGCTGGCGGTCTGCTCATCGCACTGGCGGCGGGCACCTCCGGAGCGGATTACTGGGTACTCGCCGCCGTCGTGGTCGCGGCCGTGCTCGCGGTCGCGGCGGAGGCACTGCTGCCGCCGCTGGGCGACACCCGACCCGACCGGATCGCGGGCTCCGTTTCGCGGTTGGGCCTGGTCCTGGTCTTCGCGACGACGTTCGGCCAGTACGTCTTCCCGTCCGCGCCGGGAGCCGCCGCCGCGGTGTTCGCCGTCGTGGTGACCGTCGCCGACCTGGCCGGCGTCCGCCTCGGCGGCTACGCCGCCCGCTGGATCACCGGCCTGCTGCTGGTCGCGGCCGCGTCGCTGATCGCCGTCTGCGTCGGGATCCCGCCGCTGGCGCAGTTCATCGCGCCGGACCCGCCGTCCGTGCCCGGACTCGGCCTCGCCGTGCTGGTACTGCTGCCGTTCCTGCTGCCCCGCCGACCCGGCGCGGGCCGCGCCGCCGCGGTGGGCGCCGTGGCCGTCGCGATCACCGCTGTCGCGCTCTACCAGCTGGGGCCGATCCGGCTGGGGCTTTCGGCGACGTCGTTCCGTGAGCTCCTCGCCGCGGCCGACGGGGTCTCGCTGCTGCCGGTGCTGACGGTCGTGGCTGCCGTGGCGACCGTCCCCGTCGCGGTGGACGCCTTCACCGACGGCCGCGAGCGGCTTTCCCCGGAACGTCCGAAGGCGACACTCGCTTGTGGACTGATCGTGGCCGTCGCCGCGGCCTTCGCTGGGCCGGTCGTGGCCCTCGGCCTCGCGGGAGTGGGAACGCTCGCCGAACTGGTTCTGCGGGTCCGCGCCCGTCGGTACCGTTCGAAGAGTGACCGTTCAAGGCGTGCATGATCCTCTCTGGACCCCTGGCGACACGGTCGTCGAACGCTTCCTCCGGCCGGACGGCTCGATCGGCCAGCACCACCCGCTGCGCGTCATCTCCGACGACGGCACCGTGCTGCTCGGCTGGCTGCCAGCGGACACCCCGATCGTCGGCAGCAGGCTCGCCGACGGGCGGCTCTTCCGCGAGGCGCCGCTCGAGGAGCGGTTCCGGGTGCCGAGGGTGCGGGTGGCCGACTTCTGGCGCGACACCTCGACGCTGCGCCGCATCGCCGACGACGAATGGTCGTCGGTCTGGTGGTTCTTCGACGCCGGCGGCCGTTTCCTGAACTGGTACGTCAACCTCGAGGTCCCGCTGGGGCGCACGCCGTCGGGACCGGACCGCATCGACGGCATCCTCGACGTCGCCGTCGAGCCCGGCGGACGCTGGCAGTGGAAGGACGAGGACGAGGCGGAGGAGGCCGTCCTCGCCGGCCGCATCACCGCCGGCCAGCTGGAGCGGCTGCGTGCCGAGGGCGAGCGGATCGGGGCACTCGCGGACGCCGGGCGGTTCCCCTTCGACGGGACGTGGACCGACTTCCGGCCCGACCCGGACTGGCCCGCGCCCGGCCTCCCCGAGGGGTTGCTTTAGCTCACCTGGAGGAGCAGGAGCAGCACCAGCACCACGTTGATCACCGTGAGGATGACCACCGACTTGGTGCCCAGCTCGCGCGGGAACACCTTGCCGTGGATGCTCCTCCACCAGAAGATGCCGAAACCGCCGGCGACCAGTCCGAGGAACGCGCCGAAGCCGCTGTCGAGCAGGGCCCAGCCGTCCATCATCAGCACGCCGGTGCCGAAGGTGAGCAGCACGGCCGTCACGAAGGTCTTGACGTCGGCCCCCGCGCCGGGGGTGGCGGGCTTGGCCGGCTGGGCCGGGTGGGCGGGCTGCATCTGGTTGTACGTCACGCCGCCATCCTAGGGGCGAGGACCCTCCCGTGTTCGTCGTGACGGACAGATCGAGGGAGGTAAAGATATGCGGACGTCCGACTAACGTGGGTCCGACCAAGCGTTATCGTCTTAGCCATGACGACCTCGACGCAGTTCACCCACCTCCCGCACCCGAGCCCCGCGAGCCCGGAACGCGTCGCGGACGTATTGGCCGCACCCGGCTTCGGCCTGCACTTCACCGATCACATGGTGACCGTGAAATGGAGCGCCGGGCAGGGCTGGCACGACGCGACCGTCGGGCCGTACGCGCCCTTCGCGCTCGACCCGGCGACTTCCGTGCTGCACTACGGCCAGGCGATCTTCGAAGGCCTCAAAGCGTACCGTCAGCCGGATGGCACGATCGCGGCGTTCCGCCCCGACGCGAACGCGATCCGCTTCCGTAACTCGGCCGAGCGGCTCGCCATGCCGCAGCTGCCGGTGGAGACCTTCCTCGACTCCATCCGCGAGCTCATCGCGGTCGACAGCCGCTGGGTGCCGACGAAGCCGGGCGAGTCGCTGTACCTGCGGCCGTTCATGATCTCCACCGAAGCCGGGCTCGGCGTCAACCGGCCCGCGAACGAGTACCTCTACGCGCTGATCGGCTCGCCCGCCGGCTCGTACTTCTCCGGCGGCGTGAAGCCGGTGAGCGTCTGGCTCTCGACCGAGTACGTGCGCGCCGTCCCCGGCGGCACCGGCGAAGCGAAGTGCGCGGGCAACTACGCGGCGTCCTTCGTCGCGCAGGCGCAGGCCGTGGAGAAGGGCTGCGACCAGGTCGTGTGGCTCGACGCGGTCGAACGGCGCTGGGTCGAGGAAATGGGCGGGATGAACCTGTTCTTCGTCTTCGGCTCCGGTGACGAGGCCCGCGTCGTGACCCCGGAACTGACCGGTTCGCTGCTGCCTGGCGTGACCCGTAAGTCGCTGCTGGAACTGGCGAAGTCGTTCGGGCACAAGGTCGAGGAGCGGCGCGTCTCCACCGACGAGTGGGAGAAGGCGGCGGCTTCCGGCGAGCTGACCGAGGTGTTCGCCTGCGGGACCGCGGCGGTCATCACACCGGTCGGGCACGTGAAGCACGCGGGCGGCGAGTTCTCCGTCGCGGGCGGGCAGCCCGGCGAGCTGACGATGAAGCTGCGCGGCGCGCTGACCGGGATCCAGGAGGGCACCCGGCCCGCGCCGGAAGGCTGGATGTACCCGCTGGGCTGACGCTCAAGTACGTGAAGGCCCCCTTCATTGCGCTAGACGCAATGAAGGGGGCCTTCACGTACTCCCCGCATTCAGGAAGGAGGGGCCTCGATCAGCGGACCGCTGACGCCGGCCTGTTCGTGCGTGGCCATCTCCGCCAGCACCCGCGTCGCCATGAAGACCAGCGGCAGCGCCGCGACCGCGCCCGTCCCCTCGCCGAGGCGCACGTCCAGGTCCAGGATCGGGTCCAGGTCGAGGTGCTCCAGCGCCAGCGCGTGCGCGGGTTCGCCGCCACGCTGACCCGCCGCCCACCACTGCCGCGCGCCGGGGACGAGTTCCTCGGCGACCAGCGCGGCCGCGGAGGCGACCAGCCCGTCCAGGATCACCGGCGTCTTCCGGAGCGAGGCCTGCGCGAGGAAACCCGCCATCGCCGCGATGTCGGCGCCCGCGGCGGTGCGCAGCAGGGCGACCGGGTCGGCCAGCACGGTCCGCGCGCGCCGCAGCGCGTCCCGGACCGCCGCGGCCTTGCGCATCCAGGCGTTGTCGTCGATCCCCGAACCGCGGCCGACGACGGCCACCGGCTCACTGCCGGTCAGCGCCGCGACCAGCACCGAGGCGGGCGTGCTGTTGCCGATCCCGAGGTCGCCCGCGATGAGCAGGTCGGCCCCGCCGTCGACCTCGGCGTCGGCGATCGCCCGGCCCGCTCGGACGGCGGCACGCGCCTCCTCGTCGGTCAGCGCGTCCTCGACGTCGATCGAGCCGGACCCGCGCCGCACCTTGAACTCGCCGATCGACCGCGTCGCGGGGGCGTCGCTGTCGACGGCCATGTCGACGACCCGGACGCTCGCGCCCGCCGACGCCGCCAGGACGTTGATGGCCGCGCCGCCGGTCAGCATGCTGCCGACGAGTTGCGCGGTGACCTCACTCGGATAGGCCGAGACGCCCTTCGCCGCGATGCCGTGATCCCCGGCGAACACCACGACCCGGGGCCGCGTGAACGGCCGCGGCGGCGACTGGCCCTGGCAGGCCGCGACCCATACGCCCAGTTCTTCGAGCCTGCCCAGCGAACCGGCCGGTTTGATCAATTTGGAGTGCAGGGCGATCGCCGCCGAGCGCGCGTGTTCGTCAGGCTGCTCGACTTCGGCGAACTCGAGGATTTCGTCGTTCAACGCCCTGCCCCTTCGGATCGCTTCGGTGGCCGGGCCCAACCTACCCACCCGCCTGTGCAAGAGTTGCCTGTGGCTCAGACGAAGGCCGCCGGGGTGGTGCTCGCGAGCGGCGCGGGCACCCGGGTCGGCGCCAAGCTCAACAAGGTGTACCTGCCGGTGGCGGGCGAACGGATCGTCGCGTGGTCGCTCGCCGCCTTCGCCCGCGTGCCCGGGATCGACGTGCTCGTGCTGGTCATCCGGCCGCAGGACACCGAACTCGCGCAGGAGGTGCTCGCCGCGCATCCGGGCGAGGTCGAACTCGTCCACGGCGGCGCGACGCGCCAGGGCTCGGAGCTGAACGCCTTGCGCCACTTGGCTTCCCGCATCGAGAGCGGCGAGATCGACGCGGTACTGCTGCACGACGCGGCCCGTCCGCTCGTCACCCCGGAACTGATCGCGGACGTCCTCGCCGCCACGCGGCGCCACGGGGGAGCGGTACCCGGCGTCGCGGCCGACGACATCGTGCGGGTCGGCGGCGACACGGTTTCCGGCGCGCTGCCCGGGGCGATCAGGGTGCAGACACCGCAGGGTTTCCGCGCGGCCCCGTTGCTCGAAGCCTACGAAACGGCCGAGCGTGAGGGTTTCGTCGGCACGGACACGTCTTCGTGCATGGAAAGGTTCTCCGCGCTGCCGGTGCGGTGGGTTCCGGGCAGCGCGGAGAACCTCAAGAT
This sequence comes from Amycolatopsis roodepoortensis, assembly GCF_014873915.1. Lineage (GTDB taxonomy): Bacteria > Actinomycetota > Actinomycetes > Mycobacteriales > Pseudonocardiaceae > Amycolatopsis > Amycolatopsis roodepoortensis. Next base: position 250,751 of record NZ_JADBEJ010000001.1, read on the forward strand.
CACCTACCCGCACGACCTCGTTGTCGCCGAGCAGGTGATCGGCCGAGGTTAGGGATCTCCCTGGTCGGCCTTGGTCGGGATGGCGGGCAGAATCGTGACCGGCCTTCGTGCCTCCATCGGGATCACGCAGTCCGGATGTGGTTGCAGCAGCTGGATCGGCGCGGCGGCGTCGCCGGGCGCCGGGATGGTGAGCACGGCGCGCAGGGTCCAGTCGGCCGTGGAGTGGTACTGCCAAGAGACGAGCGCCGGGCGGAAGACGTCCGTGTCGGCAAGTGTGGTGACGCGGAAGGCGCTCGCCCGTTCTTCCCCGCGGAGGATGAGGACGTCGGCGCAGGTGTCCCATTGGAAGACCGCGGCACAGACCTCCGGTTCCTCCCGGGGGCCGAAGATGTAGACGACCCACCTGCGTCTTCGAAGCTCTTCGAGCAGTTCGTCGATGCTCAGATGGTTCATCGAGCCCCCCAACGGGTTTCGGGAACTTCTCGGAGAGTAACAGGTGTACTAGAGCACCGTCCAGAATGTGTACTAGTACGTAATAATGGGGTGTGAGCAGGATCCTTGGTGCTCGCCCATTGGTGTGCTAGAACGCTTGTGCGCACCGCGCGACCTTGTGAGGAGTCACCTTGCCCGCCGTCGATCGACCCGAACCGCCGTATCTCCAGATCGCGGGCAACATTCGCGACGACATCGTTTCGGGCAGGCTCAAGGAAGGCGACGCGGTCCCGTCCGCGCGTGAGATAGCCAGAAACTGGAACGTCGCGATGGCGACGGCGATGAAGGTGCTCTCGACGCTGCGCGCCGAAGGTCTGGTCCGCGCCGTACGCGGCGTCGGCACAGTGGTGCAGACCAGGACACTGCACCGCTCCGCGCACGATCGGACGATCTCGATCGCGCGAACCGGCAAGGTCTATCCGCCGGGCCACTACGCGAAAATCCGCGAAGCGGGCCTGCTGCCGGCGCCGGACAGGGTCGCGGGCGCGCTCGGAATCGATGAAGGCGCTCCGGTGATCCGGCGGCGCAGGACCACGTACGCGAGCGAAGGCCGGCCGGTGTCGACGTCGGTCTCGTGGTTCGACGGCGCTGTCGCGTCAAAGGCTCCGTTGCTCTTCGAACCGGTGCGGATCGTCGAAGGAACGGTCAAGTATGTGGCGGACCGGACAGGCCGGGTTCTGACCTCGACTCATTCTCAGCACGCCGCGGGGCTGGCGGGTGCCGAGGACGCGGCGGAACTCGGCGTGGCCGAAGGTTCGGCGATTCTGTTGAGTCGCAACAGGTTCATGTCCGCCGAGGGTGACGTACTCGAGTACGGCGAATCGGCGGCGTTGCCGGACCACTGGATTTTCTACGAATACAACATCGAGGACGGGGCATGAAGCACATTCACGCGGGTAAGGTCCGGGACCTTTACGAAATCGACGGCGACATTCTGCTCGTCGCGTCGGATCGCGTTTCGGTCTACGACGTCTCGCTGCCGACCCCGATCCCGGACAAGGGTGCGCTGCTGAACCAGCTTTCCGCCTGGTGGTTCGAAAAGATGGCCGACGTGGTGCCGAACCACGTCCTCTCCACGACGGACGTCCCCGCCGAATTCGCCGGCCGCGCCATGCGGTGCAAGCCGCTGAAGATGATCCAGGTCGAGTGCATCGCGCGTGGTTATCTCACCGGTCTCGGAATGCGTGAATACCGGCGCGACGGCAAGGTTTCCGGCGTCGAACTGCCCGCCGGTCTCGTCGAAGCGGACAAGCTGCCCGAGCCGATCTTCACGCCCACCACGAAGATCTCCGACACCGGCCACGACGAGTTCATGACCTTCGCCGACGTCGTGAACGAGATCGGCAAGGAGACCGCGGATCGCCTCCGCGATCTGACGCTGGAGGTCTATACCAAGGGCGCGGAGCACGCGGCGAAGAACGGCATCATCATCGCCGACACCAAGATCGAATTCGGGTTCGACGCCGACGGTGTGCTGACGCTCGGGGACGAGGTGCTCACGTCGGACTCGTCGCGGTTCTGGCCCGCCGACGAGTACGAGCCCGGCCGCACGCAGCACGCGTTCGACAAGCAGTTCGTCCGCGACTGGTCCACGACCACCGGCTGGGACAAGACGCCGCCCGGGCCGGCCATTCCGGACGAGATCGTCGAGGCGACCCGCAAGCGCTACACCGAGGTCTACGAAAGGATCACCGGGAAGACCTGGATTCCCGGTGGTGGTCATGCCTGAACAGCAGGTCTACGACCCGTACCGGCTGATCGACGACGTCGAGGGCCTGCTGATCCAGCGGGGTCACCGGCCGCAGCGGCTCGACGGCCGGACCGGTGACCGGGTCGCCGGCGCGAGCAGGTTGCTGCGGGGCTTGGGCATCGATCCCTTGCGTGCCCCCGGTGACGCCCTCGACCTCGACGGCCAGATCGCCTACCAGTCCCGGGTACACGGCGACTGACCTCTGTCGCAGTTAGTCGGCTAAATGCGGGAAAAGCGTCCGCATTTAGCCGACTGACTGCGTTCCGAGGATCAGGGTGAGCGGGTCAGCGTCGGGTCGGTCTCGGTGACGCCGTCGAGGGCCTCGTCGATCGCGGCGAGCAGATCCGCGTCCAGCTTCACGCCGGCCGCCTTCACGTTCTCGTGCACCTGCTCCGGCCGCGAAGCGCCGATGATCGCCGAGGCGACGTTCGGGTTCTGCAGCACCCACGCCACGGACAGCTGGGCCATCGTCAGGCCCGCCTTGTCCGCGATCGGCTGAAGCCGCTGGACGCGCTCGAGGACGTCGTCGTTGAGGAAGCGGGCGACCATGTTGGCGCCGCCCTTCTCGTCGGTCGCGCGGGAGCCCTCGGGCAGCGGCTGACCGGGCTTGTACTTGCCGGTGAGCACGCCCTGCGCGATCGGCGACCAGACGATCTGGCTGAGCCCTTCACGTTCGGACGCCGGGATGACCTGCGCTTCGATGACCCGCCACAGCGCGTTGTACTGCGGCTGGTTCGAGATGAGGGGCACCTTGAGCTCGCGTGCGATCGCCGCGCCCTGGGTGATCTGCTCGGCGGTCCACTCGGAAACGCCGACGTAGAGCACCTTGCCCTGGCGGACGAGGTCGGCGAAGGCGAGGAACGTCTCTTCGAGCGGGACGGTCCGGTCGAAGCGGTGCGCCTGGTAGAGGTCGACGTAGTCGGTGCCGAGCCGCTTCAGCGAAGCGTGCGCCGACTCCATGATGTGCTTGCGGCCGAGGCCCTGGTCGTTCGGACCCTTGGGGCCGGTCGGCCAGTAGACCTTGGTGAAGATCTCCAGGCTTTCGCGGCGCAGGCCCTTCAGGCCGCGGCCGAGTACCGATTCGGCGGCCGTGTTCGCGTAGACGTCGGCGGTGTCGAACGTGGTGATGCCCACGTCGAGCGCCGCCTTGATGCAGGCCTGGGCCTGGTCCTCTTCCACCTGGGACCCGTGGGTGAGCCAGTTGCCGTACGAGATCTCACTGACATTGAGGCCGCTGCGGCCGAGTCGTCGAAACTCCATGGACGCGACTCTACCCCAGGCCGTTAGCCACGCTAACGACCCGGGTTTCCGCAGATCAGACCTTGTCGCCGGGCTTCACGCGCGGCTTCGGGACCCGCAGCTTGCGGATCTGGCTCGCGCGGATGAAGGAGTACCAGCCGACGGACGTGCCCTTGATCGTCTCGTTCGGGAACTTCAGGCGGACCATCTTCGCGATCCGGCGCCCGCTGAGGAAGCCCTCGACGATCATGCCGAGCAGCATCACGGTGCACAGCAGCGTCGCGTACCGCTGGACCTCGGGGTACGGCAGGATCAGCGCGACGAACACGAGGATCGCCAGCGGCATGAACAGGCCGAGCAGGTTGCGCCGCGAGTCGACCAGGTCACGGATGTAGGCCTTGACCGGGCCGCGGTCACGGGGGAGCAGGTACTTGTCCTCGCCCGCCATCATCCGCTCACGGCGTTCCTTGGCGGCGTTGCGCTGCTTGAGCTTGTACTCCGGGTCGGCCTTCGCGGACTTCCGGAGCTCCTTGTTGCGCTTCATCGCCTCCCGCATGGTGGTCGGCGGGGGCGCCACCGGGCCGCGGCGCTTGGCCTCGGCCTCACGCCGCTTGGGCGTGGCCTTGCCCTTTCCGGGCGTGTACGACTTGGCCTGGACCTCGACGGCCTCGTCGCCGGGGGTCTCGGTGTCCGTCGTGGCGGAGTCTGTGGTGCTACGGCGCAGGAACCTCACCCCACCAGGGTAGTCGCGGGCGTCACGGTCCCACGCACCAGGCCGAGCGATATGTCACCATGGTGGGGAACAGATCGGGACTCCGACGTGTTGGACCATGTGCAAGACGAGTACCCGCAGCGAGTTCGACCAGAGGGAGAACCATGACGACCGCTGAGCAGGCAGCCGCAGCTCAGGCCGAAACCGCCGAGGAGACCCACGGCGTGACGTTGACCGACGCCGCCGCCAGCAAGGCGAAGGCCCTGCTCGAGCAGGAGGGCCGCGACGACATGCACCTGCGCATCGCCGTCCAGCCCGGTGGGTGCGCGGGCCTGCGCTACCAGCTGTTCTTCGACGAGCGCACGCTCGACGGTGACCTGTTCCGTGACTTCGACGGCCTCCGCGTCGCCGTCGACCGGATGAGCGCGCCGTACGTGTCCAGCGCCGTGATCGACTTCGTCGACTCGATCGAGAAGCAGGGCTTCACGATCGACAACCCCAACGCGACCGGAAGCTGCGCCTGCGGCGACAGCTTCCACTGATCCGCGTCGAGGCATGAAGAAGGGCCGCGAACCTCACCCAGGTCGCGGCCCTTCTTCATGCCTGCGGTTCTTGCCGCCGGAGCGGGATCAGACGTAGGCGTCCAGATCGGCCACCTGGGCGTGGCACCGCTCGTCCACGGTCCAGGGGGGAGCGATCTGCCGGGGCAGGGGCAGGTTCTCGGCCTGGAGGGACGCCGGGATGCCGGCACAGTCGGCGATGAGTTCGCCGATCGATTCCGGTTCGAGGTGATACGTGGAAGTGGTCACGAACGACAAGCTAATGACTCGTGTCCGAGTAGGACACCACTACCAACCGGTAGTGTTGATGGCCGTGCCCGAAGCAACCCGTATGGGGCATGACCTGCGGGTAACTTAGCCGTCCTCGCCTCGGCGGGGCCGACCGACCAAGGAGAACCGGTGGCAGACAACGCCAGGATCGCGGTATCCGGCAGTATCGCAACCGACCACCTCATGCACTTCCCAGGCAGGTTCGCCGAGCAGCTCGTCGCCGAGCAGCTGCACCGGGTGTCCCTGAGCTTCCTGGCCGATGACCTCGTCGTCCGGCGGGGCGGGATCGGCGCGAACATCGCCTTCGGGCTCGGTGTGCTGGGCAAGCGCCCGATCCTGGTCGGCGCGGTGGGCTCGGACTTCGCCGACTACCGGTCCTGGCTCGAGCGGCACGGCGTCGACACCGCCGGAGTGCTGGTCTCCGAGGTCGCGCACACCGCCCGCTTCGTCTGCACCACCGACGTGGACCTCTGCCAGATCGCCACCTTCTACGCCGGCGCGATGGCGGAGTCCCGCAACATCGAGCTGGCGCCGGTCGCCGCGCACGCCGGTGAGCTGTCGCTCGTGCTAATCAGCCCGGACGACCCCGAAGGCATGGTCCGGCACGCCGAGGAGTGCCGCCAGCGCGGCTACACCTTCGCCGTCGACCCCTCGCAGCAGCTGGCCCGGATGGACGGCGCGCAGGTCCGCGCCTTCGTCGAGGGCGCGAAGTACCTGTTCAGCAACGACTACGAATGGGAACTGCTGCTGCAGAAGACCGGCTGGTCCGAGGCGGACGTCCTCGACCGCGTCGGCATGCGGATCACCACGCTCGGGGAGAAGGGCGTCGAGATCGTCGGCAAGGACGGCCTCGCGCTGCAGATCGGCGCCGTCCCGGAGCGCGGCAAGGTCGACCCGACCGGCGTCGGCGACGGCTTCCGCGCCGGGTTCATCGCCGGTATCGACGGCGGGCTGGGCCTGGAGCGTTCGGCGCAGCTGGGCTCGCTGATCGCCGTGCTGGTGCTGGAGACCGTGGGCACGCAGGAATGGTCCTTCGACCGCACCGACGTCCTGGGCCGCCTCAAGGAGGCCTTCGGGCCGGAGTCCGCCGAGGAGATCGCGGCGATCCTGCCCGCCTGAGGCTGCGTTATAGCGCGTGAAGGCCCCCTTCCCTCGGCTCAGCCGAGGGAAGGGGGCCTTCACGCGCGATGGGTCAGGATGGCGGCGAGTTCGGCGGGGCGGGACAGCTGCGGACAGTGCCCGGCGTCGATCTCGATCGCGGTGACCCCGAGCCGTTCCCGGGCCGCTCGCCGCATCCAGTCCGGTTTCAAAGTGCGGTCCCGCGTGGGGACGATCACCGTCGACGGGATCTCAGGCGCGGCCCCGGCGGGATGCGTCGCGAGCACCGCGGGGTTGAACAGCCGCAGGCTCTCCAGCGCCGGCCGTTCGGTCTCGGGATCGCAGTCGTGGAAGAGGAATTCCGACGCCTTCGCGGGATCCGCCGCCGGGTCCACGCCGATCCAGTCGGGTTCGAGCACGTCCCGCGCCTCGTCGCGCAGGCTCCGGCCGCCGTCGAAGTCGGGGATGTAGGCGGCGACCCACACCATGGCCCGCGCGTCGAGCGCTTCGGCGATCGCGGGCAGCAGCACTCCGGACCCGGAATGGGCGACGACGACCGGCCGTCCGCCGTCGTACTGCTCCCGCACGTGCTGCGCGTAGCCCTCGACCGGCAGCTCCACCGGGGTCAGCAGGTCCACGGCGATCGCGCGGTGCCCGGCGGCGGTGAGCAGCTTGGCCACGCGGTCCCAGCTCGCCGGGCTCTGCGTCGTGCCGTGCACGAGGACGAAGTCCATCGCTCCATGCTGGCCTCCACCGGGTGACCGGTGAAGGCCAGTGTCACGAGTCGTGACTAGAGCTTCACCGGGTAGACGGGTTCCGGCACTTCGGGCTTGATGCGGTTCTCGACGAAGATGCCGTGCCACAGCATGAACACCAGCAGCGCCCACAGCTGACGGCTGCGGTCGAGCTGCCCGGCCTTGTGCTCTTCGAGCAGCGCCAGGACGGCCTTCTTGTCGAGCAGCGCGTCGGTCTGCGAGTCCGAGATGATGCCCTTGGCCCAGTCGTACATCTCGTTGCGCAGCCACAGCCGGATCGGCACCGGGAAGCCCAGCTTGCGCCGGTTCAGCACGTGGCCCGGGATGATCTTCGCCAGCGCCTGGCGCAGCGCGTACTTCGTGGTGCCGTGCGCGAGCTTCTGGTCGAGCGGGATCGTCGAGGCGACCTTGAACACCTCGGCGTCGAGGAACGGCACGCGCAGTTCCAGCGAGTTCGCCATGGTCACCTTGTCGGCCTTGACCAGGATGTCGCCGCGCAGCCAGGTGTAGAGGTCGACGTGCTGCATCCGCGCGACCGGGTCCCAGTTCTCGGAGATCTTGTACCAGGGCGCGGTGACGTCCTTGAAGCCGATCCCGTCCTCGTACGTGCGCAGCACCTTGCGGAGCTGGTCGTCGCGGAAGTTGCGCGCGTTGCCGTAGTAGCGGTCCTCCAGCGGCAGCGCCCCGCGCCGCAGCAGGTCCTTGCCGCGGGTGCCCTCCGGGATCTTCGTGGAGACCTTCCCGATGATCTTCCGCATCCCGCCGGGGATCTTCTCGAACGGCGCCAGCGAGATCGGCTCGTTGTAGATCGTGTAGCCGCAGAAGAGCTCGTCGGCGCCTTCGCCGGACAGCACCGCCTTGACGTGCTTGCGTGCTTCGCGGGCGATGAACCACAGCGGCACGAGTGCCGGGTCGGCCACCGGGTCGTCGAGGTACCAGACGATGAGCGGCAGCGCCTCCATCATCTCGTCCGCCGAAACCGTGCGGACCACGTGCTTCACGCCGATCGCGGCGGCCGATTCGGCGGCGACGTCGACCTCGGAGTAGCCCTCGCGCTCGAATCCGGTGGTGAACGCGATCAGGTTCGGGTTGTGCTCCTTGGCCAGCGTCGCGGTCGCGGTGGAGTCGATACCGCCGGAGAGGAACGCGCCGACCGTGACGTCCGGGTCGGAGATCATGTGCTTGCCGACCGAGTCGCGCATCACATCGGCGATGCGCTCGTACAGTTCGTCGGCCTCGGCCTGGCTGTTCACGGGCTTCGCGTTGAACGTCGGGTGGAAGTACCGAGTGAACTCGACGTCACCGCCGGGGACGACCCGGAACGACGTGCCGGACTCGACGCGACGGACGCCGGTGTGCATCGACTCCGGTTCCGGCACGTACTGGAGCACCAGGTAGTGCTGCAGGGCCGTCTTGTCCAGCTCGTCCTTGACCCCGAGCACGCTCGAAAGCTCCAGCAGGCTCTTCTTCTCGCTGGAGAAGGCGACCTTGCCGGGGCCGGCGGAGTAGAACAGCGGCTTGATGCCGAACGGGTCGCGCGCGCCGAAGACGACCTTCTCCTGGGAGTCCCAGATCATGAAGGCGAACATCCCGCGCAGCTTCTTCACCGCGTCGTCGCCGAGGTAGTGGTAGGCCGCGACGATCGCCTCGCCGTCACCCTCTGTGGCGAATTTCGCACCGTGCTCGGCGGCCAGCTCGTCGCGCAGCTCTTTGTAGTTGTAGATCTCGCCGTTGAAGTTCAGCGTGTAGCGCTCAGGGGCCTCCGGCGGACCCCAGATCAGCGGCTGGTGGGCGTGGTCGACGTCGATGAAGGCCAGCCGGTTGAAGCCGTAGACCACCTCGGCGTCGGCCCAGGTGTCGTGCTCGTCGGGGCCGCGGTGCCGCTGGCAGCGCATGGCCGCGTCGACGGCGTCACGGGCGCTCGCAGCGTCGGCTTCGGTCGAACAGATCAGTCCAAGCAGGCCGCACACGTCTAGTTCACACACCTCTTGTTGGCCGAGCGGGGAGAAGGGCCCAGTATGCCGGTGGGTGTGTACACCCGGATGTGGTGGGGGATACGCGTGTTGTGGTCACCCCTTGGTCAGCGCGGCGCCGCAACTCGGCTAGGCTCCGCCTGTCACGAAGATCGGTCGAGGAGGCTCTGGGTGAAAGGGCAAGGCGCAGTGGGAAATCCAGAGCGCACCCCAGTCAAGCGGTCTGGTCGCGTCGTCGCGCTCGCCGTGCTGGTGATGCTGACTGCGACGGGCTGTTCCGGGGAAGAGGTCCTCCGCTTCGGCTGGCCTGCCGGGGTGACCCCGCAGGCGCACGACATGCGCACGCTGTGGACGTGGACCGTCATCGCCGCGCTGGTCGTCGGCGCCATCGTCTGGGCGCTGATCTTCTGGACCGCGATCTTCCACCGCAAGAAGAAGACCGCCGACGGCGCGGAGGAGGAACTGCCCCGTCAGTTCCAGTACAACATCCCGCTGGAGATCTTCACGGTCGTCGTCCCGACGATCATGGTCTGCGTGCTGTTCTTCTTCACCGCGACCACCGAGAACCGCGTGCTCGCCGAGACGGAGAACCCGGACGTCACGGTCGACATCGTCGCGTTCCAGTGGAACTGGGAGTTCAAGTACAAGAGCGACTCCAAGAACCACGACGACCCCGAGATCACCACGGTCGGCAGCTCGACCGAGATCCCGCTGCTCGTCCTGCCGACGAACAAGACGATCCAGTACAACCTGCGGTCGGCCGACGTCATCCACTCGTTCTGGGTGCCGGAGTTCCACTTCAAGCGGGACGTCATGCCGGACCCGGAGAAGAACAACCAGGACTTCACCTTCCAGAACTCGATCGACAAGGAAGGTTCGTTCGTCGGCCGCTGCGCCGAGCTGTGCGGCACCTACCACTCGGGGATGAACTTCGAAGTCAGGGCGCTCTCGCCGGACAAGTACGCGCAGTACATCCAGCTCCGCGGCACGGTGAACCCGAAGAGCGGCAAGCCGAACACCGCCTCCGAGGCGCTGACGGCGATGAACTGCGGCGAGCTGTGCTCGCCCTACGCCGTCACCACCACCCCGTTCAACACCGACCGCACCGCGCGGGTCGCGTCCAACTGACCCGGCTGTTCGAGCCCGAAACAGGAGTGAGGCAACGTCCATGAAGGTCGAAGGACGGATTTTCTTCCTCGTCGCGGTCTTCTCCGTCGTCGTGGCGGGTATCTACGCGTACATGACCGGAACGATGACCCGGGACGGCGTCGAGCCGGTCGGTGTGGTGGCTCTGATCCTCACCGGTGGCCTGGCCTTCCTGGCCGGGAGCTACCTGCAGTTCGTGGCGCGGCGCATCGAGCCGCGGCCGGAGGACCGGGAAGACGCCGAGATCAGCGACGGCGCCGGTGAGCTGGGCTTCTTCAGCCCCGGCAGCTACTGGCCGGTCGGTCTCGCGGCGGCCGCCGCGCTGACCGGTGTCGCGCTCGCGTTCTTCCACGTCTGGCTGCTGATCATCGCGCTGGGCCTGGTGATCGTCGCCATCGGCGGGCTGGTGTTCGAGTACCACACGGGCCCGAACCACGAGTGACGTCTTGACGCCGAAACGGCGCCCCGCTCCCTGTGGAGCCGGGCGCCGTTTTCGCATTCAGAGGACCCAGAGTCCCTCAAGTTCCCCTCATCCGCCCCCGGCACCACACCTTCACGTACTTCCGAAACGGCACTCACGACCCGCTGGCCCGAGTGGCCACCGCCGTCTCAAGCGCCGGCGCGGGCTTGGGTGCTCGTTTCGGCGCCAGCGCGGCGGCCAGGACGGCCAGCATGCCGAGGCCCTCCGGCCACGTCGGCCGGTGCCCATAGGCGAGGACGTCGACGACCACCGCGACCACCGGGTAGACGTAGGACAGCAGCGCCACCGTCGTGGTCGGCAGCTTGCCGATGCTCGCGTACATCAGGACGTACATCAGCGCGGTGTGCACGGTCCCGAGCAGGATCAGCCACAGCAGCCCTGAGGTGTCCGTGGGCAGCGGAGTGACGAGCAGGGCGGGTGCGAGCACGATCGTGCCGGTCGCCAGCTGGACGGCCGCCAGGACGTGCGGGCGGACGTGCTTGAGCTGCTTCGCGACGAAGGAAGCGCCGGCGTACAGCGCGGCCGCGCCGAGGGCGAGCGCGATCCCCTCCAGGCGGACGGGTTTCCCGTCGGCGCCGTGTGCGGAAAGCGAGATGAGCGTCACCCCGCCGAACGCGATCAGTGCCCGGACCAGCTGGCTCTTGGCCATCTTCTCGCCGAGGAACGCCGCCGCGAGACCGACCAGCATGAGCGGCTGCGTGTGGTAGACGACGGTGCTGACCCCGATCGACGACAGCGAGTACGAGGCGAACAGCAGGACCCAGTTGCCGACCAGGAACAGCCCGCCGAGGACGGCGAGCAGCAGGTCGCGGCGGCTGAGCGTCCACGGGCGGAGCCAGCCCCGGGCCGCGCTCCACACCAGGAGCAGCAGCCCGCCGACCAGGCTCCTCGCGAACGCCACGGCGGGGGCTTCGGCGCCGCTTTCGAGGACGACGGCACCGATCGTGCCGGAGAGTGCCATCGCGGCGGTCCACTGCAGCACGGGGTTGTTCTTGTTCATGGCGACCACTTTCGCCGTCGTGCCCGCGTTCAACCAGTGTCAGAGATGACATCGACCGCAAAACTTGTGACACACTGCGCGGATGGATGTGAAGAAGGTCGCGGTCGTGCTCGCCGACCAGGTCTCGCCGTTCGAACTCGGCGTCGCGTGCGAGGTCTTCGGCACCGATCGCAGCGCCGACGGAATCGAGGGCTGGGACTTCGCGGTGTGCTCGCCCGGCGGCGAGAACGTCCTGAGCTGGTCCGGCTTCGGGCTCGATGGCCTGGAGAGCCTGGACTTCGCGGCGTCCGCGGACCTGCTGATCGTGCCGACCTGCGCGCCGCGCAGCGCGAGCCCGCCGGAGCCCGTGCTCGAAGTCCTGTGTGACGCGGCGAGCCGGGGTGCCTGGGTTGCGGGTTTCTGCGCGGGTGTCTTCTCCCTCGGGTACGCGGGGTTGCTAGACGGGCGCAACTGCACCGTGCACTGGGTCTACGAGCAGGAGTTCCGGTCGCGTTTCCCGACGGCGAAGGTCGACCCGAAAGCGTTGTACGTCGACGACGGCGGCGTCCTCACGAGCGCGGGAACCGTCGCCGCCGTCGACCTGTGCCTGCACCTGGTGCGGGAATTGCGCGGCGTCGCCGCGGCCACCACGCTGGCCAGGCGGATGGTCGCGGCGCCGCATCGGGTCGGTGGTCAGGCGCAGTTCGTGCAGGCGCCGGTGCCCGAGACCGCCGCGCCGGACGACACCGTGCTCGCCGAGGCGCTCGAATGGATCGAGCGGCGCTTGGACCAGCCGTTCACCGTCGCGGAACTCGCCAGGCGCAGCGGTTTGGGGGAGCGCACGTTCCTGCGCCGGTTCTCGGCGGCCACCGGGACGACGCCGCACCGGTGGCTCACCGAACGCCGCCTCGACCGCGCGCAGTCACTGCTCGAAGAGGGACGTCTGTCCATTGAGGACATAGCGGTCGCCTGCGGATACGCCTCCGCCGCGGCGCTGCGGCATCAGTTCGGCAAGCTGCGCGGGACCAGCCCGAGTGCTTACCGCAGAACGTTTTCCGCCGGCTAGATTTCTTGCCCCACGGTGACATGGACATGGTCGGGGACCTCGTCGTGCTTGTCGCCGACGGTGAGCGTCCCGGTCGGCTCGAACAGCAGCAGCGAAGCACCGTCCACTGAGGACGGTTTGTGGAAGGTGCCGCGCGGGACGACGAACACGGAGCCGCGGGGGAGCGTGACGACCCGTTCGCCCGCGTCCTCGCGCAACGCGATGTCCAAGGTGCCGTCGAGGACGAGGAAGAACTCGTCGGTGTCCTCGTGGACGTGCCAGACGTGCTCGCCCGCGACCTTGGCGAGGCGGACGTCGTAGTCGTTGACGTGGGCGACGATCCGCGGGCTCCAGATCTCGTCGAAGCCGGCCAGCGCGGTGTCCAGATCGATCGGTTGCTTGCTCATGATCCGATCCTCGTCACTGGACCGCTGGAGCGGTGAGTGCTAGGAATCGCATATGTCGCATGATTCCTCGCACGAGGTCGCCGTCCTGGTCGACGAAGGATCCAATCCGTTCGAAATGGGCGTCGCGACCGAGCTGTTCGGCCTGCGGCGGCCGGAGCTGGGCAGGCCCTGGTACGGCTTCACCCTGTGCGCCGCCGAGCCGTCCGTGCGCATGCACCTGGGTATGTTCACGCTCACCGGGGTCGCCGGGCTCGAAGCCGTGGAGACCGCGGACACGGTGATCGTGCCCAACCGGCCCGATCCGGAGACCCCGGCCAAGGCGTCGGTGCTGAGGGCCGTTCGCGCCGCGGCCGAGCGGGGTGCCCGGCTGGTGAGCTTCTGCACCGGCGCCTTCACCCTCGCGCAGGCCGGTGTCCTGGACGGACGGCGCGCGACGACGCACTGGAAGTGGGCGGGACTGTTCCGCGAGCTGTATCCCCAAGTACTGCTGGAGCCCGACGTCCTCTTCGTCGACGACGGCGACGTCCTGACCGCGGCGGGCAGCGCGGCCGCGCTCGATCTGGGGCTGCACCTGATCAGCCGCGACCACGGCGCCGAGATCGCCAACGCGGTGAGCAGGCGGCTGGTGTTCGCCGGACATCGCGACGGCGGCCAGCGGCAGTTCGTCGAGCGTCCGCTGCCGCCGGTGCCGGACACCTCGCTGGCGCCGGTACTCGCCTGGGCGCGGGAACGGCTGGACCGCCCGCTCACCGTCGCCGACCTCGCCGCGCGGGCGGCGGCGAGCCAGGCGACGCTGCACCGGCGGTTTCGCGCCGAACTGGGCACGACGCCGCTGGCGTGGCTCACCACGGAACGGATCGCGCTGGCGTGCCGGCTGATCGAGCGCGGGGAGCAGCGGCTGGACCTGGTGGCGCGGGCTTCGGGGTTCGGTACCGCCGCGAACTTGCGCACGCAACTGCGGCGGGCAACGGGGCTGACGCCTACGGCTTACCGGGCACGCTTCAGCACCGCCTCGTGAGTGGTAGGGACGGTTAGAACCGTCCCTACCACTCACGAGGCCGCACCGGCGATGTCACGTGACCGACTGGACGACACGCGTGATCGGATGGACGACACGCGTGATCCGATGGACGACACGCGTGATCGGATGGACGACACGACCGCGGCCTGGGGCTCCGCCGCGTGTCGTCCGTCCAATCACACGTGTCGTCCGTCCCGACACATGTGTCGTCCGTCCAATCACGCGCATCGGCAGTAGGTACCCCAAGGAGGCCCTTGGCTCCAACCGTCCTCACCGCTCAGGAAGTCAGGCGAAGGCGATCCACCGGTTCAGCAGGTCGGCCGCCGCACCGGAGTCGATGGCCGACGCCGCCCGCGCGAACCCGGCCGCCAGATCGTCTTCCAGCGACCCCGAGAACCCGGTGAAAGCCGCCAGCGCGGCCGCCGAGTTGAGCAGCACCGCGTCCCGGACCGGCCCGGTCTTCCCGGCCATCACCTGACGGAACACCTCGGCGTTGTGCGCCGCGTCGCCGCCGCGCAGGTCCTCCGCGGTCACCCGGGGGAGGTCCAGCGACGCGGGATCGAAGCTCCGCTCGGTGATCTCTCCACCGGAGACCACCCACACCGAACTCGTGGTCGTGGTCGTGAGCTCGTCCAGCCCGTCGTCGCCGCGCACGAGCAGCACGGTCATGCCGCGCCGCGCGAACACCTCGGCCAGCACACGGGTCTTGTCCTCGTAGGCGCAGCCGATCAGCGAACTGCGCGGCTGCGCCGGGTTGGTCAGCGGGCCGAGCAGGTTGAACGTCGTCGGCACGCCGAGCTCGCCGCGGGTCGGCCCGGCGTGACGCAGGGCGGGGTGGAACTTCGGCGCGAAGCAGAAGCCGATGCCCAGTTCGTTCACGCTGCGCTGGACCGTCTCGGGCGGCAGGTCGATGGTGACACCCAACTCCTCCAGCACGTCGGCCGCGCCGGACTTCGACGAAGCGCTCCGGTTGCCGTGCTTGGCCACCGGCGCGCCCGCCGCGGCCGTCACCACCGTGGCCATGGTGGAGATGTTGACCGAATTGGACCGGTCGCCGCCGGTGCCGACGATGTCGACCGACGGCCTGTCGATCGTCACCCGCCTGGCGTGCGCCAGCATGGCGTCGGCCATCCCGGAGATCTCCGCCGGTGTCTCACCCTTCGCGCGCAGCGCGACGGCGAACCCGGCGATCTGGGAGGGTGTCGCCGCCCCGCTCATGATCTGGTCCATCGCCCACGCGGTGTCCTCTTCGGACAGGTCCGCGCGCGCGATGAGCTGGTTGAGCAGGGAAGGCCAGCTCTTCGCGGCCGAGCTCATCGGCTCAGCCGTGCACGGCCGGCACCCGCCGGGCGCGCAGCACGTCGGCGACGGTTTCGGCGGCGGTCAGCGGGTCGAGCGGGTGGACCAGCACCGCGTCGGCCTGCGACCAGGTCGCGAGCCAGCGGTCGTCCTTGCGCCGCACCGAGACCACGATCGGCGGGCAGTCCTCGATCTCGTTCTTCAGCTGGCGGGTCAGCCCGATGCCGCCGGTCGGCTGCGCCTCGCCGTCGAGGATGGCGAGGTCCACGTTGCCCGCGTCCATCTCGACGAGGACCTCGGAGATGCCGGACGCCTCGGTGTAGTCCACCCGGCCGAGGTCGGCGGCGGGCCTGCGGCCGACGGCGTTGATGATCGCCTCGCGCACCTCCGCCTTGTGGCTGAACACCAGGATCCGCATCGCCTGCTCGCCCATGAGCGCGCCTCCGCCTCGTCTAGTCATGTCGACCCCGCGATGTTATCCGCCATGACCGACATCACGTGGACCACCCGACGGCTGGAGCGCGTCCCAGCCCAGCGAATCCCCGCCGAGCCGCTGCGCGAGGCCCGCCATCCGTGACCGTTCCTGCGCGCAGTGCAGCGCGTCGAGGGTCTGCACCCGCACCGCGTGCGCGAGGGCGAAGTCGCCTTCGTGGCCCTGTTCTCGCAGCTCCCAGCCGTCCTGGGCGAGGATCGAGGCCGCCTCCGCCATCTTTTCGGGCGGCAGCTTCAAGTGATGGCGCAGGATCGCGGGCGCTTCGGCGACCCAAGCGGGTGATCTCGACAACGCCGAAGAATCCGCCTCGGCGGGATCGAAGGCCTCCACGACGATCTCGACGCCGGGCGTGTCGACCGTCAGGCCTGGGAGCTTCGGCTTCTTGACCAGGTCACGAAGCCGATCTAGTAAACCCATGAGTAGCCCTGTTCCCACTTTCGTTCAGATGTGACCCGACACGCACGCGACCCGCCGTGGACCCACCCGGCGGGCCCCGTGCGTGAGAGGACATAATGCGACGCGTGACAACGGCAGCTCCCACCATCAGCCAGCGGGTCCACTCGCTGAACCGGCCGAACATGGTCAGTGTCGGCACCATCGTGTGGCTGTCCAGCGAACTGATGTTCTTCGCCGGACTGTTCGCCATGTTCTTCACCGTGAAGGCGCAGAACGCGTCCGGCCAGTGGCCGCCGCCGCTGCACGGTGAGCCCTTCCACCTGAACATCGCGCTGGCGATCCCGTTCACCGTGATCCTCGTGGCGTCGTCGTTCACCTGCCAGTTCGGTGTGTTCGCCGCCGAAAAGGGTGACGTGTTCGGCCTCCGCCGCTGGTACATCATCACGTTGATCATGGGCGCGATCTTCGTGGGTGGCCAGGCTTACGAGTACCTGAACCTGATCCACGAGGGGCTGACCATCCCGTCCGGCGCGTACGGCACGGTCTTCTACCTCGCGACCGGGTTCCACGGCCTGCACGTCATCGGCGGGCTCATCGCGTTCGTGTACTTGCTCATCCGCACCAAGCTGAGCAAGTTCACCCCGGCTCAGGCCACCTCGGCGATCGTCGTGTCGTACTACTGGCACTTCGTCGACATCGTGTGGGTGGGCCTGTTCGCGGTGATCTACATCCTTCCGTGAACGAAGCCGCCACCACGACCTATCGGCCTGAACTGACAGCAAGGGTTGCCGCAAGATGACCTCCAGCAAGAACAACACGGAGCGCCGCTTCCGCAAGCGGTCGAAGGCTCGCAGGCGGTTCGCCGGCGCGCTGGCGCTCGGGATCGCGCTGCTGAGCGTGGGCGGGTTGTACGCCGTTTTCGCCCCGGAGCCGCAGACCGCGCAGGCGCAGGGCGAATCCGCCCTCCTGCGCGAGGGCGAGAAGCTCTACAACAACACGTGTATCGAATGTCACGGGCCGAAGCTCGAAGGTGTCACCGACCGTGGCCCGAGCCTCATCGGCATCGGCGACGCGGCCGTGTACTTCCAGACCTCCACCGGCCGCATGCCGGCGGTCCGCCAGGAAGCCCAGGCGCAGCGGAAGCCGCCGAAGCTGACCGAGGCCGAGATCAACGCGCTGGGTGCCTACATCCAGGCCAACGGCGGCGGCGCGCAGCGTCCCGCCGAGAAGGGTGACGCGCTGCGTGGCGAGGACGTCGCGCGCGGCAGCGAGCTCTTCCGCCTCAACTGCGCCTCCTGCCACGGCTTCACCGGCCGCGGTGGCGCGCTGTCCTCGGGCAAGTTCGCCCCGAACCTGGACCCGGCCACGGAAGAGCAGATCTACACCGCGATGCTCACCGGGCCGCAGAACATGCCCAAGTTCTCCGACCGGCAGCTGTCGCCGGAGGAGAAGAAGGACATCATCGCGTTCGTGAAATCCGTGAGTAACGGGAACAACTCACCCGGCGGTAACTCGCTCGGCGGTCTTGGCCCGGCCTCGGAGGGCGCGATCGCGTGGATCGTCGGGATCGCCGCGCTGATCGGCGTGACGTTGTGGATTGGATCGAAGGCATGAGCGCCGAAGGGCCGAAGCCGCCGACAGAGGCGGAGTTGGCGGACATGGATCGCGACCAGCTGGTCAAGCTGGGTACCGCGCTCGACGGGGTCGAGATCGTCGAATACCCGACGCCTTGGCCGGTCGAGGGGACGAAGGCGGAGAAGCGCGCCGAGCGCTCCGTCGCCCTCTGGTTCGTGCTGGCCGCGCTGTCCGGCCTCGCGTTCGTGGTCCTCATCGCGTGGCCGCACTGGTTCGAGTACAAAGAGCCGGGCAAGCACGGTTACACGATGTACACCCTGTACACGCCGCTGCTCGGGGTCACCCTCGGGCTCGCCGTGCTCAGCCTCGGTATCGGTGTGATCCTCTACACCAAGAAGTTCATCCCGGCCGAGGTCGCGGTCCAGGAGCGCGGGGACGGCGGTTCCAAGGAGGTCGACAAGGCCACCATCGTCGCCCAGCTCGCCGACTCGGGCAGCCGCAGCACGATCGCGCGCCGCTCGATGATCAAGCGGTCCGCGGGTGCCGGCGCCGGTGTGCTCGGTCTCGCCGTCGCGGCGCTGCCGGTCGCGTCCTTCATCAAGGACCCGTGGAAGGACACCGAGAACCGCGATTCGCTGTGGCACTCGGGCTGGAAGAAGAACTTCCCGGAAGAGAAGGTCTACCTGCGCCGCAACACCGGCCGTCCGCACGAGATCTCCCTGGTCAAGGCCGAGGACCTCGACGCGGGCGCGATGGAGACGGTGTTCCCGTACCGCGAGTCCGAGAAGGACGACGAGCACGCGCTGTCGGCCGCCTTCAAGCGCGTCGACAACCCGGTCATGCTGATCCGTCTCCGCCCGACCGACGCCGCCAAGGTCGTCAAGCGTCAGGGCCAGGAGGACTACAACTTCGGCGACTACTACGCGTACACGAAGATCTGCAGCCACGTCGGCTGCCCGACCTCCCTGTACGAGCAGCGGACCAACCGCATCCTCTGCCCCTGCCACCAGTCGCAGTTCGACGCGCTCCACTACGCCAAGCCGATTTTCGGTCCGGCGACGAGGCCGTTGGCCCAGCTTCCGATTACAGTGGACTCTGAGGGCTACCTGATCGCGCGCGGAGACTTCAACGAGGCCGTCGGACCGGCCTTTTGGGAGCGTAAGTCATGAGTTCACTCACCACCCCGACGAAGGGGACGAACCCGGTCGAGAAGGCCGCGGGCGCTGGTGCGAAGTGGGCCGACGACCGGTATCACCTGGCCAAGGGCATGCGGCACCAGCTCAACAAGGTGTTCCCGACGCACTGGTCGTTCCTGCTCGGCGAGATCGCGCTCTACAGCTTCATCATCCTGTTGCTGTCGGGTGTCTATCTCACGCTGTTCTTCGACCCCTCCATGGAAGAGGTCGTCTACAACGGCAGCTACACCGGTCTGCAGGGCGTCGAGATGTCGCGGGCCTTCGCGACCACGCTGGACATCTCGTTCGACGTCCGCGGCGGTCTGTTCGTCCGCCAGCTGCACCACTGGGCCGCGCTGATCTTCGTGGCTTCGATGATGGTGCACATGTTCCGGATCTTCTTCACCGGCGCGTTCCGTCGCCCGCGTGAGGCGAACTGGGTCATCGGCGCGCTGCTGCTGGTCCTGGGCATGTTCGAGGGCTTCTTCGGTTACTCGCTTCCGGACGACCTGCTCTCCGGTACCGGTATCCGCGCGACCCTGTCGGGCATCGTGCTCTCGGTGCCGGTCATGGGCACCTGGATCCACTGGGCGCTGTTCGGCGGGGAGTTCCCCGGCAACGAGATCATCCCGCGCCTGTACACGATCCACATCCTGCTGCTGCCGGGCATCATGCTCGGCCTGGTGGCCGCGCACCTCGCGCTCGTCTGGTACCAGAAGCACACGCAGTTCCCGGGCGTGCGCCGCAAGGAGACCAACGTCGTCGGCGTCCGCATCATGCCGGTCTTCGCGCTCAAGGGCGGTGCGTTCTTCGCGCTGGTCACCGGTGTCATCGCGCTGATGTCGGGCCTCTTCCAGATCAACCCGATCTGGAACATCGGCCCGTACAACGCGGCGCAGGTCTCGGCGGGTTCACAGCCGGACTGGTACATGGCCTGGGCCGACGGCATGCTGCGGATCTGGCCGGCGTGGGAGCTCTACCTCGGGAACTACACGGTTCCGGCGGTGTTCTTCCCCGGCGCGATCGGGATGCCGCTGCTGATCGGGTTGCTGCTGATGTATCCCTGGATCGAGCGAAAGCTGTCCAAGGACACCGCGCACCACAACCTGCTGCAGCGTCCGCGCGACGTCCCGGTCCGGACCTCGCTGGGCATCATGGCCCTGACGTTCTTCGCGGTCATCATGCTCTCGGGCTTCAACGACATCATTGCGTTCGCCTTCGACATCTCGCTGAACGCGACGACGTGGGCGGGCCGGATCGGTGTCCTGCTGGCACCGCCGATCGCGTACTACATCACCTACCGGATCTGCCTCGGCCTCCAGCGGGCCGACCGCGAGGTGCTGGAGCACGGCGTCGAAACCGGCATCATCAAGCGCCTGCCGCACGGTGAGTTCATCGAGATCCACCAGCCGCTCGGCCCGGTGGACGACCACGGCCACGCGATCCCGCTCGAGTACCAGGGCGCGTCGGTGCCGAAGAAGATGAACAAACTCGGCTCGGCCGGGCACGCCGTCGCCGGTTCGACCTGGTCCCCGGACCCGGTCGAGGAGACGATCGCGCTGGAGCGCGCCCGGTCCAACGGGCACGGCAACGGCAAGGTCGACGACATCGGTGGCGAGCCCTCCGAGGAGCGCAAGGAGATCACCTCCGGGCACTAGCTCGGGAGACACGCGTGAAGGCCCCCTTCCCTCGGCTCAGCCGAGGGAAGGGGGCCTTCACGCGCTACAAGGGAAGAAGCTCAGGCGCCTTCGACGCCGATGTCGAACGCGGACTCGCTGTCGGCCTTCGAGTACGACCGGAACGCGATATGCGTGACCGTGCTCAGCACGCCGGGGACCTTGCCGATCTTCGCCGGGATCAGATCCGCGAGGTCCTCGTGGGCCGCGACGCGGACCGAAGCGATCAGATCGACATCGCCCGCGCAGGAATAGACCTCGCGGACACCGTCGATGTCCGCGATCGCCTGTGCCGCCTCGGGGATGGCATCGGCTTCGACCTGGATCAGCACGATCGCCGTGATCAAAGGGTCCTCCTACGTCGGTGAATCCGGTGCCGGAATCCTAGCCCGCCACACGTTCCAGCGCCGTCGCGCTCGCCGCCAGGTCGAGCCATTCCTGCCAGCCGCCCGCGGCGGCGGGCTCCGCCCAGGGATGCGTCGTGCGCACGAGCCGGACGCCCGGGCGGGTCAGCCAGCGCAACAGGATCTGGACTTCCTCCGGGATCGCGCCGAAGAGCGGGCCGGGTCCCGGGATCACCGTCTCCGCGGACGCCACGAGCATCTCGACGACCGGCATCGGCGGCACGCCGCGCCGGGCGACCCCTGCCGACGCGAGCCTGCCGTGCCGGATCACCGCCAGTTCCCAGCCGCCGTTGCCATCCGGCCCGGCGGCGATCAGCTCCGGGATACCCGCCAGCGCCGACTGCCGGTGCGCCCGGCCGACCGCGCGGATCAGGCCGGCCAGTTGATCGCGATGCTGAGCGGCCTGTTCGTAGTGCTCCGCCGCGGACAGCCGGGCCAGCTGATCGGCGGCGGCCCGCAGCGGACGTCCGTCCGTCCCGGCGATGAGCCCGGACACCGCCAGCACGCTCGGCCGGTACGCCTCGATCGTCTGCTTCCCGGCGCACGGCGCTCCGCAGCGCCCGAGCTCGGCGAGGACACAGGGCGTCCCGTTCGGCGCCGTCGCCGAGATGCGCTGGGTGCACGTCCGCAGGCCCGAGGCGCCGGCGAGGGTGTCCGCGGCGGTCCTGGCGTCGGTCTGGGTGCGAAAGGGCCCCAGCATCCCGTCTCGCGGCATGCGGACCACCGACAGGCGCGGGAACGCCTCCTCGGTCAGCGCGACCCACCAGGCGTGCCGTGGGTTCTTGGAACGGCGGTTGTACATCGGGCGGTGGGCGGCGATCAGCCGCAGCTCCCGGACGGCGGCCTCCAGCGCGTGCGCGCATTCGACCGCGTCGACCCGTTCGGCCAGCGCGACCATCTCCCGGATCCGGCCCCGGCTTTCCGAGCCGGTGAAGTACTGCCGCACCCGGCGCCGCAGATCGGACGACGTCCCGACGTAGAGGACCTCGTCGCTCGGGCCGCGGAACAGGTAGACGCCGGGCCTCGACGGCAGATGCTCGGCCAGCGAACGTTTGCGGCGCTGGGCGGCGGTCACCTCGGGCAGATAGTCCAGCAGCTCCTCGAGGGTGTGGACGCCGAGATTGCCCACTCGTTCGAGCAAGGCGTGCAGGACGTCGACGGTGGCGCGCGCGTCCGCGAGCGCGCGGTGGTTCGGCGTGGTGCGCGCGCCGAACAACGCGGCCAGCGCGGAAAGCCGGTAGCTGGGCGTCTCGTCGCGGGAGATGACCCGGCGGGCGAGCCGGACCGTGCAGACGACGGCCGTCTTCGGCCAGTGGTAGCCGTGGCCTTCGCAGGCCGCGCGCATGAAGCCGGTGTCGAAGGCGGCGTTGTGCGCGACGAGCACGGCGCCGGAGATGAACTCGAGGAACGCGGGCAGCACGCGCTCGATGCGGGGAGCGTCGTAGACCATCGCGCCGGTGATGCCGGTGAGCTCGACGATCTGCGGCGGGATCGGCATCCCCGGATTGACGAAGGTGGCGAATTCGCCGACGACCTCGCCGGCGCGGATCTTGACCGCCCCGATCTCGGTGATCCCGTCCGGACCGGGTTTCGTCCCCGTGGTCTCCAGGTCGAATACGACGAAAGTGATGTCCCGCAAAGGAGTTCCCAGCTCGTCGAAGGCGAGTTGCGCCGCGCCGGGCCGCCGTCCGGTGTCCATGGTCGGGCACAGTAGGGGCGGGCACCGACAATCCTGGGGCGTCCCATCCAGCGCGCCCCGAGGGGATGGGGCCTACGCTGGAGCGATGCAACCGCAGCCCGCAGTGCCCGAAACGCCCGAGGACGCCACCGGCGGCCCCTCGGGTGTCGTGGCGTCCGCGGGCACGCAGGAGACCTCCGAAGAGGTGCCCGCCGAAGGCTGGACGTCCTTGCCGGAGACCGTTCGGGAGCGGATCGCCGAGCTGGCGGCCGCCGCCGTCGGCAAACTGCCGTCCGCCGACGTGCCGAGGCAGCTGCGCCCGGTCGCGAAGTTCGCCCCGGCGAAACGCGCGAAACTCGGCGGGACGGCGTTGCTCGCCGCGTTGGGGGAGTCTTCGCAGTTCCGGGTCGCGGTCACCGAGTGGCTGCGTGACCACCGCAAGGACGCCCTCGACCCGAACGCCCCCGATTCCGTCGCCGCCGCGGCCGCCGCCGTGCTCCTCGGCGAGGCGGGCGCGGCCGGACGGGTCCGGCTGGTGGCGAAGAACGCCGAGGAGACGGCGTTGCGCGCCGAACGCGACGCCGCGCTGGCCCGAAACCAGCGGCTGGAGGCCGAACTGGCCCAGCTGCGCGAAGAGTTGCGTGAGGCCAAGGAGATCGCCAGCGGCGCGCGGGGAGAACGCGACGCCGAGGTCGAGAAGCTGCTGAAACGCTTGCGGGAACAAGGTGTCCAGCTGCGTCAGGCGAAGGACGCCGTCGCCGAGGCTCACGCCCAGCTGGAGAGCGGCGGCGCCGAGAGCGCTGAGGAGATCAAGGCGCTGAAGGCCCAGCTGGACCGTGAGCGGCAGCGTGTCGCGGCAGAGCGGGCGCGGGCCGAGAAGGCCGTCACGGACGCTGAGATCGCCCGCCAGTCCGCCCGCGAGGCGCGTCAGGCCGACGAGGTCAGGCTCGGGCTGTTGCTGGACACGATCGAAGGCGCCGTCGGCGGCCTGCGCCGGGAACTTTCGGTGAGCGCGCGGGGACAGCGGCCGGCGGACATGGTCCGCGGCGCGACGTCGGGTATCGGGGCGGGCGGCAAGATCCAGGACGTCACCGGGCTCGACCGGCATCTCGCGCTGCCGAACGTGCATCTGATCGTCGACGGCTACAACGTCACGAAGACCGGATATCCCGAGCTGGCGCTTTCCGACCAGCGCGACCGGCTGATCCACCAGCTTTCCGCGCTCGCCGCGCGGACTTCGGCCGAGGTCACCGTCGTGTTCGACGGCGCCGGTGTGCTCTCCGTGCCCGCGGCGGTGCCGCGCGGGGTGCGGGTGCTGTTCTCCGAACGCGGCGTCCTCGCGGACGACGTCATCCGGTCCCTGGTCGCGGCGGAGCCGCCAGGGCGACCGATGGTGGTCGCGAGCACGGACCGGGCGGTGGCGGATTCGGTGCGGCGCAAGGGCGCGCACCCGGTGCCGTCGGCGGTGCTGGTTTCACGGCTGAGCCGGGTCTAGAGGTGTGATCGCTACTTGAGCGATCGCGCGTCGAGCGGGCGTTGGGGCGCATCTCGTGTCCGTGAAGGCCTCGGTAACCCCCACGTTCGCCCACCTGCACCAGAGACACGGAAATGTCGTGAAGGGCCCCTTTGAGACGGTGAACGTCTCGAAGGGGCCCTTCACGACATAAGAACTCGAGGCCGGGTCTGTCGGAGGCTGAAGGAGCCGCCCGAAACTGTCGGTGGTCGCTCTTAATGTGCACCTCACCACTGAAAGTGAGGAGCCCGACATGCACGACAAGGCCATCGCCGATATAGCCGACATAGAGACGCTAGTCATCGATTGCGACCGGTGCGCGGTCCGCGGTGACGCATGTCATGACTGTGTCGTCAGCGTCCTTCTCGGCGCCCCGCCGTCGCTCGAATGGGACGCCGACGAACGGAAAGCGGTCGACGCGCTCGCGGAAGCGGGGATGGTCCCGCGCCTCCGGATGGTCGCGATCGTGGAGCAGGAGCGCCGGAAAACCGCCTGAGACACGCCACTACCGGGGCATTCGGCGAGTGGTCGATCCGATCGGGTGAACGGTAGGTAGTCGCGACAGGTCCCAGGATGTAACGCCCGTCACATGTTTCCGCTCATGCTGGTCCGAAGGTGTTTCGGCGCATCACGCAGAGTTTTTGCGCCTGCCATGGTGGACGTCGTGCCCGTGGTTTCGTAACCTGTCCGAGATCTCGTGGCCGGAAGTCGTCGCCAGACGACGACACGGGATCGCCACCGAGGCAGCTTTGTCGGGGAGTTGCATCAGAACCAGCCGTGCGCCAAACCTGTTGCGATAGCTCTCGGCCAGGCGCAAGGCGGGAACGCGGGGAACCGCGCGGGCCTCACGGCCGGCGTCGCGGCTTCGCGGAAGAGGGCCCCCGACCTCTTCGTCCCTGGTTCCGAGTCGGTGGCCGACAGCAAAGGAGACACGCGCGACCGTGCAGTCGCATCCAGTGAAGCGCGTGGTGTCAGGAGCTTTGGCCGCGGCCGCGGTGATCACCGCGGTGACCGTCGTCCAGGCCCCGGCCACCGCCGCCCCAGGCCCCGCCCTCCAACAGCCCCCGTCCGGCTCGGACGCGCTCGCCAAGTACCGCGACCTCGCGGCACAGGCCGAGAAGGCGAACGAAGACCTCCTCAAGGCGAAGGACGACCTCGCCGCGAAGCAGAGCGAGCTCGACAAGGCGACCGCCGACGCCGCCGCCGCCAAGGAACTCGGTGTCAAGGCGGCCGGTGACGAGAAGACGTTCCAGGCCGAGGTGAACAAGTTCGCCGGTGCCTCCTTCACCAGCGGTGTGCAGTTGAACAAGCTGTCGTCGCTGCTGTCGGGCGCGTCGACCCAGGACTTCCTGGAGCGCTCCTCGGCGCTCGAGGTCCTCGCCGCGAACAAGAACACCGCGTTGAACAACCTGAGCGGTGCCGTCGCCCAGGCCGCGGCCGCCGCCAAGCAGGCGGCGGACGCCCAGAACGCGGCCACCGCCGCCCGTGACACGGCCGCCAAGCTGACCACGGACATCGAGGCGCGGCAGAAGACGCTGAACGACCAGCTCGCGGAGATCCAGCGCGCGAGCAACAACCTCAGCGCCTCGGACCGCAACGCTCAGAAGGACAAGGGCGGCGCGTTCCCCAACGTGCCCGCTCCGGGTCCCGCCGCGGCGACGGCGCTGGCCGCCGCGAAGAGCAAGCTCGGCAGCCCGTACGGCTGGGGCGACACCGGGCCGTCGTCCTTCGACTGCTCCGGTCTGATGCTCTGGGCGTACAAGCAGGCCGGGCTCACCCTGCCGCGGTCGAGCCGTCAGCAGTCGACCTTCGGCGCCGCTGTGCAGCGTTCGCAGCTCCAGCCGGGCGACCTGGTGTTCTACAACTCGCCGGTCTCGCACGTCGGCATGTACGTCGGCAACGGCATGATGGTGCACGCGCCGACCACCGGTGACGTCGTCAAGGTGTCGCCGCTACAGAACAACTACGTCGGCGCCCGTCGCCCGACGGCCTGACGAACAGACGACAAGGGGCGGTACCGCGCAGGCGGTGCCGCCCCTTTCGTATGCGGCGGGCCAAGTAGCCTGCAGGGGTGCTGAGGACCCTGCTGGTGACCAACGACTTCCCGCCCCGGCCAGGCGGTATCCAGAACTACCTGAACTCGCTGGCCACCCGCCTCCCCGCGGACGACCTGGTCGTCTACGCGCCGTCCTGGGAATCGAGCACCGGCTCGCACGGCGAGTTCGACGCCGCCGCCCCGTTCGAGGTGGTGCGCCACCCGACGTCGCTGATGCTGCCTACCCCGGACGTGCTCAAGCGGGCCAAGGAGATCATGCGCGCCCGCGACTGCGAGGCCGTTTGGTTCGGCGCCGCGGCGCCGCTGGCGTTGCTGGGGCATCCGCTGCGGGCGGCGGGCGCCCGCCGGGTCCTGGCGTCCACGCACGGCCACGAGGTCGGCTGGTCGATGCTGCCGGGTTCCCGGCAGGCGTTGCGGCGGATCGGCGACACCGTCGACGTGATCACCTACGTCAGCAAGTACACGCGCTCCCGGTTCTCGGCCGCTTTCGGCCCGATGGCGGGGCTGGAGATGCTCCCGTGCGGCGTGGACACCACGCTCTACCGCCCGGATCCGGCCGCGGGCAAGGAGATCCGCGAGCGGCACGGGCTCGGCGACCGTCCCACGATCGTCTGCGTTTCGCGGCTGGTCCCGCGCAAGGGCCAGGACATGCTGATCAAGATCCTGCCCGAGCTCCGCAAGCGGGTCCCGGACGTGGCGCTGCTGCTCGTCGGTGGCGGTCCGTACCGCAAGACGCTCACCGGGCTCGTCGAAGCGATGGGCGTCGAAGACAGCGTCGTCATCACCGGATCGGTGCCGTGGAAGGAGCTGCCCGCGCACTACAACGCGGGTGACGTCTTCGCGATGCCCGCGCGGACGCGCGGGAAGGGGCTCGACGTCGAAGGCCTCGGCATCGTGTACCTGGAGGCTTCGGCGACCGGGCTGCCGGTCGTCGCCGGGAATTCCGGTGGCGCGCCGGAAACGGTGCTGGACGAGGTCACCGGGCACGTCGTCGACGGCCGTGACGAGCAGCAGCTGCGGGAGACGCTGGCCGCGTTGCTGGCGGATCCGGTGCGCGCGCGGCGGATGGGGGCCGCCGGCCGAGACTGGGTCGGCGAGAACTGGCGGTGGGACACCATGGCCAGCAGGCTTTCCGGGCTGCTCGACGGTGACCCCGTCGCGGCGGTGCGCTGAGTGTCTGTTGGTGAACCCGCGCCGCGATCGACGTCGGCAGGGCGCGACCTGGTAAAGCTCGTTCCTGTGGGTGACCAGGGCGCCCTGCCACCGCGATAGCGGGGCCTTCGGCCGGCTCTGAGGAATCAGGGTTCGTAGCGCGCCGGATGCTTCGGATCGTCGACGCGGATCACCACGTCGGACAGCGCCGACGGGGCGACTTCCTGTTCGTAGCGTTCGTAGGCGGGCAGCGCCCATTGCTCGGGCACCCGCCGTTTGAGCGCGGCCGGCGAGAGCCACAGGTGCACGCTCAGGTCGAAAGCGAGCCCCGCCCCGAAGAGGAATTCACCGTCCAGCAGGACGACGCCGCCTTCGGGCAGGCTGACGCGTTCGGCACGCGTGGCACGGTCGCGGACCGGGTCCCACAGGGACGGGAGGACCTGCCCGCTGCCGTCCTCGGCGAGCGGGTCCAGCACCTCGCGGCGCAGGGCGCCGAGGTCGAGCCAGTCGGTGTAGCGCGAATCGGGGTCCTCCTTGCCGCGTTCGAAGCGCAACGAGGCAGGCCTGAGGAAGTCGTTCGCCGAGACCCGCACCACCGCGTGACCGGCGACCCGCAGGGGATCGACCAGGGCGTCGGCGAGTTCTGTGGTGTTGGTCGCACCGGCCGCGCCGTCGATCGCGACCGCGATCCGGCGGCGGCCCGTGATCGCCGTGATGCGCTGGGTCAGTTCGGAGACCAGCAGAGCGGGAGAAATCGGACGGTAGCGCACAGACAGAGATCCTCCACCCGGACCGGTGACTGTCGAACGGTACACCCGATGGGATGATGGCCCGGTGGTGAAAGCAACGGCCAAGACAGCCGGAAGTGGTTGGCAGGTAGGCGTTTCCCAGACGGTGCCGTACACCAGCACCCAGGTCTGGGACTTCCTGGTCGGACGCGAGGGCGTCGGCATCTGGCTCGGCCCCGGCGCCGAGCTCGGCACCGAGCTGGGCGCGGCGTACGAGACGGCGAACGGGACGACCGGCGAGATCCGCGGCCGCTCCGAGGGCGACAAGCTCCGCCTGACCTGGCGGCCGAAGGATTGGGACCACGATTCGACCCTGCAGATCACGGTGAGCGGAACCGAGCAGAAGACCACGCTCCGCTTCCACCAGGAGTGGCTCGCGGGCGCCGACGAGCGTGAGGAACAGCGGGCATACTGGACCGAAGTGACCGAGCGAGTGGTGGCCGCGCTGGCCGAACGCTGACCGGCGCGCCGGGGGAGGCGTACCGATGGGGGAACCGAAGAACCTGGCCGAGGATCTCGTCCAGGAACCGCACCGGGTTTCGGCGCTGCTGCGCGAAGAGGGCCCGGCCCGCAAGGTCCGGATGCCGCGCGGCCTGGACGTCTGGATCGTCACCGGATACGCAGAGGCCCGCGCGGTCCTCTCGGATTCCCGCGTCGGCAAGGATCCGGCGGCCATCCGGCGGCTGTTCGAACGCGACGGCTTCGAATCCGCGGCCGACAGCGCGGTCCGCGCGCTCGGCGGGCATATGCTCAACTCGGACCCGCCGGACCACACCCGGCTGCGCAAACTGGTCAACCAGGCGTTCACCTCGCGCACGGTTTCCCGGCTGCGGCCGAGGATCGAGCAGATCACCGCGGAACTGCTGGACGGCATCGGCGACGCCGAGCGCGTCGATCTGTTGCCCGCCTTCGCCGTTCCCCTGCCGATCCGGGTGATCTGCGAACTGCTCGGCGTCCACGCGGGCGACCAGCCGGCGTTCGCGACCTGGTCGAACACGATGGTCGCCTGGTCGACGCCGGAGGAGCTCCAGGCCGCGGCGGCGAAGATGCACGCGTACCTCGTCGACCTCATCGAGGAGAAGCGCGCCGAACCCGCCGAAGACCTGCTTTCGGGCCTGATCCACGCCAGCGACGAAGGTGATTCGCTCTCCGCCGACGAACTGCTGGCCATGGCGTTCCTGCTGCTGGTGGCGGGATTCGAGACGACGGTCAACCTGATCGCGAACAGCGTCTTCGCGCTGCTGCGCGAGCCGGACCAGCTGGCCGCGCTCCGGGCCGATCCCGCCCTGCTGCCCGGCGCGATCGAGGAGTTCCTGCGCTACGACGGCGCGATCCACCTGGCGACCATCCGGTTCACCCGTGAACCCGTCCCGGTCGGTGACGTCGAGATCCCGGCGGGTGAATTCGTGCTCGTCTCCCTGCTCGGCGCGAACCGCGACGCCGGGCGGTTCGAGGACCCGCACCGGCTGGACGTCACGCGGACGGCGGCGGGGCATCTCGCGTTCGGGCACGGCATCCACTACTGCGTCGGCGCACCGCTGGCCCGGCTGGAGGCCGAGATCGCGTTGCGCGGGCTGCTGGAGCGGTTCCCGGCGCTCAGCCTGGACGCCGAGCCGGAAACCTTGCGGTGGCGGGAAAGCACCCTCGTCCACGGCCTGGAAACCCTCCCTGTGCGCCTGCGCTGAGGAGAGCGTGTCGTAGGGTCGCCGGATGGACGCCGCCGAACTCCTCGCGCTCGACGCGGAACACGTCTGGCACCCGTACGGGCCGATGCCGAGCACGATCGATTCCCTGCTCGTGCGTGAGGCGAGCGGTGTCCGGCTCACCCTCGACGACGGCCGTGAGCTGGTCGACGGCATGTCCTCCTGGTGGGCGGCGATCCACGGTTACCGGCACCCGGTGCTGGACGCGGCGCTGGCCGAGCAGGCGGGCCGGATGAGTCACGTGATGTTCGGCGGGCTCACCCACGAACCGGCCATCAGGCTGGCGAAGACGCTGGTCGACCTCGCTCCGGAGGGGCTGCGGCACGTCTTCCTGTGCGATTCCGGGTCGGTGTCGGTCGAGGTCGCCGTCAAGATGTGCCTGCAGTACTGGCAGTCGGTGGGGCGCAAGGAAAAGCGGCGCCTGATGACCTGGCGCGGTGGTTACCACGGCGACACGTTCACGCCGATGAGCGTCTGCGATCCCGAGGGCGGGATGCACTCGCTGTGGCGCGGGATCCTGCCGGATCAGCTGTTCCTGCCCAAACCGCCCGGCGGTTTCGCCGACGAGCCGGATCCGGCGTACCTCGAACTGCTCGCGACCGAGATCGAGCGGCACGCGGGCGAGCTGGCGGCGGTCATCGTCGAGCCGGTCGTACAGGGCGCCGGCGGAATGCGGTTCCACCCGCCCGCGTACCTGCGCGCGCTGCGCGAGATCACCGAGGCCAACGGCGTCCTGCTCATCTTCGACGAGATCGCCACCGGTTTCGGCCGCACCGGCACGATGTTCGCCGCCGAGCACGCCGGCGTCACGCCGGACGTCCTGTGCCTCGGCAAGGCGCTGACCGGTGGTTACCTCACGATGGCGGCAGCGCTGTGCACGCCGGAGATCGCCGACGGGATCTCGCGCGGCGAGCTGCCGGTGCTGGCGCACGGCCCGACGTTCATGGCGAACCCGCTGTCCTCGGCAGTCGCCAACGCCTCGCTGGGGATCCTGGCCGAGGGCGGCTGGAAGTCCGACGTCCCGCGGATCGAGGCGGCGCTGAAAGCCGGGCTCGAACCGGCTCGCGAGCTGCCCGCGGTCGCCGACGTGCGGGTGCTCGGCGCCATCGGCGTGGTGGAGCTGGACCATCCCGTGGACATGGCGGTGGCGACCGAGGTCCTCACCGCGAACGGGGTCTGGCTGCGCCCGTTCCGGAACCTGATCTACACGATGCCGCCCTACATCTCCCAGGCGGACGACCTCGCCGCGATCACCTCCGCAATGGTCTCGGCCGCCCAAAAAGCGTAAATACGGCGAAATTCAACCCAAAGAGTGTGACAGCGGCCACAGCAATCGGGAGAGGCCACGCTGGGTACAGAGCGTGGTCGCGAGTTGATCTTGGTCAAGCGAACGGGCGAGTCCGATCGAGGTCCAACTCGGGCGGTTTGTCGTCAAAGCGTGGTTCGTCCTAGTTCCCTGGTGCACAAGCAAACCTGAGAAACCTTTGCGTAGCGGACTTTTGCGCGCCGATCGGGTTTCCTGCCCCCATGATCGACTTCGTTGGTGACGAGCACGACACCGGGCCTCCGGGCCGCCGCAATCCCGCATCGACCCTCCTGAAGAACCTCCGCCACGACCTCCCGGCTTCGGTCGTCGTCTTCC
This sequence comes from Amycolatopsis roodepoortensis, assembly GCF_014873915.1. Taxonomy (GTDB): domain Bacteria; phylum Actinomycetota; class Actinomycetes; order Mycobacteriales; family Pseudonocardiaceae; genus Amycolatopsis; species Amycolatopsis roodepoortensis. The sequence goes on from NZ_JADBEJ010000001.1 coordinate 282,229, forward strand.
TCGTGGCCGTTCCGCTTTCGCTCGGCGTCGCACACGCCGCCGGGGCCCCCTTGCTCGCCGGACTCGTCTCCGCCGTCGTCGGCGGGATCGTCGCGAGCCTCTTCGGCGCCTCCGTCCTTCAAGTCAGCGGCCCCTCCGCGGCGCTGACCATCGTCATCGCGGAGACCATCGCCACCTTCGGCTGGGCGGCCACCTGCGCGATCACCGCCGCGGCCGGTGTGGTCCAGATCCTCTTCGGCGTCTGCCGCGTCGCGCGGGCCAGCCTGGTGATCTCGCCCGCCATCGTGCACGGCCTGCTCGCCGGGATCGGGTTGATCCTCGTCCTCGGTCAGCTGCACGTCGTGCTCGGTGGCACGCCTCGGAGTTCCGCGATCGAGAACGTCCTCGCGCTGCCGGGCCGGATCGTCGGGCATCACGACCAGGCCGCGCTGATCGGTGTCGTCACCGTCGGTGTTCTGCTGGCCTGGACCCGGATGCCGCGTTCGGTGCGCCGCGTCCCCGGCCCGCTCGCCGCCGTCACGCTGGCGACCGGCCTTTCCGTCGCGGCCGGGATGGACCTGCCGCGCGTCGACCTCCCGAACGGCTTGCCAGGGCTGGGTTTCGTCCCCGAGGCGCCGTCCGGTTCCTGGGCCGCGATCATCGCCGCCGTTCTCTCCATCGCGCTCATCGCCAGCCTGGAGAGCCTGCTTTCCGCCGTCGCCATCGACAAACTCCGCGAGGGGCGGCGCACCGACCTCGACCGTGAACTGATCGGACAGGGCCTGGCGAACGTCGCTTCCGGTTCGCTCGGCGGATTCCCGGTCACCGGCGTCGTCGTGCGCACCATGACCAACTTCGAAGCGGGCGCCCGCACCCGGATGTCGGCGGTCCTGCACAGCGTCTGGATCCTCGGCTGCTGCCTGTTCCTGGCGGGCGCGCTGCGGCTGATCCCGCTGGCCGCGCTCGCCGGCCTCCTCGTCTACGTCGGTGCGAAACTGGTCAACCTCACGAATCTCCGCGAGGTCCGCCGCCACGGCGATCTGCCGGTCTACTTCGCGACCCTGCTCGGCGCGGTCGCGGTCGACCTGCTCACCGGCGTCGCCGCGGGGATCGTGGTGGCGCTCGCGCTGATGCTGCGCCGGATGCTGTTCTCCGGCATCCACGTCGAACGGGACGGCCCTCGGAGCCGCGTCGTCATCGAAGGCGCGCTCACTTTCCTTTCCGTGCCAAGGCTCACGACCGTTCTCGCCGAAGTACCCGGACGTTCGGAGGTGACGCTCGAACTGTTCGTCGACTACCTCGACCACGCCGCTTTCGACTGCCTGCGCGGCTGGCAGCGCGCGTACGAACGCGCCGGGGGGACCGTGATCGTCGACGAGATCGGGCATCCGTGGTTCGGCCGCGGCAAGGCGGGCGTGCCGACCGTGCGCCGCGGCGTCGCCTCGCGCGTGGTGCCGCGATGGCTCGCGCCGTGGTCGCAATGGCAGGCCGAACATCTCGAACTGCCGGGCCAGCGCGGCGGCAGCGTTCCGTTGTGCCGTGGCGCATCGGAGTTCCAGCGGCGGACGGCGCCGCTGCTGCGGAGCACGTGGGACGGGCTGGCGAACGGGCAGCGGCCGCACACGTTGTTCGTCACCTGCGGCGACGCGCGGATCGTGCCGAACCTGATCACCACCAGCGGGCCGGGGGACCTGTTCACCGTGCGGAACATCGGAAATCTCGTCCCGCACGCCGGCGCCGAGGCGGATTTCTCGGTGGGGGCGGCGATCGAGTACGCAGTCGGGCTGCTGCGGGTGCGGGAAGTGGTGGTGTGCGGGCATTCCGGCTGTGGGGCGATGAAGGCGTTGCTCGGTGACGCGCCCACCGGTCTCGTGCACCTCGGTGGCTGGCTGCGCCACGGCGAGGCGACGTTGCGGCGCAGGGAAAGCGAAGGGCCGGTGCTGCTCGACGGTGCCCGCCCCGGCCACGAGGCGGATCTGCTCGCCCTGCACAACGTGGTGCAGCAACTGGAAAACCTGCGTTCGTACCCGGTGGTGGAGGCCGCGCTGGCGCGGGGCGAACTCCGGCTCACGGGGATGTACTTCGACGTCGGGAAGGCGAACGTGTACCTGCTCGACGAAGCGATGCGGTCGTTCACTTCGGCGGCGACCCCGGTGAGTTCCTGAGCGCGTGAAGGCCCCCTTCCCTCGGCTCAGCCGAGGGAAGGGGGCCTTCACGCGCAATCGGGCCGAGTTGACCGGGCGGCCGACCGATACATCCCAGGATTCGGGAGCCCACAAGGCTTTTCGCAACGCCCTAGACATCTGCGGGCAACAGAACAGGTCAAAAGTGGGCTACGCCACCCATCTGTCAGGTGATATTCACTCGATCAGGTGGTGCATATCGGACAATTCACCAGTTTCCTGGTGATCATGATGGTGATCATCAAGAAACCTCTCGCCGTGCTCCGGCACGACCTGCCCGCTTCGTTGGTGGTGTTCCTCGTCGCCGTCCCGCTGTCACTCGGGATCGCGCTCGCGTCAGGGGCGCCGATCGTCGCGGGGTTGATCGCCGCCGTGGTGGGAGGTGTGGTCGCCGGAGCCCTCGGCGGTTCCGCCCTCCAAGTCAGCGGCCCGGCCGCCGGGTTGACGGTGATCATGGCCGAGACCATCGCGACCTTCGGCTGGGCGACGACCTGCGCGATCACCGTCGTCGCGGGTGCGCTCCAGATCCTGCTGGGCCTGAGCCGCATCGCCCGCGCGGCGCTCGCGATCTCGCCCGCCATCGTCCACGGCATGCTCGCCGGTATCGGCGTCACGATCGTCCTCGGCCAGCTCCACGTCGTACTGGGCGGAACGGCCCAGAGCTCCGCGCTCAAGAACATCGCCGAACTGCCCGCGCAGATCGTCGGCCACCACGACACCGCCGCGTTGATCGGCGTGCTCACCATCGGCATCCTGCTGCTGTGGCCGCGGCTTCCCGCGTCCGTCCGCAAGGTGCCCGGCCCGCTCGCCGCGATCGCGCTGGTGACCGTGCTGTCCGTGGCCGCGGGGATGACGCTGCCCCGCGTCGACCTGCCGGGTGACCTGCTCAACATCCGCTTCGCGCCGGAATTCCCGGACGCGGGCTGGGGCGCGTTCGCCGTCGCGGTCATCACCATCGCGCTGATCGCCAGCGTGGAAAGCCTGCTCTCGGCCGTCGCCGTCGACAAGATGCACACCGGCCCGCGGTCGAACCTCGACCGCGAGCTGATCGGGCAAGGCGCCGCGAACATGACCTCCGGCGCGCTGGGCGGGCTCCCGGTCACCGGCGTGATCGTCCGCAGTTCCACCAACGTCGCCGCCGGCGCCCGCACCCGCGTGTCCGCGATCCTGCACGGCGTCTGGATCCTCGTGTTCGTCGCCGCGTTCGCCGGGCTGATCCAGAACATCCCGCTCGCCGCGCTGGCGGGCCTGCTCGTCCACGTCGGCGCGAAACTGGTCAACCCCGGCCACATGAAGCAGGTCCTCAAACACGGCGACCTGGGGCTGTACCTTGTGACGCTCGCCGGGGTGGTCGTCTTCGACCTGCTCACCGGCGTCCTGCTCGGGATCGCGCTTTCGGTGCTGCTCATGCTCCGGCGCACGGTGTGGTCCGGGATCCACGCCGAACGCGCCGGTGACGAATGGCGCGTCGTCGTCGAAGGTGTCCTGACGTTCCTTTCGGTGCCGAGGCTCAGCCGGGTGCTCGCGACCGTGCCCGACGGCGCGAAGGTGACCCTGGAGCTGGTCGTCGACTACCTCGACCACGCCGCCTTCGAGAGCCTGTCGAACTGGCAGCAGGCGCACGAACGCGCCGGTGGGAAGGTGATCGTCGACGAGGTCGGGCATCCGTGGTTCGCCAACGGCAAATCCGGCGACCCCACGCTGACCAGGACGGCCGCGGTGCGGTCGGTGCCGCGGTTCCTCGCGCCGTGGTCCGACTGGCAGGCCAAGGACGTCGAGGTGCCCGGCCAGCGCGGCGGGCCGACCCTGCGCGGGGCGACCGAGTTCCAGCGGCGCACGGCCGCGCTCATGCAGCCCGCGCTCAGCAAACTGGCGGGCGGCCAGTCGCCGCACACCCTGTTCATCACCTGCGGTGACGCGCGGATCGTGCCGAACATGATCACCACCAGCGGTCCCGGCGACCTGTTCACCGTCCGCAACATCGGGAACCTGGTGCCCGCCCGCCGGGCCGACCCGTCGATGGGCGCCACCGTCGAATTCGCCGTCGGTGTGCTGAAGGTGCGCGAGATCGTGGTCTGCGGGCATTCGGGCTGCGGAGCGATGCAGGCGCTGGCCACCGGCGCCCCGGACGGCGCGCCGATGCTGGCCTCCTGGCTGCGGCACGCCGAGCCGAGCGCGAACCGCAAGGCGGCGGTAACCCTCGACGGCGAACGTCCGGACGCCGAGGTCGACCGGCTGGCCCTGCAGAACGTGCTGCAGCAGCTGGAGCACCTGCGCCACTACCCGCTGATCGCCGAGGCGGAGGCGCGCGGCGAACTGCACCTGACCGGGATGTACTTCGACGTCGGGGCGGCGCAGGTCTACCTGTCCGACGACGAGAGCCCGGCGTTCACCCCGGTCGGCGCCGTCGCCGCCGTGCCCGAACAGGGGAGCTGACGGCCCGTTCAGCGCGACTCGATTCCGACCCACTAGATTCAACGCACGTGAGCATGCTGGTCATGACCGGCACCGGTACGGGTGTCGGCAAGACGATCTCCACCGCCGCCATCGCCGCTCTGGCCGCCGGTCAGGGCCAGCGTGTCGCCGTGCTGAAACCGGCGCAGACCGGGGTGGGCCCGGACGAACCGGGCGACCTCGCCGACGTGCTCCGGCTCGCCGGCCCGGTCACCACCCGTGAGCTGCGGAGATACCCGGATCCGCTGTCGCCGGAGGCGGCCGCCAGGACCTCGGGACTGCCGACGCTGACCCCGAGCGAGATCGCCGCCGCGGCGAGCGACCTCGATGGCGAACACGACCTCACGCTCATCGAGGGCGCGGGCGGCCTGCTGGTCCGCTTCGACGCCGCCGGGGCCACCCTCGCCGACGTCGCGTGGTCGCTGGGCGCGCTGGTCCTCATCGTCGCGGAGGCCGGGCTGGGCACGCTCAACGCGACCGCGCTGACCGCCGAGGTCGCCACCAAACGCGGCCTCACCGTGGCCGGGGTGATCATCGGCTCATGGCCCGACGAGCCGGATCTGGCGGCGGTGTCGAATCTGGCCGACCTGCCGGTCGCCGCCGGCGCCCCGCTGCTGGGCGTGTTGCCCGCCGGGCTGGGCACGGCGGGGCCCGAGGAGTTCGCCGACCGGGCCAAGGCGGGTCTCTCGCCGTGGTTCGGCGGGGAGTTCGACCCCGAATGCTTCGTCGGCCGCGCGTCGGCCCAGAAGTGACCTGCGTCGCTGTGGCCGAGAGGCCCGGTCGTGCACGATGATGTGCCTTCGCTTCACCGCCCCACCCCGAACAGGAGCCGCCTCGTGACCACTGCCCCGGAGACCGTCGACATCCTCGCCGTGGCGCGTGACCAGGTCCTCGAGCGTGGTGTCGGGCTGAGCGAAGAGCAGATCCTCGAGGTCCTGCGGCTCGACGACGACCACCTGACGGACCTGCTGGCGCTGGCCCACGAGGTCCGGATGCGCTGGTGCGGCCCCGAGGTCGAGGTCGAGGGCATCATCAGCCTCAAGACCGGCGGCTGCCCCGAGGACTGCCACTTCTGCTCGCAGTCCGGCCGCTTCCCGACGCCGGTGCGGTCGGCGTGGCTGGACATCCCCGGCCTGGTCAAGGCCGCCCGCCAGACCGCCGAGACCGGCGCGACCGAGTTCTGCATCGTCGCCGCCGTCCGTGGCCCCGACAAGCGGCTGCTCTCGCAGGTCCGCGAGGGGATCAAGGCCATCCGCGAGGACGGCAACGACATCCAGATCGCCTGCTCGCTCGGCATGCTCACGCAGGAGCAGGTCGACGAGCTCGTCGAGATGGGTGTCCACCGCTACAACCACAACCTGGAGACCGCGCGCTCGCATTTCGCGAACGTCGTCACCACGCACACGTGGGAAGAGCGCTGGGAGACCCTGCGCATGATCCGCGAGGCGGGTATGGAGGTCTGCTGCGGCGGCATCATCGGCATGGGGGAGAGCATCGAGCAGCGCGCCGAGTTCGCCGCGCAGCTGGCCGAGCTGAACCCGGACGAGTGCACGATGAACTTCCTCATCCCGCAGCCGGGCACGCCGTACGAGGACTACGAGGTCGTCGAGGGCAAGGACGCGCTGCGGACCGTGGCCGCGTTCCGGCTGGCGATGCCCCGTCCGCTGCTCCGCTTCTCCGGCGGCCGTGAGCTGACCTTCGGTGACCTCGGCACCAAGCAGGGCATGCTCGGCGGCATCAACGCGATCATCGTCGGCAACTACCTGACCAACCTCGGCCGCCCGGCCACCGCGGATCTGGCGATGCTCGACGAGCTGAAGATGCCGGTGAAGGCGATCAGTGACGTCCTCTGACGAACCCGCGTTCTGCGTCCACTGTGGACAGCCGTCCGACGGTGGCGCGGAACATCCCGCCTGCCACAACCCGAGAACGGCACTCGAACCGCCGCGCTACTGCACGTACTGCGCGCGGCGGATGGTCGTCCAGATCACCCCGGTCGGCTGGACGGCCCGGTGCAGCCGTCACGGTGAACTCGTCGGCTGACTTCCCGCATTCAGAGGACGAAACGCGGTGGAGGCGCGTGCGCTGGGGGCGTCATTGGTTACGCTCTGCACAAGCAGCACGAGGGAGGAGTCCGGGGTTGGGCGAGACGACGGGTAAACCGGCGCACCTGTCTACCAGTGTGCCCGACCCCTGGTCGGTGCCCGTGCTGCCGAGGCCGCGCCGCCCGCACCCCAAGGTCGTCGTCAAGGCCGATCTGCTGCCGGCGATCAGCGTCCTGTCCACGGCGGGACTGCTCGGCTTCCCGCTGGCCTGGCTGTGGTCGCGGCTCGCGCCGCCCCAGCGGATGCGGGTGATCAACGACCGCGGTGGCCTCGCCCCGCTGGAGCTGGAGAGCTGGCACCGCTTCGACGATCTGGCCGTTTACGGTTTCCTCGCGCTCGGAGCCGGGCTGCTGATCGGCATCGTGACCTGGCTGCTCCGGGAGCGCCGCGGTCCGGTCGTCCTGATCGCCGCGACCGGTGGCGCGACCCTCGCGGGCTGGCTGGGGACGACGATGGGCGTCGCGTTCGCCAACGGCCGCTACGAGATCGCCTCGACCCCCGCCGTCGGCGACGTCATCGCGAAGGCGCCGCAGATCGAGTCCCCGTGGATCATGCTCGCCGCGCCGTTGATGACGACGCTGGCGTACACGTTGCTGACCGCGTGGAACGGACGGGAAGACCTGGGCCGCCGCCTCGGCTGACGGATTTCCTCTAGGGTGGGCCGGGACACATCTCTAGGGGGCATTCTCTTGACCGACGACATCGAGGTTTCCCGGCACAACGCCGTCCGTTTCCCGGGGATCAGCCCGCGCGCCTACGAACACCCCGTGGACCGCGGCGCGCTGGCCACGCTGCGCGCCGTTCCCGGATTCGCGCAGGTCGTGAAGGCGGTTTCGGGCTTCTACGCCGAACGCGGCGAGCGGCTGATGGCCCTCGCGTCCGCGATCAGGGTCGGCCCGAAGCAGTATCCGGAACTGGACAGACTGCGCAACGAATGCGCCGAAACGCTCGACCTCGACCGCGTGCCGAACCTGTTCGTCGCCCGCAGCCCCGAGGTCAACGCGCAGACGATCGGCATGGACGAGCCGTTCATCGTGCTCAACACCGCGGCCGTCGAAGCGATGGACCTCGCGTCGCTGCGGTTCGTGATCGGGCACGAGATGGGGCACGTGCTGTCCGGGCACGCGGTGTACCGCACGATCATGATCCGGCTGATCGGCCTGCAGATGTCGATGTCGTGGACGCCGGTGAGCGCGATCGGCATCCGCGTGGTCATCGCCGCGCTGCGCGAGTGGTACCGCAAGGCCGAGCTGTCCTGCGACCGCGCCGGGCTGCTGTGCTCGCAGGATCCGACGGCGGCGCTGCGCTCGCAGATCCTGGTCGCGGGCGGGATCGACCCGGCGAAGATCGACATCCCGGCCTTCCTGCAGCAGGCGTCGGAGTACGAGTCGGTCGAGGACATCCGGGACAGCTACCTGAAGCTGCGTTACGTCGAGACGATGTCGCATCCGCTGGCCGTCGTGCGCGCCGCGCAGTTGCAGAAGTGGGCCGCGTCGGAGGAGTACCGGGGGATCCTGGCGGGCGAGTACCCGCGCCGCGACGAGGACGCGCCGTCGTCCAACTGGACCGAAGACCTGAAGTCGGCCGCGAAGTCGTACAAGGACTCCTGGAACGGCTCGACCGACCCGCTGACGAAGGTGTTCAGCGACGTCGGCGAAGCGGTGTCCGGGGCGGCGGGCAAGGTGTGGAGCAAGTTCGGCGGGGGCAACGGATCGGACGAGTCCTCGGACCAGGGCAAGTAGCGCATCGGCTCGGTACCGGGCGCCCGTGCCTCGCTGAAGTACATGAAGGCCCCTTCCTGTACCTAGACGCAAGGATGGGGGCCTTCATGTACCGGGAAACGTGTGAAGGTCGAGTTTCTTCGGCTGAGCCGAGCGAAGGGGTCTTCACGCGCGGCCGCTGTGGCTGCTGTGGTCGCTGGTGTATCTGGGACGAGAGCGGCGACTCCGAAGGTGGTGAAGGCCTCCTTCACTACTTTCAGAGTAGGCAAGGAGGCCTTCGCTACCAGCCGCAGCCGAGTCCTCAAGGCGCTGCGGACCCGCCGCTCACGAGGCGCCTCAGTTCAGGTTCGAGGGGCGGGTGAACTCGCCCAGTTCCCCCGGCGGCATCGGGACCGCGCCGAGCGTGCTGAGGAACCCGGCCTCCCGCGTCAGCAGCCGGCACGCGATCCGCAGCCGCCGCAGCGGGTTCGTCTCCTCCAGCAGGCGCTGCCGGTCCTCCAGCGGGAGCAGGCAGTCCGCGGTGAGCCGGTACGCGAGCGCCGCGATGTCGCCGTCCTCGGGCGGGGTGGTCCAGTCGTCGGCGTGCCAGGCGGATTCGCAGTAGCGCCGGTGCGCGGCCTTCGCGACGTCGGCGAGCCTGTTCACGGTGTCGCCGGGTACCGAGGCGACCCGGTCGTCGGGCACCCATTCGACCGCGCCGATCAGGTACGGCGCGGAAACGCGGTCGATCTCGAGCAGCCTGAACCGGCGCCGCGCGGTGGTGACGACGTCGAATCTGCCGTCCGGCAGCCGTTTCGCCTCGCGCAGCACCGTGCTGCAGCCGACCTCATGGACGTGCTCCGGCCCGCTGACCTCCCGCACCATCGCCGAACGCAGCGCGACGACGCCGAACTCGCGGTCCGGGACGACCTCGCCGACGAGGTCGGCCATCAGCTGCCGGTACCGCGGTTCGAAGATGTGCAACGGAAGGTGTGTTCCGGGCAGAAGCACGGTCTGTAGCGGGAACAGCGGCAAGATCGCCTTCCCGGTGGACTCCTCGCTCGGCTCGGTCACCCGTTCAAGGTACGGGGACCGGGAGGAGTTCGCAGGGCGGTCACTTCCCGGCGGGCGGGCGGAAGACGGCGAACGGGTCGGTGATCTGCATCCCCTTGCCCGCGAAGGAGAAGAGCGCCGCCGGACGGCCGCCGCTGCGGCCGGGCGGGGCGGTGTGCCCGGTGGGCAGGAGCAGCCCGCGCCGGGACAGCACCCGCTGCAGGTTCGTCGCGGACACCCGGTAACCCAGCGCAGCCGAGTAGAGGCCCCGCAACGCCGATACGGTGAACTCTTCCGGGGCGAGCGCGAACCCGAGATTCGTGTAGCAGAGCTTCGAGCGGAGCCGGTCCCGTGCGCGCAGCACGATGGACTCGTGGTCGAACGCGGTCCGCGGCAGCTCGGAAACGTCGTGCCACTCGGTGTCTTCGGGCACCTCGGGGTCCACATCGGACGGTACGAGGCCGAGGAACGCCGTCGCGACGACGCGAGGGCCCGGCACCCGGTCCGGCGCGCTGAAGACCGCCAGCTGCTCCACATGCTTCAGCTGGCGTACGTCGACCTTCTCCGCGAGCTGCCGCCGGATGGACGCCTCGACGTCTTCATCCGGGCGAAGCCTGCCGCCGGGGAGCGACCAGCGGCCCAGGTGCGGATCGAGCGCGCGCCGCCACAGCAGGACCCGGAGTGTGTCGGAGCGCACTTGAAGGACCGCTCCCAAGACCTCGTGGGCGAGGGGGGTCTGGGTGTTAAGATGACTTCGCACGGTTTTCGATTATAAGGCGAAAACCGGAGACAGGTCCAGGAGGGCCAGAACCATGACGAGCACCCTGCAGAACGATTTGACTCCGTACGGTGGCGTGGTCGCCGACGCGGCTTGGGCGGAGGAGGTGCGGAGCCTCGCGCGCAAACGCGACGCCGTCCTGCTCGCGCACAACTACCAGGTCCCCGAGATCCAGGACATCGCCGATTTCACCGGCGACTCCCTCGCGCTGAGCCGTATCGCGGCGAGCAGCGACGCGTCCACCATCGTCTTCTGCGGCGTGCACTTCATGGCCGAGACGGCGAAGATCCTGGCACCCGAGAAGACGGTCCTGATCCCGGACGCGCGGGCGGGCTGCTCGCTCGCGGACTCGATCACCGGCGCCGAACTGCGCGCCTGGAAGGCCGAGCACCCGGGCGCGGTCGTCGTGTCGTACGTGAACACCACGGCCGAGGTCAAGGCGGAGACCGACATCTGCTGCACGTCGTCGAACGCCGTCGACGTGGTCGCCTCCATCCCCGCCGACCAGGAGGTTCTCTTCCTGCCGGACCAGTTCCTCGGCGCGCACGTCAAACGCGTGACCGGCCGGGAGAACATGCACATCTGGGCCGGGGAGTGCCACGTGCACGCCGGGATCAACGGCGCCGAGCTGGCCGAGCGCGCCTCGGAGAACCCGGACGCCGACCTGTTCATCCACCCGGAATGCGGCTGCGCGACCTCGGCGCTGTACCTCGCCGGCGAGGGCGCCGTCGCCCCCGAGCGGGTCAAGATCCTCTCGACCGGCGACATGGTCCACGCCGCCCGCGACACCAAGGCGAAGTCGGTGCTCGTGGCCACCGAGATCGGGATGATCCACCAGCTGCGCAAGGCCGCGCCGGAGATCGACTTCCGCGCGGTGAACGACCGGGCGTCCTGCCGGTACATGAAGATGATCACGCCTGCCGCCCTGCTGCGGTCGCTGCGTGAGGGTGCCGACGAGGTCCACGTCGACGCCGAGACCGCCGCCCGTGCCCGCGCTTCCGTGCAGCGCATGATCGAGATCGGGCAGCCTGGCGGCGGAGAATGACCGACCCGGTTACTGCCCTTCAGGCGAAAACCCACCCGGTCTGGGAGGCCGCCGCCGATCTCGTGGTGATCGGCAGCGGCGTCGCGGGGCTCACCGCGGCGCTGCGCGCGCGGGAGCTCGGGCTGCACGTCCTGGTGGTCACCAAGGCGACGGTCTCCGACGGCAACACCCGGTGGGCCCAGGGCGGTATCGCGGTCGTCCTGGAGGGTGAACACGAGCGAGGCGATTCGGTCGGCAAGCACGCCGAGGACACCCTCACCGCCGGCGCCGGGCTCTGCGACGAGGACGCCGTCCGGTCGATCATCGCCGGCGGCCCGGCCGCGGTGGCCCGCTTGCGCGCCGAAGGTGCGCATTTCGACCCGGCTGCCGAAGGGCGGCCCGAACTGGCCCGCACGCGGGAAGGCGGGCACAGCGCGTTCCGCGTCATCCACGCGGGTGGCGACGCGACCGGCGCGGAGGTCGAGCGGACGCTGGTCGCGACGGCCGGTGACCGGCGGATCCCGGTGCTGGAGCACCACATCGCCGTCGACGCGATCCGCACGCCCGCGGGCGAGGTCGTCGGCGTGACCGTCCTGGACCACAACGGGGTGCCCGGCGTCGTCCGTGCGCCGGCGGTGCTGCTGGCCAGCGGCGGGCTGGGGCAGCTCTACCAGGCGACGTCGAATCCGGAGATCGCCACCGGCGACGGGCTGGCGCTCGCGTTGCGCGCGGGGGCGCAGGTCGCGGACGTCGAGTTCGTCCAGTTCCATCCGACGGTCCTGTTCACGCCCGGTGCGCGCGGCCGTCTTCCGCTGGTCACCGAGGCGGTGCGCGGTGAAGGCGCGACGTTGCACGACACGACGGGCGCTCCGGTGATGCGGGGAGTCCACCCGCTCGGCGATCTCGCGCCACGGGACGTGGTCTCGGCGGCTATCACCCGCCGGATGGTGCAGGCTCCCGGTGGGGTCGACGACCACGTTTTCCTCGACGCGACAGGGATCTCCGGTTTCGCCAAGCGGTTCCCGACCGTGCACGCGGCGTGCGCGGCGATCGGGCTGGACCCGGCGAAGGAACCGATCCCGGTCACGCCCGCGGCGCATTTCGCCTGCGGTGGTGTGGTGACCACTGTGGACGGACGCTCCGGCGTCCGCGGTCTCTACGCGGCGGGTGAGGTCGCCAGGACCGGTCTGCACGGCGCGAATCGCCTGGCCTCCAACAGTTTGCTCGAAGGACTGGTGGTGGGGCAGCGAGTGGCGGAAGCGGTCGCCATCGATCTCGCCGCCGGATTGCTGGGCGATCCGCGTCGCGGTGTGCTCGTGCCCCCGGCGAAGGTCGCGGTGGCCGATCGCGACGCGTTGCAGCGGGCGATGAGCCGGTACGCCGCCATCGGCCGGGACGCCGAAGGTCTTTCGGTCGTGGGCTCGGTGCTGGACCTTTCGGTCAGTGAGAGTCCTTTGTGGACTCCTCGGGTCGTCGAGGACGCGGCGCTCACCTTGGTGGCGGAGGCACTGGTCGCGGCGGCGGCGCGCCGGACGGAGTCCCGCGGCTGTCACGTGCGGACCGATTTCCCCGGACGCGACGACGACGTCTGGCAACGCGGTCAGCTCATCCGGCTCAGCCCGTCGGGGCAGCCGGTGCTGGCCGATCCGATCGCTTTGGAGGGTGTGGCATGACCGAATTCTCCCCGTGGGTGGTCGAGGCGCTGGCCGATCACGGTCTCGACGCCGCCGATGTGCACCGTGTCGTCACGACGGCGCTGGCCGAGGATCTGCGGTACGGGCCCGACGCGACGACGAACGCCACCGTGTCCGAATCCGCTCGCGCGCTGGCCGAGCTCACGCCGAGGACGGCCGGTGTGGTCGCCGGGATCCCGGTGGCGCTGGCGGTGTTCGACGTCGTGCTCGGCCCGGGCCTGGAGATCCTGGCCGCCCGTGACGACGGCGACCGGCTGACCGCCGGGGAGCCCGCCCTGGTCGTGCGGGGGCCGGTGCGCGGCCTGCTCACCGCCGAACGCACCGCGCTGAACCTGCTGTGCCACCTGTCCGGTATCGCCACCGCGACCGCCGCCTGGGTGCGCGCCGTGGAGGGAACCGGTTGCCGGATCAGGGATTCCCGCAAGACGCTGCCTGGGTTGCGGTTGCTGGAGAAGTACGCCGTGCGCGCCGGCGGCGGGGTGAACCACCGGCTCGGGCTCGGCGACGCGGTGCTGATCAAGGACAACCACGTGGTCGCCGCCGGTTCGGTGACCGCCGCGCTCGCGGCCGCGCGCGAGCACGCGCCCGAACTGCATTGCGAGGTCGAGGTCGACGACCTGGCCCAGCTGGACGAGGCGCTCGCCGCGGGGGCCGACGAGGTACTGCTGGACAACTTCACGCCCGACGAATGCGCGAAGGCCGTCGACCGGCGCGACGAGGTTTCACCGAAGACCCGCCTGGAATCCTCGGGTGGTCTGCGGCTGGACGTCGCGCGGGCGTACGCGGAGTCCGGTGTGGATTTCCTCGCCGTCGGAGCACTCACGCATTCCTCGCCCGCACTCGACCTCGGGATGGACCTGCGCTGACGTGCGGCACTAGAATTCCCTTGTGTGACAAGGGAATTCTGGAGGAATGGTGGGCTTTGCCGGTAAAAGTGCCGTCGCGGGATGCGTCGGTTTCGTGGCACTGCTCGGCACCCCCGTCCCGTCGACGGCGGTCGCCGAGCAGTGTGCGAACCCGACGGGCACCTACACCGCGGCCGTCCCGTGGGGACAGCGGCTGATCGATCCCGTGCGGATCTGGCCGCTCTCCCGCGGCACCGGCCAGCTGGTCGCGGTGATCGGCACCGGGGTCGACGGCGGCAACGGCCAGTTCGCGCCCGGCCAGCTCCTCGGCGGCCAGGGCACCCAGGCCGACGACTGCGACGGCCGGGGCACCATCGCGGCCGGGATCGTCGGCGCGCAACCGGATCCGTCCACGACGTTCACCGGGATCGCGCCGGGCGCCAAGATCCTGCCGATCCGCTACACCCAGGTGAACGGCGGCGGCGACCCCGGGCAGCTCGCGGGCGCCATCGAAACCGCGCTGAACCGCGGCGCCGGGATCATCCTGATCGCCGTCCCGGCCGCCTCCGACAGCCCAGCGTTGACCGGTGCCGTGTCGCGTGCCAAGGAGAAAGGCGCCTTGATCGTCTCTCCCGCCGCGGGGACGCAACAGGGCCAGACCTCCTATCCGACCGCGACACCGGGCGTGCTCGCGGTGGGATCGACCAATCAGACCGGTGCGGCGGTGCAGACGGAATCCGGTTCCTACGTGGGGATCTCCGCGCCCGGCGCCGAACTGGTCAGCACGTCCGCGGGCGCGGGCGGGACCGTGGCGCACCGGTGGCCGGTGAGTGACCCGAGCCTGGCCGCCGCGCACGTCGCCGGTGTCGCCGCGCTCGTGCGCGCGTATCACCCGGAGCTGACACCCGAGCAGGTCGTCACGCGGCTGACGCTGACCGCGCACCGCGGCCCGAGCGGTGGGCACGACCCCCGGCGGGGCTGGGGCGCGATCGACGCCTACGCCGCCGTTTCCGCCTCGATCCCGGCCGGCACGCCCGGCCCGGGAGGGCCGCCGAGCGCGGGCCCGGACACCTTCGTCGTCCCCGCCGCCGCTCCCGCGCGGGCCAACGCGGACAAGGTCTCCGGTGTGCTCGCCATCTCCGGGGTGGCGGCGGCCATCGCGGCGGGCGTGGTGGTGGCCGCGGTCCGGCGGGGCAAGCGCCGGGGCTGGAAGCCTTCGCGGTTCCGCGCCTCGTGAGCGGCAGCGGTGTACTGGGGGACACCGCCGCCGCTCACGAGGTCTTTCGCGACCCCCTGGGGTTTTAGGGGACGGGTACGCAGGCCGTCGAGCCCACGATGGCCACGCCGTCGCCGGCGCGGGAGACGTGCACGTTGAAGTCGGCGCCGTCGCGGCTGAACTGGGCGATCAGCTCACGCGGGTTGCTGCGGTCGCGGGTGCGCCAGCCCTGGCTTTCCAGCAGCGGCAGCACGACGTCGACCAGTTTGCGGATCGCGTCGGTCGCGTCGTCCACCCGGAGGCCGTACTGCCAGCAGAGCAACCGGCCCGGCTGCGTCGGGTCGCAGTCCAGCTCGCCTTCCACGGTGCGCTCCGCGCTGGAGCCGAAGGTGCCCGCGACGCCGTCGATGACCGCGGTCAGGTCCTCGGCCAGCGGGTCGAGCTCGGTGTTCCTGGTGATCATGTCCAGCCCCTCACAAGCCTCGTCCGACGCCTTCGATGACCATCTCGCGCAGTGAGCCACCGGTGAAGCCCTCGTGGGTGACCGCGCCGCCGGTGATCACACCGTAGATGTTGTTCCAGGAATCGGAACCCGGCTTGAGCACCCCGCTGTGGGATTCGAGGCCCCACTGCAGATCGCCGTTCGCGTCGCGGCCCGTTTCCAGTTCGACGACGCCGGGGAAGCGGTCGGGGTCCGCTCCGTGCCCGGCGCCGAGCCATTCGACGAGGCCCGCGTTGCCCTGTGCCACCACGATCGGGTCGAAGGGGGCCGTCATGGAGTACCGCTGCACACCGGCTTGGCTGGCCGGGAGGTCGTCCGGGCCCCAGATCCCGTGGCCCATCCCCGCGGACTCGACGTGCAGCACCTGGTCGGCCCGCAGGCCGAGCTGCTCGGCGAGCCCCACGGTCGCGCCGCCGTAGCTGTGCCCGACGGCGGTGACCACGACGCCCGGTCCGGCGTGGCTGTCGATCTGGCCGCGCAGTTCGTCGCCGAACGCCTTGAGATCGGGCGCCATCGTCTGCGCGTAGTGCGCGGCCGGCCCTTCCGTGACGACGTTCTGCGGGAAGACCCCGTCGGCCCAGACCACCATCGCGGTACGCCCGGTGGCGTCCGCGGCGACCAGGCTCTTGCCGAGGTCGGCGTAACTCTGGAAGTTGCCGAACGAGGTGTTGACGCCGGGGACGAACAAGCCGACGTTGCGGGTGCCCGGCTCGATGCGGCCGACCAGTTCGGCGATGCGCCCGTTTCCGGACGGGTCGAACCGCAGGATCTGCCGGTCGTTGGCGAGGATGTCCTCGTACAGCGCGATCCGGGTGCGCGCGCTCGCGATGTCGTCGGCTTTTCCGCCCTGAGCCAGGAGGTTCGCGAGACGCTCGCGTTCGGTGGTCAGCGCGTCGGTGACCTTCGTGCGGTTTTCGGCGATCGCGGTGGCCCACGAGCCGGTGTCGGCCGCGCCGCCGACGCCTGCCGGATTCCCGGCCTTGGGCAACGGGTTCTCCGGCATGAGTGACCGGTACGCGGCGGCGATCTGGACGTCGGCGCGCCGGTATCCGCCGCCCGCGGCCGTCAGGCCCTGGTGGATCACCGTCGCCTTGGTGATCTGGCCGTCGAGTTTGCCCGCGACGTCCTTGATCGTCTTGGTGTACGTGGCCGAAGCCGCGCCGGAAGCCGAAACCTGGCCGAACGCGGTGGCGGGGACGTTCTCACCCGCCAGCGCGGTCTGCGCGGTCTTGAGCACGCCGGCGCGCTGTTCGAGTTCGGCCGCCGCCGCTTCGAGCCTGGCGGGGGCGACTCGGTAACCGCCCGCACTGGATGCCATCACCGAGCCGCCTCTCCTGGTGGAAAACGATCAGTACTGTTCGGGTTCTTCGCCGAGCACGGCGGGAGCGACCGGGGACGACTGGCCCCAGACGTTCTCGGTCTCCACGAGCCACGGCGGGATACGCCGCCCGGAGCCCATGTCGCCGCCCGCGCCCATGCCCATCGGCATCATGGGCATCATCGGCATCGCGCCCTTGGCCGCCGCCGCGCCCGCGGCGCCGGCCGCTCCGCCCGCCAGGCCGCTCATCGCGCTGCCAGAGCCGCCGTCGCCCGCCAGACCGGAGAACGCCGCCGGGGCCTCACCGGGACCGGAGAATCCGCCGCCGCCTCCGCCGGCGCCGATCGCGCCGCCGTCCAGCGACGGCGCTCCGCCACCGCCGATCGGGATGCCGCCGCCGGTGCCGCCCGCGGTCGCGCCCGCGCCCGCGCCGCCGGCACCGCCGCCGACGATCTCGCCGTCCTTCTTCTCGTCCTTGGGGTTCTTGCCGTTCGCCCACGGGGGCACCCGCGGCATGATCGAGCCGAACCGGCCGAACGCGGCGGCCGAGGCCGCGGCGAGACCGGCGGTGAACATGTCGCCGAACAGCGGGTTCGATTTGGGCACCTGGCCCGGCTGTCCGGTGGTGGGCGGCGTGGAGCCGTCGGACGGCAGCGGATGCGTGTTGTCGCCCGGCACCACGCCGACGCCGGGGGTTCCACCGATGTCGTTGCCGACCGAGCCACCCGGGGCGGTGCCGCCACCGGTGACCGGCGGCGGGGCGACGGCGTTCGGTGAGGCCGGAATGGACTCCTCCGCGGTGGAGTACTCGCCCGCGAGCTGGGTCATCACCACGATCGCCTTGCTGTGCGCCGCGCTGGCCGCGCCCGCGGCCTGCTGCTGCGCTTCGACGTTCGCGATGGCCTGCTGCCGCTGCTGCGCGGCGTTGATGATCGTCGCCTGCGACGAATCCGGCGGCAGCAGCGGCGGGTTGACGGCCAGCGCGAGATCCGCGGGGGAGACGTCGGGCACCGCGACGGGCGGCGGCATCTCCTTCTTGGCCTTCACCAGCGCGTCCGCGGCGTCCTCGAGGAGGTTGTTCATCGCCTGCGCGGTCTGGGCGACCTTGCGGATTCCGCCGACGAGATCGCTGATCATGGTGTGGTACTTGTCGGCGGCGCCACCGGTCCAGTTGCCGGAGAACTCCTTCAGCTCGCCGGTCAGGTTCTCGGCCTGTTCGAAGAGCCCGAGGCCGGTGGACTGCCATTTGTGGGCCGCGTGGCGCGCCGTGTTGGGGTCGCCCGCCTGCAGCATCGCGTAGAGCTGCTGGTGCGAGTACGCGGCGAAGTTCGTGTGCGCGGTCTCGGTCATCCCTTGTTCCCCCCGCCGTTCGAGCCGCTGTTACCGCCCAGCACGCCCCCGAGGACGTTGAGCAACGGATCGAGCAGCCCGGTCTGCTGGCTCGCGTGGTTGATGTCGCCCGCCACCGAGTCGTCCGCGGCCGCGTAGCCGTCGGCAACGGTCGTCGTGACGTCCTGCGCGAAGGTGATCGCGCCCTTGACCTGGTCCAGCAGGCCCTGCATCTCGGCGACGGCCGCCTGGTGCGCCTTGTTGAGTGAGCCCGCCTCTCCGAACTCACCGAACAGCAGCGGCTGCTCGGTCAGGGTCAGCAGGAAGTCGTTCGGCTTGGACATCGCGTGGATCTGGGTCTCCAGTTCCCGCACGAAGTCCTTCAGTGATTCCAGATGGACGTAGTACGACTGGTCTTGCATTGATCCCGGCTCTCTCGTGAACGGCCACGCCGACAAGGGGGACGACTACGCGCAAAGCCGGCCGGCCGGTGCCGAGGGGGGTGAAAGCACCGGCCGGCCGACGGATGGGGACGATCAGCCGGCGAACAGGCCCTGGTTGCGGTTCTCCAGGCTGTGCTGGAGATCGTGGGCGTCGCCGACCTTGCCACCGAACTGCGCGATGATCGCCACGATGTCCGCGGTGGCCTGGCGCAGGCGGGTTTCAGACGCACGGGCGGCCTCACCGGCGGAGCTGCCGGAGGCGTACCAGGTCTGGGTGATCGGCTGCAGGTTGGTGTGCAGCTGTTCGAGCTGGGACGTGAGCGCCTTGGCCTTGGCGGCCAGCGAGGCCGAGCTGTGCTGCAGCGCGGCGAAGTTGATTTCGACGACGTCAGCCATGATTGGTGGTCCTCTCGCGGATCAGGGGTTCAGCCGGTGGATCACGGTCTGGTCGACGACTCCGCTGACCCCGGTGAGGCTTTCCCGGACCTGCTCGTCACCCGAGTTGTAGTTCCGGTTGCTCTCGTGCACGAGGCGCGACATCGTGTTGAGCTCGTTCACGGCGATGGTCATCTTCTCCTGCAGACGGCGCTGCAGATCCCAGAACGCGACCGCCTGGTCACCCTTGTAGTTGTGCAGGGTCTGGGTCAGCTCGCTCTCCAAGCTGGCCATCGTGGTCTTGGCGTTCGACGCGGTCTCCTCGAACCCCTGGACGGCGCGCGCCATCGCAGCTGCGTCTGCCTGATATCCCGTACCGGTCATTGATGGGCCACCTCCTCTCATCTCGCTGGAAATCCCGGTGAGCACCAGGGGACGCCCTGTCTGCTCTTGTGAAGGACACGCTAGAAAAGAGGGGAGTGCGGTCAAACGGCACAACTGCCGGTCGCGCTGACGGCACTATTACCCACAGGTCGGTGGTAGGGCTTTCCCCACCCTCGATCTGGGGGAATGCTCCAGTGTCCGGATCGGAGCTTCCCGGCACGCTCGATCCCATGGTGGACAACGGATCCAGGGTTGTGCTGCATCGACCGTTGATGATCTTGGCGGCGGCGATGGCGGTGCTCGGGGTCGTCGCGCTCGGCGGTCTCGTTTTCGACGACCGCAGCCTCGTCAACGCGCCCATTTGGCTCAAACCGCTCAAGTTCACGATTTCCGTCGGGCTCTACGCGGTGACGCTGGCATGGCTGATCGGGCAGCTGAACCGGGGCAAGCGGCTCGGCTGGTGGCTCGGGACGGTGTTCGCCGCCGGGCTCGGCCTGGACATGGCGTTGCTGTTCTGGCAGATCGCCGTTCGCGGCCGGACACTCCACTTCAACCGGGAGACGCCCGCCGATCAGTGGATCAACAACATGGTCGCGAACGGCGCCTTCACCGGCTGGGGAGCGACGGCGGCCATCGCGCTTCTCCTGCTGTTCCAACGTCTTCCCGACCGGGCGATGAACTCCGCGTTACGCGCGGGTGCCGCGCTGTCGGTCGCCGGAATCGGCGTCGCGCTGCTGATGTTCGGGCCGAACGAACAGCAGATGGCCCAGTTCCGCGCCGGCGAACGCCCGTCGGTCCTCGGTGCCCACGCGGTCGGTGTCCCCGACGGCGGCCCGGGGCTGCCGGTGCTGGGCTGGAGTACCGTGGGCGGGGACATGCGGATCCCGCATTTCTTCGGGATCCACGCGATCCAGGTGCTGCCACTGGTGGCCTTCGGGCTGCTCAAGCTCGCCCGGCGGTATCCGGTGCTCGAATCGGAATTCGTGCGGCGGAATCTGGGGCGGACCGCGTCGGTGGGCTTCGCCGGGGTGCTCGTGCTGCTCACCTGGCAAGCCCAGCGAGGACAGTCCATCGTGCACCCGGATTTCTGGACGCTGGTCGCGGGTGCGGGGATTCTCGCCGTCGTGGCCGCCGGTTCGGCACTTTCGCTCCGGCCTACGCGGCCGATGCACCAGCTGACGTGATCTTCGCGAAATCCGTTCGGCACCTTCATCGCGATCCGATAGCTTTCGGGGCGACAAAGGGGGAACTGTGACTCGTAGACGGTTGACGGGCGTCGTGCTCGTCGCCACGGTGGTAGTGATCGGCGGGGTGGCCTGTTCGTCGGGGTCTTCTCCCGACGCGGCCGCTCCGGCGACGCCCGAGGTGTTCGGTCCGGCGGGATATCGCGGGCTGACCTTGGGCATGGCAAAGGACGCCGCGCTGGCGGGCGGGAAGCTCGCCACGGCACCGACGTCCACTTTGGACGGTTGCGCTGATTTCTCCTACACCGGCGGCCCGGCACCCGACCCGGTGCGGATGAAGGCGGAGGCCGACGCGGAGACCAAGGCCAAGGAACTGAACAAGAAGGCCGACGAACTCCAGGCCGATCCGGAGCCCAAGCCGGGTGCCTCCGCGGAGGAGAGCGCCAAGGCGGCGGAGAAGTCGGCCGCGGACACCCGGTTGTTCGCCGACGCCGCTCAGGCGTCCGCCGATCTGGCGGGCAAGCGGGAGGAACGCGACAAGGCCTTCGTGGCCGCCGGTGGGGCCTCGTTCGGCAAGGACGGGTTGCGAGAACTCGCCGCTCCTCCGGGCGCGAAGACGGCGGAAGGGGTCGGGGCCGGTTCGTCGCCGGCGGAACTCAAGGCGGCCTACGACGCCAAGGGATTGAAGGCCGGTGACAACGGCCGGTTCCAGATGCCTGTCGACGGGAAGCCGGGGTGGGTTTTCGAGTTCACCGTCAACGGGGACAAGGTCGGCTCGGTGTCGATGATCGACCCGAAGGCGAAGTGCTCCTGAGCTAACCGGTTGCCAGGCGAGGAAAGGGCCGTTCGTTTCCGGACGGCCCTTTCCCGTCGGTTCAGACTCCCGCGGTGGTGCGGATCCAGTCGCGGCTCGCCGCGACGCTGGCGTAGTTCTGGGTGCCCTGCGGGTTCGTGCCGGAGTTGCTGCCGGTCGAGCAGACACCGACCTGGACGCCGTTCGCGAGCTGCGGGCCGCCCGAGTCGCCGTGCCAGGCCGAACCGTTGACGCCGACGCTGGCGATGGCCTGGCCGCCGTACGCGTCGCTGCTGGTGCCGGTGATGCGGACGTCGGCCGTCTTCAGAACGCTCGACGGCGGGTTGTTGCCCTGCGTACGGCCCCAGCCGTAGATCTGGTTGGTGGTTCCGTTGGCCGGGTTCGCGGTGCCGAGCTTCATGTACGTCGTGCTGACTGCGGTCGTGAGGTGCAGGAGGGCGATGTCGCCGCTCGGGGCGGCCTTCTGCTGGTCGACGTCGGCTTCGGTGCCCTGGTTCAGGTTGACGTTGCCGACCTTGACGTGCATGCCGGGCTTGTTCAGGCAGTGCTTCGCGGTAAGGACCCACTGCGGGGCGATGATCGTGCCGGAGCAGTTGAAACCGCCGAACGCGGTGGCGTCGTCCCAGTAGATCTGGGCGCCCCACGGCGCGGAACTCACGGTGCCGCCGCCGATGATGTCCTGGCCCGCGTTCGCGGCGGGGGTGGCGGCAAGGGTCAGCGCCGCGGCGGCACCGGCCACCGTGGCGACGATCTTGGACATACGCATGAATACGCCCTTCAGCCTGCGTCGGGGATTCCGTTTCGGTTTCACCAAGTTAGGCTGCGGTAAGGGTTTTTGTAACCTACTGAAGTCGGTGATCTCCCTTTGCGAATTCGGAATTGGGACGGATGTTGCCTTTTGCCTTGGACGTCCGTTGTATCCGGATTCCCGTAGCTCGCCCGCCGGCGTTTAGGGTGTTCGCGTGACGACAGTGATCGTGCTGAACGGCGGCTCCAGTTCGGGTAAATCGGGGATCGCCAGGTGTCTGCAAGCGGTATTGCCGGATCCCTGGCTCACCCTCGGCGTGGACACCCTGATCGACGCCATGCCGTCCACCGTGGACGACGGGATCGACTTCGCGGCGGACGGTGGGGTGAACGTCGGATCCGGTTTCCGGCGGATCGAGAACGCGTGGATGGCCGGTGTCGCGGCGATGGTGCGCGCGGGGGCCCGGGTCATCATCGACGACGCGTTCCTCGGTGGGGCCGCGTCGCAGCGGCGGTGGCGGGACGCGTTGAACGGACTCGACGTGCTGTGGGTCGGGGTCAGGTGTGACGGCGTCGTCGCCGCCGGGCGGGAGATGGCGCGGGGAGATCGGGTCACGGGGATGGCGGAGGCGCAGGCCGAAATCGTGCATCGGGGCGTGGTTTACGACCTTGAGGTGGACAGCGGGGTGAAGGAAGCTTTGGTTTGTGCGCGGGAGATCGCGGCTCGGGTCGGGTGATTTCGGTGGGTGGGCTGGAGACGGGTGGTGCCCTGTGGTCACGACGATGACGGCCGGTTCCGACGTGGAGGTGGCGATCCGGGCTGTGAACGCCGCGTGTGAGGTGATCCGGCGTGCTTACGGTGGCGCGGTCGAGCGATTCGGAAAGTGCGGCGGAGATTTCGCCACCGGGGTGGATCTCGCCGCGGAGCGCGTGATCCGGAGGAGTTTGCGGGAAGCATGCCCTCGCGATGTGATCCTCGGTGAGGAATACGGGGCGGACGAGGGGGACGGGGCCCGGACCTGGCTGGTAGACCCGCTGTGCGGGACGGTGAACTACGCGGCGCATACCCCACTGGTGGCGGTGAACATCGCACTGCGTATCGGGAACGACGTGACCGTGGCGGTGTCGGCGGACCCCTTGTCCGGTGAGGTGTTCTGGGCGGGCGACGGCTGGGCTGCCCTCCGCCGCGACAGCCGCGACGAGCCCCTGACGCCTGCGGCGGGCGATGGACTCGTGGATGTCAATCTCGACCCGCCGTTCCCCAACGCGGCCTCCTTCCGCGCGGCCCGGATGCTGACGGACGACGCTTTCGCCGGCCGCTTCCGTCCGCGCGTCTTGTCCACGACGCTGGCGTTGGCCTGGGTCGCCGCCGGACGGCGGGCCGCCTACGTCACCGATGGGCACTTGCGGGACAGCGTGCACTACACCAGTGGTATCGCTCTATGCCAAGCCGCCGGCTGTGTGGTGACCAACCTTGCCGGGCAAGCGGTCCATACCGGCATCCAAGGATTGGTCGCGGCCGCCGACCCGGCGACGCACCGAGATTTGGTCGACGTCGTGTCACGTCACCGTGACGACTGAACAAACCGGCCATGATCGAGGCGGGAGGGCGGTCGATCGAGTCGCCAGCCCTCTTATCTCGCTTACGTGCGGCAGTTTCCGCTCAGGCGAACACTTTTCACATCGCTGCGCGGTATGCCGAGCCGGCTTGTGCGAACGAGACGCGCTGCCGGACTCTGCTGTCGCGCCGGACTTCGGACCGGACACCGGCGTAGGCGCGCGCGGGATCTGTACCGCGCACGCGTCCAAGACGCGTTGGTGCGCTACCCGTCGCGTGTCCGGGTAGTCGTGAGGCGTGTCCGTGTCGGTTAGAAGGGTGGGGTGTCGTCGTCGGGTTGGGGTCGTGGGTCGTGGAGTGGTTCGGGTGTGGTGGTGTAGGTGTGGCCGGTGGGGGTGGTGATGGTCATGCCGCCGTTGCTGGTGGGGGTGGTGGTCCAGCCGGGTTCTTCTTTGAGGTGGTTGTGGATGGTGCAGGCGGCGTGGCAGTTGTGGTGGTCGGTGTTGCCGTGACGGGCCCAGGTGGTGATGTGGTCGATCTCGGAGAACTCCGCCGGCCGATGGCAGCCGGGGTGGGTGCATTCCCGGTCGCGGGCTTTGATCAACCTGGCCAGTGACGCCGGGGACCGGTAAGTACCGGGACTGGCTTCGAGGAGTTGCCCGGTGAACGGGTCGGTGATCAACCGCGACCATGTCGAGTCCGGGTCGGCGGCGATCTCGCGCACGAGCCACCCGGGAACCGGTCCGTAGCCGGCGAGAGTCGCGGGATCTTCCCGGGCGCCGATCAGGGTCAGCAAGTCGACATAGACATGGACATGCGCCCGCGGCGTCCCATGGCCATCCTCAGCCAGCAACCGCTCGGCGAAGATGTCCGCCCGGTGCTGATCCAACGTCCGGGACTGGTCGGTCCGGCGGCGTTTCTTCGCCGCCTGGCTCAGTGACGCGTAAATCGAACTCGCCACCTCGGCCGGGAGCCAGCCCGACAGCTTCGACATGGTCTCGTCCTCGTGCTCCAACGCCACATGCCGCAACGCACGCTTCTTCACGGCGCGGTCCCGGTAGCCGTCCGGGTCGAACTTCTGCACCGCGTGATCCACCGATCTCCGGATCGCGGCCGGGTCACGCCCGGCCAGACGTGTGGCCATCCACGCGTCCACCTGGGCGGCGACCTCATCCGACACCTCCCGGGTCAGCTGGGACACCTTCGACGCCTTGAACAGATCGATATCACCGTTCTCCAACGCCGCCAACGTATTCGGCAACCGCGACACCAACGCACACGACGTCTCCACCAACAGGAACGCCTGATTACGAGAGACCGAGAAGACCAGCGCGACCTCCTCGGTCACCGATCTTCGCGAACCACCCACCCCAGCGAAACCCGCTATCGAACGCACCTGCCGCCCCTGCGCACGACGAAGCACAACCTCCTCATCAAACGCGGCATCAAGAAGACGAGCAGCTTTCGGATTAAAAGCAAAAGAAGTGGTCATGACCAAGATCATACTCGAACACCAGTTCGACCGCCACTGGATCGATAGGTTCGAGGAAAGTGTCCGAGATTAGGTTTGCGGCCACCGATGAGAAGCTGCAAAGGGGCAGATGGACAGGTCGGCCTGACTTGGCAATCAGTGGCGACGCATTCCGAACCACCTGAAAAGCACAGACTTCGGATCGGCTCACCCCGTTGCTGTGCTGCTTCGCGAGAAGACCGTGTGCAACAAAGAGACCTAATCCCGCGTTCCCTCATACAGAACTGCGCATCCCTCGACAAAGCAAAGGCGGGAAGTCACCCCACCACAGGAACAGCCTCCGAAACAGCCCGCACGAGTTCCTCGACCCCCCGCCCCCACCGGGACACGATGACGAGATCCCGACTCGGGTCGACCCACAACATGTGCTGATCGGCATTACCACGTGCGGCACGACCGGTCGACGGCGTGGACGGGAACGGGTTGAGCCACCAGAGATAGCCGTAGTCCGGCTTCAGCGGACAGGGCGTCCAACTGCGCTCGATCCAGCTTTCGCTGAGCAATCCGTCGCGGGGACAGAGCAGGGCGAGATCGGCGGCGGAGATCCACAGCCCGCCTCCCCAATGGGCACCACCGCTGACCACCGGCACGGTCTCGTCGCCGATGGTGGTCAGCGAGTTCCGGTAGCCGTGCCAGGACCACGTATCGGACGCGCCGAGCGGGCCGAGGACGTGTTCGTCCAGCACCGAAGGCAAGGAACGTGCGAAAAGATGCGTGAGGGCCAGGCAAAGGAGGTTGACGCGAACGTCGTTGTACTCCCAGGCCGAGCCCGGCGTGCCGTCGCGGCGAGGGCCGTCCAGCCACGACGGTTTGCCCCAGAGGTACCCGTTCCATTCGCTGGTCTGCTGCAGCAGGTGATGCCAGGTGACCGAGGTCCCGGCCAGCTCCGGCAGGTCGACAGTGTCCGCCACAGGCCGGTGCGGGTCGGGGAGCAGGCCCTGATCGAACGCGACCCCGGCGACGATCGACACGACACTCTTCGTGACGCTGAAGGCCATTTCCGGCGTCTCGGGGTCACCCCACGCGGCGATGCGCTCGCCGCGGTGAAGGATCACCCCGCTGGCTCCGGACGCCGGCAGCAGCGGCCCCAGCACCTCACGATGCGAACGTTCCTTCACCTGGCTCGCCAGATACGCGTTCATGTCGCCGATCCCCGGCGTGACGCGCTCGGCCTGCGCCGCCGCGGCGGCGTGGACAGCGGGCAGATCCAGTGCCATGACCCGAGATTAGTCCTCCACGGGCTTCGTCCAAGCCACCTGCACCAGCCCCGTCCCATGCCGCCGCGACACCAGCACACCCCGCCCCGCGGGCTGAGGCCCGGGCTTCACCTCCCCGAGCAGCGCCCCTTCGTCCCGCGACCCGGACATCACGAGACCGGGGGAGCCCAGCTCCCGGATCCGTTGCAGCACAGGCTCGAACAGCGAACGCCCGGCACCGCCGCTGCCGCGCGCGATGACGAGGTGGAGCCCGATGTCCCGCGCCTGCGGCAGGAATTCCAGCAGCGGCTGCAACGGATTGCGGCCAACGGTGGCGACCATTTCGTAGTCGTCGACGAGGACGAACAGTTCCGGCCCCCGCCACCAAGACCGGTTCCGCAGCTGGTCCGGCGTGACGTCCGCGCCGGGGAGCCGGTTCCGCATGGCCTGCTGACATTGGTCGATCAGCCCGGTCAGCACGGTTTCGGAGCCCGCGTAGCCGAGCAGATGCGAATCCGGCACCGCGCCCAGCATCCCTCGCCGATAATCGGCGACGACGATCGCGGCCTCTTCCGCCGAGTACTTCGACACGATGCCTTGCGCGATCGCGCGCAGCAGCGAGCTCTTGCCCGACTCCACGTCACCGAAGGCCAGGAAGTGCGGTTCGGTGGCGAAATCGAGATACACCGGCCGCAGGTTCGATTCCGCGATGCCGAGCGTGATCTGCTTGCGCGGCCCGGCTTCCAACGAGTCCAGCGGGACCTCGGGAGGCAGCAGCCGGACCTGCGGCGCCGCCGCACCCTTCCACGCCGCCGAAATCCGGCGGTTCAGGTCCAGGCCACCGGCGCCGATGGTGTCCGGGCGCTGGTCCGAGTCGATCCGCGGCAGCGCCGCGAGAAAGTGGAGCTTGTCCGCCGTCAGCCCTCGGCCCGGCCTGTCCGCGGGGACGTTCTGCGCGATCTTGCGGTCGATCAGCGAGTCCGCCGGTTCACCGAGCCGCAGTTCGAACTTCGTGCCGATGGCGTCGCGCAACGTCGCCCGCATGCCCATCCATTGGTTGATCGAGACGACGACGTGGATGCCGAAACCGAGCCCGCGCGAGGCAAGGCTGGTGATCTGTTCCTCCAGCTGCTCGTATTCCTGGCGGATCGTGGTCCAGTTGTCCACGAACAGGAAGACGTCGCCGAACTCGCGGCCTTCCGTGCTCTCCCGGAATTCCGAACGTCGCTGGCGGAACGTCGTGATCGATTCGATCCCGTTGGCGGAGAAGAACTCCTCGCGCTGTTCGAGCAGCGTCGTCAGTTCCGCCACCACCCGGCGGCAGCGCTGGGCGTCGCGCCGGGTCGCGTAGCCGGACACGTGGGGCAGCCCGGCGATCGGCGCCAGCGCGCCACCACCCATGTCCAGCACGAACAGCTGGACCTCTTCCGGCGTATGGGTGAGCGCGAGCATCGCGGCGATGTCCCGCATCAGGGTGCTCTTGCCGCTCTGCGGCGCCCCGACGATCAGCGCGTGCCCGGCGGCACCGGAGAAATCGGCCCACAACATGTCGCGCCGTTGTTCGAAGGGCTTGTCCACCAGCGCGACCGGGATCATCAGCTTGCCGTTCCCGCCCCAGCCGAGCGGGCACAGGCCGCGTTCGGGGTCTTCACCGAGCGGCGGCAGCAGCTGGTCCAGGGTGGGCGGTTCGGCGAGCGGCGGAAGCCAGATCTGGTGCGCTTCCGGGCCTTTGCCTTCGATCCGCGAGATCATCGCGCCGATGATCGTCTCGCCGGTGCCCTTCTCGACCGGTTCCTCGGCTTCGACGGTCACCGGGATCTCCACCGGCGCCAGCGTGAACGGCATCAGCCCGAGACTCTGCCCGTCCTTGCGCACGATCTTGCTGCGCGGCGGCAGTTCCCCCGAGACGTACGCGGCCTTGAGCCGGATGAGGGTGTCGTTGTCGGACTTCAGATACGCCGAACCCGGCACCGGCGGCAGCTGGTAGGCGTCGGCGACACCGAGCACCGCACGGCTTTCCGACGCGGAGAACGTCCGCAGGCCGATCCGGTAGGACAGGTGCGAATCCAGCCCGCGCAGCCGTCCTTCCTCCAGCCGCTGCGAAGCCAGCAGCAGGTGGATCCCGAGGCTCCGGCCCAGCCGCCCGATCGCGACGAACAGGTCGATGAACTCCGGCCGCGAGGACAACAGCTCGCTGAATTCGTCGATGATCACCAGCAGCGACGGCAACGGCCGCAGGTTGGCGCCCGATTCCCTGGCCTTTTCGTAGTCCCGCACCGACGCGTAGTTCCCGGCCGCGTGCAGGAGTTCCTGACGTCGCAGCAGTTCGCCGTTCAGCGCGTCCGCCATGCGGTCGACCAGCGCGAGATCGTCGGACAGATTGGTGATGACGGCACAGGTGTGCGGTAGCCCGGTCATCCCGGCGAATGTCGCGCCACCCTTGAAGTCGATCAGCGCGAGGTTCAGCTTTTCCGACGAATGGGTGACGGCGAGCGCGGTGACCAGCGTCCGCAACAGCTCGCTCTTGCCGGATCCGGTCGCGCCGATGACCAGCCCGTGCGGCCCCATCCCGCCTTCGGCCGATTCCTTCAGGTCGAGTTCGACCGGCCTGCCCTCGGGGTTCACGCCCAGCGGGATGCGCAGCCGGTCCCGCGCGGATCGCGGTGCCCAGGTGACCTCGGTATCGGTGTCGCGCGGATCGCCGATGCCCAGCAGCCCGGCCAGCCCGAACGTCGCCGACATCGGCGCCTCGCTGACCACCGCCGCGCCCTGGAACAGCGGCGTCAGCATGCGGGACAGCGCCTCGGCGGCCCCGCGGTCCAAGGTGTCCGGCTTGCCGAGGAAGCCGAGCCGTTGCTCGGTCCCGTCGCCGACGACCATCCCGAGCTGCTCCGGGCTCATGTGCAGGCTCAGCAGCCGTTCCGACGAGACCGCCCGTGGCTGCTCCGTGCCGATCTCGATCACGGTGACACCGAGCTTGCCCTCTTCGGCGACGAGCCGCGTGTCGCCGTGGGTGTGCCCGCCGTCCACGATCACGACGATATGCGGCAGGTCCAGCCGGGCGTCCGGCCGCCGGGTGAACGCGGGCCGGTCGCCGAGGTCGGGGCCGAGGAGTTCGGCGAGCTTCCCGGCACCGGAGTCGACCAGCCGCCGCGGGCCGGCGGCGTCGGCGGCGGTGGAGGCGACGTGCGGCAGCCACTTCGCCCATTCCCAGTCGTGCAGCCGATCGTCCTTGACGCACAACGCGATCCGCAGGTCGCCGGGCGCGTGGAAGGTGGCGAGCTGGGTCAGCAGCGCACGCGCGGTCCCGAGCGTGTCCGGGCGCCGGCCGGACAGACTGACCTGCGCGAACGACCGGAGCGAGACCGCGACCGGGAGCCCGTCGACCGTCGAATAGGTGCGGATGAAGTGCTTGAGGTTCGTCGAGCACACCGGGTCGAGGTCTTCCAGCGGGACGGTCTGCGGCGCCTTCAGCGGGGTCGCCAGCCGCTGCGGCCCCGTCCCGATCCGCACCTGCCCGAACTGCGCGTCGGACCGCCGCCGATCCCACAGCCTGCCCGTCTCGACGCAGGCCCACAGATCCGCCGGATCGGGTTGCAGCGCCGTCATCGCCGCGCGCTGGTTGTCCGCGATGTCCCGGACCTGGCCGCGCAACCCGGTCAGATACCGCTGGTAGTCCCGGCGTTCCTCGTTGATCTGCGCCTTCTTCTGCGCGCCGCCGCGGCCGAGCGACATCACCACCATGCCCGCCATCGCGGTGAGGAACAACGCGCCGAAGATGTAGGTCATCACGCCGCCGTCGCGTCCGATGTAGACGAACGACATGGCGCCCATGCCCAGCATCATCGGCATGAACATCAGCAGCTGCATGGCTCCGCCGGAGGAGCCCTTCGGCAGCATCGGCGGGGACTGCAGGACGATCTCACCGGGCTGCTCGCCCAGGGCCGGCAGGCGGTCGCGAGTGGCGCTCATCAGGGTCTTTCTGGCCGCTTGTGGGTAATCCTGCCGATCATTCTGGCCACTCGTGCCGCCGTTGCGGTGGGTACTTTTGCCGTCCGCTCACGTCTGGTGGCGAACTTACGCTGCTGGTCAACGCAGACGTGGGGGAACGAGAAAAGGAGAGCCATGGTCGGCACGGGCGAGTACCGGGCGGAGCCCGAGGCCATGCGCTCGGCGGTCGGGAACCTGGGCGGCATCATCATGCAGGGCATCAACGTCGTCGCCGACCTCGAACGCACCGTCCTCCAGCCGATGTCGTTCGCCACGTTCGGCAGCGCGGTGGCGGCGGCCAACACCGCCATGCAGAGCCAGCAGGTGGTCGCGGTCCGGACGCTCCTGCAACTGCTGCAGCAGATCAACGGCTTCATCAAGAGCAGTGCCGACGCCTACCAGGCCGCGGACGAGGCGGTCGCGGGCGGTTACGGCGGCCGTCCCGGCGGCGGCGCGGGTTCGACGTCGTCGTCGATCTGGGGCAACTCGCACGCCTCCGAACTGGCCACCCTGGCCATCAACGACAGCGCCGGCGGACAGGGCGAGCCGTCGTCGGTCGGCAACGTGCTGCGCTACCTGGGAGACGCGCGGCTGGGTCAGCTCGGCGACCACCCGATCACCGACACGCGGTTCCACGGTGTCTCGGATTTCAACGACTGGCTGGCCGGTGACGCCGACAACCAGGCGCGGGTCGGGGTCATCGAGGTCTACGCCGGTACGGCGCGCAATTTCGGCGACGTGCCGGGCGGGGTGCACAGCGGCGACGTCGTCGTGGTCGAACCGCTCCTGTTCTCCGACCGCGAGCCGGTCATCGCCATCGCCGGAGAGGGCGGGCTGCTCTACAACCACGGAATCGTCGACGCGGACATCAACGGCCTGGCGAAGGTCAGTGTCTACCGCCCGGCTTCCGTCTGACTTCCGGCCTGAGGAGCGACCATGCTGACCTACCCCAATTCCAGCGCGATGGACGCCACGGCGTCCTCGGGCGGGCCGATCACGATCCTGCCGCAGATCCTCACCGGCCAGCCGGAGCAGATCGCGAAGCACGTCCTCGAAGTGCTCAAGAAGGCCAACGAGTTCCTCACCATGTACAACGAGGTGACGAAGGCCGCCGAGCAGCTGGGCAAGATCTGGTCCGGTGCCGCGTCGGACTCCGCGTTGAAGAAGATCACCGACTCCCTGAACTCGCTGACCAAGATCATCCAGGTCGTGCAGAAGGGCGCCGAGCTGCTCGGTATCGCCGGGACGCTGATCAAGACCGCGCAGACCGCGTACAAGGCGGTGGTCTCGGCGGTGAACCCGACGGTCGCGGGACTGATGTCGAATCCGTGGACCTACGGGGCCGCGGTCGCGCTTTCCACCGCCACCAGTGCTTCGCTGCGCGCGTTCATCACCGCGATCGGCGCGCTGCTGAAGGCGCTCGGCGTGGTCGACCTCGCCAACCAGATCACCCAGATCGCCACCATCATCGGCGAGGTCCAGAAACTGTTCGGGCACAACGACGCGGGGGACAACGGCGCGGCGGGCAACTCGGCGGTCTCGGGTACCCCGGTCACCAATCCGCAGGCGCCGGGTTCGGTCGCCAGCGGTTCGGGGCAGGCGGCCATCGGCGGTTCCGGTGGCGGTGGTTCCACGCCGGGCGAGACGCCGCCGTTCACCCAGTACCGGCCGCCGGCCTTGGGCGGCAACGGTTCCCAGGGCAACTGGCCCGGCGGTGCCGACGCGTGGATCCCGGTGGACAGACCCTCGGGCGGCGGCGCGGGTTCCTCCGGAGGCTCCCTGCCGGGCGTGGGCAACGGGAACACGGTCACCATCGCCACCGACCTGAGCACCGGCAAGTCCACCGTGCAGGCACCGGGCGGGCAGGACATCGATATCGACATCGACATGAACTACGGCGGAAAGCACTTCGAGCAGCACATCGATATCGATGCGGGTGCTGACTCACCGGCGAAGGGCAGGTAGCCGTGTGGGGGAGCGGTGTGGTCGACGCTTCGGGCGTCGTCAGTTCGATCCTGTCGAACTACCGGCGGCTCGTGGTCGAGTACCAGCGGCGGGTCACCGGTGATCCTTCGGCGCTGACCGCGGCGGGCCAGCGGTGCGGCGACCGGGCATCGACGGTTTCCGGCCGGGCGGACGAGATCGGCAAGGCGGCGAAGGCGCTCAACGCGTCTTGGGAGGGCGACGCCTACACGGCGTACTCCATCTCCGCTGCGAAACTGAGCCAGGAACTCGGTGAGCTCGGCGCGAAACTGAGCGACCAGTCGAACCGGCTGCGGGCGGGCGCGCAGGCCCTGCAGGGCGCGAAGTCCTGTGTGGACTCGATCCTCGCCCAGTTCGACCAGTACGCCGCGCAGCTCATCAGCCAGGCGCGGACGGCGAACGCGAACGCGGTCGACGCGTTCATCTCCGCCGCCCGGCAGCTCGGCGAACGCGCCGCGCAGGCGGCGCAGGAGATCGCCGACGAGCTGAGCGAAGAACTCGCGCGGCTGTTCCCACCGGAGGGCACTGGCCGGATCGAGCACGAGCTCGGCAAATGGGGCCGCGGCCCGCTGTACTGGCTCAACGGCGAAACGCTCGACGGCCGCAAACGTCCGCGCTCGCATCCTTCGTGGTTCGGCAATTCCGGCTGGAAGAAGCTCACCTGGGACGGTCTGGAAGGCACGCGTGCCCCGCGCGCGGCCGACACCCCGTTCGGCAGGCCGAAGCCGGAGAGCCTCGGCGAAAAGGCCTGGGGCAACACCGAGATCACCTACGCCAAGTGGAAGCAGGAACAGGACGGCTTCACCCCGGGCTGGGACGCCAAGATCTCTTCGCAGGGCTGGGACGTCAAGGCTTCCGGGCACGCGGAATTGGCCGCCTTCAAGGAAGAACTCGAACGCAAGGGCGAATGGGGCGTCGCCTCGGGCAGCGCCAAGGGAACCGCGTTCGTCGGCGGTGAGGTGAACGGATCGCTGCAGGCGGGCGCGCACGGGGTCGGTGTGCACGCCAACGCCTTCGTGGGCGGCAAGATCGAAGGCGAGCTCGCGGCGGACGTGGCCGGGATCGGCGTCGGTGCGAGCGGCACTCTCCAATATGGACTCGGCGCGCAGCTCGACGGCCAGGCCGTCTACGACGCCGGGCATATCAAGGTCAACTTCAAGGCGGGTCTCGCGCTCGGCCTCGGTGCCGGGATCGGCGCGAAGATCGACATCGATCTGCCGAAGATCGCGGACACCGTCGGCGAGTACGGCGGCGCGGCCGTCGACGCGGTCAGCGGCGCGGCGGGCCAGGCGGCGGACGCCGTCGGCGAGGCGTGGGACGACGCGATCACCTACGTGGGCACGTGGTGACGGGGATGAGCGAAGCGATGACGCAGGACCGGGTCTCCCTCCCGCTCGGGTTCGACATCCCCGAGGGCTGGGTGCCGGTCGAGCCGGCGTCCGTCGGTGCCGAAGGCGCGGTTTTCGTGGCGGTGCGCTCCGGGACGTACGCGGAGTTCACCCCGAACATCACCCTGAGCATCGGGCAACGGCCCGACCAGGCGGAGATCACCGATATCGCCGACGAGTCCGTCGAGCGCCTCGGCCGGACCATGGCCGCGCTCGAAGTGGTGCGGCGCAAGGTGATCGGCACCGGGATCGCGCCGGGGGTGACGCAGGTGCTGCGCGTCCGCACCGGCGAAGGGCAGGATCTCGTGCAGACGCAGGTGCTGCTGACCGTGCCGGGGGCGACCCCGGCCGAGCGGCTGATCCTCGAAATCGCCTGTACCGCAACGCCCGAGGCGGCCCGTGGCCTCGGCGACGACTTCCGGCGGTTCGTGGGCAGTGTCCACGTCCGGCGGGATTTCACCGCAGATGAAGGAGAAGACTCGTGACCACCGACCCCTACGCCATGCCGGACATGGACGAGTTGCTGGACCAGGTCCGCAAGCAGACCGAAGAGGTGCAGCGCATCCAGCGTTCGGTCGAGGCGATGGAGGTCAAGGCGCACTCGCGGCAGAACGAGGTCACCGTCGTGCTGCGCGGCGACGGCCGGTTCACCTCGATCGACATCGACCCGCGCGCGGTGCGGCAGTACGACGCGCGCAACCTCTCGGAGATCGTGCTGGAGGCGGTCAACAACGGGCTGCAGAAACTGGCCGAGGCCAGCAGCGCCAAATTCGCCCCGGTCATCGAGTCCGCCAAGTCGATCGAAGCATGACGGCCGCGATCGCGGGTTCCACCCGGCGCGTCACGGTGGTGACACCGAGGGCGCGCGTCGACGTGGCGCTGCCGCAGCAGAGCACGTTCGCCGAACTCGTCCCGCAGCTCGTGCGGCTCGCGGGCGCTTCGGGGCAGGCGTCGGCCGAGCATCCGGGCTGGGTGCTGTCGCGGCTCGGCGGCGCTCCGCTCGCGCTCGGGCTCACGGTCGCCGCGGCGCAGGTGCGCGACGGCGAAGTCCTCCATCTGACCCCGCGGGAACGCCCGCGGGGTCCGCTGCTGTTCGACGACGTCGTCGACTCGATCGCCAGCGTCGCCGAGTCGGGCACCGGACGGTGGGGGCCGTCGGTGGCGCGCAAGGCCGGCATCGTCGCGTCCGTGGTGCTGCTGCTCGCCGGTGGGCTGCTGGTGCAGGCCGCGGCGTCCGGCAGCGTGCTGGCGCCGATCGGGACCGGGCTGCTCGCGCTCGTGCTGGTGCTGGGCGGTGGCGCGCTGAGCCGCGCGTACGGCGACGCGGAGGCCGGTGCCGCCGGTGCGCTCGCCGGGGTCGGCGCGGCCTTGCTGGCGGGGATGTCGATCCTGCCGCCGCATCCGCTGTTCTCGCTGTCGGCCGGGCCGCTGGCCGCCGGGCTCGCGGTGGTGACCGTCTATGGCGTGATCGCGGCCGTTTCGGTGGCGGACCGGCTGCCGTGGTTCGTCGCGGTGACGGTGTCGGCCGGGCTCGGCGCGATCACCACCGCCATCGTCCTGCTGGCCGACGTCCGCCCGGTTTCGGCGGCCGCGGTGGTCGCGGTGGTGGCGACGGCGCTGGCCGCGGTCGCGCCGATGATGGCGCTGCGGCTCGGCAGGCTGCCGCTGCCGCGGGTGCCCGACGACATGGACGCGTTCCGTGCCGACGAGAACCCATCGCTCGGCGAGGACATGGTCGGGGGCACGACGTACGCGCAGGCGTTGCTGACCGGACTGCTCGTCGCGCTCGGCCTCGTCGTGGTTTCGGCGTCGGTGGTCCTGTCTTCGTCCGGCGGGGCTTGGGAAGCGGGCTTGAGCGCACTGCTGGGGCTGGCGCTGATGTTGCGCTCGCGCGCCTTCGCCGGGCGTTCGCAGCGGGTGGTGCTCATCGGTTTCGGCGCGGCGGCCCTGGCGGCGGCCGCGTTCTGGCTCGCCGCGAGCGGGCCGCGTTCGTTCGTCTTCGCCGCGGGATGCGCCGTCGTCGTCGCGGCGGGCGTCTGTCTCACCTACGCGACGCGTGTCGCGAAGGGACGTCGTTCTCCTTACTGGGCAAGGACTCTCGATATCGTCGAGTTCCTCGTGCTGCTCTCGCTGATCCCCTTCGTCGGCATGATCGCCGGCGTCTACGAGGCCGTGCGAGGCTGATCTCTCCCGCATTTCGTGCGGTGATGTCGCGAAAGCCACTTTCGCGACGTCTGATGTCCCGAAAGTGGCTTTCGCGACGTCCAGGCGGATGCGGTACTTGCTTCGTGCAACCACCGCATTCAGAGGACGAAACGCATAACGTCCGTGAAGGACTCCTTCCCTACCCTCAGAGAAGAAAGGAGTCCTCCACGGACCGTCCCCTCAGTTCTCCAGCGCCAGCGGCAGGGTCCGCCGGACCGCCGCCGCGTGCCGTCCGTGCAGCGGGGTGACCGCGATCCCGGACGGCCGCACCGGTTCCGCTCCCGGCCGTCCGCCCACCCGGATGGTCACCTCGGACTTCTCGCGTCCGCCAGGCGACCGGTACAGCGTGTACGAAGTCGCGGTGAACGCCGAGCCGGGCACGTGAAGATCCAGTGTCCGCGCGAGATCCCGCTCCGACCGGGGCCGGTAGCAGACCTGCGACGCCCCGCCCCAATCCCACGAACGCCAGCCGTCCACCGGCGCGTCCTGGCCGCTGCCGAGCGCGACGCGCAGGTTCTCCGTCACCTCGCCGGCTTCGAGCACGGTGCTCTCGAACCCGGCTTCGGCCAGCGCGCCCATCAGGCGTAGCGCCGCGCAGGCGGTGCTCCGCAACGCGCCGAGCTCTCCGCCGCCCCTGGCGAGCGCGGCGATCGGCGCGTCCTCGGGCCGGTACCGGACGGTGAGCCAGCGGACCCGCAGCAAGGACTGTCCATTAGGGACGGTCCAGGTCAGCATTTGCGCGCTGGACAAAGGGATTCCGGTGCTGGTGTACGCCTCACGCAGGATGCCGACGAGCGTGTCCGGCGACGGTGCCACGGTGCCGGGGGTGAGCCGCACGATGGCGCTCCACCCGTCGCTCACCTCGGCGACGCCGAACCGGTTGCCCGCGCGGTCGACGTGCTGACGCACCCGGACGGGACCGGCGAGCCGGTGCAGCGGATCGGGGACTTCGTGCTTGTCACCGCGCTTCAACCGGTAAACGACCCAGGTGAGCGCCCAGCCCGCGGCGTGGCGTCCGGCGAAGCGGACCGAAGTCGTCAGCACGAGGACTCCGGCGACGGCGACGATACTGATCCACGCCGCCTGAGGGATCCCATCGACGGTCAAGGCCAGCAGGATCGCGATCCCGGCGATCTCCCAGAGCGCCGCCTGCAGCGGGCGGATCGGCAGCAGCCAGGGCAGCGGCGCCGCGCCCGCGACCCCGCGCGCGGGCGCCTGTTCCGGGACCGGGCGGGCCGGGGCGTCAACCGACAAGGAATTCCCCTCCTCCGTGCACGCGCACGACGGTAGCCCCGCCCCGCGCGGGGAGGGGCGTAAAAAATACCCTCACCGCGAACCTGGCCGGAACCTAACGTGAGCACCCTCGAACGGGTGGGCAAGAGCGGCGGGGGACGGGAGCGTGTGGACGCAGCGGGACCAGATCCAGGCCTACCAATTCCTCCGCAGGAGACTGGTTTCGGCACTGGTCTCGGCTGACGCCAACCATCCGGTCGCCCCGAGCAGAAGGCTCGTCATCGGAACCCTGTGCGGCCTCGGCGTCGCGTTGCTGGTCACCGCGGTGTTCGGCGTGATCGGCCTGCTGAACCCGTCCGGCGGCAAGGACTGGCTGGCGGGCGGCAAGGTGATCGTCGAAGAGGGCACCGGCGCGCGCTACATCCTCGGCCAGGACGGCGCGCTGCACCCCGTGCTCAACTACGCCTCCGCGCGGCTGATGGCGGGCGGCAACGGCGAGGCCACCGTGACCGTCCCTTCGGACAAGCTCGCGAAGGCGCCGCGCGGTTCGCAGATCGGCATTCCCGGCGCCCCCGACTCGCTGCCCGCGGCGGCCGCGCTCGTCAAAACACCGTGGACGAGCTGCTCACGGACCACTCAGGACGCGCCCGCGTCGGCCGAACCGGAGACGACGGTGGTCCTCGGCGCGCCCGCGGCCGGGGTCGACCTGCCGAGGGACCAGGCCGTCGTGGTCCGTGTCCCCGACGGCGAGCGCTACCTCGTGACAGCGGGGCGCCGCTACAAGCTCACCCCGGAAGCCGCCACGGCGCTTCAGTTCGACACCTATCCGGTGATCGCGGTGTCCTCCCGGTGGATCGGTACCGTCGCCGCCGGACGTGATCTGGCCTACCGCGCGGTCGAGGACGCCGGCCGGCCCGGTCCGAAGGTCGGTGGCACCGCGACGAAGGTCGGTTCGGTGCTCGGCGTCGTCGACGCGATGGCTTCGCCCAACGACGCGACGTCGTACTACCTCGTCCGCGCCGAAGGGCTCCAGCCGATCGGCCAGACCGAGGCGAGTCTGCTGATCAACACGCCGGAGAACGCGGCCGCCTACAACGGTGTCCCGGCGCCCGTCGCGGTGCGCGCGGCCGACGTCGCCGCGGTGCCCAAGGTCGCCACGGCGAGGACGGGCGGCGCCGATCCCGCCGAGTATCCGGACCGGATCCCGCGAAAAGCACCCGTTACCGGACAGTCCGTGACGTTATGCGCACAGGGTTCTCGAATCGTTATCTCCGCACAGGTCCCGTTGCCGCAAGGTGCGAAGGCGATCCCGGTGACGGCGCGCACGGACGCGCTCGTCGCCGACGCCGTCTTCGTGCCTCCGTCCGGTGGTGCGGTGGTGGCGGAATCCGGTTCCGGCACGGTCTACGTCGTCACCGACACGGGCCTGAAGTACCCGGTGGCGAGCACCGAGGCGCTCGCCTCCCTCGGGTACGGCCAAGCCGAACGGCAGCCGGTTCCGAATGGATTGCTGGCACTGGTTCCGCGCGGTCCCGCGCTGGATCCGGCGCAAGCGGGTCGTGCGGTGTCCGCGGCGGGTGGGACGGGGTGATCGGGAACGTGCAGATGACCGAAGACAGGCCGGAGACCGACCGCGTCGACGTCGCGGTGATCGAAGACCATCCGCTGTACCGGCACGCCGTGGTCCGCGTCCTCACCGAGGCCGAAGGGATCGAACTGGGCGCCGTGGTCGATTCGGTCGCCCGGTTCCACGTCCATCCGCAGCCGCCCGGCAGTGTGGTGCTGCTCGACCTCGGCCTGCCGGGGATCGCCGGGGCGGCCGCCGTGCTCCAGGTGGCCGAACTGGGACATCACGTGCTCGTGGTGTCCGCGCAGGCCGAGCCCGAGCAGGTGCTCGGCGCGATCGCCGCCGGTGCCAAGGGATTCCTGTCCAAGGACGTCGACGTCGACGAGCTGCTGACGGCGATCAGGACGGTCGCGCGGGGCCGCGCCTACGTTTCCGCGGTGGTGGCCGGGATGATCATCAAGGACAACGCCGACCGTCCCGCGTCGGCCCCGGACGTCGCGCTCTCCGCGCGGGAGAAGCAGGTCCTGCGGCTGGTCGCGGCGGGCGAACGCGACGTCGACATCGCCCGCATCCTCGGCATCGGAGTTCGGACGGTCCGCGGTTATCTGGACCGGATCCGTGACAAACTCGGAGAGAGAAGGCGGGCCGGTCTGGTCCGCAAGGCCATCCAGCTCGGTCTCGCGTCTCCGCCGGAGGTGCCCGGCCCGGCTCGGCCGGTCGCGCCCCGCGCCGACGCGGGCGGATTCGAAGGACGCCGGTGAACGCAGACGAGCAGCAGCCGAAACGCACCACGCCGATCAACGTCGGGGTGATCGAAGATCATCCGCTCTACCGGGACGCCGTCGCGCGGGTCCTCACCGAAGCGCCCGATATCGCGCTGGGCGCCGTCGCCGACTCCGTCGCGCGGTTCGCCGTCCAGGAACAGCCGCCCGGCAGCGTCGTCGTCCTCGATCTCAAGCTGAGGGGCGTCCAGGACGCCGCCGCCGTGCTCGAAGTGGGGCAGATGGGGCACAAGGTGCTCGTGGTGTCCGCGCACGCCGAGCAGCCCGAGGTGCTGGGCGCCATGCAGGCCGGGGCGAAAGGCTTTCTCTCCAAGGACGTCGACGGCGACGAACTCCTGCGCGCCATCCGCACCATCGCCGAGGACAACGCGTACGTGTCGCCGACGCTGGCCGGAATGATCATCCAGGACAGCGAAGACCGCCACGCCGGGCCCAAGATCGTCCTGTCAGAACGGGAAAAGCAGGTCCTGAGGCTGGTCGCGGCCGGCGAACGGGACGTCGACGTGGCGGAGATCCTGAACATCAGCGTGCGGACCGTGCGGTCCTATCTCGACCGGATCCGGGACAAGACCGGGGAACGGCGCCGGGCCGGATTCGTGCGCGTGGCGATCCGCGAGGGCCTGCTGCGCTAGGCGCGGGGCCCCGAGAAGTTCACCCGCAGCGTGTACACCGAACTGGACGCGGTGATGAACAGATCGTTCCGCCGCGGCCCGCCGAAGGTCAGGTTCGAACAGACCTCCGGCACGCGCAGTTTCCCGATCCGCGTGCCGTCGGGCGCGAAGCAGTGCAAGCCGTCGTGCGCCGCGGCCCAGACCCGGCCCGCGGCGTCCACGCGCACGCCGTCGAAACCGCCGGCGTCGCAGGTCGCGAAAACCTCGCCGCCCGACAACACGGACCCGTCCACCGAGAAAACCCTGATGTGACTGGGTTTCTGTCGCGTGTCCGCGATGTAGAGCAGCGACTCGTCGAGTGAGAACGCCAGCCCGTTCGGGCGCGAGAAATCGTCCGCGACGATCCGTACGGAACCATCCGGATCGACCCGGTAGACGTGGCAGGCGCCGATCTCGCTTTCCGCCTGATGGCCTTCGTAGTCGCTGTCGATGCCGTAACTCGGGTCGGTGAACCAGATAGCGCCGTCCGAGGACTCGACGACGTCGTTGGGGCTGTTGAACCTCTTGCCCTGATAGGTCTCCGCGAGAACGGTGGTCGTGCCGTCGTGTTCGGTGCGCGTCACCCGGCGGCCGCCCTGTTCGCAGCTGACGAGCCTGCCCTGGCGGTCGACGGTGTGCCCGTTGTGGAATCCGGCGGGCTCGCGGAACACGCCGACCGAGCCGGTGGTCTCGTCCCAGCGCAGGACGCGGTCGTTCGGGATGTCGCTGAACACCAGGTACCGGCCGGCCGGGAAGTAGGCGGGCCCCTCGGTCCACCGGCAGCCGGTGTGGATCCGCTGCATCCACTCGTCCCCGTTGACGCGGGCGAACCGTTCGTCGAGGACTTCGAAATGCGCCTTGACCATGTCCATGGAAACCCCAGTGCTCTGAATGAGATATTGCGATCATCATGAACCGCTGAACTTGATATGGTCAACCCATGGATGACGTAGATCGCATGCTGCTCACCGCATTGCAGCAGGACGCGACTCAGGCGTACGCCGCGCTCGGCAAGGCGGTCGGCCTGTCCGCGGGCGCCGCGCACGAGCGGGTCCGCAAGCTGCGTGAACAGGGCGTCATCCGGCGCACGACCGTGGACGTCGATCCGGCGGCCGTCGGCCGGGGAGTGATGGCGTTCGTGCTGGTCGAGGCGGGCTCGTGGATGGGCGACGCGCCGACCAAGGCCGCGCTGGAGGCGCTGCCGGAGGTCGTCGAGGCGCACATCATCGCGGGCCCGGCCTCGCTGCTGGTGAAGGTGCGCACGCCGACCACCGAGGAACTGCAGGCGTCACTGCGCAGGCTGTACGCCATCGAAGGCGTCACCGGGACGCAGACGATCGTGGTGCTCGAATCCTTCTTCGAGCGGTCTGTAGACGCTAGAGGCGACGGTTCGCCAGCACCCCCGTCGCCGCCCGCGCCTTCCCGCTGACCGCTGGATCCACGTCGACGACCACCAGCTCCGGCCCGGCACCCAGCTGGGTGTGGACGCGGCCGAAACCGTCGGAGACCGTGGAGTAGCCGATCCCCGTGGGCGCCTTCGGGTTCACCGGCGTCGAGGTCGTGGCCGGATCGGCCTGCCCGCAGCCCAGCACCCAGCAGCCGGAGTCGAGCGCGCGGGCGCGGACCAGCACCTCCCACTGCTCGCGTTTGCCCTCGCCGGCACCCCAGGACGTCGGCACGAGGACGATGTCGGCGCCGTCGTCGGCCAGCTTCCGGAACAGTTCGGGGAAGCGGATGTCGTAGCAGGTCGCGACGCCGAACGTGGTCCCGTCGACCTCGAAGGTGGCGGGCGCGGCGCCGGGCGCGACCGTGTCGGACTCGGCGAACCCGAAGGCGTCGTACAGATGGATCTTGTCGTAGCCGAAGTGATGCCCCGCGCCGGTGACGAGCAGGGTGTTGCTCACGCGCCCGTCGGGTGACGGCGTGAACATGCCCGCGACGACCACGACGCCGTGCTCCTCGGCGAGCCCGGCCACAGTGGACGCCCACGGTCCGTCCAGGGGTTGCGCGACGGGCCCGAGCGGGATGCCGAAGCGCGCCATCGCCGCCTCCGGGAACACGACGATCCGGGCGCCTTCGCCCGCCGCGGCCGTCACGCCCTCGCGAATCAGCTTCAGGTTCGTCTCGGGATCCTCGGCGGCCGTGAGCTGGCACAACCCGATTCGCGGCACGGAGGCCTCCCTCATCGTGGGATCGCTGGTCACCACCCCAGTGTGCCTGCTCGGGGCGATCCGGCCACCTCGTACCCTTGACCCATGCTGAACCGTACCGACCTGCGTGGACAGGTCCCGTCCGTTGCCGAGCTCAGGCGCACGCTCCCGCGTGCCGAGTACGACGTGGACGCGGCGCTGCATCACGTACGGCCGGTGGTCGAGGCGGTCCGCGATCGCGGGGTCGAGGCGGTTCTCGAGTACACCGAGAAGTTCGACAAGGTCCGCCCCGGCGGCGTCCGCGTGGCCGCCGCGGAGCTCACCAGCGCGCTCGCGAACCTCGATCCGGCCGTCCGCGAGGCGCTGGAGGAGTCGATCGTCCGCGCCCGCAAGGTCCACGGCGACCAGCGCCGTCAGGACGTCACGACCGAGGTCGTCGACGGCGGCACCGTGACCGAGCGCTGGATCCCGGTCGAGCGTGTCGGGCTGTACGCGCCGGGCGGGCTCGCGGTCTACCCCTCGACCGTGGTGATGAACGTCGTCCCGGCGCAGATCGCCGGCGTCGGCACGCTCGTGCTGTGCTCGCCGCCGCAGGCCGCGTTCGGCGGGCTCCCGCACCCGACGATCCTCGCCGCCGCCGAACTGCTCGGCGTCGACGAGGTCTGGGCCGTCGGCGGGGCGCAGGCCGTCGCGCTGCTCGCGTACGGCGGCACCGACACCGACGGCGCGACGCTGGAGCCGGTCGACGTCGTCACCGGTCCCGGCAACATCTACCTCACCGCGGCCAAGCGGCTGCTGCGCGGCATCATCGGGATCGACTCCGAGGCGGGCCCGACCGAGATCGCCATCCTCGCCGACGAGACCGCCGACCCGGTGCACGTCGCCGCCGACCTGATCAGCCAGGCCGAGCACGACCCGCTCGCCGCGAGCGTGCTGGTCACCACATCCGAGGAGCTCGCGGACGCCGTCGACAAGGAGTTGACCGGCCGCGTCGCCGCGACCAAGCACTCCGAGCGGGTGACGGAGGCCTTGAGCGGCAAGCAGTCAGGCATCATCCTCGTCTCCACTGTGGACGACGGTATCCGCGTCGTGGACGCGTACGCCGCGGAACACCTGGAGATCCAGACCGCGGACGCGCCGGCGGTGGCTGCCCGCGTGCGCAACGCCGGCGCGATCTTCGTCGGGGCGTACGCGCCGGTCTCGCTCGGCGACTACTGCGCCGGGTCGAACCACGTCCTGCCGACCGGCGGGTTCGCGCGGCACTCGTCCGGGCTTTCGGTGCAGAGCTTCCTCAAGGGCGTGCACGTCGTCGACTACAGCCAGGACGCGCTGCGCGAGATCGCCGGCCGCGTCGTCGCGCTGGCGAACGCCGAAGACCTGCCCGCGCACGGCGAGGCCATCACGGCGCGGTTCGAAGGTGAGCGCGGATGAGTATCGGCGAGGAGATCACGCTCGGCGCGCTCCCGCTGCGAGACGACCTGCGGGGCAAGACCCCGTACGGCGCGCCGCAGCTGGACGTGCCGATCCGGCTCAACACCAACGAAAACCCGTACCCGCCGCCGGACGCGCTGGTGGCCGACGTCGCCGAGGCCGTCCGTGCCGAAGCCGCTTCGCTGCACCGCTACCCGGATCGCGACGCCGTCGCGCTGCGCCAGGACCTCGCGGACTACCTCGCGGTGTCCACCGGCGTGCTCGTGTCGGAGTCGAACGTGTGGGCCGCCAACGGATCCAACGAGATCCTGCAGCAGATCCTGCAGGCCTTCGGCGGTCCCGGCCGCTCGGCGCTGGGTTTCGAGCCGTCGTACTCGATGCACCCGATCATTTCGGCGGGCACCCGCACCGACTGGCTGCCGGTGCCGCGTCGCGACGATTTCACGCTCGACACCGAGAAGGCTGCCGCGCTGGTGCGCGAACGCCGTCCGGACATCGTGTTCGTGACCAGCCCGAACAACCCGACTGGCGGGTCGATCCCGTTCGACGAGCTGCGCGGGCTGCTCGAAGCGGCGCCGGGCATCGTGGTGGTCGACGAGGCGTACGCGGAGTTCTCGTCGCAGCCGAGCGCCGTCGAGCTTCTCGAGGAGTACCCGGCGAAGCTGATCGTGTCGCGCACGATGAGCAAGGCGTTCGCCTTCGCGGGCGGGCGGCTCGGGTATCTCGCGGCCGCGCCCGCGATCGTCGACGCGCTGCAGCTGGTGCGGCTGCCGTACCACCTCTCGAAACTCACGCAGGCCGCCGCGCGCGCCGCGCTGCGGCACGCGGACGCCACCCTCGCCTCGGTCGCCAAACTCGCTGCCGAACGCGACCGCGTGGTGGAAGCGTTGCTGGGCTTGGGATTCACGCCGGTCCCGAGCGACGCGAACTTCGTCCTCTTCGGACGGTTCGCGGACGCGCCCGCGACCTGGAAGTCCTATTTGGACAACGGCGTGCTGATCAGGGACGTCGGCATCGAGGGGCACCTGCGGGTGACCATCGGGACGCCGGAAGAGAACGAC
This sequence comes from Amycolatopsis roodepoortensis, assembly GCF_014873915.1. Lineage (GTDB taxonomy): Bacteria > Actinomycetota > Actinomycetes > Mycobacteriales > Pseudonocardiaceae > Amycolatopsis > Amycolatopsis roodepoortensis. The sequence continues at coordinate 327,081 of NZ_JADBEJ010000001.1, forward strand.
GCCTTTCTCGAGGCCAGCAAGGAGGTGCCGCGATGAGTCGCGTCGGCAAGGTGGATCGCACCACCAGGGAATCGTCCATTTCGGTCCAGCTCGACCTGGACGGCACGGGGCAGGTGGAGATCGACACCGGTGTCCCGTTCTACGACCACATGCTCACCGCGTTCGGCGTGCACGGCTCGCTCGACCTCAAGGTGCAGGCGACCGGTGACGTGCACATCGACGCGCACCACACCGTCGAGGACACCGCGATCGTGCTCGGCCAGGCGCTGCGGCAGGCGCTCGGCGACAAGAGCGGCATCCGCCGCTTCGGTGACGCGTGGATCCCGATGGACGAGACCCTCGCGCACGCCGCGATCGACGTCTCCGGGCGGCCGTACTGCGTGCACCTCGGCGAGCCGGAGCAGTTCAACAGCTTCACCATCGGCGGGAACTACCCGTTCGTGCTGACGCGGCACGTGTTCGACTCGCTGTCGTTCCACGCGCAGATCGCGCTGCACGTGCGGGTGTTGCACGGCCGCGACCCGCACCACATCGCGGAGGCCGAGTACAAGGCCGTCGCGCGTGCGCTGCGCGCCGCCACCGAGCCGGACCCGCGGGCGGGCGGCATCCCGTCCACGAAGGGCGTCCTCTAACCCCGCATCCAGAGGACTAAATGCGTCCGGTGGGCTTGTAGGTATTGAGCTGGACACCGGACGGGGTCGTCGTCGAGCCGGCGAAGTCCAGGGTCTGGGCAGGCGTTCCTTCGGCGAAGAAACGCTTGCCTGTGCCCAAAAGGAGCGGGTAGACGGCCAGCACGACTTCGTCCGCGAGTCCGTTCTCGAGCAGTGCCGAGGTCAGCGTGGAGCTGCCCGAGAGGACGAGGTCCGGACCGTCCTGCGCCTTGACGCGGCGAACGCCTTCGACGAGGTCCGGCCCGACTCCCTCGAACGGCCCCCATTTCAGGCTTTCCGGCCGGTGGGTGACGACGAACTTCGTCGCCGCCTTGAGCCGGTCCGCAAACGGGTCGCTCGGCGCGTCCGGCCAGTATTCCGACCAGAGGTCGTAGGTGCGGCGGCCGAGCAGCAGGTCGAAGCTTTCGGTGTGCGCGGCCAGGAGGGCTTCCCGGCCGGCGGGGGTCCGGTACGGCATGTTCCAGCCGCTGTACGGGAAGCCGTTCTCGTCTTCGGAATGCTGGATCACGCCGTCGAGCGAGATGTGCTCGATGATCTTGAGTTTTCTCATTTCGTCTCCAGCAGCGCGTCGAGTTGGGGCATCGCGGCGCGGAAGCCCTCTTCCATCCCGGGGATCGTCTTCTCCATGGCTTCGACGCTGGAAAAGCGCGTCACATGGACCATCCGTGATCCCATGGGTGTCGTCTCGAAGGTGAACGTCATCGAGGTGGGCATGTCCTCGTCGTTGTCGTCGCCGTCTTCCGCCTCGAAGAAGTCGATGGGGTTCACCGCGGTGAACTTCCAGGAATTGGGCCACTTCTCCCCGTTGGGTCCGGTCAGGAAGTATTCGGCGCGGCCGCCTGACCGGAAATCGTGACGGGTGAACGTGGCGGGCGCGAACGGTGGTCCCCAGAAGCGCTCCAGTTGCCTTGGATCCTCCCAAGCCGCCCAAAGCCGCTTTTGCGGAACGGGAAAGTCCGCCACGACGGTGAGGCTGAGCTTCTCGGGATCCTTGGTGACCGAGGTGATCGGCATTTCGTCATTCCCCTTCCCGGAGGACATCGTCGAGCTGCGCCACCCGCTGGCGCCAAAGGACTTCGTAGGAGTCGAGAAGCTCGGTGGCGCGCTGGAGGCGCTCGCGGTCGGTCGAGACCAGCTGTTCGCGGCCGTTGGCGCGTTTCCGGACCAGACCCGCGCGCTGGAGCACGGCGACGTGTTTCTGCACGGCGGCGAAGCTCATCTCGTACTGCGCGGCGAGATCGGAGACCGATGGCGTTTCCGTGATGGCCCGCGCCAGGATGTCGCGGCGCGTGCCGTCGGCCAAGGCGCGGAAGAGCCGGTTGAGCGACTCCTCGCTCTCCTCACAAAGTACAACCATGTGGTTGTACGTTAGCCGTGTCCGGTCCCGAGGGCAAGGTGCGGGCCCGGCGCGGTCGTGGTGGCGGAGGTGTGGCAGGGTGGCGGTCGTGAGTAACACGACCATCGCTGTGCTGCTGTTCGCGCTCGGCGGCTTCCTGATCGGCGGCGTCTACGCGACCTGGAAGAGCGTCAAGTTCATGGCCGTCGTACTGGGGATCGGCGCGGTGCTGGCGATCGGCGGGGCCATCGCCTGGCTGGCCTGACCGCCGCCCGGTAATTCGGCTGCGCGCCGTGAAGGCGGCGGGCATGCTGTCCGGCATGTCCGGAAATCCGCGCTCGGTCGCCGAAGTCGTCCGGCTCCAGCGATCGGGGAGCCGCGTCAAATTCCTGTTCTTCTGGGGCCATCAGCCCCGGCGTGACGGCACGATCGGGCCCGAATGCTTCAGCCAGTGGTGGCCCGCCCGGTTCACCGCCGACGGCGAGACCTTCCCGACGGCGGAGCACTACATGATGTGGCGCAAAGCCGTCCTGTTCGACGACGCCGAGAGCGCGACGCGGATCCTCGCCGCCCGGCATCCGCGTCAGGCCAAGGAGCTGGGCCGCGAAGTGCGGGGATTCGAGCAGAGCCGCTGGGAGGACGCGCGCTCCGGCATCGTCCTCGACGGAACGATCGCGAAGTTCGGGCAGCATCCGGAACTACGCGATTTCCTGCTCGGTACCAGGAATCGGGTGCTGGTCGAGGCCAGCCCGCTGGACGCGATCTGGGGGATCGGGCTCGCCGCCGACCATCCGGACGTCGAGAACGCGGAACGCTGGCGCGGCCTGAACCTGCTCGGCTTCGCACTGGGGGAGGCCCGCGCGGCGCTCGCCTGAGTACGTGAAGGCCCCCTTCACTGCGCTAGACGCAATGAAGGGGGCCTTCACGTACTTATCGAGGGGGGCCAAGCGACATGGGCGCACCGGGCCCAGGCCGCCTTCGCCTCCAGAACCTACTTCGAGGCGTCGACCAGCTCTCGCTCGTCAGGCGCGTCGAGCTGCTTCGCGAGCTTCTCGCCTTCGACGTCGACATCGGGCAGCACGCGATCCAGCCACTTCGGCAGCCACCAGGCACCGCGGCCGAGCAGTGACATCAGCGCCGGCACGATGGTCATCCGGATCACGAACGCGTCGACGAGCACCCCGAAGGCCAGCGCGAACCCGATCGACTGGATCAGCGACGATTCCGCGAGGACGAACCCGGCGAACACGCTGATCATGATCAGCGCCGCGGCGACCACGACGCGGGAGCCGTGCCGGAAACCGGTGACCATCGCCTGCTGCGGGTCGGCGCCGTGGACGTACTCCTCCCGCATCCGCGTCACCAGGAACACCTGGTAGTCCATCGCGAGCCCGAACAGCACGCCGATCAGCAGGATCGGCAGCATGCTCATGATCGGCCCGGTCGTCTTCACGCCGAGCAGGTCGGTGAGCCAGCCCCACTGGAACACCGCCACCACGGCGCCGAACGTCGCGACCACGGAGCCGAGGAAGCCCAGCGTCGCCTTCAGCGGGACCACGATCGACCGGAACACCAGCATCAGCAGCAGGAACGCCAGCCCGACGATCAGCGCGAGATAGGGCAGCATCGCGTCGGCGAGTTTCTCCGAGACGTCGATGTTGGCCGCGGTCTGGCCGGTCACCGCCAGCGACGCGCCGGTGGCCGTGCCGAGGCCCGCGTTCAGGCCGCGGATGTCGCTGACCAGGTCTTCGGTCGCGGTGCTGCTCGGGCCGCTCTTCGGGATGACGGTCAGCAGCGCCAGGTCGCCGGCCCGGTTGGTCTTCGGCGGCGTGACGATCGGGCGTTCGGGGAGGCCGCCGATGCCCGCGGCCGCCTGCTGGAGCGCGGCTTGGCGGTCGGCGCTGCCGCTCAGGTCGACGACGATCACCAGCGGCCCGTTCGCGCCTTCGCCGAAGCTGCGCGCGACGGTGTCGTAGGCCTTGCGCTGGGTGGTGTCCGGCGCGGCGGTGCTGTCGTTCGGCAGGCCGAGCTGCATGCTCGCGGCCGGGATGGCGACGATCGCGAGACCGGCGATCGCGGCGATCAGCACCGGGATCCGGCGGCGGGCGACGAAACGTGCCCAGCGCTCGCCGTGTGTCGTCGCGTTTTCCTTGCGGCGCAGCCGGATCTTGCCGCCCGCCAGTTTGCCGCCCGCGAACCCGAGCACCGCGGGCAGCAGGGTGAGCGCGATGACGACCGCGATCGCGACGGTGATCGCCGCGGCGATGCCCATCTCGCCGAGGAACGGGATGCCGACGACGGTCAGGCCGGCCAGCGCGATGATCACGGTCAGCCCGGCGAACACCACCGCGGAGCCCGCCGTGCCGGTGGCGCGCCCGGCCGCTTCCTCCGGATCCCGCCCGATGGTGAGTTCGTGCCGGTAGCGGGAAACGATGAAGAGCGCGTAGTCGATGCCGACGGCGAGCCCGATCATCAGCGCGAGCACCGGCGTGTTCGTGTTCAGTTCGAGGAAACCGGACGCCGTGGTGATCCCCGCCATGCCGATGCCGACGCCGATGAGCGCGGTCAGCAGCGGGATCCCGGCCGCGAGCAGCGAGCCGAAGGTGATGATCAGGACGACCGCGGCGACGGCGACACCGAGGCCTTCGGTGGCGTTCGTGGCGGGCATCGCCTGGACGGCGTCACCGCCGAATTCCACGGTGTACCCGGCGGCCCTGGCGGAATCCGCGGCGGCCATCAGGCCGTCGCGGTCGGCGTCGGTGAGCTCGAAGCCCGGAACGCGGTAGCTGACCTGCGCCAGCGCGACGTGCTTGTCGGGGGAGATGGCCTGCATCTGCAGCGGGTCGGCCACGCCGGCGACCTTCGGCGCGTCCTTGAGCCCGGTGACGAGACCCGTGATCGCCGCCCGTCCGGCCTCGTCGGTGATGTCGCCGGGCGTCGAGATGACGACGCGTGCGGTCGCGCCACCCGCGGCGGCTTCCGGGAACCGGTCGGCGAGCTGGTCGATCGCCTTCTGCGATTCGGTACCGGGGATGGTCACCGAGTTCGAAAGCTGGCCGGACAGGGTCAGCGCGCCCGCGCCGAGGGCCACCAGGACGGCGGCCCACACCGCCGTCACCAGGACCCGGCGCCGGAACGAGAACCGGCCCAGGCGGTACAGGAAGCTGGCCACGAAAGTCTCCCGTTCACTCGTTCAGGTTCATTTCAAGCTAGCCGATCGGCTAGGGGCCTACAAGCCGATCGGCAAGTGTGTGACTAGCCGCACGGCTAGTACTCGTTTGGCCGGGCGGCCACGCTTGACGTAATCTCCGACGGCTGAACGAGGAGGGAACATGGACGTCGTCCACGTGGAGGACACCCGCACGCGACTACTGGGCACGGCGTTGCGGCTGTTCACCGAACACGGCGTGGAAGGCACCTCGCTGCAGATGATCGCGGACGCCCTCGGCGTCACCAAGGCCGCCGTCTACTACCACTTCAAGACGAAGGCGGAGATCACCGAATCCGTCGCCGAACCCGTGCTGCTGGAGCTCGAAGGCATCGTCGACGACGCCCGCGCCCAGCGCACCCGGGGCGCCCAGATCGACCACCTGCTCGACGGATTCGTCGATCTCGTGGTGCGGCACCGCGCGCTGGTCGCCCTGTTCTCCAGCGACCCCGGTATCGCCCGCGCGATCGAAAAATCCGTCCACCGCTCGGAAAGCTTCAAGAACCGGCTGCTGGAGATCCTCGCCGGCCCGGAGCCGGACGCGCTGGGGATGGTCACCGCGCAGGTGCTCCTCGCCGGTATCGCCCTCGCCGGCGGCTCGCCCGAGGTCGCTTCGCTCGACGACGAGACGCTGCGCGAAACGCTCCTGGCCGTCGGCCGCAAGCTCTACAACCGCCCGCGCCGCCGTTCGTGACCGATGTGTTCAAGACAGGTGCCGCGATCCGCGCGACCCTCTCGGTATGAACATCGATCTGAACGCGGCGGCCACGTTCATGGCCACCCAGGCCCGGCTGCTCGACAGGCGGCGCTTCGACGTCCTCTTCCGCGACGGTGATCCGGCGGCGGCGCTCGCCGCGCTGGAGGCGTACCGCAATCCCGACGGGGGCTACGGCCACGGGCTCGAACCCGACTGCCGTTCGGCGACCAGTCAGCCCGCCGGCGCGCTGCACGCCTTCGAGGTCTTCGCCGACGTCGGCAAGTCGACAAGTCCGCGTGCGGCCGAACTCTGCGACTGGCTCGCCTCGATCTCCCTGCCCGACGGCGGGATCCCGTTCGCGCTGCCGATGCCGGATTCAGTCGGCAGCGCGCCGTTCTGGGCGAGCGCGGATCCGACGGTCTCTTCGCTGCAGATCACCGCGATCGTCGCGGTGACCGCGCACCGCGTCGCGGCGCACGACCCCGCGGTCGCCGCGCATCCCTGGCTGGCGAAGGCCACGGGTTACTGCCTGAAGGAGATCGAGAAGCTCGACGAGGCACCGCACGCGCTCGTGCTCGCCTTCGCGATGAAGCTGGTGGACGCCCTGGGCGACACGCGTCTGGTCGAGAAGCTCGGCCGGTTCGTCCCGGACGACGGCGTGGTCGCCGTCGGCGGCGGGATCGAGGGCGAGGCCATGCGCCCGCTCGATTTCGCGCCGGAGCCCGGTGGCCCGGCACGGAAGCTCTTCCGGCCCGAGGTCATCGAAGCGGATCTGCGCCGGGTGGCGGGCGGCCAGCACGAAGACGGGGGCTGGCGGGTCGACTACGCCAGCTATTCGCCGGCCGCCGCGCTGGAGTGGAACGGGATGTTCACCGTGGGCACGCTGGGGCTCCTGCGGGCCAATGGCCTGGTCTAGGGGAGACGGCGCAGGAATTCCGGCGGAACGGCGGCGGTGAGCCAGACGCCGTTCGCGCTCACCTGGAATTCGTGCCCGGCGGCGGCCATCTCGCCGGCGTCCACGGCGAGCAGCACCGGGACGCCGCGCCGCGCTCCGACCGTCCGCGCGGTCTCCACGGTCGCCGAAAGGTGGACGGCGTGCCGCTTCATCGGCCGTAGCCCTTCGTGCAGGATCGCGTCGAGGAACCGGGAGACCGTGCCGTGGTAGAGCACGTCCGGCGGGATCGCGGCGGGCAGGGCGAGGTCGACGTCGACGCTGTGGCCCTGGCTGGCGCGGATCCGCAGGCCGGACTCGTCGAAGGCGAAGCGGCGCTTGTCGTTGCCCTCGACCACTTCGTCGAGTTCGGCGCGGGTCAGCGGCAAACCGTTGCGGCGCAAGGCCGCCAGGAGGGTGTCGACGTCGACCCAGCCGTCAGGGGTGAGGGTGACGCCGATGTCGCCGGGTGCGTGGCGCAGATGCCGGGAGAGTCGTTTCGAGACCCGGATGAGGTGTTTCTTGTCCATTTCGAGTCACAGTGACGCATATCCGGCACCCGCGTGGCAACGGAATTCAGATGCCGCCCTCGGAAGCCGGGCGCAGTTTCCCGGCGCCGGGGCCGAAGCGGGACATCTGGTCGTCGGCGTTGTAGAGCCCGCAGCTGCGCAGGGAGAGGCAGCCGCAGCCGACGCATCCGGTCAGCCTGTCGCGCAGGCGCTGCAACGCGTCGATCCGCGCGTCGAGCTCGTCCTGCCAGCCCCGGGACAGCCGGGCCCAGTCGGCCTTGGTGGGGGCGTGGTCCTTGGGCAGGGTCTCAAGTGCCGAGCTGATGTCGTCCAGGCTGAGCCCGACCCGCTGCGCGGCGCGGATGAAGGCGATCCGGCGCAGTACCGAGCGCGAGTACCGGCGCTGATTGCCCGCCGAACGCTCGGAACTGATCAGTCCCTTGTCCTCGTAGAAACGCAAAGCCGTGTGGGGCACGCCGCTGCGGTCGGCGACCTGCCCGATGCTCAGGTGTTCAGCCAGTCTCGTCACGTCGCCAGGCTAGCCTTGACTTCGACCTAAGTCGAGGTTGCAACCTCGGTACATGACCACCGACACCAAGACCGGCTACGAGGATCTGCCGAGGCTGATCTCGTTGATGACCGGCGACGAGAAGCATCAGGCCGCCGCGGAGTCCACAGTGGACGTCCTGTGGGTGCTCTACGACCGTGTGCTCGACATCACCCCGGAGAACGTCCGTGCCCCGGGCCGCGACCGTTTCCTGCTGTCGAAGGGTCACGGCCCGATGGCCTACTACGCGGTGCTGGCGAAGAAGGGCTTCATCCACGAGGAGGAACTCGCCGACTGGACCTCGGCCGAGTCCCGGCTCGGTCACCACCCCGACCGGGCGAGGCTGCCCGTGGCCGAGATCTCCAGCGGTTCGCTCGGGCACGGTCTCCCGCTGGCCATCGGCACCGTGTTCGGCCTGCGCGCCAAGGGATTCCGGGAGGCCAAGGTCGTCACCCTCATCGGCGACGCGGAGCTCGACGAAGGCTCCAACCAGGAGGCCATCGCGGTCGCCGGCCGGATCGGCATGCCGCAGCTGACCGCGGTCGTCGTCGACAACTCCTCGGCCACCCATGGCTGGCCCGGCGGGATCGCGCGCCGGTTCGAGGTCGAAGGCTGGACGACCCGCACCGTCGACGGCCGCGATCACGACGCGCTCCACGAAGCCTTCACCACACCGCATCCGGACCGGCCGCTCGCCGTGGTCGCGACCGTCGAGCGAAAGGGCTGAACCCGTGAACATGCGTGAAACGTTCCTCGAAGCCGCCGCCGACGCGCTCGACACCGACCCGAACGTCGCCGTCGTGCTCGCCGACATCTCCGCGGCACAACTCGCCTTCGCCGCGCGGAAACATCCCGACCGGGTGCTGAACGTCGGCATCCGCGAACAACTGATGATGAGCACCGCGGGCGGCCTCGCGCTGGCCGGGATGCGCCCGATCGTCCACACCTTCTCGTCGTTCCTCGTGGAGCGGGCTTTCGAGCAGATCAAACTCGACCTCGGGCACCAGGACGTCGGGGCCGTGCTGGTGTCCTCCGGCGCGTCCTATGACATGCCGACCGCCGGGCGGACCCACCAGGCACCCGGGGACGTCGCCCTCATCGACACGCTGCCGGGCTGGACCGTGCACGTGCCGGGGCATCCCGAAGAGGCACGGCGGCTGCTGCTCGAGTCCATCCCTGGCGGCGGGCGCGTCTATCTCCGGCTTTCCGCGCAGGAGAACGCGAAAGCGCATCTGGGCGCGGGACTGCAGACGCTGCGCGAAGGCGGGCGGGGGGTGGTGGTGGCCGTCGGGCCGATGCTCGACCGGACGCTGGAGGCGACCGCCGATCTCGACGTGACCGTGCTCTACACCTCGACCGTCCGGCCGTTCGACGCCGCCGGGCTGCGCGCGGCCGTCGACGCCGCCGGGGCCACCGACGTCGTGCTGATCGAGCCGTACCTCGCGGGGACGTCGGCGCACGAGGTGACGGGCGCGCTGTCCGAAAGGCCGCACCGGCTGCTCTCCCTCGGCGTCCGGCGCGACGCGGAAGTGCGGATCTACGGCGAAATGGCCGACCACGACCTCGCGCACGGTCTCGACGCCGGCTCGATCGCCTTGTCCGTCAAGGAATTCCTCCGCTAGCGTCACCAGGATGACGAAGATCCGCCCGCTCGCGCTCGGGGTCATCCGACGTGGTGAAGACCTTCTGGTGTTCGAAGGCCGTGATCACACCAAAGGGGTGACCTACCACCGCCCGCTCGGCGGCGGGATCGAGTTCGGGGAGACCGCCGCCGAGGCGCTGCACCGCGAATTCCAGGAGGAACTCGCGGCGGAACTGACCTCGGTCGAGCAGATCGGCGTACTGGAGAACGTGTACACCTACGAAGGCAGGCCGGGGCACGAGATCGTGTTCCTGTTCACCGCGGATCTGACGGACAAGGCGTTCTACGAGCGCGACGAGGTCGGCGTGGTGCTCGACGAAGGCGCGCGCGTGCACTGGCTGCCGCTGGCCGACGTGGCCAGCGGCAAGGCGATCCTGTACCCGGACGGACTCGCGGACCTCCTTTCAGCGCAGCGCTGACCGCGCGGTCGGCGTCAGTTCCCGCTGTTCCCAAGGGAGTTCGAGGCGGCTCGCAAGTTCGGAGCCTGTCCGGGCGAGGAGTTCGCGGTGTTCGTCCGCGACCTTCGCGAACCAGACGAACACCGTCTCGCCCTCTCGCACGGGCAGCCGGGGGAAGGTGTTCTCCGCGGGCTCGGTTTCGAAGTGGCCGAACGTCTCCACGCCGGATTCCCGCAGGGCGGGCGCCACGTTCTCCGCGAAGTGTTCGGAGAACTCCTTGACGGGACCGATCGGATGACACACCGTCACCAGCACCCGGGAATCCCCGGCATCGCCGGGAGCGGGGAACCCCGGCCCGGACGGGCGCAGCAGGAGGACGTCGGAGGCGTCGATCATCGTCTCGTTCGCCGCGGGCCCGTGCGCGCGCCACACGGGCCCGTAGTAGAACGATTCGAGCGCGGCACGCCGGGACTCCATGTCCCGGAAACCGCGCAGCCACACGAACTTGTCCGGCTCGGCCGGCTCGCGGAAGAGGCCGAACAAGCGCATGCCACAGGCTTCCTGGGTCTCCACGAACTCGCGTTCGAAGAGCTCGATCAGCTCGTCCCGGCGGCCGGGGTGCAGCGTGTACCGGCGCAGCTCGACGACGGACTGGAACTCGGGGGAATCGGTCATGTGCGGACCCTAGAGGCCGGCACCGACAGTTTCCGGCGCTCAGCGGAAGGCGGCGAGCCCGGTGACCGACTGCCCGAGCGAGAGCGCGTGCATCTCTTCGGTGCCTTCGTAGGTCAGCACGGTTTCCAGGTTCGACATATGGCGCATCACCGGGTACTCCAGCGAGATCCCGTTGGCGCCGAGCATGGCGCGAGCGGTCCTCGCGACCTCCAGCGCGGAGCGGACGTTGGCGAGCTTGCCGAAGCTGACGTGGTTGTGGTGCAGCGTCCCGGCGTCCTTGAGCCGTCCGATCCGCAGCGCGACCAGCCCGGCGCGGTTGACCTCGACGACGAGATCGGCGAGTTTGCGCTGGGTGAGCTGGAATCCGGCCAGCGGTTTGCCGAACTGTTCCCGGCTCAGCGTGTACTCCAGCGCGGACTCGTAGCAGGAGCGGGCGGCGCCGACGACGCCGAACAGGATCCCGTAACGCGCCTCGTTCAGGCAGGAAAGCGGTCCGCGCAGGCCCCTGACCTCGGGGAACGCCGCCGAATCCGGCAGGCGGACGCCGTCGAGCACGAGTTCCGCGGTCAGCGAGGCCCGCAGCGACAGCTTGTGCTTGACCTCGTTCGCCGCGAAGCCCGGCGTGTTCGTGGGGACGACGAAGCCGCGCACGCCTTCGTCGGTCTGCGCCCAGACGACCGCGACGTCGGCGACGGTTCCGTTGGTGATCCACATCTTCGTACCGCTCAGCACCCAGTCCGAGCCGTCGCGCACCGCGCGGGTCCGCATGCTGCCGGGGTCGCTGCCGGCGTCGGGCTCGGTCAGGCCGAAGCAGCCGAGCGCCTCACCCGCGGCCATCCGGGGCAGCCACTCCTGCTTCTGCTCCTCGGTGCCCCATTTGTGGATCGCGTACATCGCCAGCGAACCCTGCACCGAGACGAAGCTGCGCAACCCGGAGTCGACGGCCTCCAGTTCCCGGCAGGCGATGCCGTAGGCGACGGCGCTGGTCCCGGCGCAGCCGTAACCCTCCAGGTGCATGCCGAGCAGTCCGAGCTGCCCGAACCCCTTGGCGAGCTCGGCGGCGGGCAGCGCGCCCGTCTCGTACCAGTCGGCCACGTTCGGCAGGAGCTGGTCCTGGGCGTAGGAGCGCACGGCGTCCCGCATGGCCCGGTCCTCGGCGGTGAGCTCGGCGTCGAGATCGAGGAAGTCGCGCGGATCCGGGCTGCTGCTCATGCGGTCACTCCTGGTCGGCTCGGTGGGTCGTCTTCCCATGAAGAAAACCACACACGCGACCGGAGTCGGGTGTCAGTGATTCCGCCATCCGGTGGTCTTCGTCACCTGAACCGATGCCGTGGCCGTCCGGGCGGGGGCGGAGCGCCGCTTCTGCGCCGGGATCAGCAGCTCCGCGAAGGTAGGAAAAGGCACGCTCTCGATGTCGTCCCGCCAGGCGCTGAGCAGGCGGGTCAGTTCGTCGGCGTCCTGCATCGTTCCTCCATAAGTGCAGGGCGGTCCTGCGCCGGCCTTTCACTCGGAGTCGCTATTACCCAGAAGAGTGAAGGTCGAAACGGGGAATCCGGGAAAAATCCGGTCCGCTAGCCTGGTGTGCGTGGCTACTCCTCGCGTGGTGATCCTGGACTACGGGTCCGGCAACCTCCGCTCCGCCGAACGTGCCGTCGAGCGCGCCGGCGCCGACGTCGAGGTCACCGCCGACCCGCATGCCGCGCTCGAGGCCGACGGCCTGGTCGTCCCCGGTGTCGGTGCCTTCTCCGCCTGCATGGAGGGGCTGCGGTCGGTGTCGGGGGAGAAGATCATCGGCAAGCGCCTCGCCGGCGGCCGTCCCGTGCTGGGCATCTGCGTCGGCATGCAGATCCTGTTCGAACGCGGGGTCGAGCACGGCGTGGAGGCCGAGGGCGCCGGGGAGTGGCCGGGCACGGTCGACCGGCTGGAGGCCGACGTCCTGCCCCACATGGGCTGGAACACCGTCCGCGCCCCGGAGGACTCGCGGTTGTTCGCCGGGCTCGACGCGGACACGCGGTTCTACTTCGTGCACTCCTATGCCGCGCGGACCTGGGAACTGGACTCCGGCCTCGCCGGGCAGCAGCCCAAGGTGACCTGGGCCAACCACGGCCAGGACTTCGTCGCCGCCGTCGAGAACGGGCCGCTCTGGGCGACCCAGTTCCACCCCGAGAAGTCCGGGGACGCCGGGGCGCACCTGCTGCGCAACTGGCTGAACACCCTGTCTTAGAGTGGGCGCGTGACTTTCACGCTCCTTCCCGCCGTTGATGTGGCCGATGGCCAGGCCGTGCGACTCGTCCAGGGCGAGGCCGGCACCGAGACCTCCTATGGCAGCCCGCTGGAGGCGGCGCTCGCCTGGCAGCGCGACGGGGCGGAGTGGATCCATCTGGTGGACCTCGACGCCGCGTTCGGCAAGGGTTCCAACCGCGAGCTGCTCGCCGACGTCGTGGCCAGGCTCGACGTCCAGGTGGAGCTGTCCGGTGGCATCCGCGACGATGCCTCGCTGGAGGCCGCGCTGGCCACCGGCGCCCGCCGCGTCAACCTCGGCACCGCGGCGCTGGAGGACCCCGAGTGGACCGCGAAGGTCGTCTCGTCCTACGGCGACCGCGTCGCCATCGGGCTGGACGTGCGGATCACCGAGGCCGGGCACCGGCTGTCCGCCCGCGGCTGGACGCAGGACGGCGGTGACCTCTGGGAGGTCCTCGACCGGCTCGACCGCGACGGCGCGCAGCGCTACGTCGTCACCGACGTGAGCAAGGACGGGACCCTCCAGGGGCCGAACATCGGCCTGCTCCGCGAGGTCGCCGCCCGCACCGACGCGCCGGTCATCGCCTCCGGTGGTGTGTCCAGTGTGGACGATCTCCGCGCGCTGGCCGCGCTGGCCCGCGACGGTGTCGAAGGCTCCATCGTCGGCAAGGCGCTCTACGCCGGCGCGTTCACCCTGCCCGAGGCGCTCGCGGCCGTCGCGGAGTTCTGAGCTTTACCTCCCGGGTAATCGACGCCACGCGCCGCCTCGGTCAGGATTCCTTCCAGAACAACGAAACCTGGAGGGACACCATGACCGCCTACGGACTCGCCCACCTTCGCCCCGCCGCCGTGCTGGCCGAAGAGGTCTTCGAGTACATGGAACGGATCCAGGCCACGCTCGACCCCTTCGGCGGCAAGTTCCTCGTGCACGGAGCCGGGGTCCACGTCGTCGAGGGGGAGTGGCCGGGGGCGCTCGTGCTCATCGAGTTCCCGAGCCTGGACGCCGCGCGGGAGTGGTACGGCTCGCCCGCGTACCAGGAGATCCTGCCGTTGCGGGCCGACCACATCCCCGGCGATCTGATCCTGGTCGAGGGATGCGGGCCGGACCACGACTCGGCCGCGCTGGCGGCCGGGCTGCGGGCGCTGCAGGCGGCCTGAGTGAGCCGGTGCCGGCCGAGGGGTGCCGCGAAAGCCACTTTCGCAACCTTCAACGTTGCGAAAGTGGCTTTCGCAACGTCAGTGGGGTAGGCGGGTCGGCAGCCGGTGGCACGTCGCGAAAGCCACTTTCGCGACGTCTGATGTCCCGAAAGTGGCTTTCGCGACATGAGCATCGGCCCCCCGGGTCACTCCGCCAGCTTGACGGCGATCCCCACTGTCCGGTCCTTCGGCCCCCGCAGCCTGCTGAAGAACATCGTGACCCGCCCGGTGATCCCGTACTTCCGCGCGATCACCTTGCGCACGCGCTCGGTCTCGTCGAGGTCCAGCAGCCGCGCCTCGCCCGCGACGACGTCACCATGGGTCTTGGCGCCGCGGAAGTCGCAGGCCTGGACCTCGACGCGGCCGCTGTTGCGGATGCGCTTGACCTTGCCGGCCTTCCGTTCGGACCAGAGCACCAGCTCGCCGCCGTCGCCCGCCGCCCAGACCGGCGTCGGCACCGGGGTGCCGTTCTTGCGGAAGGTGGTCAGGACGACGTACTTCTCGGCGGCGATCCGCTCGAACTCCGATCCCATGTGGAAAGTCTAGGGCGTCCGGCGACGCAGCGTCGCCGCGCCGAGCACCAGCGCGGCCAGAGCGCACGCCCCGACGACGAGCAGGTTCCGGATGAGCGTCGCGTCCACGGTGCCCGACGTGGTGACCCGGGTGAGCGCTTCGACGGCGTACGAAAGCGGCATCACGTTCGAAAGCCAGTTCAGGAGCCAGCCCATTTCGCCGCGCGGTACGAACAGTCCGCACAGCAGGATCTGCGGCAGCACGAACAGCGGCATGAACTGCACCGCCTGGAATTCCGTCCGTGCGAACGCGCTCACGAACAGGCCGAGCGCCATCCCCAGGAGGGCGTCGAGGACGGCGATGAGCAGCAGCATCCCGATCGAGCCCGCGATGTCGAGGCCGAGCCAGGCGAGCGAGACCCCGGCGGCGACGCCGACCTGCACGATCGCGATCGAACCGAACGCGATCGCGTAGCCGAAGAGCAGGTCCATCCGGCCGATCGGCAGCGTCATGAGCCGTTCCAGGGTCGCCGTGGTGCGCTCGCGCAGCGTGGTGATCGAGGTGATCAGGAACATGATCAGGAACGGGAAGACGCCGAGCAGCGCCGGGGCGACCCGGCTGAACACCGCTTCGGAGTTGAAGACGAAGCGCAGCAGCACCATCAGCAGTGACGGGACGACGATCAGCATCGCGACGGTGCGCGGATCGTGCCGCAGCTGAAGGAGGATGCGGCGGGCCGTGGCGAGCGTCAGCGTGGGGTTCACGAGGTCATCTCCGTCTCCCGGACGAGCCGCAGGAACGCCTGCTCCAGATCGGTCGTCCCGGTGCGCTCGCGCAGCCCGGCCGGGGTGTCGTCGGCGAGGATCCGGCCTTCGCGCATGAGCAGCAGCCGGTCGCATCGCGCGGCCTCGTCCATGACGTGGCTGGACACGAGCAGCGTCGCCCCGCCGTCGGCGAGGCCGCGGAACAGCGCCCAGAGTTCGTCGCGGAGCACGGGATCGAGGCCGACGGTCGGTTCGTCGAGGACGAGCAGTTCGGGTTTCCCGAGCAGCGCGACGGCGAGGTTGGCGCGGTTGTGCTGGCCGCCCGACAGGGAGCCGACCAGTTTGCCCGCGTGGTCGGTGAGCCCGACTTCGGCGATCACTCTGTCCACATCGGACATCGGCGCGCGAAGGACGGAAGCGAAGTAGCGCAAGGCTTCCGTGATGGTGAGGTCGGCGTAGATGGCCGGGTTCTGGGTGGCGTAGCCGATCAGCCGCCGCAACGGCGGGCTGCCGGCGGGATGGCCGAGCACGGTGACCTCGCCCGCGGCGACGATCTGCACGCCGACGATCGCGCGCATCAGCGTCGTCTTGCCGCAGCCGCTCGGCCCGAGCAGGCCGGTGACGCGGCCGCGCGGCGTCCGGAACGCGATGTCCTTGACGACCTCGCGACCGCCGCGGACGACCCTCAGTCCCGTCACGGAGATCGCTGAATTAGCCATGTGTTTAATTCTGCGCCCGTTGAGAAGCTCGAGTCAAGGGGCGCGGGTTTCAGGACAGCCGGACGGCGATGCCCGGGTAGTCGCGGACCAGCAGGTGCCGGTCGTAACGCAGCACGGAGGAGAAATCGAAGACCGGTGCCGTGTAGGCGAAATCGCAGTCACCGATCCGCTCGTAGCGCTGCTCGAGCCTTTCCACGGCGAGGTCGCCCGCCCGGACGTACACGGCGGGCGCCTCGGCGGCCGTACCCGGAGCGAGGCCGAGCCGGTGCACCGGCAGCGTGTTCGTCATCGACGACGACTCGAGATCCACGTCGAAACAGCCTTCGAGCCGCGGATCCGCGACGCCGTCCACTCGCCAGCGCCCGTCGCCACCCGATTCGAGCACCGTGCGCCGGGCACCGCTCGCCGACCGGCCGGAGAGCTCCGCCGACCTCGTGTGCCAGGCGGCGTCGACGGTGATCGCGTACTCGACGAACCAGGACTCGCCGTCCTCGACCGCCGTCGTGGCCCCGCTGATCCGCCAGCCGCCTTCGTGTTCTTCGAAGAACGCGACCTCCACGCCGGTCCTCGCGTCCCGATGCAGCCAGGTCGCCGTCGCGGGAAGGCTCATGGGACCAGGACGAGCTTGCCCCGGACGTGGCCCGCTTCGCTCTCGTCCTGGGCCGCGGCCGCTTCGGCGAGCGGGTACACCCGGGCGATCGGCAGGTCGAGCTTGCCTTCGGCGGCGAGCGCGGCGCCTTCGGCCAGCGAACCGGGGACCTGTTCGGCCGGGGATCCCGACGTGAAGCGGACGCCGTGGTCGGCCGCGTCCGGCGCGGCGATGGTGATGACCCGCTTCGGGCCGCCGGTCAGCTCGACGAGGGTGGGGAGCGAGCCGCGCCCGGAGGTGTCGAAGGAGGCGTCGATGCCCTGCGGCGCGACGGCGCGTACGCGCTCGGCAAGCGCTTCGCCGTACTGCACCGGGATGGCGCCCAGCGAGCGCAGATAGTCGTGGTTCGCTTCGCTCGCGGTGCCCACGACGGTGAGCCCGCGGGCGACGGCGAGCTGGACGGCGATGGTGCCGACGCCGCCCGCCGCGCCGTCGATGAGCAGCGTCTCGCCCTTGTGCAGATCCAAGAGGTTCAGAGCGCGATAGGCGGTGTTGACGACCGCCGGCAGCGCCGCGGCCAGCTCCCAGGACAGTGCCCCGGGCTTGCGGACCAGCTTCACGGGATCCGCGAGGACGTACTCCGCGTACCCGCCGATGCCGGACCCCAGGACTTCGTCACCGGTCGCGAAATCGGTCACCCCCGCGCCGACCGCGTCGATCACGCCCGAGATGTCCCCGCCCGGGACGGCGGGGAAGTTCGCGGGATACACCTCGGCCATCAGCCCGGAGCGGATCTTCCAGTCGATCGGGTTCACGCCCGCGGCCCGGACCGCGACCCTCACCTGGCCGGGACCCGGCAAGGGAAGCTCGCGTTCGAGGACGCGCAGGACCCCGGAGTCGCCGTACTCGGTGAACGCGATGGAGCGGTAGGTGTCTGTCATGCCGTCGACAACCGCCGCCCGTCCGTCACTATTCCGGCGGTTTCCCGAACCAGCTGTAGTCACCGGGGACGATCTGCAGGCCCTCGGCGATGTCGAGCAGCGTCGCCCGGTCCCGCTTACCCGACACGGTGAGCCAGCGCCCGCCTTCGACCTGGACGGCGACCGTTTCGTCCAGCCGCTCGAGCCGTCCGTTCCGCGCGGGGAGGGCGAAACCGTCGAGGCCCCGGATCTTGAGCGGCACGGGCGCGGCGTCGCCCGCTTCCGGCCGTTCGCCGCCGAGCCTCGCCGTGACGACCGCCGGAGCGGTGGGCTGCCCGGTACGGGTGGCTTCGAGCTCGGTCCGGCCACCGTCGACCGCCATGGGCAGGTTCACCCCGGACAGCGCCAGATCGGCGGGCAACCTGCCGAACCGCAGTTCGCCCGACACCCGGGCACGGCCGTCCCTGACCATCTCGTCCGCGATCCGCTGGCCCACGCCACGCGGGTCCCGCACGCCGTACAGGGTCAGGTTCAGGACGTACGCGTCGTCGGGTGACCACGTCAGCATCGTCGCGTCGCCGTAGACCTCCGAGACCATGCCGACCCGGCCGTGCACGATGATCTGGTTCGGGGCGGGGGCGATCGTCCACGGCCCGCGCCGCTCGTCCAGCGGAGTGGTGGTCAGCTTGACCTGGCCCGCCTCGCCGCCGTTCCACATCCTGGTCTGAGGCGCGGGATAGGGCTTCGCGGAGCGGCTCATCTCCGTGAAGCCGTCGGGCAGCCAGCCCGGTTTGTACGGCAGCACCGACCAGTCCGCGTCGCGCGGGGAAGCCGGCGTGACCGTGGTGTAGGCCCGCAGGCCCAGCGGCACGCCGAGCGCGATGATCGCGACCGCCGCCGCGACCAGCGCCAAAGCCATCTTCGGGCGGCTTCGCGGTCGTTGGGCCAGCGCTTCGCGGATCTCGGCCCCGTCGGGTGCCCGCGTCGCCAGGTGTTCGAGGCTCTCGCGGATCAGGTCCTCGGTGTGCTCGTCACTCAGTCGGGTCATTTGCGGGCTCCCGTGGGCTGCACGGACGAGGACGGCCCGGTTTCCCGCAGCGTCGCGAGCGCGCGCGAGATCTGGCTGCGCACGGTCGACGTCGCGCAGCGGAGTACCGCGCCGATCTCCTCGTCGGAGTAGTTCTCGTAGTAGCGGAGCACGATCGCGGCGCGTTGTTTGCGCGGGAGCTTCGCGAGCCGGCTCAGCATCGCGTCGCGTTCGTCGTACTCGATGGCGTGGTCGGAGACCGGCGGGCTCATCAGGTCGAGTGCTTCCGGCGACGACGGCGTCACCCGGCGGACCGCCAGCCGCCTCCGCCACGAGAGGTACTCGTTGGTCACCATCCGGCGGACGTACGTCGGCGGATGGTCGATCTTCGGCCAGCGTTCCTGGGCACGCAGCAGCACCTCCTGGACGATGTCCTGCGCCAGGTACGGGTCGTCGGTCAGGACGGTCGCGTAGCGCAGGAGGCCGTCCAGGCGATCCGCGACGAACTCGTCGAAGGTCGCAGGCACGTGTCCCCCTCAGCCGGTGGTCTCGCTCCAGTGACGCGCGAGACCACCCTCCTGATGCATCGGGAGGCGAACTTTCTCGGTGCCGGGGGTCAGGTAGTACTGAGCGACGGGGGCCAGCATCCCGACGATCTCCTCCTCCGAGGCGTTGACCAGCGGCGGGAGCCCGATGACGTAGCGCAGCAGCGCGAACCCGATCATCTGCGCGGCGATCCCGGCCACCCGCACCTTCGGCACGCCGCGCGCTTCGGCGACCCGAGCCAGCACCGCCCGCTCCAGGAACTGCCGCATCATGGTCGCGACCTGCTCGTTGGTGGTCGCAGACCGGATCATCGCCAGGAACGGCGCGCGGCCGTCCGGGGCCTCCCAGAGGCCGAGGAACGCGCGGACGAGGCGCTCGCCGATCTCCGCTTCGGGGCCTTCGAGGATCCGGGGGACCAGCTCGCCCGGATCCACCGGCAGGTTCATCGACGCGGCGAAGAGCTGTTGCTTGGTACCGAAGAAATGGTGCAGCAGCGCCGCGTTGACCCCGGCGTCGGCCGCGATGGCGCGGACGGTCGCGCCGTCGTAACCCTGTTCGGCGAATCTGCGCCTAGCCGCTTCGAGGATCTCCTCCCGCGTCTCGGTCTGCCCCGGCCGCCGCCCCGCCTGTGCCATCCCGCGAGCTTAGAACGGCTCTTGACTACGCTTGTCCCCATGTCAGTCGCAGTCAGGGTCATCCCGTGTCTCGACGTCGACGCGGGCCGTGTGGTGAAGGGCGTCAACTTCGCCGACCTGCGCGACGCCGGCGACCCCGTCGAGCTTGCCCGCCTGTACGACGCCGAGGGCGCGGACGAGCTCACGTTCCTCGACGTCACGGCGTCCTCCGGGGACCGTGAGACCACCTTCGACGTCGTGCGCCGGACCGCGGAGCAGGTGTTCATCCCGCTCACCGTCGGTGGCGGCGTGCGGACGAACGACGACGTCAACCGGTTGCTGCGCACCGGCGCGGACAAGGTGAGCATCAACACCGCCGCCATCGCGCGGCCGGAGTTCCTGCGCGAGGCGTCCCGCCGGTTCGGCGCGCAGTGCGTCGTGCTGTCGGTGGACGCGCGCCGGGTCCCGGAGGGGACCGAGCCGACTCCGTCCGGTTTCGAGGTGACCACGCACGGCGGGCGCCGCGGCACCGGGATCGACGCCGTCGAGTGGGCCGCGCGCGGCGAGGAGCTCGGCGTCGGCGAGATCCTGCTCAACTCGATGGACGCCGACGGCACCAAGAACGGCTTCGACCTCGAACTCCTGACCCAGGTGCGGGCGGCGGTCCGGGTCCCGGTGATCGCCAGCGGCGGCGCCGGCGCGCTGGAGCACTTCCTGCCCGCCGTCGAGGCGGGGGCGGACGCGGTGCTCGCGGCCAGCGTGTTCCACTTCGGACAGTTGAAGATCGACGAGGTCAAGAGCGCGCTCCGCGCCGGGGGAGTCGTGGTCCGGTGATCATGGCGAAATGGAAGGCCTCCACCGAGGTCAAGGTCGTCTGCGCGCTGCTGCTCGGGCTCGCCCTCGCCTACATCGCGATGGCCGCGGTCCTCATGTTCGCGCCGTACTCCACCGCGCGGACGTTCCTGCTGCCGGGGACGTCGCTGGTCCTCGGCGGCCTGGTCGTGGCGGGGCTGGTGCTGAAGATGTCTTCGGCGCGGTTCGCCGGTTTCGCCGTCAGCTTCCTGTTCGGGTTGCTGCACGCGCTTTCCATGCTGGCGGCGGAACTCTTCTGGGTGAAGATCGTCTCCGGGCTGCTGTTCGCCGGGTACATCTACACGGCGGTCCTGCTCAACTCGATGCCGGTGAAACGGCACCTTCTCGGAGCCACGAATGACGCTTGACCCCGCCCTCTCGGATCGCTTGAAGCGCAACGCGGACGGGCTGATCGCCGCCGTCGTCGTCGAACACTCCACATCGGACGTGCTGATGATGGCGTGGATGAACGACGAGGCGCTCGAGCGCACCCTCACGACGCGGCGCGCCACCTATTACTCGCGCAGCCGTGAGGAACTGTGGGTCAAGGGCGAGACCTCCGGCCATGTCCAGCACGTGCGCGAGGTGCGGATCGACTGTGACGGCGATACCGTCCTCCTGCGCGTCGACCAGACCGGCCCGGCCTGTCACACCGGCACGCACACCTGCTTCGACACCGAAGACCGGCTGTTGCTGGCCGACGAGAGCGAGAATCCGTGAATGTCGTCGCCAACGTCCTGGTCGGCATCGTCGCCCTGATCCACCTGTACATCGTCGTGCTCGAGATGTTCCTGTGGACCACGCCGCGCGCCCGCGCCTCCTTCGGCACCACCGAGGAATTCGCGAAGGAGACCAAGACGCTGGCGGCGAACCAGGGGCTGTACAACGGTTTCCTCGCCGCCGCGTTGATCTGGGGCCTGCTCGCGACCGGCGGCACCGCCTGGCAGTTCAAGATCTTCGGCCTCGCCTGCGTGATCGTGGCCGGGCTCTACGGGACGGCGACGGCGAGCAAGAAGATCTTCTTCGTGCAGGTGGTCCCCGGCACGCTGGCGCTGATCGCGGTACTGATCGCCGGCTGACGCGCCTGCTGACTTGCACGCTCGCTGAGCGCTCACGGTTGCCTTGGAGCGGGATGCGACTCGTCGGCCGGAAAAGGCACTTCTCTCGATTAACCTCAGCGCATGAAACTGGGGCGAGCGAAGCGAAGATCAGCCGAGCGTGACAGTCCGAGACGACGCCCGCGGGTCGCCGGGAGGCCTCGCTCCACTCCGGACGATGACGTGACCGAAAGCTTCGTGGACCCGACGATCCACGAAGAGGTGGCCACACCCTTGATCGGGAAGCTGTCGATTTTCGAACAACGGGCGACGGCTTTGGCGGTGTTCTGGATGGCCTACTTCGTCGTGTGCCTGATGGTTTCGGAAGATCCTCGGTTCGAAGTGCTGTCCCCGCTGGCTTTGGCGGCCTTCTACGGTATTCCGGCGTGTCTGTACGCCGCCTGGCTCTGGAAGAGCCGCCGTCGCTCCGCTGCGAAGACCGGTTTGCGCGAGGCCACGGCGACCGTGCGGCCCGGCTGGTTGTACCCCAGGATCGACGTCTATCTCGAGCGCGACTACAAACTGCTTCAGACCCGCAGGTCGCTGCGGATCGCTCCTCGTTTCAAGGGACTCGAGAAAGTCCCCGTCTTCATCGGCGGCGAGGGAACCGACATGATCGTGATCTTCCCGCGCGGACGGTTTTCGAAGGACACGCTCTACGCGGTTCCCGTCAAGGAGATCGAACCGGACACGGCCTGATCGGACGACACCTGATCAGGCCCGGAGGTCACCCGGCCCGCGAGTTACGCCTCCAATCACGCGAGTTCCGCCTCCAATCACGCGAGTTCCGCCTCCGATCACGCGAGTTGCGTTTCTCCTCACGCGCGGCGTCACCCTCCGCTCGGTGGGTAGTGAAGGCCTCCTTCACTACCGTCAGGGTGGGCAAGGAGGCCTTGGGCGCGATTCGCGTGTCCAGACGGCGAACTCACGTGATTGAAGGCGTAACTCACGTGATTGAAGGCGTAACTCGCGTGATCAGAGAGCGAACTCGCGTGATCGGAGGGCGCACACGCCGGAGCCGCTCAGTCGATGTTCCCGGTCAGGTAGCGCTGCACCGTCGGCGCGATCGCGGTCACCAGCGGCTCGATCTCGCTCGACGCCATGGGTTCGAACTTCGCGACGTATCGCACCAGCCCCATCCCGACGAGCTGGGAGGCGCAGAGCGTGGTCCGCAGTTCGACGCGGTCCGAGCCCAGTCCGCCGATGACCTTCGTGAAGAAGTTCTGGAAGAACCCGCGCAGTACGGCCGCGGCCTGTTCGTGCCCGGCGACGCTGCGGACGAGCGCCTGGAACACGTCGCCGCCCGCGCCGTCCCATCGGGTGAGGAAGGTGCGCACGATCCGACGGCCGAACTCCTCGTCGGGCCCGTCCTGAAGTTCCGCGAGCAGTTCGTGCGGGTCGAAGGGGAGCTTCAGGATCGCTTGGGCGAACAGCCCCTCCTTGCTGCCGAACCAGTGATTGACCATCGCCGCGTCGACCCCGGCGCGGGTCGCGATCGTGCGGACGGTCGCGCCGTCGAAGCCGCTCTCACCGAACACCGCGCGCGCCGCTTCGATCAGCGCGGTGCGGGTGTCCTGTCCGCCGGGCCGCCGTCCCCGGCGTCGCGCGGTAGTGTCGTCAACAGCCATGGCGTCATCATGAACGGACCCGGCCCGAAATTCAACATTCTTTGAATTCATCCCCGCGTCCCCGCCCGCCCGGGCGTTGCAGCACAATGAGCGGCATGGTCAGCGCCGCTAACGCCAGCCCGTCGGGGCTCGGCTCGGTCAGCCCTTCGCGCGACGAGTTCCGCGCGCTCGCCGAGGGCCGTCGCGTCATCCCCGTTGTCCGCCGCGTGCTCGCCGACGGCGAGACCCCCATCGGGGTCTACCGCAAGCTCGCCGCCGACCGGCCGGGGACGTTCCTCTTCGAATCGGCGGAGAACGGCGCGTCGTGGAGCCGATGGTCGTTCATCGGCGTCGACAGCCCCGCCGCGCTGACCGTGCGTGACGGCGAGGCGGTCTGGACCGGCACCCCGCCGGTCGGCCTGCCGACCGAGGGCGACCCGCTCACCGTGCTGCGGGAGACCGTCGCCGCGCTCCACACCGAACAGCTGCCCGGGATGCCGCCGCTCACCGGCGGCATGGTCGGCTACATCGGCTACGACGCCGTCCGCTGGCTCGAACGGCTCCCCGAACTCGCCGAGCGGGACCTCGACATCCCCGAGCTCACCATGCTCCTGGCGACCGACCTCGCCGCCTTCGACCACCACGAGGGCACCGTCACGCTGATCGCCAACGCGGTCAACTGGGACGACTCGGCCGAGCGCGTCGACGCCGCGTACGACGACGCCGTCGCGCGCCTGAACGCGATGACCAAGCAGCTGCACGTCGCGGCCCCGGCCACGGCCGCCGTCTTCGACCGGCCGGCGCCCGAGTTCACCCGCCGCCGCTCCAAGCCGGACTTCCACGCGGCCGTCGAGAAGGCGGTCGAGGCGATCAAGGCGGGCGAAGCGTTCCAAATCGTGCCGTCGCAACGCTTCGAGATCGAGACGCAGGCCGACGCGCTGGACGTCTACCGCGTGCTGCGCACGTCCAATCCGAGCCCGTACATGTACCTGCTGCGCCTGGACGGGTTCGACATCGTCGGGTCCAGCCCGGAGTCGCTGGTCACCGTGCGGGACGGCCGCGCGACCACGCATCCGATCGCGGGCACCCGCTGGCGCGGCGCCGACCCGGAGGAGGACGCGCAGCTGGCCAAGGACCTGCTGGCGGACGAGAAGGAACGCGCCGAGCACCTGATGCTCGTCGACCTCGGCCGCAACGACCTCGGAAAGGTCTGCAAACCCGGCACGGTGCGCGTCGTCGACTTCTTCGACGTCGAGCGTTACAGCCACGTCATGCACATCGTCTCCACGGTCACCGGCGAACTCCTCGACGACAAGACGGCTTTCGACGCCGTCGCCGCCTGTTTCCCGGCGGGGACGCTGTCGGGCGCGCCGAAGGTCCGCGCGATGCAGCTGATCGAGGAACTGGAGCCGACCCGCAGGGCGCTCTACGGCGGTGTCGTCGGGTATCTCGACTTCGCCGGGGACGCCGACACCGCGATCGCGATCCGCACCGCGCTGATGAAGGACGGCACCGCGTACGTCCAGGCCGGCGGGGGAGTCGTCGCGGATTCGGTGGCCGACTACGAGGACAACGAGTCGCTCAACAAGGCCCGCACCGTGCTGTCGGCCGTCGCGGCGGCGCAGACGATGATCGCCGCGGACGAGCTCGACCCGGCGGGTGACAGCACTCGTGTCTGACGCCCCGGCGAAGAAGGCCAAGCGTCCACTGTGGATCGCCGTGGTGGGCCTGCTGCTGGGCGCGGTCGCGCTGTGGGGTTCTTCGCAGCTCGTCTGGTTCGCGGAGTTCCGCGACGGTGGCGTGCGCGGCACGGTGCTCTACACGGAAACCGGTTCACAACGTGCGGTCGCGCTGATTCCGCTCGCGTTGCTGGCGCTCGCCGGCACGGCGGGGCTGATCGCCACCGGCGGCTGGCCACGCCGGGTGCTCGGCGTGGTACTCGCCGTGGCCGGGGTGGCCGCGGTGTGGATCGGCGTGGTCGGCGGCTCGTTCAGTGGCTTCGCCGACGGCCTGCCCGTGACTCAGATGCTGGGAGCCCGCGGCCTCGCGATCCTCGGGGGAATTCTCGTGGCGGCGGGCGGGTTGGCAGCCATCAAGGGCGCGGGCCGGATGCCTCGCCTCGGCGCGAAGTACTCGGCGCCGGGGGCGAAGAAGAAGGCCGCCAAGGATCCGGAGACCGAGCTTTGGGAGGCACTGTCCGAAGGCGAAGATCCCACCGCGACCCGGTGATGGCCGCGGAAAACGCGCGTTTCCGAGATCTACGCCGCGAAAGATGACACGGTTGGCATTCGGAGTAACGGACATACCCGGAACCAGGCCGTATCCGTGCGGGGGTTAGCATCGTTTCGGCGGGAAGGGGAAGGTTTTTGTGAGCGACCTTGCGAAGGAATCAGTGAGTACGACGGCCGGTGAGGGACTCCGGTGAGCGTGCTCGAAGACATCGTCGCCGGCGTCCGTGCCGATCTCGCCGAGCGCGAGGCGGTTCTGCCGTTCGACGAACTGAAGAAGCGCGCGACCCAGGCCGCGCCCCCACGTGACGTGCTCGCGGCCCTGCGCGAGTCCGGTATCGGCGTCATCGCCGAGGTGAAGCGGCGCAGCCCGTCCAAGGGCGATCTCGCCGAGATCCCGGACCCGGCCGCGCTGGCGAAGGACTACGCCGACGGCGGCGCCAGGGTGATCAGCGTGCTGACCGAGCAGCGCCGGTTCGGCGGTTCGCTCGCCGACCTCGACGCGGTCCGCGCGGCGGTCGACATCCCGGTGCTGCGCAAGGACTTCATCGTCAGCCCGTACCAGGTCCACGAGGCGCGGCTGCACGGCGCGGACATGGTCCTGCTGATCGTGGCCGCCCTGGAGCAGAACGCCCTGATCGCGTTGCTGGACCGGGTCGAATCCCTCGGGATGACCGCGCTGGTCGAGATCCACAACGCCGAAGAGGCCGACAAGGCCCTCGAAGCCGGCGCGAAGGTGATCGGCGTCAACGCCCGCAACCTGCACACCCTCGAGGTCGACCGGGACGTCTTCTCGCGGCTGGCCCCCGGCCTGCCGATGGACGTCTTCAAGATCGCCGAGTCCGGTGTGCGCGGCCCCGGCGACCTGATGTCCTACGCGGGTCACGGCGCCGACGCCGTCCTCGTTGGCGAAGGGCTCGTCGCTTCGGGCGACCCGAAGGGCGCGCTGGTCAAGCTCGTCACCGCGGGATCGCACCCTGCCTGCCCGAGGCCTTCTCGATGACCACGGAGTACCACGAAGAACCCCACGGCAAGCACGATCCGGACGATCGGGGCTACTACGGCCCGTACGGCGGCCGGTTCATGCCCGAGGCGCTGATCGGCGTCGTCGACGAGGTCGCGGCCGAGTACGACAAGGCGCGGAACGACCCGGACTTCGTCAACGAGTTCCGGCGTCTGCTGCGCGACTACGCGGGTCGCCCGTCGCTGCTCACCGAGGCCAAGCGCTTCGGTGAGCACGCCGGCGGCGCCCGGATCTTCCTCAAGCGCGAGGATCTGAACCACACCGGTTCGCACAAGATCAACAACGTGCTGGGCCAGGCGTTGCTCACCAAGCGGATGGGCAAGAAGCGGGTCATCGCCGAGACCGGCGCCGGTCAGCACGGCGTGGCCACCGCCACCGCCTGCGCGCTGCTGGACCTGGAATGCATCGTGTACATGGGCGAGGTCGACACCGAGCGGCAGGCGCTGAACGTGGCCCGCATGAAGCTGCTCGGCGCCGAGGTCGTCCCGGTGAAGACCGGTTCGCGCACGCTCAAAGACGCCATCAACGAGGCCCTGCGCGACTGGGTCACCAACGCCGACACGACGCACTACCTGTTCGGCACGGCGGCGGGCCCGTACCCGTTCCCGATGATGGTGCGGAACTTCCACAAGATCATCGGCGAGGAGGCCCGCGTCCAGATCCTGGAGCAGGCCGGACGCCTGCCGGACGCCGTCGCGGCCTGCGTCGGCGGCGGGTCGAACGCGATCGGCATCTTCCACGGCTTCATCGACGACCCGGACGTCCGGCTCGTCGGTCTCGAGCCGGGCGGTGAGGGCATCGAGGGCAACCGCCACGGCGCCACGCTGACCAAGGGCACCCCGGGCAACCTGCACGGCGCGATGACGTACCTGCTGCAGGACGAGGACGGCCAGACCGTCGAGTCGCACTCGATCTCCGCGGGTCTCGACTACCCGGGCGTCGGCCCGGAGCACTCGTGGCTCAAGGACAGCGGCCGCGCCGAGTACCGGCCGGTGACCGACGCCGAGGCGATGGACGCGTTCAAGCTGCTTTCGCGCACCGAGGGCATCATCCCGGCGATCGAGTCGGCGCACGCCCTGGCCGGCGCGCTGGTGCTGGGCCGCGAACTCGGCCCCGAGGGGCTGATCATCGTGAACCTGTCCGGTCGTGGCGACAAGGACATGGACACGGCCGCGAAGTACTTCGGCCTGGTGGAGAACGCATGAGCGGGTTGACGGAGCTCTTCGCGGCGACGCGCGCGGAGGGCCGTGGAGCCCTGATCGGGTATCTCCCGGCGGGTTTCCCGACGGTCGACGGGTCGAAGGACCTGCTGGCCGCGGTGGTCGATGGCGGCGCCGACCTGGTCGAGGTGGGCGTGCCCTACTCGGACCCGGTCATGGACGGCCCGACCATCCAGGCCGCGTCGGTGAGCGCGCTCTCGAGTGGTTTCAAGCTCAAGCACCTGTTCGAGGTCGTCGAGTCGGTGTCGTCGCGCGGCGGCAAGGCCGTCGTGATGACGTACTGGAACCCGGTGCACCGCTACGGCGTCGACCGCTTCGCGCGGGACCTCGCCGCCGCGGGCGGGCTCGGCCTGATCACCCCGGACCTGATCCCGGACGAGGCCGACGAGTGGATGGCCGCCTCCGAGCAGCATGGTCTGGACCGGATCTTCCTGGTCGCGCCGTCCTCCTCGGAGGAGCGGATCGCGAAGACCGTCGAGGCGGCCTCGGGATTCGTGTACGCCACCGCGGTGATGGGCGTGACCGGCGCCCGTGACCAGGTCGGCGTGCACGCCGAGGACCTGGTCGCGCGGACCCGCGCGCATACGGACCTGCCGATCGGCGTCGGTCTCGGCGTCCGCTCCGGCGAGCAGGCGGCGCAGGTCGCCGGATTCGCGGACGGCGTCATCGTCGGCTCCGCGCTGGTGACCGCCGCCGCGAGCGGACTGGACGCGGTGCGCGAGCTTTCGGCCGAACTGGCCGCGGGTGTGCGGAAGACCGTCGCCCCCGCTTGATCTGATCGCGCGTGAAGGCCCCCTTCCCTCGGCTCAGCCGAGGGAAGGGGGCCTTCACGCGCTACAGGCTCAGTGCCGCCAGCGCTGCGCCGCGGTGATCTCCTCCGGGGTCGCGTGCGCGAACCGCTCGATCTCCGCCCGCCGCACGTCCACGATCGTCGCCGCCAGCGGAGCGCCGAACGCGGCCGCCAGGCCCTTGTCCGCCTCGAACGCGGCGACGGCCTCTTCCAGCCGCTGGGGCAGCCGCTCGATCCCGCGGGCGGTGCGTTCCTCCTCGGTCAAGGTCCCGGGATCGACGTCGAGTGGCACCGGAAGGGTCGCTCCCTCGTCGGCTCCGGCCATCCCGGCGAACAGCAGGGCGGCCGCCAACAGATACGGATTCGCGGTCAGGTCGAAGCATTTGACCTCGAGGTTCGCCGCCGAGTCACGGTTCCCGGCGACGCCGCGCACCAGCCGCAGCGGCGTCTCCCGGTTCTCCAGTCCCCACGCGCCGTACACGCCCGCCCAGTGGTGCGGCTCCAGCCGCAGATAGCTGACGACAGACGGAGCGCCGATCGCGAGCAGCGCGGGCAGCCGCCGCAGGATGCCCGCGCTGAACGACTCGGCGGCAGGTGTCAGCCCGAAAACCCTTTCCCCGCCGGAGAAAAGGTTCCGAGCGCCGTCCAAGACGCTCAGGTGCACGTGTCCGCCGTTGCCGACGCCGGCGGGCGCGAACTTCGGGGTGAAGGACGCCTTCAGCCCGTGCCGGTGGCTGAGCGCGCGGATCGTCTCCTTCGTCAGGACGGCGACGTCGGCCGCGCGTACCGGATCGGCCGCGGCGACCGACAGCTCGAACTGACCGTCGGCGTACTCGGGATGGATCTGCTCGACTCCGACCCCCTGTTGGTCCAAAGTGGACACCAGGGCGCGGAGATAGTCCGCGTGCTCGGAAAGCCTCGCGTAGCCGTACGCCGGGCCCGCGGTGGCCGAGGTCGGATCGTCCGGTGCGTCGGCGCCGGTGATCACCCATTCGATCTCGAAGCTCATCCGTGCCCGCAGTCCCCGGGCGGCGAGCCGGTCCACCGCCGTCGCCAGCAGGGCGCGCGGATCCTGCGGATGCGGCTCGCCCTCCTGGTCGAGTTTCGTCACCGGTGCCCAGGCCCAGCCGGGTTGCCCGGCGAGCACGGTCAGCGCGTCGAGGTCCGGATGGAGCCGTAGGTCACCGACCGGGCCTAGGGAATGCTCGCCGCCGGTGATGACGTCGTCCGAGCCGAAGAAATCGAAGGATTTCGAAGCGCCGACACCCCACGCGGCCGCCGACGGCAGCTTCCGCAGCGGCACCGCCTTGACCCGCGCGATCCCGGCGTTGTCCACGAAGGTCAGCGCGACGAGCTCGACACCACGGGCCCGGAGCTCCCCGGTGAGGGCGGTCGCGCGGGCGGTCAGTGCTTCCCGGTTCACCATGGTTCCTCATCCTGGCCCCGATCGGAGGCCCTTGCCACGCCCGGATCCGGTCATAGGGTGAGGCCGCACTCGTCGACCACGAGAAGGGACGCGCCCATGCCGGCCACCCCGATCCTGCCGTTCGTCGCCCGGACGAGGCTGGTGGACCACCACTGCCACGGCGTCGTCACCGGTGATCTTGGCCGGATCGAGTTCGAACAGCTGCTCACCGAGGCCGACACCGTCTCGTCACTGGGCACGACCCTGTTCGACTCGCTGATCGGGCTCGCGGTCCGGGCCCGCTGCGCCCCGGTGCTCGACCTGCCGCCGCACGTCCCCGCCGAGGTCTATCTGGCCCGCCGCGCCGAACTGGGCGCCACCGAGGTCAACGCGCGGTTCCTGCGCGCCACCGGCACGACCGAATTCCTGCTCGACGGCGGTTTCCTGCCGGACACGCTGACCACGACCGGGCAGTTCGCGGCCCTCTCCGGTGCCCGCGCGCGGGACATCGTCCGGCTCGAACAGGTCGCCGAAGCGGTGATCGGATCCACCACCGCGGCCGGATTCGCGACGGCGTTCGCGGCGGAGCTGGCGAGACGCGCGACGACCGCGGTCGGGTTCAAGTCCATCGCCGCCTACCGGGTCGGCCTCGACCTGGCGGGGGAGCGGCCGACGGACACCGAAGTCACCGAAGCGGCGGGCCGCTGGCTCGCGCGGATCGAGGCGGGCGAACCGGTCCGGCTCGCGGACGAGGTGCTGCACCGGTTCCTGATCTGGACCGGGATCGACCTGGCCCTGCCCATCCAGTTCCACGTGGGATTCGGCGACTCCGATGTCGATCTGCATCGCTGCGATCCGCTGCTGCTCACCGGGCTGCTGCGGGCCACCCGGTCACACGGGGTGCCGATCATGCTGCTGCACAACTATCCCTTCCATCGGAACGCCGCGTATCTGGCGCAGGTGTTCGAGCACGTGTTCGTCGACGTGGGACTCGCGACGCACAACGCCGGTCATCGTGCGCCCGCGATCATCGCGGAGACAATGGAGCTGGTGCCGTTCGGGAAGCTGCTGTTCTCCACGGACGCGTTCGGGCTCGCCGAGCTGTACCACCTCGGCACCGCGCTGTTCCGGCAAGGACTGTCCGACTTCCTGTACGCGGGACTCACTTCGGACGTACTGTCCGAAGTGGACGCGCATCGGATAGCGGCGCTGGTGGGACACCGCAACGCCGAACGGGTGTACGGGCTGGAGGGGACATGACGGAACTGGACGAACTGCAGGACCGGTGGGAGGCCGCCGTCGAGGCGGAGCTGCCGTCCGCGATCGAACTGCGGCACCGGGTGCACGCCGATCCGCGCGCGTCGGGGGACGAGGAGGACACCGCGCGGGTTCTCGTCGAGGCGCTGGGCATCGACGAAGGGGTCCCGGTCGCCAAGACCGGGCGTGCCGTGCTGCTCCCCGGCACCGCGGCGGGACCGGCCGTGGCGTTGCGCGCCGAACTGGACGCGCTGCCGGTCACCGAACGCACCGGGATCCCGTGGGCCTCGGAAACGTCGCTGATGCACGCTTGCGGGCACGACGTGCACATGGCCGCGCTCGTCGCCACGTGCCGCGCGGCCGCCGTGGTCGGCGTGCCCCGGCCGCTGCTCGCGGTCCTGCAGCCGCGTGAGGAGACCTCGCCGTCCGGCGCGCTGGACATCGTCGAGTCGGGCGTGCTCACCGAGTACGGCGTCGAGTCGGTCATCGGCGCGCACGTCCAGCCCAGGCTCGCGGCGGGCGTGGTGTCGGCGGTGCCGGGACCGGTCAACGCCTCCACCGACGAATTCGACGTCGTCGTCCGCGGCCAGGGCGGGCACGCCGGCTACCCGCATCTGCTGCGGGACCCGATCCTCGCGCTCAGCCAGATCGTGGTGAGCCTGCAGCAGCTCGCGAGCCGCCGGGTCGACCCGGTGTTCGGCGCGGTCTGCTCGGTCGGGCGGATCGAAGCCGGGACCACGGCGAACGTCGTCCCGAACGAGGCCCGCCTGTCGGGCTCGCTGCGGCTGATGCGCGCCGACGACCGCGACCTCGCCCTGGAGGGGCTCGCCGAGGTCGTCCACGGCACCGCGAAGGCGCACGGCTGCCGGGCGGAACTGGAGATCAGCCCGTGCGAGCCGGTGCTGCACAACGACGCCGGGCTCACCCAGCGCGCGCACCGGCGGCTCGTCCGGTCCGGGGTGGGCGTGGACACCGACTTCCGGTCGTTCGGCGCCGACGACTTCGCGCACTACTGCGGGATGACCCGCGGGCTGATGATGTTCGTCGGCCTCGGCGACACGGCGGGCGCGCCCAGCCTGCACGACGAAGTGTTCCTGCCGCCCGACGCGGCCATCGGGCACGTCGCGTCGGCGCTGATCGCGGGCTATTTGGCCGCCGTCGAGGGCTGACGCCCCCAAGAAGCCGGCGAAGCGCTACGGTGGCCGACGTGAATACCGCCTCGGCAGCGTTCCTCGCGACCATCCCCAGTCCCGACCAGGGTGTCTGGCATATCGGGCCGGTCCCGATCCGGGCCTACGCGCTCTGCATCATCGCCGGCATCATCGTGGCGATCTGGCTGGGCGAGCGGCGCTGGGCGAACCGCGGCGGCACTAAGGGCACGGTCATCGACGTCGCGGTCTTCGCGGTGCCGTTCGGCCTGGTCGGCGGGCGGTTGTACCACGTCATCACCGACAACCAGCTGTACTTCGGCGAGGGCAAGAACCCGCTCAACGCGCTGAAGATCTGGGACGGCGGCCTCGGGATCTGGGGCGCCATCGCGCTCGGCGCCGTCGGCGCGCTGATCGCCTGCCGCCGCCGGGGGATCCCGCTGCCCGCGATGGCCGACGCGCTCGCGCCGGGGATCGTGATCGCGCAGGCGATCGGACGGATCGGCAACTACTTCAACCAGGAGCTCTACGGCGCGCACACCGACCTGCCGTGGGGCCTGGAGATCTACCAGCGCTACAACCCGGCCAACCCGGACGACTTCCTGAACGGCGTCGCGCTCGGGCACGTCCCGCTGCCGGACAGCCCGGTGCACCCGACGTTCCTCTACGAGCTGCTCTGGAACCTCGGTGTCGCGCTGCTGATCATCTGGGCGGACAAGAAGTTCCGCCTCGGCCACGGCCGCGTGTTCGCGCTGTACGTCGCCGGGTACACCGCGGGCCGGTTCTGGATCGAGATGATGCGGACCGACACCGCGAACCACATCCTCGGCCTGCGGGTCAACGTGTGGACCTCGATCCTGCTGTTCGCCGCGGCGATCGTGTACTTCGTCCTCGCCGCCAAGCGTGGGCCGCGGGAAGCGCCGGAGACCTTGTGGAGCAAGGACGTGCCGCGGGAGGACTCCGCCGAGCCCGCCGATACCTCCGCCGAGGCGACGCACGTGGACGTGGCGGCGGCTCCGGACACCGTCCGGGACTCGGCCGCGGACAAGGCAACCGAGGACCCGAAGCCCGAGGCGGAGAAGTAGCCGTTCCAAGTACGTGAAGGCCCCCTTCATTGCGCTAGGCGCAATGAAGGGGGCCTTCACGTACATCAGGGCGAGACCAGGCCTCGTCCGGTCACCAGGGGCAGATCCAGCGCGGTCAGCAGCCCGGGCGGAGCCGTCACCACCGCCGGGATCGCGTTCACCAGCCGCATCGCGGTCGCCTTCAGCCCGGCCGTGTTGTGGTCGCCGTCGGTGCCGACCAGCCGCAGGTCCAGCACGTAGTTCGGCTCACCGGTCACCTGGACGCGGTAGCAGCCCTGCCCGCTCGGCTGCGGCCAGTCCGGCCCGAGGTCGCCGCGCAGCCGCGTGATGTGCTCCAGCACGCACACCGCCCGCCCGCCGCGCATGCCGCGCACCTCGAACCGCAGTGCCGCCGCCGTGCCTTCTTTGATCGTTCCCGAAGCGATCTCGAACGTTTCGGGAGCCGGGAGCCGTTCGTAGACCTCCTCGACGCCGTCGAGTTCGACGTCCAGCCCGGCCGCGAGCTGCCGCACGACGCTGCCCCAGGCCAGCGACAGCACGCCGGGCTGCAGCAACAGCGGCAGATCGTCCATCTCCCGGCCGAAGCCCATGATGTCGAACAGCACCTTGCCGTTGTCGTACGTCGAATAGTCGAGGATCTCCAGGCAGCGCACCTCGTCGATCCGTTCGCACACGCCGGTGAGCACCAGCGGCAGCCAGTCGTTGGCGAACCCGGGGTCGACACCGTTGACCCACAGCGAAGCACCGCCTTCGCGGGCGGCCTCCCGGATCGGCTCGGTCATCTCCGGCGGGACGACACCTTCGGGGTACTGGAGGAACACCGGGCTGCTGGACACCACGTTGATCCCCGCGCGCAGGAAGCGTTTCAGGTCTTCGACGGCGTCGGGCAGCCGGTCGTCGGCCATCGCCGTGTAGAGCACGCAGTCCGGCTTCAGCGCGATGAGCGCGTCCGCGTCGGTCGTCGCGGCGACCCCGAGCGGGCGTCCGAGCCCGGCCAGTTCCCCGGCGTCCACGCCCGCCTTGGCCTCGCTCGAAACCCAGACCCCGGCGAGTTCGAGATCGGGGCGGGCGTCGATCCCGGCCAGCGCGTGGCGGCCGACGTTCCCGGTACTCCACTGGACCACGCGCACGTGTTGCCTCCTACAGGTCGGGCAGGCCCAGTTCCAGGTTCGGGGCCTGCAGTCCACCGTCGACTTCGATGATCTTGCCGGTGACGTACCGGCCGGCACGCGACGCCAGGAACACGACGGTCGCCGCGATGTCCTCGGCCTCGCCGATCCGGCGCAGGGGAGTGGCGGCCTCCATCCGGCCGCGCAGTTCGTCGTTGCCCACCACCACTTCGAGCGCGGACGTCGCCACCGAGCCGACCGAGATCGCGTTCACCCGCACCTTCGGCGCGAGATCGGCCGCCGCGAGCCGGGTGTAGTGCGCCAGAGCGGCCTTCGCCGTCCCGTACGCGGCGAAGCCCCGGCCGGTCACGCGGCCCATGACCGACGAGATGTTGACGACAGATCCGCCCGTCTCCAGCAACGACGGGGCCGCCGCGACGGTCAGCGCGTGCGCGGTGGAGACGTTGAAACGAAAGGCTTCTTCGAGGAATCCGGTGGTGGTTTCCAGCAGCGGCCGGGGATAGGTGCCGCCGACGTTGTTGACCACCAGGTCCAGCCGCCCGAACTCCGCCGTCGCGATCCGCGCCAGCTCGCCGGCGGCGGCCGGGTCGCTCAGATCGGCGGGCACCACGTGGGCGCGTCTGCCGGTGGCGGCGACCAGGGCGGCCACCTCGTCGAGCTGGGCTTCGGTGCGGGACGAGATCACCACGTCGGCACCGGCCTCGGCGAGCGCCACGGCCGTCGCCGCGCCGATCCCGCGTCCGGCGCCGGTGACCACGGCGACCTGGTCGGTGAGCCGGAAACGGTCCAGGATCATGCGCGAAACTGTAACACGTTCTATTTACGGTGTCCTGGGCTCGCGCGAGGGGCCCGGAGTGACTAGGGTCGCCTCACCGCGTCTCGTGACATCCCGGAACGGGACATATACTTAGCGGAACGAACTACTGCGACCTCATCAGGAACTGTGTCGTTCCGGGCGTCCAGATCGTTACCCATCGGCGGGCTTTCGCGCCCGCCGAACTGATGCCGACGTGTTTCACAGGTGTTAAAGTCGCGCTAACGAACGGGCCATCGTCGTCCCGTGCGCATTCCCCCGGCCGGCCCCGCCCGGCCGCTGAGCACAGACGACGAAGGAGGTCCCTTCATGATCTTCTCCGCCATTCCAGGCAAACAGGGTCTCTACGATCCCGAATCCGAACAGGACTCCTGCGGTGTGGCCATGGTGGCCGACGTCCGCGGGCGGCGTTCGCACGGAATCGTCACCGACGGCCTGTCCGCGCTGACGAACCTCGACCACCGCGGTGCCGCCGGCGCCGAGCCGACCAGCGGTGACGGCGCGGGCATCCTGCTGCAGCTCCCGGACGAGCTGCTGCGGGCCGAAGTGGACTTCACGCTGCCCGAGGCGGACGCCGACGGTCACCAGACCTACGCGACCGGGATCGGTTTCCTGCCCTCGGACCTCGAGGAGCGGGACAAGGCCATCGCCCTGATCGAGCGGATCGCCGGCGAAGAGGGCCTCGACGTCCTCGGCTGGCGTGAGGTCCCGGTCGACGCCGACCGCGCCGACATCGGCCCGACGGCGCGTTCGGTGATGCCGCATTTCGCGATGCTGTTCGTCGCGGGCGCCGAGGCCGACGGGCGATGTCCCTCCGGGCTCGAACTGGACCGCCTGGCCTTCTGCCTCCGCAAGCGCGTCGAGAACGAGAGCGTGACCGCGGGCTGCGGCACCTATTTCCCGTCGCTGTCCTCGCGGACCATCGTCTACAAGGGAATGCTGACCCCCGAGCAGCTCCCGCTCTTCTTCGCCGACCTGACCGACACCCGGCTCACCAGCGCCATCGCGCTCGTGCACTCCCGGTTCTCCACCAACACCTTCCCGTCGTGGCCGCTGGCGCATCCGTTCCGGTTCGTCGCGCACAACGGCGAGATCAACACCATCCGGGGCAACCGCAACCGCATGCGCGCCCGTGAGGCGCTGCTCGAATCGGATCTCATCCCCGGCGACCTGACCCGCCTGTACCCGATCTGCTCGGCCGACGCGTCGGACTCCGCCTCCTTCGACGAGGTGCTGGAGCTGCTGCACCTCGGCGGCCGGTCGCTGCCGCACGCGGTGCTGATGATGATCCCCGAAGCGTGGGAGAACCACACCGGGATGAACGCCCAGCGTCGTGCGTTCTACCAGTTCCACGCCAGCCTCATGGAGCCGTGGGACGGCCCGGCCTGCGTCACCTTCACCGACGGCACACTCGTCGGCGCCGTCCTGGACCGCAACGGCCTGCGCCCCGCCCGCTGGTGGCGGACCGCGGACGACCGGGTCGTCCTGGCCAGTGAGGCGGGCGTGCTCGACGTCGCCCCCGGGGACGTCGTGGCCAAGGGCCGCCTCAAACCCGGCCGCATGTTCCTGGTGGACACCGAAGCGGGCCGGATCGTCGACGACGAAGAGGTCAAATCGGAGCTGGCCAAGGAACTCCCGTACGAGGGCTGGCTGCACGCCGGTCTCCTGCAGATCGCCGACCTCCCGGACCGCGACCACATCGTGCAGAGCCACGATTCCGTGCTGCGGCGCCAGCTTTCCTTCGGCTACACCGAAGAAGAGCTGAAGATCCTCCTCGCGCCGATGGCGCTCAAGGCCGCCGAGCCGATCGGCTCGATGGGTTCCGACACCCCGCCCGCGGTGCTGTCGCAGCGTTCCCGGCTGCTCTACGACTACTTCAAGCAGAACTTCGCGCAGGTCACCAACCCGCCGCTGGACGCGATCCGCGAAGAGCTCGTCACCTCGATGAGCCGGATCATGGGGCCCGAGCGCAACCTGCTCGCCCCCGGCCCGGCCTCCTGCCGCCACGTGCAGCTGCCGTATCCGGTGATCGACAACGACGAGCTCGCCAAGCTGATCCACATCAACGACGACGGCGACCTTCCCGGCTTCGCCTGCAGCGTCCTTTCCGGACTGTACGAAGTGGACGGTGGTGCCGACGCGCTGGCGTCCGCGATCGAGCGGGTCCGGCGCGAGGCCTCCGAGGCGATCGAGGCGGGCGCGCGCACGCTCGTCCTGTCCGATCGCGACTCCGACCACCGGATGGCGCCGATCCCGTCGCTGCTGCTCGTGTCCGCGGTGCACCACCATCTGGTGCGCACCAAGGAAAGGCTGCGCGTCGCGCTGGTCGTCGAGACCGGTGACGCCCGCGAGGTCCACCACATCGCGCTGCTGCTCGGCTACGGCGCCGCGGCGGTGAACCCGTACCTGGCCTTCGAGACCATCGAGGACATGATCTCGACCGGCGGCATCACCGGGATCGAGCCCGCCACCGCGATCCGCAACTACGTCAAGGCGCTCGTGAAGGGCGTTCTGAAGATCATGTCGAAGATGGGCATCTCGACCGTCGGCGCGTACACCGCCGCGCAGGTCTTCGAATCCTTCGGGTTGAGCCAGGATCTGCTCGACGAGTACTTCACCGGGACGTCGTCCAAGCTCGGTGGCGTCGGGCTGACCGTGCTCGCCGAAGAGGTCGCCACGCGCCACCGCCGGGCGTACCCGGACAACCCGACCGATCGTGTCCACCGTGGACTCGAGACCGGCGGCGAGTACGCGTACCGCCGCGAGGGCGAACTGCACCTGTTCACCCCGGAGACCGTCTTCCTGTTGCAGCACGCGACGAAGACCGGCCGCGAAGAGGTGTACAAGAAGTACTCCGACGAGGTGCACCGCCTGTACCGCCAGGGTGGCGCGCTGCGCGGGCTGTTCTCCTTCCGCGAGGGCGCGCGCGAGCCCGTCCCGCTGGACGAGGTCGAGCCCGTCGAGGCGATCTTCAAGCGTTTCAACACCGGCGCGATGTCCTACGGCTCGATTTCGGCCGAGGCGCACGAAACACTCGCCATCGCGATGAACCGCATCGGCGGCCGGTCGAACACCGGTGAGGGCGGGGAAGACCCCGAGCGGCTCTACGACCCGGCGCGCCGCAGCGCGATCAAGCAGGTCGCGAGCGGCCGGTTCGGCGTCACGAGCGAGTACCTGGTCAACGCCGACGACATCCAGATCAAGATGGCGCAGGGTGCGAAGCCGGGCGAGGGCGGGCAGCTGCCGCCGAACAAGGTCTACCCATGGATCGCGCGAACGCGGCATTCGACGCCGGGCGTCGGGCTGATCTCGCCGCCGCCGCACCACGACATCTACTCGATCGAGGATCTGGCGCAGCTGATCCACGACCTCAAGAACGCCAACGAGAACGCCCGCATCCACGTGAAGCTGGTGTCCTCGCTCGGCGTCGGCACGGTCGCGGCCGGCGTGTCCAAGGCGCACGCCGACGTCGTGCTGATCTCCGGCCACGACGGCGGCACCGGAGCCTCCCCGATGAACTCGCTCAAGCACGCGGGCACCCCGTGGGAGATCGGGCTCGCCGAGACGCAGCAGACGTTGCTGCTCAACGGTTTGCGCGACCGGATCACCGTGCAGGTCGACGGCGCGATGAAGACCGGCAAGGACGTCGTCATCGCCGCGCTGCTCGGTGCGGAGGAGTACGGCTTCGCGACGGCGCCGCTGATCGTCGAGGGCTGCGTCATGATGCGCGTCTGTCACCTCGACACCTGCCCGGTCGGCGTCGCGACCCAGAGCCCGGATCTGCGCAAGCGGTACACCGGCCAGGCCGACCACGTCGTGAACTACTTCCGGTTCGTCGCCGAAGAGGTCCGGGAAACGTTGGCGGCGCTCGGTTTCCGTACTTTGGACGAGGCCATCGGGCACGCCGAGATGCTGAACATCGACGAGGCGGTCGAGCACTGGAAGGCCTCCGGTCTCGACCTCGCGCCGATCTTCGAGATGCCGTCCGAAACCCCGTACGGCGGGGCGAAGCGGCGCACGCGCACGCAGGACCACGGCTTGGAGCACGCGCTCGACCGGACGCTGATCCAGCTCGCCGAGGCGGCGCTGGAGGACGCGCATCCGGTGCGGCTGGAACTGCCGGTGCGGAACGTGAACCGGACCGTCGGCACGCTGCTCGGCTCCGAGATCACCCGCCGTTACGGCGGCGAGGGCCTGCCCGAGGACACGATCCACGTGCTGCTGACCGGTTCCGCCGGGCAGTCGCTCGGTGCGTTCCTGCCGCGCGGCATCACGCTCGACATGGTCGGCGACGCGAACGACTACGTCGGCAAGGGCCTGTCGGGCGGGCGGATCATCGTGCGCCCGCATCCGGACGCGAAGTTCGCGGCGGAGGGCCAGACCATCGCCGGGAACACGCTCGCTTACGGCGCCACCGGCGGCGAGATGTTCCTGCGCGGCCAGGTCGGCGAACGGTTCTGCGTGCGCAACTCCGGCGCCGTGGTCGTCGCCGAGGGCGTCGGCGACCACGCCTTCGAGTACATGACCGGTGGGCAGGCCGTGGTGCTCGGCCCGACCGGGCGCAACCTCGCGGCGGGGATGTCCGGCGGCGAGGCGTACGTGCTCGACCTGGACCGCGGCAAGGTCAACGAGGAGATGGTGAACCTCCAGACGCCGTCGTCCGAGGATCTCGCCTGGCTCAAGAAGACCGTGCAGAAGCACTACGACCTCACACGTTCGGCCGTGGCCGCGTCGCTGCTCGGCGACTGGCCGCGTCGCTCGGCGGCGTTCACCAAGGTGATGCCCCGCGACTACCAGCGTGTCCTTGACGCGGCGAAGGCGGCGCGTGCCGCGGGCCGCGACGTCGACGAAGCGATCATGGAGGCCGCTCGTGGCTGATCCGACGGGTTTCCTGAAGTACGAACGCGAAGAGCCGAAGAAGAAGTCCAAAGAGGAGCGTCTCGCCACGTGGGGCGAGGTGTACGCCGACGTGGAGCCGGCCGAGCGCAACGAACAGGTGCGCAAGCAGGCTTCGCGGTGCATGGATTGCGGCATCCCGTTCTGTCATTCCAGTGGTTCCGGCTGCCCGCTGGGCAACCTGATCCCGGAGTGGAACGACCTCGTGCGCCGCGGCGACTGGGCCGCGGCGAGCGACCGGCTCCACGCCACCAACAACTTCCCCGAGTTCACCGGGAAGCTGTGCCCCGCGCCGTGCGAGGCGGGGTGTGTCCTGTCGGTCTCGCCGCTGTCCGGTGGCCCGGTGGCGATCAAGCGGGTCGAGCAGACCATCGCGGACCAGTCGTGGGAAGCGGGCTACGTGCAGCCGCAGGTCTCGGCCGTGTCGTCGGGGCAGCGGGTCGCGGTCGTCGGCTCCGGCCCCGCCGGGCTCGCGGCCGCGCAGCAGCTGACCCGCGCCGGCCACGAAGTGACCGTCTACGAGCGGGACGACCGGCTCGGCGGCCTGCTGCGGTACGGCATCCCCGAGTTCAAGATGGAGAAGAAGGTCCTCGACCGGCGGCTCGCGCAACTCCGCAAGGAGGGCACGAAGTTCGTCACCGGCTGCGAGGTCGGCGTCGACCTGACCGTCGAAGAACTGCGGGCCGGTTACGACGCGGTGGTCCTCGCCGTGGGCGCGCTGCGCGGCCGCGACGACACGACCACGCCCGGCCGTGAGCTGGCCGGGATCCACCTGGCGATGGAACATCTGGTGCCGGCCAACAAATACGTCGAGGGTGACGGCCCGTCGGCGGTGGACGCGGCGGGCAAGCACGTCGTCATCATCGGCGGCGGTGACACCGGGGCCGACTCCTACGGCACCGCGACCCGCCAGGGCGCGCTTTCGGTGACCCAGCTGGACCAGTACCCGACGCCACCGTCCACAAGGGACGACGAGCGGTCGCCGTGGCCGACCTGGCCGTACATCCTGCGCACCTACCCCGCGCACGAAGAGGCGGGCGAGCGCAAGTTCGCCGTCGCGGTCACCCGGTTCATCGGTGACGACGAAGGCAACGTGCGTGCCGTCGAACTCCGGCAGGTCCGCGTGGTCAAGGATCCCGAGACGGGCAAGCGCATGGTGACCCCGATCAACGACGAGGTCGAGGAACTGCCCGCCGACCTCGTGCTGCTCGCGATCGGGTTCGAGGGTGTCGAGCACATGCCGCTGCTGGACGGTCTCGGGCTTTCGCTGACCAAACGCGGCACGCTCTCGTGCGGCGCGGACTGGCAGACCGAGTCGCCGGGCGTGTTCGTCTGCGGCGACGCGCACCGCGGTGCCTCGCTGGTCGTGTGGGCGATCGCCGAGGGACGCTCGGTGGCGAGCGCGGTGGACGCCTACCTGACCGGTGCTTCGGACCTGCCCGCTCCGGTGCACCCGACGGCGCTGCCGCTCGCGGTGGTCTGACACTCCGGGGGCGACGCGACCGGCAGAGCGTCGCGAAAGCCACTTTCGGGACACCTGATGTCCCGAAAGTGGCTTTCGCGACATGGGCGGGCCGGTGGAAGCCCGCACGGACTTCCGGTAGTGCGGGTTCGCGTGATCAGAGGGACGACACGCGTGATCGGATGGACGACACGCGTGACTGAATGGACGACACGACTGGCGGCCGGGGCCTGCCGCGAGTCGTCCATCTGAACACACGTGTCGTCCGTCCAAGCACGTGTGTCGTCCGTCTGGTCACGCGAACGAACCGCTCACGAGGCCTAAGACCAACGTCAGGTCCTGCTCCCCCCGAAGGTGGAGGTCCCGGGTCAGGCTCCGGTCCGACGCGGTAGGGCGGCCGGTCACGCCACGCTCTCCGCATGAGAAAAACGTTGGCGTTACTGGCTTTCCTGCCACTGACCATGGCCATCCCGGCGACCGCCGAAGCGGCTCCGGCGCTGCGCTGGACGTCGCCGTGCCCGGACTACGGCGTGACGCCCTCGCCTACCGAGGGCCTCGAATGCGCGAAACTCTGGGTGCCGCTGGACTATGCCGACCCCGGCGGGCGGACTATCGAACTCACCGTCTCCCGTAAAGCGAGCACCTCGCCGAAGCGTCGCGGCGTGCTGCTGATGAATCCCGGTGGCCCGGGGAGCCCCGGTCTGGCGATGCCCGCCCAGCTCGCGCAGCGACAGGGACAGTCCGGCCTGCTCGACAGTTACGACGTCATCGGTTTCGACCCGCGCGGGACCACCTACAGCACGCCGGTGACCTGTGACCTCACCGAGGAGCAGAAGTTCATTCTCGTCGGCCCGTATGCGGAGGGCCCGCGCGACGTCGCCGAGAAGGCGGCGAAGTCCCGGGTGGTGGCGAAGCAGTGCGCCGACTCGAAGACGGCGGATCTCCTGCCGCATATGACCACCGCCAATACCGCGCGCGATATGGATCGGATCCGCGATGCGCTGGGGGAGCGGAAGATCTCGTATTACGGCGTCT
Organism: Amycolatopsis roodepoortensis; assembly: GCF_014873915.1. Classification (GTDB taxonomy): domain Bacteria; phylum Actinomycetota; class Actinomycetes; order Mycobacteriales; family Pseudonocardiaceae; genus Amycolatopsis; species Amycolatopsis roodepoortensis. The sequence goes on from NZ_JADBEJ010000001.1 coordinate 369,875, forward strand.
CGTATGGGAGCTATCTGGGAGCGGCGTATTCGTCGATGTTCCCCGCACGCACGGACCGGATCGTGCTGGACAGCCTTGTCGGTCCCGACGGGCTGGACGTCCGGGCGCATCAGCGTTTCGCGGACGGTTTCGATGACCGTTTCGGCGACTTCACGGCCTGGGCGGCGGCGCGGGACGACGTCTACCACCTGGGGCGGACGCAGGCCGAGGTGACGGCGAAGTTCGTGGCGCTGGCCGAACAGCGTCCGGAAATCCGGACGGCCACCTGGGGAGCGCTGTACGACGACGCGAACTTCCCCGGCCTGGCCGAGGAATGGGCCGCTCCGTCCGCGAAGGCACAGCGCGGGCCGATCGACGGCGACAACCACGCCGCGCTTCAGCTCCAGGTGCTCTGCAACGACTCCGACTGGCCGGAAAGCGTGCGCTACTACCAAAAGGCGGTCGAACGGGCTCGCGTGACGCATCCGCTGTTCGGCCCCGCGGCCGCCAACATCACGCCTTGCGCGTTCTGGCCGGTCGAACGCCGCGAGCCTCCGGTGCGGATCCACGACCGCGGCCCGTCGAACATCCTGCTGGTGCAGAACCTGCGCGATCCGGCGACGCCGCTCGTCGGCGCCCGCGAGATGCGGTCGGCGCTGGGCGCGCGGGCGAAGTTCGTCACCGTGGACGCGGGCGGGCACGGCGTCTTCACCATGGGGAACGCCTGCGGGAACGACTTCGTGCTCCGGTACCTGCGGGACGGCGCCCTCCCGGCGGCCGACGCGCACTGCCGCTAGACCGAACGGCCCATACGCCACCCCGGATGCGGCCGAACGGCCGCTTGTACGCCCGGTAGCAGGACAAATACTTTCGAAATGTCGTGCAAGTCATACGGCAATTCACCGGTGGCGAAAGGTGGTACGCCATGAAGAGGACGGCTTCCCGGACGGGGATCCTGGCGGCGCTCGTCGGGCTGGCGGTGACGGGGCTGACCGCCGTCGCGGGTCCCGCGCACGCCGGACCGGTTCAGCATCAGGCAGCGACCGACGCGCAAGCGGTCGCGGCCTACTGGACCCCGGAGCGGATGCGGTCGGCGGTGCCGATCGAACGGCTGGTCCAGGCGCCCGCCTTCACCCCGAAGGACGTCGCGAAGGGCAAGAGCACGATCATCCAGAGCATCCCCAACGGTGGCGGCGCGTGGACCGGGGCGGGCAAGGTCGTCCAGACCGCGGGCCGGGTGTTCTTCACCATGGGCGGGCGGAACGCGTCGTGCTCCGGTGACGCGGTCACCAGCACGAACGGCAGTGTCGTGATCACCGCCGGGCACTGCGTGAAGTACCAGGGCGCCTGGCACACCAACTGGACCTTCGCGCCCGGCTACAACAACGGCAACACGCCCTACGGCACCTGGGCCGCGAAGAGCACGCTGACCACTCCGCAGTGGGAAGCGAGCGAGGACATGAACTACGACATCGGCGCGGCCGTGGTCAGCCCGCTCAACGGGCAGAAGCTGACCGACGTCGTCGGCGCGCAGGGGATCGCGTTCAACCAGGCGCGCAACCAGTCGATGTACACGTTCGGGTATCCGGCGGCGGCGCCGTACGACGGCTCGAAGCTGATCTACTGCAGCGGGAGCACGTTCACCGACTTCCTGCTCACCAAGGACCACGGGATGAGCTGCAACATGACCGGTGGTTCGAGCGGCGGCCCGTGGTTCCTCAACTTCAGCGAGGCGACCGGCGCGGGCGTCCAGGCTTCGGTGAACAGCTTCGGCTACACCTTCCTGCCCGGGTACATGTTCGGTCCGTACTTCGGCACGGACGCGCAGAACCTCTACAACAAGGCGCAGGCCGCCTGATCAGCCCGCCGCCCGTCCACTTTCTGGGACTTTCGTCCCGGTGGGCGGGCGGCTTTCGGCGCGGCATATCCTGGTCCGGTGAACTGGACAGTGGACGTTCCCGTCGACACGCTCCCCGAACTGCCTCCTCTGCCTCCCGAGCTGCGTGACCGGCTCGACGACGCGCTTTCCCGGCCCGCCGCGCAGCAGCCCGAGTGGCCGGACGCCGAGCTGACGAAGCGTGTCCGCGGCGTGCTGGAGAGTGTGCCGCCGATCACCGTCCCCGCCGAGATCGACCGCCTCTCCGACCGGCTCGCCATGGTCGCCCGCGGCGAGGCGTTCCTGCTCCAGGGCGGTGACTGCGCGGAGACGTTCGAGTCGAACACCGAGCCGCACATCCGCGCCAACCTGCGCACCCTGCTGCAGATGGCCGTCGTCCTCACCTACGGCGCGAGCCTGCCGGTGGTGAAGGTCGGCCGGATCGCCGGCCAGTACGCGAAGCCGCGTTCGGCGTCCACCGACGCGCTCGGCCTGCCGGTGTACCGCGGCGACATCATCAACTCGCTCGTCGCCAAGCCCGAACTCCGCGTGCCCGACCCCGGCCGGATGATCCGCGCCTACGCGAACGCGGGCGCCGCGATGAACCTCGTCCGCGCGCTCACCGGTGCCGGCATGGCGGACCTGCACCAGGTGCACGACTGGAACAAGGACTTCGTGAAGTCCTCGCCGGCCAGTGAGCGGTACGAGGCGCTGGCCTCGGAGATCGACCGCGGCCTGCGGTTCATGTCGGCCTGCGGTGTCACCGACACCTCGCTCCAGTCCACCGAGATCTTCGCCAGCCACGAAGCGCTGCTGCTGGATTACGAGCGCTCCATGCTGCGGATGGACCGCGCGGACGCGGCGAACCCCAAGCTGTACAACCTGTCCTCGCACTTCCTGTGGGTGGGCGAGCGGACCAGGCAGCTCGACGGCGCGCACATCGCCTTCGCCGAACTGCTGGCCAACCCGATCGGACTCAAGATCGGCCCGACGACCACGCCCGAGCAGGCCGTCGAGTACGTCCGCCGCCTCGATCCGCGCAACGAGCCCGGCCGTCTGACGCTGATAGCCCGGATGGGCAACGGCAAGGTCCGCGAGGTGCTGCCCGCGATCGTCGAGAAGGTCGAGGCGTCCGGGCACAAGGTCATCTGGCAGTGCGACCCGATGCACGGCAACACGCACGAGTCTTCGACGGGCTACAAGACGCGGCACTTCGACCGGATCGTCGACGAGGTGCAGGGCTTCTTCGAGGTGCACCGCAAGCTCGGCACGTACCCGGGCGGCATCCACGTCGAGCTGACCGGCGAGGACGTCACCGAATGCCTCGGTGGCGCGCAGGAGATCTCGGACCTGGACCTTTCGGGCCGGTACGAGACCGCATGCGACCCGCGCCTGAACACGCAGCAGTCGCTGGAGCTGGCGTTCCTGGTCGCGGAGATGCTGCGCGGCTGACCAGTCCCACGACAAGCGCGTGAAGGCCCCCTTCCCTCGGCTCAGCCGAGGGAAGGGGGCCTTCACGCGCTTCAGTGAGCAGTGTCCAGCAGGCGCGAAGCCGACTTGAGCACGCCGTCCCGCAGCGAACCCACGTCCGAGACCGCCGCTCCGTTCGCCTGAAGTCCGATGTGGACCGAGTCGCGATAGGTCGCCACCGCGATCCCGACCGCCTGCCGCGGCGCCAGCGGCACGAACGGGTACACGCCGGAGACCTTCGCCCCGTCGAGGGTGAGCCGGTTGGGCGGCACCGGCACCGTGGTGATCACGAGGTCGAACAGCAGCGGCGCGGCCAGCCCGGCGGCCTTCGAGCCGAGCCGGTGCAGCATCGGCGGCATCCGGTCGGCGAGCAGCGGGAACGCGCCAGCGCCCCGGGCCGGGCCCGCCGCCTTGTTCCGGCTCATTTCGCGCTGGACAGCCAGCAGCCGCTCCACCGGATCGTCGAGACCGACCGGCAGCTCGCAGAGATAACCGGACAGCTTGTTCCCGCCGAGCTGCTCGGCGGACCGCCCGCGCACGCTGACCGGGATGAGCGCCCGCAGCGTCCGGTCGTCGGCCCGCTGACCGCGGTTGATCATCCAGTCGCGCAGCGCGCCGCTGAGGATCGCCAGTACGACGTCGTTCGCGGTCCCGCCGTGGGCCCGGCGGATCCGCCGGATCTCGGTGGTGTCCAGCCGGACGAGGCCGAGCCGTCGCTCGGTCGACGGCGGCGCGCTGATCGGCGACAGCGGCGAACGGGTCGCGCGGACGACCGAAGACGCGATGCCTGCCTGGGCCAGCGTCGAGCCGACGGCCTCCTTGACAGCGTCCACAGGGGAGCGAGGCGCGGGCGGACCCGTCCCGCTGTGCCGACGCCTCGGCGCGCGGGGGAGTTCGTCGAGCAGGCCGACGGCGACCGCGTACGCGCCCGCCCCATCGGTGAGGGCGTGGTGCAGTTTCAGCAGCAGCGCGAACTCGCCGTCCGGCAGGCCGGTGACGAGATGCAAGTCCCACAAGGGTTTTCCGGTGTCGAGCGGCCGTCCCATCCAGCGCGAGGCGTAGGCGGAGAGCGGGTCCGGTTCATACAGGGAGCTCAGGTGGTGATGTGAAATATGTTCACTGGCAACGAAATCCGGGTCCTCGGCCCAGGTGGCGGCGCCGGGCGGGAACAGCGCGGTGCGGGCGCGCTGACGAAGCTTGGGGAGCCTGGCCGCCCGTTCGGCGAGCAGCGTGGTCAGCTCGCGCGCGTGCACCTGCCCGTGCGGGCGGAAGGTGACCACCGCCCCCATGTGCATGGGCGTCGTTTCGCTTTCCAGGCAAAGGAAAGCGACATCGAGTGCGCTCAGCTGCAGGCCTGACATCAGTGACCTTTCTCGGTACTCCGGCGGCGATGGGCACAACTGCACCAGCCTGACATGACGGGCGGGTGGTCGTCATGTTTCCTCGGCGCTAACTACCGCCGGTTTCACTCGAACGATGGGATCGCGTTCGGACATGGACCACGGCTCTGCGACAGATGGTGGACAAGTGCGTCCCGGGGGGAACTCGTTGGCGGATCATCCGGGGAAACCGGCAGACTGCACCACCATGACCGACGAACCGAAGCGTCCCGAACCGCCCCTCACCGGCGACGAGCGCACGCAGCTGAACGGCTTCCTCGACTTCCTCCGCGCCACGGTCGTGTGGAAGTGTTCCGGCCTCACCGACGAGCAGGCCCGGCGGCCCCTCGTCCCCAGCGAACTGACCACCGTCGCCGGTCTGCTCGGGCATCTGACCCTCGTCGAGCAGTACTGGTTCAACGTGGTGCTCAACGGTCAGGAGGACGTCTGGAAGGAGGCGCTGGAGGCCGACCCGGACGCCGAGTTCCGGGTCGCCATGCAGACCCCGATCGAGCAGCTGATCGCCGCCTACGAGGCCGAGTGCGAGCGGAGCCGCAAGATCGTCGCCGCGATGGGGCTCGACGACGAGGTCCCCTTCCGCGGCGATCGCAAGGTCAACGTCCGGTTCGTGGTCGCGCACATGATCGAGGAGACCGGCAGGCACGCCGGCCACCTCGACCTGCTGCGCGAGCTGACCGACGGTCTCACCGGGGAGTGACGCGGCGCGGGGGCAGCGGGAAGAACCCGCTGGTCCGCTCGACGTACGCCGCGTATCCCGGCCGGGAACGCCGCAAACCCTTCTCCAGCAAAGGTTTTCCGGTCCCCTTGGCCAGTGTGTACGTCATCGCGATCGGCGACAGGATCGTCGCCGCCCCCACCCAGCTCGAACACGCCAGCAGATACAGGCCCCACCACACGCACGCGTCACCGAAGTAGTTCGGATGCCGGGTGTAGCGCCACAGCCCGCTGTCGAGCACCTTCCCCTTGTTGACCGGGTCGGCTTTGAAACGCCGCAGCTGCTCGTCGCCGATCGTCTCGAACCCGAAGCCCACCAGCCACACCGCGACGCCGAGCCACGCCATCACCCCGAAGGTGCCGCCGTACATCGCGAACTGGACCGGTAGCGAGACGAACCAGAGCACTACGGCCTGGACCAGGTACACGCGGACGAAGAGCCTGAGCGCCGGGTTCTCCCCGGCGTTCTCCGCCATCCGCACGTAGCGCGGATCTTCGGGCAGCTTGTGGTTGCGCAGGTGGAGGTGGACGCCGAGACGCACGCCCCACACCGCGGTGAGCAGCGCGGTGACCACGCGCAGCGCGACCGAACCGTCCCCGAGCGGCGCCGCGACCAGCGCGACGAGCGCGAAGCCCGGACCCCACAGCGTGTCGACGGTGTCGTACCGCTTCCGCCGCCGCGCGATACCGAAGGTGACGACGAAGGCCAGCAGCGTCGCGCCCGCCGTGATCGCGAGGGTCCCGCCGAGGGGCATCAGGTCCACTCCCGGGTGGCGGGCAGCGCGCTCAGCCCCTCGCCGGAGGTACGGACCGCGAGGATCTGGTCCACGCCCATCCGGTTCTCCTCGAACGCGAGCGCCCCGCCGACCAGGTACAGCCGCCAGACCCGTGCGCCGGATTCACCAATCAGCGCGACGACGTCGTCCCAGTTGCTTGCGAGCGTCTTCTCCCAGGCCCGGACCGTCCGCACGTAGTGCTCGCGCAGCGCGTGGACGTCGCGGATCTCGAACCCGGCGGTCTCCAGGTGCCCGAGCGTGCGGCTCAGCGGCCGCATCGTCATGTCGGGGGCGATGTAGCGCTCGATGAACGCGCCGCCGCCGGGGGCCACCGCGCCGCGGGACATCTGCTGCAGGACCAGCCGTCCGGTGGGCTTGAGCATCCGGTACAGCGTCCGCGTGTACTCGGGGTAGTTCTTCTCGCCGACGTGCTCACCCATCTCGATGGACGCGACGGCGTCGAAGGGCTCGTCGGCGAGCTCGCGATAGTCCTGCCGCCGGACCTCGACCCGTTCCTCCAGGTCGTGCTGGGCGAGGCGGGCGCGGACGTGTTGCCGTTGCTCCGCCGACAGCGTGATCCCGACGGCCTGGACGCCGTGGTGCTTCGCCGCGTGCACCAGCAGCGAGCCCCAGCCGCAGCCGACGTCGAGCAGCCGCATCCCGGGCCGCAGGCCGAGCTTCCGGCAAATAAGCTCGAGTTTGTCCCACTGGGCCTGTTCGACGCCGTACCCGTCCTCGTCGGAGGTCCAGTACCCGGTCGAGTAGGCCATCGATTCGTCGAGCAACAGCTGGTAGAAGGCGTTGCCGAGGTCGTAGTGGTGCGCGATGGCCGACTTGTCCCGGCGCAGGGTGTGCAGCTTCCCGGACAGCCGGGCCTCCTCGGCCGGTGGTTTGGGCGGCGGCCCGACGACGCCGAGGCCCACCGCGAGCCGCAGCGCCCCGGCCCATTCGCGCGGGCCGAGCTTCGCGCCACGCGCGGCACCCGAACGGGTCAGCGCCCAGATCCGGCGGAATCCGTCGGCGAGGTCACCTTCGACGTCGAGATCACCTGACACGTACGCCCTGGCCAGACCCAATTCGCCGGGGGAGTAGAGGAGGCGGCGCAGCGCGCGCCGGTTGCGGAGGACCACGGTCGGGGCATCCGGCGGACCGGCGCGTACGCCATCCCAGGTACGCAGGCCGACCGGAAGGGAGCCGCCGAGGAGCCGCTCGGCGAACGGGGCTAGGCGGGACGCGGGACTGTTCGGCATAGTCGTCATTCGCTCCCGGACCGGAAAGGGATGGGTCGGATGCCGCGCCGGTTCACGAGATCCAATCCTCGCCCGATCCGGCTCCGAATGCCTCATGTGCACACCAAAGGTCGACGCATCGGCGTCATCGGTAGCGGCGTGGCCGGTCTCACGGCCGCGTACCTGCTGCAACGGCGTTACGAGGTACTGCTGTTCGAAGCCGACGACAGGCTGGGCGGGCACGCGCACACCCACGACGTCCCGAGCGCGCACGGCGGCACCGTCGGCGTCGACTCCGGGTTCATCGTGCACAACGAGCGTACCTACCCGAACCTGCTCCGCCTGTTCGCCGAACTGGGCGTCGCCACCCGCGACACCGAGATGTCGATGAGCATCCGCTGCGACGGCTGCGGGCTCCAATACGCCGGTGCCAAGGGACTGACCGGCCTGTTCGCCCAGCCGCGCAACGTCGCACGCGGCAGGTATCTGCGGATGCTCGCCGACGTCAAACGCTTCCACCGGCACGCGAAGCGCGTCCTCGACGCGCCCGAGGCCGGAGACGTCACCCTCGGCGCGTTCCTCGCGATCGGCGGGTACACGAAGTACTTCGTCGACCATTTCATGCTCCCGGTCGTCTCGACCGTCTGGTCCGCCGACCGCACCGACACGCTGAAGTATCCCGCGCGGTACCTGTTCGAGTTCCTGCGCAACCACGGGATGCTGTCGGTCGGCGGGTCACCGAGGTGGCGCACCGTCGTGGGAGGCTCGCGCGAGTACGTCCAACTCGCCGCCAAGCAGCTGACGGCCGTGCACCTGTCGACGCCGGTCCGCTCGGTGAAGCGCACCGCCAGGGGGGTCGAGGTCCGCGACGACGCCGACACGCGGCATCGGCTCGACAAGGTCGTCCTGGCCACGCACGCGGACCAGGCGCTGAAGCTGCTCGCTTCGCCGACCGAGGCCGAGCGCGAGCTCCTCGGCTCGTTCCGGTACTCCAGCAACGAGGCGTGGCTGCACACCGACACCGGCGTGCTCCCGACGGCGGAATCGGCGCGGGCGGGCTGGAACTACGCCACCCCGTTCTGCGGTGCCGGCCACGGCGCGGTCCAGGTGTCCTACGACATGAACCGCCTGATGCGGCTCGACGAACCGACCGGCTACGTCGTCACGCTCAACCGGGCGCCGTGCCCGACGCCGGTTCGGTGCTGGCCAGGATGACCTACGAGCACCCCGTCTACACCCCGGCATCCGTGGCTGCCCAGCGTCGGCTGGGCGAGCTGAACGACGACACGGTCGCCTTCGCCGGCGCGTACCACGGCTGGGGGTTCCACGAGGACGGCTGCGCGTCCGGCGTGCGCGCCGCCGAGAACTTCGGGGTGCGCTGGTGACCGTCATGGCCGTGCTCTACGACTCCACGGTGGCGCACGTCCGGCGCGCCGATCCGCCGATCTCGTTCGCCCACCGGATCTACCTGTGGTTCGTCGACCTCGATGTGCCGCCGAAGCTGCCGTGGTGGTTGCGCCCCTTCGCCCGCTTCGATCCGCGAGACCACTTCGCGCCCGGGGACACCTCCAGTATCAGGTCCAAATTGGACCGCTGGCTCGCGGCGCGCGACGTCGACCTCCGCGGCGGCCGGGTGCTGATGCTGGCCGGGGCGCGGATGCTCGGCCACAACTTCAACCCGATCACCCTGTACTGGTGCCACCGGCCCGGCGGGGAGCTCGAATGCGTCGTCGCCGAGGTCCACAACACCTACGGCGGCAGGCACGCGTACCTCCTTCGGCCCGACGCCGACGGGAACGCCTTCGCGGACAAGGAGTTCTACGTCTCGCCGTTCCAGTCGATGGACGGCGAGTACCGCATGGAGGTGCCGAGGCCCGGGTCGCTGCTCTCGGTCAAGATCGCCCTCCGTCACGACGGGCGGACGCCGCTGACCGCGTCACTGCGCGGGGTGCGGCGGCCCGCCACCGCCGGGTGGCTGGCGCACATGCTGATCACCCGCCCGCTCATGCCGTATCGGGTCTCCGCGCTGATCCGGCGGCATGGCGTCAAACTGTGGTTGAAGAAGGCGCCGATCACCCAGCGGACGCCGCGGACGGCCGGAGGCACGCTTGATGGATGAATCGGCACGCCCGCGCCGGATGGCGCCCGTTCCCGGCGACGGTGAACCGGCCGGACCGACGGCCGAGGATCTGCTCGTCCGGGTCGCGAAGGGCGACGAGCGCGCCTTCGACGCCTTGTACGACCGGCTCGCCGGCCCGGTCCTCGGCCTCGTGCGGCGGATCCTCCGTGACGCCGCGCAGTCCGAAGAGGTCACCCAGGAGGTCATGGTGGAGCTGTGGCGCACGGCCACGCGCTACTCCCCGGAGCGGGGGAGCGCGCTGAACTGGGCCATGACGCTCGCGCACCGCCGCGCCGTCGACCGCGTCCGCTCGGCGCGCGCCAGTTCGGATCGCGAGGTCAAGGCGACCTTCGAGGCCGCCCGCGCCCGGCCGTTCGACGAGGTGGCCGAGGCCGTCGCGGCCCGCTGGGAACGTTCGCAGGTGCGCCGCTGTCTTACGACCTTGACCGAGCTGCAACGGGAATCCGTGCTGCTCGCCTACTACCAGGGCTACACCTATCGCGAGGTCTCGGAAGTGCTGCAGACCCCGCACGGGACCATCAAGACGCGGCTCCGGGACGGCCTGATCAGGCTCCGGGACTGTTTGGGGGTGACGGCATGACCATGCCCGAGATGCACACGCTCACCGGCGCCTACGCCGTCGACGCGCTGTCCGATGTGGAACGTGCCCAGTTCCAGCGGCACCTCGCCGAATGCGCGTCGTGCGCGCAAGAGGTCCTCGAACTGCAGATGACCGCGACCCGGCTCGGCGCCGCGCTGGCCGAGGACCCGCCGCCGGAACTCAAACGCCGCGTGCTCGCCGAGGCGATGGCGACCAGGCAGCAGCCGCCGATGACGCGGTTCGGCGCCGGGGAGCGCGTCAAGGACCGGCGCCGCGCCCCGCGCTGGGCGATCGCCGCGGTCGCGGCGGCGGTCGTCGGGCTGGCGGGCACCGCCGTGTTCGGCGGGATCGCCTACGACAGCCACTCGCGGCTGACCGCCGTCCGGGAGCAGGCGTCGCAGTACGCGGAGCGGTACGCCCCGGTCGCCGACGTCCTGTCGGCCGCCGACCTCCGCACCGGGCACGCCGAGACCTCGGCGGGCGGCGGAGGGACCGTGATGATGTCGCGCGCGAAGGACCGGCTGGTGTTCATGGCGGCGCGGCTGCCGAAGAACGAACCAGGCCGGATCTACCAGGCCTGGCTCATGTACCCGGGCACCGCGCCCAAACCCGCCGGGCTCATTCCCGGTGGTCAGGACGGTGCGCTGCTGGTCGCCGAAGGAATCGGCGGCGCCGAGAAGTTCGCGCTCAGCGTCGAACAGGAGGGCGGATCACCGACCGGGACGCCGTCGAAGGACGTCGTCATGGTCATGTCGATGCCCACCTGATCTTCGCTCTTACCAGGCCGCCGTTCGCCGCCGCGACCGGGTCTCGCTCTTGCGCCCGCGAACATGTTGTGGCAAAACACCTTTGCGACACACGGCGTGGCTACTGGATTCGAGCCAGCCTGGTGCATACCGTCCTGCTTCAACGTCGGCAGTTGACATAACTCTCAATCTGAACTTCAGCTCGAGGGTTCGGCACAGGCTCAGCGACCGGCGGGCAGCACGAGCACACACGATCAGGAAGGCGGCTCCGATGACGCCCCCGCACAACTACCTTGCGGTGATCAAGGTCGTCGGTATCGGCGGCGGCGGAGTGAACGCCGTGAACCGCATGATCGAGGTCGGCCTCAAGGGTGTCGAGTTCATCGCGGTGAACACCGACGCTCAGGCACTGCTCATGTCCGACGCCGACGTCAAGCTCGACATCGGCCGGGAACTGACCCGCGGCCTCGGTGCCGGCGCCGCCCCCGAGGTGGGGCAGAAGGCCGCCGAGGACCACCGCGAAGAGATCGAAGAGGTCATCAAGGGCGCCGACATGGTGTTCGTGACCGCGGGCGAGGGCGGTGGCACCGGCACCGGTGGCGCGCCGGTCGTCGCCCAGATCGCCCGCAAGCTCGGCGCGCTGACCATCGGCGTCGTCACCCGCCCCTTCACCTTCGAGGGCAAGCGCCGCAGCAAGCAGGCCGAAGAGGGCATCCAGCAGCTGCGCAACGAATGCGACACCCTCATCGTCATCCCGAACGACCGGCTGCTGCAGCTGGGCGACATCGGTGTCTCGCTGATGGACGCCTTCCGCTCGGCGGACGAGGTCCTGCTTTCGGGTGTCCAGGGCATCACCGACCTGATCACCACGCCGGGTCTGATCAACCTGGACTTCGCCGACGTCAAGAGCGTCATGTCCGGCGCGGGCTCCGCGTTGATGGGCATCGGCTCGGCGCGCGGCGAGGGACGGGCGATCCAGGCCGCGGAGAAGGCGATCAACTCGCCGCTGCTGGAAGCGTCGATGGACGGGGCGCACGGCGCGCTGCTGTCGATCGCGGGCGGCTCGGACCTCGGCCTGTTCGAGATCAACGAGGCCGCGTCGCTGGTCCAGGAGTCCGCGCACCCCGACGCCAACATCATCTTCGGGACGATCATCGACGACTCGCTCGGCGACGAGGTCCGGGTCACCGTGATCGCGGCCGGTTTCGACGCCGGCACCCCGACCCACAAGAAGCTCGACCCGCCGGCGTTCGGCTCCCGGTCGAACTCGACCGCGTCCGCGCAGGCCGGTCAGGTCAACGGTGGCGGGGCGACCCCGGTGCAGAGCCCGCCTTCGGGTGCCACGCCCGTGCCGTCGACCGGTTCGAACGGCTACCCGGTCGCGCCGCCGCGCACGCACACGCCGATGCCGTCCGCCCGCAACGAGGGCAACGGCTCCATGACCGGCGGGCTCCCGCAGCCCGGCGGCGGCTCGCGCGGCTACTCGCCGATCGGGTCGAACTCGAACCACGGCAGCCTGCCCGGCCGCGCCACCCCGGTGCACGACGACCCCTCGGACGACGAGGTCGACGTTCCCCCGTTCATGCGGCGGTAGCACTCGCCAGTACGTTCCGTGAAGGCCTCCTTGACTACAGTCGAGGGGGCCTTCACTCAGGTCTAGGAGGAAACGCGTGCGGGTACGGCGGGTTGTCACGACAAGGGCGGGCGGGGCTTCCCGGCCGCCTTACGACACCTTCAACCTCGGTGATCACGTCGGCGACGACGCGGGCGACGTCTACGCCAACCGCAAACGTCTCGCCACCGAACTCGGCCTCGCCGAGGACAGGCTGGCGTGGATGGAGCAGGTCCACGGCCGGACGGCCACCATCGTCGACGGTTCGGAGACCTCCGCCGCCGAAGCGACCGACGCGCTCGTGACCGCCGAGCCCGGGCTCGCGCTCGTAGTGCTCGTCGCCGACTGCGTGCCGCTTCTGCTGGCCGACGCCGAAGCCGGTGTCGTCGCCGCCGTCCACGCGGGCCGCGTCGGTGCCAGGGTCGGCGTCGTCCCCGCCGCCGTCGAGGCGATGCGTTCGGTCGGCGCCGAACCGGCCCGCACCGAAGCGCTGCTCGGCCCCGCGATCTGCGGCGACTGCTACGAAGTCCCCGCCGACATGGCCGCCGACGTCGAGAAGCACGTGCCGGGCAGCGCCTGCAAAACCCGCAAGGGGACGCCGGGCCTCGACCTGCGCGCCGGGCTCTGGCGGCAGCTGGCCGACCTCGGCGTCGGCAAGATCGGCGTCGATCCGCGCTGTACCAACGAAGACAAGACCCTCTTCAGCTTCCGCCGCGACGGCACCACGGGCCGGATCGCGGGTATCACGTGGCTGGACGCGTCGTGAGTGACGCACGGAAGGCGGAACTCGCCGCGTCCCTCGCCGAAGTGGAAAAGCGGATCGCCGCCGCGTGCGAGGCCGCCGGCCGGGCCCGCGACGAGGTCAAGCTGCTCGCGGTCACCAAGACCTTCCCGGCGCTCGACGCCGCGCTGCTAGCCGACCTCGGTGCGCTGGACCTGGCCGAGAACCGCGATCAGGAGGCGGGCGCGAAGGCCGAAGAGGTCGCCGGTCTCCGGCCGGACGCCCCGATCCGCTGGCATATGGTCGGCAGCCTGCAGCGGAACAAGGCCAAATCGGTCGTGCGCTGGGCGGACGAGGTCCAGTCCGTCGACTCCGAACGCCTCGCCGACGCGCTCGCGAAGGCGACCAAGTCGGCGCTGGATTCCGGGCAACGCGAGCACCCGCTGGACGTCCTCATTCAAGTAAGTCTCGATGACGATCCGAAGCGCGGGGGCATTCGGTTGAGCGAAGTGAGCCATTTGGCGGAGCGGATAGCCCATGTGGGTGATATTCGCCTCCGAGGGCTTATGGCGGTGGCGCCGCTGGGTACTGATCCCGCGGAGGCGTTCGGGAAACTCGCTCGTGCGTCGGAGCGTCTACGGGAAGAACACCCAAAAGCCCGTGAGATCTCCGCCGGAATGAGCAATGATCTCGAGCAGGCGATCACGCACGGCTCGACCTGTGTGCGTGTCGGAACCGCGTTGCTCGGTGGGCGCGGTTTAGCCTCGCCCTAGGGAATACCGTCTCGTCGTTACGGGGAGTGGCGGCGAGGGCGGGGGAGTACGGTGCGGGACGCGGCTAAGGCTAGGGAGAGGCATGAGCGCGCTGCAGAAGCTGAAGGCCTACTTCGGGATGGTGCCCGCGGACGAAGACGGCTACGACGTCGAGGACGACTACCGGCGAGGTTACGCCTCGAAGGAATACGCCGACGACGAGTACGACTACGACGACGAGCCGCCGGCCCGGTCACGGGGTGGACGTTACCGGGACGTCGATGACACGTATGACGAGCCTGCGCCGCGGCCTCGGTCACGCTCCGTGGCCAGCCCGGAGCCTGCCGTCCACGGAGCGCTGGCGATCGACCGCCAGCCGGAGCCGGTCGCGCGGCTGCGGCCGGTCACCGAGCCGGTGCGTCCGGCGGTGCGTGACCCGTTGAGCCGGATCACGACGCTGCACCCGACGAGCTACGCGGAAGCGCGCGCGATCGGGGAGCACTACCGGGAGGGCATCCCGGTGATCATGAACCTCACGGAGATGGAGAACGCGGACGCGAAGCGTCTCGTGGACTTCGCCGCGGGGCTCGCTTTCGCGTTGCGCGGATCGATGGACAAGGTCACCAACAAGGTGTTCCTTCTCTCACCGCCCGATGTGGATGTCACCGCGGAAGACCGCCGACGGATTGCCGAAGGCGGATTGTTCCTGCGCGGCTGATCACCCGGTGACCGCTGAGCGCAGCCGGATGTGATTTTGTCGACTCATCGCCATCCGCGGCCCGTCGACTGCGTCTTTTGACGCGAGGCATGGCAGAGTGGTTACGTGAATGCTGTGTTGCTGGTCGTCTGGTACGTGCTGTTCGCCTTCTGGCTCCTGCTGACGGCACGGATCGTCGTCGAGCTCGTGCGTGCTTTCGCTCGCGAGTGGCGTCCTGCCGGAGGGGTTGCGGTAACGCTCGAGACCATCTACACAGTGACCGACCCACCGGTTCGTCTGTTCAGACGAATCATCCCGACCGTACGAATCGGCGGCGTCGGACTGGACTTATCGATTATGGTGCTGCTGTTGGTTGTGTTCTTCGCGATGCAGCTGGCAACGCCAGGGTGATTTTCGGGGAAGCCCCGGTGGACCTGCAGGCCATGGAGTGCGTGAGGTGATCTGATGTCGTTGACCCCCGCTGACGTGCATAACGTCGCGTTCAGCAAGCCGCCCATTGGCAAAAGGGGCTACAACGAGGACGAGGTGGACGCGTTCCTCGACCTGGTGGAGACCGAGCTTGCCCGGTTGATCGAGGACAACAACGAGCTGCGGCAGCAGGTCGAACAGCTCGACAACGAGCTCGAGACCACCCGTGGTGAGCTCGAGAACGCCAAGGCCGGCGCCGTCGGCCCGCCGCCGCAGGTACGCGACGAGCCGTCGCGCCGCCTGGCGCCGGTGCCGCCGCCGCAGTCGGCGATGGAGCAGACCCAGGCCCACTCGATGGTGCCGGACAACGGGGAGCCCAACGTCCAGGCCGCGAAGGTGCTCGGGCTGGCGCAGGAAATGGCCGACCGGCTCACCGCCGAGGCCAAGACCGAGTCGGACGGCATGCTCGCCGAAGCCCGGACCAAGTCCGAGCAGCTGCTGTCGGACGCGCGGTCCAAGTCGGACTCGATGGTGAACGAGGCACGCACGCGTGCCGAGACCATGCTGAACGACGCGCGAACCCGTGCCGAAACCTTGGAGCGCCAGGCGCGCGACAAGGCGACGACCATGGAGCGCGAGGCTCAGCGCAAGTACACCGAGACCATGAACAACATGAACGCGGAGAAGGGCTCGCTGGGCAAGAAGATCGAGGAGCTGCGCACGATCGAGCGGGAGTACCGCACGAGGCTGCGCGGGTTCCTCGAGTCCCAGCTGCGTGAGCTCGACGACCGTGGTTCGGCCGCTCCCGCGTCGGCGTCCTCGTCGAGCTCGGGGCAGTCTTCGTCCTCCGGTAGCGGACAGGGTTACTCGTTCGGCCCGCGGGCCGAAGCGGGCTGATCAGGTTTCGTTTCTACACAGTGGAACGGCCTCGGCACTCTCCGGAGGGTCGGGGCCGTTTCGCTTGGCCCTCGTGTTGTAATTCACCGTGCTCTACATCGTCCTGGTACTGGTACTGGCGGCTCTGGGGCTGCTCGTCGCGGCGCTCATCACCGCGAACTCCCTGTGGGCTTGGATCTCCATCGGTGTCTCCGTCGTCGCGGGGTTGCTGCTCCTCTTCGACCTGCTGCGCCGCCGCAAGAAGCGCGCGGCTCCTGCTGAAGAGGACACGTCCTCGTCCGACGAGTCCGACGAGGACGAACCCGCCGAGGATGAGGAACAGAAACCCGAGGACGCCGAGCAGACCGTCCTGATGCCCGCCGCCGGTGAACTGGGCGACGCGGAGGACACCCCTGAGCCTCAGCAGAGCGGCGACCCCGGCGAGGAGAAGAGCGATCCCGAGGATGTGGCGGTCGTCTCCGAACTCGAGGTCGAAGTCGTCGTCGTCGACGAGTACCCGCGCTATCACGTGACCTCTTGCGCGTGGCTCGAAACGCGGGACACGATCCCGCTCGGCATCGGTGAGGCACGGCAGCTCGGGTTCACGCCGTGCGCGCTGTGCAAGCCCGACGCCGAGATCGCCGGACAGCACCGCGAGAACGCCTAGAGCTTCTGGGCCGCCTCGCCGACCGCCACGACGTCGGCGGCGATCGTGTCGAGCACCAGGCGCTGCTCCTCGTCCGCGTCGCGGGGCACCGGGATCTCCGCTGCCTCGTCGGTCCCGAGCGTGCGGGCCGCCTCGTCGACGGCGTCCGCCACTCCGGCCGAGCCGGGGCGCAGCAGGAGCGACGACGCCGTGACGGACAGACCGCGCAAGGCTTCGGCCGCGTTCTCCAGCGCGTCCCGCTGGCCTGGCGCCGGTTCCTTCGTGCCCGGCTCTGCGGCGAGCAGGCCGTGGTGCGCGACGGCGGCTTCACGGAACTCACGGCCGAGCGTCCGCGGATCGACGTCCTCGCCGCGCAGTTTCCGGGCCACCGAGCCGAGCAGCGCGCGGGTGGCGGCGACGGCGCTCTCGAACCGTTCCGCCGGGCCGGGTTTCGGCACGCCGGGGATCGCGGCGAAACCGAACAGCAGGGCGATGGCGCCGGCGAGGACCATCAGGAGCAGGTACTCGACGAGTACGTAACGCGGGTCGAGATGCCTGGTGGTCGCGTTCATGCCGACCGACATCAGGACCATGCAGCCGTTGAAGATCGCCGGACGCGTCCGCATGACCGAGAACCCGCCGAGCAGTGCGACGAGCCCGATCGGCAGCAGAACCCCTTGCGGCAGAAGCCAAAGAACGAGAGTGAGCACGACGGCGCCGCCGAGTGAACCGGCGATCCGCTGCCAGGCCTTGCCGAGGCTGTCCCGCCATTCCGGTTGCATGATGGCGAAAGTGGCGAGCAGGAACGAGACGGTGAGCGGGTCGCCCGGCCGGAAACTCGCGACCACCAGCGCCAGCCCGACGCCGAGCCCGCAGCGGAGCGCGTGCCGGAACTGTGCCGACCGCCAGGAAAACGCGCCGCTCAGCTCGATCCGGCGCAGTTCTCCGCGGAGTCCTTTCGGAACGTCCACACGCGACTCATCGCGTTCGATCGCCGCGGCCCGGATGGTTTCGAGAGCCTCCCAGAGCGCGGTGACGAGCCTCGCCGTGGCACCGGGAAGCGCGGTGAGTTCCTTGCGGCGCACCGGTTCGATGTCTCCCGGTGCCGCCAGACTCCGGACAGCGTCGGCGAGCCTGACGGCTTCCTCCCTGGCAGCGTCTAGCGTTTCGCCGATTTCCTCGCTGTCGAGCCGTTTCCCGCGGATCTCCAGCAGCCCGGTGGCCGCGCGGTAGCGGAACATGCCGCCGAGGACCCGGCCGGTCCAGCGACGAGGCCGGTCCGCGAGCCAAAGCCTCGCCGCGCGCTCCTGCGTTTCGGGCGCACCGGTCGCCAGCGCGTCGGCCAGCGCGTCACGGGTCGGCTTGGCCGGATCCTTCGCGCCCATCAACGCCCGCAACAGGATCACGACGCCGACCGCGAGCGCGGGCGCGCCCAGGATCTGCCCCGCCGACGCCGTCCCCGTCAGTTGGAAGCCATACCCGAACAGCGACGCCATCCCGAGCCCCAGCCCGACCGTGACGAACCGGGTCCCGAGCACGGGCAACAACCCGGCGACGACCACGATCGCCACCAGCAGCGCGATCGCCGCCCACTGCGACACCGCGCCCAGCAACCGCGGCACCCCGACCGCGAGGATCAGCGCGGGCGCGAACCACGCCAGCAACCGCAGATCCGCCCAAAGCGGTCCACCCGCCGCCGCCATGAGGCAGAAGAGCGCGGTGAGGGCCGCCAGGACGGCCGCGCTGCCCAGTCCCAGGAGGAATCCGAGCCCGCTGACGCCGCCGAGGACGACCAGGAGGGCTATGAGGAGGCCGGGCCCTTTCATCGGGCCTCGCAGATCGGCATACCCGTCAACCTAGAGGCGGTGGTTGGGACGGCAACTCGGGCCCTGGGTGGTGGGCGACTGTTCACGTTACTCACGGCGGGAGGATCTGTGCTGAGTCAATTCGATCAGAGCCATTAAGTGCTCATTGTGCTTCGCATCCTTAAAGCTGCTTCGCGGCTTTAAGACTCCTTCGCAGCTGTCGTCACCGGTCCTTTCGGAACACTTTTCTGCGTTGGTCTGTTTGGGCTAGCGCAGGTGTTCGATTCGGAGTAGTGTCGGTGTCGTGGCCAGCAACGATGCACCCCAGGAGACGTCCACCGAGTGGTGGCGCGTCGACACCGCGACGCTGCATGCCCGCAAACAGGAACTGGAAGTCCTGAAGCGCCAGATGGATGCGGAGCAGAACGCGATTCTCGCGGAAATCAATTCTCGCGGGGTGCGTGGGTGTAGTGGTCATTCGACGTTGTCGGCGTTGATTTTCGAGGACTTCCTGGTGGCCGACAAGGAAGCCGACGCCCGCGCCGACCGTGTCCTGGCGCTGCATCCCGGCCCCGCGATCGGCGGAGACCCCGAACCCCCGCTGGCACCCTTGACCGCCCAGGCCGCGGCGGAAGGCGCGATCGGGGGTTCGCAGATCGATGCGATCATCCGGACCCTGGCGCGGATCCCGTCCACTGTTCCAGAGGAGGATGTGCGGGCTGGGGAGGCGATCCTGGTGACGTTGGCGCGTCGGGCGGGGCCGCGGCAGATCGCCCGCGCCGGACGCCGCCTGCTGGACAAGCTGGATCCGGACGGGAAAGAACCCCGTAACGAGGACCCGAAGGACACCCGGCCGGAGTTGCGGTTCGTCAAGCACCGGGACGGCACCCTCGGGTTGAAAGGCACCCTCGATCTGGAAACCTATGCGCGGTTGAAGTCCGATCTGGATCCGATGGCCAAGCCCCACAAAGCCATCGACGGGGTCCGCGACTCCCGCAGCCAGGACGAACGCTACGGAGACGCTTTTACCGACTATGTGCGGTTGAAGACCACCAGCCGCAACCTTCCGGGCCAGGCAGGCGAAGCCACCCACATTCTGGTCACCATGTCCTACGAGGATCTGATCAACGATCTCGGTGAAGCACATTTGGATCTGGTCGGGCCGATCAGCGCCACCGACGCCCGCATCCTCGCCTGTGACGCCCGCGTCCGCCCCGGCGTCCTCGGCACCGCGGGCGAACCGCTGGACATCGGCCGGTCGAAACGCACCGTGTCCCTGGCGCAGAAGTACGCGTTGACCCTCCGCGACGGCGGTTGCGCGTTCCCGGGCTGTGACATGCCGGTGCCGCGCTGTACGGCCCATCACATCGTTTTCTGGCGCCACCACGGCGAAACGAAGATCGACAACCTCGTGCTGCTCTGCACCAAGCACCACCGGTTGATCCACCGCAGCGAATGGAAAGTCCAGATCGCCCAAGACGGGCTCCCCGACTTCACACCGCCCGCCTACCTCGACCCCACCGGCACGCCGAGGCGGAACACCATGCACCTCAGGACATAGGCCGTTGGTGACTGTATAACGACCTACACGGCTGCGCTCCGGTGCGCCCGCAGCGTGCCGATGCCTCGGACACTCGTCGAATCGACGCGGATCGCGAACTCGAAGTGGTCCTCCAAGCCCTGGCGAGTCGTCCTGACGATCACGTGTTCCAGGACCCGGTCCCACGCCCGTCCGCGGTCCACTTCCGCGACCGCTCATACGCGGCGCAGCCGCTCAGGCAGTTCACGCCACGGCGCACCCATGCGCGCATGCACAAATCGCGTAGCCAATGCCGTCCCGCTGCCCCGTTTCCGCCGGAAGCAACGGCGCGATCATCGCCCACACCATCAGGCGCGCAAAAGGTAAGCCCGATCCCGCAATGCCAGGGCCCGCGCCGTGGGCGCCAGCCGGACGGCCTCTTCGGCGGCGTCGGCGGCGTCTTCGAAACGGTCCATCGTCAGGAAGAGCTCCGCGAGATCGGCGCGGGCCCAGCCGAGCGCGTCGGTGTTCTCGGCGGACTCGAAGCTTTCGGCAGCCATGAGGAGCCGGAATGCCGCCTCGTCGAGATCGCCGAGCGCCTGCGAGAGCTTTCCGTGGGTGTACAGCACCTCGGCCTGCACCTCGGGGATTCCGCCGACGGGGTCGGGCTTGTCGATCAAGTCGAGGGCGGCCTTCGGATCGCCTGTGAACGCCAGGATCCACACCGCCATCAGCCGTGCGCGGGCGGCGTTCGTGTAGTCGAACCTCGCCAGGAAGAGGTCGATGGCCTCGCGCGCGAACGTCAAGGCTCGCAAGGGGTCCTCTTCCAGAGACAGCGCGGCGAGTCGGAACGCGCGTGCCCCGGGATCGCGGTCGGTGGCTCCGGCAGGTTCGCCGGAGCCGGCGAGACGGCGCGCGAGCAGTTCACCTTCGGGGTTCGGCAGGAGCTCGTCGAACCGTTCCCACATGATGGCCGCGAACTCCGGATCGTCTTCGCTGCGTTCGGCTAGGGAAGCCAGTTCCTCGACGGTCTTCGGATAGATCACGAGCCGCGACCCGATCTGCTTGGTGCCGGGGAGCAACGCGGATCCCAGGTCCACTGCGATCGGTGCCGGATCCGCCGCGAGCAATGCCCGGATCCGCTCGCTCTGCACGGAGTTGCCGTTGCGGGCGTCGAACCGGGCGGCGATCTCCAGCGCCAGGGACGCGTGGGATTCCGTCACCAAGGCCGCCGCGGCGTGGAACTCCATCGTCCCGAAGGGCGTCGATCGCCACCCGCCATGCCGGTCGACCAGTTTCCGGGCCGCGGCGTGATTTCCTGTCCGCGCGCAGAACTCGATGTGCCGGGCCAGCGAGCCGAGCTCGGCCGGCTTGGTCCAGAAAGCCGAATAAGACGCCCGGAAGGCTTCCACCGCGTCGTCGAGCCGGCCGGCTCGGGCGAACGGGAGCATCAGTGCCGCGAGCATCGCGTGCGGCTGCCGGGAGCAGCGGTCGTCGTCGGAGACGAAGAGCTCGACGGCGTCGTCGACGCGGCCGACCCGGAGCAGGTGGTCGATCCTCAAGCCGATGTCGCACCGGTCGCACCGCGAGCTTTCCGCGGGGGCCTCGTACCGGACGTCCGCCTCGGCGCCGAGATGCGACGCGATGATCAGGCGGTTGTCGGGCATCGGCCAGAAGAGCCGTTCACCTTCGTCGAGCACGGCGAGGGTGTCCGCGAGCGGAACGCGCGGGTCTTCGACGAACGCCTCGGCCAGGTAGTCGAACACCGGCCTGAGCTCGGGATCGCCGGAGTCCAGACACCGGGAGAGGGGCTCGAGCGCCTTCGCGGGCTCGCCGCCGAGCAGGTACGCGGTGGCGAGCCGGACGCGCGCCTCGTGCCGATGTGCGATCAAGCCGAGCGCGTCCACGCGACGAGTCACCTTCTCGAGCGCGGCGATCTGTCCCGGGCCCTCCCACATCCGGTCGGTGACGCGGATCTGGCGCCACAGCTGTTCTTCGGTGTCCATCACCCTCCTCGGGCGGGAGCCTAATCACGGCCGCCGCCCGCCGCCTCCGAGTTTCCACCCACCCCGGACAACCCGGTTGCCCCCGCGCGCTACCCTTGAATGAACTGGCACCGATCCGGCCATCACCGGGGAGCCTCCGGAAGAACAGGGCCTCTGTCCTCGCAGATGAGCCCCCAGTAGAACCGGACGGGTACGGCCCGTCACAGCCGTCGAATGAGCGGCCCAGCCGGAACACCACCGGCCGGGCAAGCGGGGTGGTACCGCGGAACGCGCCGGAAACGGCCGTCTCGTCCCCGTGTGGGTGAAAGCCCGTACGAGAGAGACGAAACGCGAGGAGCACCGAAGATGTATCCCAAGGCACAGGTGGACGGCGAGACCGGCGTCCCGTCCCAGCCTTCGTTCCCCGAGTCGGAGAAGCGCGTCCTCGCGTACTGGGAATCCGATCGGACCTTCCAGGCTTCGATCGACGCCCGCGACCCCGGCGTCAACGGTTCGAACGAGTACGTCTTCTACGACGGCCCGCCGTTCGCCAACGGTCTCCCGCACTACGGTCACCTGCTCACCGGGTACGTGAAGGACCTGGTGCCGCGTTACCAGACCATGAAGGGCAAACGCGTCGAGCGCCGCTTCGGCTGGGACACCCACGGCCTTCCCGCCGAGCTCGAGGCCATGCGCCAGCTCGGGATCACCGAGAAGTCCGAGATCGACGCGATGGGCATCGACGTCTTCAACGAGGCGTGCCGCGAGTCCGTGCTGCGCTACACCGGCGAATGGCAGGACTACGTCACCCGCCAGGCCCGCTGGGTCGACTTCGACAACGACTACAAGACGCTCGACCTGTCCTACATGGAGTCGGTCATCTGGGCGTTCAAGCAGCTGTGGGACAAGGGCCTGGTCTACGAGGGCTACCGCGTCCTGCCCTACTGCTGGCGCGACGAGACCCCGCTGTCCAACCACGAGCTGCGCATGGACGACGACGTCTACGCCAGCCGTCAGGACCCGGCCGTCACGGTCGGTTTCCGCTTGGAGGGCAACGACAACGAGCTCGACGGCACCTACCTGCTGATCTGGACCACGACCCCGTGGACGCTGCCGTCCAACCTCGCGACCGCGGTGCACCCGGACGTGCGGTACGTCGTGGTGGAAAGTGACGGCAAGCGGTTCCTGCTCGCCGAAGCGCGCGTCGCCGCGTACGCCCGCGAGCTCGGTGAGGAGCCGACCGTCGTCGGGCACTACACCGGCACCGAGCTGCTCGGAACCCGTTACGCCCCACCGTTCCCGTACTTCGCCGGGCACGAGAACGCGCACCGCGTGCTGTCCGCGGACTACGTCACGACCGAGGACGGCACCGGTGTCGTCCACATCGCGCCCGCCTACGGTGAAGAGGACAAGGTCGTCACCGACGCGGCGGGCATCGTCCCGGTCACGCCGGTGGACGCGCAGGGCAAGTTCGACGCGACGGTCTCGGATTACGAGGGCCAGCAGGTCTTCGACGCCAACCCGAACATCATCAAGGATCTCAAGAACGGCACCGGTTCCGCCGGCCGTCAGGGCGCGGTCCTGCTGCGCCACGAGACCTACGAGCACCCGTACCCGCACTGCTGGCGCTGCCGCAACCCGCTGATCTACCGCGCCGTCTCGTCGTGGTTCGTCGCGGTGACCGAGTTCAAGGACCGGATGGTCGAGCTGAACCAGCAGATCACCTGGTACCCGGAGAACGTCAAGGACGGTCAGTTCGGCAAGTGGCTGGAGAACGCCCGCGATTGGTCGGTCTCCCGCAACCGGTACTTCGGCACGCCGATCCCGGTGTGGCAGTCGGACGACCCGGCGTACCCGCGCACGGACGTGTACGGCTCGCTCGACGAGATCGAGCGCGACTTCGGCGTGCGGCTGGAGAACCTGCACCGGCCGTTCATCGACGAGCTGACCCGGCCCAACCCGGACGACCCGACCGGGAAGTCCACCATGCGCCGGATCGAGGACGTCCTGGACGTCTGGTTCGACTCGGGTTCGATGCCGTACGCGCAGGTGCACTACCCGTTCGAGAACACCGAGTGGTTCGAGCACCACTACCCGGGTGACTTCATCGTCGAGTACATCGGGCAGACCCGCGGCTGGTTCTACGTGCTGCACGTCCTGGCGACGGCGCTGTTCGACCGGCCGGCGTTCCGCACCTGCATCTCGCATGGGATCGTGCTCGGCTCGGACGGCCAGAAGATGTCCAAGTCGCTGCGCAACTACCCGGACGTCAACGAGGTCTTCGACCGCGACGGCTCCGACGCGATGCGCTGGTACCTGATGGCGAGCCCGATCCTGCGCGGCGGGAACCTGGTCGTCACCGACAAGGGCATCCGCGACGCCGTCCGCCAGGCCGTGCTGCCGTTGTGGAACTCGTACTACTTCCTCGCGCTCTACGCGAACGCCGAGGGCGTGGAAGGCCAGTGGCGCACGGATTCGAAGCACGTCCTCGACCGGTACGTGCTGGCGAAGACGCACGAACTGGTGACCGACGTCGAGCACGCGCTCGACACCTACGACGTCGCCGGCGCTTGTTCGACCGTCCGTGACTTCCTCGAGGTGCTGACGAACTGGTACGTGCGCCGGTCGCGCGACCGGTTCTGGGCGGGCGAGCAGGACGCGATCGACACCCTGCACACCGTGCTGGAGGTGACGTCGCGGGTGGTGGCGCCGCTGCTGCCGCTGACCACCGAGGTCGTGTGGCGCGGGCTGACCGGCGGCCGTTCGGTGCACCTGACCGACTGGCCGAACGCGCTCGACCTGCCCGCCGACGCGGCGCTGGTGACGGCGATGGACCGGGTGCGCCAGGTGGCGTCTTCGGCGCTCTCGCTGCGGAAGTCGAACAAGCTGCGGGTGCGGTTGCCGCTGGCCAAGCTGGTCGTCGCCGCGCACGAGGCGGAGTCGCTGCGCGAGTTCACCGACATCCTGCGCGACGAGGTCAACGTCAAATCCGTCGAGCTGACCACGGACGTCGCCGCGCACGGCGGTTTCGAGGTCGCGGTGAACGCCCGCGCCGCCGGTCCGCGGCTCGGGAAGGACGTCCAGACGGTGATCAAGGCCGTCAAGGCCGGTGAGTGGACGACGTCCGAGAGCGGCGCCGTCGTGGCGGCCGGGATCGAACTCGTCGAGGGCGAGTACGACCGGCGTCTCGTCGCGAAGGGCGGCGGCGCGGCCGCGGAGCTGCCCGGCGGCGCCGGGCTGGTGCTGCTCGACACCGAGGTGACCGACGAGCTGGCGGCCGAGGGCCTGGCCCGCGACCTGGTCCGGGTCGTGCAGCAGGCCCGCCGTGACGCCGGGCTCGACGTCGCCGACCGGATCGCGCTGACGGTCGACGCGCCGGAAGACGTGGTCACGGCCGCGAAGACGCACGAGGAGTTCGTCGCTTCGGAGACGTTGGCGACTTCGGTGGCCTACGGCGAGGTCGCCGACGGCTCGGCCGGGACGGTCGGGGAGGGCACCAAGGTGACCGTGGCGGTCGCCAAGGCCTGACCCTCGCAAGTGCCAGGAAAGGCCCCTTCATCGCAATTTCGCGATGAAGGGGCCTTTCCTGGTGTTCCCGATCATCGGGATCACGAAACGGATTCGGATCAGCCGCTTTCCCGTCCGAAGCGCGCCTTGCGCGGGGGAAATCGGCAGGCTGACGCCCGGGGGCGCGCGAGGGGCGCGCCGTATGGGGGAGAGCGAATCCATGAGTCCTGCCCGGAAAAGAGGCATCCTGATCGGTGCCGCACTGGCCGTCGTCGCCATCGTGGTGGCAGCGGTGGTGCTGCTGGTCAAGGAGGACCGGGCGCCCGCGGCCTCCGGAGGCGGGCCGGGGGAGTCCACCGCGAACGCGCAGGACAGTCCCGCCCAGGTCGCCACCCGGTTCCTGCGGCTGTTCGACACGGGAGACCTGACCACCGCCCCGGTCGACGATCCGGCGGCGGCCACGAGCGCACTCACCGGGACGCGAAACGCCCTCAACGGGGCCTCGGTCAAGACGTCCCTCGGCGAGGTCCCGACGACGCCGGGTGACGCGCCCTCGACGTCGGCCACCTTCCACGCCGCGTGGACTTTCGGCGGCGGTAGCGTCTGGAAGTACGAAGGCAAGCTGGACCTGGTGCGCAACGCCGGGAAGTGGGTCGTCCGCTGGGCGATGTCGGCGATCCACCCGAAACTCGAAGCCGGGCAGCGGCTCGCTGTCGCTCCGGTTTCGGCCAAACCGATCGTGACCGATCGCGACGGCAAGGCTCTCGTCGGCGGTGATGCGGCAGGTGCCGCGCCGATCCTGCAGGGGGCGTTGTCCAAGGTCGCTTCCGGGGAGAACAGCGGCACCGGAGCGACCGTCACCGTGTCTCGCGTGGACGCCTCCGGCAAGCCGGTCGAGACGCTCTTCGGCCAGGCGGCCGAGACGGACAAGCCGTTGGTTTCGACCTTGAGCGTGGCCTCCCAGACCGCCGCCCAGAAGGCCGTCGACGGCCTTCAAGGCCCGGCGATCATCATCGCGATGAAGACCTCGGGCGAGCTCCTGGCGGTCGCGCAGAACGGCGCCGCCGGGAACCAGCCGAAGGCCCTCAACGGCCTGTACTCGCCGGGTTCGGCCTTCAAGATCGCCACGGCGACCGCGGCGTTGCAGCAGGGCGGCGTCACCGCCGACTCCCCGCTGGCCTGCCCGGGCAGCGAGCAGATCGGGACCCGCACGCTCAAGAACGACAACGGGTTCGACCTGGGGACCGTCTCGCTGAAGACGGCGTTCGCCGCGTCGTGCAACACGACCTTCGGGCGGCTCGCCAAGCAGCTGCCCGCGGACGGTCTTGCCAAGGCCGCGAGCCAGTTCGGTCTCAACGCCGACTTCGAGATCCCGGGACTGTCGACGGAGACCGGCAAGGTGGAGCCGTCCACCGGCGGTGACGAGCAGGTCGAAGCCGGGATCGGACAGGGCAGGGTGCAGGTCAGCCCGCTGGGCGCGGCACTCATGGCCGCGACGGTCGCCACGGGGAAGCCGGTGGTCCCGAAGCTGTGGCAGGGGCTGGAGACCAAGGTCAACGCCGGGTACCAGGCCCCGCCCGCCGGGGTGCTGAACCAGGTCCGCGCGATGATGCGCGAGGTCTGCACGACAGGGACCGCGAAGGCGTTGAGGGGCAGCGGAGCGGTCTTCGGCAAGACCGGGACGGCGCAGTTCGGCTCGGGTGCGGACGCCAACGGCTGGTTCGTCGGCTATCGCGGAGACGTGGCTTTCGCCGTCATGCTCGAAGGTTCCAACGACTCCAAACCCGCGGTGCAGCTGGCGGCGAAGTTCCTGGCGGGCTGACGCTTCGGCGGTCGCCGAACCGTGGGTCTTCTACGGTGGACGCATGGAGACGATCGCCCTGGCCGAGGTCGCGGCCGTGCTCGCCGATCCGAGCCGCGCGTCGATGTGCCTCGCGCTGCTCGACGGGCGTGCCTGGACGGTGACCGAGCTGGCGGGCGCGGCCGACGTGGCCGCGTCGACGGCGAGCGAGCACGTGACGAAGCTGACCGAGGCCGGCTTCGTCGTGCGGGTCAAGCAGGGGAGGCACAGTTACGTCCGGATAGCCGACCCGCGGGTGGCGGAGCTCATCGAGCATCTGGCGCAGCATGCCGAACACCGGCCGGTGAAGGGGCTTCGGTCGTCGGTGCGGGTAAAGCGGCTCGAGTTCGCCAGGACCTGCTACGACCACCTCGCCGGGACGGTCGGCGTCGCGTTGCGGGACGGGATGCTCGCCACCGGGCTGATCGACGACGCCGGCGGCCTGACGCTGACCGATCGTGGCCGGGAGGTGCTCGGCGCGCTCGGGGTGGAGATCGACGGCGGCCGCCGCCCGATGCTGCGCGACTGTCTGGATTGGACGGTCCGGCGTGATCATTTGGCGGGCCGGGTGCCCGCGGCGTTACTGTCTCACGGTGTGAGCGCCGGCTGGTTGTCCCGTGAGGGCAACCGCGCGGTGAAGGTCCTGCCCGCGGCGGAAAAGCCGTTCGCGGAACTCGGTGTCGACCTGGTCGCCCTGCGCAGTCCCTAGTGGACAGTCTGTAACACAGGTTGTCCGGGCACTTTCCGGCCGGTACACGAACGTGTGACGATCACCGCCTCACTATTCTGGAGCCCTCACGGCGACCGGAACGGGAGGCGACATGGAGCAACTCCCGCTCATTCTCGGCACCGGCGGCGCGGTGCTGCTCGTCGCCGTGATCGCCGTCCGGGTGTCGATCCGGGTCGGCCTTCCCTCGCTGCTGCTGTACCTGGGGATGGGGGTCCTGCTCGGCGAAGCCGGGTTCGGCATCCAGTACGACAACCCCGGGCTCACCCAGTCGCTCGGCCTCGCCGCGCTGGTGATGATCCTGTCCGAAGGCGGCCTCACCACCCGCTGGTCGGCCGTGAAACCCTCGCTGGGCATCGGAATCGCACTGTCCACAGTGGCCGTGGTGGTGAGCATCGCGGTCACCGGTGCCACCCTGCACTGGTTACTGGGCCTGGACTGGCGGATGGCGTTGCTGTGGGGCGCGGTACTGGCCTCGACCGACGCCGCGGCCGTCTTCTCCGTGCTGAGATCCGCGGGGATCGGCAAGCGGCTCGTCGGCGCGCTGGAGATCGAGTCGGGTATCAACGACGCCCCGGCCTACATCGCCGTCGTGGTCCTCGCCGAGGGAACGACCATCGACTGGTCCCTGCCGCTGCTGGTGGTCTACGAACTCGCCGCCGGGCTGGTGATCGGCCTGGCCTTCGGCTGGGGCGGGGCGTTCGCGCTGCGCCGGGCGGCGCTTCCCGCCACCGGTCTGTACCCGCTGGCCACGGTCGCGGTCTGCGTCGTGGCGTATTCGAGCGGGCAGCTCGCCCACGCGTCGGGCCTGCTCGCCACTTACGTCGCGGCCCTGGTGCTGGGGAACTCGAAGCTGCCGCACCGGTCGGACACACTGTCCTTCGCCGAAGGGCTCGGCTGGCTCGCGCAGATCGGCTTGTTCGTGTTGCTCGGCCTGTTCGCCTCGCCGAGCAGGATCTTCGAAAGCCTGGTCCAGGGCCTGGTCGCGGGCGCGGTCGTGCTGCTGCTCGCCCGCCCGCTGTCGGTGCTGCTGTCGGCGCTGCCGTTCAAGATCCCCTGGCGAGAACAGGTGTTCCTGTCCTGGGCCGGACTGCGCGGGGCGGTCCCGATCGTGCTCGCGCTGATCCCGCTGTCGTCCGGCGTGCCGGGCGCGCAGGAACTGGTCGACGCGGTGTTCGTGCTGGTCATCGTGCTGACGCTGCTCCAAGGGGCGACGCTGACCCCGCTCGCGAGAATCCTCGGGCTCGCCCAGCACGCCGAGGCGCACGAGATCGACGTCGACTCCGCGCCGCTCGACGAGATGGGCGCGGAACTCCTGCAGGTCCGGATCCACCCGGGATCGAAGATGCACGGCGTGTACCTGGCCGAGCTGCGCCTGCCGGTGGGGGCGACGATCAGCCTCCTCGTCCGCGACGGCTCCGGCTTCACGCCGAACAAGAACACCCGGCTCCAGGAGCGCGACCAGTTACTCGTCGTGACCACCGCCGAAGCCCGTGACGCGGCCGAACGACGCCTGCGGGCCGTCGACCGCGCGGGCCGCCTCGCCAGGTGGAAGGGCGAATCCGGCCAGTAGGTCACGAACCGGCACCAGCTGTTCGTCGGTTGATCTCAGAAACTTCTTCCCATTTGTACTCCTTTTGGATTACTTTCCCCGCAATCGACTCCATCGAATGGGTGAGTGTCACGGGGTAAGGAGTACGCAAGGTGACGAAGCTTCCTGTGCGGTTCGCTGGTATGGGGGTCACCGTGGCACTCGTCGGAGTGGTTCTCGCCGCCCCGACGGCTACCGCGGCCGGCGCTTTTCCCGCCTTCGGGCTGCCCTTCGACACTGGCCAGTCGGTCTACTCGGCGGGGATCCACTCGGACAACGGCACGTCCGGAGTGAAGAACGCCATCGACTTCAGCCCGGGCGACAAGACCGTTCGCGCCCCGCTGGCCGGCACGGTCCGGATCCAGCACTGCTCCGGCGGCGACTGGGTGACCGTCGACCACGACGGCGGCTGGCGGACCGGGTACTACCACCTGGAGGGCATTTCGGTCACCGACGGCCAGAAGGTCGCCCCGGGCGACGCGCTCGGCCGGACCGGCAACGCGCTGCCCTGCGGTGGCAGCAGCACCGGCGCGCACGTGCACTTCACCCTGTGGACCCTGCCGGCGGCCGCCGCGCAGGGCGGCGACTCGCGCGACTTCGGGGTCGGCGCGGGCAACTGGAACGGCCTGTCCTACGACGAGGTCTCGACCAAGGTCGCCGAGGCCTACGGCGAAGCCGTCGACGGCAAGACCTTCGGCGGCTGGCAGTTCACCGCGGGCACCGATCAGTACTCCGGCACCGCGACCGAGGTCTCCTCCCGCTCGACCGTCCCGCTGCCCGGCCGATTCCGGGCCTGACCTGCCGTTGCCCGGCGCGGCGCGGCGCCGGGCAGCGGTTCTTCCCGCTTGCGGAACACGTGAGCGGCGTCTCAAGATGCGGACGAGGGCTGGCTCGATCGCCCGCCCATCCGCTAACTTCGTCCGTAGGTCACGAGTGTCAGCGTCAAGCCCCGGCTAGCTGACCGGCAACCCTCCTTCCGCGGTGGGGTGCCCCGGGTGAGGACCTGGCTCGTCGCGTGGTGCGGCGGGCAAGCGCGGGATCCTCGCCGGGTCCCCTGGCCCGGAGGATGACGATGACCCTCGCTCTCGAACGCACGAACGCCCCCGCTGAAGTCGTTGCCGCGCACCAGATCCCGGCGGTTGCATGCGCCGATCTGCGGGTTCCGCTGGTCACCGGCGGCGACATCGCCTACGCCAATCTCGATCACGCGGCGAGCGCCCCCTGTCTGGACAAGGTGCGTTCCGCGGTCGACGAATTCCTGCCCTGGTACGCCAGCGTGCACCGCGGCGCCGGATTCGCTTCGCAGGTTTCGACCAGGCTTTACGAGCGCACGCGCGGAATCCTGCGTGACTTCGTCGACGCGCGGTCGACCGACACCGTCGTGTTCACCCGCAACACCACCGATTCCTTCAACCTTCTCGCCCGCAGCCTGCCGAAGCACACGTCGGTCGTCGTGTTCGACACCGAGCACCACGCCGCGCTGCTGCCGTGGAAGGGACCGAACGTCCGCCGGATCGAAACCCCGCGGACCCGGCTCGCCGCGGTGTCCGCTGTGGACGAAGCGCTCGCGGGCTGCCCGCAGGGACCGCGGCTGGTGGTGCTCACCGGCGCGTCCAACGTGACCGGGGAACTGTTGCCGGTCAAGGAGATCGCGGCCGTCGCGCGGCGACACGGCGCCCGGATCGCGCTCGACGCGGCACAGCTCGCGCCGCACCGGAAGATCTCGGTGCGCGAACTGGACGTCGACTACGTCGCGCTGTCGGGGCACAAGCTGTACGCGCCTTTCGGTGCCGGCGCGCTGATCGGCCGCGCCGACTGGCTGCGCGCGGCCCAGCCGTACCTCGCCGGCGGTGGCGCGACGAAGCTCGTCAACCGTGACTCCGAAAACCTCGACGTCGTCTGGAACTCCGGTCCCGAGCGGCACGAAGCCGGTTCGCCCAACACCGTCGGCGTCTACGCGCTCGGTGTCGCCTGCGAGACCCTGGCCGCGAACTGGGACGGGATCGTCGCCCACGAGGAGGAACTGCTGGCGCGCCTGCGCCGCGGTCTCGCCGCCATCCCCGGATTCGCCGAACTGCGGCTGTTCGACGCGCCGGTCGGCCGGGTCGGCACGCTCAGCTTCGTCGTCGACGGCTTCGACCCGGGCTGGCTCGCCGCGGTGTTGTCCGCGGAGTACGGAATCGGCGTGCGGGACGGCGCGTTCTGCGCGCACGTGGCGACGAAGCGGCTGATCGCCGTGGCCGGTTCGACGGGGCAGCAGGCCGTGCGGGTCAGCGTCGGCCTCGGCAGCACCACCGAACACGTGGACCGGATCGTCCTGGCGCTGCGCCAGATCGTCGCCCGCGGCGCGCGCTGGCAGTACGAGAAGCCGGAGGGCCGCTGGGTGCCGGAGAACGATCCGCGGGAGCTTCCCCCGTTCTGCGCCTGACCCACTACCCTCGACCCGTATGGGGAACGAGCGACCGCGTTACTGGTTTCCGCTGGCGTTGCTGGGTTTCGCCCAGCTGCTGGTGGTGGCTTTCGGCGGGATGTGGTCCGGGGGATGGTTCGCCTACGCGCCCGCCGGAGAACGACATTCGTTCGGGTACGTGAGCTTGCACGGCGTCGAGATGAGCCGCGAGACCGCGACCGCGCTGGACAGGTCGTTCGACATCGCCGGCCGGACCGACGCCTGGCTGTTCGCCGTCCTCGCGGTCTACCTCGGCACGGTGCTGTTCTATGCCATCCGGA
Source organism: Amycolatopsis roodepoortensis (assembly GCF_014873915.1). Classification (GTDB taxonomy): domain Bacteria; phylum Actinomycetota; class Actinomycetes; order Mycobacteriales; family Pseudonocardiaceae; genus Amycolatopsis; species Amycolatopsis roodepoortensis. Next base: position 402,222 of record NZ_JADBEJ010000001.1, read on the forward strand.
CGAAGACCATGCGCTGGTGGAAGGTCGCCGCGATCGCGTTCGGCGGGCTGGTCGCCATCATGCTGGCGGATCTGGTCGGCTACTGGGAATTCGATCTCGACGGCGACACCCGGAGCGCGATCCTGCTGACACTCGGCCTGGCGGGGCTCGCGTGGCTGGAGCGCAGTGTGCTGGTGCTCGTCGTGGCCGCGGCGTTCGTGCTCTGCGCGGTCGTGCTCGCCCAAGGACAGCTCGCGCTCGTGCTTTCGTCGCTGGTCGTGCTCGCCGGGGCGTTCGCCGCCCTGCTGAGCAGGCCGAAGGCGGCCGCCGAGGAGTCCTGAACACGCTCAGTGGACAATAGGGCGGTGAGTACTGAGCCCGAAACGGCGCCACCGTCGCCCCCGCTGCCCAAGAAGCGCGTCGCCGTGGTGTTCGCCGTCGCCGCGGTGCTGTGGGGGATCGACCTCCTCACGAAGCAGATCGCCGTGTCCACGCTGGAGGGCAAGCAGCCGGTCGAGTTCCTCGGCGGGCTCGTGTACTTCCAGCTGGTGCGCAACCCCGGCGCCGCCTTCTCGATGGCGACCGGGCTGACCTGGGTGCTCGCGCTGGTCGCGATCGCCGTCGTGATCGCCATCGTCTGGCTGGCCCGGCGGCTGCGCTCGACCGGCTGGGCGATCGGCCTCGGCCTGGTGCTGGCGGGCGCGCTCGGCAATCTGACCGACCGGATCTTCCGTGCGCCCGGGCCGCTGCAGGGGCACGTGGTCGACATGATCTCCGCGTTCGCGCCGAACGGGCAGGGCTGGGCGATCTTCAACGTCGCCGACTCCGCGATCTGCGTCGGCGGCGTCCTCATCGTGATCCTTTCCTTGCTGGGCAAGGACTACGACGGAACATCCACCAAGGACAAGAAGAAAGCGGCGAGCGAATGAGCGCGCGGATGTTGCCCGTTCCCGACGGGCTCGACGGTATGCGCGTCGACGCGGGGCTGGCGAAACTGCTGGGGCTTTCCCGCACCGTCGTGGCGGAGCTGGCCGAATCCGGCGAGATCTTCCTCGACGGCAGGCCCGCCGGGAAATCGGACCGGCTGACCGCCGGCGGACTCCTCGAAGTGACGCTGCCTGATCCCGCGTCGGCCATAGAGGTCGTCGCGGAACCCGTCGAAGGCATGAAGATCCTGCATGACGACGACGACATCGTGGTGATCTCGAAGCCGGTGGGCGTCGCCGTGCACCCGAGCCCCGGCTGGACCGGGCCGACCGTCGTCGGCGGCCTCGCCGCCGCCGGGCTGCGCATCGCGACCTCGGGCGCCGCCGAGCGTCAGGGCGTCGTGCACCGGCTGGACGCGGGCACCACCGGCGTGATGGTCGTGGCGAAGAGCGAGCACGCGTACACCGTGCTGAAGCGGGCGTTCAAGGAACGCACCGTCGACAAGGGCTACCACGCCATCGTCCAGGGCCACCCGGATCCGACGCGCGGCACCATCGACGCGCCGATCGACCGGCATCCCCGGCACGACTACAAGTTCGCCGTCGTCCAGGGCGGGCGGCCCAGCGTCACGCACTACGAGGTCGTCGAGGCCTTCCGCGCGGCGTCGCTGGCCAAGATCAAACTCGAGACCGGGCGCACGCACCAGATCCGCGTGCACTTCTCGGCGCTCAAGCATCCCTGCGTCGGTGACCTGACCTACGGCGCCGACCCGGTGCTGGCGCGCAAGCTCGGGCTCTCCCGGCAGTGGCTGCACGCGAAGACGCTCGGCTTCGCCCACCCGTCCGACGGGCGCTGGGTCGAGTTCGAATCGGAGTACCCCGACGACCTGGCCAACGCGCTGCGGATCCTGCAGGACGAGAACTAGGCGCGTCAGTCCTCGATCGACCAAGTCAGCGTGCGCTCGTCCGGCTCGGGCCTCGGCGACCAGCGCACGGCGACCACGCGGGTCGCGTCCGGCAGCACGTAGACGGTGTGCCCGCCCAGGGTCTCCCCGGGCCGGACGCCGATCTTGTGCGGCGGACGCGACGTCAGCGAGACCGGCGCCTTCGCGATCGGCTTGCCGTCCGCGGTGAGCAATTCGAGGTAGTTGTCCGGGAGCGACACGAACGGGATGTTCCCGCGGTTGGTGATCTCGGTGTGCACGACGACCGACCGTTCCCCGGCTTCCAGCGAGTAGCCCGCGGCGCTGAACAGGTAGTCCGCCGGGTCCTGGACCTCGAGCAGCTGGACGGTGAGCTGCTCGCCCTCCAGGCCCTGGGTCTCCATCACGTCGCCGGTCCGGCCCTTCTTGCCCTCCGGGGCGGCCTGGGGCGTGACCTGCTGTTCGTCGCCGCGCGCCCAGGACGCGGTCTGCGGGACGCCCCAGGTGCTCATCACCGGGTCGGCGGGCGCCATCGGGGGCGGCGCGAACTGCTGCTGCGGCGGGGCGGGCGGCCGTGGAGGCGGCGCCATCGGCTGGCGCACCGGGGCCGACGGCGGGCCGGGATAGCGGCCCGACGGCGTGCCGTGCACGTTGTACGCGCCCGACGGCGTTCCCTGGACGTTGTACGGCCCGGAGGGGGTGCCCTGGACGTTGTGCGGTCCGGAGTGGCCCGGCGGACGCTGGGGTTGTTGCGGGGGCTGCTGGGCCCACGACGGCGGCGCGCTCGCGATGGCGGCCCGAAGCCCGTTCGGGTCGCTCTCCACGCCCACGAGCAGCGGCAACCCGCTGCCGGACAGGGCGACCAGGCGGTACGCGACCTCGCGCGGGTCCATCCCGACCTTGGCCGCGAGTTCGTGTACGGCCGCCTTGCCCAGGTCCGCGAGGGCGGCGAGCAGGCGGATGTCCACGGGATCGGTCACGGCCACGTCCGGGAACGCTACCGTCTCGCCCTCGGCGCCGCGGGGAGAGGCCATCGGAGCGCGGCAAAACCCGGCTTCGGTAGTACGCGGTCTCCATTAGGGTCGGGGACACCGCCTCCATCGACCTCTGGGGAAAGAAAACATGAGCGAAGTCTCCGCCCTCGCCGACGAGTTCGTCGAAGCCCTCTTCGACGCCGAGCCGGTCATGCCCGCCTTGCAGGGCTTCCGTCCGGAATCGACCGGGCTCAGCGATCTCAGCGAGGCCGCCGGGGACGCCTTCCGCGCGCGGCTGGCCGGATTCGCCGAGCGGGCCGAGGCACTCGCCACCGACGGCTTGAGCGCGGAGGAGAAGACCACCCGTGACGTCCTGATCGCGATGGCCCGGGCGAGGATCGCCCTGCTGGACTCGCGGTTCGTCGAGTTCACCGTCAGTGACCTGTTCATCTCGCCCGCCGCCGAGGTGCTCACCGTGCTGCCGATGATGTCGGTCGGGACGGGCGCGCAGGCCGAGGCGCACCTCGGGCGGATCGCCGCGATCCCGGAGTACCTGCGGCAGGCCGCGCAGCGGCACCGGGACGGCGTCGCCCGCGGGCTGGTCCCGGTCGCGTACCTCGTCGACGCCGCCGTCGCCTACCTCGACCGGCACCTCGCCGAGCCGTCGGCCGATCCGCTGCTGCGCCAGCCCGCGCCCGACGAGGACTTCGAGACCCGCCGCGCCGAGCTGCTGCGTGACGTCGTCCGGCCCGCAATCGCGGAGTACCGCGAGGTGCTCGCGAAGGAGATCGCGCCGCACGGCCGCCCCGAGGACAAGCCCGGCGTCTGCTGGCTGCCCGACGGCGAGCGTATCTACGCCCTGCTCGCAGAGATGCACACGACGACCGACCGCACCCCGCGCGAGCTGCACCAGACCGGGCTCGACGTGATCGCGGGCCTCGCCGCCGAGTACCGCGAGTACGGTTCGCGGGTCTTCGGCACCAGCGACCTCCAGGAGATCTTCACCAAGCTCCGCTCCGACCCGGCCCTGCGCTGGTCCGGCGCCGACGAGATGCTCGACTCCGCCCGCGCGGCCATCACCAGGGCCGAGGCCGAGGCGCCGAAGTGGTTCGGCCGGATCCCGCCGCAGCCGTGGACGGTCGAGCCGGTTCCCGCCGAATCCGCGCCCGGCGCACCCGCCGCCTACTACATGTGGCCCGCGGTCGACGGCTCCCGGCCCGGCATCTATTTCGCCAACACCCACAAGGCGGAGGAGCGGTTCCGGCATGCGGCCGAGGCGACTGCGTTCCACGAGGCCATTCCCGGCCACCACTTCCAGCTGAGCCTCGCTCAGGGACTCACCGAACTCCCGCTGCTGCGCCGCATCGGCGACTTCACCGCGTACGCCGAGGGCTGGGGCCTGTACACCGAGCGCCTCGCCGACGAGATGGGCCTGTACTCCGACGACGTCGCGAAGCTCGGCATGCTGACCATGGATTCGATGCGCGCCGGACGGCTGGTCGTCGACACCGGGTTGCACTCGCTGGGCTGGAGCCGCCGCCAGGCCATCGACTTCCTCGCCGAGAACACGCCGATGGCGCCGGTGGAGATCGAGTCCGAAGTGGACCGGTACATCGCCTTCCCCGGGCAGGCGCTCTCGTACATGGTGGGACGGCTGGAGATCCAGCGCATCCGTGCCGAGGCCGAACTGAAGCTGGGGAGCCGGTTCGACATCAAGGCCTTCCACGACGTCGTGCTCGGCGGCGGTTCGCTGCCGCTGTCGGTGCTGGACGGCGTGGTCCGCGACTGGATCGCCGGCCACGGCGACACCCCGAACGGCCTGGCCGACGAGCTGATGGAGCTCAAGTTCGAGGAACTTCCGCTGTGGCGCTCGCTTCTCGGGCTTCCCGGCGACGAAGGCGCGTTGCCCGACCCGAGCGCGGAGGCCGCGGCCGCGCAGCGCGCGTCGGCGGTCGTCATCGCCGAGCGCGCTGAAGCCCTGGACACCGAAGGCCTTTCCCCGGCCGAGATGGTCACCCGCGAGGTCGTGATCCAGCAGGCGAAGGCGATGGTCGACGTCATCGACTCGCGCGCCGCCGAGTTCTCGGTCAGCGACGGGCTGGCGTCGCCCGCGCTGTTCATGCTCAACGAACTCGCCGTCCTGTCGCTGAACGACGAGGAAAAGGTCCGCGGCTACCTGAAGCGGCTGGAAGGCATGGGCGCCTACCTCGACGCCCTGATCGTGCGCCAGCGCGCGGCGGCGGCCGACGGTCTGGTCCCGCCGGGCTTCCTGGTCGAAGGCGGGATCGCTTACGTGGAGCGCTATCTCGGTGACGAGGCGGGGGATCCGCTGGCGCTCACCGCGTCCGTTTCCGTGGAGGGCTACGAAACCGAACGGGACCGGCTGCTGGCCGAGGTCGTCCGGCCCGCCTACGCGCGGTATCGCGACTTCCTCGCCGACGAGCTGCGGCCCGTGGCGAAGCCCGAAACCGAGCCGGGTCTCTGCGCGCTACCCGGCGGGCAGGAGAAGTACGCCGCGCTGATCCGCGCGCACACCTCCACCGAGCGCACCGCGCAGGACCTGCACGACACCGGTCTCGACATGATCGCGAAACTGGCGGACCAGTACCGCGAGCTGGGCGAGAAGATCTTCGGTACCAAGGATCTCGAGGAGATCTTCGAGCGGCTGCGCACCGACCCGGCCCTGCGCTGGCGGGACGGCGACGAACTGCTCGACGCCGCGCGTGACGCCATCACCCGCGCCGAAGCCGTCGCCCCGCAGTGGTTCTCGACTATCCCCGAGGAGCGGTGCCAGGTCGAGCCCGTCCCGCCCGCGGAGGCTCCCGGTGGCACGCTGGCGTACTACATCGAGGCGTCGCTCGACGGCTCGCGGCCGGGCACCTACTACGCGAACACCCACGAGGCCGAGCAGCGCCCGAAGCACACGAGCGAGGCGATCGCCTTCCACGAAGCCGTGCCGGGGCACCACTTCCAGATCTGCATCGCGCACAAGCTCAAGGGTCTGCCGATGTTGCGCGGGCACGCCGACGTCAACGCCTACGTCGAAGGCTGGGGTCTCTACTCGGAGCGTCTCGCCGACGAGATGGGCCTGTACTCCAGCGACCTCACCAGGTTCGGCATGCTCACCCAGGATTCGATGCGCGCCGGGCGGCTCGTCGTCGACACCGGGATGCACGCGCTGGGCTGGAGCCGTCAGCAGGCAGTCGACTACCTGGCCGAGAACACGCCGATGGCCAGGGTCGAGATCGAGGCCGAGATCGACCGCTACGCCGCCGTTCCGGGGCAGGCGCTGTCGTACATGGTGGGACGGCTGGAGATCGAGCGGATCCGCGCGGAGGCCGAGGCCGCGCTCGGCGACCGGTTCGACATCAAGGGCTTCCACGAGGTCGTCCTGAGCAACGGGATCCTGCCGCTGCGCGTGCTGGACGACGTGGTGAAGGAGTGGGTGGCCGCGCAGTGAGCCGGAACACAGGCGAACCGCGCGGTCCCGGCGCATACTGTCGCTAAGCGAGCGCTCAGTAACTTCACGAGGAGATGCCGATGAGGATCGGGACCGCGATCAGCTACGCCGGTGGTTTCGCCGACAGCGTGGCGGACATCGTCGAGCTGGAGAAGGCCGGGCTGGACATCGTCTTCGTCCCCGAGGCCTATTCGTTCGACGCGGTCAGCCAGCTCGGCTACGTCGCGGCGAAGACCGAACGGGTCCAGATCGCGTCGGGCATCTTCCAGATCTACACGCGGACGCCGACGCTGACCGCGATGACCGCCGCCGGGCTCGACTTCGTGTCCGACGGCCGGTTCACGCTCGGCATCGGCGCGTCGGGTCCGCAGGTCATCGAGGGTTTCCACGGCGTGAAGTACGACGCGCCGCTGGGCAGGACCCGCGAGATCATCGACATCTGCCGTCAGGTGTGGCGGCGGGAGAAGGTGGTGCACTCCGGAACGCACTACTCGATCCCGCTGCCACCCGAGCAGGGCACGGGCCTCGGCAAGCCGCTGAAGCTGATCAACCACCCGGTGCGCGAGCGGATCCCGATCCTGCTGGCCTCGATCGGCCCGAAGAACGTCGCGCTCACCGCCGAACTGGCGGAGGGCTGGGAGCCGATCTTCTTCCACCCCGAGAAGGCCGCCGAGGTCTGGGGCGCGTCGCTGGCCGAGGGCAAGGCGAAGCGCGACCCGTCACTGGGCGAGCTGGACACCTTCGTCGGCACCGCGCTGGCGATCGGCGACGACGTCGAAGGGCTGCTGGACCACCTGCGCGGCATGCTGGCGCTGTACATCGGCGGCATGGGCGCGCGCGGCAAGAACTTCTACAACAGTCTCGCCCAGCGGTACGGCTACGAGGCCGAAGCGAAACTCATCCAGGACCTCTACCTGGACGGCAAGAAGGACGAGGCCGCCGCGGCGGTGCCGAAGGAGCTGATCCGGGCGATCTCGCTGATCGGGCCCGAGGGCTACGTCAAGGAGCGCCTCGCCGCGTTCCGCGAGGCCGGTGCGACCACGCTGGTCGTGAACCCGCTGCTGCCCGGTCGTGAGGCTCGCGTCGCTCAGGTTTCGAAGCTTCGCGAACTCGTCGACTAGCGCGGCCTAGGCACGCGACGGGGCGACGAACCTCTCACCTGTATCGATCCGGTATACTTGACCTGCGCCGGTGTAACCCCTTCGTGGTCAAAAAGCGGCCTCCCGGTGGAAAGAGAACGTAAACCACGCCTGAACGGCCGGAAAATCCGCCATTATCAGGAGTGAAAGCGAGACCTCGGGGGAATCCGTTCGCGACGAAGGTGAGGTGCCTCGCGTGCGCAAGCAGATCGGCGAGCCGTCCGCCGCGGTCCTGGACGTCGGGTCGTTCAGCGCACGGCTGGTGGTTCTGGCCAAGGGCGGTACGCCGCTCGATCCCGCGCTGAGCCACCAGACGCGGCTGCGGCTGGACCGGGAACTCGACGATGACGGGAATCTGACCCGGCGCGGTATCGACGCGGTCGCCTCCGCGGTCGAGGCGGGGATGACGATGGCCGCCAAGCACGGCGTCCGAAACGTGTATCCGCTCGCCACCTCGTCGATCCGCGACGCGGGCAACGTCAAGGAGGTCGTCCGCGACGTCCACAAGGCCAGCGGGGTCAAGCTGCGGTTCCTCACCGGCCGCCGCGAAGCCGAACTGGCCTACGTCGGCGCGCGACGGTGGTACGGCGCTTCCGCCGGCGGGCTGCTGGTGCTCGACATCGGCGGCGGGACCGTCGAGCTCGCCGCGGGGGACGCCGAGGAGGCCGGGTTCGCGCACTCCCTGCCGCTCGGCGCGCGATCCCTGACCCGCGACTGGTTCGCCACCGAATGCCCGTCGCCCAAGGTCGTGCGGGCGATGCGGGAACACGTGCTCGACGAGGTCCGCGACGCGATGCAGGACGTGCTGCCGCATATTCGCGACCATCGCGCCGTGGGCTGCTCCAAGGTGCTGCGGCAGCTCGCCCGGCTCGCCGGGGACCGGCCGTCCCGCGCCAGGGAACTGCACCTCGACGACCTCCGCGCGTGGATCCCGCGGCTGGCGAAGCTGCCCGCGAAACGCCGCGCCGAGCTGCCGGGTATCTCGCGGCAACGCTCCCACCAGGCACTCGCGGGCGCGATCGTCGCCGAGGCGCTGCTGACCCTGGCCGGCGGCCAGGTCGCCATCTGCCCGTGGTCCACCAGGGACGGCCTGCTGCTCGGCATGCTCGACGGGCTCGTCACGCCGGAAGGCGAACCGGCGAAAGCCGCCTGAGGACTGGCGCATCCGGCCGCGAGCGGGTACCCCGGACACATGAGGGAAAGCAAGAAGAACTTCGGGCAGGACGAGGAAGAAGACCTCGACGACCTTCGCGGGATCCAGCCGAAGACCGACGTGCCCAGCGCGCCGAACCGTGACGTCGGGCCGCACGGCACCAAGGAGGTCGACGGCGTGCCGGGCAGCGGCGAGGTACCGGTCGAGCCGCCGGACTGAGCACTCACCCGTCCTTCGGCTGCCTCCGTGCCGGTGCGCGGCCCGCGGGCTGCACCGGCGCCGGACCCGGGTCGATCGCCGGGATCGGCAGCCGCACCGGCTCGGCGGTCACCGTGAACGTCTCGCCGTGGTGCGCCAGTTCCAGCGGCTCCCCGGTGATCACGTGGTACGTCGCGCCCTCGCCGTCGATCTCGACCTGGAACCGGGTGCCGCGGAAGGTCAGCCGGAACGCGATCCGCCGGAGTTGCGGCGGCAGCCTCGGTGCGAAGGTCAGCCGGCCGCCGTAGTCGCGCAGCCCGCCGAAACCGGCGACGGTGCCCTGCCACGCGCCCGCCAGCGAGGCCAGGTGCAGGCCGTTGCGGACGTTGTTGTGCACGTCGTGCAGGTCGGTGAGCGCCGCCTCGGCGAGGTAGTCGTAGGCCAGTTCGAGATGCCCGACCTCGGCCGCCACCACCGCCTGCGTTCCCGCCGACAGCGAGGAATCCCGCACGGTGATCGCCTCGTAGTAGGCGAAGTCGCGCGCCTTTTCCTCGGGGGTGAAGGAATCCCCGCACAGATGCAGCGCGAGTACGAGGTCCGCCTGCTTGACCACCTGTTTGCGGTACAGGTCGAAGTACGGGTAGTTCAGCAGCAGCGGGTAGAAATCCGGGTCCGTCGCCTCGAAATCCCACTCGTCGTGCTCCAGGAACCCTTCGGACTGCGGGTGTACGCCGAGATCCTCGTCGTAGGGCACCAGCATCGCGTCAGCCGCCTTGCGCCACAGCGCGACCTCGTCCGCGTCGACCTCGAACCGCTTGGCCACGTCGTCGTGCTGGCCGACGATTTCGGCGGCGTAGAACAGGTTCCGGCGGGCCATCAGGTTCGTGTAGACGTTGTTGTCCGCCACCGCGGAGTACTCGTCCGGTCCGGTGACGCCGTCGATCCGGAACCGGCCCCGCCGGTCGAAATGCCCGAGCGACAACCACAACCGCGCGGTTTCGAGGAGCAGCTCCGCGCCGCAGGTCCGCATGAACTCGTCGTCGCCGGTGGCGTTGAGATAGCGCACGACGGCGTCGGAGATGTCCGCGCTGACGTGGAACGCCGCCGTGCCCGCCGGCCAGTACGCCGAACACTCCGCGCCGTTGATGGACCGCCAGGGGAACGCGGCGCCGCGTAACCCCAGCTGTGCCGCCCTTTCCCGCGCTTTGTCCAAAGTGGAGTGACGCCAGCGCAGCGCGTCGCGGGCGGCGTCCGGGATGCTGTAGGTGAGCACGGGAAGGACGAAGGTCTCGGTGTCCCAGAACGCGTGCCCGTCGTAGCCGGGGCCGGTCAAACCCTTGCCCGCCAACGCCCTCGTCTCGCCGCGGGCCCCGGCCTGCAGGAGATGGAAGAGCGCGAACCGCACGGCCTGCTGCAGTTCCGGGTCGCCGTCGATCTCGATGTCCGAGGTCTCCCAGAAGTCGTCGAGGAACGCCTTCTGCTCGGCGAGCAGCCCCTTCCAGCCGGTCTGCCGGGCCCCGGCCAGCGCGGCCTCGACCTGCGCGCGCACGGCGGGTACCGAACGCTGCGCGGACCAGCCATAGGCGAGGAACTTGGTGATCCGCAGCCGCCCGCCCTTGGGCACGTCGACGGCGATGGTGAGCCGCGCCAGATCGTCCTCGGCCTCGATATGCGTGCGTACGCCGTCGGTGACGTCGATCTTGTGGTCCATCGCGGCGGCCATCCGCAACCCGGAGCGCCGGGTCTGGTGCACCAGCACGGCGTGATACGCCTCCGCGTGGTGATATTCCCCGATCAGCGGCGACTCCAGCGCCGCCGCGACCCGCGGGTCACGCGTGTCGGACTCGATCGGTTCGTTCGCCAGGAGATCCGACTGCACCACCAGCTGGAGCTCGTCGTCGAGCGGTTCGACCTCGTACCTGATCGCCGCGACGGCCCGCTGGGTGAAGGAGACCAGGCGTTCGGTCTTCACCCGGACCCGGCGGCCGGTCGGCGACGACCAGACGGTGTCGCGCGCGAGGGTGCCCTTCCGGAAGTCGAGGACGCGGTCGTGTTCGGTCGCCTGGCCGTACCGCATGTCGAGCGGTTCGTCCTCGACCAGCAGCCGGATGACCTTGCCGTCGGTCACGTTGACGACGGTCTGCCCCTCTTCGGGGTAGCCGTATCCGCTTTCCGCGTAGGGAAGATCGTGCTGTTCGTAGAAACCGTTGAGGTAGGTGCCGGGAAGACCGCGCGGCTCGGCCTCCTCCAGCGTGCCGCGCAGGCCGATGTGCCCGTTGGACACCGCGAACGCCGATTCGGTGCGCTGCAACGCGTCGACGTCCATCCCGTGCCAGCGCAGCTCCCAGGGCGCGACCTCGTAGCCGCGGAAAAGCGCTTCGCTCACTTGCGGTCCTCCAGGAGTTCGGCGAGGTCGTCCACCACGACGTCGGCGCCGTGCGCGAGCAGTTCGCCCGCCTGGTGCGCGCGGTTGACCCCGACCACGTAACCGAAACCGCCGTCCTTGCCCGCCTGCACCCCCGCGAGGGCGTCTTCGAAGACGGCCGCGTTCACCGGTGCGACACCGAACGCCTCGGCGCCGGCGAGGAACGAATCGGGGGCGGGTTTGCCACGCAGGTTCTTTTCGGCGATCACGATCCCGTCGATCCGGGTTTCGACGAACTTGGTGAGGTCGGCGGCGTCGAGCACCTTCGCGCCGTTGGCCGACGAGGTGACGACGCCGATGCGCAACCCCGCCGCCTTCGCGGCTTCCAGATATCGCACGGAACCCGGGTACGGGGTCACGCCCTCGTCTTCGATGATCTTCAGCACCAGCTGGTTCTTCCGGTTCCCGACCCCGTTGACGGTGGCGGCGTCGATCCCGTCGTCCGGGCTTCCCTCGGGCAGCTCGATCCCGCGCGAGGTGAGGAACGTGCGGACGCCGTCGGCCCTCGGCCTTCCGTCGACGTAGGCCGCGTAGTCGGTGTCGGTGAACGGCGAGAACGCGTCACCGTCGCGGGCGCGCAGGAATTCGTCGAACGTGCGTTTCCACGCTTCGCGATGCTGGGCCGCGGTTCCGGTCAGCACGCCGTCGAGGTCGAAGAGACAGGCCGTGATGGTGTCGGGCAGACCGATCATGTCTGGCCACGCTACCCGGGCTCGCCGGTGCCCGCTCGGCTTCGTCAGGAGGCGCGGATCACGAGCGCGACATGCCGCGCGGCCCGGTCCAGCGCGTCGGAAGACCGGTGGACCCGGCTGACCAGCAGGGCTCCTTCGAGGTTGTTCATGATGGCCGTCGCGACGTCTCCGGGATCCTTGACCTCACTGAGCAGTCCGACGAGCAGCGTGTGCCAGGCGGCGAACGCGTCCTGGCACGCCTTGGTGATCGCGGGCGAGGCGTTCGCCATCTCCAAGGTGATCGTGGCGAGCGGACAGCCGCCGCGGTAGTCGTCGGCCGCCAGTGCTTCGCCCGCCTTGCGATACCACCAGGCCACCGCGTCCTCGACCGTCTCGGTGCGCTCGAAGGCGCGGCGGATCGTCTTCGCCACGACAGCGGTGCCGAGTTCGATGGCGGCGACCGCGAGCTGTTCCTTGCCGCCGGGGAAGTGGTGGTACGCCGATCCCCACGGCGTCCCGGCCTCCTCGACCAGCCGCCGCCACGAGGTCGCCTGGTAGCCCTCGCGGCGGAAGAGCGTCATCGCCGTCGAGATCATCCGCTCGCGAGTGGTGGTTTCGGACACGTGGCCCAGCATAGTCCTTGACTAGGACGACCGTCTTAGGAAAGCCTAGGACGATCGTCTTAGGAGGCAGCCATGACCACCGACGTCACCGGGCAGACCAGGCAGAAGACCGTGACCTGGCAGGATCCGCTGCCCACCGCGCGGCTCGGCCGGGAAATGTCCGGGCTCGAGTACCTGACCGGTATCGCCGAGGGCCGGATCCCGCCGGCGCCCATCTCGGCACATTTCGGCATGCGCTGGGTGAGCGTGGCCGAAGGCGACGTCGTGATCGCCGCGACGCCGGACGAGTCCCTGTACAACCCCATCGGGACCGTGCACGGCGGCGTCGCGGCGACGCTGCTGGATTCGGCGGTGGCGTGCGCGGTGCACTCGACCCTGCCCGCCGGTGTCGGGTACACCTCGGTGGAACTGAAGGTGAACTACCTGCGCGCCATTTCCGGCTCGGTGGGGGAGATCCGCGCGCACGGCTGGGTCGTGAAGGCCGGTTCGCGCGTCGCGTTCGCCGAGGGCGACATCCGCGACGGGCAGGGCAAGGTGCTCGCGACGGCGTCGAGCACCTGCCTGATCATCAAGCCCTAGAACATTTCCGCGCCGGGCGGCACCGGCTGCTTGACGTCCCAGTGCTCCACGATGAGCCCGTCTTCCACACGGACGATGTCGACGACGGCAGCGCCGAGTTCGTCGCCCGGCCGGACGACGTGCAGGTGCACGACGACGTGCTCGTCGTCGGCGATCACGCGTTTCACGGAGACGTCGGCGCCCGCCATCGGTGAATTCCGCATCGCTTCCACGAAAGCGTCACGGCCGGAGGGGAATCCCGGGCTGTGGGTGACGAAATCCGGGTGCACGTTCGTGCCCGCGGCGGCGAAGTCCTTGTGTACGAACATGTTCTCGAAGCAGTCGAGGACGATCTTCTTTGCTGTGGTCATAGGAATATCGTGCACCCGCTGTCGATTACCGCGGAGGTAAAGGCTTGTCTATTGAGGGCTAGGCAGATGTGGCGTGTTTGTGGTTCCGGTCGGCGGGCCCGCGGAATGTCCGGCCCCAGGACGCACTGTGTGGATTTCGGTGCGTTGGATGACCAGAAATCCACACACCTCTCACCCGCGGTAACACTCACGGCCCATCAACCACGTTGAGTGATCGCATGGCGGTGAAGACTCGGTCCCTCGGCGACCGATCGCGAGTACCGCGCCACATTCGACTTGCCACTCGACAACCCGAAACGCCACTCACGACCCGCTCGGCCTAGGCCGCGCCCACCTTGCGTTCGAACACCAGGCCTTCGGCGGCGCGCAGGCCGACGCTGATCGCGCCGGTCAGCACCCCGTCGTCGCCCAGTTCGCCCTGGACGACCGCCGGGACCAGGGGGGTGAACGAGCGCAGGGCGCGGTCGATCGGGTCGAGCAGCAGATCGGCCGCGGTGCCGATGCCGCCGCCGAGCACGATCAGTTCGGGGTCGATCACCGCCGCCACCGACGCCACGGTGTACGCGAGCCTGTCGGCCTCCGCCTCGACGGCTCGCATCGCGAGTTCGTCGCCGTCCCGGGCGAGCCGGAAGACCTCGCGGGCCGATTTCGCCGTGCCGAGGCCGAGTTCGCGCGCGCCGCGCACGACGGACTGCGCCGCTGTCGCCTCTTCGAGGTGGCCGCGGACCGGCGGGGCGTCCTCGCCGTCACCCGGCGCGTGGGACTGCCCGTATGGCAGGTAGCCGATTTCACCCGCCGCGCCCGTCGCGCCGCGGAAGACCTGACCGTCGACCATCACGCCCATACCGACGCCGGTGCCGATGGTGATGCAGCCGAACACGGACGCGCCGCGCGCGGCACCGCGTTCCCATTCGCCGACGGCGGTGAGGTTCGCGTCGTTCTCGACCATCAGATCCGGGCCGAGGACGGCTTCGAGTTCGTCGAGCAGGCCCGCCTTGCCCCAGCCGGGAAGGTTCGGCGCGTGCCGGAAGCAGCGTTTGTCCGGGTCGGCGACGCCGGGGGAGCCGAGGACCCGCACGACGATGTCCGCTTGCGACAGTCCCGCTTCGCGCACGGTCGCCGCCGCGAGGGCACCCACCGCGCTGACGAGCGCGGTGCCCGAACGCGAGGTGTTCCGTTCGTCACGGCGGGCGACCACGGTGTGGCCGAGGTCCGAGACGGCGACGCGGAGATGCTCGCGTCCGATGTCGACACCCAGGACGTAGCCCGCCGTGGGATCCGCTTCGTAGAGCACGGCGGACCGGCCGGTGCCGGTCGAGGTGTGCCCGGTCGCCCTGGCGAGACCGGCCGCTTCGAGCGCCAGTAACGCTTGGCTCACCGTGGGTTTCGAAAGTCCGGTGTCCTTGGCGACCTGGGGCCGCGTCGCCGGGCCGCTGCGGCGCAGGAGGTCCAGCACGGCGCGTTGATTGATCTTCCGCATCCCGGCGGGGGTGCCGACGGGTGGGTTTTCTGCGCCAACCACGAGCTTCGCCTCCTGTCGAACCAAGGTGTTCCACCAAAGTTATCCGCCTCCGGCCCGAAATGGGCAAGAAGGTTTACATTCGGTGGTCCAAGGCGACGATAAACGTGCTCGCGCCGCGAATCGCGCACGCCGCGCGCGAAAAACCGTGATTCACCCGGTATCCGGGCGGGTGCTCCCAGTGACCGGTGATGGTCTAGACCAGAAGGGTCAAGCGACGTGGCGGCTCGCCGGGCGCCGGAAACCCCTGTGCTGACGGGGTCGTTCGGGGACTTCGCCGGTCTCGTGGTCCGGTTCGGCGGTGCGGGAATCCGGGTAACCGGCCGTCGTCGCCGGGCTGGGGCGGTTGCGCAGGCGGTGCTGGCGGTTCACCACGAACAGCAACAGCACTCCGGCGACGACCAACCCGTGCGTGAGCACACGTCCGGCGGTCACCTGTCCGGTGACGAGGTCGCCCGCCGACAACGCCAGCAGGAGTGCGACGAAACCGGTCAGCGCGGGCAGCTGCCCTGCCGCCGCCTTCGTGCGGACGGCCGCCCAGCCGAGGCCGACACCGACGGCGAGGTTCCACGCGCTGCTTTCATGCGAAAGGTGCCCGATCAGGGATTCCGTGCCGTGTCCCGCGGTGTGGTCTTCGACGCCCAGCAGCTGGGCGAAGGCGAGGCCGAGCTGCGCGATCGCGACCAGCGCGAGCGCGATCCTGGCCGGCCAGCCCTCGCCCGGCGGGGCGGGGGTGCGTTCGAGGATGACGGCGGTGAGGTCCGGGACTTCGGGAGCGGGCCGCAGCAGCATCCCCCGGTGCATCCGCTCGGCGCGCGAAAGCCACGAGCGGCACGCCGGGCAGCCGGCCACGTGCCGGTCGACCACCTCGGGCGGGGCGGGTTCGGTTTCGCCGTCGAGCCGGGCCGACAGGGCCTCGCGGCAGGTCTCGCACTTCACGTCTCACTTGTCGGGCGCGGGCCTGCCCCGGTTCCCGGGACGCTGCTACGTTTCTCGTATGGCCAGGCCGCGCAACCACGACGACGAGCGGGTGACCGGGCTCGCTCTCGCCGCCGCCCGCGGCGACCGGCGGGCGCTCGAGGACTGGGTGCGTGCCACCCAGGCCGACGTCTGGCGTTTCGTCGCGCACCTGGCCGACGTCGGCGCCGCGGACGATCTCACCCAGGAGACGTACCTGCGGGCGTTCGGCAGCCTGCGGCGGTTCGCCGGCCGGTCCTCCTCGCGCACCTGGCTCCTGTCGATCGCGCGCCGGGTCGTCGTCGACCGTATCCGGGCGGCTTCGGCGCGCCCGAAGCTCGCCGACGTCGACTGGGAGTCCACCGCCGAGCGGCGTGGCGCCCGTCAGGCGGAGGGTGTCGCCGGGTTCGAAGACCTCGTGGAGCTGCGGATGCTGCTCGACGGGCTCGACCCGGAGCGGCGCGAGGTCCTCGTCCTCACCCAGGTGCTGGGGCTGTCGTACGCCGAGGCCGCCGAGATCTGCGGCTGCCCGGTCGGCACCGTGCGCTCGCGTGTCGCCCGTGCCCGCGAGGACCTGCTCGAAGCGGGCCGGGAGCGCGACTCCATCTGACGCCCGGCTGTGGCGCGCCACACATTCGGGCCCCTTCGCTGTCACCTCGTCACACAGATGGGGCGACCCGACTACTCCGCGTTGACTAGGCCGAATGCCGATGCCTAGCGTGTCGCCATCCGACCCCAGGCCGCGCGAGGGTCCCCGCCTTCTCCGCGCGCTCTCGAAGGGATCTTCCCGATGGCCAGTCCCACCACTGGAACCCAAGACGAGGCTCCGGACCCCGGCGGCCTCGGCCGCCGCCGGTTCCTGAGCTTCCTCGTCGCCGCGCCCACGCTCACGATCGCCACGAAGATCGGTATCGACACCGTCGCGCCCGAAGAGGCCGAAGCCGTCATCCCGACCCCGCCCGGCCCCGCCGAGATCCTCGACCTCGGCGACGTGCTGATCCTGTCGAACGCCCCCACCGCCGGGCTCCTCGTCCTCGAAGTCCGCGAAGACGGCCGTGTGCGGCTCGAGCTGCCGCGGACCGAGGTCGGCCAGGGCATCACCACGGCGAACGCGATGCTGGTCGCCGAGGAGATGGACCTGCCGCTCGACCGCGTCGACGTCGTCCTCTCCGACGCCCGCTCCGAGCTGCTGTTCAACCAGCTGACCGGCGGGTCCAACACGATGCGCTCGCTCTACACCCCGGTGCGGACCGCGGCCGCCGCCGCCCGTGCCCGCCTGGTCGCGGCCGCCGCCCGGCAGTGGGGCGCCGACGCCGCCCGGCTGTCCACAAGGGACGGTGCGGTGATCGCGCCCGACGGCCGGCGGGCGGGCTACGGCGCGCTGGCCAGGCCCGCCGCCCGTGCCGACCTCGGCAAGCTCACCGCCACCCCGAAGGCGGAGTCCGCGCACAAGCTGGTCGGCACGCCGCAGTCGCGCAAGGACGCCCGCGCGATGGTCACCGGGCAGCTGCAGTACACGCTGGACCTGGACATCCCCGGCGCGAAGCCGGTCATGGTCCGCCGTCCGCCGACGATCAACGGCACGGTCAAGAAGGTCAACAACGAGGCCGCCGTCCGCGCGATGCCGGGCATCATCGACATCGCCGTGATCAAGACCGGGGTCGCGGTGCTGGCCGAGACCTTCGGCCAGGCACTGGACGGCAAGAACGCGCTCGACGTCACCTGGAACGGCGGCACCGTCGACGGTGAGAACAACGCGACGATCAAGAAGAAGCTGCGGGCCGCGGCGCTCCCGTTCGTGGTGCCGCCGCTGCTCACCCAGTACGTCGACGGCGAGTTCGACTTCGCCTTCGCCAGTCACGCGCCGCTGGAGACCAACTCGGCCGTCGCCGACGTCAGGGAGGACAGCGCGACCATCTGGTCCGGGATGAAGGTCCCGATCCTCGCGAAGCAGAACATCGCGCAGGAGCTCGGGCTGCCGGAGAACAAGGTCACCGTGCACGTCCAGCAGGCGGGTGGTTCCTTCGGCCGTCGGCTGTTCTCCGACGGTGCCATCGAGGCCGCGCGTGCCTCGAAGGCGTTCAAGCGGCCGGTGCGGCTGATGTGGAGCCGCATCGACGACATGCGCCACGGCCGCGCGCGGGCCGCGAGCCACCACAAGATCCGTGCCACCTTCGCGCTCGGCCAGGTGCTCACCTTCGAGCACCGCGTCGCCAGCGTGGAGACCGACTGGAGTCACGGGCTCGGCGAGGTCCTCACGGCGTTCGCCGCCGAACTGCCCGTCGGCGGCAACCTGAGCTTCGCGCAGACGGTGTTCCTCCTGACGGTGAAGTCGCCGTACAACTTCGGCGTCACCACGCAGCTGCTCAACGAGGTCCCGGTGGACTTCCACACCGGTGCCTGGCGGTCGGTGTACTCCGCGAGCACGCGCGGCGCGGAAGAGATCATGGTCGACGAGATCGCCGCGAAACTCGGCAAGGACCCGGTCGAGTTCCGGCGCGAGTTCATCAAGAACGACCGGCAGCGCGCGGTGCTGGACAAGGTCGCCGAACTCGGCGAGTGGGGCAAGAAGATGCCCAAGGGTTTCGCGCAGGGGGTCGCCGTGCACGGCGAGTACAAGTCGTACACCGCCTGCCTCGTCGAAATGGACGCCCGCGACCCGAAGAAACCGCGCGTCACCAAGGCGACCATCGCGGTCGACGTCGGCAAGCCGATCAACCCGCGCGGGATCGAGGCGCAGATGCTGGGCGGCCTGACCGACGGCATCGCCACGACGTTGACCGCGGGTCTGCACATCGACAAAGGCCTGCCGCTGGAAGGCAGCTACTCGCAGTTCCACTACGCGCGGCAGAAGAACTCGCCGACGGACGTCAAGGTGTTCGTCATGCCGGAGACGGGTGAGATCGGTGGTGCCGGAGAACTCGGCGTGCCCGCGCCGGTCGGCGCGATCGGGAACGCCTACGCGAGGGCGACCGGGATCAAACCGCGCAGTTTCCCGATCAACTTCCCGATCGACTTCGACCCCTTCCCCCGCTGATCTTCCTTTCCCGCCAAGGAGTTCCGATGCCCAACTACACCTTCACGGTGAACGGGAAGACCGTCACCGTCGACGCGCCCGCGGATCTGCCCATGCTGTGGGCGCTGCGGGACAAGCTCGGCGTCCGCGGCCCGAAGTACGGCTGCGGGATCAACGTCTGCAAGGCCTGCACCAGCCACCTCGACGGCGAGGCGTTCAACCCGTGCGTGACGCCGGTGTCCGAGTGCTCGGGCAAGGAGGTCACCACGATCGAAGGACTCGCCGACGGTGACGACCTGCACCCGGTGCAGGAGGCTTGGCTGGAGCAGGACGTCGCGCAGTGCGGCTACTGCCAGCCGGGGCAGATCATGGCCGCGGTGGCGCTGCTGAAGAAGACGAAGAACCCGACCGACGCCGAGATCGACGCGATCGAGAACGTCTGCCGGTGCGGCACCTACTTCCGGATCCGCGAAGCCATCAAGAGCGCGGCCGCGAAGCTGTGAAATACCGCCGGTGCGGCGGGAATCCCGATTTTCCGCCGCACCGGCGGTACCCTCCGGCTTCGACAGGCCGCTCGCGGGCAAGTCGTGTTAGATGGCGTCCCCAGGGGCTCGACGAGGAGTCCCTGCCCCGGAGGACGTCCATGCACTACCGAACTGTGCTCCGCGAAGGTTCGGCCGCCGTCGTCGCCGAACTGGCCGTGGAGGTCGAGAAGCAGCTGCCGGCGCTCATCGACGGCACCGTCGGGCGGATCCGCGCCGAGATGCCGGTGTACCGCGACGCGCGGTTCGTCAGCCTCGCCGAACTGCGGACGTCGGTGCGGAACAACCTCGAGTTCGTCATGCGGACCCTCCGCGGCACGGAAGAACCGGACCTCTCGCAGGCCAGGGCGACCGGGCGTGCCCGCGCGCTGCAGGGCGCGCCGCTGCCGGAACTCCTCCGGGCCTACCGGATCGGGCTCACCGAGGTGTGGAACCGGTTCGTCGAGCTGACCGCTTCGGGAGAGCACCAGGACCTCCGCGGCCTCGTCGCCGCGACGTCGGCGATCTGGGCGCTGATCGACGACTACGCCGAGGCGCTGACGACGACGTACCGCGACACCACCGCCGAAGTCATGCTGGCGCACCAAAGCAGACGCTCCGCGTTGGTCGAGGCGCTGTTCGCCGGCGGCGCGGCCACCGAGGGCACGCTGTGGGATATCGCGCGCGTGCTGGAGCTCTCGCTCGACGGGACCTATGTGGTCGTCGCCGCCGAGACCCCCCGCGTCGGGCACGAACCGTTGCCACAGATCGAAAACCGGCTCCGCGAACGGCATCACGCGTCCGCCTGGCGGCTCACTCCGGACCTGCAGGTCGGCGTGGTCTCGATGCGGGATCCGGCGGCGTCGCAGGTGATCATCGAGCTGTTGCGGGAGAACCAGACCGGCCGGATCGGGGTCAGCCCGGTGTTCACCGGCCTCGGGAACACCTCCCGCGCACTGCACCTCGCCCGGGTCGCGCTCTCCAGCCTGATGCCGGGGTCGACGGGAATGGTGCAGTTCAACGAATCCCCGCTGGCCGGCCTCGTCGCCAGCGCGCCGGAGGCGTCGGTCCAGCTCGCGCACCACGTGCTGCGGCCGATCCTGGACCTGCCCGGCGACGACCGGAACGTGCTCCTGCTGACGTTGCGGGCGTGGTTCGAATGCCAGGGCTCCACGAAACTGACGTCCGAGCGGATGTTCTGTCACCCCAACACGATCCGGCACCGGCTGAAGCGGATCTCCGAGGAATTGGGCCGTTCGCTGACCGACCCGGCCGACATCGCCGAACTCGGCGCCGCCCTGCGCGCGCTCCACATGTTCCCGGACACTTCGCATCTGCCCTCGCCGAGGGATCCGCTGCGCTAGGTTCCTCCCATGGAACAGTTCGCCATCGGCGGAGACCTGCCCGTACGCCGGATCGGTTTCGGTGCCATGCGCCTGCCGACCGAAGCAGGACCCGGACGTGAGCATTCGATCGCCGTCGCGCGGCGCGCGGTCGAACTCGGCATCACGCTGATCGACACCGCGCATCTCTACGGCGGGGGAGCGAACGAGGAGCTGCTCGCCGAAGCGCTGTATCCGTACCCGGACGACCTGGTGATCACCACCAAGGTCGGCGTCGTGCGGACCGGCGACGACTGGAAGTACGACGCACGGCCGGAATCGCTGCGGGTGCAGGTCGAGGAGGGCCTGCGGCGGTTGCGTGTCGAGCGGATCGAGCTGCTGCAGCTGCACCGTCTCGACCCGGAAACGCCGCTGGCCGACCAGCTCGGCGCGCTGCGGGAGCTGCGCGACGAAGGCAAGATCGGCCGGATCGGGCTCTCCGAGGTCACCGCGGACGAACTCGGCCGGGCACGGCAGATCGTGGACATCGCGAGCGTGCAGAACCGCTACAGCCTCTTGGACCGTTCGTACGAGTCGGTGCTGGACGCGTGCGAAGCTGCCGGGATCGCTTTCCTGCCTTGGCGTCCGGTGCTCGGCGCCGCTTCCGAGGCCGGCTCCGAGCTCGTCGCGGTCGCCGCCGAACTGGGAGTGACCACGGCGCAGGTCGGGCTCGCGTGGCTGCTGGCGCGGTCGCCGGTGATCCTGCCGATCCCCGGGACGGCGAACATCGCGCACCTGGAGGAGAACTTCGCCGCGGGGGACGTGAAGCTGACGGCTGAGCACCTGAAGCGGCTCGCTAAGGCTTGACGGCCTCCACGAGCACCCGCCGCGAGTGCGCGACGAACTTCCCGTCGGTCTCGATGATCCGATGGAGTTCCGCGAGCTTGTCGCGGTACGTCTCGACCTCGAACCCCGGCACGATCCAGATCACCTTCCGGAGGAAGTGGACGACCGCGGCGAGGTCGAAGAACTCCATCCGCAGTTTCGCCGGTTCGAGGCGCTCGACGCGCAGCCCGACGGCCTCCGCCTCGACGCGGAGGACGTCGGGCGTCCAGCCGCCGTAGTCCTGCGGGCCGAGGAAGAACTCCTTCAGCTCCCGCACGGTGCCGGCGCCGATCTGTTGCGACAGAAAGGTTCCGCCCGGACGCAGCACGCGGGCGATCTCCCGCCACGGGTTCGCGATCGGATGACGGCTGGTCACCAGATCGAAGGACTCGTCGGGGAAGGGCAAAGGCGCGTCGTGTTCGGCCTCGACCACCTCACCGCCCAGCGGCGCGAGGTTCCTCCTGGCGACCTCGACGTTCGGCGGCCAGCCCTCGGTGGCGGCGAGGACCGGCGGCGGTTCCGGGATGCCCGCGAGCACCTCGCCGCCGCCGGTCTGCAGGTCCAGCCCGGCGGCGGCCTTCGCCATCCGCTCGCCCAGGAGCCGCGAGTAACCCCACGGCGGCCGTTCCTCCGTGGCCCGGCCCTCGAACCACGAGAAATCCCAGCCTTCGACCGGGACGGCCTCTCCTTCGGCGAGCAGTTCTTCGAACGTCATACCCGCAGTCTCGGCGCCCCGGCCCGGCAGGGCAACGCGATTTCGGGTGTCATCCGGCGTCGGTCGAGCGCTTCCAGAGGTTGATGTCGGCCTCCGTGGCGTAGCGGTCGATCTCGGCCAGCTCCTCGTGGGTGAAGTGCAGGTTCTTCAGCGCGCCGACGTTGTCCTCCAGCTGGGCGACGCTGCTCGCGCCGATCAGCACCGACGTCATCCGCGGGTCGCGCAGGCCCCACGCGAGCGCGAGCTGTGCCAGCGTCTGCCCACGCCTCTGCGCGATCTCGTTCAGCGCCCGGATCTTGCCGAGGGTGCTCTCGGTGATCGTGTCCGGGTTGAGCGACTTCCCTTGCGCCGCACGGGAATCCTCGGGAACGCCGTCGAGGTAGCGGCTGGTCAGCAGCCCCTGTGCGAGCGGCGAGAAGGCGATGCAGCCCGCGCCTTCGGCTTCGAGCGTGTCGAGCAGCTTGTCGCCTTCCAGCCAGCGGTTGAACATCGAGTACGACGGCTGGTGAATGAGCAGCGGGGTGCCCAGTTCGCGCAGGAGCCGAGCGGCCTCGGCGGTCTTCTCCGACGAGTACGACGAGATGCCGACGTACAGCGCGCGTCCGGAGCGGACGGCGGTGTCGAGCGCGCCGACGGTCTCTTCGAGCGGCGTCTCGGGGTCGAAACGGTGCGAGTAGAAGATGTCGACGTAGTCCAGGCCCATCCGGCCGAGCGACTGGTCCAAAGAGGACAGCAGGTACTTGCGCGAGCCCCATTCGCCGTACGGGCCGGGCCACATGTCGTAACCGGCCTTGGTCGAGATGACCAGTTCGTCCCGGTACGGCTTGAAGTCCGAAGCCAGCAGCCTGCCGAAGTTCTCCTCGGCCGAGCCGTAGGGCGGGCCGTAGTTGTTGGCGAGGTCGAAATGGGTGATGCCCAGGTCGAACGCGCGCCGCGCGATGTCCCGCTGGGTGCCGAGCGGCTTGTCGTTCCCGAAGTTGTGCCACAGGCCCAGCGAGATCGCGGGCAGCTTCAGGCCGCTCCGCCCGGTGCGGCGGTAGGGGATGCTCTCGTATCGGCCCTCGGCCGCGACATAGGTGCTCACGGCCCGATGCTAGCCGCCGAGAAGAGGGCGGCGACGGACGCGAGGTGATCTTTGAACGCCGAAGGGCTCTCGACCTCGAAGGGCGCGCCGATGGCGGCGAGGATCAGGACCGGCCAGTCGAAGGTGTCGACGTTCATCGTCAGGCGGCAGGAGGTCTCGTCGATCGCTTCGAGCGCGCCGCCGAGGTACCGCACCGCCGATTCGACCCGGTCCTTCGGCGCCTCGACCCGGACGACCAGCGAATGCGTGGTCGGCCTCGCCTTGATCTGGGCTTCGACGAACTTGACCGCGTCGCCGCCGGGGATCTCGCGCGGCCGGTAACGCGCGCCCGTGGTGCGCGGTTCGCTGAGCCGGTCGACGCGGAAGGTGCGCCAATCCACCCGATCGAGGTCCCAGGCCACCAGGTACCAGCGCCGGCCGAGTGAGACGAGCCGGTGCGGCTCGACCAGCCGCGCGGACTCCTCGCCGCCGCGTGCCGCGTAGTCGAACTTCAGCCGCTCGTCGTCCCGGCACGCCTGCGCGATCACCGTCAGGCTGGCCGCGTTGACGCGGGGACCCGTGACGGCCGCCGGCGTCGTGTACGCCTGGAGTGCGTCGACTCGTCTGCGTAGGCGTGGCGGCATCACCTGGACGACCTTCGTCAGCGCCCGGACCGAGGTCTCCTCGATGCCCTCCACCGAACCGCTCGCCGCCGTCCGCAGGCCGACCGCGATCGCCACGGCCTCTTCGTCGTCCAGCAGCAACGGCGGCATGACCGTGCCCGACCGCAGCTGGTACCCGCCCGCGACGCCGCGGCTCGCGTTGACCGGATAACCCAGCTCGCGCAGCCGCTCGACGTCGCGCCGCAGCGTCCGCTCGCTCACCTCGAGCTTGTCGCTCAGTTCGATTCCCGACCAGAAGCGGTGTGTCTGCAGCAGGGACAGCAGCCGCAGCATCCGCGCACTCGTATTCGCCATGAATCCAGGTTCGCTCGCATTCCGGTCAGAAAGTGGCCGGAATTGACTTTAGCGTTGTTCCCATGACGATGACACTGGACACCCCGAGCGGTGTGACCACGGAAAACGTGGAGAAGTCCTACCGCTGGCGCTGGCCCGCGCTGTTCGTGATCCTGACCGGCTCGGTGATGGAACTGCTCGACATGACGGTCACGAGCATCGCCGGTCCGGTCATGCGGGAGTCGCTGGGCGGTGGCACCGCGATGATCCAGTGGCTCGGCGTCGCCTACACCCTCGCGATGGTGTCCGGCCTGCTCACCGGCGGGCGGCTCGGCGACATCTTCGGCCGCAAGCGCATGTTCCTGATCGGCGCGATCGGTTTCGTCGTCGGCTCGCTGTTCTGCGCGATCGCGGTGAACCCGGAGATGATCATCACCGCGCGGGTGGTGCAGGGCCTGTTCGGCGCCGCGATGGTCCCGCAGGGCCTCGGAATGATGAAGGAGATGTTCTCCGGCAAGGAGCTTCAGTCCGCGTTCGGCATGTTCGGCCCGGTGATGGGGCTCGCCGCGGTCGGCGGCCCGATCCTCGCGGGCTGGCTGGTCGACGCCGATTTCTTCGGCACCGGCTGGCGGATGATCTTCCTGATCAACCTGCCGATCGGTGCGCTTGCCGTGCTCGCCGCGCTCAAGTTCCTGCCTGCCAACCGGCCGGGTGCCTCGCTCAAACTCGACATCCCCGGCGCGCTGCTCGCCACGACCGGTGCGCTGCTGATCGTCTTCCCGCTGGTGCAGGGCCGCGAGTACGGCTGGCCGCTGTGGACGTTCGCGATGATGGCCGCCGCGGTCGTGGTGTTCGGGGTGTTCGCGTGGTTCGAGAAGCGCAAGAGCCGTCGTGGTGGCGACCCGCTGGTCGAGCCGAGCCTGTTCCGTAAACGCAGCTTCCTCGCCGGGATGGCGACCGGGACGATCTACTTCGCGGCGTTCTCCGGCTTCGGTCTGGTCTTCACGCTGTACCTGCAGCTCGGACTCGGTTTCTCGCCGCTGAAGGCGGGGCTGAGCGGCGTGCCGATGTCGCTGGGGATGATCGTCGGGATGGGCCTGGTGCAGGCGGTGCGCAAGCACGGCCGCAAGGTGCTGCACACCGGCGCGCTGATCATGACCGCCGGCGTGGTCGCGTTGCTGCTGGTCCTCGGCCCGGAGACGGGTCCGTGGCAGATCGCGCCCGCGTTGCTGGTGGTCGGGATCGGCTCGGGCCTGATCATGGGGCCGTACTTCGAGATCGCGCTGTCCGGAGTGGAACCGGCGGAGGCCGGATCGGCGTCGGGGGCGCTGACGTCGCTCCAGCAGGTCGGCGGTGCGCTGGGGCTGGCGCTGCTGGGCACGGTGTTCTTCGACGCCGGAACCGCCGACCCGACCGACGCCGCCCAGCGGACGTTCTGGGTGGTCGCGGTGATGGTGATGCTCACCTTCGCGGTCGGGTTCCTGCTGCCGAAGCGGATCCGCGACGTAGAGTCGGCCGGGTAGGCGATCGAGCTGGGAGGCCGCGTGGCTGGGACCGGGTACTTCACATCCGTCGAAGACGTGACGGCGAAGCTCGCCGACACCGGCTACCTGGCCTCCGCGGCCGTCGCCACCACGGTGTTCCTCGCGGACGCCCTCGGCAAGCCGTTGCTGATCGAGGGCCCCGCCGGGGTCGGCAAGACCGAGCTGGCGAAGGCGGTCGCGCAGGCCAGCGGCTCCCGGCTCGTGCGGTTGCAGTGCTACGAAGGCGTCGACGAGTCGCGTGCGCTGTACGAGTGGAACCACGCGAAGCAGCTTCTCCGGATCACCGCCGGCAAGGACGAGACCTGGGACGAAGCCCGCAACGACATCTTCGGTGAAGAGTTCCTGCTGGCCAGGCCGCTGCTGACGGCGATCAAGGGTGACGAGCCGACGGTCCTGCTCATCGACGAGACCGACAAGGCCGACGTCGAGATCGAGGGTCTGCTGCTGGAGGTGCTCGGCGACTTCCAGATCACCGTCCCGGAACTCGGCACGATCACCGCCGGGCGCAAGCCGTTCGTGGTGCTGACCTCCAACGCGACGCGTGAGCTTTCCGAGGCGCTGCGACGGCGTTGCCTGTTCCTGCACATCGATTTCCCCGACGCCGCACTGGAGCAGCGCATCGTGCGGCTCAAGGTGCCGGGCGTCGACGACGCGCTCGCCGCGTCCGTGGTCAAGGTGATCACCGCGTTGCGGGCGATGGAACTGCGGAAGGCGCCGTCGGTCGCCGAAACCATCGACTGGGCCCGCACCCTGCTCGCGCTCGGCGCGGACAGCCTCGGCGAGGACGTCGTCCGCGCGAGTCTCGGCGTCATCCTCAAACACCAGGACGACGTCGTGAAGGCGGACGCGCGGCTGGAACTCGGCAAGGTCCTCGGCTCGTGAGCGGCGTGCCGGGCAGGCTCGTCGAATTCGTGGAAGCGTTGCGGGAGCACGGGATCCCGGCGGGTCCCAGTGAGACGGTCGACGCCGCCGCGGCACTCGAAGTGCTGGGCCTGGCCTCCCGCGAGCAGATGCGCGAAGGGCTCGCGGCGGCGCTGGTCCGGCGCGGCGGCCAGCGCGCGGTGTTCGACGCGACGTTCGACATCTACTTCCCGCTCGGCGTCGGCGCCCCGTCGCAGGATCCCGTCGAAGACCTGGCCGCGTTGCGGGATCGGCTCGCCGCGGCGCTCGCCGCCGACGACCAGACGGAACTGACGCAACTGGCCGGGCTCGCCGTCGACATGCTGGGGGAGTACGGCGGTACGGCGGGAAGCGGCGGCTGGTCGGCACACCAGACGCTGGAACGGCTTCAGCCGCAGACACTAGTGGTCCGCGTCCTCGAAGCGATCCGCGCGGGTGGCCAGGAGGACTTCACCGACCGGCTGGACCGCGACGACGTCCGGCGGCGGGTCGAAGGCTTCCGTGGGCTGGTGCGGACCGAAGCACGCCGCAGGGTGGCGGAAGTCCGTGGCAGGGAACGGGTTTCGCGGCACGCGGTGCCGCCGGCGGCCGACCGCGTCGACTTCCTGCTCGCCAGCCGCGCGCAACTCGCCGAACTCCGCCGCGTCGTCCAGCCGCTGTCACGCAAACTTGCCACCAGGCTGGCCGTCCGGCGACGGCGGCACGCGCGCGGGCAGATCGACCTGCGCCGGACGCTGCGGCGCTCGCTGTCCACCGGCGGCGTCCCGATGCGGCCGTCGTACCGGCGGCACCGGCCGGGGCGGCCGGAAATCGTGCTGCTGTGCGACATGTCGGGCTCGGTGGCCGGTTTCGCGAACTTCACCATGCTGCTGGTGCAGGCGTTGCGCGACCAGTTCAGCAAGGTGCGGGTGTTCGCGTTCATCGACGCGTGCGACGAGATCACCCATCTCGTCGACACCGGCGCCGCCGATCCGGAGGATCTCGGCGCGCGCATCCTCGCCGACGCGGAACTGACCCGCTGGGACGGGCACAGCGACTACGGGCACGCGCTCGGCGAGTTCGCCGAACGCTACTCGGACGCCGTGGGGCCCAAGACGTCCCTGCTCATCCTCGGGGACGCCAGGACTAACGGTGGCGACCCGAACCTGGAGGCGGTGCGCGGGCTCGCCGCCGCGGCGAGGCATACGTACTGGCTCAATCCCGAGCGGACCGCGCTGTGGTCCACCGGGGACTCCGAGGCGCACGCGTACGCCCAGGTCGTCGAGATGCACGAGTGCCGGAACGTGCACCAGTTGACGCGGCTGGTGACCCGGCTTCTGCCCGCTTAGGGCTTCAGTGCTGCCTTCCCGTACGCGTCGGCGTTGCTGAACACTTCCTGCCCGTACGCGGTGGAGTTGTTGTAGGTCAGCACCGCGGTCCACCAGCCGGCGGGGTCTCCGAGGTCACCGCCCCGGGCGCACATGTACCGCGCGGTCGTCATCGCCGCGTCGTCGATGTTCTGCGGGTCCGGCGCGGCGCCGTCGCCGCTCGCGCGGACGCCGTACCGCTTCCAGGTGGCGGGCAGGAACTGCATGGGCCCGACCGCGCGATCCCACTTCGCGTCGCCGTCGAGGGCGCCCTTGTCGGTGTCGACGACCGCCAGCACACCGGGGGAACCGTCGAGCGGGATACCGATGATCGGCGGCGTCACGACGCCGTCCTCACCGGCACGGGAGCCGTCGTGCCGGGCGTGCTGGGACTCGGTCCGGCCGATCCCGGCGATCGTCGCCCAGGTGATTTCGCAGCGTGGAGTGGTCTTCGCGGTCTTCTCGGCGGCGTTCACGTAGGCCCGCAGCGCGCGCGAGGGGATGTCCGTGTTCTCCGACACCTTCGCGATCCAGGCGTCCTTCGCGGGCTCCGCGGGCAGCGGTCCGGCGTCGCCGGGGATCGCCGAACGCGGGGCGGGCTTGAGCGCGGGGACCTCGAACGCCGGCTTGACCGGCACCGGCTCGCGGTCGTTGAGGCTGATCACGACCCAGACGGCACCGGCGACCAAGGCGCCCACGACCAGGAGCGCGAGCATCACGCAGCCACGCGGGCCACGTTTCCTGGGCGGCTGTTCCCACTGGTCCATGAGGTCCAGTGTCGAAGGGGACGAAGCGGTCACCGGTTCCACGGTACGTGACGAATGTGGAGAACTTGTGTGGCCCGCCGTCCGGGTGACCCGGCCCACCCCCGCGTTTCGTCCTCTGAAAGCGGTCCTTGCGCGTGCAACTACCGCAAGTAGAGGACTGAACGCGGGGTGCGATCGCCCCCTTTGCCCGGTTGACAGCGCTTCGGCCGGATGGTGAGACTGGTCCGCGTTAGGAAGGTTTCTTAACGAGGGCTCGCCGCGCCCCTGCTTCACGGAACGCAACGACGCTTCTGAAGGAGGCACAAAGTGGTACGCCCAAGATGGCGGGCGGCGCTGGTCACGGTGCTCGCGGCCGCCTCGGTCCCGATCTCCGCCCAGGCCGCTTCCGCGGCTCCCGTCCGCTACGAGTCCGAGAACGCGACGATCTCACGCGGCGTGGTCGAATCGAATCACACCGGCTTCACCGGATCCGGCTTCGTGAACTACGACAACGTCACCGGCAGCTACGTCGAGTACACCGTCAACGCGGCGCAGGCCGGGCAGCACACGCTGACCTTCCGCTACGCCAACGGCACGACCGCCAACCGTCCGCTCGACATCACCGGCAACGGTTCCA
This sequence comes from Amycolatopsis roodepoortensis, assembly GCF_014873915.1. Lineage (GTDB taxonomy): Bacteria > Actinomycetota > Actinomycetes > Mycobacteriales > Pseudonocardiaceae > Amycolatopsis > Amycolatopsis roodepoortensis. The sequence continues at coordinate 431,749 of NZ_JADBEJ010000001.1, forward strand.
TCGCCGTCGACGACCTCGGGTTCGCCGGCACCGGCGCGTGGACGACCTGGCGCACGGTCACCACCACGGTGAATCTCGCCGCGGGCGCCAACAAGATCCGCACCACCGCCGTCACGTCGAACGGCGGCCCCAACGCCGACTCGCTGTCGGTCGAAGGCAGCGGCGGTTCCAGCGACACCGAAGCGCCGACGGCGCCGGGCACGCCCACCACGTCGAACGTGACCTGCGGCAGCGTGACCCTGACCTGGCAGGCATCGGCCGACAACGTCGGCGTCACCGGGTACCGCGTGCTCCGGAACGGGCAAACCGTTGCCACGACGGCGAATCCGCCCGCGACGGTGACCGGCCTCGCCGCGTCGACGGCCTACTCGTTCACGGTGGTCGCCCACGACGCGGCGGGGAACACGTCCGCGCCGAGCGCCACCGTCTCCGCCACCACACCGGCGTGCGGTACCGGGACACCGGTGTCCATCAACGGAAAGCTCCACGTCTGCGGCGTCAAACTGTGCAACCAGTACGGCAAGCCCATCCAGCTGCGGGGGATGAGCACGCACGGGATCCAGTGGTACAGCCAATGCGTGAAGACCGCCTCGCTGGACGCGCTGGCCAACGACTGGAAGGCCGACATCCTGCGCGTCGCGATGTACATCCAGGACGACGGCTACGAGAGCAATCCGCGCAAGTTCACCGACATGATGCACAACTACATCGAAGAGGCGACGAAACGCGGGATGTACGTCCTCGTCGACTGGCACCAGCTCGACCCGGGCGACCCGAACGCGAACACCCATCTCGCGAAGACCTTCTTCACCGAGATCGCCCAGCGGCACAAGGACAAGGTCAACATCATCTACGACGTCGCGAACGAACCGAACGGCGTCAGCTGGGCGGACGTGAAGCGGTACGCCGAAGAGGTCATCCCGGTGATCCGCGCCCAGGACCCGGACAGCGTCGTCTTCCTCGGGACGCACGGCTGGTCGACCTTCGGCGTCTCCGACCAGCGTGACGAGACCGACATCCTGAACAACCCGGTCAACGCCACCAACATCATGTACACGTTCCACTTCTACGCGGCGTCACACCAGGACGAGCACTACGACGCCCTGGCGCGGACGGCCGACAAGCTCCCGGTGTTCGTCACGGAATTCGGCACCCAGACCTACACGGGTGACGGCGGGAACGACTTCGCCTACTCGCAGAAGTACCTGGATCTGCTGGCCGCCAAGAAGATCGGCTGGACGAACTGGAACTTCTCCGACGACTTCCGCTCCGGTGCCGTGTTCAAGACCGGGACCTGCGCCGGGAGCTCCTTCACCGGTACTTCGATGCTGAAGCCCGCCGGTGTCTGGGTGCGGGACCGCATCCGCACGCCGGACGACTTCCCGACCGGCTGACCCTCGGACGCCTCGTGCCCGCTGTCCGGGCACGAGGCGTTCCCCGGCGTGGCAGACTCCGCCGGATGAACGCGTGGCTCACCAGCCTCATCGCCGTCGCCGGGACGCTGCTCGGCTCGACGTCGACCTTCCTGTTCCAGCGGCTCAGCACCGCTCGCACCGAGCGGTTCACCCGTGAGGAACGACTCCGCCAGGACCGGACGGAAGCCTGTGTCGACTTCGCGGGCGCGATCACCGGGCTCCGCCGTGGTGCCGTCAGTCTCTGGCTTCTGCGACGGCGTGCCGCCGCCGGCGACGAGGATCTGCGCGCCGCGTTCACCGAATCCGACGTTCTCGGCGCCGCGGCGGACCACGCCCGCTTCCGGGTGGCGCTGCTCACCGGCGATCCGGAGCTGGTGGCGCTCGCCGATGCCGCGTTCGAACACTGTGGTGCGATCCGGGAGGCGGCCGACCACGCCGAACTGGCCGATCACGAGGAGCGGTGCCAGCGGGCGCTCGACGCCTTCATCGACGCCGCGGGTGTCCAGGTGCGCGGCGTCAGGCCAGCCAGGCGTCGATCTCTTGGTGGATCGAACGCTTGAGTTCGGCGGGGGCGAACGACGCGTCGACGGACGCCCGGGCGAGGCCCGCGAGCGCGAGGTCGTCGTAGGCGAACGCCTCACGAGTGCGCAGGAACTCGTCGGTCAGCGTCGTCCCGGTGACCGACGGGACGTCGGTACTGAGTGTGACCACGAGCCCGGCGTCGACCAGACGGGGGAGCGGATGTTCCTCGAACGAGGGCACGAGCCCGAGCGTCACGTTCGACGACGGGCAGACCTCCAGCGCGATACCGCGTTCCCGCACCTCGGCGACCAGTGCGACGTCCTCCAGGATCCGGATGCCGTGGCCGATCCGCTCGCTGTGCCCGACCTCCAGCGCCTCGCGGATGCTGGCCGGGCCGGCGTCCTCGCCCGCGTGGTGGATCAGGTGGAGCCCCGCCTCCTCGGCCTCGTCGCAGATCCCGGCGAACGGCGCGAGCGGATACTTCTCCTCCCCGGCGAGCCCGATCGCGAACACCCCGTCCGGGGCGTACCGGCGGGCCAGGTCGAGGGTGAGCCGGGCACGTTCGACCGACCGGCGGCGTGAGTGGTCCAGCAGCACCCGCCAGTGGAGCCCGTGTTCGGCCGCGCCTGCCGAGAGTCCTTTGAGGACGGACGCCAGCGGCATGTCCGGCTCGCCGAGCCGTTCGCCGTGCGAAGCCGCCGTGAAGGTGACCTCGGCGTAGCGGACGCCGTCCGCGACCTGGTCTTCGCAGAACTCGCGTGCCACCCGTTCGAAGTCATCCGGCCTCCGCAGGCAGGACCGCAGCAGCCCGTTGTAGTCACCGAACGCGCGGAAGCCATCGAAAACGGGTTGTTCCGCGGGTACGGCGATGCCGTTCGCCTCGCCGATGTCACGGAGCGTGTCCGGCCGGACGGTGCTCTCGAGGTGGACGTGCAGATGGGCCTTGGGCAGCAGAGAAAGATCCCGCATGAACTCGAATTTAGTGCGCCCGGCCCGCCTCGCGCGCCCGGTTTTCCGGCGGCCCGGTATCCGAAATGAGTGATTCGGCCCGCCGCGGGGAACCCTGGGGGCACCACCGGTCGTTGAGCAGGACACCAGACGACCCCGAGGAAAGGGACCACAGTGCCTCTACTGCGGAAGTTGACCGCCCTGGCCGGCACCGCCGGGGCCGTGCGCGCCTACGTGCGGAAGAACCCCGAGAAGGTCTCCAAGGTCGTGAACAAGGCCGCGACCTTCGTCGACCACAAGACCAAGGGCAAGTACCACAGCCAGATCGACGGCGCGGTACGCAAGGTCGACGGGATGACCGGGCGGCCGCCGCGCCGTCCTTACGAGCACTAGGCGTCGGCTAGCGTCTCGAGGATCTGCTCGCCGTACTTCGCGAGCTTGTTCTCGCCGACGCCGCTGACGGTACCCAGCTCCTGCAGCGTGGCGGGCCGTTTGGTGGCGATCTGGCGCAGTGTCGCGTCGTGGAAGATCACGTACGCGGGCACCCCCTGCTCTTTCGCCGCCGCGGCCCGCCACGACCGCAGCAGCTCGAACACCGGCGCCGCCTCGGCGGGCATGTCGGCCGCCGCGGCCTTCTTCGCGCTGGAGCGGGCCGCGGCCTTCGCCGCCCGCTCCGGCTCGCGCCGCAGCTGGACCTTCCGCTCCCCGTTCAGCACCTCGGCACTGGCCTCGGTCAGCACCAGCGAGCCGTAGTCGCCCTCGACCGCCGCGAGCCCCTGCGCGAGCAGCTGCCGAACCACGGCCCGCCACTCGGGCTCTTTCAGCTCCGTGCCGATCCCGAAGACCTTCAGCGAATCGTGCCGGTGCTGCGTCACCTTCGGCGTCGACTTGCCGAGCAGGATGTCGATGATCTGCCCCGCGCCGAACTTCTGGCGCCGCTCGTTCTGCAGCCGGACGATGGTCGAGAGGATCTTCTGCGCCGGGATCGTGCCGTCCCAGGTCTCCGGCGGCGCCAGGCAGGTGTCGCAGTTGCCGCAGGGCTCGCTCCGCTGCCCGAAGTAGTTCAGCACCTGCACACGACGGCATTCGACCGTCTCGCACAGCGCCAGCATCGCGTTGAGGTGGGCGCTCAGCTGCCGCTTGTGCGCTTCGGACCCTTCCGACATGTCGATCATCTTGCGCTGCTGCACGACGTCCTGGAGCCCGTACGCCAGCCAGGCCGTCGACGGCAGCCCGTCACGGCCCGCACGGCCGGTCTCCTGGTAGTAGCCCTCGACGGATTTCGGCAGGTCCAGGTGCGCGACGAACCGTACGTCGGGCTTGTCGATGCCCATGCCGAACGCGATCGTCGCGACGACGATCAGCCCGTCCTCGCGCAGGAACCTCGACTGGTGCTTCGCGCGGGTCCGCGCGTCCAGCCCGGCGTGATACGGCACCGCCGGGATCCCGTTCTCCACCAGGAAATCCGCGGTCTTCTCGACCGAGTTCCGCGACAGGCAGTAGACGATCCCCGCGTCGCCCTTGTGCTCCGTGCGCAGCAGCTCCAGCAGCTGCCGCTGCGGCGAGTTCTTGCCGACGATCCGGTACTGGATGTTCGGCCGGTCGAAGCTCGCGACGAAGTGCCGAGCGTTCTCCAGATTGAGCCGGGACGCGATCTCGGCGTGCGTCGCCTTGGTGGCGGTGGCGGTGAGCGCGATCCTCGGCACGTCCGGCCAGCGCTCGTGCACCGCGGACAGCATCAGGTAGTCGGGCCGGAAGTCGTGACCCCACTGGGACACACAGTGCGCCTCGTCGATCGCGAACAGCGAGATCTTGCCGCGGTCGAGCAGCCGCACCGTCGACTCCACCGAGAGCCGCTCGGGGGCCAGGTACAGCAGGTCCAGCTCGCCGGCGACGAACGCGGCCTCGACCCTGTTCCGCTCGGCGTAGTCCTGCGTCGAGTTGAGGAACCCCGCGCGGACGCCGAGGTTGCGCAGCGCGTCGACCTGGTCCTGCATCAGCGCGATCAGCGGTGAGATCACCACGCCGACACCCGGCCGCACCAGTGCCGGGATCTGGTAACACAGCGACTTGCCGCCGCCGGTGGGCATGAGGACGAGCGCGTCACCGCCTGCGATGACGTGTTCGACGATGGCGTGCTGGTCGCCGCGGAAGTCGTCGTAGCCGAAGACGCGGTTCAGCGTTTCGCGGGCTTCCGAGACTTCCGAGGTACCGATGTCGGGGGCTGCCACCCGGACGATTCTAGGGGCGGGGTCCGACAGTCGACGCGCCCGCGCATCTCAGCGCGGGAATTCCCAGTCCAGCGCCCGGTTTCCGGTGACGACCGGCCGGTAGCCGCCGTCGGTGGGCTCCCCGGTCTCGAGCGCGGACGCGGTCCGCTCCAGCAGCTCGGTCAGGGTCGCGGGCCGGTGATCGAAGCTCACCGAACCTTCGTGGTTCCAGTCGCCGAGCCGCCCGGTGCCGGTGCGCTGGTCGAGGAAGAGGCCGTCGCCACCGCCGTCGACGGCGACGGGTACGAACCGCCCGTGCCACCACGAGCCGACGCTGTCGTCCCACCCGCCCGAAATCAGCACGTCGCACATGACCTTCGCCTGACTCGCGATGGTTTCCGTGGAAGCGAGGTGTTCGAACGGGGGCAGCGCGAAGCCGTCGCCGATGCCCGAAACACCGTCGTGCCGCAGCAGGAAGGCGACGAGTTCGGCGGGGAAGACGACGCCCGTCTCGCGTTGCGCCTGAGCGATCTTCGCGAGCGTCGCGGGCGGGCGGAGGCTCGCCGCCGTCGTCGGCGCGTTGGCCTTGAGCCATCGCTCGACGCGGTCCCAGGCGGCGTTCACCCGGCGGGTGGTCGCCGCGGGCACCGGATCGAGCGCGGCAGGCCCCTGTCCAAGGCGGCAGCCGCTGTCGACGGTCAGCGTCGGCCGGGTCGTGGGCGCGGCGGTCGAGTAGGACGGTGTACGTGGGGTCGTCGGCGTGGCCGCGGGGTACCACTGCGCTCCCTTGTCCCGCCCGCCACGCACCGTGACCGCGAAAACGAGCCCCAGCACGATGACGACACTCGCGACGGCGATCACGACTGCGCGACCCCAGCCTTTGCGCATGAGGAGAGACTAGTCCTCGGCGGCCTTCCGGCGTTCGCGGCGGCCGCGCGCGATCTCGGTGGCCAGCGCGTCGAGCGGCCCGGTCCAGAACCGCCGGTACTGGTCCAGCCAGCCGTCGATCTCCCTGAGCGGGCCAGGATCGACCGAGTACAGCCGTCGCGCGCCCTCGGCGCGGACGGTGGTGAAGCCGTTCTCGCGCAGGACGCGCAGATGCTGCGAGACCGCGGGCTGCGAGATGCCGAACTCGGCGCGGACCACCGCGGTCACGTCGCCCGAACTCTGTTCCCCGCCCGCCAACAGTTCCAGGATCCGGCGGCGCACCGGATCCCCGAGGACGTCGAACGCGTGCATCCGGCAACTATCACGGCCTGGACTTATATAAGTCAAGCGTGCAAGGCCGGGGTCACCTCGCGGTGGCATCGTGGGACGGGAGACGCCGGAAGGGGAATCGATGAAACTGGCCGAAGTGGTGGCCGACGGGTTCGGCCGCGTCCAAGAGGTCGTGCACGACGCCGTCGAGGGGTTGAGTGCCGAGCAGCTGACCGAGAGCCCGGCGCCGGGCGCGAACACGATCGCCTGGCTGGTCTGGCATCTGACCAGGGTGCAGGACGATCACGTCGCCGACCTGATGGGCACCGAGCAGATCTGGACCGCGCAGGACTGGGTGGGCCGCTTCTCGCTGCCGTTCCCGGCATCGGACACCGGGTACGGGCATCGCCCCGAAGACGTCGAGGCGGTCCGCCCCGACTCGGCCGACCTGCTGACCGGGTACTACGACGCGGTGCACGAGGCGACGACGGCGTGGGCCGCCGGACTGGCCGAAGCCGACCTCGACCGTATCGTCGACGAGGGCTGGGATCCGCCCGTCACCCTCGGAGTTCGCCTGGTCAGCGTGCTTTCCGACGATCTCCAGCACGCCGGGCAGGCGGCGTACGTCCGAGGGCTCGTACTCCGCGATACGTAGGCGAGGTGCCGCTCCACGACGGACGACGGGGACGCCGCCCGCGGAAACACTGGTCGCATGAGTACTTCCACAGTGCGGCGACCGCCGATGACGCTCACCCCGCGGTGGCGGAAACTCGTCCTCGTCGTCCATGTCGTCTCCTCACTCGGCTGGCTCGGGATCACCATGGTGAACGCGGTCCTGACCTTCACCTCCGTGTTCACCGACGACCCCCGCCGCCAGCACGCGGCCATCTTGATGATGGACCAGATCGGCGGCTATCTCCTGCTGCCGGTCAGCATGACCGCGCTGGTCAGCGGGATCGTGCTCAGTCTCGGCACGAAATGGGGCCTGGTCCGGTACAAGTGGGTCGCGATCAAACTGGTCCTGACCCTGATCGCCGCCGGGCTGACGCTGTTCTCGCTGCTGCCGGGCATCCGGGAGCTGGCCGCCGCGGCCGAGTCCACTATGGACGGTCTCTTCGTGGAGGCGGGGCGTCGCGTGGACGGGTTCTATCCGATCATCGTGTCCACGACGATGTACGTGACCATGACCGTGCTGTCGGTGTACAAACCGGGCGGCAAGACACCGTACGGACGCCGGGTGACCGCCACCCGGGTCCGTGACCGGCAGCCTGCTTAGAACTCGTTCAGGGCTTCGTCGATCCTCTCGGCTTCGGCGCGCAGATCGTCCAAGACGGTCTGCGCGGCCGTGGTTTCACTGTTCGCCGTCTCTTCCTCGAGTTCGGCGTCGGCGAGCCGCCGCCGGAGCTCGTTCGCCTTCTCCGTCGCCTTCTCCGCCCGGCGTTCGGCGCGGGACACGTCGATCTCGGCCTGTTTGCAGGCCTTCGCGAGCTCGGCGGCCTCGCGCCGGAGCCGGTTGAACTCCGCCACCCGCTTCTGCTCGCGTTCGGCCTCTTCGCGGGATTTGGCGATCCGCTCCTCTTCGGCCTTCTCGGCGGCCTTCTGCTTCGCCTTCCGCCGATCGTCCAAATGCGACACGGTGGCGGGTTTTTCACGATCCGGTGCGGGTTTCCGCTTCGGTTGCGGGACGAACCCGCTGGTCAGCCACTGGTCGCCGGTGCTGTCCGCCCCGCTGCTCAGCCGCCCAGCCAGTGCGAGGGCCGCGACCTCGGGGTCGGCCACGACGGCTTCGAGGGTGGCTTCGACTTCGCGGGCGACCGGCTCGCTCATCGAAGGCTCGTCGCGCAGGATCCGGTTCACCAGCTCCTGCCGCCGCCGGGCGAGTTTGCGCAGTTCGGCGCCGGCCAGCGCCGAATGCGCCTTGCGCAGATCGTCACCGAGGCCTGCCAGCTCCGCCAGCTCGGGAGAATCCGCCCGGCGGTTGAGGATCGAGGCCGCCAGCGTGGGCTTCCGCAGGGCGCGGATACGCTCGGCCAAGGCGGGATCCCCCGCGGCTTTGGCCTCTTTCGCCCGCTGGTTGCGCACCGAGACGAACTCGGCCGGATCGCCGCCGTAGAGCTCGTCCGCGACCTCGTCGAAGTCCATCGCCCTCCGCAGGGTCAGTGGCCGGTCAAGGCCGGATCGGGGTGGCCGTGCTGCCGTACGCGTCAGCCGATGATCCCACGGGATTCCCCAGCTTTCACCTTTTCGGGGTTATCCGGCCACCTAGCGGAACGGGTCCTCCGGCGACACCCGCCGGACCGGTGAATCCGGACTGCCCGGAGCCGGTCGGACCAACGACAGATCGGCACTTTGGAGGTGGCTTCCTCCCGGTGGCGGAACAACGATGGTGATCAGGGGGAAGTCATCAGCCGCTGGAGGCACCGAATGTCCGTGACCGAACGCGTACCCGTTTCACCGCAGGCGAGCTTTCTCGGTTCCGGACCGTATCCGGAACACCGATGGCGAGTGGTCCTCTGGTCCGTCCTCGCGGGATTCGCGCTGACCGTGATCTGGTCGGCGCCCTTTGTGGACAGTGTGATCGGGGACAGCGTCGCCAACACGCTGCTGGGCCACGACGCCAAGGCGACCCCGATCGGCGGTGTGCTGGCCGGGACGTTCTTCGCGTTCGTTTCCGGCCTGGCCGGAACGTTCACCGCGTGCAACATCGCCGCTTTCGGCGCCGTCGCCCCGCTTGTCGGCGGGGGAGCCACCGGGCGGCCGAAGTTCACGGACACCCTGAAGCCGCTCGGCTGGATCGCCGCGGGAATGCTGACGGTTTCCGTGGTGTACGGCGTCATCGTCGCGCTCGTCGGCACCAGGATGCCGCAGTTCTCGACGGCCTCGTCCGCCGGTGGGCTCTCCCCGCGGAACATCCAGTCGATGATCGTCTACGGCGTGATCGGGATCGTGTTCATCGTGCTGGGCCTGGCTTCCGTCGGTATCGTCCGCAACCCGATCGCCGGGCTCACCCGCCGGTTCCCGCCCGCGCCGCTCGTGCTGATGGGCGCGCTCATCGGCGGTTTCCTGATCGGCAGGCCGTTCCCGCTGTTCCGGATGATGTTCCGGAGCGCGGCCGAAAGCCACAACGTGTTCTACGGCGCCGCCGCGTTCGCCCTCCAATCGGTCGGCAACATCCTGGTGATGGCGCTGTTGTTCCTGCTGCTCACGCACGGCACGGGCGGGCGGCTGCAGCGGTGGATGCTCGCGAAGCCCACCAGGATCGCCGTGGTGACCGGTGCCGCGTTGCTGGTCGCCGGCACGTTCACGCTGCTGTACTGGGACCTGCGCGTGCTGGGCCGTACGGGCGTCATCTGGTACCCGACGATCAAGTGGTGAAGAGCCGGGCCAGTACCTGTTCCACCGAATCCTGAAGGCACCTCGCCGCGTCCTCCCGGCCGGCGAGGTGCTTCAGCAACCCTTGCTGGAACAGGCCGTCGAAGAGCGCATACGTCGTCGACGGGGAGAAGTCCGTCGGCTTGCCCAGTAGTTCCGCGTACCGGGAGACGACCCGCCAGATCATCAGTTCGAGTGTCTCGTCGATGGCGAGGACGTCGGCCTGGAACAGCTTCTCGAACAGGCTCTGGTTGCGCAGGTCGTACCAGAGCCGGTGCAGGCGCGCGTTTTCGCGCAGCGTGGCCGCCGTCGCGGCACCGAAGGCCGTTCTCAGTTCTTCGGCCGTTTGGGCGGCCTCGGCTATCCGGTCGTACCGGGTGACGCATTCGGCCTTGTACTGCTTGACGCAGTAGGTGATCAGCTCGGCCTTGTCCCGGAAGTAATAGTGCAGTACGCCGTGCGAGAACTCGGAGTTCTGCGCGATCTCCCGCAGGCTCGTCCGCGCGTAGCCCAGCTCGGACAAGGTGACCAGCGCCGACATCGCCAGCTGCGCGCGCCGTTGGCCGAACCTGTCCTCCTGGCGGGTTTCGTCACCGCTGCGGTCCGCCACGTCGGTCACAGTCCCCGGTTCCCGTCGCCTCGGGTGCCCGCCGTCCACGAGCACGTCGTCGGGATTCTAGCCGGGAAAGGGTTTTCTTGCGCCCGACAGAATCACTCGAGCCATTCGGTGATGAAATGGTCGCTTTCGTGGATGTGGACGGCTTCGTAGACTTCCGGCCCGATCACGGCGAACTTGTGCGGGGTGTCCGCGGGCACGACCAGGATGTCGCCTGTTCCTCCTTCGCGTTCGGTGTCCCCGATGGTGAACTTCGCCCGGCCGCGGATGACGACGAACGTCTCGCGGTACGGGTGCTGGTGCAGCCTCGGTCCGGACCCGTCGACGTCGGTCCGCTCGCGGATGATCGAGACTCCGGAACCGATGTCACGGCCTTCGACGTTTCCCAGGGTTTCGGTGCTCATTCCGCCACTCTAACCCTGGTCACGGGTGCGGTGGGCCTACTCGCCGCGGTCGACCACGAACGCCGAAAGGCCGACGAGCAGCGCCCTGGCGGGCCGGTCGGGGAGGCCGAGCGCGAGGTCCCTCGCCTTGGCGGCGTAGCCGTGGGCTTCGGCGAGCGCGCGCACGACACCGGCGGATTCGCGCAGGAGCCCGAGCGCCTCCTGGCGGACCACCGGATCGGTGACCGGTCCGTGGCCGATGATCTCGCGTAGCCGAGCGGCGCCGGGCCCCTCGTCGTCGAGCGCGTGGAGCATCGGCAAGGTGACGACGCCTTCGCGGAGATCGGTGCCCGCGGATTTGCCGAGGTCGGTGGTGGACGCGGAGATGTCGAGGACGTCGTCGGAGATCTGAAACGCCACCCCGATCAGTTCGCCGTACTGGCCCAACGTTTCGATGGTCCGCTCATCCGCGCCCGACACCTGCGCGCCGAGCCTGCCCGCCATCGCGATCAGCGACGCGGATTTGTCGGCCATCACCTGGATGTGGTGCTCGTACGGCGCGTGACGGCCACAGTCCTCGAACGGTCCGGTCGTCTCGAGGAACTGGCCGCGCACGAGCCTGCCGAACGTCTTCGCCTGCGACCGCAACGCGTAGTCGCCGAGCCCGGCGCCGACCCGTGCCGCGCAGGCGAGCACGTAGTCTCCGATCAGGACGGCCTTCTTGTTGCCCCACAACGAGTTCGCGCTGGTGACCCCGTGCCGCATCGGCGCCTCGTCCATCACGTCGTCGTGGTACAGCGTCGCGACGTGAACGAGCTCGACGAGGGTGGCCGCCGAGATCGCGTCGCCTCGCCCGTCGCCGAACGCCGCCGCGGCCAGCGCCATCAACGGACGCAGCCTCTTCCCGCCCGCGCGGACGAGATGGGTGGCGGCTTCGGTGAGCTCCGGATGACCGGGGCTGCGCAACACCTCCTGAAGGTTCTCTTCGACCCGGGCGAGCCCGGCGCGGAGTCCGGCGGCGAACTCCGCGTGCCGCTCGATGGCCGGGTCCAGGCCGAGTTCCGTGATCGTCGTGGTCGTGTTCACGACCTCCAGCATCCGAGCCGGAGGCTCGCGACCGCATGGCGCCCGGGAGGGAGATCGCTCCCTCCCGAGAGGGAAACCGCCCGGTCAGAAGGGCGGCTCCGGGCTTCCGGCGGATACCGGCGTTCGCTCCCAGGCCCCGTCCGACGGTGTGCCGCCCGAGCTCCGGCCCGCTTTGTTCACCTTCGCCGTGGCATACCGCAGCGACGGGCCGATCTCGTCGACGTCGAGCTCCACCACCGTGCGTTTCTCGCCTTCCTTGGTTTCGAAGGATCGCTGTTTCAGCCTGCCTTGCACGATGACCCTCGTCCCTCTGGTGAGGGATTCGGCCAGGTTCTCCGCGGCCTGCTTCCACAGCGCGCAGCGCAGGAACAGCGGGTCTCCGTCGCGCCATTCCCCGCTCGCGCGGTCCAGGACGCGTGGTGTCGACGCGACCGTGAAGTTCGCGACCGCCGCTCCGGACGGGGTGAACTTCAGCTCCGGATCGGTCGTCAGGTTGCCGATCACCGTGAGCACCGTTTCTCCGGCCATGGGACTTTCCTCCTCGGGTCCGCGCGCGGACCCGGCCGGGCCCGCTGTCGCCTGTGAAGAGGAGACCACCGGGGTACGACAGTTTCCGGCGTCCCGCGGCGGCCGGATGTCACGAAAGGGTGGTTCAAGGCGAAAAGTGCCCTGAACTACCCTTTCGTGACCCCGCGAGCGGCCGAGATACTTTCCCCGAGCAGCGCGAGCCCCTCGTCGACGCGGTCCGAACCGACCAGTCCGTAGCCGATCACCAGCCCGGCGCGCGTTCCCCCATAGGCGGCCAGGCTTTCGACGGCCACCCCCGCCCGGGACGCTTCCGCCACCAGACCGTCCACAGTGACCGTCGCATGTGGACGCAACAGTGCGCATAGGTGGAGCCCGGCACTGGAAGGCACGACTTCCAGCAGATCACCCGGTTCGTCGCGGACGAACGCCAGGATCCGCTCCCGTCGCACCGAATACTCGCGGGTCGCCTTGCGCACGTGACGCGCGAGCAGGCCCTCGTCGATGAAGCTCGCCAACGCGGCTTGTGTCACGAGATCCCCGTGCCAGTCCGTGAGCTGCTTCGCCTGCCGCAACGCCGGGCGCAGCGAAGCGGGGGCGACGAGGAAACCGAGGCGCAGCATGGGAAGCAGTGTCTTCGAGAACGACCCGACGTAGATCACCCTGCCGTGGCGGTCCAGGCTTTGGAGCGGTTCGAGCGGCCGGTCCGAGAACCGGTACTCGCTGTCGTAGTCGTCCTCGACGATCACCGCGTCGTTCCGCTCCGCCCACGCCAGCAACGCCGCCCTCCTGGCGAGTGACATCGGCGTGCCGAGCGGGAACTGGTGCGACGGCGTCGTGTAGATCAGCCGGGTGCCCTTGGCGAGCGCGGCGACGTCGAGGCCTTCGGCGTCCACCGGGACCTTGGTGATCCGGGCACCGTGGGCGGCGAAGAGCCGTTCGGCCGGGGGATAGCCGGGATCCTCGACGGCGACCCGCGTGCCGGGCTCGATCAGGACCCGGCCGATCAGGTCGAGAGCCTGCTGCGCTCCCTGGGTGACCACCAGGTCCTCGCCGCCGGCCCGTACCGATCGGGCGGCGCCGATATGACGGGCGATCGCCACCCGCAGTGCTTCGAGCCCGGCGGGGTCGGCATACCCCGACGGTGGCGGCAGCGACGGCCGCAAGGCCTGGCCGACCAGCCGCCGCCAGGTCCGCAAGGGGAACAGGGCCGGATCCGGGGCGCCGACGCGGAAGTCGAACGCGGGAGCGGACCGGTCTTCGCCGGGGAGGGCCGGAAGCGAACGCCAGCGGGCGACCGGCCGCACTCCGGAGCCCGCGGGCGCGGCGCGTTCCGCCCTCGCGACGGGCTCCGCGCTGACGAACGTCCCGCGTCCGACGTGGCCGCTGAGGAACCCTTCCGCGGTGAGCCGTTCGTAGGCGACCGCGACGGTGTTGCGCGAGACGTCGAGCTCGCGGGCCAGTTCCCTGGTCGGCGGCAGGCGCTCCCCGGCGCGCAGGCGCCCGTCGAGGATGCCGTCGCGGAGCTGGCGGTAGATCCGCGCGGCCAGGTCGGTGTGTCCGTCGAGGCTGATGTGGAACGGCACGGGGCGAGCCTATATTGGCCCAACGAGAACGGTTGATATTGGAACTGGGAAGTGGCCAATCCGGCACCTAGCTTGAGTCGTATGAAGAGACTGACCTCGGCCCAGCTGATCAGCTCCGTCGGCGACGGCGCCTACTACGTCAGCTCGGCCCTCTACTTCACGCTCGTCGTGGGGCTTTCGCCCGCGCAGGTGGGCCTCGGCCTCACCGCGGGCTGGGCGGTCGGCTCGGTGGCCGGGATCGCTCTCGGACACGTGGCGGACCGTCGCGGCCCCAAGGGAACGGCCGTCCTCCTGGCGCTGGGAACGGCCGCGTCGGTGACGGCGTTCCTCTTCGTCGGCTCCGTCGTCACGTTCGTGATCGCGGCCTGTGTCTACGCCTGCTTTCAATGCGGTCTCGGCGCGGCGAGGCAGGCGTTGCTCGCCGGCCTGATCGACCCCGCCGAGCGCACGACGTTCCGCGCCCGGTTGCAGGCGCTTTCCAACGCGGGGATCGCGATCGGCGCGGCGCTCGGCGGTATCGCGCTGGCGCTCGGGACGCGGGAGGCCTTCCTGACCGTCTTCGTCCTCGACGCGCTGGCTTTCGTCGCCGCGGCGCTTGTGCTCCGCAAGGTGCCTTCGGTGGCTCCGGTACCGGCGCGTGAGGACGAGCCGTCCGTAGCCGTCCTCCGTGATCGCCCGTACGCGTTGCTGGCGCTGCTGAACATGGTCATGTTGCTCTACATGCCGCTGTTCAGCCTGGTCCTGCCGCTGTGGATCTCGACCAGGACCGCGGCCCCGAGCTGGCTGGTCTCCGCGATGCTCGTGCTCAACACGGCGAGCGTGGTGGTCTTCCAGGTCCGCGTGGCGCGCGGCGTGACCGGTCTGCGCAGCGCCTCCCGCTACGCCCGGTACGCGGGACTGCTGCTCTGCTTTTCTTGCCTGGTGTTCTCGTTCTCCGCCATGGGTGAATCCGCGTGGGCGGCGGCGCTGGTCCTGCTTCTGGGGGCCGCGCTGCAGGTGGTGGGGGAGATGGCGCAGGCGGCGGGCTCGTGGGAGATCGGCTTCGGTCTCGCTCCCGAGGGCAAACAGGGCCAGTACCAAGGCCTTTTCGGCGCTGGGGCGGCGATCGCCCGCATGCTCGGCCCGGTCTTGCTGACCGGGCTGATCCTCGTCGGCGGCGCGGCGGGCTGGGTGGTGCTGGGCGGATTGTTCCTGGTGGCGGGCACGCTCACCGGTCCGGTCGTCCGCTGGGCGGAGCGGAGCTCACAGCGGCATGATCCGAAGGACGGCGGCGCCGTCGCTCAGTCCGAGCAGATCGATGGAGAGGCCGTTGTAGGTGACGGTGCTGTCCATCCCGAGCGTCGCCGTGAAGTCGAGACCGTCGGCTGAAGCCTCGAGCAGGACTGGCCCGGGATCAGCCTTCGAGCGCTCGCCGGAAGTGATCGGCGAGATCGAGCGCCGCGGCTTCTTCGCGGGTGTACCAGGTGAAGGCGTCGTGTTCGCCGGGGTCGAGCACCACTTCGTCCGCGGTCTCTTCGGAGAGCGCGTACACCGTGGCGTGGATCCGCATCGGCTTGCCCGCGACGTCGTCCCAGCTGTGGGTGCCGCGTTCGCCGGTCACGCGGACGATCAGCCCGGTCTCCTCGGCGAACTCGCGGACCACGGTCTCGTCGGGCCGCTCGCCCGGCTCGACGGTGCCGCCCGGCATCTCCCAGCGGCCGCCGAGGAAGGCGCCCGGCCGCCGCCGGATGAACAGGATCTTCCCATCGCGGATGAGCCTGCCGTAGGCCAAGTACTTGTCCGTCACGAGCGCATCTTCCCGTACCCAAAATGCCCGCTGAATCAAGGACCGAACCTGTCCGCAATGACTCGTAACGTGGGCTTCATGGAAAACACCGAGATCCGCCCCTTCCGCCTCGACATCCCGCAGGAGCAGCTGGACGAACTGCACGCGAAGCTCGACAGCGCGCGCTGGCCCGCTCCGCTCCCCGGCGACGGCTGGGACACCGGCGTGCCGGTGGCGTGGCTCCGCGGACTCGCCGAATACTGGCGCGACGGCTACGACTGGCGTGCCGCCGAACGCGAGATCAACCGCCATCCGCAGTTCACCACGGTCATCGACGGCCAGCGGATCCACTTCCTGCACGTCCGCTCGCCCGAAGCCGGCGCGACGCCGCTGATCCTCACGCACGGCTGGCCGGGTTCGGTGGTGGAGTTCCTCGACGTCATCGGCCCGCTCACGGATCCGAAAGCGTACGGCGGCGACCCGGCGGACGCGTTCCACCTCGTGATCCCGTCGCTGCCCGGCTTCGGTTTTTCGGGCCCTGTCTCGGATTCCGGCTGGACCATGCCGCGGATCGGCCGGGCATGGGCGGAGCTGATGCGCCGTCTCGGCTACGAGCGCTACGGCGTGCAGGGTGGCGACCTCGGCGCTTCCGTGTCACCGGAGGTGGCCAGGGTCGCACCGGACAAGGTGATCGGCGTGCACGTCAACGGCGGGCTGACCCCGATGCCGCCGATGTCCATGCCGGAGGAGGAGTTCGCGTCGCTCACCGACGTCGAACGCGATCGCGTCAAGCGGATCGAGGCCTTCATGCAGGAGGAGTTCGGCTACATCGCGATCCAGTCGACGCGGCCGCAGACCCTCGGCTACGGACTCGTGGACTCCCCGGTCGCGCAGCTGGCCTGGATCATGGACAAATTCCGTGAGTGGACGCATCCGCGCCCGACGTTGCCCGAAGAGATCATCGGCAAGGACCGGTTGCTGACCAACGTGATGTTCACCTGGCTCACCGGCACGGCGGCTTCGTCCGCGTACGTCGGCTACGCGCAGGCGGAAACCTGGGGTGCCGTCGAGAAGAACTCCGGCGTGCCGACGGCGGCGCTGGTCTTCGCGCACGACGTCGGGATCCGGCGGTATTCGGAGGACGCCCACACGATCGTGCGATGGACCGACGTCGATCGCGGCGGGCACTTCGCGGCGTTGGAAGAGCCCGAGATCCTCGTCGAGGACGTGCGGGAGTTCTTCCGGCCCCTCAAGTGACGAGGACGGCCGGTTGCCCGAGGAAGCGGCCGTAATCGTCCACTTCGGACTCCAGTCCGGCGATGGCGGACCGCGGCAGCGTGGCGAAGGGTTCCACGACGACCTTCGTCAGCTTCGCGGTCCGCTTGGTGTGCCAGGTTCCGGCGATCCGTCCGTCGATCAGCACGGTCGGCGCGATCATCCCGCCGCCGGAGTTGACGCGTTTCGTCTCGGCGGGATCCAGGAGCAGATCGCGGTCACGGTAGCCCAGCAGGTACGTATCGAAGGCGCCGAGCAGGCGCGGAGGACACGGGGGAGCGGACAGATCGGTCTCCGAGAGGGCGAAGGCCTCGCCGACGGGAACGGGGTCCAGCGCGGTGAAAGCCTTGCGGCAGAGGCCGATCGGGAGCCCGGACCAGGCGCTGAAGTCGTCGGCGGTCGCGACGCCATAGGCGGTCAGGTACCGGTGGGCGAGTTCCGTGTGCGGTTCGTCCGGCGTTCGGCTCTCGGTGACCCATTCGTCGAGGAGCACGTACGTCGGCTCCGTGCTGACGTCCTGGCCTCGGCACAGCAGTCCGCGATTGGCCGCGTACGCCAGGAGATGCGCCGGTGCCTGAGACCTCGCGTCGAGCGCGATGCCCTCGGCGGCCAAGCCGTCCAGGATCTCCTGTCGAGTGAGTGCCTTGCCTTGCAAGAGATCCTGGAACTTCCCGAGCGCGCGCTCGCAGAGCTCGTCGGTGAGGTCCAACTGCCTGCGCCGACCCTGTCCCGCCTGGACGTTGCGGGGGCCGAACAGCCGGTTCAGCCAGCGGAGATCCACCGTCGGGACGAGATGGAGCGTCTTGCGCATCAGCCAGGTGCGCGTCACGGCGCGGGAAGCGTCGACGTCCGAAGCGGTCAGACCCCGGCTACGGGCCCGGATCGCGAGGCGGGCGGCGGGCGTCGACTGCGCCTGGACCGCGGCGACGGAGCCGACCACGGCGAGCACGTCCTCGGCCGGCGCGCTCAGCAGTTGCGCGTGCGCGCGGACGGCGCGGATGTCGTCGTCGGACAGTGTCACCCGCTGACGATCTCATGGGCGTGCGCCGGTTCGGTGTGCACGACCGCCTCCGCGAGCCGCGGGAGGACCTCGCGCAGCCGCGCCTCGACACGATGGGCCAGGTGGTGTGCCTCGGTGACGCTCAGCCCGGCCTCGACCGACACCGCCAGTTCCGCGCGCAGGCTGTGCCCGATCCAGCGCATCCGCAGGTCCCGCGTGCCGAGCACGCCGGGCACCTCGGCGGCCGCGCGTTCGGCGCGATCGACGTCGGCCGGGTCGACGGCGTCCATCAGGCGGCGGAAGACCTCCTTGGCCGCGTCGCGCAGGACGAACAGGATGGCGACGGTGATGGCGAGGCCGATGATCGGGTCGGCCATCGGGAACCCGAGCCCCACCCCGACGGCGCCCAGCACGACGGCGAGCGACGTGAAGCCGTCCGTGCGGGCGTGCAGCCCGTCGGCGACCAGCGCGGCCGACCCGATCTCGCGGCCGACGGTGATCCGGTACCTGGCCACGAGTTCGTTGCCCGCGAAGCCGATGACACCCGCCGCCGCGACCACCCACAGATGCTGGACCGGTCGTGGATCGAGCAGCCGGGTGACGGACTCGTAGCCCGCCAGGAAGGCCGAGGCGGCGATCAGCAGGACGACGATCACCCCGGCCAGGTCCTCGGCGCGGCCGAGGCCGTAGGTGTAGCGGCGGGTGGCGGCACGGCGGCCGAGCAGGAAGGCGATGCCGAGCGGCACGGCGGTCAGCGCGTCGGCGAAGTTGTGGATCGTGTCGCCGAGGAGGGCCACCGAACCGGTGATCAGCACGAGCGCGAGCTGGGCGACGGCGGTGACGAACAGGGCGGCGAAGGACCAGATCAGCGTCCGGACGCCGCGTTTGCTGGTCTCCAGCGCGGAGTCGACGCGGTCGGCGCTGTCGTGGCTGTGCGGAGTCAGCAGATGCCGGAGACGGCTCTTCGCGGACTGGTGGCCGTGACTGTGGCCGTGACTGTGTCCATGCCCGGGCATCTTCCACCTTCCTGTCACAATACCTGCGCAGTCATGCAGGTACGCAGGCAGAAGGATAGCGGCTATCCTCCTGGCATGCACGAGTCGGTCCCGGATTTCGAGATGCCCACCGAGGAGCAGGTCCACCTGGCCGCGGAGACGTTCCGGCTGCTCGCGGACCCGACGCGGGTCAAGGTCCTCTGGGCGTTGCTCCAAGGTGAGTCTTCGGTCGCCTGCCTCGCGGAACTGGCGGGAGCGGCGCCGACGGCGGTCAGCCAGCATCTCGCGAAACTGCGGCTCGCCGGACTGGTCAAGGGGCGTCGCGAGGGGACGTTCGTCTACTACTCGGCGGCCAACGACCACGTCCGCGGCCTGCTCGCGCAGGCCCTGTTCCACGCAGACCACATCGATCGTGACATCCCGGCACTGCATTCGGCGGGGAAACCCCACCGTCCGGCGGCGCGCTGAATCCGGCTACGGTGGAGCCGTGACCCAGTCCGCGTACCCGGCCGCCCTGCGGTGGCTGTTGTTGTGCGTGGTGGCGCTGGGTCTGGTCGGCATGCACCACGTCGTCGCCGAATCCGGGCACGACGCGGGGCACTCCGCCGTCGCGATGGCTGATCCGTGTTGCGCGGACACGTCTTCGCACGACGAGGACGGTGGACACAGTGGACTGCACCTGTGCCTCGCGGTGCTCGCCGCGGCCGTGCTCCTGATCGTCTCCTGGCTGCTCGTCCGGAATGGACGGACGGTGACGACCTGGAAGTCGCGTCCGCGGGGCGGTTCGGCGTCGGGCCGTGATCCGCCGCGCTGGAGACCGGTGCCTGAAAGATTGTCGCTTCTCTGCGTGTTGCGGGTGTGACAGGCGGGTTCGTCCCGTCCTGACCACAACCGATTTTCGAGGAAGAACCATGACCAGCAGGAAACTGGCCGGGGCCGCGCTCGCCGCCCTGGCCTCCTTCGCCGTGCTCACCGGCTGTGCCAGCTCCGACACCGCCTCCACCGGGCATTCCATGTCCACGGTGAAGGCGCCGGATCCCCAGCGGGCCGGCCACAACCAGGCCGACGTCACGTTCGCGCAAGGGATGATCCCGCACCACGAACAGGCGCTCGCGATGGCGAAACTCGTCGACGGCCGCACTCGTAACGCGAAGATCGTCGACCTCGCCGCGCGGATCCAGAAGGCGCAGGATCCGGAGATCCAGCAGCTGAACGGATTGCTGAAGGGCTGGGGAGTCGCGCCGTCGGGCGAACACTCCGGGCACGGCTCGGCGTCCGGCATGATGACCGAGGGCGATCTGGAGAAACTCGGCAAAGCCAAGGACGCCGCGTTCGACAAGCAGTGGCTCGAGATGATGGTCAAACATCACGAAGGCGCGCTTTCGATGGCGAAGACCGCCCTGCAGCAAGGCAGCAACGCCGAGGTGAAGGCGTTGGCGCAGAAGGTGATCGACGGTCAGCAGGCCGAGATCACCGAGATGCGCGCACTGCTCGGCTGAGCCGGGACGGTGGCGCGGGCCGAGCTCGCGCCACCGCCTCCCGGAAGTGTGCGCACCGGGTGAAGTCGTCGTGCTCGCACCCGAGCGCGCAGTCGACGATCGTGAGCGACGCCTGCGCGGCCGCGATACGTCGTTCGAGTTCTTCCTTGTGGCGCTTGAGGATCGATTCGCGCTCGCTGGGCTTGCCGAACATCTCGCGGATGCCGTCGAGGCTCAGGCCCGCCTCCTTCGAACGCAGGATGATCGCGATCCGGTGCAGGTCGTTGTCGTCGTACCGCCTCCGGCCTCCCGCTCGCGCCGGCTCGAGGAGGCCGACGGATTCCCAATGGCGCAAGACGTGCGTCGCCAGGCCGAAGCGCTCCGCGACCTCGCCGACGCTCAAGGTGCTTGACTTCATGTCGTCATTAAGTCGGACGATCCCCGGTATGTCCATGTTGCAGCGGCTCGACGCCGCCGACGCCCTGCCGGGAGCCGCCGAACTGCGGGCCCGGACCTACGAACTTCTCCGCCTCGACCCCGGCTCCGCCGTGATCGACGTCGGCTGCGGTGCCGGGCTTGCCGTAACCGAGTTGTCGTCACTGGGTTTCCGCGCCGTCGGTGTCGACCTGGCGGCCGACATGGTGGAAGAGGCCCGGCGGCGTTCGCCCGATCGGGACTTCCTGATCGGGGACGCTTACGCGTTGCCGGTCGAGGGCGGCTTCGCGGGCTATCGGGCGGACAAGCTGTTCCATGAACTCGCCGATCCCGAGGCCGCCCTCGCGGAGGCTCGGCGGATTCTGGTGCCTGGTGGACGGATCGTGTTGTCCGGGCCCGATTGGGAGGCGCTGGTGATCGATTCCGCCTATCCGGCGCTGACCCGGGAGATCGTGCGTGCGCGGGCTTCGGTGATCACCGCGCCGCGGATCGCGCGTGGGTTCCGGCGGTTGCTTGTCGGGAGCGGGTTTCGTGAGGTGTCGGTCGAGGGAGTGGTCGGGTTCGTCGGTGGGGAGGGGTTCTTGCGTGGGCTGGTGGACGTGGCTGTTCGGGTGGGGGCGATTTCGGCGGCGGAGGGGGAGATCTGGCTGGCGGATCAGGTCGGGGAGGTGGCTGTGCCGCAGTTCTTGGCTTCGGGGGTGGTTTGAGGTGGTCGTTGCCGGAATTTGGCGACGGGCAAGAGGGTGCTGGCAGCTTTGTGGTTTGAAGGCTTCCGGTTCTACCGTGGGTGGGTTTGGGCCGTTGCCGAAATTCGGCGACAGGGCAACGTGGTGCCGAAACCGTTGTGGTTCAAAGGAAAGCTCGTGGGTGCGAAAACTGTCGGTGGTCGGTTGTAGCTTCGGTGTGTGGATACACGCAACGCCATTGTGGCGGTACTCAAGGAAATCACGTCGGCTGGTCTGCTTCGGGAGGTCAATGCGGCGTTGGATACGTTGGAGGACGGCGATGCTGTGGCTGCTGCGGTTGCTGCGTCGGAGGGGATCGCGCGGTTGGAGGCGGTGCGGTTCCGGGCGTTGGCGCAACTGAGCCGTCACCGTGACGGCGCATCGAGTGTGGTGCAGGAGGTTGCGCTGGGGTTGTCTGTTGTGGACGGTCACGCGGCTGGGTTGGTGTCGACGGCGGAGGCGTTGACCACCCGGCTTCCGTGCACGCTGGGGTTGCTGGATCGGGGCAAGGTGGGTGGCTATGGGGCGATGAAGGTCGCCGCCGCGACCGCGTGGTTGTCCGACGAGGACGCGCGTGCGGTGGACGCGGTTTTGGAGGATCGGTTGCCGGGGCGGAATTCCGAGCAGGTTCGGAAGGCGGCGAATCATGCGGCGATGATGGTCGACCGCGAGGGTGCCGCCCGGCGTGCGGAGCGGCATCGTGCCGGGCGTCGATTGTCGATCCGGCAGGGTGAGACGGGGGTGGCGTCGATCGAGGTCGAGGACGGGCCGGTGGAGAAGGTCGCCGCCGCCTACACCCGGATCGACCGTGAAGCACGCGCTCTCAAGACCGGTGGCGAACCCCGCACCCTGGATCAGCTCCGCGCCGACGTCGCGCTTGATCTGTTGCTGGGCGGGCAGGGCGGGAGTGAACGGCCCGAGGTGTTTCTCTACATGGACCTCAACACCTATCTGGGGCTGAATGATGACCCTGCCGAACTCGCCGGCCACGGCCATATTCCGGCCGCCCTGGCTCGGCATATCGCGTCTGGGGCGGACACGGTGTTGCGGCGGATCATCACCGATCCGCTCTCCGGACAGGTGTTGGATTTGGGGCGTGACCGGTATCGGCCTACTGCGGGGTTGGGTGAGTTCGTGCGGGTGCGGGATCGGGAATGCCGAAGACCTGGCTGCCATCGGGTCGCGCAGGCCTGCGATCTCGACTATGCGGTGCCGTGGCAGCACGGCGGCCACACCGCTCACACCGACCTGATCGACCTCTGCCGCCGGGACCACCGGTTGAAAGACGAACCCGGCTGGACCTACCGACTCGACGCCGACGGCACCCTCACCATCACCACACCCACCGGGCAGACCTACGACAGCACGCCACCGCCCCTGCACGAACCTCGTGCCGAGGAACCACCGTTCTGAACCGTCGCCGGAAAACGGCCACGGTTGCCGAGGGTTGGTTTCGTTGCCGGAGTTCGGCGACAGAGCCAAGGACGGTGCACCCTGTGATGATGTCTCGCGGCTTGTGGCTGCGCCCGTCGTCCAGCTAGCGTCCTCCGCCCCCTAGCCGCGTGCCCAGACCTGGGCCATTGCCGAAAGACGGGAGTCGATATGTAGCCCAAGGCATCTAGTTCACCGATGCCGGAACACGGCGACGCCCGGCGCGCCGACAGGACTCGGTGCGGCCGTGTGGTCTTGGGTGCCATCCTTGCGCCGCTAGGTGGAGGAACTGCTGTCTGGCCCAGGCGTTGCCGAAAAATGGCGGGCCGCGAGCAGGCTCTGAGGTTCACAGCGGCGACAGTGCCTCGGTGAGGCGCCATCGCCGAATGACGGCCACGGGGTCGATGGCCCCACCGCATTGTCCGAAATACGGCAACGGCCGAGCGCGTGGACAGGACTCGGTGCGGCTGTCGCGCTGCATACGGTCCTGGGGTTCATTGGCACCGGGCCGCACCATAGCCCGTCCTTCCCGGCGGCCAAAGTGCCCCTTCGCCGAAATACGGCAAAGCGCTATGCCATCAGGCATTCACGGGCGAGTGCCCAGCACCGACATGCCCAGCACCAGCTCGTTGGCCGGATCGCAGCCGAGGAGGTCCTCGACCAGTTCGTCGCGAAGCGCCGCGGTGAACGTGACGTTCAGTCCCAGCGCGGTCGCCATCAGGTACACGGTCTGGCTCAGGTGCCCGACGTCCATCAGCAGTACCCGGTAGGTGCGGCTCACCGGGTACTTCCATTGGTTCCGTTCGATGACGCTGGTGTAGATCAGCAGCGCGCCGGCGTTCCGGGTCCACTGCTGGTCGCCGGCGAGCGCGGTCAGTTCGTCGTCGTCGAGCTTGGCGTCCAGTGGCGTGAGGCGGTGCGAGAAACCGTCGTAGTGGTAGGCGCCCCGATCCAGGTCCTCGACGTTCCTCGCGTAGACGTACACCTCGGTCGGATGCCGGGCTCCGCCCGACGGGCTCGTCTTGAAGACGTTCCCGGTGGCGGGGATGTCGGAATGCGTTTCGGGCCTCGTCGGCCTGGCCGCGGTGAGGAGAGTGCTCAAATCGCGCAGCCGCAAGGGTTCTTCGCCGAACTCGCGGACGCTTCTGCGCTGGTTCAGCGCGTCGCCCAGCGCGATCGCGTTCAAGGGTTCCGGTGACGGTTCGGGCAGTGCTATCGCGTCGTGCTCGCCGGTCGGCCTCACCGGAGAAGGCGGAGGACTGGCCTTCGCCTTCTCCAGCAAGGTTTTCGCCGTCATTTCGCTGGTCGTGAACTCGGTCTCCCGTAAGGAGCGGGTGCCGAAGTGAAACGCCCGTGCGGACGTTCCCCAAGGGCCCCAATCCCGAAGGATCTCTTCTTCCCGTTGTTGCCGGGAAGAACCTTTGACCACCAGCACGTCGTACCGGATCATCGCCCGCGCGATACGGACGAGCCTTTCCCCGATCTCGGGATTCTCGTCCGCGGTGCGGATCGATTCCGGTTCTCGCCAAGAACTGAACCAACGCAGGACGCGTTCGGTTCCTTCGGCGAGTTTCAGCTGGCGATGGCCGAGGTGGTCGTCCCAGACGACGTCACCATCGGACCAATAAAGCGTTCCGCACGAGGAAACCCTGACCAGCATCGAATGTCTTGTGCCCCAGTCCCCAGTATTACTTTCCGAATTCGTCAGGTCATTCAGCGTCGCGAGCGGAAAGGAGGCCCGCCGTGCGGAGGCGGCTCGAACCCGCCCCAAGTGCTCTGCGCCTTGTACTCCGCTTCGAGCTCGTACAAGAACTCGTCGTCATCCTCGTCGTGCATGCCGTCGATCCTCTCCGTGAGCGGTTACTCCGGTCAAGCGAATATACCCACGCCAACAGAGTACCGGAGGAGAATGGGCAATTACGCCGAGTAATCACTCAGGCGCTGTTTGAGTTCGCGAACCTCGGGCGACTCCGAAATGCCGAGATCGCTGTAGAGGCGCAATGCGAACCGGCGATGACGGTCCGCATTCGGTCGCTCACCGAGAATGTCGAACGCGAACGCCATCTCCTTGTGGGCGATGGGCAGCATGCTGCGATTCCCGGTCGATTCGAGCACTTCGACCGCGGTCGTCAACTGACTGACCGCGAGCGCGCCGTCACCGAGTCCGCGCGAATTGATACCGAGCGCGAGAAAGCATTCCGCCTCGAGATCGGGCGATTCGTTCTCCTGCGCCAGCCTCAGCGCCTTGTCGAGTTCCTCGGCGGCTTCGGGATAACGCCTGTTCTCGGTGTGGATCAGCCCGATCCGGTGCCTGGCGCGGGCTTCGATGAGCACGCTGCCGTGGGCATGGGCGGTCTCGCGGACCCAGCCGAGGTGTTCGATCGCCTCGTCCGACTCGCCCTTGAGCCAGTGGGTGACCCCCGAGTTGCCCCTGGCCCGGCACTGCATCCGGATGTCGCCGGTGGTCGCGGCCAGCTCGAACACCTCGTTGAACAGCCGGTTCGCCTCGGTGAACTCGTCGAGCCGCCACAGGGTCAGCGCGTACATGTGCAGCGCCTGGTACTCGAGGACCACGTTCCCGGTGACCCGCGCGGCGGACAGGGCCAGGGTCTCCAGCTCCCTGGCCTGGCGGTAGTAGCCGCGGTTGTCGAAGTAGCGCCACACCGCCGAACAGAAGGGCACGAGGTCGGAGTACTGCTGGTGGTTGTTCATCGCGACGGCCACCGGCAGCACGTTCTGCCATTGCGCGTCCATCCAGTGCGCCGCCTGGTCGTAGTCCGCGAAGGACTGTCCGTACTCGCTCTTCGGGACCTCCAGGCCGCCCGGCTCGTCTTCGGAGTCCGGGTCGATGAACTCCATCGCGGCCGCGACGGTGCTGCGGTAGTAGTCGAACAGCCGCCGCATCATCGCCTCGCGCTGGTGCTCGGGCTCCTCGGCGAGCAGGAGTTCGCGACCGTAACTACGGAGCAGGTCGTGCATCTCGTACCGGTCCATCGACGGCTGGCGCAGCAGGTTCACGTCGACGAGGCGCTCAGCGAGACGGCGGGCCTCACCGAGACTCACTTCCGCCAGGGCCGCCGTCGAGTGGAGATCGAAAGCGGCGCCGGGATGATGGCTCAGCCGGCGGAACACCCGGCGTTCGGTCTCGGTCAAGTTCAGATAGGACACCCGGAACGCGCCCGCGACGTCGCGTTCCCCGGCGGTGAGCTCGCCGAACCGGTTCCGTTCGTCGCGCAGCTGCCTGGCGACGAAGTCGAGCGTCCACGAGGCCCGCGCGCGCAGCCTGCTCGCCGTGACGGCCAGTGCGAGCGGGAGATCACCGCACAGGCTCGCGACCTGGTCGGCCGCGTCGGGGGATTCCCTCCTCAACCGCGATGGCCCGACGATCCGGCCGAGCAGTTCCACGGCGTCGGCCCGGCTGAACGGTTCCAGCGAGAGCAACTCGGCGCCGTCGAGGTCCACGAGCCGGGTGCGGCTGGTGATCAGCACGCAGCAACTCGCCGAGCCGGGCAGCAGCGGGTTCACCTGCGCCGCCCCGATGGCGTTGTCCAGCACCAGAAGCACGCGTTTGCCGGCGAGGCAGCTCCGGAAGAGCGCCGCGCGCTGTTCGGTCCCGGAGGGGATGTCCGAACCCTGGATGCCGAGCGACCGCAGCAGCGCCTCGAGCGCGGCTCCCGGGTCGACCGGGTCGCCCGCGGGCGAGAACCCTTCGAGGTTCACGAAGAGCTGCCCGTCGGGGAACAGCGGCGCGAGCCGGTGTGCGGCGTGGACGGCCAGCGCGGTCTTGCCGACCCCGGGCATCCCGTCGATCGCGATCAGCCTCGGCCCCGTCGAGCCCGCCTGGCCGATCTCCAGGACGGTCCGCAGTTCCGCGGCACGGCCGCCGAACGCGGGGAGATCCGCGGGAAGTTGCGCGGGACGGGGGAACAGCGCCTTCTGCGCGTCCGCGTCCTCGCGCCGTCCGCCCGTGTCCATTCCGGCCCGGAGCCCGCCGACGCCGTAGCGGACGAGGGCGCCGTCCGTCATCAGCTCGGCGTCGGCGCGCAGGATCTGCTGGTGGAGCGCGCTCAGTTCGGCGCTCGGGTCGACGCCGAGCTCCTCGGCGAGCGCGACCCTGGTCCGGTCGAACGTCCGGAGCGCGTCGGCGCCGCGGCCCGCCCGGTAGAGCGCCAGCATGGTGAGGCACTGCAGGGTCTCGCGCGTGGGATGCCAGGCGGCGAGGTCGAAGGCTTCGCGAGCCGCCGCTTCGGTTTCGCCGAGCCGGAGCCTGGCACCGATCAGGAGCTCGCAGGCGGCCAGGCGTTCTTCGTCGAGGCGTCGCGCGGTCTGCTCGATGGCGTCGCCTTCGAGACCGTCGAACGCCGGTCCGCGCCAGAGCGACAGCGCGTCCGCCAGCTTGGCGGCCGCCTGGGAGATCAGCCCGGCGGACAGGAGTTCGGCGCCCTGGTTGTAGTCCGCTTCGAAGCGGACCGAGTCGACCGAGGCGCTGCTGACGACGACGCGGTACGCCGATCCGGTGGTGACCACGGCCGACCGGGCCACGCCGAGGTCGTGCCGCAACCGCGCGATCGCGTTGCTGACCTGGCGGACCGCGGTCTTCGGCGGATTCTCCGGCCACATCGTGCCGATCAGGTACGACACCGGGACCAGCCTGCCCGCGTTGATCAGCAGGGCGGCGAGGAGGCGTTGTTCGCGGCGTCCGCCCAAGCGGACGGGGACACCGTCGACCTCGGCTTCGAGCGGGCCGAGAACGGAGAAGCTGAGCTGGGATGGGCCGCCGGTGGGCGATCCCGCCGAATCGGGTAAACGATCAGCGGTCATATGCGACTATGTCGTCCGAGACCGTGAGCGTGCTCACGCACTACCTCCAGTCCGTTCGGCGGCTGACCGGCACCCTAGCCCACCGCTTCGGCCGCCAGCCAGGTCGGCGCGGTGCGCGCTTACGGCATTCGGCCTAACGGACGGGCACGGGGCTGCCCTGAAACCGGTTCGATTCTACGCCGGGCCACTCCTGAACTGCGCGGATGCCATGCGGTGGAGAGCCGATGTAATTCCGATGCAGGGCCTTGGAAAGCTGGAGGCACAGCTGGCGGGTCGGAGCGACGGGGCAGCGCGCCGAACCGCGGGTAGGGGCTCCGCGGCGGTTGGCCTTCGAACTGGGGGTGGCCAACCGCCCTGGTAGCCCTTTCTTTCGTCACAGGTTGCTCCCAGCAAAGCGCGGCACACTGGACCAAAGAGGAGTGTGCCGCCATGAGTGCTCTAGGTGATCTGCTGGGCTACCTGCTCACCCTGTTCCTGATCGTGCTCATCGTCCGCATGGTGCTGGACTGGGTCGTCAACCTCGCCACCCGTCCGCCCGGCTGGGCCTTCCGGGCCCGCGGGATCGCCCATCGGCTGACCGAGCCCGTGCTGGCGCCGGTCCGCCGCGTCGTGCGCCCGGTCCGGGCGGGCGGGGTCGCGTTCGACCTCGCCTTCACCCTCGTGTTCCTCGGGGTCGTCCTCCTGCAGTCTCTCGCGTTCAGCCTCTGACCAGGTGTGATCGGCCTCGATTCCGGGTACCAGCCCGCTGGAGGAGAGGAGTGCCCATGCGTCCGGTCTGGAGCGGTTCGCTTTCGCTCGGCCTGGTGACGGTGCCGGTCCGGCTGTACAGCGCGGTCGAGGACCATACGGTGCACTTCCGCCAGTTCCAGCGCGGGACCGAGGACCGCATCCGGTACCGGCGGGTGAACGAGCGCACCGGCAAGGAAGTCGACTACGACGACATCGTCAAGGGTTACGAGCTCGACAACGGCGAGTACGTGGTCGTCGAACCCGAGGAGCTCGACGAGATCGCCCCCGGCCGGTCGAAGTCGCTCGACATCGAGAGCTTCGTCGAGCTGGACGCGATCGACCCGATGTTCTTCGACAAGACGTACTGGCTCGCGCCCGCGAAGGACGAGTTCGAGCGTCCGTACGCGTTGCTGCTCGAGGCGATGGACTCCTCGGGCAAGGCCGGGATCGCCAAGTTCGTCATGCGCGGCCGCGAGTACCTGGCGCTCGTCCGTTCCGGCGACGGCGTGATGGTGCTCAACACCCTGCATTTCGCCGCCGACCTGCGGGATCCCGCCGAGCAGCTGCCGGACCTGCCGGGTAAGGCGAAGGCGCGCGGCAAGGAACTCGACATGGCCGTCAACCTGATCGACGCGATGAGCGACGACTGGCGGCCCGAGGACTACCGCGACACCTACACCGACCGCGTGCGGGAGCTGATCAAGGCCAAGAAGAAGGGCGACACCATCACGCCCGCGACCGAACCCGGCGAGCCGACGAAGGTCGTCGACCTGTTCGAGGCGCTGTCGAAGAGCGTGGAGAGCGGGAAGGCGAAGAAGAAGTCCGGAGCGAAGAAGCCGCCCGCGAAGAAGACCGCGGCGAAGAAGGCTGCTGCGAAAGACCTGTCCTCGTTGTCGAAGGCGGATCTGGACAAGCTGGCGCGGGAGCGGAACATCAAGGGGCGGTCGAAGATGACGCGCGCGGGTCTGGAGAAGGCGCTCAAAGCGTCGTGACGACACCCGCCGTCGCCAGTTCGCTCGCGATGGCCTCGATCAGCAGCCGGACGTCCTCGGCCGCTGTCGCGTGCAGCCCTTCGGAAACGATCAGCACGTCGGACGTCGTGGCGGAGACCGCGGAGTGCCCGCTCTGCCGGTTCGTCCACCGGCGCGCGTGGGCTTGACCGTCCTCGTCGGCGAAGATCACCTCGCCGGGGTTCGGCTGCTCGACGGTCCCGGCGAAGGTCACGTACTTCTCGTCGCCCCGCGCGTGGCGGACTTCCAGCGAGCCGCTGATCTTCGCGACGTCGAGCACCGCGACCGGGATGGCGTAGGCGACCGACACCGCGTTGCAGAGGTCGATCACCGGATGGATCCGGGGGAGCGTGCCTTCTTTCCGCAGCCGGCGCAGCAGTGACTCCGACGCGCATCGGTACTGCGTCGGCTTCAGGCCCATCTTGGCGAACGCCCGCCGCCAGGCCTGGATCTCGGGGAATTCCGATTCGGGCCCGTCCGCGAGCCGCCGCGTCGCCCGCGCGAGGAACTTCTCGAGGTCGACCGGCATTTCCGTGGTGATGCCGGTGGCCTGCAGCGTGCCGACGGCGAGGCCGGGGTGAGCGGCGCGGATTTCCGGGTGGTGCTGGAGCTTCATGCTGAACCTGTCTACTGGGTGGTGAACGCGAGTTTGACGCCGAGCGCGGCGAAGGAACCGGCGAAGACCCGCCGGAGCCAGGAGAGCACGCGCGGCCGGGAAAGGACGTGGTGCCGCACACCGGCGGCGAGGACGCCGTACACGCTGAACACCACGAAGGTCGCCAGCATGAACACCCCGCTCAGCAGCAGCATCCGAGGAATCGAACCGGGCTCGCCCGCCGGGACGAACTGCGGCAGGAACGCGAAGAAGAACAGGGTCAGCTTCGGGTTCAGCACGTTGATCAACACGCCGGAGGTGATCGTCCGCAGGGTCGACGCTGGTTCGGGATCACCGTCCACGACGATCGCTTCGCGGTCCTTCAGCGTCGCCCATGCCATGTAGAGCAGGTAAGCGACGCCCAGGTACTTGATGATCTCGAATGCCACGGCGCTCGCGTGCAGCAGCGCCGCGAGGCCGGTGATCGCGGCGATCATGTGCGGAATTATCCCGAGGGTGCACGCCAGCGCGGCGATGACGCTCGCGCGTCTGCCCCGGGCCAGCCCGGCGGAAAGGGTGTAGACCACACCGGTGCCGGGCGTGGCGACCACGACCAGCGTGGTGATCAGGAAGGCGATGCTCACGAGATCACTGTGCGCGCTTTTTGGTCCGGCGAACAGAGCCAAACACGCGTGACTCCACAGGACCAAAGCCCGGCGTGAAGGGTTCACCGGATGGAGTGGCATGATGCACGCTCGCACGTCGACGAGGAAGGCCTTGGTTTGAGCGCGCGCACTTCCCAGGTGGACGACCTCCGGCTGGTGGCACAACCGAATGCCGTGTTGTGTTCCGAGCTCTTCGTCCGTCTCATCTTGTCGGATTGGTCCTTGCGGCCGTTGCTCGATCAGGCGAAGACCGCCGCCGCCAGATTGGTGGGCACGCTGGTCGACGCGGCCGATCCGAAGGAGCCGCCGTTCCTGACGCTGAGACTGCGCCTGCGGTCGGACGTGCTGGTCATCGAGGTCGACCACGAGCTGGACGGGCTTCCCGTGCCGACGCCCGCACCGGGTGAGCGGACCGGGGTGGCGCCGAGCGAGACCCGCGGCGTGACCTTCTGGTGCGAGCTGCCGCTGCCCGGTGGCCTGTCGGCAGGCCAGGTCCAGTTGCCGAGGCGAGGCGACCGTCGCACCCTGGTGGACGAACCCGTCTCCGGCGAGCCCGTCGGCGCCGATCCCGAAGTCCTGGAACGGCTTTTGACCCGGTTGAGCGGCTGGTCCGGCTGATGGCGACGAAGCGTGTCACCACACCGGTCCTGGAGATCGAGTACGAGCACTCCGGCGAAGCGGACGGGCCGCCGGTGGTCCTGCTCCACGGCTTTCCGTACGACGTGCGGGCCTACGACGAGGTCGCCGCGCTCCTCGCGGCGGACGGAGCCTCCGTGTACGTCCCGTATCTTCGCGGGTTCGGCGGGACGCGTTTCCTCGACGAGGCGACGCCGCGTTCCGGGCAGCAGGCCGCCCTCGCCCAGGACCTGCTCGATTTCATGGACGCATTGGGGCTGGAGAAGGCTGTCGTCGCGGGATACGACTGGGGCGGCCGCGCGGCGTGCATCGTGGCGGCGCTCCGGCCCGAGCGCGTGCGCGGGCTGGTCTCGGTGGACGGCTACAACGTCCAGAACCTCGCCTACGCGGGGGAACCCGCGCCGCCGGAGTGGGAACGCACGTACTGGTATCAGTTCTACTTCCAGTCCGAGCGGGGCCGTCGCGGGCTGGCGGAGAACCGCGAAGAGCTGTGCGCCTTGTTGTGGCGCACCTGGTCGCCGACCTGGACCGGCGCCGGCGAGGCGTTCCCGGCCAGCGCTCCCAGCCTCCACAACCCGGACTTCGTCGACGTCGTCATCCATTCCTACCGGCACCGATTCGGCTTGGCGGAAGGCGATCCGCGGTATCAGGCGCTCGAAGACCTGATCGCGGAGGAGCCGGCCATCACGGTACCGACGGTGGTGCTGGAAAGCGGGGACGACGGCATCGGCGGCCCGAGCGCCGAGGGCGACCGCGAGTACTTCACCGGGCCGTACGAGCATCGGGTCCTGCCGGGGGTGGGACACAACGTCCCGCAGGAAGCCCCTGAAGCGTTCGCGGCCGCCGTGGCGTCGCTGCTCGGGTGAGGCCGATCACCCGTCCGTGCGCGTGACGAATCGCGATCTTCGTCTGTCCTTCGGAGGTAAGGCGTTCGATCCTGAGGAGGACACGATGTCGTTGGGTGACAAGATCAGCAACAAGGCCGAGGAGTTCGGCGGCAAGGCCAAGGAGGCCGCCGGCGACGCCACCGGCAACGAGGAACTGCGCGCGGAAGGTCAGGCGGACCAGGCGAAGGCAGGTCTCAAGGGTGCGGTCGAAAACGTGAAGGACGCCGTCGGCGACGTGGCGGACAAGGTCCGCGACACCTTCAAGAAGTAACGTTCCCTCCGGGCCGGGGCAGCGGATTTCCGCGCCCCGGCCCGTTTTCAGTCGCGCAGGACCACCGGCAGGCTCGTGAGCCGCGTCCCCTGGATGCCGCCGAGGAACGTCTGCCGGAGTTCGCCGTAGGGCACGGCCAGCCGGGCTTCGGGGAAGTCCGTGCGCAGCACCGTCGCCACCGCCCGCAGTTCGAGCTGCGCGAGCTGGGCGCCGACACAGAAATGCGGGCCCGCGCCGAAGGTCAGGTCCGGGCCCGGTTCCCTGGCCGGGTCGGTGTTGATGCCCTGGATGTCGACGAGCACCGGAGCCCCGGCGGGGAGCCGGATCCCGGCCAGGTCGAGTTCCACGGTGGTGAACCGCCAGAGCGTGAACGGCGCGGGCGGATGTTCCCGGAGCGTTTCGCGGACGAGATCGTTCACGGAGGCGTCGTCCCCGTTCAGGAGCCGCGAGATCAGGAAACCGATCGAGGCGTCAGTGGTCAGCTGCCCGGCGAAGATCAACGCGAACAGGTGATACCTCAGGTCCTTTTCGGACGTCTCGGGCGGGAGGTTGTCGCGGAGTTCCGTCGCGAGCCCCGTCCGGTTCGGTGTCAGTCCGGCGGCGGCGAGATCCGCGATCGCGGCGATGGCCTTGCCCTGTGCGCCCGGCTCGGGGTCGGACATGCGGCGGCAGGCGTCGACCGCGGCGTCGAGCAGGTGCAGCGGGATGCCGAGCAGGTCGAGCAGGACGGTCAGCGGGAAGCGGGTGGAGAACCCGTCCATGAGGTCGACGGTTCCGCCGCCGAGGTCCGTCAGCAGGGCGCGCGCGATCCGGTGGATCCGGTCGGATTGCGCCTGGATCCGTTTGGCGCTCAGCAAAGGAGCGTGCGCTCGCCGCAGGCGCGTGTGGTCTGGGCCGTCCAGCGTGGTGAGGGACGGCTGTTCGGCGGCCGGTTGTTCGAATCTGGTCCACCCCTCGGGGGAGAGCGCGGGATCCTTTGCGAAGCGCGGGTCGGCCAGGACCTCGCGGGCCAGCTTCTCCTCGGTCACGATCCAGGCGCTTCCGCCCTCGGGGGCGGCCACTTCGACGAGGGGGCCGGCGGCCCGCAGCGCGGGGCGGACAGGGTCGGGTTCGGTGATGCCGCGGGTCGTCGCGGCGAACGGATCGGGGAGCACAAGAACTCCTTCATAGGAAAGTTGCTTCACCGTGAAGGTATATTCGGGGCCGGTAGGTTGTCAAAGCACGGATCCGAGGAGGGGTGATGGCGGACGATGTCGCGGCGCGGAGCGCGTCGCTGCTGGACGGCCTCCGGAGTTTCGGGGCGAACTACACCGAGTTCACCCGGCGGTTCGCGGACTGGCTCGGCCTGCACGCCACCGACGCCGCCGCGCTGGTGGAGATCCTCTACGCCGAGGACACCGGCTCGCCGTTGTCCCCGGCCCGGCTCGGCGAGCGCATCGCACTGACGTCCGGCGCGACCACGAATCTGCTGAACCGGCTGGAAAACCTCGGCTACGTGGTGCGGACCAGGGAGAACGCCGACCGGCGGCGGGTGACCCTGCGCAGCGGCCCGGACATCCAGGGGCCGGCGCGCGAGTTCTTCGGTCCGTTCAGTGCCGGGCTCGCGGCGCTGGTGGCGGAGTACCCGGCGGAGGAGATCGAACGGTTCGAAGCCTTCCTGCGCCATCTGAAGTCCACAATGGACAGCGTGCTCGAAGAACAGGGGTGACCCGGACCAGTCCGATCCGCCCTCGGCACCGAATCCCTCCCGGACGTCACGGCACCGCGTAGCCGGGCGTCGGGTGAGGTGGAGGCGGCTTGATGGTCGAGGGTGTGCGGACGAGTCCGCGCGGAAACGGCGACTCCGGAGCGGAGCCTGCCGAGGCGAGTTTGCTGCAACGGGTCGCGGCAGGCGACGAACAGGCGTTCGCCGACCTGTACGACGTCGTGGCGGGACCGGTGTGGGGAGTGGTGAACAGGGTCGTCCGCAACGGCACGTTCGCCGAGGAGGTCACCCAAGAGGTCCTGGTGGAGGTGTGGCGGACGGCGGCCCGGTTCAAACCGGGCAAGGGGAGCACGCTTTCCTGGGTGCTCACGATCGCGCACCGGCGGGCCGTGGACCGGGTGCGTTCGCATCAGGCCGCGCTCGACCGCGACGATCGCGCGGGAAGGCTCGACTTCCGCCGCCCGTTCGACGAGGTCGCCGAGTCGACGATCAGCAACCTGGAGCAGCAACGGGTGCGCCAGTGCCTGTCCTCGTTGACCGACCTGCAACGGGAATCGGTCGTGCTGGCCTATTACAACGGCTACACGTACCCGGAGGTCGCGGAAGTGCTCAAGACCGCGCCCGGGACGGTGAAGACCCGCATCCGCGACGGCCTGATCCGGTTGCGCGACTGCTTGGGGGTCGGGCAATGACGGCGGAACTGCACACGCTGACCGGGGCTTACGCCGTGGACGCCGTCCCGGAGGAAGAGGCCGCGGCCTTCGAACGGCACCTGCGGGGCTGCCCCGCGTGCGGCCAAGAGGTCCGGGAGCTGCGGGAGGCCGCCGCCCGGCTGGGGTCGGCGCTCGCCACCTCGCCACCGCCGAGGCTGCGGGAAGCGACGCTCACGGAGGTCGCCCGCACCCGTCAGTGGCCTCCGCTGGTCGCTGTCGCGCGTCAGGGCGGGCCGGTGAAGACGCGGATCGCCCTCTGGGGTGCCGCGGCGGCCGCCGTCGGAGCGCTGGTGTTCAGCCTGGTCACCACGACCACCGATCCGGGGACCGACCCCGCCCAGCAGCGGCTGGCCTCGGTGAACGCCGTGCTCACCGCGCCCGACGCCTCCACGGTCAAGGGCGCCGAGCCCAGGACCACCACGGTCGTCATCTCGCGGAGCCAGGGCAAGGTCGTCGTGCTGGCAGGCGACCTCCCGCCGTTGGCGCCCGGCAAGGCGTATCAGGTCTGGCTCCTCGGGGCGAGCGGCGTGCATTCGGCCGGGCTGCTGGCGCCGGACGGTCCACATCGGATTCGTCCGCTCCTCGCGGACCTGCCGGGCGCGATCGACCGGGTCGGCATCACCGCGGAACCGGCCGGTGGCTCGCCTGCCCCGACCGTTCCGGCGGTGGTCATGGTGGACCTGGTCTAGCGGGTCACTGGATACGGGCCCCGGTCTTCGAGGAGAACCGGAACTCGATGGTCATCGGAAGCTCGGCGAGATCCAGCGCCTGGCGCAGACGCGGCAGGCCCTCGTCGGCGATCCGCTCACGGATGGCGGCCAGGTCGCCGTCCTGCTCGGCGCTCAGCACCACGGCCAGCACCGGCGCGTCCTGCGTTCCGCCGAGCGTGGCGTGCGCGGCGTGGACACCGGGATAGGTCGCGACCTCCGCGGTGAACGGTTCCACCGCGGTGCTCGCGGCCAGGGTGGTCTGACCGGTCTCCTGGTCGAACCGCCAGGTGTGGGACTTCGGTTTGCGGACGGGCTGCGCGATCAGCCAGCGCAGCGCCAGGAGCCCGACGACCACCGCGGCCCCGGCGACGGCGTACCAGACCCAGCCGGGCGGCGTGGCGGTGCCGGGGACGAGCGTGGCGCCGGGGTCGAGCGGCGGGATCCGGCCGAAATGGGTGCCGACGGCGATCCCGCCGACGGCGAGCAACACGATCCCGGTCAGCACCAGCAGGGTGCGGTTCAGCCGGGCGGGGCGGTTGAGGTCGGTCATGACGCGCTCCTGGTGGCCTTGACGCGGACCCGCACGGCCGGGACGGTCGCGGGGCCGATCTGGGAGAGGCGGTGCTCGATGGCCGCGCGGACGGCGTCGGCGAGTCCGGCGGTGTTCGTCCGCCCGGTGGTGACCACCGAGACGATCTTGCTCCGCTTGACCTTCAGTTTCGCCGCCGAGACACCATCCACAGTGGACGCCGCGGTGCGCAGCGTCGACCGGTAGCTGCGCCGGGAGGCGCCGGAGTCGGGGCCGCCTTCGAGCGGCAGCACGGTGGGCCGTCCCGGGACGATCGCGGCCACGAGGAGCACCAGGCCGAGCAGCGCGACCACGCCGCCCGCGATCGCCGGAAGCGGATCACTCCACCGGGTGCCGTGCAGGGCGGACGCGACGGCGTCGTAGCTGATCCACGGTTTCTCGCCGATGATCGTCTGGACCGCGACGGTGGCGGCCAGCGCGCATCCGGCGAGCACCGCGATGCCGACCAGCACGGCCGGGACGGTGCGGCGGGGGCGCCGTTTCATCGGACCCTCCTCGTTTCGGTCTCCGTGGAATGCAGGGCCGTGACGGTGATGTCGACCCGCGTGACGGCGAGGCCCGACAGTTCGCCCACGCGGCGGATCAGGTGCTTTCGCGCCCTTTCGGCGGTGGCGCGCACGGAAAGCGGGTACTTCACCGAGAGCCGGACGTCCAAAGTGGCCGTCGATCCGGTGACGTGCGCGCTCACCTTGGCGCCCTGGTCGAGGTCTTCACCACCGACCGCGATACCTAGCACCCGCGAGGCCGCGCCGCCGACGCCGTCGATTTCGGTGATCGCCCGTGCGGCGATCCGCTCGACGGCGCCGTCGGCCACGGTCAGGGCGCCGCGCCCGTCCGTTCCGGGCGCGGCGGTCATGGTCGTCATGGCGATCAGCCCCTGTCGCGGCCCGACAGGGCCGAAAGGTCGAGCTTGCCGTCGAGGAACCGGCCGACCAGCAGGCCGAGGACGGCGAGCACGAGCACGACGAGGAAGGCGCCGAAGCCGCCGAACGCGCCGGCCACGCCGAGCACGAGACCGGTCAACAGGCCGAGATGGGTGGCGTTCATGAACGTTCTCCTTGTGGTCGGGCGCGAACCGGCGCCGGTGGTCACTGGACGCGGGTGGATTCGTTGTTCTCGTCGGCGTCGTCGTCGCCAGGGATGTACACGTCGGACACGTTGATGTTGACCTCGACGACCTCGAGCCCGGTCATCTGCTCGACGGCGCCGATCACGTTGCGGCGCACCGATTTGGCGAGATCCGCGATCGCGACGCCGTATTCGACGACGATCTGCAGGTCGACCGCGGCCTGGCGCTCGCCGACCTCGACGGAGACACCCTGACCGGCGGACGCGGTGGCGCCGGGGATGCGCTCGCGCAGCGCGTTGAACGCCCGGACGGCGCCGCCGCCCAGCGCGTGGACGCCGGTGATCTCGCGGGTCGCGAGGCCCGCGACCTTCTGCACGACGGTGTCGGCGATCGTGGTCACGCCCTGCGTGGAGACGAGCGCGCTGTTCTCGGCCGGGGCGGTGGAGTTCGAGTTCGGCTTGGCGGTGGTGGCGGTGTTCGTCATCGCGATCTCCTCGGTTCGGATTCCGTTGCCTGCGGTGGAAGTTCTTCGCTCCCACACTCCATAGACCCAGCCGCGCGAAGATCGTCACGACACGATCGTGTGGTCTGGATCTCACCGATCGCGGGTATGCCTTTCGGCCTACTCCCCACGGCCGACGACGGTGCCGTCATTTCAGACCGTCGAAGGTCGTGCGCGGAGTGGGCGCCGGGGTTGGATCGTCCGGTGTCCCGAAGGCAGGAGTTACGAGTGAGCTGGAAGTGCCTGGTGTTGTCGGTCGTGCTGGTCGCCGGATGTACCGGAGGTCCGGCGTCTCAGGGAAGCCCGGCCCCGGTGCCCAAAGTGGACGAACCCGAGCGCGAGGCGGCCCTGACGTCGTACTACCGGCAGACCCTGGACTGGCGGCCCTGCGACGACTTCGAGTGCGCGAAGCTGACGGTGCCCGTGGACTACCGGCGGCCGGACGGGCCGAAGTTCACCCTGCCGGTGATCAAGGCCGTGGCGACCCGGCCGGGGCCGATCGGCACGCTCGTCGCCGGTGCGGGCGGCCCCGGCCAGTCCGGCGTCGCCATGGTCAAGGACATCGCGGGTACCTGGCCCGCCGCGGTCCGGGAACGGTTCGACCTGGTCGGCTTCGATCCCCGGGGGATCGGCGGCAGCGAACCGCGGCTGCGCTGTGAGACCGAGGGCGAGCCCACTTCGAAGGCGCCCGACGGGCTGCCGCTGATCGGCGCCGAGGTCCCGAGCACCCGGCAGTACACCGAGGCGTGCCTGCGGGGCACGGGGGAGAACGTGCTGCGGCACCTCGGGACGGACGACGTCGTCAGCGATCTCGACGTCCTGCGGGTGGTCACCGGCCAGGAGAAACTGAACTACCTCGGCTACTCCTACGGCACGCGGATCGGGCAGCTGTACGCCGACCGGTTCCCGAAGAAGATCCGCGCCATGGTGCTCGACGGCGTCGACAACACCTATCTCGATTGGCGGGCGGACACCGTCGAGCAGGCGAAGGGGGTGGAAGACACGCTGCTCACCTACGCGAAACAGTGCGCCACCAGGACCGGCAAGCCCTGCCCCGGCCAGGACGGGACAGAAATCCTCGCCACCGTGGACCGCGTGCTGGCCAAAGCGGACAAAGCGGGCGATGGAAGCGCGCTCAGGCAGGAGATCTCCGCGAAACTCACCTTCCCGGCGGACTGGGCGGAGCTGTCCGAAATCATCCTCGACGCCGATGCTCCCGCCGACGACTCGCCGGACGAACCAGCCGACGAGCCGGAGCCCTCGGGCGACACGACCGACGCGCTCACCGTCGTCAACTGCCTCGATCGTGCCCATCCCACCGATCTGGCGGCTTACGAGGACGCCGCGCGCGAGCTCCGCCGCGTATCCCGGCTTTCGTCCGGTACGGAGGCGCTCGGCTGTGCCTTCCTGCCCACCGGGGCGGCTCCGTCGCGGACGGTCCGCGCCGAGGGCGCGCCGCCCATCCTGCTCGTCGGGACCACGAAGGACGCCGCGACGCCCTACGGCTGGGCGCGGCAGCTGCTGGAAAGCCTCAAGTCGGCTGTGCTCCTGTCCAATGAGGACGTCGGCCACGCCGTCTTCGGCGGCGGATCGTCCTGTGTGGACGAGCGGGTGAGCCGGTACCTGATCGAGCTGACGCTTCCCGCGGCCCCGGCCCGCTGCGCCACCGGTCCCGTGTGATGCTGGGAGCGTGAAAAGGGTCGACCGGCGGTGGGGAACCGTGCTCGCCGAGGCGCTCCTGGCGGGATTCGTCGCGGGCGTGACGATCTTCCTCGCCGATCTGCTGCCCGCGTGGGGCTGGCCGGAGGTGTTCCGGACGACGGGGCCGGTGCCGGCCGCGGTGATCGTCGGCGCCGTCGTGCTGACGCTGGCGCGCCGCCGGTTCACGGTGTCCGCGCTGCTCGCCGCGTCGGTGTCGTTCGGGCTGTTCCCCGCGACCGGCGTCGCCCTCGCGGTCGTCGCGCATACCGCGGGGACGCGCGGGCGGAGGTGGCCGCTGTTCGGTGTCGCGGCGCTGTCGCCCGCCGCGGTCGTATTGCTCACCCAGCCCGCGTTCCGCTGGCAGTACGTCCTGGTGGTGATCGTCGTTTCGACGGTCTTCTGTCTCGTCCTGCCCGCGCTGGCCGGGGCGATGCAGGCGCAGCAGGCCAGGCTGGTGGTGGCGTTGCGCGACCGCGCCCGGCTGGAGGAACGCTCGCGTCTCGCCGAGGAGATGCACGACCAGCTCGGGCACCGGCTCAGCCTGATCACGATGTTCTCCGGCGCGCTGGAGGTCGCCGCCGATGGCAAGGATCCCGAGCTGCGGCAGGCCGCCGGGCACGTCCGGTCGACGGCCAAGCTCGCGCTGGAAGAACTGCGGGAGTCCCTCGGCATCCTGAGGCCGGGCGGGGAACCGGCCGACCCCGCCGAAGCCACCGACGCCGCCGGTACGAAGGCGGACATCACGGAGCTGGTGACGTCGTCGCGTGACGCCGGCCTCGACGTGGCGCTCGACTGGCGCGGCGCCGACCTCGACGGCGTCCGGCCACCCGTCCGCCGGGCCGTGCACCGTGTGGTGCGCGAGGCGCTGACCAACGTGCACAAGCACGCCGCCGGGGCGTCTGTCACCGTCGTCGTCGACCATGGCCCCGAAGTGGTGAAGGTCGCGGTGCGCAACGGTGCCGAGCGGGTCGAGGCGGAACGCCTGCCCGGCACCGGGCGCGGGCTGACCGGCCTGCGTGAACGGGTCCGTCTTCTCGGTGGCGTGTTCACGGCCGGGCCGGATCCGGAAGGTGGTTTCGCCGTCACGACCGAGCTGCCGCTGCGGGCCGGCGCGCCTCTCGCCGACGAAGTGGTCGAGGAGCGGCCGGGTCGCTTCCAGTCGGGGCTGCTGCTGGTGACGGGGCTGGCCGCCGTCGCCGCGTTGCTGCTGACGACACTGGCCTTCGTGCCGCCGCTCGCGCCGGCGGACAGCGAGGATCCGCTCGCCAGCGTCCGGATCGGGATGACACCGGAAGAGGTCGAGGAGTGGTTCGGCCCGAACGAACCGTCGGCGCAGGTCGCCGCGCAGGGGCACGAGCCGCCGATACCCGAGGGCAGCTACTGCGTCTATACGGCGGCCGCCGATCCGCCCGACGCGGAGACCGCCGCGATCTTCCGGTTCTGTTTCGGCGACGACCGGCTGGTGGAGAAGACCTGGTTCGAGGTCCCCGTACCGAAAGAGGAGCGATGATCCGGGTTCTGCTCGCGGACGACGAGCCGCTGCTCCGTGCCGGCGCGAGGCTCCTGCTGGATCAGGCGGGTGACATCGAGGTCGTGGCCGAGGCCTCCGACGGCGCGGAGGCGATCGACGTCGTCCGGCGGATGACCGTGGACGTCGCGCTGATGGACATCAGGATGCCCAGGGTGGACGGGCTCGCCGCCGTGGAGGAGATCGCCCGCGAGGTGCGGGTCATCATGCTCACCACGTTCGGGGACGAGGCCTACGTCGCCCGTGCCCTGCGCGCGGGAGCGGCCGGTTTCCTGCTCAAGGACACCGATCCCGCGCAGCTCATCCAGGCGGTGCGGTCCGCGGCCGCCGGCGAGGCGGTGCTGTCGCCCCGGATCGCGAAGCAGGTCATCGACCGGTTCCGCGACGCCGACGCGGCCGATGCGGACAGCGTCGCGCGGGCGAGGCGAAGGCTGGAAGCGCTGACCGCCCGCGAACTCGAAGTCCTGGTGCGAGTGGGGCGCGGCCTGGGCAACGCGGAGATCGCGGGCGAGCTGCGGCTTTCGAGCGGCACGGTGAAGATCCACGTCAGCCGGATCCTCGCCAAGCTGGGCTGCGCGAACCGGGTCCAGGCCGCGATCCTCGCCCACGACGCGGGCATCCTGCGCGGCTGAGCGGACCTCTGGTCTTCGGCTGACTTCTCTGTTAGGAAAGGTTCCTAACTAACGGAGGCGATATGCGCGGACGTGGTCTGGCGGCGGCGACGGTTCTGGTGGTCCTGTGCGGTGGTTCGGCCGCCGTCGCGGACACGACGGCCGCGCACTCGGCACACAACATCATCTACCTCCAGGGGGACGGCCTCGGCCTCGGCCAGCGTGACCTGCTTCGCCTGGCGCTCAAGGGCAAGAACGGCAGGCTGGCGATGGACGGGCTCGCGGTCACCGGCCTCGTGCGGACGTCCTCGGCCGACCCCGGCGAGATCGTCACCGACTCGGCCGCCGCGGCCACCGCCCTGGCGACCGGGCACAAGACGCGCAACGGCGCGGTCGGCGTGGACGCGCACGGGCGCCCGCTGGAGACGATCCTCGAACGGGCGAAACGGGCGGGGAAGTCGACCGGCCTGGTGACGACCGCGCAGGTGACCGGCGCGTCGCCGGCCGCCTTCGCGGCGCACGTGCCCAGCCGGGACTCGCAGAGCGACATCGCGAAGCAGTACATCGAGAACAGCCGCCCGGACGTCCTGCTCGGCGGTGGCGAGGACTGGTGGTACCCGAAGGGGAATCCCGGGCTCTGGCCGGACAAACCGGGCGAGGAGAGCCGCAGCCCGTACGGCGACCTGGTCGAACGCGCACAGCGAACGGGTTACACCTACGTGCGCGACGGCGACGAACTGCGGAACACGCGGGCGAACCGGATCCTCGGCCTGTTCGCGAACGAGGACATGGTCGACTACGGCCCCGACGGTGTCGGGAAGTACGCACCGCGGGTGCCGCTCCAGCAGATGGCGCGCAAGGCGCTGGAAACCCTTTCCAAGAACCCGCGCGGTTTCTTCCTGTTCCTGGAGGAAGAAGGGACCGACGGGATGTCGCACGAGAACAACGCGCACGGCGTGATCGACGCGGGTCGCGCGCTCGACGCCACCGTCGCCGAGGTCATGCGGTTCGTCCGCGCGCATCCCGACACGCTGGTGATCATCGGCGGCGACCACGAGACCGGCGGGCTGGCCATCGAGAACTACGACGCCTCCGACACCGACCCCGACCAGGACGGCCCGTTCGACGTCCCGGGCTCGAAGCTCCGGTTCACCGTCGACTGGACGACCCGCGACCACACCGGCTCCGACACCCCGGTCACCGCTGAAGGCCCCGGCGCCACCCGTTTGGGTGGCACCGTCGAGAACACCGACGTCCACTGGGTGATGCG
Source organism: Amycolatopsis roodepoortensis (assembly GCF_014873915.1). Classification (GTDB taxonomy): domain Bacteria; phylum Actinomycetota; class Actinomycetes; order Mycobacteriales; family Pseudonocardiaceae; genus Amycolatopsis; species Amycolatopsis roodepoortensis. The sequence continues at coordinate 474,725 of NZ_JADBEJ010000001.1, forward strand.
GGCGGCAAGCGGTCTCTGAGCACGAAAAAGGCCACCTCCGGCGACGGAGGTGGCCTTCACGGCGCTGGTCAGCCGATGCTTTCGACGACCGCCTCGGCGACCGCCTTCATCGTGGTCCGGCGGTCCATCGCGGTGCGCTGTATCCAGCGGAAGGCGTCCGGCTCGGTGAGCCCCTGACGGCTCATCAGCAGCCCCTTGGCGCGGTCGATGACCTTGCGCGTCTCGAGCCGGTCCGTGAGGCCCGCGACCTCGGACTCCAGTGCCTGGAGCTCGGCGAACCGGCTCACGGCCAGCTCGATGGCGGGCACCAGGTCACGCTTGGCGAACGGCTTCACCAGATACGCCATCGTGCCCGCGTCCCTGGCCCGCTCGACGAGGTCGCGCTGGCTGAAGGCGGTCAGGATGACGACCGGGGCGATCCGGTCGCCGGTGATCTTGGAGGCGGCCTCGATACCGTCGAGCTTGGGCATCTTGACGTCGAGAATCACCAGGTCGGGCTTCAACTCGGTGGCCAGGTTGATGGCCTGCTCGCCATCCCCGGCCTCACCGACCACCTCATAACCCTCTTCACGGAGCATCTCGACGAGATCCAGACGGATGAGGGCCTCATCTTCGGCCACGAGCACCCGCCGCTGGGGTGCGGCGACGGCACCATTGGCCTCGGCAGCCTGCTCGGTCACCGGGGTCCTCCTGAAGGTCGTCGGGCAGTTCGGCTCGCGGTTTCTCCGCGAACCTGAAGCCTACCGGGAACGATCCAGACGGCTAGATGGCGTTCACCACGTCAGACGGGCATCACACCCCGGGCCCGGCGAAAGGCGCGGACCCGTGATCCCGTAAAGTTCACCGGGCACCGCCCCCGTAGCCCAACTGGCAGAGGCAACGGATTCAAAACCCGTCCAGTGTGAGTTCGAATCTCACCGGGGGCACTCGCAGGATGCACATTCGTTCCCACCTGCGCAGCTTTGCCGCGAAGCGGTATCGCCGATGGACGTGATCGAGTCCGGGTCGGCGGGCAGGGTGGCTTGGTCGGTCTTGTAGTGGACTTTGATCGGGAGCTGTGTCAGGTCGAGCAGGTCTCCTGGGGCGTGGCGCAGGTTGGCCTTCAGGTACGGCAGTGCGTCCAGCAGGTTCGCTTGGTCCGGGCTCGATGGGCTTGGGGTGTCGGTATCGTCGGGGTCCGCGTTCTCTGCTTGGCGTAGCAGGTTGTCTTGTTCGCGGGCAGCGTCGGCGATCTTCTTCTGGAGTGCCTGCCGTCGACGTTCGGTGTCGCGTCGTTTGGCGGTGTGGGTGTCGTCTTGATCGGCGATTGGCAGTGCGTGGCGTTGTGCGCCGAATAGGCGCTCGTTGAAGAACGCGTCTACCTGGTCGAGGATGAGGCCTTCGCGGATGTAGACGGTGGGTGGGCCTCGTGTTTGTCCGGTCGTCCGCGGTTGTTGCCTGCTGGGTGGCAGCCGGTAGTGGACACCGGATTTGCGTACCATTCCCATGACGCGCCTTCGCGGCAGATACGTTCGCTTCGCGCGGGGATCCTGCTTCATTCCGGTGCCGTCGCGTGAACCTTGCCGTGAGTTTTGGTGGCGGTCATCTCGTCGAACATCCACTTGGGAATGAGCGGTTCGTGCGCGGGTTCGGTGGAGGGTTCTGCCGGTTCCGTGCGCCGCGATCTGCGGCGTGCCCGTCGGTTGTAGACCTGGTATCCGGTGTATTTCGGGTTCTTCAGGATGTCGGCGACGCTGGACTTCGACCACACGCCCCGTGCCCGGGTGCCGCCGGGTGGCTGTGGTGGCGGGTGCTCATCGGTGTTCTGATTCAGGCGCTCGGCGATGGTGTCGAATCCCAGCGCTTCGTGGTAGCGCCATTTGGCGATCAGGGCCACGGTTTTCGCTTGTTCTCCGTCTGGTTCCAGGCATCACCTGCCCCGAAAGCCCTGTCAGTGCCAGGGTTCCCGGTCCGCGAGCGCCTTGCTCGCGGCCTTCGTCGTGGTGGAGCGGCGGACCGCCGCCCCGCTGGTCCCGGCGCGTCTGGTCGGCACGCCGCGCTCGTGGTGGCGTTCGCGCTGACCTTCGCCACCACCCCGGCCAGTGTGCTGGGAACGGTGTTCTTCCAGCAGCAGCAAGGCTTGTCGGCCGGGACCACCGGATTCCTGTTCGCCCCCTTCAGCATCGGCGTCGTGGGCGGAAGCTGGCTGGGCACCCGGCTGCTGGACCGGCTCAGCGGCCGATGGGTCGCCTTCGGGGCGTTCGGTGTCGTCGCGGGGGCGCTGGTGATCGGGTTGATCGCGCTGCGCACCGGCTCGACGGCGGGCTTCGCGATGTCGCTCGCGATTTCGGGAACCGGTCTCGGCGCGGCGTCGGTCGCGGCGACGAACGCCGGGACCTCCGTGGTGGGGGAGACGGACCACGGTATCGCGTCCGGTCTGCTCAACACCGCGCCGCAACTGGGCTCCGCGCTCGGCACGGCGGTGATCAGCACTGTCGCGCTGGGGAGCGGGGCGACGGATCTGCCGTCCGGGATCTTCGTGGCTTTAGGGGCCGCCGTTCTCGGTACGGCCGCGACCCTCGGACTGGGCGGGCCACGGGTCACAGCGGGGACCAACGGGGTGCGGTGAGCACTTCGCGCGGGCGTTCGAGGTCCGGCGAGACCGACATCACCGATCGACTCGTGCGTTGTGGTCTGTTCGACCGACAGCAGGGGAACACGCCTGCCGGTAGCTTGTGGCCGACCCCGATCGGACACTGGAGAAAGCCACCATGACGGCTACCCGGCGCGCACTTGCCGTTTTGGCCACCACAGGGCTGGCCGTCTCGGTCCTCGGCACAGGCTCCGCCTCGGCCGCGACCAAGGGCAAGATCTACCTCTCGAACAACTGCGGCAGCTCGGTCTCCACGACGATCCACCGCACCGACGGTGCGATGATCGCGGGCACCGGGGCCGCTCCGGCGGGCAGCTACTTCGGATACCCGGTCAATCCGGGTACCTATGAGGTTCGCGTGCCTGCCGGGAACCGGAACGTGAAGATCCTCGACCTCGGCAGCAAGGCGCACTCGGTCATCGTCAAGGCCTGCTGACGACCGTCGACCGGCTCGCTGACGCACGGCCGGAACCGTGATCGCAGGGCGATCGTCTCAGACCAGGCGGGCAAGCACGGGATCGGGAATGTGATGACACTCGAGCACCATCCGTTGCCCGCCGCGATGTCGCAGCCGAAAAGCGCGACCGGGATCGCTGCCGGGGTTCTGGCGATTCTCGGCGGTCTCGGTTTCCTGGCAGCTGCCGCGCTCCACACCGTCGAGTTCGCCTATTCCCTCATCCTGCTCGCCGTCGGAGTCATCGCCCCCGACATCGATCTCTCCGTCGCTGTCCCCGTCTTCCTGGGGATCGCCGCGGTGACCGATCTCTTCACCACAGCGCTGCTCGCGAGTGGCGGGATCATGCTGCTCCGCCGCAAAAGCCCTGGGCGGGTACTCGCCGCAGCCGGAGCGTCGATCGCATGCGGATTCGCCGGCCTGGTCCTGCTCGTGCCGTGGATAGGCTCACGTTTCGCTGTCTCGTACAGCGGATTCACCCCGCGCATCGACTCCGGCTGGCCGTTCGCGGTGGTCCTGGTCGCGGCGGCCGCGACGCTCCTGTTGGCGCTGATTCCGCAAACGGCGCGCTGGCTCGACGCCGGCACACGGCCGTAGGCCCGATCACGGCTTCTCGCCGTCATCGGAGCCTGGACGCCACCGGAGGTAGGGCGACGCGCTCCGTCGTTTGTGGACACGGACGGGTATGGCGACGCCGCGTGACCCGGTCGTCCGCGGCGCTTGGGCGCGAAGCGTCCGGTAGGCCGCCAGGACGGCGGCGAGGCGCTCGGGATCCGGGAACCGGCCATCGGGATGCAGCCTGCGAACGAGACGGCGATACGCCGTCGCGATATCGGCCGGGGTCGCGTCGCGAGCCACCCCGAGCACCGTGTACGGATCGGCCGTCATGATCCATCACCTGCCCCGAAAGCCCTGTCAGTGCCAGGGTTCCCGGTCCGCGAGCGGGGGAACACCACGTCGCTGGTCGGCCACGTCGGCGGGATCGGCCTCCGGTATCCGGCTCGGGTCGAACGCGGTGTCCATTTCCTCGTCGAAGTGTTCGCCGGGATCACCGTCCACCGCGTGGGCGAGCCGGTGCTGGTCGGCCACGTCCGCCACGGGCTTTTCGTCGTCGAGCATCGCGATACTCCTGCGCTGAGGGGCGCGGCCCGCACCGCGGAAGGGCGGGCCGCGCCGCGTCGAATGGTGCCCGGAAACGGTCAGGGGTTGATCTGCTTGGCCTTTTCGCCACCGGTGACGGCGATCTTGCGTGGCTTGGCCTGTTCGGCGATCGGGATGCGCAGGGTAAGCACCCCGGCGTCGTAATCCGCGCTGATGTCGTCGGTCTTCAGCGCGTCTCCCAGGAACAGCTGACGGCTGAACACCCCGCGAGGCCTCTCGGTCACCTGGACCTCGGCGTCCCCGCCCGGTTCGAGGGTGCGTTCGGCCTTGACCGTCAGCACGTTGCGTTCCACGTCGATTTCGATCGAATCCGGCGAGACCCCGGGCAGGTCGAACGCCACCACGTATTCGTTGCCTGACCGGTAGGCATCCATCGGCATCATCACTTGGCGGGAAGCGGTGCCGTTGGCGCCCAGGAACTGCTGGGTGAGCCTGTCCAGCTCACGGAACGGATCGGTTCGCATCAACATCACAATTGCCTCCTTCCTCGTATCGCCACTTCTTCGCGGCGAAAGCGTGTGCCTTCGTTTTTGTCAACGGCGGCTCGCCGCTTCGTGTTCCTGCCCGGCCGCCGTGGTGTCCGGCGAGGAATCGCCGAAGGGGCGGAAGAGGAAACGAATCCGGCCGGCGCCGTCCGCGACCCGGTCGGCCATCGGTTCGATGATCCCGGCCGTGCCCGGCTCGTCGAGACGGGCCAGCAGCCGGGCGAGCTCGTCGGGTGCCTCGACCGGTTCGACGGGTGTCTGGATCAGTGTGCGATGCAGGATGCCGACATCCCAGCCGCTGGTGTTGCCGCTGCCCGCGGGGACCGCGACGGTGGCGTCGAACAGCCAGCGCGGGGATTTGCCGGGAATCGACGGGGTGGCGTGCGCGGTCAGCCCGATGACCTGGTCGGCACGGAGAAGACCATCGCTGAGAGTGCGTATCCAGACTTTGTTCAACCCCATGAATGCTCCATCGGTTCGTGAGCGGGAGTCCCGTGGTCAGTCGCGGGTGAGATCGTCCAGGTGGTGTCTGCGGGCGGCGACGGCGACCATCGCGACGATGCCCGTGACCACGGTGCTGAAAACGATCACAGCTGTCATGCTTTCCCGTCCTTGTGGAGAGGTGTGGCCCGTTAGCACTCTCGACCCCCGAGTGCTAATTCTCTCATAGCACGTCGAGCACGGGTCCGCAAGCGTGCGGGGCTTGACATCCTCGGCAAGGCGGGTTACATAGTTTTTCAGAGATGACTTGACCTGGCTTCGGTCCCGACGACGTTCCCGGGGAGTGATCGACATGCGGCACGGTATCCGCCGTACAGCGGTGAACGAAGCGTTCGCCGAGCTGGTGTACGCGGACCGGGTGTGGCTGCGCACCGAGTTCGAGTCGATCATCGCGGCCTCTTTCGCCGATGTCTCACGTATTCCTCCTCGGCGTTCGCGGGGTGTGGCCCCGTCCGAGCGATCACGGGCCGCTCGAACCGCACGGCCGGAGCGTTCACCGACAGCGCGACCGTGTCCCGCTGTCCACGTTGGGGAGCGCTGGATGCGGCAGCGTTCACCTCCGGTACCGGTTCGTGAGTCCGGCACGGCTGAGTGAAAGGCAGGTGATGTCATCGAGCGCGACTTTCAGGACTGTGACACTTCAGCGACCCCGCCGCGCGCCGCGGCGGGGTCCTTACAAGCCGGAGTGGGCCCTTAACTGAGTGGAAGCCGCCGTCGTTGCGCAGGACCGTCGCCACGATCGGGAAGCGCCTGCTGCCGTCCCACCAGTGGTAGACCGCGTGGTACTGGCCGTTGGCCGCCTGAAGAAGTCCATCCCGCCGGGGCCGGGGTGGTTGCCGGGCAGACCGCGGTAGGAGTTGAGGCCGCCGCTGCCGGTGTACCCGAAGTACGGCCGCTCGGCCCCGTTCTGCCGTGGTGTGCAGCGCGTCGACGGGATCGGGCCGGTGCCGCACCGGGTGATGCCGGTCGAGCACCGTGCTTTCTGTTGCCCGGCTTTCGGCGACCAGGCGAGGCAGCTAGAAGCTGTTCCAGAAATCAATCAGCATGCCAGTGGCTCGTGCGGGATCCTCCAGCATCCACCAGTGGCCGAGCCCGTCGAGTTCGACGGCGCGAGCACCTGCCCGTGCCGCGGCTCGGTGGCGGAGGGCGGCGCTTCCCGCGGTGAGGTCCTGTGTGGCGATGGGAACCAAGCCAGGCCTGGCGGCGGCCGCGGGCAAGTCGCGACCGCGTTCGATCAGCACCGGCTGGGGCACGGACCGGTAGAGCGAGAGAATCGCTTTGCCCATCACCGGGCCCTGGCCGGCCGCTACGTCGCCGGCTGTGGGCTCCGGGATGCCCCACTCGGTCATGCGAGCCGCACGTTCGTCGGCGTTTCCCGAGAAGGTCTCCGCGATGTCGCGTTCGCCCTCGCCCGGCGTTTGCCAGACCTTCGCGATCTCGTGCCAGGTGAAGTCCGGCTCGTAACCGCCGATGGTGTCGCTGACCCAGCTGCGGATCAGGTCAGGACGGGTCATCGCCACTTCGAGCGCGAACCCTCCGCCGAAGTCGTGGCCGACGACGTCTGGTGGTGTGTCGAACCGCGATAGCTCCTCGATCAGCCAGGTCCGGTAGCCGTCGAACGTGGCCTCGAAATCCGGGGGGAGCGGCGAGCCGAAGCCAGGCGGCGAGAGCAGGACCACTTCCCGCTGCCGGGCTTCGGGCAACTCGTTGATCAGGGGAGTCCACACCGCGGGCGTTACTGGAACGCCGTTGACGAAAGCAATGGTCATGTAGCGAGAACATCATTGGGGAGAGGCCGTCGTCCAAGACCTGTCTCGCATCTCGTCATACAGGAACTGCATGACGAGGTAGCTTGGGAGCGTGCTCCCTGACTTGGATCTGCGGCTGGTCCGGTACTTCCTGGTGGTCGCCGAGCAGCTGAACTTCGCTCGTGCGGCCGAGGAGCTGCGGGTCGCCCAGCCGTCCCTGAGTCGCCAGATCCAGCGGCTGGAGAACGCACTCGGTGTACGCCTGCTGGAACGCACCAGCCAGGGAAGCCGGCTCACCGCCGCCGGCGCGGCGTTCCTGCCCCGGGCGCAGCAACTGGTGCACAGCGCTGAGCAAGCGGTGCTTACCGCGCGCGCCGCGGCGCCGGCTCGCACGATCACCATCGGGTACACCGACGATCTCGTCATCACGCCCGCCGTCCGCGACCTGCGAAACCGCTATCCCGGCGCCCATGTCCGCACCCGTCACCTCAGTTCCCGCGACGCCGGTGCACTGGTGGATCGGCGGATCGACGCTCTGGTCACCCGCGCACCGCTGCCGATACCGGACGACGACCTCGCCGTGACGACGCTCTATACCGAGCCCTTGGTCGCCCTGGTGTCCACCGCCCACCGCTTCGCCGACAAGGAGTCCGTCGACGTGACCGACGTCTGGTCCGAACCGCTCGTCGGATGTACAGGTATGGGCAAGGACTGGATCGGCTTCTGGCGGCTCGAACCCCGAGAAGGCGGTGGTCTGGCCCCGGTCGGACCCATACTGGCGGACACTTACGACGACAAGCTCGAGGCCATCGCCGAGGGAAGCGCCATCGCCATCGTTCCTGCCGATGACCGGCGCTTCACTCTGCGTCCCGACCTGGTCGCTGTTCCCGTTGACGGGGCCGGGCAGAGCCAGGTCGTCGTCGCCGGCCGTGCGGAGGAGACCAACCCGCTCGTCGCGGAGTTCGTCTGTTCCGCGGAAAACCTGCTCGTCCGCGAGAGCTGACCCGCGATACGGCTGGTGCATGACGAGGTGCGAAACGGGTCTTGGACGCGTGCCTCGGCCGTCGGTTCACTGGCTGCTATGACCATCGACTACCGCGCCCAGACTGTGCTGCTCACCGGAGCGAGCTCCGGTATCGGAGCCGCTTTCGCCAAGGCCTTGGCCGCGCGCGGCGCGAACCTCGTGCTCGTCGCCCGCCGCGCGGACCGGCTGACGTCGCTGGCGGACGAGCTCCGCAGCACCGCCGATGTCCGCATCGACGTGATCCCTTCCGACCTCGCCCGGCCAGGCGTCGCCGGCGAACTCCGGCAAGCGGTCACCGAGCGGGGCATCCGTATCACCGGCTTGATCAACAATGCGGGGTTCGGATCGTTCGCCCCGTTCATCGAACTGGATCCCGGCCACCTCTCCGCCGAGATCGCCGTCGACGCCTTGGCCCCGATGCAACTGACGGCCGCGTTCCTCCCCGGGATGGTGGACGCCGGTCATGGCTTCGTCATCAACCTCGCCAGCGTGTCCGCCTACCTGCCTTCTCCCCGGATGGCGGTCTACGGCGCCACGAAAGCCTTCGCGCTCAGTTTCACCGAGTCACTGTGGACAGAGCTGCGCGGCACCGGCGTCACCGTGTTCGCGGTTTGCCCCGGCGCCACCGCCACCGATTTCACGACCGGAATGGGACCGGATGCGGCAGTGCTGACCGCAGGAAAGGTACGCAAACCCGACGACGTCGTGACCACTGCCCTGAAGCACCTCGATGGCCGCAACCCGGGCCCCATCGTCATCGACGGCCGCGCCAACCAGCTCGGCGTACTCGCAAGCCGATTCCTGAGCCGCCGACGCAATGCTCTGACGATGGCGCGCGTCTTCGACCCCGACCGCGGAGCTGCCCGATGAACTCTTCCGGTGCGGATCTTTAAGGAGGGGCGAGCGTCAGTCTGTGTTGGTTATCAGGCCGATTCGGTAGGCGAGGACGACTGCTTGGACGCGGTCCCGTAGGTCGAGTTTCGTGAGAATCCGGGACACATAGGTCTTCACCGTCTCGGAGGAGATGACCAGTTCCGCGGCGATTTCGGCGTTGGACAGGCCCGCCGCGAGGTGTTCGAGCACTTCCAGCTCGCGCGGCGTCAGTGTCCGCATGACGCTGTCTCGTGCCGGACGGGAGGTGTCGGCGGGGCGGAGCCGTTCGGCGAAGTGGCCGATCAGGCTTCGGGTGACCGCGGGGGCCAGCAGGGACTCGCCGCGGGCGATCGTGCGGACGCCGTCGACCAGTTGCGCGGGTGGCGTGTCCTTGAGAAGGAACCCGCTGGCGCCGGCGCGAAGTGCTTCGTACACGTACTCGTCGACGTTGAACGTGGTGACGACCAGTACCTTCACCGGTGTCTCGACGCCGGGGCCTGCCAACTGGCGGGTCGCCTCGATGCCGTCGAGGACGGGCATGCGGATGTCCATCACGATCACGTCGGGGCGCAACCGCCGCGCGGCCTCCACCGCCGTGCGACCGTCGGCCGCCTCGCCGACGACCTCGATGTCGGGCATCGCGGAGAAGATGGTGACATACCCGGTGCGGACCAGTTCCTGGTCCTCGCAGATCAGCACCCGGATCGGCTCGGTCATGTGGGGCTCCCTGGAATCATCGCCCAGACCCGGAAACCGGCGTCGTCGGGCAGGGCGCCGGAAACCAGGTCGCCGCCGAGCATGCGCACCCGTTCCCGTAGTCCTGTCAGGCCTCGGCCACCGGATGGTGTGGCCGTGTCGCCTGCCGGGGGACCGAGGGTGATCACCTCGACCTCGACGTGGTCCTCGCCATGTCGGACCAGGACCTGGGTCGGGTTACCGGTGGCGTGCTTGAGCGCGTTGGTGAGCGCTTCCTGTACCACGCGGTAGGTGGCCAGCTCCACGTCGACGGATCGCGGTAGCCGATCGCCCCGCTCGGTCCACTCGACGGGCTGACCCGACAGCCGGGCCTGTTCGACCAGATCGGCGACCTTTCCCAGGGCCGGTGTCCGGTCCGCCGTCCCGGGCTCGCCGGTCGCCTCGAGAATGCCGAGCAGGGTCCGCAGCTCCGTCAACGCCCGGCGTCCGGTGTCGCTGATGGCGCGCAGGCCCGTCCCGGTTCGATCCGGCGCGGAGTCGAGCAGGAACTGCGCCGCGTCGGCCTGGACCACCATCGCGGTCACATGATGGGTGACCACGTCGTGCAGGTCCCGGGCGATGCGGGCCCGCTCGGTGGCCGCGGCCACCTCGGCCGCCAGCCGTCTCCGTTCGGTCTCTTCCGCGCGCCATCGGCGCATGCCGGTGCCGGCCAGCCAGATCACCACCAAGACGAGATAGAACGCGAGAAAGTCCGGAAACCGTTGCGGTGAGCCAAGATCGTGCAGTACCACGGTGAGCACCGCATAGCCCGCGGTCAGTGTCGCGGCAAGCCCCCGGCGGAACCGCGCCAGGTGCGCGCCGGCGGCGTACAGCGCGAGGAGGATCCCCACCTTGCCGAACGTGTCCGGGTGGCTCAGCACCTGACCGATCGCGAACGCGGTACCGATGACCGACAGACATACGGCGGGCAGGCGGCTGCGTACCGCGAGCGGCAGGCACATCGCCAGTGTCAGTGCCGCATCGATCACCGCGTCGATGCCGCCCGTGTCGCGCTGGGGGAGATCGCCGATCTCCGGGCCGATGTGGGCGACGGTCGGCGTGAAGGCCAGCACGGTCACCACCGCCGCCAACACACTGTCTTTTGTGGACGATGGGAGCTCTCGCCACCCGCTGAGTGCGGTGCTGAGGCGGGACGCCGTGCCGGCAAGCATTCGGCGAGCTTAGCGCCGCCGCATGGGCACGAGGTTGCCGCGCTTGTGGGCGGCGATGAGCATGGGCACGGCGAGCAGCAGGCTCACGACGACGGGGACGATCGACCCCTCGATGCCGAACTGGCCGCCGGTCACCAGCTCCGGGCCCGTCGGTTCGGCGATCAGCAGACCCGGCGACGCGTGACCTGAGACCGGGAGGCCGAGCAGCCCGACGGTGGTGTTCCAGGCGAAGTGCAGGCCCATGGCCGCCCAGAGATTGCGCAGCCACAGGAAAGTGGCGCCCAGCAGGACACCGGCTTCAACGGCGATCGCGAACCCGGTCCACAGCGTGGCGCCGGGGTTGGCCAGGTGGATGGCACCGAACAACACCGCCGTGCTCGTCAGCGCGAACCAACTGCCCCCCAGCCGTTCCAGCCCCTGCAGCAACAGGCCGCGGAAGAGCAGTTCCTCGGTCACCGCCGCACCGAGTTGCACCGCCATGATGCTCGCGACGGTCGCCACGGCGCTACCGGACGCCCAGGTGAACGAGAACTCGGTCATCACCATGAGGATCGACACGGCGATGAACGCGAAGCCGAGCCCGATGCCGAGCAACGCCCGGATCCCGGCCCGGGCCCTCGCGATCTCCGGTGTGCTTCGCCGCGCGACGTAGCGCATCACCGCCCAATAGACGACGACCGCTGCCACCGCGCCCACGGCTGCCAACACCGGCGGCCCGCCCGAGGATAGCGCCGACACTCCGCCGACACCGACTACCCCGACCAGCGTCCAGACGAGCGGAAACCGCAAGACGCGGCCCGCTCGCCCAGGCTGGTGATCCGTCGGTGCGATCGGCCTCGTGTGCATGGTGACCTCCAGAAGAACCACGGCCGCACGGCTGCGCGACTCGCCGGAAACGCTAGAAGCGCACCGGCACCGGCGAATCACCAACGAGCGGACGATCCGAGTAGCTCTCACGGGGGACCGATCGTGTCGGGACATCACGTGCGGTCGCCGTCGCAGAGGGTTGCGCGTAACGCGGGTTTCCCGAGGCTCGGTACGGCCGCTCGCCAGCCGGTGCAGTGTGTCCCGGGACACGCGGACCCCGCCGAGCAGCCGTTTGCCCAGTTTCGGTAGCACGTCGCACCGAGTTCGGGCAGGCCTCCTGGACGTGCACGGCGTTCCCGACCACCGCCCGGTCGAAGATGCTCGCCACGGATCCCGCTCAACCCGAGCCGTGGACGGCGCAGACCAACAAGACCAGACACCTCGGTGATTTCTCCTGCCAGAGAATACCCAGTCAACGAGGGCGAAGGGGCCCGTTGGCGTGCACATTGACGCTGTTGCCTTGTGTCGCACGGCAATTTCGCTCGGTCGGGTTCGGCGTCGTGGCGTGAGCGAATCCCGAAGGACACCGTCATACCCATTTACCGCTCGCCGGGCCGCCGCGAACTGATGGCGAGCGCGGATTCCGAGTCGGCGATGGTCAGCCGGACACGGCCTCCACAAGCGCGGGGTCAACCGAGCTTCTTCAGCGCCTGTTTAGCCTCTTGCCGTGTGTCCGGGTCGGGACTGTCCAACATGGATTCGAAGCTACTGCGGGCGGGAGCGTACTTGAGTTTGCCCAGGCCCGCTATCGCCAGCTTCAGCAGGTCGTCGGCCGCGGTAGCGTCCGCGAACCTCACCAGGCCGATCGCCAAGTAACCGCGTAACAACCGCCGCCAGGTCGCCTCTTCCCCTGGGTACCGGGGGTCGTGAAGTTCTTGCGGATCGCGCAGGACCGCCACGAATACCGGCCGGGCGCGCTTCTTCGCCTGGGCCGTGGACAGTACGTGCACCAGGTCGAACGCGAGCGGCGGGTAGCTCACCCGCGGGAGCCACGACACGAGCGGCGATCAATCGGGCGTTGACACCGCCGCGACGAGGCGATCGGCCAAGCCACCGATGCCCGGATCGAAGTTCGTCATACGCTGTGGATACCCGCCGTCGTCCTGGGTAGTCGCACCTTGCTGAAGCCGGGAAGCGGATACCGGCCGGTCGTGCGGCAACCGGTCGACGTATCTTTTTCTCCGCCGGCCCGCCTCGTGAAATCGATTGGGCATGCCCAATCGGTTGTCTGTCCACAGTGGATTGTCGCTGGCGATGTGGCTCGATCGGATTACCGGCGGACGCGACCTGTGGCACGATCCTGTGTCGTCACAGTCGCCTTTCCGAAGGGGTCCTACAGTGCGGTCGTACGACGTCCTGGTCGAATCGGTGGCGCCGCCGGCAGTGGTGTGGGCCGTGTTGCTGGATCCTGGAACGTGGCCTGCCTGGTCTGGAGCCGGTGAGCTGGACGTCGGCCGCTCGACCGGGCTTTCGCCGGACGGGCGTGACGAAGTCGGCGCCACCCGTGCCTTCCGGGCGGGCCGGACTGTCGTCCGGGACCGGATCACCGCCCTCAAGCCGGGGAAGCGGTTCGCCTATGAGACCGTGGAGAGCCCGCAGTTGGCGCAGCACCAGGCGACGATCGACCTCCATGAGATTCCCGGCGGGGGCACCCGGATCCGTTGGCAGGGAGTGTATTCCGTACGTGGTATGGGGCTCCGGTCCTCGGAGCGGCATATGCAGCGCGAGATGACGAAAACAGCCACCGGGCTCGCCGAATACGCGGGCGGTCGAATCGTAAGGTAATCGTCAGGTTCGGCCGCGTCGAACCGCGGGATGCTGAACTCCGTCCGGCGTATGGCGGAGAATGGTGACGTGACGGCGTGAAGGGTGCGGGGCCATGAAGAATCGGCGGGGCTCAGGCATGGATCGTGCAGCGGCCGCACGATGAGTCCCGGCTGAACGCCTCGTGGTGCGGATCATGAAGCGACAGCCGTGGACGCGCTGACAGATCTCGAGCAACGCGCCTGGCGTTCACTCGCCGGCGAACCGGCCGCCGCGTGGTCGTTCTACGAGGACGTGCTGCATGACCGCGTTGTGGTTCTTCTGATCGGGCGGAAGCCGATCCAGCAGCGTGAGGCGGCTTTGGTCGCCTTGTGCGAAGCGCAGTGGAAAGGGTGCAGCCTCAGTGGTCTGAATGCCACGAGGCTCAGCCTTGTCGTGGGTGCGGTCGACTACCAGGTCGCCGCCACCAAGGACGGGGTTCCTTACTCGGCTCGGGTGAGCAGCGTCTACGTTCGCCAGGACGACGGCTGGAAGCTGACCTTTCATCAGCATGTCAGCTCGTAAGTGCTCGGTAAGACGTCAGTGGCTCTCCAATGCCTGGAGCACGCGGAATCGCGCGAGCCGGTGCAGCATTTCACCCATGGCGTCAGGCCTGATCTGGCCTTCGAGTTCGGCAAGGGTTCGCGGGCAAGGTCACCGGGCACGAGGCGGAACCGCGCCTGCTCTACCCCGCGTCGACCGGTTGCACCTTCTGCGGCTACTGCATCATGGGATGCAGCCATCCCGCCAAGGCGCCCCGCAACCAGATCGCGAAGCGGTCCACCGACAACAGTTACGTGCCGATGGCGCTGACGGCGGACCGCTGGGCCGCCGGTGGCAAGCCGGTCGAGCTGATCACCGACGCGTTCGTCACGCGGGTTCACACCGAGGAGCGCAACGGGAAGAAGACGGCGACCGGGGTGACGTGGCGGGCCGGCGCCACCGGTGAGCTGCATCGCGAAGACGCCAAGGTCGTCGTGCTGGCGGGAGGCTGCACCGAGAATCCGCGATTGTGGCTCAACAGCGGACTGCCCAACCCGAACGACTGGGTCGGCCGTGGCTACACCGACCACTATTTCGACTGGGTGTTCGCCACCTTCGACGAGTACACCGGTTCGAGCAAGGGGACCGGCTCCTCGGCCCGATCGGACTGGCTGGGCAGGGGAGGCGTGATGAACGTCGGCATCCCGCCCGCGTTGCTCGGGTTCACCATGACGGTGTCCGACAGCGGTATCCGCGGCGAGTACGCCAACGGCCGCGGGCCGACCGGCCCCTGGGACGGCCCCGCGGGAAGGCTGCTGGGCAACGAGCTCAAGGACCTGATGATGCACGGCATCGACCGGGTCTTCGCCATGCTGATCATGACCGACGACCACGTCGAGGCGCAGAACCGCACGTCGTTGTCCGCCCTGCCGGCCGACGAACACGGGTCCATCGCCAAAGTGGAGATGCACCAGCGCAAACGCGGCCGCCGCACCGTCGAGAACCGGGAGTTCCTCGTGCGCCGCGCCGTCGAGATCGCCCGCGCCGCCGGCGCCAAGAAGGTGTTCCGGATGGACTGGGCACCGATCATCCTGCATGTGCAGTCCAGCATGCGGATGGGCGAATCCGAAGCGAACTCCGTGCTCGACGCCGACGGCCGCGCCAGGTGGGTCGACGCCCTCTACATCGCCGACAACTCGGCACTGCCCAACGGCGCGAGCGGCGCCAATCCGACGCTGACCATGCAGGCGGTGTCCACGCGAACGGCGGAGAAGATCTTCGCCGATCGGTTCGGCGGCGACCCCTGGGTGCGCACCGAAGCCCCGGTCGTGTCGACCGACGCGCGCATCACCCAGCGATTGGCCGAACTCGGCTTGTAGGAGTCTTTCGAGCTGTGCGACGGAACTGTGGTGTGCTGCGAAGGTGCTTCGTACCGATGACACCACCCGGGCGCGTTACCGCGTCTGGTCGAAGGACGCGCTGATCGCCGCGTTGCTGGAGGCATGGCTCGCGCGGGCTGGGTGCCTACTGTGCCCGAGCCGGTCGATCCCGTCGTGTCACGCTCGCTGAGCTCTCCGCCGATCCGATCGGATCATCGAGGCCGCGACCTTCGAAGGGGACACGCCGAACACAGCGGCCCCCTTCATCGGTTGTCACGGTCCGAGGTGTCGCCGCGTCCGCTTCGTCCAGACTGGTGATCTTCGCCTGGAGTCAGGGTGTCGGCCCACGATCAGCCCGACGTGGCGTTCCCTTCGGAACCACCGGATTTTTCGCTGGGGACAAGGCCGAGTCACGTCAGCTGTCCACGGCGTTAGCGGAAGCGCTCGCGGACCTGATCAAGCGTCGAGACGACGAAGGCGACGGGTTGAAGCGAGCCCGCGTTGTGCAACAGGCCTGGTTTGCCGACCTGCTTTGTCGGCAAACCAGGCCCAATCGCCGATCCGCAACACTAGACCGCGATAGTACGGCTCACGGTCGGCTCAACGCGTGGCATCGACTCGCCTGCTCAGCAGGGGCGCAGCGAGCTGATGCGGTCGTTCATGTGGGCGGGCACGTTCCCTCGCCAGCCGACGGAAACACGCCACAGGGTGCCGCCGTAGTTGGCGTCGGTGTAGGTGCACCAGATCCTGTTGGTGCGGTTGTAGACGGAGGAGATCTGGTCGTTGAAGTTCTGTCCCTGCAGATTGGCGGAGCCGATCTGGAAGCGCACCATGCGGCCCCCAGCGTCGGCGTGCTCCCAGGCGCAGAACCAGCCGGACGGGCAGTCCGAGTAGGCGGTGATCGACACACCACCTTCTCGCGACGCTGGGGCGGTCCCTGCCGTCGTTTCAGCGCTTGCCGTTCCGGCGAATGCCACGCCGGCGGACAAGGCCGCACCAGCGGCGATCGTGGCGAAGAGTTTCTTCATTTCATCTCCTGTTTATTGTTGGTGCGCTGTCTGTGGCGGCGCGGTTTCCGGTCATCAGCTCTTGACCGGTACGACGAACACATGGCTCATGTCGGCGTTGTGCGTCGTGGTCGACCCGCGTGAGTCGGTCAGGCCTACCGCGGTTCCCTGCACCCCGCCGTCCATGCCGTCCTGCCACTTCACCAGGACGTAGGCGTTGAACCGCTGTTCGCAGTCGGCCCGGACTGGGAAGTCGGGCAGGTGCAGCGGCACGTAATGGTGGTGGACCGAGTAGGACATCCGGCGGGTCGTCGTGGTGGCGTTGCTGGTCTGGCAGAGTTTGTCGCCGTTCCACTGGTTGACGAAGAGCGTGAAGGTGGCCGTTGAGGCCGGCGGTTTGCTGCAGTCCTTGTCCTTCACCGGGTAGCACGTCTTGTACTCGGTGTCGGCGAAGACGCTGAGTTTTGTGAAGCCCGGCGCGAGGGTGAAGTACGGCAACGCGGGCTCGCGTGCCACGACCTCGGGGTCCGGCCCGACACGCACGAGGCCACGGGGCGTGGCGCGCTGGGCGGGCAGACCGGCTGCGGTGTTGGCCACGGACGTGTCCGCGAACTCGAGGAATCCGTCGTGCAACTGGAACCGGGCGTCGAGTTCCTTGCGCATCGTGGCGGCACGGACGTACGCGGTGCAGGTGACCTTCGTGTCGACACCGGGGTGCACCAGGAAGCGGGTGGTGAGCTGGACATCCTCCTTGTCCGGCTCCAGGGACGCGCCCTTCTGCAGGATGTTCTGTCCCGTCACGAAGCTCTGTTCGCCGCCTGGCCAGGTGCACCGCACCTCGTTGTCGAACAGCGAGCGGTAGGTGGCCGAGTTCGCGCGCATCACCGATCTGACGTAGGCGGTCTGCGTCGCCGACATCTTCAGCTCCACGCTGCCCAGCTTCTTGACCTCCTGGTCGAACTTCACCGGTTCCCCCGGCTTTGTCTCGGGCACCTTCGGCGCGAGCACCGGTTGCGGCGTGAACTTGACATAGGTGGCATCGCTCGCGGTCGCCGCCGGCGCGAGCACGACCAGCACCACGGCACCGAGAATGAACGACAGGATTCGCTTCACCCGCGGTCTCCTTTCACCAGTGAGAATTTAGCGTGACGAACTATTCCGGCGATAACACATGGCCCCTTCATAAGGGGCCGAGTGTCGAGTTTCGGTGGGTGCGGATGCTCCTGAAGTGAATTTGATTCACGGCCCACCAGGGGTGCGGAACAACCATGTCGCGTAACAGGCAGTGGCGGCAAGGGTTGCCGGAACGTATGTCGTCCCGGCATGCGTGAAACGGCTCTGATCAGGGGTTTCCCGGAGGGCGTGGGACGGTGCCATACTGGTTGCGGCACCGGAGACTTGGGGAGGGTCGATGGATGTGTCGAGCACGCGCAGCGCGCTTGCGCAACTTCTCGCCGCGCTCAAGGAGCGCAGCGGGCTGAGCTACTCAGAGCTTGGACGAAAGTCACATATCAGCAGTTCCACCCTGCATCGATACTGCTCTGGAGTAACAGTTCCACCCGATTATCGGACGATTGCCGCAATCGCCACCGCGTGTGGAGCGACTGACCAAGACCTCGCCGATTTGCTACGGCATTGGCATGTGGCCAACGGCAAGATCACCGCAGAGAGACCGGTTTCCTCAGTCGACACTCCGGACTTGGCCTCCGGCTCTGGCCGGCGGCGCCCACGATCACTCCCGGCCGCCGTTGCGGTCCTCGTGGCGATCGTGATCCCGTCGAGCACGGCATTCCTTGATGCAGACCCCTCCACCCCCGCGCCCGCCGCCGCGCCCGCCGACGCCATCGTCCGATACGACTTCGTGCCACGTCGCATACTCGCGCCGCGGATGCCCAAGGCCGTGCCTGACGGATCCTGGAAGCCCGATCATGAGGTGGTGGCGCTGGGCAGCGTCGAGCTCGAGATGTCGACGACCCAGACCGCGCACGTGGTGTCGGTGATGCGCGCGAGCTCGGCGACCCACCGCTCGCAGTTCGACAACGAGGTGCGGTGCAGGTGGCCCGGCGGTGAACAGAACTTCGTGACCGGACAGAACATCCTGCCGGAAGGCGCGTCGTCGGAGCGGGAGAAGGAAGAGGTCGAGCTGACCACACGCTTCCTGCTACATCCCGGTGTGGCCGCCAAAGTCGCCTGCACCGCCTACGCCCGCGCCGCCGCGCTCAGTGAAGGCCTCGACGCGCAGTTCCGGCTGGACAGCGGGCGGATCGAGATCGCCGATACGTCCGTGGACAACACGACCACAGGCGTGCCCGCACAGAGCGCGGTGCCACGTGGCCTCCTGCACGTGGGACCGGCTCCCCGCATGATCGCCCGGGAGCCGGTCCTCAGGTCCTTCACCTTCGCGCCGGGATTCACCCATCTCAGCGTCGTCGCCGACACCCAATTCCAGGTCTGCTATCCGCAGAAGGACAAGCACTGCGACACGCCCGCCCCGACCGCGTCGACGGCCACCTTCACTCTGTACGTCACCCAGTGGAAGGGCAACGAGGTCTGCCACAAGGACCGGGCTACCGGGGAACTCCGCGAGATGTCGTACGCGGTGCACCGCCATCACGTACCACTGCACCTGCCCGACTTCACCGTCCGCGCCGACTGTGACCCCCGGTTCAGCGCCTACGTCATGGTGAAGTGGGTAGACGGGATGGACGGCGGGGTACAGGGCGCCGTGGAAGACCTGACCGACTCACGCGGATCCACCTCAACGCACAACGCCACCATGAGCCACATTTTCGTGATTCCCCACAAAGGCTGAACAGGCCATCGGCGGACCGGGAGGTTGTTCAACGACCGCGTGCACACGGTGCAGCCAGCGAGTCCGGCGGTGGCCGGCCACCACCACCGCAGTCAACACCGCGGTGGTCCACATCGCCGTCCGGGTCAGCTCCGGCAACCGCCGCACCGACGACGTCGTCGGGCGCGGCGGCGAACTGCCGGCGACGGCTTCCCTCGTCGCCGCCTCCGGCTTGCTCGGGGCCCCGCGGTAACGTCGGCGGATCTCCCGACCATCAACTGTCCATTGTGGATCAGACGCCAGATCTCGGCACTGTTCCGCAGCAGCACGTCGCCAGTCGGGATGTGATCGCGAGACACCGGTAGCAGATCTTGTTGCTGCCGGGCAGACCGCGCGGGTTCACCACGCTCATCGATGTGCGGAAGATGGTCTCCCTGTCGTCGAACGACGGTGTGCACCCTCACCCCAGGTGAGGTCCAGAAGCCGGCTCCGGTGGAGACCGCAACGTGTCAGCCCTGGCCTCCGTGCGATGGCGGCCTTGGTGTCGGTGGAACCTCGCCGAGTGTGCTCCGCTACCGGAAGGTGGGCCCGTCGAGCCGGTGTCGCGCCACGACAGCCAGCAGGACGGATGCGAGAGCGTTTCGAATCCCGTATCCACTTGTGGGCGAACTCGTTCACACACAGAGGGGAAGCCCGGGTTGAATCCGTTTAGGCGTCGGTGTGTGAACCTATACCTCGACCATGACCGGACATTGGAAATCCCGTAGGCGCGCCGTCGTCGCTGTCATGGCCATGTTCCTGGCGGCCCCGCTGACCGCGCAGCCGATCCCAGCTTCCGCCGCACCGGAGGACAACCTGGTGCAGAACGGAACCTTCGAGACCGATCCCGCCCTGGCAGGCGTCAGCTGGCGCAACAACGGAGCTGTCACCCCCTGGCAAGGCATCGGAGCCGGCTACGACCTGCTCAGCGCGGGCTTCGCCCAGCATCCCAACGGCTACCAGGCTGTGGATCTCGGCCCCGAGTTCACCGGCGGGGGGATCCAGCAGCGCCTCAGTTCCGACCCGGGCGCCTGGTATCGCCTCAGCTTCCAGAACAGTCCCGACGCGTGGGGTAACTGCGTCGGCCAGAACGTCGACTTCACCGTCGAATTCGCCGACGACGACGGGACGACCGTGGTGTCGGCCGAAATCAAGCCACATGCGGCGGACGGGAAGGCGCACTGGCGGAAGGTCGTGCTCCGGCCCTTCCAGGCGCACACCGATACCCTTTTCCTCAAGTTCAAGGGAAACAGCAGCACTTCGTGCCAGGCCGCGATCACCAATGTCAAGGTGACCGAGCTCTGGTAGGCAGTCTTGCACAGATTTGTGGTGCGGCAACAGATTGTCACGCCAAGAGTGTTCGTGCGCGGAGCAGGTGGAATCCGGCTTGCTTGCGGCGCACAGGTTATGGAGGACGGACCGCGGCCAGGCCGCACGGTCAGACGACAGGCCCAGGGGCCTGCGGCGTCACAGCCGTAGGAGCCGGCCCGGACGGTTACGAGAGATCGAAGGGGGCGGGGGAGTGGCCTTCCCAGATCTGGCGGGATGCCTGTTCGGGGTAGGGCAGAGTCTTCGACTCGGTGTCCAGGACGCGGGTGAGGTGCCCGCCGGGCCGGTGGGCGGGCCAGCCCGGGTCGCCGGTGGTGACGAAGCGGACCCATGCCTCCTGGAGTTCGCGGGAGAGCGCGACGGCCTCGGGAGTGGGCTCCTCGCCGATGAGCTGGGTGCCGACGGGACTGCCCAGCGTGCCGAACGCCAGGGGCACGTCGAGGCTGTGGCAGGCGCCCAGGATGCCGCCGAGCGCGGGGGCGACCCAGCACAGTTCGAACAGGTACGAGGTGCCGCCG
Source organism: Amycolatopsis roodepoortensis (assembly GCF_014873915.1). GTDB lineage: Bacteria > Actinomycetota > Actinomycetes > Mycobacteriales > Pseudonocardiaceae > Amycolatopsis > Amycolatopsis roodepoortensis. Next base: position 495,726 of record NZ_JADBEJ010000001.1, read on the forward strand.
GCTGCGGCGTTCGCCTCGGCCAGTTTCTGTGACGGCATGCGGAAGAGGGCGTCGGAGTACACCGTCTCCACCAGCTCCTCCGAGTCTGCCTGTGGAAACGCAGCTCGGTAGGCCCGCGTGCCGTCGGGCTGCGGGGCGTGCAGTGCCAGGGCCGCGTCGGCGTCCTTTTCGGTGAAGGTGCCGTACCGTCCGCTTACGACGCTGAAATACCTGAATTCGTCCCGGGTGTGGCCGACGAGCAGTTCGGTCCCGCTCGCGCGCGCGGCGGTCAGTGCGGGCCAGGGCGTTTCCGGGAGGATCTCGCCGTCGACAACGGGGCACAGCGCGGTGCCGGTCTCCGTGAGGCGTCCCCAGCTCTCCCGGTGCGAGTGGAGGCCGGCGTTGAAGGAGGTGAGCTCGGCGGCCAGGCGCCATGGGTCGATGTCGCGCAGGGCCTCGGCGGTGGGGGCCGCCGCGCCGAGCCGGTCCGCGAACGCGGCGGTCACCTGCCGTGCCAGCGCGGGGGTGCTGTGCAGCCCCGGCACCGAATGGGCGATGGCCCGCCGGAACAGACCGCGCGCGGACTTCATCGTCAGCAGGGCGGCGACCGAGCCCGCCCCGGCGGACACCCCGCCCACGGTGACCCGGCCGGGGTCGCCTCCGAAGGCGGCGATGTTGCGCTGCACCCACTCCAGCGCCGCGATCTGGTCGAGGAATCCGCGGTTGGGCGGCACGTCGTCGAGGAACGCGAATCCCTCCGCGCCCACGCGGCAGTTGATGGTCACCACGACGACTCCCGCCTCGGCCAGCGCCGCCGGGTCGTACATCGGATCGCTCGACGCCGCCGAGAGGTAGCCGCCCACGGGGATCCACACCAGCACCGGTAGTCCCGCCGCGCCGGGGTCCGGAGTGCCGACGTCGAGCGTCAGCCAGTCGGTGCCCTGCGGGGGCACGTCGATCGGCAGGGACAGCGGCACCACGGGACCGAACTCGACCGCCTGCCTCGTCCCTTCCCAGCGGCGCGGCGGTGCGGGCGCGGCGAAGCGGAGCGCTCCGACCGGCGGTTGGGCGTAGGGGATGCCGCGGAACACCGCGTGCCCCTGCCGCCAGAGTCCCTGCACCACGCCTTCCGTGGTCCGTACCTTCGGCTGTTCGGACATGACGACTCCTCCCTCGTGCACCCCAGGGTTATAGGTCAGGTGTATTATGTCAACTGTATTGGAACAGTCCTGGATTGCGCGGGGAGGCCGGCGATGCCGAAGCAGGTGGATCACCGTGGACGCCGCGAAGCGATCGCCCGCGCACTGTGGCGGGTGGTGGAGCAGCGCGGCGTCACTCAGCTGACGATGCGCGTGGTGGCGCAGGAGGCGGGCATGTCGCTCGGACAGCTGCAGCACTACTTCGCTTCCCGGACCGACATGCTCTCCTTCGCCATGGATTTCGCGTCCGAGCAGACCTCGGTGCGCGTACACCAGGGGCTCGAAAAGCTCGGTGACCGTCCGCACCCCCGTGACGTGCTGCGACTGACGCTCGCGGAAATGCTCCCCTTGCACGCCGACGCCCGCGCGACCAGCCGGATGAGCGCCGCCTACGTCCTGGAGGCGTTGCACGACGAGGCCGTGCACGAGCAGGCGCGCCGCGGCCTCGTCCAAGGGCGGGCCCTCGTCGAGCGGTTGGTCCGCCAGGCGATCGCCGACGGGCACATCGACTCCGGCCTCGACCCGGCGACCGAGACCAACCTGCTCATCGCCCTCACCGGCTTCACCCCCCTGATAGAACTCGACGTGATCGAGCCCCAGGACGCGCTCGCCGCGATCGACGTGCAGCTGGACCGGCTGTTCAGGAGTACCTGACCTGCCTGCGGTTGTCGACGAGATCCCGATCGTCGTCGCCGACCGGTGCGGCGTCGAACGGGGCACCGACTGGATCGGTCTCTCTGCCGCGCCGGTGAAAACCGCTGCCTGTCAAGGGATCAATCGGTTCACGCGAACGAGTGAAAGCTCGTCCGGCTTTGTGCGGCTGCGGGGACTATGGCGGCATCTTTGGCCGAGTGACGTGATCTGGGGAGGTCTCGTGTCGCCTGATGCGCTGCATCGCACTGTTCTGGTGGTGGACGTGGAGCGCTTCAGCGGCCGGAAGAACCCGGAACAGAGGAACGTGCGCAACGCCGTCTATACGGCCTTGGCACATGCGCTCGGCCCGCACTGGAGCGTCTGCCATCGCGAAGACCGGGGTGACGGTGTGCTTCTTCTGGCGCCGGCGGATGTTCCGAAGCAGCTGTTCGTCGAGCAGCTGCCCGGTCGCCTGGTGAAAGCGTTGAACAGGCACAACCGGGCGCACGGGACCGGCGAGCAGATCCGGCTGAGGATGGCGGTGCACGCGGGGGAGGTTCTGCTCGACGCGCACGGCGCGACCGGCGTCGCGATCAATCACACGTTCCGGCTGCTCGACGCGCCACCGTTGAAGGACGCCCTCGCCGGGTCGGCCGGTGTGCTCGCGGTGATCACCTCCGACTGGTTGTTCCGGGAAGTGGTCTGGCACAGCGCTGCCGATGAGACCCGCTATCGGCCCAAACGCATCCGGGTCAAGGAAACGGCGACGGTGGGGTGGATCTGCCTGCCGGACGACCCGTACCCGCCCGACGTCAGCCAGGCGGAGTGGCCGGAGGACGTCTGCCCCTATCCGGGGCTGCGGGCGTTTCAACCCGACCAAGCGCGGTGGTTCTTCGGCCGCGAGGCGGCCTTGTCGGTGTTGATGGACAAGATCGATCACCGCAGCGGGCCGGTCTTCGTCGTCGCGCCGTCCGGTGTCGGCAAGTCGTCGCTGCTTCGAGCGGGCGTGACGACCGCGGTCGCCGGCAGTGGACGCCCATGGCTGTTGCTCACCCCGGCGAAGGAGCCCTGCGAGACACTGGCACAGCAGGTCGCGCAGCTCATCGACGGCAGCGTGGACGGCGTGCTCTCGGCGATCAGAGCTGATCCTGCCCGGCTGGCGAGCATGCTGCCGGACGGGACTGTCATCGTGGTGGATCAGTTCGAAGAGGTGTTCACCCTGTGCGCCGGCGAGGCCGAGCGGCGGCGTTTCATCGCCGCACTGATCGCGATGCGCGCGGTTCTCGGGGTGCGGGGCGACTTCTACGACCACTGCCTCGCCGACGATCAGCTCGCGGAGTTCCTGCCGGCAAGCCAGTTCAACCTCCAGGCGATGACTCCGGTGGGGTTGCGAGCGGCCATCGAGCGGCCTGCTCGGCAGATCGGCGTCGACGTCGAGCCGAGCCTGGTCGAGGTCCTCCTGCACGAGATCGGGACGGACGCGGGCGGGCTCCCACTGCTGGCCCACGCGTTGGCCGTCACCTGGCAGCGGCGCACGGGCGACAAGCTGACCTTGGCGGATTACGACCGGGCCGGGCGGATCCAAGGCGCGATCGTGGCGACCGCGGACGAGGCCTACGCGCGTTGTTCCACGGCCGAGCAGCGCATGATCTTCCAGCACATCCTCATGCACCTGGTGGTGGTCAGGCACGACGCGCCGCCTGCCAGGCGGCGCGCGGATCCGGCCGACCTTGTCGAAGGCTTCGAGGCACCGCGGACCGCTGAGACGGTGCTCGGCTGGCTGATCGAGAAACGTCTGGTCACGCTGGACGACAACGCCGTCGAGCTTTCCCACGACGTGTTACTGCGGGCGTGGCCGCAGCTCGGCGCCTGGATCGAGACGGGCCGCAACGATCAGGTCGTCCGGCAGCAGTTGATCGAGGCCGCCGAACAGTGGGAGAGAGAAGGGAAACCGGTCGGCTCGCTCTATCGCGGTGATCGGCTGGCCATCGCGAGGGGGTGGCAGTCCAGGACTGAGCACCGCGCCGCCCTCACGCCGCTCGGAGCGGCCTTCCTCGGCGCGTCGATCCGGCACGAAAGCCGGCGGGGCAGGATCCGCCGAACTGCGGTCACCCTGCTGGCCGTTCTCGGTCTTGTCGCGTCCAGTGCCGCCGTCTACGCCTTCCAGCAACGCGACATCGCCCATGAACAACGCGACGCCGCGATCTTCAACAAGGTCACCGCCGAGGCGAACCGGATACGGACCGTCGACGTGTCGCTGGCGGCCCAGCTCGATCTCGTCGCCCACCGCATGCGCCCGGCGGATCCGGACACGGGCACCCACTTGATCGTCGACGCGAACGCGCCGCTGTCCGCCACGTTGCCCTCGGGCGCCAAGGACGTCAGCGTGGTGGCGTTCAGTCCCGACGGGCGAACGCTGGCCACCGGCAGCGGCAGCGGTGACAGACTCGTGCGGTTGTGGAACGTCGCCGATCCGGCCCGCCCGGTGCTGCTGAACGAAACCATCAGTCACGGCGAAGCAACCCGTGCGCTGGCGTTCAGCCCGGACGGACACACTCTGGGCACCGGCGGCGCCGACAACACAGTGCGGCTGTGGAACGTCACCGACCCAGCCCGCCCCGAGGCGCTCGGCCCGCCGATCACTGGGCACACCAAGACGATCCGGTCGTTGGTGTTCAGTCCTGACGGGCGGACATTCGCCAGCGCGGGCGACGATCGGACCGTACGGCTGTGGAACGTCGCCGACCTCGCTCAGCCCAGGGCACTCGGCCCACCGATGGCCGGGCACGCCGACTCGATCCACTCCGTGGTGTTCAGTCCTGACGGCCGGACTCTGGCTACCGGCGGCGATGACCGGACCATGCGACTGTGGGACGTCGCCGCGCCGGACCGAGCCGAACCCCTCGGGCCACCGTCGACCGGCCACACCGGGGCGGTCCAGTCGGTGGCGTTCAGCCCTGATGGACGGACACTGGCCAGCGCGAGCAACGACCGGACAGTGCGGCTGTGGAACGTCGCCGACCCGGCTCGCCCGGTGGCACTGGGCAGGCCGATCACGGGGCATGCCAGCGCGATCCGGTCGTTGGCGTTCGGGCCCGACGGGCGGACACTGGCCACCGGTGGCGACGACTACACCGTGCGGCTGTGGGGCGTCACCGATCCCGCCCACCCCACACGCATCGGCGCGCCGATGACCGGGCATGCCGACGGCGTCCGGTCGATGGCGTTCAGCCCGGACGGCCGCATCCTGGCCACCGCCAGTGGCGACCGGGCGGTAAGGCTGTGGAACATCCCCGACACTGTCCTAAAAGGACATACGGGGGAGGTCAACGCGTTGGCGTTCAGCCCGGACGGGCGCATCCTGGCCACCGGCGGCGGCGACCGGACCGTCCGGTTGTGGACACCGGCCGATCGGCGGCAGCTGGGCCGGCCGCTCACCGGCCACCAAGACGACGTCAACGCCTTGGCGTTCAGGCCGGACGGCCGTGTGCTGGCCACCGGCGGCAACGACCGGACAGTGCGGCTGTGGGACGTCGCCGATCCGGCCCACCCGGTGCCCATCGGCGCGCCGATCACCGGGCATGCCGACGACGTCCGGTCGATGGCGTTCAGCCCGGACGGCCGCGTCCTGGTCACCGGCGGCGATGTGAAGGACGAGAACTCCGCGCGGTTATGGGACGTCGCCGACCCGGCCAAACCCGTGCTGCTGTCCCGGATCGTGATCGGACCGGACGCCAACCCCTTGGCCGTGGCCTTCAGTCCGAACGGAAGAACTCTGGCGACGGGCACCGAATACAGCGACGTCGCGGTGTGGTTGTGGAACATTTCCGATCCGGCCGAACCCACGTTGCTGTCCGGCCCCCTCAAAGGACACCAGGACGACATCCGCCGGGTCGCGTTCAGCCCGGATGGGCGGACATTGGCCAGCGGCGGCGACGACGAGCAGGTGCGGCTGTGGGACGTCACCGATCCCGCTCACGCCACACCGCTCGGCGAACCCCTTGCCGGCCACACCAACCCCGTTTCGGCGGTGGCGTTCAGCCCAGATGGTCACATGCTGGCCAGCGGCAGCGGCGACAACACCGTGCGGCTCTGGCGGACAGCCGACCGGACGCAGTCGGGTCAGCCGCTCACCGGACACCAGGCCCACGTCGGCACGGTGGCGTTCAGCCCCGATGGCACCACCCTTGCCAGCGGTAGCCATGACCACACCGTTCGGCTGTGGGACCTGACCGTGCCCCAAGCCATGCACCGCATCTGCGCCGTCACGGGGAACACGCTCACCCGCGAGATGTGGGACGAGTTCGTGTCGGCTGAGCTGCCGTACAGCCCGCCGTGTTCCTGAGACAGAGGTCGGCCTGGCTCGACACGCGGGACCGACCACGTTCGCATACGCGGCGCACTAACGGTTGTCGTACGCCGCGCGGGCGGCGTCGATGTGAGGCAGGTGTTCGATGCTCCAGTCGAGCAGTGGTGCGGTGGCCTCGCGCAGGGTCCGGCCCATCGTGGTCAGCTCGTAGCTGACGTGCGGTGGCATGACGTTGCGGACCGTGCGCGTCAGGATCCCGTCGCGTTCGAGGTCGCGCAGCGTCACTGTGAGCATGCGCTGGCTGATGCCGTCTATGGACCGTTTGAGTTCGGTGAAGCGTCGCGGGCCGTCCTTGAGCATGCGCACGATCAGCAGTGCCCACTTGTCCCCGACGATCCCGAGGACTTCGCGGGCTTGGCACGGGTCCTGCATGGTTACCTCCTGAGAACCGGGGCACCCGAAAGTGCCGTATTGCCCGGTGCGCGTCGAGTGGATCACGATGTTCTCGGTTATCAAAAGGTACCGAGGCACGAGGAGGAACCACACGGCAATGGCCACCTTTCTGTTGGTACACGGCGCCTGGCACAGCGGACGGGCCTGGGATCGGCTGGTCCCGCTGCTGGAGTCGGCCGGGCACCGGGTGCTCGCGCCGTCGCTGACCGGCTACGGCGACAAGTCACACCTGCTGGGCCCCGAGGTGGGGCTCGGCACTCACATCGACGACGTCGCCGGCCTGATCGAAGGTGAGCGTCTCGACGACGTCGTGCTCGTTGGGCACAGTTACGCCGGGATGGTCATATCGGGGGTCGCCCACCGGGTCCCGGAACGGATCGCGCACCTGGTGTTCCTCGACGCGATGGTGCCCGAAGACGGCGAGGCCGCGGTCGATGTCCTTCCGGTCACCAAGCAGCTCATCGACGTCGCCGTGGACGGCTGGCGGGTTCCGCCGATGCCGGAGCAGCCGCCGCCGCTCGGCTTGTTCGGGGTCACCGATCCCGAGGATGCCGCCTGGCTGCGTTCGATGCTGTCGGATCATCCGGTGCGGTGCCTTCGGGAGCCGGTCCGGTTGGACGACCCGGCCGCGCGCACTATCCCGCGTACGCACATCCATTGCGTCGGGGCCGAGCCGGACGGCATCACCCGGCGTCCCGTTCCGGCAGGCGAGCGGCTGCGGGAACTGCCGGCCGGCCATGACTGCATGATCACCATGCCCGGCGAACTCGCCGGGCTGCTGCTGGAGGCAATCTAGCCGTCGCTGCTGTCGAGACCCGTACCGTGTCGTCTGACAGGCTGAGTCGCCGTGGCGTTGCCGGAAGGACGTTCATGCACGAGGAGTACTCTCTCTTCACGCGGGCGGCGGAGCTGGCTGCCGAGTATGTGGCCGGTCTGGGTGAACGACCTGTCGCGCGGCCTGTCGACCTCGCGGCCTTGCGGCAGGCCTTCGGTGAAGAACTTCCCCGGGAGTCCAGCCCTCCGGAAGCCGTCATCGAGGAACTCGCCCGCATCGCCGAGGAAGGGCTCGTGGCCACCGCGGGTCCGCGGTACTTCGGGTTGGTCATCGGCGGGGCCTTGAGGTCCGCGGTCGCGGCGGACTTCCTGGCGGCGGGATGGGACCAGAACAGCTTCAATCCCGCTCTGTCACCGGCCGCGGCCGCCGCGGAGGACGTCGCCGGCAGGTGGCTCAGGGATCTCCTTGGCATTCCGGCCACCGCGTCGACCGGATTCGTCACCGGGGGCCAGGCGGCCAACACGGTCGGGCTGGCGGTGGCACGTCACCACGTCCTCGCTCGAGCCGGGTGGGATGTCGAACGGGACGGTCTGGCCGGTGCGCCCACTCTCCGGGTTGTCGCAAGCGCCGAGCGGCACGCGACCATCGACCGCTCGCTGAGGTTGCTCGGGATCGGGACCAGGGCGATCCAGGCGGTGGCGGCGGGTCCGCAGGGCGCGATCGACGTCGAGGATCTGGCCAGGGTGCTGGCCGCGGGCGAGGGCCCCACGATCGTGTGCCTGCAGGCGGGAAACGTGAACACCGGCGCCTGCGACGACCTGCGCGCCGCCTGCACGATCGCGAAGAGGCATGAGGCCTGGGTCCACATCGACGGTGCCTTCGGACTCTGGGCCGGCGCCAACCCCGCGACAGCGGCGCTGGTCGACGGCCTGGAGCTGGCCGACTCCTGGGCGTGCGACGGGCACAAGTGGCTGAACGTCCCCTACGACTCCGGCTTCGCGTTCTGTGCCCATCCGGCGCTGCACGCCGAGACCATCGCCTATCGCGCTCCCTACCTTGCCGGCTCTGCTGAGCTGTCCCGAATGGGTGACCTCACGCTCGAGGCATCGCGTCGCGCACGGGTGTTCGCGGTGTGGGCGGCCTTGCGGGAGTTGGGGCGCGACGGTGTGGCGGACCTCGTCGGCCGCTGCTGCAGGCTTGCGCGGCTGTTCGCCGCGATCCTCGCCGAAGGTGGCGCCGAGATCGCCAACGACGTCGTCCTGAACCAGGTGCTGGTCGGGTTCGGCGACGATGACCGCACCGACACGATCATCGACGCGGTCCAGCGCGAAGGCACCTGCTGGCTGGGCGGCACCACCTGGCGCGGTCGTCGCTACCTGCGAATCTCGGTCTCCAACTGGTCGACCACCGAGTCCGACGTCGAGCGCTCGGCCGCGGCGATCCTTCGGGCGGCTGCGGCGAACTGATGGGCTCCCACTCAGACGGGTTCAGGGGCACGACTGTGATCCCGTTCGGGCACATTCGCCTCGACACGCTCCATCAGCAGCGCGAACGACATGACCAGCAACGGGATCACCAGCACCATCCACATGATCCTTCTAGTACCCGGATCGACGGCCGGGTAATCGCCCCCATCTCTGGTCCCGCCGCAGTGGCCGGTGAAGGAGCACCCGGTACGACCGGCAAAACCGGCCCCTCACCAGGGAAACAGGTGAGGGGCCGGTGTCGTGCCGTCCGGCCGAAACCGGCCTACGTCACGGGTTGATCCGCGTGTACGCCGGCTTCGGCCGCAGGTTCGTGTCGAACAGGCAGGCCGCGCCTTCGCCGGGGAACGTGTCCGGCACCCACGAGTGGCGGTCGGTGAAGCCCCACGTCGTGAACTCCACACACCGCGCGACGGCGTGGCAGCCGTCCCAGAGTTGCTTGAAGTAGGTCGCCTGCGTGTTCAGTTTGGTCGTGTCGGCGGGCATCGGGATGCGGACGTCGGCCTCGGTGATGGCGACGTCGACGCCCAGAGCGGCGAAGCGGGCGAGGTTCGCCTGGTAGCCGCCGGGGAAGCCGTACCGCGTCGCGAGGTGTGCCTGGAAGCCGACGCCGTCGATCGGCACACCTTGCTGCTTCAGCGTCCGCACCAGGTTGTACAGGGCGTCGCTCTTCGCGTTGAGTCCTTCGGTGTTGTAGTCGTTGATGTACAGCTTGGCCGACGGATCCGCCGCCCGTGCCCAGCGGAACGCGTCGGCGACATAGCCGTCGCCGAGTTTCTGTTGGAACACCGAGGCGCGGCGGGTGCCGTCGTCGTTGAACATCTCGTTCACGACGTCCCACGCCCGGATCTTTCCCTGGTAGCGCCCCATCGCGGTGGCGATGTGCCGTTGCGTCACCGACCGCAGATCCCCGGCGGAGAGGTTGCTGACCCAGCCGGGCAGCTGACTGTGCCAGACGAGCGTGTGCCCGCGGACGGATTTGCCGTTCCGCTGGGCGTAGTCGACGATCGCGTCCGCGCCGGACCAGTTGTACTGGCCGCGGTTCGCCTCGACGACGCCCCATTTCATCTCGTTCTCCGGGGTGACGTTGTCGAATTCCCGGGTGAGCACCGAACGGTAGTCGGCTTCGTTGGCCAGGTGGTTCGCCGCGACGGCGCTACCGACGTAGCGATTCGTGATGTCCTTCAGCGGGCCTGCCGCCGAGGCCGGTGGCGCGTTCAGCAGCGCGACACCTGCCAAAGCGGTGAAAAGAGCGACGGTTCGTTTCAGGGAAATGGTGTTCATCGTGGAACTCCTTTCGGAAACCGAACGGTTCGATCAGCCCTTCACGGATCCGGTCAGCCCGCCGACGATGCGGCGTTCGGCGAGCACGAAGAAGGCGAGCGCGGGGATCATCGACAGCGCGGTGAACGCGAGCACGCGCGCGGTGTCCTGGGAGTACTGGGACTGGAACGTCGCCACGCCGAGCGGCAGGGTGAAGTTCGCGGAGTCGTTGAACACCAGCAGCGGAAGCAGGTAGAAGTTCCAGCTGGTCACGAACGCGAGCACGGCGACTGTGGTCAGCGCGGGCGCGGACAGCGGCAGCAGGATCCGCCAGAAGAAGCCGAGCCTGCTCGCGCCGTCGAGCACGGCGGCGTCCTCGATCTCGCCGGGGATCGCCCGCATGAACGGCCGCAGGATCACGATGGTCACCGGGAGCGAGAACGCGGCTTCGGGGATCGCCACGCCCCAGAAGCTCTCCAGCATTCCCAGCTGGCGCAGCCACAGGTACAGCGGCAAGGTCGCCACGCCTAGCGGGAACAACAGGCCGAGCGTGAACAGGGTGTAGAAACCCTCGCGGCCCTTGAAGGTGTAGCGGGACAAGGCATACGCGGCCATCGATCCCAGCGCCACGGTCAGCGCCGTGGCGATCACCGCGATCAGCGCGCTGTTCCCCAGGAACGTCCAGAACGACGGCGAACCGAGGATCGCCGCGTAGTTGTCCCAGACCCACGGGCCGGGCAGGCCGGCCGGCGAGGCGTTGATCTGCGCGGTGGTGCGGAAACCGCCCAGTACCACGAACAACAGCGGCACCACGGTGATCCCGAGGACGGCGATCGCGGCGACGTAACCGATCGGCGTCCCGGCGCGGCGCATCAGTCCACCATCCTGGTGAGCGCGCCATCGGTGTCACGGCGCAACGCGAACCTCTGGTACAGCAACGCGAACACGAAGCAGACCACGAACAGGATCACCGCGACCGCGCTCCCGAAACCGAATTCGTAGCGTTTGAACCCGTGGTCGACCAGGTAGGTCGCCATGGTCGCCGACGCGTTGGCTGGCCCGCCGAGGGTCATGATCCACACCAGGTCGAACAGCTGCAGCGAGCCGATCACCGACAGGAACACCCAGATCCGGATGGTCGGCCCCAGCAGCGGCAGCACGACGTGCCGGGTGGTCTGCCAGGCCGACGCGCCGTCGAGCGCGGCCGCTTCCCGCAGCTCGGCGGGCACGCCTTGGAGCCCGGCGAGCAGCAGGATGATGCCGAAGCCGATGTACTTCCAGGTGATCACCGCGAACAGGGTGTAGAGCACGATCCCCGGGTCGGCGAGCCAGTGCTGGACCAGCCCGCCGAGGCCGATACCGCGCAACAGCTGGTCCACGAAACCGTTCGGCTGCAACATGAGCAGCCAGATCACCGCGGTGATCGCCTCCGACAGCACGTAGGGCGCGAACACGAGCGCGCGGAGGACGGCGCGCCCGCGCAGCTTGCGGTTGAGCAGCAACGCCAGCCCGATGGACAGCGGAAGCTGGACCACGATGGACAGCCCCGCGATGATCAGGTTGTGCCCGATGGCGCCCTGGAACACCGAGCCGGACAGGGCGTCGGCGTAGTTGCCGAGGCCGACGAAATCGTCGAGCGGACCGAAACCGTTCCACTCGTAGAGGCTGTAGAACGCCGCGATCCCGATCGGGACCAGCACGAACCCGGCGAACAGCACCAGCGCCGGCCCGAGCAAGAAGGTCAGCTCCAGCTTCTTGCGCACGCCCGGCGTCCGCGTCCGGACGGCGGGTGCGGACGGCCGCGCCGCCGCCCGCACCCGCGTGGCCATCGCCGTCACTTGTCGCCCGCCGCTGCCTTGTTCACCGCGTCGACGATGCCCTCCGGGGTGCCCTGCCCGGCGAAGAAGTTCGCGACGGCGTCGTTGAGCGCGGCGCCCACCGCGGTCGGGAACGCCTTGTCGAAGTACATCTGCACGTACGGCGCCTTCTGCCCGTAGTCGAAGACGGACTTCAGCGACTCGGTCTTGAGCGATCCGGCCGCCGACGCGGACATCGGCAGCCCGGCGCCCTTCGCCGCGAGCTGGTTCTGCACCGGTTCGCTGCCGAGGTACCGCAGGAAGTCCACGCACGCCTTGACCGCGTGGGTGGTGCAGGAGAAACCGTCGCCACCGCCGAGCACCGCGGCGGGATCACCCTGGCCGCCGGGGACCGCCGGGAACGGGAACCAGCCGACCTTCGAGTCGAGGTCCTTGTCCTCGGTGAGCGACGACATCGTGCCGGGTTCCCAGTCGCCCTGAAGTTCCATCGCGGCCTTGCCGTTGGCCACCAGTCCGGCCGAACTGCCCGCGCCCTGCTGGGCGGGGGTGGCGGTGAAGCCGGGTTGGAACGGCTGGGTGGCAAGGAACGCCTGCAGGTCACGCCCGGCCTTGGTCCAGCAGGGATCCTCGAGTTTTACCGCTTTGACCGACTGCTTCAGCGTGTCCGCCGAGCAGGCCCGGAGCGCGAAGTAGTTCCAGTAGAACGCGTCCGGCCAGCGATCCTTGCCGCCGACCGCGATCGGTGTGATACCCGCCTGCTTGAGCTTGGCGACGGCCGTATTGAGCTCGTCCAAAGTGGACGGAGGCGCGGTGACCCCCGCCTGCGCGAAAAGGTCCTTGCGATACCAGAAGCCGACGAAATGCTGTTCCCACGGGATCCCGTACTGCTTGCCGTCGACCTGCCAGCTCTCGGCGAGTTTGCCCACCGTGGAGAGCCAGTCCTTGGCCGCGTCGGTCAGGTCAGCGACCTTGCCCGAGGTGGCCTGCGACGCCAGCTCGCCGCCGCCCCAGGACTGGTAGACGTCCGGCGGTTCGTTCGACTGCAGGGCGAGCGGGACCTTGGTGGTGAACTCCTCGTTCTGCAGCGGCTGCCCCTTGATCGTCACCTCGGGATGCGCCTTCTGGTAGTCCGCGACGACCTGGGCCCAGATCGACTTGAGTGGATCGGTCGTGCCGTTGTGCCACCAGGTGAGAGTCACCGGTCCGGTGGGCTCGGCCGCGGTCTCGGTACCCCCGGAGCAGCCGGCGAGCGCGAGCGGGATGGCCGCCGCCAGCGCGGCGGCGGCGGGGATTCGGCGGTTCGAAAGCATGGTGAGTCCACTCCTGACGACTTCGGCCGAGTAGGACGGGGCGTGACTGCGCCCGGACTGGCGATGAGTTTGCGCGCCCGAATTTCCGATGTCAATCGTTGTCGATAACGTTTTACATCGCTAGTCTGACCGTATGCAGCCCAGTTCGAGGGTCACTATCCGTGACGTCGCCGCCCGCGCCGGCGTCTCCGTGGCCACGGTGTCCAAGGTGATCAACGACCGCTACGGCGTCGCCGCCGCGACCCTGGCCAAGGTCCGCGCGGTGATCGACGAACTCGGCTACGAGGCGAGCCTGGTCGCCCAGAGCCTGCGCAACCACAAGACGAACGTGATCGGGATCCTGGTCGCCGACCTCGAACCGTTCTCCACCGAATTGCTCAAGGGCGCCGCCGACGCCATCCGCGGCACCGGCTACGAACTCGTCGTCTACTCGGCGGGCGGCCGGGTCGGGGATCCGTCGGGCTGGGAGAAGCGTTACCTGTCAAGGCTTTCCGGCACGCTGGTCGACGGCGCGGTGCTGGTGACGCCGGTGGCTTCGCTGGAAGCCGTCCCGGGGACGCCGGTGGTCGCGGTGGACCCGCACACCGGTCCCTCGACGGTGCCCACCATCGATTCCGACAACCTGCGCGGTGCCCAGCTGGCGACCGAACATCTGCTGGAGCTCGGCCACCGCCGGATCGGTTTCCTCGCCGGGCGGCCGGATCTCGAATCGGCCGAACTGCGCAAGACCGGGTACCTGCGGGCGCTCACCGCCGCCGGTGTCCCGATCGACGAGGATCTGATCCGGCTCGGCGCCTACGATCCGGAGATCTCCGCCCGGTCCGCCCGCGAACTGCTGACCGGCGCGGACCGGCCGACGGCGGTGTTCGCCGCCAACGACATCTCGGCGATCGCGACCGTCGGGGCCGCCGCGGAACTCGGCCTGTCCGTCCCGGACGACCTGTCGGTGGTCGGTTTCGACAACGTCCCCGAATCGGCGCTCTGCACCCCGCCACTGACCACAGTGGACCAGCCGATCCGCGAAATGGGCCACCGCGCCATCACCCTCCTGATCTCGCTGATCAGCGGGGAACCCGAGAAGGAAACCCACATCACGCTGTCCACGGGTCTCGTGGTGCGCCGCTCGACGCGCGCCCTCGGAACCACGACGAAGGGCGGACGATCTTGACCACCCAGCCCAGCGAGTCGCCCCGGCCATGGCACGACACCGCCGCGGATCCCGCCGATCGCGTCCGCGCGCTGATGGACCGGATGACCCTGCGGGAGAAGGTCGCCCAGCTCTACGGCGTCTGGGTCGGGATCGACTCCGGCGGAGAGATGGCCCCGCACCAGCACGACTTCGCCGACGCGGCACTGGACTGGGACGAACTGGTACGCCACGGGATCGGCCAGCTGACCAGGGTGTACGGCACCCGGCCCGTCGACCCGGTGACCGGCGCGCACAGCCTGGCCCGCTCGCAGCGGGAGATCGTCGCCAACGGCCGGTTCGGCATCCCGGCGCTGGTGCACGAGGAGACCCTCACCGGCCTCGCCGCCTGGCGGGCGACGGTGTATCCGTCCCCGCTGTGCTGGGGAGCGAGTTTCGACCCGGATCTCGTGCACCGCATGGGGGCGCGGATCGGCGGCACCATGCGGCGGCTGGGTGTCCATCAAGGGCTCGCGCCGGTCCTCGACGTGGCACGTGACCTGCGCTGGGGCCGCGTCGAGGAGACCATCGGCGAGGATCCGCATCTGGTCGGCATGATCGGCAGCGCCTACGTCGCGGGTCTGGAGTCGGCCGGGGTGATCGCGACGCTCAAGCATTTCGCCGGCTACTCGGCCTCTCGAGCCGGCCGCAACCTCGCCCCGGTCTCGGTCGGCCCCAGGGAACTGGCCGACGTCCTGCTGCCGCCGTTCGAGATGGCGTTGCGCGCGGGCGCCCGGTCGGTGATGAACGCCTACACCGACAACGACGGCGTCCCCGCCGCCGCGGACAAGACGCTGCTGACGGATCTGCTGCGCGATACCTACGGGTTCACCGGGACCGTGGTCGCGGACTACTTCTCCGTGGCGTTCCTGCACAAACTCCACGGTGTCGCGGCCGATCGCGGCGACGCCGCCGGGCAGGCGCTCGCCGCCGGGATCGACGTGGAACTACCCACAGTGGACTGCTACGGCGAGCCGTTGCTCGCGGCGGTGGAAGAGGGCGCGGTCGACACCGCCGTCGTCGACCGCGCTCTCGAACGGGTGCTGCGGCAGAAGTGCGAACTCGGGTTGCTCGACGAAGACTGGGTGCCGGAGGTACCCGACGAGATCGACCTCGACGACCCGGAATCCCGTGCGCTGGCAAGGGAGATCGCCGAACGCTCGATCGTGCTGCTGCAGAACGACGGCGTGCTCCCGCTCTCTCCTCGTTACAAGGTCGCCGTCGTCGGGCCGCGGGCGGACGACCCCGGCGCGATGCTCGGCTGCTACTCGTTCCCGATGCACGTCGGCGTGCACCATCCGGAGGTGCCGTTCGGGATTTCGGTTCCGACAGTGCTCGACGCGCTCGGTGAATACCACGAAGTCACCTATGCGCTCGGCTGCCCTGTGCTCGGCGGAGAGGACGCGGACATCGCCGAAGCCGTCGCCGCCGCCGAGGCCGCGGAAGTCTGTGTCGCCGTGCTAGGGGACCGCGCGGGCCTTTTCGGCGGCGGCACGTCGGGGGAGGGCTGCGACGTGCCGGACCTGAAACTGCCGGGGCGGCAGGAAGAGCTTCTCGAAGCCCTGCTCGGGACCGGGACACCGGTGGTACTGGTGCTCCTGTCCGGACGGCCGTACGAGCTTTCGCGACAGGCCAGCAGGCTCGCGGCGATCGTATGCGGTTTCTACCCCGGTGAAGAGGGCGCGGTGGCGCTCGCCGGTGTCCTCAGTGGACGGATCAATCCCTCCGGCAGGCTCCCGGTCGGGTTCCCCGGCGAGAACGCCTCCCAGCCGTCGACCTATCTCACCGCTCCGCTCGGGCGGCGCAGCGAGGTCAGCACGGTCGATCCGACACCGCTGTTCCCGTTCGGGCACGGACTTTCCTACGGCGCCGTCAGCTGGGACGACGTCACGGTGGCGGATCCCGCGTGGCCAACGGACGGACGCTGCCGGGTCCGGGTGACGCTGAGCAACACAGGCGACCGCACCACGACGGAGGTCGTCCAGGTCTACCTGCACGATCCGGTGGCCGAGGTCGCGAGGCCGGTCCAGCAGCTGATCGCGGCGAAACGGGTCGAAGTCGCTCCCGGCGCGACCGAGGTGGTCGAGATCGGGCTGCACGCCGATCTGACCTCCTACACCGGGCGAGCGGGCACGCGGCTCGTCGAGCCCGGGGACGTCGAACTGCGGGTGGGCACCTCCAGCGCGCGGATCGTGGCGACGCTCGGCTGCACGTTGACCGGTCCGCGTCGGGAGGTCGGCTTCGATCGCGTGCTGGCCCCGGATTTCTCTTGAGCTCGTGAGCCAGTCGGTCTTCGTGTCGCGAAAGCCACTTTCCCAACCTTCAACGTTGCGAAAGTGGCTTTCGCAACACGCCGCCTTCGCCTGACCTCGCGAAATGCCGCTCACGTAACCGCGCAGGCGGTCGCGTTCAGCACGAAGGTGCTCGGCGACGGATTACCGCCCGTCCACGAGCCGGTGAAACCGATCGTGAGCGAGCCTCCCGCCGGGATGCGGGCGTTGTACGAAGCGTTGGTCGCGACGACGTCGGCACCCGTTTGTGACGGCACCGCGTGCCACATGTTCGTGACACGTTGCCCCGCCGGGAAGGCCCACCGGACCCGCCAGCCGTCGAGCGCGGTGGCCTGCCGGTTGGTCACCGTCACCTCGGCCTGGAAGCCGTCCTGCCACTGACCGGTCACGCGGTAGCCGACAGTGCACGCGCCCGGATCGGGGCCGCCGTACACGGTCGCCTCGCGGGACGTCGCCTTGATTCCGTTGGCCCCGTTGAAGATCCGTTCGCCCCAGCCGGTGAGCCGCGCCGGGTCGAAGCCGGTCACCATGTCAAGGTACTCGACGCCGCCACCGTTCCCGCTCCAGCTCCAGCCCAGGTAGCCGATGCCTTGCGCCTGCGCGGTCGCCAGGATGGTGTCCTCGTCGGGGTTCCCGTCGGAATGGTCGTGCCCGAACTCGCCGACCACGATCGGCAGACCGGCGGCGCGGAAGCGGCCGAGGTAGTCGGTGATCTCCGCGGCGGTGTCGAAGACGCCGTACATGTGGATGGAGAACACGGTGTTGCGGTCCGGGTCCGACTCGAACACCGCGGCGGCGTTGTCACGCATGGTGAACGTCCAGTCCTGGCCCCAGTTCGGGGCGTCCACCATGAGCGTGTGGCCGAATCCCGCCGCGCGCAGGCGCTGAACGGCGGCGGAGGTGTCCGGCGCCCAACTCTGGTAGCCGCTGTTGCCGTACGGTTCGTTGCCGATGTTGACGATCACGTACTTCTCTTGCCCGGCGAGCGCGCTCCGCACGGAAAGCCAGTAGTCCACCGCCTGCGCGAGGGTCGCCGCGCCGGACTGTTCGCCGTAACCGGTGGTGTCGTGCACCTCCAGGACGCAGATCAGCCGGTTCTGCCTGCACGACGACACCACGGCGGCGACATCCTCGGTGTCGTTCTTCGCCCACCGCTGACCTGACGCGAGCACCACCCGCACCGTGTTGGCACCCAAGGCCTTGATGTCCGCCAGCGCACTCGTCCGCTGCGGATACCAGGTGTGGGCGTGGTTGACCCCGCGCAGCACGAACTCGGCGCCGTTCGACTCGTACAGTTTGCCGCCGGACACGTGGAACCCGGCCGGCGCCGCGGAAACCGGCGGGCTCACAACGGCTGCCAAGACGGCTGCCAAGGCGGCCGTCAGCGCGGCCACGACGGCCAGTGGTCTCCTCATCGCCATCCTCTCGACTTGCGGGGGAGGCCAGGTCCCGCCGGTGGCGGCCGGCGGGACCTGGGGTATGGACTCAGCCGAACAGTTGCACGTGCAGGGAGAACGCGGTCGCGATCTCCGCCTGCGCCCAGAATCGGTGGTAGGTGAACGTCGGCGCCGCTCCACCGTCCAGATAGGACTGGACCTTCGGCCACTGCGGGTCGTCCCGGTAGAACGACCGGATGGACAGGAAGTCCGCGCCCGCGGCGATGGGATCGCCGTTGGGCATGGTCCCGGTCCAGCCCGGCGGCACGTACACACCTTCACCGGTGGACGAGTCGTATTCGTCGTCGAACCGGTTGTAGTCCGTACGTGTTTCCGGGACCGCGATGCCGATCGAGTCGGTGTGCGCGAGCATCGCGTCGAGGAGACCTTCGCCGACCGTCCGCGCCTGCGCGTTCCCGGACCGGGCGGCGTAGTTCAGCAGGATCTTCGAGTACGACGCCGCGACGCCGACGTCCTGGCTGTGGTTGAGCACCCGGACCCGCAGATTCGCGTTGCTTCCCGGCGTGGCAGGGTTCCACGTGTCGGGTTTGCCGGTCCATTCCAGGTCGGACGGGATCCGGAAGTCGCCGCCGGAGCCGACCGTCGTGTTCGCGATGGCCCACGGCACCCACTTGTCGAGGATGCGTTTCGCCCGCTCGTCCCCGGTGAGCTGGTACAGCGCGGCGACCCGCTCCAGGCCCCACGCCTGGAACCCGAACCACCGGTTGGACGGCGGATCGTGCCAGACGGGCTGCTGGTCGTAGTACATGCCGTAGAAGGTCGGCGAACCAGCCGGGGGAGCGGCGTACTGGCCGTCCCAGCTGTTCGTCGCGCCGCCGGCGATGCCGCCGTCGGCGGACTGCAGCCACTGCAGGAATTCCAGCTGCCGGTCCAGGCTTTCCGCCCAGTCCGTCGCGCCGGTCGCCGAGACCGGCTTCAGCGCCGGGTCGTTGGCGAGCGCGTGCGCGGCGAGCGGGTTCTGGTAGCCCTGGTGCGCCGCGCCGTCACCGATCCGCCACGCCCAGCCCGCGGACGTGTCGGTGGCGCCACCCCACGCGTAGTACCACGACATGAGGTAGTGCGAGCTGTTCTTGCCGCTGCCCGCCGGGCACGTGCTGGGACCGACGCAGTCACCGATCTTCTTGAAGTACTTGTCGAACATGGCGTATCGCAGATAGTCGCCCATCTTCGACGCCTTCTTCACCACGTCGGCCACCTGGGCGCCCTTGCCCTGCGCGGTCGCCCACTGGTTGGCGAGGTGCGCCACCTGGACGGCACGCGCGTCGGCGTCGGGCGCGTTCGTGTACTTCCACTGCTTGGCGTAGCTCGCGTCCTTGGTGAACAGGTCGAGGTACCCGTTCGGCCCGCCGTGCGCGAACGTGTCGCAGGAGGGCTGCGGGATGGTCTCCCACACCGATTCGCTGGACCCGCGCTGGTAGGTGTTGATGTAGGCGGGCGCGGTGGTGCCGTCGCCGCACCGGCCGAAACCGTACGTGTTGTCGACGTCCAGCAGCCAGTGCATGCCGTAGACGTCCGAGGTGCCGTAGGCCTGGCGCAGTTCGCCCGCGATCGGGTCGGAGCCGACCGGGACGCCGCCGTCCAGAACCGCCGGATACCGGTCCATCCGCGGGTGTTCCGGCGCGTAGGTGGCCGGATCGGCGGCGTTGTACTTGTCGTTGGTCGGCTGATCCGTGTGCGCGGGGATGATGAACTTCTCCATCGACGCCCACGCCTGGTTGAACGGCGCCCAGTCACCTTCCAGCTGTCCGTACGCGGCTTCCAGCCACAGGTAGTAGCTGAACGCCTCGGACGTGGTCTGGTGCCCGTGGTCCGGTGCCTCGACCAGCAGCGTCTCCACCGAGTGGTACGGCACGAGCAGGCCGTCGAAATTCCGGAAGTAGCCGCTGTCCGCGTCCTTGATCTTGTGGTACTGCTCGAGGAAGGCGGCCCGGTAGTCCGAGGCGGAGGCGTCGATCTCCGCCACGTCGAGGGCGGCCGCGGTGAGGCCGGGTCCGGTGATCGAGAACGCGGCGGTGGCGAGCGTGCCGCCGTTCGCCGCGGAAGCGATCGTCACGGTTTTCGCCGTGTTCCAAGTGTTCTGGTCGAACGTGAGCGTCGTGGGCGTGGCCGTGAGGTCGGCGCTGCCCCCGGTGCGTGCCACGTTCAGCGTGACCGGACCCGCCGGACGGGTCGCGAGTTTCACGCCCACTCCCGCCGAGCCGCCCTGTTTGACGCGGACCGTCGACGGGGTGGCGACGACCGACGGCGCGGCCAGCACTCGCACCGCGACCGGCGCGGAAACCGTTGCCGCGCCGAGGTTGTCGATCGCCCGCGCGGTGACCGAATACTCGCCGGCCGTCGCGCCGGTCCAGGTGTACTCGAACGGCGCGGTGGTGTCGGAGCCCAGCCGGGTGGTGCCCGCGTAGAACTCCACCGAGGACACCGAACCGTCGCCGTCGGCGGCGGACGCCGCCAGTTCGATCGGTGACGACACGGCGAACGCCGCGTTGTTCTCCGGCTTCGTGAGCCGCACCGTCGGTGCCGCGTTCGGGCCGGCGCAGCTGACGCCGTTGACCTTGAAGTCGACCGGCGCCCGGTTCGCGGCGCCGGCCTTCGCCGCGTTGAAGCCGAATTGGACGGACGCGCCGGGGCTGATGCCGCGCTGCCAGTCCGCGCCACGGACGCTCACCGCACCACCGGTCTGCGTGTACGTGCCGTTCCACAGCTGGGTGATCCGTTGCCCGTCGGCGAAGGTCCAGGTCAGGTTCCAGTCGGGGATGGCGTCGCCGCCTTCGTTGCGGATCGAGACCGTCGCGCCGAAGCCGTCGCCCCATTCGCTGCTGATCTTGTACGTCGTCGTACAGGAAACCGCGGCGGCCGTGGCCGTCGGCGCGGCGCCGGTGGTGACCGCCGCCGCGAGGGCCACGGTGGCGGCCAGCGCCGTGACGGGACGTGCTCTCGTCGAGCGCGCCAATGGTCGTGATCTCACAGGTCCTCCTCGTCCGAGCGGATTTCCGGCAACCTCAAGAGGTGGAACCGGCCCAGGGCCACGTGGGCAGGCAATGGCCCTGAGCCGGGGTAACGGGAGCGGATGAGTCTGAGAGCGCTCTCATGAGAGTAGCGGCGGACCGTCGGATTTGTAAGGGCGTCTTTCGGCGAAGTGTTGTGATCCGGCCGTTTTCGGAGTAGAGCAGAAAAGCATGAGGCGACTCGCCACCACATTGTTGATCTCCGCCGGAATACTCGCCGGCTGTTCAGCGCCGGCGCCGACGGCCACCGCCGGCGCGGAGGCGCTCGGCACCCGACTGACCACAATGGACGATCTGGTCGACTGGATCGACGAGACCGCGGGGGATTGCGCCGCGGTCTCCCGCCGGGAGATCGGAGAGCTGCGCACGTTCGTCGGGCCGGATATCGCCGCGCGCTTTCAACCGCATGTGGCCGAATGGGCCACCTGCCGGGTGTCACCGGAATTCCCCGTCGTCGGTCTTATTCTCTTCGACGGCGATGAGCAGCGGAGATTCCAGGAATCCTGGCACGCGGCGATGAGGGCGGGTGAGATCGCCGACGGGCCGACCTTCGCCTTCGGCAACGGTTTCGCGGTCTCCGCGGGATTTCTCGGGGTCGGCAAGCTGGGGCTGTACTACTTCCGGTGCGGAAACGTCGATCCCCGGGTGCATCAGGTGCCTTCGGGTGTGGCGGGCTGTGTCTTCGCCAACCCGGAGCACGGACACGGGCACCACTGAAGCCGCCACTTCACTGGTGCCCAGGGTGCTACGGGCTCGAACAGGTCAGCTCCGGTGCGGCGGTGCTCCCCGTCGCGTTGGCGCTCAACCCGAACGAACGGGTGGTGCCAGCCGGTAGTGACCCGTTCCAGCCCGCGTTGCCCACGGTGGCCCGCGTGCCGTCCAGGGTGAGGGTGCCGTTCCAGACGCTGTTGATCGTCTGTCCCGCCGGAACGGTCCAGCCGACCCGCCAGCCGGACAGCGTCGTCGTGCCCGGGTTGGTGACGGTCACTTCCGCCTGGTATCCGCCGTTCCAGTCACCGGTCGTCGTCCACTTCGCCGTGCACGCGCCGTTGGGCGGCTGCCCGGGATCGGGCGGATCGTCGACGACGCCGATCCCGGTGACCTCGCCGTTGCCGCCGTCGAACACGACGTCGGAGCAGCCGTAGAACGTCTCGGTGCTGTCGGATCGCTTCCAGACCGAGTAGACGACGTGTTTGCCCGATTTGGCCGCCGGGAAGTTGCCGGTCCACTTGTACTGGCCGTCGACGCTGCCGACGTTACCGCTCACCTGCGGGTGGTCGACGGTGAGGAAGGGCTGTTCCTCGAGGTCGTCCCAGCGCAGTGCGCGGCTCGGGTCGTACCCGTCCTTGGTCACGTACAGGTAGAACCAGCCGGGGTGGGCGGCCCACGCGTTGTAGGAGAAGCCGAACGACGCGCCGGCCGTCAAATGGGTCACCGGCCAGTTCCCCGTGCGGTCGTAACCCGCGAAGTTCGGATTTCCGCCCGAGCAGAGCTGCCCGTCCGGGATGAACCCCTCGGTGCGGCCCGCGCCGTCCGAACGGAGTACGGAGAACCAGTTGTAGAGCGAGTTCTCCCCGCTTTGCGCGACGGCCGCCTTGCACGCCGAGTTCTTCGGGACGATGTTGCCCTGCGGTGTCAGTCCGTCCTGCCAGCAGAAGAAAGTCCTGCTGCCCGGTTTCATCAGCGCGCCGTGTGCCGACGCGGTCGGAGCGTTCAGTGTCGCGGTCACGAGACCGGCCACCATCGTGGTGACGACGGCCAGTATCGCGGTCATTGCCTTTCTGTGTGTCATCGCGCCTTCTTTCCGACAAAGACTGGGAGCGCTCCCAGTGTCGGCACCTTAGCGTGAGTCGCGCATCGGGGGAACAGGGCCGAACGAGTGAGAATCGTCCGGTATCGGCGAATTCGCGTAACGGTCTTCCCTGCCGGACGACGCCGGGTTAAATTGTGGGAGCGCTCCCAAAATTCGGCCTTCCGAAAGGATCACGACGTGGTGATCGACAATTGGCGTGTGCTGCTTCCCGCCGTACTCATCGCGGCCGTCGCCGTCGCTCCCGAAGCCTCTTCCTCGGCGGCGGAGTACGAGCGGATCGTGAACGGTGACTTCTCCGCGGGTGGCGTCGACCCTTGGTGGGCCGGTGCGAACACCCGCGGTTCGGTGACGGACGGGGAATATTGTGTCGCCGTCACCGGCGGCACGGCCAACGGATACGACGCCTTGTCCGGCCAGAACGGTGTGCCGTACGAGGCCGGCCAGTCCTACACGCTGAAATTCGACGCGCGGGCGACCGTCGCGCAACCGCTGTCCGCGGTCGCGGGGGAAGCCGTCGATCCGTACCGACAGATCGCACGCACCGACGTGACCGTGACACCCGTCAAGCAGACCTTCACGCTGACCTTCCAGTCCGCATTGGACTTTCCGGCCGCGGGCAACGGCCAGTTCGCGTTCTGGTTCGGCGGCCAGTCGTTCGACAACACCGTCTGCGTCGACAACGTTTCGCTCGTCGGTGGCGTGCTGCCACCACCGGGCGTGGAACCCGCCGGGCCGCTGCGGGTGAACCAGGTCGGCTACGTGCCCGGCCTGCCCAAACAAGCGAGCCTCGCGACCGGCTCGACCACCCCGTTGACCTGGACGCTGCGGGACGGCACGGGTGCGTCCGTCGCCACCGGCCAGACCACTCCGAAGGGCCATGACGCGGCGTCGGACGAGAACGTCCACGCCATCGACTTCTCGGCCTACGACCGGCAGGGCAGCGGCTACACGCTGAGTGTCGGCGACGACGTGAGCCGCCCGTTCGACATCTCCCCGACGGTCATGACCCGGCTGCGGCAAGACTCGCTGGCGTTCTTCTATCACCAGCGCAGCGGCACACCGATCGAAGCGCGGTACGTGGGGGAGGACTACGCGCGGCCGGCCGGACATGCGAACGTGGCGCCGAACCAAGGGGACGACGAGGTCCCCTGCCGGGCGGACCTCGATTGCGGATACACCCTCGACGTGCGCGGCGGCTGGTACGACGCCGGCGACCACGGCAAGTACGTGGTGAACGGCGGGATCGCCGCGTGGCAATTGCAGAACACCTACGAGCGGGCGGCGCTGTTCGGTGACAAAGCCGCGCTCGGCGACGGCACCCTCGCCATTCCCGAGCGGTCGAACGGAGTGCCGGACGTGCTCGACGAGGCGCGGTGGGAGCTCGAATTCCTGCTGAGCATGCAGGTCCCCGACGGGCGGCCGTTGTCCGGTATGGCCCACCACAAGATCCACGACGAGCAGTGGACCGGCCTGCCGACCTTGCCGCATCAGGACGCCCAGCCGCGCAGGCTGTCCGCACCGAGTACCGCGGCGACCCTGAACCTCGCGGCGGTGGCGGCGCAGGCGTCGCGACTGTGGGCTCCTTACGACGCCGAGTTCGCGGCCCGCGCGCTCTCCGCCGGTGAGAAGGCCTACGCGGCGGCGAAGGCGCACCCCGGCATGATCGCCGACCCGAACGACGGCGTCGGCGGCGGTTCGTACAGCGATCCCACGGTGACCGACGAGTTCTACTGGGCCGCGGCCGAACTGTACGTGTCCACCGGGCGGTACCGCGCGGACGTGACGGATTCCCCGCTGTTCGGCGGAAAGAGCTTCGACGCGCGCGGTTTCGACTGGGGTGCCACGGGCGCGCTCGGTGACATTTCCCTGGTGCTGGCCTCGCGCGGGGTGTCCACAGAGGACATCCGGTCCGCGATCGTCACGACCGCGGACGCGCACCTCGCGAACATGGCGTCCGCCGGGCACCCGGCGCCGTACCGCACCGGCGACGGCGGGTACGAGTGGGGATCGAACGGCTTGGTCGCCAACAACGGAATGCTGCTGGGCCTCGCCTACGACCTGACCCGTGCGGCGAAGTACCGGAACGGCGCCTTCGCCACGATGGACTACCTGCTGGGCCGTAACCCGGTCGACTTCTCCTATGTCTCCGGCTGGGGCGACCGGCCGGTGCGCAACGTGCACCACCGGCACTGGGCGAACCAGAAGGATCCGTCGCTGCCGACCGCGCCGCCCGGTGCGCTGTCGGGCGGGCCCAACAGCGCGTTGCAGGACCCGGTCGCGCAGCGGCTGCTGCCCGGTTGTGCCCCGCAGCGGTGCTGGGTCGACCACATCGAGGCCTATTCGCTCAACGAGGTGACGGTCAACTGGAACTCGGCGTTCGCGTGGCTGTCGAACTGGGTGGCGGAACACTCCGCCACCGCGCCGGCGTCGGGCTGTCAGGTGACGTACACGGCGTCGACCTGGCAGACCGGGCTCTCCGCGGCGCTCACCGTGAAGAACACCGGCACGACAGCGTGGAACGGCTGGGCGCTGACTTTCGCCTTCGGGGGTGAGGAGCGGATCACGCACGGCTGGAGCGCCGCGTGGAGCCAGACCGGCGCGGCCGTCCGGGCGGGTAACGCGTCGTGGAACGCCGTGGTCGCGCCCGGCGCGTCGGTGTCCATCGGCTTCAACGCGAACAACACCGGCGCCCATCGGTCGCCGTCGGAATTCATGGTCGACGGCCGGCGATGCGTGTCCGCCTGAGTTTCCCGACGATTCTCCGGAGGTAGGAATGACGCTCAAGACAGGGGCCACGGTGCTCGCCGCGCTCGCGGTCGTCCCCCTGACCGCGGGGACGGCGCAGGGCGCGCCGGCCGGGTTCTACGTCGACCCGCAGACCAACGCCGCCCGGTGGGTGGCCGCGAACCCGAACGACGGCCGGGCCGCCGCCATCCGCGACCGGATCGCGAAGGTGGCGCAGGCGCGCTGGTTCACCACGACGAACACCGGCACGGTGCGTGCGCAGGTCGACGCCTTCGTCGGCGCCGCGGCGGCCGCGAACCAGATCCCGATCATCGTGGTCTACAACATCCCGAACCGCGACTGCGGTGGCGCCAGTTCCGGCGGCGCGCCGTCGCACGCCGCCTACCGCGCCTGGGTGGACGAGGTGGCGGCCGGTCTCGCCGGGCGGCCGGCGTCCATCGTGCTCGAACCGGACGTCCTGCCCTTGATGACCAATTGCCAGAACGCCGGGCAGCAGGCCGAGACCAGCGCGTCCATGGCGTACGCGGGCAAGCGGCTGAAGGCCGGGTCGGCGGCGGCCAAGGTGTACTTCGACATCGGGCATTCCGCGTGGCTCTCGCCCGGTGAAGCCGCCGCGCGGCTGCGGGCGGCCCAGATCTCCGTCGCCGCGGATGGCATCTCCACCAACGTTTCCAACTACCGGAGGACCGCCGACGAAGTGGCCTTCGCGGGAGCGGTGCTCGCCGGGATCGGCGACGGCAGGCTGCGCGCGGTCGTGGACACCAGCCGCAACGGCAACGGACCCGCGGGGAGCGAGTGGTGCGATCCGCCGGGCCGCCGGATCGGGACGGCCAGCACCACGAACACCGGGGACGGGCGGATCGACGCGTTCCTGTGGGTGAAGCCGCCCGGTGAGGCCGACGGCTGTATCGCGTCGGCTGGCCAGTTCGTCCCGCAACGCGCCTACGAACTCGCGACTTCCTGAGTGGAGCGGAAATATCGGCGGGTGCCTCTCGGTGCCCGCCGATATTCATTTGTCGAGTCCCGCCTGATCGGCCTACGGGCACCGGGAAGGCTATCTCTGCAATAATCCCCACGACTTCCACTAGTGCGGCAGGCTGGCAGATTGGGTGAAATGTCCAAGAAGGGCGCGGCCTTCCTGTTCTTGATAGTGCTGGGTGGGGCCGGAGTCGTATTCTGGGTCAACGAGCTACCTTCGATCGGGCTTCCCCTGATCGGTGGCGCGGCCGGTGCCCTGCTGGGTGCGGTAATTCGCTCGCGCACAGCCAAACGACGCGATTAGTACCGGAACAGCGAAGGGTTCCCTGCTGGTGGTGTTCGGCAACCCGAGCCGGGCACGGGGCGGCCTCGCGTGAGTCCCCGGATCCGTCCGGCGGGAGCGGATCACCGCGCGGCGCATGGGGTAGCTCGAACGGCTCCGCCGGATGGGCCGTACGGATGTATCGAGCGGCAGTTTCCGCGCTTTCGGTCGCGTCGGCGACGGGGGTCACATAGTTTTCCGACTGGCGCACTTGTCCGTCCACAAGTAACCGGGGAGGCCGGCCGGTCACCCCGGCGAATCGTTGTTCCGCATCGCGGCGGTGCGCCTTGTGATCGACCCTACTCTCCTTGCCTAGTAAGGGATTCAGTATGCGCAAGTGGACGACCAGATTACTCGTGGCGGGCGTGCTCGCGACGACCGCAGCGGCCGCCGTCGTGGCGGTCGGCACGGCCAGTGCGGCCGACGGTGTCTCGACCGCGGCCGCCGAGTCGACGTTCCCGCTCGCCGACCCGGACACCGTCCAGGCGAAGGACGGCTCGTACGTCACCTACGGCACCTCGGTCGGCGCCGGTGTCGGCGCCCGATGCGGCGTGACCGGCCACCTGTTCGTGCCGGTGCTCGTGCACGGCTCCGGCAACACCGTCGGTGTGGGTACGTGCGCGTCCGCCGACGCGCTGCCCAACGGGCCGGGTAGCTGGGCGGAGGGCAACGTCTGGGCACCCGGTGTCGTCCGCTTCGGCGACACCTACTTCATGTACTACACCGCGTCCAAGCGGGGAAGCGGCCAGAAATGCCTCGGCCGCGCCGTCTCGGGCAGCGCGCGGGGACCGTTCACCAACCCCGTCGAGTGGGCGTGCCCGGGCAGCGGCCGCTGGGCCATCGACGCGAACCCGTTCGTCTCGGGCAGTTCCATGTACGTCGCCTACCGGGACGACGCGATCACCTCGTACCCGGAAACCGGCATCTCGATCGTGCGCACCCATTCCAACGGCATGGCGGACTGGGACACCCGCCGGGACGCGTTGAAGAGCACCGACATCGGCTGGGAGACCATCCGGATGAGCGGCGGCACGCACGTGGTCGAGAACCCGTCGATGTTCAAATCCGCCGACGGCTACTGGTACCTGGCCTACTCCGGCAACAACTGGGACAGCGCGCGGTACGCGACCGGCATCGCCAGGTGTGGCACCGGACCGCTCCCGTCGACGCGTTGCACGCCGCGGCAGAACGGGGGCGAGCGGCCGTACTTCGGGTACACCGGCACCGGGGGTCTCAACCCCTACCGCGGCCTGCCCGGCAACCACCCCGGCCCGGGCGGGATGGACTTCTTCCAGGCGGCGAACGGCCAGTACCACGCGGTCTACCACTGGTGGAACGGCAGCCGACGGTTCCCGATCGTGGCGACGGTCCTCCGCAACGACGGCGGCTTCTACCTCAGCTAGGAAAGGGCTTTCACGCCATAACCGGTTTGTCGTGAACGGCGCGTTCGTCATGAACGCGCCGTTCATCCATGTCGGCCAAGCCGCGGCGATCGCGTGAGCTCATGGCCGGACGCGCGCTGTCGTTCCCCCAGGGACGGCCATGCCGTGTCCCCGATGGTCAACGCCAGGGCATGTGCTGCAGGCACCAGGTATTGCCGTCAGGGTCGGCGAAGTACGCGTAGAACACTCCGCCGAGGTCCTCGACCTCGCTGATCTCGACGCCGCGTTCGACGAGTTCGGCGCGAGCCGCCTCGATATCGGCGACCACCAGGTGCAGGCCGCGCAGTGTTCCCGGAGGCATGTCGAGGGTGGGGAGGCCTTCGGCGAGGGTGATCGAGCAGGCCGAACCGGGTGGGGTGAGCTGGACGATGCGGACACCGGGCTTCGGGTTGACGTCGACGTCGAGGCGGAACCCGAGCCGGTCCTGGTAGAAGGCTTTGGCCCGTTCGATGTCGGTGACCGGCACCGGCACCAGCTCCAGCAACAGCTTGCCGGGCGGCACGGGCGGGTTGCCGGGATCGGCGGGGGTGGGCGTCTCGGTCATGGACGGCGCCTTTCGTGGATGAGGGTGGCGCTGGAACTTCGGGTGAGGAACTCGCGGAACGACCGCGCCCGCCTCCCCGTCACATCCTCCACGGTCGAGGTCACGCGGTCCTCCGCGCCGTTGCGGATGTCCTCATGCGCGCACTTCAGGGGCGCGATCGATAGCGCGCGCGCATCTGCTCGCCCGCGGCCGGCCCGGCGGTGTAGACGAACCGCGGATCCGAGACGGGCAGCCCGGTCGCGGGGTCGACGACCGTCGGCTCGACCTCACGGCCGGTGACCGCGTCGACGAGGATCATCGCCCGGTCCTCGGGTGCGAGCTGCTCGTTGCGCCAGGCGGCCATGGCGACCAGGACCGGGCGCAGTGAGCGGCCGAATTCGGTGAGCACGTACTCGTACCGCACGGGGCGGTCCTGGTAGGCCCGCTTGGTCAGGATGCCGTTCTCCAGCAGGGTTTTCAGCCTGGCGGTGAGCATGCTGGAGGACAGGCCGATGTTGGCCTCGAACTGGTCGAAGCGGGTGTAGCCGTCGAAGCAGTCGTGGAGGATCAGCATCGTCCACCACTCCCCGACGTAGGACATCGCCGTCGACAGCGGGCACTCCCGGTCTTCGGCGCGGACGCGTGCCGCCAAGGGGTCCTCCTCCAGAACTCAGGTTACTGCTACTCTAGCAGTTACTATGACTGCTAATTTAGAAGTGACTCGTTCGCGAGCGTCCCTCGTCCGCGCCGTGGTGACCGGTGGAACGCGTGGTACCGGTGCCGCCGTCACACGCCGCCTCCAGCGAGAGGGGATGGATGTCACCGTCATCGCCCGCACCGCCGGTGACGGCGAAGCGCGTTTCCTCGCGTGCGACCTGACCGATCCGGCCGATGTGTCCCGGGCGGCCGGTGAGGTCCTCGCCGGGGGCGTGCCGGAGGTGATCGTCCATGTCGCCGGCGGTTCACAGTCGCCGGCCGGGGGCTTCGCCGCGTTGGAAGAGGCTCATTGGGGGCAGGAGCTGGATCTGAACCTGATGGCCGCGGTGCGTCTGGATCGCGCGCTCGTCCCCGCCATGATCGAGGAAGGGCGTGGGGCTATCGTGCACGTCACCTCGATCCAGTCCCGTATGCCGCTGTGGGACGGCACGCTCGCCTACGCGGCCGCGAAAGCCGGGCTACGCGCCTACAGCAAGGGACTGGCCGGCCAGCTCGCCTCCCACGGCATCCGGGTCAACACGATCTCCCCGGGCGGCATCCAGACCGACGCCGCCGACCATCTCGTCGATCGCCTTGCCGAGCGGTTCGACGGCGACCGGGCGGCGGCGCAGGACTCGCTGATGGCCGCGCTCGGTGGTGTGCCTTTGGGCCGCTTCGCCATGCCCGACGAGATCGCGGAGACGGTCGCGTTCCTCGTCTCCGGGGCCGCCTCCAGCATCGTCGGGGCGGACATCGTCGTCGACGGCGGCACCCTTCGCACGATCTGACCGCAAAACCCATCTATAGAAAGAAGCGCTCGATGACCGACAGCTACACCGCTTATGACGCCGCGCGGCTGCCCTCCGTCGTACTGGCGTACCTCGATGCTCACGACGAGGGCCGTTACGACGACGCGAAGGCCACCTTCGCCAAGGACGCGACGGTCATCGACGACGGCAAGACCTACCGCGGTATCGACGAGATCGGCGCGTGGATCGAACGCTCCGCCGGTGAGTACGAGTACACCAGCACCCGCATCGGGCAGACCGAGGCCGACACGACCCGGCCCGTCGTGCGGATCCGGCTCGACGGGAACTTTCCCGGAAATACCGTCACTTTGCGCTACTGCTTCGAAGTGGACGCGGGCCTGATCGCTCGTCTGACGATCGGCGATGTCGCCGCGGACGGGTGACAGCGCTGTGCAAGTGCGATGACAGCGGCTGTCGCGTCACCCGTCTTAAGGTCCTGCCCGAGCGATGCCGGAAGCGGCGTCGCGGAGGGCGAAAGGAGGTGTCATGACCGCAGGACGTGACTACTGACCGGAAAACCGCCGGAACGAGGGGATTCGTGTGAGGGGTTTCCGGCGGCCGTGAGCCCTCGGCGGTGGCGCCTGGGCGGGAATTTCCCTCTGTATCGGACGATCCCGCCTGGGCGGCCACCCACCGCCTCGGTGATACGGAGGGAACGATCGGGCCGTGGTCGACTTGCCTGCCAGCGGCGACGGAGGCCACATTGGACGGGCGACGGTCCTTGGAAGCAGCGTGCGGACGTGGGCTTCTTCGGTTTCGACAACGCTGTCTCCTGGTCTCGGCAGGCTCGGTCGTTCAAAGCCATTTCTTGCCTTTGAAGATCCGGTAGAGGACCAGGCACGCGGTCAGGATCACCGCCATCACGGCGGGATAGCCGTACTTCCAGTGCAGTTCGGGCATGAAGTCGAAATTCATGCCGTATATCCCGACTCCCATGGTCGGGACGGCGATGATGGCGGCCCACGAGGTGATCTTGCGCATGTCGTTGTTCTGTTGCAGCGACAGTTTCGCCAGTGTCGCGTCGACGAGCGTGGTGAGCAGTTCGTCGAACCCGGCGACCCGTTCGGTGACGGTGGTCAAGTGGTCGTCGACGTCGCGGAAATAGGTCCGGACCTGCTCGGAAATGAGCGGGGTGGAGCCCTCGGCCAGCCTCCGCAGCGGGGTGGCCAGCGGCATCACCGCCCGCCGCAGCTCGACGATCTCCCGTTTCACCAGGTACATCTGCTCGGCGCTGATCGGGCTGCCCGGGGCGAACACGAGCGCCTCCATCACGTCGATGTCGTTCTCGAACGCCTCGCTCACGTCGAGGTAGCCGTCGACGACGTGGTCGGCGATCGCGTGCAGGACCGCGGACGGCCCGGCGGCCAGGCGTTCCGGGATGGCTTCCAGTTCCGAGCGCACTCTGCGGAGCGCGGAGTGCTGCCCGTGGCGCACCGTGACGATGAAGTCCTTGCCGAGGAACACCATGATCTCCCCGGTCTCCACGATCTCGTTCGCCGTGGTCGGCGACTCGTGCTCGACGAACCGGACGGTCTTGAGCACCATGAACAACGTGTCGCCGTAGGGCTCCAGTTTGGGGCGCTGGTGGGCGTGAACGACGTCCTCGACCGCCAGCTCGTGCAGCCCGAACACCTCGGCGACGCCCTGCATCCGCGCCGCGTCCGGCTCGTAGAGGCCGGCCCAGACGAACCCGTCGCCACGGCGGCGTACTTCGGCCAGCGCCTCGGCGTGATCGCGCAGGCCCGGCAAGCGGCGGCCGTCGACGTACACCGCGCAATCCGTCACCGGCGACGGCGAGGGCGCCCCGGATCCGGCGTCCTCCGAATCGACCGCCACCCGAGCTCCTTCAGCCGTCCGACCTGGAACGCCGCGGAAGTCTAGTGGTCCGTGCCGGCACCGATCAGGTTTTCCCGCCCCGTCCGTCTGTATGGGTGAGATCTACTCACGGGAGGCTGACGCCATGCGAAAACTGACCTTCGGCATGAATGTGTCCCTGGACGGCTACATCGCCGCGCCCGGCGACGACCTCGGCTGGAGCGGGGGTGACGGACCGGACTCGTCGTCGAGCGGCGAGTTGTTCCAGTGGTGGTCCGACCGGGTGGCCGCGACGGGGCTCGCGCTGTACGGGCGCAAGCTGTGGGAGGTGATGAGTGCCGCTTGGCCGACCGCGGATCAGCGGCCCGGCGCGACCCCGGCGGAGATCGAGTACTCCCGCCGCTGGCGGGACATGCCGAAGGTGGTGTTCTCCTCGAAGACCGGCACGGTCGACTGGAACACCCGCCTGGTCACCGGCGACGCGGTCACCGAGATCACCCGGCTCAAGGCCGAGGACGGCGGCCCGATGGACATCGGCGGCGCGACGCTCGCCGGCGCCGCCATGCGGGCCGGGCTGATCGACGAGTACTTGCTGGTCACCGTGCCGGTTCTGGTGGGCGGGGGCACGCCGTTCTTCTCCGCGCTGGACAGCTGGGTGAAGCTGAACCTCGTGGAGACGCGCACGTTCCCCGGCGGCGTGGTGCTGACCCGATACGAGACGAGGCGGTGACCGATCACAGTGCCGGGGGAAGGTCCAGCCATGGTTTGCCGGTGACGTCGAATCCGGTGAGTTCGGCGATCTTCCCGTCGACGACGCGCAGGGCCGCGATGGCGAACAGCCGGTAGTCCGGGGTGCCGGGGGCGCGGAGGTACAGTGCGGCGGCCGGCATGCGGTTGACCGTCGTGGGGATACCGCGCCAGTCGTCGTGGCCGTGCTGGAAGAGCCCACCGGAGATCCAGCCGTCCACCGCGTCCCCGGCCGTCCTGGTCACGGTGCCCGGATCGGGCAGCATCGCGAAGCGCAGATCGTCGCGCAACAGGGAGATCAGGCCGTCGAGGTCGTTGCGCTCGTGGGCGTCGATGTACGACTTCACCACGCCGCGCTCGTCCTTCGACAGCTCATGGGTGGCGGGGCTCCGCCAGTCGAGACGGGGGCCGGGCAGCTGCTCGCGCATCGTCGCGCGCGCCCGTTGCAGAGCACTGGTCACCGAGGCGACGGTCAGCTCCAGGGCGTCGGCGGCCTTCGGCGCCGGCCAGCCGAGGACGTCGCGCAGCACGAACACCGCCCGCTGCCGCGGCGGCAGCCGCTGGACGGCGACGATGAACGCCAGCTCGATCGTTTCCCGCGCCACCACCGATTCCTGCGGGTCTTCGGGGAGCATCCGGTCGGGGAACGGCTGCAGGTAGCCCAGCTCGGAGTCCGCCAGCTCGGCCGGGACGGGGGTGCGGTCGTGGCGCTTCTCCAGGAAGTCGAGGCAGACGTTCGTCGCGATCCGGTACAGCCAGGTCCGCAGCGCGGCGTGGCCCTTGAACGACTCCCGCTTGTGCCATGCCCGCAGGAACGTCTCCTGCGTCATGTCCTGGGCGTCCTCGTAGTTCGCGAGCATCCGGTAGCAGTGCACCTGCAGCTCGCGCCGGTGGGGCTCCGTGATGAGCGCGAACCGTGCCGTATCGCCTGAGCGGGCCGCCGCGATGAACGTGGCTTCGTCGGTGCCGAGCGGTCTGGCGTCGGTCATGGCCGTCGATCCTTCCTGATCGGTGAAGCCGCTAGGCGGGTGGCTGGTCCGCCTGCAGATTCTCGAGGATCGTGGTGGCGATATCGGCGAACTGGTCGAGTTCTTCAGGAGTGAGGCGGTCGACCACAAGGCGCCGGACCTCCTGGGCGTGGCTGGGCGAGGCCCGCTTGAGCGCGGTGAGGCCGTTCGCCGTGATCACCGCCTCCATGCCGCGCGAGCCGCAGCGTTCCCGCGTGACCAGGCCCCGCTTGCCCATCCGGGTGAGCTGGTGATGCATGCGGCTCTTTTCCCAGGAGGCCGCGCGGCCGAGTTCGTAGACGCGCATCCGCCCGTCCGGCGCCTCGGACAACAGGGCGAGCACGGTGTAGTCGGCGTTGGACAGGCCGCTGCTGGCCTGGAGCTGCTGTTCGATTCGTGTCCGCAGCAGCTCCAGCATCTGGAAGGACACCCGCCACGCGCGGAGTTCGTGTTCCGTCAACTCCTGCTGCTTCATGGCACCACCTTATCCCATGAGTTGACAAGTCAACTCAGCGACGACTATCAGTTGATACGTCAACTCATAGTGCTCGCACGAAGAAAGGCACCCCCATGACCGAAAGACGTGCCGAGGGCGGGCCGCCGGAAGACAGCGGGCGGCCGGGACGCCGCTACGTCATCCGTGGCGGCGCGGTGATGTCCATGGATCCGAACGTCGGCGACTTCGCGACCGCCGACGTTCTGGTGGAGGGCGGCAAGATCGTCGAGATCAGGCCGGATATCCGCGCCGAAAGCGCCGGCGAGATCGACGCACGGGGGCGCGTCGTGCTGCCGGGCTTCGTCGACACGCACCACCACCTGTTCGAGACGGCGGAGCGCGCGTTCCTCGCCAACGGCCTGCTCCTCGACGATCACTCGGGCTCGCCGAGCGCGCAACCGAACTACGGCGAGCACATCCTGCAGGGTTTCGCGCGGGCCTACCGGCCGGCGGACGTCTACGTCAACTCGTTGTTCGGAGGGCTTTCCCAGCTCGACGCAGGGGTCACGACGGTGCTGGACGTCTCGCAGATCCACCATTCACCAGAGCACACCGACGCGGCGATCCAGGCGCTCGTCGACACCGGGCGGCGTTCGGCGTTCGGGTTCTTCGAGGGCGACGGCCGCACGGGCGCCCGGTATCCGGAGGACGCGTACCGCATCCGCGACCGATGGTTCTCCTCGAACGACCGGCTGGTGACCATGGTCATGGGCGGGGAGCTCCACCTCGGGAGGCAGGTGTACACCCGCGCCTGGGCGATCGCCCGTGAGCTGGATCTCAAGATCGCCGCGCACGCCGTCGGCTCGTGGGGGATGCGGCCGGTCTTCGACGACCTCGCCCAGGGCACCGCCGGGGTCGAGGTGGGGCCGGACAACCTGTTCATCCACATGACCGGCATGTCCGACCGGACCTGGCGACGGCTACGGGACGCCGGTGCGCAGGTTTCGCTGGCGTTCCCGATCGAGATGACCATGCGGCACGGCACGCCGCCCATCCTCAAGCTGCGGGAACTCGGCATGGAACCTTCGCTGAGCTCCGACGTCGAGACGACGATGGCCGCGGACCCCTTCACGCTGATGCGCTCCGCGATGACCATGCAGCGCATGATCGTCAACCAGATGATCCTGGACCAGGGTGACCTGGTGCCGCCGGGCAACTGGCCGACGCCGGCCCCGGGCACGCCGGAGCTGCTCACCGTCCGCGACGTGCTGCGGTACGCGACCATCAACGGTGCCAAGCATCTCGGCCTCGACGGCAGGACCGGCACCCTGACGCCCGGCAAGGAGGCCGACATCGTCCTGCTCGACGCGACCGCGCTCAACGTGGCTCCGCTCAACAGCGTGCCGGGAGCGATCGTGTCGCTGATGGACCGCACCAACGTCGAGACGGTGATCGTCGCCGGCAAGGTGCGCAAGTGGAAGGGGCGGCTGCTCGACGTGGACCTGGCGCGGTTGCGCCGGGAACTCGAAACCTCTCGCGATCACCTTTTCGCGGCGATGAACCTCAAGCAGGACCTGTTCGCCTGGAGCTGAGAAGCGACAGATCAGAAGCGGCCGCAGCGGTCCACGCGTTTCCACGGCCATTCCGAGGCGAGCCAGCGCGCGACGGCGTCGGCGAGTGCCGCGTCGAGGTCCGCCTTGTCGGCCCGTACCCAGGATTGCACCGTGACGTCCCATTCTTCGGAGTCCGGGGGATACAGGTACACGCAACCGATGACGTCGTCCGCCGGGTCGAGGACGGTGAAGGTGAACCCGGTGCGTCGCGCGAAGTCCGCCGCGTGGCGGCGAAGATCGTCGAGGTTCGCCTCGGGAGTCATGCCGTCGCGAGGCGGCCAGTCGCCGTCGGGATAGCCGGGAGTGGAGCGAATATGCTCGATACTCGACATCCACGCGGCGTGGTCGGCCGAATTGTGTTGCGGTCCCAGCGGTTCGAGGCGGAACCGTTCGGTCACGAGCGAGGTCGGAGGGACGAAACCGGCCGGTACGAACTCATCCGAGGTCATGGCCAGGACCGTAGCGGCCGTCCCGGCTTCCCGCACCCGAATTCCCGGCGGTGAGGTTCGATCCATAGTGGACAGACGTCACCGGTTGTCGGAATTCAGGTCGGATCCCCGGGTTTCGGCGCTGAGGAGCAACGCGACGAGGGTGACCGCGATCGTGCCGACGAGGTACAGCACGACCGCCGTCGGGCCCTGTTTTTCGGCCAGCCACACGGCGATGAGGGGAGCGGGCGCGCCGGCGATGATCGAGGAACCCTGGAACACCAGGGAAGCACCGGCGAAACGGCGGCGGGTGGGGAAGAGTTCGGCGATCCACGCGGCTTCCGGCCCGGCCAGGAGTCCGTGCAGTGCCGCGCCGACGCCGATGCCGAGATAGAGCAGCGGCAGATTGTCGGCTTGGACGATGGCGAAGAAGACCGGTGCCCACACCGCGAGGCCCGCCGCCGGGACCAGCATGGCGACACGCCGTCCGACGCGGTCCGACCAGTAGCCGCCGGCCAGCATCCCCGCGAACTGCAGCAGGGACCCGACGGCCACGGCCAGGAGGACGTCGGACTTGTCGTAGCCGAAGGTCTTCGTGGCATAGGCGACCACGAAGACGGTGTAGACGTAGAAGGCCACGTTCTCGCCCAGCCGCACGCCGAGCCCGCGGAGGACGGGGCCGGGGTGGGCGAGCGTCTCCAGGATGCTCGACCGCTCCCGGACGGCGTCCGCGGATGCCGTGGCCCGCGCCTGCGCTTCCTGGAACACCGGTGACTCGTCGATCCGCCGACGGATCCAGAAACCGATGGCCAGCAACGGGATCGCGAACAGGAAACCGACTCGCCAGCCCCACTGGTCGAAGGCGTTTTCGGGGAGTACCAAGGCGATCCCGCCGACGACGGCCGTGGCGAGCACCGTGCCCAGCGGCGCTCCCGCCTGCGGCCACGCCGACCAGAAGCCCCGCCGCTTCGGGCTTCCGTACTCGCTGACCATCAGCACGGCCGCGCCGAACTCGCCGCCGAGGGCGAATCCCTGGATCAGCCTCAGCACGACGAGCGAGATCGTCGCCCCGATACCGGCCTGGGCGTAGGTGGGGAGCAGCCCGATCGCGGAGGTCGACAGCCCGAGCAACAGGAAAGTGGTCACCAGCATGGGTTTGCGGCCGAGGCGATCACCGAGATGGCCGAACACGATGCCGCCGATCGGGCGCGCGACGAAGCCGAGCCCTTGGGTCGCCAGGGCGAGCAGCAGCTGGGCGAACCCGTCGCCGCCGGGGAAGAACAGCGGCCCGAGCACGGTGGCCGCGAGGATTCCGTAGAGCGCGAAGTCGTACCACTCGAGCACCGCGCCGGCGGTACTGCCCGCCAGGACCCGCCGGAACGCCGACCGGCTGACGCCGCCAGACCTCGAACCGGCCGTTTCGTGCGAGGCGGGCACGTTCGTCACTTTCGCTCCTCGTCGAGTCGGCCGGACAGGCACGTGTCCGGTATGCGGACACTGCGGAACGCTATCCGGACACGTAGGAAGATAGACCGCGGCGGCGGGATCGCGCAATCACTTGCCGCCGGTCGCGATACTCGAACTCGCGGCCGCTTGACCTCCAGTCGGCTGAAGGTTCCAAGCTGGGCCCATGACGATCTGGATCTGTGGCACCTGCGGCGTCGAGCATCCCGACACCGGCGAACCACCGGCCGGGGTCTGCGGGATCTGCGCGGACGAGCGACAGTACGTCCGCGCCTCCGGGCAGTCTTGGACCACAGTGGACGAACTCGCCGCGGAACCGCACGAGCTGGTGCACGAACAACCGGAGCCGGGAATCCACCGCCTGCACCGGGAACCGGAGTTCGCGATCGGCCAGTGGACGTACGTGGTCCAGACCGATCAGGGCAATCTCCTGTGGGATCCGCCGAACGCTCTCGACCGGCCCCTGCTCGACAAGATCGCCGAACTCGGCGGGGCGGCCGCGATCGTGGCCAGCCATCCGCATATGTACGGCTCGCAGGTGAGTCTGAGCCATCACCTCGGGAACGTTCCGGTCCTGGTGCATTCCGCCGACCGGCGGTGGGTGCGGCGGGAGGATCCGGTGATCCGGGAGTGGCAGGGGGTCGAACGGATCCTTCCCGGGGTGACCCTTGTCGAGGCGGGCGGGCACTTCCCGGGTGCCGCGGTCGCCCACGTCGCCACGGACGGCGGCTCGCTCCTGGTCGGTGACACCATCGTGCCGGTGGCCGCCGAGGGCTGGGTGAGCTTCATGCGCAGCTATCCCAACGCGATCCCGCTTTCGGCCGGGCTGGTGCGGCGGATCGCGGAACGGCTCGCGCCCTACGAGTTCGAGCGGCTTTACGGCCTCACCGGAGGCGTTGTGCGAGCCGGCGCGAAAGACGCCGTTCTCCGTTCCGCCGAGCGATACGCCGCTTGGGTCAGTGGCGCGAACGACCATCTCGGCTGAGCGCTACTCCTTGCGGCCGCTGACCGCCAGGCCGACGCCGAGCCCCATCATGGTGAGACCGGCCGCTCCGCCGACCAGGTCCAGGCGCCGCGCCGAGCGGGCGAACCAGGTTCGGGCCGCCCCGGCCGCCATACCCCAGACGGAATCCATCGCCAGGGCGATCGTGGCGAACACCGCGCCCAGCACCACCATCTGCAGTCCGGCGTGCCCGGCGGAGGGGTCGACGAACTGGGGCAGGATCGCCGCGAAGAACACCACGGTCTTGGGGTTGGTGACGCCGACGACGAAACCCTGTACCAGGGTGCGTCCGCCGCTGATCGGGACCGCTCGCGCCTCGAAGGCGTCCCGTAGCGCCCGGCGGTGCCGGATCGCCTGGATACCGAGGTAGACGAGGTAAGCGGCGCCGGCGAGCTTGATCACCGTGTAGATCACGGCGGAGGTCTGGATGATGGCGCCGACGCCGATGGCGACGGCCGTGGCGGCGGTGAAACTGCCGGCCGCGCCGCCGAGCACGGTCATCAGCGCGGTCCGACGGCCGTACGCCAAGGCCCGGCTGATCGCGAACAGCACGGCGGGGCCCGGGACGAGGATCAGGACGAACGACGCGAGCGCGAAAGCGGCCAGACGATCAGGCGAGGGCATGCGGCCAGGTTAAACCGATCGGCGCCGGGGAAGACAGCGCCGGCGCGAGCGGGTCACTTCGGCTTGCCGGCGGTGCCGCCGGTCAGCGTCTCCAGCTGCCGGACGATCTGATACCCCAGGCTTTCCGACATGTCCTCGTACATCTCGGCGGCCCAGCTCGTGCGGCTGTTGTACATCACGGCGAGATCGGAGTACTTCGCGTCCGCGGTGAACGAGCACAGGAGGGCCGGCTGTCGCAGGTCCACGATGAAGGCGTCGACCACGATACGGCTGTGGAACTCCTGTCTGGTGGGTTCGTCGATCCGTTGGGGCGGCGTGTATTCGATCGTGCGCAGGACCAGGGCGTACCGGGTGCCGAGTCCGACGTCCAGTTTGGCCCGCAGCTTGCGGTCGTCCTCCTCGTCCCACGACGCCGCCGGTGGAAGGAGCTCGATCCGGCCGTCGCCGAGCGGGCCGTGCGGCCCGGTCCAGCGCAACGCCTCGGTTAGCTGCGTCGGGCCGTATTCGAAGGCGTCCATGTACTTGACCCGGGTGTCCGGGTCGGTGAGGGCCCGTTCGGAGATGATCTCGACGTTGTTCGCGCTCTGCCCGGTCCGGACGTCGTATTCGGTCGTGTACGTGAACTTGGGGTCCAACGGGGTGGGTACGGCACAGGACGCCGAGCCGATCTTCGCCGCCGGTAGCAGGGATTTGGTCTGGGCCAGCTTGCGCCGGACCTCCTCGAAGCGCGGCTGGTAGGAGCGCAACGTGTCCGCTTGGGATACGTCCGGACCATCCGGCCCGCAGCCTGCCACCACGAGACCTGAGCACAGCACCAGCAGGAGGCGGTTCAGCGCGCGCACGGGACCGATGATCCCACGGCGACGGCCGGTGGTGTTCACGTTCCGGTCACCTCGGTGTGCCGTTACTTTCGGGTAACTTGTCACGCGGTGACTTCATAGTGGGCTGTCCGATTCGCCTCAGGAAGGAACACCTTCATGGCTCAGGCCTCCAGAGCCCGCCTCACCGTCGGCGGGCTCGTGCTGGTCACGGCGCTCTCCGCGGTCTTGCCCCCTTCGGCCGCGGCGGCCGACGCGTTGCCCGGCGTCAAGCCGACGACCGAAACCCCGGCCGTGTACGACGACGAAGCAGGCGGCAACGCGGACGCCGACGACCCGGCGATCTGGCGTAACCCGGCGGCTCCCGACCGGAGCCTCGTCGTCGCCACGGTCAAGGAGGGCGGCCTGCGGGTCTACGACCTCGACGGCCGCGAAGTGCAGTCGATACCGGCGCCGGAAGCGCCCGGACCGGACGATGCTCCCGGCCGGTTCAACAACGTCGACCTCGTGCACCGCGTGAAGGTCGGCTCCCGGGTGAGCGATCTGGCCGTCACCAGCGATCGCGGCCGTGACCGGCTGCGGATCTACCGTATCGACGGCGGAAACCCCGGCGCCCCGCTCACCGACGTCACCGATCCCGCCGCGCCGGCGATCTTCTCTTCGTCGCAGGAGGAGATCAACGACCAGCGCACCGCTTACGGCCTCGCCACGTGGACCGATCCCGCCAGCGGCCGTTCGTACGCGGTGGTCAGCCAGCGGGAACGCACCGCTCTCAGCCTGCTGGAGCTGACCGCGGGCGCCGGAGGCACGGTCTCCTACCGCAAGGTGCGCTCGCTCGTGTTGCCGTCCGAGTTCCGGCTGCCGAACGGCAAGACGTGGACTCCGTGCGGTGAGCCGGGTGAACTGCCCCAGGTCGAGGGAATGGTCGTCGATGCCGCGACCGGCACGCTCTATGCGGGACAGGAGGATGTCGGTATCTGGCGGCTGGACGCCGACCTCGAAGGCACTCCGAAGCTCATCGACAAGGTCCGCGAGTACGGCATCCCGGGAACCTACGACGAGGCGACCGAGGAATGCGTACCCGGATCCGACCCGGGCTACGGTGGCAAGCGCCTGTCGGCCGACGTCGAAGGGCTCACCATCCTCAAGCAGAAGGACGGCGACGGCTACCTGCTCGCCTCCAGCCAGGGGGACGACACTTTCGCCGCCTACGACCGCGAACTCGACGAAGACAACGAGTACGAAGGCGGCTTCCGGGTGACCGCCGCGTCCGCGACCCTCGACGGCACCGAGGAGAGCGACGGCGCCGCCGTCCTCAACGAGCCGCTCGGCGGCAAGTACCCGAACGGCCTGCTCGTCGTCCAGGACGGTGACGACAAGCCGGGGGAGCCGGGCCGGGACGCCACGAACTTCAAGTTCGTCGACCTCGGACGCGTGCTCGACGCCCTCGACGACTGACCGGATCCGTTGGAGCGGCGGGAACGTCGCTCCAACGGGCCTGCCCTACGACGCCACCGTCGCGGCCGACACGAGACGTTCGTGGACGTCGACGGCTTCCGGCACACCCATCTCGGCGAACGCGGCGTGCGCGGTCCGCCAGTGTTTCCGCGCGGCGACCGGATCACCGGCGGCGGACAGTGCGTCGCCGAGTCCACTTTGGGCTCTGGCCAGTTCGTAGCGGCTGTCCGCCGCGGTCGCGGATTCGATCGACTGCCGCAGGCGACGCACGGCGTCGGCGGCCCGCCCGGCGGCGAGCAGGGTCGCCGCCATGTCGGTGTTCGCGGCCAGCATTCCTTCCCTGCTACCGATTTCCTTGGCCAGCTCGATGGCTTGGCGGTGATGCGCCAAGGCCTCGTCGAACCGCCCCGCCGCGACGAGCAGGACCCCGAGATGGTTGAGCACCTTGCCCTCGTCGGCCCGGTTGTGCGACTGCCTCGCCACGGCGAGCGCCTGCTCGTACCAGGCCCCTGCCTCGGTGTCCTTTCCCATTCGCCAGTACGTGGTGCCGAGACCGTCGAGCGCACGGCATTCGCAGAGGTGGTCCGCGCTCGCCCTGGTCACGTCGAGCGCCTGCGACAAATAGTCGACGGCGGCGGGATAGTTCCCCAGCCGCATTTCGGCGAGGCCGATATTGCACAACTGCCGTGCCCGGAACGACTCGTTGTTCCTCGCGACGGCGAACTCCAAGGCCTGCCGGAAACAGGGCAACGCGGCACGATAGTCACCGAGACCGGTCAGCAGCAGGCCGACGTTGCCCGACAGGTAGACGACGTAATCGGATTCGCCGGCGGCGGAGAACTCCCTGATCGCGTCTTCCAGGACGACCAGCGCCTCGGCGGCGTCGCCCCGTTGCCAATGGGTCATGGCCAGTCCGTTCAGAACGTGCCCCCGGGTGCCACCGGACGCGACCCGGACGGCGTTGCCGAACAGGGCCTGCGCGTCGCTCACGTGCACGCGGGCCTCGAAATAGCTGGTCATCACGCACGCGAGCCGCGTCACGTGGTCGTCGCGTCCTTCGCTCAGCGCCCAGCCGGACGCGACGACGAGGTTGACCCGCTCGGTGTCCAGCCAGGCCATCGCCTCGTCGGCCCCGCCGAACACTAGAGCCCGTGCCTCGGGGGTGGGCAGGCCTTCCCACCGCTCCGCCTCGTGGGGGTAACAGGTGACGAGCGCGGCACGGGCGGTGGCCAGCTGGAAGTCGAGCAGCCGGACGGCCGCGGCCCGGCGCATCCGGGCCTGGACGTTCTCCCGGACGCGTTTTTCGGCGAACACCCGGACCAGGTCGTGCAGTTCGAACCGGGACGCGCGGGCGGTGATCATGTTGGCCGCCACCAGGTCGTCGAGCTGACGGCGCACGACGTCGACCTCGACGCCCGCCAGCGCCGCCGCCGCGTGGTCGTCGACATCGCGTCCCGGATAGACGGCGAGCAGGCCGAGCAGGACGCGGTCCGGCTCGGCCAGCTCGTCGTACGACGTGCGCAGCGCGACTTCGACCCCGTCGTCCAGCCGCAGCATGGTCCGCAGGTCGGCGAGGCGGTCCCGGTGGTCGGCCATGGTCCACTCGTCCGAGGCGGCCAGCCGCCGGGTCACCAGTGCGAGGGCCAGCGGTAACCGGCCGACCAGTTCGATGATGTCGGCCGCTTCGCCCTGCTCCGCGTCGACGCGTTCGTCGCCGATCCCGTCGCGGAGCAACTCGACCGACTCCTCCGGCGTGAACACGTCCAGCGCCACGTGCCGG
This sequence comes from Amycolatopsis roodepoortensis, assembly GCF_014873915.1. Classification (GTDB taxonomy): domain Bacteria; phylum Actinomycetota; class Actinomycetes; order Mycobacteriales; family Pseudonocardiaceae; genus Amycolatopsis; species Amycolatopsis roodepoortensis. The sequence continues at coordinate 539,411 of NZ_JADBEJ010000001.1, forward strand.
GCCGTGTCCAGGCCGGCGAGGCGGCGCCTGCTGGTGACCAGCACCAGGCAGGTCGGCAGGTCGGGCAGCAACGGCAGCACCTGGTCGACCGACGCCGCGTTGTCCAGCAGGATCAGCGCGCGCCGCCCGTCCAGCAGCCGCCGGAACAGCGCGCTCCGGCCGGCGAGGGTGAGGCAGCCGATCTCGCCACCGGACGCCCCGAGCCGGCGCAGGAAGCCTTCGAGCACCGCGGCCGGGTCCGCGGCGGGCCGATCCGCGTCGAAGCCGCGGAGATTCACCACCAGCCGCACGTCGGAGAACCGGCCCCGCTCGGCCAGCAGCCGCGCGACCTCGCTGGCGAACCGGGTCTTGCCGACCCCGGCCATCCCGGAGATCGCCCACACGCCGGCGTCGTCCGGCTCGGCGTCCAGTATCCGGCGCAGTTGCGCCTGCCTGCCGACGAACCCGCCGTCCGGGGCGGGCAGGTGATCGGCCACGCTGATCACGGCCGCCTCGGTGGCGTGCCCGGTGATCACCCGGTGCGCCTGCCGCCATTCCGCCGCGACGTCCATGCCGAGCAGCACGGCCGCGATGTCGACCACCAGCTCGACGTCCAGTCGCTTGCGTCCCGGCAGCAGGCAGCGGTACACGGTGTTGTAGGCGGGAAGGTCGGCCGTTCCCCTGGCCGTGCGCAGGCGCCGCACCCGGCGGTGCAGCTCCCGGTGGGTCAATCCCGCCCAGGCCAGCGCCTGCCGCAGCCGCTGGGAAAGCTCGTCGTACGACCGAGCCCCGATCGGACTCGGCGGCCGTTCCTCCGGCACGGGAACCCCCTGGACACGTGAATGCGGCTCGACCATAGTCGAGATCGGCGACCGGGGTGGGCCGGATGGGCGAACTCGGTGCCGGGCGGATTGTCCTGTTCGGACCTTGCCGATCGGCCGAACGGATTACCCTTTTCGACCATGGATCCCGACGGGACGCCGGAGCCGGTGGGCGCCGGTTCGTTCGACGAGCTGGCGGCCCGGCTGAACTCGCTGCGCGGCTGGAACGGCGTGTCCTACCGGGAGCTGCACCGCCGGGTCGTACGGGCGCGGCGGGCGGCGGGCAACCCCGACCTGCCGGTGTTCAACACGGTCTACCGGTGCCTGCAGCCGGGCAGGCGGCGGATGGACGTGGACCTCGTCGCGGACATCGTGCGCGCGCTCGCCGCCGACGAGGCGGTGGTGGCGCGGTGGCGGCAGGTGTGTCAGGTGATCGCGGGCCTCACGGCCGACTCGTCGTGGGTGACCGTGGCGGGTGAGCTGCCCGCCGACAGCACGGAGTTCGTCGGCAGGCACGCCGAGCTGGCCGCGATCACCGGGGGCGGCGAGCGGTCGCCGGTGGTGGTGGTCGACGGGATGGCGGGCGTCGGCAAGACCAGTCTCGCCGTCCGTGCCGCGCACCGGCTGGCACACCGGGACGGCGCCGAGGTCCGGTTGTGGGCGGACCTGCGTGGCTACGACGCCGACCGCGCGCCCGCCGATCCGCTCGCGGTGCTGGACGAGTTCCTCCGGCGGCTCGGGGTGCCGGGCAAGGAGATCCACCGCCTCGGCCCCGATGGCAGGCAGGCGACCTACCGCAGGCTGCTCGCGGACCGGCGGCCGGTCGTGGTGCTGGACAACGCTGCGGACGCCGATCAGGTGTGCCCGCTGCTGCCGGACCGGCCGGGCGGCATCGTGCTGATCACCAGCAGACGGCGCCTGACCGGCCTGGCCGGTGCACGGCTCGTGCACTTGGACGCGCTTCCGGAGACCGAGTCGCTCGACATGTTGCGCAGGCTGGTCGGCGAAGCGAAGGTCGCCGAGGACACCGAGGCCGCCGCGCGGATCGCCGAGCTGGTCGGCCATCTGCCGCTCGCGTTGACGGTGGTGGCCGGCCGGATCCGGAACCGGCGCGACTGGACGTTGCGCGACCACGCCGCCCGGCTCGCGGAACGCCGGGACAGCCTGCGGGTCGAGGACGAACTGGAGAACGCCATCGGCCTGTCCTATGCGGACCTGCCCGCCGATGCCGCGCTGCTGCTGCGGCTCCTCGCGATCCACCCCGGCCGAGACGTCGACACCCGCGCGGCGGCCGCGCTCGCCGGGGTGGATCTACCCAAGGCTGAGGCGCTGCTGGGTGAACTGGTCGCCGGCAGCCTGGTGCAGCGGAGCGTCCAGGACCGGTTCGGCCTGCACGACGTCGTCCGCCTTTACGCGGCGGGACTGGCGCGGGACGTGGACGCCGCCTCCGCGCGGCGGGCCGCACTCGGCCGGTTGTTCGGCTACTACCGGCACGCCGCCTGCCGAGCCATGGACCGCTACGCCCCGCACGAGTGCGACCGCAGACCCGTCGTGTCCACTTCGGACGTTCCGGCGCCGGATTTCGCCGATGTCGCGGCGGCGACGGCGTGGCTGGACGCCGAGCGGCACAACCTGGTCGGGATCACCGTGCTGACCGAGGAACAGGGCGGACACGAGGACGCGGCCACGATGTCGCCGATCCTCAACCGGTACCTGTACAACGCACTGCACTTCGCCGACGCGGAGATCGTGCACGGTATCGCGGTCCGCGCCGCCGACCCGCTGGTCCAGGCGAGCGCGTACCTGAGCCTCGGCGCGGTCTACCTGCGTTCCAATCGCTATCAGGAGAGCATCGACCGGCTCAAGCAGGCGCTCGCGCGCTACGAGGCGGGCGGCGACCGGGCGAGCTGGGCGCGGGCACTGAACAACCTCGGCAACGCGTTCGACCGGCTCAGCGACTTCGCCGCGGCCGAGGACTGCTACCGGCAGGCGTTGCTCGTGCACCGGGAGACCGGCAACCGCACCAGCGAGAGCCGCGCGCTGGGCAACCTCGGGAACAGCGCGATGCGCGTCGGCGACTGGGACAAGGCCGAGGCGTACCTCGACGAGGCCTTGGCGATCATGCTGGAGGTGGGGGACCGGGTGGGGGAATGCCTGACCTACGGCAACCTCGGCACGGTGCACGAGCAGCAGGGTCACTCCGCCGAGGCACTCGGCCACTACCGGCGGGCGCTCGCCACCGCACGCGAATTCGGCTACCCGTTCCCGGAGACCGAGGCATTGCTCCACATCGGCTCGCTGCTCGCGCGGCTGGGCGAGCACGACGACGCCCTGACACACCTGACCGAGGCACTGGACCTCGCGCGCCGGAACAGCTTGGGAGAGTTCGAAATCAAGGCGCTCAACGGCATCGGTATCGCACTCGGCGACCTGGGCGACGCAGCGGGTTCGATCACCCGGCACCGCGAAGCGCTTGCGGTCGCCGAAAAACTCGGTGACCGTTACGAACAAGCACGGGCGCACAAAGGGATCGGGCACGGAGCGGCCGTCGCCGGCGACACCGGCATGGCCGACGAACACGGGCGGAAAGCGCAGGCGCTGCTCACGGAGATCGGACTGCGCTAGGCGGCAATGGCCGTTCCAGCGGGGCAACGCAATGTGGCGGGTCGCGAAAGCCACTTTCGCAACGGTGAAGGTTGGGAAAGTGGCTTTCGCAACATTGGCGGCCTGCCCAGATGGCTCGGACACGTGTCGCGAAAGCCACTTTCGAGACGTGTGATGTCCCGAAAGTGGCTTTCGCGACATGGCACCGACGGGCGGATCCGTGGTGGCCGTCGGTCACGCCGGCGCGAGCCGGCTCACTTCCAGCTGTACGCGGCGCCGCCGAAGCCCGGCTGGACCTTCGCCCGCACCCTGGGGGTCGAGGCGAGGCCGAGATAACCGCCGCCCTTCTTCGGCGGGCCCGACCAGCGCACGACGACGGTGCCGCCGGTCCCGCAGCCCGCCGTCGTCCAGGTCGAGACGCTCTTTTTCTTCTTGGTGCTCCAGTAGTGGCCCTCCGCCTGGACGCAGACCCGGCCGTTGCTGCCCGCCGGGATTTTCCACGTGTAGCGGCGGTGCTGCGGGTTCTTCTTCGAATCCGGGCTGATGTAGCCACAGCCGTACTTGCTCACCGACCACTTGCCGTAGCCGGCGAGGGCGCGACGCCAGTCGCCGCAGTCGGCGGTGCCGACTTCCGAAGTCTCTTCGGTCAGCGTGACCTCGGCCGTGTCACCGTCGGCCTCCGAGGCGGCGACCGTGGCGGTGCCCGCTTCTTCCTCGGCCATCGCCGGCGCGCTCTGCGCGGCGAGTGCCATACCCGCGACCACCAGGCCGGTCGTGACCCGTGTCGTCCATTTCTTCACTGGTGTTCTCTTTCTCGTCGTTCGGATCGAAAGCCACGGCGAATTCCGCCGGGCCTTCTTTCGCGTTCGATAGGCCGTCGGCCGCGCCGGAAAGACACGACTTGCCCGCGTGAGTTATTTTCCGTCAGCCAATCAACTGGCTACGGCGAACATTATCGGCAATGTGCGGAGCCGCCTAGTGATCTTGTGCGGTGATCTTGATCGAGGTTGTTCGAAAACGCCGGAACGGGACATCAGCCGAGGTCGACGAGCGATCCGAAGCCCAAGTGACGGGCTTGTGAGGCGATGGCGCCGTAGAGCGCCACGTCCAGCACGCCCATGCCGAACGGGTTGAGCACGACGTGCGGCCGGGCGGTGCCACGGCTGCGGTACCGCCCGGTGAGCAGCCCGCCCAAGGTGGCGTCGATGGGTTTCGCCGTACCGTCCGACGGGCGGGTGACGAGTCCGTCGCGCATCAGGCGGCCGAGTGGGCGGCGGGGGTTGTCCGCCACCAGGTCGAGGTCGTCCACGTACAGGGCCGCGGCGTCGAGGAACGTCTCGTCCGCGAGATCGCCCAAGGACACGTTGACCAGCAGCGCGCCGGGGCGCGTCCAGTCGGGGGTCACGTAACCCTCGTCGGCGGTGGTGGTGAAGACCGCGATCTCGCCGGCGCCGACCGCGTCGCGGGCCTTGTCGTGCACGGTCACTTCGAGGTCGTCGCGGGAGAGCAGGTCCGCGAGTCGGTGGGCGACGGCCGGGTCGCGGTCGTGCAGCGACACGGCGCGCAGAGCAGGCAACCGGCGGCTCAGCAGTGCCGCGTGCATCCGCCCCTGCGCTCCGCATCCCACGATCGCGAGCGAGCCGGCGCCGCCGAAACCGGTGACGTCGACACCGACCGCGCTCACCGCCGCGGTGCGCACCGCGCTCAGCAGGCCCGCCTCCATGATCGACGTGACCCGGGCGGTCTCGGCGTCGAAGCACAGGCCCAGCCCGCCCGCGCGTTCCAGGCCCGCCGCCGGGTTGGACACGCTGGCATTGATGATCTTCATGCCGTGGTGCGGCCCCACCGCGCCGGGCATGCCGATCGACCGGGTGTAGGCACCCCGCGAATTCTCCCACCGCAGGTACGCCTCCGCGGGGAGCAGGCTCTCGCCACGGTCGTGCCGGGCCAGCGTCCGCCGCACGATCTCGACCGGGTCGATGGTCGCGAGACAGCGCCGGACGTCCGCGCGCGACAGCACGGTCACCCGGCCCGCGCCCGCGAGTCCCGTGTCCGCCTGGTCGTACCACTGCTCGCTCATGCCGAATCCTTGCCGCGGCACCATTCCAGTGCCGCCATCGCGCTGTACATCTTGTTCTCCGCCTGGACGAACGCGATGCTGTCCGGGCCGTCCAGCACCTCCGTGGTGACCTCCTCGCCGCGGTGCGCGGGCAGGTCGTGCATGAACACCGCGTCCGGACTGGTCCGCCACAACGCCCGCGTCACCTGGAACGGCGCGAAAACCTCGCGCCAGTCAGGGTCCGGTTTGGTCGTACCCGTCGTCTCCCATCGCGTGGTGTACACGACATCGGACACGGGCAGGTCGTCCATGTCGTGACGCTCCACAATGGACGCTTGGTGTCGCGCGGCGTGCGCTCGCGCACGCGCCAGCACGGCGGGATCGAGGCCGTAGCCGGGTGGGGTGCGCAGCTGCAGTTCGGTACCGGGGAACCGGGTGAGTGCCAACGCGAGCGCGGCCGCGGAGTTGTTGCCCTCGCCCAGGTACAGCACCCGCAGCCCGTCGACACGCCCGAACCGGCGGGCCATCGTGGTGAGATCCGCGAGTGCCTGGGTGGGATGCTCGTCCGCGGTCATGGCGTTGACCACCGACATCCGCTTCTGGTCGGCCATGGCCCGTAGCTCCGCCGGATCGCCCGCGGTGCGCACCACGAGCGCGTCGAGCATGGTGGACAGCACCCGGCCGGTGTCCGCGATGGTCTCCCCGGTGTTGAGCTGCAGATCGCTAGGCCCGTAGGAGACGATGCGCGCGCCGAGCCGCAGCGCGCCCGACGAGAACGCCGTGCGGGTGCGCGTGGAGGTCTTGCTGAAGTAGATGCCGACGACCTCACCGGACAGCGGCGCGCCCGCTTGCCGCGGGTCGGCGGCCAGGGCCGTCGCGCGCGCGACGACGGAACGCAGTTCCTCGTCGGTGAGATCGTCGAGGGAAATGAGATGGCGCAAGGTTTCTCCTTAGCGGGCGGCGGTCAACGGCCGGGTCGTGACCTCGGGAACTTCGCCGAAGTGCTCCAGCACCCAGGAATCCGAGTAGATGGTGTCGAGGTAGCGGTTGCCGTCGTCGGGGAAGACGAGCACGCAGCGGGAACCGGCGGGGATGCGGTGGCGCAGCTTGCCGAGCGCGGCCACGGTCGCCCCGGACGACCCGCCCGCCAGGATCGCTTCGCGCGCCACCAGCGACCGGCAGGCACGCACGCATTCCAGGTCGGTCACGTGGACGATCTCACTGATCACACCGGCGGAATCGGCCGAGCCGACCAAGGGCGGCCGCCAGCCGGCACCGTGCCCGGGGATGAGCCGGTGCTCGGTCGGGGTGTGGAAGATCGCGCTGCCCGCCGCGTCGACCGCGACCAGTTTCGTGGCCAGGCCGCGGTCGCGGATGTGGTCGGCGCAGCCGCGCAGCGTGCCGCCGGTGCTGACCGAGCAGAACAGGTAGTCGACCCGTCCGTCCAGCGCCGTGACGATCTCGGCCATCGTCTGCTCGTGCGCGGCCGCGTTGAGCGGATTCTCGTACTGGTTGGGCCAGAACGCGTCCGGCAACAGCGCCACCAGCTCCCGGACCCGCGCGATCCGCGCGCCGAGCAGGTCGCCGTCCGGCGCGGACACGACTTCCACCGCCGCGCCGTAGGCCCGCAACAGCGCGACGGATTGCGCGGTCGTACGGGTGTCGACCACGCAGATCAGCTCGAGCCCGAAGTAGGCGCACAGCTGGGCGAGGCCGACACCGAGGTTGCCGGACGTCGATTCCACCACCACCGACCGGCCCGGTACCAGCTCCCCGGCCTCGATCTTGCCGCGCAGCATGTGCAGCGCGGTGCGGTCCTTGACACTGCCGCCCGGATTGAACTTCTCCATCTTCGCGAACACCCGGACGTCCGCGATCGGCACGACCCGCTCCAGCGCGACCAGCGGCGTGCCGCCGATCGTCGCGAGCACACCGTTCAACTCATCCGTGCTCAACGGACACCCGCTCTCCCTCGGCCACCGGAGCCGCGACATTGCCGCCGGACACGATCGCCACGGTCGTGCCCCGCCATCGCCCGGTCAGGTGGGCGGCGGTCGCCACCGCCCCGCTCGGCTCGGCTCGCACACCGAACCGGTCCGACAGGTACTCCTGCGCGGCGACGATGCCGTCCTCGTCGACGGTGACGATGTCGTCCACGAGCACCCTGATGTGGCGCCACGCGAGTTCGCCGAGCACCGGCGCGCGCAGCCCGTCCGCGATCGTGCGGTAGGTGCGCTCCACCGGCCACCGCACGAGTTTTCGCAGCCGCAGCGATTCCGCCGCGTCCCCGGCCAGTGCCGGCTCGACGCCGACGACCCGGGTGCCGGGGGACACCGCTTTCACGGCGACGGCGACTCCGGCGAGCAGCCCGCCGTTGCACACCGGCACCAGGACGGTGCGGACGTCCGGCAGATCCGCCACGATCTCGGCGCCGACCGTTCCGTGCCCGGCGATCACGTCGAAGTCGGCGGAACCGACGACGGTGGCGCCGGTCCGCGCCGCCAGCTCGGCCGTGGCCCGCTCGCGCAGCGCGGGCGGCACGATCACGACGTGCGCGCCGAGCGCGCGGACCGCGTCCACCTTCAACGCGGGCGCGGTGGCGGGCAGGACGACCGTGGCCCGCAGCCCGTGCCGTGCGGCGGCGAAGGCCACCGCCCGCCCGTGGTTACCGGACGACTGGGCGAGGACGTGGCCCGTGGTGAGCCGGGCGACCGCGTTGAGCGCGCCGCGTACCTTGAACGAACCGGTCCGCTGCCGGTGCTCCGGCTTGAGCCACAGGTCGCCGAACGGCCCGAGCAGGGGCGTGCGGTGCACGGAGTGCCGGATCCGTGCGGCGGCGGAGCGGATGTCGGCCACGGTGACGAGGGAGGACATCGGCTTCACCGTGCCAGGTTCCGGTCGGCGACCGCCTGCACGCGGTCGAGGTCGGCGTCGATCTCCGCCGGTGGCGCCGCGTCCGGCAGCAGGTCCTCGATGTCGCGCAGCGGCCGGTAGCGCAGGCCGAGCATGCCCCACACCACCAGCACGGCACCGGAGACCACCATCAGCGTGGCGAAGCCGCCGAGCCGGTCGGCGAGCGGTCCCGCGGTCAGGAACCCGAGCGGTTGCATGGCGGTCGCCAGCATGACGTTGATCGCCAGCACCCGGCCCTGGAGCCGCTGGCCGACCTTCGTCTGGATGACCGACAGCCAGTGCGCGTTGCCGATGCTCATACACGCCAGCCGCACGAACAGGCCGATCGCGACCACGAACACCGAAGGCCACGCGCCCATCAGCGCCACGCCGAGCCCGGAGCCGATGACGAAGGCGATCATGCCGGTGGCGCGGCGCGCGGTGCCGCCCCAGGTGACCACGACGAGTGCGCCGACCGCCGCGCCGATCCCGCCGACGGCACTGATTACCCCCAGTTCGCCCGTCGAGCCGATCGACAGGACCAGCGGGGTGAGCCCCACCCACATCACGGCGGTGAAGTAGTTGACCACCGCGAAGTAGCCGATCATCACGAGCAGCGGTTTGCGGCGCAGCACGAACTTCCACCCGCCGGTGACCGCCTTCGCGAACGGTTCGGCCTGGGTGAAGAACATCCGGTTCGGGAACCGCACCAGCACCAGGGTGAGCACCCCGATCGCGAACGTGGCGACGTCGACCACGACCACCGCGGTCAATCCGGACAGTCCCATGAGGACACCGCCGAGGACGGGCCCGAGCACGGTGCCGAGACCGGCGCCCATGTCGGCGAGCGCGTTGGCCTGCGGCAGGTACGGCTTCGGCACCAGCTGGGCGATCGCCGCCAGGTAGGCGGGCCGGTGGAACGCCGACGCCACCGACATCACCCCGACGATCGCGCACACCGCCACGAGATCCAGCCGTCCCAAGGCGAACAGCACGGCGAGCACGGCCATCGCCGCGCCGCTCGTCAGGTCGCAGCACAGCAGGATCCGCCTGCGGTCGACCCGGTCGGCGAGCGCGCCGCCGATCGGGGTCAGCAACATGCTCGGCACGCGGGCGAGCAACATGACCAAGGCGAGGTCGACGACGCGGCCGCTGAGCTGATAGGCCCAGACGCCGAGGGCGAACGCGCTCAGTTCGTTGCCGATCATCGACACGGCCTGGCCACCCGCCACGGTGTAGAACGCGCGCAGCCCGCGCCGGGTCGCGGTCGCGGCGACCGGGACGTCGTGGACTTCGGGCGGCAGGTCGCCGCCGGCCCAGCGGGACAGCCGGTCCCGCAGCAGTGCGGCGACCTCGGCGGCCTGGTGGCGCAGGAAATAGTGCCCGGCCTTGGGCAGCACGGCCAGTTCGACGCGATCGGCGAACACGCCCCACTCGCGGTACCGCTCCTGGTACAGCTCGGTCGCCGGGTCGCTCGACCCGACCACGCACAGGACCGGGGCCGTGAGCCGGGGTCTTCCGGCGGCGTCCGGGTCGAGCGCGCGGCCGAACCACGCCTGCGCCTGTCCGGCGTCGTGCCGCAACGCCCGCAGCATCGCCGCGCTCGCGGACTCGTCCATGTCGTCCAGCAGGCCGCCGGTGGCCCGCAGCGTGTCCCGGTAGAGCCGGTCCGCCACCCAGCGTTCGCGCGGGAACCGGCGCTGCAGCCAGGCCGACAGCCTGCCTGGCAGGCGTGCGGCGGGGAAGCTGCCCGCCACGACCACTCCGGCGACGACGCGGCCGTCGGACTCGAGCCGGGCGGCGAGCGCGGTGGCCACCGCGGAGCCGACGCAGTGCCCGTACACCGCGACAGGGCCGGTGACGGTCCGGCCGATCTCGTCGGCCAGCAGGTCCACGACCTCGTCGACGGTGCGGAACGCCTCGTCGGGCCGGGCCACGTCGTGGCCGGGCAGTTCGACGGCGAGCAGGTCGAAATCCGGTGCGGCCGCGGCGAGTTCGGTGGCCAGTGGCTGGAACACCGCGGCCGAGCCGCCGCCGTAGGGCACGCAGACGAGCGTCAGCTCCGGCGCGCCCGCGCGGGCGGGGGAGAGGCGGTGCAGCAGGCGCCCGTCGTCGGTCTCCCGCCCGGCGTCGAGATGGGCGGCCAATTCGCGGACGGTCGGGTGCAGGAACAGATCGATGACCCGGAGCCGCCCGTCGATCAGCCGGACCGCGCGGACCGCGGTGAACGAATGGCCGCCGAGGGCGAAGAAGTCGTCGTCCGCACGGACCTCGGGCACCTCGAGAACCCGCGCCCACACCTCTGCGACGCGTTGCTCGGTCGGCGTTTCCGGCGCGCGCGAACCCGTCACCGGCACGGGAACCGGTGCGGTGGTCGGGCGGGACTCGTTGCGGGCCGGACCGACCGCAGCGACCGCCTGGTCCACATCGGACAGTAACCCGGTCAGGAGTGCCTGGAAGTCCGCGACGATCCCGTCGGCGGTGCCGGCGTCGAACAGGTCGGTCCGGTAGGCGAGGCCGCCGAGGTAGGTGTCGCCGTCGTTGACCAGCACCATGCTGAGGTCGAACTTCACCTGCTCGCCCGCGTCGCGGACGGCCGTCACCTCGACGCCAGGGATGACGGGCGGCGCCGCCGGTTGGTCGAGGACGTTCAGCAACACCTGGAAGATCGGTGTCGCGCCCACGGACCGTTCCGGCCGCAGCCGCTCGATGATCCCTTCGAGGGGTGTCTCGGCATGCGCGAACGCGCCGAGCACGGTCTCGCGGGACCGGGCGAGCAACTCCCGCACGGTCGGGTCGCCGCCGAGGTCGGTGCGCATGACGAGAGTGTTGACGAAGCAGCCCACGGTCGACTCGGCGTCCGGGTGATGCCGCCCGGATTCCGGCACGCCGACCGCGACGTCGTCGGTCCCGGCGCGGCGGCCGAGCAGCTCCTGCCAGCAGGCCAGCAGCACCATGAACGGCGTCACGCCCGTCTCGGCCGCGACCTGCCGGACGCGTGCGGTGAGCGCGGCGGGGAGGGCGAACCGGACGTGGCCGCCGGACCAGTCGGCCACCGCCGGGCGGGGCCGGTCGGTCGGCAACGTGAGCAGCGGCGGCAGCCCGGACAGGCGGTCGCACCACCAGTCCAGGTCCTCGTCGCGTCCGCGGGCGGCCAGCCAGGCGGCGTAGTCCGCGTACTGGACGGGCAGGGCCGCGTCCGGTGCCGATCCCGCGAGCCGCGCGGCGTACGCGTCGGCGAGGTCCGCGCCGATGACGCCGCGCGACCAGTTGTCGGTCGCGATGTGGTGCACGGTGAGCGCGAGGACGTGCTCATCGGCGGCGATCCGGAACAGCGAGGCCCGCAGCGGCGGCTCCCGGTCGAGCGCGAACGGCCGCGCCAGCTCCGCCCGCCACGCCGCGTCCACCCGGTCGGCGTCTATGTCCACAATGGACACCGGAACGCGCTCGGCGGGGACCGGAACGGCCACCGGGATGCCGTCCCGCTCCTCGATGACGCTGCGCAGGACGGTGTGCCGGGCGGCGACGTCCCGCACGGCGAGCACCATCGCCGCCGCGTCCAGTGGCCCGCGCAGCCGCAGCACGAGATCGGCGTGATAGGCCGACCCCGGGCCGAGCAGTTCGAGAAACCACAGCCGCGCCTGCGCCGACGACAAGGGCGCGGGCGCTTCGGGGTCCGGCCGCACGGGGATGGGCGCGCCACCGAACGCGCCGCCCGGGTCGGCGGACAGCACGGCGGCGAGGTCGGCCAGTACCGGGTGCTCGAACACCGTGCGCACGGCGACGTCCCGGCGCAGCGCCTCACCCAGCCGCCCCGCCACGCGCACCGCGGCGAAGGAATGACCGCCCACGGCGAAGAAGTCGTCGTCGGCGGAGATGTCGGCGTTCCCGAGCACGTCGCCCCAGACCCGCGCCACGAGCCGTTCGGCCGGGGTCGCCACCGGCCGCCGCGCGGCAGGCTCCCGCTCGGCGACGTCCGGCAGCGCGGCCCGGTCGATCTTGCCGTTCGCGTTGAGCGGCAAGCGATCCAGGACCGTGAGCGAGACGGGCACCAGGTAGTCGGGCAGGCGCTCCCGCAGCGTCCGGCGCACGGTCGCCACGTCGAGCCCCGGCCCGACCAGCCAGGCGGCGAGCCTGCGGTCCAGGCCGGTGCCGACCGGAAGCACCACGGCCTCGGCCACCCCGTCGACGTCGCGGAGGGCGGCGGTGACCTCGCCCAGTTCGACCCGGTGGCCGCGCACCTTGACCTGGTCGTCGGCGCGGCCCAGGAACTGCACGGCGCCGTCGGCCCGCACCCGCAGCAGATCGCCGCTGCGGAAGCACCGCACGCCGGTGCCCAGCGGGTCGGGCACGAACCGGGCCGCGGTCTGCGCGTCGTCGCCCAGGTAGCCGCGGGTGATCTGCGGCCCGCCGATCACCAGTTCGCCGGTCATGCCCTCGGGTACGACCGCGCCGCGCGCGTCGACGAGGTGACCGACGACGCCGGGCAGCGGCGTGCCGAGCGGGACGTATCCGGTGCGCTCGTGCGGCGGGACGGCCGCCACGTCGCACGTCATCGAGATCATCGTGCTCTCGGTGTGCCCGTAGTGGCTCTGCACCCGAAGGCCGGGGCGGGCCGCCTCGACGCGCTCGACGAGCGGCCACGGACACGCCTCACCGGCGAGGATCAGCAGCCGCCTCGGCAGCACGGTGGCCAGATCCCCGTGCCGGGCAAGGAGTTCCAGATGGCTGGGCACGCACTTGAGCACGTCGACGGGGTGCTCGGCGAGGTATCCGGCGAAGGACTCCGGATCCATCGCGGTGTCCCGGTCGACCAGGTGGACGGTGCCGCCGGTGGTCAGCGCGCCGTACACGCCGGTGAGGCCGAAATCGGCCGCGGGGGTGGAGACGACCGCGAACGACGCGCCCGCCACGTCGCCGAGCCGGGGCAGCATGCCCGACAGGTAGTGCGCGACGTTGCGGTGCTCGACCGCGACCCCCTTCGGCGCCCCGGTCGAACCGGACGTGAAGATCACGTGGATCAGATCGTGGCCCGAGACCGGGACGTCCGGCCGGGTGTCCGGCTGGGCGGCCACCGCGTCGTCGACCGTCAGGACGGTGACGCCGGGAACGGTGACGTCGAGGCCGGGTTCGGCGAGCAGGATCCGCGCGCCCGCGGTGGCGAGGATGGCGGCCACCCGCGCCCGCGGGTAGGTGGTGTCCATCGGCAGGTACGCGCCGCCGGACTTCATGATGCCCAGTACCGCGCACGCCACGTCCGTGCCCTGTTCGAGCAGCATCCCGACCGGCTCGTCGGCGCGCACGCCGAGTGCCCGCAGCCGGTGCGCGATGCGGTTGGCCCGTTCGTCGAGCCGCCGGTAGGTGAGCGAGCCGGTCGCGCCGACCACGGCGATCCGGTCCGGGCAGCGGTCGGTGGCGTCCTCGATCAGCGTGTGCACGGGGCGGAGTTCGCCCTGGTCCGGTTCCGGTCCCGCCAGCACCGGGGCGGTGACGGCTTCGATCGGCACCTCGGCCACGGGCCGGTCGAGGTCCGCGGTGATCCCGTCGACGAGGGTGACGAACCAGCGGGCGATCCGGTCCGCGGTGCCCCGGTCGAACAGGTCGGTGCGGTAGGACAGCCCGCCCGAATAGCCGTCGCCGGACCGGGACAGCGCGAGGCTCAGGTCGAACTTGACGCTCCGCACCGGCGGTTCGGTGACCCGCGCGGCCAGACCGGGGAATTCGGGCGCCCGCGACGGTTCGTCGAGCACGTTGAGCATGACCTGGAAGATCGGCGAAGCGTCGAGCCCGCGTCGTGGCGCGACCCGTTCGACGATCCGCTCGAACGGCACGTCCGGGTGGGCGAACGCGTCGAGCACCGTGTCCCTGGCGGCGGAGAGCAGTTCGCGGCCGGTGGTCGCGCCGGCCAGGTCGGTGCGCAGCACCAGCGTGGTGACGAAGCAGCCGACGACCCGTTCGGCCTCCGGGTGGCGGCGGCCGGACTCCGGCACCCCGACCGGCACGTCGGTGGTCCCGGCCAGCCTGGCGAGCAGTGTCTGCCAGCACGCCAGGAACACCATGAACGGGGTGACACCGATGGCACGGCCGATCTCCCGCACTCGCGCGGTGAGCGCGGCGGGCACCTCGACCTCGACCTCCGCGCCGTCGTCCCCGGCCACGGCCGGGCGAGGCCGGTCGGTCGGCAGCTCCAGCACCGGAGGGAGCCCGGCGAGCCGTTCGAGCCACCAAGCCAGGTCGGCCTCGGCGGTGTCCGGCCTGGAACCGTTCCACGCCACCAGATCCGCGTACTGGAGCGCCGGTTCCGGCGGCATGTCACGGACGCCGAGGCGGGCCGCGTAACAGGCGGCGAGGTCGTCGAGCACGACCGCGGCCGACGGGGCGTCCATCGCGATGTGGTGGAACGTCAGCGCCAGCACCCGCCGCTCGGCGGCGACGCGGAACAGCACCGCCCGCATCGGTGGCATGTCTTCGAGCGCGAACGGACGGATGGCCTCGGCGCCCACCTCGGCGTCCAGCTCCGCCGCGGGGACGTCCACAATGGACACCGGGACAGCCGGTCCGGCGCACCGCATCGGCGCGCCGTCGATCTCCCGGTACACGCCGCGGAGCACGTCGTGGCGGTCGGCGACGTCCCGGACCGCGGCGAGGAGCGCGGTCTCGTCGGCCGGCCCGGTCAGGTCGAGCACGAGCGGCAGGTTGTAGGCGTGGCCGCCGGGTTCGAAGCGGGCCAGGAACCACAGCCTGGCCTGCGCGGACGACAGCGGCACCGGTGACCCGTCGCGAGGGAGCCGGGGGATGGCGGGCTCCTTCGCGACGGGTGTCCCGCCATGCAACGCGGCGGTGGCGCGGCCGGCGAGCAGCTCGCGCAGGCGTCGTTGTGCGGGAGTGACGAGTGAGTCGGTCATGCGGTGCTCCCGGTCGGGACATCGGCGCCGTCGTCCGCCAGTGCGGTCATCGCGATCCGTTCCAGTTCCGTGGCGAATTCCCGCAACACCGGCCGGTCGAACAGGCACCGCACGGGGACGGGGAAACCGAACGCCTCGGCGAGGCGGCCGACGACCTTGGTCGCGGCGAGCGAATGTCCGCCGAGGCCGAAGAAGTCGTCCAGGGCGCCGACCCGCTCCCGGCCGAGAACCTCGGCCCAGGTCATTGCGATGAGTTCCTCGACCGCCGACGCGGGCGGGCTGTCCGGCCGCGCCGGTGCCGAGGGCGCGGGCAACGCGGCGCGGTCCACCTTGCCGGTCGCGGTGACCGGGAACGCGTCGAGCGAGACCCACCGGTGCGGCACCGCGTAGTCGGGCAACCGGCCGCGCAGCACGGCCGCCACCGTCTCGGTGTCCACAGTGGACGGGGTGAGGTAACCGACGAGATGTGGTTCGCCTTCTCCAGTGCGCATCACGACCACCGCGTCGGTCACTCCGGGGACCGTGCGCAGCACGTGCTCCACCTCTCCGAGTTCCACCCGGTTCCCGCGGATCTTCACCTGGTGGTCGGCGCGGCCGTGGAACTCCATTACGCCGTCGGCGCGCCAGCGGACCAGATCGCCGGTGCGGTAGGAACGCCCTCCGTGCAACGGGTCGGTGCCGAAGGCGGCCGCGGTCTGCTCCGGGCGGCCCAGGTAACCCGGTGTCACACCGGCGCCGCCGATGGACAATTCGCCGACCGCGCCGGGAAGCGCGGTCTGTCCGAACGGGTCGACCACGGTGAGCAGCGTGCCGCCGAGCGGTCCGCCGATCGGTATCGGCCGGTCGGCCGCCAGATCGGCGGTGGTCACGAGATGTGTGGTCGCGGTGATGGTGGTCTCCGTGGGTCCGTAACAGTTGCGCAGGCTGGCGACGCGGGCGGTGATCTGCCGCGCCAGTACGACGTCGAGGGCTTCGCCGCCGGAGTACACGTGCAGTCCCGGCAGATCGGGAAGCCCGGCTGCGACGAGCATCCGCAAGGTGGTCGGTGTCGGGTTGAACCTGGTCGCGCCGGTGGAGACGAGCCGCTGGACCAGCGCGTGCCCGTCGACGGCACAGTCCCGGTCGGCGATCGCGCAGTGCGCGCCCGCGGTCAGCGTCGTCCAGATCTCGCCGGTGGCCGTGTCGAACACGAGCGGCGCCACCGCGAGCCACGTGTCGGACGGCTGTACGCCGGTGACTTCGCGGAAGGCGTGGACCAGTGCGGCGAGGTTCCGATGCGTGACCGCGACGCCCTTCGGTTCGCCGGTCGAGCCGGACGTGTAGAGGACGTAGGCGAGGTCGTCTTGGCCCGGCTCTCGCAGGGCGCGCGTGTCCGTGACGGGGGCGTCGAGGTCCACGACGGTCAGGTGCGGCAACGCGGCGCGGGCCACGTCCAGCGCGTGGCCGCGGGCGGCGACGACCCGGACCCCGGCGTCGGCGGCGAGCGCCGCGATCCGGTCCGCGGGATGGCCGGGATCCAGTGGCAGGTACGCACCACCCGCCCGCCACACCGCGAGCAGCCCGGCGGGCAGGTGTTCGTCGCGGGGCAGGAATACGCCGACCACGTCGCCGGTGGTGACGCCCGCGGCGAGCAGACCGCGGGCGCCCTGTGCCGACCGGTCGGCCAGATCTCCATAGGACAGTCGTCCGGCCGGTGACGACGTCGCCACCGCGCCGGGCGGTTGCGCGAGTACGTCGGTGACCACGGTTCGGTTGGCGGGCAACGGGTTCCCGGTACCCCAGCGGCGCAGCGCCGCCCGTTCCGCGTCGTCCGATATGTCCAGTGTGGACAGTTCGGCGTCCGGATCGGCGGTGAGCCGGTCGAGGAGGGTGCCGTACCAGCGGGACCACCGTTCGATCGTGGCGCGGTCGAACAGATCGGCGCGGAACACGAGCCTTCCCACGTAGCCGTCGCCGGTGGCGGCGAGGTCCAGGTTCAGGTCGTACAGCGCGGTGGCGACCGGTTGCGGCAGCACCGTCACGGCCAGATCACCGAGCTCCGCGGTCGCCTGCTCGTCGAGGACGTTCATCATCACCTGGCACACCGGGGTGCTCGCCGGGTCCCGCTCCGGCGCGAGCCGCCGCACGACCTCGTCGAACGGCACGTCGGCGTGCGCGAACGCGTCGAGTACCGCCGCGCGTGTCCTGGCCACGAGGTCGCGGCCCGACCGGGCTCCGAAATCGGCGCGGACGGCCACGGTGTCGACGAAGAAGCCGACCATCGCGCCCAGTTCGGCGGTGCGGCGGCCGCTGTGCGGGACGGCGACCGCGAGGTCCCGTACCCCGGCAAGTCGCGCGAGCAGCAGTTGCCAGGCTGCGAGCAGGATCGTGAACGGCGTGGTCCCGGCGTCGCCCGCCATCGCGCGGACCCGGCCGGTGACGTCCGAGGACAGCCGGACCGGGACCTCGTCCGCCGTCCAGTCGGCGATGGCGGGGCGGGGCCGGTCGGCGGGCAACCGCAACGCGGGCAGGTCCGCGAGCCGCCGCTCCCACCAGTCGAGCCCCGCGGCGTGGTCCTGCTCGCGCTCCCGTGCGGCGTGGTCGGCGTACTGGAGCGAGGGCGGCGGCGGCCAGTCGTCGGGTTCCGTGCGGTACCACCGGTCCACTTCGGACAACAGGAGGCGTTGGGAGACCGCGTCGGTGGCGATGTGGTGGCACGTCACGGTCAGCACGTGGTGGTCCGGCGCGAGCCGGAACAGGACCACGCGCAGCGGTGGCGCGGCGTCCAGCGCGAACGGCCGCCGGATCTCGGCCGCCACCGTCGCGTCCGCCGACGGCTCCGCTATGTCCACAGTGGACATCGGAATCGCGTCGGCCGGTCCGAGGAGCGCGACCGGCTCCCCGTCGATCTCGGTGAAGAGGCTGCGCAGCACGTGATGGCGCGTCGCGAGCGCGCGGACCGCGCGGTACAGCCGAGGCTCGTCCAGTGCGCCCCGGATCCGCAGCACGGTGGGGGAGTTGTAGGCGGCGCTGTCCGGGTCGAGCTTCGCCGCGAACCACAGCATGCGCTGCGCCGGCGACAGCGGCGCGGGTGCGGCCGGGTCCGCCCGGGCGACGAGCGGGTGGTCGTCGAAGGCGGCGTCCGCGTCGATCCGTGCGGTGAAGTCGGCGAGTACCGGGTGGTCGAACAAGGTGCGGACGGTGACCCGGCGTCTCAGCCGGGTGTGCAGGAGGCCGACCACCCTGGTCGCCGCCAGCGACCGGCCGCCGAGCGCGAAGAAGTCGCTGTCCGGCCCGATCTCCTCGTCGAGTTCGAGGCACTCCCGCCACACTTGCGCGACCAGCGCCTCGGCGTCCGACAGCGGCGCGGCCGCGGCCGGAGGGGCGGCGGGCACCGGCGGGAGCGCGCGCCGGTCGAGCTTTCCGTTGGGCAGCAAGGGGAGCGTGTCCAGGGTGCGCCACGAACTCGGCACCATGTAGGCGGGGAGCAGCCGCCGCAGCTCTCGTTCGACGGCCGCCGCGTCGACGGTCGCGGGCGTGAGGTAGCCGATCACGTGCGCGTCCACGCCGTCCGCGGCCACCGCCACCGCCGCGTCGTCCACATCGGACAGTCCACGAAGGACGGTCTCGATCTCGCCCGGCTCGAACCGGTTGCCGCGCACCTTCACCTGGTCGTCGGCGCGCCCGAGGAACTCCAGCGTCGCGTCGGGACGCCACCGGACCAGGTCACCGGTGCGGTAGCAGCGTTCGCCGGGACGGACCGGGCCGGCGACGAACGCGGACGAGGTCAGCTCGGGCCGCGCCCGGTAGCCGGTCGCCACACCGGCGCCACCGATCCACAGCTCACCGATCGCGCCGGGCGGCGCGAGCCTGCCCGCCTCGTCCACCACGTACAGCCGGGCGCCCGGCGTCGGCGAGCCGATCGGGACCCGGTCCTGGCCGGTGAGCCGGTGCGCGGTCGCCGCGACCGTGGTCTCCGTGGGGCCGTACCCGTTCCACAGCTCGCCGACCAGCGGCAGGGCCCGCGCGGCGAGCTCCGGGTCGAGCACCTCGCCGCCGAGCAGCAGCCGCAGCGCGGGGTCGCCTGACCAGCCCGCGGCGAGCAGCATCCGCAGGCTCGTGGGCGTCAGGTCGACGACCGTGACACCGCTCCCGGCGATCCGCCGCGCGAGCCGGTGACCGTCGACGGCGGTGTCGCGGTCGGCGACGACGCAGCGCGCGCCGGTGGCGAGCGGCCACCACAGTTCTTCGGCGGACACGTCGAAGGCGAGCGGCGCGAGCGCGAGCATCGCGTCGTCCCGCGTCATGCCGGGGGAGAGCATCCGGGACCGGACGAACGCGTGCAGGTTGGCGTGGCTGATCTCGACGCCCTTGGGCCGCCCGGTCGACCCCGACGTGTACAGCACGTAG
Organism: Amycolatopsis roodepoortensis; assembly: GCF_014873915.1. GTDB lineage: Bacteria > Actinomycetota > Actinomycetes > Mycobacteriales > Pseudonocardiaceae > Amycolatopsis > Amycolatopsis roodepoortensis. The sequence continues at coordinate 559,060 of NZ_JADBEJ010000001.1, forward strand.
GCGAGCGCGTCGCCGTCCGGCAACACCGGCTCGAAGGGCTCTCCGTCGGTTCGGTCGGCGTCGACCACGCGCAGGCCCGGTACGGCTTCGGCGACCTCCGACGCCATCGGCTGGGCGTCGCCCCGCGTGAGCACGACGCGCAGCTCCGCCTCACTCGCGAGCTGGGCCAGTCTGGCGGCGGGTTGCTCGGTGTCGAGCGGCAGATACCCCGCGCCCGCCCGCCAGACGGCGAGCAGCGCGGCGGGCAGGAACTCGTCGCGCGGCAGGCACACGCCGACCGTGTCGCCGGCCGTCACCCCGGACGCGGCGAGTACGCCTGCGATCCGGTCGGCGTGGCCTGCCAGTTCCGCGTACGTCAGCCGCCCGCTCGCCGACGACACCGCGACCGCGTCCGGTGTCCGCGAGGCGTTGCGCCACACCGCGTCCGGCACGCCGGTCGTGCCGTCGTCCGGCAGCGCGGGGCCGGTTCCCCACGCCGTCAGCTCGGCGACTTCCCCGTCCGCCGCCAGTGCCAGCGCGGACAACGCGGTGTCCGGTGTGGACACAGCGGAGCGCAGAAGGTGCAGCAGGGAACGGGTGAACCAGCGGGCGCGGCCGGGATCGAGCCACGACGGATCGTGCTCGACGATCAGTTCGGCGCCGCCGACGTTGGCGTTCACGAACACCGTCAGCGGGGTGTGGCTGCCGCCGGTCGGCAGTTCGCCGAGAAGGCCGAGCCGCGTGTCCGGCCCGTGCGCCGACAACGGGACGCCGTCGGGCTGCACCGCGATCGACACGGGGGTGAGCGGGACCCCAGCGGGCCGGTCGCAACCCCACAGTCCGGCGAGTTCACCGCTGGGCAGGCCGCGGTGATCGATGGCGTGTGCCGCGGTGGTCATGGCGGTGCGCAGCAGGTCGCGGAACGACGTGTCCGCGTCGAGCCGCAACCGGACCGGCAGGACGTCGACCAGCGGGCCGATGGTGTGTTCGAGCTCGGCGCGGTCCCGTTGGGCGGCCGCCATCCCGAGGAGCACGTCCTGGCCCCGCACCAGTTCGCCGACCAGCACCCCCACCGCGGACAGGTAAACCGCGAACGGCGTCACCCCGCTCGATTCGGCGAGCGCGCGCACCGCCGATTCCAGCGACTCGGGCAGTGGCGTGCTGATCCGCTCGCCTTCGAAACGCCGCCGGCCGTGTACGACGCGGTCGAACAGGGCGTCCGGCGGCGTCGCCCCCGCCAGTTCGGCCGACCAGTACGCCGTCAGCCGGTCTCGCTCGCCGGGCACCTCCGCGAGCGAGCGTTCCCGCAACGCCACCGCACCGACCTGCGCGAAGGAAGCCGCGGGAGTGCCGGCCAGTTCCGCCATGAGCACACCGATTGACGCACCGTCGGTGGCGATGTGGTCGGACACGACGACCAGGTCGGCCACGTCGTCGGCGAGGCGCAGCAGGGTGATCCGCAGGAGCGGCGTGTCCTTCGTGAGGTCGAACGCGTGCCGGGCGGCGGCCTCGGCCAGTTCGCCGGCGCGGCGGTCCGCGTCGGCGAGCCCGCGCAGGTCGTGCTCGTCCACCGGGACCGGCGCCGGCGGACCCACCACCATGACCGGTTCGCCGTCGTGGTCACCGATCGTGCCGCGCAAGACCTCGTGCCGCGCCACGATCCCGTCCGCGGCCGCCCGCAGCGTGGGAAGCGACACCCGGCCATGAAGCCGCAGCCGCCACGCGACGGTCGTCGCGGTGCCGGTCGAGCCGAGCTGGGCGAGGGTCCACAGATCCCGCTGCGTGCCGGTCAGCGGGTAAATCTCCCGGTCCGGGTTTTCGGTCAGGGCCACCGAGGGCGCCGCGGCAGGGGCGTCCGCGAGCCGCCGCGCGACCGCCGCCACCGTGCCATCGGAGAGGAACTCCGCCAGCGTCACCACCCGGCCGGTGCCCTCCCGCAGCCGAGCGACCGCGCGCGCCGCGGCGAGGGAGTGCCCGCCCGATTCGGAGAACCGGTCGTGCACTCCAATCCCCGGCAACCCGAACGCGGCCGCGACCACGTCGGCGACCAGCCGCTCGGCCTCGGTACGCGGGGCGACGTACTCGGTCTCCTCGCGGTCGAACACCCACGCCGCCAGCGCGGCCCGGTCCGCCTTTCCGGTCGTGCCGAGCGGGATCGCGTCGAGCACGGCGATCCGGGACGGCACCAGATGCGCGGGCAGCCGCGATCGCAGCCACCGCAACAGTTCCGGCTCGGACACCGAGTCACCGGCCGGTTCGGCGAACCCGACGAGCCTGCGCTCCCCGTGCTCGTCGGCGGGCGCGAGCACCACCGCGTTGCCGATGGCCGGATGGGTGAGCAGCGCCGCCTGGACCTGTCCCGGTTCGATCCGGAAGCCGCGCACCTTCACCTGGTCGTCGGCGCGGCCGACGAAATGGTGCACGCCGTCGTGGCGCCGGACCAGGTCACCGGTGCGGTAGTGCCGGACGCCGCGGGAGTCGGTCACGAACTTCTCGGCGGTCAGCTCCGGCTGCCCCAGATACCCGCGCGTCACGAGCGTTCCACTGACCCACAGCTCACCGACCTCGCCGTCGCCGAGCGTGCGGCCGTCGGCGTCCCGCACCGAGAACGCGGCGCCGGGCAGCGGGGTGCCGATCGGCGGGTCGTCCAGCCCGTCCCGGCCGACCTCGTGGCACGAGCAGTTCACCGTCGCCTCGGTCGGGCCGTAGCAGTTCACGATCCGCCGCACGCCCTCGTTGGCGTAGAGGCGGTCGACGAGTGACCGGTGCAGTGCCTCGCCCGCGATCGCGACGGTCCGCACCGAACGCGGCAGCGGCGTGCGCGCCAGCACCGCCAGCACGGACGGCACGCCCTGCACGAACGTCACCTCGTCCCGCGCGGCCAGCCCGGGCAGCGCGAGCAGGTTCTCGGCGAGCACCAGGCTCCCGCCGGTCACCAGGGGCGGGAACACCTCGGCGACGGACGCGTCGAAGCAGACCGACGCGGCGCCGAGCACGCCACGCAGTTCGTCGTCGCCGTAGGTGGCGGCGGCCCAAGCCAGCAACGCGAGCACGTTGCGATGCTCGACCTGGACGCCTTTCGGCCTGCCGGTGGAGCCGGACGTGTAGATCACGTACGCGAGATCCGTACCGGAACCCGGGACACCGGGGGAGGTCGTGGGCGAGGCGGTGACGTCTCCGACGGCCAGCACCGGCACACAGGCTTCCGCGAGCGCGGCCGGATCCGGTTCGTCCGCCAGCACCAGCGACAGCCCGGAGTCCGCGACGACCGACGCGCCGTGCGCCGGCGGAGCGGCCGGGTCCAGCGGGACGTACGCGCACCCCGCCTTCAGCACTCCCAGGAGCGCGGGCACCAGCCACCGGCCGCGGCGCAGGCAGACGCCGACCAGGTCACCGCGCGCCACCCCGCGGCCGAGCAGGGCGTGCGCGACCGAGTTCGCGGCCTCGTCCAGCCGGGCGTAGCTCAGCCTCTCGTCACCCGCGACGAGCGCACAGCGGTGGGGCGTCTTCCGCACCTGCTCCTCGAACGCCTCGTGTACCCGGTCGAACGCACCCAGATCTGCCCGCAACCCGCTGAATCCCCTCATGCCCGTCCGGACTTCCGGACCTCGGCAGATTGAACTTGCGGGACGACGCCGGGACCAGGAACTCCGACCGGAACTATTCGGCGGGCGAAGTTCCGGTCACGACGAGACCATCGCGGTGCCCATCGCGTCGTACAGCGTCCGCGCGCGTTCGCGGAACGGCCTCGCCTTGTCCGGATCACCGGCGTCGTCGTGGGTCGCGGCGATCCCGGTCAGCGCGCGGGCCTCCTCGTGCGGTTCGCTGGTGAGCCGGGCGAGGTCGGCGGCCCGCGTGTAGTGCGCCATCGCGGACGACCGGTCCCCGCACGCCAGCGCGCTGTCCGCGAGCCCGTTGTGCACGAGGGTCTCCAGCGGCCGGATGCCGGTCGCCACCGCGATGTCGAGCGCCGCCTCCTGATGCAGGCGGGCCGCGGCCAGGTCGCCTTGCCGGAGGTGCACCAGCCCGAGATAGGCCAGCGCGTACCCTTCGGCCTCGCGGTGGCCCTCGGCCCTGCTGACCGCCAGCGACCGGTCGAGGTGGTCGCGGGCTTCCGTCCACCGGCCGAGCGCGCGGTACACGTCGCCGAGGTTGTGCAGCGAGATCGCCTCGCTCAGCCGGTCGTCGATGCTTCGGGCGATGGTCAGGCACTGCCGGTAGCAGCCGAGAGCGGCGTCCAGATCGCCCCGGCGTTCGTGGATGAAGCCGAGGTTGGACAGCGAACGTCCCTCGTTGAGGCGGTCCCCGGTCTCCTGGGAGACCGTGACCGCCCTGCTCAGATGGTCCGCCGCGGCGGTGTACCGGCCCAGCTGCGCGTACACGGTGCCGAGGGTGTTCAGCGCGCGGCCGGCGACGACCGGGCTGCCGTCGACGTCGAGGCAGCGGGTCAGATGCGTCACCGCCTCGTCGAAATGGCCGAGCCTGGCGCAGATCGCGGCCAGGTCGACGAGCGCCTGCTGGGTGCCGATGGCGTCGCCCGCCCGCTGTGCCTCGGTGAGCGCGAGCCGGTGCAGGGTGCGCAGGGCGCCGTAGTGACCGTTCACGCGCAACGCCTGCCACAGCACGGTCGAGAGGTCCCGGGCATAGGTGTCGCCGGTGGCCGACGACTGTTCCGCGATGGCGATCAAGGTGGGCAGCTCCGCCGCCAGCCAGGTCGCCGCCTCCTCGGCGCCGGTGAACACGACGTTCCCGGCGACCGGGGTGAGCAGGGGTCTTCGGTTGGGGTCGCCCGCCGTCATCGCCCTGGCCGCGTCGGCCGCTCCGGCCACACAATGCTCGCCGAGGCGGCGCAGGGCTGCCGACCGCCGCTCCGCCGGTTCCTCGTCGGCGCGGCCGCGCGCGTAATCGCGGACCAGGTCGTGGAATTCGAACCGGCCGTCCACGCGGTGCGCGAGCAGCAGATGACTGTCGACGAGCGCGTCGAGGAGCCTGCGGGTCTCCGCCGGGTCCGTGCCCAGCAGCGCCGCCGCGGCGGCGGTGTCCCAGTGCGGGCCGGGATGGAGCCCGAGCAGACGCAGGCCAGAGGCCACGTCGCCGGGCAGCGCCTCGTAGGACCAGGACAGCACCGAGGGCAGTGAGGTGGTCTTCTCTTCGGTGGTCAGCGCGGCGAGCCGGTCCCCGGTCGGGCGCATGGAGGAGGCCACGTTCGCCAGGTTCCGGTTGTGCGCGAGCCGCTCACCGACGATGCGCAGGGCGAGCGGCAGGCCGCCGCACCCCGACACCATGTCGGCGAGCGCGGTCCGGTCGGCGAACCTCCGCCCGTGGCCTGCCAACCGGTCGAGCAGGGAGAACGACTCCCGCTCGGTCAGCAGCGGCACCGGCACCCGGCGCGCGTCGGCGCTGATCGTCAGCCCGTGCAGTGCCGCGCGGCTCGTCACCACCACCGCGCAGCCCGCGTGGCCCGGGAGCAGCGGCCGGACCTGGTCCGCCGAGCGGGCGTTGTCCAGCACGATGAGCACCGACCGGCCGGCCAGCACACTGCGCAGCGACGCGGCCCGGTCGTCGAGGTCGGCGGGCACGTCCGCCACCGGCACGCCGAGCGCCCGCAGGAACGACCGCAGCACCTCGGCCGGGTCGGCGGGCGCCCCCGGCCCGTACCCGCGCAGGTTCGCGAACAGCTGCCCGTCGGGGAAGTCGTGTTTGACCCGCTGTGCCCACTGCACGGCCAAGGAGGTCTTGCCGACCCCGGCCATGCCTTCCAGCACCGCCACGACGACACCCTCGTCGGCCCCTTCGCCGTGGAGGGCGTCGAGCGCGTCGATCTCCCGCTCCCGCCCGATGAACGACGTGATGCCGGAGGGCAGTTGCGCGGGCACCGAGACGACCGGCGTTCTCGCAGGCGACACGGCGTCCGGGCAGTAGTGCCGCACGAACCGGCTCGCCTGCTCGCCCTGGAGACCCAGCCCCAGCGCCAGTGCCTCCACCGAATGACGGCGCGGCCGGGCGACCCGGCCGCGCTCGATGTTGCTGATGCTCCGCACCGTCAGCCCGGTGCGTTCCGCCAACTCCTCCTGCGTGAGCCCGGCGTCCCGCCGCGACTCACCCAGCAACGACCTCGGCCGGGGGTCCATTTTGCGGATGGTAGAGCGGGCGCGACGACGAAATGTAGAGGTTCACCGAGAATTTTGATCGAAATTGGTCGAAAACGCCCGCCGGGCCGGGTCCTGCGGCGAGCGAGGACCCGGCCCGTCCGGTGATCGGGGATCAGGGGTTGAAGAGGCGGTGCAGCCAGCCGAAGGTGTCATCGAACTTGTCCCACGTCCACGAACCGATCTTTTGGTAATGGCGCTCCAGCAACGTCTGCGGGATTGCGGACCAACCCTCCGGCAGCGACCTCTTGTTGATCTTGATCGCCCCGATTCCCGTGAATACGGTGTTCACCATCGCCTTCCCGAGGGCGGTGTGGAACTCACTGCTCTCCCAGCCGTAACGCATGCCGTTCGCTCCCGCCGCGAGGAATCCGGAGGCGATGGACACGATCTTGGCGGCGGTGCCGATGGCGGCGAGCGGTAGCGCTCCCGCGGTGAGCAACGCGCCGATACTGCAGCTGGCGGAGAGCAGGCCTGCCCAGTCCGCGAGGCGGTCGAAGAACTTCGCCGATTCCTCGAGAAGCCGATCAGGGTCCCTCGATCGCGAGCGGCGGCAGAGCGTCGGCCTGCGGTGTCACGTCGGCGCCGGCGGGCACGGCGCCGATGGCGAAGCCGGCGAGAGCGGCGAGAGTGGCGGCCAGCGCCGCTCTCCACGGATGCTTCATACGGATCTCCTCTTGCGGTGGTTTCCCGGCGCTGACGTGCCGGTGGTCGGTCGGGACGAGGCCGCTGCCCGTTCGAAGTCGGCGCGCGCCTGGCCGGACAGGCCGAGCCCGGCCGCGATGAGCCGGACCGTGTCGCGGCGGGGCCTGCTGACCCGGCCGTGTTCGAGGTCCCTGATCGCCCGGACGCTGACGGTGGAGCGTGCGGCGAGAAGCCGCTGGGTCGCGCCGAGGCTCTGCCGGTGGCGCCGCAGCAACTCGCCGAAATGGACCGGACGATCATCCGCCGGGGTGATGGACGCCAGTGCCGGGGCGGCATCGGCCACCCGCATGAGGTATCCGGGAGGTCTGGTGACGATGGACGACGGCAGGCCGATCCCGTCCAGGTTCGCCCGCAGCGCCGACACGCAGAGCCGCACCTGGGTGCGCGCGGTGGCGGGCGGTTCGGTGGCCCAGACCGCGTCGACCAACCGGTCGATGCCGACCACCCGGTTCGCGTTGAGCAACAATACGTCCAGCACGATCGCCTGCCTGCCGGGCAGGCCGATGTGAACACCTCGGGTCACTGGCGTCCTCCGCTTCGCTCAGCGACTCACGTCACCGATGCGCATATGGTCGGAAAGTGACAGGGGAGGGACAACCGGAAGTTTCACCGAAAAAGTGCCGGTTCGACGTGCGTGGCCGGAGGGCGCCCGCTCGGCTCAGGTGAGCGGAGCGGGCCCGGCGGCGCTATCCGCAGCAGATGTTGTAGCCGTGGTTCCGCCAGAACATCGACGGGCTCGGGTTGTCGAGCACCGGATCGCCGGTGCTGTCCGAGGCGCTCTCGTGCCTGCCCGGCCGGTACTCGACATGTGTGTGCGTGGCGGTGGCGCCGCGGTACTCCTCGGTGCCGATCTGCTGGCCGCGGTTCACGAACTCACCGACCGCGAGCCCGTTCGACGGGTTGAGGTGCAGGTAGATGATGGTGAAATCCTGATCACGATTGTAGATCGCCAGCGTGGACAGGCCACCGCTGCCGTTGCTGCCCTCGGTCTTCCTGATCACGTAGCCCTGCGTCATCGAGTACACGGGAACGCCGAAGCCGCGCGCGAAGTCGATCCCCTCGTGCCTGCCCGAGGTGCTCACGTAGCCGTCGAAATAGGAGGTGATGCGTCCGGAATCACTGTGGTACAGCCCGGTTTCCAGCCAGTCGTTCCCCACGAGGCCGAGCAGGTGCCCGACGTTCTCGTTGTACGCCGAGCTCAAGTTGCCTTTGGCGCCGTGCGGGAACGAATCGATCGGCCCGGTCCAACCGTTCTTGGAGAACACGGTGACGACCGCGTCCCGCCGGTTCCACACCGAGGCCGCCTTGTCCTTCACGCACAGGCCCCTTCCCGCGCCCGCGCCGAGGAAGTGATAGCAGTCGGAACCCGTGCCGTAGTTGGCGACCGACGCGTCGAAATCGCTGACCGATCCCTGCTGATTGCTGTTGTAGTACAAGCAGAACTCACCGTCTTCGCAGACACCGTTCCGTGCCGTCGCGGCCTGCGCCGCCGGGGTGACCAGGAGAGTGCCGCTCAACGTCAGTGCCACGCCGAACAGTACGGCCATCAATCTTCTCAACGACTTTCCCTTTCTCCGTGAACGCGGCGGATCAACCAGTGAGCGACGCTACGGAGCCGCGGGACGACCAGGGAAGTCATAAAGGGAAAACTGCCGCTCGATGGCGGCGCGGGTCCATCGGTGCCCGATGGCGGCCTCGACCGGGGCATGTCGCGAAAGCCACTTTCGCGACGCTTGACGTCCCGAAAGTGGCTTTCGCGACACGCCTTCGCGCCGCGGCCGTCGACAAGGCTTGCTGTCCTATGTGGACTATTAGGGTGCCGAACTGGGGCACAGTGTCCACAAGGGACGAATCATGCCCTCGATCCGTCCGGTTCGAGTGCTCGCGCGGGAGGCGGTGAGTGGCGATGATCGTTCTATCGAGTCGAACGTCGAACATGGCGTGTTCTCGAGCCGGTCGGCCCTGGTCAAGCGCGGGTCGTGAGTGGGGCCACGGGTGTCTTCGCGGTACACGGGTGGCGTTCTTCGCGTGTCGTCCTGTTGGGTGCTGAGCAGGGGTTGCGAAAGCCACTTTCGCAACCTTCAACGTTGCGAAAGTGGCTTTCGCAACGTCGGTCGCGGCCGGTCTCGGCACCGTCCTGGCAGGCATGTCGCGAAAGCCACTTTCGAGACGTCTGATGTCCCGAAAGTGGCTTTCGCGACACACCCCCGCGGCCGGGAGGCAGTAGGTATCCAAGACACCCTTGGTTAGAACCCGAAACGCCACTCGCGCACAGCGTCCAAACCGCCTTGCGGTCTTTGCGGACGATCGGCGTGCGTCACGAAGACCTTGTCTCGGCGGTCGGCGGAACTATCGGTGGCTTATCCGTCCCGCCAGTGCCTCAGGGTGCCCATCCGGTATTCGCGGATACCGTCCCACGCGAAGAAGATCACCGTCTTGAACCCGACGAATCCTTCGGGCCAATCGTTGTCGCACACCTTCGTGGTTCCGCCGCCGGTGGTGTTGTAGCACGTCCAATAACGGGCGGTCCCGTTGACCGTCATCTGCACCCTGGCCATGACCGGATTCCCGTCGGCGCAGTGGTCTCGCACGGTGATGCGGTCCCCGTTGAGGGTGACCCAGGCGTCACCCACGGACCGTCGCTCTCCCATGCACTCCATCGAGGTGGCCATGCTGACCGGTCCGACGTCGATGCTCGTGTAATCGGCCGCGGCGACCTGGGGCGTGGCGAGCATCTGTGACAAGAAGACCAGTGCTGTCGCCGCGACTGGCGCGAGAATGCGCGAAAAACGGGGCATTGCGTTCCCTTCGGTTCGGCTGTCGCCTCGGCTCGACGGTAACGCGCGCCCGATACCGGACGCAGGGGTCGATCGGACCACAAAGGACACTCGAATCGGAAGGACTCCTTTTGGCGGAAGACACTTCGGAAATCAGCGTGCGCCGAGAGCGCGGCGCCCGGCGCGGTGCAGTGCGGCGAGTTGGAGACCGAGTACGACGCCGACGCCGATGGCCGCGGTGGAGACGATCGCTTCGGCCACGGCGGTCCACGCGCCGGGGACCCGGGCGAAGACCTGCGACAGGCTCAGATAAAGCGCGGGCCCGGGCAGTACGGCGCCGGTCAGCCCGGGGATGGTGACGACGGAGGTCGGTACTCGCAAGGTCCGGGCCGCCGCGCCGGCCAGTGCGCCGAGCACCGTGGTCGCGAGAAAGATCGACAGCGGAGTGGCCAGGCCGAGTATCGAGTGCCCCGCCCAGTTCACCAGGGACGTGACGACCCCGGCGCCGCAGGCGAGCAGCCACCACCGCGCGGGCGTGCCCATGAGGATCGCGTTGCCCAGTGAGCCGACCAGCGCGGTCGCCGGCACCAGGGCGAGTGGCAGCGTGGCGAGGTGGACCCGGCCCGCTTCCCCGAGGATGTCGAGGTCGTTGGCCACCGACACCACGACCATGACTCCGGTGACGATCGCGCCGGTGAGCAGCAGGACCGTGACCATCCGCGCGGCGGCCATCAGATGGAAGTCGCCGACGGCGTCTTCGACCAGGGACACCAGCGACAGGATCGGCAGTAGCAGCACGAGATTGGCCGCCGAGAGGCTCGCGGCCTCGTGTCCGTCGAGCAGGCCGAGGGACAGCAGGGAGATCGCGGCGACGAGCACAGTGCTCGCTTTGGCCGCGACCTGGAAGAACTCCGCGATGCCGATGGTGCCGAGCGCCCAGCCGACGCGGTTGGCGAGCACGAACAACGCTGCCGAGACCACCGCGGCGAGCAGGGTGCCGTTGGCCTGCAGGCAGATCATCGCCGCGAGCAGGCAACCGCCGAGCAGGCTGACGTACCACGGCCAGGTCGGGCCCGCCTCGGCGAGTTCGCCGATCGCGCGTTCGGCTTCGCCGGGGGAGATCGCGCCCGTGCCGGCGCGGACCGCGAGCGCTTCCAGGTCGCCCATCCGGCCGATGTCGCGGGAGTCGTTCGCTTCGACGCTGCCCAGCAGCACCACCGGCTCGCCGCCTCCACTCGGGCAGTACTGCAGATGGACCGTCCGCACCCCGACCGAGATCCGCGGATCGTCGATACCGCCCGCGTTCGCCAGCCGGCGGATCGTGCGGACGACGACGGCGGTCTCGATGCCCTGACGGAACATCTGCATCGCCACGTCGAGCGCGAAGGCCAGCACACGTCGCGCCCGCGCGCGTTCCTCCTCCGACATGGTCGGCACTGTAAGGGCTGACCCGTGCGGGACGGAGCCGCTGGCGGGAGCGGAGGCCCGGCTTAGCCCGATCGTGGCACGAAGAGTGAGAACGCCGGGCCGCGCAAGCTTTTCCGGCCGATGAGGGCCCGGGACACTCAGCGTCTCGATTCACCGCCGATCATCCCTGACTTCATTGCCCGCGCCACTCGTTCATGTGAACCGGACGCTCTCGAAGATCACGCGAAGAGTGCTTGAAGCCGCCATCCGAATGACCCGCCGGGACGGACCGCAACCTGCGCGCGTGAAGTTCCGGCGAGACCCCGATTTCACCAAGAGTGACTGTTAGCGTGCGGATTGAAGTCATGATCTTGGATGTGGAGGAGGCATACGATGAACCGTCTTGTCATCGCCGCGATGAGCGCGGTGTCCGCCGGCGCCCTGCTGATGGTCGCGAGCCCACCGGCTCAGGCCGCGGCCGGGGAAGTGGTGGTCTTCTCGACCGAGTTCCAGCGCCTGGACACCTATCGGAACCCCGACGGCTGCTACAAACTCCCCATCGCCGCCCATGTCCTGGCCAATCTGACCTCGGCCGAGGTGGTCGTCTACGGCGATCCGCTCTGCCTGACGCCCGGGATGCGCGTCCCGGCGGGCTACGGCTCCCACGTCCCACCGGGCACCGGGTCGTTCTCGGTCAGCTGATCGTTTCGTGTGACATCGAGACTGAGGGGGTCCCGTGTCTGTCGATCTTGTCGTGGTCGGAGTCGGTTACGTCGGGTTGCCGCTGGCCGAAGCCGCTTGCGAGGCGGGTTTGTCGGTCGTCGGGTACGACATCTCGCCGAGCGTCGCGGCCGCCGTGGCGGCGGGGCGTTCGCATGTGCCCGACGTGACCACGAGCCGGTTGCGGGCCATGCGGGCGAGCGGTTTCACCGTGACGACCGACCCCGGCGTCCTCGGCACTGCCGAAACCATCGTGCTCTGCGTGCCGACCGGGCTCGACCCGTCGGGCGGGCCGGATCTCGCCGCGGTGCGTGGCGCGGCGGAGACGGTGGCCGAACAGTTGCGGCCGGGAACGCTGGTGGTGCTCGAGTCGACGAGTTTTCCCGGCACCACCGACGAAATCGTTCGCCCGATCCTGGAGAAGCACGGCCTGACCGCGGGGGAGGACTTCGCGCTCGCCTATTCGCCCGAGCGGGTCGACCCGGGCAACCGCCGCTTCGGCATCCGGAACACGCCGAAGGTGATCAGCGGGCACACCCCGTTGTGCGCCAAATACTGCGCGGCGTTCTACGGACGCTTCGTCGACACGATCGTGGTGGCGCGCGGCACCAGGGAGGCCGAGATGGCCAAGCTGCTGGAGAACACCTATCGCTACGTGAACATCGCCCTGGTCAACGAGATCTCCATCTTCTGCGACCGGATCGGGGTCGACGTGTGGGACGTGGTGCACTGCGCCGCGAGCAAACCCTTCGGCTTCATGCCCTTCGTTCCGGGGCCGGGGGTCGGCGGGCACTGTATCCCGGTCGACCCGAAATACCTGCTGGACAAGGCCGACCGGGAAGGAACCCCGCTCGGTGTCGTGCACGCCGCCCGGCTCGTGGACGACCGGATGCCCGAGCATGTGGTCGACCGGGTGACGCGACTGCTCGCCGAGCGGGGAAAACCGTTGGGTGAAGCGAAAGTCCTGCTGCTGGGTGTCGCGTACAAGGCCGACGTGCCGGACACCCGCGAGTCCGCCGCCATCCGGATCGCCGTCCGGTTGCGCGAGCTCGGCGCGGACCTGGCCTACCACGACCCGGTGGCCGCGGCCGTCCCCGAATTGGGGCCGCCGGCCGCCGACCTCGACGAGGTGCTCCGAGCCGCGGACGTCACCGTCCTGCTGGTGGCGCACCGCGCCTACGACCTCAGCCGGCTGACCTCGACGGCCAGGCTGCTGTTCGACGTGACGGGTCAGGTGCCCGGAGAGGAGGTCGTCCGCCTTTGACCGTGCCCGGCGGGTCGAGAGCCGCCGGACACGCGCGTACCGCAGATTCTTCCTAGTTCACGCGAAAAGGAGTGTCCACGAATGACCACGGCGGTCAAGAACGACAGGCTCAAGAAGCGTTTCGAGAAGTGGGACGTCAACGGTAACGGCAGGATCGAGAAGTCCGATCTCGAGGCCGAAGCAGGCCGGATCATCAAGGCGTTCGGCGAAGACCCGGCGTCGCCCCAGGCGCGCGCGGTGAAGGACTCGTTCGTGGCGATGTACGAGTACCTGGCCGGTAAGGCGGGCACCGGCCCGAACGGTGCGCTGAGCGAGCAACAGTTCACCGAGGTGATCGAGGCGCAGATCTTCTCCGAGGGCGACTCCGGATTCGACCGGGTGGTCCGGCCCACCATCGCCGCGATCGTCGGCCTGTGCGACACCGACGGGGACGGCGAGGTCAACCAGCAGGAGTTCGGCAAGTGGCTGGCGGCCATCGGGGTCGAGTCCTCGGCCGTGGCGTCCGCGTTCCGCGCCATCGACGTGAACGGCAACGGCAAGCTGACCGTCGACGAACTCGTGCACGCGGTACGCGACTACCATCTCGGCAAATCGGACGTGCCCCTGCTCGGCAAGTAGCGGCGAAGTGGTGAGTGTTCCCGGAGCCGGGAACACTCACCACCGGCCGCGGAACCGCACTTCCAGTTCCGGCTTCAAGCCGAGCTGTTCGCCGGTGACGGGCCGCGCGGTGTGGATGAGAATGTTGTAGTGATTGGGAAAATGGCAGCCGTCGAAGCCGAGCACGGTGCCGACGAGTTCGCCGCCGATCCACAGCTCGTCGCCGCGGTCGATCACCCCCGCCCGGTCTATTTCGGCGAAGCCGAGGAAACCGACCCGGTCGATCGGCGCTCCGGGCACCGTGTCCTCGTGGCCGGTCGTGACGAGTTCGTGGACCTCACCGGCGCGAACGCATCGGCTCGCGAAGGGTTCGAGGCTCATTCCCCGGTTGTCACGGTGATGTACGAGCACCTTCACCATCGTGCCGGTGATCTCCCGCTTCGGCCCGTCCTCGCGCATCGCGTTCCTTCCGGTAGCACTCGTCCACTATGGACAGAGTGGTGAGACCGCTGTCGCGCCAGGCCCCGCCCTTGCGCACGGCTTCCTCGAATTCCCGCAGCAGCCCGTCGTACTCGTGCCAAAGGGATTCCTTGAACGCCGGGAAGCCGGCGAGCATGTCGGCGCGCAGGACGGTGCCGTCGGTCAGGGTCGCTTCGATGTCCTTGACCTCTCCGGGAAACGACCAGTCGAGTTCCACGACCGCGTTGTCGAGCACGAGCGTCGCCTGCCTGTCGACGCCGTTGGAGTCCCGCGTGATCCGCACGCTCCGCAGCGCCACCGAGCCGAGGAACAGCTGGACGAGATCGAGCGCGTTCGGTCCGTTGTCCGCCACGCAGCCGCCACCGCAGCGCTCGGTGTCGAGGTACCAGCGATCACCGCCGACGTGCTCTTCGATCCGCTCCAGGTAACGCACCCTCAGTGAGGCGATCGGCGCCCGGCCCGCAAGGGCCTCGTGCAGCGCCCGCACATTGCCGTTGTACCTACGATGGAACGCGGTGAACAGGGCGACATCCCGCCTCGCCGCTCTCGCCACGAGATCCTCGCCGTCGGCGAGCCCGGTGGCGAGCGGCTTCTCGACGCACACCGGCAGGCCGGCGTCCAGCGCGTCCCGGCACACGGCCGCGTGGACGTCGTTGGGCGCGGTCACGATCACCGCGTCGAGCCCTCCGGCGGCGAGCATCTCCCGGTGATCCCGGTGGCCGGGCACGCCGATCCCGGCGAGCGCCGCCGGATCGAGGTCGCAGACCGCGGCGAGCTCGAAGGCCCGGGACCGTTGCACCGCGGCGAGGTAGAAGCGTGAGATGACACCGAGCCCCACGACACCGACCCGGATCATCCGGCCGCCCTTTCCCGCACCGCGTGCAGTACTTCGCAGACCTCGTCGGGCACCGGCACCCCGTGCGCGCGGAACCGGGCCGCGCGTTCACCCTCGTGCCAGCCCGGATAGACGACCGGGGCGGCGGGGTCGCGGGCGGGCCAGCCGCGCACGGCGGCGAAGAGCGCGGTCGCGTCGGCGGCGAATCCGCCACGCAGGAGTTCCGGTGCGATCGCCAGCGTCAGTACGCCGATGTCGTCGTCGCGGTTCCCGTCGGAGGACAGCGCGCCGAGCATGGCGCCGGGTACCAGCGCGCCGAGCACCTCGACGAGCAGGCCAAGCCCGAATCCCTTGTAGGCGCCCGTTTCGGGGCCGCCGCCCAGCCACAGCAGGTGGGCGTCGCCGCGGTCGAACGCCGCGGCGTCGGTCACCGGGGCACCGTCATCGGTGGAGAGCCACCCCGGCGGGATCGCCCGGCCTTCCCTCGCCGCGGCCCGCACCCGCCCGGTCGGCACGACGGTGGTGCTCATGTCGAGGACGAACGGATGTGCGTCACCGGCGGGGCAGGCCAGCGCGAGCGGGTTCGTGCCGAGCATCGGCGCCGCGCCACCCGGGGGCGGGGCGATACGCTGCCCGCCGCAGTTCGACGCGACGAGGCCGATCATGCCGTGGGCGGCGGCGCGCGCGGCGTGGTGGCCCGCACAGCCGATATGCGTGGCGCCCCGCAGCGACACCATCCCGATCCCGTGCCGCGAAGCCCGGGCGCACGCCAGCTCCATGGCCTGCGACGCCGACCACAACCCCAGCGTGCGGCGGGCGTCGGCGAGGACGCACGCGCCGAGATCGGTCTGGATCACCATGTCGGCAGCCGGATCCGCGCGGCCTTCGTCGAGCAGTGGCAGGTACAGCCGGGTGAGGTTGACCAGTCCGTGCGAGGTCACCCCGGTCAGGTCGCCGTGGCACAACGCGGCGGCGGCGATCGCCGCCCGGTCCCGCGGGACGCCGCGGTCCACGAAGATCCCGGTGACCAGGGACAGAAGCTCGGGGTAGGGCATCAGCACGGTCATGCTCCTCCGTTCCGGCTGAACCGCACGACGATCTCGCGGACGAGGTCGCTGAACCTGTCGAGCTCTTCGACGTCGGCGTACTCCCCGGCGGAGTGCGCGTTGTTGCCGCCCAGCGAACCGGGACCGAGGACGGCCGTCCGGGTGCCGGGGACGTCGGCGAGCCACAGGGCGTCGCAGGTGAAGCCGGGCTCGTCGTCGGGCCAGCGGGGAACCAACCCGTCCAGCAGCGGGATGTCCCGCGCCGTCAGGGCGGGCAGGTCGCGTTTGAGCCATCGGACGTCGGTGATCGCCGCGGCGTCGGCCGCGGTACGGGCGAAGGCGGGGATCTCGCTGAACCGGGCGACGAACGCGGCGATACCCGACCGCACGCCGTCCTCCAGCGCCGAGGTCATCTTCGCCGCCGCTTCCCGGCTGTCGTACGGAATGTTGAGCAGAAGTTCCCCGCTGCCGTACACCCGGTTGTGCAGGTGGCCGGTGTGCAGCCCCGCCACGCAGACCCGGCCATGGTCCGCCAGGTCGAGCGCGAGGTGCTGGGCGAGGAAACCGAGCAGGACGGTGGCGTTGTGGCCCCGATGCGGCTCGTCGTCGATCGCGTCGTCCCCGCGCACTCGCACGCACGCGGTCATCGACGCCGAGCAGCGGGGGAGGTAGCGCAGGCCGGTCGGCTCGCAGAAGATGTTGAGCTCGCCGTGGAAGCCCGCCTCGACGAGCGGCCGCGTGCCGAACGTGCCCATCGCGCCGCCTTCCTCGCCGGAGACCGCCTGGATGAGCACGCCGGCGTCCCTGCCGACCGCCGGATCCGCCGCGACCGCGGCCCGGACCCCGGCCAGCAGCGCCACCGCGGGCCCCTTGGCGTCGATCGCGCCCCGGCCGATGAACCGGACCCCGTCGAATCCCGCCGGTTCGAACGGCGCCACGGTGTCGAGGTGGACGTTGAACATCACGGCGGGACTGGCCGGGCCGAGCCGGAGCACCAGGCTCGGCTGGCAGGCGAGGAAGTCCGGCCCGGCTTCGCGGACCGCGACCGGGACACCGGGCCGGTTCAGCACCGAGGGTTCCGGGCTGCCGAGGTACAGCGTCTCGAAACCGATCCCGGCCGCCGCGTCGGCGTAAGCCCGCATCGCCTCCCAGAGGCGGACCTCGCCGGTCGTTTCGAGCGGGCCCGCCGTCGGCAGGTCGAGCAGCCGTAACAGCAGATCCCGGTCCTCGCGGATCACCGGAACAGCCCGGCCATCGCCCGGCCGGCGGTGACGAACGTGGCCGCCGCGTCGTGCGCGAGCACACCCGGTTCATGGGGTTTGATCGCGAGATGGGGTTCGAGCGACCAGGCGCCGCGGTATCCGTTGGCCTGCAACAACTTCACGCAGTCCGCGACGCGTGCTTCACCCTCACCCGGGAGGGTGAAGCCGTGCTCGTCCGCGTCCTTGACGTGCACGTGCTCGACGTGGCCGGCGATGTCGGCGAGCAGGTCGAATCCGTCGTAACCGTAGGGCACGCCGTTCCCGGTGTCGAACAGCAGCTTCAGCGCCGGGCTCGCGACCTCGGCCAGCAGTTCGAGCATCCGCTCGGCACTCGTGCCCGCCCAGCCCGAGCAGTTCTCGTGCAGCAGCGTCACGCCGTTTCGTTCGGCGTGTTCGGCGAGCACGGTGATCCTCGCGATGGCCCGGCGGCGCCAGTCTTCCTCGCGCAGGCCGTCGCCGGGATACGACATGATCCGGAGATAGCGCGTGCCGATCGACCGCGCTCGCCGGGCGAGGACGTCCAGTTCCGCGAGGTCGCGCCGGAAGTCGGTGGTGATCGGCCTGCCCCAGCCGCCGATCCGGGACGCCAGGCAGACCACGCCGATCGCCTCGTCCGCCAGCGTCGTGGCGATCTTGTCGAACCGCTCGTCGGTGAGGTCGGCGACGGGGATCCGATCGACGGTGCGCAGCTCGATCATCCGCCATCCCAGTGCGTCGAGCGCCGCGATCTGGCCGCCGAGGTCGTCGGCCGCCTCGTCGGTGATGCCGGCGAAGACCGGGTCAGTCGGCATGGGCCGCCACCGCGTCGGGTTCGGGACGGGAGACCGGTTCCGCGCAGATGTTCTTGGCCACCGACAGCAGCTGCACCACCTCGGTGGCGAAGGTGAAGCCCTGCGTCTGCTCCCCGGCCACCTGGAACTTCCGGTAGGCCTGGAACATCCACTCGGTCATGGCGTCGTCGCGGAGCACGACGTGCTCGGACCGGCCGGTCGACCGCAGGGTCAGCTGCGAATGGTGGTCGTCGCCGCTCACCGCGAAATGCCCGACCGCGGTACCCGTTTCGAAGTCGACGGTGACCCGCCGCTCCCGCACCGGCGAGGTCAGATCCGATCGGATCTCCGTGTGGATTCCCGAATTGTGCCGGAGACCGACGCTGGCGCCGCCCATCCGGGGGCCGACGTTCCCCTCGACCTCGAGATCGGTCCCGGACGCGTGGGTGACCCGTGCGGCGCCCGCGAGCCGCAGCGCGAGCGCGACCCCGTGCGGCAGTTCGACGTCGAAGGCGGTCGGGTGTCCCGGCGTCACGAGCGACCGGCGGAACCGCGGTTTGTTCTGCACGATGTCGATGGATTTGGGGGCGCCGAAGCGGCCGCTGCGGATCAGCTCGACCAACCGCGCGGTGAGCGTGCTGGCGAGCCAGGGTTCGACGACCTCGACGTGCAGTTTGTACTTGCGGCGCAGGCGGATGATCCGGGCGAGGTCGTCGATGTCCGCGGCGAGCGGCTTCTCCACGATCACCTTGCGGAAGCCCAGCGTGGCCAGTTCGGAGAGCACGGCGAGGCGTTCGGTCGGCGGGGTGCAGACGTGCGCGACAGTGCAAGCGGGGTCGAGCCCGGTGGCCGCGGCCTCGATGGTCGGAACGACCTCGAGACCCGCCCGCGCGGCGACGTTCGGCCGCGGTTCGCACGCGGTGACGGGAGCGTCGTCGAAGAGCATCGGGGTCCGGGTACGGAGTTTGGCCAATACCGGCAGATGCAGACCCGCGCCTGCCCGGCCGAGTCCCACAATGAGTGAACGCACTGGTGAGCCTGCTCCTCAGAGTTTCCATTCGGAATCCACCGCAAAACTGACATCCGCCATGATCAACTGTCAATACTTTTCCCTTGGGTTGACCAGGAAGTGCGAACCTCCCGGGGGCCCGGTTTTGCTGACCTACGCTCAGGAACGGGTCTCAACGCCACCGGAGGTGGGTACGCTGTCGGTGTCATTTTTCAACCAATCGAGCACATTCGAGCGAACGTGGCCCAGTGCCAGACGACATATTCTCGACGTGTTCGAAAATGGCAAGTATTCGCACGGCCGCAAGGTGGCCGAGCTGGAAACCGCGCTGGCCGGTTACACCGGCGCGAAGTTCGTCATCGGGGTCAACAGCGGAACGGACGCGTTGGTCCTTCTGCTGCGAGCGGCGGGCCTGCGGCCGGGCGACGAAGTGGTCGTCCCGGCCTTCTCCTTCGGCGCGTCGGCCACCTCGGTCGTGCTCGCGGGCGGCCGTCCGGTCTTCGCCGACATCGAGCCGGACGGGTACGGCATCGACCCCGCCGCGGTGGCGGACGTCGCGGGGGAGCGCACCCGCTTCGTCATGCCGACGCATCTGTTCTCGCGACTCGCGGACATCGACGGCGTCCTCGGCGTGGCCCGGCGGCTCGGGCTCACCGTGGTGGAGGACAGCGCGGAGGCCATCGGCATGCGCCTTCGCGGCAGGCACGCCGGGCTGTTCGGCGCGGGCGGGGTGCTGTCGTTCTTCCCGACCAAGACACTGGGCGCGCTCGGCGACGCGGGCGCGGTCCTCACCGACGACCGGCGGATCGCCGAGACCGTCGACGCGCTTCGCCACCACGGCCGGTTCGGCGGCACGATCGCCGACTTCCCCGCCATCTCCACGGCGACCGGCCTGCCCGGCGTGAACAGCAAGATGGACGACATCCAGGCCGCCGTTCTCCTCGCGAAGCTCACCAGGCTGGACCTCGACATCGTTCGCCGCGCGGAACTGGCCGCCCGGTACGCGGCGGCGCTCGCGGGCGTGGAAGGGGTGCGCAAGCTGCCGTCGGCTGGGCCGGACAGCGTGTTCTACGTCTACGTGGTGGAGGTCGACGCGCGCGACGACTTGGCGGCGCATCTGTCCGCGGATGGCGTGCAGACCGAGATCTACTACCCGGCGCCGCTGCCTCTGCAGCCCTGCTTCGCCGCGCTCGGCCATCGGAAGGGCGAGTTCCCGAACGCCGAGAACGCCTGCCGCCGCACCCTCGCGCTCCCGCTGTACCCGGACATGTCCACCGGGGATTGTGATCGCGTCTGCGACTCGATCCGCGCGTTCTACCGCGGGCGGCGTGGATGACACTGCCGTTCTTCCCGCCCGATCTCTTCGACGGAGACCGCGCCGAACTGCTGGACATCGTCCGCCGCGTCGGCGTCGCACCGGAGCAGAAATTCATCCTCGGCGACCATGTGGCCCGCTTCGAGGCGGCGATCCGTGACTCGGTCGGCGCGGCCGACGCGATCGCTTGCGGCAGCGGGACTTCGGCGCTGACGCTGGTGCTGCGCGCGATGGACGTCGGCGCCGGGGACGAGGTGATCGTGCCCGCGTTCGGCTGCGCGCCGCTCGCGGCCGCGCCCGCTCTGCTCGGCGCGACGCCGGTGTTCGCCGACATCGACCCGTGGTCCATGGTCGTCGATCCCGAAGCGGTCGCAAGCCTGGTCACTTCGCGGACCAAGGTGATCATGCCGGCGCATATGTTCTCGGTCATGGCGGACATGCCCGCGCTGCGCCGGATCGCGACGGCGGCGGGGGTGCGGCTGCTGGAGGATTCCGCCGTCGCGCAAGGAGGAACCCTCGCGGGCACGCCGGCCGGGAGATGGGGCGACGCGGGGGTGTACTCGTTCGTCCAGGTGAAGACGTTCGGGATGCCGGGTGAGGGCGGCATGGTCGTGACCGACGATCCGGAACTCGCCACGGCGGTGCGGATGCTGCGCAATCACGGCCAGGACGGCAAGAACCGGTTCCTTTACCACCGCGTCGGCTACAACAGCCGGTTCGACGAGATCATGGCCGCGTTCCAGCTGTACCGGTTCCCCGGCCTTCCCGGGCGGCTCGCGCGCCGGGCCCGGATCGGGGAGTACTACACCGAACGCTTCGCCGATCTGGCGGGTTGCGGGGTGCTGGCGCCGCCTCCGGCGAAGGACGGACGGTGCTACTACGTCTATTCGCTGCTCGCCGAGCGCCGGGACGAACTCCGCGCGTACCTGGCGGCGCGGGGGATCGGCTCGCACGTCTACTACCCGGCCCCGCTGCCACGGCAACCCGCGTTCGCGCGGTTCACCAAGCCGTCGGACACCTGGCCCGCGGCGGAGCTGGCCGCGCGGCGCACTCTCGCCATCCCCATCTACCCCCATCTGACGGACGAGCAGGTGGAACACATCGCCGACGCGGTGTGCGAGTTCGCGAAGGAGCCGTGATGCAGCAGATCACCAGCACGCCCGCGCCGAGCGAGGTCGCCGAGGAGTGGCACAGGCGGGCGGAGCGCGCCGGTCTGTCCCGTGTCATGCGCGCCTCGCAGCCCGCCGAACTCGCGGCCGAGACGACCGCCCGCACCATCCGGCTCGTCACCCGTCTCCTGCGTTCACTGGGCGACGTCGGTGCCGCGCTGGAGATCGGCTGCGGGATGGGCCGGATCACCCCGGCGATCGCGGCGCACGCCCGTTCGGTGACGGCGATCGACATGACCCCGCGCATGCTCGCCCTGGCGAGGGAGAACTGCGCACATCTGTCCACTGTGGACTTCGTGCGCACGACGGTCCAGCGGCTGCCGTGGCAGGACAGGCGGTTCGACGTCGCCGTCTGCGTGTGGGTGCTGATGCACGTACTGGACGACGACGAGATCGCCGAAGCGTGCCGGTCGATCGCCGGGGCGGCCCGTCATCTCGTGCTCGTGGAGTACGAGGAGGCGGACATCCCCGTCGGCAGGTTCTCGCGGTTGCGGACCGTCGAGGAGTACCTGGCGCTGCTCCCCGGCGCCCGCCTGCTCGAACGGCACGACCTGCATTACGGCGGCGACCGGTCCTTCGCCGCGCTGATCGCGTTGGACGGGCGATGACCGCGACACTGGCCGCCACGCGCGGCAAGGCGTATTTCCGGCTCGCGAAACTCGACATCGTCGACTACTACCTCGGCGTGGTCGTGGTGTGGACACTGCTCGCGCCGGCGGCGAGGTTCGACGGCGGTGTCCTGGCGTCGGTCGGGGTGTTCCTGCTCGGCGAGGTGTTCGTGATCGCGGCGATGGTCGCCCTCGACGACCTCACGGGGTACCGGGACGGCAGCGACATCACGAACTATTCGCCGGACGACCCGAAGCGCAAGCGGTATCGCAAGCCGCTGGTGGCCGGCACCCTCGACGAGGGCCAGGTGCTCCGGTTCGCGTGGGCGACGGCCGTCGTCGGCGCCGCGCTGTGGCTGACGGCCATCGCGATCGCACCACACCGTCCTTTGTGGACTGTAGTGTTGATCGCGGTGACCTACTTCTTCTCACTGCAGTACTCCTGGGGCGTGAAGCTCAGCTACCACGGCTTCCAGGAGTTCTTCATCGCGGCGCTCGGCTGGGCGCTGGTGCTGGCGCCGTACGGCCTCGCGTCCGGCGAGTTCACCGGTTTCGTGCTCGCGCAGGCGTTGCTCTTCGGGCTGGGACCGCTGCTGTTCGGCGTGTACTCCAACACCAACGACGTCGACGGCGACCGGCGGGTCGGCAGGCCGACGGTCGCGGCGCTGACCTCGCCGCGGGGCAACCTGTACTTCGTGGTCGCCGTGTCGGCGGCGGAGTTCGCCCTGATCTTCGCCGTGCCCGCGCTCGGTGGCCCGTGGTGGTTCCCCCTCGCGTTGCTCCCGACCCTCGTGTCGCGCGTCCGGCAGCTCTGGCTCGGGTTCGTTCGGGGCGACATCATGCGGGCCAGGAAGCTCGGTATCCACATCCACCGGATCACCGTGCTGAGCCTGGTCGTGGTGAACCTGGTCGTGATCGCGTGACCGACATCGAGGTGGCGGTGGTCGGCGCCGGCGTCGCCGGGCTCACCACCGCGTACGAGCTCGGCAAGGCCGGGCGCGAAGTGCGGGTGTTCGAAGCGGCCGGCGTGGTCGGCGGCCGGATGACGACGCTGCGCGAGGACGGCTTCCTGATCGACACCTGCGCCGAGCAGATGGCCGAGCGGGGTTATCGGGAGACCTGGCGGCTGCTCGCGGAGCTCGGCATCGGCGGCGACGCCGCGCCCCGGATCGGCCGCGGCATCGCGATGTGGCGAGGCAGGGCCCGGTCCGGCGTCGCCGAGACCAGGGGACTGCTCACCGGTGCGGGGTTGTCCCTGCGGGCCCGGCTGGCCGGGGTGCGGGCGATGCGGGGCGAGTTCGACACCGAACGGCCGGAGATCTCGCGGCTGGGCGGCCGGACCGTCGCGGATTTCGCCGCGCCGCACCACCCGGATCTGCTGAACTACCTGCTGCAGCCGGTCGTCTCCGGTTTCTTCGGCTGGGATCCGGCGCGTTCGGCGGCCGCGCCCCTGCTCGCCCTGCTCACCTCGGTCGGCCCGCCGCCGACGTGGCGGGCGTACCGCGACGGAATGGACACCTTCGCCCGCGCCCTCGCCGAGAAGGCCGACGTCAGCACGGGTTTCCGCGTCGACCAGGTCGTCGACGACGGGCCGGTGGCGCGGATCATCAGCGGTACCCGCGAAATCAGCGCGAAGGCCGTGGTGCTGGCCGTGCCCGCCCCCGTCGCGGCCGAGCTGCACCCGGGACACGGGTCGGCCTTCCTCGCCGCCTGCTCGTTCACGCCGGTGGTCAAGGCGCATCTGCTGCTCGATCGCCCGCTCGGCGGTCCCGATTACGCCGTGATCGTGCCGACCGCGGAGAACGGCACGGTGGCCACGATCATCTTCGACCATCTGAAGCATCCCGGCCGCGCGCCCGCGGGCCGCGGCCTGGTCACGGTCATGGCCCATCCACACGCGGTGCCCGAACTGCTGGCCGCCACCGACGAGGACGTCGTGACCCGCTTGACCGGCGCGGCCGAGCGTCTCGTCCCCGGGCTGCGGGCGGCGACCCGCCGCGCACTCGTCCGGCGGGTGCGGCACGCGGCGCCCGAGGCGACGCCGCGTGCGCTCGCCTTGCGTTCCGCCTTCGAGGCGGAGCTCGGCCGGGGCGTCGTCGACTACGCGGGCGACTGGGTGTTCCTGAGCCCGTGCAGCGAAGCGGCCGTCCGCTCGGGCGTCCGGGCCGCGCGGCGCCTGACCGAGCGGATCGCGTGTCCCGTCCAGGAGGAACGAGCCGGATGAAACCGCACGACATGGGAACGTTGTTCGACGAATGCGCGCGCACGCGGACGACGGTGCGCCTCGACCGGCCCTTCGACATCGCGCCCGAGCGCGGAACCGTCCACTCGGTCGCCGGGCTCGCGGAACTGGTGCGGGACGCGGCGGGATGGCTGTCCGAAGCCGGTGTGCGGCCGGGGGACCGGGTCGCCATCGTCAAGCGGAACCACTGGGACTACGACCTGCTGGCGTGCGCCGTCGCGCGGCTGGGGGCGGTCGCGGCGAAGCTGTCCGGGCACCTGCCGGACGACACGCTGGAAGTCCTGCTGAAACGGCTGGACGCCGCGGTCGTGGTCACCGACCGGCCGTCGCCGCGCGCTGACCGCGTCCTGCCCATCGACGGTTTCGCCGCCGCCCCGCCGCCAGAGCCGTACCGGAGGCACCCCGACGAACCGCTGCTCATCTGCCATACGTCGGGGACGACCGGGACACCGAAGCTGGTGGTCCACACGACGCGGACGATCATCGACCGGCTGGCCCGGCCGGAGGCGATCCGCTGGCCCGTCCTCGGCGTCCGGCGTGACGACGTGCTGGGCAACGCCAGCGCCTACGCGCACGGCCGGACCTTCTGCTGGACGGCGTCGGCGCTGTGCCTCGCTCCCCGGGAGATCGTGATCGTGAGCGATCCCGCTTCGGCGGAGCGGGTGTTCGGACGGCATCGGCCGACGGTCATCGAGGCACTCCCGTCGACCTTCGTGCGCTGGCGGCCGCTCGCGCGTTCACCGGAGAACCCGTTCCACCGGGTGCGGCGGTTCGTCAGCACCTACGACGCCGTGCATCCACCGGTGATCAGGACCATGCTGAACGCCACCCGCCACAACCGTCCACTGTGGATGGAGGGCTGGGGACAATCGGAAACCGGCCCCCTCTCGTTCCGGTTCTTCACCCGGCGCACCGTGCGGGCGACGCGGGACATCGGCAGGCCGCTGCCCGGTCTCGCCAGGCTGCGGGTCGTCGATCCGGAGACCATCGAGCCGGTCCCGCGAGGCACACCGGGGCTTCTCCTGGCACGCACTCGGGCTCGCTGCGTGGCCTACGTGGGTGAACAGGACCGCTGGGCGGCCAAGGCGCACGGATCGTGGTGGAACACCGGTGATCTCGGCGTGGTGAGCCGGACCGGCGCGGTGACGTTGCTGGACCGGGAGGTCGACAGCGTCCCCGGGCTGAGCTGTCTCTCGGTGGAGGACGCGATCGAGGACCGGCTTCCGGCCATCGCCGAATGCGTCGTGCTTTCCGCGGCGGGACGGGCGCCGATCCCGGTCGTCGTGACCGACACCGGACTGGATCCGGCGCGGTGGCGGGCCGCCGTGGCCGATCTGCCGCCGATGGGGGAGCCGGTGACGCTCGCGTGGGACGACGTCCCGCGCACCGGAACCGGGAAGGTGCGGCGGCTGGAACTGCTGGAGCGGCTGACCGGGACGGCCGCCACGAACGGATCGGGAAGGTGGACGTGACCACGGCCTACGTCTTCGACAACCACAGCGATCACGCGACCGAGCAGCATCGGTGCCTCTCCGAGGCGTACGACCCGGTCACTTTCGCGCGGCTGGAGCAGACCGGCGTGCGAGAGGGCTGGTCCTGCCTCGAAGTCGGGGCGGGCGGCAGCGGCGTCGCGCGGTGGCTCGCCGCCAGGGTGGCGCCGACCGGGGTGGTGCTGGCGACCGACATCAAACCCGATCACATCGAGCCGGAGCCGGGAATGACCGTCCTCCGGCACGACGTCGTCCACGATCCGTTGCCGGGCGGCGAGTTCGACCTCGTCCACGCCCGCCTGGTCCTGCAGCATCTGCCGGAGCGGGAGGCCGTCCTCCGGAAGCTGGCGCGGGCGCTAAAACCGGGCGGCTGGATGCAGATCGACGAGTTCGACATCTCCTACGGTCCGGTGCTGCTCGCCCCCGACGCCCGCGCGGCGAGTGTCTACGAGAAGTTTCTGGCGGCCAAGGAAAGGACGTTCAAGACCGCGGGCGGGGACGGGACCTGGGGCCGCCGGGTCGCCGCCTCGATGGCCGACGCGGGCCTGGTCGACGTCGACCCGGTACCCCTGATCTTCCCGTGGCGGGCGGGTTCGCCCGGTCTGCGGCTGCTGATCCACCACACCCATCATCTGCGCGACCGGTTGCTCGCCGCGGGGATGACCGACGGCGAACTCGCCGAGGTGCGTGCGGTCATGGCGGATCCGGGGTTCCGGGCCTCGTCGTGTGTGCTGTACTCCGTGCAGGGAAGGCGTCCCGAATGATCACCGAGGTGGACGCCGTGACCGTCGCGGGTCCGGTCGGCCTGCCGCTGGCCGGCGAGCTCGACGTGCAGGCGGCCTGCGGGATCATGCACGTACACGGCCGGCGCTTCGGCAGGCCGACCCCGCTCGGACTCGACTACGCGTCCATCCTCGCTGCGGAACTCGCCGAACTGGGCGGCGTCGCGGTAGGGCTCGCTCGTGACCGGGGTATCCCGCTGCGCGGCGTGTCCACTTCGCTGGCGCAGGCGGCTTTGCTGGCGGTTTCCCAATACCTGGCCGCGGCGACGGCCGAAGACGACCATACCGAGGACTTCTTCCCCGGTGGGCCGCCGTTCCGCTCGGCCGACGGCGTCGCCTACGAGATCGAGACTCTCGATCCCGCGGTGTGGCAACGGTTCTGGCGGGAACTCGGTGTCGAGGGCCGGGTGATCTCCACCGCCTGGCGGCCCTTCGTGCAGCGCTTCGCGACCGCGACCTGCCCACTGCCGCCGGCGCTGCTCGACGCGCTCGCGAAACGCCCGATCGTGGCGGTGGAGCGGATCGCAGTCCGGACCGGGATGACGCTGGTGAGGGTGGCGGATCGGAGGTTCGACCGGCTGCCCGCGTTCGTGGTGAGCGGGCTGGGCCGCGGGCACCGGCCCGCCCGGCCGTCGATGCCGCTGCCGTTGTCCGGTCTGGTGGTGCTCGAATCCTGCCGCCGGGTACAGGGGCCGCTGGCCGGGCACCTGCTGCGGCTGCTCGGCGCCACGGTGCTGCGGATCGAGCCGCCGGGTGGGGATCCGCTGCGGTGGGTCCCGCCGATCGCCGGTGACGCGTCGGCCAGATTCCGCGCGCTCAACGACGGCAAGGAGGTCATCGAGATCGACCTGAGCACCCGGGACGGCAGGGGTCATTTGCTCGACCTCGCCGTCGGGGCCGACGTGTTCCTGCACAACTGGGCGCCCGGAAAGGCCGGGCGGTGGTCGTTGAGCGCGCTCGACCTGGCGCGTGCCCGGCCGGGGATCCTGTACGCGCACGCGTCGGGCTGGGGCGCCGAGCTGGGGCCGGAACCGCCGGTGGGCACGGATTTCGTCGTGCAGGCCCACGCCGGCGTCTCGCCGTCGCTGATGACGATTGTCGACGTGTTCGGCGGGGTGGTCTGCGCGCACGGCATCGTGACGGCACTGGCGCGCGGCGCGACGCGGGTCGACTCGTCGCTCCTGTCCGCGGCGAGCAGGCTCAACGCGGGTGCCCGGCGGCGCTGTGACCGTCCGTTGACCGTGCCGGTGTGCGACGACCTCACCGCGCTCGCCGTGGATCCCCGGTTCTCCCGCGCGCTGATCCACGACGACTGCGTCCTCGTCGCGTCGCCGTGGGAATTCACGTGATGACCTGGGTTTCCGCGACCGGGGTGGTGCTGCGTGATCTCGTGCCCGCCGGGCTCCGCCGCGAATGGGTCCGATGTGGACACTGTCCGGACAGGGATCTGTACTCGCTTTTCGGCGAGCGGGTGCACGAGCATCCGCTTCGTACGGCGGTGATCGACGACGAAGGCTCGCTCGATTACGCGCGCTTGGACGCCGCGGCGCGGGAGCTGGCAGCGCGTTTGGCGGCCGCCGGATGCGGCTCCACGGAGATCGTCGGGGTGCGGGAACCCACCGGGCGGGCCTCGGTGGTCGCGGAGCTGGCCGTCCTCGCGCTCGGGGCCGTCGTGCTGCCGTTGCCGCCGGGCTCGGACGACCTCCTCGAACGCGCGCGTGTGCGGTTCGTCGTCGAGAACGGGCGGGTGGCGGGTGAATCGCGACGTGCGACGCGCATCGTCAGTCCGCATCCGGAGGCCCCGGCACGGATCCTGGTGTCGTCCGGCTCGGAGTCGGCGCCGAAGATGGTCGCCTATTCGCACAACGCCTTCGCCGGCGGGCGGGCGAACTACCTCCGTGCCGTCCACGGCGACACGAAGGTTCCCCGCGACCTCGTCCTGGTCTCGCCGACGTCGGGCTTCGGCTCGTTCGGGGTGCCGGTGACGCTGTGCCGGGTCGGCGGCACGCTGATCCTGGCGCGCCGCTTCGAGGCGGGCGCGGCGCTGCGACTGATCACCGAACACCGCCCGGCCCACGTGTTCGCCGTACCCGCGATGTGGCGGCGGATGGCCGACCATCCCGCCGCGGTGGACACCACCGGG
Organism: Amycolatopsis roodepoortensis; assembly: GCF_014873915.1. Classification (GTDB taxonomy): domain Bacteria; phylum Actinomycetota; class Actinomycetes; order Mycobacteriales; family Pseudonocardiaceae; genus Amycolatopsis; species Amycolatopsis roodepoortensis. Next base: position 587,809 of record NZ_JADBEJ010000001.1, read on the forward strand.
CTCGCGGCCATCGTGTCTAGCGGCGACACACTGCCTCCTTCGACGCTGGCCGCGTGCCGTGAGCGGTTCGGCGTCGAGATGATCGACGTCTACGGTTCGTCCGACGGCGTCAACTGTCATACGACGGAACCGGAGAACGGGGTGGGCGTACCGGACCCCGCGGTATGCGAGATCCGGATCGTCGACGGCGAAATCCACGCCCGGGGCCCGATGACCCCACTGTGCTACGTCGCCGCGCCGGAACTGGACGCCGCGTACCGGCCCGACGGCGGCTGGGTGCGGACCGGAGACAACGGCCGCTTCGACGAGCGCGGCAGGCTCCACGTCACCGGCCGGAGCAAACGCGTGGTGATCCGCGGCGGGTACACGATCAGCCCGGCGGAGGTGGAGCGCACGCTCGGCGAACATCCCGCGATCAGGGAGGTCGCCTGTGTCGCGGTACCGGACGCCGAACTGGGGGAACGGCTCTGCGCCTGCGTGGCGCCCCGGAACGGCCACTCGCCGACGCTGCCCGAGCTGACCGCGTTCCTCACCGCCAACGGCCTCGCCGTGCGGAAGCTGCCGGAATTCCTGGTGACCCTTCCCGAGCTTCCGCTGGGCCGCACCGGCAAGACGTGCCACCGAACGCTGGCGGATCTCGCGGTCCGCCTGCACCGGAGTACGTGAAGCCGCGCACGCGGACCGGTCCCACAGGCAGGCACTTCGGGTGACCGGTACGGAGACGTCGGAGAACATCGGCCTGGAATCCCGTGCCTGACCGGGTCACGGCGAGCGCCAGTCGTGAGCGGGGTAGGCCGTCCCCGCCTGGGCGCCCATCAACATCAGGCCGCCGTCCACGACGAGTGAAGCGCCGGTGATGTAACCGGCGGCGGGCCGCGCGAGGAACGCCACCGCCGCCGCGACCTCGTCGGCGTGCCCGGTCCGGCCGAGGGGGATACCGGGCCGTTCCTGCTCGCGAGGGTCCGCGTCGGTCTGCCCGGTCATCGGGGTGGAGATCTCACCGGGCGCGACGGAGTTCACCGTGATCCCGTGTTCCGCCAGTTCCAAGGCCAGCACCTGGGTGAGCGCGCCCGCGCCCGCCTTCGCCGCGCAGTACGGCGCCGCGCCCACGCGGGGAACGTGCTCGTGGACGCTGGTGATGGTGATGATCCGGCCGCCGTGCGCGGCGTCGACCATCTGCCGCGCCGCGCGCTGGGCGCAGAGGAACACCCCGTCGAGGTCGACGTCCAGCACCTGGCGCCAGCGGTCGTAGGGCATGTCGATCGCCCGTTCGGCGCTGCCCGTTCCCGCGCAGTTGACCAGGACGTCGATTCCGCCCAGGTCCTCGGCGAAGGCGTCGATGACACTTGCCGCGCCGGGCAGTTCCGTCAGGTCGAGCCGGCGTACGTGCGCCGCCACGCCGTGTTCGCGCACCTCGGCGGCGGTGGCTTCCGCGCCGTCCGCGTCGGAGTGATAGGTGATGCCGACGTCGAGACCGTCCTTGGCGAGGGCGATGGCCACCGCGCGGCCGATCCCCGAATCGGAGCCGGTGACGACGGCCCGCCGAGGTGGTTCGGCCTCGGCAGGCAGCGGGGCGGGGGCGGCTTCATGACCGTTCACGGCTTCTCCCTGGCACGGATCTCTCCACGACTCCTCTGTCCGTACCCCGTACGTCGAGGCCGAAACGATCTCGCGGGAACCCCACGAGGTGATACCGAGCGTTGTTAGGCCGTTCGGGTTACCGTCGACGCAGGCGGTCGGACGAGTGTGTTCGCCCTGGTCCGCTCGGTGACGGGAGCTCGTGATGACGCGGAAGTCGGCAGGCGGCCGAGAGGAAGCGAGTACGCCTGAGTGGGTGGAACCGATGCTGGCCAAGCCGGACGGGGGCCGGCTGCGTGAGGGGCCGGAGTGGGCGTACGAGTACAAGCTCGACGGCTACCGGGCGTGCATGAGGATCGCCGCCGACGGCACCACGGTCCTGACCAGTCGCAACGGGATCGACTTCACCGACGAGTTCCCGTGTCTCGCCGGGGTCCTCACCGAGGCCTTGGACGGGCGGAGCGCCGTGCTGGACGGTGAGATCGTCGTCTACAACGACGCGGGACAGATCGACTTCGGGATGCTGCAGGAGCGCCGCGGCCGCTACCAGACCCATCGCGGTTCCGTTCGCCGTGAGGAGCCGTTCGAGGACGTGCCGATCCGGTTCCTGGCCTTCGACCTGCTCCGGCTCGGGGGAGTCTCCTTGCTGGGCGAGCCGTATGAGGAGCGGCGCGGTCGGCTGACGCAACTCCCGATGCCGGACCCGTTCCGGGTCGAGGTGGTGCGGGGGTTCACCTTCACCGACCTCGCCGCCGACCGCCGGACTCCCCGGCATCTGCTAGAACATGTGAAGGCCAGTGGTCACGAAGGTCTGATCGCGAAGCTCCGCACCGCCGCTTACACCCCGGGCCGCCGTAGCGACGCCTGGGCGAAACACCCGCTGATCCAGACGACCGAGGTGATCGTCTGCGGTTACCGGCCGGGACAGGGGCGTCTGCACGGAAGGATGGGCGGGCTTCTGCTGGGCGCCCACGACCCGGACACCGGTGACCTGGTCTACCTCGGCGACGTCGGCACCGGGTTCACCGAAGCCGAACGCGGCCGCCTGCAGGGCAGGCTCGACACGCTGGAGCGGAAACGGCAGCCGTTCGCGGTCGCGCCGCCCCGGGCCGACACCGCGCGGGCGCATTGGGTGGAACCGGTGCTGGTGGGCGAGGTGGTGTTCCGGCAGTTCACCCGCGGCGCCGGCCGCCTGCGGCACACCTCGTGGCGGGGGCTGCGCGAGGACAAACGCCCCGCCGAGGTCCTGGCGCCGCGACGGGAAGTGCCTTCCGTCGCCGAACCTCGAACGGGCGACCACGCGAAGGCCGAACCGGCGATCGAGGAGCCGCCCGCGGCGCCACCGGCGCGGGGAACGAAGATCACCGTCCAGGCCGGGGAGCGGCGGCTGACACTGTCCAATCTGGACAAGGTGCTGTACCCGGACGGGTTCACCAAGGGTGAGGTCATCAACTACTACTCCCGGATCGCGCCGGTCCTGCTGCCGCATCTGGAGGGCCGCCCGGTGACGTTCATCCGGTTTCCCGACGGCGTCGGCGGTGAACAGTTCTTCGAGAAGAACGTCCCGCACGGCGCACCCTCGTGGCTGCCGACCGTCCGGATCGCGCGCAGCGGCAGCCGCGGCACGGGGGAGCCGATCACGTATGCGTTGCTGGGCGAACTGGCGGCCGTGGTGTGGGCGGCGAACATGGCGGCCCTCGAACTCCACGTTCCACAATGGACAGTCGGTGCCGACGGTGCCCGCCGTCCGCCGGACCGGCTGGTGTTCGATCTCGACCCCGGGCCGGGCACCTCGATCGTGCACTGCTGCCGCGTCGCCGAGCGACTGCACGACGCCCTGGCCGAGGACGGGTTGACCCCGCTGGCGAAGACGTCCGGCTCGAAGGGCATGCAGCTCTACTGCGCCATCACCACCGGCGACCCCGCGGCGCCGTCGGCCTATGCCAAGAAACTCGCGCAACGCCTGGCCCGGGAAACGCCGGACCGGGTGACCGCCGTGATGGCCAAAGCCCAGCGGACCGGGCGGGTGTTCATCGACTGGTCCCAGAACAACCCCGCCAAGACCACGGTGGCCCCGTACTCGCTGCGCGGCCGCGACCACCCCACCGTCTCCACCCCGCTCACCTGGGACGAAGTCCGCGCCTGCCGCCGCGCGACACAGCTGGTGTTCACCGCGGACGACGTGCTCGACCGCGTCGACGAACACGGTGACCTGCTCGCCGATCTCGACGTCACACGGGCGGCACTGCCTTAGCTCGCGACCCGCCCCGCCTGAATGAACCGGCGATGAACCGGCGTCCGCCATCATCGAGACGGTTCGCGGCCGGCGACCCCAGGCTCAGGAGACAGGTGACGAGTTGCGCGGCGATGACGTCCGGACGGCGAGGTCAGCCGATGCGGTAACCGGCCCTCGGCACCGTGGTGATCAGCGGCGGCTTCAGCAGTTTCCGCCGGAGGCTCGTCAGCAGGACGTCGAGAACGTTGGACGTCGGATCGGCCACCTCGTCCCAGCCCGCCCTGATGAGCTGATCACGGGAAACCGGACGGCCCGCGTTCTCCAGCAGGCAGCGCAGCACGGCGAATTCCGTACGGGTCAGGCTCAGGAGGACCCCGTCGCGCCGGACCTCGTGCCGGCCGGTGTCGAGTTCGAGGTCCGCGGCCCGCAGCACCGACGGCAGCGGGACCCGGCCACGACGGCAGAGGCTGCGCACCCGTGCCACCATTTCCGCGATGGCGAAAGGCTTTTCGAGATAGTCGTCGCCGCCTCGCCGCAAACCGGCGACGCGCTGATCGGGATCGCCCAGCGCGGTCAGGAACAGCACGGGGGTCGTCCATCCGGTGCCCCGTTTCCGCTCGACGTAGTCCAGCGCGTCGCCGCTGGGGAGCATCCGGTCGAACACGACACAGTCGTAGGCGTTGACGAACAGGGCCTCGTCGGCGGGGCGGAGATCGCCGACGGCGTCGACGGCGAAACCGGCGGAACGCAGGGACGAGTGCACAGACGACCGGAGCGCTTCGTCGTCTTCGATGACCAGGATCCGCACACGGCCAAGGTAGCCGAGCCGCCGGACGGCCGTATCGGGGTGATCGCCCGTTCAGCGCAGCGCGGGGCGCTAATCTCCCACGGTGACCCCATGACCTCCCTCTCTGGTGCGAGGATTGGATGCCGATGAACGCGAGGGTGCTGGTCGTCGAGGACGACGAGGACATCCGGCTGGCGGTGTCCGCCGAGCTGCGCGCCGCCTCGTTCACCGTGGACGCCGCCGGTTCGCTGGCGGCCGCGGCCGCGGCGCTCGACGCGACCGGAGCGCACGACTGCGCGGTCTTCGACCGGATGCTGCCCGATGGTGACGCCATCGGCTTCGTCGACGAGCGCAGGCGGCAGGGCTGGGCCGTGCCGGTGCTGTTCCTGACCGCGCTGGATTCGAGCAGTGCCCGGATCGAGGGATTCGAACACGGCGGGGACGACTACCTGGTCAAACCCTTCGTGATGGCGGAGCTGCTGGCGCGCGTGATGAACCTGTGCCGCCGCCGGGACAGCAGGCCGCCGGTGCTGCGCCACGCCGACCTCGAAGTCGATTTCGCGCGCTGCGAGGTCCGCCGCGGAGGCGTGCTGCTCTCCTTGAGCAACCGTGAATTCGCGATCCTCGAATACCTCGCGACCCGACCCGGGATGGCGGTGTCCCGGGCGGATCTCGTCGAGCACTGCTGGGACCTCGAGAACGAGCCCACGGCCAACGTCGTCGACGCCGTCGTCAAACGGCTGCGCCGCAAACTGGGCGAGCCGGATCCGGTGGAGACGGTGCGCGGAGTCGGGTTCCGGCTCTCGTGACCGACACTTCGACCGACACCTCGACCGGGCGGCTGCGACGGCTCCGCGGTCTGCTGACGCTGCTGTTCACCGCGATGAACGCGGTCGGCCTGGTGATCCTGGCGTGGCTGCTGATCGAGGCGGACGCCGATCAGGGCAGGCAGCGGCTCGACAGCGACGTCCGCCAGGTCTCCGCGACGCTGGCCAGGCTGATCGCGGCGGACGGCGGCGCGATCGTCACCGCCTACATCGGCACCGACACGGTGAACGAGCAGTGCCCGCAGTTCGCCGTCCTCCCCGGCACCGCCCCGCGCTTCGAGCCCTACCGCGGCAAACGCGAGTGCGTCCCCGTCGACGACGCGCTGCTGAACCGGCTCGCGACCGAGGCCACCGGCACGAACCTCTCGAAGACCGGCTACGAGAAGACGGCCGCCGGCCGGTCCGTCTACGTCGCCGCCGATCCGATCAAGGACACTTCACAGCAGATCGTCGGCGCCGTCGTCGTGGTGGCCGACGCCGAGGTCGTCGACGAGCAGCACGGCGAGTGGACGCTGCTGGTGATCGGCGGCTGCGTGCTCCTGGTGCTCGGGCTCGGCGCGGCCGGATATTTCATCGCGGGACGCGCCATGCGCCCGGCGACCGCGGCGCTGGAACAGCAGAAGTCGTTGCTGGACGGGGTTTCCCAGCTGCTCGACGGCGTCGTGCACGACCTCAAGACGCCGGTGGCGGGCCTGCGGGCGCTGGCCGAGACGGCGTCGCGGAACCCGGCCGCACAGGCCGAGATGTTGCCGAGGACCATCCGGCTCGCCTCGATGATGGGCGACATCATCGATCTCTGGCCGAGCCGTGCCCGGATGACCGCCGGGGTCGAGAAACCGGCCATGGAGCCGTTGATGCTCGATCAGCTGGTCGAGATGGTCGTCGAGGACATGCCCGCCGACGGCGCGCGGATCTCGGTCACCTCCGTGCCGACCCGCGTCGAGGGCGACGCCACGTTGCTGCGGCGCGCGGTCGCGAACCTGATCGGGAACGCGGTGAACCACGGCCGCGCGCCCGGCGAGGAGGCCGACATCCAGGTCACCGTGCTCGACGGCAGGGTGATCATCGCCGACCGCGGGCCCGGCGTCGATCCGGAGGGGGCGGCGGAATTGTTCGAACGTTTCGTCAGTGGCGGGGGATCGACCGGGATCGGCCTCGCCGTCGTCAAGTGGGTCGCCGACATCCATGGCGGCACGCTGCGTCTCTACAACCGTGACGAGGGCGGGGCGATCTTCGAGCTCGCGTTGCCGATGGGGCCGGTGGACAAGCCATGACGCCGAACGAACGGGTTACCCTGCCTGATGTGATCCGTGCAGGTAAGGGGACCGCCGGGGCGCGCTGGCGGGCAAGGGCTCCGATCGCGTTGATCGTCGCGGGCTGTGTCGCGGTGGTCGGCATCGCCGTGGGCGGCGCTTCGAAACCGCTGCCCGGGCTGGACGTGGTGCCGACCGGGCACTGGATCTACAACTCCGTGCTCGGCAAGGCGTTCCACATCGACGGGGCGGGCAAGCGGGCGGACGCCGAGGTGAGCGTCCCTGGCGCGGACAAGGACAGCCAGGTCGTGCAGGGTCCGACGCAGGGATACGTCGTCGGCCCTTCGAAGAACATCGAGTTCGGCAAGTCGACCCTGTCGGTCGAAGGCAGCCATCCCGCGCCCGCTCCCGAGCGTCCGGTGACCCTTGAAGTCCGAGGCGGACCGTACGCCGTCTACCGCGCGGCCGGGACGGTGAGCCGCTTCGGCGAGCACGCCGTCACCGTCAAGGCCGGGGGGCCGTTGGGGACCCCGGTCGCGACCCCGGACGGGCGGCTTTGGCTGCACCGGCTCGACACCGGGCTGCTGTGCGAACTGGCTCCCGGTTCGGAGCGGCTGTCCTGCCCGTTCGTGGTTCCCCAGGGGCACAAGGGTTCCCTCACCGTCGTCGGCGACACCGCGATGTTCGTGGACACCACCGACGACACCGCGCGGACGGTCGCCGTCACCGGCCTCGGGGATCCGGTGAAGCTCGGCGTCGAGGTTCCGGAGACCGCGGTCGCGGCGGCGAACGACGTCGAGGGCAGGATGGCGATCCTCGACCCGCAGGGGTCGCGGCTGCATCTGGTGGACGCCGCGCCGCAGGCCAAGACCCCTCCGGTGACCGTCGGCCTCCCGCCGGGTGACTACGCGGGCGTCGCCGCCTCGCGGACCGCCGTCGCGGTGGTCGACCGCACCAGCAAGACACTGCGCACCTACGACCGCGACGGCCGGGAGCGGGACAAGAAACCGATCCCCGGCGAGGGCGGCAGGCCCCCGGTGCGCGGCCAGGACTCCAGGGTCTACGTCGACGGCGTGGACGGTTCCCACGTGCTGGTGGTGGAGCACGACGGCGCGGTGAACGAGGTCCCGGTGACCGGTGCTCCCGATCCCGCGCAGGATCCGAAACCGGTGGCTCCGCCGCCACCCCAGAACCCTCCGGACACGCGAGGACCTGTCACGCAGCCCCAGCCACCGCCCGCGCCGGCCGGTAAGCCGGACCGGCCCGTCGTGCCGCAGCCGACGAAGAAGCCGCCGCCCGTCGCGGCGAGCCCACCGGGCGCGCCGCGGTCGGTGACGGCCACGCCGGGCAACGGCTCCGCGACGGTGCGGTGGAACGCCGCGGCCGCGAACGGTGCTGCCGTGACCAACTACCGGGTCACGTGGTCCGGCGGCGAGACCACGGTCGGCGGCGGCGCACGGACGGCCACGATCAATGGGCTGACGAACGGCGCCTCGTATGTCTTCACCGTGGCCGCGATCAACCGCGCGGGAACGGGGCCCGGTGCCAGTTCCGCCCCGGTGACCCCGGCGGTACCGAAGCCGCCGAGCGCCCCCGGGAACGTCGCCGCGCAACCGCAGGGCAACGGCGGCGCGCTCATCACCTGGACACCCGCGACGGCGAACGGCTCGCCGATCACCGGCTACCGGATCTACTGGTGCCCGGACAGCGAGGGCATCAACCAGCCGCACGATCCGCCGGACTGCGGCGAGGCGACCGTGGCGGCGTCGGCGCGGCAGTACGTCGCCGACTTCCTGTTGGTGGGCACCGAACTGCGGTTCTACGTCGAGGCGATGAGCGCCGCGGGCAACGGCCCGGCGGGAGACGATCCGACGACGCCCAAGGGACGGCCGGATATCGAGGTGACGCAGCGGAACGGGATGGTGCGGCTGGTGGCCAGGACGATCACCGAGAGCTCGAACTGGAACGCCACGCTCCCCGTCGTCGTCACCGGACCCGGCGGCGTGCGCGAGGAGTTCACGATCAAGCTCACCGGCCAGCACAACACCGGCACGGACCTCTTCCGCTATCCCGGTGCCAAGGGGGACGAGGTCACCGTGTCGCTGGATCCCAACGGCTACGAGCCGATCACGAAGACGATCATCTGGAAATGACGGGCACGAAACAGGGGGCACGATGAACCAGCCGGCCGCGACCGGGGTCTACCAGGCGGTCGCCGAGAACGTGCAGCGCGTGCTGCGCGGCAAACCGGACGTCGTCCGGCTCGCGATCGCGGCTTTGCTGTCCGAGGGACACCTGCTGATCGAAGACGTTCCGGGCCTGGGGAAGACGACGCTGGCGAGGTGTCTCGCCCGCAGCATCGGCGGAAGCTGGAACCGGATCCAGTTCACGCCCGACCTGCTGCCCGGGGACGTGACCGGAGTGATGGTCTACCACCAGAACAACGAGAAGTTCGAGTTCCACCCGGGCGGGATCTTCGCCAACATCGTCCTCGCGGACGAGATCAACCGGGGCACGCCCAAGACTCAGTCCGCGTTGCTCGAAGTCATGTCGGAGCGCCGGGCGACGGTCGATTCGGTGCCGCACGAGGTGCCGCATCCGTTCCTGGTGGTCGCCACGCAGAACCCGATCGAGATGGAGGGCACCTACCGCCTGCCCGAAGCGCAGCTCGACCGGTTCATGATGCGGATCTCCGTCGGCTACCCCGATCACGACTCCGAGGTCCGGGTGCTCATGAGCGACTGCGCGCGGGTCAGCCCGGACGAGCTGGGACCGGTCGTGGACCTGGAGACCCTGCGCCGTGCCATCGACCAGGTGCGGGACGCCTACCTCGATCCCGCGATCTGTTCGTACGCGGTGCGGCTGGCTTCGGCGACGCGGGAGCACGCGGCGGTCCGGTACGGCGCGAGCCCGCGCGGGAGCATCGCCCTCGTCCGTGCGGCGCAAGGGATCGCGGCCACCGACGGCCGCAATTACGTGACGCCGGACGACATCAAGTTCATCGCGAAACCGGTGCTCGCCCACCGTCTGGTGCTCACCGCCGACGCCGAGCTCAACCAGCGGTCCGCGGCCGACGTCGTCGACGAGGCGCTGGCGGCGACGCCCGCGCCCGCGATCAACGCGGTCTGAGCCGGATGCGGCTCACGGGACGCGGGACCGGCCTGCTCGTCGCCGCCGTGCTGCTGTACGGCGCGGGCGAAGTGGCCGGATACCCACTGCTGCGCGTGCTCGCGGGAGCCGCGGTGGGCGCGTTGCTCGCCGGGGTGGCGCTGGCGATCCGGCGCCCGCGGGTCGAGGTGCGGCGCGACGTTTTCCCGGACCGCGTCGAACGCGGACGCCCGGCGATGGCCCGGCTGCTGGTCGGGAACCCGGGAACGCGGCGGCAGGCCGGGTTCACGGCGCGGGAGCACGGCGAACACGGCGCCGAACTGGCCGTCACGGTCCGCCCGCTGCCACCGGGCGGCGAGGCGACCTACCATTACGAACTGCCGACGAGGCGGCGCGGGCGATTCACGGTCGGTCCGTTGATCCTGGAGCGCGCCGATCCGCTCGGCCTGGTCCGGCGCCCGCTTCCGGCCGGTGACACCGCGACGCTGTGGGTCTACCCGAAACTGCATCCCGTGCGCGCGCTCGCGACCGGTCATCCCCGCCACCATCACGACGGGCCGACGACCGACGATTCGCTGCACGGTTCGGCGGATCTGCGGGACGTGCGCGAGTACGTCGTCGGGGACGAGGTCCGTCACCTGCACTGGAAGGCCACGGCCCGGACGGGGCAGCTGATGGTCAGGGACTACGTCGATCCCGACCACCCCCGGTTCACGCTGCTGCTCGACACGCGGGCGAAGGTGTTGTCGGAGAACGAATTCGAGGAGGCCGCCGAGCTGGCGGCGTCATTGGTGAACGCGGCGGCGACGGCCGGGCACCGCTGCCGCCTGCTCACCTCGACCGGCGAGGATCTGACGACCTTCGGCGGCGCGCAGGCGGCGAGGCGGCTGCTGGACGTGCTGTGCGAGGTCGGCCAGGACCCCGCCGCCGACCGGCCGATGATCCCGATTTCGTTGTCCCGCAAGGGAGTCCGTGGTGGTTGCCTGGTCGTCGTGACCGGCAGGGCCGGGCCGGACCTGCGCGGGCTCGCGGTCGTCCGGCCGCATTTCTCGTCGGTGTACGTGCTCGGGGTGGGTACGCACGGGCTGGGGATGGACGGGCTCGGCGTGCACGGTGTCGAGGGCGTCCCCCGCGCCCGCAGGGTCAGCGCGGCGGACGCGGCCGAGGCGGTGAACCGGTGGAACGAGCTGGTGTCGTGACCCCGCGCATCGCGGACGTCGCCGTACTCGCCGCGGCGGCGATCGGAGGACTGCTCTTCGCGCCGGTCTTCGGGGTGACCGCGCTGCTCCTGTCGATCGGCGCGGTGGTGCTGGTCGTTTACGGGGCCACCGAACTCGGCAGGCGGTTCCCGAAAGTCGTGCCGTGGCGGCCGGTGATCGCGGTACTGGCGGGGTTGCTCGCGGTGATCGAGACGGCGTTGCCGGAAACGACGGTGGCGGGGATCCCGACGGGGGAGACGCTCGCGGTGCTCGCCGCCGGGGCCGTCGACGGCTGGCAGCTGACCCTGCGGACGACCTGGCCGGCCCGGCCGGAACCGGAACTGATCTCGTTCGTGCCGCTGGCCGTCCTGGTCGCCGCCGTCCTGGGGATCGAACTGCTGCACCGGTTGCGCCGGCCACTGCTGGCGCTCGTGCCGGGGCTGCTCGTCCTCGTGCTGAGCCAGGCCTACGTCGCGGTGACCGGCGTCGCCGCGGTGGCCACGGGCATCGGCTACGCGGTGATCGCCGGACTGCTGCTGGTCGGCGGCGGGGGGATCGCGCTGCCCCGGCTGCTGAAGCTGGTCGCGCCCGCCGTGGTGCTCGGCGTCGTCGGCGCGCTCGCGCTGGCCGTGGCCGATCCGCTCGCGCGCCCCGCGTACTCCTTGAAGGACGACGAATCGGTCCCGCTGGCCGAAGAGTCCGTCACGAGCCCGCTGTCCGAGATCGCGTACCGGACCAAGAATCCGTCGCCGCAGGTGTTCCGCTACACCGGGGACACCCCGGCCTCCCGGCGCTGGCCGCTGGCCGTACTGGACGAGTTCGACGGCTCGAACTGGTTGCCCAGTGGGGGTTTCCGCCGACTGGGCGCGGAGATCCCGCCCCGTACGGGAGAACAAGTCCCGGCTGCCAGGCGCCAGGCCACGATCGAGATGTCGGCTCCGTCCGGGCCGTGGCTCCCCGGCCAGACGTCGCCCGCGTCGGTCACCGGCGTCGACGCGCTCGTCGACGAGACACGCGGAACCCTGGTCACCACGGAACCGTCACCGCCCCGGTACACCCTCGGCTGGTGGGAGCCCCAGGTCGGTCCGGAAGACCTGATCGGCGCCGGAACGGATCCCGCGCTCCCGGGTGGTCTCGGCGGTCTCGGCACGGTTCCCCCGGAGATCGGCGAACTCGCCGACCGGGTGCTGCCGCCCGACCTGCGGCCGTCGTTCCAGACCGCCGTCGCGCTGGAGCGGTACCTCGCCGGAAACCACCGGCTCGCCACGGGCGACGACCTGCCCACCGGGCACGGCTGGCCGCAGCTGCGCCGGTTCCTGATCGACGGTGACAAACGGGGCACGAGCGAGCAGTTCGCCGCCGCGTATGTGGTGCTGGCCAGACTGAAGGGAATCCCGGCGCGGCTCGTCGTCGGCTACCGCGCGCCGGAACGGGCCGAGGCCGACGGCGCGCACGTCGTCCGCAACTCCGACATCATCGCGTGGCCGGAGGTCGCCGTGGCGAGGGTGGGCTGGGTTCCTCTCGACCCGTCCGGCGCCGCCGCGCAGAGCGGGACCGCGGCCGCGAACGGGATCGCCGCCGCGGTGGCGGAGGTGCGGACCCAGCTGCCGCCGGTGCAGAAGATGGAGAACCCGCCGCTGCCACCCGGGGAATCCGAAGAGGACACCGCGTCGGGCGCGGGGAACTGGCGGACGGTGGCGATCATCGCCGCCGCCGGGCTCGTGGTCCTGTTGGTGCTGTGGGGCGCGGGCGTTCCCGGCGTGACCGCGTTCCGCGCCTGGCGGCGACGTCGCAAGGAAGGCCGGGACGCGGTGATCGGCGCCTGGGCCGAGGCCAGGGACCGGCTGCGGGCACACGGTCTCCGGGTGACCGCCGGGATGACCGTGCGGGATCTGGCCGCCTCCGCCGGCGTCTTCGGTGATCAGTCCACAGTGGACGGACTGTACTCGCTGGCGAGATCCGTCGACGCCGCGCTGTGGTCCGGGATGGCGCCGGACGTCGCCCACGAGGCCTGGGCCGCGGTGCGAACCGTCCGAAAAGGACTACGGCGCCGATCTTGGGCGGCGAGGCTGCGGGCGGCGGTCAACGTCCGGGTCCTGTTCCCACCCCGCGCCGCGTGATCGAATGGACGACACGCGTGCTTGAACGGACGACACGTGTGATCAGACGGACGACACGTGAGTCGTCCGCCCAATCACGCGTGTCGTCCGTCTGATCACTTGTGTCGTCCATCTGGTCACGCGAAACCACCGGAGAGGCGCGTTGCGAAAGCCACTTTCGCAACGTTGAAAGTTGCGAAAGTGGCTTTCGCAACCTTCAGCGGAGCTTCGCGCGGTGCGGCTCAGTGCTTGCAGACGGCGCCGCGGAGCGGCTGGAACGCGCTCTCGTAGGTGCCCTGCGGGCTGCTGCCCTGGATCTGGAAGCAGTACCGCAGGCCCGGCCGGACGTCGACCCGGCGCTGCTTGGTCCGCTGCGTCAAGATCACCTGCGGTTCCGCCCGGCCTTCCTCGGCGAGAATGATCGCGAAGTCCAGTTCGGCGTTCGCCGTCCACGACAGTTCGACGTAGGTTTCGTGGTCGACGGGCGGGGCCAGCTGGATCGCGACGCCGCTCGACGGGGGAGCGGCCGTGGGCGGCGGCGCGGAGGGAGTCTCCTCGCTGCCGGACAGGAGCCACGGAACGGCGACGGCGCCGCAGATCCCGGCCAGGACCGCGGCCGCGATGACGTATTTCCGCTTCGATGCCGCAGCTTCCGGCGGCGGCTGCTCCGGACGGGACGGCTCCAGCACCAGGATCGGTTCCGCGGGCAGGTCGAGCGGGATGCCGGCCCGGGCCGCCGTGAGTCTCCGATGCAGCTGCTTCAGCCGGGCTTCCGGGTCCTCCGGCCGGCGCTCCGGGTCTTTGGCGAGCAGTTCGCCGACGAGCGCCACGAGTTCGTCCGGGACGTCCGGCCGGGTGATGGGTGCGACGGGCTCGGTGAGCACGCGGTGGATGCGAGTACCCGGCTGCTCGCCGACGACCGTCCTGTGTGGAGGTTCGCCGGTCAGCGCGAGGTACAGGACGGCGCCGAGGCCGTAGCGGTCGGTCCGCTCGTCCATGGTCTGGTCGCGCACGGTCTCCGGGGCGGTGAACTCGAGGCCGTGCAGCGGGTCACGCGGGAACCGCCGCCGGAGCGCCACTCCGAAGTCGGCGACGACGGGTTCGCCGGTGTGCCGGATCAGGACGTTTCCGGGCGACACCGAACCGTGCACCACGCCGGCCCGGTGCGCGGCGGCCAGCACCCGCGCGACTGTTTCGCCGATGATCAGCGCGTCCTGGACCGGCAGGGGTTCGGCCAAGGTGGCGAGGGACCGGTCGCAGCGCGGCATGCGCAGCGCCGTCCGGCCGTCGGCGAGCTTGCCGATCTCGTCCACCTGCAGGATCGACGCGATTCCGGAGAGCGCGGCCTGTTCCCGTTCCAGCGCCGCCCGGGTTTCGCGGTCCAGCGAACCCGGGTACACCTTGAGCACCGTATCGCCGGGGCCGGGCACGATGGTGGCGGAGGCGCTGCTCATACGACGGCCGGATCCCCTCTCCACCGTGGACCCCTCCACGGTACAACAGGGCCGGTTCACTTCCGGCAGACCGCGCCCCGGATGGGACGCGGCGCGCTCTCCTGCACGTCACCGCCGTCGGTGATCTGGACGAGGAAGCAGTACTTCCGGCCAGGGTCGACGGGGATCTTCATCGTCCGCTGCTGGCGGACGATCGTGGTCTTGGCCTCGCCGGTGCCGTCCGCGACGACGACGGCCGAGTCGAACCCCGCCGGTGCCCGCCAGGTCAGCTCGACCATCGAGCCGTGGTCGATCGGTGCGTCCAGTTCCACCCGCGGTGCGGGTTTCGGGTTCGTGCTCGTCTTCGCCAGGCTGGGCTGTGCCTGAGCCTGAGGCACCGGTTCCGGCGAACCGGGGATGAGGAACCAGGCCGCGGTCGCGAGCACGGTGGCCGCGCCGATGGCGAGCACCGGCCAGGCGGACCTCTTGCGGGGCTCGGGTGCCGGCGCCGGTTCCGGTCCGATGGTCAGGAGCGGATATCCCTGGATCCCTCGTGACACCACGACCGGCGCTTCTTCGTCCACAGTGGACGGTTCCGGGGTCAGCGCGATGAGGATCTCTTCGACCACGGCCATCCCGGCAGGCCGGGAATCCGGGTCTTCGGCGAGGAGGTTCTCGGTGAGGGAGAGGAGATCGATCGGCGCGTCGACCCGGTGCAGCTCCGGCCGGTCCGGCCCGGGCGGCAGGCCGGTCAGCGCGAAATGGAGCACGGCGCCGAGCCCGTAGAGATCCGCGCCTTCGCCGTGGGGGCCTTCCGGGGCGAGGAAATCGCTTCCGTGGTCCGGATCCCGGACGAAAACCGGGCGCAGGGTGCGTTCGAAATCGTTGATCACGGGTTCACCCGACGCGCGGAACAGCACGTTGGCGGGGGTGAGCCTGCCGTGGACGATCCCGGCTTCGTGCGCTCTCGCGAGCGTCGACGCGATCGCGGAGCCGAGGACGAGGGTGTCCGAGACCGACAGCGGGCCGGTGCTCTCGACCAGATCGAGCAGTGACCGGGTGCAGAGTTCGCTGCGGAGCGCGCACCGGCCGTCAGGCAGTTCCTCGATGGCGCCGGGTACGAGGATCTGCCCGTCCAGCGCGGAAAGCCGCTCCAGTTCGTGTTCCAGCCGGAGGCGGGTGCGCTCGTACAGCCTGCCGGGGAACACCTTGACCGCGACGTCGCCTTCGTCCGACGGCAGGGCGAAGACGGCACCGGCCGATCCGCTGCCGAGCGCTTCCCCGTCCTCCGGTCGCATATCCGCAGAGTAATGCGGAGAACGCGATCGCGGGAGTGCGGATGAACCGCCGATGTACCGGCGCTGAACCGCCCCGCGCCACGCTGCTTCTCAGCAGCGACGCCACGGAACAAGCGAGGTGGGACGGATGAAGCAGAAGAACAATCTCCGGCGGGCGGCCGTCTACGGCGTCGCCGGTCTCGCCACCGCGGCCATCGGCGCCACCACCGCGAACGCCATGCTGGACGACCGGCCCGACGAGAAACCGGTACAGGACACCGCGCAGGCGGCCAAACCGCAGCAGGTCCAGGCTCTGGAGCCGGCGCCGCCGAAGCAGACGGCACCCCAGCCCAAGGCCGACCCCCGGGCCGAACCGCCCGCGCCGCGGAAGGCGACCCCGCCGTCGGCGGTGGTGGCCCCCGTCGTGCCGGCGAAGGTGCCCGTGGCCCCAGTCGTGCCGGCGAAGGTATCCGTGGCCCCGGTCGTCAAGCAGGCCGTTCCGGTGCAGCGCACGGTGAAGGCCGCGCAGCCGGTCAAGAAGGTGGCTCACCCGGTACCGGTGGTGAAGAAGGCGGCGGTCGTCAAACCACGCGTGGTGAAGACGGCCGTGCCGAAACTGGCGAACGTCCTCCCGGAGAAGAAGTTCGTCGTCCGCGCCGCGGTCGCCGAGACGGCTCCGCGCACGGTCCGGGAGCAGCTGCGGGACAAGGCCAAGGCCGTCGACACCGCGAACGAAGCGGTGGAACGGGCGGGCAAGGTGCTGGACAAGGCCAAGGACGACCTGAAGAAGGCCAAAGGCGAGCTGAAGAAGCTCCGGGAGAGCGCCAAGAAGATGAAGGACCACGACAAGCCGGTCAAGATCATGACCGGCGACCGGGACTGAACGCCATGGCCACGAACCTCGCCGAACGACCGGCACTGTCGCTGTGGGCGGCCTTCCGGAAGTTCTCCGTCCCCCGTGCCCCGCAGCCCCGGTATCTGGTGATCCCGGAGGAGGCGTGGCTGAACCAGCGACCGTCCACTCCGGACACCGAAGACGAAGAACGAGTCGAGTACGACTATTACCTGGAACACGAGGACAAGCCGCTCAGCAAGAGCGCGGTCACCGGCTTCGGCGGTGGGACCGCGTCACTGGTCTTCGGGGTGACCACCGGACTGGTCATCGCCACGCCCGTCGGCATCGCCGTCGGCGTGGCCGCCGGGATCTTCGGCGGCCTGATGGGCCGCTCCCTGGCCGAAGAGTTCTACGAACGCCGTCACGAAGACGAATCCCAGCTGTGAACGTCACGGCGGGCAACAGGAAATCGAGGTATTCCATGAACATCAAGCGTGCAGGCGTGCTCGGCGTCGCGGGCCTGACGACCGCCGCCGTCGGAGCGTGGACCTTCGGCGCCTTCGACGGGGCCGACGAAGCGACCGCGTCCGCCACTCCCGCCCCGGCCGCGGCCACCGCGCCGAAACCGGCCGCCGCCCCGCAGCAGCAGCAGGCCGCCCCCGTCAACCCGCTCGTCCAGCAGGTCGCGCCGCTCCCCGCGGCTCCGGCCGCGAAACCGGTTCCGGTCAAGCAGGTGGCCAAGATCAAGCCCGCCGCGGTGACGGTGAAGAAGGTGGAACGTCAGAAGACGCGGCTCCCGGTGGTCAAGGCGGCCGTCACCAAGGACAGCCGCGCCGAGCTCCGGCCCCACGTGATCGTGGTCGAGAAGCCCGCTCCCGTCGTACGGGAAAGCACGAAGAAGATCATCGAGTCGGTCGCCAAGGCCAACGGCTCGCTGGACACGGCCAAGAAGCTGGTCGACAAGGCCGGCGACGAGGTCAAGAAGGCCAAGAGCGAGCTGGACAAGGCGAAGAGCGAGCTGAAGAAGCTCAAGGCCGAGAAGCACAAGCACAGCAAGGACAAGGGGAAGAACAGCGAGAGCCGGAAGCAGACCAAGCCCGGGCACGTATCGGTGGACAGCAAGGGCCTGAAGCCGGGCCAGACCCGGACGGTCACGACGTCCAGCCCGGACGGCTCGTCCTGGTCCAGCGCCACGGTCACGGTCAAATAGCACGAACCAGTGAGCGGCGATTCGGGATCGGTCCCGAATCGCCGCTCACGAGGTGGGGATCAGGCGGCCTGACGGTATCCGGTGGCGTGGCCCAGCAACGCGGTCCGGTGAGCGTCGGTGAGGGCGGCTCCCGGTTCGACCCCGAGCTCCCGCACGATGATCGCGCGGGCGCGGCGGAACGCGGCGAGTGCTTCGCTGCGCTGACCGGTTTCGTTCAGCACCATCACCAGCTTCGCCCACGCGTGCTCGCGCAGCGGGTCCTCGTCGATCAGGCCGTGCAGGAGCGAGACCGCGTCGAGGTGCCTGCCCAGCGCGTGGTGGGCTTCGGCGAGATCCTCGCGGATCTGCGTGTGCAGACGTTCCAGCCTGGCGATTTCCGCGAGGGCGTCCGGGGTCCGCAGGCCCTCGAACGGCGTGCCGCGCCACAGGTCCAGCGCGCCGGTGAGCAGCTTGGCCGCCCGCTCGTGATCGCCTTCGCGGAGCGCCTCGCGGCCTTCGGCGAAGTCGCGGCCGATGTGGTCGACGTCGGTGTCCTCGCGGTCGACGACGATCCGGTACGCGCCGGGCCTGCTCTCGATGCGTGTCCTGTCCGCCGCGGGTGCCAGTGCGTGGCGCAGCCCGCAGATGTAGGACTTCAGGTTGCCCCCGGCCGACGCCGGCGCGGCCCGGCCGTGCCAGGCCGCGTCGATCAGCCGGTCGACGCCGACCCACTTGCCGCGGTCGAGCAGCAGCGCGGTCAGCACGGTGGTCGGCTTGCCCGGTTTGATCGCGAGCGGCGGCCGGCCGGGTACGGTGACCTCGATCGGTCCGAGGAGCTGGAAGAGCATCGGATGTCCCCCCGTGGCGTGCTTGTGCTGTCAGCGGACAGCGTGCCCGACACGGTATTAGGATTTCATGACAGTCTCCGGGGGCCACGGGCGGCGACGTAGGCGAACAGGACCCCCAGCACGGCGGCGCCCGCCCACATGGCCTGCTGCCAGCCGTCCACAAAGGACTGTTGGGCGGCGTGGATCAGCTCCTGTGCGCGCGGGCCGGCGTTCTCCGCCGCCGCGACGGCGTTGGCGACACCCTCGCGGGCGTCGTCCGCGGCTCCCTGGGGGATGCCGGTCAACCGGCCGTCGATCGCGCCGCGGTAGCCGGTGGCCACGAGCGCTCCGAGCAGGGCGACGCCGAGCGCGGTACCGAACTCGCGGGTGACGTCGTTCAGGGCCGAGGCGACGCCCTGCTTCGCCCGTGGCAGGGAAGCGGTGATGGCCTCGGTGGACGGCGCCATCGACAGGCCCATGCCGACACCCATGGCGATCATGCCGGGCAGGATCGCCGGGTAGCCGCCGTCGACGGAGACGAGCACGGCCATCGACACCAGGCCGGCGGCGGCCAGCGCGATCCCCGTGGCCATGGTCGAGCGGGAGCCGATCCGCGCGGCGAGCTTGGGAGCCAGCCCGGAGGTCAGCATCATCGCGACGGCCATCGGCATCAGGGCCGCCGTGGACAGCAGGCCCGACCAGCCGAGCACCGCCTGGAAGAACGGGAACAGCACCACGGCGATACCCGCTTGGACGCCGAACACCACCAGGAGCGTGATCGAGCCACCTGCCAGGCCGCGCTCCCGGAACAGGCGCACGTCCAGGAGCGAGGCATCGCGGCGGCGCAGTTCCCAGACCACGAAACAGATCGCGGCGACGACCCCGACGGCGAGGCTGATCAGCGTCGCGGGGGAGGCCCACCCGCGTTCGGGACCCTCCTGCAGCACGAAGATGAGAGCGGCCACGGCTATGACGGAGACGAGCGCGCCGACGGTGTCGAAGCGGTGAGCCGAGGTCTCGCGCGAGTTGGGCACCGAGGTCAGCGTCGTGACCAGCGCCGCGACCGTCAGAAGGGCGGGCAGGACGAACAGCCAGCGCCAGTCGGCGACGTCGACCAGGAGCGCGGAGAGGAACATGCCCAGGATCCCGCCACCTCCGGCCACGCCGGTCCAGACACCGATCGCCTTGCCCCGCCGGTCTTCGGGGAAGGTGGAGGTGATGACGGCCAGCGTGATGGGCATGATCATCGCGGCGCCGACGCCGCTGGTCACCCGCGCGGCGAGCATGACCCCCGCCGACGGAGCCAGCCCCGCGGCCACGGTGGCCACGCCGAAGACGACGAGTCCGGTGATCAGCATGGGTTTGCGGCCGAGCCGGTCGCTGACGGCACCGAGCGGCAGCAGCAGCGCGGCGAGCGCGAGCGTGTAGATGTTGATGATCCAGAGGATCGTGGTCTGCGAGGCGCCGAACTCCACGGCCAGCTGGGTTTGCGCGACGTTCAGTCCGGACACCGAGGCGATGACCGCCATCAGCGCGATCGAGACGGAGATCAGGATCGCGCGCAGCCGGCGTGCGTCCGGTGTCGCCCCTCCATCGGCTTCCGCGGCGGGGGCGAGCTGGTTCGTACTCATGGATTCCCTTCGGACGGCAGGTCGAGTCGAGGCCGAAGCTAACCGTCTCTTGCGAGCAAGGCATACAATCTTGCTCATGACGCAAGAAGATGACGATCTGGACAGCCTCGTGCGCAAGCGCATCCGGGCTCTGCGAGTGGCGCAGGGCTGGTCTCTGGAGGAATTGGCCGCCCGCGCGCACCTCAGTCAGTCGTCACTGAGCCGGATCGAGAACGGGCAGCGCCGGCTCGCGCTGGACCAGCTGGTGACGCTCGCCCGTGCGCTCGACACCACGCTGGACCAGCTCGTGGAGACCGCGACGGACGACGTGGTCTCCAGCCCGTCGATCGACGGCGCCCACGGCCGGATGCGCTGGACCATCAAGGGCGATCCCGACATGACCGTGGTGCGGCACCGCGTGACCGAGCCGCCGCCCGAGAACCCGGCGCGGATGCGCGCGCACCCGGGACGCGAATGGCTCGTCGTCCTGTCCGGCACCGCGGTGCTCATGCTCGGCCACCGCCGCATCCGCGTCGAGACCAACCAGGCCGCCGAGTTCCCCACGATGATGCCGCACGCGATCGGCGCCGAGGGCGGCCCGTGCGACATCCTCGGCATCTACGACCGAGACGCGCGTCGCGGCCACCAGCAGGAGAACGACCTCGAATGAGCCGCGTCTTGCGTCTCGGGCAGCGGCAGGCGCCTTTGTCTTGCGTAAACCGGGATAGAATGTGCCTTAGGCGCATACTCGCTCTACGGTGAAGTCATGAACCACGCCCACCACCACGCAGACCTGACGGAGATCCTCGACCTGGATGCCGAGATTCTCGCCGAGCACACGGCCGCCATCACCGCGTGGCTGCCGCTGAAGACGCCGCCACGTCGGATCGTGGATCTGGGCTGCGGCACGGGTGCGGGCACCTTCGCGCTCATCGACCGCTTCCCCGACGCGCACGTCACCGCCGTCGACGCCTCCGTCGCCCACCTCCAGCGCGTCCGCGAGAAGGCGTGCGCACGGGGCGTCGAAGAGCGCGTGCACACCGTGCACGCGGACCTCGACGACACCGCGTGGCCCGAGCTCGGCTCACCGGACCTGGTGTGGGCTTCGGCCTCCATGCACCACATGGCCCACCCCGACCGAGCCCTGCGAGCCGTCCACGACGTGCTCGCTCCCGACGGTCTGTTCGCCGTCGTCGAGCTGGCCGGGCAGCCCCGGTTCCTGCCCGAAAACGCTCCCGAGGACGCGCCAGGCCTGGAGGAACGCGTGCACGCCGCGGCCGATCGCCGCCACGCCGGGCACCCGACCCATCGCGGCGCCGACTGGGGCCCGATGCTGACCGCGGCCGGATTCACGGTCGAGGGCGAGCGCACCGTCACGGTGAACATCCAAGGCGCCACTAGCGACGCGATCGGCCGCTACGCGCTCGGAATCCTGCGGCGCGTCCGCGGTGCCGCCGCCGAAACGCTTTCCCCGGAGGATCTCGCGGCGCTCGACCGGCTACTCGACTCCGACGGCATCATGCGGCGCGACGATTTGATGGTGCGCACCGAACGCGCCGTCTGGGCCGCACGCCGATGATCGGTCCGTCACCGGCACTTCTCGCCGATGACGGACCGATCCGGGCCGGAGGCGCTACTTTTCTTCCTTGCCTGCGAAGTATTCCCACGTCGCGTCGACCGCGCCGCTGGTCACCAGGCCGGCGGCCGCGCCGCCGACCAAGCCCGCGACGATGCCGGGCGGTCCACCGACGGCCCCGGCCACCATGCCCCCGAAGGCGCCGCCGGCGACGGTGCCGAGAACCGAGGAAACCGTTGCCTGCGCCGGATCCTTCCCCTCGCGAATATCGTAGATCGCGCCCAGCGTGCCCCCGACGATACCGCCGGCCTTGCCCATGTTCCGGAGGAAGCCGACCTTCTTGCTCAGGTCCGGATCGACCCGGCCTTGGAGTTTCCGCTGGGTCTTCGCCTCGCGCTCCTTGATGGCGCCAGGGGCCTCGCCGGCGGTGGCGGCCGCGGAGAGCAAGCCCTTCACCTCGTGGGAATAGTCTTCCCGCATTTTCTGCAGGGCATCGTTGGCCACCCGCCCGGTGTCCTCGGCCGCTCGCTGCCATCCGTTCGGGACGCCTTGCGGGCCGGCACCGCCTGCCGGCTTCCGGCGTTCGAGCCGCTGGACCTCGGCGTCGGCGGCGCGGGCCTGCTGCTGCCTGATCTCCCACGCGCGAGTCGATCCAGCGGGGCGCGCCGCGGCGGCGCGAGCCTCCTCCGCACGCTCACGCGCGTCCCTCAGCTGGCGGGCCTGTCCTGTCCCCGGTGCGCCACCCCGTTGCGAGGCCGCGTAATCGGCCCGCCCGGGCGCTGTCCGCTGCAGATCACGCATGGCTTCGTCCCGGCGTGCTTGGTCGGCCGCCTTGCGGATTTTGTTGGCTTGGGTTTGGCGTTCGTGTTTGCCGGTTTGTTCGTTGCGGCCGGATGGTCCGGCGTCTATGGCTTTGCGTTCGGCGGCCTTTTTGTCGTCTTCGGTTTTCTTTTTGTTGGCTTGGGTTTGGCGTTCGTGTTTGCCGGTTTGTTCGTTGCGGCCGGATGGCCCGGCGTCTACGGCCTTGCGCTCCGCGACCTTCTTGTCGCTCTCCGCCTTTTTCACCGCCCGCGTCTGGCGTTCACGTTTGCCGGTCTGCTCGTTCCGCCCCGACGGCTCGGCATCCACGGCCTTCCGGTTCGCGACTTGCTTGTCCGCCTCCGCCTTCTTCGCGGGCGGGGGCGGCGGCTGTGGGGCGGCTTCCGCCTGCTGGGCTCCAGCGAGGGCGAAAAAGGCGGACAGCGCGCCACCCGACACGGCGTAGAGCGCTGTCCTGCCGGCGGAACTTCCCGTGGTTTTCACGATGCTCCTCTCCTCTCGAGTGCACGAACGGCGAGTGGAGGGCGAAAGCGACCTGCCCGGCGTTCCTCGGTCCCGCCTCTCGATCGGCCCGTGACAGGGCAACTCTGAAGCCGGCCGGTTCAGCGGACATACATTCTCGGTACATCGAGTCGAACCCTGCGCATCGACCGACGGAATCGCCGACCGGGCCGATCTCCCGGCTCCATGCGCCCGGAACTCCGTAGCCGGCCTGAAATCGCGGTGCGCCGACCGGCGCTCGACCGTAGCGTTCGTGAGGTGATGGAGCTACCGCACGAGATCGTCGAGCACTATCGGGCGGCCGACGAGGGAACGCGACTCACCGGGGCCTCCGGCCGCCTGGAGTTCGTACGGACAAGAGATCGTACGTCGCCATCTGCCTGCCGGACCCCAACGTGTGCTCGATATCGGCGGTGCCACCGGAGTGCACGCGGCCTGGCTCGCCGCACCATAGCCGCGGCAGGCCTGGATGCGGTCAGCCGAGTTCCGCCTTCGTGGCGTCGTAGACCTCTCGTGCCTTCTCGACGGCGGTCATCCGCTGCTCAGTCCAGCGGGCGAGGCCGTTCACCTGGTCGGCGGCTTCTCTGCCGAGTTCGGTGAGGGAGTAGTCCACCCGGGGCGGGATCACCGGTTTGGCGTCGCGGTGGACCAGGCCGTCGCGTTCCAGGGTCTGCAGTGTCTGGGCGAGCATCTTCTCGCTGACCTTGCCGATCTGCCGTCGCAGCTCGTTGAAGCGGTACGGGCGATCCAGCAGGGCTATCAGGACGAGCGTGCCCCAGCGGCTCGTGACGTGTTCGAGGACCAGGCGTTGCGGGCACATCGTGTCGCCGCCGGCGAGCCGGACGCGGTCCACCAGCGTCATTCCACTTACGTCCATATCAGTACCTTACTCCAAGGTGGGTACTTCCCAAGCGGTGAGCGGGGCCTCAAGGTTAGGCCACAGCGATCCAGAAGGAGAAGTACGAGCATGAGCATCGTCGTCACCGGCGCCACCGGAAGCCTTGGCCGTTTCGTCATCGAGGGCTTGCTGGAGAAGGTTCCGGCCGAGCAGATCACCGCCGTCGCCCGCAGCCGGGAGAAGGCCGCCGGGTTCGCGGCCCGGGGAGTCCGGGTCGCCATCGCCGACTACAACGACCCGGAGAGCTTCGACGGCCTGTTCACGGCGGGCGACAAGGTGCTCCTCATTTCCGGCAACGAGTTCGACAAGGGCCGCGTCGGGCAGCACAAGATCGTCCTCGACGCCGCGAGTGCGGCCGGAATCGCCCTGTTCGCGTACACCAGCGCGCCCGGCGCTCTGACCGCCGCGCTCGCGGACGACCACCGGGACACCGAGGCCGCGATCCTCGAATCCGGTCTGCCGTACGTGTTCCTGCGTAATGGCTGGTACAACGAGAACTACACCGAGCGGCTCGCCCCGGTACTCCAGTCCTCCACCGTCACCCAGGCCGCCGGCGACGGGCGCATCGCCTCCGCTGCCCGGGCCGACTACGCGGCCGCCGCGGTCGCCGTGCTCACCGGTGAAGGCCACGAGAACAAGACCTACGAGCTCAGTGGCGACACCGCATGGGGCTTCGCCGAGTTCGCGGCCGAACTCGGCAAGCAGACCGGCCGCGAAATCGCCTACAAATCCGTCTCGGCCGAGGCTTTCTCCGAGATCCTGACCGATCACGCCGGGCTCCCCGCGCCGCTCGCCGCGACCCTGACCGGGGTGGAGCTGGCCATCGAAAAAGGCGAACTGGCGGGCACCGGCGGCGATCTCGGCCGTCTGATCGGCAGGCCCACCACGCCGATCGCCGACTCGATCGCCCTCGCGCTCAAGGACTGACACGACCCCGCGAAGCGTCGCCATTGGACTGTCCTTTTCAGACACCTTTTCCCATTCGACGATATCCGCCATAGCGGTCGGGTAACGTCCGTTGCGCCGGTGGGAACGGTGTGGTCTGGTATCGGAACCCGCGGCCAGGTGGAGCGGGGTTCGAGTGAGTTCACGGTCGCGGCCGGTGAGGAGGCGGGGTGTCGTTCGTCTTGGCGCGGCTGCTGACCCGCTGGGTGTTGCAGCAGGGCTGGATGCTTCCGGTCGTCGTGGTCGTCTTCGTCTTCGCGACCAGCTGGCCGCTGATGACGCTGGCCGAGCCCGCGGGCAGTGAGCTCGTCCAGGCGGGGAACTACTGGTGGTACTTCGTGGTCACGGCCGCGACGGTCGGATACGGCGACTTCTCGCCGGAGACCACCGCGGGCCATTTCGTCGGGGCCTATGTCATCATCGGCGGGATCGCGACGCTCACCACGGTGTTCACCAAGCTCGCTTCCAGGCTCGAACAGGCGAAGGGACGGCGGATGCAGGGGATGGAAGCCGTACGGGCGAGCGGGCACACGCTCCTGATCGGCTACACGCCGGGCCGCACCGAGCGCATCGTCGCCCAGCTCATCGCCGACGGCGTGACCGGGCTCGTCCTCTGCGCGAGCGACGAAGTGCAGGTGCACCCCATGCCGTCGCAGCCGGTGGACTTCGTCCGTGGCGACCCGACCGCGGCCGAAGTGCTCGCCCGTGCCGCCGTCGCGAAGGCGGGCACCATCCTGGTCGACATGCGCGACGACAACGAGGCCTTGGCGGTCGCGGTGACCGTGGACCACGCGAACCGGTCGGCGCATGTCGTGGTGACGTTGCGGGACATGGAGAAAACCGAGCTGGTCCGCTACGTCGATCCGCGGATCAAGTGCGTGCAGTGGCACACGCCGCGGATGGTCACGGAAGAACTGACCTCACCGGGGATCGCCGAGGTCTACTCCGAGCTGATGACGGCGGGCGGAGCGGCGACGTACTCGGTGACCTTGCCCGAGTCGCTGGGATCGCTGAGCACCGAGAAATGCCGGATGGCGCTGGGACGCGCTTTCGGCGCCACGGTCCTGGCCGCACGGACCGGCGACGACCTGGTGGTCAATCCTTCGTGGGACGGCGATCTCCCGGCCGGCTCGGTGCTCTACTACGTCAGCCCCCGGCGCCTCGCCGACGCGGAGATCGAGACCGCCCTGCGAGGCCTCGGCCGCTGACCTCAGGTCCGGCGAGGGACACCTGGGCCGATCGCACTTTGGAAGACGCTGCGCTCCGCGCCTGCCACCGTGACCCGCGGGGTGCCCGTGCCCGTCTTCCGAGATCAAGTTCGACCCGCTGATCAATCCGACGGAGATCCCGGTCGGTGGGTACTGGTACATCGAGGGCACCGAGCAGGTCACCTTCACGACTCCGGGCACCGTCACGCTCGGCTTTCGCAGCCGGTGATCGAGACCGTGACGGTGAACTGACCGAGGATCGGACTACTCGCGGCCGGCGTTCTGGAGTCGTTCGATCGTTTCGTCGATCCAGTCCACCCAGGTCTGGGCCATCATCTCGCCTGCCCGGCGGACCGAGTCCCAGACGAGGGGATCGAGTTCGCTGCCGCCGGGGAGGGCCGCGGCCGCCGCGATGTGGTCCGGCAGTTCGAAGGCGAGCCGCTCGCGATCCTTGACGTGGAGGTCGCGCATGACCCGGAGCTGGGTCACGGTGTCCTCCAGCGGACGGGATCCGGCGAAGAAGAAGCGGACCATGAAGGGCACACGGACGGGGTCGAGTTCGGTGACCAGTTCGCTCAGCCAGGAATCGAACGCCGCCCGCCCGGCGTCGGTGATCGTGTACACGCGGCGGTCCGGCCTGCTCTGCTGTGGCTCCACTTCGGACACGACCAGCCCGCTGTCTTCGAGCTGGCTCAACGTCCGGTAGATCTGGCTGAGCTGGGCGGGCCAGACGAAGTGGATGCTGGCACGGATCGCGGTGGCCAGGTCGTAGCCGGTCATCGACTGCCGGAGCAGGAAACCCAGCAGGGCGGATCTGAGCATCGGGCTCCTTCCGGCGGGTGACCCGGAGGATAGCAATCGATCAACTCCGGTCCGCGTGCCGTGCGAACCAGGCGGCGAGGAGTTCGGTGACCTGCCCGGGCCGTTCGCGGTGCGGCCAGTGGCCCGTGTCGAGCCAATGTAGTTCGGACCGTTCGCACAGGGCTGCACTGGGTTCGGCGAGGTGCTTTCCGAGCGCACCGTCGCGGCGTCCCCAGATTATCTGCGTCGGCACGCGTACCGGCCGGGCGGGCGCGGCGCGCGGCGACATGGTCCTGAACATCGCGCGGTACCAGAAAAGCGGCCGCTGGATCGTGCCGGGATGGCGCCACACGGTGCGGTGCCGGTCGAGGTCGGCTTCGCTCAGCCGGGCGCCGTGTTCGAGCATCGCCGCGAGGACCGCGCCGCCGCGCGCGCCGAGGACGGCCTCGGCGAGACCGGGGATCTGGAACGCCACCATGTACCAGCTCCGCAGCAGCTGGGAAGGCTTGCGCCGCAACGAGTCCGCGAACACCTGTGGATGCGGGCAGTTGACGATGGTCAGCGAGCGGACCAGATCGGGCCGTTCGGTCGCCACCGCCCAGGCCACCGCCCCGCCCCAGTCGTGCCCGACCAGATGGACCGGCGCCGCGTCCTGCCGCTCGATGAGGAGCACGATGTCGTCGACCAGGCGGGGCATCTCGTAGTCGGCGACGGTGGCGGGTTTGGAGGAAAGGCCGTAGCCGCGCTGATCCGGCGCCAGCGTCCGGTACCCCTGTTCGGCGAGCGCGGTCATCTGCGGCTCGAAGGTGAACCAGAGGTCGGGCCAGCCGTGGAGGAACAGGGCGGCCGGACCGTCGTCGGGGCCGTCGGTCTCGACGTGCAGCAGGACGTCATCGACGTCGACGAACTGTGGCCGGAACATGGGCCTCCTCGCTCGGGCGGGTTCAGGCCGCGCCGAGTACGGCGGCGACCGTGGCGGACAGGGGACCGGGATCGCGGTCACGCAACGGCCGCAGCACCCGGCGCGCGATCCGCGGCGAACCGAGTGACGACAGCGGCCGGTGGAGGTTGAGCACGTCGTTGAAGGCCGCCGTCACCTCGGGATCCAGCGCCGCCGCTCGTTCCAGCCGGTTGCGGTAGCCCTCACCGAACCGGGCGGCCCAAGGTGAGCGGATCCCTTCGGTGCGGCAGCCGTAACGGAGATCCTCGCCGACCGCGAGCCGCCACGCCTCGGCGGACGTGGCGGCGATGGCGCGCGCCGCCCGCCGTCCGAACCCCTCGCCGTCGTCGGCGGCGAGTACCCTGCCGAGCGCGACCGCGGAGAGGGCGGCGACGCTCATTCCCTGGCCGTATATGGGATTCGCCGCGCTGGCGGCGTCGCCGAGCGCGAGGACACCGCCGGGCATTTCGCGAGCGCGGTCGTAGTGCCGCCGGGTGTTGCTGCGGACGCGGAAGGTGCGGATCGGGCCGACCGGGGTCGAGCGGCGAAGCGCCTCGGCCACCACCGGTGCCGTCAGCCGATCGGCGAAATCGCGCAACTCGGCCAGGTCTGCCGGAACCGGCCCGCCCCGGCCGATCGAGCCGAACGAGATGTGCAGCAGGCCGTGCTCGACGCGAAGCACGACGCCGCCGACGGAGGAGCCGGATGCGGCCTGGCCGCCGAGGATGGCCAGCCATTCGGGGTCGAAGGACGGATCGGGCTCGGTGACCACGCTGACGTAGCGGACGTCGGAGTGGACGACCGATCGTGGTGGCGGCCGGTACCCGATCCGCTCGAGCCACTCCGGCAGCGGCGAGTTCCGGCCGGAGGCGTCGACGACCAGGTCGGCGTCCAGGTTCCTGTTCGGTGTTCGGACCCCGGTGACCCGGCGGCGGGACCGGTCGGTCAGCAGGCCGGTGGCGGGTGTCCCGTCCAGGACCGTGACGTTCGGCAGTGCCCGTACGCGGGCGCGGATCGCGTGCTCCAGCAGGATCCGGCTCGCCCCGAAACCCCCGCTCCACCAGGCCGGGATCCGGATGGTCGTCGCGCCGCGGACCAGGAAGAGCGAACGATCTCCCAGCGCGGGATCGGCGGAACCCGGGGTGAGCGCGCCACCGGCGGCCAGTTCCGCGGACAGGCCGGGGAACAGCCCGACCAGCACCCGGCGGCCGGACCCCAGCAGACCGTGCGCGTGATGCGACTGCGGGACGAAGCGCCGATGCCCAGGCTGGTCCGGGAGCTCGTCACGCTCGACCAGGAGCACCTCGTCGTAGTGCTCGGACAGGACCCGTGCGGTCACGAGACCGGCGATCCCCGCGCCGAGCACCGCCGCGCGGCCGGTGTGTCGATATGACATTCTTCATATATAACTTGTTGAGTATGGGACGTCAATCGTCGATGTCGGTGATCCGGTGGGACTCGTGCCTGGGGAGCGTGTCGCGACCGGCCCGCCCGGCGCGGTCACCTGTCCCGGCTGGGGTTGCGAAAGCCACTTTCGGGACATCAGACGTCGCGAAAGTGGCTTTCGCGACACGCGTCCGAACCGCCCGCCACGACCGACTCCCTGGGTGCGTCAGCTGTCCCGGCTGGCGTTGCGAAAGCCACTTTGCCAACGTTGAAGGTTGCGAAAGTGGCTTTCGCAACACGTCACCTCTGGGCAGCGAAAGCTCAGGGCTACGAAACGATCTATCCGCTAGGGCGGGAGCGCTAAGCGGTGGCGAAGCAAGCGCGGACGGTGGTGCCCTGCGGCCCGGTGTGAAGCCGTACGAGATCGGCCAGGTGGTTGATCAACAGGAGCCCGCGGCCGCGCAGCTGCCCGGGGGAGGCGGGCCGCCGTCCGGCGAGCGGATCGGTCAGGTGGCCGGTGTCGCGGACTTCGCAGACCAGCAGGCCGCCCTCCGGCCAGATGCTGAGCCGTCCTTGCCCGCCACCGTGGTCGACGCTGTTGGCGACGAGTTCGGCGACCACTAGTTCGACGTCGTCCACTCGATCGCCGGTGAGGCCCGCCCGTTGTGCCTGACCGCGGGCCATCGCACGGGCTCGGGCCAGGGAGGCCGCGTCTCCGGTGACGGCGTCGAGGGTGGTGTGGGCGGCGGGTTCGGTCGGGGACGGTGCGGGCAGTGGGGTGTTGTAGCCGTTGATGATGCGGCCGGGGTCGTAGCCGGGGCTGGCGCGCTCCCCGGTGGAGTCGATCAGGAGCGGGTGGGTGGCTTCGGCGTCGGTCAGTGCGCGGGCGTCGAGGCGGGTGACGTCGTAAGGGCACAGGATGGTGACTTCGCGGCCGGTGAACGCCAGGTTGATCAAGGCCTCGTGCTGGGCACAGGCCGGATATTCCAGCTCCGACCGCTCGGCCCAGATGGGCTCGCCGATGATGCGGACGCGCTGTCCGGGATGACTGTCGGCGAACGCGCGGAGGACACCGGGGATGATCCGGCCGGGGTTGCGGCCTTCCTCGGTCATGTCCAGCAGCCGTACCCGCTCGGCGTCGTCGCCCAGCGCGGTGCGCAGCAGTTCCAGGTTGGCACCCGGAACCGAGACCGCGACCGGTTCACCGTTGTCCAGGCCCTGCCGGATGAAGGGGACAGTGCCCGTCAAGTAGTCGTCCCGCCCGCGGTAGAACAGCGCCGGGTGGACGAAGGGGTCGGTATCCGCGGCCGTCGTGCTCGGATTCACGGTGACCGGATGCCCTCGTTCAGCGGATTCATGTACCGGAAGAGGCTCGGTGTCTTCCGCGACGCCCGGGACAGGTCGTTCGTCCCGCCACCGGCGGCCACCACCATCTCCGAACTCCGTTCCCAGGCCGGCGGGTCGAGACCGCCGACCGATAAGTACTCCTCCCCGACAGCTTAGTGGCCCGAATCCGGTGGTTCACCTATGGGCGGCAGGCGGGTAGAGTTCGAGTAGCTAAATTTGGCTAGTAGGGAGAGGCTGATGTCGGTTACGCCCTATGTGATGGTGGACAGCGCGAAGGCTTACAGACGGTTTCTGGAAGACGCGTTCGCCGCCGAGGTGTCGAACGTGATTCCGCTGCCGGAGGATCCGGAACGGATGGTGCACGCGGAAGCGCGGATAGGGACCGGTGTGGTGTTCTTCGCCGACTCCGGGGCCGGAGGGATGCGCTGCCTGGAGTCGCCGTCGGAGCCGGTGCACGTCCAGTTGTGGGTCACCGTGCCGGATCCCGAAGACGTCTTCGCGCGGGCGGTCGAGGCGGGCGCGAAGCCCGCCATGCGGATCACGGCGCAGGACGACGGCAGCCGGATGGGCGGCTTCGTCGACCCGTTCGGGACGTTGTGGTGGCTCAGCACGAACTCGCCGGGCTGAATACGTGTCGACGGTTCGCATGCTGGTTCTGGGCGCGGTCCGGCGGCGTGGCCGCGCCCACGGCTACCAGGTTCGTTCCGACCTGGAGTCGTGGGGCGCGCACGAATGGTCCACGGCGACCTCCGGTTCGGTGTACCACGCGCTCAAGGCTATGACCGGGCAGGATTTGCTCGTTCTCCACGAAACCGTCCCCAGTGAGGCGGGCGGGCCGCCGCGGATGGAATACGAGATCACCGCGAAGGGCGAACAGAGCTACTTCACCCTGCTCCGCAAGGCACTCGGCAGTCGCGAACCCCGGCTGGACATGCTCGCCGCCGCGGTCGGCCTCATCGAGGACCTGACCCGCGCCGAGGCGATCGACCTTCTCCGGCAACGCGCCGAGGCCATGCGGCAGTGGCAGGCGAGTATCACCGCGCATCTGCCGCCGGGCACCGACCTCGACGACTGTGGCCCGGTCGGCGAGGTCGTGGGGTTGTGGCTGCACACCGCCGGGCACCGCGTCGAATGGACCGATCGGCTGATCCGGCGCCTGGAGGACGGCGCCTACCGGATGGCGGGCGAGGCCTAGGGGCGGACGTGCGCCTTTACGACACTTACGTTTTCTTTACGGCCGGCGCCGTGATTCTTAGCGCCGGCTCGTTAGTGTCCGCGTCGGTGTGCGGCCATCACGGGTCAGGGTGGCTTGCCGGGTGCGCGATCGGGGAGGGCACGGAATGACCGAGGTACCGGAGCATGCTGTGCCGGAGCGGGTGGAGAGCCCGGTCCGGCAGGCGGCGCCGTCGGGGAAGGTCGGCCGGTGGTTGATGGAGCACCGGGTCCAGCCGGTGGGGCCGGAAAGTCACGAGGAGCACGCCACCCCGCAGTCGTGGTGGAAGGTCATGTGTCTCACCGGCGTGGACTACTTCTCCACGTTGTCGTATCTGCCAGGGATCGCCGCGCTGGCGGCGGGCGCGCTGTCGCCGCTGGCGACGTTGCTGATCGTGGCGCTGACGCTGCTGGGCATGCTGCCGATGTACCGGCGGGTGGCGAAGGAGAGCCCGCACGGTCAGGGTTCGGTCGCGATGCTGGAGAATCTGCTGCCGTTCTGGCGCGGCAAGATCTTCGTCCTGGTGCTACTGGGTTTCGTCGCCACGTCGTGGATCATCACGATCACGCTGTCGTCGGCGGACGCCACCGTGCACGCGCTGGAGAATCCGATCGCGCCGTCGTTCCTGCACGGGCACGAGGTGCTGATCACGGTCGTCCTGCTGCTGATCCTCGGCGGGGTGTTCCTGCTCGGGTTCAGCGAGGCGGTCGGGGTCGCGATCCCGCTGGTCGCGATCTTCCTGCTGCTCAACGCGGTGGTCGTGGTCGCCGGGATCGGCGAGGTGATCGCGGATCCCGCCGCGTTCGACCGCTGGCTGGACGCGCTCACCTCCGGTGGAGGCGGGTTCGGCGGCGTCATCGGCCCGGCGATCCTGGCGTTTCCCTTGCTGGTACTGGGTTTGTCGGGTTTCGAGACCGGTGTGAGCATGATGCCGCTGGTGGCGGCCAAGGGCGAGAACGCCGAACGGAAGCTGGCGAACCGCATCCGCAACACCCGCAAACTGCTCACCGCCGCCGCGGTGATCATGTCGGTGTACCTGATCGCGACCAGCTTCGTCACCACGGTCCTGATCCCGGCCGAGAAGTTCCAGCCGGGCGGCGAGGCCAACGGCCGGGCGCTGGCGTACCTCGCACACGAGCTGCTGGGCGAATGGGTCGGTACGGCGTACGACATCAGCAGCATCCTGATCCTGTGGTTCGCCGGGGCCTCGGCGATGGCCGGGCTGATCAACATCGTGCCGCGCTACCTGCCCGCGTACGGGATGGCGCCGGACTGGGCGCGGGCGGTCCGCCCGGTGGTGCTGGTCTACACCGCGATCTGCGTCCTGGTCACGATCATCTTCAACGCCGACGTCAACGCCCAGGCCGGGGCGTACGCCACCGGGATCCTCGCGATGATGGTGTCGGCGTCGGTGGCGGTGGCCATCTCCGCGGCGAAGAAACGGCAGCGCAAGGCGGCGATCGCGTTCGCCGTGCTGACCCTGATCCTGATCTACGCCTTGGTGGAGAACGTCATCGAGAAACCCGACGGGCTCACCATCTCCGCGTTCTTCATCCTCGGGATCATCGTGGTGTCGCTGGTGTCGCGGGTCACCCGCACCACGGAACTGCGCGTGGACCACATCGAGTTCGACGAGCCCGCGCGCCGGTTCGTCACCGAGTCGATCGCGCACGACGGCGCGCTCACCATCATCGCGAACCGGCGCCAGGCCGGGGACGCCGACGAATACCGGGCGAAGGAAGCCGAACAGCGCGGCCTGAACCCGGTACCGGGCGCCGCCGACGTCCTGTTCCTCGAAATCGACGTCATCGATCCGTCCGGTTTCAGCGACGTGCTGAAGGTCCGCGGTGTCGAGATCGAGGGATTCCGTGTCCTGCGGGTGGAAAGCCCGGCCGCGCCGAACGCCATCGCGGCTGTCCTGCTCGCGCTGCGCGACGCCACCGGCGTGCGGCCCCAATGTCATTTCGAGTGGAGCGAGGGTAATCCACTCGGACACCTGTTCCGCTACCTGATCCTCGGCCGCGGCGACACCGCGCCAGTCGTCCGGGAGATCATCCGCACCAGCGAACGCGATCCGGCGCTCCGGCCGGGAATCCACGTCGGCTGACCGGAGTCCGGTGGCGAGCCGCGCCCCTGCCTGCGGTTTTCCACTCTGGCGCAAAAGTGTCGTCGTCCGGCGGGGAGAGGCGGCAGGCTGTTCCCGTGCCCAGGGGAGGGCGCAAGGGGAGGGGAACGATGATCCGGAAAGTGATGTTCGTCGGTGGCGCGATGATCTCCGCGCTGGTGCTGGGGACTTCGACCGCGGAGGCGGCCGGTTACCTCATCAAACAGGGACACGATTACGCGCAGTACGAGACCACCCGCGATTTCGCCGAGGTCTGCGACGAGGAGCAGGACGGCAACGGCGTCTACGCCCAGTACAGGCAGAAGATCGGTTTTCTGACTCTTCGCGACAACAACGGTTCGAAGATCGGCTGCGGTCACGCCACGATCCCGGATGTGACGTCGTTCCGGCTCTGCGAGGACGACGCGGGAGACGACAGCTGCACGCCGTGGCGGATCGTGCGCTGACGGCTCAGCCCAGCAGCGCGGCGCCTACTGGCGTGAGATTGTGCAGGACCACGGCTCCGTGGCGTCGGCTGGTGATGAGCCCGGCGTCGCGGAGCACCGTGGTGTGCCGCGAAACCGCGGCCGCCGAAATGCCGAGCCGGTCGGCGAGTTCGCCGCTGGTGGGGCAGCTCGCGACCGCGTACAGGACGGCGGCGCGGGTCCGGCCGAGCAGGGTGGCGAGGTGTTTCGGCAGAGGAGCGGGTTCGTGCTCGTGGGACACCGGGAAGACGAGGACCGGTGGGAGGTCGTCGTCGGCGAGGGCGACCGGGGTGTCCCAGCAGAAGTAGGACGGGACGAGCCGGATGCCGCGTCCACGAAGGTGGA
This sequence comes from Amycolatopsis roodepoortensis, assembly GCF_014873915.1. GTDB lineage: Bacteria > Actinomycetota > Actinomycetes > Mycobacteriales > Pseudonocardiaceae > Amycolatopsis > Amycolatopsis roodepoortensis. The sequence goes on from NZ_JADBEJ010000001.1 coordinate 622,635, forward strand.
GATCGCGGTCGACGGGGTAGCGCACGGTCAGGACCGGTGCCTCCCAGCGGAAGGCCGGGCGGAGCGACTCGAGCAGGCCGAGGGCGCCGTTCTCGCCGGCGAGGCGTGACCGTACGGCCCGGTCGGTGTCGACCTGGGTGCGCACGGTAGTCCACTGTGGAGCGACCAGGGTGTCGTGGGCGATCCGCAACGCTTCGGTGACCTGATCGAGCGCCGTGCCCGCCGCGAGTCCGTGTGTCCAACTGGGCAGGCGGCGGTGCTGTGCCATCAGCCCGACTTCGCGCCCGAGCCGGTCCGCCGGGGTTCCGCGTAGTGCCGCCAGCCCGGCCTTCAGCCCGCCCTCGGACTCGGCGGGGGTGAGGAAGTCCGGGAAGTACCGGGCCGGTGGCGCGATCGTCTGCAGGAAACGCACCGCCGTCCGGGCGTCGCGTTCCCGCAGTCCTTCCCGCACCCGGCGCCGCCAGCGCGCGAAGGCGGGAATGCCGTCGAGCGTGAGTTTTTGCATGGCAAGAACCGTTTCCCACAGCGGATCCGGTGCGGCCGCGACCCGGACACGGGCCAGGTCACGGTCGGTGAAGTGAACACGAAGCATGACGCCTCCCCCCTGGAGTCGTCATTCATTTATCACATCGGAGGGGACCATGAAGCGTTTTCTGAGCAGGAACCTGCGGCGGGTGGCGACGGCGGCCGTGGTGGCGTCGGCGGCGACGCTGGCGTTCACGGGCACCGCGTCGGCGGCGACGGGCGCGGCCACCGGATCCGGGAACGAGGTCTACGGATCGGCCAACTGGACCTGGACGCTCAGCGGGATGAAGAGCATCAACATGGCCGTGCGGGACACGAAATGCGACGGCAACCCGGTCTACGTGCACTTCGAGGCCGACCTGGGCATGGGGACCATCGGTCAGACGCCGTACCGCTGGAACCAGAGCGGATGTGGCACCACGACCACCTGGAGCAACCTTTGGTACAGCTCGGGAACGAAGCTCAGCCGGGTCCGCGTCGTGGTCTGCGTGGACGACGCGGGTTGGGACACCTGTTATCGGAGCGGCTGGCAGTACAACCCCGAAGCGTAGACTCGTCCCGCTACCGCGCGACCGAAGGACGACGATGAGCCTGCCCTCAGCCGACCGGTTCGTGGATTCACTCGAAGCCGCGTACCGACGGCTGATCGAAAGCGGGGCGGTCTCGCTCAGCGTCGAACACGATGACGATGAGACGGTCGTCCGGGTCGAGCCGGCCGTCCCCGGTCATGCGCCGCGCCTCCTGCTGCGCATGACCGGAAGCACCGGGGACCTGTTCCTCGACGATCTGGACGCGTTCGAAGTGGATTCGCCGGAAGACGGCGAAGAGTTCGCGGCGTTCACGCGGGCGCTGGTCGAGGGGGAGGTCGAGGTGGTCTTCAGGAGGACCTTGCTCGGCTGGCGGCCGGCGGGGGTCGAATGGCCTGGTGGTGAGTGGTCGTTTCCGGGCCTCTTTGGCTGGGCTTTTCGGTCGCGTCGGGAGAAGGTGCGGGGATATTGCTGAGTCCGCCTTGGTGTCCACTGAGGACGGTTCTCGTGGCTTGAGGTCGAGGTGACGTGTTGGCGGACGGCTGGGTGGGTCCGGTTGTGGTGTGCCGGTTCGGGTGGTGTCGCGAAAGCCACTTTCGCGACGTCTGGTGTCCCGAAAGTGGCTTTCGCGACACGCGCGCCGGGGCCGCGCCCCTAGGTCGGCCGCACGTAAAACCAAACGAGCCCCGAGACTGTCCCCTGTGGACAGTAGGTCACTCGGGCATCGTGATCGCGAACGGAGCCGAGACGTCCTCATGGCTGATCAGGAGCAGCGCCGTCCCGTGCCGCGTAGCCTCGGCGGCGAGGAAATCCAGCAGCCGCACGCGGTTCGCCGCGTCGAGCGCCGACGTCACTTCGTCGCAGATCAGCACCGTGGGGCGGGCGAGGAGCGCGCGGGCCACGGCACAGCGCTGGAGCTGGCCGCCGGAGAGCTGGCCGGGGCGCCGGTCGGCCGCGTCGATTCCGAGGCAGCGCAGGGTTTCCGCCGCTTCGAGCCGGGCGTCCGCGCGGCTGAGCCCGCGAAGGAGGCGGGCGGTATCGGCCACCTGGTCGAGCACGTCGCGGAATTCGTCGAAGGACGCGCGGCTGTCCTGATGGACGTATTGGATCGCACGCAGTTGCGCGCGGGTGCGACGACGGGCGAGGCGGGGGAGTGGGACGCCGTCGATTTCGATAGTGCCCGCGCTCGGTGGGGTCAAACCGGCGAGGGCGCGGGCGAGTGTCGTCTTGCCCGCGCCCGAGACACCGGTGAGCGTGGTCCGGCTGCCGGCCGCCAGCTCCAGGTCGAAGTCCTCGACGAGCGTCGTCCGCCCGGCGCGCACGGTGAGTCCGCGAACGACGAGCACCGGCGAGGACGGTGAAGGGGGCGGTGGTCTGTCGGAGCGTACGGGGTCAGTGAGCGTCGGGGACGGCACCAAGCGGTGGTCGCGGAGTTCGGCGACGTCGCCGTCCAGGGCGCGGGCCAGCGTGAGGTCGTGGGTCAGGACCAGCAATGCCGTCCCGGCCCGGGAAAGCTCCGCGAGCCGTGCGGTGAGCAGCGCCCTGTTCGCCGCGTCGAGACCGCTGGTCGGCTCGTCGAGGATCAGCATCCGGGGCCGGTTCACGAGAGTGGTGGCCAGCGCCATGCGCTGCTGCTGCCCGCCGGACAACTGATGCGGGAACCGTCGCCACAAAGCCTGTTCCAGCCCCGATTCCGCCAGTGCGGTGCGGGCCGCCGCCAGCCGCGCGGCACGGCCGTGGTGGCGGAGGGCGGCGAGTTCGGCCAGCACCGGCCCGCAGCGGCGGACCGGGTCCAGTACCGCCGACGGCTGCTGCGGCAGGTGGCCGATGACGCCGGCCCGCGCCCGTCGCAGTTCCGGAGCGGTCCGGACCAGCAACGGGGATCCCTCGAGCATCACCGACCCGGACAGCGCGATCCCCGGGCGGGCCTGCCCGGTCGCGGCGAGGCCCAAGGTGGTCTTTCCCGTGCCGGACGCGCCGAGAACGACGAGTACCCGGCCCGGTTCGAGGGACAGTGAGACGTCGTCGAGCAGAACGGTTTCCCCGGCGCGGGCGGACAGTCCGCTGATCTCCAGGACGGTCACGGGATCACCCGCCTGGCGGCGAGCAGCCGGTCGGCGACGAGGTTCGTGCCGACGCACAACGCCATCAGCAGGGCGGCGGGCACGAGGACCACCGCGGGCGAGGTGTAGAGCGCTTCGCTGTTGCGTTCGATGACCACGGCCCAGTCCGGTGAGTCGGCGGGCAGGCCGAGGCCGAGGAAGTTCGCCGACGCCAGCAGGTAGAGCACCACGCCGAGACGCGTGCCGGCGTCGGTCGCGACGGGACCGGCGAGGTGCCGGGCGACGTACCCGAGCTGGATCCGCCACCACGGTTGTCCTTGCAGGGTAAGGGCTTCCACCGCGGTCCGGCAGCTGGGCGCCAGAGCCGCGGCCCGCACCACGCGGGTGATCGCGGGCAGCTGGAGCACGGCGACGACGGGAATGAGCACGACCGGCCCCCGGTGCCCGGTCGCGGCGAGCACCATGAGCACCAGTAGCGACGGGAAGGCCAGCACGAGATCGAGGGACCGCATCACGGTTTCGTCGGCCAGCCGTCCGCGCCCGGCCGCGACCAGACCGAGCGGTACCCCGATCAGGTAAGCGAGCCCGAGCGCGGCGGCCGTCATGCCGATCACGGGAAAGCCGCCCGCGAGGATCACCGTGAGCGCGTCACGGCCGAGGACGTCGGTGCCGAGTGGATGGGCGCCGTCCGGTGCCTGCCACGGCGCCCCGACCGATTCCACCGGGCCCGCGACCACCGGCCCGGCCATCGCGAGCGCCAGCGGTACCGCGAGGAGGGACCAGCCCAACATCCGTTTCACCACGTGGCACGCTCCCGCTGCGGCGTGAGCCGATGCGCCACGAGGTCCGCGACGAGGTTCCCGAGCACGACCACCCCGGCGAACAGCAGCACGTAACCCTGCACCTGCGGGATGTCCCGGTTCTGCACGGCTTCGACGAAACCCGTGCCGAGCCCGGTGATCGCGAACAGGGACTCGACGATCACCGTGCCGGTCAGCAGGCCTTCGACGGCGCGGGCGAGTTGCTGCACGGCGGGCGCCGCGGCGGCGGGCAGGAGATGGCGCAGCACCACGGTGCGTTCGGGCAGGCCCAGCAGACGCAGGTGCCCGGCCACCTGGCCCCGGGTCTGCTCGGCGATCCCGATCCGGAGTTGCCGGGCGACGTCGCACAGCTGCCGGGCGACCAGCACGATCACCGGCAGGACGAGGACTTCGGGGCGCGCGGTCAGGTCCGTTCCGGCCGCGGTCGCCGGGAGCAGTCCGGTGTAGACGGCGAATCCGGCGACCAGCAGCAGACCGAGGACGAACTCGGGAATGGCGTGCAGGAACAGCGTGACCGCGGTGAGCACCCGGTCGATCCGCGACCCTTCGCGCAGGCCGCAGGTCACCCCGATGCCCAGCGCGAGCGGTACGAGCACGAGCAGGGTCACCCCGGCGAGCACGGCGGTGGCGGCGAAGCGCCGGGTGATCTCGTCGGTCACCGGGGCGCCGGTCACGAGCGACCGGCCGAGATCGCCGCTCACCAGCCCCGAAAGCCAGTGCCCGAACCGGTCGAGGACCGGCTGGTCGAGGCCGAGCCGGTGGCGCACGGTCGCCACCTGCTCGTCGGTGGCCTGCTCCCCGAGCACGACCGACGCCGCGTCGCCGGGGAGCAACGCGGTCACGGCGAACGTCGCGACCAGCACGAACATCGCCTGCAGTATCGCGAAACCCAGCCGCCGGGCGGTGAAACCCGGCACGTCAGGACAGCCGGGCGCGGTCGAACCTCGCCCAGTCGAAGGTGTTCGGCGGCGCGGTCACCAGTCCGGACACCCGCTTCGACGCGCCGATCGTCCAGGTACTGAAGCCCCAGGCGAGCAGACCTCCGGACGCGTGCACGATCCGCTGCGCGTCACCGAACAGTGCCAGCCGGGCGCCTTCGTCCGCGGTGGCCGCGGCCCGGTCCATCAGGGCGTCGAACTCCGGCGAGGCGAAGCCGTTGACGTTGTTCGAACCACCGGTCCGGAAGCGCTGGTTGAGGAACGTCGGCACCGGCAGGGTGGCCGTGCGCGTGAGCGCGGCGACACCCTTGGTCTTGATCTCGCTGAAATAGGTGCTCGACGCGCGCGTGTTCGGCGTGACCTTCAGCCCGATTTCCCCGAGCTGCCGGGAGATCAGCGTGGCCGCGGTGGCGAAACCCGGATCGACGTCACTGGTTTCGACGGCGAAGGCCAGCCCCTCCGCGCCCGCCTCCCGGACGAGCGAGCGGGCCAGCTCCACCTCGCGCCCGCGCTGGGGGATACCGGTGGCGTACCCGCGGAGTCCCTTGCCGAACAGGTCGTTGCCGATCTCGCCTCGGCCGGCCAGCGCGACGCGGTTCAGCGCCTCTCTGTCCACTCCGGACAGTACGGCGCGGACCAGCCTCGGGTCGGCGAACGGCGGCTGCGTGACGCGCAGGATCATGCCCTGCATCGTCGTTCCCTTGGCTTCGAGCAGCGAGACGCGCGCGTCACCGGCCAACCGGGCCGCGGTTCCGGCCGCGAGATCGTGGGCGTAGTCGACCTGCCCGGACAGCAGGGCGTTGACGCGCGCGGCTTCCTCGTTGACCGGAACGAATTCCAGTTCGTCGATACTCGGCGCACCGTCCCAATGGGACTCGTTCTTGCGGAACACGGCCGGGCCGCCGGGGGTGAACGAGACGAACCGGAACGGGCCGGAGCCGACCGGCGCCGTGAAGTCCGTCGTCCCGGCGGGCACGATCTCGGCGCCGGGAGCGCCCCAGCCCGACGGGAACTCGAAGTCGGGAGCGGTCAGGATCAGCTCGATTTCGGTGGGGGACACCGCTTTGCTGCGGCCGAAATCCACCTTCGCGAAGTACTGCCGTGACGAGGAGGCCAGCGCGGGATCGGCGATCCGCCGGAAGGTGTAGAGCACGTCGTCCGCCGTGACCGGACGGCCGTCGTGGAAGGCCGCGCGCCGCAGCCGGATTCGCCAGCGCGTGCCCGAATCGTCGCTCTCCCAGGACTCGGCGAGCCGCGGCCGCAACGAGGTGTCGGCGTTGTAGGCGACCAGCGTGTCGAAGAGCGCCTTGGCCCGCGCCTGGTCGACGAAAAGGGAGACCTGCGACGGGTCCAGGGTCTCCTTCGAGCCGCCCGCGGCGAACGCGACCCTCAACCGGCCCGTGTCCGACGGCGCGGTCCCGCACGCGGCCAACGGCGTGAGAGCGGCCAGGGCGAGGAGCCGCCGGCGGGTGAGCGGATGACGCGTCATAGGAACCTCCGGGACATCGAGCACTGTCCCGGGCGCGCGGCCGCACGTGAACGGGACCCCGCTCCGTACTCCACGACAGTTGGGGCTGGCGGTACCCGGCGGGCAGTCCGGCTCTCGGCACCGGGAGTCCTCCCGGTCCGATCACGGTTGCGGGTCAGCGCCGGATTCACACCGGCTTCCCCCGACGGGCACTTTCTTGCGTTGTGGCGCCCACGGTAACCCATGCCCCTGGTGTGCTACACAGGATCAAGATCACGAAGGGGAGGCCGGTGGACGGGAAACTGGCGGCGGACTGGGTGCGCCGGTGGGACATCCAGCAGGAACGCTACATCGCCGACCGCGAAGAACGCTTCGCCGTGCTGATCGACGTCGTCGAGCACGTATGCCGTGACGTCGCCGAGCCGCTGGTGCTGGACCTCGGCTGCGGCCCGGGGTCGCTGGCCACGAGGCTCGCCGGGCGGCTGCCGCGCGCACGGATCGTCGGGTTCGACAACGACCCCTTCCTGCTCGCCCTCGCCAGGGCCACCCGGCCACGGGAGGCGAACATCGACTACGTCCAGACGGACCTCGCCGAGAGCGGCTGGCTGAAATGGGGGCCGGTCGACGCCGCGGTCTCGACGACCGCGTTGCACTGGCTGCGTCCCGAGCGGCTCGCCGAGGTCTACCGTGACCTCGCCGGAGCGCTCAGGGGAGGCGGTGCGCTCGTCAACGGTGATCACTTCTACGACGAACAGCCTGCCATCCGCGAACTCGCCGAGGTGGTCAAGAACCGGCGGGCGGAGCGTGCCGGCGTCGGCGCCAACGAGGAATGGAAGGCCTGGTGGGCCGCGGCCGCCGCCGATCCCGCGCTGCGGGAGCGGTTCACGGCCGGCGAGTTGCGCGGCATCTCGACCGGCTACGGCAACCGGTTGAGCCCGCAGGAACAAACCAGGCTGCTCCGGGAAGCGGGCTTCGCCGAAGTGGCGCCGGTGTGGCAGTTCGGCGACGACTACGTCCTGGCGGCCCTGCGCTGACCCCGGTCCGGCCGCTCAGGTGGCGGACGGCCGGTGGTCCTGCACGCGGCGGGCGACGGCGAGCACGACAGGCGCCGCGAGCCAGCACAGGTAGGCGGCGGTGTCATCCGTCAGGAACGAGACGGGCACGGAGATCCCGAACACCGCGGCGAGGCAGACGCTGCGCGTCAGGCTCTGGGCGAACACCTTCGGCGGCCCGCCGGTCCCGTACAGGTGTCCGCGCCGGATCTCCCGGATGATCAGCGCGAACGACGCCGAGGCCAGGACCTGCACCATGGCGTACACGCTGAACCGGGGCGGGAAGGCCCCCTCGGCGGTGATGACCCGCGTCGCGAACGGCATCAGGACCTGCATGAACAGCCAGGCCAGGGTGAGGCTGATCAGGCGCCCGTTCAGCGAACGGACGTAGGGGAAGATCTCGTGGTGGGCGCGCCAGTGCGCGGAGATCACCACGAAGCTGAGCGCGAAGGCGAGGTATTCCTTGCCGTGGGCCGAGATCGAGCTCAGCATGGCGCCGGTGGTGTCGCCATGGGGGATCGGGAGATCCAGCGCCAGCAAGGTGAGCGCGATCGCGATCACCGCGTCGGCGAAGATGCCGAGCCGCTCGGCGGCGGCCTTTCCGATCGCGTCGCCGGTCTGTGTCGTCATGGTGGGCACCTCAGGCGGCGATCTTCGCGGCGAGGCGCCGCGATCGCAGGGCCAGGACGATCATGACCGCCGGGAGCAGGATGTCGGTGACGAGCACTCCGCCGGTGTTGCCGGGCGCGTGGTCACCGTTGGCGAACCATTGGTAGACGTGGCCGATCGCGGCTCCCCAGAGGAACATCCCGCCGGCGATGCCGATGGTGAGGCGTTCGCGCGCGGAGGCCGAGGCGGCCCGGAAGCCCAGGACGGCCAGCGCGAGGTTGGCGAAGGCGATCTCGAACATGAACGGCGTCCGCTCGAAGCCGATCGCCGTGGCCATGACGTCCGGGAAGGCGAGGAAGGCGACCGTCATCCACAGGCTGCCGCAGCCGAAAGCGCCGATGGCCCACCAGCGCTGCCAGATTTCGAGCCGCTCCTGAGACGACGTCGCGTGGCGGGCGCGGAGGAAGGCTCCGGCGGCGGGCACGACGACCCAGACCAGGGGGAAGGCGGATTGGGTGAAGTAGTTCATGGCTTCAGTCTTACCTAGTTAATATTAACGCGTCAACACTCATGATAGGGTGACGCCGTGGACGACGGACTCGCGGACCTGCTGCACCGGGTGGTCATGCTGATGGGCGAAGCCGCCCGTCGGCGCGCCGATGACCCCGGCGGTTTGACCTACAGCCAGATACGGCTTCTGGGCACGCTCGAGGAGATCGAGCCGGCGACGCAGCACCGGCTCGCCCAGGCGCTGTCGGTGTCCGACCCGGCGATCAGCCGGGCCCTGCGGCCACTCGAAGCGGACGGTCTGGTGCGGATCACCGTCGACCCCGAGCACGCGCGTCGCCGGCTGGTCCGGCTCACCGACCCCGGCCGGAAAGCCTTCCACGCCGCGGGAAAGCCGCTTTACGACGAGTTGCGCGAAGGGCTCGTCGCGGCGGGCTTTCCGTACGAGCGTTATCTCCAGGACACCGTCCGGCTGGCCGAAATCCTCGCGGCCGACTGAGCGCTATCGCGTTTTTTCCAGCACCAGCGGGGTTTCCGCGGCCGGCAGGACGCGTGCCTTCGCCTTCACTCGCGACAGCGCGACCGCGCACACGATCGCGAAGAGGAGCGGCACCGTGGCCGCCACGACGATGTCCCGCGTCGCCAGCGCCTGCCCGATGAGGACGCCCGCGATCCCCGGCCCGACGATGGAACCGAGCCGTCCCAGCGCGGCCGCCCAGCCCACGCCGGTGGTCCGGGGGCCGGGCGGATAGGTCGCCACCGCGAGGGCCAGCTGGCCGAGCTGCCCCGAAACCACGCCGACCCCCGCACCGGCGAGGCACAGGAGCAACGCGGTGTCGCCGAGGGACGCCTTCGCCGCGATGATCATGAACACGCCGCCGATGGCGGGCATCAGGATCATCGCGCGGGCGATCCCCAGCCGCCCGGCGAGCGGCAGCAACGCCAGGCCACCGATGATGCCGCCGAGGGTGAGGAACGCGAGCCCGAGCGGAGCCTTGGACGGGCTGAAGCCGTATCCGGTGAGCAAGGTGGGGATCCACGAGATCAGGACGTAGGAGGTGATGAAGACGAGGAAGGAGAAGGCCCAGATCAGCGTGGTGGGCAGGCGCAGGCCCGGGTCGAAGAGCCTGCCGATCTTCGCGTCGCTCTTGTCGCCGACGGTCGCCGTGACCGCGGTCCCCTCGGCGGGCAGCAGCCACGCCAGCACGGCGGCGAAGAGCAGCGGGACGATCCCCGCGACGTAGAAGACGCCGTCGCTGCCCACGAGGTTCAGCAGGCGCCCGCCGAGAAGCCCGCCGAGCCCGGCGCCGGCCGCGAGACCGAGGGCCACCGCGATGGAGACCTGCTCCCGGCGGTTCTCGGCGCTGTGTTTCGTGGCCAGGCCGACGGCGGCGGGCACCACCACGCCGAGCCCGACCCCGGTGACCAGGCGGGTCGCCGAAAGCAGCGCGATCGACTCCAGGGGCAGGGTGGCCGCCGTCGCGATGGTGGCCACCCCGAAGAGCACGACGGCACCGATGAGCAGCCGCCGTCCCGGTATCCGCGCGCCGAGGTAACCCGCCGACAGGTAGCCGAACACCACGCCGATGTTGGTCAGCACGACGGCGAGGGTGAACGCGGCCGGCGTGACCGCCCATTCGGCGGCCATCGTCGGGATCGCGAGCGAGAGCGCGGCCGTGTCGAAGCCGTCCAGGAGAATCGCCAGGAAACAGAGGACGACGACCGTCCAGTGCACGGAGCCTGCCCGGGTGGCGCTCATGAGGTTCTCCTGTTCTGGACGTGGCGAGTGGCTTTCGCGACACCCCTCGCTGGAACTCGTGCCCGGCCGGGACGAAAGCATTCGCGGCGAGTGTCCACTGTGGTCATCGCGCGGTGACCTGTCGTCCAGCATAGGGAAATTCAGCACAGGACTGGGGAATCGCCGGCGGAGAAGGCAGTTCAGGAGAACGCCCCGCCGGATCGCGCGTCCGGCGAGTAGGTTCGCCTTGTGGGGTCTGGAACGGAATCGGTGCGCCGCGTGGTGATCGTCGCCTTCGACGGCGCGCAGATACTCGATGTCGCCTGTCCCAGCGGGGCGTTGGAGATCGCGAACTCGCACGGTGCCGCGCCGTCGTATGCCGTCGAACTGGCCACGGTGCACGGGCGGACGACGCGGAGTTCGTCGGGGATCCTGCTCGCCGGTGTCCGGCGGCTGGCCGAGGTGTCGGGGAGGATGGACACGATGCTCGTGGTCGGGGGCGCGGGAACGGAGGCGGCCGCCAGGGACGAGCGGCTGCTGACGCAGGTGCGGCGGCTGGCCGAACGGAGCAGGCGGGTCGCTTCGGTGTGCACGGGGACGTTCGTGCTGGCGGCCGCCGGGCTGCTCGACCACCGGCGGGTCACCACGCACTGGGGATACAGCGAGCAGCTCGCCGCGACTTTTCCCGCCGTGACAGTGGATCCCGCCCCGCTCTACATCCGCGACGGGAACGTCATCACCTCGGCCGGGGTCATCAGCGCGCTGGATCTCACGCTCGCGCTGGTCGAGGACGACCACGGTCCGACGCTGGCCCGCGAAGTCGCCCGTGAACTGGTGACCTATCTGCACCGCCCGGCCGACCAGGCGCAGATCAGCACGTTCCTGGCCGCTCCGCCGCCGGGTAACCGGGTCGTGCTGGATCTGCTGGGATACATCTCCGCGCATCTCACCGAGGACCTGAGCCCGCCGGCGCTGGCGGCGCGGGCCGGGGTCACCACCCGGCACCTCGCCCGCCTGTTCACCGCCGAGCTGGGCAGCACCCCGGCCCGGACCGTGCGCACGGCGCGGACCGAAGCGGCGGCCCAGCTGGCGCGGTCCACCGCGTTGCCGCTCGCCGCGGTCGCGCGGCAATGCGGGTTCGCCTCGGCGGAAACCCTGCGCACGGCGTTCCGCCACCACTACGGGCTGTCCGGGGACAAGCTTCGCAGGATGCCGGACATGCCCCGCCCGATCGTCCCCTGACCGCTCCAGGATTCGCGGCATGAACGATGCGAAGACCACGCGCAGGACAGTGCTGGCCGGGGCCGCGGCGGCCGCGGCGTTCGGCCTCGGCACCGGCACGGCGCAGGCGGAGTCCACGGGCTTGAAGATCGGCATCCTGCTCTACGACGGCTTCAGCCTGCTGGATCCGACCGGCCCCGCCGAGGTGTTGTCCCGGCTTCCCGGCGCGACGGTGACGATGATCGCCGAGCACCGCGGCCCGGTGCGCACCGACACCCGGGACGTCGCGGTGATGGCGGAACGTTCGGTGGCCGAGGTGAGCCGCCTGGACGTGCTGCTGGTCCCGGGCGCGGGCAACCGCGGCACGGTCGCCGCCATGGAGAACCAGGTCCTGCTCGACTGGATCCGGCGCGTCCACCGGCACACGACCTGGACCACGTCGGTGTGCACGGGATCCTTGATCCTCGGCGCGGCGGGACTGCTCCGCGACCGGGCCACCACGTACTGGGCGTCGGCGGACTACCTGGAGAAGACCTTCGGAGTGCGCTACGTGGCCGAGCGGTACGTCCAGGTCGGCAAGGTCGTCACCGCGGCGGGGGTGTCCGCCGGGATCGACCTCGCGTTCCATCTCGCGTCCTTGCTGGCCGGAGAGCGGATCGCGCGCGGTATCCAGCTCGCCGTCGAATACGACCCGCGGCCGCCGTTCGACTCGGGCGACGCCGCGAAGGCGAGCCCGGAACTCAAGGCACTCGCGCTGAAACTGCTCGCCGAGTCGCAGGAGTAGCACGCGGGCGAATCCGATTGTGCTGAAACGCCGTCGACAGATCGGTCCGGGCAGGCGAAGAATGGGAACGTCGACAGAGTACGTGTCGTAGCCTTGTTCGCGTTGTTCCAATGCCCGTACACCAATTGCGACCAGGGGTGGGTCGACGACGGACTACCGTTTCCCGCCGACGACGTGGCGGCGATCTGCCGGTTCCCGGGATGGAAGAGCCCCCCGGGGGAACAACTGGGTGCTTCTGCTCAGCCATCAGAACAATCACGTGGGTTTCGCGGATATCGGTGACGTCGTCGCACAGAACGGGACGTTCACTCCGCCCGCGTGCTGAGGTCCGCCCCGGGAAGTGTCCGCCGGACGGCGAGGACGACGGTGTCGTCGGCGTGCAGGACGACGTCGTGCATCCGGACGGCCAGTTCCCGGGGAAGCTCGCCGATGGGAAGGGCGGCGTGCGCGGGGGCGAGCTCCAGGAGCCGGTCCTGTCCTTCGAGATAGTCCTTGCGGCTTTCGACGAGGCCGTCGGTGTAGAGGAGCAGGGTGTCGCCGGGGTCGAGGGTGTGGTGACGGAGTTCGGGGCTGCCGGGGTCGGGGAAACCGATCCCCCGGCCGACGACCGGGGCGCGCAGCAACCGCGCTTGACCGTCCACAGTGGCCAGTACGGGAGCGGGGTGGCTGCCGTTGGCGAGGGTCAGTTCGCCGGTCGCGGGGTCGATCCTGGCGAGGATCACGGTCGCCATGAGGTCGGGTTCGATGGTGGCGAGGGTGCGCGCGGTATGGGCGATGAGGTCGCGGAAGGGGTGGCCCTCCAGTGCGAGGGTGCGGATCGCGTGGGTGACGGTGAGGGCGTGGCGGGTCGAGGTGACGCCGTGCCCGACGGCGTCGACGAGGGTGATGTGCAGGTGGCCGCCGGGAAGGACGAACCAGTCGTAGAGGTCGCCGCCGGTGGGGGAGTCCTGGTCGGTCGGCGAGTAGTGGACGGCCAGTTCGAGCCCCGCCACGGCGGGCGGGCCGGGCCGTAGCGCGTCTTCGAGTTCGCGGAAGATGACGGCGTGCGCGCGGCGGAGTTGTTCGTCGCGTTGTTCGAGTTCGATGTACATGGCCAGCACGCCGCTGTTGGTTTCGGCGAGTTCGTGTTTGAGCTCCCGTTGTTCCTGGGCGAGCGCGTCGGCGCGGGCGATGAGCGCGAGGGTCTCCTCGTCCGTGGCCCGGTCGTCGGCGGCCGGGACGGGACGCCGGGCGGTTCCCGTGGGGAGGTGCCAGGTGAGGCTCGTGTCGTCTTCGGCGTCGGGCAGCAGCGGGAGCGTGTTGCGCCGTGGCCGTCCGACCGGGCGGGGGAGCCGGACGGTGACGGCCAGCAGGCCGTCGGTGGTGCTGCTGTCGACCGTCACTTCCGTGCCGGTGTCGAAGGCCGGTTCGGCGAGCAGGGTCGCGGCCATGACGAGCCGGGCGCGGTCTTCGAGGGGGACGCCTGCTTCGGCGCAGACGGTACGGAGGCGGCGGCGGAGCCGGGCGAGGAGTGGGTGCATCAGGTGAGCTGGTCCGGGTGCAGGGCGATCATGGCGGCGTCGTCGCGGGGGTTGCGATGACTGTGGGCGAGAAGGGCGGCCAGCAGCAGCGCGTTCGCCGGCTGCGTGGCGCTCGCCGGTGCGCGCCAGGTGTGGTCGACGCCGTCGGTGTGCAACACGACGAGGTCGCCCGCGGCGAGCGCGGCGTGCCGCACCTGGGCGGCGGGCAGGGCGTAGCCGACGACACCGGGGATGCTGAGCAGCAAGCGCGATCGGCCGTCCCCGCTGAGCGTCGTGCCGCTGATGTTGCCGACGCCGCAGAATTCGAGCCCGCCGGAGGTGATCCGGGCGAGCGCGACGGCGGCGCCGCGGGTGGTGCGCAGGGCGCGGTGCATGGTCGCCAACTGATGGGGGAACGGGCGATCGGGGTTCTGGCGGAACACGCGGATCGCCGTGTCGGCGGCTTCGGCGGCCTCGGGCCCGTGGCCGAGGCCGTCGACGACGACCGCGGCCCAGCCCCCGGACAGTTCGGCGAGGGCGACGGCGTCGCCGCAGTGGTCTTCCCCGTCGCGGGGGAGGCAGAAATGGCCGACCGCGGCGGCGGGCCCGGCCGGTGTCCCGGGGAGGAGGACCCTGGCCGCGGCCAGCGTGCCGGACCGGGGCGCCGAACGGATCCGGAAGACGGTGGCCATCCTGCCGACCGCGCCGAGGCCGGTGCCGAGCGTGCCGGTGGTGGTGTTGCCGTCGACGAGCCAATGTCCGACGTCGGCCATCCCCGGGCCGTCGTCGGCGGACAGGACGTCGATGCCGAGCCCGATCGCGGGCCGCTGCACGACGATCGAACCGTTGATCGCGTGCCGGTCGAGGTTCCCCGCCAGCTCCGAGGTCACGACGGCGGCGCGTTCGGTGAGCACCGAGGGCAGCCCGACCGCCCGTCCGGTTTCGCGAGCGGTCCGTGCGGCGGCGTAGACGGCGCTGGCGTGGTCGACGCGCAGGTGGCGCGAGGGCGGGGGAACCACGATGCCGGTCATGGTTTCCAGCGCGTGATCGTGATGGTCGTGCCCCTGCCGGGAGCGGTGTCGATGGTGAATTCGTCGACGAGGCGGCGGGTGCCGCCGAGGCCGTGGCCGAGTCCGGCGCCAGTGCTGAAACCGTCGGTCATCGCCTGGCCGACGTCGGCGATGCCGGGCCCGTCGTCCCGGACCCGCAGCCGCAGCCCGAGCCGGCCGCGGTCGTCGCGGAGCATGGTGATCGTCATGGTCCCGCCGCCACCGTGGATGTAGGCGTTGCGGACCAGTTCGCTGGCCGCGGTGACGATCTTGGTCTGGTCGACGATCGAGAACCCCGCGGCGACCGCGCTGGACCGCACGGCGTGCCGGGCGGTGAGCAGATCCTCTTCGGCGCGGACGGCGTGTTCGAGGGGCGGGACGTCGCGTCCAGGGTCGGTGAGTTCGTCAGGGAGCATGGGGCGCCTCGGCGGGACGGCGCCAGCCCAGCAGTTCCATCGCCTGTTCCGCGTTGAGCGCGGTCCGGACGCCGGTGAGCTGGAGTCCGAGTTCGGACAGCGTGATCGCGACCGCGGGGCGCATCCCGGCGACGATCATCCTGGCGCCGAGCAGGCGCCCGGTATCGGCGAGCTGCATCAGGACCCGTGCGACGAACGAGTCGATGATCTCCAGCCGTGAGATGTCGATGATGACGCCGCGGATGTCTTCGTCGGCGATACGGGCGGTGAGCTCTTCGGTGAACCGCAGGGCGGTCTTGTCGTCCAGGTCGCTGAGGAGACCGGTGAGCAGGATGTCGCCGAGCCGGAGGATCGGCAATCCCGCCTGGGCGCTCACACCGTCACCGTGCTCGCGTGCGTGCTGTCGCCGATGAGCCGCATCGCGGTGGCGAGCGCGTCGGCGAGGGAACCGCGGGTGACGATATGCGACAGGTCGATACCCAGCTGGGTGATGGTCTGCGCGATCGACGGGCGGATGCCGCTGACGACGCATTCCGCGCCCATCAGCCGGACCGCGCTGACGGTCTGCAGCAGGTGCTGGGCGACCGCGGTGTCGACGGTCGTCACGCCGGTGATGTCGATGATCGCGACCCTGGCTTCGTTGGTCTGGATAGCCTCGAGGAGGTTGTTCATCACGACCTGCGTGCGGGCGCTATCGAGGGTGCCGATCAGGGGCACCGCCAGCACGTGCCGCCACAACCGCACGACCGGGGTGGACAGTTCGAGCATCTGGTCGTGCTGCTGGCGGATGATCTGTTCCCGCCCGGTGACGTAGACCGCGAAGGTCAGCACACCCGCACTGTCGAGCAGTTCGCTGACCAGCAGTGCCGCCCGGTAGCGCAGGTCTGCGTCCTCCGTGTGCCGCTCGACGGCGGCCAGCATCATGCGTTTGAGCGACAAGATCGCCAGGGCGGTGGCCGACGGCTCGGCGCCCGCGCGGGCCCGGCGCTGCGAAAGGGAGATCAGCGCGTCACGGACCGCGCCGTCCCGCGCCACGATCCGGTCCGCGGGCAGTGCCGTGCCCAGCGCGGCACGCAGGGCTTCGAGCAGTTCGGCCGCCTCGCGGCGGAGATCCTGCTCGGGGTGCGCCGCGGCGGGCGGTTCGAGCTGACGGCGGACCCAGTCGTCCACCAGCGTGGTGTGGTCGTCGTCGAGGGTCTGCGTCAGCAGCTCCCGAACGGGGGCATCATCCGTCCCCAGCACCGTTTCCTCCTGCGGTTTGGGGCGCGCTCTGCTGTACGCCGATGAACTGTTGTCATATAACAACAGTTCGAGAGTACTCCCGCAACAGTGGGGCCTCACGGCGCCCCGCTGCCGACCTCGTCCCCGGCGCCGGCGGCGTGGTATTCCCGCAGTCCGGCGGCCAGCGCGGCCCTTCCGGCGGGCGACATCTTCTCCAGTACCGCCTCCACGTTCTCCCGCCGCCGGGCGCGGATCTCCCGCAGGTAGGCGCGGCCGCGTTCGCTCAACCGCAGCGTGAGTTCGCGGCGGCTGCGGGTGCTCGGCAGGCGTTCGAGGAAGCCGACCGCTTCGAGGCGGTCGCAGAGCCTGCTCACCAGCGGCGGGGTCGAGCCGAGCAACTCGGCCAGGGTGCGCAGGTTCAGCCCGTCGTGGTGGTCCAGGGCGATCACCGCGCGCAGCTGGGCGGTGGACAGCGGCCGCGGGGAGACGTCCTGCACCCGCTCGACCACGAATTGGAAGAGGTCGGGCAGGTCGAACACCGCAGCCGTCCCGTTCGGGGTTGGCTGCTCGCGAGACCGATCCACGGTGTCCACTCTGGCATCCTTATGCTCGTCCCTGCAGCACAGCTCACGCGAATCGCCGTAGACCGGCACGCCGGAGCGGCGCAGACTCAACAGATTCGACGTGTGCCGCCCGGTGCGCGATCCGGGTGAGCGGGAGGCGGGGCGTTGGACAGATCCCTGGCGGTGGAGCGGCTTTTGCGGGACGTCCCTCCTCATGACCTGCCCGCCGCCCTGCGGTCGGCCCTCTCCGAGCACTTCGGGGCACGGGCGGTCGAGCTGCTGATGGCCGATTACGCCCTCACCGAGTTGTGCCAGGTGAGCACGCTGCCCTACACGTCGGACCCGATCCCGGTCGAGGGCACGGTGCCGGGGGCGGCGTTCGTCGCGCAGGCCGCCACGTTCGGCCACGACGGCGCGAGCGTGACCGGGTACCTGCCGGTCAGCGTCCGCGGTGACCGGCTCGGAATCCTCGCGGTGACCCTGCCCGAGGAGCCGGAGCCGCCGGTGTGGGCCGAACTCGAACGGTTCGCCGAAGCGCTGGCGCACGAACTGTTCGTCGCCGACCGAGACACCGATCTCTACATCCAGGCCAGGCGTTCTTCGCGGCTGACGCTGGCCGCTGAGATGCAATGGCAGCTCCTGCCCGGCCGGGCCTGCACCCGCGCGGAATTCGCTCTGGGCGGCCAGCTCGAACCCGCGTACGCCATCTACGGCGACTGCTTCGACTGGTCGGCCTCCGCCCACAAACTCGCCGTCACGCTCATCAACGGCATGGGAGAGGGCAGCGAAGCCGCGCTGCTGACCAACCTCGCCGTCAACGCCCTGCGCAACGCCCGCCGCGCCGGAGTCGCCCTCGACGCCCAGGCCGAACTCGCCGACCAGGCGCTCTACGCGCACTATCGCGGCGCGCAGCACGTCTCGGCGTTGCTGCTGGAGTTCGACCTCTCCACCGGAATGGCGGACGTCGTCGACGCGGGGTCGCCGCGCCTGTGGCGGCTGCGGGACGGGAAGGCCGAGCAGGTCCACTTCGACGAACAACTGCCGCTCGGCACGTTCGAGGACACCCTCTACACCGCCCAGCGATTCCAGGCCCTCGACGGCGACCGGTTCGTGTTCGTCAGCGACGGCGTCTATGACGCGGCCGGGCCGCACGGTGACCGCTACGGGGAACACGAACTCGCCGAGGCGGTCGTCGCGACCGCCGACCTGCCCGCCGCCCATGTCCCGGGCTCCGTGCTGCGGGAGCTGTCCACCCGCCGCCACGGCGAGCAGGCCGAGGACGACGCGATGGTGGTGTGCCTCGACTGGTTCGGGCCGACGCCGCGTTCGGGCCCGGGACCCACCCCCGCCGTCGCACTGGGTTCGCGCTAGGGATCAGGACGCCGTGTCCCGCCGGAGCGCGGCGGGCCGCCACACCATGTCCACCCGCGTACCGTGCGCACCGGTGTCGATGGTCATCTGGTCGGTGAGCTCGTCGATCAGGTTCAGGCCACGACCACCGGAAGCGGGTTTGTCCGTCCGTGTCCGGGATGCGGGGATGCCGTCCCCCGTGTCGGTCACCGTTACCGTGATCGCGTCGCCCGCCCAGTCGGCGTAAAGCCGGACCCAGCCTCGCCCGCCGGGGTAGGCGTGCACCGCCGTGTTGGCCAGCGCCTCGTACGTGGCGATGGTGATGTCGTACTTGCTGTTCGCGTCGATGGGCAACGGGTCCAGCCAGTCCCTCAGCTTCCGGCGGAGCAGGGCCACCTCGCCGGCCAGTGCCGGGACGAGTTCCTCGAAGGCCGACTTCACGGCCGGGTCGATCGGTGCGCCGATGACGGCATCGGCCTTCGGATCGGCCGCGTCGGCGTCACTCGTCTCCGTGCTCGGATCCGGAGTATGTCGATACACGATCTACTCCTTCCTGTTCGCCCGCGTCCCCCATGGCCGCCGGCGTCATGGCACTGGATACCCACGATGTCCCATTCCTACCCGTGACGGTTTCGCCCCCTGTCCGAACTCGCGTGATCAGCGGCGTAACTCACGTGATCGGAGGCGCAACTCGCGTGATTGGAGGCGTAACTCGCCCATCTCGAGTCATCCGGCCCAGACACGCGAGATACGCGCGGAAACACGCGAGATACGCCTCCAATCACGCGAGATACCCCTCCAATCACGCGAGTTACGACTTCGGGCACAGGGCTAGCGTGTAGCGCTACCTAGGTAGGACTGCTACATTGCCCGGCGTGGATCAGGACCGGCGCGGCCAGTGGTTGAAGGGTGTGCTGGCGCCGTGCGTGCTGGCGCTGGTCGCCGAGCGCGAGTCCTACGGCTACGAGCTGGCCCAGTCGCTCGACGCCGCCGGGCTGGGCCCCATCCAGGGCGGCACGCTGTATCCGGTGCTGCTGCGGTTGCAGCGGTTCGGCCTGGTCACCGCGAGCTGGCGGGACGGGTCGGCCGGGCCCGCGCGCAAGTACTACCGGATCACCGCGGAAGGCCGGGAAACACTGCGGCACGCCACTTCTGACTGGCAGGAGTTCTCCGCCGGGGTGGCCTCGATCTTGCGGGAGGGAAGATGAACCACGACGGATGGCTTTCCACGCTGACGCACGAACTGCGCCGCCGGGGCGTCGGCGGGGACGCGGCGCGGCAGGTGGTCGCGGAGGCGGCCGTGCATCTGCGGGAGAGCGGCGGAGATCCGGTGCGGGTCTTCGGGCCGCCCGCCGCGTACGCCTCGGCCGTGGCCGAAAGCGTGGGACGTCCCCGGCGTCGTCCTGGCGAGGTGCTGTTGGAAGCCAGGGGTATCACGAAGAAATACGGCAGGCGGACCGTGCTGGACGGCGTCGACCTCGTGGTGCGCTCGGGTGAGATCGTCGCGGTGATCGGGGCGAACGGCTGCGGCAAGAGCACGTTCCTGAGCATCTGCGCTGGGATCACCGGCCCGGACAAGGGTGAGGTCCGCGTACGCGGCTCGCTCGGCTACTGCCCGCAGGATGGCGGCACCGCGGACTTCCTCGACGCGGGAGAGCACTTCGTCCTCATCGGCGCCGGGCGCGGGATGGCCCGTGAGGAGTCGGCGCGGATCGGCGCCGCCCGTGCCGCGGCGCTGGACTGGACACCCGGACGGGGCACTCAGGCACGTCACCTTTCCGGTGGGACCAGGCAGAAACTGAACCTCGTGCTGGCCGGGCTCGGTGAACCGGACGTGCTCCTGCTCGACGAGCCCTACCAGGGTTTCGACAAGGGCACGTACCTCGACTTCTGGCACCAGGTCTGGCAATGGCGCGAGGCGGGCAAGGCGATCGTGGTGGTGACCCACCTGCTCGACCGGCTGGACCGCGTCGACACGGTGCTCGAACTCTCCCCGGCCAGGAAGGCTGTCGCGTGAAGAAGATCCTGACGGTCGCCGAGATGTCGCTGCGCGAACTGCTGCGGCGCCGGTCGGTCCTGCTGATCCTCCTGCTGCTGCCGCTGGTGTTCTACCTGAGCAGGCGCGGTGACCACCTCGGACAGTCGATCCGGTTCGTCTGCCTCGGCCTCGGCTGGGCACTGAGCACCGCCGCGCTGTTCGCCGGCAGCGCGAGCCGCGCCATGGAGCCCCGGCTGCGGCTTTCCGGCTACCGCTCCCGCGACCTGTACCTCGGCCGCTTGAGTGCACTGTGGACGGTCGGATTCCTGTTGTCCGCCCCGTACTTCGTGCTGATCCTCGTCGACCAGCACGACGTCCGGTACGGCTCGGTCGCCGTGGTCATGGTGCTGACGGTCGCCGTGTCGGCGCCGTTCGGGCTCCTGCTCAGCGCGGTCCTGCCCAGGGAACTCGAAGGCACGCTCGTCCTGCTGGCGGTCGTCGGCCTCCAGATGATGGCCGATCCGTCGAGCCTGATCGCGCGGCTGCTGCCGTTCTGGTCCAGCCGTGAGATCGGCACCTACGCCATCGACCACACGGACATCGGCTACCTGACCAGGGGTGTCGCGCACGGCATGGCGGCGTTCGTGCTCCTGCTCGGCGCGGTCGCCGTCGTGTCCGGCTTCCGCCTGCGGCGCCGTTCACACCTCACGTTCGTCTAGGCCGTGTCCGGCAAGTCTGTTCGCGGTCTTCGCGCCCAGGCGGCCCCTGACGGCACGGGCGGATGCGGCCGAGTACGACCCGGTACGAGGCCGATCCGCCCGCACCGCCAGGGACCGCCTGGATCACGAAGCCCATCGAACAGACTTGCCGGACACGGCCTGGACGGCTGATATGTTGCGGCCCATGTCAGAGCCCAACTCCACTGAGGACAGCCAAGGCGCCGCTCCACCGGGCCGGACGGGCAAGCGCATCGCCGGCGGTATCTTCCTGATCCTCGCGTCGATCGCCTTGTTCTACACGGCGATCGACGCGCTCGCCGATCCGAGCGGCGTGGTCTCCCGTTCGTCGAAATCGGCGCGCAGCCCGGACACCGACGCCGAGGCGCAGTTCGGCGGCTTCATCCTCCTCATGTTCGGGATCACGGTGCTGGGCTTCGGCATCGGGATGATCGTTTCCAAGGGGCCTCTCTTCGCGAAGAGAAAGGACTGAGCCTCAGCCGCCGTCCCCGACCTTGGACGGATGCGCCGCCAGCGGCGTGACCGCGATGTCCATGTACGGGAACAACGGCAGCCCGGACAGCAGCGTGTGCAGCTCGTCGTGGTCGGCGACGTCGAGGATCGAGAAGTTCGCGTACTCGCCCGCGATCCGCCACAGCTGCGGCCACTTGCCCTCGCGCTGAAGCTGTTGGCTGTACGCCTTTTCGCGGGTGATGAGGTCGGCCCGTTCCGCCGCGTCGAGATCGGGCGGCAGGCGGACGTCCATGCGCACGTGGTAAAGCATCGATCACTCCGAAGTGGATGGCGGTCAGGGACGTTCGGGGTCGAGGACGAAGCCGTACTCGACGGTCTCGCCGTCACCCGACGGATGCGGGTCGAGCACGAGTTCCGGTTTGACCGCCGAAGCGATGTCGTCGTCGTTGTGCTCGTCGCCGGGGAAGTACAGCTGGGCCGTGAGCAGCTCGTGCCCGGGGGCCGAGACCTTGACGTGCAGATGCGCCGGGCGCCACGCGTGCCAGCCCGTCGCGGCGATGAGCTTGCCGCAGGAACCGTCGGTCGGGATCTGGTACGGCGCCGGGCGCACGGTGTGGATCTCGAAGCGGCCATCGGCGTCGGCGGTGAAGCTCGCGCGCAGGTTCCACTCCGGGATGCCCGGCGCGAACTGGGAGTAGAAGCCGTCCGCGTCGGCGTGCCACAGCTCGACCTTCGCGCCGCTCAACGCCGTGCCGTCGGTGGAGGTGACCCGGCCGGTCCAGACGAGCGGTGTGCCGGGCTCGTCCTCCCGCATCGGGACCGGACCGCGGGCGCCCTGCTCGGGCGCGCCGGGCACGTAGTACGGCCCCTCGATGGTGCCCTTGTTGCCCTCGCGGTGCTCGGTGGCTACCTCCTCGACGACGTGCTCCACCCAGACGTCGAGGAACAGCGGCCACTCCCCGTCCTCGCCGACGCCGATCAGCCACGACTTGAGCGCGTTGTACTCGTCGTAGGTGACCTTGTGCTTGCGGATCGTGCCGTGCACGGCTTCGAGTACCTCCCTGGCCAGCAGGCTGACGCGCTCCTTGGGTGTTCCGGCGACGCCGGCGAACTTGTCGCTCTTGAACCGTTCCGTCGCATTGGCGCCGGACGCGGCCGCGGTGGCCGACTCGTGGATGGCGGTCATGAATCCTCCTTGATTCGTGGTGGGCGTCAGTGGTCCTGGCGGTAGTGCCGGAGCTTCTCCGGATCGATTTCGGCACCGAGACCGGCACCGGGACGGACGGTGAGCTCGCCGTCGACGACCCGCAACGGCTCGGTGAGCAGGTCGTCGCTCATGTCGAGGAAGTTCGAGAGTTCGCCGGGGCGGCGGGACGTCAGCTCGTAGGCCGAGCCGAACGCGACCGTGCACAGCGAGCCGAGCTGGCCGTCGATCTGGTTGCCCATCACGACTTCCAGGCCGAGCCCTTCGGCGAGGTGGTGGGTGCGCTGCGAACGGGTGAAACCGGTGCGGGCGGTCTTGATGCTGATCGCGGTGGCGGAGCCGCCGAGGATCTCGCGGGTGACGTCGGCCGGGGTCACCGCGGATTCGTCGGCGATGAACGGCACGTCGAGCTGCCGCACGAGCCAGCGCCTGCCGAGGACGTCGTCGGCGGGGCACAGCTCCTCGGCGAAGAGCAGCCCGAGGTCGGCCATCTCGCGCATCGCGCGGGCCGATTCGGCGGCGGTCCAGCCGCGGTTCCCGTCGACGTAGAGGTCGACGGCCTCGCCGAAATGCTCCCGCAGCGCGCGCACGACGGCGGTGTCGAGCGACGCCGGACGACGGCCGACCTTGACCTTGAAGGTGGTGATGCCGTGCGTCTCCCGCATCCGCTCGGCCTCGGCGACCATCGCCGACGGCTCGTCGAAGCCGAGCATGTGGGACACGCGCATGCGGTCGGTGTAGCCGCCGAGCAGCTCGGTGACCGACACGTCGAGGCTGCGCCCGAGCGCGTCCCAGACGGCCATGTCGATCGCGGATTTCGCGGTCGGGTTGCCGACCGTGCGGGCGAGCCTGGTGTGCACCGTTTCGCGGTCGAGCAGGCTGAGGCCGACCACCTGCGGGGCGAACAGGGAGTCGATCACCGCGATGATCCCCGCCTGCGTCTCGCCGTAGGTGAACGGGCGTGGGGGCGCCTCGGCCACGCCGACGACGCCGTTGTCGGCGTGCACCCGCACGAGGACGTGCTCGGCGACGTGCACTTCGCCCGAGGCGAACTTCAGCGGTTTCCGGTACGGGATGGCGAACGGGATCGCCTCGACTCGCGTGATCTTCATCAGGTGCCCTCTGGGGTGGGGAAGACGTCCTCGAGCGCGTCGAGGACCGTCGTGACGAGCGGGGACGGGGTTTCGCGGTGCCACGCCAGCGCCAGCTCCACGGTCGCCGCTCCGGCGAGGTCGCGGAACACGACACCGGCCAGGGGCAGCGCCCTGGCCGAGGCGGGCACCACGCCGACCCCGAGGCCGCCGGCGACCAGCGCCAGCAGGACCGCGGTCCCGGAGGCTTCATGCAGCTGATGGGGCGTGAGCCCCGCCTCCCGGCAGCTGCGGGCGACGGCGTCGTACACGACGGAGTTGCGCCGGTCGTAGGTCACGAGTGGTTCGGTCCGCAGGTCCGCCATCGCGACGACGGGTTCGGCGGCCAGCCGGTGGTCGGCGGGGACGGCGAGGATCAGCGGCTCGCTCTCGATCACCCGGAAGCCGATGTCGTCCCCGGTGACCGGCGGGCGGAGCACCCCGATGCCCAGCGTCCCGGTGCGGAGGCGCTCGCACTGCTCGGCGGTCAGGAGATCGGCGCGGATCTCCAGCTCCACGTCCGGCACCCGCTGGGCGAGCGCCCTGGCCAGCCGCGGCAGATGGGAGAACGCGGCGGTGCCGGTGAAGCCGACCCGGAGCAGGCCCCGCTTGCCCTCACCGATCCGGCGGACCCCGCGGACTCCCACGTCCAGCCCCGCGAGCACGCGCCGGGCTTCGGCCAGGAAGAACTCGCCCGCCGGCGTCACGCGGACCTGCCGGGTCGTCCTGGCCAGCAGGACGACGCCGAGTTCCTCCTCCAGCTGGCGGATGGTGTGCGAGAGCGCGGGCTGCGCGACGTGCAGCCGCTCGGCCGCCCGGCCGAAGTGACAGGTCTCGGCGACGGTGACGAAGTAGCGCAGGTGACGAAGTTCCATGAGACGCCTCCCTCCGTTGCCTCTGCCGCCGATCCGTCCACGGTACGAAGCGGACTCATCGAAGACAAAGACTTGGTTCCGGCCTATTGATAAACAGCGATTATCAATCGTCAGCGTAGTGCGGGAAGGTGCCGTGATGCCGGGGACACGTCGCGAAAGCCACTTTCGCGACGTCTGATGTCCCGAAAGTGGCTTTCGCGACCGCTGCTGGGCTGTCGTGAGTGTTCGGGTACGACACGGACTGGCTGCCCCACGTGCCGCAGGAGCCCCAGCGGCTGCTGTCCCAAGTACGTGAAGGCCCCCTTCATTGCGCCAGGCGCAATGAAGGGGGCCTTCACGTACTTCAGCGGCGACCCCGCGGAGCGGTAACCCCCGTCCTTCCGGTGACGGACGGGATCGTGTCCGGGAACTCCTTGTCTCCCTTGCTGTCGTGTGCACGACCGGGATGCGCGGCTCCGACTCCAGTTCGTCAGCACGGATGAACTTTCCCGTCGCTCTCGTCGTTCCGCACGAATCGGTGGCGCCGGTCCCCGGCATAGCATCCCGGGAACTGCGGCCGACGCTTCCCGGACACGAGGTGGAACATGGCGAAACTTTCCGAAATCGACGCCTGGTTGGGCCAGAACCTTTCCGCCCTGCTGGCCGAACACCGGGTTCCCGGTGCGGCCGTCGCGGTCCTCGCCGGCGGCGAGGTGATCGAGCACGCGGCGGGCGTGCTGAACAAGGACACCGCTGTCGAGTCCACAGTGGACTCCTTGTTCCAGATCGGCTCGATCACGAAGGTGTGGACGACGACGCTGGCGATGCAGCTCGTCGACGAAGGTCTCCTCGATCTCGACAAGCCGGTCCGCAGCTACCTTCCGGAGTTCGTCCTCGCGGACGACGACGCGGCGTCGCGGATCACCGTCCGGCAGCTGACCTGCCACACGTCCGGTTTCGAAGGCGACATCTTCACCGACACCGGTGTGGGCGACGACTGCGTGGAGAAACTGGTCGCGACGCTGGCGGACGTGCCCCAGCTGTTCCCGCCGGGGGAGATGTTCTCCTACAACAACGCCGCCTACTGCGTGCTCGGCCGCGTCGTCGAAGTGCTGCGGGGCAAGTCCTACGACGACTGCCTGCGTGACCATCTGTTCGCCCCGCTGGGACTGACGCACGCGGCGGCCGGGCCGTACGACGCGATCCGGTACCGCGCCGCGATCGGGCACCTCGCGCCGGAACCGGGCGGCGACCCGCGGCCGGCCGGGATCTGGGCGCTGACCCGGTCGAACGCCCCCGCCGGATCGATGCTCTCGATGCGCCCGCGCGATCTGCTCACCTTCGCGCGGATGCACCTGTCCGAGGGCCGGGCGGACGACGGCACCCAGGTGCTCCGGCCGGAAACCGTGCGATCGATGTGGGAACGCCAGGTCGAGCTGCCCGACCTCGGCCTGATGGGCGGGGCGTGGGGCCTGGGCTGGATGCTTTTCGACTGGCCGGGCGGCCCGGTGATCGGCCACGACGGCGGCACCATCGGCCAGTCGGCCTTCCTGCGGGTGGTGCCGGGCCGCAACGTCGCGGTCGCCCTGCTCACCAACGGAGGCGAGACGCTCCACCTGTACGCGGACATCTTCCGGAAGGTGCTCGGCGACCTCGCCGACGTCGAGGTCCCCGCCCTGCCGGAGCCGAACGCGGCGGCGGCCCCGGCCGACCCGTCCCGGTACGTCGGCGAGTACTCGTCGCGCGTCGCCGACACCGTGGTCACCCAGGACGACGACGGCAAGCTGTGGATCGAGCGGGTGCCGAAAGGGGTCATGGCCGCCACGGGAGGCGAAACCGAGAAGGCGGAGTTGCTGGCCTACAAGGACAACACACTCGTCGCGGCCTACAAGACGCACCCCGGCCTGCACATGCCGCACGCGTTCGTCGGCGATGACGGGAACGGCCGGGCGCTGTACCTCCACACCGGGCGCGCCGACCGGCGGGTGGGCCGGTGAGCCGGATCGCCGACGAGATCGATGCGGTCTTCGCGGCCGCCGGGGCTCGCGGATTCCTGCACGCGCGGGAGGTCGGTGTCTCCGGCGGGCCCGAAGTCGCGGTGGGCGCGGACGATCCGGTCGTGCTCGCGTCGGTCTTCAAGATCCCGGTCGCCGTCGCCTACGCCAGGGAAGTGGTGGCCGGGCGGCTGGACGAGACCGAGCGGACCCGGGTCACCGCCCGGTACCGGATCGGGGGGATCGGCACCGCGGGCTGTGCGGACGACGTCGAGATGAGCTGGCGCGACCTGGCGCATTTCATGCTGACGATGAGCGACAACGCCGCGACCGACCTCGTCTACCGCCGGGTCGGCCAGGAGGCCGTCGACCGGGTGCTCGCCGATCTCGGGCTCGCCAGGACGCGGTTGATCGGCTGCTGCGAAGACCTTTTCTCCTCGGTGATCGCCGATCTCGGCGCGAAACCGGACGACGACCTGGAAGCCGTCTTCGCGGCCGCCACGCCCGAACAGCTGTGGAAGCTCTCGGTGCTCGACCCGGAACGCACGACGGCGTCGACGCCGCGGGAGATCACCGCGCTGCTGGACGCGATCTGGACCGACCGCGCGGGCGACCCGGCCGCCTGCGAAAGCGTGCGGAAGATCATGGCACGGCAGATCTGGCCGCACCGGATGTCGTCCGGTTTCCCCGCCGGGGTGGCGATCGCGGCCAAGACCGGGACGCTTCCCGCCGTCCGCAACGAAGCGGGTGTCGTGTCCGATGTGGACGGTCGCCGGTACGCCGTCGCGGTGTTCACCCGTGCCGGATCCCTTGCCGATCGCCTGCCCGCGGTCGACGCCTCGATCGGCACGGCGGCGCGCCTCGCCGTGGACCACCTTCGCGCACTTTCCGTCGAACCGTAGGAGAACCGCATGAAGACAGCCCGGCTCACCGCCGCCATGGCGGGCGTGGTGGCCTTGACCGTGAGCGCGTGCGGGGGGACGTCGCAATCCGGACAGGACCGGACCGCGAACCAGAAATTGACCGACGGCAAGACCTTCACGATGGGCCTGTCGACCGATCCGGGGACGCTCGACCCGGCCGTCACCGTGCTGTCGATCGCCAGGCAGATCGGGCGGTTCCTCTACGACGGCCTGATCAACCTCGACTCGGCGGGAAAACCGGTCGCGGGGTTGGCGGAGAAATGGGACGCCACGACGACCACGGCGAACTTCACCCTGCGCGACGGGATCAAATGCGCGGACGGTTCGCCGCTGACCGCGCGGGACGTGGCAGCCAACATCAACCACGTCGGTGATCCGGCGACCAAGTCCCCGCTGACCGGCGTCAGTGTCAAGGCGGGGACGAAGGCGGTGGCCGACGACGCGGCCCGGACCGTCACGGTCACCAGCGGGTCACCGGATTCGTTCCTGCTGCGCAACGTGGCCGGGGTGCCGATCGTCTGCGCCAAGGGGCTGGCGGACCGGGCGTCCGTCGCGAAAGGACAGCACGGCACCGGCATGTTCACCATGACCGAGATCGTGCCGAACGACCACTACACCCTGACCCGGCGCAAGGACTACGCCTGGGGCCCCGGCGACTGGAAGAACGAACAGCCGGGACTTCCCGAGAAAGTGGTCTTCCGGGTCGTGCCGAACATGACGACGACGGCGAACCTGCTGTTGTCCGGGGAACTCAGCGCGGCGCAGGTGACCGGGCAGGACCAGCAGCGGTTGCGGTCACAGAAGTTGTTCCACGCCGACATCGTCATGCCGATGGGCGAGGTGTTCTTCAACCAGGCGCCCGGCAGGCCCGGCCAGGACCTGGCGGTGCGGCGGGCACTGACCCAGGCGCTCGATTTCGCCCAGATCGGCAAGGTGCTCACCACCGGCACCGGCCAGCCCGCCAAGGGGCTCGTCACCGGGGAACCGTTGGCGTGTCCCGGTGATTCGGTCAACGGCAAGCTGCCCGCCTTCGACGTTGCCGCCGCGAAATCCGGGCTCGACGCCGCGGGGTGGATGCCCGGCCCGGACGGAGTGCGGGCCAAGAACGGCAAACGGCTCGCCCTCACCGTCGTCTACGGCACCCAGGTCGGGCCGACGATGGTCTCGGCCGCGGAGCTGATCCTGCAGTCGTGGAAGAACATCGGGGTCGAGGCCACGATCAAGGCCGTCGACGGTCCCGGTGTCAGCCAGGTGCTGTTCGGCACCGGCGAGTGGGAGGTTTCGCTGGCACCACTGGGATTCGTCCTGCCCAGCCAGGCCATTCCGTTCGTCTCCGGCGCGAAACCGCCGCAGGGTACGAATTTCGCGTATATCGAGAATCCCCGGTACACCGAGCTCGTGGGCAAGGCGTCGGCGCGGACGGCCGAAGCCGGTTGCGGTGACTGGCTGGCCGCCGAATCCGCGCTGTTCGAACGGCTCGACGTGGTGCCGTTCGTGAATTCGACCATCCCGACCTTCGCGAACGGCGCGCGGTTCGAGATGAACCAGGGCCAGATCCTGCCGTCGTCGATCCGGATGTACTCCTGATGACGAGCGCCGTCGCGACGGCCGGCCCGCGCAGCAGCCCTTGGCTGTCGTTCGGGATCCGCCGGCTCGGCCGGTTCGCGGTCTCGTTGTGGGTCCTGGTCACCACGGCGTTCCTGATGATCCAGCTGATCCCCGGCGACCCCGTCCGCGCGGCGCTCGGGCTGACCGCGCCCGCCGAGCTGGTGAACGCCCGGCGGGCCGCGCTCGGCCTCGACGACCCGCTCTGGAAGCAGTACGCCGACTACCTCGCCGGTCTCTTCTCGGGCGACTGGGGAACGTCGATGACCACCGGGGTACCGGTCGCGGACGTCATCGGCGACCGGCTCCCCGCGACCCTGCAACTGGCGCTGCCCGCCTTCACGGTGGTCATCGCGGTCGCGATCCCGCTTGGCCTGCTGTTCGCAGTCCTGACCAGGGGCGGCCGCCGTCGTGGCGGGGAACTGGCGTTCACCTCGACGACGGTCCTCCTGGCCGCGATCCCGGAGTTCCTGGTCGCGGTGGCGCTGGTGGCGTTCTTCGCGGTCCGCCTCGGCTGGTTCCCGGTGGCGGGCAGCGAAGCACCGGGCGCGCTCGTGCTCCCGGTGATCGCGCTGGCGCTCGGCCCGGCGTCGGTCCTCTCCCGTATCGTCCGCGTGGAGACGCTTTCCGTGCTGGGCAACGATTTCATCCGCACCGCGCGGGCGAAGCGGCTGCCCGCGCGGCTGGTCTACCTGCGGCACGCGATGCCGAACGCGCTGACCGCGACCCTGACCATGGGCGGGCTGATGCTGACCGGGATGGTCGCCGGGACGGTGCTGGTGGAGAACGTGTTCGCCTGGCCGGGCCTCGGTTCCACCATCACGCAGTCGATCCTGCAGAAGGATTATCCGCAGGTCCAGGGAATCGTGCTCGTCTACGGCATCGGTGTCCTGCTGGTGAACCTGGCGGTGGACGTGCTGCTGGCCGTCCTCGATCCGCGTTCGACGATCCGGGAGGACTGAGATGGCGAATCCGCGCCGAGCGAAATGGCTCGCGGCCCTGCGCACCCCGCTAGGCGCGTGCTCGGCCGGGCTGCTGGCGCTGGTGATCGTGCTCGCGGTGCTGGCCCCGATCCTGTGGCAGGACAAGGCTTTCGAGATCGACACGAACGCGATCGGGCAAGGACCGTCGGCGGCGCACTGGCTGGGCACTGACGACCTCGGCCGCGACATCCTCTATCGCGTGCTGGTGGCGACCAGGCTGTCGATCGTGCTGGCGCTGCTCGCCACCGCGCTCGGCGTGATGACCGGGCTCGTGCTCGGGGCGCTGCCCTCGGTGCTGCCGCGTCCGCTCGCCCGGCTGGTGATCGCGGCGGTCAACATCGCGGTCGCCTTTCCCGGTCTGCTGCTGGTGTTGTTCTTCTCGGTCATCTTCGGCGTCGGGACGCACGGCGCCGTGCTGGCGGTCGGTTTCGCGCTGGCCCCGGCGTTCGCGCGGCTGGCACAGACGATGGCGGCTTCGGTGGCGGGACGGGATTTCGTCGCGGCGGCCAGGATCTCCGGCGTCGGCCGGATCCGGTTGCTGTTCCGGCACATCCTGCCCAATATCGGCGAACCGCTGGTGGTCAACGCGACCATCGGCGCCGGCGGGGCATTGCTCGCCTTCGCCGGGTTGTCCTTCCTCGGCATCGGTGTCCAGGCCCCGGAATACGACTGGGGGCGGATCCTCGGCGAAGGACCCAACGGCATCTACGTCAATCCGGCGGCGGCGCTGGCGCCCGGGGTCGCGGTCGTCCTCGCCGGGCTCGCCTTCAACCTGGTGGGGGAGACCGTCGCCGGGGTGATCGGCGTGCGCACGGGGCTGCGGAGGTTCGCGCCGCGGCCGGTCGCCCCGGCCAGGGAAGACGCCGCCGAGTCCCGCGACGACGCCGTGCTGGTCGTGGAGAACCTCCAGGTCGCGTTCCCGAACCCGGCGGGCTGGACCGTTCCGGTGCGCGGGGTGGGTTTCACCGTCCACGCCGGTGAGGCCGTCGGTGTCGTCGGCGAGTCGGGCTCGGGGAAGAGCCTGACCGGGCTGGCGGTGTCCCGGCTGGTCGAAGCACCCGCCGTGGTCACCGCGGACAAGCTCGAATTCGCCGGGAAACCGTTGCTGACGACACCGGAACGGGAGTTACGTGGCCTGCTCGGCACCTCTCTGGCGATGGTCTTCCAGGATCCGATGACGTCGTTCAACCCGACCAGGCGGATCGGCCGCCAGCTGGCCGAAGTCGCCGAACAGCATCAGGGACTCCCGCGTGCCAAGGCCTTCGAGCGCGCGGTGGACCGGCTTCGCGCGGTGCGGATCCCCGCCGCCGAACGGCGGGCACGGCAGTATCCGCACGAGTTCTCCGGCGGCATGCGGCAGCGCGCGATGATCGGCATGGGCCTGATGGGCGACCCGAAGCTCATCATCGCCGACGAACCGACCACGGCGCTGGACGTCACCGTGCAGCGGCAGTTGTTGCGCCTGCTGGCGCGGACCAGGGCCGAGCGGGACACGGCGATCATCCTGATCAGCCACGACATCGCGGTCGTTTCACAGACGTGCGAACGGATGCTGGTCATGTACGCGGGCCGGGTGGTGGAGGATCTGCCGACCGCCGGGACGCCGCGGCATCCGTACACGCGGGCGTTGCTGGCCGCGACGCTCGACCTTGATACCGATCGTGACGCGCCGCTCGCGGTGATCCCCGGCCGCCCGCCGGAACCGGACCGGGTGCCCGCCGGCTGCGCTTTCGCCGACCGGTGCCCGGCGGTGACCGATCGATGCCGCCTCGAAGACCCGGCGCTGGAGCGCGTGGAACCCGGGCATCGCGTGGCCTGCTGGTATCCGGCGCCGCTTTCCCCGCCTGTCAAGGAAATCGTGACCGCCGGAGGTGCGGAGTGAGCGATCTCGTCTTCGACGCGGTGAGCGTGCGCTACGGCGGCCGCCGCGGGCTCACGGCCGTCGACGGAGTAAAGCTGACCGTCCCTTCCGGACAGGTCGTCGGGCTGGTCGGTGAATCGGGATCGGGGAAGTCGACGCTGGCCCGCGCCGCCGTCGGGCTGTCACCGGTCAGCGCCGGACGGGTTCTGCTGGGCGGCGTGGACGTCCGCGAGCTGCCCCGCCGTCCGCCGCTGCAGATGGTGTTCCAGGACCCGTATTCCTCTTTGGACCCCCGGATGAGCATCGGGGAATCGATCACCGAGGCGATCCCACGTGGCGTCCTCCCCGGACGCGCGGCCCGCCGGGACGAGGTCGCCCGGCTGCTAGAACTGGTCAACCTCGATCCCGAACGCGCAGACCACTTGCCGGGACGGCTTTCCGGCGGCCAGCGGCAACGGGTGGCGCTCGCCCGCGCGCTGGCCGGACGGCCCGAAGTGCTGATCGCGGACGAGATCACCTCCGCGCTCGACGTCTCGGTGCAGGGCGCGGTGCTCAACCTCGTCCGGTCCGTGCAACGGCGGCTCGGCCTGTCGATGCTGTTCATCTCGCACAACCTGGCGGTGATCCGGTACCTCAGCGACATCGTCGCCGTGATGTACCTCGGCCGGATCGTCGAGGTCGGCCCGGCCGAACAGGTGCTCACCGACCCGCGGCATCCGTACACGCGTGACCTGCTCGCCGCCGCGCCTTCGGCGACCACGTCACTGCTCGGCACGGGCTCGGACGACGTGATCGCCGACGCCGAACCCGCCGACCCGCATCATCCGCCCGGCGGATGCCGCTACCACCCACGCTGCCCGGTCGGCCCGCTCGTGCGCGCCGATCGCGACCTCTGCCTCCGGGTGGATCCCGCCGAGGGCGCGGCGCAGCGGCGTCACTCGGCGGCCTGTCACTTCAGCGACAACGAGCTCACGACTTCCAGAGGAGCAAGCGCATCATGACCCGACGTCTCGGTCTCGACGACCTATACGACATCGCCGTCCCCAGCCAGCCTTCGCTGTCCCCGGGCGGCGACCGGATCGTCTACGTCCTGCGCACCGCGGACCGTGACGAGGACCGGAACGTGCACACGCTCTGGGAGGTCGACGCGACCACCGGCGAAGCCCGGCGGCTCACCCGCGGAACCGCCGACCTGGCCCCGAAATGGGCGCCGGACGGCACGCGGATCGCGTTCCTGCGCGCCCAGGACGGGCCGCCGCAGGTGTGGTTCCTGCCGTCGTCGGGCGGGGAGGCCGAGCAGGTCACCGAACTCCCGCTCGGGGCGGGCGCGCCGGTCTGGAGTCCGGACGGCGGCAAGATCGCCTTCTCCGCCGCGGTCGATCTGGCCGGTGGGGAAGCGGCGCCGAACGCCCCGGTGGTGGCCGATCGTCTCGACTTCAAGGCCGACGGCGCCGGGCTGATCAAGACCGTCCGCAAGCATCTGCACGTCCTCGACGTCGCCACGCGCGAAGTCCGGCAGGTCACCTTCGGCGATTGGCACGCCGGTGATCCGGCCTGGTCGCCCGACGGCACGCACCTCGCCTTCTCGTCCGGTCAGGACGGCGACGCCGATCTGACCTTCCGTTCCGGCGCCTACGTCCTCGACGTGACCGCGAAGACCGCCGAGCCACGGCTGGTCGGCTCCGGCGAGGGCATGGCGGGCACGGTCGGCTGGACCGCCGACGGCGCCGCGTTGCTGGTGGTCGGCCGGGCCGACACCCGGGTCGGGCATCTCGGGTTGTGGCGTGTTCCGCTCGACGGCGGGGATCCGGTCGAGCTGACGGCCTCCCTGGATCGCAACGTGATGGCCGGAGGCCCCGGCTATCCGGGAGCCCTACCGCAGACGACGGAGGATGGCGCCGTGTTGTTCGGTGTCCGGGACCGTGGCTGCACCCATCTGTACGAAGTGGACGGTGACGGCCCGCGTCCGGTGCTGGCGGGCGCGGATCGCGTGGTGTCCGGAGTGGACGTCGCGGCCGGGCGGGTCGTGGTCGTCCTGGCCACCGGCGATTCGTTCGGCGAAGTCGCCGTCGTCGACCGGGCAACCGGCGCCGTCGACGTGCGCACCAAGCACGGCGCCTCCGTGGCCGAGGTCGAGCTTTTCCGCCACGAGGAACGGGAATTCACCATCGGCGACGGCACCGTCGTCCACGGCTGGCTGCTGCGGGACCCGGCGCGGTCCGGTGCCGCGCCGCTGCTGCTCGACATCCACGGCGGGCCGCACAACGCCTGGAACGGCGCGGCCGACTCGATCCATCTCTATCACCAGGCGCTCGTCGCGCGGGGCTGGGCGGTGCTGCTGATCAACCCGCGGGGCAGCGACGGCTACGGCGAGGACTTCTACACCGCCGCCGTCGGCGGATGGGGCGTCGCGGACGCGGCCGACTTCCTCGAACCGCTGGATCACCTTGTCGCCGAAGGGATCGCCGACGCGGACCGGCTCGCGGTGGCGGGCTACAGCTACGGCGGGTTCATGACCTGCTACCTGACCAGCCGCGACAGCCGGTTCGCCGCCGCCGTCGCCGGTGGCGTGGTCAGCGACCTGACCAGCATGGGCGGCACGTCCGACGCCGGGCACTACCTGGCCGTCGGCGAACTCGGCGGTCCGGCGTGGGACAAGGCCAACGAGCGGTTCTCGCCGTTCGCCCAGGTGGAGCGGGTGCGGACGCCGACGCTCGTCATCCAGGGCGCGAACGACGACCGGTGCCCGGTCGGCCAGGCCGAGCAGTGGTTCGGCGCCCTGCGCGCACGGGGTATCCCGTCCCGGCTGGTGCTGTACCCGGACGCTTCGCACCTGTTCATCCTCGACGGGCCGCCGTCGCACCGGCTCGACTTCAACCGGCGTGTCCTCGGCTGGGTCGAGCAGTACACGGCGCCGGCCGATGGCCCGTCACGGGTGCCGATCGAGGCCGCGCACTGGCGCCGACGGCTGGCCGAACTGGCCCGCAAGCACCGCGTTCCCGGCGCGGCGCTCGGCATCACCCGGATCGGTGATGACACCGAGGTGCTGGCGTCCTACGGCGTGCTGAACACGAAGACCGGGGTCGAGGTCACCGAAGACTCGGTGTTCCAGATCGGCTCGATCTCCAAGGTGTGGACCGCGACCGTGGTCATGCGGCTGGTCGACGAAGGGCTCCTCGAACTGGACGCGCCGATCGCGGACGTCCTGCCGGAACTGCGGCTGGCCGATCCGGGCGTGGCCGGGAAAGTCACCATGCGGCACCTGCTGACGCACACCAGCGGTATCGACGGCGACGTCTTCACCGACACCGGCCGCGGCGACGACTGTCTCGAACGCTACGTCGAAGTCCTCGACCAGGCCGCGCAGAACCATCCGCTCGGCGAGACCTTCTCCTACTGCAACTCGGGTTTCGTGATCATGGGCCGGGTGATCGAGAAGCTCACCGGGCTGACGTGGGACGCGGCGATGCGCGAGAAACTGTTCGCTCCGCTCGGTCTCACCCACACCGTGACCCTGCCCGAGGAGGCCTTGCTCTTTCGGGCGGCCGTCGGTCACGTGACCGACGGGGACGAGGACCCGGCGCCCGCGCCCGTCTGGGGACTGCCCCGGAGCATGGGGCCCGCCGGGCTGATCACCGCCACGGCGAAGGACGTGCTCGGCTTCGCGCGGCTGCACCTCGCCGACGGGCTGACCCCGGCGGGGGAACGGATCCTGACGACGGACTCGGTCACCGCGATGGCCGCGAAACAGGCCGACATCCCCGACAAGCACTCGCTCGGCGACTCCTGGGGGCTCGGCTGGATCCGCGACACCTGGGGCGGGCAGCGCGTCATCGGCCACGACGGCAACACGATCGGCCAGTCGGCGTTCCTCCGGCTCCTGCCCGATCAGGGGCTCGCCATCACGTTGCTCACCAACGGGGGCAACACCCG
Organism: Amycolatopsis roodepoortensis; assembly: GCF_014873915.1. Taxonomy (GTDB): domain Bacteria; phylum Actinomycetota; class Actinomycetes; order Mycobacteriales; family Pseudonocardiaceae; genus Amycolatopsis; species Amycolatopsis roodepoortensis. The sequence goes on from NZ_JADBEJ010000001.1 coordinate 658,641, forward strand.
GGACCTGTACGTCGAGCTGTACCGGGAGATCGTCGCCGAACTCGCCGACGTGGCGATGCCCCGGCCGCTCGAACCGCCGTCGACCCCGGTCACCGTCGACGGGTCGAGGCATGTGGGCGTCTACGAACGGGCGGGCGCGCGGATGGACGTGCTGGCCGCCGGGGAAGGATTGCGGCTGCGGCAGACCGCCACCGGACCGCTCGCCGAACTCCTGCCGGAGAAGACGCAGGAGTTCGAGCTGGTCCCGGTGACCGATTCACTGTTCGTCTGTCGTGAGCCGGGGACGCGGACGTGGATGCCGGTCACGTTCTACACGTTGCCGACGGGTGAGCAGTACATGCACTACGGCGTCCGTGCGACACCGAAGACGTCCTAACCGGTCGTGATGTCCGTGAAGGCCTCCTTCCCTACCCTGAAGGTAGTGAAGGAGGCCTTCACGGACGGGTCAGCTTTCGGCCTTGACGTACAGGCGCACGGTTCCGCCGCGATGGGTGCGGAAATAGTTCTGGAGCTGCGCGCTGCTCGCGACGCATCCGGCGCTGGTGAATTCGTTCTCACCCGTTCTGGGCAGGACGACGGAACACTGCGCGAGATAGCTGAACTTGTCCGGCCACAGCACGAAGAACGTCGCGGTTCCGGAACCCGTGTCGCCGTTGTTGCGGAAGACCGCGCTCATCGAGCAGGCCTTGTCGTCGCACGGACCGTTCCACTGTGAGGAGCGGACCTGGAAATCGGGCCGGGCAGGCGGCGTCGTCCCGGCGGCCCGGGTGGTGGGTTCCTTCGTGGCCCGCGCCGGCTCGCGGGCCGGCCGTGACTCGGTGGTCCGTGTCGTCCGAGGCACGCTCGCGGCGAGCGGCCGTGAAGCCGAGGTTTGGCTGGTGGGGGAGGGAGCGAGGCCCTTCAACGGATTGAACCCGGTCAGCGTGTTGATGGCCGCCAGAATGGCGAAGACCCCGCTGATCGTGCCGACGATGACGCCCCACTTCTTGTAGTCCGGCTCGTCGTCGGTCTTCTTTGGCTCGTCCCCCGCCATCGTCCCATTCTATGGGCGCACCCCCATGGGACGGGAAGAAGAATTCGCCGTCGACGCCAGGACGTCATGATTCACCGTCCTTGTCCCGGGTACCCGAAGATCGAAAACGGAACCGACGAGACAGGAGATACCGTGCACACTTCAACGCTTCGGCAGGTCACCGTGCGCGAAGGACCGTTCGCGTCGGTCTACTTCGACAACTCGCACAACACCGAGGACGCCGCCGCGCGGCTGGACCTGCGCTGGCGGTCGCTCCGCAAGCGGCTGGCCGACGAGGGCGCCGAGGAGCGGACGCTCACCGCGCTCGACGAGGCGGTGGCCGCCGCGCCGCCTTCGGAAGGCACGGCCGGGCGCGCCCTGGTCGCGGAGGGTGGCGAGGTCGTGCTCGACGAGGAGCTCGTGGAGCCGCCTCTCCGTGAGGTAGCCCGGGTCGCACCGCAGCCGTACCTGCTCCCGCTGCTGCGGCTCACCCCGGCTGTCGTGCCGCATGTCGTGGTGGTCGTGGACAAAACGGGCGCCGATCTGTACGCGGTCGGCGAGGACGGCGCCGAAGAGCGGACCGTCGAGGGCGAGGATCACCCGGTGCACAAGGTGCGTGGCGGTGGCTCGGCCTACTGGAACATCCAGCGTCGCGTGGAGGCCGTCGCAGAACGCAACGCCGCGGAGGTCGCGCGGGAGGCGGTCAAGCTCATGGACTCCGTCGGCGCCGCGGTGCTGGTGCTCGCGGGCGAGGTGCAGGCGCGGGCACTGGTGCGCGACGAACTCCCGCCGCGGGGGACCGAGAAGGTCGTCGAGCTCGAAGAAGGCGGCCGGGCGGAAGGGAGCGCGCCGGAGGCGCTCGAAGCCGAGGTGCGGCGAGTGCTGGCGGAGCACGCGGAACGCCGTCGCCAGGACGTGATCGACCGCTTCCGCGCCGGACAGGGGCGCGACGGCGGGCTGGCGGTGGACGGGCTCGCCAGGACGACGGAGGCCCTGCGGTCGGCCGCCGTCGAGACGCTGCTGATCGACGGTGAGTCGCTGGCCGACCGGCTCGTCTGGGTCGCGGGCCACCCCACGCAGGTCGCGACCACGAAGGAGGACCTCGACGTTTCGGGTGCCGCCGCGGAGGCTCTCAGGCGGTGTCGCGCGGACGAAGCGCTTCCGGCGGCCGTGCTGGCCGAAGGCGCGGATCTCGTCCCCGTCAGCGGTGAGGGCCTGGCCGAGGGCGTCGGCGCGATCCTGAGGTTCGCGATCTGACTCAGTGCACGGCCGTGCCGTCGCGGGTGACCTGGTCCGCTCGGTGAGGTCGGCAGAACGTGCACACGAGGGTCTGCCCGACCTCACCACCGTTGTCGGCGACGAGCCGGGCGACGTGCACCGTGGGGCGGCCACACCGCTCGCATTCGAGGGTCGTGCCGTCGCGGTCGATGACCATGCGGGTGATCATGGGACTCCTCCAAGGGGCAGTGGCCTACCGGGTACCCCCACCCCGTTTCGCCCTACCCCGGAGGAGCCCCATGTCACTCGAATGGCGCAGTGCTCAAGACGTGGCGACGGCGTCCCGTGCCTTCTCCCCGCCGGCCACCGCGCTTTCCCGCGCGCAGTGGGCGCAGCAGAAGAACCGGTCCTCCACCTGGACGCCGTGCCCGACCACGCGGCAGCCGCAGTGGTCGCAGATCGGCGCCAGCTGGTGGATGGCGCATTCGAACGAGTCGAAGGTATGCGCCCCTCCATCGACGGTGTGGATCTCGAATGTCTTCTCGTAGTCGTTTCCACAGACTTCGCAGGCGGCCATCGGGCACCCTCCTCGCTCTCGCTCCGGTGCCGATGGGCTACCCGGCCCGGTTCCCCGGCAACCACGGACGCGTACATGAATCCAGGCGAAAACGGGTAATCCACGAGAGGTGATTCGCATGGAGCGACCGGGCCCGATCCGCTGGGTGCAGTACGTCTACGGACGTCGGCTGCCCGAGCGATACCGGGACTGGGTCCTGCACGACGCGACGGCGCGGACGTGGCTGCTGCGTTTCGCCGCCCGGATCTGTTTCGAGGCGCTGCCGTGGCTCGTGGCCGCGTTCGTACTCCTGGTGACCCTGACGCCGCTACCGGTGGCGCCGGTGCTGGGCGCGCTCGTGCTGAGCCTGTTCCTCGCCCTGTTCTTCACGATGACCAGCGCGGACGAACTCGCCGAGGTCCGGCTCGGCAAACACGGTTTCCCGCGCGGTACCGGAAAAGCGGTCCGGTCCGCCCGTGGCGGCTCGGGCAGCTGGCCCTGATCGGGCCTAGCCCGCGTCGCCCGGGACGACCAGGCCCGATTCGTAGGCGAGCACGACGAGTTGCGCGCGGTCACGGGCGTGGAGTTTGGTCATGGCGCGATTGACGTGCGTCTTCGCGGTCAGCGGGCTGATCACCATGCGGCCGGCGATCTCGTCGTTGGACAGGCCCCGGGCGACCAGGGCGACGGCTTCGCGTTCGCGGTTGGTCAGTTCCTTCAGCCCGCCGCCCGCCCCGGCGCCGGGCGGCAGGGTGACGTACCGGTCGATCAGCTTGCGGGTGATCGACGGCGCGAGCAGGGCGTCACCCCGGGCGGCGACGCGGACGGCGTGCAGGAAGTCTTCGGGTTCGATGTCCTTGACCAGGAAACCCGCCGCGCCCGCGCGCAGCGCGTCGAAGACGTACTCGTCCAAGCCGTAGTTGGTCAGGATGACGACGTGCACGCCGGACAAGGCCGGATCGGCGGCGATGCGCCGGGTCGCCTCGATCCCGTCGACCACGGGCATCTGGATGTCGATGAGCGCGATGTCGGGCAGGTGCTTCCTGGCGAGCGCCACGCCGTCGCTCCCGTCGGAGGCTTCGGCGACGACCTCGATGTCGTCCTCGACGTCGAGCAGCGCGCGGAAGCCGCTGCGGAGTAGCGGCTGATCGTCGACGAGCAGGACACGGATCACGACGTTCGCTCCACGGGGAGTTCGGCCTGGACGGAGAAGCCGCCGGTGCTCCGTGGTCCGGCGTGGAGACTGCCGCCGAGGGCGGTGACCCGTTCGCGCATACCCAGCAGCCCGACACCGGGCACCGGCGTGGTGTCCGAGGTGGCTTCGCCGTCGTCGTCGACCCGGATGGCGAGAGCACCGGGGCGGTGGTCGATCCGCACCGACGCGGTCTTGGCCGCGGCGTGCCGGGCGATGTTGGTCAGCGATTCCTGAACGATGCGGTACGCGGTGCGGTCCACCGCCGCGGGCAGGTCGTGCCGCTGCCCGCCGACGATCAGCGTCGCGTCCAGACCGGTCGACTTCGCCCGTTCCACCAGATCGGGGATCCCGTCGAGCCCGTGCGGCGGATGCGTTCCGTCGTCACGCAAGGCCTCCAGGGTCGCCCGCAGTTCCCGGGTCGCCTCGCGACCGGCTTCCCGGATCGCCAGCAAGGATTCCGGCACCGGTTCCCCCCGTTTCGTCGCCAGGTGGACGGCGACTTCGGCCTGCACCTTGATGACGGAGATCTGGTGGGTGAGCGAATCGTGCAGCTCCCGCGCGATGTGCAGGCGCTCCTCGTCGGCCCGCCGCCGCGCGGTCTCCTCGCGCGTGCGTTCGGCCTCGTCGGCCCGGCGTTCGGCCTGTCGCAGCGCTTCGCCCGCCGCACCGGCGGCGATCAGCCAGGCCAGCTGAAGCGCGTCCCGGCTCTGCGCGAGCGCCTCGCTCACGGTGACGGCGTTGGCGGAGGCCAGGAGCACCAGCGGGAGCGCGGCGATCATGAACAGCGAGCCCGCGACGGCGACGATCCGGTGACCGGCCCGGACGGCGGCGTAGACCGCGACCAGATAGGCGACGACGGGAACGTCGAAACCGAGGGCCTGGTACCCCAAGGCACAACCCCCGGTCACGGCCAGCACCGTGATCGGCGCCCGCCGGTGCGCGGCGAGCGCCAGGCCACCGGCGACCAGCAGCACGTGGCCCAGCGGGTCGAGGCTCGTCGTGGAGTCCACACCGGACAGTCCCGTGACGAGCAGGACCGCCGTCACCCCGGCGGCGATCACCCAGTCCCAGACCCTGCTCATGCGTGCACCCTAGCCAGCCGCCCGCCGGAGGGACTCCTCCGCGCGGACCATCCGCGGACTACCGCGGACGTGGTAGTCCGCGCTTTCCTGCGGCATCGGCGGTAGCCCGGATTGTCTGCGTTCACCGGACGACCGACGCGATCCCGGCGGACACGATCCAGGGAGACCCAGTCATCGAACGAAGGAGCACCCCATGTCGGTCCATCTGCTGGCAGAGCCGATCGCCGCCGCCTCCCTGACCTCAGGCCGTTTCTGGTCCTTGGTGGCCGCGCTGGCCGGCGTGATCGGGTTGATCGCCGGAGGCTTGGCCCTCGCTCGCATGCGCTCCGGCAACGCCCGGCGCGGGGCCTTCGTGGCGCTCACGGCGGGGCTTCTCGGGATGGCGGGAGGTGGTTACGTCGTGGCCGCCGCCGAGGGTGGTCCCGGCACCGGTTACGGAATCGTCGGCGGGTTCATCGCGCTGGTGCTCGGGCTGCTCGCCGCGATCGTCGGATGGCTCGCCCTGTCACGCGCCCGCCGGGTGGCCTGAAAGACCTACCGCGGTTGCGCGGAATGGCGCTTTCGCGTGATCAGACGGACGACACGCGTGATCAGTCGGACGACACGCGTGTTCCTACGGACGGCACGTGGCGGAATCCGGCCGCGGTCGTGTCGTCCGTCCAATCACGCGTGTCGTCCATGCGGGGCTCGCTCTGCCGGTGTTCCTTGCTCGCCGGGTCTTGCTGGGCGCTTGCCCGGGGGTCGCGAAAGCCACTTTCGGGACATCAGACGTCCCGAAAGTGGCTTTCGCGACACCGCCTCCAGAGCGGAAGCAGTGGCTCCCGGGCAGGAACCTCAGTGATGCGCCGGATAGCGGGCGCGAAGTTCGTCCGCGGTCTTGCCTTCGGTCAGTTGGAGGAGGTACGCGTCCACCGGAGCGTCGGAGCTGAGCTCCGTGAAGTTCCGGTGGACGATCGCTTCGACCTCCTCGCGACCGGCGGGAAAGCGCTCGGTCAGCGCGTCGATCAGTTTCTCGAGGTTTTCGTCGCTGGGCGGCAGGTGCGGCGGGTCAGCGGTCATGACAACTCCACGATCTCGGGAGACGGCACCTCACGACGATAACCGCCCCGCACGCTGAGGTCTAGATATATCAACCTGTATTGATGTATCTTCGACCGCGTGGCGACCGCCGAGATGTCCGATCCGCCGCCGTTCGTGCGGCTGGCGAGTGATCCGCTGCGCTGGCGGCTGCTGCGCGAGTTGTCGCATGGCGACCGCCGGGTGCGCGAGCTGGTGGAACTGGTCGGCCAGCCACAGAACCTGGTGTCCTATCACCTGCGCAAGCTGCGAGCGGCGGAGCTGGTCAGGGCACGGAGAAGCAGTTTCGACGGCCGCGACACCTACTATCACCTGGATCTGGGGCGGTGTGCGGACGCGCTCGCCGAGGCGGGGGGCTCGCTGCATCCCGCTCTCGTGTCGAACCCGGCGGATGCGAAAGCCACCGGTTCCCGGCTCAAGGTGCTGTTCGTGTGCACCGGCAACAGTGGACGGTCGCCGATGGCCGAGGCGCTGCTGCGGCACCGGGCCGGTCCGGCGGTCGAGGTGGCCAGTGCGGGCAGTCATCCGAAACCGCTGCATCCGGACGCGGTGCGCGTCATGGCCGAGCGCGGCGTCGTCCTCGACCATGAACCGTCCCATGTGGACGGTCTCCGGAACAGGCGATTCCATTGGGTGATCAGCCTTTGCGACCGGGTCCGCGAGGTCTGCCCGGAGTTCCCCGGGCATCCGCGCGTCGTCCATTGGAGCCTGCCGGACCCGGCGCGGGAAATCGACGACGCGGGCGAGACCTATCCGGCGTTCCGTCGCCTCGCCGCCGAATTGGACCGCCGGATCGGGTTCCTGACCGCCCAGCTGAAGAACCGGTACGACGAGGTGAAGAGGACATGACTTCGGATCTGGTGAGTGTGCGTTATCTGGTCGACGACGTCGCGGCGGCCGTCGAGTTCTACACCGGGCACCTGGACTTCAGCGTGCGCTCGAGTGTGCTGCCCGCGTTCGCGGACGTGGTGCGCGGGAATCTCCGGCTGCTGCTCAGCGGTCCGGCGAGTTCGGCGGGCCGTCCGATGCCGGACGGCACGAAACCGGCGCCGGGCGGCTGGAACCGCATCCATCTCGTCGTCGAGGACATCGACGCCGAGGTCGCCAGGCTGCGTGCGGCGGGCGTCGGGTTCCGCAGTGACGTCGTGACCGGGCCGGGCGGTCGTCAGATCGTGTTCGACGACCCGGCGGGCAATCCGGTCGAGCTGTTCCAGCCGGCGGCCCGGTGACATCGCACGGCGAGCAGGAGCCCGCGATGCCGCACAAGTCCACTCAGGACGCCGGCCTGGGAACAGTCCTGCGGGAATGGGGCCGGATCGGCTGCATCGGTTTCGGTGGCCCGCCGACGCATATCGCCCTGCTGCGCAAATTGTGCGTGCAGCGCCGGGGCTGGCTGTCGGATCAGGAGTTCGAGGACGCGATCGCCGCCTGTAACCTCCTGCCCGGCCCGGCGTCGACCCAGCTGGCGATCTTCACCGCGTGGCGGGTGCGCGGCCGCGCGGGAGCGCTGGTCGGCGGCGCGGCGTTCATCGTGCCCGGTCTCATCGTGATCTTGGCGCTGGCAGCGCTGTTCCTCACCGGTTCGCCGCCGGCGTGGGTCCGCGGCGCCGGTGCGGGAGCGGGTGCGGCGGTCGCCGCCGTCGCGGTGCACGCGGGCGTCGGCCTGATCCCGGCGGGGTGGCGGCGCGCGGCCACCACGGGGCGCGTGCGCTGGGCGCTGTACCTCGTCGCGGGTGTCGCGTCGGCCGCCTTCCTCGGTCCGTGGCTGGTGCTCGTCCTGCTGGGCTGCGGCCTGATCGAGCTGACCGTGAACCGCGCACGCCGCGGCGAGTCCACCGCCGCCCTGTTCGCCGTCCCCGTCCAATCCTGGGCCGCCGCGGCCGCGGGCGCCGGGGTGTTCGCGTCGGTGGCGTGGGTGGCGCTCAAGGTCGGGATGCTGTCCTACGGCGGCGGTTTCGTGATCATCCCGCTCATGCAGGACGACGCGGTGAACACCTACGGCTGGATGACCGCGGGGGAGTTCCTCAACGCGGTCGCGCTCGGCCAGGTCACCCCAGGGCCGGTCGTGCAGACCGTCGCCGTCGTCGGCTACGCGGCGGCCGGGCTCGCCGGTGGCATCCTCGCCTCGCTGGTCGCCTTCGCCCCGTCGTTTCTCTTCATTCTCTTCGGTGCCAAGCATTTCGACCGGCTCCGCGGCAACCCGAACGTGCGGGCGTTCCTCGACGGCGCCGGCCCGGCCGCCGTCGGGGCCATCCTCGGCTCGGCGGTCCCGCTCGCGCTCAGCCTGACCCAGGCATGGCAGTACGCCGTACTCGCCGGTGCCGGGGTCCTGCTGTTCGTGTTACGGCGCGGAGTGGTGACCACGATCCTGGTCGCGGCGGGTGCCGGAACCGTACTCGCGCTGGCGGGAGCGCTCCTGCCGAGTTAGTTCAGCCCGCGGGTGGTGACGACCCGCGCGTTGCCGTCGGCCAGGTGGTACGAGAGCCCGGCGACGGCGGTCTCGCCTGCCTCGATCTTCTCGGCGAGCAGCCTGGAGCGGTCGACGAGGAGGTCGACGGTGTGGCGGATGTGCTCGTCGATGATGTCGTCGTTCTCGGTGAGCCCGGCGGCCTTGGCGGCGAGGACACTCGGGGTGACCCGCTCGATGACGTCGCGGACGAAGCTGTTGGTGCCGAGCCCGTCGGTCAGGGCCGCGCGGGTCGCGGCGACGGCGCCACAGGAGTCGTGGCCGAGGACGACGACCAGGGGAGCCTTGAGGATGCTGACGGCGTACTCGATGCTGCCCAGCACCTCCGAACCGGCGACGTGGCCCGCGGTGCGGACGACGAACAGGTCGCCGAGCCCGCGGTCGAAGATGATCTCGGCGGCCAGTCGCGAGTCGGAGCAGCCGAAGAGGACGGCGAAAGGGCTCTGTTCGGGAGCGGTTTCGGCGCGGCGTACCGCGTCCTGGTTCGGGTGTTCCGGGGTTCCGGCGACGAAACGCCGGTTACCGGAGAGCAGAAGGTCGAAGGCCTCGGAAGGGGTCGGCGGCGCGTCGCTCATGATCGGGACATTACCGGGTGGCGCCATGACGGGCAGCTCACCGGACACACGTCACAAATCGAGTCGCGCGGCGACGGCGCGCATGGCGCGGCCGACGGCCTGGAGGTCTTCCGGCGCGATCACGTCCACGAAGTGGTCGCGAACGGTGCGGAGGTTGTCCGGTGCCGCGCGCAGCAGGGTCTCGTACCCCTTGTCGGTGAGCCGCGCCCGCACACCACGGCCGTCGTCGGCGGTCGATTCCCGCTGGACCAGGCCCCGGCTTTCCATCCCGCCGACGCGGTGCGACAGCCGGCTGCGCGAGTAGTACGCCGATTTCGCGAGGTCCGCCATGCGCATCGACCGGCCGGTGGCTTCGGACAGCCGCACCAGGAGTTCGAACTCGGCCAGGGAAAGGCCGTGCTCCTCGCGCAGCCGCCGGTCGAGCAGGTCGATGAAGCGCACGGAGCCTTCGATGAACGCCCGCCAGTCGCGCTGCTGTTCCGTGTCGAGCCAGTCGGTCACGGCACACACGGTAACAGTTGACGCCTTCAACCACTTCGGTCTAGCTTTGGTTGAAGACTTCAACTAGATGGGAAACGAGATGGCGAACGAAGCCTGGGTGATGCAGGAGAAGGACGCGGAGGTCATCGAGAAGCCCGCGTTGCGGTTGCTGGCCGACGGCGAGCACACGGGCGGGTTTCTCGGCGCTAACCGGTTGTCGCTCCGAGCCGGGGAACCCGGCACGAAACCGCACTACCACGAGAAATCCGCGGAGGCCTTCTACGTTCTGGAAGGAGCGCTACGCATGCTGGTTGGCGCAGAAACGGTCACGGTCGAGCGAGGGGGATACGTGGTGATCCCGCCGGGGATGCGGCACGCGTTCGCCGCGCCGCCGGACCGGGCCGCGGACGTCCTCATCACGCTGGCGCCGGGTGTCGACCGGTTCGGGTATTTCCGCGTCCTGCCCGAGATCCTGCGCGGGAACGTCGCGCCGGAGGAGGTCGAGCGCCTGCACGAGCGGTACGACGTCCACTTCGTCGACGCGCCGGAGTGGGACGCCTAGCCCATCCGGAGCCGCCGGGTCGCCTCTTCGTCGATGCTGACCCTCCTGACGGAGCCGACGCCGCCCGATCCGGTGAGCACCATCGCGGCGAGCAGGAGGGGGAACAGCAGGGTGCGCACGACCATGGCCCAGCATGCCGCCGCGCCGATCCGCCCGCCGTCCTTGATCCGGACGAGCCGGGTCCCGGTGAACACGGCGCCGAGCACGCGGCCGTTGCCGAAGAACAGGCCGTAGAGGACCGGGACACCGATCAGCAGGCCGAGCAGCGTCAGCAGCGCCGCGCTGTCGGGGATCACCCTGTTCCGGGTGGCGACCGCGAACACGACGAAACCGATCGCCGTGCCCAGGAGGTAGACGGCGAAGTCCACCAGCCAGGCCAGGAACTCCGCCCACCCGCCGGCCGACACGTACAGGGTCCCGTCGTCGAACTCGGCGAGCCGTTTCGCGACCTTCGGGCCGAGGGTGCGTTCGACCTGTTCCCTCGCGGCGGTGAGCTGGTCGGTCATCGAGTGCCCCCACGTGTCTTCCCGGTCCGGGGCATTATGCGGCGCGGGCCCGGCTGTGGTGTGAACAGCCCACGTCACCCCGGCAGGGCATGCTTCGATAGGCGATCGACGGTTCGGCGGGTGATGAGGCATGACGAGCGACAGTGACGTCCGGGACGTCCGGCGGCGGCCCCTGACGACTTACGTGAGCCGTGCGGACGACGAGAACGAGGTCCGGCGGCTGCTCGGCGCGGGACGTCTGGTGACCTTGACCGGTGCCGGCGGGGTGGGCAAGACCCACTTGGCGGCCCAGGTGGCCAGTTCGCTCACCCGGGAGTTCCCCGGCGGTGTCGCGGTCGCCGGGCTGGGAGAACTGCGGGACGAACGGCTCGTCCCGCGTGCGGTCGCCGACAGCCTCGGCCTGCACGACACGGCGGGGCGCACCGACCTGGACGCCGTCGTCGCGTATCTGCGTCCCCGGACGTCGTTGCTGCTGCTGGACAACTGCGAACATCTCCGCGAGGGCAGCGTGGAGCTGGTGACGGCGTTGCTGCGCGAATGCCGGGAGCTCGTGGTGCTCGCCACCAGCCGCTGCTCCCTGGGGCTCGCCGGTGAGCAGGTCGTGACGATCCCGCCCTTGGCCGTGCCCCACGACGGGATCGGCACCCCTGAAGCGGCGCTCGCCTTCGGTGCGGTGCGGCTGTTCGCGGAGCGGGCCGCCAACGTCCTGCCCGCGTTCGAGGTCACCGAAGGCAACGTCGCGGACGTCGTTCGCCTCTGTCGTGCCCTCGACGGACTACCGCTGGCGATCGAACTGGCGGCGGCCCGGATCCGCGTCTTGTCGCCGTCGCAGATCGCCGACCGGGTCGAACAGAACTCGGCGGTGCTGACGAGCGGCCTCCGGATGCCCGTCGAACGGCATCGGACGCTGCGCGCGACGATCGAGTGGAGTCACTCCCTCTGCACCGAGACCGAGCGGATCGTCTGGGCACGCTGTTCGGTGTTCGCCGGGCAGTTCGACCTGGCGGGCGTCGAGGCTGTGTGTGCCGAGGACTCCTTGGCCGTACTGGACGCGGTGGACGGTCTGGTCGACAAATCGGTGCTGAGCCGGATCGACGGCACGGGCAAGGTCCACTACCGGATGCTCCGGCTCCTCCGCGAATACGGCGGACGACAGCTCGCCGCTTCCGGAGACGAGCTCGCCGTGGCGAGGAAGCACCGCGACCACTACGCCCGGCTCATCGCCCAGGCCGCCGACACCTGGTTCGGCCCGGAGCAGGACGAGGCCTACGAGCGCCTGACGGCCGCGCACGCCGACATCCGCGAAGCGTTGTCGTGGTCGCTTCGCACCCCTGGCGAAAGCCCGGTGGCGTTGGAGATGGCCACCGGCACGATCGAGTACTGGGTGGCCCGCGGCGCGGCCTGGGAACTGCGGGACTGGATCGATCGCGCGATCGACGCGGCGTCGCCGGAAACCCCGGGGCGCGCGAGGGGGCTGGCGATCGCTGCCCTGTGCGCGGCGCTGCACGCGGATCTGCCGCGGGCCCGGCGGCGGCTGGCCGACGCCGAGGCGATCGAAGACGAAGACGCGGCTCCCTACGTCGCGCACGCGAGTGCCTTCGTGAGGATGCTGTCGATCGAGCCGGACAGCATGGCCCGGGCGGCGGAGGCCGTGCGGATCTTCGGTGAGCGAGGCGACGTCCGGCGTCAGATGCACCCGATGTTCATCCAGGGTGTCGCGCTGGCCTACCGCGGTGATCTTCCGGGAGCGCGGAGGCTGCTGGGCTCGATGCGGCGGCAGTGCGAGGAAGCGGGGGAGTACCGATATCGCTCCATGGCCCTGTTCGGGCTGGGGGTCGCCGAAGTCTGTTTCGGCGGAGATCTCGACGAGGGAGAACGCTGCATCCGTGCCGCGCTGGAGATCGACCTCCGCGCCTCCGACGTGCTGTCCGCCGCCTACCGGGTGGACGGCCTGGCCTGGGTGGCCGCGCGCCGCGAGGACTGGGTCCGTGCGGCGGAACTGTTCGGGACCGCCGCCACGCTTTGGGAACGCTGCAGTGCCGAGCCCGACGTGGCCGTCACCACGACCCACCGGATGTTCCACCAGGCCACCCGGGACGCCTTGGGAGCGGCGCGGTTCGACGCCGCGTTCGCCGAGGGACGGCGGCGGAACCCGCACGACGCCCTGAGCGGCCCGCCGTCCGAGCCCGTCGGCGAGCAGGCCGTGCTCGCGCCGCTGACACCCCGCGAGTCGGAGATCGCGCGCCTGGTCGCGGCCGGGCTGAGCAACCGGGAGATCGCGGCGAGGCTGGTCATCGCCCGGCGCACGGTGGAGACGCATCTGCAGCACATCTCGCACAAGCTCGACTTCGTGAACCGGACCCAGCTGGCCGTCTGGGTCGAGCAGCGGCCGCTGTGACCTGCGGGGAGCACAGCGGCCGCGGACGTCCAGCGTCAGTCGATCGGGCAGGTTCCTTGGTACACGGCGATCTTCGGGTCGTTCGCCGGAAGCGGGCACAGGAATTGGTCGTACCTGGTGTCCTGGTCCACAAAGCGTTTCAGCCACGAAAGGCTGTACTTCGCGATGGTCACGTTCGGGCTCGTGGGCGCCATGTGACCGGCCCCGGCCAGCAGCATGTACGCCTTGTCCAGCGACGCGGGAAGGCTTTGGTAGAACGGCCGGGAATGAGAGCCGTCCGGGGCGATGAAGTCGTTCTGGGCACTGACGACGAAGGTGGGGACCTTCATGTCGGAGAACGTCGTGTTCGGATTCCAGCCCGTCAGCGGGATCGCCGCCTTCAGCGTGGGCGCCTTCTGTGACGCGATCAGCGCCCCGCCGCCGCCCATCGAATGCCCCATGACGGCCAGCCTGTTCGGGTCGACACGGCTCTTGGCCTGGCTCGAATCGGTGACGTAACGCAGCGCCGCGAGCAACTGGTCGGAGCGCCTGTCCGGGGTGTCCCAGGCGCTGTTGGTCGAGAACGTGATGACGACGAAACCCTGGGACGCCAGCCGCGGGCCGTACCAGGCGATCGCCGCCTCCGACTCCAGGAAGCCGGGCGCGATCGCGATCGCGCCGAACGTGCCCTGGCCGGTGGCGGTCGGGTAGTGGATCGTCCCGCCGCCGAAACCTTGTCCGGCGGGGACCTTCTCGGTGGCGGTCTGGAACGTGCCGCGATCCGCTTCGATACTGGCTTTCGTCGGCGCCGGGCCGCGGGCATACGGACTCTCTTCGGCGGTGGCCGGTACCGCCGCCACGAGAAGTGCGGTCACCGCACCGATAACCGCGGCGCCCCACGTTGATCCACGCTTCATTGCGCATGTCCTCTCGGAAGAACCGTTCCGAGGCCGGAACGGATTCCCAGATATAGCGGGGTTCCGGGGAGAAGCGCGTCGTGGAAACTACTGAGAAGCGGAAAGTTGTCACGCCGAGGTGGATTCGGCGGTCGTGAATGGTGAGATCCGTCCTGGTTGTCGGGGGCGGCGGTGGGGGCGTGTCGCGAAAGCCACTTTCGCGACGTCTGATGTCCCGAAAGTGGCTTTCGCGACACGCGTTCGTGGGGCCGCGTGCCTCAGCCGAGCGGTCTGGCGCGGAGGCGTTGCGAAAGCCACTTTCGCAACCTTCAACGTTGCGAAAGTGGCTTTCGCATCACGTCACCTTTGGGAAGCCCCTCCGATCACCGGTCAGGCCCCCGGCCGGTTCCCGGTCGGGATCGTGATGGGGGTGGTCGTCGGCGAGGTGCCCTTGTTGAGGAACAACATCGCCAGCGCGCGCACCAGCTGGTCGAACATGTAGAAGCCGGCGGGCACGACGGGGATCAGCCCCTCGCGGAAGGCGATGTAGGCGGGCCACGCGGTGCGGATGAGGGCCGCGGAGGCGTAGTCACGCCGTAGTCCGAGCCAGTCGCCAATCGCGTCGCTCAGCACGTAGCGCACGAATTCGTTGAGGAAGCCGCGAGTGACGCCCAGATCGATCTGCGCGGTCAGCCCGAGCAGGTCTTCGGCGAGCTCTTTCCCTTCGTGTGACGGGGAAAGGATCGGGGTGAGCACCTGCGCCGATTGCGCGTGCGCGGCGGCCCACGTCTTCGGGATGAACTCTTCCCGTACGCCGAGCAGGTGGATGGCGACCTGCCACATGTGGAGGAAGGCCTCTTCGTCGGCGGCCGACATCGGGACCTTCCACTCGCGCAGCTTCCGGTGCACGTAGGTGCCGAGGCTGTGGAAGGTGACCAGGATGTCGCCGTTGCTGATCGGGATCCGCTCGTCCGCGACGGCCTTCCAATGCGCCGACTGCGGCAGCAGATGCCGCACCGCGGCGTGCACGAGCCGGGTCTTGTTGGCGGTGACCACGAACTGGCCGTCGGGCTCGAAAGCGTTCAGATCGCTCAGGTCGTAGCCGAAGGTGAACGTCTTGGCCGCGCGGTCCTGCATGTCGGCCCCGCCCGCGGACCAGTAGACCGATTTGGCCTCACGCGGGATGACGGTGCTCATGATCCCGCTGCCGAGCCCGTACAACATGAACAGATAGGTGTCCTTGCGCCGGTTGAAATCCGCCGCGCGACGCAACTTCGCGGGGTCTGCCCAGGACGGCAGCTTGTGGACGCCTCGGAGGTAGCCGGCGAGATCGGCGGGCAGGCCGCCGGGCAGCGGATCGTTGTTGTCCACCCAGGATTTCATCGCGGTGTTGACCGCCGGAACCTCGCCCGCTTCGAGGATCCTCGCCATGATGCGGTCGATTTCGTCGTCCCAGACCCACCACGGGTCGGCGGCCGAGCCGGTCTGTGTCGCGCCCCAGGCCGGCGCCACGCTCGCCGCACCGACCAGCCCCAAGGCGACACCTAGGGACAGAACATTCCTCCTGCTGAGATCGCTCATTTACTGACCTAACTTCCTTGGTAGGTATCCGATGAGTGATTCGCTAGTGACGTGCGCGTTTCTCGTCCAGGTCGCGGAGCGAACCCTTGACGACCTTCCCGCCCGCGTTGCGCGGGAGTTCGGGGACGACCACGAGATCCTTGGGCAGCTTGAAGGACGCGAGCCTGCCGTCGAGGAATCCGGCCAGTTCCGCCAAGGACGGCCCGCCGTCCGGCGGGGTGGTGACGAACGCGACCGGCACCTGGCCCCAGCGCTCGTCGGGCCTGCCGATCACGGCGACCTCCAGTACCGCCGGATGCGCGGAGATCGCGTTCTCCAGTTCGGCGCAGTAGATGTTCTCGCCGCCGCTGATGATCATGTCCTTCTTGCGGTCGACCACCCAGACGAAACCGTCTTCGTCCTGGGAGACCAGATCGCCGGAGTGGAACCAGCCACCGGCAAAGGCTTCCGCGGTCTCCTGCGGTTTCTTCCAGTACCCCTTGGTCACTGTCGGACCGCGATAGACGATCTCGCCCACCTCGCCCGGTGCGACGTCGTTCATGTCGTCGTCCACGACGCGGTATTGAAGGGCCGGGATCGGTTTGCCGACGGAGCCGAGTTTGCGCATCGAGTCCTCGCCGCTGAGGACGCACGTGATCGGGGAGGTCTCGGTCTGGCCGAACACGGCCACGTTGAGGGCGCCGGGGAATTTCTCGGCCATGGCGAGGAGCGTCGCCCTGGACGCGGGAGCCGCGCCCCAGCTGATGATCCGCAGTTTCAGGTCGCGTTCGGCGATATCCGGCTGGGCGCAGATCAGGTCCCATTGCTGAGGGACGTTGAACACCACGGTGGCGCCCTCGCGTTCGTAGGCGTCCAGCACCGCGCGCGGATCGAAGGCGCCCAGTGGATGGATCACGACCACGCCGCCGACCAGGAAGTTCGCCACGATCGAACCCAGGCCCGCGATGTGGAAGAAGGGCGCGGTCAGGAACGCGACGTCGGTGTCGTCGAAGATCTTCATCGCCCGGATGCAGGTGATCGCCTGCATCTGCAGGTTGCGATGGGACAGCAGCACCCCTTTCGGCCTGCCGGTGGTGCCCGAGGTGTACATGATCAGCGCCGTCGACTCCTCGCTGACGTCGGGCAGTTCCAGCGGTTCGTGCGCGGTCAGGAACTCCTCGTACGCTGTCCGGCCCACATCCGGCTCGCCGAGGACGAGCACCGTCTCGATCGACGCGGCGTTCGGCGCGGCGTGGAGCAGGGGCAGCAGCCGCTCGTCGACGACGATGGCGGACGGCGTGCAGTCGGCCAGGATGTAGTCGAGTTCCGCCGGCGCGAGCCGGAAGCTGAGCGGGACGGCCATGGCGCCCAGGCTGTTCGCCGCGAACACGGTTTCCACGAACCACGGGTGGTTCAAGGTCAGCGTGGCCACCCGATGGCCTTCGGCGACCCCTCGCGCGGCGAGTCCGGCGGCCAGCCGCAAGGACCGCTCGGAGAGCTCCGCCCAGGTGGTCGTCTCCCCGAGGTACCGCAGGGCGGGCTTGTCCGGACGCATCATCGCGTGCGTCGCCGCGTGCGCCATCCAGTGGTGCCGGAAGGACGAGGCGGGAGCCGAAGCGGTCGACATGGCCATCCTCAGGTGTCGGAACGGGACTGGTCGCGAGGCCAGTATGCATGCCAAGCCGCCGGTTGAGAAGCCATAAGTTAATCGAGAATCACATCAGGACGCGGTCTTCGCCGGTCAGCTCCCGTGCCGGTGATCCGGTTCGTGGTTGACTTCCCCGCATGGCCCAGTTCCCGTCCGCAGCCGCTCGGCGCCCGCGATGAGCGCCGACTCGACCGCGGCCGTCCGGCCCCGCAACCGCAAGCAGACGATCGTCGACGCGGCCGGGCGGATCTTCAGTGAGCACGGCTACCACGCGGCGTCGATGGAGGAGATCGCCACCGGCGTCGGCATCACCGCGGCGGCCCTGTACCGGCACTTCCCGAACAAGTACGCGCTGTTCGCCGCGTGCGCGAACGTCATGGCCGACCGGCTCGTCGCCACCCTCGACGAGGTCGCGCCCGGCGCGCCGCTGGCGGAGGTCCTCGCCGCCGTCACGCGGGGCACGGTCACCCATCGGGCGTCGAGCGGCCTGTACCGCTGGGAATCCCGGTATCTCGATCGCGAGGACCGGCATTCGCTCGCGCTGAAGTTCGGTCAGGTCGTGGACCGGGTGGCCGACGCGGTGCAGCGGGAGTACCCGCTCCCCGGCGCGGGCCTGCGGGCCGTGGCGGCGCTCGGCGTGATCGGGTCCATCACGATGCACCGCACGTCGATCGCCCAGCGCCGGGTCGAAGAGGTGCTGGTGGAGTCGGCGCTGCGGGTGGCCGCGACCGACCCGGTGACGGGCGGCGGGAACACGCACGCCGTCGAGCTGCCGTCCAGCCCGGTGTCGCGGACCAGGCGTTCGGAGATCATCGCGGCGGCCATCCCGTTGTTCGAACAGGACGGCTTCGCCAACGTCACGAACGGCCGGATCGCCGAGGCGGTGGGGTTGGTGCCGTCCGCGCTCTACCGGTATTTCCCCGGTAAGGCCGACATCCTCGCCGCCGCCTGCCTGCAGGCCGCGGGGATTCTGGCCCAGGCGGTGGAACAGAACCTCCGTGGTGTCGACGACCCGGGCGAAGCCCTGCGCGCCTTGGCGCGGACTTATGTGGCGTACAGCTTCGAGCACACCGCGCTCACGAGCGTCGCCAACGCGGAACTGGTCGGCCTCCCCGCGGCTCTCCAGCGGCCCTTGGTCAACGCGCAGCGCGAGCACATCGCAGTCTGGGAAAGGGAATTACGGTCGGCCAGGCCGGAACTCGACCAGCGTCAGGCGAGGGTGCTCGTGCACGCGGGTTTCGGGGTGGTGGTCGAAGCGGGCCGGAGGCTGCGCTGGGAGGACGTCCCCGCCAACCGTGACGCCGTCAGTGCGTTGCTCGTGGGCGCTTTGGGTGTCTGACGGACCGTCGCTAGGGTTCGCGGTGGCCGAGCCCGGCGGAGACCTGTCGCGCCGCGCGGCCGACGACGCGGTTCAGGCCGCGCATCCGGGCGGCGGGCATGTACGGCCGGGTCGCCGAAACGCTGATGGCGCCGGCGATCGCGCCGGTGGCGTCCCGGATCGGCGCCGCGACACAGCGGATCCCCGGTTCGTTGTCCTCCAGGTCCATCGCCACCCCGGATTCCGCGTACTCGCGCATCCGCGCCAGGAAGGCGTCGACGTCCTCCGGGCGCACCCGGCCGGGTTCCGCCGGTGTCTCGGCCAGGTACAGCTCCCGCCACTCCGGCGCGGAATCCAGCAGCAGCGCCATGCCGACCCCGGTGCGGGTCAACGGCATCCGGTGCCCGATGCGGGAGCGCATCTCCGCGCCCCGTGAACCCGGCAGCTTGTCCAGGTACAGCACGGAATCCCCGTCGCGGACGGCCAGGTGCACGGTGTCCCGCAACTGTTCCGCCAGCTCCTCCAGCATCGGCCGGGCGACCACCGGCAGCGGACTTCCGTGCAGGGCCTGGAAACCCAGCTCGATCAAGGACGGCCCGAGTGTGTAGCCGTCCCGTCCGCTGCGCAGGTAACCCTCGCTGACCAGCAGCTGGACCAGCCGGTGCACGGTGCTCCGGCCCAGGCCGGTGTGGTCGACCAGGGCACGGAGATCGGTCGCGCCGTTCGCGACCGCGCGGATCACCGCGAGGCCTCTGGCGAGGGTCTGGGTGCCGGGCGGTGCCGTGTCGGACATGGCTGAATCCTACATATAGGGACGGCGATCGCATTATCGGGAACGCGACCGCACGATGTCGCTCGTGACCGACACTGAACCCGCCTTGATCGCGCTCGACTGGGGAACCTCCGGTCAGCGCGCCTGGCTGCTCGGCAGGGACGGCGGGATCCTCGACGCCCGCGACACCGGGCGCGGACTGCTCACCACGACCGAGGACGTGGACCTCCGGGACCCGCGAGCGAAGGCGGCCGCCTACGAGTCGGCCTTCCGGCAGGCCTGCGGCGACTGGCTGACGGCCTGCCCCGGGCTTCCCGCGCTCGCTTCCGGGATGGTGGGCAGCGCGCAGGGCTGGGCCGACTCCGGCTATCGCACCGTCCCGGCGCCGCTCGATTTCCCTTCGCTCGTCCCGGTTTTTCATCGCGACGGCGTGCTCCATCTCGTGCCGGGGCTGCGGATCCCGTCCGGTGACGACCCGGGCGACGTGATCCGCGGCGAGGAAACGCAACTCGCCGGCGCGCTCGAGACGCTCGCGCACCCCGGCGGATCGCTCACCGTGGTGCTCCCCGGGACGCACAGCAAATGGGTCCGCGTCGAGGAGGGGGTCGTCACCGGCTTCACCACCGCGATGACCGGCGAACTGTACGGATTGCTGACCGCGCACGGCATCCTCGCCCGCACGGCCGCCGACCCGGTCGCCGATGACGCCGCCTTCTCGCGGGGATTGGCCGCGGGACGGCGTTCGCGAGGGCTCGCCACCGAGGCGTTCGGCGCCCGGCCGCTCGTGCTCGACGGCGTACTGGCACCGGAGTCGTTGCCCGACTACCTCTCCGGTGTCCTGATCGCCGACGAGGTCTCGCATCTGCTCCACGCGTCGGAAACGCACGTCGTCCTTTGTGGAGCGCGCGAACTCTGCCGTCGTTATGCCGCCGCCCTCGCCGAACGGGGAGTGGAGGCCACCGTGCTCTCCGAGGAGATCACCGCCCGGGGGCTGTGGCGTATCGCGACGGCCGCCGGACTGCTCGAAGACCGTCTCGAAAGGACACTGAAGCCGTGACCGGTTTGATCGCGATCCTGCGCGGGGTGACCCCGGCCGAGGTCGTCGGCATCGGCCGGGCGCTCGTCGACGCGGGATTCCCCGCCATCGAGGTGCCACTGAACTCACCCGAGCCGTTCGAGAGCGTCCGCCTGCTCGCCGACGCGTTCGGCGAATGGTGCGAGATCGGCGCGGGCACCGTGCTCACCACCGAAGACGTCGGCCGGGCGCGGGCGGCCGGAGCGCGGATGATCGTGGCACCCAACACCGATCCCGCGGTGATCTCCGCCGCCGTGGCCGAGGGGATGACGCCGTATCCCGGCGTGGCCACGCCCACCGAGGCCTTCGCCGCGGTGGCCGCGGGAGCGCGGAATCTCAAGCTGTTCCCCGCCGGCGCGGTCGGGATCGGGGGCATGAAGGCGTGGCGTGCCGTACTGCCGCGCGAAATCGGGCTGCTGCCGGTCGGCGGCGTCGACGAAACGAACCTGGCGGACTGGGCCGCCGCCGGGGCGGCCGGGGCGGGGCTGGGTTCCTGCCTCTACCGGCCGGGTGACGGCGCGGACGCGGTCGGCGTCCGCGCTCGCGAATTCTCTGAGATCTGGCACCAGGACTAAGGAAGAAACCCATGAAGATCGTGTCAATGACGACATATCAGGTGCCGCCGCGCTGGTCGTTCCTGAAGATCGAAACCGACGAGGGCGTCACCGGCTGGGGTGAACCGGTCCTGGAGGGCCGGGCCGCGTCGGTGGCCGCCACCGTGGAGGAGCTTTCCGACTACCTGATCGGCAAGGATCCTTCGCAGATCGAGGATCTGTGGACCGTGCTCTACCGCGGCGGGTTCTATCGCGGCGGCGGTATCCACATGAGCGCGCTGGCCGGGATCGACCAGGCGCTGTGGGACATCAAGGGCAAGGCGCTCGGCGTCCCGGTGCACGAGCTGCTCGGCGGCCGGGTACGCGACCGTATCAAGGTGTACTCGTGGATCGGCGGTGACCGCCCCGCCGAGACCGCCCGTGCCGCGCGTGAGGTGGTCGATCGCGGGTTCAGCGCGGTGAAGATGAACGGCACCGAGGAACTGTCCTATCTGGACACCTGGGACAAGGTCGACCGCTGTGTGGCCAACGTGGACGCCGTGCGCCAGGCGGTGGGCCCGAACATCGGCATCGGGGTGGACTTCCACGGCCGTGTGCACAAGCCGATGGCCAAGGTCCTGCTGCGTGAACTGGAGCCGTACCGGCTGATGTTCGTCGAGGAACCGGTGCTGTCCGAGCACGTCGACGGGTTCGCCGAGATCCTTCGCAACTCGCCGATCCCGATCGCGCTCGGCGAGCGGCTGTACTCGAGGTGGGATTTCAAGGCGGTGCTGGCCTCGGGCGCCGTCGACATCATCCAGCCGGACCCGTCGCACTGCGGCGGCATCACCGAAGCGCGCAAGATCGCGCATATGGCGGAGGCCTACGACGTCGGCCTGGCCCTGCACTGCCCGCTCGGCCCGATCGCGCTGGCGGCCTGCCTGCAGATCGACGCGGGCTGTTACAACGCGACGATCCAGGAACAGAGCCTCGGCATCCACTACAACACGAGCAACGATCTCCTGGATTACCTGGCGGATCCGTCGGTGTTCGCCTACGACGAGGGACAGGTCGTCATTCCCCGCGGGCCGGGGCTGGGCATCGAGATCAACGAGGCGTACGTCGCCGAACGCGCGGCCGAGGGACATCGCTGGCGGAATCCGGTGTGGCGGCACACCGACGGCTCGTTCGCGGAATGGTGAGCCCGATGACGACTTCCGTCCAAACCACTGTGCGCCCGACCCGGTTCCGGGTGCTCATCGCGGTGATGTTGTTCGTCACCGTCGTCATCAACTACCTCGACCGCTCGAACCTGTCGATCGCGATGCCCGCGATCGCCGGCGAACTCGAGCTGACCAAAGCGGAACAGGGCCTGCTGCTGTCGGCCTTCGGCTGGACCTACGCCGCGTTGCAGCTGCCCGGCGGCTGGCTGGTCGACAAGATCCCGCCACGGCTGCTCTACCCGGCGTGCCTGATCCTGTGGTCGCTCGCGACGTTCTTCATGGGGATCATCGGCGGATTCGTGGCGCTGATCGCGTTGCGGCTGATGGTCGGTGTCTTCGAGGCACCCGCCTATCCGATCAACAGCAAGATCGCGACCGTCTGGTTCCCGGAACGCGAACGTGCCACGGCCATCGGTTTCTACACCTCGGGCCAGTTCATCGGGCTCGCGCTGCTGACGCCGGTGCTGTCCTGGCTGCAGACCGTGCTTTCGTGGCACTGGGTGTTCATCGCCACCGGTCTGGTCGGCATCCTCTGGGCGGTGCTCTGGTACGCGAAGTACCGGGAGCCGCGCGACTCGCGGGCCAACGAGGCCGAGGTCGAGCTGATCCGCACCGGCGGCGGCCTGGTGGACCTGCCGCGTGAACGGCCGGAGCGGGCGCGGATCACCCGCGCGGATCTGGCGACGGTGCTGGGCAGCCGGAAGCTGTGGGGAATCTACTTCGGACAGTTCTGCCTGACCTCGACGCTCTGGTTCTTCCTCACCTGGTTCCCCACGTATCTCGTCGAATACCGGGAGATGGACTACATCAAGTCCGGCTTCCTGGCGTCGCTGCCGTTCATCGCGGCGCTGGTCGGTGTGCTGGCTTCCGGTGTCCTGTCGGACTTCCTGGTCCGCCGTGGGGCTTCGCTCGGGGTGGCGAGGAAGGGACCGATCATCGCGGGTCTGCTGCTGAGCACCGTGATGGTCGCCGCGGGCTTCACCGATTCGACGACGCTGGTCATCGTCATCCTGTCGATCGCCTTCTTCGGCAACGGGCTCGCGTCGATCACCTGGTCGCTGGTCTCGGCGCTGGCCCCGCGACGGCTGCTCGGGCTGACCGGCGGGATGTTCAACTTCATCGGGAACCTGTCGTCGATCGCCACCCCGATCGTCATCGGCCTGATCGTCACCGACGACAGCTTCGCGCCCGGTTTCGCCTACATGACCGTGATCACGGTCGCCGGGATCCTGTCCTACGTCCTCCTGGTCGGCAAGGTCGAGCGCGTCGCGGAGCGGCTGTGACCAGCGCTACATAGATACCCCCTCGGGGTACTTGCGCCGAGTGTGGGCCTGGCATAACTTCGTCTCCGTCAGGTACCCCCTGGGGGTATCAAGTTCTCGAAAGGACGGTCGTCATGGCGGAGACATCCCCGGACCCACGACGGTGGTGGGCGCTGGGACTCATCGCGTTGGCCCAGTTCATGGTCATCATGGACACCTCGATCATCGGCGTCGCGCTCCCCGCGATGCAGCAGGACCTCGGGTTCTCCCCGGGCGACCTGTCGTGGGTGTTCAACGCCTACGTCATCGCGTTGGCCGGGCTGCTGCTGCTCGGCGGACGCCTCTCGGACCTGTTCGGCGCGCGGAAGATGTTCACCGCCGGCTGGGTCGTCACCCTCGGCGGTTCCGTGGTCGCCGCGGTCGCGGGCACCGCGTGGGTCGAACTGCTCGGCCGGGTACTGCAAGGCGCGGGAGCGGCGCTGATCGCTCCGTCCGCGCTGACCCTGTTGATGATGCTGTTCGGCGCGCGTCCCCGTGAGCTGACCAAGGCGCTCGCGCTCTACGGCGCGGCCGCTCCGGCCGGTGGTACGGCGGGGGTGTTCCTCGGCGGCGTGATCACTGAATGGCTGTCGTGGCCGTGGATCTTCTGGCTCTACGTCCCGATTTCGCTCATCGCGATCCTGGCGACCGGCAAGCTGATGCCGTCCGCGCCCGCACGGCGTGGTTCGGTCGACATCGCCGGCGCCATCGCGGCGACCGCGGGCCTCGGGCTGACCGTGTTCGGCGTCGTGCGGGCACCGGAAGCGGGCTGGGACTCGGCGGGCACGTGGGGCGCGCTGGTCGGCGGTGTCGCGTTGTTGGCGGTGTTCGTGCTGATCCAGCGCCGGCGTGAGGTTCCGTTGGTACGGCTGGGGATCTTCCGGACGCCGAACCTCGGCGGCGCGAACCTCGCGCAGTTCCTGCTGGGCGCGGCGTGGATCCCGATGTGGTACTTCCTCAACCTGTACCTGCAGCAGGTCCTCGGATACGGGGCCTTCGCCAGCGGTGCCGCGCTGCTGCCGATGACCGTGCTGATCGTCGTGCTGATGGTCGCGGTCGCACCGAAGCTGATCGGCCGGTTCGGGCCGAAGAAGATGATCATCGGTGGCCTGTGGGCACTCGCCGCGGGTCTGGTGTGGCTGTCGTTCGTCAGCCCGACGGGCAATTTCGTCGTCGACGTCCTGCCCGCGTCGCTGGTCGCGGCACTCGGCCAGGCGCTCGCGTTCATCCCGTCGCTCGGCACCGCCATCTCCAGCGCGAAACCGGAGGAAGGCGGGCTGGCGTCGGGGATCGTGAACACCTCGTACCAGATCGGTTCGGCACTCGGTCTCGCCGCGATGACCGCGGTCGGCGTGTCGTTCGGCGCGGGGCGGATCGGGGACCCGGTCGCGCTGACCGGCGGCTACTCGGCCGCGTTCCTCGGGGCCGCGGGAGTCGCGGTCGCCGGTGGCTTCCTGGCCATGGCCACCCTGCGCGCCCCGAAGCCCGAGCCGAGCGAGATCAGCGGAGGTGAACCGGCGGTGTCGCGATGACCGGCTGTATCCCGTGTGGAGGGTGAGACCGTTCCAGGTCCGCCCTCCACACGCGTTTTCGGGCCCGGCCTCACATTCCGCGCGGCTGCCTCGTCGGTTGGACAGGAACATCCACCAACGCAAGGAGATCGCGATGAACGCCAGGCTCGACTACTTCGGCAACCAGGTCGGCGGAAAGTTCGTGAAGGCTCTCGTCTCGGCGAACAAGGGGCTGGTCGACTCGCCGCTGTCGCTCACGATCCAGGAACTGGTACGGATGCGCGCGAGCCAGATCAACGGCTGCGCGGTGTGCCTGGACATCCACACGAAGGAAGCGGCCGCCGCGGGCGAAACGGACGTGCGGATCAACCTGGTCGCCGTATGGCGGGAGGCGAACTGCTTCACCGAGGCCGAGCGTGCCGCGCTGGAGGTGACCGAGCAGGCCTGCCGGATGGCCGACGGCGGCGTCGTCACCGATGAGGCGTGGGCGAACGCCGCCAAGCATTTCGACGAGGACCAGCTCGCCGCATTGGTGGGCGTGATCTCGCTGATCAACGCCTTCAACCGGATGAACGGCATCATCCAGAACCCTGGCGGCGACTACCGGGTCGGGCAGTTCGCATGACCGCCGCCGAGACAGCCCGCAACCGGGCGGCGTTCGACCGCTTCCACGACGCGACCAACAGTGGCAGCTACGACGTCATCGAGAAGATGATCGACGAGGTCGTCGCCCCGGACGCGGTGTTCCACGCGCCGGTGCCGATGGAGGCGTCAGGGCCACAGGCCTTGAAACAGGTATGGACGGTGCTGCTTCGCGCGTTCCCGGACCTGCGGGTCACGGCCGAGGACGTGCTCGCCGACGGCGACAAGATCGTCTGCCGGAACACCGTCACCGGCACCCATGGGGGCGAGTACCGGGGAATGCCCGCCACCGGGAAACCGGTTTCCTACGGTGAGATCTTCATCCTCCGCTTCGCCGGAGGGCGGGTCGCCGAGATCTGGGGTGTGGTTGACGTCCTCACCCAGCTTCGGCAACTCGGCGCCCTCGCGGCGTAGCGATCAGGCGTCTGCCCACGGCCGCAGTTTCTCCGGGTTCCGCATCCCCCAGATGCGCTGGATGCGGTCGTCGGCGACGTGGAACGCGAAGACGGCGACGGTCCGCCCGGCCTGCTGGAGCACGAGGCCGGGCAGTCCGTTGACCTCCCGCTCCACCAGATCGATGCCGGACGTCAGGTGCGCCACCGTGAGGAGATAGGACGCGACCTCCTCCCGCCCTTCGAACGGGTGCAGCGCGGCCCTGACGACACCTCCGCCGTCACTGGCCGCCTTGACGTCCGGATCCAGGAGACCGATGAGGGCTTCGATGTCCTTGGCCTCCCACGCCTTCTTGAACTCCTTGACGAGGTCCGCCTGCCGGGCGACCGGCGCGGGCACGAGCCGCGACGCGCGGATGCGGCGGCGGGCGGAGGTCGCCAGCTGACGGCAGGCGGCCGGGCTGCGGCCGACGATCGCCGCGACCTCGGCGAAGGGGTAGCGGAAGACGTCGTGCAGGACGAACGCGACCCGCTCGGCCGGTGTCAGCGACTCGAGCACGACGAGAAACGCCATGTTGATCGACTCGTCGAGGGTGATCCGGTCGGCCGGATCGTCGGTGGGCGGGCGCAGGGTCGTCCACTCGACATGTCCCGGCACCGGTTCGGGCAGCCACTCGCCGACGTAACGTTCCCGCCGCTTGCGGGCCGAACCGAGGAGGTCCAGGCAGATGCGGCCGGCGACGGTGGTCAGCCAGGCACCGGGGGAGTCGATCGCTTCCCGCTGTGCCGGGGACAAGGCGTACCAGCGGGTGTAGGTCTCCTGCACCACGTCCTCGGCCTCGGAAAGCGAACCGACCAGGCGATACGCCAGCCCGATCAGCTGGCGCCGCTCACTCACTATCGCCGTCAACGCCGGGTCGAGCGGGTCTTGTGTGCGTTCGGTCATCGAAAGTCGCCCCCTGGGTCTCGTGCGTTGTCCCGGGTACGACGAGACACGCCCGCCGGTTGTGAGGTCACTGCCCGCGCCTGGCCACGTCGATGAAGGAATTGGGACGTCGAGTGTCCCGATTCCTTCATCGACGAGCCACTACCTCACACTGTGCGGCTCTCGGGCTTCGCCTTGCCACGGTAGCCACAGGATCAGCAGCGGTCACCGTGGTGGTCCGTGAAACCGGGGCGGACCGGGTCAGTGCGCCCCGGCCTCGGTGAGGATCCGGACGACGGCCGCCTGGCCTTTGGACCGGGCGTGGGCGAGGGGAGTGACGCCCTGCTTGTCGGCGAGGTTCACGTCGGCCCCGGCGGCGACGAGTGCGCGGACCACCTCCTGGTGACGCGGCCCGCCGTCGCCGAGGATGACCGCTTCCAGCAACGCGGTCCAGCCGAGATCGTTCACGTGGTCGACGTCGATCCCGCTGCCGGCCACCAGCCGCACGTACTCGGCGTGCCCGCGTTCGGAGGCGGGGATCAGCGAGACGCCGCCGTACCGGTTGGTGATGGTCAGATCCGGTTTGGCCTCGAGCAGCAGCTTCGCCATCGGGACGCTGCCGGTGACTCCGGTGACCAGCCACGGCGTGTCGTGCCGTCCGTCGAGCGCGTCCGGGTCGGCGCCCGCCCGCACCAGGACCTCGGCGACGTCGACGCGGTTCTCGGTGACGGCGACGAGCAACGGGGTCCGGCCGCGATCGTCACGGGTCTCCAGGTCGGCGCCCGCCTCGACGGCCTGCCGGACGCGGTTCACGTCGGCTTCGAAGAGCCGGCTCACAGGGACTCCTTGACGGGGCGGCTGGGACGAGGCGGGCGGCGGGGCGGTGCTCGGTGCCGTCGGGGGTGGTGCGCTCGGTGCCTGGGGGGAGCAGGCACCGAGCACGAGGGCGGCGAGCAACGCCACGATCGCCCGCTCACCGATCATCAGCGAAGTTCCCCGATGGCGCGCAGCCCGGCCGTGGCGAAGCGCTCGTCGAGGTCGCCGCTGGGCGCCCCGCCGACGCCGATCCCGGCGATCGGGCCCCCGTTCGCGGCGACCGGCACACCGCCGCCGAGGAAGAGCGTGCCCGGGATGTCGCGGATGGTCGGGCCGTCACCCTGGGCGTTCTTGGCCAGCGCGGACGTGGGCTGTCCGAAGGAGACCGCGGTGAAGGCCTTGCGCTTGGCGGACTCTTCCGTCTGCGGCCCGGCGCCATCGCCCTTGAGCAGCACACGCACGTCACCCGAGCGGTCCACCACGGCCACCGTGACCCGCTGGCCCTCCTTCTCGGCGGCGTCCAGCGCGGCCTGCGCGGCGCGGGTGGCGGCGTCGACGCCGAGCACGCTGGTCTGCACGACGGCCTGCTGGGCGGGCGGTTGCGGCTTGCGGTCCTGTGCCTGCGCCGCGCCCACACCGGTGGCCAGCGCGACGGTCGCGAGACCGGCCGTCATACCGAGGATGAGACGAGTGCGGGGGAGCTTGGCGTTCATCGGATTTCCTTTGCGGTGAGGGGGTGTTGCCTTCCCCTACGACTCTCCTGTCCGGCGGGGCGCGGCGAATCGGGAGAGTGGACATCGATCGGGCGTCGAGTGATCGGTGGGGGCATCAACCGAACGATTGATGCGGAACACCCCGGCTCCCTGCTTACGATCATCGGCACGAAGGGAGGACCGAATGAAATCGCACCTCGGCCCGGTCACCCGGCTGAACGCCGCGATGCATGCCGGGTTCTTCCTGCTGCTCGCCGCGTCGGTGGCCCGGTTCGTCGCGGGGCACGGGTTGAGCGGTGCCACACCGTTGATCCTCGTGCTCACCGGCGCGCTCGCGCTGGTGTACGTGGCGGGGATACTGAGCTGGGACATGATCGACCGGTGGCGTCCGGTGTGGTTGACGGCGGTGATCGCGGTCTGGCTCGCGCTGGTGGTGGCCGCGCCGAGTTTCGCCTGGTGCGCCGTGCCGTTGTTCTTCGTCTGCCTGCAGATGCTGCGCCCGCGGGTGATGGTCGCGGTCGTGGTCCTGCTGACCGCCGCGACCATCCTCGCCCAGCTGAGGATCGCGAGCGGGTTCGATCCGAGTCTCGTGCTCGCGCCCGTCGCGGTCGCGCTGATGGCCACGATGACCTTCCTGCAACTCGACAGTGACCGGAGAAAGCTGGGGGAAGCCGTCAAGGCTCTCCTGGGCGCCAGGGTCGATCTCGCGCAGAGCCAGCGGCTGGCCGGGATGATGAAGGAACGGGAGCGGCTGGCGCGGGAGATCCACGACTCCCTCGCACAGGGGCTCTCGAGTATGCGGATGCTGCTGCAGGCGGCGGAGCGGTCGTGGGACACGGACCCGGAGCTGGCGAAAGCCCATGTGTCCCGCGCCGTCGAGGCGGCGGGGGACAACCTCGCCGAGGCGCGCCGGTTCGTCAGAGGCCTCGGGTCACCGCGGCTCGACGCCGGGGATCTCGCCGAGACCTTGAAGGAACTCGCCGAGCAGATCATGTTCGCCGCCATGCACCAGGTGCGTTTCGAGACCAGCGGAGACCCGTATCCCCTGCCGCCCGCGGTGGAGGCGGCTCTGCTCCGGGTCGCGCAGGGCGCGCTGGCGAACGTCAGCGAGCACGCCAAGGCGACGAAAGCCGCCGTCACGCTGACCTACCTGGCCGACAAGGTCGTCCTCGACATCCGCGACGACGGTGTCGGCTTCGATCCGGCGTCGACTCGCGCGAGCGGCGACCGGGGGAACGGTATGCGGATGATCGGCGAGCGGCTCGCCGAACTCGGTGGTGAGATGGTCGTCGAGAGCGCGCCGGGAGAGGGCACCGCGCTCGCCGTCGCCGTGCCCACCAGGGAGATCCGATGACCGTCCGGGTACTGATCGTCGACGATCATCCGGTGGTGCGGGCGGGAATCGCCGCGCTGCTGGCAGGCGAGCCCGGCTTCGAGGTGATCGGCGAATGCGCGGGCGCCGACGAGGCCGTGCTCTTCGCCACCGCGGAGAAACCGGACGTCGTGCTGATGGACCTGCAACTCGGCGACGGCCCCGACGGCGTGAACGCCACCGAACGCCTGACCGCTCTGCCGGAGCCGCCGAAGGTGCTGGTGCTCACCACCTACGACGCCGAGCTGGACATCACCAGGGCGGTGGCCGCCGGCGCCACCGGCTACCTGCTCAAAGCGGGGCCGCCCGAGGACCTCTTCAAGGGCATTCACGCGGCCGCGCGCGGGGAGACCGTGCTGGCACCTCAGGTCGCGGCCCGGCTCTTCGGGCATATGCGGGCTCCCGCCCCCGCGTTGAGCCCCCGGGAGACCGAGATCGTGCAGTTGGTGGCGGAGGGGTTGATCAACCGGCAGATCGCCGCGCGGCTGTTCATCTCCGAAGCCACGGTGAAGACACACCTGGTCCACATCTACGACAAACTCGGCGTCGACAGCCGTGCCGGTGCGGTCGCCGTCGCCACGGAACGGAGGATCATCCGCAACTGAACGGGTTGTCCGTTCGCATTCAGCCGACTACTTGCGTTGCCTCGGCGCCTGGTCCAGCGTCGCGAAAGCCACTTTCGCGACGTCTGGTGTCCCGAAAGTGGCTTTCGCGACACGCCCCGCGGCAGCGCCGGAGCGCACGTCAAGACGCAACCTCAGCCGTAGGCGGCGGGGAACGGCGAGTCAGCGTCGCGGTTCGATGGTCATGTCGCCGCGCGTCAACGCGAGCGTCGTGGCGCGGGACAGCAGTTCGTGCGGGAAACCGAGATCGATCGCGCTGGCCTGGTCGAGGCGGGCCAGTTGCGAGCCGGTGAACTCGACCTCCAGCGCGCCGAGGTTGTCCTCCAGCTGAGCGGGGGTGCGGGCGCCGACGATGGGTGCCGTCACGCTCGGGTTCTGTAGCGTCCAGGCGAGCCCGATCTGGGCGGGTGTGCGGCCGAGTTCCGCGGCGACCTCCTTCACCACGTCCACGATGGCGAGGTTGCGTTCGGTGAGCGTGCCCAAGGCGAAGTTGAAGTTCTTGCGAGTGCCGTCCTCGGACGGCACCGTGGTCAGGTCGTCCCGGCTGTACTTCCCGGTGAGCACGCCGCCCGCCAGCGGTGACCAGGGGACCACTCCCAGCCCCATCTCGCGTGACATGGGGATCAGGTCGCGTTCCCCGGTGCGCTCGATCAGGTTGTACTCGATCTGCAGCGCGACCAGTGGCGACCAGCCGCGCAGGTCGGCGATCGCCTGCATCCGCGAAACCTCCCAGGCCGGCGCGTTGGAGATCGCCACGTACAGGAGCTTGCCCTGCCGGACCAGATCGTCCATCCCGCGCAGGATCTCGTCGACCGGCGTCGTGAAATCCCACACGTGCAGGTAAAGCAGATCGATGTAGTCCGTGTTCAGCCGCCGCAGACTGGATTCCACCGACGCGAACAGGCTTTTTCGCTGGGAGCCCCCGGAATTCGGGTCGCCCGGACGCCGCAGGGTCGTGTATTTCGTCGCCAGCACGAGGCTTTCGCGGTTGTCGCGGGCGAATTCGCCCAGCAGCCGCTCGGAGCTGCCGTCGGTGTAGGTGGAGGCGGTGTCGATGAAGTTGCCGCCGCGTTCGACGTAGGTGTCGAACAGTTCGCGCGCCTCGTCCTGGCCGGCGCCCCAGCCCCATTCGGTGCCGAACGTCGCCGCGCCCAGCGCCAGCGGGGACACCCGCAGCCCGGACCGGCCCAGCAGCCGATAGGTGTCGAGGGTGAGCGACATCGTGTCCTCCTGTACTCGTGATCCGTTGTCGAAGACGAGTCTGCGACCGCCGCGAGCAGGGGTTAAGGGAGAAGACATCCTGGGAACACCGGTCCCACCCTCGCTGTTGGACCGGGCATGACGACCCCAACCGTGGACACGACCCAGGAGCTGGCCGCGTTCCTGCGGACCCGGCGTGAACGCCTGGACCCGGACGAATTCGGCCTGCCGTCACGTCGCCGGTCCCGGCGGACCCCGGGTCTGCGCCGCGAGGAGGTCGCCGAACTGGCCGGGATCAGCATCGACTACATCGTGCGGCTGGAACAGGCGCGCGGGCTGCGTCCGTCGGCGGACGTGGTGGAAGCGCTGGCGCGCGCGTTGCGCCTGGCCCCCGACGAGCGTGTCTACCTCTTCGACCTGGCCCGTCAGCGACCCCGCAACGCCGACAAAGTCGCCACCACCGCGGCGCCGCCGCTGGCCCGGCTGATCGCCGATCTGTCGCCGTTGCCCGCCATGTTGCTGAACCACCGCTACGACATCCTGGCCTGGAACGACGAAATGGCGAGGCTGCTGGTGGACTTCGCCACGTTGCCGCCGTCGCAGCGCAACGCGATGTGGTTGTGCCTCAAGCATCCCGAGGTGCGCGAGTTCTACGCGGATCGTGAACGGGTGGTGCGGGAAGGGATCGCCCATCTGCGCGCCGCCTGGGCCGCGCATCCGGACGACCAGGCCTTGGCCGCTCTCATCGCCGAATTCACCAGCGACGGGGAATTCGCGCGGCTGTGGGCCGAACGTGACGTCAAGGTCAACGGCCGCGGGCGCAAGGTGCTGCGGCATCCCGAGGCGGGCGTGCTCGACCTGCATTTCGAAGTGCTGACGCCGCTTCAGGATCAGGATCAGCGGCTGGTGATCTATCGTGCCATGGCCGAAGAAAGCCGCTCGGCGCTGGACCGGTTGTTCAGCAGTTAGTCCTGCTGAGCCGCGCGGGCCGGTCGGCGAGCGGTCCGCCCGAGCGGAGCAGGTTCCCCAGCGTTTCGAGCGGCTCGGGGACGACGGTGTACCAGCTCCAGGTGCCACGCCGCTCCCGCTCGAGGATGCCGGCGGAGACCAGCACCCGCAGGTGATGGCTGAGCGAGGGCTGGGGCATGTCGAACTCCTCGGCGAGGTCGCAGAAACACGCCTCGCCGCCTGGGGAGTGCCGCACGAGCGACAGCAGACGGATCCGGACGGGATCCGACAGCGCCTTGAACAGCTTCGCGGCCTTCTCGGCGTCCCCGGGATCGACGACCGCCGCGGGTTCGGCCATCAGCAGGGTCACCGCGACCGGCTTTCGGGTGCGTCCGTTCTCGCTCGTCACGAGCCCAGCGTACCCCTTGAATTGACAAAATTCGATCCAGGCTCTTCAATTTGGATCGAGATACTTCAATCCAGTTCGCCCGGACCGAGGAGCCGTGATGAACCCTGCGACGGGGCCACGCGTGCCCGGGGTCCGGGACGACATCGGCCGCCGCGTCCGGCACCTGCTCGACGAACTCATCGACCGATCACCGCAGAAAGGGGGACTGGTATGACCCGCAAGCCCGAGGTGCTGTTCGTGTGCGTGCACAACGCCGGCCGCTCCCAGATGGCCGCCGCGTTGCTGCAGCACTACTCGCTCGGCCGGATCGCCGTCCGGTCCGCGGGTTCCGAACCCGCGGACAAGGTGAACCCGGCCGCCGCCGCGGCCCTCGCGGAGTGGGGATTGGACGTCACCGCCGAGGTGCCGAGCAAGCTGTCCACCGAGGACGTCGAAGCGTCCGATGTGGTGATCACGATGGGCTGTGGTGACACCTGCCCGGTGTTCCCCGGCAAGCGTTACCTCGACTGGCCGCTGGAGGATCCCGCGGGCCAGGGTGTCGACGCCGTCCGCCCGATCCGCGACGAGATCGACCGCCGCGTCCGTGGCCTGGTCGCCGAAATCCTCGACGCCTGACCCTCGCTTCCGACCTCTGGAGACCGGCCCCGTGACCCGAACCGCCGAAGAGACCGGCACCGACGTCCTGCACAAACTGTCCTTTTTGGACCGCTTCCTGCCGGTCTGGATCATCGTCGCGATGGGCGCCGGGCTGCTGCTGGGCAGTGTGATCCCCGGTCTGCAGGGTGTGCTGGACGCGGTGAAGATCGGCCAGGTGTCGCTGCCGATCGCGCTCGGTCTGCTGCTGATGATGTACCCGGTGCTGGCGAAGGTCCGCTACGACAAGCTCGACACCGTGACCAAGGACAAGCGCACGATGGTGCTTTCCCTGGTGCTGAACTGGATTCTCGGTCCGGCGCTGATGTTCGCGCTCGCCTGGCTGATGCTGCCCGACCTGCCGGAGTACCGGACCGGGCTGATCATCGTCGGCCTCGCCCGGTGCATCGCGATGGTGATCATCTGGAACGACCTCGCCTGCGGTGACCGCGAGGCCGCGGCGGTGCTGGTCGCGCTGAACTCCGTCTTCCAGGTGATCATGTTCGGTGTGCTCGGCTGGTTCTACCTCGATCTGCTGCCCGGCTGGCTGAGCTTGGACACTACGAGCATCGACTTCTCGCCGTGGGAGATCGCGCTCAGCGTGATCATCTTCCTCGGGATCCCGCTCGCCGCCGGCTACCTTTCCCGCCGCGTCGGGGAGCGGAGCAAGGGCCGCGACTGGTACGAAGGCGAGTTCCTGCCCAAGATCGGCCCCATCGCGCTCTACGGCCTGCTGTTCACCATCGTGATCCTGTTCGCCCTGCAGGGCGACAACATCACCTCCCGCCCGCTCGACGTCGCCCGGATCGCGCTGCCGCTGCTGGTGTACTTCGCGATCATGTGGATCGGTGGCTACCTCCTGGGCAAGGCGTCCGGTCTCTCCTACGAGCGCACCACGACGCTGGCGTTCACTGCGGCGGGCAACAACTTCGAACTCGCGATCGCCGTGGCCATCGGTGTTTTCGGCGTGACGTCGGGGCAGGCGCTCGCCGGGGTCGTCGGACCGCTGATCGAAGTACCGGTGCTCGTCGCGCTGGTCTACGTCAGCCTCTGGTTGCGCAAGCGCTGGACCGCAAAAGCGCCCGCGGAGTGACCGCAGCCGTGCGGGTGGTGGTCATCGGCGGGGGTCAGGCCGGTCTCGCCGCGGGCTACCACCTGCGCCGTGCCGGGCTGGACTTCGTCATCCTCGACGCCCAGGCCCAGCCGGGCGGCGCCTGGATCCACGGCTGGGACTCGCTGCGGCTGTTCTCCCCGGCACAGCACAGTTCCCTGCCCGGGTGGCCGATGCCACCCTACCCAGGGCCCGGGTATCCGACCGCCGAGCATGTCGTCGAGTACCTCGCGGCGTACGAGAAGCGCTACGAACTCCCGATCCGCCGCTCGGAGCCGGTGACCGACGTGTGCCGTGACGGCGGTCGGTTCACGGTGAGCACCGATACGGGGGAGTGGAGCGCCGAGGCGGTCATCAGCGCCACCGGCACCTGGTGGCGGCCCTTCCTGCCGTTGATGCCCGGCGGTTTCACCGGTCGCCAGCTGCACACCGTCGACTACCGGGATCCGGAGGATTTCGCGGGTCAGGACGTCGTGGTGGTCGGCGGCGGCAACTCCGGCGCCCAGATCGCCGCCGACCTCGCGGGCACGGCGAACCTGACCTGGGTCACCCGCCGCCCACCCCGGTATCTGCCCGGCCACATCGACGGCAAGGCCCTCTTCGACGTCGCCACCCGGCGCCGCCGAGCCCTCGAAACCGGGCAGGCCGACACCGGCGGAGTCGGCGGTCTGGGCGACATCGTCGCCGTCCCAACGGTCCGTGAGGCCCGTGACGCCGGACTGCTGCGGCCGCGTCCGATGTTCACGAGACTGGACAGTGAAGGTCCTGTGTGGACAGACGGGACCCGCCGGCACGCGGACGCGGTCGTCTGGTGCACCGGGTTCCGCCCCGCGCTGAGCCATCTCGCGTCGCTGCGGCTGCGGACCACCCGCGGCCGCATCCCCACCGAAGGCACCCGAGTGGTGGCCGAGCCCGGGCTGCACCTTCTCGGTTACGGGGACTGGACCGGGCCGGCGTCGGCCACGCTGATCGGTGTCGGGATGACCGCCCGCGCCGCGGTCGCCGACATCAAGGCCATGCTGGAGACCGGCGGCTCGCAGGCCTGAAAGCCCCCTGCCCTCGGCTTGGCCAAGGGAAGGGGGCCCTCGCGCGCATCAAGCGGTGACGAGCGACAAGCCGTAGTTCTGCAGGATCTCGTTCACCGGCTGGAACCAGGTCTCCCCGCCGGAACCGCAGTTGCCCCAGCCTCCGGAGGTGACACCCTGCGCCTGGTCACCGGTGATGAAGGAGCCGCCGGAGTCGCCGGGTTCCGCGCAGACGTTGGTGCGGGTCATCTGGTGCACCGCGCCCTGCGAGTAGTTGACCGTCTCGTTGTGCCCCAGCACGGTGCCGCAGTGCCAGTGCGTCGTCGAACCGGACCGGCACACCGAGGTGCCGACCGGTGCGACCCACGAGCCGCGGACGAGGGCGTCGCTGACGGTGCCCCAGCCGAGGACGACCGGCGCGGTCCACCAGCCGTTGCCGATCCGGACGAAGGCGTAGTCGTTGCCGGGGAAGGAAGAACCGGCGAAGTTGCCCATCGCCGAGCCGTCCCAGCCGACGACGGAACTGCCGGTGCCGCCGCAGTGGCCCGCGCTGACGAAACCGCCATGGACGGAGAAACCGATGGAGCAGCGGGTGTTCCCGTTGATGTAGTACGGGTCGCCGCCGACGGTGCCCGCCGCGAACGGTTCGGCCTTGGGGGCGGTGGCCACCGTGACCGGACCGGATTTCCTCGCCCTGGCCAGGAAGTCGTCGACGTCGGAGCCGTGCGCGCCCGGCCGCACCGCGACCACGACGCTGCCGCTGCGCGGGTCGGCGCGCCAGCCGCTGACGGCCGCGGGAGCGGGCTGGGTCTTGGCCGATTCGTCGATTTCGGCCTTGGCCGCGTCGAGCCGGGCCGCGCTGATCGTGGCCGCGGTGGGTTCCGCGCCCACCTGCCGGACGGCGGGAGCGGCGGCGGGGTCGGTCACCCCGACGACGAGTTTGCCGCGCGCCGGATCGAACCAGGCGCCGCCGAACGCCGCGCCGGCGGCCTGCTGGGCGGCCGGCAGCACCCGCGACGCGGTCATCTCCTGGGTGAGCCGGGCAGAGGCCTGCGCGGCGGTGAGCCCCAGGTCCCGCTGCATGGCGGCGATCAATCCGGGGGAAGCCTGCGCGACGGGAGCGAGCGCGGCGGATGTGAGGCTCGCGGTCAGGACGGCGGCGCCACCGACTGCCAGGGCGATTCTTCGACGCATGGTCTAGTCCTCCAAGGCCGGGGGAAAGAAACACACTGCCCGCCGAGTGTGCGGCCGAGGTCCGCGAAAGAGCGAGGAATGTCCGGTCTTCTGTCCGGAATTCACAAGAGCGAATCCCGGCGGGCCGGGCCGTCCAACGTCTACTTAGGACGGACGGCCGCCCGAGCGCCCTCGCCGGGGTTCCAGTACGTTGCCGGATATGACCGCGTCGCCGGAGGATGTGCCGGAGCAGGTGCTGCGCACCTCGATCGTGGAGCGGTTGTTCGCTCGTGAAGCCGACCCGCGACCACTGTTCACGCACCAGGACCACAGCGCCGGTGTGGACAGCACGGTCACCTGGACGGAGTTCGTCTCGCGCGTGCGAGTGGTCGCGGGCGCGCTGCGCCAGGTCGCACGGCCGGGTGATCGTGCCGCCGTGCTCACCGGCCAGGACCTGAATTACCCCTTGGCGTTCTTCGGAGCGCTCGCCGCCGGGCTCATCGCCGTGCCGTTGATGGCACCCGGCAGCCCATCCCAGCGAGCCAGGCTCGCCGGTGTGCTGGAGGACAGCGGGGCACGGGTGTGGCTGACCTCTTCGGCCGCGGCCGCGAAGGTGCGCGAAGCGGGCGCGCCGGACCACCTGGTCGTGGTCGACGGACTTTCCGGGCCGGGGGCCGATCCGCTCCCCGTCGCACCGGAAAGTCCCGCGTATCTGCAGTACACGTCCGGGTCGACCCGCGAACCCGCCGGTGCCGTGATCCCGCACCGGGCGGTGGCCGCCGCCTGCTGGCAGGCGAGCCGGGCCTACGCCGTCGACGAGGGCACGACCTGCGCCGGCTGGATCCCGTTCTTCCATGACATGGGCCTGATCCAGCTGCTGTGCCTGCCGGTCCACGCGGGGGCGCGATCGGTGTTCATGTCGCCCGCCGAATTCGTGCACCGTCCGGTGCGCTGGCTGCGTCAGCTCGCCGATCACCCGGCCGTGTTCACCGCCGCGCCGAATTTCGCGTTCGACCTGGCCGTCGAAGCGGCCGGGGAAGCGGGGGACGACCTCGACCTCTCCGACGTCCGGATCGCATTGAACGGCGCCGAGCCGGTGCGGCCGGACACGGTCGCGCGCTTCCTGGAGGCCTTCGGCCCGCACGGATTCCGTGCCGATGCCCACCGCCCGTCCTACGGCCTGGCCGAGGCCACCGTGTACGTCGCGAGCGCGGACGCGGACGGACCGCGTAGCGCGGTGTTCGACCGCGAAGCCCTCGCGCAGGGCCAGGCGATCGAGGTGCCGGAAGGTCAGGAACTCGTCTCGGTCGGCCGGCCGCTCGGCCAGCGGGTCCGGATCGTCCGGGACGGGGTGGCGCAGCCCGACGGCCTCGCCGGGGAGATCTGGATCCACGGGCCGAACGTCGCGGCGGGGTACTGGGGCCGTGGCGACGCCGCCGCGTTCGGCGGCGAACTCGACGGCGTCGCCGGCTGGCTGCGCACCGGTGACCTCGGCGTGGTCCATCGCGGCGATCTCTACATCACCGGCAGGCTCAAGGACCTCATCGTCATCGACGGCCGCAACTTCCACCCGCAGGACATCGAGGCGGTGGCGGGTGAGGCGCATCCGGCGATCCGCCGCGACCGCGTCGCCGCATTCGGTGTCACGGACGAAAGGGGAGAAGGGGCGATGTTGGTAGCCGAATGGGCAAAAAACGCCGACGCGGATGTCAAAGAAGTGACGAGAGTGGTATTGCGCGCCGTTTCCAGGGAACATGATCTGACGCTGCGATCGGTACGTCTGGTTCCCTCCGGTGACCTTCCGCGCACTTCCAGTGGCAAGGTCGCGCGAGCCGCGGCGAGGGCGCGTTATAGTCGGCCCCGTGGGTGATCACCGCGCGGAGGTCGTGAAGGTCGTCAGTGAGACTTTTCGGCTTGATCCCGCCGAAATCGAGTCCGACGCGCCGCTCGAAGAGCTGGGTATCGACTCCAAGGGACGGATAAAACTCCTGTCGGCGCTGGAGATCTACCACGACGTGAGGATCGATCTGGACCAGCTGGACCGGTTCACCGACATCGGGTCGGTGGCCGAAGTGCTCGCAGAGGCACTCGGCGGTAAAGCCGACGGATCCGACGAAAGGCGCTGAAAATAATGAGCGGGGGCTTCACCGCGGCGACCGATGCGCTTTCATCGGCGTCGAAGAACATCGGAAAGCTGACGGAACAGTTGCTCGAAGACAACCCGGATCTGTCGAGCACACCGGTGAACGCGGCGGGCTTCGGCCAGGCGCACGGCGACCACGCGAAGAAGTACACCGACGGGGTGGCGGCGTTGTGGGCGTCGGTCCAGGGGTACAGCACCACGCTCGGCTCGTTCGGCACGAACCTCGGTACCGCGGCCACCTCCTACGGCACCAACGAGGACGAGCAGAAGAACAAGATCACCGAGACGGGGATGCGCTAGTGGCCACCGAAACCACCTGGACCGACGTCAAGGCCGTCCTCGACGACCCGGCCGTTCCCGCCGAGCAGAAGACCAAGCTCATCGGCTCGTGGATGCGGACGCATCCGGCGCCTCCGCCGTGGTCGGCCGACCAGGAGCCCGAGGACATCAAGCGGAAGCGCGAGGAAGCCGAGAAGTACGCGGCCTCCTACAACGCCATGCCGTTCTTCGCCTCGGACGACGTCGGCAAGGTCTACGACGAGGCGAAGAAGGCCGGAGATCAGGCCAGCTTCACGCAGAACGAAGAGACCAAGGCCGTCGACGAAGGCAACAAGAAGCTCGACGGCGTGAAGGAGCCCACCGCGGAGGGCGCCGGGACCAAGACGTCGGACGAGATCTTCGACGCCGCCGCACCGGCGCTCAAGGTCTTCCAAACCTTCGGCTCGCTGCTGGCGAAGGTCCCGGAAGACTGCCGCGGAACCTCTCGCGCGCTCGATTTCGACAAGGACATCCAGAAGCCGTTCGACGAGCAGCGCGGGATCAGTTTCAAGAACTTCGTCGACGACGCCGCGCACTTCAAGACCGGTTCGAAGACCGTGCAGAAGGCCATCGACGACACCGGTTCCCAGCTGACCACGCTGTACGGCACCTGGACCGGGAACGCCGCGGACGCCTCGTCGGACAACTACAACGAGAAGATCCTCCCGAAGGCCAAGAAGCTCTCGCAGACACTGGACAACGCGAGCGAAGCGACGCTGGCCACCACCGCCACGGTGTTCAAACTGTGCAAGGGCAAGGCCGACACGGTGGTCGATCTCTACAAGGAGATCGTCGGCAAAGCGGATTTCGCGATGGCGCAGAAGGTCATCGCCATCGCCGCCGGGGAGAAGAGCGGCAAGGAGGACCTCGGCGCGATCGCGGGCTGGATGGACGTCAATTTCG
Source organism: Amycolatopsis roodepoortensis (assembly GCF_014873915.1). GTDB lineage: Bacteria > Actinomycetota > Actinomycetes > Mycobacteriales > Pseudonocardiaceae > Amycolatopsis > Amycolatopsis roodepoortensis. The sequence goes on from NZ_JADBEJ010000001.1 coordinate 698,931, forward strand.
GCTCCAACCTGGTCCAGCAGCTGAACAACGACGGCTGCTGCGACGACGACGAGTTCAAGAAGGCGGGCCAGAACCTCGCCAAGCAGTGGATCCAGAACCAGTTCATCCCCGAGATGTGGACCATCATCTACGAGGGATTCGCCAAGTCCTGCAAGGAAACCAAGGATTTCGTCAACCAGGCCTACGACGAGCTCGACAAGGTCATGGGCAAGGTCAAGAACGAGTTCGAAGGCGCGGGCGCCGGTGGAGCCGGTGGCACCGGCGGCGGTCCCGGCGGCCCTGGCGGCACGGGAGGCGGGCCAGGCGGAACGGGTGGTGGGCCAGGCGGTCAGGGGCCGGACTTCACCGGCGGCCAGGGTGGCACCGGTGGCGGCCCCGGCGGCTCGGGAACCGGCGGACCTGGCGGTGGGCCGGGTGGCTCGGGAACCGGCGGTCCCGGTGGTGGGCCGGGCGGTTCGGGTCAGGGTCCGGACTTCACCGGCGGCACGGGCGGCACCGGCGGTGGTCCGGGCGGCGGCCCCGAGGGCGGCTCCGGCGGCGGCCCCGGTGGCGGTGGTTCCGGTCCGGGCGGCAGCGGTACCGGTCCGACGGGCGACGTCAAACCCCCGCCGGTCCCGGACGTGAAGATTCCCGAGAGCGGCTCCGGATCTCCGGGTGGTTCCGGCGGTGGTCCGGACACGAACAAGGACCAGACGTCGCCCTCGGGCGTGACCCCGCCGTCGTCGAACGGCGACGAGCAGAAGGCCGCGGCCGAAGAGGCGAAGAAGCAGGCCGCCGCGGCGGCCGAGAACGCGAAGAAGCAGGCGTCCGAGGCGCTGGGCAAGCTGGGCGACGGTCCGGCCGGTGCCGACCTCGGTGGTTCCGGCGGCTCCGGGCCGGGCGGTTCGAGCCCGGGTGGCGGCGGCCCCGGTGGCGGTAGCAACACCGACGCCGCGGCCGAAGCCAAGGCGGCGACAGAGAAGGCGAGCGAGGAAGCGAAGAAGCAGGCTTCCGACGCGCTGAACAAACTGGGCGACGCCCCCGGCGGCATGGGCGACACCGACGGCAAGGACGGTGACTCGAAGGACGGCGAGAAGTCCGCCGACGAGGCGAAGAAGAAGGCGTCGGACGCCTTGGACAAGCTCGACGGCGAGCTGTCCGGCGAAGACAAGCTGACCGGTGACAAGCCCGGTGAGGACGGCGACAAGGCCGAGGACGGCGAACGCGAGACCCTCAAGGTCAAGCAGGGCGACACGACCTTCGAAATGACCGAGCCGGACAAAGACGGCGAGATGGAGATCAAGGTCGGGGACGGTTCCGGGCCCGCCAAGGACTTCAAGCTCGACTGGACCGGTGACGGCGACGAGTCCAAGCTGGGCTCTACTCCGGGTTCGGACGACGGCAAGCCCGACAAGGACGGCGTCCACCGTCCCGGGCCGGACGGCAAGATCCACATCCAGGACGGCGATGTGAAGATCACCGCCGAACGTCCCGACGGTCCCTCCGGGCCGACGGTCGTCACCGTCGACGACGGCACCGGCAAGCCGACCACGTACACCCTCGGCGAGGACAAGCCCTCCACCGACAAGCCCTCCACAGACAAGGCGTCGCACCCGGCGACTCCCGTCACCGGGACGGCGCAGCCCGACTCCAAACCGGCGTTCACCCCGCACCATGGTGGCGGCGGGACCGTCCCCGACGGGATCCGCGCCGGTGACATCGGTGGCGGTGGCGGTGGTGGTTTCGGCGGCGGTGGCGGTGGTGCACCGTCGATGCCCTTCGAGACCGCGAGCCCCGCGACGGGCCAATCGCTCAGCGAAGGCGTGCACACCGGCGGCGGTGGGACCCACCAGCCACAGCCCGTGGCCGCGGGCGCCCCGTCCGCCCCGATGGGCAGCCCGTCGGGCCAATCGTTCGGCGGGGGCGCGATGCCGCCGATGGGCATGGGTGCCGGCGGAGCGGGCGGCCAGGGCGGAGACCAGGAACGGACCAACCGCGCGTACCGGATCGAGGGCGAGGTGTTCGACCAGATCAACGAACCCACCGGCCGGATCACCGGTTCGCTGCTGGACGACGAGGATCAGTCGGTCACCCGCAAGCGGTGAGCCGGGTCAGGGGAGAACAGATGAGCGCCGATGACACCGCCGCCATGAAGGCGACCCTGGACGGCCTGGTCCGCGAGCAGTCGGAGCGCCGGGCACTGCGGGACAAGAGGGCCGACGAGATCAAGGCGAGCTCGCAGGAGTTCATGACCAAACAGGTCGCGACCGCCCAGCGGTACGTCGAGCACCGGCGGGAGCTGGGGCAGCGCAAGACGAAGTCGGGCTGGAGCACCGACCGGTCGCACGCGCGGCCGGGGGCGGCGTCGCCGTTCGAAGACGACCCCGTGGACATGGCGGCTCCCTTCGCTTCGGAGCCGCCTGCCCGCCCGGGACGGGACACGCCCCGTCGCGCTCCCCGCGCCCGCCCGGCACCGGCGGACGACGAGGACGACGCCTTCCTCAACAACCGCTGGCGCGACTGAACGCCATCGGCACGGGTTTGTCCTTGCCGCCCCGGGGTATCCGGGGCGGTGAGGCGAGCCGGAACGAGCCGGCCGGATATCCAGGGCGGATGGGTTCATGGTCGACGTGAAGATGACGGTAGAGGCTTCTCCCGAGCGCGTTTTCGAGGTGCTCGCCGACGGCTGGACGTACGCGGCGTGGGTCGTGGGGGCGTCCCATATCCGTGACGTCGACGCGGGCTGGCCGGCGCGCGGAACACGCATCCACCACTGCGTCGGGACGTGGCCCCTCCTGCTCGACGACGTCACCAAGGTGCACGTCGCCGACCCGCCGAGGCTGCTCGAACTCGACGCGCGGGCCTGGCCCTTCGGTACCGCGCGGATCCGGTTGGAGCTGCGGGAAACCATGCCGGGGACCACGGAGATCCTGATGTCCGAGCAGGCGACCCGCGGGCCGGGACGTCTGCTGCCGGAGGCAGCGCAGGCGCTCTTCCTGGTGCCGCGGAACCGGGAATCCCTGCGCCGTCTCGCGGACCTCGCGAAGGGCCGCGAAGCCGCTCATCCGCCGGCTTGATCCTGGTGGCTCGGCCGCCCGAGCCGGATCCGGTCCCGCGGCGGGTCGAGCGGGCGGCTGTCTCCACGTCGCCCGGCGCGAATGGCGGCGAGCAGTTCCTTGATCGTGGCCGCCGCGTCGTGGCGAGGCCGCCAGCCGAGTTCCGCCCGAGCGCGGCGGGTGTCCACAAGGGACGCTCGATCGGCGAGCCGCAGCCAGGACGGATGCAGTGGTTGCAGGCCGAGCCGCCAGCTCGGCCAGGCCAGCCCGGTCAGCAGCCGCAGCGGTACGGGAATCCGGAACCCGCCCGCCAGTCCGGCGAGGTCGCGGCTGTCGAGGACGGGTTCGCCGGCGAGGTTGAACGCACCGGTCGCGCGGCGGTCGAGGATCGCCCGGATCGCTTGTGCCACATCGTCGGAATGCACGACCTGCATCCGCAGCCCCGGCCACAACGGCACCGGCAGCCATTTGCCGCCGAGCGGCAACGGCGGCGCGAGCGGGCTGAGCAGCCACCCCGAGAACTCGGCCGCGGCGTCCGGCTGCACGACGCCGCACGGGCGGATCCGCGCCACCCCGATCTCCGGATGATCGCGGCAGAATTCGTCCAATTGGGACTCGAAGGCGGCTTTTCCCGCGCTGTAGGCGCTTTCGGGGAGACCGTCGCAGGGCCATTCCTCGTCCACCTCGGCCCAGCGGTCCGCCGGGGTGTAGGCGGCGACCGACGACGCGCACACGATGTGCTTCACGCCGGCGTCGGCGGCAGCGCGCAGGACGTTCGCGCTGCCCGCGAGGTTGGTCCGGCGCATGGCGGGATCGTCGGCGCGCGGGTGGATCGCCCAGGCGAGATGCACCACGGCGTCGGCGCCGCCGAAGACCCCGGTCAGCCGCGGCCAGGCGTCGTTCGCGCCGATGTCCTGCTGGACCCACCGGGCCGACGAGTAGGGCGCGGCGGTCGTGTCGGGGTGTCGGCGTGCCACTCCGAGCACGTCGTGGCCGTCTCCGGCCAGTGCCCGGAGCAACGCGGTCCCGATGTTCCCGCTCGCCCCGGTGACGACGATCTTCATCCGCGAGTCCTCATCGGTAGACGGCGCGGTGCGCGGCACGCACCGTCGCGCGATAGACGGAACCGGCCCAGCCGTCCCTGGCCAGCGCCGCCCTGGCGGCGTTCGATCCGGGCGCGCCGTGCACCGCGCCGCCGGGATGCGCCGACGCGGACGCCAGGAAGAGCCGGTCGATCGGCGTGTCCGCCCGGCCGAGACCGGGGACGGGCCGGAAGAAGAGCTGCTGCTGGATGGCCGCGGTCCCGGCGTTGATCGAACCTTCCACCAGGCTGTGGTTGCCTTCCTCCAGCTCGGCGGGCCCGGCGATCGCCCGGCCCGCGATCAGGCCGCGGAAACCGGGCGCGTGCTTCTCGATGACCTCTTCCATCCGGTCCGCGTACCGGCGCAACCGGGAAGGTGACCAGGGCTCGCCCCTCGGCACATGCGTGTAGGCCCAGGCGGATTCGGTCCCGGCGGGGGAGCGGGTCGGGTCCGCGGTGGTCATCTGCCCGAGCAGCAGGAACGGGTCGTCCGGCACCCGTCCGCAAGCGAGATCGTTGGCGATTCTGGCGAGGCCGTCGAGGTCCGCTCCGATGTGGACGGTGCCGGCCTCACCGACTTCGGCGGCGCTCCACGGGATGGGCGAGGACAGCGCCCAGTCCACTTTGATCGTGGCGTCGTCCCAGACGAATCGGTCCAGATCGGACACCAGCCGCGCGGGAAGATGCGCGGCGCCGACCAGGTCCCGGTAGAGCACCGGAGCGGGTACATCGGCGAGCACGGCCTTGCGGGCACGCACCGGTCGTCCGGCCGCGTCCCGGACACCCACCGCCCGGCCACCCGACAGCGTCACTTCGGTGACCGGCGTGCCGCACACGATCTCCCCGCCCTTGGCGGACAAGCGGTTCACGAGCGCGTCGGTCAGACGGCCCGCCCCGCCTTCCGGCACCGGGAATCCGACGTCCTGGCCGAGCATGGTCAGCAGCCAGCCGAAGACACCGCTCCCGGCCTGGTCCGGGCCGAGGTCGGTGTGCATGGCGTTGCCCGCGAGCAGCAGTCGGGCGCCCTCGCCGTCGAACCTCTCCTTGCCGAGGCCGCGGGCGGTCAGGGTCAGCATCCTCGCCAGCCGGAGCGATTCCGCCGTGCCGAGTGTCTTGAACAGTCGCGCCCCCGACCGCACCGGCGGAAAGGGGCGCACGATCGCGTCGAGCAACGGCTGGCGCAGACGCCGCCAGTTCGCGTGTTCGGCCCGCAGGTTGTCCGCGTCCCGCTCGTCGAATTCCGCCACGGACCGGGCCGTGCGGTCGAGGTCGCGGGACTGCAGGACGTACCGGTCGTCGGGCAGCACATGCGCCAGCACCGCCGGCGCGTGCCGCCACCGCAGGCCGTGATCCTCGAGATCCAGCCCGGCGAGCACCGGCGACGCCGCGCCGAGCGGGTAGAAGGCGCTGTAGACGTCGTTGCGGAAACCCGGTGCGGTGAGCTCCTCGGTCCGTACCGCGCCGCCGGGCTTGGCGGTGGCCTCGATGACCAGGGTGTCCCAGCCGGCGTCGGCCAGGAGATTGGCGGCGACCAGGCCGTTCGGCCCCGATCCGATCACCACGGCGTCGACTTCCATGATCAGGGCATACCCCGGACGGGCGCTTTCAACCCCTGCCGTTCGACTTCGCCTGGATGGCCAGCCACGCCTCGTGCTGCTCTTCGGTCTTGGCCCAGAGGGCGGCCAATTCGCCGGCGCCGAAGTCCTCCACCGGGATACGGAACTCCCGCAGTGTCTCGGCGAACTCGTCGAGAGAGGACAGGGTGTGGCGCTCGCCGTCGCCGCGTTTGATCGTGCGAGCGCGAAGAGCCAGCTCACGGCCGTCGCGGTGGTGCTGCGCCAGCAGCACCTTGGCGAACGGGGAGTCCGGCGACGTGATCTCGGGTCGTTCGGCGTAGTCGGTGACCTCGCGGGGCTCGGTGCGGTAGTCGCAGGAGTCGACCGTGCCACCGGGATGGTGATGCATCCGCCAGGTGCTGTCGTCGAGGCGCTCGATCCGGAACGGCAGTTCTCCTTGCCGGTACGTGCCTTCCCGCATCGGCAGGGGCTCGAGGAACGCGTCGCCGATCCCGGTGTCGGCGAGCCAGGTCTCCCCGTCGACGTCGACCAGCAGGGCGATGTGGTTGCCCCACTGGCCGTCGCCGCGGGTCGAGCGCAGGACGGCGCCCTCCACGACGGTCACCTCGAATCCGGCCGCCCGCAGCAGAACGGCGAGCGCGCCGTTCATCTCGTAGCAGAGCCCGCCCCGGCCGCGGCGCGTGAGCTTGTCGATCAAGGCTTCCTGGTCGAGCGGGAGTGTCCTGCCGAGCTGGAGGTCGAGGTTCTCGTAAGGAACTCGCAACCGCCATGCCCGGTGCAGGTTCCGGAGCGTGGCCGGATCCGGCCGGACGGGCTCGCGGTACTCCAGCCGGTCGAGGAACGCGTCGAGGATCATGGCATCTCCTTGGTTGGATCAACTCTAAAATTATAGTAACTCTAATTTTGAAGTCGATCCAGTATGCTGACCGTCATGACCGAGCCGGTGGGTTTGCGGGAACGGAAGAAATGGCGCACCCGGAAGGTGTTGATCGAGACGGCGTACCGGCTTTTCGAACGGCAGGGCTACGACCTGACGACCACCGCCGAGATCGCCGCGGCCGCCGAGGTGTCCACCGCGACGTTCTTCAACCACTTCGCGACGAAGGAAGACCTCCTTCTCACCGACGACGGCGAACACATCCTGCGCGTGGGCCTGGACGTGCTCGCCGCGCGCGAGGCGGGCGAGAAACCCGGCGGACTTCTGCGGCGCGCGATGCTCGGCATGCTCGCCGAGGCCGGCGCTGGGCTCCGCGATCCGGCCGACGAGCCCGAGCGGATCCGGCTGGAGCTCATCACGTCGGTGCCGTCGTTGCGCGCGACGATGCTGCAACGCGCCTTCGACGCTCAGGAGCGGCTTGCGGCCGCGCTGTGCCAAGCCTGCGAGATCGACGAGGTGGATGCCGCGGCGCTGGTCGGCGCGGCCACCGGGGCGGTCTTCGCCGCCGGGCGAGCGGCCCTCCGCCTCGGGGCTCCGCTGGACGAGGCGATGCGGCGGGCGATCGAGCTCGCGACGGCCTGACCGGGCGGCCTTACGAACGGTGCCAGGCGATCCCGCGGTAGGCGGAGCTGTCCGGCGCGAAACCGTAGCCGATGATGACGGTGCCGTTCGCGTTGATGTGCTGGGCCACGATCGCCGTGATACCGGCAGGTGACGGGAGCAGACGGGGCGTCGCGTCCGCGTCCCAGCGCACCGGCCGCACCGTTCCCTCGCTCACGGACTCGCCGACGACGGTCCCGGCGTCGTCGACGTCGAAACACGTACTGGCGGCGTCCGAAGGCAGGGGCCGGAGCACGGTGGGCCGTCCGTCGCGATCCCAGCGGGCGCCGACGCCGCGCCGGTCCGGCGTCAGGCCCCAGCCGATCGCGACACCCGGCCCGGTGATCCGGACGACCTGTCCCGCGGAGAACTCCGGTTCACCGGTCAGCAGGACGGTGCCTCCGTCGCGGTGCCACACGACACCGTCGCCGAGGATGGCGCCGGAGTCGGTGATCCCGCACGCCGTCGTGCGGCGGGGCGGGGGCAGGGTGCTGATCTTCCCCGAGGACGTCCAGTGCACCGCGGTGCGGACGCCCGAGCCGTTCCTGGCCGATCCGACGACCTCGTCCAGCCCGTTCAGGTCCTGCCCCTGTGTCTCGCCGTCCCCTGGCAGAGTGGCGAGTTCGACGACCTCACCGTCCGGTGCCCAGCGCAGCGCCCGCCAGCGGTGGCCCGGCCACATCGCGTTCCCCAGGATCGACCCGCGCGCGTTCACCCGGCACGCCGTGCCGGACAGCGCCCCGGCGGGGAGTTGGAGCGCGCACACCCGGCCGTCGGGCAGCCAGCACACGGGCCGGAGGTGCTCGCCGGCGACGAGTGAACCCGCCATGACACCCGCGGCGTTGACGCCGACCGCGCGTCCGCCGGAGCAGCCGTCGAGGAGAGGCAGCGGCGTGGGATGCCCGCCGCGATCCCAGCGCGCCGGCCGTGACCCGGACTCGCCCACGATCACCCCGGCGTCGTTCACGCCGTAGGCGCCGGTGCCCTCGCCGCCGGAGAGCGGCCGCAAGCCGACCGCCGTGAAGCCGGGTCCCTCGGGCATCGGATCGGGCACGAGTGGGCAGCCTAGTGCGGCGGCGCACGCGATGGGGAAACTTACACTGACCGGGTGACGTGGCGCTCCACAATGGACCGGTTCACGGGGTGAGCACGATCCGGCCGAACACTTCGCCGTCGTCCATCTTCCGGTGCGCCAGCACGGCTTTTTCCAGCGGCAGCACCTCGTGCACCACCGGACGCAGCCCACCGCGCGCCGCCGCGCCGAAGTGCTCCGCGCTCACCGCCCGCCGATCCGGCTCGGGGATCGAGTCCGCGCTGAAGGCCGCGAACGACAAGGACTTCCGGAAGGTCGCCATCAGCTTCGCGCCGAAATCCGCCGGCGGCATGCCCGCGACCACGCCGACGAGGACCATGCGGCCGTTCGGCTTCAGGCGGTCGAAGAAGGACGGCATGTCCACACCGGACACGATGTCGATGACGACGTCGTACCCCGGCGGCCCGTCCCCTTCACCGGACCGGTCGAGGACGTGGGTCGCCCCCAGTTCGCGCAGGCGCTCGCCGCGTTCGGCCGAGGACGTCGTGACCGCCACCGCGCTCGCGCCACCCTGCGCCGCGAGCTGCACCGTCATGATCCCGATGCTGCCCGCCGCCCCGCGCACGAGCACCGATTCGCCCGGCGCGAAATGGGCGTGGGCGAGCGCGAAATGGGCCACCATGCCGGAAGTCCCGATGGCCACCGCGTCGGTGGCGGGCAGATCGCCGGGAAGCGGGAGGATCCTGTCCGCCGGGACGGCCACCTGTTCGACGTAGCCGCCGCCCTCGCCGGTGAACGTCCAGACCCGCCGCCCGGCCAGGGCCGGATCGACCCCGCCGCCGACCGCCGTGACGGTTCCGGCCACCTCGTTGCCGGGGATGAATCCTTCCTGGAAGCCGCCGAGACCGGCCAGAGCGCCGCTGCGGATCACGGTGTCGACCCCGCCGACACCGATCGCTTCCACGTCGATCAGCACTTCTCCCTCGGCGGGAACGGGGGAGGGGACGTCGATCACGGCAAGGCCTTCGGGGGCGCCGAACGTCCGGATCTCGACTGCGCGCATTTCGTCTCCTGGTCGTCGATCACTGGTCCGGCGGACGTTAACGGACGCCCCCGTCCGTTTTGGCTAAACTGAGAGCGGTGACCGATCATTTGCCTCGGATCCCGCGCTCCGACGCCGTGGACAACCGGGAACGCATCCTCGAAGCGGCTCGCGTGCTGTTCGCCACCGAGGGTCTGAACGTGCCGCTGCGGGAGGTCGCGCGCCGCGCGGGAGTCGGCCCCGCCACGCTGTACCGCCACTTCCCGACCAAGGAGATCCTGGCGACGGAGGCGTTCGCCGAGCAGATGCGCACGTGCCACGCCGTCGTCGACGAAGGGCTCGCGGATCCGGATCCGTGGCGCGGCTTCTGTTCGGTGATCGAGAGGATCTGCGAGCTGCATTCGCGCGACCGGGGCTTCACGGCGGCCTTCGTCTCGGCCTTCCCCAAGGCGGTGGACTTCACCGCGGATCGCGACCACGCGCTCAAGGCGATCGCCGAGCTGGCGGGCCGGGCCAAGGACACCGGGAAGCTGCGCCCCGATTTCGTCCTCGACGACCTGATCCTCATGCTCATGGCCAACAACGGGATCCAGGCCGCTTCGGCGGCCGCGCAGGTGGCGGCGTCCCGCCGGTTCGCCGCGCTCGCGATCCAGGCCTTCCGGGCCGCGCCGGAACGGTCGCCGTTGCCACCGGTGGCACGGCTGGCCCTCGTGCTGCCGGGAGTGACCCGCTGACTCATTTCCTGCGGGCTTCGAGCCCTTCCAGGATGAGGTCGAGGCCGTAGGCGAATTCCTTCGTGTGGTCGTAACCCGGCCGCCGGGCATGCTCGGTGATCACCTCGGCCAGATGCGGGAACTCGTCCCGTGGCAGGCCGTCCAGGATGTCGCCCGCGACGTCCGGGACGTCTTCGCTCAGCGGGAGGTTCGACTCCTGCAGCACGAATCCGCCGATGTAGCTGTCGATGAGCGAGACGGCGTGCACCGCCATCGGGACCGTGAATCCCGCCCGCCGAAGGACACCGAGGACCGCGTCGTGGTGGCGTAGCGTCGCCGGCCCCGGATTCCGCCGGGAGTCCATGAGGCCCAGCGCCCAGCTGTGCCGCGAAAGGACCGCGCGCGCGGACGAAGCACGCGCGCGGATCGCCTCGCGCCAATCGCCGGCGCCTGGGTCCGGCAGCTCTATCGCCGCGAACACCGCGTCGACGACGCCGTCGAGGATCGCGTCCTTGTTCGGCACGTGGTGGTAGAGCGACATGGCCTCCACGCCGAGGTGCTGTGCGACCCGGCGCATCGTCATCGCCTCCACGCCACCGCGATCGGCGACTTCGATCGCGGCCTTCAGTACGCGGTCCCTGGTGAGCGATCGGCGAGGCGGCACGTTGACAACCTTACAGGTGTAAGACAACCTTACGGGTGTAAGGCCATCGAGAGGAGAGACCGATGCCGATGCCGAGATGGTGGGGCCACATCAACAAACGGGTGTTCAACCCCCGTGCGATCGCCCGAGGGAAATATCCGGTGCTGATCCACGTCGGCCGCAGTTCGGGAAAGACCCGCCACACACCGCTCGACGCGCATCCGGTCGACGGCGGCTACCTGTTCATCCCGGTTTACGGCCCGGAGGCGGACTGGGTGCGCAACATCCTGACCGCGGGGGAGGCGCGGCTCCGGATCGACGGACGGGAAGTGGACCTCACCGGCCCGCGCCTCATCGGTGCGGACGAATTCCCCGACGGCGTGACCCGCCCGCCGAAACTGCTCCGCCTCACCGAATTCCTCCGGATGGACCTGAAACCCTGAGAGGACCCTGTGCTCCGTTAGTACCAGGGAGGGAGGTGGCATCGTCCTCCAAGCCGATGCCCCATGTGCCCGCGGCTTCGTAGTTTTGCCGATATGAAACGCACTTCAGTCGTCATGGCCGTGCTTTGCGCGGCAACGCTCGTCACCCCGGCCGTCGCGTCCGCGGCGCCATCGCTGCAGCGGACACTGCAGCGCGATGCCGACACGCTCGTCGCGAACGGGTCGCCGGGCGTGCTCATGGAGGTCAGCACGGCGAAGGGCAGCGTCAAGGTGCGCAGCGGTCACGGCGATCTGCGCACCCGGACCCCGGTGCCGTGGAACGGGCACTTCCGGATCGCCAGTTTCAGCAAGACGTTCCTGTCCGCGACGATGCTCCAGCTCGTCGGCGAGGGGCGGCTTTCCTTGGAGGACAAGGTGGACCGATGGCTGCCGGGGGTGGTGAGCGGGAACGGCAACGACGGCAAGGCCATCACCGTCCGGCAACTGCTGCAGCACACCAGCGGGCTGCACGACTACATGGCGGAACTGGACGTCTTCACCGAGAAGGGTTTCCTGCGTCATCGGTTCGACGAGCTGAGCGCGTCGGATGCGGTGAAGCTGGCGGTCGGGAAGCCGCCGGAGTTCGCGCCGGGGACGAGCTGGGGCTACTCCAACACCAACTACGTGCTCGCCGGGATGGTGACCGAGAAGGTGACCGGGCGGGGCTGGCGGCAGGAGGTCATCGACCGGATCGTCCGCCCGCTGGACCTGCGCGAGACCACCCTGCCGTACACGTCGCCGTTCATCCCGGCACCGCACGCGCGAGGGTACGACCGGTTCGTCGTCGAGGGTTCGAATCCGCCGCAACTCGGACGGCGGGTGGACGTGACGCTGATGAATCCGTCGATGGGCGGGGGAGCGGACGGGTCGATCAACAGCACCACCGAGGACGGCAACAAGTTCCTTCGGGCACTGCTGGGTGGCAAGGTGCTCCCGCCGTCGATGCTGGCCGAGATGAAGAAGACCGTGCCCGCGCCGGGGCTCGGCGAGTACGGGCTGGGCCTCCAGAAGTCGGCGAGTTCCTGTGGTGGCTACTGGGGTCACGGCGGCGCGCTGCCCGGCTACCTGACGGGCAACGGCGTGACCGAGGACGGCAAGCGCAGCGTGATGGTCTCGCTGAACACGCTGACGCCGTACAACCCCGGCGCCCCGCTGCCGGAGGTGCATCCGCTGGAGCCGGTGATCGACCACGCCCTCTGCGGCCGCTGACCCGCCCTCGTGAGTGGTAAGGACGGTTCTAACCGTCCTTACCACTCACGAGGTTCAGCACCGGCGTTTCCCGTGATCGGGCGGACGACACACGTGACTGAATGGACGACACGCGTGATCCGATGGACGACACGAGCGCGGCCGTATCGAAGCGAGCGTGGTGCGGCATTGACGGGCCCGGATCACTCACGAGCCCCAGGACCTCGCCGCCTCCACCAGGGCCTTGACGCACTCCGCGACCGCGGGCCGCGTTTCCCCGTGCGGCTGCACCGCGTAGAGCTGCCGGTGCAGCACCGGTTCGAGCGGGGCGCACACCACCGTCGGCGGCGCGATCGTGGTGGCCATACCCGGCACCAGCGTGACGGCGCCGAGCCCGGCGACGACGGCGAACTGCGTCCCGAATCCGCTGACCGTATGCCGCACGATCGGTTCGATCCCGCGTTCCCGCAGCGTCTGGCGGATCCAGGCGTTCGCCAGCGTTGGCCGGGCCCAGGCGACCCAGATCTCGTCCGCGAGGTCTTCGGCGCGTACCGAATCCGCGCCCGCCAGCGGATGTCCGGCCGGGAGCACGATCATCGCCGAGTCGTCGCGCAGTTCGGTCCAGCGGGTCGCGGGCGGTCGGGTGAGCGGCAGGTTCTCCCAGCTTTCGACGACCACGACGTCGAAGACACCGTCGGCCAGCGCGGGAAGGGCGACTTCGGGTTCGACCTCGTGCAGCCGCGCCTCGATACCGGGATGGCGCACGGCGAGGCCGGTGAGCGCCGGCGCGATGAACGTGTGCACCCCCGACGGAATGGCGCCGATCTCGACGACGCCGGTCGTCTCCCCGGTGAGGGAGTCCAGATCCGCGCGGGCGGCGCGGAGTTCGGCGAGCACCCGGTCCGAGCGCTGCGCCAGCAGTAGCCCCGCCGGGGTGAGCCGCACGCCGCGCCCGTGCCGGACGAGGAGCCCGGTGCCCGCCTCCCGCTCCAGTTTGGTCAGCTGCTGGGAGATCGCCGACGGCGTCACGTGCAGCAGTTCGGCGGCCGCGGCGAGCGATCCCCGCCGCCATACCGCGTGCAGCATCCGCAGCCGTTCCACATTGGACAGATCGCCACTCATTAGCCGAGCTTAACCGTCGGGGTAAGAGGATCTCGCTGGTCCTGTCCGCCGCCGTGCGATCGAATCGAAGGCATGCGGCACACCGGATTCTTCGTCGATCCGAGGACACAGGGAGTCCTCGGCGCCCTCGCGATCGCCCTCTCCGCCCCCCTCGTCGCGCTGTCCGGGGTCAGCTCGACGACGGCGACGTTCTTCCGCTGCCTGTTCGCGTTGCCGATCCTCGTGGTCCTGGCGCGTTCCCGGGAGCGGGGGCGGCGCCCCACCCCGGCCGCGCGGCGACGCCACGTGCTGGCGGGTGTCCTGCTCGGCGTCGACATGGTGCTGTGGAGCGAGGCGATCCTCTCCGTCGGCGCCGGAGTCGCCACGGCGCTGGTCAACGTCCAGGTCGTCCTCGTCCCGCTGGCAGGACTGCTGTGGTTCGGCGAGCGGCCGCCGCGGGCGTTCTGGCTGTCCATCCCGGTGATGCTGGCGGGGACCGCGCTGGCGGGCGGGCTGGCGGACGGCGGTGCCGCGGGCAGCGATCCCTGGTACGGCACGGTCATGGCGGTGCTGGCCGGAGTCGCGTACGCCGGTTACCTGATCCTGTTGCGCCGCGCCGGATCCGACGGCGGCGGGCGCACGACGATGCTCGCCACCGCGACCGCGGCGTCGGCGAGCGTGGGCGGCCTTTCGGGCCTGTTTGCCGGAAACCTCGACGTCACGCCGCCGGTTTCGGCGTTGCTGTGGCTGTTCGTGCTGGCCGTGACCGGCCAGGTGCTCGGCTGGCTCCTGATCGGACGCGCGCTGTCCGCCCTTCCCGCGAGCGGCGGGTCCGCCGTGCTGATGCTGCAACCCGCCGCCGCGATCCTGTTCGGCGCCGCCCTGCTCGGCCAGTGGCCGACCCCGCTGCAGCTGGCGGGTTGCACGCTCGTCGTGGCCGCGGTGGGGGTCGTGTCGTTCCTCGGCGGCCGGTCGTCAGGGAACGACCAGCACCGGCCAGTGCCCGGTCCTGATGAGCTTGGTCGCGACCGACCCCGCGAACCGGTGACCGGCCTGCTGTGAGGCGCCGACCACGACGGTGTCGACCTTGCCGCGGTCGGCGGTGTCGCGGAGCACGGTGTTCGGATCGCCGTAGGTCTTCAGGAAGCTGACCGGCACTTCCAGTTCTTCGGCGGCCTCGCGGATCTGCTCGCGGATCTCTTCGTAGAGCTGCACCGCGGTGTCGTGTTCCATCGTCGCCGCGACCGCGGGACCGAGCGCCGGACGGCAGACGAAGGCGACGATCAGCCTGCCGCCCTCGCGTCGTGCCATGCCGAAGGCGAAGGCGGCCGCCCGCATCGCCGTGTCGGAGCCGTCGACCCCGGCCAGGATGGCCCGCCCCGGATGGGGCCGGGGCGGGCCGAAACGCTCCACAGTGGACTCGAAGGCCCCGGCGGCGTTCTCGTTCATCGCGCGACCGGCGCTTCCGACGGTGTCTCCACGTCGAGCGTGGTGCGCAGGGTGAGCGGCTTGAGCAGCAGCGCCGCGATCACGCCGACGACACCCACCGCCGCGGAGATCAGGAAGATGTGCGCGGTCGCGTCGCCGTACACGGTGTGCACGATCGTCTGGACATCCGGCGGCAGGGCCTTGAGGTTCAGCGCGCTGACGCTGCCCGTCGACGCACTCCCCGCCGGCACGTGCAGCGCGGTGGACAGGTCGGCGGTGACCCGGTTCGCGAGCACCGCGCCCAGCACCGAGACGCCGATGGTGCCGCCGAGCGACCGGAAGAACGTGACCGAAGCGCTGGCGGCGCCCAGATCCCGCAACGGCACGGTGTTCTGCACCGCGAGGACGAGGTTCTGCATCGTCATGCCGACACCGACGCCGACGATCGCCATCGCGACACCGACCAGCCACAGCGGCGAGGCGTGGTCGACGGTGCCCAGCCCGAGGAAACCGATCACCAGGGTGATCGTGCCCGCCACGATGTACGGCTTCATCCGTCCGGTGCGGCTGATCAGGCGCCCGGACACGGTCGAGGAGACGAGCACGCCGCCCATCAGCGGAATGGTCAGCAGTCCGGCTTCGGTGGGGGAGTAGCCGCGGCCGACCTGGAAGTACTGGCCGAGGAACACAGCACCGCCGAACATCGCCATGCCGACCGCGAGGCTCGCGATGATCGCCAGCGCCGGGGTCCGCCGGGTGATGATGTGCAGCGGGACGACGGGTTCGCGGACCTTCCGTTCCACCAGCACGGCGAAGGCGAGGAGCACGGCGCCGCCCACCACCATCACGGCCGTCTGCCACGACAGCCAGTCGAAGCTGTTGCCGACGAAGGAGACCCAGATCAGCAGGACGCTCACACCCGCCGCGATCAGGCCCGCGCCGAGGTAGTCCACCTGGACGCCTTCCCGGCGCACGGTCTCCAGCTTCAAGGTCCGCTGCAGCACGATGAACGCCGCCACCGCGATCGGCACGCCGACGAAGAAGCACCAGCGCCAGCCGAGCCACGGCACGTCCACGATCAGGCCGCCGAGCAGCGGCCCGCCGACGGTGGCGACCGCCATGACCGCGCCGAGGTAACCGTTGTAGCGGCCGCGTTCCCGCGGCGGGATGATCGCCGCGATCACGACCTGGACCAGCGCCTGAAGACCGCCCACGCCGATGCCCTGGAACGCGCGGGCGGCGATCAGCTGCCCGGTGTTCTGGCTGAATCCGCTGATCATCGAACCGATCACGAAGATCACGATGGCGATCTGGACCAGCGTCTTCTTGTTGAACAGGTCGGCGAGTTTGCCCCAGATCGGTGTGGTGGCCGTCGCCGCCAGCAGGGTGGCCGTGACCACCCAGGTGTACTGCGTCTGCGAGCCGTTCAGCGAGCCGATGATCAACGGCAGGGCGGTCGACACGACCGTCGAGCTGATCATCGCCACGAGCAGCGCGAGCAGCAGACCGGACAGCGATTCGAGCACCTGGCGGTGCCCCATCGCCCCTGGCGGTGCCTCCGCCGTCGTTCCCTCGGTCTTCATGGCGTCCTTTCGAGCGGCAATGTTGCTCATTGTGCAAACTTGCACAGTGGGAACTTTATTCCCCTCGCTACGCTGTCCTGGTGGACACCCTCGACACGTTGCGCACCCGCAAGAAGGCGGCGACGCGGCAATCGCTGCACGAGGCCGCGCTCCGGCTGGCGATGGAGCACGGGCTGGACGGGGTGACCGTCGAGGACATCGCCGACGCGGTGGGCGTGTCCCGGCGGACGTTCTCGAACTACTTCGCGAACAAAGAGGACGCGATCCTGCATGCCGACCGGGACCGCACCGGTCTGCTCGTGTCGTTGGTCGAGGGCAGGCCGCCGGGCGAGAAGCCCTGGCAGGCGCTGCGGGCGGCGTGCCGCGAGCTGTACCGGGCGCACCCCGTCCCCGACCGCGAATGGGTGGCGCAGCTACGGCTGCTGCGGCGGCATCCGTCGCTGCTCGCGCGGCAGGCGGGCGACCAGTTCGCTCTCGAACGCGACCTGATCGCTGTGCTGCTCGCCAGGGGGCACGGCCTGGATCAGGAGCTGGCCAGGCTCACCGCGGCGACCTTCCTTGCCACGTTGCGGACGGGGAACGTCCTGTGGCTGGAAGGCCCGGAGGAGCAGTCGCTTCCCGAGCTGGTCGACCGGTTGCTTGGCCGCGTTCAGCTCCGGTGACCGCCTCAGATCGAGCCGGTGCGCAAGGCGAAGGCGACGGCGTGCGTGCGGTTGTGCAGGCCGTATCGCGACATCACCCGCTGGAGGACGTTCTTCACCGTGCTCTCCGAATAGGCGAGTTTGGCCGCGATCTCTTCCGTGCCATGGCCGTCGGCGAGCAGGCGGAGTACTTCTCGTTCCCGCCCGGACAGGCCGGACAGCGCGAGCCCGTTGGGCGCCAGCAGGTCTTCCTGGATCCGTTCGAGCTGGGAGAGCAGGCTGCCCTGCAGGCGCGGCGGCAGCGCGCCCGCGCCCTGGCTGACCGCGAGGATCGTCCGCGCCAGATGCTCGCCGTCGAGATCGCGCCGCGGCAGCAGTGCGGCCATCCCGCATTCGATCGCCGTCATCAGCACCTGGACGGGGAAATGGTCGGTGACGATCACGCATCTCCGTGGCGTCGCCAGTGACGACGCGGCGCGGACCTGGCGCAGGAAGGCGAAAGCGCCGTCGCCGATCGAATCCCCGACCGTGACGACGACTTCGGCGGACCCGAGGTCGGTACCGGACAGCACGTCCAGCCGGTCGTCGGCGCCGAGGATGCTCGTCGTGCCGAGCCCGGCCAGCAGATCCGGGGCGTACACGGCGACTCTGACGCGATCGGTCCTCCTGCTGATCTTCTCCCCGTGAATCATGCGAAGTCCCCGTCCGAAGCACCAGCATTAATAGCTATTGCGGTACTTAGAAGCTATAACCTTACAACGTTGTACGTCAACCACGTCGCTGGCAAGACGTGTGACAGGCGGGAAAGGTTCACCGGGCCGTGAGGTCGTCCAGTTCGTCCGCGATCAGCAGGTCGGGGTCGAACTTCATCCCGGTGAAGTGGCCGGCGAGTTCGAGTGAGAGCACGCCGTGCAGGCGGGTCCAGAAGGCGATCGCGCGGTGCAGCGCCGAGGACGGGGCGGGGTCGTCGCCCGCCCAGTCGCGATGGCCGTCCAGATGCTTGTCGAACGGGGTTTCCGGCTTGTCCACGGTGATCGCGCGGCACGCTTCGAGCAGCACGGCCATGACCTCGCTCGAGATGGCGGTGGTGTCCTCGGGCGCGTGGTAGCCGGGGACGGGCGTGCCGTAGATGAGGAAATAGCGCTGCGGGTCGCTCCGGGCCCAGTCCCGGATGGTGACGGCGAGCCCGGCCAGATCGGCGCCGCCGTCGAACGCCGCGCGGACGGTGTCGGCGAGGCTCCGGTACGCGTCGCGGATGAGCGCGGTGATGAGATCGTCGCGGCTGGCGAAGTACCGGTACAGGGCGGGGCCGCTCATCCCGACCTGTTTGGCGATCGCGTTGAGGGACAGCGCGGGCACCCCGGCGGCGGCGATCTGCTCCCACGCGTGCTGCTTGATCTCCGCGCGCACCTGGTCGCGATAGCGCTCCCGCGGGCTCTTCCCGTCCGCGTCCGTCATCGGTCCTCCCGCTCTGTCGGCCCGAAGCTTAGTCGGCGCTCCGCGGGCAGGAGCGCCAGTTCGGCCGAGGCCTGCTCGCGCAGCGCGCCGAACGACGGCCCGGCGGAGAGGTCCACGGCCATGGCGAGGCACTCCCTGGCTTCCTCGAAGGCACCGGCCTCCCGCCAGGCCCGCCCTTCACGGAAGGCGCAGGTCGCCTCCAGCGCGTCGAAACCGCCTTCCCACGCGAGCCACCGGCCGGTGCGGTAGTGGCCCGCCGCCTCCCGCCATTCGGCGAGATCACCGAGCACGTCGCCGATGGCGCGCAGGGTCAAGGCCTTCAGTAGCCGGTGGAAAGCGGGATACGTGTCGCCCGACAGCCGCTCGGCGTCGGAAAGCACGGCCCGGTGCACGGCGAGCGCTTCGGCGTGCCGTCCGGCGTTGAGCAGCGCGCGCCCGTAGACGTTCCGCGCCGTGGTTTGCCCGTCCCAGAACGGAAGTTCGCCCGCCAGTTCGTACCCGCGCTTCGCGAACTCGAACGCTTCGTCGTCCTTTCCGGTCAGCCGCAGGACCTGGCCGAGGTAGATGGACGCCCAGGTCTGCTCGACGCGGTCGCCGATCCCGGTGGCGATGTCCAGCGCGCGGCGGTGCGCCGCCACGGCACCCTCGTCGTCGCCGAGACAGACGCTGGCGGCCCAGCCGACGAAGTTGAGCAGCTTCGCCTCGGCTCCGTCGTCGCCGAGCGCGTTCGCCGCGGCCGCGCCGAGCGAGAAGATCTCCCACCACGGCCGCTGGGCGCTCCGCCCGTCGGAGTACCAGTGCAGCGCGACGGCGAGGTCCCGGACCTCCCGGTGGAGACCCTTCCGTGCCGCGATCCGGTGCGCGGCGACCCAGTTCCCGCCTTCGACGTCCAGCCAGCGGGCGCTTTCCTCCCGTGAGCCGAAGCGGCCGTTCTCCGGTGCTCCGGGGTAGAACAGCCTGGCCGCTTCCGCCGCCTTGCCGAGCAGATGGGCGAGCACGGTGTCCCGCGCGGCCGGTTCCCCCTCGGCCTCGAACCGTTCTTCGGCGAACAAGCGGATCAGGTCGTGGAACTGGTGCCGTTCCGGCTCCGCCGTGCTCTGCAGGAGGCTGGCGTCGACGAGTTCGTCGAGCTGGTCACGGACGTCGGCGGGTGGCGCGCCGGAGACGACGACCGCGAGTTCGAGGCCGAAGTCGGCGCCGGGCACGGTCGCCAGCAGCCGGAACAGCCGCCGGGCCTCGGCCGAGACCGCGCGATAGGACAGGTCGAAAGCCGAGCGCAGCCGCAGATCGCCCGCCGCGAGCGCGCGCAGCCGGGTGCTTTCGTCGCGCAGCCGGTCCGCCAGGTGGGCCAGGGACCACTGCGGCCGGGTGGCGAGCCGGTTGCCCGCGATCCGGAGCGCGAGCGGCAGATATCCGCACAGCTCGGCGAGTTCGCGTGCCGCGGCGGGCTCCGCGGCTACCCGGTCGGCTCCGACGATCTTGGCGAGCAGGCCGGTCGCGCCCTCGTCCGAAAGCGCTTCGAGCGCGAGCCACCGGGCGCCTTCGAGCCCGGCGAGCGTCCGGCGGCAGGTGATCAGGGTGAGGGAGCCGGGCCCGGTGACCAGCAGCGGCCGGAGCTGCGCCTCGTCGGCCGCGTTGTCGAGCAGCAGCAAGACCTTGCGGCCTTCGAGCAGCATCCGCAGCAACGCCGACCGTTCGGCTTCGGAGGCGGGCACCTGCCCCGGCGCGACGTCCAGCGCGCGCAACAGCCGGTCGAGCGCGGTCCCGGCGCTGAGCGGCTGTTCGTCCATCCCGCGCAGATCCACCGCGTAGCCCCCGTCCGGGAACTCCGCGCGCCACAGATCCGCGGCGGTCACCGCGAGCGCCGTCTTCCCGACCCCGGCCTGTCCGACGATCGCGACCACGCCACCACCTTCGGCGACCTTCGCGGACAGCTGCTCCAGCTCGCTTTCGCGGCCGGACAGATCCGCGGTGGGCGCGGGCAGCGCGCAGGTCGCCGCGATCTGGGCGGCCAGCGCCGGATTCCGGCGACGTCCCTGTTTGGCGACGGTCAGGAAGAACTCCCGGTCGCCGCCGGTCAGGCCGAGCGCGTCGGCCAGCACCTCGGCGGAGCGTTGCTGGGCGGCCCGCGCGCGGCCGCGTTCCAGTTCGCGCAGGGCACGAACGCTGATACCGGAGGCCTCGGCCAGGCGCCCCTGCGTCCACCCCGCGGCACGACGGTGTTCGAGCAGGAGCTTGCCGAACACCGACCGCTTCTCGTTCGCCTCCACCGCGGCCCATTCAACCGGCAGGCTTCCGGCGTCGAAAAGCTGCCCCCTGCTTCCGCTTGTCCGGCCTTCTCGGGGGCCGGTTACCTGGAAGGCATGTCGACGATCATGACGACGCCGGTCCGCCCGGTGCTCCGGGCCGAGAAGATCCGGGTCGCCGTGCACGCCGCCGACCCGCTCGTGCGGGCGGGACTGCGCAGCGCGCTCGGCGACGGGCCCGGCATCAGCCTGCGCGACGACCCGGAGCAGGCCGACGTCCTCGTCGCGGTCGCCGACGACGACCCGCGGCGGATCCCGGCCGGGTCCGCGCGGCTGGTGCTGGTGGCCGATCAGCCCAACCAGGCCGAACTGTGGGCCGCGGTGGAACGCGGGCTCGCCGTCGTCGTCGCGCGCTCCGAGGCGACGCCGGCGCGGCTGCTGCGCGCGGTCGCCGACGCCCACGCCGGCCGTGGCGATCTGCCCGCCGAGCAGCTCGGCAGCCTGCTCCGGGGGATTTCGCGGCTGCACAAGGAAGTTCTCGAGCCCCGCGAGCTCACGCTCAGCGGTCTGTCGCCCCGCGAGACCGAAGTGCTCCGCCTGCTCGCGGAAGGATTCGACACCGGGGAGATCGCCCGCCGGGTGGCCTACTCCGACCGGACCGTGAAGAACATCCTGCACGGCCTGCTCAGCCGGTTCAATCTGCGCAACCGCACCCATGTCGTGGCGTACGCGCTGCGTGAGGGGCTCATCTGAGCATTTTCAGATGACCCCTTCCCGGATCGCGTAGGCCACCGCGTGCGACCGGTTCCGCAGGCGCAGCCGGTCGGTGACCGCGTAGATGACGTTCTTCACCGTTCGCTCCGAATAGGCGAGTTCGGTGGCGATCTCCTGCGTGTCGAGCCCGTCGGCCATCAGGCGGAGGACGTCGATCTCCCGCGAGGAGAGCGCCACCCCGGAGGGCGACTCCGGCGCGAGCGTCTCCCGGTGCAGCCGCTCGGCGTGTTCGGCGAGCCTGCCGAGCAGATCCCGCGGCGGGTACACGGTGCCCGACGCGGCGACCCGGACGCTGTCGGCCACGCGGGAGTCGGTCATCGCCGACCTCGGCAGGATGGCGACCACCCCGCAAGCCACCGCCGTCGCGAGGCCGCCTTCCTCGATCCGGTCGGTGACCAGCACGATCGGCCTGCCGATTTCGGCGGTGACCGCACGCAACGCGGTGACCGCGTCGGCGGAAAGCCGGTCGAACGCGGCGACGACGACATCGGTTCGGTCCGGCGCCCGGCCCTCGACCACCTGCACGGACGCGCGCGCCTCGAGGAGGTCGGCCATCCCGGCCTTCGTGATGGGGTCCAGTGCGCAGACGCTCACCCGGACTGGTCGCATGTGTCCCTCTTATGTCCACTGTGGATCTTCGATTTGTCAAGAGCCGCAGGGACAAAAAGCGTTGCCCGCATGAGCGAGCGGAGCTCTTGTACGGTGGGATCCGGGTAGCGGCCCGCCTCGGGTGACCCCCACACTCTGATGGCGGGTCGCTTCCTTTCGTGCGGCTCGTGGCGATTCTCGCCCGCCGCGAACAGCCCCGGCAACGCGTTCGCCCGCCTCCTGCTTTCCCCGCCAACCGAGACTGGCCGAAGGGGCAAATTCGGCCCTGACCTGCGGTGACGCCACTTTGGCGCCCTTTGGCGCCAAGTTGGCCTTGCAATGGCGCCACGATGGTGCCATGATGGCATCATGGATTTGACGCCCTTTGTGGACAACGTTCGCCGGGAACTCGCCGTCGCCGCCGAGGCTGGGGGAGCCGAGGCGAGCGCACTCGCCGAACGCCTGACCGCGCCGCTGGCGTCGGCCATTCGTCTCGCGCTGCTGGACGCGCTGTCCGCCGCGTCGGACGAGATCACCCGTGATCTCGCGCCGGGTTCGGTCGAGGTCCGGTTGCGTGCCGGGGAAGCCAGCTTCGCCGTCACGCTGCCCGCGGTCGAACAGGCCGAGGCGGTCGCGGCCGCCGCGCCGGAGCCGCTGCCTGAAGACGAAGGAGCCACCGCGCGAATCAACTTCCGGCTTCCGGAAAACCTCAAGACACGCGTCGAGGAAGCGGCGGCCGCGCAAGGCCGTTCGGTCAACGCGTGGCTCGTGCGCGCCGCGTCCGCGGCGTTGAACCCGTCGGAGCCGTCCGCGCCGCCCGCCCCGGTGAGCGGCGGTCGTCGCGGCGCGCAGCGCTACACCGGCTGGGTCAGCTAGACCCCGTACACCAGCACAAACATCGATCACACCACCTTCGAGGGGACAACCATGCCTTCTTTCGCCACCCCGGAACCCATTCTCGCGGACCTCGAGCCGGTCGTCGGCAACGTCCGCATCGTCGCCGGTGACCGCACCGACACGGTCGTCGAAGTGGCGCCGCTCGACGAGAACAACGAATCCGACGTCGACGCCGCGAAGCGGACGGTCGTCGAATTCTCCGGCGGCACCCTGACCGTCCGCGCGCCGAAGATGCGCCTGCTCGACTTCTCCAACCGGACGAGGTCGATCGACGTGACCATCGAACTGCCCGCCGGCTCCCGGGTGCAGGGGAGCACCGGGCTCGGTGACCTGACCGTGACCGGGCGGATCGCCGGCTGCCGCTACCGGTCCGGGACCGGGCACATCCACCTCGACCGCACCGGCGAGCTGAAACTGCACTCCGCGTCCGGGAACATCGTCGTCGAACACGCCGACGGGAACGCCGACATCAGCACGAGCTCCGGCCGGGTGCACGTCGGCCGGATCGACGGCACCGCGGTGGTCAAGAACTCCAACGGTGCCACCACGATCGGCGCCGTCGCCGATTCGATCCGCGTCCGGTCGGCCAACGGCGACATCACCGTCGACAAGGCCGAAAGCGGCGTCGAAGCCAAGACCGCCAACGGTTCCGTCCGCGTGCTCGACGCGGCCAGGGGCACGCTCACCCTCGAGACGTCGCTGGGCGACATCGAGGTCGGCATCCGCGAGGGCAGCGCGGCCTGGCTCGACGTGAACACCCGTTTCGGCCGGGTCATCAACGACATGGCCGCCGCCACCGCGCCCGGCGCCGCGACCGACAAGGTCGAGGTCCACGCCGGCACCTCCGTCGGCGACATCGTCGTCCACCGTTCCTGAAGGGGATCCCCGATGAGAAACCCGGCCATTTCCGCCACCGGACTGCGTAAATCCTACGGCGACAAGGTCGTCCTGGACGGGATCGATCTGCACGTCCCGGCGGGTACCGTCTTCTCGCTGCTCGGCCCCAACGGCGCGGGCAAGACCACCACGGTCAACATCCTGTCCACTTTGGTCACTCCGGACGCCGGTGCGGCGACCATCGCCGGAGCCGACCTCGGCACCGACCCGGACGGCGTCCGCGCCGCCATCGGCCTCACCGGCCAGTTCTCCGCCGTCGACAATCTCCTCACCGGCGAGGAGAACCTGTTCCTCATGGCGGATCTGCACCATCTGCCGCGCCGGACAGGACGCAAGCGTGCCGCCGAACTCCTGGAACGGTTCGAACTGTCCGACGCGGCGAAGAAGACGCCGTCCACCTTCTCGGGTGGCATGCGCCGCAAACTCGACCTGGCGATGACGTTGATCGGCGACCCGAAGGTCATCTTCCTCGACGAACCGACCACCGGCCTCGACCCGCGCAGCCGCCGCACGATGTGGGAGATCATCCGGGACCTCGTCGACGGTGGCGTGACGATCTTCCTCACCACGCAGTACCTGGAGGAGGCCGACCAGCTCGCGGATCGCGTCGCCGTCCTCGACGGCGGCCGGATCGTCGCGCTGGGCACGCCCGACGAGCTGAAGCGACGCGTACCCGGCGGGCACATGCAGCTGAAGTTCCCCGACGCGGTCTCGCTGCGTGACGCGACCCGCGTGCTTCGAGTGTCCACTTCGGACGAAGACGCGCTGGCGCTCCGCGTGCCGACCGACGGCACCGTCGCCGATCTTCGCGCCGTGCTGGACCGCCTCGACGCCGAATCCGTCGCCGTCGACAGCCTCACCGTGCACACGCCGGACCTCGACGACGTGTTCCTCAGCCTCACCGGTCACCGGACCGGCGCCACCAAGGAGATGGCCCGATGAGCACCCTGTCCCTTTCGATGCGCGACTCGGCGACCATGCTGCGCCGCAACATCCGGCATATGCAACGGTATCCGTCGCTCACCATCATGCTGATCGGCCAGCCGATCGTGTTCCTGCTGCTGTTCGTCTACGTTTTCGGCGGCACGCTCGGGAACGGGCTCGGCGGCGGAGGCGGCAGAGCCGAATACGTCGGCTATGTCACGCCTGCCATCCTGCTCGTGACCGTGTGCAGTGCCGCGCTCGGTACCGCGATCTCCGTGGCGACGGACATGACCGAGGGCATCATCGCGCGGTTCCGCACGATGGCGATCAGCAAGGCTTCGGTCCTGACCGGGCACGTCGTCGGCGCGCTCATCCAGACCGCGTTCGCGCTCGCCGTGGTCTTCGGGGTCACGCTGCTCATCGGCTTCTCGCCGACGGCGGGAGTCGGCGAATGGTTCGCGGTCGCCGGCCTGCTGTTGCTGCTGACCATCGCGCTCACCTGGCTTTCGGTGGCGCTCGGCCTGGCGGCCAAGAGCGTGGAGACGGCCAGCAACACGCCGATGATCTTCATGCTGCTGCCGTTCCTCGGCAGCGGGTTCGTGCCCACCGACTCGATGCCCGCGTGGCTGCGCTGGTTCGCCGACTACCAGCCGTTCACGCCGGTGATCGAAACCCTCCGCGGACTGCTGCTCGGCACTCCGATCGGCAGCAGCGGCTGGCTCGCGATCGGGTGGTGCGTGCTGCTCTCGGTGGTCGGATATGTGTGGTCGAAGTCCTTGTTCGCCAAGGAACGCGACCGCTGAACTGAGAGCTGAACTGGGGGTCGCCCCGGGCCGGAAACCCTCCGGCCCGGGGCGCTTGGTCTTATCTCCCGCAATTAGTCGACTAATTGCGGGAGATCCGCTTCGGCAACCTCGGCGCAACGCCCTGCGGCTTGCGTGACTGGTCCGATCGTGCGTGACTGTGTGGGTTTCGGGTCGTCTAACGTCTCGAAATCCACACGGTCGTGTATGAGGGGTCCGGTCATGGTCGGGGCGTTGCCCGATCACGGTGTCTCGGCGGTCTCGCGGAGCCCGCCACCCGGGTCTGCGGGTGAGATCGTGCCGCGTGCCGTCGGGCGTGCCGGTGTGGGTGTGTGACCGGACCGGTCGTGTGTGACTGTGTGGATTTCGGGCCATCCAACGTCCCGGAATCCACACGGTCGTGTATGAGGGGTCCGGTCATGGTCGGGGCGTTGCCCGATCACGGTGTCTCGGCGGTCTCGCGGAGCCGGCCACCCGGGTCTGCAGTGAGATCGTGCCGCGTGCCGTCGGGCGTGCCGGTGTGGGTCTGTGACTGGACCGATCGTGCGTGACTGTGTGGATTTCGGGTCATCCAACGTCCCGAAATCCACACAGTCCCGGATGAACGGACCGGTCACGACCCAGGCGATCAGCAGGCGAAATCGTGCCCCGGCCGCGTCCCATCCACCAGAAACCCCGTCGCGAGGTCGTTCGCGCACTTGTTGTCCTTGAACAGGTACGCCAGATGCCCGCCCTGGTCGACGGTCACCATCCTGGCGCGCTCGCCGAAGGCTTGGCGCAGTTTCCGTGCCCCCGCCAGCGGCGTGGCCGGGTCGCGGAGGTTCTGCACGATCAGCACGTTCGACGGGCCGCGGTCGGTGATCTTCACGGGCGGTTCGATCGGTTCGGACGGCCAGAACGCGCACGGCGTGATGTCCGCGGCCGCCGCGCCGAACAGCGGATGGCGGAACCGGTCGATGGCGACGTTGCGTCGATACGTGCCGACGTCCTCCGGCCAGTCGGAGTCGTTGCAGATCACGTGCAGCTGACTCGCGATGTAGTTGTCCGACGGGTAGCCCGCACCGGACAGAGACGACGGGACGGGCTTGCCGGTGTCGAGCGCGCGCCAGGTCTCGGCCAGATGCGGCAGACGCCGGTCGTAGTAGAGCTCGGCGAAAGTGACGTGGCGGAACACCTGGCCGTTGTAGCCGTCCGGGCTCGGCGTCCGGTCCAGTCGCGCGGCGAGCTCGAAGTACTTCGCCGTCACTTGCGCGGGCGTCCGGCCCAGGCCGTATTCGGGTTTCGAGGCGGCGAACTTCGCGAAGTCCGGGAAGCGGTCTTCGACACCTTGGCCGAACAGGCGCGAGAAGGAGGCGTCCCAGCCGCCGGGGCCGGTCGCGCTGTCGATCAGGAACCGGTCGCTGCGCTCGGGGAACAACGACGTGTACACCGAGCCGAGGTAGGTGCCGTACGAGATGCCGAAGTAGTTCACCTTCCGCTCGCCGAGCGCCTCGCGCACGCGGTCCATGTCGCGGGCGGTGTTGGCGGTCGTCATGTACGGCAGGAGCGGGGCGGTGGCCGAGGAACCGCATTTCGCGGCCACGGCGGCGACCCGCTGCGCCTCGCTCGTGACGTCGGCCGAATTCCGGGCGTACCTCGGGATGTTGGTCGGATGCTCCGCGAGGGACAGCCCGCACGTCACCGGTGTGCTGTTGTGGACTCCGCGCGGATCCATCCCGATGACGTCGTAGCTGTCCAGCACTTCCTGCGGGATGTTCAGCTTCTTGAGGGTGGCCGGATAGGCCAGCCCTTCGCCGCCAGGGCCACCGGTGTTCGTCAGCAGTACGCCTCGGCGCTTCTCCGGTTTGGTGCTCGCCAGCCGGGAGATCGCGATCTCGATGGTCTTCCCGCCGGGATCGCGGTAGTCGAGCGGTACCTGGATCGTGCCGCATTCCAGGCCGAGGCCCGCCGCCTCCTCCGGGCACGGGCCCCAGTTCGGCGGGGGTGCCGCCGACGCGACCGCCGGGGTCGCCGTGGCCACCAAGGCGGCGACCAGCACGGGAAGAACCTTCGCTCCACTTAGGATGGTCATCGGCGAGGCTCCCAGCGGAAGAGCCGCGTCGCCAGGACGACGGCGACGACGACCCACGCCAGCGTCGGGGCGAGCAGGAGCAGCGAGTCGGTGACGGCCACGCCGCCGTTCCAGGCGTTGACGGCGAGTTCGGTCGCCGAGCCGCCGGGCAGCAGCCGTTTGAGCAGGGTCAGCTCGTCGGTACCGGAGATCCCGACCCAGCTGGCGACGGCGATCACGCCGAGACTGACCGGCAAGGTGGTGACCTGGGCGTGCTCGGGGGAGTTGGTCAGGCCCGCGGTGGCCAGGCCGAGGCCGATCATCATGGCGACGCTGGCGAGTACCGCCACCACCAGCAGGGCGACATTGGCGGGCGTATCGGTGATCGTGCCCAGCACGATCATGATCACCGCCACCTGGACGAGCGAGATGACGGTGACCGGCAGTACCAGGCCTGCCAGGATGGACGCGTCACCCGCCGCGGTGGAGCGCAGCCGTTTGAGGAAGAGGTTCTGCCGTCGCGAGGCCAGCGTGGTCACCGCGCTGGTGTAGAGGCCGAAAGCGCAGACGGTGAACATCACGATCGCCGCGATGTACCCGAGACTGCCGATCTTGGTGAAGACCTCGTGCTGGTAGACGAAGAACGTGGAAATGGCCAGCGGCATCACGAAGCTGGTGATCAGGACCGAGCGGTTCCGGAAGATCTGGATCAGTTCGCTACGGGCTATCGAAAGCATGGGAGTCCTTTGTGGCTAGTCGTTGTCGATGGCGCGGAACACGTCGTCGAGCCGGGTCGGGCCCGCTTCGAGATCCCGCAGTTCGATGGCGTTGTCCTGCGCCCACCGCAGCAGGACGTGCAGGTCCTTCTGCAAGCCGAAGGTTTCGATGACGAACTTCCCGTCGTGTTCGGTCCTGCCCTGCAGCGGCAGCGCCGGCGCCGAGGGTGGCAGGGCGAACCGGATCACGGCGGGCAGCGTCCGCGTGAGTTCGGAGACCGTGCCCTCCCGGTGGAAGGTGCCCCGGTGCATCAGGCCGATGCGGTCGGCGCGCTGCTGGGCCTCCTCCAGGTAATGCGTGGTGAGAACGATGGTCGACCCGTCCTCGCGGAGCTTGTCGACCGCGTCCCACAGCGCGTCCCTGGACTGGATGTCCAGACCGGTCGTCGGCTCGTCGAGGAACACCAGCCGCGGCGAGCCGTACACCGCCGTCGCGAAGTCGAGCCGCCGCTTTTCACCACCGGAAAGCTGCGACACCTTCGTGTTGGCCTTGCGGGTCAGGTCCACGATGCCGAGGACCCGTTCGAGCCGGTCCGTGCGCCGCGTCAGGCTCCCGATGAGGCGGATCGATTCCTTCACCGTCAGATCCGGTGAGAAACCGCTCTCCTGCAGCATGATGCCCATCTCGGGGCGGACGGCGGCGCGGTCCCGCGGGCTCTTCCCCAGCACCCGCACCGTGCCCGACGTCGGGTTCCGGTGTCCTTCCAGGGTTTCCAGGGTCGAGGTCTTCCCGGCGCCGTTCGTTCCGAGCAGGGCGTAGAACTCGCCCTGCCGGACCTGGAAGGACAGATCCTTCACGGCGTGGAAGTCGCCGTACTTGAGGTTCAGGAGGTCAACGTCGATTGCTGTCGAAGTCATGGCCTGATTCCAGCCGTTCGGACGCGGGCCGGCCAGTGTGGTCTGTCATGATCGGATATGACGTGGCGTCACTGTCGTCCGCGGCGGAGGAGGGCCGATACTGGGCTCATGTCTGCTGTGGACACCGAGCCGGCGAAGGGAAAGCTGCGCCGGCTCAACCTCACCATGTTCTTCCCGCTGCTCTTCGTCGGCGGGGTGATCGTGGTCGCGTCCGACGCGCGGACCTGGTGGCACGCGGCCGTCCTGAGCGCGGGCGTGCTGGCGGCCATGGTCGCCTTCGTGCGGTGGGCGGCGGGCGAGGTCCTGCGGGTGGCGATCCCGTGCCTGGTCGTCGCGGCGGCCGTGTGGCCGTTCTCGGTGCTGGTGCCGGGCGGGAGTTCGTCGTTCTTCGGCGTCTTCCTCGTGGGTTCCCTGGTCGTCCCCCAGTTGCCCCGGCACCGGATCGCGGCGGCCGTCGCGCTCGTCGCGTACATCGCGGCGGTGGGTGCGCTGAGGCCGCTGGTCTCCTACGAGGACGTCTCCGGCGAACTGGTCAGCTTCGTGTTCGTCCCGGCGGCGCTCACGGCCGTCGTGCTCGGCCTCATGTTCCCCAACAAGCGGTTCTACGACGTCGTCAAGGAGCTCGAAGAGTCGCGCGAGCGGGAGGCGGAATTGGCCGTGATCCGGGAACGCGTCCGGTTCGCGAGCGATCTGCACGACATCCAGGGCCACACGCTGCACGTGGTGAAGCTCAAGGCCGCGCTCGCCAGGAAGCTGGTGGACATCGACGCCGAGCGGGCGAAACAGGAACTGGGGGAGATCCACGCGCTCGTGGCCGACACGATCACCCAGACGAAGGAACTCGCCTACGCCCAGCGCCGGCTCAACCTCTCCGCCGAACTGGAGAACGCGAGGAACCTCTTCGAGGCCGCGGGGATCCGGGTGCGCGTCAACCGGGAGGCGGACGTCGATCCGGCGGCGGGCAGGCTGCTCGGCCAGGTCCTGCGCGAGACCACGACCAACATCCTACGTCACGCACAGGCGACCCGCGTGCGGATCACGCTGTCGGAATGGAGCATCAGTATCGTCAACGACGGTGCCCAGCGAGCGCCGCTGCCCGAACTCCGCGGGCTGGCCGCGCTCGAACAACGCGTCGTCGCGGACGGTGGTGAACTGACGGTGGAACAGGAAGACGGGCAGTTCGTGACGGCCGCGACCTTCCCCGCCCGGGAGGGACGATGACGACGGTCGTGCTCGCCGACGACGAAGCCCTGCTGCGCAAGGCGATGGCCGCGTTGCTCCCGCTCGAAGGCGAGATCACCGTCCTCGCCGAGGCGGAGAACGGCGAAGAGGCCGTCGAGGCCACCTTGCGGCACGAGCCCGACGTGCTCGTCATCGACCTCGAAATGCCCGGGGTGGACGGGCTGGGCGCGGTCGCGGAGATCCGCCGCACGCGGCCGAACCAGGTCATCCTCATGCTGACCCGGCACGCGAAACCCGGGGTGCTCCGCAAGGCCCTCAAACTCGGTGTCCAGGGCTTCGTGAGCAAGGCTGCCGAGCCGTCGCACATCACGTTCGTCATCGGCGCCCTGCATCAGGGCAAACGCTGGATCGACCCGGACGTCTCCGCGCTCGCCGTCGTCGACGACTGTCCCCTCACCGAGCGGGAGCTGGAGGTGCTGCGGGTGACCGGCGAGGGCTATTCCGTCGCCGAGATCGCCGCACAGCTCCACCTCGCGCAGGGCACGGTGCGGAACTATCTCTCGAACGCGATGCAGAAGACCCAGACGCAGACCCGGCACGAAGCCGCCAGGTACGCCCGCGAGCACGATTGGCTTTAGGCGCTGTCCTGCAAGTCAGTTCGCGGTCGGGGCCGGCGGTGGAGTGTTGCGAAAGCCACTTTCGCAACGCTGAAGGTTGTGAAAGTGGCTTTCGCAACGTCGGTGGGCGCGGGCTTCGAGCGGCACCGCCCCGCACTCACGACCATCTGTACCGACGTTTTCGGACACCTTTGGCTTTCGGCACCGCCTAGCGCGCCCGGACGTGCGCGCGTTCGCCCTGCGGTCCGAAAAGGACGAGGGTTTCGACGGCCTGCCCGTCGGCGGAGCCGAGCCAATGCGGCAGCGCGGTGTCGAACTCGGCGGCTTCGCCGGGCGGCAGGACCATGTCGCGGTCGCCGACCACCAGCCGCAACCGTCCATTGAGGACATACACCCATTCGTAGCCGCCGTGGGTCTGCGGCGTCGGCTCCGCCGGTTCGGCCCTGCTGGGGATGAGCATCTTGAACGCCTGCACCCCGCCGGCGCGCCGGGTGAGTGGCAGGAACGTCATGCCGTGGCGGTGGATCGGCTGGAGATGGATGCGCGGATCACCGGTCCGGGGCGCGCCGACGAGGTCGTCGAGCGGCACGCCGTGCACGCGCGCCAGCGGCAGCAGTAGCTCCAGCGTCGGCCGCCTGCCGCCGCTTTCCAGCCGCGACAAGGTGCTTTCCGAGATCCCGGTCGTCGCCGACAGCTCGGCCAGGGTCAGGCCCCGGCGTTTGCGCAGCACTCGCAGCCGGGGGCCGACCGCGTCCAGTACCTCGTCCGTCTCGTCCGCCATGCCGCCGATCTTGCCAGGTCGGCAAGTTTTCGTGCCAACCCCGCTGCTCCGAGGCGAAGGTGGCGGTCATGAACGCGACGGAATTCTGGGACGAACTCCACGAACGGCGGTCCGAGGGGACGCCGAAGGTGAACGCGAGACTGGCCGAGATCGCGGGCCCGCTGGCGCCGGGCACCGCGCTCGACCTCGGCTGTGGTGGCGGGGGAGACGCGGTGTGGCTGGCCGCCCGAGGCTGGCGGGTGACCGCGGTCGACATCTCCGGAGCGGCCGTGCGCTCGCTCCGGGACCGCGGCGGATCGATCACGGCGCTCCGCGTCGATCTCGCCGAAGACTTCCCAGGCGGCACCTTCGACCTGGTGTCGGCGCAGTACTTCCACACACCGTTCGAGCTGGACCGCGCCCGCGTCCTGCGTACTGCCGCGGGCTCGGTGAACCCCGGCGGGCGGCTGGTCGTCGTCGACCACGGCTCCGCAGCTCCCTGGTCGTGGGACCAGGGCGCCGAATTCCCCACGCCTGCCGAGGTGGCGGCCGGTTTGGAGCTCGACCCGGCGGACTGGTCGATCGACCGCGCGGAGGCGGCGGAACGCCTGGCCACGGGCCCGGCGGGCCGGACCGCGATGGTCGTCGACCACGTCCTGGTGCTCCGGCGGGCCGGGCGATGAGCCGCAAACGCGACGCCGGGCCGCCTTCGACTGGAGCAGGGGAGAAGGACGTCCTCACCGGATTCCTCGACTATCTCCGCACCGCGGTCATGGCCAAGGCCGAGGGGGTGCCGGAGGACCGGGCGCGCGCTCCCGGCGTCCCGTCCGGCACGAATCTGCTGGGGCTGGTCAAACATCTGACCCACGTCGAACGTCACTGGCTGCTCGGCCACCGCGTCACCGACTGGAAGGCGACGTTCCGGCCGGGCCCGGACGACACGACGGCGTCCGTTCTCGCCGCCTACCGGGAAACCGTCGCCGAGGCGAACGCCGAAATCGCCTCCTGGGACGACCTCGCCGCGACCGGGCCCCGCCGGGGATCCCGGCGCTGGACGCTGACCCACCTGATCGAAGAAACCGCACGGCACGCGGGACACGCCGACATCCTGCGCGAACTGATCGATGGCGCCACCGGGCGCTGAAACGGAGATCCCCATGTTCCACCGAGCCGCCGCGTTCGTCGTGGCCCTCGTCCTGCTGACGGCCTGCGGTTCGCCCCCGGCCACCGCCCCGCCCTACGAGAACGTCACCCGCGCCGACGCGGCGTTCGCGAGTCAGTTCCGGCACGAGTTCGCCGACGTCGACGGCGTGAAGATGCACTACGTCACCGGCGGCAAGGGCGCCCCGCTCGTCCTGTTGCACGGCTGGCCGCAGACCTGGTACGGCTGGCACCGGGTCATGCCCGCGCTGGCCGAGCACTTCACGGTGTACGCCCTCGACCTGCCCGGACTCGGTGACAGCGCCGGCTCGCCGCCCAGCTACGACAAGGCGACCCTCGCGCGCTACGTGCACGGCCTCGTGGCCGGACGGCTCGGCCTACGAGACGTCCGGATCGCCGGGCACGATCTCGGCGCCGCGGTCGCCTTCCAGTACGCGGCGCAATTCCCCGGCGACATCACCAAACTCGCGTACCTCGATCTGCCGCTGCCGGGCCCCGCGCTCGACGCGACGGCCTACCGGAACCTGAGCTGGCACATCGCCTTCCACTCGCAGAAGACGGTTCCCGAAGCCGTCGTCGGCGACGACGTCCGCGAATACCTGTCCCTGTTCTACCCGCAGGTCGCCTACTCGGGGACGGCGTTCGGCGGGCCGGGAGCGCCGTCGCCGTTCGACGACGCCGAGATCGACGAGTACGCCCGCACCTACACGAGGCCGGAGGTCCTGCACGGCGGTTTCGAGCTCTACCGCACACTCGGGCAGGACGCGACAGCGAACGTGGGCGCCAGATCGATCACGACCCCCACACTCCTGATGACCGCGGAAGGTCTGCTCGAACCGCAGAAGGCGACCCTGGCACCCCGCGTCGCGAACCTGGCCCGCGCCGTGGAGGTGCCGAGGGCGGGACATTGGCTCGCCGAGGAGAATCCGGAGTTCGTGAGCGCCGAACTGGTCGCGTTCTTGAAGTAGTTGCCCAAGATCGAGAACCTTTGCGATGCTTCCCGCATGTCCACGCTGGAAGTCCTCAACCACCCGTTCCGCGAGCAGTTCGAGGTCTTCCTCGACGAGCACCGTCGTGTTCTCGACAAGTCACTGGAAGGGCTGACCGAGGAGGAGGCCCGCCGCTCGCTCGTCCCCTCCCGGACGACCCTGCTCGGGTTGGTGAAGCACGCGACCTTCGTGGAAAAGGTGTGGTTCGTCGAAGCCGTCACCTGCCGCCCGCGGACCGAGATCGGCCTCCCCGACACGCCCGACGAGTCGTTCATCCTCGCCGAGGAGGACACGATCGACTCCGTGCGGCAGGCGTACCGCGAAGCCTGCGAGACGTCGCGCAAGGCGGCGGCCGCCCTCGACCTGGACGATCTGCTGCACGGCAACCGGCGCGGCCCGCTTCCGCTGCGCTGGGTGTACCTGCACGTGCTGCGTGAACTCGCGCAGCACGGCGGTCACGCGGACATCCTGCGCGAGCAGATCCTGAGTTCCCGGTAGACGACGATGGCCGGGGAGCGGGCGCTCCCCGGCCATCGCGATCAGTGCGTCAGGAACGGGTCAGCGTGACCCCGTACTTGTTCGCCGCGTCCACGACGGGCTGGTAGTAGGAGTACGAACCGGTGGCGTTGGAACCCTGGTTCCAGCCGCAGTCGTGGCCGTCGGCGGGGCCGCCGGAGGTCATGCCCTGCGCGGTGTTGCCCGCGATGTAGGCGCCGCCGCTGTCGCCGCCCTCGGTGCAGACGGTCGACTTCGCCAGCCCGGTGGTGGCGACGCTTTCGCCGCTGTAGCGGACGGTCTGGTTGTACGCGGTGATCTTGCCGCAGGTCCAGCCGGTGGTGTTGCCCGCCTTGCACAGCGTGGTGCCGACCGGCGCCTTCGAGCTGCCGGTGATCCGCACCGTGGTGCCCATGCGGGTGTCGACGTAGCCGCGGCCGGTGTCCTCGGCGTCGATGTCCATCAGGCCCATGTCGGCCGACGGGAACTGGGTGGCGACACCGCGGCCGATGTGGACACCGCTGCGGTTGAGGATGTCCGGGTTGCCCTCGACGCAGTGCCCGGCGGTGAGCATCACGTTGTTGCCGCTGCTGGTGGTGCCGGGGAAGCCGAGCGAGCAGTTGGTGCCGGGGACGAGGTCCATGATCTGGCCGGGGATGACGTCGGCGTGCGTGGTGTTCCCGTTGGCGACGCCGGTCTGGACCGACACGCCCGGCAGCGCCGTGAGACGGCGGACGAGGGCGCTGTCGGCACCCGGCTGCACGGTGACGACGACCTGGTCGGCCGCGAGTTCCGGACCCCAGGACTGCACCTGGCCGACGTCCTTGCCGATCACCGTGCCGACCTTGGCGGACAGGGCGTTCAGCGCGTTCTCACCGCGGACGCCGGTGCGCGGGGTCAGCCCGGCCGAGCGGAGCTCTTTGGCGGAGGCGGCGTCGGCGTTCACCACGAGGGCGCCGGCGTCGTCGAAGTACGCGCCGTCCGTGTGGAGACCGCGCGTTCTGATGCTCTCCAGCGACGCGATCAGGTTCTTCTCGTGGTCCAGCTTCTGGGCGGCCTGAAGCGGGCTGACCTTGAGCTGGGCGGCGAGGGTCTCGAGCATCGTCTGGTCGTAGGCGGTGACCGGCGCGGCGGTCGCCGGCACAGCGAGCGCTCCGATTCCGGCACAGACGCTCAGCAGGGTGAGCATGACGGGTCCGCGAATTCGCATGCGAATTTCCTTCGATAAGGAGGGAACGAC
Organism: Amycolatopsis roodepoortensis; assembly: GCF_014873915.1. Lineage (GTDB taxonomy): Bacteria > Actinomycetota > Actinomycetes > Mycobacteriales > Pseudonocardiaceae > Amycolatopsis > Amycolatopsis roodepoortensis. Next base: position 734,730 of record NZ_JADBEJ010000001.1, read on the forward strand.
GAACCGCCGGAATATGTTCGGAAAGCGCAGGGGACCGGGCGGTTCATCTCGACGTCACGCACAGTACGAGCGCCCGTACGGCGTGCCGTAGCGCCGAAAGTAGGATCCGTGATCGCGGACCTACTTTCGTATGCGGAAAACGTGAATTGCCCGCGTAATCAATTGCGCGGAAGTGTCATTGGCGCAAAAGTGCCACGTCGAGGTAGCTCTCCAGCGCGGCGGCGCCGGAGAGCAGGGCGCGGCCCCTCGCCGAGAGACGCGAGTGCCAGTCGCGTAGCGCCGACTCCAGCGGGACGACCCCGCCCGCCGAACGGACCTGGTCGAGCACCGGCGCGATCCGCTCCAGGAGGTAGCCGCCGCGCCTGAGCTGATGCGTCAGTTTCGCGTCGCGTACGTCGGCCGCGCTGTAGACGCGATAGCCCGTCTTCGGGTCGCGTCCGGGCCGCAGCAGACCCGCCCGTTCCCATTCGCGCAGGGTGGCGGGCCGGACGCCGAGCTTCCGCGCCAGCGGGCCGACGAACGTCTCACCCCGCTCCTGCGCCACAGGTTCGAGATCGCGGATCGCGGCCGCGACGTCCTGAAGGGTGCGGCGGTCGTCGAGCAGCTGCGCGTGGCTTTCGTCGATGAGCCGGAGAGCCTCCTCGACCGCGTCCTGGTTGACCGCCCGCATGATCGACGTCGCCGTCGCGTGGCCGTGCCCCGGTACGAGGGCGAGGAACGCGCGCAGAGCTTGCGCGTGCAGTGGCGTGTAGGCGCGATAGCCCTGCGGACCGCGTCCGGCGGCGGGGAGGATGCCGTCCGCCTCGTAATTGCGGACGGCCTGGGTGGACAGACCGTGCTCGCGCGCCAGGTCGACCGGCCTGAGCCGCTCGCGGGGTTGAAGGTTCCGGCCCACCGCCCCACGATATTCGGTCTACCGGCCGCGCGAGGAATCCGCCCGCCGCTCGTAACGGGCGCGAGCCAGCCGATAGGCCGTTTCGAGCAGCTCGCGGGTGGCCATTTCGGTGTTCGACGCCGGGTTGACCACCGCCAGCCAGCCCGCGCTGCCGTACACGGGATGGGCGATCAGGGTGTCGGTAGCGGAGGGGTCCTGGCCGAGCTGGCGGTTGAACTCCTTCTTGCCGGCGTGGATGTTCACGCGGAACGTGTCCGGCCGGTCCAGCCGCGAGCTCTCGTCGCCGGGATAGTTCTTGGTCACGATCGTCGCGAAGGGCTGGACGTTCGTCGGGACGACACCGTCGGGGGAGTAGTAGAAGAACGCGTCGCCCCAGCTGAGTTCCGGCCATTCGTCGCCGGGACCGGGGGTGAGGGTCAGGACGCCGTCGAGGCCGGAGACGAGGCCGATGATCTCTTCGATGGTCATGTGCTCAAGCGTGACATTAAAGTGCTTGTGGAGGGTTCGAGCTGGTTTTCGGTGGAGTGAAGGTGTCAAGTCTCAAATCGATGCGCACGGCGGAGGTCGCGCGCCTGGCGGGGTGCTCCGTCCAGCAGGTGCGCAACCTCGAACGCGACGGCGTGCTCCCGGCGGCGTCGCGAACGGCTTCGGGCTACCGGACCTACGGCGAGATCCACCTCCGGTCCGCGCTGGCCTACCGCGCGCTCGCCGCCGGCGTGGGGCCGGTGGAGGCCAAGAAGATCGTCCGCTCCGTGCACCGGGATCCGCTCCCCGAAGTGCTCGCGCTCCTCGACGCCGCCCACGCCGGGCTCGACGCCGAACGCGCGGACCTCAGGGAGGCAAGGGAAGCGGTCCGGGTGATCTCGCGCGAACCGATCGAAGACGTACGCGTGTCGGACTCGATGAGCGTCTCCGAGCTCGCGTCGGCGCTCGGTGTGCGCCCGTCGACGCTGCGGCACTGGGACACGGAACGGCTCGTCGTCCCTGGCCGCGATGGGCGGGGGACGCGGCGGTACACGCCTTCCCAGGTGCGGGACGCGCGGATCGTGCAGCAGCTGCGGCTGGCCGGTTACCGCGTCGCGCCACTGCGGGCCTTGATGCCGGAGTTGCGGCGCTCCCGGAGGCTGGAGGACGTCGCGTCCGCGCTCGCGGCCAGGGACGCCGGGATCGCGGCCCGCTCACGGGCGCTTTTCGACGGCACCGCCGCGCTTTCCCTGGTGGTGCAAGGGGTTGAGGGGTGAAGACGGGTCCACATAGGACGGAAGTGAGCGCCAGGGCGCCGGATCGCTTTCAGCGCGTGCAGCGCCAGAAGACCGTCGCCGAATAGGGCGAGATGACCAGCTTGTAGTACTCCTCGCAGTCGGTGAACCCGGCCCGTTCCGCCTGGGTCCTGGCGTCGTGGCGGGCGTGGAAGAGCGCGAGGCCGAAGTCGCTCGACCCGTGCCCGACGAATTCCCTGGTCTCCTGCGTACTCGCCGATACCGGGGCGGCGATCGCGCCCGTCATGGCGGCCGCGCCGAGCAGCGCGAGCAACGTTTTCCTCATACCGAACAAGCTAGGGCCGCGACGGTGCGCGATTCGCCGACCGGATGGACGTTCCCGCGGCCTCCGTCCGTCGCAGCCGGGTTCGCACGGGGCGCGAAACGGCTATCGTCGCGGCATGTCTTCTCGCAAAGTGGGAACCCGGCGGGCCTTCGACGCGGCCGCCGCCGATTTCGCCGCGCTCGGGCGGCATCTCTGGGAGCCGATCGGCGCCGCCACGGTGGCGGCGGCGGGGCCCGCCGAAGGAGACCGCGTCCTCGACGCCTGCTGCGGCACCGGGGCGTCGGCGATTCCCGCGGCGCGCGCCGTCGGTGCCGGTGGCGTGGTGGACGCGATCGACCTCTCGGGCCCGATGGTCGCCGAACTGCGCCGCCTCTCGGCCGATCTGCCGCAGTTGCGCGCCCACGAGGCCGACGCGACGGCGTGGGGCACCGGCGGCTACGACGTCGTGCAGTGCGCGCTCGGCATCTTCTTCTTCCCCGACATGACGGACGGCACCGAGCGGCTGATCGGCCGGGCCCGGTCCGGCGGCCGGGCCGTGTTCACGATCTGGCGCGGCGGGTCGATGGTGGCGGCGGGCCGCCACCTCGGCCGCGCGGTGGCGGCGGTGACCGATTCCGCGCCGCCGCCGGAACGCGAGCCGGGACTTATCGACCGCATCGACCAGGCAGGCCCTTACGGAGAATGGCTTTCCGAGCGGAATCTGTCCGATGTGGACGTCGTGGAGAACGAACTGCGGCTGACCATGACACCGGAGGTCGCGTGGCTAGTCGTCATCGGCTCCGGATTCCGCGGACTCCTCGACGGCCTCGAACCCGGCGTCGTCGAGCAGGTGCGTGAGCGCTACCTCGATTCCCTGCGAGCCGAGGGCGTGACCGAACTCGACGCCACGACGCTGATCGGCTCGGGCACCGTGCGCTGACGGCCGAGCCCACTTCGGTGTACAGTCGTTCACTCAAACCGGGGTGAACGGCGGGACACGGGTGCGACCAGACAACGACTCCTCTGTTCGGGGCCGCGGGCAGGGGCCGTTCGGCTCTTGGCTGCTCGGCCCGCTCGACCAGGATTCGGCCGCGTTGCGCCGTCGCGTCCAAGGACTGCTCACCGGGACGCTGATCGCGACCAACGTCATCGGCGCACTGGTCGTGGTCGGGCTGGCGGCGCTGCTCATGCCCGCTCCCGGCATGTCCGGCGAACTCGTCCGCGTGACCGCCATCGCGGTCCCCGTCTACGTGGTCTCCGCCGTCGTCGTGGGCGCGCTGTGGGGCACCCGCGGCGCGCTGCGGACCCTGCGCTGGGCCGCCGACGGCCGGACGCCGAGCGACGAGGAGCGAGCGGCCAGCCTCCGCGTTCCGTTGCGGCTGACGCTGGTCCAGGCCGTGCTGTGGGGCGTCGCGACCGTCGTCTTCGGTGTACTGGCCGCGCTGGTGCAGCCGCGGGTCGTGCTCACCGAACTGCTCGTGGTCGCCTTCGCGGGGGTGGTCGTCTGCGCGATCGCCTACCTGGCCGGCGAGTTCATCCTGCGGCCGTACGCGGCCCTCGCCCTCGCCGGCACTTCACCGGACCGGCCGCTCAGCGGCGGGGTCAATCTGCGGATGCTGCTGTTCTGGTGTCTCGGCACCGGGGTGCCGGTGGCCGGGCTGGTGGTCACGGCGGTGCTGGCGTGGGTGCGCGGCGACGTGTCGACGACGAAGCTCGCCATCTCGGTCATCGCGCTCGGCTTGGTCGTCCTGGTCTTCGGCCTGCTGGTGACCGTGTTCACCGCACGCGCCGTGGTGAACCCGATCCGGTCGGTGCAGCACGCGCTCGGCCGGGTCCGGGCCGGTGACTTCGCTGTGGAGATCCCGGTCTACGACGGCACCGAACTCGGTCTGCTGCAGGCGGGCTTCAACGGTATGGCCGTCGGTCTCGCCGAACGCGAACGTTTGCGGGACCTGTTCGGCAGGCATGTCGGCGAGGACGTCGCGAGCGAGGCGATGCGCACGTCGGCCGAACTCGGCGGCACGGTGCGGACGGTGTCGGTGTTGTTCGTCGACCTGATCGGGTCGACCGCGCTGGCCGCGAGCCGCCCGCCCGAGGAGGTCGTCAGCCTGCTCAACCGGTTCTTCGCGGTGGTGGTCGACGAGGTCGACCGCAACCACGGTCTGGTCAACAAGTTCGTCGGTGACGCGGCGCTGGCGATCTTCGGCGCACCGGTGCGGCTGGCCGACCACGCGACCCTCGCGCTTTCCGCCGGCCGGGCGATTTCGCGCAGGCTGGCGGCGGAGGTGCCCGAATGCCCGGCCGGGATCGGCGTGGCGACGGGCGAGGTGGTCGCCGGCAACGTCGGCGACCCGAGGCGGTTCGAGTACACGGTGATCGGCGACCCGGTCAACGAAGCCGCCCGGCTGACCGAACTCGCGAAGAACGTCGAAGCCCGGTTGCTCGCTTCGTGGACGGCGGTCGAGTCGGCGGCCGAGGACGAAGCCGCGCGGTGGAAGGCGACGGAGGACGTCACCTTGCGGGGCCGCGCCCGGCCCACCACGCTCGCGACACCGAAGGCTTGACCCGTCAGGCGAATTCGAGCCGCAGGCTTTCGAGGCCGCGCAACGTCACCTGCTTCACCCAGACCGGATCCGCGGTCCGGTGGAAGGGGCCGGCACCGAGCAGCGCCTCGAACAGGGTGCGGCCCTCCAGGCGCGCCAGCGGAGCACCGAGGCAGAAGTGGATGCCTTGTCCCAGCGCGAGATGCCGTGGCGAAGGACGGTCGACGTCGAAGCGGTCCGGATCCTCGTAGGCGCGCGGGTCGCGGCTGGCCGCTCCCAGCAGCACCACGGCCTGCGCGCCTTCGCCGACGGACTGGCCGCCGACGGTCGTGTCCCGCAGCGCGAGCCGAGTGGTCAGCTGGACGGGGGAGTCGTACCGGAGCATCTCCTCGACCGCGTTCGGGATCTTCGAGCGGTCCCCGGCCAGTTTCCGGTGCTGTTCCGGATGATTCAGCAACGCGAGGACCCCGTTGCCGATCAGGTTGGTCGTCGTCTCGTGCCCGGCGACCAGCAGGAGCATCGCGGTGATCACCAATTCGCCTTCACTGAGCCGGTCGCCCTCGTCGGACACCGACACCAGATCGGAGAACAGATCGCCGGTCGGCCGCTTCCGCCGGTCCTTCGCCAGCTCGCGGAAGTAGGCGACGAATTCCCGCCGGGCGGCGACGGCCGCCGCGACGGTCTCCTTCGCGATCAGGAACGAGGGATCGAGCGCGCGCCCCATGGCATGCGACCAGCCTTCGAAGCGCTCGCGGTCGGCCAGCGGCACGCCGAGCAGTTCGCTGATGACGACGACCGGCAGCGGCTTCGCGATCTCGGTCATCAGGTCGAATTCGCCCATTTCGAGCGCTTTCGACACGAGTTCCTTGGCCAGTTCCTCGATCCTCGGCGCGAGCTGCTCGACCATCCTCGGCGTGAACGCCTTGGACACCAGCCGCCGCAGCCGCGTGTGGTCGGGCGGGTCGAGTGCGAGGAACGACCGGACCACCCGGCCCTGCTCGTCGACCGGCTCGTTCTCGTGCGGATCCGGCAGCACCTCCGGCTCGCCGTGGCCGAACGCGGGGTTCTTGAGCAGCGAGGACGCTTCCTCGAACCCGCTCACCACGAAGAACCCGTCCGCGGCCGCGAAGACCGGACCGCGGTCGAAGACCTGACGGTAGAACGGGTACGGATCGGTCCTGGTCTCCGGCGTGAGCAGGCTCTCGAGCATGGTCTCGATCCTATGCGCGAAGGTATGCGCATGAACGTCGACGCGATGATCAAAGACCTCAGGACCCTCGTCGAGATCGAGTCGCCTTCGGGGGACATCGATGCTCTGACGGCGTCGGCGGAGGCGGTGGCCGCTCTCGTCGAGGCCCGCCTCGGCGGAACCGCGACCCTGGTCGAGAGTGCGGCGGGACCGCACGTCCGGTGGTCCGGCGGCGGTGAACCGCGCGTGCTGATCCTGGGGCACCACGACACCGTGTTCCCGATCGGCACGCTGGCGCGCCGCCCGTTCGCCGTGGCCGGCGGCCGCGTGACCGGGCCGGGGGTGTTCGACATGCTCGGCGGACTGGTGCAGGCGATCCACGGCCTGGCCGCGCTCGACGACCTCTCCGGGGTCGAGATCCTGGTGACGGCCGACGAGGAAACGGGTTCGCACGCGTCCCGCGCGCTCATCGAGGAACGCGCCCGTACGTGCGGCGCGGTGCTCGTGTTCGAAGGCGCGGCCGACGGCGGCGGGCTCAAGATCGGCCGCAAGGGCTGCGGCACGTTCGAAGTCGTCGTCACGGGCCGGGCGTCGCACGCCGGCCTCGAACCCGAGGCGGGCGTGAACGCCCTGACCGAAGCCGCGCATCAGGTGCTGGCGATCGCCGCGCTCGACCGGCCCGAGGCCGGGACCAGCGTCACCCCGACGGTCGCCTCGGCGGGAACGGCGAGCAACGTCGTGCCCGCGTCAGCGACCGTCGTGGCCGACGTGCGAGTCGAGACCACCGAGGAGAAGGAACGGGTCGAAGCCGGATTCGCCGCGCTCACCCCGCGCCTGCCCGGGGCGGAGATCACGGTGCGGGGCGGGATCCACCGGCCGCCGATGCCCGAGTCGGCCGCCGCGGACCTGTTCGCGATCGCTCAACGGCTGTTGCCTGGAGTCGCCGGGGTGTCCGTCGGCGGCGGGAGCGACGGCAATCTCACGGCCGCGATCGGCGTCCCGACCCTCGACGGGCTCGGCGCCGTCGGCGGCGGCGCGCACGCCGATCACGAGTATCTGCTGGTCGGCTCGATGGCGGAACGGGCGGAGCTGGCCGGTGGGCTGGTGAAGGCGATCCTGGGCCGCTGATCGCCAGTTTTTGCCCGATTTCGGGCAAGAACTGGCGTTTCGATCCCCCGATGTGCATGATGGGCTCCGTGGAGGACGCGGACATCGTCGAGCAGGTGGCCTTGTCGACGGGTCTGTCGACGGCCATCGCCGCCCGTGTCGTCGAGGACGTCCTGGCGTTCTACCGGCAGCCGGTCGAGCAGTACGTCCGGGAGCGGCATGCCCGGTTGCAGGCCGAAGGCAGGAAGAACCCCGAGATCTTCCCCCTTATCGCCGGTGAGCTGAACCGTCGTCTCGTCGCGCCTCCCGACCTGTCCGAGCGGCAACTGCGCCGCATCGTCTACGGCTGACGGACCACGCCCGTCCGTTTTCTTTTGTGAGGTTGACTCGTCATGTGCGGAATCGTCGGCTACATCGGTGGCCAGAACGCCGCCCCGATCCTTATCGAGGGGCTGACGCGGCTGGAGTACCGCGGCTACGACTCGGCCGGGATCTCCGTCCTGGGCGGTAAAGGCGCCCAGGTGCACCGGATCGTGGGGCGGGTGCGGAATCTGACGGCCGCGCTGCCCAAACGGCTCGCGGGCAAGGTCGGCATCGGGCACACGAGGTGGGCGACGCACGGCCCGGCGACCGAGGCGAACGCCCATCCGCACGTCTCCGAGGACGGCCGGATCTCCGTGGTGCACAACGGGATCATCGACAACGCCGACGCGCTGCGCGAGCAGCTCACCCAGGCCGGGGTGACGCTGTCGTCCGAGACCGACACCGAGGTGCTCGCCCACCTGATCGCGCGGTCGGGCGCGAAGACACTGGAAGACGCGGTCGTCGAGGCCGTCTCCCGCGTCACCGGCACCTACGCCATCGCCGTCACCGACACCGCGCACCCCGACCGGGTCGTGGTCGCGCGCAACGGTTCGCCGCTGATCATCGGCGTCGGCGACCGGGAGATGTTCGTGGCCAGCGACCTGTCCGCGCTGGTCCGGCACACCTCGCAGGTCGTGCATCTCGACGACGGCGAGTTCGCCAGCGTCTCGGCCACCGGTTACCGCACCTTCACCGTCGACGAGAGCGACACCGGCAAGGCCGCGACGGCGATCGACATTCAGGCCGACGACCTCGACCTCGGCGGGCACAAGCACTACATGTACAAGGAGATCCAGGAGCAGCCGGAATGCCTGGAGCGGATGATCCGGGGACGGCTGGACGACCGGTTCGGAGTGTCCCGTTTGGACGGTCTGAACCTGACTCCCCGTGATCTGCGCGGCTTCGCGCGGGTGAAGATCCTCGGCTGCGGCTCGGCGTACTACGCGGGCCAGATCGGCGCCACCATGATCGAGGACCTCGCACGGGTCCCGGCCGACGCGGAGGCCGCGTCCGAGTTCCGTTACCGCAACCCCATCATCGAGGCGGACACCCTCTACATCGCGGTCAGCCAGTCCGGCGAGACCGCGGACACCGCGTTCGCCGTCGAAGAGGTCAAGCGCAAGGGCGGCCGGGTGGTCGGTCTCGTGAACGTCGTCGGATCGACGATCGCGCGGGCCTGCGACGGTGGCCTGTACCTGCACGCCGGCCCGGAGATCGCGGTCGCTTCGACCAAGGCGCTCACCAACATGGCGGTCGGATTCGCGATGATCGCGCTGGCGCTGGGTCGCGTCCGCGATCTGTCCAACGCGGACGGACAGCGGATCGTCGCGGCGCTGCGCGCGCTGCCGAAGCAGGTCGCGGCCATCGTCGAGGCGGAGGACCGCATCGCCGAGCACGCCAAGATCTGCGCGGACGCGCGGAGCCTGTTCTTCATCGGCCGGGTCCGTGGGTTCCCGGTGGCGCGGGAGGGCGCGCAGAAGTTCAAGGAGATCTCGTACCGGCACGCGGAGGCCTATCAGACCTCGGAGCTCAAGCACGGTCCGCTCGCGCTGATCGACGAGGAGCTGCCGACGGTCGCGATCGTGCCGTCCGACGACCTGGCCGACCGCAACCTGGCCGCGATGCAGCAGATCAAGGCGCGCAAGGGGCAGGTGCTGGCGATCACCCACGACGACGTGGACTTCGGCGATCTGGACGTGCCGCGGTTCGTGGTCCCGCGTTCGGAGCCGGAACTCGACCCGATCCTGCTCACCATTCCGCTCCAGCTGCTGGCCTACCACGCGGCGCTGCTCCTCGGTCACGACATCGACAAACCGCGTAACCTCGCGAAGTCCGTCACCGTGGAATGATCTCCTGAGCCGTCGAAGGGGTCCGACATGAGGCAGTACCTGCTCGCCGTCCAGCTCGACGAGAGCGAACGGGACGCGCCCGCGGATGAGGTCCGGGCGATGCTGGCCAGGACGGGCAAGGTCACCGACGAGATGAAGGCCGCGGGGTCCTGGGTCTTCGTCGGTGGCCTGGAGCATTCGGACGTCTCCACGGTCGTCCGGCCCGTCGGTGGGACGACCACGATCACCGACGGGCCGTTCGCCGAGACGAAGGAACAGCTCGGCGGGTTCTGGGTGATCCAGGTCGAAGACCTCGACCAGGCGCTCGCCTGGGCGGAGAAATGCGCGCTCGCCTGCGGGCAGCCGATCGAAGTGCGGCCGTTCGGCGACCCGTCGCTCCCGTGATGGATTTCGACGGGATCTACCGGGCGGAATACGGCCGGTGCGTGGCCACCTTGACCCGTCTCCTCGGCGACATCTCACTCGCCGAGGAGGCGGTCCAGGACGCGTTCGCGACGGCGGTGGAGAAGTGGGCGGAAACGCCGCCCAATCCGGGCGCGTGGATCGTGACCACCGCGCGCAATCGCGCGATCGACCGCATTCGCCGGGAATCCACCCGCGAGGCCAGGCACGCCCAGGCGCTCCTCCTGCACTCGCCGGAGGAGCCGCGCGAGCTGGGACCGGTGCGCGACGACCAGCTCCGCATGATCTTCACCTGCTGCCATCCGGCGCTTTCGCCGCTCGCGCGGACCGCGCTCACCCTGCGCCTGATCGGCGGGCTGGAGGTGGGGGAGATCGCGCGGGCGTACCTCGTCCCGGAACCGACCGTGGCCCAGCGGATCGTCCGTGCGAAGAAGAAGATCCGCGACGCGGGCATCCCGTACCGCGTGCCGGCGAAGGACGAGCTGCCGGATCGGCTGGACTCGGTGCTCACCGTGCTCTACCTGGTTTTCAACGAGGGGTACACGTCCACGTCGGGTGACCTGTTGCGGACGGACCTCTGTGTGGAGGCGGTCCGCCTGACGAGGGCGCTCGCCGATCTCATGCCCGGCGAGCCGGAGGTGATCGGGCTGCTGGCCCTGCTCCTGCTCACCGAAGCCCGGCGGCCCGCTCGGGTGGGGCCGTCCGGTGAGCTGGTGGTGCTCGCGGAGCAGGACCGGTCGCTGTGGGACCGGGAACTGATCGCCGAGGGCCACGAACTGGTGCGGCGATGCCTGCGGCTCGGCCGTCCGGGCCCGTACCAGGTGCAGGCCGCGATCAACGCGGTGCACACGGACGGCGAGTCGACCGACTGGACACAGGTGCTGGCGCTCTACGACCAGCTGTGGCGGCTCACCCCGACGCCGGTCGTCGCGCTCAACCGCGCGGTCGCCGTCGCCGAGGTGCACGGCCCCGCGGCGGCACTGGCCGGGATCGAGGGACTGGAGCTGCCCGGGTATCACCATCTGCCCGCCACGCGGGCGAACCTGCTGGCCCGCCTCGGCCGGACAGCGGACGCCGTCGCCGCCTACGACGAGGCGATCGCCTTGGCCACCAACGACACGGAACGGGCCTTCCTGCGGGCCAAACGGGCAGTCCTGTCGTAGTTTCGGGCAACCGCCGCGCGCACTGTGTCCTCAATGGACAGACCGCCGCGGCCGGCCGGAGGGTTCCGTTGTCGGACCGGGGAGAAACCAACTATTGTCGCCATGACCGCTCATCCGCCAGGCAGGAGGTGACCGTTGTACGCCGAAGAGCGGCAGCGCGCCATCCTCAAACAGGCCCGGCAGAACGGCCGGGTCGACGTGGCGACGCTCGCGGCGGCCTTCGAGATCACCAGCGAGACCGTCCGCCGTGACCTGACGGCGCTGGAACGCAGCGGAGTGGTGCGGCGGGTGCACGGCGGCGCGATCCCCGTCGAACGGCTGGGCATCGAACAGGGGCTCGACGCCCGCGACGCGGTGATGACCGCGGAGAAGGACCGTATCGCCGTCGCGGCGCTGGAGCAGATCCCCGACGGGGGCTCGATCCTGCTGGACGCGGGCACGACGGTGGCCCGGCTGGCGAACCTCGTCCCCGCCGATCGCGGGCTGACCGTGGTCACCCCTTCGCTGCCGAACGCGTTCACGCTCGCCAACCGGCCCGGTGTCACGCTGATGCTGGTCGGGGGAAGGCTGCGCGGCCGGACCATGGCGTCGGTCGACGGCTGGGCGCTCGACGCCCTCAAGGACACTTTCGTCGACGTCGCTTTCCTCGGTACCAACGGTCTTTCCGTCGAGCGGGGGCTCACCACTCCGGACACCGCCGAGGCGATGGTGAAGCGTGCGGCCATCGCGTCCGCACGGCGGACGGTGCTGCTGGCCGATCACACGAAGATCGGCGACGACCATTTCGCCCGGTTCGGGGGCCTTTGCGACGTCGACACCCTGATCACCGACAGCGGAGTCGAACCGCGGAAGATCGACGACATCAGCCGGGCAGGCGTCAAGGTGATCATCGTTTGAAGCGTACGGGCGAGCGGCTCGCCGGATACCTGATGACAGCGCCGTTCTACGTCCTCTTCGGCGTCTTCGGACTTTTCCCGTTGCTCTACACCGCTTGGGTGGCGCTGCACCATTGGCATCTGGTCAACGGTGACACCGGGTTCGCCGGGCTGGGCAACTTCGCGGTCCTGCTTCAGGATCCGTATTTCTACAACGCGCTCTTCAACACGGTCAGCATCTTCATCCTTTCGACCGTCCCGCAACTGCTGGCCGCGCTCGGGCTCGCCGCGCTCCTCGACCGTCCCTTGCGGGCGAGGACCGTGTGGCGAGCGAGTGTGCTGTTGCCCAACGTCGTCTCGGTGGTCGCGGTGGCGCTGGTGTTCAGCCAGCTGTTCGCCGAGGACTACGGCGTCGTCAACTGGGCGCTCGGGCTGGTGGGGATCGACCCGGTGGACTGGCGGTCGGACCGGTTCGCCTCGCACGTCGCGGTGAGCACGATGGTGATGTGGCGCTGGACCGGCTACAACGCGCTGCTCTACCTCGCGGCCATGCAATCCGTGCCGCAGGAACGCTATGACGCCGCGATGCTCGACGGCGCCTCGCGCTGGCGGACCTTCTGGTCCATCACCGTGCCCGCGATCCGGCCGACCATCGCCTTCACCGTCGTCGTCTCGACCATCGGCGGGTTGCAGCTGTTCGCCGAGCCACAACTGTTCGACGACACCGGCGTCAACGGGACGGGCGGCGCCGACCGGCAGTTCCAGACGCTCGCCATGTACCTGTACGAAAAGGGGTTCGGCGAGTTCGACGCCGGATACGCGGCGGCCATCGCGTGGTTGCTGTTCCTGTGCTCGGCTGTGTTCGCGCTGGTCAATTTCTCGCTCGTGCGCCGGATGCGGGGCGGTGAGTGACCGTGGCGGCCAGGGAACGGACCGGTTTCGTCGTCTACGGGCTGCTGCTCGCCGTCGCCGTCGCGTCGATCTTTCCGTTGTACTGGTCGTTCGTGGTGTCCTCCAAGGACAATTCCGCCCTCGGTGAGACCACGCCGCCGCTGCTGCCCGGCGGCAATCTGGTCGAGAACGTGGGCAGGGTCTTCGGGACCGTCGACTTCTGGCTGGCGATGCAGAACTCGCTGATCGTCGCCGGCACGGTCACCGTGTCGAACGTGCTGCTCTCCAGCATGGCCGGGTTCGCCTTCGCGCGGCTGCGCTTCCCTGGCCGCGACTCGCTTTTCCTGGTGGTCATCGGTACGGCCATGGTGCCCGCCCAGCTCGGCGTCATCCCGCTCTACCTCGTGGTCGGGGAACTCGGCTGGTACGGACGGCTGGAAGCGGTCATCGTGCCGGGGCTGGTCGGCGCGTTCAGCGTGTTCTGGATGCGGCAGGCGTGCGAAGAGGCTATCCCCGGCGAACTGCTCGACGCCGGCCGCGTCGACGGCTGCTCGACGGTGCGGCTGTTCTGGCATGTCGCCATGCCCGCCATCCGCCCTCAGGCCGCCGTACTCGGGATGCTGACGTTCATGACCGCGTGGAACGACTTCTTCTGGCCGCTGATCGTGCTCGACCCCAACGCACATCCGACCGTCCAGGTGGCGTTGTCGCGGCTGGCGAGTGGTTACTTCACCGATTACTCGCTGATGCTCACCGCGGCGACTATCGGGGTGCTGCCCGTGATCGTGCTGTTCATCCTGCTGGCCAGGAAGGTGGTCGACGGCGTGATGCGGGGTGCGCCGCGGGCTTGACCGTGGTGGGTGTCGTTCGGGTCGCTGGGTCTGGTTTCGTGGGTATTTGCCGTTTTTCGGCGACGGCCGCTTCCTGCGGTCGGTTTGAGCAAGTTGGGCCGTGGCCGCGCCCAGTGTGATCGCGAGTGGAATTCAGCCCGATCGAGGCGTGACCGTTTTTCGGCGACCAAGCCGGTGCCGATCGTCGCGGACGAGGCTGTCGCCGTTTTTCGGCGTTGTCGTTGGGGAGCTACTGATAGCTGTCAGGCCGGCCTGCGGCGTGATCGCGAGCGGACTTCAGCCCGACGGTGCCGTGGCCGTATTTCGGCAACCGAGTTGGCGCCACTCGTTGTGGACCCGTGGCCCTTTTCCGGCGGCGGTTTCAGAATGGTGGCTCTTGGGTGCGGGGCTCGTGTAGCGGCGGTGGCGTGCTGTCGTAGCTGTGGCCGGTGGGTGTGGTGATGGTGAGAGTGCCGTCCTCGGCCAGCCGGTAGGTCCAGCCGGGCTCGTCCTTGAGCCGGTGGTCGCGGCGGCAGAGGTCGATCAGTTCGGTGTCGGCGGTGTGGCCGCCGTGTTGCCAGGGCAGGGCGTGGTCGAGGTCGCAGGTTTGGGCGGGGCGGTGGCAGCCGGGTCTTCGGCATTCCCGGTCTCGGACCCGGACGAACTCGTCCAGTCCGGTGGTGGGCCGGTAGCGGTCGCGGCCGAGGTCGAGGACTTGCCCGGAGAGCGGATCGGTGATGATCCGGCGCAGGACGGTGTCCGGGCCGGAGGCGATGTGCCGGGCCAGTGCGGCGGGGATGTGGCCGTGTCCGGCCAGTTCGGCGGGGTCGTCGTTCAGGCCGAGGTAGGTGTTGAGGTCCATGTAGAGGAACACTTCGGACCGTTCAGCTTTGCCACCTTGGCCGCCCAACATCAGATCGAGGGCGATGTCGGCGCGCAGCTGATCCAGCGTGCGGGTCTCCCCGCCGGTTTTGAGGGCGCGTGCCTCGCGGTCGATCCGGGTGTAGGCGGCGGCCACTTTCTCGACAGGGCCGTCCTCGACTTCGATCGAGGCGACGCCGATCTCACCCTGGCGGATCGACAACCGGCGCCCGGCACGGTGCCGTTCCGTGCGGCGGGCGGCACCCTCGCGGTCGGCCATCATCGCCGCGTGATTCGCTGCTTTCCGGATCTGCTCGGAGTTCCGGCCCGGCAGGCGGTCTTCCAGGACCTCGTCGACCGCGCGGGCGTCCTCGTCGGACAGCCACGCGGTGGCGGTGGCGACCTTCATCGCCCCATAACCACCCACCTGCCCCTGGTCCAGCAGCCCCAGCGTCCGAGGTAACCGCGTGGTCAGCGCCGCCGCCGTCGACACCAGACCGGCCGCGTGACCGTCCACAACAGACAGTGCGAACGCGACTTCCTGCGCCACGCTCGACGCGCCGTCACGGTGACGGTTGAGCTGCGCGAGCGCGCGGAACCGAACCGCCTCCAGGCGTGCGATGCCCTCCGACGCCGCGACGGCAGCGTCGACGGCATCGTTGTCCTCCAACGAATCCAAGGCGGCATTGACCTCCTGCAAAGCATCAGGTGAGGTGATTTCCTTGAGTAGCGCCACAGTGGCGTTGCGTGTGTCCACACACAGAAGCTACAACCGACCACCGACAGTTTCCGGGTCGTGCCTCGTCGTTTTCGGTGGCGTGTGTGAATTTGGTTGTGGTGTGGTCGTAGGTCTGGGTTGTTGTGTACGTGCGTGTCTGGAGGGGTGTTTGTTCCTGTGTTTCGAGGTTGGGCATGCGACTGGCCGCCGAGGGTTTCCTTGTCGGCGCGTCGTCGTTTTTCGGTGACGTGTGTCAGATTCGACGCCTATATGTCCGTGCAGGATCGTGTCGAAGTCGCGCATGCGAACTTCCATCGCCGAATTCCGGCAACAAAGCTGAGCCGTCAAAGACCGTTGCGCGCCACCACATCCGCGTAAAACCGCGCACTGTCCTTGAGTACCCGCTCCTGCGTTTCGAAATCCACGTGCACGAGGCCGAACCGCTGCGTGTATCCCATCGCCCACTCGAAGTTGTCCAGCAGCGACCAGGCCATGTAGCCGCGGACGTCGGCACCGCGTTCGATCGCGTCGTGCACGGCAGCGAGGTGCTCGGCGAAGTACCGGACGCGTTTTTCGTCGTGGACCCGCCCGTCGACGACCTCGTCCTCGAACGCGGCACCGTTCTCGGCGATCACGAGCGGCAGGCCAGGACAGTGTTCGTGCAGCCACAGCAACAGATCGGTGAACGACGAGGGCCGCTGTTCCCAGCCGAGCGAGGTCAGATCGCCGCGGGGCGGCTGGACGTCCATTCCGCGCAGACCGGGCAGCGGACAATTGCTGTCGGCCTCGGGGTCTTCGAGCGGGACCGCGCGGGCGGGCGCGTAGTAGTTGACGCCGAGGACGTCCAGCGGCTGCGCGATGATCTCCAGGTCGCCGTCGGCGATCGCCGGTTCCAGCGTGCCGAGATGCGCCAGATCCGCCAGCAGTTCGGGCGGGTAGCCGCGGCCCAACAAGGGGTCGAGGAAGAATCTGTTGTGCAGGAAGTCGAATTTGCGCGCGGCCTCGCGGTGGGCGACATCGTCCACATCGGTCAGCACCGGGGCGAAATTGAGCACGATGGACACCTCTTGCTCGCCGCCGGCAGACCGCAACGCCTGCGCGGCCTTACCGTGCGCGAGCAGGAGGTTGTGCCCCGCGACCAAGGCCGCGCCTTCGTCCTTGATACCCGGTGCGTGATCGCCGTTGCCGTAACCGATGAAGGCGGCGCAAAACGGTTCGTTGATCGTGGTCCACTGTCGCACCCGGTCTCCGAGTACATTGTGGACTGTCAGGGCGTAGTCGGCGAAAAGGCTCGCGAGGTCGCGGTCCGGCCAGCCGCCTTCCGCCTGCAGGGCTTCCGGAAGATCCCAGTGGTAGAGCGTCACCATCGGGGTGATCCCGTGCTCCAGCACCGTGTCGACAAGGCGATCGTAGAAGGTGAGGCCGCGTGGTTCGACCGTGCGGCCGTCCGGCATGATCCGCGACCACGCGACGGAGAACCGGTAATACGGCACGCCGAGCCCGTTCAGCAGCCCGATGTCCTCGCGGTAGCGCCGGTAGTGGTCGCACGCCGGGTCACCGGTGGCCACACCCGGCCGCGCGGTGAAT
Organism: Amycolatopsis roodepoortensis; assembly: GCF_014873915.1. Taxonomy (GTDB): domain Bacteria; phylum Actinomycetota; class Actinomycetes; order Mycobacteriales; family Pseudonocardiaceae; genus Amycolatopsis; species Amycolatopsis roodepoortensis. Next base: position 751,528 of record NZ_JADBEJ010000001.1, read on the forward strand.
GTGTCCCAAATGGACGGTCCACGGCCGTCCGCCGTCGTCGACCCCTCGATCTGGTACGCCGCCGTGGCCGTGCCCCAGCGGAACCCGGCCGGAAACCTGCGTGTCACGCCGTCCCCACTCAGTTGGCGGCCGCGGCGCGGCCCTCGGTCGCTGCCTGGTTCCATGCCTCGTCGAGCGATTGCTTCCCCTCTTCGACGCGGCCGAGCGCGTGCCCGTACACCGGGCGCACCTCGCCGTCGCGCAGCCCGCGGTAGTTCGGCCGCAAGGCCTCGGCGGAGGCCGCGAAGATCTTGCCGATCGGCGCGCCGCTGAAGTACTGACTGGTGTGGGAAAGCACGGCGGTGTCCTGGTACGCGCCCAGCGCGCTCGGCAGGAGCCCGCTTTCCAGGAAGATCCGCTTCTGCTGTTCGGGCGCGGTGAGCCAGACGGCGAGGTCGTAAGCCTCCTTGCGGTGTGCGCCCTGCTTCGGGACGGTCAGGAACGAGCCGCCCCAGTTCCCCGCCTTGCCCGGAACCGAGGTGACGTCCCATTTGCCCGCGAGCTCCGGCCCGCCCGCCTCTTCGATCTGGGTGAGCATCCACGCGGGACAGGTGATGGCGGCGAACCGGCTCTGCTTGATCGCCACCGTCCACGGCTGGGTGAAGGTGGTGACGGCGGCCGTCTCCTTCTTCAGCGCCATCCCGCCCGCCAATTCGAAGGCCTTGCGCACGTTGGGGTTCGTGTCGGCGATGAACCGCTCGTCCTTGGCGAAGTAGTTCTCCTGCGCCTGGTTGAGCATCGCCGTGTAGACGGTGCCCGCCGAGTCGGCGAACTTGACGTCGTCCGGTGCCTTGGCACTGAACCGCTCGCCGGTTTCGGCGAACTTCTCCCAGGTCGGCCACAGCGCGGCCACCTGGTCGCGGTCGGTGGGCAGGCCGGCGTTCGCGAACAGGTCGCGCCGGTAGCAGAGGGCGAGGCTGCCCATGTCGGTGCCGAGGCCCATCACGAACCTCCCGTTTTCGGCGGTGCCCTGGTCCCATTTCCAGGCAGGCCACTGCTCGCGGAGACCCTGCGCGCCGAACTCGGACAGGTCGCTGAACTTGTCCGTCGACTGGCGGAACTTGGGGAGATACTGCTCCTCGATCGCCACCACGTCCGCGCTGCCGCGTCCGGCGCCGAGGCCGGTGGCGAGCTGGCGGTGATGCGTTTCGAAGTCGGCGACCCGGCCCTCGACGGTGATCCCCGGATGGGACTTCTCGTACTCGTCGAAGAGCTTCTCGTACCCGAACTCGCCGAAGGTGGCGACGGTGAGCTTGATCGGGCCGCCGGCTTCCGGCGCGCTCGAACAGCCGCTCAGCAGCAGCACGAGGGCCGTCAATCCGGCCAGTACGCGGGTCATGGTTCTCCTCGGTCGTGCGGTCACGCGAGTCGTCTCGGCAGCTGGTCGCCGACGGTCAGCCGGGAATCGGCGTGCAGTTTGGTCAGGACCCTGGACACCAGCGACTGCACCGTCCGCCGCGGCAGGCTCAGCTCGGCGGCGATCTCCGGGTTCGACAGCTTCGCCGCCACCAGCCGCGCGACCCGCAGTTCCAGCGGCGACAGTGCCCCGCTGTGCCGGGGACTCCGCTCGGCACGGCTCAGCACGCCGTAGCGCCGTAGCCTGCTTTCCGCCCGGCGGATGCTCCAGGTGGCTCCGACCTCGCCGAGCACCTCACACGCTTCGGTGAGCGAACGCGTCGCCGCTTCGAGGTACCCGGCGCGGCCGAGCAGTTCGGCGGCGTCCTCCAGCGCGGCCGCGAGTTCGATGGGGCGGTGGACCTCGCGGTAGTGATCGGCCGCGGCCAGCATGCCTTCGGGATCGCCGTCGATCAGCGACCGGCACCGGAGAGCGGCCGCGCTCGCCCTGGCGGGAATGGTCTCTTGGCTCGCTTCCTCGGTGCAGACGGCGAGCGCTTCCTGAGTGACGGCGTCGTTCCCGGCGGCGAGCGCGACGCGGACGACGTCGGGAAGCCATTGGTGGCGCAACATCATCCGGGCGTAGTCGGGACGCAGCACCGGCGCGAACAGCCGCAGCGCGTCGTCGAGTTCGCCGCGCTGCTCGGCGGCCATCGCCTGTGCCGCCAGGTAGAAGTCGCAGCTCTCGCGTTCGGACGAGTTCGACGGCGAGTGCGCCTCGGCCGCTTCCAGATGGGCGCGGACGGCGACGCGTTCGTCGCGATGGCCCGCGATGAGGGCGGCGACCCCGTGCAGCAGCAGGGCGGCGGCGCCCGGCTCGCGGACACCGTAGAAGGTGATCGCCGGGCCGTCTTCGGTGACCGAGTCCAATTCGGCCAGCGCCTCGTCCCAGCGCCCGGTCCAGTAGTAGTGCACGGCCGCCGAGACCTGCGGACCGGTCGGCAGGCCGTGCCGCGCGGCCGTCTCGTACCCGGCGTGCAGCGTGGCGTCGGCTTCGGCGAGCCGGTCGAGGTTCTGCAGGGTGAACAGGCGGTTGTCGAGCAGGTCGAACCGCAGCGTCGCCAGGTCTGCCTCGTCGCCGGTGGTCTCCAGTGCCGCGTCGATCGCGGTCAGCGCCAGGTCGTGCTCGCGGCGGATCGAATGCACGAGCCACAACGTCTGCTGCGCGTGCGCGGCCGGGTAGCGCTCACTCGCCTCGGCGTACAGGGCCCGCGCGATCCGTTCGGTCTCGTCGAGGTCGGCGAGCGTGCCGCGCCGGAAGTTGGCGAGCAGCGTCCGGGTGCTGGTGCGCCACAGTTCCGGCATCGACGGGTCGTCCGCGGTGTCGCCGAGCGCCTCGATCGCGCCCGGCGTGTCGCCCCGGCGGTACCGCAGCGCGGCGAGGAAATGCCGCATCTGCGCCAGATCCGCCTTGTCGGTGACGATCTTCACCGCCTGCTCGGCCTCCGCCTCCGGAGCCAGTTCGAGCCGGAACAGCACGCGCACCAGCGCCGCGATCAACGTCTCCCGCTGCTCGCCGGTGGGCACCGTGCTGTCGAGCGCGCCGCGGAGCAGGTCGGCCGCGATATGCGGGGCCCGGTTGGACACCGCGACGTGGTTGGCGGTGAGCCAGCCCGCCAGCCATGGGTCGAACGGCACCGGCCCGGCCGCCAGCTGCTCGGCGACCCGTTTGATCGGCGCGCCCGCCCGGGCGAGCGATTCGGCGGCACGCCGGTGCAACGCGGCGCGGACCGGTTCGGCGATGGCGCCGTAGAGCGTCTGCCGCTGGAACGGGTGATGGAAGGCGAGCTTGTCTCCGGCGTACTCGATGACGCCCGCGGTGGTGGCGGGCTCCAGCTCCCGCAGGACCTCCAGCGGACCCTTGTCCGCCAGCGCGGCCAGGTCCTCGACGGCGAATTCCGCGCCCAGCAGCGAGGCGGTCCGCAGGATCTCGGTCGTGGCGGGGTCGAGGCATTCCAGCGTCCTCGCCACCGCCGCCAGCAGCGACCGCGGCGCGTTCTCGGTGCCGTCCAGCGTCACCTCGGCGACGCCGTCCTTTATCCGCAACGAGCCGGTGCGGACCAGGTCTTGCGCGATTTCCCTGGCGTAGAGCGGATTTCCGGCCGCGCGCCGGACCAGCGGGCGGAGACTCGCCCCGAGCCTGGCCCCGAGGACCACCTCGAACACGGCGGTGACGTCGTCGTCGGTCAGCACCTCGACCGGCATGATCTCGCCGTCCCTCGCCTCGACCCCGCGGCGGAGCTGGGCGAGATCGCGGCGGCCGTGCCCGGTGCGGGTGGCGGCGACCAGCAGGAGCGGCAGCTGGCGGGTGGCGGCGGCAAGCCGTTGCCACAGCAGCACACTCGCCTCGTCGGCCCAGTGGAGGTCGTCGATCACCAGCACCAGCGGGCCCGCCGCGCAGGTCTCGTCGACCAGGGCCAGCAATTTGTCCACAGTGGACAGGATCGGGTCGGTGGGGCCCCAGTTCCCGTGCGCGGGTTCGGCGTGCAGCTCGCCGGCCAGCTTGGCCTTGGCCGGATCCGCCGCGCCGTGGTGCACCCCGAGGCATTCCATGATGACCTGCAGCGGGAACCGTTGCCGCAGCTCGTCGGCCGCGGTCCAGGCGAGCTGGCAGCCCCGCGCCGCGGCGCCCGACAGCCCGGCGATCAGCAGTTCGGATTTCCCGATCCCCGGTTCGCCTTCGAGCCAGACCGGGCGGCCGCGGCCGGCGAGCACGTCGGTGACGAAGCCGTCCAGCCGCTCGACCTGCCGGGCGCGGCCGGGCAGCCTGCCCTGGCCGCCGCGTTCGATCGCCTTGGCGACCGGCGGCGGGACGACGCGGACGGGAGCCGGTTTCGGTCGGGTGACAGGTTTTTCGCTGCCGTCGAGGATGCGCTGGTGCAGATCACGCAACGGCGCACCGGGTTCGACGCCGAGCTCGTCCCGCAGTATCCGCCTGGCCTCGCGATAGGCGCTGAGCGCTTCGATCGGCCGCCCGCTGGCGTGCAGGGCGCGCATGAGCGTCTCGTGCAACGACTCGCGGAGCGGGTGCCGCTGCACCAGCGCGGTCAGCTCGGCCACCACTTCGCGGTGGTCACCGATGCCGAGCAGCGCCGTGGCGCGCAGTTCGGTGGCGGTGAGCTGGAGTTCGGTCAGCCGGACGCGTTCCGCTTCGGCGAACGGGCCCGGCACGCCGGAGTAGGCCTCGCCGCGCCAGAGACCGAGCGCGGTGGTGAGCCTGGCGGCCGCGCCCCGCTGATCGGTCTGGGCGAGCAGCCGTCGAGCGGCCGCGGCGTCCTGCTCGAACCGGCTGACGTCGAGCGCTTCCCGGTCCAGCCGCAGTACGTAACTCGACCCTGACGAGCTCAGGACGTCGTGCGCGTCACCGCCGGCCTTGCGGATCGCGCCGCGCAGACCAGATACGTAGGTGTGGACGCTGCCGGTGGCGCTGGCGGGCGCCGACTCGCCCCAGACGCCGGAGATCAGTTCGCCGAGGGAGATCGCCTGGCCGCGCCGCGCCGCCAGGGTGGCGAAGACCGCGCGCTGCCGGGCGGGCCCGAGCTTCAGCTCGACGTCGTCGAGCCAGGCACGAGGCGGCCCGAGCAGCTCGACGCGCAGCCCGTTCGTCACGCCGGCTCCATTTCTCGTCATGCACCGAAAGTGGCCGGATCACTACTGTGTCCCCGCAGTTTAGGACGTCCTCGGTCCGGTTCGGTTGCGCACCCGGGCGAGTGCGTGCAGCGGCGCGCACCAGGGCTGCGCGGACCCGGAGGGCGTGGCGCCCGTTTCGGGCAAAAGGAGCGCGGCGAGCTCACCCGCCAGGCTCCGGTGCTGTTCCTCGGTCAGATTTCGTTGGTGGGAAAGCAAGTGGAGCAGTTCGACCGCCGGCCCGGTGGACAGCGCGCGGACGTTGGCGAGCAGCCACTGCGGGATCCAGCGGGCCGTCAGCTCGTCGCCGACCTGGAGCAACTGCTCGGCGACGCGGTCCGCGGGCGCGCCGGAACCCGCCATGGTGGCGGCGATCTCCTGGTGCAGCACGGCGCGGATGGCGGGCGGGGTGTGCGCGGCGAACACGTCCCGCACCAGCGGGACCCGGAACCGCAGCCGTTCACCCTCGGTTTCCAGCACGTGCGCGGCGAGCGCCTCTTCGACCGCTCCGATGAGCGCCCGCAGTTCGCGGCCGGTGACACCGGTCAGATCGGCGACCGTGAACGACGCGCCGAGCAGGGCCGCCGAGCTCAGCGTTCGCTTGCACGGCACGGAAAGCGCGGCGAGATGATCTTCGACCACGGTGGCGAGCCTGCTGTGCGGCGTGACGTCGGGCTCGCGCCCGTCGGCGAACTCGGCGAACAGCTCGCACAGGTAGCCGGCGTTTCCGGCGCTGTACTCGGCGGCGAACCCGAGGAATTCCCCGCCCGGGTCCCTGGCGAGGGTCTCCTCGGCGAGCGCGGCGACGGCCGGGCCGTCGAACGGCGGCAGCGAGATGACGTCCCCCTCGAGCCGCGAGCGGAGGACTTCGAGGGTGCGGCGCCGGGGGAGCGGGCGAGCCGAGCCGACCAGCAGCAGCGGCAGGTGCGCGGTGAACCCGTGCAGCCGCTGCCAGGCGAGCAGGCTTTCCTCGTCGGCCCAGTGCAGGTCTTCGAAGACGAGCACCCACGGTCCGCCCGCGCACAGTTCGGTGACCGTTCTGCCGAGATCGTCGAGTGCTTCGCCGCCGAGGCTGTCGGCGATGAGGCTCAGCGGGACCGCGCTGGTCAGCTCGTCGGCCTCGACCCAGCGCGTGCGGCTCCGTGCCGGGGCGAGGGCCTCCGCCAGGAACGCGCTCTTGCCGCCGCCCGCCTCGCCGTCCAGCCAGATGGTCCCGCCGCGGCCTTCGTCCATGAGCGCGGCCAGATGACGGCGCACCCGGCGGAGTTCGAACTCCCGGCCGACGAACGCGGACGGCCGTTCGGGCACGGCGTGGGCCTGCCGATGCCGTTCCGGCCGGTCCTGGTGGTGCAGCGCCGGATCGTCGTTCAGGACCCGCTGCCGCAGCGCGAGCAGCTCCGGCCCGGGTTCGAGGCCGGACTGTTCGATGATGGTCTCGCGGGCGCGGTCGAACGCGGCCAGCGCCTCGGCCTGCCTGCCGGACCGGAACAACGCGGTGATCAGCATCCGGTGCAGGCCCTCACGCAACGGATGGTGCTCGACCAGCACGGCGAGCTCGCCCACGAGGTCGCGGTAGGCGCCGAGGTGCAGCGCGACCTCGGCCTGGCGTTCGAGCGCGCTCATCCGCAGCTCGTTCAGCCGGGCGCGCTGGGTCTCGGCGAACGGTCCTGGGATCCCGTCGAGCGCGGAACCCCGCCATTGCCCGAGCGCGGAGTGAAGCGACTCCAGCTCCCGCTCGTGCGAGCCGGCGAGCCGGTGCGCGCGGGCCCGCTCCAGCTCGGCTTCGAAGACGTGGACGTCGACCTGCTGCCTCGGCAGGTCGAGGCTGTAGCCGGCGCGGCTGGCGACGAGCGGCCCGCCCGCCGGTTTCAGGGCGCGGCGCAGCGCGGAGACGTAGGTGTACACGATGCCGGTGGCGCTGTCCGGGGGACGCTCGCCCCAGACGGCGTCGATGATCTCCTTGCGGGAGACGAACTGGCCGGCACGCAGGGCGAGCGTGGCGAACACCGCCTGACGCTGGGCGGGGCCCAGCGCGATCTCGCCTTCGCCGTGGCGCGCGGGGGAACCGCCCAGCAGGCGCACCGTCAGCGAGGAAACCTCGTCCATGACCTGCCGCCTGTGCGTCCGACTGCCGAAAAAGAGTGTCCTGCTCAGCGGAAAGTCTAGTGGCGGCGATGTGGGTTTCGCAATCAATCGGGCACTCACCGTGTGGGTTTCGACGGCCGAGCCTGGAACAAGCCGTTTCGTGGACTTTCGGATGTCCGTTCATGTGGGTTTCAGGCCCCGTTCAGGCGAGGGGCGACCGGGCAAAGCCGGGCGTTCGCGGGGGCAGAAAGGCCTGCGGCGCTGGTCGAAGGCATGCGAGCCTGTGCATGCTGTGACAGTGAGCCAGGATCTTGAACACTTCGCCGGTGATGTCCTGCTCAGCCTCGCCAGGAACGGCAGGCTGGTGCTCGACGCCGATGAGGCCGAAGCGCGTATCGCCGAGCTTCGGCGGACGCTGGCTTTCGGCTACGCCCTCCTGGCCGACCCGGACTACACCGGGCCCGAGGGCAGGCTCCGCGAGATCCTGGACGAGCTGCCCAAGTACGTCGAGGCGTTTCAGCAGGCCACGAAGTCCTTCACGCCTCGTTGAGAACTCGTGGAGACTTCGTGAAGAGCTCCTTCGCAGACTGTGTCCCATCCGACTGGGGCCGCGGACAAGCGGAGGGGACGAAGTGGACACGGAAACCCGACAGATCACCGTGGCGGTGCACGCGCCCGACCCGATCACCACCGCGGGCCTGGCCAGCCAGCTGGGCACACAGCAGGGGATCGACATCCGGGACTGGGATCAGCGCGCCGAGACCGACGTCCTGGTGTTCGCCGCCGAATGCCTGACGCCGGAGATCGTGCTCTGGCTGCGGCGGCTCGCCGCCGAGGACGGCAAGCCGGTGGTACTCGTGGTGAGCCAGATCAGCGAGGCGGAACTCGTACCCGCCATCGAATGCCGGGTGGTGGCGGTCCTGCCGCGCTCGGCCACGACCGGTGAACGGCTGGCACACGCCGTCCGCGCGGCGGCCACCGGCGGCGGAGTGCTCCCGCCGAGCCTGCTCGGTGAACTGCTCAAGCACGTCGAGCGGCTGCAGCGCGAGGTGCTCGACCCGATGGGCGTCAACACCGCCGGGCTCACCACCCGGGAGATCGACGTGCTGCGGCTGATGGCCGAGGGCAAGGACACCGTCGAGATCGCCGGTGAGCTCAGCTACTCGGAACGCAGCGTGAAGCACATCATCCAGGGCATCACCGGACGGCTGAAGCTGAAGAACCGGCCGCACGCCGTCGCGTACGCGGTGCGGGCCGGGGTGATCTGAGGCGTAACTCGCGTGATCGAGGGCGCAACTCGCGTGATTGAAGGCGCAACTCTCAGATCAAGCCGGCCCGGATGGCCTCGGCCACCGCTTCGGCGCGGTTCCGCAGGGCCAGCCGCCGCTGCGCGTGGTGCAGGATGTTCTTGATGGTGCGCTGGGAGTAGCCCATCACCGCGCCGATCTCCGCGGTGTCCTTGCCCTCGGCGATCAGCCGAAGCACGTTGATCTCGCGTGGGTGGAACAGCGCCGGGCCCTCGGTCAGGGCGCCGTATCCGGCGGCCAGCCGGTCGGCGGAGGCCGTCGGTGCCGATCGCGCGGCCATGACCTCGGCGATCAGCCGGTCCGGCCGGGCCGCCCGATGCGGTAGGACGCAGCGCACGCCGGCGTCCGCGGCCCAGCGGTGGCCGGACGGCGGGAGCGGTCCGGCGATGAGGATCCCGGGCAGGGCGCCCAGTTCGCTCACCGCCCGACGGAGCACCGGGAGGTCCTGCCCGGCCGGGTCCTCGGCGGCCACCAGCACGTCGGCGTCCTGGCCGGCGACCACCGCGATCGTCGTGTCCTGCGAAAGGATGCCGACGAGGCCCGCGCTGGTCACGGGGTCCGCCGCGCAGACGGCGACCCGGACATCCGGCGCCTTCACGAGGCGTATCGGCCGTTCAACAGGGCCGTGGCCAGTTCGATCCGGGAGCGGTAACCGGTCCGGCTGAAGAGCAGGCTCAGCCGTCCGTCCACACTCTTGCGGCTGGTCTGCAGGGTCTTCGCCAGCTGCTCGTTCGTCAGCCCTTCGCCCGCCAGCAGCGCCAGCAGGTGCTCGTTCTCGGTGGCCGTCTCCTCCTGGTCACCGGGCGGAGTGATCCCGTTGTCCCGCATGAGATTCCGCAGCCGTGCGCGGTACAGCAGCGCGTCGAGCGAACCGAGCGTCTCGTAGACCTCGACGAGCACCTTGGGATCCGTCGCGTGGTGCCGTACCAGGCGTTCGGCCGCGATGGCGAGCTCGAACGGCTGGTCGCGCTCCCTGGCCAGCCACAGGCACTCGCCGTCCGGCTCCTGTCCGAGGCAGGCGCGGACCAGGTGGCGATGCAGCAGCACCCGCCCGGTCGGCATCGCGGAAGCGAGTTCCTCCAGCGCGTCGAGCGCCTTCCTGGCCGCGGCGCGGTCGTTCTTCCGCAACGCGAGTTCGGCGAGATCGGCCCAGGCGATGTCCGTGCCGACGGCGAGTCCGCAGGTGGCCGCGTGCAGGCGTTTGGCGGCGCGGTCGGTCTCGCCGAGGGCCATGTCGACCCGGGCTTCGGCGATGTCGAGCAGATGCGCCAGCATCGGTGTCGTGGCGCGGGCGGCGGTCAGCAGCTCCCGTGCCGCGGTGAACCGTCCCTGTGACAGCAGGACCGAGACGGCCGACAGGCGCATCGCGGCCGAGCCGGTGTCGTACCCGCGCCGCGAACGGTCGGCCACGCTGCGGTGGGCGAAGTCGATCGCGCGGGCGGGCCTGCCCCGCATGACCGCGAGCATCGAACGTTCGCTGTCGCGCAGCCCGGTTTCGGGGAAGTCTTCGTCGGCGAGCAGTTTCTCCGCGCGTGCTCGTTCGCCCAGCACCAGCAACGCGGTGACGTACGAGGTGATCTGGTCGTTCCGGTGCCGCCGCGCCGTCCTCAGCGGCCACCGTTCGCGTTCGGTCAGGTTCGCGCCGAACCTCGCCGAGCGGCCGGCCCAGAGCTCGGCCAGACTGCCGAAGAGTTCGCCCAGCATCGCGGAAACCGTCGATCCGGTCCGCCAGGAGTCGTTCTCCGCCAGCAGTTCGGCCGCTTCCGCCCAGCGGTCCAGCAGGCTCAGCGCGATCGCGCTCGAGGCCACCGACCAGTCCGGCGGGTTCGCGGCGATCCTCGCCAGTTCGGCCGTGTTGCCCGAGTTGTGCAGCGCGCAGACGGCGATCGACTGGGCTTCCTGCGCGGCGTCGGCAGACAGCCGGTCGGGGAATTCCTCCAGCAGCCGCCGCGTCCCCGCGAGACTCTGTTCGTGGTCGCCGTTCAGGTGACACCACATGGTGTGGAGCAGGGTCACCCTCGCCCGCTGCGGCCGGTCCTCGGTCAGCTCGACCGCGGCACGCAGCCATCGCGCGCCGCGGGTGGTCTGGTCGTCGGGCAGGAAGGCCGCGTTGTCGAGCAGTTCGGCGAGGGCGCGGCGCGGGTCGATCAGCTTGCCTGCCTCGGCGATCCGGTCGGGAAGGTAGTACGGGGCGGACGTGTGCGCGGTCCCGTTCCACAACGCGGTGACGGCGGCCGCGGAGATACGCCGGCGTTCGAAGGGCCCGAGTTCGGCGATCAGCGCGTACGCCACCACCGGCACGGTGAACCGCCAGCCCCGGCCGCGGTGCAGAATCCCGTCCGCTCGCAGGGTTTCCAGTATCGCGAGCGTTTCCGCGGGATCCTGCGCGAGGACCTCGCTGATCAGCGACGGCATCGCCGCACCGAGCGGATGCAGCATCGCGGCGGCCTTCGCGACGGCGAGCCGCCCGGGGGCCAGCTGCATGGATCGCAGCGGCACCAGCGTGCCGGGCACGAGATAGGCGCGCCGGTCGACGATCCGGATCGCGCCCTGTGCGCGCAGCAGGTCCAGCGCCTGGCGCAACGCGGCGGGCACTCCCCGGCTGAGTTCGTGCAGCCGGTCCCGGAGCAGGTCGCTCGGAACGGCGCCCAGTGCCTCGACGACCGGCCGCGTGATCTCCGCCGCCGTCAACGGCGGCAGCCGCACCGGTTCCACCAGGCCTTCGGCGCGCAACCGCCGCACGACGGCAAGCCTCTCGGCCGCGTCACGGACCGGGGTCCGCGTGGCGCAGACCAGCTTGCCCGACGAGCGGCGGAGCCACGCCGCCAGGACGGCGAGGTCGTCGTTTCGCATCCACTGGGTGTCGTCGAGCAGCAGCACGCGCCCGTCACCGGTGACGGGAGGCCACGGATCGCCACCGGGCGCGAGGTCGCCGTCCTGCATGAAGCGTACGGTCGAAACCCCTTGCCCCGACGCGGAAAGCCGCTCGGACAGCCGCGCGAGCAGGGTGGTCCGGCCGACGCCCGCCGGCCCGGTAACCCAGACGCAGGGCGCGCCCTCGCCGGTGACACGCTCCAGGATCCGTTCGGCCACCTCGTCCACGCCTGACATCCTGAGCGGCCGGGACGTCCGCGACGCGGTGGAGGCCGGGGTCTGGCCCGTATGGCCGCCGAGTCCGCCCGAAAGCCGTCAGGCGGCCAGCGGACCGAAGACCAGGGTGCCCGGGGCCTGCGCGTCGTCGCCCGCCCAGAACTCGAGCCACAGCGCGGCGAACTCGTCCCGGGACAGCATTCCGTCACCGTCGGCGTCCAGCAGCGGGAAGGTGGCGTCGGTGTCGGTGGGGCGGCCGTTCCAGACCTCGATCAGCCGGCGGTACTCCGCCGCGGAGATCAGCCCGTCGCCGTTTTCGTCGATCGCTTCGAACATCGCGTCGGCCGTCGCGGTCACGGCCTCGGGCGTGTCGGGAAGCTTGTCGACCACCAGCAGGACCTCGTCGAGGGTGACCTTGTCGTCCCGGTCGAGATCCGACGCCGCCAGCAGCGTCGTCCACCAGCTCAGCATGATGCCGGTCAGGCGCCGCTCGTCACCCTGGCCGCGCCGCCGCGCCCAGCGGTCGGCCAGCGCCTGGAAGTCCCGCTCCTGGAGAAAACCGTCGCCGTCGACGTCCATCGCGGCGAAGACGCCCGAAATCTTGCGTCGCTGCAAGTCGCTTGCCATGCGTCCGAACGATAGAACCGGTGGCGTAACGGCACATCGGCCATTCAGGGCCACGGCGATCCACGATCGGGGGACGGTGCGGGGAGCGCCGTACCGTGAAGGGGGACGACCACACCCGGAGGTGGCGGATGATGGCCGAAATCGAACGGGCGGCCCACGCCTACTGCCCTGTCTGCAACCCGGACCCCGGCCTCGGCGAGCCGGTCACGGCGCTCTGCGGGGCGACCCATGCGTACTGGGGCCGCCGTGAGCGGCCGGTGAACAACTGCCCGGCCTGCGAGACAGTCGTCGCGAAGACGGTGTACCCGTGCGGCCACACGGGCGGGGAGAGATGAGGGCCACAGCGAAAACGTCGTTTCCCCGGCCCGCCGACGGGTATCCGGAGGCAGCGGACGACGAAAGGGAGGCCCTGATGAACGACAAAGCCGAGAACAAGATCGACGAGCTCAAGGGCAAGGCGAAGGAAGCCGCCGGTAACGCCACGGACAACGAGCAGTGGCAGGCCGAAGGCAAGGCCGAGCAGGGCAAGGCCAACGTCAAGCAGGCAGGCGAGAAGATCAAGGACGCCGTGAAGGGCGTCCGGGACTGACTGACCCTGCGGGCGGCTCGCGCGTGAAGGCACCCTTCACGCGCGAGCCCCTGGGGTACGGTCCGGATCATGGACTTCCGGGATTTCGACGGCATCAAGGTGCGGCGCCCTTCGGTCGAGCGCGACGACCTCGAAAGCGAACCCGCCGTGTTCCGGGGCGATTTCGAATTCGACTCGGTCCGCCTCGACGGCGGAGACCAGAGCGGAGCCCGCGGCGGTGGCGAGATCGTGCGTTCACTCGTCTCGGACGTGATCCTGGCGAACTCCCGGCTCGACAGGCTGACGCTCTCGGACGTGTCCCTCGAAGGCGTCGACCTGTCCAACGCGGCGATCCGCGAGCTGTCGGCCCGCCGGGTGGAAATCCTTCGCTGCCGCGCGATCGGGCTCGGAGTGGCGATCACCTCCGCGTCCGATCTGTACGTCGAGAACGCGCGGTTCGACTACGCGTCGGTGACGGTCGAGCGCGCGAAGGGCCCGGCCGTCTTCTCCGGATGTTCTTTCCGGGAAACGGTGTTCTCCGGTGACCTGTCCCGGCTGACCTTTGTGGACTGTGAGTTCACCGGCACGGAATTCGCGGCCGTCTCCGCGCTGGACTGTGATCTCCGTGGTTCGCGCCTGTCCGATGTCCGCGGTCTGCTGACCCTTCGCGGCGCGAAGATCACCGGCGAGCAGGCCGTCTCGGTCGCGGGGATCCTGGCGACCGAAAGCGGATTGTCGGTCGTCGGATGACCAGCGTCGTCCTCTTCCACTCGGTCCTGGGGTTACGGCCGGCGGAGCTGGCCGCGGCGGACCGCCTGCGTGCCGCCGGGCACGAGGTCACCACTCCCGACCTCTACGGCGGCGAGACCGCGACCACGCTCGAAGACGGATTCGCGCTGAAGGACCGGATCGGATGGTCCACCGTCGCCGCACGTGCGCTCGACGCCGCCCGGAAGCTGCCCGAGGACACCGTGCTGGCCGGGATGTCGATGGGCGCGGTGGTGGCCGCGGGGCTGCTCCCGCACCGGCCGGCCACCGCCGGCGTGCTCTTGCTCCACGCCATCGCCGACCTGCCCGCGAAAGTCCGCGACGGTCTGCCGATCCAGCTCCACGCGGCCGACCCGGACGACTTCGCGCCACCGGCCGCGCTTCCCGGCTGGCTCGCCGCGGCGGCCTGCTCCGGCGCCGACGCGCGAGTGTTCACCTACCCCGGAGCCGGCCACTTCTACACCGACAGCAGCCTGCCCGACCACGACGAGGACGCGGCGGCCCTGACCTGGCAACGGATTCTGGCGTTCCTGGCGGCTCAGCCTTCGGGATAGAAGACGAAGAGCGTGCATCCGGTCGCCGACGTCGGCACGTGCCACGAACCGGCCGGAGCGTGCAGGAAGGTCCCCGCCGGATAGTCGCGCGCGCCGTCGTTGAACGTGCCGGAGACGACGAACACCTCTTCGGGGCCCGGTTCGTGGACGTCGCGATGCGGCCACGAGGTGCCGGGATCCATTTCCAGTACGTTGGCGTGCGCGCCGTCCGTTCCCGTCCACAGTGGACGTAGCCGGATCCCGGGGAACAGCTCGCGAACGGGGGATTCCTTGACAGGGACGGAAGTGTAGCCCTCTTGGGCGAGGATTTCGGGGTGCATGACCTCATGGTGCCGTGGCCGCCTCGCGGCCGGACAGTGTCAGGGAAGACACCATGGGGTATTTTTCTGCCATGCATCGCGTGAGGGCACTGGTGCGGCCGGTGCAGTCGACCTTCGAGCTCGGGATCGCCGCCGAGGTCTTCGGCACGGAGCGCGCCGGAGTGCCGCGGTACTACGAATTCGACGTCTGCACGGAGAAACCCGGCCAGGTGCCGACCACGGCGGGGTACGCGATCTCCGTGACCAAAGGCCTGTCCGCGCTGGCGGACGCCGACACGGTGCTCATCCCCGGCTGGTCGCCGGCGGAGGCGCCGCTCTCGGCCCCGGTGCGCCGGGCGCTCCTGCGCGCGCACGCCAGGGGAGCGCGGCTCGTCACGATCTGCACGGGTGTCTTCGCACTGGCCCGCACCGGGCTGCTGGACGGCAGGACGGCGACCACGCATTGGGCGCGTGCTTCCCAGCTGCAGGAGGAATTCCCCCGGATTCGCGTCGAACCGGACGTGCTCTACGTGGACCACGGTGACGTCGCCACCAGCGCCGGGGCGGGCGCGGGGATCGATCTCTGCCTGCACCTGGTCCGGCGCGACCACGGGGCCGCGCACGCCGCCCTCGTCGCCCGGCACATGGTGATGCCGCCGCACCGTGACGGCGGTCAGGCGCAGTTCGTCCCGGCCCCGCCGCCCGGCGACGAGCTGGACGGTCTCCTCGAATGGGCGGGTGAGCGCCTCGGGACACCGTTGTCGGTGGGCGATCTGGCCGCGCACCTCAACGTCTCGCCCCGCACGCTCGCCCGGCGCTTCGCCGATCAGCTCGGCACCACGCCGGGCGCCTGGTTGCTGACGCGGCGCGTGACCGAGGCGCGCACCCTGCTGGAGGAGACCGGCTTACCGGTGGAGGTGATCGCGACCCGCGTCGGCCTGACGTCGGCCGTGAACCTCCGCCGCCGTTTCCGTGCTCAGGTCGGCACGACGCCGGGCGCGTACCGGCGCGCGTTCCGTGGCTCCGTTTCGCCTTGAGCGGAACGGAGCACGCGCGTCCCGGCGGAATGTCACGATGAGCGTATGGCGGACATCCTCCCTTTCCACCAGAAGCGTCCCGAACCGGAGCCGCTGTGGCGTGACGTGCTGGGCAAGAGCCTGCGCGCCGCGAGGGAGGAACAGGGTGGCCGCCTCGTCGACGTCGCCGAACGCGCCGGGATCTCGCCGCAGTACCTCTCCGAGATCGAACGCGGCCGCAAGGAGCCGTCCAGCGAGATGATCGCCGCGGTCACCGGCGCGCTCGGGCTCGACCTGGCGGATCTGCTCTTCGGTATCGCGGGCACGATCAGCCGGGGCGGCAGCACGGGGCTCGCGGTCGGCCGCCGCCCGCGAGGGCCCGTGCTCATGGCCGCTTGAGCGTGTTTCCTATCGAGGGGTAAGCCGAAGGCGGCGTGTCGCGAAAGCCTCTTTCGCAACGTCGATGGGGGATTGTGGCCGGAGGTTTCAGCGCTGTCGGATGTGTCGCGAAAGCCACTTTCGGGACGTCTGGTGTCCCGAAAGTGGCTTTCGCGACATGAGCACCGGGGCGCCGGCTTCGAGCGGAACGTACCCCGCGGAAGTGCCGACCACGCCACCTTCGCCTTACCCGTCAATAAGCCTGTTCGATGGGCTTCGTGCCGCCAGTGACCACCGCCAAGACCGCGGACTTGGCTTATGAAACGCCGCCTAAGCCCGCTCGTCGAGAACGCGGTCCGCGAGCCCGTAGGCGACGGCGCCCGCCGCGTCGAACACGCGGTCCCGGTCGGTGTCGTGCCGGAGATCGGACACGGCGCGGCCGGTGTGCGCGGACAGGATCTCCTCCAGCTGCGTCCGCACCCGCACGACCTCGTCGGCCTGCAGGATGAGATCCGGGATGGTGCCCCGGCCCTGCGCGGCGGGCTGGTGCAGCACCACCCTGGTGTGCGGCAGCACGAACCGGTGCCCCGCCTCGCCCGCGGCCAGCAGGATCGCGCCCGCCGCGACGGCCTGGCCGACACAGGTCGTGGCCACGGGCGCCTTGATGAAACGCATGGTGTCGTACAACGCGAGCATCGCCGACGGGTCGCCGCCCTCGGTGTTGATGTAGAGGTTGATCTCCTGCTCGGGGTTGTCCGCCTCCAGGTACAGCAGCTGGGTGATCAGGGCGTTCGCCACGCCGGAGTCGATCGCGGTCCCGAGGTAGATGATCCGCTCCGACAGCAGATGCGAGTAGACGTCCATGATCCGCTCGCCCGCGGGGCTGCGGGAGATGACGTTGGGGATGGTGTAAGAGCTCATGCGCCCGCACCCCTTTCCGTGCCGAGGCCGAGTTTGTGCGTGCGGACGGGGACGACCTGGTCGAGGCGCTCGACGATGTGGTCGATGAAGCCGTATTCGCGCGCCTGCGCGGTGGTGAACCAGCGATCGTGGAGGGAATCGGCGAAGATCCGGTCGATGGGCTGCCCGGTGTCGTCGGCGATGAGACCCAGCACCGTGTCCCGCGTGTAGCGCAGGTCGTCCGCCTGCACCTCCACCTCGACGGCCGAACCGCCGATACCCGACGAACCCTGGTGCATGAGGATCCGGGCGTGCGGCAGTGCGAAGCGTTTGCCCGGGGTGCCCGCCGAAAGCAGGAACTGCCCGGCACTGCACGCCAGCCCCAGCGCGAGGGTGGCGACGTCGCACGGCACGAGCCGCATCACGTCGCGGATGGCCAGCATCGACGGGACCGATCCGCCCGGCGAGTGGATCCACAACGCGATGTCCTTGCGCGGGTCCTCGCTCGCGAGTGACAGCAGCTGGGTGGTGAGGACCGTCCCGTTGTCGTCGTCGAGCGCGCCGTCGAGGACCAGCACACGCTGGCTGAAGAATTGTTCCCGGAGCCGTTGGTCGAAGAGTGGCCGCTTCTCGTTGTCGGTCATGCCCCGACCATGCCGCCGGGGCGCGGCCGTCCGCCGGTTTCGCTGCTGTGAGCGGATCAGCCCACAGCAGGGCGTTTGGCCGGGACCAGCCACACGCCGATGACCAGCATGGCGGCGAAGACGAGCGCGACGAGGTCGAGAGTGAGCCCCGGTTGCAGGGCACGGCCCAGGTGTTCCCGTTCGTCCAGCGTCTGCAGCAGGAGCAGGCTGAGCAACGTCAGCCCCGCGCCGACGGCGGTCATGACCTGTCCGCGGCGGACGCTGGCGAACAGGAGACCGCCACCGACGATCGAAAACACGCCCGCCAGGACGATGCCGACGCGGGCGAGGAGCATCGGCGGCCAGAACACGTCGAACAGATACGCCTGGTGGATCACCATCGCGTCGGTCAACACGTAGAAGCCGAACAGGATGCTCGCCACGCCGGCCAGGATCGCGGGCATCGAAGGCATGCCGAGCCCGGGAGAAGACGGCTGCGGCACGGGGGTTTCGACCCCGCTCGCGGCCTGGGCCAGCAGCGGGAGCGCTTGGTCCGGCAGCATGCGTGCCTGCGGTGCCTTCGCGAGCAGCCCGCGGAGGACGTCCGCCAGTGGCGCGGGCGTCCGGTTGAAGGGCGGCTGCTCGTTGACGACGGCGTACAGCGTGGCCGCGACGTTCGCCCGCTGGAAGAAGTTCCCGCCCTCGCTCGCGCTGAGCATGGTCACGCCGACCGACCAGAGATCGGAATGGGGAGTGGCTTCGTGCCCCGCGATCGTTTCGGGGGCGAGGAACGCTGGGGTGCCGGCCGGGTCGAGGGCCTTGGCGATCCCGAAACCGGTCAGTTTCACCGTGCCGTCGGGAGCCACCAGGATGTTCGAGGGCCGCACGTCCCCGTGCACGACGCCCGCGGTGTGTGCGGCGGTGAGCGCGCCGAGCACCTGTCCGCCGAGGTCCGCCACGAACCGCGGCGGTAGCGGGCCCGCGGCCGCGACGTCCTCCAGAGTCCGCCCTTCCACAGGGCCCATCACGATGAACGCCGTCCCGTCCGTCACCACGACGTCGTGGACGGGCACCACCGACGGGTGATCCAGCGCGACTCGGGCCTCACGCTGGAGCCGCTCGACGAGGGCGGGCTCGTGGCCGGGGAGCCGTAGTTCCTTGATCGTGACCCGGTCGCCGTCCGGCCCGTCCTCGGCGCGCCACAGCACGGCCGTCCCGTCGCGCCCCAGCTCCTCGAGCAGGGTGTAGCGCTCGGCGATCGTGCGGGAAACTGCCGTCACAGTGGTTCTCCTCGAATCCTGAAGTGGTCTTCGAAGGACGCTAATCAGCGCTCATGACAAAACGATGAAATGGCCGTTCATCCATAAAGGACCTACCCGGCTGGATATATTCACAGTCATGCTGACCTTGGCGGCCCTGGTCGACGACCCGGCTCTCGAACTGCGGGTGGTCGTCCCCGGCCGCGACGGCGCGCTGACCGGGCAGGTGCTGTGGGTGCACAACACCGAGCTCCCCGACCCCGGGCCGTACGTGCGCGAACACGAGGTCGTGCTGACCAACGGCCTGTGGCTGGACCGCGTCGCCCCGGCGGACTTCGTCGCGCGAGTGGCCGGCGCCGGAGCGGCGGGGATCATCTTCGGCCTGCGCGTGGAGCAGCGCGACACTCCTCCGCAACTCGCGGAGGCCTGCCGGGAAGCCGGATTGCCCCTGCTTGAGATCTCGGTGGCGGTTCCGTTCACGGCGGTCACCCGGGCCGCGGCCGCGATCCAGGCCGCGGACCGGCAGAACGCGCTGATGTCGATGGTGCGCCGGGGCGACGAGCTGACCTCGGCGTTGTCGCGGGGCGCGGGCGCGGCCGGGGTGCTCGCGATCCTCCGTCGTGAGCACGAGCTCCCGCTGGCCGTCGTGGACCGGATGGGCCGGGAGCTCGCGTCCGCCGGTGCCGAACTGGACGCCGGGCAGGCACGCGCCGCGGCGGAGGCGCTGGCCGGGCATCCGCCGCCGCTGGAGGCGGATCTCGGCGCGGGGACGCGGGCGGCGTTGTTCCCGGTGGGCGCGATCGGCGACGCGGACGCCGCGCTGCTGTGCCTGCGGCCGGTGGCCGATTTGACTCGCGAGGAGCGGGACGCGCTGGAGCAGACCGCCCGTTACCTCAGCCTGGAGGTGGCCCGGCACCAGGCGGTGCAGGCGATCGAGATGCGGTTCGCCGTCGAACTGCTGGACATGGTCCTGTCCGGGGCGCAGCGCGCCGCGGAGGTGCCCGGCAGGCTGCGGGCCTTCGGCGTCGACCCGGACGGGCCCCTGTCCGTGATCGCGCTGGCGTTCGCGGGCGACGACGCCGCGACGCGGGCGGGGATGGCGGAGGCCGTGACGGATTTCCTGCTGGCGGACGGGCTGCCCGCGGTCGTGGCGGCGGGCAGCCAGGACGTCGTCGCGGTACTGCCGTTCCGGTCGGGACGGCAGTCGCCCGCCGCCTTCGCGCCGCGGCTGGCGGCGGCGGTGTCGCACCGGCTCGCCGGAGGACGCGTGGTGGTCGGACTCGCCGATCCCGTGCCCGGCGCCGCCGAACTGCGGGTGCCGCTGTCACGCAGCCGCGAAGCCTGCCGCGTGCTCCGGGGCAGGCGCGGCGGCCCGGTCGCGGCGAGCTTCGCCGAACTGGGCAGCTATCGCCTGTTGCTGGAGTCGCACGACGAGCAGTGGCGGCACACCTTCGCCGACGCCCTGCTCGGTCCGCTGCGCGAGCACGACCGCGTCCGCGACGGCGACCTGGAGACGACCCTGCGGGCGTTCCTCGACCACGACGGCCAGTGGGCGGCCACCGCCGCGGCGCTGTACGTGCACGTCAACACCCTGCGCAACCGGCTGGCCAAGGTCACCGAGCTGACCGGCCGCGACGTCGGGCGGACCGCGGACCGGGTCGACCTCTTCCTGGCGCTGGAGGCGGCTCAGTCCGGGTAGACCGCCGGGTCGATTTCGAGGCGCCGCAAGGGTTCCGCGGGCAGCGCGGGGTCGGCCAGCGCCGCGGCGGCCACGTCACGGCACCGGGCGAACCGGACGTCGCCGAGACCGAGCCCGAACTCGATGAGCGAGCGCACGGCCTCCAGCCGTCCCGGCCTCCCCGAAAGGAACGGGTGCAGGCACAGGTTGAACAGGCATCGGTAGCGGCGCATCGCGTCCAGCTCGGCGCGCCACATCTCCAGCACCCGCACCGGAGACGTGATCACCGAGCCGACCTGAGGCGCGGGAAGGAACGCGTACTGCTCCCAGTCGTCGAGCGACCAGTGCACCGGCAACTCGGCGATCCGGCCCGCCGCGGTTTCGATCAGGTACGGCCGGTCGTCGGCCATCAGCGACGAGTCGTAGCTCAACCCGTGTTCGGCGACCAGTGCCGGAGTGTCCCAAGTGGACTCCCAGCCCGCCGCGCGATGCCCGCTGATCTCGATGCCCTGTGCGGCGAACACCGCCATGCCCCGTTCGAAATCGGCACGCTGCTCGGCGGCGGTCATCGTGGTCGGCGGCCGGTGGCTGTAGGAGTGGTGGGCCACCTCGTGCCCGCGCTCCACGATCGTGGCGGCGAGGCCGGGCCGCTGTTCGGCGACCCAGCCCGGCACGAAGAACGTCGCGGGCACGGCCAGTTCGCCGAGCAGGTCGAGGATGCGCGGCACCCCGACCCTGGGTCCGTACGCCTGATGGGACATGGTCGAGAGGTGGTCGGCGTAGCCCCGCCCGCGCGCGAGGATCGGGGATTCCGCGTCCACGTCGAAGGTCAGGGTCGCCACCGCGGCCGCGCCGCCGTGCCAGCTTGGTTCCGTCACGCCTGCCGACTCTCCCGCCAACGGCGCGCGTTCGCCACCGTGACCGTCGGGGAGACCATCGCGCGGTCGAACTCGGCCAGGGGCCGCGCCGCCGCGACGCGGGCGGGCAGATCGGGGTTGGCCAGCGCGCCGTGGCCGAGCGAGAGCAGGTCCGCATGCCCGCCGGTGAGCACCTCGTGCGCCTGGGCGAGGTCGTGC
Source organism: Amycolatopsis roodepoortensis (assembly GCF_014873915.1). Classification (GTDB taxonomy): domain Bacteria; phylum Actinomycetota; class Actinomycetes; order Mycobacteriales; family Pseudonocardiaceae; genus Amycolatopsis; species Amycolatopsis roodepoortensis. Next base: position 772,817 of record NZ_JADBEJ010000001.1, read on the forward strand.
ATCCCGCCGTTGGCGATCACCGGCAGCCCGGTGACCTGCCGGGCGAGCGCGGTGATGGTGCCGCCGTCGGCCAGCTTCGCCGTCTCGAGCCAGTTCCGGCCCTCGCTGGCGATGTGGAGGTACTGCGCGCCCGCTTCGGCGACCGCGGCGAAGATCACCTCGGCGTCTTCGCGGCCGCCGGGCCAGCGGTAGGTGAAGTCGTTGACCTTCGTCTGCGACAGCCGCACGCCGGTCACCAGCTCGGGCACGGCCTCGGCGACGGCGGTCACGACGCGGGCGGTCAGCCGGATCCGGTTCGCGACCGGTCCGCCGTAGGAGTCCGTGCGGTGGTTGGTGTAGTCGGTGAGGAACTGGTCGAGGAGGTATCCGTTCGCCGCGTGCACCTCGACGCCGTCGAACCCGGCCTGACGGGCACGCACGGCCGCTGCCGCGAAACCTTCGACGACGTCGTCGATCTCGGCGGTGGTCAGCTCGCGCGGCACCGGCCACGGCCCGGAACCGCCGTACGCGCGCATCATCTCCCCGCGCGGCTGGACGGCCGAAGGAGCGACGGTGTTCGGGTGGCCCTGCGCGATCGCCCCGGCGTGCATGAGCTGCGCGATCATCCGGCCGCCCGCCGCGCGGACTCCGGCGGTGACCACGCGCCAGCCCGCGACGTGTTCGTCCCGCGCGAGGCCCGGCTGGTTGAGGTAGCCCTGGCTGGCCGCGCTGTCGGGATAGGTGCCTTCGCTGAACACCAGCCCGAAGCCCCCGCGGGCGAATTCGGCGTAGTAGTCGGCCATCTCGCCGGTCGGGGTGCCGTCGGGACTTGCCGAGACGCGGGACATGGGGGCGACGGCGTAACGGTTGCGCAGCGCGAGGCGGCCGAGCGTGGTGGGGGCCAGCGCGGGGTGTTCGATGGTGGTCGTCATGACCGGTTTCCTCCATTGTGGACGGTTTCGATGGCGAGCGGGGAGAGTCCGGCGTCGCTGATCCGGACGAGATCCTGCGGGCAGGCGGAGACCACGACGACGCAGTCCATCTCGGCGCGCAGGGTCACCGCGTCGCCGGGCCGCGAGTTCGCGGTCAGCCAGTTCAGGCGTCCGTCCCCGCCGACCGGGACGCGCATGAAGACGTTGATCGGCTGCGGCGTCGGGCCCGTGAAGCCGAGGCCTTCGGCCGTCAGCGCCTCACGCAGGTTCGCGGCGCAGGACCGGTGGCCCGGAGCGCCCAACGCGGTGTATCGGGCCGGGTCGCACGCCGGGACGAGCATGTCGTGCTCGCCGGGTGAGGTGTCTTCGATCAGCGTCAGGATCGGACGGCGCAGGTCGGTCAGGAAGGCTTCGCCGACCGCGGGGAACAGCCTGTCGACCCCGGCGCGGGTGTGCGCCGCGCTGTGGTGCTCGGTCAGTTCGGTCCCGCCGCCGTCGCGGAAGGCGAACACGTCGCCGACCTGGCCGCCTTCGGTGTCGATCACCCGCACGAGATCCCCTGCGGCCACGCGGACGGCCTTGGCGGTCCCCGGTGGCACTTCCGTTCTGCTCATGGCTCCAGCAAACAGGGGCGGACGGGCGGCAAGCTATGGATAAACCTCCACTATCCAGGCGTATCGATAGAGAAACCTCCAATCGGGCAAGGCGTAACTCGCGTGATTGGAGCCGCAACACCGTGTTACCGCTCCAATCACGCGAGTTACGCGGTGAGATAGTTTCGACTTTGACCATTTTCGCGGAGCCGGGTTAGGGTTCGCCGATGGAAGACGTCGACGCTGTGGACGCGGCCGGGCTCGATTTCTGGTCGTTCGTGGCGCTGGCGAACCGACGGCTCGCGCACGAGTACGGCTTCCGGCACCAGCTGGCGACCGAGGTGCTGCTGACCCTGAATCGCGCCTCCGACCTGGTGACCTACGACCTCGAAGCCGCGGTGCACCGGCCGCGCGGCCGGTCGTGGTCGGCGTTCCGGCTGCTGTTCGTTGTGTGGCTCGCCGGGCCGCTCGAACCGACGAGCGCCGCCCGGCTGACCGGGATGAGCCGGGCGGCGGTGTCGAATCTGGTCAAGACGCTGGTCGCGGAGGGGATGCTCCATCGGGTCCCGGACGAGCGCGACGGCCGGTCGGTGCAGCTGTCGCTCACCGAGGCGGGGCAGAAGGAGATGGTCTCCGTCTTCCGCGAGCACAACGAGCGCGAATTCGGCTGGACCAACGCGCTGACCGAGACCGAACAGCGCATCCTCGTCATGCTGCTGGGCAAGCTGATCACGAGCCGCGCCGAGTTCGGCACCCGGAGCCGCAAGTAGGCCTTCCCGTCGCGCGGACGACCGGACTACCCTGCCTCAGGGGTAGTAAAAGCATGAACTAAATCGGCGAGGAGGAGACCATGGTGGACGGCGGACGGATTCCCGCGCTCTTCGCCGGGCTGTGCGACGACGCCGCGGTGTTCCCGCCGGGTCTGGCCCCGCTGCCGGACGCCGTCGCGGCACACAACCAGCACCTCGACGCTTGGTACGCCGGCCTCGTCGGCCCGCTCGTCATCGCCGCCACCGCGCTCGGCGACCTCGCCGAAGTGCTGGGGGACCGGGCGACCCCGCTGCCGGTCTCGGTGACCCTCCCCGGCGGGCCCGCCCAGCTCGACGGCGTGCTCGACGCCGTGAAGAAACTCCCGGTGAAACTCGACGCGCTCGAGATCGCCGTCCCGGAAGGGATGGGCCCGGACGAGGTGCTCACCGGGATTTCCCGGGCCACCGCGCCGGTCTTCGTCGAGATCCCGCGCGACGAGCGCCGTGTCCCGCTGCTGACCGCCCTTTCCGGCACCGGTCACCACGCGAAATTCCGCACCGGTGGCGTCCGTGCCGAGCTGTACCCCGGCGAAGCGGAACTGGCCGCCGCGGTCCGGGCGGCCGTCGGGGCGGGCGTTCCGTTCAAGGCCACCGCCGGGCTGCACCACGCCCTCCGCAACACCGATCCGGAGACCGGCTTCGAACAGCACGGCTTCCTCAACCTGATGCTCGCGACCGACGCCGTCCTCACCGACGGCGACGCCGAAGCCGTTCTCGCCGAACGAGACGGCGCCGTCATCGCCGGGCGGCTCCGGGAACTGGACGCGGATCGAGCCGCCGCCCTCCGCGCGGCCTTCACGTCGTTCGGCACCTGCAGCATCACCGACCCCCTGACCGAACTGGCCGGACTCGGCCTGCTCGACGCGCCCCGAGGAGAGGCATGACCACGATCGACATCCCCGCAGGCTCCCTGTTCGGGATCGACAACCTGCCGTACGGCGTGTTCTCCGTCGACGGCGATTCCCCGCGCGTCGGCGTGCGCGTCGGCGACTCCGTTCTCGACCTGGCAGCGGCGCTGGGTGACGACGTGTTCGCCGCGCCGGCGCTGAACCCGTTCATGGCGCAGGGATACGACCGCTGGGTGGCGGTCCGGGAGCGGATCCGCGACCTGGTCTCCGGCGAGGTCCCCGACGGCGCGGTCCACGCGATCGAACGGGTGACCCTCCACCTGCCGATCGAGGTCGCGGACTACGTCGACTTCTACGCCTCCGAACACCACGCCTCGAACGTCGGCAGGCTCTTCCGGCCCGACGCGGAACCGTTGCTGCCCAACTGGAAGCACCTCCCGGTCGGCTACCACGGCCGGTCCGGCACCGTCCTGGTCTCCGGTACGGACATCGTGCGCCCGAGCGGCCAGCGCAAGGCCCCGGCCGAAGCGGCGCCGGTGTTCGGGCCGAGCACGCGGCTGGACATCGAGGCCGAGATGGGGTTCATCGTCGGCACCGGCACCCCGCTGAACACCCCGATCACCCCGGATTCCTTCACCCGCCACGTTTTCGGCGCGGTCCTGCTCAACGACTGGTCCGCCCGCGACATCCAGGCCTGGGAATACGTTCCGCTGGGTCCGCACCTCGGCAAGAGCTTCGCGACGTCGATCTCCCCTTGGGTGGTGCCGATCCTGGCGCTGGAGGCAGCGCGAATCCCGCTGCCCGGCCAGACGGACCCGGAGCCGCTGCCGTACCTGCGGGAGAGCGAACCGTGGGGCCTCGACATCGACCTCGTCATCGAATGGAACGGCGAGGAGGTCAGCCGCCCGCCGTTCCGCGAGATGTACTGGTCGCCCGCTCAGATGCTCGCGCACCTGACGGTCAACGGCGCTTCCTCGCGCACGGGCGACCTGTACGGCTCCGGCACGATCTCCGGACCGGAGAAGAACCAGCGCGGCGCTTTCCTCGAATTGTCCTGGGGCGGCAAGGAACCGCTCACGGTCAAGGGGGAGGAGCGCACGTTCCTGCTGGACGGCGACGAGGTCGTGATCACCGGGACCGCGCCCGGCGCGAACGGCTCGCGGATCGGGTTCGGCGAGGTGCGCGGGCGCGTTCTGCCGTCGAACTGAGCCGATGCGGCGGCTGTGACCGGTGTGGTGTGTCGCGAAAGCCACTTTCGGGACGTCTGGTGTCCCGAAAGTGGCTTTCGCGACAGGTGGCCGGTTGCCGATGGTCCGTTACCGGAGACCTGGCGTCAAAGCTGCCCCTCTGTCACCGTTCAGTTCCCCGGAATCCCGTTGGGCGGCGGCGCGTCGTTCGCGGCGGAGTCGTCCGCCTTGATGGGCGCGTCGCCGAGGTCGGACACCAGGACCGGCGTCAGATCCTTGCCGACGCCGCCCTTGAGCTCGACCACCGACATGCCGGAGATGCCCAGGTGGCTGTCGGCGGTGTACCGGAACGGCGCCAGACCCGGTCCCTGGAACGTCTTCCCGGACTGCTGGAGCACCTCGACGAGACGCTCGCGCGTCAGGTCCTTCCCGGCCGCCTGCAACGCCTGGACGAACGTGTACGCCTGCGCCATCCCGTAGATGCGGTAGTTCGTCAGGTCGCCGCCCTTGCCGTGGGCCTTCCAGACGTTCTGCCACAGCTTCGTCCAGGCGTTGTCCGGCGCGTCGACACCGGGCAGGTACTCGGTGGTGACCACGCCGTCGATGAGCGACGCGCCGTTGGTGACCTTGCCTTCGGAGAACCGCGCGAGCAGTGAACCGACGAGCGCGGGATCGGAGCCGACGTTGCTGTAGACCCACTTCGGCTTGAAGCCGATCTTCAGCGACGCCAGCTGGGAGAGCGCGGTGTACGACGGAACGGTGAAGCCCAGCACCAGATCCACGCCCGCGGCCTTGAGTTTCGCGATCTGCGGCGCGATGTCGGTGTTGCCGGGCGAGTACTTTGCGACCTCCACGATCTGCTGGCCGAGATAACGCCGGGCGCCCTTCTCTCCGTCGCGGCCGAAGTCGTCGTCCTGGAGGAACAGGCCGACCTTGGCGTTCGGCAGGTTCTGCCGCACCCAGTCACCGATGATCTTGCCTTCGATCTCGTAGTCCGGCTGCCAGCCGAAGGTGAACGGCGCCTTCTTCGGATCGTCGCCCCAGCGCAGCGAACCCGAGGACACGAACAGGTCCGGCACCTTGGAGTTGTTCAGGAAATCGACGACGGCGCTGTGCGTCGGCGTGCCGAGGCCGCCGACCATCGCGAAGATCTCCTCCTTGAGCACCAGTTCGTCGGTGACCGCGCTCGTGGTGGTCGGGTTGTAGCCGTCGTCCTTCACCACGAACTCGATCTTGCGGCCGTTGACGCCGCCGTTCGCGTTCACGTAGTCGTAGTAGGCCTGGTGACCGCTCGGGATCTCGCTGTAGCCCGGCGCGGCGACGCCGGTCAGCGGGAAATGCGCCCCGATCTTGATGGTCGTGTCGGTGACGCCGACCGTCGAACCCTTCTGCTCGCCCTCGGGTCTGCCGCCCGCGCCGCAGGCGGCGGTGACCGTGACGGCCAGGAAGACGGCCACGGCCTTGGTCCAGCGTTTCATGAAGTTCTCCTCCGGTGGATGAGTTTCCGCAGCCCACCCGCGAGACCGGCGGGCGCGAGCAGCACGATCAGGACGGTGACCAGGCCGTAGATCAACGGCGCCAGATGCGCGGCCTGCACGTCGGACAGGCCGAGATCCGTTCCCGCGCCGGTCACCAGCGGCGGCAGGAAGGTCAGCAGCGCGGCCCCGGCGAGCGCTCCGGTCAGGCTCCCGAGCCCGCCGAGCACCACCGCGGACACCAGCAGCAGCGACAACGTCAGCGCGAATCCGCTCGGCGCCGCCAGCCGCGCCGACAACGCCATCAGCGCTCCGGCCAGCCCCGCGCAGCCCGAACTGACGACGAACGCCCGCACCCGCGTGCGGCCGAGGTCGATCCCGGCCAGTTCGGCGGCCACGTCTTCGTCGCGCACCGCCCGCCAATCACGTCCGACGCGGCCGCGGGAGAGGTTCGCCAGCAGGACGAACACGATGATCACCGCGAGCCACGAAAGGTAAGCGAGGTAACGGATCGACGTGAGTTCCTGCCCCGTGACGAAGTACGCGGCGTCCGCCAGCCAGCCGGGGATCTCCGGCATCCGCACGGGCAAGCCCTGCTCGCCGCCGAGCGCTTCGCCGAAGAACAACGGGATCCCGGGGACCGCGACGGCGAGCGCGAGCGTCGCCCCGGCGAGATACGGTCCGTGCAGCCTGGCCGCGGCGACGCCCACGAGGGCCCCGACGGCCAGCGTGATCACCATCGCCAGCACCAGGATCACCGGCAGCGGAAGGAATTCCGACTTCAGCAGGAGCGCCGTCGAGTACGCGCCGACGGCCATTAGGGCGCCGTGCCCGAGCGAGAGCTGCCCGTTGAGCCCGGTCAGGACGGTCAGGCCCGCGGCCGCGATCGCGAAGTACGCCATCGTGGTGAGCTGCGAGGTCAGGAACGGTCCGGAGGTCTCCAGGACCAGTACGACGACGACCAGCGCGGCGAGCGCGATCAGCAGAGTGCGGCGTGGCATGTCAAACCCTCCGCTCACGAACGCTCGCGAACAGGCCGCCGGGCTTCAGGAGCAGCACCACCATGAGCAGTGCCAGCGCGGCGAGCGGAACGAGCTCGGAGCCGATGTAGCCGCTCACCAGGCTCAGCGACAGGCCGAGGACGACGCCGCCGACGACCGCGCCGACCGGGCTGTCCAGCCCGCCGAGCACCGCGGCGACGAAACCGTACACCACCACACCGTCCATATAGGACGGATGGACGAGGCCGCCGCCGGCGATCAGCAGACCGGACAGCGAACCGGCGAGCGCGGCCAGCGCCCAGCCGAGGGTGAGCATCCGCCCGACCCGCACGCCGAGCAGGCGGGCCACCTCCCGGTCGAAGGCGGCGGCCCGCATCCGCAGGCCCAGATCGGTACCGCGGAACAACAACACGAGCCCGATCAGCACCACGCCGACCGCGGCGATGGTGAACACGCCGAACCCGGTCAGCGCGATCGTCGTGTCACCGACCCGGAAACCGGTGAGCCCGAACGGCGCCGGGAACGACCGGTACCGCGAGCCGAACACCAGCGCCGCCAGCGCGTGCAGCACGATGAACAGCCCGAGGGTGAGGATGACGGCGTTGATCTCGGGTTTCCCGGAGACGAACCGGATCACGAACCGTTCCACCAGCGCGCCGAGCACCAGTCCCGAAAGCAGCGCCACGGCGAAACCGGCCCAGTACGACCAGCCCGCGTCGATGAGGACCAGCGCGAGGTAGGTGGTGATCATCGCCATCGGCGCCTGCGCGAAGTTCACGATCCGCGTCGCCCGCCAGATGAGCACGAGCGCCAGCGCAAACGCGGCGTAGACCACGCCCAGCGTCAGGCCGGTGAGCGCGGTGGTCAGCAGTTGCTGCACAGGGGTCCCTTTCAGAATCCGAGGTAGGCGTGCCGGAGGGCGTCGTCCGCGACCAGCGCGGCGGCGTCCCGCCGGACGACGACCTGCCCGAGGTTGAGCACGACCCCGTGGTCGGCGATGGACAGCGCGCTGCGCGCGTTCTGCTCGACCAGCACGACGGCCAGCCCTTCGTCGTGCACGAGACCGCGCAGCAAGCCGAAGATCCGCGCCACGATCCGGGGCGCGAGGCCCAAGGACGGTTCGTCCAGCAGCAGCACCTTCGGCCGGGAGAGCAGCGCGCGGCCGATGACCAGCATCTGCCGTTCCCCGCCGGAAAGGACGTGCGCGAGACCGTTCTTGCGGTCGGCCAGCGCCGGGAAGAGGTCGTAGATCCGGCGGAGATCGGCCGCCGTCGCGCGGCCGCGCGCCCCGAGCGCGCCGAGCCGCAGGTTCTCCTCGACGGTCAGTTCGGCCAGCACGCCGCGGCCTTCGGGGACGTGCGCGAGCCCGAGCGCGGGAAGGTCCTCTGTGGACACTCGGCGCAAGTCCCGGCCCGCGAGCGAGATTTCGCCGCCCGCCGGTGGCACGAGACCGGAAATGGTGCGCAGCAAGGTGGTCTTGCCCGCGCCGTTCGCGCCGAGCACCGCGGTGATCTCGCCCTCCGCGGCCGAAAGGCTCACGGAGTCGAGTGCGCGCACCGGGCCGTAGCTCGCCGAAAGGTTCTCAACGGTCAGCACCGGCCACCTCCTCGCCGAGGTAGGCCGCCTGGACCGCCGGATCCGCGCGGATCTCGTCCGGGGTGCCGCGGGCGATGACCCTGCCGAAGTCCAGCACCACGATCTCGTCGCAGACGCCCATCACCAGATCCATATGGTGCTCCACCAGCATCACCGACATCCGCTCGGTCAGGCCGCGGACCAGCGTGCCGACCTCGTCGATCTCGGCCGACGACAGGCCGCCCGCCGGTTCGTCGAGCAACAGCAGGTCGGGTTCGCTCACCAGCGCCCGCGCCAGCGCGACCCGCTTCCTCACCGGGTACGGAAGGCTCGCGGGATAGCGATGGGCGACGTCGGCGATGTCGAACGCCTCCAGCTGAGCCATCGCTCGCTCGGTCAGCGCCTTCTCGTCCTTCGTCAAGCCCAGCAACGACGACCAGAAGCCGGATTCCGTGTGCCTGCCCGCCCCCGCGAGGACGTTGTCCAGCACGGTCATCCGGTCGAACAGGCCGAGTTCCTGCAGGCTGCGGGCGATCCCGAGGCCGGCGAGGTGATGCGGGCGCAGCCGCCGCAGTTCCTGCCCGCGCCAGGTCAGCGTGCCGGTGTCCGGGCGGACGAAACCGCACGCGACGTTGAAGAGCGTGGTCTTGCCCGCCCCGTTCGGGCCGATCACCCCGAGCACCCGGCCCGGCGCGACGGTCAGGGAGACGTCCGACAAGGCGACGAGACCACCGAAGGTCACCGTCACACCGGACATCTCGAAGGTCGACAGGGTCACGCAAGAACTCCCAACGGAGAGAGGAGGTCCCGGCGCGGGCGCGCCGGGACCGATGACACTCAGGCGTGCGGACACGTGTCCCGGTAGTCGCTGATCGTGCGGTCGTCCGGAGCGGGGCAGAGGAACTGCTCGTAGCGGGTGTCGTTGTCCACGAACCGCTTCAGCCACGAGATCGTGTACTTGGCCATGGTCGTGTTCGCCGTGTTCGGGAAGAAGTGGCTCGCGTTGTCCAGCTCCATGTACGCCTTCTCCGACGAAGCGGGAATGCTGGTGTAGAACGGGATCGAGTGCGACGCCACCGGCGCGACGGAGTCGGACTCGCCGCCGATGACGAACGTCGGCACCCGCAGGGTGGACCACGACTTCTGCGTGTTCCACGCTGCGAGCGGCACCGCGGCCTGCAGCGACGGCCGGTCCTGCGCGGCTTCGAGCGAACCGCCGCCGCCCATCGAATGGCCGGCCACCGCGAGCCGGGTGGTGTCGACGCGGGAGCGGACGGTGCTGCGCTGGGTCAGGTAGTCGAGCGCGGCCAGGAGCTGGTCACCTCGGCTGTCGGGCTGGTCGTAGATCGTGTTGGTGTCGATCGTGAACACCACGAAGCCCTGCGACGCCAGCCGCGGGCCCATCCACGCGATGCTCGACTGGGTCGCGGTGAACCCGGGCGAGATGGCGACCGCGCCGAACGTGCCCTGCGCGGTGCTGGTGGGGTAGTAGATGGTTCCGCCGCCGAAGCCGGTGACGGCCAGACTCGACACGGAGGTCTGGGATACCGCGAACGAGCCGCGGGTGGCTTCGATGCTGCTTTCCGTCGGGTCGGGTCCTCGTTCGTAGGGGTTCTCGGCGGCGTAGGCCGCCGTGGGGGCGACAGTGAGTGCCGCGACGGTGGCCAGTCCACAAAGGATCCGAGTCGTACTGCGCATGGTGCCGTCTCCGTTCGCCGTTGAACACGGTCCGTGGTGATGGACTGTGGCAAACGGCCGGAGCCCGCTGCATCGGTGAAATCGCCAGTCTTGGTCCGCGAGCGTTCCCGCCGGGCCGGTCGCCCGTACGATCGGCGATCGTGAACCCCTCAGCCGAGGACATAGTCCGCACCGCGGCGCGGTGGATCGATCGCGGCGTCCGCGTCGACACCTCCGCCTTCGCCCAGGAACTGGGCATCTCGCGCAGCACCCTGTTCCGCCGCGTCGGCAACCGGGAAGACCTGCTCGGTGATGCCCTCTACTACCTGTCCGAGCGCACCCTGACGGCCGCCGCGCGCACCTGGGAGCGCGATGAGGGCGACGTGGTGCGCAACGCGGCCGGTGAACTGCGCTGTCTCTCGATCATGCGCGAGTACCGGTCCGTGCTGGCGGCGAGTGCCGGGTTCCGGCGCTTCCTCGACGACGAGCCGGTGCTGGCGATCCGGCTGCTGACCGACCCGCACGGACGCGTCCAGCCGAGGGTGATCGCGGCGCATGTCGAGCTTCTTCGCCGCGACGTCGAGGACGGCGGTTTCGAACCGGCGGTCGGCTTGGACAGCCTCTGTTACGCCATCGTGCGGTTGGGGGAGGCGTTCCTGTACTCGGACGTCCTCGCCTCCCGGACCCCCGATCTCGAAGCGGCGTCGACGCTGCTCGGGGCGCTCGTGGAAGGACGGGTGCCGAGCAAGACCTTGTGAAACACTTGCGTCTGGTGTTTCATCGAGAGGGATCTCGAGGAGGCGCCGATGCCTGTGTACCCGCTGCGGGGGAGGGACGACCTCTTCGGCGGGCTGCGGTCGGCCGCCGGACGTGCCGTGCTGGTCCGCGGCGCGGAAGGGCTCGGTAAGTCGGCCCTGCTCACCGCGCTGCGCGCCACCCTCGGCGTCCGGCTCGTCGGTGTGCGGGGCCTGCGCGCGGAACGCGAGCTGCCCTACGGCGCCCTGCAGCGGATGTTCGGCGCGCCGGTCTCGGGCGGCGCGGAGGCGCGTGAACGTCTCGGCGCGGTTTCGGCGCCGACGATCTGCTGGGTCGACGACGCGCACTGGGTCGATCCGGAATCCTTGGCGGCGCTGGGTTTCGCCGCCAGGCGATTGGCGGGCGCGCCGGTCGGGATGGTGCTCGCCTCGCGGTCCGGATCCGACGAGTTCGACTCCGTCGAGCTGCCGCCGCTGACCGATTCCGCCGCCGATCAGGTGCTGCGTGACCGCGGCGTGCCCGCCGGGGTGCGCCCGCAGCTGGTCGAACTGGGTGACGGGAACCCGGCCGACCTGGTCGCGCTGGCGGCTTCGCTGACACCCGCTCAGGCGGCCGGGCGGGAGCCGGTCTCGCCGGTCCTGCGGGAGCGTCTGCCTCGCTATGCGGCCGAGCTCGAAGCGATGCGGCTCGACGAACGTCTCGGTTTTCTGGCCACCTGCATGGACTTCTCCGCGAGGAAGGCGACCTGGTACGCGGCGGCGTCCCCGGCCGACCGCAGGGCGGCGCACGCGCGGCTGGCCTCAGCCGAGGAGGGGCCGGACGCGCTCTGGCATCGGGCGATGGCGACGGCCACGCCGTCCGAGCCGCTCGCGGACGCGCTCGCCGCCGCACCGGCGGTGGATCACGCGGCCGCGGCCCGGCAGCTCGAACGCGCGGCCGCCCTGACCGCCGATCCGGGGACCAGGGCGGCCCGGCTCCTGGCGGCGGCGGACGCGGCCTGGCAGGCGGGCAGACCGGGCTGGGCGCGCCTGCTTCTGTCCAAAGTGGACACCGCGCCGGGCGCGGTGGCGTTGCTGCACGGGGAGATCGAGCTGCGCGACGGCGATCCCGCCGTCGCCACCCACGAACTGGGCGCGGCCGCGGAACTGCTGCCCGACCCGGCGGGCGCGCTCCTGCTGGCGGGTGAGGCGCGCAGGCTCGGCGGTGACCTGAGCGGCTACCGGGCCCTCGCTCGGACGGTCCCGGCGGGCGACGAGCTGGCCTCCGCCCATTTCCACGGTCTCACCTCGGTTTACGTCGGCCGTCACGAGGACGCCGTCGCTCCGTTGACGGACGCCGTCGCCAAAGGGATGGCCGGCTCGGACGTCGCCGGGGCCGTCTGGGCGGCCGAAGCGGCCTTCGCCCGCGGGCATGCCGAACGGGCGCACGAATACGCGGCCGCGGCCGTGAGCCGCGCGCGGCTCGGCAAACGGCACGCGGAACTGCCGTGGGCGCTGATCTACCTGTCGCTCTCGGCGATCGCGCTCGACCGAATCCCTTGTGCGCGGGCGGCGTCCCGCGACGGGCTGCGCGCACCGCACAACCTGCGGATGGAGCATCTGACGCTGCTGGGCTTGGCCGCCGCCCTGCTCGGTGACCGCGTACCGGAGCTGGACGAGGCGGCCGAGGGGATCGCCGAACGCGGCCTCGGCAGGCCCGCCGCGGTCGCCGCGTGGGCGAACGCCTGTCTGGACCTGGCCGAGGACCGGCCCGACGACGCGTTGAGCAGGCTCGAAGATCTCGCTTCGGGCGTTTCCGGCGACCAGCCGGTCATCCGGGTGCTGGCCACTCCGCAACTCGTCGAAGCGGCCGTCTGTTCCGGGCGGCCCGAACGCGCGCTCGTCGCGCTGGAGGTGTTCGACCGCTGGACCCTCGCGGGCGCGGAACCCTGCTGGCTCGCGCTGAGCCACCGCTGTCACGCGCTGACCGCGGCGGATCCGGAGACCGCGGAACGGCGTTTCGTACTGGCCATCGAGGCGCACCGGCGGGCGGGTGGCGCGATGGAACTCGCCAGGACCCGGTTCGCGTACGCCACCCTGCTGCGACGGCATCGCCGGACCCGCGACGCCCGCGACCAGTTCCGCGATGCCTTACGGGGCTTCGAAAACGTCGGCGCGACCCGGTTCGCCGAACGGGCGCGGTCCGGGCTGCGGGCGACCGGCGAGACCGTCGACACCCCGCACCGGTCGCTCGCCGGGCTCACCCCGCAGCAGGACGCCATCACCCGGCTGGTGGCAGCGGGGGAGACGAACAAGGAGATCGCGCGGCGGCTGGTGATCAGCCATCGCACGGTGGATCACCACCTGCGGAACATCTTCACGGCACTGGGAGTGCGGTCCCGCGTGGAACTCGCGCGCCGCGTCGCCGCCGGCGAATGACGCACTCGCGTGATCGAAGGCGTAACTCGCGTGATTGGAGCCGCAACTCACGTGATCAGAGGCGTAACACTCGAGTTACGCCTCCAAACACGCGAGTTACGTCTCTGATCACGCGAGTTACGCGCAGGCCAGGACCGGGGCCTGAGGACGTCCGCCGCCGTGCAGGTCGCTCAGCGGAACCCTGGCCAGGCCGAGGATCGCCTGCGCGGTCGCGCGCGGGGCGGTCGACGGGTTCAGGCCCGTGGCGTCGTAGGCGATCGCGCCGCGGTCCGGCTCGGCGCCGGTGCAGCCGGTCTGCAGCGACCGCAGGAATTCCCGCGCCTTCACCGCGGCGGCGGGGCGGTGCCCGGCGAGCGCCTGCGCGGCGAGGCCGGTGCTGTTCGCGTTCGGCGCGTCGGTGCCGAAACCGAAGCCGCCGTTCGGGTGCTGCCTGGAGACCAGCCAGGAGGTGCCCTCGCCGGCGTTCACCGCGTCACCGGTGGCGCGCAGGGCCTGGACGACGGTCGCGGTCGCGTCGACGTCGCTCGTGCACGTCGCTTCGCCGAAGTTCAGCGGGAAACCGCCGTCCGGGCACTGGCTGCCCGAGAGGAACGCCACGGCCTGCGCCGGCGCCTCGCCGGTGCGGTCCAGCGCCAGCAGGGCGAGCGACTGCGAGAGGGCGTTGGAGTAGTCGCCGTATTCGGACCGGTCGGAGAACCGGCCGGACGGCGTCAGCAGCGAGAGCAGGCCCGCCTTGAGATCGACGCCGCCGAACGACGCCGAGTCTTTGCCGCGGATCTGCGCGGCGAGCAGCAGCTTGGCGTGCGCGCCCGCGTACGCCTCCGTGCCACCGCCGACGTAGGCCGTGGTGATCTCCGGTTTCGCCAGCCACACGATCGCCTTGCCCGCGTTCGTGTCCGACACCCCGGCCGCGGCGAACGCGAAGATGGCGTCGATCGTCAAACCCTGGTCGGGGAACTTCTGGCCGCCGAAGTCGGCCTCGAACCGTTCCCCGTCGGTCATCTGCCTCGCGAGCCAGCCCGCGGCGGCGTCCGCCTTGTTGTGGGTGGCCGCGGCCGCCGCCGGAGCGGCGACCAGCCCGAGCCCGCACAGCATGGCGACAGCGAAAACCAAACGTCTCATGAGAACCCTTTCCCGCATTTCCACGACAGGAGTCGGTGACACCGCGCGACGTGGGTGACCGGGCTCGCCTGGAGGCACACCGTTGCGGGACAGCGCCGGACTCTCACCGGACTTCCCCCACGACCGCGCTGAATCGGACGAACCGAAGAATCTCATCCCCGGCGAGCGCCCGGGTACCGCCGGGCGCGAAGGGCCGGTGTGATCCTGGTGACCGACCTGGTCAGCGGTGCCTGCCGGAGGTGATCGAGTGTTAACCTCGCCTCGCTCGACAACAGAACACCGCCGCCCGTGACGGGGAAGCCGGTCGAAATCCGGCGCTGTCGCGCAACCGTAGGCCCTTCACCAGGGCGAGCCGGGATACCGAACGGGCGGATGCACGAACCACTGTCGCGATAAACAGGGGTGACCGCGGCGTCCCGCGCCGTCCTCCGTCACGCCGCAAGGAGGAGTCATGCGCCGCGGGTACCTGGCCGCGACGGCGTTCGCCGTCAGCCTCGGCGTGGTCGCCGCACTGCTCACCGGGACGGCCATCGCCGGGAACGATCCCGGCGCCGCGAAGGCGAATTCCCGCTGGCTCGCGACGAAGCTGAAGCCGGACGGCACGATCGAGAACCCCCTCGGCGGCGAACTGCCCGACCACGGCCTGATGCTCGACGTGCTTTTCGCGCTGTACGCGTCGGGCGACGGCGCCAAGGCCGAGCCGATCATGAGGTTCCTCGACGACGAAGGTCACGCGAGCGACTACTTCACCTGGGACAAGCTCGTTCCCGTACCTGGATTCGACAAGGTCGTCGTCGGCGGCTCGCTGGCCAAGACGCTGGTCGCCGCCCAGGTCGCCGGCCGTAACGCCCGGAGCTTCGACGGCCACGACCTGGTCGCCGAGACCCACGCCGCGATCATGCGCAACGGCCCCGACAAGGGCCGGATCAGCGACTACTCCAAAGATCCGGAACGCACCGGCGCGGTGAACAACGACGCGAACACGTTCGGCCAGGCGCTCGGCGTCATCGGGCTCGCCGTGGCGGGCGAGAACGACCGGATCGCCATCGACAAGCTGCTGACCCAGCAGTGTTCCGAGGGCTACTTCCGCCTCGTGTTCGAATACATCGCGACGGAGGAGACCGGCGACCACGTCACCCCGAGCGGCCACAAGCTTTCGACCTGCGACGAGGGCAAGCCGCTCGGCCGTTCCCCGACCGACGGCGACGCCACCGGTCTCGGGCTCTCGGCGCTGCTGGCCGCACGGAAGGCGGGCGCGACCGGACTCGACGCGCCGATCGCCAAGACCGTCTCCTGGCTCAAGGCGAACCAGGACCCCGGCGGCGGCTGGGGCGGCGGGGTCAGCACCGAGGCGCCGAACACCAACAGCACCGGCCTGGTCGTCCAGGCCCTCGCCGACGCGGGCGGCGCCGACGCGGCGGTGGACAAGGGCGTGCGGTACCTCAAATCCGCACAGGCGAACGCCGCCGACTCCGGCACCAAGCTCGCGGGCGAACTCGGCGCGATCGCCTACAACCCCGCCACCTACGAGGCCGCGCGCACTTCGGGGATCAGCGGGCTCGACACCTGGATCCGCGCGGGTGCCCAGGCTTCGCTCGGGTTGGCGCAGGTCGGCTTCTACGCACTCGCGAAGGGTGACGTCCGGCCGCCGGCCAACGTCGCCCCGGCTCCCACAGCGACCACCATCACGACCGCGGTGACGCCGCCGCCCAGACCCAAGAAGGCAGGCACGCCCAGGGCGTCCACCGCCGTCCAGCCACCGGCCACGATCGCCATCCCGGACAGCGCCACACCAGCCGCCCGCCTCGGCGCCTACCTGGCGAACCGGCTCGCCGGCGGCGACCACGTCGAGGTGGCCGAGGACGGCAAGACCTACGTCGACTACGACGCCACCGCCGACGTGGTGCTGGCCCTGCGAGCGCTGGACCAGCAGCCGGACGCGGTCGCCCGCGCGTCGCAGTTCCTGCTGAAGCCGGAAGCCGTGCGGGCCTATGCCCACGGCGCGCCGTATGAGCAAGGCGAGGCGTCGTATGCCGAGCCGCTCGCGAAACTCGTGCTCGTCGCCGAGTTCGCGAAGTCGGATGCCGCCGGGCAACTGCGCGACGATCTGGTGAAGTTGCGCGGCACCGACGGCGAGTTCACCGACACCGGATCGTTCGCCGACGCCGACGAGACCGTCGAGCGGCACTCTTGGGCGGTGCTCGCCACCGCGGCCGATCCCGGACCCGCGGTCGAACTGCTCCTTTCGCGTCAGTGCGCCGACGGAACCTTCCCGAAGCATCTCGACACCGTGGAATGCGGTTCGGGCGACCTCGCCGCGACCGCCGCCGCGGTCACCGCGCTGGCCGCCCGTCCGCATACCGACGCCGCGCCCACGTCCAGGCGCCCGGACGGTTGGAGCGAGCGGCGCGTGTCGGCGTTCGTCACCGCGGTGGACGCGCTCGGCGTCCGGCCGACCGGCGAGGGCATCGTCACCGGGGAGGGCGGAGAGCCGGACGTCGCGCTGAGCGCCGCCGTCGCCGCCGCTCGGCAGACCGCCGGCCTGGACGCGAGCGGAACCGCGCGGTCACTGGGCAAGCTGGTCCGAGCCGACGGCGGTTTGGCCAAGGGATCCGCCGGGGAGACCGATTTCGCGACCAGTCTGGCCGCCGCGCAAGGAGTCGCGGGCCGCTCTTGGCTGACCGCGGCGGATTCACCGCTCTCGCCCGCGATCCGGCTGCCGCTGACCGAGTCGGATCCGGCCGCCGCTCCGGTACTGGCCGCGGAACAGTCCGACTCCCCGCCCTCGTGGCTGATCTGGGGGCTCGCTGGGCTGGCCGTCCTGCTGCTGCTCACCGCGCTCGCCCTGGTTTTCGTACTTCGCCGTTTCACCAAGAAAAAGGGGGCAACACCATGAAGAGACTGCTCGCCGTCACGTCCGTCCTCATCGGACTGATCGGGCTTTCCGCCGCACCCGCGAACGCGGTCGACACCACCAAGGGCTACAACGGGATCTGCACCGGCCCCGACGCGCTCACCGGCGTCACCGTCGTCGTCGATTTCCAGGAGCTGGACGGTAACGGCGGGACCACCGCGCCGACGATCACCCGCTGCTCGCCCAACGCCGCGCCGGGCACCGCCCGCACGGGTATCAAGGCCTTGCAGGACGCGGGAATCGCGGTCGCCGGCACCGCACGCTGGGGGCTCGCTTTCGTCTGCCGCGTGGAAGGCCGCCCGTCCGCGACGGAGACCCTTCCGCTGTCGACCAACCCGAACTACAAGGAGGCGTGCGTCACCACTCCGCCCACCGGCGCGTACTGGGGTTACTGGCACGCGGACGGTTCCGGCTCGACCTGGACCTACAGCACCTCCGGCGCGGTCAACCGGAACGTGACCCCCGGCGGCTTCGAAGGCTGGTCGTTCTCGCTGAACAAGTCGGCGGCGACCAACCCGCCGCCCGGGGTCACGCCGAGGAACCCGGCCATCCCGTGAGGAGGCTCCTTCCCGTGGTGGCGGCGGTCTTCCTGATCGCCGCCACGGCACCTTCCGCGCACGCCGTGGACCAGGGCAAGGGATATCCCGGGTTCTGCAAGGACGACACCGGGGTCACCGTGGTGGTGGACTTTCAGCAACTCGGCGGCACGGCCATCGTCCGCTGCAACCCCCAGACCACGCGCGGCACCGGCCTGGACGCGCTCAAGGGCGCCGGTTTCCAGATCGCCGGAGTGCAGCGCTGGGGCGAGTCGTTCGTCTGCCGGATCGAGAATCGCCCGTCCGCGGCCGAGAACATCCCGGTCAGCGGCCGCGGGGAGTACCGGGAGCCGTGTGTCGACACGCCTCCTGCGCAGGCCTACTGGTCCTACTGGCACGCCTCGAACAACTGCGCGTGGGACTACAGCCAGTGGGGGCTCAAGAACCGCGACTTCACCCCCGGCGGGTTCGAGGGCTGGTCGTTCTCCTTGAACGCCACCGCTCAGAGCAACCCGGTCCCGCGCGTCTCCGCCGTGCGGCCGGGGACCGAGGGACGGCCGTGCGTGCAGCGCGAAGAAGCCAAGCCTGCCACCGGCGATCCCGGCGAGCGGCAGCAGCGGCCGCTGCCAGGGGGCGGTCCGCAGGCCGACGGTTCACAGCCGACGGCCGGTGCGGAACCGGGTGCCGCGGGCCCGAGTTCCGGCGCGCTGCCGCCGCCCAAACCGCGTCCGAGCGCCTCGGCGCGGCCGAAGGCACCGGACCCGTCGTGGAACGTCGCGTTCACCGGAGGTGAGCACGCCGAGGACGTCAACGCGGCGATCGAACGCGAGTCCGGGGCCAGCGACTGGGCGCCGTGGGCGGCGGGCGCCGCGGTACTGGCGTTGTGCCTGGCGGGATTCCTGATGGCACGCAGACGCAAACGCGCGCAAGGAGCCTGATGACGTCCTACTTCCTGCCGCGCGACCTGCATCCGGCCGCGTGGTGGGTGTGGGCGCTGGGTCTCGCCGTCGCCGCGACCCGCACGACGAACCCGTGGCTGCTGCTGACCATCGTGGCGGTCGCGGGGTACGTCGTCGTGGCCCGGCGCGGTGAGGCGCCGTGGGCGCTGGCGTTCCGGCTCTACCTGTACCTCGGCGCGTTCATCGTCGCGATCCGCGTGTTCTTCCGCGTCGTGTTCGGTGGCGCCGAGGGCTCCACGATCATCCTGCGGCTTCCCGAGATCCCGCTGCCGGAATGGGCGGCGGGTATCCGCCTCTTCGGCGACGTCTCCGCGGAATCGTTGCTGGGCGGGCTCTACGACGGGATGCGGCTGGCGGCGATGGTGATCTGCCTCGGCGCGGCCAACGCGCTCGCGAACCCGAAACGCCTGCTCAAGGCGATGCCGCCGGCGTTGTACGAGGTGGGCACGGCGGTGATCGTCGCGCTGTCGGTGTTCCCCCAGCTGGCCGAAAGCGTGCTGCGGGTCCGGCGGGCCCGCAAACTGCGCGGCGGTTCGGGGAAGAAGAAGATGAAGGCTCTGCACACCGTCCTCATCCCGGTACTGGAGGACGCGCTTTCGCGATCGTTGCAGCTGGCCGCGTCGATGGACTCGCGCGGCTACGGCCGGGCGGGACCGGCCGGGGCACGGACCAGGCTGATCACGGGAACGCTGATGATCGTCGGCCTGCTCGGTGTCTGCGTCGGCGTATACGCCACTTTGGACGGTTCCACGCCCCGCTACCTCGCCGCGCCGGTGCTTTCGGTGGGAGTCGTGATCGGGCTGGCCGGCTTCTGGTCGGCGGGCAAGCGGGTCCGGCGCACGCGGTACCGGCCCGATCGCTGGCACCTGCCGGAAATCGTCGTCGCCGTCAGCGGCATCGGGGTCGCGGTGACCCTGTTCGTGACCTCCAGCGTGAACCCGATGAACATGAACCCGTCACTGATCGACCTGTCCTGGCCGCCGCTGTCGTGGGCGCCGTTGCTCGGAGTGCTGGCCGGCGTGCTGCCCGCCTTCCTCACCCCGGCCCCAGAACCTCCTTACGCCGCACTAGAAGAAGAAGCCCGCGCATGATCGAACTCGACCACGTTTCCTTCACCTACCACGGCCGCACCGAACCGGTGCTGTCCGACGTGACGCTGTCCATCGGTGAAGGCGAACTCGTGCTGTTCGCGGGCCGGACGGGAGCGGGCAAGTCGACGCTGCTCGGCACGATCAACGGTCTCGTCCCGCATTTCACCGGCGGTCACCTCGAGGGCACGGTGTCCGTCGACGGCGTGACGACGCGGTCCCGGCCGCCGCGCGAGTTCGCGCATCTGGTCGGCGTTGTCGGCCAGGACCCGCTCGCGGGCTTCGTCACCGACACGGTCGAAGACGAGCTCGCGTACGGCATGGAGCAGCTCGGCCTGAGCCCGCAGGTGATGCGGCGCCGGGTGGAGGAGACCCTCGACCTCCTCGGCATCGCGGAACTGCGCAGGCGCGCGCTGCGGACGCTGTCCGGCGGGCAGCAGCAGCGGGTGGCCATCGGTTCGGTGCTGACCACACACCCCAAGGTGCTGGTGCTGGACGAACCGACGTCGGCGCTGGACCCGACCGCGGCCGAGGAGGTGCTCGCGACGCTGGCCAGGCTGGTGGAGGACCTCGGCACGACGGTGCTGATGGCCGAGCACCGGATGGAACGCGTGATCCCCTTCGCGGACCGGATGATCCACGTTCCCGGCACCGGGGGAGTGATCGACGGGACACCGCCGGAAGTGTTGAAGGACATGCCCATCGCGCCGCCGATCGTCCACTTGGGACGGTTGGCGGGCTGGGATCCGCTGCCGATGTCGGTCCGTGACGCCCGGCGGCGCGCTTCGTCGCTGACCCTCGGGACGCCCGCCGCGCGTAGCACCACCGTCGGCGAAGAGCTGATGACGGCTTCCGGGGTGGTCGTGCGGTACGGGCCGAAGGTGGCGGTGCGGGAGGTCGACCTGTCGCTGCGCGCCGGCGAGGTGCTGGCGATGATGGGGCGCAACGGCTCCGGCAAGTCGTCGCTGCTGTGGGCGGTGCAGGGTTCAGGGCCCCGCCAGGGCGGCAAGGTCACCGTCGATGGCAAGGACCCGAAGACGCTGAGCAGCGCCGCGGCCCGGGCACTCGTCGGCATGGTGCCGCAGACCGCGAGCGACCTGCTGTACCTCCAGACGGTCGCCGCCGAATGCGAAGCCGCCGACGCGGAATCCGGTGCGGAGCCGGGGCATTGCCGGAGCCTGCTCGACAGGCTCGCTCCGGGTATCGATCCCGCGTCGCATCCGCGTGACCTGTCCGAGGGACAGCGTCTCGCGCTGGTGCTCGCCGTGCAGCTGTCGGCCGCCCCGCGGATCATGCTGCTGGACGAACCGACGCGCGGCCTCGACTACACCGCGAAGGCGGCGCTGGCGCGGATGATCGCTTCGCTGACGGCCGAGGGCAAGGCGATCGTCGTGGCCACCCACGACGTCGAGTTCGTCGCGACGATCGCGCACCGGGTGCTCGTGATGGCGGAGGGAGAGGTCGTCTCCGACGGCCCGACCGGCGAGGTCCTCGGCGGTTCCCCGGCCTTCGCCACGCAGATCGCGAAGATCCTCGGCGAACCTTGGCTCACCGTCGAAGAGGTCCGAACGGCGCTTCCGCAGGAGGTCCCGTGACCACGATGGCCCCGGCGGTCCGGCTCGGCCCGCGCTCGGCGACCGTGCTCGGCCTCGCGTCGCTCGCGGGGCTGATGATGTTCGTCTGGCCGCTGCTGGTCCGCGTCGAGCCGCAGTCGATGCAGCACGGCCCGGACGCGCCGTTCGTGTTCATCGGGATCCTGCCGATCCTGATCGTCATCGTGCTGGCCGAGATGTCCGAAGGGGGCATGGATTCCAAGGCCCTCGCGATGCTCGGCGTGCTTTCCGCGGTGAACGCCGCCCTGCGGCCGCTCGGCGCCGGGACCGCGGGCATCGAGACCGTGTTCTTCCTGCTGGTGCTGGCCGGACGGGTGTTCGGTCCCGGCTTCGGTTTCGTGCTGGGCTGCACGTCGATGTTCGCTTCGGCGCTGCTGACCGCCGGGGTGGGACCGTGGCTGCCGTTCCAGATGATGTGCTCGGCGTGGATCGGGATGGGCGCGGGACTGCTGCCGCGCCGCGTCACCGGCAAAGCCGAGATCGCGATGCTGGTGGGGTACGGGATCCTCGTCGCGTACGTCTTCGGGCTCCTGATGAACCTGTGGTTCTGGCCGTTCATCACCGACGCCGAGGTGCCGTACCACGACGGGCACATCTCCTACGTGCCCGGCGCCCCGCTGCTGGAGAACCTGCACCGGTTCGCCGTGTTCACCGTGCTGACCTCGACGGCGGGCTGGGACACGGGCCGCGCGATCACGAACACGGTGGCGATCCTGGTGCTGGGGCCCGCCGTGCTCGCGACGTTGCGCCGGGCTTCGCGGAAGGCGTCCTTCGGCGTGCTTCCTTCCTTTACCGAACCCGCTTCCGGGGCAGGACGTGGCAGGCCACGGCGAACACCACTCCCACGGCGACGATGATCGCGGCGAAGACGGGATGCATGTCCTTGGACAGGCTCTGTGCGCGTTCGGGGCCGATGGCCCAGAGCGCCAGGGGCGTGGCGTAAGCCGCCGTGAGCGCGATCGCGCCCCAGCGGAGCGCCCTGAGCCGGGTGTCGCGCAGGGTGCCGATCAGGACCAGGGCGACCGGGACGACGGCGAGCATCGCGAACTGGCCGATGATCATGACCGGCACGGCCCAGGCCGAGACGATGACGGAACGCGGGAAGCGGCGGACGGTGGTTTCGCGGTCGAGCGTCTGGGTGGACATCGGTTCCTCCAGGATTCGGAATGCGGTCAGCAGTGGGATTCGGCGGCGGTCTTGAGATCCTTCAGCCAGGCTTCGAGGCCCCAGCCGAGGAACTTCGTCGCGGTGGGCACGTCGGCCTCGACCTGGGCGCCCGCCCAGTTCTCCTCGGTGCGGACGAGCACGCCGCCCTTGACCTCGGTGAAGGTCCAGACGTGGACGCCGTTGTCGATGCTGAGGCCTTCACCGACCGCGGGCCCTCTCCAGCGGAGGCATTCGCCGCGCCGGATCTGGTGGACGGTCGAAGTGATCGACAGCGTGGTGGCGGGGGTCGTGGCCGTCGGCGGCGCGGGCGTGGTCCAGCGGAACCGCGAGTTCTTGCGGAGCGGCCCCTGGTCGAGGCGTTCGTTGCTCAGCACCGGCTCCTGCCAGGACGGCCAGCGTTCGACGTCGGTCTGAAGCCGCCAGATCTTGCTCAGGGGAGCGTTGATCAGTGCCTCGGTCCGGTAGTGGATCGGGGCCTTCGTGTCGATGGTCCTGCCCTGGCACGAAAGCGGGGCGGGGGAAGCGCGAGGGCGGCGGTACGGCGGAAGGTCATGCGAGCTCCTTGTTAGCATTGATTGCGATAGTTAGAAGCTATAACCTCACGACCGTGAGTGTCAATAGGAAAAGTGATACCCTCTAACTGAATGAGCCTGGAGGGAGTCGCCGTGAAGACTTCGCGTGAGCGGTACCGGGCCCAGATGTGCGCCGAGATCAAGCGGTACGCGTGGGAACAGCTGGGCACAACGGGTCTCTCAGCGCTGTCCCTCAACGCGATCGCCAAACACGTCGGCATGAGCGGCCCCGCGCTGTACCGGTACTTCCCCAGTCGCGACGACCTGATCACCGACCTCGTCCGGGACGCCTACCGAAGCCTCGCGGATGTCGTCCGGGCGGCGGCCGGGTCCGGCGGCGTGGCCGAAGTCGCCTACGCGATCAGGGATTGGGCGCTGGCGGATCCGCAGCGGTACCTGTTCGTCTACGGGACACCGATTCCCGGCTATCGCGCGCCCGGCGACACCACGGAGATCTCGAACGAGATCATGGCCGTACTGCTCAGGGTGCACGCGGAGGCTCCGGACGACGGGCGGGCGACGGCGTTCGACGGCCATGTCGAGGAGCATCGCGACTGGGCGGGTGGACTGCCGGTGTCCTCCGCGGTCCTCCGTCGCGCCGTGACGTTCTGGACCCGGATCCACGGCGTCCTGTCGCTGGAGCTGGCCGGGCATTTCGCCGGGATGGGGTTCGACCCCGGCGTGCTGTTCGCCGCCGAGCTGACCAGTCTGTCTACAAAGGACGATTCCCGCTGAGCGAGGCATCGGCGCCCGCTGTGCTAACTTCCGGGGATGCGCAAAGGATCCAGGGTTCCTTTCGGTCGTACGCTCGCGGTGATCGCGTCGATGCTCCTGGCCTCGCTGATCGGCCCCGGCGCCGTGGCGAACGCGTCCGCCGGGCACGGCTGTGAATGCGCCACCCCGTCGATCGACCGGTTGCAGCAGTGGCTCGCCTCCGGTGAGGGCACCACGGTGCCGCCGACCGGCAGCCTGCTCGTCCGCGAACGCGGCGGGTATGCGGCCAAGGTGGACTTCCTCAACGCCGAATGGCACGTGGTCGTCGTCTGGCTGGGGAATCGGTTCGAAGCACAGGCCGATCTTTCGAAATCCGCCGGTTTCTGGATGACCTACAGCGCGACCGACGACCTCTACGTCCAGCTGCGTCCCGCCTCGAAATGGAGCGGCGGCGACAAGTGGCTCACGAAGGTGCCGTCGACTGGCGGGAAGCTCGTGAAGAAGTTCTTCAGCTTCAAGGCGGAGGCCTGGACGACACTGCCCGAACTGGGGACGCCCGGGTACTCCTTCGCCTCGGCGCTGACCGAGGCGCGTGGCCTGGTCTTCGTCGGCAAAACGCCGAACCGGCTCGATTTCCGCGGCCTCTCGATCGACCGCTACCGGCCGCCCTGCCTCTGAACACTCCTCGGTATTCACCTGTCCGGAGCGGTGATGGTCGCGCCCCGTGCCCGTTTTGTCCTGTACGGTGAACGTTCAGCCGCCTGCGCACGACCGATTTGAGGAGTACCCCAGATGAGCCTGTTCGACTCGCTGAAGGAAAAGGCCGCCGAGTTGCTGGGTGGCGCGGGCGACAAGGTCGGCGAACTGACCGGCGTCGACCTTTCCGGCGCCGCCGACCAGGTCACCCAGTCCGCCGGCGGATTGGCCGAGACCGGCCAGGGGCTCGCCGAAAGCGCCACCACCGCGGGCCAGGACGCCGTCGACTCGGCCACCGCGGCCGGTCAGGGTGTCGTCGACTCCACCGGTGCCCTCGGTGACGCCGCCACCGGGCTGGCCGGCGACGTGATCGACCCGAACGCCCGGGGCTGAACCGCCCTCGGTGCCCGGTGTCCGCGAAACCTCGCGGGCGCCGGGCACCGTCATGTTCGCGCCTTTCGCTGGTGTAAATGAGACCCACCTGGCCGTCGTTCACCGCTAGTCTGGTCGAAACTGACTGATCTGCGGGGGAGCGGACCATGGTCGGAATCTGGATAGCCCTCGGAATTCTCGTGTTGGTGATCGGCGTCGCCGTCATCACCGACCTGCGCGACCGAGGCCGGGGCGGGACACGCAAATTCATGTTGCCGGGCTGGGCCTCGCGACGTGCCGACTACACGGAGAACGACCTCGTCCACGGGCGCTGGACGGAAAAGTCGCCGCGTGAGCAGGACGAGGAGCACCAGCGCAAATACCGGGCGGGTGACGAATAGGGAGTCACGCGGCAGGCCTCGTCCAGCACCAGGCGGCGCGCAGGGCGGCGATCAAGGCCTCGTCGTCGGCGTAGGTCGGTTCTTCCCCGACCGGCACCCAAACGCGGTCGACGACTTCACCGTGGCTGGTCCGGACGACGGAGATTCCGGGGTAGGACAACGCCGCGCCGCCGTCCTCGGCCACGCGGCGAGGTTCCCAGCGCAGCTGGACAACGCGATCAGCGCTCATCGACCACAACTTTCCCTACTTGCGTACCGGGTAAGTCGTCTGTCGGTGTCCGCGCGTTTCACGCCGTCCCTGTGACGTGCGCCCTTCGTGCTGCGGATTCCCGCGCCGGATTCGATTCTTCGCGTGAATTCCGCGGAGCAAAAGGCGTCACACGAAAGGTGGTGACCCCGATCACAGGGGTCTCTCTCATCGTGGGAACATAAGAGCCAAGGTCACCGGATCCCGGAGGGTGAATGCTCCGCAGAATGCGTCGCTGGCTCGAATTGCTCAGTCTCGGCGGGTTGGCGGTGGTCGGCTTCGCGGTCGGGATCGCGGAACAGCTCGGCCTGCTGGACAAAGTGGCGCCGAAGGGCATCTCCACGCTGACGCTGATCATGGTCAGCGGAGTGGTCGTGGTGCTGCTCATCGAGCTGACCCCGTTGCGCGCACTGGAAGACATCCGCGCCCGGCTCGCCGGCCTCGACATCGACACCATCGCCGCGAGCCAACGCCGTTCGCACTACGGCGGCGTGGTCGAAGTCCACAAACGCTTTCCGGACGACGAGTTCGCGGCGCATATCGCGAAGGCGAAACAGGTGACGATCCTGAACACCTGGATCCCCAATCTGCAACGACTGGAAAAGGAACTGGAAGCCGCGATCGTCGACCGGCGCGCCCAGGTGCGCATCATGCTGCTGCACCCGAACTCGATGCTGGTGGGGTTGCGCGAAGCGGCGTTGGACCGGAGCGACGGTGCGGGCAAGACCTTCGTGAGCACGGGGATCGTGGACTGCCTGGAGACCCTCGCCCGCCTGCACCGGCGGCTGGCGAAACGTCAGGCCAACCTGAAGGTGCGGGTGTTCAACTCGCAGGCCTCGGTCTCGGTGTACCGGGCCGACGGGCGCTACCTGGTCAGCATGTTCCTGCACGGCCAGCTGGCGATCGACTCGCCGCAGTTCGAGATCGAGGGCACGCACGACACCGTGCTCGGCGAACAGATCCAGCGCGAGCTCGACACGTTGTGGGACATCGGCCGCGACGTGGACCTCGCCGACTGGAACCGAAGCATCGACATGATCCGTTTCTGAGCAAGAGGTGTAGTGATGCGCGAACTCGACGAGTACGAAGACGGTTTGATCGAGCGGTTCCGGCGGCACCCGGCGCTGCGCGGCGTCACCGAGCTCTCGCCGGAGGACCTGCACGCCGTCCTGCTGCAGCGGCGGTTCCTGTCGCTGGCCTTCACCATGGCCTACGACCTGGCGATCGACCTGCTCACCGACGAGCAGTCCAAACGGATCGCCCGTGTCATCATCCGCGAGGAGTACCCGGACAACACTTCGCCCGGCAGCACACCTTCGCACCGCGAGGACCTGATGGCGGACATCCTCGCGCTGGGCGTCCCGCGGGAAGCGCTGGTGCGGTCGCGGAGGTCACTGGCCACGACGGCCTGCGTCGACACCACCATGGAGCTGATCGCCTCGGCGGGCGACTCGAAGTACGCCGACGTCGAACTGCTGACCATCCTGCGCTTCTGGGGCGAGGTGCTGGTCTCGGTCGAGTACGGCGAACTGTGGCGCCGGATCGGCCCGGTGCTCGGCGGCAAGTCCGTCTTCTACTACCCGCACCACGTGCACGACGCGAAGTCCCGCCCGCTCGCCGCCGCGTCCCCGCTTTCGCTCACCCATTCCGATCAGCTCGGCTTACGGCTCGTGCAACTGATCGACTCGAGCGAGGCGCGGGAGCGGTTCCGGGAGACGGAGCAGGCGGTCGTCGCGGTCAAGACGGCCTTCTACGACCAGTTCCTGCCCGCTTCGTGAGTGGCCCCGGGCCCCAAGTACGTGAAGGCCCCCTTCATTGCGCCAGGCGCAATGAAGGGGGCCTTCACGTACTACAGGCGGGCAAGGCGCACCCGGTACCGGGTCACTCGGCGACGAGGCCGGAGAACCGGCCCAGCGTCTCCTCGCGCCCCAGCGCCTGGGTGATCGCGTGCAGGTCCGGGCTCCGGGTCGAGCCCGTGATCGCGATCCGGATGATCTGCGACGCCTCGCGAATGGAGCCTGGGAAGCCTTCGGGGTTCTTCTTGAACTCCTTGGCGTTCTTCGCGAAGCCGTGCTTCGCCGCGACCTCGCGGATCTGCTGGAACCATTCCTGGCCGTCGTCGAGCTGCTGGTAGTTCTCGACGAAGTCCCGTGCCACGGCCCGGACGACCTCGGCGTCGACACCGAGGGCGGCGATCCGCTCGTCGGCGGCGCTCGCGACGGCAGCGTGCAGCTGCGGGAAGAAGAAGCCGTAGACGGCGCGGAACTCGCTCCACTTCTTCAGGTCCTTGCGCGGGTTCTCGGCGCCGTCACGCTCGACGGCGAGCGCGCGGAGGGCGAGCTCCGGCTCGGCGTCGAGGACGGTCCGCAGCTCGGGGTCGAACCGCTCCGCCCAGCCGCGGACCTCTTCGAGGATCTCGGCGCCGGTCAGCGTGGCGATGTGGTCGGCCGAGATGTCGTCGAGTTTGACCAGGTCGACCAGCGGGCCGGCGACACCGCATTCCTCGAGCTTGATCGGCTCGGCCAGCGCCTGGTCGAGCGGCATCTCGGCGAGCCGTCCGTTGGCGAGGCCGCGCAGGTAGTAGAGGACGGCCTTGGTGGGGTAGCCGGACTCGATGTAGAAGTCGACGCTCGCTTCCGGGTCCTTGCGCTTCGACAGCTTGCGCTTGCTGCCGCCCTCCTGCTTCATCAGCGGCGCGATATGCGCGTACGTGATCGGCTCGAAACCGAGCGCGTCGAACAGCTGCTGGTGCACCGGCACCGACGAGATCCACTCGTCGCCGCGGATGACCAGGTTGACGCGCATGAGGTGGTCGTCGACGGCGTGCGCGAAGTGGTAGGTCGGCAGCCGGGGGCTCTGGTCGGAGCTCTTGAGGATGACGACGTCGTTGCGGTTGGCCTCGGCCTCCAGCGGGCCGCGGATGGCGTCGGTGAACCGGGCGCGGGCGCCGGTGTCGTCGGGCGCGCGGAACCGCACGACGTACGGGTCGCCGGCGTCGAGCTTGGCCTGGACGTCGGCGGGGTCGGCGTCGCGCCAGATGGCCCACGAGCCGTAGTAGCCGGTCGGCAGCTTCGTCGCCTGCTGGCGGGCGGTGATCGCCGCCAGTTCGTCCTTGGTGGCGAAGTCGAGGTACGCGCGCCCGGTGCGGAGCAGGTGACGGACGTAGGTCAGGTAGATCTGCT
Organism: Amycolatopsis roodepoortensis; assembly: GCF_014873915.1. GTDB lineage: Bacteria > Actinomycetota > Actinomycetes > Mycobacteriales > Pseudonocardiaceae > Amycolatopsis > Amycolatopsis roodepoortensis. The sequence goes on from NZ_JADBEJ010000001.1 coordinate 801,649, forward strand.
CGCGCTCGGACTGCTGGTACGGGCCGTAGTCGCCGCCGCGGTGGATGTCCTCGTCGGCGGCGAGATCGAAGTAGGCGAAACCGCGCTCGAACTGCTCGATGGCGCCTTCGACCTCGCGGGACCGGTCGGTGTCCTCGACCCGGACGAGGTAGCGGCCGCCGCTGCGGCGGGCGACGTCCTGGTCGATGGTGGCGACGTAGACGCCGCCGATGTGGACGAACCCGGTCGGCGAGGGGCCGAACCGGGTGACCAGGGCGCCCTCGGGGAGCTCGCGGGCGGGGTAACGCTGTTCCCAGTGCTCGGGCTCGGGCAGGTCGGCGGGGAAGAGGGCGTCGATGACTGCTCGGTCCAGCATGGCGGTTCAGATCTCCCGGCGTCGTGGTGCATGGCGGTTTTCGCCACCGAAGAGCCTAACCGTCCGGCCTCCCGGCCTGGTGAGGGTGGTCCCGAAGCCGGATCGAGACGTGCTTTTTCGTCGGTGCCCCCCGGTAAAATAGGCCTTGCCGGACATTCGGGGAGGAAATCGGTGACCACCGATAGCTCGCTTCGTGAAGAACCCCAGCTCACCATCCGACCAAAGCCTTCGGCGTTCTTTCTGCGCCGTCGTTTTCTCCGCACTTTCGGGCCCGCTCTCGTGCTGGCCGTGAGCGGCCTCATCGTGCTGCTCGTGAGCGGGACCGTCGTGGTGCCGTTCCAGCAGACGCTGGTCCTGCGCGGCAAGATGGGCTCGAAATCGGATCTCTTCGAGGACGCGAAGGTCCAGGAAATCCTGATGCGTCACCACATCCGGGTCCACGTGACCAGGACGGGATCACGGGACATCGCCACGCACGACCTCAGCCAGTACGACTTCGTGTTCCTCTCGGGCGAGCCCGCCGCGGGTCTCGTCCGGCGGTCGAGGGCCAACGAGTGGACGGGCAGCGCACGGCAGCCGTTCACCAGCCCGATCGTCCTCGCGACGTACCGGCGTTACGCGGAAACGCTTGCGGGTAAGGGGATCGCGGCGAAACCGCCGGGGCAGGACCTCTACTACACGCTGGACACCGACAAGTTCATGGAGGTGATGAAGCGGGGGGAGAGCTGGGATTCGCTGGGCGTCCGCGACCACGGCGCCGCCAACGGCAACCGGGTGCTGGCGCAGACCTCGAACATCTGCGACTCCAATTCGGGTGCGACGTACCTGATCTTGCTGGCGTTCCTGGAGAACGGCCGTCAGGTCCCGGTCGTCGACCCCCAGTCCGCCGGGCCGCCGAGCCTCACGAACGCCAAGGAGCTGGCCAAGCGGATCAAACCCCTCGTGGCGGCCCAGGGCTTCCCGTCGTCCGACCTTTCGGAGTCCTACGCGAACGTCGCCGAAGGTGACAAGCCGATCGTCGTCATCTACGAGCACCAGTACCTCGCCATGCAGTTGCGGGCCAAGGCGCAGAGCGGGCAGCCGGACCACGACCGGGTGCTGCTGTACCCGAAGGACAACATCCTGACGAAACCGCAGTTCCTGGCGCTGAAGCCGGAAGCGGAGCGCCTGGGCGAGCTGATCACGTTCGATCCCGAGCTGCAGCGCCGCGCGATGGAGCTCGGGTTCGGCGTCGCGACCCCGGCGGGCAGCACGAAGAGCGCCCGGCTGTACGACTTCCTCCGCGGACAGGGATTGCCGACCCCGGAGATCGCGGACAACGACAGCACCACGCCGCTGCCGGACAACCTGGTGCTGGAAGAGATGATCAAGACGGTCGGGGACTGCCCGTGAAGCGGCTGCTCGCGGTCCTGTGCTGCCTGCTCCTGGTGGGCACCGCCTGCACGAGCGGCGGTCAGAAGGTAAAACTGCGCGTGCTCGCCAGTTCCGAACTGGCCGACCTCGGGCCGATTCTCGACGACCTCCGCGGGGAAACGGGAATCGAACTGGAAATGGATTTCCGGGGAACTGTCGACGCGACCGCTTCCCTCACGCCGGGGAAAGCGACGCACGATCTCGCCTGGCTTTCCACCGACCGGTATTTCCAGCTCAAGTTCCGGCAATCGGGCGACAAGGGGGAACGACCGCTCGCGACCAAGACCATGGTGTCGCCGGTCATCGTCGGGATCACCCCGGCGAAGGCGGCGGAGCTGCGCCGGGGCAAACCGGACGGGAAGCTCTCGTGGGCGGATCTGGCGGACGCGGCCGCGGGCGGCGGCTTCCGGTTCGCGATGGCGGATCCGGCCAAGTCGACCAGCGGGCTCACCTCGCTCGTCGGGGTGGCGACGGCCGCCGCGGGCACCGGTGCCGCGCTGCGCCTCCAGGACGTCGCGTGCGACAAGCTCCAGGGCTTCCGCACCGGGCACACGCTCACGGCGGACACCTCCGCCGCGGTGGCCGAGCGGTTCGCGGAGCGCCAGGACGTGGACGCGATCATCGGGTACGAGTCCACGCTGCTCTCGCTCAACGCGAGCGGCAGGCTCAAGACCCCGCTGGAACTGGTGTATCCGCGCGACGGCATCGTCCAGTCCGACTACCCGGTCCTGCTGCTCGACCCGGCCAAGCGGGAGGTGTACGACAAGCTCGTCTCCTGGCTCAGGAGCCCGGCGACGCAGAAGAAACTGATGGAACGGACCCTCCGGCGGCCGGTCACCGGCGACGTGGGGCTGGATCCGAGGCTGCCCGCCTCGACCGGGAACTCGCTGTACTTCCCCGACGAACAGGCGGTCGTGGACAAGCTCCTCGACGATTACGCGGCCACCGCCGGCCGCGCTCCCGGGCGCGTGATCTTCGTGCTGGACTTCTCCGGTTCGATGAAGGGGCCGAGGATCGCCGCGCTTCGCGCGACCTTCGCCGGGCTGAGCGGCGGGCCGGACGGCGGATTCGACCGTTTCTACCGCGGCGAGCGGCTCACGGTCCTCCGTTTTGGCGGAAAGGTGTTGGGGGACAGGGAGTTCACCGTCGGTGGACCCCAGGATCTCGACGCGCTGCGGGCCTTCATCGCCGCCGACGACTTCGACGGCGCCACAGCGGTCTGGTCGGCGCTTGGCGAGGCCTACGCGAAGGCCGGCGCCCATCGCCGCGCCGAGCCGGACCGGAGCGTCTCGATCGTGCTGATGACCGACGGCGAGAGCAACACCGGGCCGGGCATCGAAGAATTCCTGCGCGCGCCGAGGGATCCGGGCGTGCGCACGTACACCATCCGGTACGGCGAGGCCGATCCCGCCGAACTGGAACGCGCGGCCGTGGCCACCGGTGGCCGGATGGTCGACGCGAACGCGACATCCCTGCTCAAGGCCTTCAAGGAGATCCGTGGCTGCCGATAATCTGTGGTGGGACGTCTGGGGACTGTGGCTCGTGGTCTGGGTGCTGACCGTGGCCGCCTTCGTCGTCGCGGCCGTCGTTTTCGTGAAGCACTGGCGCCGCGCCCGATCCGACGGGGACCAGGGGATGATCCGGGGCATCGCCTTCTACCTGCATACGAAATCCGTGATGGGGCTCTACCAGTTGCATCGCTACAACGAGGCGCTGGAACAGGAGGTCGAGAAGCGGAAGAGCCGGGGCTGGCGGTTCTGGGGATCGGGTGGATTCGGCCCGCTGCAAGGGGAAACCGAGCGCACCGACACCGACGAGGAATTCCGGCGGTACATCCGCAAGGCCGAGCCGATCACGGTGATCGGCATCGTGACGAAGGTGCTCGAGAAGCACCACGACATCATCTACGTGGACCTGGCGAAACAGGAATTGGTCCACAACCGGGCGCTGGTGAAGGAACTCGGCTGGGCCGACGGCCCCGAGAGCACCCGGCAGCTCAAGACCCGGCTGCGGGGTGTCGAGGCGTTCGTCTCGGTGAAGGGCCTGTTCCGCAAACGTTCGCAGACCGAAACCGAGACGGTTTTCGTGGCACCGTACGGGAATCCGGACGATCCGGGGCGGAGCAGGCGGGTCCGCTTCACCTGCGTGACCAGCGACCTGCGCGACACCGCGCCCGCCGGCGCGTTCCGGGCGCGGTGTCTGGGCAAGGTCGAGGACTGGGACCCCGAAACCGGTGAGCTCGTCGTTCACCCCATCGCGATCTTCAAATGACTCGGTGCGCCGAAGGGTGAACGTGCCCTGTGCCGGGCGGGCATGTCGCGAAAGCCACTTTCGGGACACCAGGCGTCGCGAAAGTGGCTTTCGCGACATGCCCGCCATCACGCCACGTTCGCCCGACCGCTCACTCACCCGGCGTCGGCGCAGAAACACCCGACGCCCTTCGCGATCCAGTCCCGGCCTTCCCACTCGGGGTGGCGTTCGATCATCAGCGCTTCGACCTCCGCGGCGATGGCCTCTTCGGGAAGGGAAGAGTCGCGCCGTGACCAGGTCTCGTCGCGCAGCAGTTCGAGGTATTCGCGGACGTCGGTCAGGATCCGGCGTCCGGAGACGTCGCCGTGGCCGGGGACGACGATTTCCGGCCCGGCGGCGGCCAGCCGTCCCAGCACCTCGATCCACCGCGATCCCGAGACGTCGGTGTCGTGCGGCGGGAACCACGGGAAGATCGCGAACTGACCGGTCTCGACCAGATCCCCGGTGAACAGCGCGCCCGCGTCGGGCACGGTCACCACCTGGTCGCCCTTGCTGTGGGCGCGCCCGGTGGCCTCCATGCGCACCACCCGTCCGCCGAGATCGAGTTCGTACGCGTCGTCGTAGACCACGTCGGGGGTGGCCAGGGTGACGCCGTCCAGCGCCCGCGCGACCGGGGCGCCGAGGCCGCGGAACATCTCCAGGTAGCTCGGTCCTTTGTGGACAAGGTCCGCCGCCTGCGCGCTGTTGACGAGGTAGGTCGCCTCGTCCGCGAAGACCTGCGCGCCGAACGCGTGCTCGGGGTGGAAATGCGTGGTGGTCAGGTACAGCCGGCGGCCGCGGGCGTGCTCGGACGCGAAGGCGAGCACCTTCTCCGCGTTGCGAGGACCGAGCCCCGTGTCGACGACGAGCACCGAGTGGGAGCCGCCGATGATCCCGATGTTGGGGACGAGGTCGACGCCGAGATTCGGGATCACCAAGAGCTCCCTGGCGATTTCCCGGGCCTGGCCGGGTTCGACGGCGGGTTCGTGGGTGAGGGGTTCGAAGGGCATGACCCCACCTTCGGGCCGCTCCCGGCACACCGTCCAAGTCCGATCTCCACCGCCCGATACCTGATGGGTATCATCGCTGGTGATGGAGCTTCGTCTGCTGCGTTACTTCGTGGCCGTCGCCGAGGAACGGCACTTCGGCCGGGCCGCCGCACGGCTGCACATGACCCAGCCGCCGCTGAGCCGGGCCATCCGCCAGCTGGAGAACGACCTTGGCGTCGTCCTGCTGCTCCGCTCGGCCGCCGGTGTCGAGCCCACCCCCGCCGGAACCACCTTGTACGCCGAGGCTCGCACCCTGCTGGACCAGGCCGATCGCGCCCGCGCCCGGGTGCTGGAGGCGGCGGGGCCCGCGACGCTCACCGTCGGCACCTTGGCCGACGGAGCGGGGGAGTCGGGCACCCGGCTCGCCGCGGCGTTCCGGCGACGGCATCCCGAGGTCTCGATCCGCTTCCGCGAGACGGATTTCACCGATCCCACCACCGGGCTGCGCGCCGGGCTGGCGGATGTCGCGCTGACCCGGTCGCCGTTCGACGAGACCGGCCTCAGCGTCCGCGTCCTGCGTTCCGACCCGGTGGGGCTGGTGCTGCGCACCGGTGATCCGCTCGCCGGTCGTGCGTCGCTCCGGCTGGCCGACGTCGCCGATCGGCCCTGGTTCCAGCTGCCGGAGGGCACGGATCCGCGGTGGCGCGAGTACTGGAACGGGGCGACGCCCATCGGGGAACGTCCCGCCGGGCCGGTGGTGCGCACGGTCGGCGAATGTCTTCAGGCTGTCCTCTGGAACGGCTCGGCCGGGATCGCACCGCTCGGGCACACGTTGCCCGACGGGCTGACCTGGGTGCCGCTGGCCGACATGCCACCGAGTCCGCTGGTCGTCGCGTGGGTGACCGCGCGGGAGAACCCGTTGATCCGCTCGTTCGCGCGGATCGCCGTCGAAAGCCATCGCTAGAGCGCACTTGCAAGTGCGTACTTCCCTTTGGAGAGCGGCTCCCCGAAAGTGAGTCACAGCTTCACTCACCGTCCACAAGGGAGAACACGTCATGTCGAGACCCGCTGCCAGGTCCCGGATCCGGGTGGGCCGCACCACCGTCACCTACCTGCCTGACGGCCACGCCTGGCTCAACCCCGCCGTTTTCCTGCCATCGAGCGTCCCGTCCGGCTGGGCGGCCCACGACGCGTTCCTCGACGAACGCGGATGGTTCCCGGTCAGCATCGGCTCCTTCCTGATCCGCACCGGGGACCGGACCGTCCTGGTGGACCTGGGGCTGGGCGCCGCCGACTTCGCCTTGCCCGATGCCGCCGAGTTCCACGGCGGCGGCCTGCTCGACGCACTGGCCGCGGAGGGCGTGGCACCCGAAGACGTCGACACGGTGATCTACACGCATCTGCACCACGACCACGTCGGCTGGACGACGAACGTCCCGCCCACCCCGGACGGCACGGCCGGTCCGGTGACCGGGCTGACCTTCCCGGCGGCGCGGCATCTCGTCAGCGAACGCGAATGGGCGCACTGGTCCGGCACGAACGACCCGGTCGGCCCGGATCCGCTCGCCGTCCAGCGGCCACTGGCCGACGTGATCGGGTTCTTCGCCGACGGCGACAGCGTCGCGCCGGGCGTGCGGATCCTGGCCACGCCGGGACACACGCCCGGTCACAGCAGCGTCGTGGTCACCGATCCGGCCGAGGAGGACCCCCGTCGCGTCGTCGTGCTCGGTGACGTCATGCACTGCCAGGTGCAGATCACCGAAAGCCACTGGACGTTCGCGTTCGACGTCGATCCGGCGGAGGGGGTCGCCACCCGTGAGCGCCTGCTGAAGGAGATCGAGGACGACCGGACGATCCTCGCGGGCGGGCATTTCGCCGGGCAGGTGTTCGGCCGGGTCCTGCCGCCCGCGCTGCGCCGGGTCTGGGCCGCCGGCCAGGCCACCGGATAACGTCGGGGCATGCCGGAGCCATCCCGCCGCCGTCCCCGTCCAGGCACTCCAGGCCAGGTGCTGGCCTGGTTGCCGGACGGGCGGCCGGCCGACGTGTACAGCGCGCCATGCCCTTCGCGACAGGTCCTGGACCGCATCGCGGACAAATGGACCGCGCTCATCGTCGGCTGCCTTTCCACGGGGACCAAGCGCTACAGCGAACTGCGCACCGCGATCGACGGGGTGAGCGAGAAGATGCTCACCCAGACCCTGCGCGGCCTCGAACGCGACGGGATGGTCACGCGCACCGTGTACCCGACCGTGCCGCCGAAGGTCGAGTACACGTTGACCGAGCTCGGCCGCACTCTCACCGCGCCGCTGGCGGTGATCCGGGACTGGGCCGAAATCCACATCAACGAGATCAACGACGCCAGGGCACGGTACGACGCCGGGGTGTAGAAACACCGGCTCCGGGGCATTCACCGGCATGCCGGACTCATCTCCAGAACCTGACGAGGCGACCGTCGACGCGGTCGGCAAGCTGGTCTTCGCGCTCGAAACGGTCGAACAGGCGCGCGGCCACCTATACGCGTTCCACCACCTCACGGGAACCGCCGACTTCGCGCTCGGCGAGGCCGTCGAAGGCCTCCGGAAGGCCGGCCACGCGGACTGGGCCGAGCGCATCGAGACCGAGCTGATCGGGCTCAACGTGCTGCCGGACCGGTGGACCTTCCAGGTGATCGAGGAGTACGACCAGGGCTACTACGCGGCCTACCGCGACATGACGCGGGGCGTCGCCGAAGACCTCACCGGAGGGCGCTTTCACCTGCACGAAGAGCGGATCAAGCGCAGCCGGCGGACCGAGGGGCGGCCCGGACACGAGATGGGGCGGCCGAGCGGCTGAGCTACTTGCAGGGGTCGTGGCCCCAGTTCATCAGCGAGTGCCGCCAGGTCGTGTCCTCGATGTCGCCGGACGGGCGCTGCGCGAGATGCCGGTGCACGTAGCCGATCACCTTGCGCATGTGCTCTTCGTCCTGTTCGGACAACTCCGCCTTCTTCGTGCGCAGGATCCTCACGATCCGGCGACCCGACTCGTGGCCGACGGACTCGCCGCCGTTCTTGTGCTGCCCCGCCTGGCGGGACTCGTCGGTCTTCAGCCACTTTTCGAGTTCGCCGGCGGTCATGTTGACCGCTTCGCCGAACTCGGCGCGGACGTCCTTGTCCTCGCTCACAGCTTCTCCAGTGCCTCGGGCTTGTGCACCGCTTCGCCACCGCTCTTGTCGCTGCGCACCAGGTACTGCGGCTCCTCTTCGGACGCGCGCACCGTGCGGCCGCCCGCCTCGGTGTCGGCGGTGATCTCCTTCAGGACTTCACCTTCGGCCTGCCCGCCGTGACTGTTCCAGCGGACCTTGTCGCCTTTGCGGAATCGCTTGGTCATCGCACTCCTTCCCGCCGTGGCCGGTCCGACGCCGGCCAGACATAGGGCAGGTCGTCGGGGACGTCAGGGAACTTCGGGCGGTAGTGCTCCGGTTCTTTGCGGACGAGCGCGGACTGGTGGCCGCGGTGGAAATCCGGGTCGCCGAGCCAGGGCGGCAGTTCCTTCGCTTCCGCGAGGCTGTCCTGAGTGCGGACCTCGTGGATCCCGGTGGCGCTGAGCAGGTCGAGCCGCAGGGTCTGCCGGCAGGTGTCCTGGCGGCCGGTCGCGCACCAGACTTCGCAGATGTCGAAGCCGTACCGGGTGAGCGCCTCTTCGTAGCCCGCCCACATCGCCGCGGCCGGGTGATGACGCCAGCCGTACCCCGGCACCGTCAGCGCGCGCAGTACCTGAATGGTCTCCACGCGCTGCTTTCCCAGCCTCCGCTGGTCGAGGACGGCAGCGGAGGCCCGGAAGTCAGGACAGGGAAGAAACGTCTGCACACTGGCGGCTTCCCCGTCGTCGCGGGTTCAAACCGCTTCAGAAGATCGACCAGCCGGTCAGGGTGGTGAACCGGTCCAGCGCGGCCACGCCCGCGACGGAGTTGCCGCGCGGGTCCAGCCCCGGGCTCCACACGCAGATCGCGCACCGGCCGGGGACGATCGCGACGATGCCGCCGCCGACCCCGCTCTTGCCGGGAAGCCCGACGCGATAGGCGAATTCACCCGCCGCGTCGTAGGTGCCGCAGGTCAGCATCACCGCGTTGACCCGCTTGGCCGCGCTCTGCGCGAGCAGCCTGGTGCCGTCGTTGCGCACGCCGTGGCGGGCGAGGAAGACCGCCGAGCGCGCGACGTCGCGGCAGTTCATCGCGATGGAGCACTGGCGCATGTACTGGTCGAGGACGGCGGGCACCGGATGCCGCATGTTCCGGTACGACGCCATGAAATACGCGAGCGCGCGGTTGCGGTCGGCGTGGGCGGCCTCGGACTCGGCGACCTCGGTGTCGATGCCGATGCCGGCTTGGCCGCTTTCCTCGCGGAGGAACCGGAGCAGCGTCTCCGCCGCGTCACCGTGATGCGCCAGCTCGTCGGTCACCACGAGCGCGCCCGCGTTGATGAAGGGGTTACGCGGGATCCCGTCCTCGTTCTCCAGTTGCACCAGCGAGTTGAACGGGTTGCCGGACGGCTCGCGGCCCACCCGTTCCCAGACGCCGTCGCCGTGGGAGAGCGCGAGCGCCAGGGTGAAGACCTTCGACATGCTCTGGATGGAGAACGGCGTCTCCCAGTCGCCGACGCCGTGCAGCCCACCGTCCACTTCGGCCACCGCCATGCCGAACCGCCCGGGTTCGACCCTGGCCAGGGCGGGGATGTAGTCCGCGACGGAGCCGCGGCCGATCTCCGGCGCGACGTCGTCGGCGATCCGGTCCAGCAGCGCTGCGAGGTCCACGGCCGTAGCGTAGAAGCGCTCCTTCGCGCGCGAAGATCGGGGTTCGCCGGTGAACTTGTCAAATCGAAAAGGGAAATTCCAGTAAAACCACCAGAGTGACGTCCCGCACACCTTAAGTCTTCCTTAGCACTGTTGGTGACCTGCCGCACACGCTCTAGCGTCTGGCAACCATGGATTCCTCGCTGCTCACCGAAAAAGGTGAAAGCTACTCAAAAGCACTGGGCAACCGCCAAGTGCAGATGATCGCCATCGGCGGCGCGATCGGCGTCGGGCTGTTCCTCGGTGCCGGAGGCAAGCTCCACCAGGTGGGGCCGTCGCTGGTCCTGTCGTACGCGCTCTGCGGTATCGCCGCGTACTTCGTGATGCGCGCCCTCGGTGAGCTGGTGCTCCACCAGCCGACCTCCGGCAGTTTCGTCACCTACGCCCGCAAGTTCATCGGACCGTGGGCGGGTTTCGTCTCCGGCTGGATGTACTGGGTGAACTGGGCGATGACCGGGATCGCGGAGATCACCGCGGTGGCCATCTACGTGCACAAATGGCTGCCCGACGTGCCGCAGTGGATCACCGCGCTGGTCGCGCTCGGGGTGCTGATCGTGGTGAACCTGCTTTCGGTGAAACTGTTCGGCGAGCTGGAATTCTGGTTCTCGGTGGTCAAGGTGCTGGCCATCGTGGTCTTCCTGGTCACCGCGGCCGGGCTGGTGCTCACCAGCGCCGACATCGGCGGCACCACGGCGGGCGTGCACAACCTGACCGCCCACAATGGATTCTTCCCGGCCGGGATCGGCATCGCGCTGATGACGCTGCAGGCGGTCATCTTCGCGTATTCCGCGATCGAGGTCGTCGGTATCGCCGCCGGCGAGACCAAGGACGCCCGCAAGGTGCTGCCGAAGGCCATTAACGGGGTCGTCTGGCGGATCGGCGTGTTCTACGTGGGATCGGTGCTGCTGCTGGCGATGCTCCTGCCGTGGCCGTTCTACAACGGCGGCGAAAGCCCGTTCGTCACCGTGTTCAGCCGGCTCGGGATCCCGGGCATCGGCGACGTGATGAACGCCGTCGTGCTCACCGCCGCGCTGTCGAGCTGCAACTCCGGGCTCTATTCGACCGGCCGCATCCTGCGGGCGCTCGCGGACAAGGGCGAGGCGCCGAAGTTCGTCGGCCGGATGAGCAGCCGTCACGTGCCCTACGGCGGCATCCTGTTCACGTCCGGCGCCTACGTGCTGGGGGTCGTGCTCAACTACCTGGTGCCGAAGGACGCCTTCGACATCGCGATCGCGATCGCCTCCCTCGGCGTGATCACCACCTGGGCGACGCTGATCTTCTGTCAGCTGCGGCTGCGTCAGGCGGCACTGCGCGGAGAGCTCGAAAGGCCGTCCTACCGGATGCCTTGGGCGCCGTACAGCGGCTGGGCGACGCTGGGCTTCCTCGCGCTGGTGGTCGTCCTGATGGGCTTCTCCGACGGCGCCGAGAAGATCGCGTTCTACTCGATTCCGGTGCTGGTCGTGGTGCTGGCGGTCGGCTGGCGGATCGTCGGGAAACGCCAACGCCAAGAGGTGCGCTGACACCCCCGCGTTTCGTCCTCTGAATGCGCGACGCATTCAGAGGACGAAATGCGGTCGTCAGCTTGAGGTGGGGAAGTGGAAACCGGCGGCGGAGTGTGGCCACCGCGTCGTGACGACCTTCGCCCGCGTGTAGAACCGGACGCCCGCCGGGCCGTGGATCGGGCTGTCCCCGATGAGGGAGTCCTTCCAGCCGCCGAAGGAGTAGTACGACATCGGCACCGGGATCGGCACGTTCACCCCGATCATCCCGACCTTCACCTCGCGCTGGAACCGCCGCGCCGCCTCGCCGCTGCCGGTGAAGACCGCGGTCCCGTTGCCGTACGGGTTCGCGTTGATCAGCGCGATCGCTTCGTCCAGTGTGGACACCCGCACGATGCCGAGCACCGGCCCGAAGATCTCGTCGCGGTAGGCGGCCATCCCGGTGGTCACGTGGTCCAAAAGGGACGGACCGACGAAGAAACCCTCTTCGTGCCCGGCGACCCGGAGGTCCCGGCCGTCGACGACCACGGTCGCGCCCTGCTCCGCGCCGAGGGCGACGGAGTCGATCACCCGCTGCCGCGCTGCCTCGGTGACCACCGGACCCATGTCGTTGCCCGCCTCGTTCCCGGGGCCCACCTTGATCTCGGCGGCCTTGCGTTCGAGGATCTCGACCAGTCCGTCGCCCGCCGAACCAACGGCGACGCCGATGGAGATCGCCATGCAGCGCTGCCCGGCGGAACCGAACGCGGCGGCGGTGAGATGGTTCGCGGCGTACTCCAGATCGGCGTCGGGCAGGACGACGGCGTGGTTCTTGGCCCCGCCGAGCGCCTGCACGCGTTTGCCGGTCGCCGTCGCGCGTTCGTGGACGTACTTGGCGATCGGGGTCGACCCGACGAACGACACCGCGGCGATATCGGGATGCTCCAGGATCGCGTCGACCGCGACCTTGTCCCCGTTGACGACGTTGAACACCCCGTCGGGTAGCCCTGCCTCGGCGTACAGCTCGGCGACCAGCCGGGACGCCGACGGGACGCGCTCGCTGGGCTTGAGCACGAAGGTGTTGCCCGCCGCGATGGCGATCGGGTGCATCCACAGCGGCACCATGATCGGGAAGTTGAACGGGGTGATCCCGGCGACGACCCCGAGCGGCTGCCGGAAGTCGTGTACGTCCACGTCGCGCGAGACCTGGTCGGAGAAGCCGCCCTTCAGCGCGTCGGCGATCCCGCAGGCGTACTCGACGATCTCACGGCCGCGGACGATCTCGCCGCGCGCGTCGTCGATCACCTTGCCGTGCTCGGCGGAGATGATCCGGGCGAGTTCGTCCTCGTGCTTCACCAGCAGCTCGCGGAAGGCGAACATCACCTTCGTCCGCTGAGACAACGACGAGTCGCCCCACGTTTCGAACGCCTTGCCCGCGGCGGCGACCGCGGTGTCCACATCGGACGGTTCCGCGAGGAGCACCTCCGCCCACGCCCGTCCCGCGGCCGGGTCGTACACCGGGGTGGTGCGGGTGGAGCCCGCCGTGGTCCCGGCGCCGTTGATCCAGTGGTCGATGGTCTTCACGCGTTGTCCTCCACAGGTGTTCACAGCAGTCCGACGGCCGTGTCGACGGCCTTGGCGACGTCGCCGTCGTGCGGGTAGAGCAGGGACCGGCCGACCACGAGGCCCTGCACGGTCGGCAGCGCGAGCGCGCGCTGCCAGGCGGCGAACGCGGCGTCGGGATCCTTGACCTCGCCGCCCAGCAGGACGGCGGGCAACGTCGAGGCGGCCAGCACGCGCTCCATGTCCTGCACCACCGGGAGTTTCAGCCAGGTGTAGGCCGACGAGCGGCCGAGCGCGGAGGCGATGGTGATCGAGCGGATCACGGCGTCGGGGGAGAGGTCGGTGCGGAGGCGTCCGTCGACCCAGTCCGCGAGGAACGGCTCGACCATCGCGATCAGTTTCCGGTCGGCGAGGTCGTTGACCGCCTTCGCGGTGTTCTCGAGGACGCTCGGCGTCGCCGGGTCGGTCAGGCAGATCCTGGTGAGCGTCTTGCCGCCGTCGAAGCGCATCCGCTCGATCGTTTCGGCGTCGTAGCAGGCGAACCGGTCGTCGATCTCGAAAGTCGATCCCGCGAGCCCGGTGCGGTTCATCGAGCCGATGACGGTCTTGCCGTCGAGGGCGCCGAGGAGCAGTAGATCGTCGATGATGTCGGGCGTCGCCAGCACTCCGGTGACGCCGGGGCGTTCCAGCGCCAGGCCGAGGCGGTCGAGCAGTTCGCCGCGGTCGGCCATCGCGAGCGGGTCGGAGCCGACGCCGTTCGCGCCGCGCGCCGGATGGTCCGCGGCGATGATCATCGTGCGGCCCTTGTCGTTGAACGGGGCCTTCGCCCGGACGCGGGTGGCGGCGGCCACCGCGACGGCCCCCGGATCGCGCACCCGCGCGGCGACTATCCGGCGCACTGTGTCCGACACCTTCGTACCTCCCGGTTCGCGTGATCCTGCGACCATCGCAAGGCTCGAGAGACTTTGTCAAGACATATGGACATAAGGTCATAGTGGCCGGTCGCGGTAGGCTCCGCGCATGAAACCCTGGGTGCCCGGCGAGATCGTGGTGGATCCGAACGGTCCGGAGCCGCTGTATTCCCAGGTCGCCCGGCAGATCGGCGCCGCCATCGAGGACGGCAGGCTGCCCAACGGCGCCAGGCTGGACAACGAGCTCGATCTGGCCGCCCGGCTGCACCTCTCGCGGCCGACCATCCGCCAGGCGATCCAGTCGCTGGTCAACCAGGGGCTCCTCGTCCGCAAGCGCGGTGTCGGCACGCAGGTCGTGCGCACCAAGGTCGCGCGGCCGCTGCGGTTGAGCAGCCTCTTCGACGACCTCAGCGAAATCGGCGACAAGCCGGAGTCCGTCGTCCTCGTCAACCGGGTCGAGCCGGCGGGCGAAGACGCGATCGAGTATCTCGAGACGCCGGGCCTGACCCACGTCCGGCGCCTGAAGCGGGTGCGGTCGACGGGCGGCGAACCGTTGGCGATCATGAACAACTACCTGCCCGACGGCCTCATCGCCCCGGCCGACGACGAGCTGCGGGACAAGGGGCTCTACCAGCTACTGCGCTCCGCGGGCGTCCGTCTGCACGCCGCCCAGCAGAACGTCGGCGCCCGGCAGGCGACCGAGGAGGACGCCGAACTGCTCGGCGAGAAGCCGGGCGCGGCACTGCTGACCATGCGCCGCACCACCTACGACGAGTCCGGCAAGGTCGTGGAATACGGGTGGCACGTCTACCGTGCCTCGCGTTATTCGTTCAACCTCTCACTGACCAACAACGTTTGACGGTTCGCGTTCCAGGTCGGTCTCCAACGCCGCGTACACCGACGGACGGAACCGCCGTAGCCAGCCGGCGAGCGCGAGCCCGGCCAACGCGACCACCAGGAGCAGCCACGGCAGATGCGGGACGACGCCGTTGCTCGATCCGGCGAGCGTCGGGAAGTTGAGGATCGCCAGCGTCACGATCAGCCCGAGTCCCACCGCGCCCAGTCCGGGGGCGATCAGCGTCTTCACGACCCGGCGATCCCGCGTGCGGCGGAAATAGACCAGGATCGCCACCGCCGCGAACAACTGCAGGGTGAGGATCCCGAGCGTGCCGAAGCCGGTCATGCTCGCGGTGAGGTCCGCGACCGGGTCGAGACCGGCGAGCCGGAACGCCAGCGCCACCAGTGAACCGAAGGCCAGTTGGACGATCGAGGCGTAGCGCGGCGCGCCGTTGCCCGGGCTGGTCTTGCCCAGCAGGCGCGGCAGCACGCCGACCCGGCCCAGCGCGTACAGATAGCGGGTGGCCGAATTGTGCAGTGCCAGCAGCGCCGCGAAGAGGCTGACCACCAGAAGCAGCAGCATCACCTTGGTCAACGGTCCCCCGAGATACTCCTGCGCGACCGAAAGCACCAGATCGCCGCTCGACAGATGCGCGGCGGCCACGTCCTGTGCCTGCTCGGCGCCGATCGCGCTGACCACGGCCCAGGTCGTGAACGCGGCGAACACGCCGATGAACCCGATCGCGATGTAGGTCGCCCGCGGGATCGTCCGCTTGGGATCCTTGGCCTCCTCGCCGAACAGCGCCGTCGCCTCGAACCCGATGAAGGCGTTGGCGGCGAACAACAACGCGAGCCCGCCCGCCCCCTGGAACACGACGGACGGGCTGAACGCGGCGAACGAGAAGCCGTGCCGGAACAGCACGCTGAAATCCATGATCAGCAGAATCGCCACTTCGAGGATCAGCGAGACACCCAGGACCTTCGCGCTGACCGCGATTCCCCGGCGGCTGAGCAGGAGGACCAGCGCGACCGAAAGCGCGCTCCATAACAGCCAATCGAGTTTCACGCCGAAGACGTCGTCGATCGCCGTGGAGGTGAAGAACCCGCTCGTGCCGATCGCGCCCGCGACGAAACAGTTGTAGCCGAGCATCGCGACGAACCCGGCGACGAGACCCGGTGTCCTGCCCAGCCCCTTGACCACGAAGGCGTAGAAGCCGCCCGCGCTGGTGAGCACCCGCGACATCTGCGCGTAGCCGACGGCGAACAGCAGCAGGACGACCGTCGCCAGCAGGAACGCCGCGACCATGCCGCCGCCGTTCCCGACCGCGATGCCGATGGCCGCGATCACGATCATCCCGGTCAGTGGCGCGACCGCGGCGAGCACGAGGAAGACGATGCCCGGCACGCCGAGGACGTTCTTGGCGAGCGACGTGTCGTCACGGCTCATTCGGGCTCCTCGTCTCGACTGGACGGCCAGTATGGGAGCGAAGGTGCGCGTGGGCTTTGCTTTTGCGTGCTCGCGGCTTGTTCGTCAGCGCTGAGTACTCCGAGCGGGTGTCCGCATCCGAGGCCGGTTGACCGGAATCGACGCGTTTAGCGCGCGCGGGAGTGGTTAGCCCGAGACGACCGATCTCGCCGCTTAGGCTGTTCGGTCGGATTTGTCCGTCCGGTCCACGTCATCCCACTCGACCGGGTACACGGGAAGGAGCGCCGTCAGGAACGATCCGCCTCCGGTGTCCTCAAGGGGGACTCGAATGGACACACCGCTGGGAAAGTTCATGCTGCTGGTTTCGGAAGACCCGGAGGAGATACGGACATGTCTCGACGGCCTCTTCGGGGAATGCCGGTTCCGCGCGCGTTCGGCGTCGAAGGTCCGTGTGCACGCCCGGCGGACGAAGAACTTCACGGTCGCCTACGTCGCCTGTCCGGCCGCGGCCGAACTGCGGATCGGCTGTACCCGCCAGCACTTCCTGATCGCGGTCCCGGCCACCGGCAGAGCGGCCACCACGGGGGAAGTGTGCAATCCCGGTTCCGTGCTGGAGGCCCGCTGGTCGCGGGAGTTCGCACAGTTGATGGTGATCATCGACCGCGGAGTGCTGGAAATGCGCCTGAGCGCGATGCTCGGGCGCGCCCTGCCTCAGCCGTTGCGATTCGAGGAGACGCTGAACACGGGGCGTCAGCCCGTCAAAGGATGGTATGACGCTCTGACGGCCTACGTGGGGTCGTTGGACGACACGGACAGCGCGCTGGAGATCGAAGCCGTCGCGGATTCCGTGGAACAAGGCTTGATGACCACGTTTTTGGCCTCACAGAAGCACAATTACTGGGACGTCGTGACCGGCGAAGCGAAACTCGTGTCTTCACGCACCATTCGCGAGGCCACCCGGCTGATCGACGGGCAACCGCACCGGCATCATTCGGTGACGAGCCTCGCCCGCGAGCTCGGGGTGAGCGTGCGCGCGCTGGAGAAGGGTTTCAAGCGGCATCTGGCGACCACTCCCAACGCCTATCTTCGCGATGTCCGGTTGGAACGCGCCCATGCCGACCTTTCCGCGGGCGAGCCCGACGCGGTCACCGTGGCACAGGTCGCCCAACGGCACGGGTTCTTCCACTTCGGGCGGTTCGCGGCCACCTATCGTGACCGGTTCGGTGAAGCCCCTTCTCATACCTTGCGCCGCCTCGTCGGGCCTTTTCGCTCGGGGTACGGATGATGGACAGGACCGTGCGCGGAAGTGATCGCCACGGCCCCCATGCCCCCATACGGTGGATTTGAGCGTCACCCACCGGTACATCGTTCTTCCCTGCTGCACCAGGTATGCGGCGTGACGCTTCCGGTACATCCGACGGAAGGGTCAGGGCCATGCCCCGAGAGCGTGAAATGTCGTCCCGAAGAGGAGGCGCCGCGGCCGTGCTGGCCGCGGCCCCTCGCGTGCCGGCCGGCGACGTCCCGGCGTGGCTGACCGGCCTGCTCACCGAATGTCCCGGCCCCGACGCGGCCAGCGCGTCGGCCGCGTGGGCCGGAATAGGCGAGCACTGGATCGCGAGATGGTGCGCCATCACGGGTACCCCGGCCCCCGCGATGGACGACGCCATCCGCGACTTCATCCAGACCATGCGCGGGGAAGGCGATCTCTCCGAAGTCCAGCTGGCGCAGGTGTGCCACGCCATCGATCCCGGTCGCGGCCACACCCTCGCGGACGGCGCCGGCTCGGCGATCGAACGGTTCCTTTGGCGGGTCCGGCCGTGGCTGCCGCTCTGGGTCTCCTTCGCGCACTGGGTCGTCCGATGGTGCGTGCACCGCCGCCGCCGGCACGTGCTCTTCCTCGCGCGCGACATGCTGACGACGTACCTCACGGCGCGGCGGCTCGACCTGAAACTGTCCACCGGGCTCGACATCCGTCTCGCCCACGCCTCACGCGCCGACCACGGCGCCCTCGCGGACGTGCTCGGACTGCGGGAGGGGGAGTGGTTCGAGCCCGAACGTGTCGCGCTGGTCGACTCCGGTTGTTACGGCACGGTCATGTCGCGGCTGGCCGGGCAGATCGACGCCGGGACAAGCGCCGAGGAAGAAGCCGCCTGCCTGTTCTATTTCAGCCGTAACCCCAAGATCTTCGGCTACCTCAACTATCTCCTCAGCCCCAGCATCCTCGAACTCGACATCGCGGGCACCGACGTCGCCGACTTCGTCATCTACGCCGGAGACCTGCTCGAAGCCATGCCCAAGCCGTACCGGGTGGTCCGGACCGAGTCCGGCCTGGCCGCCGAGCCGCAGGATCTGCTGACCTTCTGTCTCGGCATGGCCGTGCTCAAGGAGGTCGACGACTTCGTCGCCGCCGGTCCGCTGATATCCATCCCGCAAGCGCAACGCCGGGCGCTGGAGCTGTACAACGCGTACGCCAACGCCTCGGGGAACCGGATGCACGCCGATTCACTGCTGTTCCACACCCCCGCGCCGCAGCAGCTGCCCGCCGACTATGGCTTCGAAGCACTCGACTTCCAGAGTTTCCCGCCACAGAACGAGATCTTCGGGTCCGCGCCCGGCTGAGGAAGAAAGGAAAGCACACCATGACCGACGCCCTCACCTTCGTCGAATCCTGCCGTGACAGCGACGGGTTGCTCGTCGAGACCGATGAAAGCGCCCCCAGCCTCGAGGCCGCCCGGTTCGGCGCCGAAATCCGCGCGATGCGGGGAATCGGCCTGACGCGGCCGGAGCTGGAACTCGCCTCGGCGGCCCGGACCGGTGGCGCCTACGCGATGTTCCGGGGCGGGGCACCGTCCTTGGGAGCGACGTACTACGCCTTGCGGCTGTATCAGCTCGCCGGGGTCCCCGTGCCGGATTCCGGCGCGGTGGTCCGTTGGGTGGCCGAGGCGCTCGTCGCCGGCGGCAGGGTCGTCGTCGACATGGACGACCTCTTCTACGGGGTCAGGTCCCTGATCATCCTCGACGCCCGGCCGGAACCGGACGGCGCCGCCGAGATCCGCGCGTTCCTGCGCGCGTGTACCGGGGACGATCGTGGCTGTGCGCTCCTGCCCGACGGTCCGTCCGACATCGAACGGACTTATTGCTCGGTCGCGATCCGGCAATGGCTCGGAACCGAAGACGATCACACCGACGCGCGGGCGAGCGCTCCGTTCGTCGTCTCGTGCGACGACGGGTTCGGGCACATCCGGATGCGGCCGTCGCGCGCGGAATGGTCGCTCGCAAGCGCTTACTGGGGTGCGCGAACCGTTCAGTTGCTGAACCTGGCTTGGCCATGGGCCGAGTTGCACGCCGCGGTCCAGCGGTGCGCGCAACCGGACGGCGGGTTCAGCACGAACCCTGGTTCGACGTTGTGGGAGACCTATTGCGCGCTGCGGGTCATGAACATCGCCGCCTCCAGGCAGGAGCAACCGGTATGAGTGCCGGGCTTCGTGAGAGCGCCGCCACCAGCGGAAGACTGGGGTTCGGCGTCTATCTGATCCCGGGTTTCCCCGACTGGGACACCAGCCTCGCCGCCGTCCGTGCCGCGGTGGCCGCGGGAGTGGACTTCGTCGAGTTCCCGATCCTGCTCGACGCGGGCTTCTCCGCCAGCACCGGGAGCGTCGTCGCGGAGGCGCTGGCGAAGGCGGGGCCGGACAACCTGGACCCGCGCTCGTCCCGGCTGCGCGAATGGCTGGCGGAGGCGCCGGTGCGGGTCGGGATCGTCTACCGATCGGCCTGGCCCGCCGCCGGCGACTGGCGTGCCGGTGACGAAATCCTGGCCGGTTGCGCGGGTCTGCTCTGTGAGCACGACATCCGGCCGTTTCCCGAGTACGCGGCCTGGGCACGCCGCCGCGGACTCGCCCTGGTGCCGCCGCTGCGGGTGACGCCCGAGCGCATCACCGACGAGGAGGCCGACGTGCTCGGCAGCGGCGACGGGTTCGTGTATCTCGCGCTCAGCGCCGAGACCGGACGGGCGGGCACCATCGACGATGGGCTCGGCCGCCGGATCGGCGATATCCGGCGTCTTCGCCCGGACCTGCCGATCTACACGGCCTTCGGCATCCGGGACGGCGACGACGTCGCAGCGGTCGCACGGCAGGGAGCCGACGGTTTCATCGTCGGCAGCCACGCGCTCACGGTCCTCGGTGACGGTGTGCCGACGTTCGAGCGCTGGCTCGCCGGGATGATCGCGGCCCGGTCCGCTCAGGTTTCAGGGGACCTTCTGGAGAACTTCAGGTAGAGCAGTGCCCCCACGGCGAGCGCCGCCGCGAACAACAGGTACCAGCCCGCCAGCAGGAGCACGCCGAACACCAGGACCGTCGCGATCACCGCGAACCACCGTTGTTTGCCGCCGGACGGCAGAAGCCGGACCCCGGCGGCCATCGCCACCAGGTAGATCGCGATCAGGCAGGCGTTCTCCGCGAGCAACGCCTGTTCCAGTTCGAAGCCGGTGAGGATCGCGACGACGAAGCTGATCGCGGTCCCGGTGGTCACCACGAGGAGGCTGCGCCTCGGAACGTCACCCGATCGGCTGCCCTTGGCCAGCCAATGCGGCAGAGCGCCATCACGGCCCAGCGCCGCGCCGAGTTTCGCCATACTCGCCACGAACACGTTGAGCACCCCCAGGGTGACCACGACGGCGATCACCGCGGCGACCACTCGAACGGAGGTACCGAGCCCTTCGCCGAGCAACGCGGCCAGTGGCGCTTCGGTTTCCCCGGCTCGCGGGCCGAGCACGAGAATCGTCATTCCGCCGACGGCGAGATAGAGCACCCCGATGACGACGATGGAGATTCCCGTGGCCAAGGGCAGATCTCGCCGGGGATTCCGGAAATCGGGGGCCAGATGGGTCACGGTCTCCCAGCCGATGAAGGCCCACACCAGCAGGCTGATCGCGGTCGCGATACCGGCGAAGCCGTGTGGCGCGAACGGCTGAAGGTTGGCCGTGTCCGCCTTCGGCGCCGCGAGCACCACCGTGCCGACCAGGAGAAGCGCCAGGAAACCGGTGAGCACCAACTGCACACGTCCGGACAGGTGCACGCCGAAAAGGTTCACCCCGATGGCGATGAGCACCAGCACGGCGGCCAGGGACATCGTCATCGTCCGGCCGCCACCGACCAGTTCGGTGATGTAGGCCGCGCCGAACGCGCTGGCGGCGGGCATGCCCGCCAGGGTGCCGAAATAGAACCACCATCCGGTCACGGCCGAGGTCTTCGGCCCGAACGCCCGCAGGGCGAACGTCGCCGGCCCGCCGGCGTCCGGATACCGTCCCGCCAGCGCCCCGAAGGTCGCCGCGACCGGGGCGGAGACCAGCACCAGGACCAGGAAGGCGATCAGCGACGCCGGACCCGCCGCCTTGGCCGCCAGTGCGGGCAGTACCAGCAGACCGGTGCCGAGGACGGCGCCGACGTACAGCGCGACGCCCTGCGGCACGGTCAAATGCCGGGTGTTCGACCGGGACGAGTGCTCGACTGTCGATCGGCTCATGACCGTCAGATACCCGGCACGCGCCTGGGGTTAACTTCGCCGGCGGGATCGGGCGGAGAGCGACGTTCGGTCAATGAAGCGTAAGGCGAACGTGGAGTGGTTGGGTGAAGGGAGCATTCACCGCCGACGCCCATGCCGCGAAAGCCACTTTCGCGACGCCTGATGTCCCGAAAGTGGCTTTCGAGACACCCCCTACGCCACGTTCGCCGTATTCCACAGAACGCTCAAGACCCGCGCGGCGCGGGAAAGGAAGGCCACGCGTGCGGCTTCTCCAGAATCTCGATGGTCGCCTGGTCGACCAAAAAGTACTGCCCGCCGTCCTCACGCGGATTCGTATAGGCCGCCGTCGCGATCGAGCGGCCGAAATCGGCCATCACCGCGATGGGATAACCGCCGTCGAAGATCTCGCCGTGCGCGGCCGTCGCGACGGTCCCGGTCTCGTACCAGGTGACGAAATACTGTGCCGGACCGGTTTCGAAGACGCGCAGTGTCGCTTCCTTCTGCCGCACACCGGCGAAATCACCGGAAACACCGGTCCAGATCATCGTGGTCCGGTCCGCGTAGTGCTGCTCCAGCACGTTCCCGGAGCCGTAATGGAAATTCGCGCGGAGCCCGACGAGGTCGGTGCTGAGTGGATGGGTCCCGGTCACGGGGAAGAAACGGACGTCGAGTTGCACGGGCTGAAACCTCCGGGTCGCTGGTATCCGCAGGTTTAGCAGCCCGTCGCATCTCGATCGTTGTCCGGCGAAGCGATCCTCTTGTCGGTGGACGCGAGGATCAGTCGAACATGCCGGGCTGGTAGTCGCCGGCGGGCGTCCGGGCGATGACGTTGAGCCGGTTGTACGCGTTGATCGCGGCGATCAACGCGATCAGGGCGCCGATCTGCTCGTCGTCGTAGTGCTTGCGCACCTGCGCCCAGGTGTCGTCGCTGACGCCGTGGTGCGCGTCGGCGATCCGGGTGCCCTCCTCGGTGAGCGCGAGAGCCGCGCGCTCGGGCTCGGTGAACACGTTCGCCTCCCGCCAGGCGGCGACCAGGTTGAGCCGCACCGAGGTCTCGCCGGCGTGCGCGGCGTCCTTGCTGTGCATGTCGGTGCAGAAACCGCAGCCGTTGATCTGGCTGGCGCGCAGCTTCACCAGTTCCTGGGTCGCGTGGGGCAGCGAGGACTCCTCGATCGGCCGGTTCGCGGCGCCGAGACGCTTGACGTACTTGAGGATGACGTCGTTCTCGAACAGGTTGATTCGCGGTTCCATGATCTTTCCTCTCCGTCGGTTTCTGCACACATGACGAGTGGGGCGGAGGGGTTGTGACAGCGTTCGACGTGACGCCGGTCACCCATGGAAGAGCTCGGCGAGGATCTCCGCGCCGTCGACGACGCGCGGGCCGGGCCGGTTGAAATAGGCCGGGCCGTCGAGGACGTGCACGGCCGGGATGTCGTCCCAGCCCGGCAGGCCGGTCAGCAGACGCAGTTCCGCCTCGGTCCGCTCCGGCGGGAAGCCGCAGGGCATGAGCAGCAACACGTCGGGGCGTGCTTCGACGACGGCGTCCCACGTGATCGGGCGGGTGTGCTCGCCAGCGGCGGCGAGCAGCGGGACGCCGCCGGCGGCGTCGATCTGCTCCGGGACCCAGTGTCCGGCGGGCCAAAGCGGGTCGAGCCATTCGATGGCGGCCACCCTCGGCCGCGGTCGTCCCGCGACGCGAACCCGGACCGCCTCCCGGCGTTCCTGGAGAAGGCGAGTCTCGTGAGCCGCGCGTTCGGGGACGCCCAGCACTTCGCCGAGCGTGGCCAGGCAGGTGAAGATGCCGTCGAGTGTTCGCGGTTCGAGACTGACCACCCGGATGTCACCGTCCAGTGCGCGCACGGTCTCCGAGACCTGCCGGTAGGAGACCGCGCAGACGTCGCAGAGATCCTGCGTGAGCACGACGTCGGGTTCGGCCGCCGCGAGCATGGCGGCGTCGAGGGAGTACAGGGCCGAGCCGCGATGCTCGCCGCCGACGGCCGCCGAAATCTCCCGGCTCGACAGCACGTCGTGGTCGATCGCGCTGCTCGTGACCACCGGGACGTCGTCCAGCGCGCCGGGTGGCCAGTCGCATTCGTGGGTCCGGCCGGCCAGCGACGGCAGGAGCCCGAGGGTTGCGACGAAGTCGGTCGCGGCGGGGAGCAGCGAGACGATCCGTATCCGCCCACGGTAGGCGACCGGGCCATCCTGCACATCTGCGCGGAGCAAATGCGTGAAAGTGCGCTAACAGAGCATTGACGTTGCACAAAACTGCACCTAACGTGACAGCTATTGCGCACAACTGGCACGGATGGGGAGTTCATGAGCGGGACCTTCATGGCGGCGGAGATCGCGAGCCAGCCCGGCTGCTGGCGGGAAGCGGCGGCGCTGGCCTCGGCGAACGGTGATCTGCTGCCGCCGCCGGGCGCGCGGGTCGCGATCGTCGGCTGTGGCACGTCGTGGTTCATCGGCCAGGCGTACGCCGTCCTCCGCGAGTCCGCCGGGCTCGGCGAGACAGACGCCTTCGCCGCGTCCGAGTTCCCGGAGGGCCGTGGCTACGACCACGTCGTGGCGCTGACCAGGTCGGGCACGACGACCGAGGTCCACGCCCTGCTGGCGAAGCTGCGGGGCAGGACGCCGACCATCGCGATCACCGGTGTGCCGCGCGAGATCGAGGCCGCCGCGGACAAGATCGTCGACCTCTCCGTGGTGGACGAACGTTCGGTCGTGCAGACCCGGTTCGCCACGACGGCGCTGGCGATGCTGCGCGCCCATCTCGGCGAGGACCTGACCGCGGTCGCCGACCAGGCCGAACGCGTGCTCGCCGAACCGTTGCCCGACGAGCTGGTCACCGCGGAGCAGTTCAGCTTCCTCGGCACCGGTTGGTCCGTGGGCATCGCGAACGAGGCCGCGCTCAAGTTCCGCGAGGCCTGCCTGCTGTGGACGGAGTCGTACCCGGCCTGGGACTACCGGCACGGCCCGATCAGCATCAGCGAACCCGGCCGGGTGACCTGGATGTTCGGGCAGGCGCCGGAAGGGCTGGCCGACGACGTCGCCCGCGCGGGCGGCCTGTTCGTCGAGAGCGGCCTGGACCCGTTGGCGGACCTGGTCCGCGCGCAGCGCGTCGCCGGGGCCATCGCCGCCCGCAAGGGACTCGACCCGGACAACCCCCGCAGCCTCACCCGTTCCGTCGTCCTGACCTGAGCTCGCCGTGATCGTCACCGTCACGCCGAACACCGCGCTGGACGTCACGTACACAGTGGACGGTCTGCGGCCCGGTGACGTGCACCGCGCGCGGACCGTGCGGCACCGGGCGGGCGGCAAGGGCGTCAACGTCGCCCGCGTGCTGCACACGATCGGCGCCGACGTCCGCGCGATCTTCACCGCGGGCGGCCCGACGGGAACGGCCGTCGTGGGTGAGCTCGCGGCGGCGGGCATCCCGGCGGGTGTCGTGCCGATCGGCGGCGAAACCCGGCGCACCACCACCGTGCTCGCGGACGACGGATCGGTCACGCTGCTCAACGAGCCCGGGCCGCGGCTCACCGATGACGAATGGCAAGCGCTTGCGACGGCCGTCCGGGCCCGGAAGCCGGACGTGCTCGTCTGCTCGGGCAGCCTGCCACCGGGAGCCGGGGGATACGCCGGGCTCCTCGGCGACGCACCGTCCATCTTGGACACTTCCGGTGAGGCGCTGCTCGCCGGGCTCGCCGGAAGACCGTCCGTGGTCAAACCGAACGCCGACGAACTGCGCGAGGTCACCGGCCTGAGTGACCCGGTGGCCGCCGCGAAGGAGCTTCGCAGGGTCGGGGCGGGCGCCGTCGTGGTCTCGCTCGGGCCCGAGGGGCTCCTGGCGGTGACCGGTTCCGGCACTTGGCACGCCGCACCGTCCACTGTGCTCCGCGGCAACACCACCGGCGCGGGTGACGCCGTCGTCGCCGCGCTGGCGCTGGGGCTGAGTCGCGCCGAATCGTGGCCGGACATCCTGCGCCGGGCCGTCGCGCTGTCCGGGGCGGCCGTGCTCGGTCCGCTCGCCGGCGACGTCGACCTCGCGCACTACCAAGCCGAACAGGGGCTGGTCGCCGTGCGCGCCCGCCCGGACTAGGAGAACTGCCATGCCTCTGGTGGGAACCGGGGAGATCGTCGGAGCCGCCGCGGCCGCGCGGCACGGCTGCGGCGCGTTCAACGCGATCCAGCTCGAACACCTCACCGCGATCATCGACGGCGCCGCCGCGGCGGAAGCACCGGTGATCGTGCAGCTGAGCCAGAACGCCGTGAAGTACCACGGCTCGCTGGCACCGGTCGGCGCGGCGGCGCTGGCCGCGGCACGGAACGCCGCCACGCCGGTCGCGGTGCATCTCGACCACGCCGAATCGGCCGACCTGGTCCGCGAGGCGGTCGCGCTCGGCTTCGGGTCCGTCATGTTCGATGCGTCCAAACTGGACTACACCGACAACGTGCGCGCCACCCGGGAAGTCGCCGCGTACTGCCACGACCACGGGGTCTGGGTCGAGGCCGAACTCGGCGAGGTCGGGGGCAAGGACGGCGTCCACGCGCCCGGCGCGCGCACCGATCCGGACGAGGCGGCGGAGTTTGTCGCGTCCACCGGCGTCGACGCGCTCGCGGTGGCGGTGGGCAGTTCGCACGCCATGCTCACCCGTGACGCCGCACTGGACTTCGAGCTGATCGCGCGCCTGCGGGAGCGGGTGCCGGTGCCGTTGGTGCTGCACGGATCGTCCGGCGTGCCCGACGACAGGCTGGCCGAGGCGGTCCGGGCCGGGATGACGAAGATCAATATCGCCACCCAGCTCAACAAGGTGTTCACCGCGGCCGCCGCGGAGGACTGGCGCGCGCATCCGGAGCGCGTCGACCCGCGAAAGTATCTCGGTGCCGGGCGCGCCGCGGTCGCCGTCGAGGTGCGGCGGTTGCTGGGAGTGCTCAAGCTTGATCGGGTTGAACCGGTCAAGGTGACGATTGAGCAGACTTTGCGCGATTGACTGTTGACATGTGCTTGAAACCTCACAAAACTGCGCAACAACAAGCAGAACTTGTGTGATCTTCGATCCAGGTGGTGGCGGATGCGGGTAGGCAGGCTCACGGCAGTGACATCAGCGACGGCAGGGGTGGCGCTCCTGCTCGCGGGATGCGGCGGCGGGGACACGGCCGGTGGCACCGGCGAGAACGCGCTCCCGGGCGTCGACCAGTTCCTCAACGCGCCGTGTCCGGAGGCGGCGGTGAAACCCGCCACGGACAAGGAATTCACGTACTGGTCGATGTGGACGGCCGACGAGCCGCAGGGCAAGGTCCTCCAAAAGGCCTTCAAATGCTTCCAGGAGAAGACCGGCGTCAAGGTCGACGTGCAGTGGCTGGGCCGCAAGGCCTACACGCAGAACCTGGTGCCCGCGCTGAACACCGACGCCGTACCGGACCTGTTCGACCAGGACGTCAGCAAGGTCGGCGCGGCGGTCATGACGCCGGGCGGCACGCAGAGCGTCGACGACGTGTTCGCGATGAAGGTCGGCGAAGGCGACAAGACCGTCAAGGACGTGCTTTCGCCCAGCTCGTACGACTTCCCGCAGAACAAGGACCGCGAGGGCCACAACTTCATGGTCCCGTACACGATCCAGTCGAGCGCTTGGTGGTTCAACAAGGACACCGCCGGCGACATCCAGCAGCCGAAGACGATGGACGAGCTGATCGGCCTGTTCGACAAGGCGAAGGCCGACGGCAAGGCCGCCATCAGCCTCGACGGTGACATCCCGTTCTACAACATGTACTTCTACACCCAGCTCGCCGAGCGGTACGTCGGCGCGGGCGGGCTGTACAAGGCGGCGACCGACAAGACCGGTCAGGCGTGGAAGACCGATCCCGGTTTCCTCAAGGCGGCCACCGAAACCGCGAAGCTGCCCAAGTACTTCATCGACGGCTGGGACGCGGCGAAGTTCCCGCAGGTGCAGCAGCGCTGGGCCGACGGCGACTCCCGGTTCCTCTACGTCGGCAGCTGGGCGCCGAGCGAGACCCGCGAGTACCTGGACAAGCAGGGGGCCGGGACGAAGATCAACTACGGCTCCTTCCAGTTCCCGATGCCCGAAGGCGCCACGCACGACACCGTCGAGCAGATGTCGATCGGCTTCTCGGTGACCAAGAAGGCCAAGCACGCCGAGGCGGCCAAGGCGTTCATCGCCTACTTCCTCAACAAGGACCTGCTCGCCGGGATCCCGATCGTGGCCGACAACCTCGTGCCGCGTGCCGACCTCGCCGTGCCGGACGACCTCAAGCAGGTCAAGGCCGCGCTGGACGACCCGAAGAAGGAACACGTCCTGCAGTACGACGGGATCGACGGTATCGCCGGCGGCAAATGGCAGACCGACGTCTTCGACCCCGCCGACATCGCGCTGCTGAAGGGCCAGATCACCCCGCAGCAGTTCGTGGACCAGCTCGCCACCAAGGGCGCCGAGTTCTGGAAGAACCAGGGCTGATGGCGACGGTCACGACGCCGAGGACGCCGACGCGGCCCGTGAAGGCCGGGGCGCACCTGAGTCGCAAGAAACGGCTGTTCTGGCCGTTCGCCGCGCCGGCGCTGGTGCTGTACCTGGCCTTCCTGGTCCTGCCGACGATCGCGACCGTCGTGCTGAGCTTCACCAGCTGGGCGGGGGCGGGGGACACGCCGGAACCCAACGGCGTCACCAACTACACCCAGATGTGGGCGAGCGACTCGTTCCAGTACGCCTTCCGCAACACGCTGATCTACGTGTTCCTCGGCGGCATCGGCACGTTCGCGCTGGCGTTCCTGTTCACGATGGTGCTGCGGGACATGAAGGGCGGCAAGATCGTCCGCGCGATCCTGTTCTTCCCGAACATCGTCGCGCCGGTCGCGCTCGGTATGTTCCTCGGCTTCGTCTTCAAGTACCAGCCGGGAAAACAGGGGCTGGCGAACTACGTGCTGGAAAGCCTCGGCGCGGACGCGGCGAAGTTCCTCGCACCGTCCAATGTGACCGGTGTGGTGACGGCTTCGCTGATCTGGGCCAGCTCGGGGTTCTACATCACCATCCTGATGGCCGCGGTCGACCGCATCCCGCCGTACCTCTACGAGGACGCGGAGCTCGGCGGCGCGTCTTCGTGGCAGAAGTTCAAGAACATCACGCTGCCGATGACCTGGGACGTCGTCGGGGTCGCCGGGGTGCTGTGGACGATCAACGCGCTCAAGATCTTCGAGCTGGTGTTCGTGCTGGCCGGGCCGGGCACCTACGCCCCGCCCAACGAGGCCTGGACGCTGGGGATCTACGTGTTCGACCGGACCTTCGGCTCGAACGGCACCCCGGACTTCGGCGCCGCGTGCGCCTGCGCGGTGGCGATGATCGCGCTGGTGTCCGTGCTCGTCGTCCTGCTCCGCCGGTTGATGCGCCGTGACGCGATCCAGTTCTGAGGGAGATCACATGTCCGTCACCGACGTCGAGGCGCCTCCGCGTCCGTCGCCGAAACCGGTGCGCAAGCCGCCGCGCAAACCGCGTCCGGCGCCCGGCTCCAAACGGTTCAGCCCGTTGCGGGTACTGGGTTCCACGATCGTGTGGCTGTTCACCGCCGGCAACATCCTGGTGCTGTACTGGCTGCTGACGGCGTCGTTCAAGACACCGGTGGAGATCTTCACCAAACCGTTCGACCTGCCGTACCAGTGGTTCAAGGCAGGCAAGCCGTTCCGGAACTTCATCTACGCCTGGAACAACGCCGGTTTCGGGGAAGCCGTGCTGACCACGGTGGTACTGGTCGGGCTGGCGACGGTCGTCACGGTCGCCGTCTCGGCGCCCTGCGCGTACGCCCTGACCAGGCTCGGTGTCCGCGGTGCCGGACCGATGACGAACGTCGTCGCGATCGGCATGGGCGTGCCCTTCCAGACCGTGATCATCCCGCTGTTCGTGGTGCTCAGCAAAGTGCACCTGGACAACGAGTACGGCCTGTTCGTGCTGTACGTGGCGCTGTCGATCCCGTTCACCGTGTTCCTCATGACGGGGTTCTTCCGGTCGCTGCCGGACGAACTGGAGGAGGCGGCCGCGCTCGACGGTGCGTCCCCGACGCGCACGTTCTTCTCGGTCATGCTGCCGCTGACCCGCGGCGGCATGATCACCGCGCTGACGCTGAACGCCATCGGCCTGTGGAACGAGACGCTGCTGGCGATCGTGTTCCTCAAGGACCAGGCGCATTTCACGCTGTCGCGCGCGCTGTTCACCTTCTACGGGGCCGCGAGCTATCAGTCGGAGTACGGCGGCCTGATCGCCGGGGTGGCGATCGTCGTGCTCCCGATGCTGGTGCTCTACCTCGTGCTCGCCCGCCGGATCATCACCGGCCTGACCCTCGGCGCCGGAAAGTAGGACCTGATGGCCACCGTGACCTTCTCCGACATCACGCGGTTCTACGCCGGAGTGGAACGCCCCGCGGTCGACGGCCTCGACCTCGAGGTCGCCGACGGCGAATTCCTGGTGCTGGTCGGCCCGTCCGGCTGCGGGAAGTCGACCACGCTGCGGATGCTCGCCGGGCTGGAAGGCGTCGACGACGGCTCCATCCACATCGGCGACCGCGACGTCACCGAACTCCCGCCGAAGGACCGGGACATCGCGATGGTGTTCCAGAACTACGCGCTCTACCCGCATATGACGGTGGGGGAGAACATCGGATTCCACCTGAAGCTGGCGAAGATGGCCAAGGCCGAACGCGAGCGCAAGGTGCGCGAGGCCGCGGCCGTGCTCGACCTGACCGAGTACCTGGATCGCAAGCCCGCGAAGCTGTCCGGTGGTCAACGGCAGCGCGTCGCGATGGGGCGGGCGATCGTGCGCGAGCCCAGCGTGTTCCTGATGGACGAGCCACTGTCCAATCTGGACGCCAAACTCCGGGTGCAGACCCGGACCCAGATCGCCTCCCTGCAGCGGCGGCTGGGCATCACGACGCTCTACGTCACGCACGACCAGGTCGAAGCGATGACCATGGGGGACCGGGTCGCCGTGCTGAAGGACGGGATCCTGCAGCAGTGCGACACTCCTGTCGGGTTGTTCGCCAAGCCGGTCAACGTGTTCGTCGCCGGGTTCATCGGCTCGCCCGCGATGAACCTCCTGGAGACCACTGTGGACAGTGATGGCGCCGTCGCCGGTGGCACGCGGCTGCCGCTGACCCCGGCCCAGCGTTCGGCGCTGACCGGGCCCGGCATCGTCGTCGGCGTCCGGCCGGAAGGCTGGACGATCGGTGACGGCGGTTTCGAGGCCGTCGTGGAGGTCGTCGAGGAACTGGGCAGCGACCAGTACCTCTACTGCCGCGACGGCGACCGCGTGCTGACCGTCCGCACCCCCGGCATGGCCCCGTGGCAGCGCGGCGAACCGATCACCCTGACGCCGCAACCGGGCGCGGTGCACCTGTTCGACGCCGCCACCGGGGATCGGCTCCCGGACGCATGACCCGCCTGTACCGCACCGGGTTGCTGCTGCCCGCCGCCGACCTCGGGTCGGAGAACCCGTTACCACCGCT
Organism: Amycolatopsis roodepoortensis; assembly: GCF_014873915.1. Taxonomy (GTDB): domain Bacteria; phylum Actinomycetota; class Actinomycetes; order Mycobacteriales; family Pseudonocardiaceae; genus Amycolatopsis; species Amycolatopsis roodepoortensis. The sequence continues at coordinate 832,764 of NZ_JADBEJ010000001.1, forward strand.
CCGGAAGCCCGAAGCGGTGGCCACGGTGTCCAATGTGGACGATTTACCGGCGGACCTGGCGGAGAACATCGGATACGGCCGCCTGGACACGCCGCTGCCGTGCCTCCTGCAGGACGGCTACACCCGGGAGCGTACGGAACGCGAGCTTCCGGCGTTGGTGCTGGAGAACGACAGGCTCCGCGCCACGGTGCTGCCGTCGCTGGGCGGGCGGCTGTACTCGCTCGTCCACAAGCCGTCCGGACGTGAGCTGCTCTACCGCAATCCGGTGTTCCAGCCCGCGAACCTCGCGCTGCGGGACGCGTGGTTCGCCGGCGGTGTCGAGTGGAACCTCGGGAGCACCGGGCATACGACGCTGACCTGCGAACCGATGTTCGCCGCGGAGATCGAGGGTCCGGACGGCACGCCGGTGCTGCGGTTGTGGGAATGGGAACGCACCCGCGACCTGCCGTACCAGATCGACTTCTGGCTGCCCGACGGATCGGAGCATTTGTTCGTGGCCGTGCGGGTGCGGAATCCGCATCCCTACGACGTCCCGGTGTACTGGTGGTCGAACATCGCGGTGCCGCAGAACGAAGATACGCGGGTGCTCGCACCCGCGACGCAGGCTTGGCATTACGGCTACTCGGGACGGCTCGACCTGGTCGACGTGCCCGGCGAGCTGACGTATCCCGCTCGCGCCGAAGCCGCGGCGGACTATTTCTTCGAGGTGACCGGGCGGCCGTGGGTCGCGGCCGTCGAGAAGGACGGCACGGGGCTGGCGCAGTCGTCCACGGGCCGTTTGCGTGGCCGCAAGCTGTTCCTGTGGGGCGAATCCACCGGTGGACGCCGCTGGCAGGAGTGGCTGGCTCCCGGCGCGGGCGGCTACCTGGAGATCCAGGCCGGGCTGGCCCGCACCCAGCTGGAGCACCTGCGCTTGCCGCCGGGGGAGAGCTGGGACTGGCTGGAGGCCTATGGTCCGGTCACCGCGGGTCCCGCGGCTGTGCACGGCGAGGACTGGACGGCGGCCCGGGAAGCCGTCGCCGCCGGCCTGCCGTCGGCGGAAACCCTGGACGAGTATCTCGGCGAATGGCGCAAGATCGCCGACGTCACCCCGGAATCCTTCCTGGCCACCGGTTCCGGCTGGGGCGCGCTGGAGAACCGGCGCGCGCCGATGTGCCTGCCCGGCACACCCTTCCCGGACGAGTCGCTCGGGCCGGATCAGGAACCGTGGCTCGCGTTGCTCGACGGGACACCGCCGGACGGGGATCCGCTCGCGGTGCCACCACCGACGCTGGTGAACCGGTACTGGGCGGATCTCATGGAGTACGCCCCGAAGAACTGGTTGACCTGGTACCACCGCGGTGTCGCGCACTGGGCCGCCGGACGGCATTCGGACGCGGTCGGCGCCTGGCGCGAGTCCGTGTCGGCGGCCGAGAACCCTTGGGCACTGCGGAATCTCGCGGTCGCCACCACCGGGCACGAGGCGGCCTGGCTGTACCGGCGGGCGGTCGCGCTGGCGCCGTCGCTGCGTCCTCTGCTCATCGAGGCCATCGCGGCCCAGCTCGCCGCGGGACTCGCGGACGAGGCGGGCGAACTGCTGGCCGGGCTGCCCGTGGAGGGGCGGATCGCCCTGCTGACCGCCCGCACCCGGCTCGCCCTCGGCGACGTCGCCGGGGCCAAGGGCGTATACGACGCCGGTTTCGAGGTCGCGAACATCAGGGAAGGGGAGACGTCTTTGTCCGACACCTGGGCGGCGGTTTCCGAGGAACCGCTGCCGGAACAGCACGACTTCCGGATGAAGTGACCGGCCGGGCCACTCGACCGGCGTGCCGCCCGCGGTGGACAACCGCGATGCAGCATACTGCTCGAAACAGTGGCCAACAGCGCACCGGTATGCGCGATAGGCCGCAGCGAGCTAGGAGTGGCGCCGATGGCCCGGCACGAACGGCTGAGCACCCTGCTGGACCTGCTGGGGCAGCGGGAAAAGATCGACGTCGAGGACGTGGCCGAGGAGCTGAACGTCTCCGCCGCCACGATCCGGCGCGACCTCGATCACCTGGCGGAGCAGCAGCTGCTCACCCGCACCCGAGGCGGCGCGGTGGCCAACGATCTCGCCTACGACCTGCCGCTCCGGTACAAGACCGCGCGGCACGTGCCCGAAAAGCAGCGGATCAGCGTCGCGGCGGCGGCGCTCGTCGCGCAGGGCATGGTGGTCGGCCTCAACGGCGGGACGACGACGGCCGGCGTCGCGCGGTCACTGGCCACGCGGTCCGATCTCGCGGGTCTCCGCGATTCGCCCGGGCTGACGGTGGTCACCAACGCGCTGAACATCGCGCACGAACTCGCGGTCCGGCCGCATGTGAAGATCGTGGTCACCGGCGGGGTCGCGCGTCCGCAGTCGTTCGAGCTCAGCGGACCGCTGGCGACGCGCGTGCTCAGCGAACTGACGATCGACCTGCTGTTCCTCGGTGTCGACGCGTTCGACGCCGACGCGGGCGCCTTCGCGCACCACGAGGGCGAAGCGAGTATCAACCGGCTGATGGTCGAGCGTGCCGAGCGCGTGGTCGCGGTCGCCGACGGCTCGAAGCTGGGCCGCCGCGCGTTCGCGCGGATCTGCGCGACTCCTCAGGTGCACGCCCTGGTCACCGACTCCAACGCCGACCCGAAGGTGCTGCGGGCGTTCGAGGCCGCGGGCGTCGAGGTCCAAGCCGTCTGACCAAGTCCGTGAAGGCCCCCTTTCCTGCCTTGATAGCGCAGATCTGGTTCTGAACGCTGACAGAGCGGGCAACTACAACGAGTGTCCACAAGGGATACTTCTTGCCGACTGAATGTCCATTGAGGCACGTATGTCCGGTTCTGCGCGGGGGTCGTGAGTGGCAAAGACGGTTAGAAAGACCCAAAACACTCACGACCCCCTCGCGAAGCCGAGCAAATCGCCCGAATCGGGCACCGCGGCCTAGATTCGAGTCCCTTATGGACAGTCGGGATCCAGATCTCTTGACTGAGCCCGCTCCTGCGAGCCCCGTCGGCAGGGGTGCAGACCGGCAGCTCTGCGACTTTGCCGGGGCCCTGATCCTGGGGGTTGGAAAGGGGGCCTTCACGTCTTTTGCGCACTCCTTGTGACATAAGGATCTTCGGGCGACCCGACGAAAGTCGGCAGCACCGCTTCGGCGGATGACTTTGCGCGAACCGTGCGCTATACAGAGACCATCTTGCGTATTCATGCGCGAAAGGTGTCTCGAATGAGCAGAGTTGCGCAATCCCTGAGTTGTTTGGCCGCAGTGGCCTTACTCGGGCTTTCCCCGGTCGCCGCCCACGCGGATCCGGCCGCCGCGTCGTCCGGCAAGCTGGGCGATCTGACCGGGATCTCCGGCGAAGGCCCCACGGTCACCTTGAATTCGGGAAGCGCCGCGGTACGCGTGAGCTTCCCGGTCGAAGGCGCCGTCCGGGTCTGGCTGGCGCCGGACGGCACGTTCACCGATCCGGCCGGGAGCAAGATCGTGCTGCCGCGCACCAGCGACCCGGTGACGCCGAAGAGGACGGACAAGGGGGACTACTGGGCGGTTTCCACCGGCAAGGCGACGCTGCGGGCGTACAAGCACCCGTTGCGGCTCGCGTTGTACGACGGCGCGGACCGCAAGCGGCTCTGGGAGGAGTCGGCGCCGCTGTCCTGGACCGACAAGCAGACCACGCAGACCCTCGCCCGGACGGCGACCGAGCAGTTCGTGGGTGGCGGCGAGCAGAACGGCCGCTTCAGCCACCGCGACCAGACGATCCGGATCTTCGCGGACTACAACTGGAACGACGGCGGTGCCCCGAACTCGCAGCCGTTCTATGCCTCCACAGCCGGATACGGCGTGCTGCGCAACACTTTCGCGCAGGGCACCTACGCCTTCACCGAGCCGGTGCGCACCACGCACGACGAGCGCCGCTTCGACGCGACGTACGTCGTCGGCGACGGGCTCAAGGACGTCATCACCGGCTACACCGATCTGGTCGGGAAGCCTTTCCTGCCACCGCTCTACGGTCTCGAACACGGTGACGCCGACTGTTACCTGCACAACGCCAACCGCGGTGAGCGCCACACGCTGGACGCGGTGAAGGTCGCGGAGGGCTACACCGAGCACGGCATGCCCAACGGCTGGATGCTCGTCAACGACGGCTACGGCTGCGGGTACGAAAACCTCCAGCAGACCGGCGAAGGCCTCCGCAAGAACAACATGCAACTCGGGCTGTGGACCGAGAACGGCGTGCCGAACCAGGTCGAGGAGGTCAAGGCCGGGGTCCGGGTCCGCAAACTCGACGTGGCGTGGGTCGGCCCGGGGTACGAGTTCGCGCTGGACGCCTGCGACACCGCGTACAAGGGCATCGAGGACAACAGCGACGCGCGCGGTTTCGTCTGGACACCGGTCAGCTGGGCGGGCGCGCAACGCTGCGGCGTGCTGTGGAGCGGCGACCAGGCCGGTTCGTACGACTACATCAAATGGCAGATCCCGACCTACGCCGGCGCCACGACGTCCGGCATGGCGTACAACACCGGCGACATCGACGGCATCTTCGGCGGCAGCCCGCAGACCTACGTCCGCGATCTGCAGTGGAAGGCCTTCCTGCCGGTCTCGATGACGATGGACGGCTGGGCCGCGTCGGACAAGCAGCCGTGGCGATACGGCGAGCCGTACACCTCGATCAACCGCAAGTACCTGCTGCTCAAGGAGCGGCTGCTGCCCTACACCTACAGCCATTCGGTGGAGGCGCACAAGACCGGCGTCGGGCAGGTCCGCCCGCTGGCGCTCGAGTACCCGGACGACCCGAACGTCTGGGGCGAGAAGGCGAAGTACGAGTTCCTCTCCGGCAAGGACTTCCTGGTCGCGCCGGTGTACGAGAACTCGACCGTGCGCAACGGCATCTACCTGCCGAAGGGCACCTGGGTCGACTACTGGAGCGGCAAGACCTACACCGGCCCGACCACTGTGGACGGTTACGACGCGCCGCTCGACACGCTGCCGCTGTTCGTCCGCGCCGGGGCCGTGGTGCCGATGTGGGCCGAGGGCACGAAGTCGTGGCAGACCAGGGACAAGGGCGTGCTCGATCTCGACGTGTACCCGCAGGGCAAGGGTTCGTTCACGCTCACCGAGGACGACGGCGTCACGCGGGCCTACAAGAACGGCGACCAGGCGAAGCAGACCTTCACCGTGGACGCGCCGACGTCCGGCCTTGGCACGGTGACGGTCGGGATCGGTGCCAGTTCCGGTTCCTACGCAGGGAAGCCCGCTTCACGGAACTACCAGCTGACCGTCCACACGGGAAGCAAGCCCGCGACGGTGCTGGCCGGGACCTCGATCCTGCGGCAATACGGAAGCAGGGCCGACTGGACGCGGCACCGTCGGGCTGGTGGTTCGATCCGGCCGCCGGTGGGGTCGCGCGGGTCAAGACCGGCATGATCGGCGCCGGTGACCGCCAGGACGTCCGGCTGTTCGGCACGAGCGCGGTCGGCGGGATCTTCCCCGAAGACCGCAACGGTTCGGTCACCCTCTCCGTTCCGGCGGTCGCCGGGCCCGGGCAGGCCGTGACGGGCACGCTGAGCTTCACCAACGGCACGCCGCTGCCGGTCCGCGACGTCTCGTTCTCGTTGCCCGCCAACGGCTTCCGCGTCGAGGTGCCCGCCGGGCCGCGGCTGGTGATGCCCGGCAAGACCGTCCAGGTCCCGGTGAAGGTGATACCGGAGACGGGCGTCAAACCGGACGACTACCAGCTCACCGCGTCGGCGTCATACAAAGCGCGGCTCGGGGAGCACCGGGTCACCGACTCGGTGACGGTCACCGTGCCGCATGCCTCGCTGTCCGCGGCCTACGGAAACGTCGGCGTCACCGACGCGGCGCACGTCGCGGTGGGGGACATCGACGGCGGCGGCAGCAGTTTCCGGGCGGAAGGCCTCGCCGAAGCCGGTCTCAAGCCCGGTGCGGGCTTCTCCGCGCTCGGTGCTCGGCTGACCTGGCCGGTGACCGGTGCCGGGCAGAAGGACAACGTCCTCGCGTCCGGTCAGACCATCGAGGTGCGCGGTTCGGGCACCAAACTGGTGCTGACCGGAACCGGGACGGGCACGGCGAAGGGCACCGTCGTCGTGCGGTACGCCGACGGCAGCACGAGCCAGGCCGAACTCGGGTTCCCCAACTGGTGCTGTGCCGATCCGGCCCAGTACGGCGCGACCACGGTCGCGACCGTGATGGGCAAGAACACCCGCGCGGGGGCGGCTTACCCGACCACGCCCTACCGGGTGTTCGCGAACTCCGTCCCGCTGACCGCCGGGAAGGAGGTTGTCGCGGTGACGCTTCCGTCGAACACCGCGATGCACGTCTTCGCCGCCGGCATCGGCTGAGTCCTCGCGAGTGGTAAGGACGGTTAGAACCGTCCTTACCACTCACGAGTCAAGCCGCGACGGGCGTCCACAGCGCGTCAATGGCGCGTTCGGCCTCGGCCTGGCTGGCCTCGGCCAGTGGGATCAGCTCCGCCATCGCCGGATTGACCATCGCCATGGTCAGCTCGGCGGTGACGAACCGCGGTTCGAGGCCGGTCAACGAGATACCGTGCGGGATCCACGCCTGCGCGTGGTCCCAGCCCTCGCGCGGGGTGCCTTCGCCGTAGCCGCCGCCGCGCGCGGTCACGACGATGAAGTCACGGCCGCCGAGCAGGCCTTCCCTGGTCTCGGCGTCGAGCGACAGCCCCGGCGCGATCAGGTGGTCGACCCAGGCCTTGACCGTGCTCGGCGGGCCGAAGTTGTACAGCGGCAGGCCCAGCAGGATCGTGTCGGCCGCCTTCACCTCGTCGACGAGCTCCTTGATGAGCCGCCAGGCCGCGGCCTGTTCCGGGGTGTGCTGCTCCGGCGGGGTCGCCTTGGCCGCGTGGGCCGCCGCGTCCAGATGCGGCAGCGGATCGGTGCCAAGGTCGCGGTAGGTGACCGTGCCTTCCGGATGCGCGGCGCGCCAGGCCGCGGCGGCACGCGCGGTGAGGCGGCGGCTGATCGAGTGCTCGCCCGTGATGCTCGAGTCGATGTGCAGCAGGTTCGTCATGCCTACTATCTTGCACAGATAGTTTGTGTAACGCAAACCATTGATGCTGTGGCGACCATCATGGGGAACGTACACTTGACGGGTGCCCGAACTCCCGGTCGTGAACCAGCCCCCGCACCGCTGCGGCGCGCTGCTCGACCACGTCACCCGCCGGATCCGGCTGCGCAGCGAGTCCGTCCTGACCCCGCTCGGCCTTCGGCCCCGGCATCTCGTCGCGCTGACCGTGCTGCGTGACCTCGGCGGCTGCTCGCAGCAGGACCTCGCGAAGACGCTGGAGATGGACAGCACGAACGTCGTCGGGCTGCTGAACGACCTCGAGTCCGCGAACCTGATCGAACGCCGCCGGTCACCGGCGGACCGGCGCCGCCACATCGTCGAACTCACCGACGTCGGCCTGAAGCAGCTCGTCAAGGCCGAGTTCGCCCTCGCCGCGGTCGAAGACGAGGTGCTCGGCGCGCTCGACAAGGATCAGCGCGAGACGCTGTACACCCTGCTGTACCAGGCGGCGGGGCACGCCGAACCCGCCGGCTGCGTCGACGCCGCGCACGCCGTCGAAGACTGCTGATCAGCGGTACGCCGGCTGCTCCCGATCGGGGTTCGCGGCGACGATGTCCAGCCGTGGGTCGGCGAGGAGCAGGGCCAGCGTCGCCGCGTCGGCACCGATTCCCGCCCAGTGCGGATCGACATCCTTGGCCACGCACCAGGCGCGGTCGGACGGCCACACAAAGGCAAGCCCCGGCGTCCCCCAGAAGCCGGCGTCCGCCGTCGTGCCGCTGAAGAGGAAGTACTCCCGATGGGGGACGACGACCTTCGGGCTTCCGGCCGCGTCGCCGTAGCCGTCCCACAGACAGAAAAAGCAGTCGTCCGGGGTGCTGGTGCGCGTTGCCAGGACTTCGAAGAGGACTCGCAGCAGGTCATCTTCCGGAACGGCCGCCACTGCGTCACTCTCGCACTGACCGTCGAACGCCGGGTCGGGGACGAAGCGCAGCCGCGCGTAACCGTCGAAACCCGCCGGCCCGAAGGTGACCAGCCGGCGCCATGGCAGGCCGCTCGACGAGATCCAGCCGGCGGGGGACAGGTCGGCGCGGGGAGTCGGGGCCACGCGTTCGGTTGTACCCCGATTTGCCGGCTCAGTGAAGAAATAGCCACGGACCGGGCAGAATCGGCGTGTGCGTATCGGATTCCTTCGGCTTATCGCGGCTGCCGCCGTCCTGCTCGCCGGCTGCTCGACCGAGCAGGGACAGCCGCCCGCCAAACCCGTCTACGACCTCCCCGCCCGAGAGGTCCGGCCGGACGAGACCGCCCTGCACCTGCCACCGGCGCTCAACGGGGAGACCGAGTTCTCCCTCATCGGGCTGGCCGCCGGGCTGCCCAGCCTCACCGGCAGCCACGCCGAATTCGAGGCGAAGGGACAGTTCGTCCGGCTCCGGCTGGTGGTGACGGGAAAGGGCTTGTCCGGAATCCTCTTCGACACCCGGCGCCAGCAACTCGTCACCGATTCCGGTGCGGTGATCGCGGTCGACAACCAGGCCATGACGATCAAACGGCAGCCGGACAAGTTCGAGCTGGGGCGCGGCGTGCGGGTCGAGTTCGACCTCTACTTCGATCTCCCCAAGGAGGCGAAACCCGTGGTGCTGCGGGCTTTCGGTGGTCCGACGCTGACCGACATGAAGAACCTCACCGGCACGGACATCAAGCTGACCTGAGCCCGGGGCATGTCGCGAAAGCCACTTTCGGGACATCCAACGTCTCGAAAGTGGCTTTCGCGACACGGCATCGGACCCTGCACCCAAAAGAAAGGGCCCCGCCGCGAAAACGCGACGAGGCCCTTCCCGAAAGGCGTCAGACGCCCAGGTCGCCACCGAGATAGGCGGCCCGCACCTGCGGGTCGTCCAGCAGCTCGGCACCGCGGGCGCTCTTGACCACTCGACCGGTCTCCAGCACGTACGCGCGGTCGGAGAGCTTCAGCGCCTGCTGCGCGTTCTGCTCCACCAGCAGGACCGTGGTCCCGCGTTTGTTGATCTCGCGGATGATGTCGAAGATCTGCGCGATCAGCATCGGCGCCAGGCCCATGGACGGCTCGTCGAGCAGCAGCACCTTGGGCTTGGTCATCAGCGCGCGGCCGATCGCGATCATCTGCTGCTCGCCACCGGACATCGTGCCGCCGAACTGGGTCTTGCGCTCGTTCAGCCGCGGGAACAGCTCGTAGACCTCGTCGAGGTCGGCCTTCAGGTCGTCCTTACGGGTGTAGGCACCCATCAGGAGGTTCTCCTGCACCGTCATACCGGGGAACACGCCCCGGCCTTCGGGTGACTGGCCGATCCCGAGCTCGACCCGTTTGTGCCCGGGCGTCTTCGAGATGTCCTTGCCGTCGAAGAGGATCCGGCCGCTGGTCAGCGGACGCAGGCCCGAGATCGTCTTCAGCGTCGTGGTCTTGCCCGCCCCGTTGGCCCCGATGAGCGAAACGATCTCGCCCTCGCCGACCTCGATGGTCATACCCTTGAGCGCGGCGATCTTCCCGTAGTGGACGTTGATGTCCTGAACCTCAAGAAGCATCTTCCGCCACCCCCAGGTAAGCCTCGATCACCTTTTGGTTGTTCTGCACCTCGTGGGGGAGCCCTTCTGCGATCTTCTGGCCGAAGTCGAGCACGGCCAGCCGGTCGGCGATCTGCATGACCAAGCCCATGTCGTGCTCGATGAGCAGCACGGTGCGGCCGTCGTCACGGATCTTGCGGATCAGTTGCTGCAGCGAGTTCTTCTCCGCCGGGTTCATCCCGGCGGCGGGCTCGTCGAGCAGCAGCAGCTTCGGGTCGGTCGCGAGCGCACGCGCGATCTCCAGACGGCGCTGGTCGCCGTAGGAGAGGTTCTTCGCGGTGTTGTGCTCGACCCGGCCGATGCCGACGAAGTCCAGTAGGTCCCGAGCCAGCTCGCGGCCCCGCTTCTCTTCCTTGCGGTGCACGGGCAGGCCCAGCGTCGCCGAGATCGCGCCGGTCTTGTGGTGCGAGTCCGCACCGACCATCACGTTCTCGAGCGCCGACATGTTGTGGAACAGCCGGATGTTCTGGAACGTGCGGGCGATCCCGGCCTGGTTGATCTTGAACCGCTTCATCCCGTCGACCCGGGTGTCGCCGAAGCGCACCTGGCCTTCGGTCGGCCGGTAGACGCCGGTGATCACGTTGAAGACCGTGGTCTTACCCGCGCCGTTCGGGCCGATCAGGGCGAAGATCTCACCCTGGTTGATGGTGAGGTCGACTTCCTTCAAGGCCGTGACACCGCCGAAGCGCATCGTCACGTTGTCGAATTCGAGCAGTGCGCTCACTTCGTCACCTCCGTCGAAGCCTCGGAATCCGGACCCGCGACTTCGGCGCCCATGGCACCCATCCCGCCCGTTCCTTCTCGTAGTTCCGCCTTGCGCTGCCGCGACGGCAGCAGACCCTCCGGCCGCAGCGCCATCATCAGCACCAGCACACCACCGAAGATCAGGATGCGGTACTCGGACAGGAAGCGGAACCGTTCCGGAAGCCAGGCGACCAGAAAAGCGCCGAGCATGACGCCGGGCAGGTTGCCCGCTCCACCGAGCACCACGGCCGCGAGGATGGTCGCGGACAGGATGAACGGGAAGTTGTTCGGCTCGATGAAGACGGCCTTGCTCGCGTAGACCACACCGGCCATACCGCCGAGCATGGCGCCGATGGCGAACGCCAGCAGCTTGAACTTGAACGTCGGGACACCCATCAGCTCGGCGGCGTCCTCGTCCTCACGGATGGCCGCCCACGCCCGCCCGACGCGGCTCTTGTGCAGCCGCACCGAGAAGATGATCGCGATCACGATCGCCGCGAGGATCAGGTAGTAGTACGGCGCCGGGTCGAGCAGGAACTCGGTCCCGAACATGGGCTCCGGGTGCGGGATGTTGGTGATACCGCGGGCGCCGCCGATGGCGTCGGTGTTCGTCGCGGTGATCCGGACGATCTCACCGAAGCCGAGGGTCACGATGGCCAGATAGTCACCGCGCAACCGGAGCGTCGGAGCACCGAGGATCACCCCTGACATCGCCGCCAGGAAGATACCGAGCACGAGCGTGCCCCAGAATCCCCAGCCGTGCAGGGTGCCCATCACGGCGAGCGTGTACGCGCCGATCGCGAAGAACGCGACGAACCCGAGGTCCAGCATGCCCGCGTGGCCGACCACGATGTTCAGGCCGATCGCCAGCAGGATGTACACCCCGACCGGGAAGATCAGGACGGTCGTCCAGTCCGATTCCGGCGACATGAACGAACCGATCGCGGGCGCGGGCAGGATCAGCGCGCCGATGATCAGGGCCAGGTACACGCCATAACGTTGCCAATGCGGGGCGCGTGCCCACCAATCCCGCATGCCGTCCACGGGGTGAAAGCCGGCGCGCGTCGGCTTTCCGTTCTCTGGGGACTTCTCAGCCACTTCTTCGTTGCCCTTCATGCGCGTGCCCGCTGCAGCGATTCACCGAGGATGCCGGTGGGACGGAACATCAGGACCAGCACCAGTACCACGAAGGCGGTGACGTCCTTCCAAGCCGAACCGAAGAAGATGGAACTCCAGTTCTCCACCAAACCGAGCACGATGCCACCGAGTAGAGCGCCGCGCAGGTTGCCGATACCTCCCAGCACGGCCGCGGTGAACGCCTTGATACCGAGGAGGAACCCGATGCGGTAATCGGTGTTCTCGTACTCCATCACGTACAGCGCGGCGGCGACACCGGCCATCGCGCCACCGAGCAGGAAGGTGAGGCGCACGATCTTGTCGATGCTGACGCCCATCAGCACGGCGGCTTCGGGATCCTGCGCCGTGGCCCGGATACCTCGGCCGATGCGGGTGCGGCTGACCAGCTGGTCGAGGACGACCATCATGATCACGGCACCGACGACGACGAACACGTGGTCCGTGCGCACGACGCCGTTGCCGATGTGGAACAGCGGTTCGTGCGGGATGAACCGCGGCGCGTTCTGTTGCACACGGCCGGACTTGTCCGTGATCCATTCGATGACCTCGAGGCCGAACAGTTCCTGCAGGAACAGCGAGGCGCCGATGGCGGAGATCAGGGCGGCCAGCCGGGTGGCGCCCTTCTTGCGGAGCGGCCGGTACGCCACTTGCTCCAGCAGCACCGCCGCGCCGCCGGACACGGCGGCCGAAGCGATGATGATCAACAGCAGTACGGCGATCATCCCGAACACGCCGAGCGTGATCGGGGCGGTACCGCCCGCGATGGTGATCAGGACGAACAGGGACGTGACCGTCCCGATCATGAAGATTTCGGAATGCGCGAAGTTGATGAGCCGGAGCACGCCGTAGACCATTGTGTAGCCGAGGGCGATGAGGGCGTAGATGCTTCCGGCGACCAGTCCGCCGATGGTGCTACCGAGGAACTGGGCTTGCAGATCTTGAAGCATGACGTGGATGCCTTACGGGACGGGGCGAGGATTTCTTTCGCCACATTTGCGGGAAGCGGGGGTGCTGTGATCGCACAGCGCCCCCGCTTCCGTTAGGTGTTCCTATCTGCTCCGTCAGCCGTTGAGCTTGGCTTCGGTCGAGACGCCGAGGTTCTTCAGGACACCACCGGTGACCTGGTAGATGTTGATCGCTTCCGTCGACGGCTCGCCGTTCTCCTTGAACTTGATCTGCTTCGAGGCACCCTTGAAGTCGATCGTCTTGAGGGCCTCGTTGATCTTCTCCGAGGTGTTGGCGCCGGACTTGACCGCGTTGATGATGGCGGTCGCGGCGTCGTAACCCTCGCTCGAGTAGATCGCCGGGTCCACGTTGAACGCGGCCTTGTACTTGGTGCTGAACTCGTCGGTGGAGCCGGCGTCCGGGATGTTGCACGGGCAGCCGACGACGGCCTTCTCGGCGGCCGCGGCACCGGCACCGCTGATCAGCTGGGCGTCGAGCGAACCGTCACCGGTCGCGAAGGTGGCGGTCACCTGGCTGTCACGCAGCTGCTTGAGCAGACGGCCACCCTGGGCGTAGTAGCCACCGAAGAGGATGATGTCCGGGTTCGCGGCCTTGACCTTCTGGACGGTCGAGGAGTAGTCCGACGCGTCCTTGGCGAACTTGTCGCGCTCGGTCGGGACGTTCTTCTCCTTCAGGGTCTTCTCGAAGTTGTCGGCCAGGCCGACGCTGTATTCCTGGTCGTCCGAGATGATGTAGGCCTTCTTGGGCGACTTCGCCGTGACGAGGAAGTTGGCGATCGCCGGTCCCTGGCTGGCGTCGCTCGCGACGACGCGGTGCCAGTACTTCCATCCGTTCGAGGACAGACCCGCGTTGGTCGCCGACGGCGAGACGCTCGGGATCTTGTTCTGCTCCAGCTGACCGCCGATGGCCTTCGACTCACCGGAGAAGGCCGGGCCGATCAGCGCGGTGATCTTGTCCTGGCCGACGGCGGTCGCGATCAGCGACGTCGCCTGCTCGGGCTTGCCCTGGCTGTCGTATTCCTTGAGCTCCAGCTTGATCGCCGGGTTCGTCTTGTTGTACTCGTCGATAGCGAGCTTGGCGCCGTTGCGGGGCGGGATCACGATCCCGGAGTTCTCACCGGTGAGGTCACCCATGAACCCGATCTTCAGCGTGCTGCTGTCACCGCTGCCGGACGAGCTGCTGCCGCCTGCACAGCCCGCCAGCGCCAGCGACGCAGCCGCCGCGACGGCGAAAACCCGTCCAAAACGCACTCCTGACACCGACTACCTCCCATGACCAACCAGCCGCCGGTAGGCGTTGCCCCCGACACAGGGGCTAGGTTAGGGCAGGAAGATATCCCCCTACGCCATGATCTGCCCAGACGCCCATCACTCTGTGTCCACATCGTGACGGTCGAAACCAGAACGAATTGCACGAAAAGGCGAATGTTGCCGGTTGGCGGGTCTTCGCTGGTCACGCTGGGGATTCACCGCTACCACGCCGATCATGCTCGTGGGTAATGATCATGTTTCGGCCGCGTATCTTGTGCTTTTTCAGCCCCTTCGTGGGCGGCCGTTCGTCGTAGCAATGCTGCCCCAAAGGGCGTCAACGGTGCCCCCGCTTCCCTGGCGCCATGACAACCGATGGTTGTCGCCGGGATCCGAACGGCTGTTGGATCTCGGCCCTGACCTCGCGATTAGCTGTTCCCATGACGATGAGTACCGAAGCGATCGAAGGCGTGGCAGCAGGAGTTCCGTTCGTGGCGTTGCCGCCGTCGGACGGGAAACGTCCGGCGCCGCTGGTGCTGACCTGGCATCTGCTGGGCGCGCCGTTCAGCGAGGCGGCCATGGCGGCGGCGCTGCCGATGCGAGGACTGCACGCGTGGCGGGTGCACCTCGGGTTGCCGCTGACCGGGAAAAGGTTTCCCGAGGGCGGTTTCGAGGGCTTCTTCCGGCTCGCGAGCGAGGACAACGTACTCAACGTAGTCGAACCGCTGACCAAGCAGGTCGAGGCCGAGTTCCCGGCCGCGGTGGCGGAACTGCGCTCCCGCCTGTCCATTGAGGACGGACCGGTCGGCCTGGTCGGCGGTTCGCAGGGTGGCGCGGTCGCGTTGCAGATGCTGACCCACCCGGAGATCGACGTGGCGGCGGCCGCGCTGGTGAACCCGGTGACCCAGCTGGCGCCGGTGATCGCGGCGAACGAGCGGGTCTACGACGTCACCTACCACTGGTCGGACCGGTCCCGCGCGGTCGCGGACGAGTACGACTACGTGCGGCGGGCGGACGAACTGACCGCGCCGGTGCTGCTCGTCATCGGCGAGGAGGACGACGTTTCGATCACCGAGCCGGCCGAGGCCCTGCACAAGGCGTTGGGGGAGGGGCGATCCGAGCTCGTCACGATCCCGGGGATGGCGCACGAATTCGCCGAGGCGCCCGGCCTCGAACCCGCTCCGCAGACGGCGCACGCGAAGCTGGTCGACGCCGAGCTCACGCGCTGGTTCGCCCGGGTCCTAGCCGTCTGAGGTCGTCGTCCGGCAACCAGGATCGCGCGGGATCGTAGGTGCACCAACCTTCTTCGTGGCTGGTCCGGCCGGCGAGCGCCAGCAGGCGCCGCAGGGCCGGGCCTTCGCCGCGCCGCCAGACCACCGACCACGGGAACAACGGCGACGGATCGAACGGCAGGACCCGCAGATTGAGGTCGGCGGCGAGGTCCATGTCTGCGCCGGCGAGCGTGACCCGCTGCTTTCCGTAGCGCGTCTGTTCCAATGTGTGCCTGAGGTCGTAACTGACGCCGGAGTCGTCGATCGGGACGTCGAATTCTTTGCATAGGCGTTGCAAATAAGAAAGCCATTCGACCGGGCCGCCCAATTGCGGAATCCAGATGCCCTCTTGCCGGAGATCGGACAATTTCAGGACATCGTTGCTCGCGAGCGGGTGTTCCGGTGCGAGAAGGGCGACCAGTGGCTCTAGCCGGACAAGGCGGTGTTCGAGTTCCGCGGGCACTTCGCGGCCGAGGTCCGCGACGCGGCCGAACGCGAGGTCGATCTCGCCGCGGACCAGTGGATCGAGGGCGTTGGCCAGCCCGCGCCCGGCGACGCGCTCGACGGCCAGCGCGGGGTCGCGCTGGGCGATGCGGCGCAGCATGTACATGGGCGACAGGCGCGGATCGATGACGTCGAGGCGGGGCGGGCGGTCCTGGAGGCCCATCGCGGCGACGGCGGCGTCGGCCGCGCGGATCAGCTCGCGCGCGTGCGGGAGGAACCGGTCGCCCTCGGCGGTCAGTTCGACGGACCTGTTGGTGCGCCGGAAGAGCTGGACCGACAGGGCGTCTTCGAGCTTCCGGACGCGCTTCGACAGCGCCTGCTGGGTGAGGAACAGGGATTCTGCCGCGCGACCGAAATGGCCGTGGTCGGCGGTGGCGACGAACGCGCGCACCTGGGCCGTGTCGAGATCCACGTCCCTGAAGGTACGTGAAGGCCCCCTTCATGTACTTAGGCGCAAGGAAGGGGGCCTTCACGTACTTCAGGGTGCTCAGGCGCCCGGCGGTCGCTCCCGCACCACGCAGGTCAGCCGCGCCGTACACGACCGGCGCCCCTGGTCGTCGGTCAGGACGATCTCGGCGGTCACGGTCCCGCGTCCGACGTGCACCGGGGTCGCGACACCGGTCACCCGCCCGGAGCGGACCGCCCGGTGGTGCGTGCACGAGAGTTCGAGCCCCATCGTCGCCTTGTCCGTGCCGGCGTTGAGCGCGCAGACCATCGAACCGAGCGCCTCGGCGACCACGGCGTTCGCGCCGCCGTGGAGGAGACCGTAGGGCTGGAGGTTGCCCTCCACCGGGATGCTGCCCACGACGCGTTCGGGACCGAATTCGCTGATCTCGAGCCCGAGCTTGTCGTTGAGCTGCTGTCCGGCGTAGGCCGGGTCGATCCCGGCGAAGGATTCGAGGGCTTGTTCGGTCACGCAGAGCTCCTTAAACGACACGACAGGTAGGACTGTCAGACCCTCACCCTAGACTCGCTCCCGTGAGCCCGAGTGAGAACACGACCGTTGCCAACGCCACACCCGCCACCGCACAGGCCGAGCGGCCCAAGCTGCTGCTGATCGACGGCCATTCGATGGCGTATCGCGCGTTCTTCGCGCTGCCCGCGGAGAACTTCAAGACGAAGACCGGGCAGACGACGAACGCGGTGTTCGGGTTCACCTCGATGCTCATCAACCTGCTGCGCGACGAGGCGCCGACCCACCTCGCGGTGGCGTTCGACCTCTCCCGCAAGACGTTCCGGTCGGAGACGTACGCGGAGTACAAGGCCAACCGCAGCACCACCCCGGACGAGTTCAAGGGCCAGGTCGGGCTGGTCGAGGACGTGCTGAAGGTCCTCGGCATCCCGGCGCTGACCAAGGAGAACTACGAAGCCGACGACATCATCGCCACGCTCACGACACAGGCGACCGCGGAAGGTTTCGACGTCCTCATCTGTACGGGTGACCGTGACGCGCTCCAGCTGGTGACCGACCAGGTCACCGTGCTGTACCCGAAGCGCGGCGTGTCGGAGATGACCAGGTTCACCCCGGAGGCGGTCGAGGAGAAGTACGGCCTCACGCCGGCGCAGTACCCGGACTTCGCCGCGCTGCGTGGCGACCCCTCGGACAACCTGCCCAGCATCCCGGGCGTCGGCGAGAAGACGGCCGCGAAGTGGATCAGGCAGTTCGGCTCCTTCAACGAGCTGGTCGACCGGGTCGACGAGGTCAAGGGCAAGGTCGGCGACGCGCTGCGCGAGCACCTCGGCGCGGTCATGCTGAACCGCCAGCTCACCGAGCTGATCCGCGACGTCGAGCTGGAGCTCGGCCCGACCATGCTCGAGCTGCGTCCGTGGGACCGCGAGGCCGTCCACGCGCTGTTCGACGAGCTGGAGTTCCGCGTCCTGAGGGACCGGCTCTTCGCCACCCTGCAGAGCGCCGAGCCCGAGGCCGAGGAGGGTTTCGAGGTCAGCGGTTCGAAGCTCGCGCCGGGTGCGCTCACGGCATGGCTGTCCGCGCACACCGGCACGGACAAGCCGGTCGGCGTGGCGTTCCGCACCACCGGGGCGTCGGTCCGCTCCGACCTGAAGGCCATCACCTTCGCGGCCGCGGACGGCGAGGGCGCGTATGTCGACGTCACCGCGATGGACGCCGAGGACGACAAGGCGCTCACGGCCTGGCTCGCCGACGAGAAGATCCAGAAGATCGGCCACGAGCTCAAAATCCCGCTGCACGCCGTCAAGGCACGCGGCTGGACGTTCGCCGGGCTGGTCATGGACACCGCGCTCGCCGCGTACCTCGTCCGCCCCGGCCAGCGCACCTTCGAGCTCGACGACCTCGCCCTGCGGTACCTGCACCGTGAGCTGCGGTCCGAGGCCGACACCGGGGACGGGCAGCTTTCATTGCTCGACGGTGGCGCCGAGGACCTGGAACAGAAGGAGATCCAGGCCGAGCTGGTCAAGGCCCGCGCGGTCGCCGAGCTCGCGGGAGCGCTGACCAAGGAGCTCGAAGAGCTGGGCGGCGCGCAGCTGCTCGCCGAGCTCGAACTGCCGCTCCTGCAGGTGATCACCGGTCTCGAGGCGGCGGGCATCGCGGTCGACATCGAGCACCTGACCAACCTGGAGGCGCACTACCTCGGCCGCGTGACGCAGGCCGCGGAGGAGGCGTACGCGGTCATCGGCAAGCAGGTCAACCTCGGTTCGCCGAAGCAGCTGCAGGTCATCCTGTTCGACGAGCTCGGCATGCCGAAGACCAAGCGCACGAAGACCGGCTACACCACCGACGCCGAGGCCCTGCAGAGCCTGTTCGAGAAGACCGAGCACCCGTTCCTGCAGCATCTGCTGGAGCACCGGGACGCGACCAGGCTGCGCACCACGGTCGAGGGCCTGATCAAGTCGGTCGCCGACGACGGCCGTATCCACACCACGCTGCTGCAGACGATCGCCGCCACCGGACGGCTCTCCTCGGTCGACCCGAACCTCCAGAACATCCCGATCCGCACCGAGGAAGGCCGCCGCATCCGTGACGCCTTCGTCGTCGGCGACGGATACGCCGAGCTGATGACGGCGGACTACAGCCAGATCGAAATGCGGATCATGGCGCACCTCTCGCAGGACGAGGGGCTGATCCAAGCCTTCAACAGCGGCGAGGATCTGCACACTTTCGTGGCGTCGCGCGCGTTCTCGCTGCCGCCGGAGGAGATCACGCCGGAACTGCGCTTCCGGGTGAAGGCAATGTCGTACGGCCTGGCGTACGGGCTTTCGGCGTACGGGCTTTCGCAGCAGCTGCGGATCTCGACCGAAGAGGCCAAGGAACAGATGGAGGCGTACTTCTCCCGTTTCGGCGGCGTGCGCGATTACCTCCATTCGGTCGTGGGCGACGCGGCGAAGGTCGGTTACACCGAGACGATCTTCGGCCGCCGCCGTTATCTGCCGGATCTCAACAGCGACAACCGGCAGCGCCGCGAGATGGCCGAGCGGATGGCGCTCAACGCCCCCATCCAGGGCAGCGCCGCCGACATCATCAAGGTCGCCATGCTCAACGTGCACAAGGCGCTGACCGAGGCGAAGCTGAAGAGCCGCGTGCTCCTGCAGGTCCACGACGAGCTCGTCCTCGAGGTCGCCGACGGCGAGCGGGAGCAGCTGGAAACGTTGGTGCGCCAGGGAATGGGCTCCGCCTACGAACTGGCCGTCCCGCTGGAGGTGTCGGTCGGATACGGCCGGTCTTGGAACGACGCCGCGCATTAGGCCTCGTGAGTGGTAATGACGGTTAGAACCGTCATTACCACTCACGATCGGTAGGGTCGTTCGGGTGACTTCCGAGCGCAGACGCTGGCGGGTGCGGCTGCGCGATCATCGTGGGCGGATCCTGGGCGCCGGGACCATGCTCGACGGCGAACACCTCCTCACCTGCGCTCACGTGATCGAAGGCCACGACGACGTCGCCGTGGATTTCGTGGCGCTTCCCGGTGCGGAGTCCGGAATCGCCACGATCCTCGCGCAGGCCGCGCCCATCGGCGACGACGGCGGGGACATCGCATTGCTCCGGTTGCGCGACCCCGAGGAACAGATCTCCGGCGCCCCGCTCCACCGGACGGCCCTCGAAGACGGCCAGCGGGTCCGCGCGTACGGCTTCCCGCGTGATTCGGAGGGCATGTGGTCGTTGGCGACCGTCGTCGGCGACGGCGGGCACGGGCTCGAACGCGTCCAGCTGCACCGCACTCCGGACGCCGAGCCGATCACCCACGGCTTCAGCGGTTCCGCGGTGATCGCCGACAAGACCGGCCATGTGGTCGGCATGGTCGCGACCCGGTACGCGACCGAGGCCGCCCGCGTCTCGTGGATGATCCCGGTCGAGACCATGCTCGGGTATCTGCCCGCCCTGCGCCGCTGGGCCGAAGGTACCCCCGCGATCGACCCCAGCTTCGTGCGGTACCCGGAACCGCCCGCGATCGATCCGCGGTTCGCCCGCGAATTCGCCCGCTGGCTCGGTGGGCACGGCCGGGCGGACGTCCGGGTGATCATCATGGGCGCGGACGATTCCGCCGTCGCCGCCTCGTTGCGGCGCGCCGTCGTCCTCGCCGACCGCGAACGCGGAGCGGGCCGGAGCGTGACCGGGCCGACGGTCCCGCCGCTGGGCAGTGTCGTGCTCGCCGTCGACGCGGTCGGCAAGACCGCCGAAGAGGTCCGCCGCCGGATCTCCGACCGGCTCGACGTCGCCGCGGATTCGCCCGCCGGCCACCACGGGGCCGCCCGCACCGTCGTCGTCTACGGGATCGACGAAGCGGCCGAGCCCGACGCGCTCGTCGGTGAGGTGCTCGTGCCGCTCGCCCAGCGCGCCCACGAACTCGGGCTGCGGCTCGCGCTGGCCTTCCGCGAGGAGAGCTCGCCGGGGGTGAGCGTGGTCCGGTCGAGCACGGATGTCTTGCCCGCCGCCGAGGACGACACCGAGGGCCGCCTCGCCCTGCTGGAAACCCGGTTGGGTGAACTCGACAGTCTGGAGAAGGACAACCTGAGCGACGCGCCCCGTTTCTCGGACGCACCGCACGTCCATCCCAAGGCACGACGGCTGAGAGGCGCGTTGACACAACTGCGTTCGGCGGAGCAGGACGGCGACACCGATTGGGTGGAACGGCAGCTTCCGGTCTGCGAGCGAGCTGTGGCCAAGACCGTCGAGCGCGCCCGCGACCTCCGCCGACTTCTCGACGAGAACCTCGCGCGGCGCGCGGAACTGCGCGCCCGGCTCGACGCGTACGGGGAAATGGCGCGTAACAGTGGCATCGTCGAAGACGTCGAACTGGATGCCGCCTACGCACCAGCCTGGCGGATGCTCTTCGAAGGACCTTGTGACCTCGCGAGCGCGGCGGCGGCCGTCGAGCGATACGCGGACACCGTACGGAAACGGATCGACGGATGACGGCCTGCGGACGGGACGGTTGCCCGGGTGTGCTCGGCAAGACCGGCTTCTGCAAGATCTGCGGATTGCCTCCAGGTGCACCGGAAGAGCCCGCGCCGCGGGAGAAACCGACTCTGGTGATCCCCGGCCCCGGCGAGGCGCCGACCAGGATCACCAGCACGGTGGTCACCCGTTCCCAGCAGATCGCCGGCCACGCGAGCGCGGACGACCGGGTGCCCCTGCCGGTCGTCGAACTCCCGGACGTCGCGGGCCGTCTGCTCACCGAGCCGCATGTCCCGGAGGAGGAACGGTTCTGCGGCAAGCACGGATGCACGGCCACCCCGGTCGGCCGCTCGATCGGCGGCGGACCCGCGCCCGCCGAAGGGTTCTGCCCGGTCTGCCGGACGCCGTTCTCCTTCGCGCCCAAGCTCGCGGCCGGTGACGTGGTCGACGGCCGGTACCACGTGCTCGGCTGCGTCGCGCGCGGTGGACTCGGCTTCGTCTACCTGGCGACGGATTCCGGGCTCGGCGACCGGTATGTCGCGCTCAAGGGCCTCATCAACACGAACAACACCGCCGCCGTCCGGATCGCGGAGACCGAAAGCCAGGTGCTCACCGCGCTGGACCATCCGAACGTCGTCCGGATCCTCGACGTGGTCGAACACGAGGGCCTCCGCTACATCGTCATGGAGTTCGTCGACGGGCTTTCGCTGCGGGAGGTCAAGAACCGCGGCCGGGCCGGGCTGGACTCCAGTGAAGGACAGCTGCTCGTCGAGCACGTCGTGGCGTACGGGCGCGAGATCCTGACCGCGCTCGACTACCTGCACGGCGAAGGCCTGCTGTACTGCGACATGAAGCCGGACAACGTGATCCACGGCGAGAAGCGGATCAAGCTCATCGATTTCGGCGCCATCCGCAAGATCACCGACGACGAGAGCCCGATCGTCGGTACCGAGCACTATCAGGTGACCCCGGCGGAACGGGTGAAACACGGGCTCACCGTCCGGTCCGACATCCACACCGTCGGCGTGACGCTGCGGGAGCTCTTCCAGGCCAGCGACGGCTGGTCGGTCACCACCGACGCGCGGGGGGTCCGGTTCGGCATCGAATCGTTCCTCCGGGTCCTCGACCGGGCGACCGCCCCGTTCGAGCAACGGTTCGCGACCGCGCGCGAGATGCTGGTCCAGCTCGACGGCGTGCTCGGCGAAATCCTTTCCTTGCGGGACAAGCAATCCAGGCCCGCCGGCTCGACGTTGTTCGCCGAAGGGGCGGTCCTGCTCGACGCGGGGCTCGGCCAGGCACCGCCGCTGGAACACTGGACGCGGGGGACACCCGTCTCGCTCGGCGCGCGCCCGGCCGCCGGGGAGATCGCCGTCGGGCTGCCGGTGCCGCGCGAGGATCCGGACGACCCGCGGGCGAACTTCCTGCGCGCCGTCCGGGCGCCCGATGCCGCGCGGTTGCTGAAGAAACTCGACAAGGTTCCGGGTTCGGTCGAGGTCGAGTTCCGCCGCTGCCGGGCACATCTGGAGCTCGGGGCGACCGTCGAAGGCGCCCTGGCGGTGGCGGAGGCCGAAAGGCTGCTCGGCGAGCGCGCCGCCCACGACTGGCGAGTGGCGTGGCACCGGGGCCTCCTCGCGCTCGGCGCCGGTGATTTCGCGGCGGCCAAGGAGAAGTTCACCGCCGTGTACCGCGACATCCCCGGCGAGGAGCCGCCGAAACTCGCGCTCGGGCTCTGCGAGGAGCACCTCAACGGCGCGGCCGCCGCCGAGCGGTACTACGACGCGCTGTGGGTGCGCGACCGGTCCCAGGTCAGCGCGGCGTTCGGGCTCGCCCGGGTCCGGCTGCTGCGTGGCAACCGCGCGGCAGCCGTCGAAATCCTCGACCAGGTCCCGGAATTCTCGCGCTACGACGAGGCGGCGCGGATCGCCGGGGTGCGGGTGCTGTCCGCGCCGATGCCGGGGACGGGGGATCTCCCGGCGTCGGCCGAACTCGACGACGCCGTGGTCCGGCTGACCGCTTTGGATCTCGACGGCGATTCCCTCGACAGGCTGGTGACGGCCGTGCGCGAGACGGGGCTGGCCGCCGTGCTCCTCGGACAGGACGGGATCACCGAAGGCGGGATCCTGCGCGCGGGCGAGACGGGCGCCCGCACGGTGCTGGACAAGTCGTACCGGCGGCTCGCCCACCACGCGCCGACGCCGGAAGCGCACGACGTGCTGATAGACCTGGCCAATTCCGTGAGGCCGGTGACGTTGGTGTGAAGGGGGAGAGATGAGGGAACCGAGTCTGGGCCTCGAAGTGCACCAGAACAAGTTCCTGGCCGAGGGGGACCGGACGATGACCGCGATCGTCCGGGTCGTCTCTCGCGGCGGTGAGGCGGCCGTCGCCAGGACGGCCGCCGAAGTACTGATGATCGACTGCTCCAGTTCGATGCGCTTCCCCAGCACCAAGATCGGCGAGGCCCGGCGGGCGGCAGCGGCGGCCATCGACGTCCTGCCCGACGGCGTGCGGTTCGCCGTCATCCAGGGCACCGATCGCGCGAAGATGATCTACCCGGCCGAAGACGGCTTGGTGACCGCCTCGGCGGCGACCCGGGCGGAGGCACGCGCCGCCGTCGAGCACCTGGCGGCCGTCGGCGGCACCGCGATGGGCGCCTGGCTCGCCAAGGCACGCGACCTCTTCGACCTCGTGCCCGACGCCGTCCGCCATGCGATCCTGCTCACCGACGGCCGCAACGACTCGCAGACCAGGGCCGACCTGATGAGCGTGCTGAACAGCTGCGAGGGCCGGTTCGTCTGCGACGCCAGGGGGATCGGCGACGGCTGGGAGCCCGCCGAACTCACCCTGATCGGCCGGGTGCTGCGCGGGAACGTCGACTCGGTCGTCGAGGACGACAAGCTCGCCGAGGATTTCCGGCAGCTGGTCGAGGGCGCGATGACGAAGGTGCTGCCCGAGGTCCGCCTGCGCGTCGGCACCATGCCGTTCAGCAGGCTGCGGTCGGTCAAGCAGGTGTTCCCGGACGAATACGACCTCACCGACCGGTGCCGGGAGGTCGCCGTCCGCGAGCAGGAGCTGTCGCTCGGTTCGTTCGCGGGCGACGAGACGCGGGATTACCAGCTGATCCTGGATCTGGATCCGGATCTCGAACCCAGCCACGGGCAGGACCGTCAGCTGGCGTGGACGGAACTCGTCCCGGTGCCGGGAGCCACGGTCGAGGAGGAGGCGCTGGCCATCGCGGGGCGGTGGACCCACGACCCGATCCCGCCGACGCTGATTCACCCGATGGTCTCGAAATACGCCGCCCAGGCCGATCTCGGCGAGGCGCTCACCTCCGGCGGCGACGCCTACGCGGCGGGTGATCAGGCCGGGGCCGAGCGGGCCTGGGGCTGGGCGGTCGCCCTGGCCACCGCAGCGGGTGACGAAGACACGCTCGGCCGTCTCTCGGGGGTGGTGGAGATCGTCGACGCGGAGAACGGGGTCGTGCGCCTGCGGCCGGACGCGACGCGCAGCCACGCGTTGCACGTCGTCATCCCGTCGAGGGTTTCGGAAATCGCGCTTCCGCAGGAAGATCGGCCGATGCCCGGAGGAGCACCACTCACCTGTCCCGTCTGCCCCGCGCTTTCGCCCGCCGGGGCGAACTTCTGCGTCGGCTGCTCGAGACCGTTCGGCGAGGCGGTTTCGTGACGGCCACCCGGGTACGGCTGGTCCGGCTCCGGACCGCCCTGCTGGCCCTAACCCTCGCGGTACTGGTGGTGTCGCTGTGGGCGTTCCAGAACGTCCAGAACACGGCGGAGACCGTCCGCGACCGCACCGCGCACGCGGTACTCGAAGTGACCGCCGCGCGGGCCGCGCTGGTGGCCGCCGACGCCGCGGCGATCGCGAGTTTCGCCTCCGGCGAGGCGAAACTCGCCGGACCGGGGCAGGAGTACTCGAATCAGCTGGCGCTGGCGAGCCAGAGTCTCGCGAGGGTCGCGGAGTTCAACCAGGCGGGTGAAGAAGGCGGTAACGCGCTCCAGGTGATCGAAAGCCAGGTCGCGGCCTATTCGGGCTCCATCGGTCAGGCCGACGTGCACTTCCGTCAGCCGGACGCCGCCGTGCTGGGCGCCGTCGACCTCTGGCACGCCTCACGGTTGCTGCACGCTCCGGGCGGTGTCCTGGAGGAGCTGGACCTGTTGCAGGGCAGGCAGCGGGAGGCACTGAACCGGCAGCTGACGTCCACCGGGATGAGCCTCGCGATGCTCCCGCTGTGGCTTCTGCCGGTGCTCGCGCTCCTGGTGCTGCTGGTCTTCACGCAGCTGTACCTGAGGAAACGGTTCCGCCGCGTGGCGAACGTCCCGCTGCTCGCGGCGACCGTGCTGATCGCCGCCATCGGGGTCGCCCTGGTGTTCACCCTGGTCAGCCGTGACCGGCTCGACTCGGTCGGGGAGCGGCTCGACGGCGTCGCCGCCGCCCGGGCCGCGCAGATCAAGGCGGCCGACGAAGACGGCCAGCGACGGCTCGCCGAGCTGCTGACCGGATACTGCGACGAGGAGCAGGGATGCGGTGTGACCGTCGACGGGTTCCGGGAGCTGGCACGGCAGGCGGGCACGCCGGCGACCGACAACACGCGGGTGGCCACGGCGGGGGCGCGGGCGGTGGCGGCCGACGCCTCCGCCGCGGCCGAATCAGGCGGGCGGGAGTTCCTGATCCCGGCGGGCACCCTGCTCGCGGGCGGGCTCGTCCTGCTCGGCCTGCACGCCAGGATCGACGAATACCGGTACCGCCCGTGAAACGCCTGCTGGCCTCGGTGATGGCGCTGTCGCTGGTCGCGGGCGGCTGTTCGGCGTCGGCGGAAGACGAACCCGTCGTCGTCCTCGCGTCCTGGACCGGGGAGGAGGAGAAGGCGTTCCGCCAGGTGCTGGACGCGTTCAAGGCCGACACCGGGATCGACTACCTGTACGAGGGCACCCGGGCGGTCGACCAGGTGCTCGCTTCGGATGTCCAGCGCGGCACGCCGCCGGACGTGGCCGTCCTGCCCAACGCCGGCGTGCTGGCGAAGTACCAGAAGTCGGGCGACCTGCTGCCGCTCGACGAAGATCTCTCCGGCGCCGTGACCCGGTCGTTCAGCCAGCAATGGGTCACGCTGCAGCAGATCGGCACCGAGCGGTTGTACGCGGTCGCCGTGAAGGCCGACCTCAAGAGCCTGATCTGGTACGACCCGGCGCGGATGACCGGAGCTCGGCCCACGACGTTCGCCGGGCTCCGCGAGTACGCGGCGGGGCTCACGGCCGCCGGGGGCACGCCCTGGTGCGTCGGGATGGGCGCCCCGCCCGCCTCGGGCTGGCCGGGAACCGACTGGATCGAGGACATCCTGCTGCACTCGGCGGGCCCCGAGAAGTACCGGCAATGGGCGGCCGGCGGTCTGGAATGGACGTCGCCGGAGGTCAGGCAGGCCTGGCTGGACTGGGGTTCCGTGCTCGAACCCGCCGCGATCCGCGGCGGCACCGCGGCCGCCCTGCTGACCGACTTCGGCGACGCGGGCAAGCCGATGTTCACCGACCCGCCCGGCTGCGCGCTCGAACACCAGGCGTCGTTCATCATGAGCCGCTACCAGAACTTCGAGCGACCCGACGGGACGTTTCCCAAGCCGGGTACCGATTTCGACTTCCTCCCCTTCCCGGGGAGGGACGTCTCCGAGGTCGCCGCCGACCTCGCCGGGATGTTCCAGGACACGCCCGGGGCGCGGAAGCTGATCGCGTTCCTCGCTTCGGAGAAGGCGCAGCGGATCTGGCCGTCGATACCACGCGCGAACGCCTTCTCCGCCAACCGGAAGGCCGGCCTCGACGTCTACCCGGATCAGGTGAGCCGGAGGGTCGCGGACACGATCACGTCGGCGTCCGCGCTGTGCTTCGACGCCTCCGACCTGATGCCCGCGACGATGACCGGCGCGTTCCATCGTGCCGTCCTGGAGTACCTGAGCAACCGGGACCGCCTGGACATCCTGCTGAAACAACTCGACGACGTCCGGGAGAGCATCCAGCCCGGCGAATGGTTGAAAATCCATTGTGGACAGTGAGGAGCATCGGTGAACGACCTGGCGCGGTTCCCCCTCGAAGGCGGCGGTTCGGTGGTCGTCGAGATCGACCCGGTCCCCGGCACCTCCCGGGTCTCCCGGCGTGACGACCTGGTCGACGACGCCAAGGGGTCCTTCGAAGCGGCGCTCGCGAACGTCAAGGACGCGGCGGTGGCGGCACTGGACACCTTCCGGTCGATGACCAGGGGACCGGACGAGGTCGAGCTCAAGTTCGGCGTCAAGCTGACCGCGCAGGCGGGCGCGGTCATCGCGAAAACGGGCCTGGAGGGGAACTTCGAGGTCAAGCTGAAGTGGGCCCGAAACACCGAAGACGCGTGAGTTACGCCCCCGATCACGCGAGTTACGCGTCCGATCACGCGAGTTACGCCTAGCGGCCGAGGCCCCGGATCAGCACCATCACCGATTCCCGCACATCGGCCCGGGTCCGCTTCGGCTGGAACACCTGCCAGTCGAGGGCGACCACCAGCATCGTGCCGAACAACCCGGCCGCCGCCGTCGGGATCTGGACGCCGTCGGGCAGCCGCCCGGCGGCGTCCAGCCGGTGGAGCTGTTCGCGCACGATCGAGATGATCTCCTCGCGCAGCAGGGTGAGCGTCTCGTGCCAGGTGCCGGGCGTGCGCCACATCTCGCTCACCAGGATCTGCGAGAAACCGGGGTATTCGGCGATGAACTCCAGCGCACCGTCCACTTGCGACTCGATGACGTCCATCGGGTCGCCGTCGCCGGTGGCGGCGCGCAGGCGGTCCGCGAGCACGCCGACGCCGTAGCGGAGCAGTGCGTCGACAAGACCGTCCTTGCTGCCGAAGTTGTAGTAGACGGTGCCCTTCGCGACCTTCGCCTCGGCCGCGATGTCGTCCACCGTCAGGCCGACGAGGCCGCGGCTGGCGGACAGCCGCAGCGTCGCCTCGAACAGCTTCTGCTTCGTCGCCTCACCCCGGGGACTCACAACGCGAGCTCGGGTTTCAGTGCCGAAACCGTCCACGTGCGCCGTTTCCGCGCCGCCAGCGTCGAGACCAGGATCCCGCCGACGAGATACGCGACCAGGACGCCGATGTCCCCGAGGATCTCCATCGAGGCGCCACTGTAGAGCAGATGCCGGAACCCGTCGATCGCGTAACCCATCGGCAGCACGATGTGCAGCGGGTACAACGCGTCCGGGATGGTCTGCCACGGGAACGTGCCGCCCGCGCTCACCAGCTGAAGCACCAGCAGCACCAGGCCGAGGAACTTCCCGACCGCGCCGAAGAACGCGTTGAGCGCGTGCACCACGGACGTGAAAGTCAGCGACACCAGCACCGCGAACCCGATCGCGCCGAGCGGATGCGCGACGTCGATGCCGACCAGCCAGGTCACCGCGCCGAACAGCACGATCACCTGTGCGATCCCGAGCAGCGCCGAGGACAGCCAGCCGCCGAGCGCGACCTTGAACGGCGACGCGCCGGCGGTCAGCGCGCGGGTCGAGAGCGGGCGCAGCAACAGGAACAGCACGAACGCGCCGATCCAGGTCGCGAGCGAGATGAAGAACGGGGCGAGACCGGCGCCGTAGGTCCCGGCCGAGGCGACGCCGGAGGAGTTGACCGCCACCGGGTCGGCGATGGTGTTGGCGGTCGCCGCGCGGGTCGGGTCGTCCGGGTTCGGGATCTCCTTGAGCCCGGCGGCGAGCCCGTCGCGCAGCTGCACCGAACCGTCGGCGAGCTGGTTCGTGCCGGTGACCGCGGACTTCTCGCCGTCGTTGAGCTTCGCGGCACCGTCGCGGATCTGGTTCGACGCGTCGGCGGCCTGCGCGATGCCGCTGGTGAGCTGCGGCGTGGCCGAGGCCAGCTGGTGCGCGCCGTCGGACACCTGCCGCGCGCCGGAGGCGAGCTGGGCGAGCTGGCTGTTCGCGCCCTGGATCTTCGTGTTCGCCTGGTCGACCGGCGACCGGAGGGTGTCGAGGCGGCTCAGGATCTCCTGCACCTTCGCTTCGGGGACTTCGGCGGCGCGCAGGTCCTGTGCGAGCTGGGTGCGGTAACCGTCGAGTTTGGCCTGGATGTCCCCGGACGCCGTCGCCGCGAGCGAGGCGGCGTCGGCGACCTTCTGGTTCCCGTCGGCGACCTGGCCGGCGCCGTCGGCGAGCTTCTGCGTCTGCGCGGGGAGCTGGGCGGTACTGGATTTCAGGGTGCCGAGCCCGGTCGCCAGCTGGGAGCTGCCGGAGGCGAGCTGGGAGGCGCCGTCCGCCAGTTGCTGCTGTCCCGACTTGAGCTTGCCCGCGCCGTCGGCGAGCTGTGAAGCGCCGGTCGACGCCTCCTGGATCTTGCCGTAGATCGTGGAGAAACCGACCAGGAACTTGTCCGCGGCCTCGCTGCCGACCTTCTCCGCGATCGTCTTGCGGACCTGTTCGGCCACCTGTTTCGCGATGGTCCCGGACAGATAGTTGTTCGCGTCGTTGGTGGTCAGCGTGATCGTCGCCTGCTGGGGCTGGAAGTTGCCCGAGGACAGCAGCGCGGTGGAGAAGTCGCGCGGGATGCCGATCGCGAACGAGTACTTGTCGTCGCGGACGCCCTTCGCCGCCTCCTCCGGCGACACCTCGTGCCACTGGAAGGTGCCGGACTTGACCAGTTCGTCGGTGACCTCGCGGCCGACGTTGCGCTCCGCGCCTGCCGAGTCCTTCGCGCCGGTGTCGGCGGTGAAGACGGCGGCGGGCAGCTTGTCCAGACGCGAGTACGGGTCGTAGTTCGCGTAGAGGTAGAAGGACGCGTAGAGCAGCGGCACCAGGACGAGCGCGGCCATGGCGAGCTTCGGCAGGGTGCCGCTGCTCAGCCGGCGCAGCTCGTTGGCGGCGATCCGGACGGGGTTCATTCCTGGTCTCCTGAAGTCTTTTCGAGCTCCGCGGTTTCGGCGGGCCCGGGCTCGACGGGCGCGCAGCGCACGGGGTCGGGCTGGTCGAGGGCGCCGCAGAGGGCGGGTTTCTCCGGCAGGGCCGAAACCGGGGTGGTGGCGGTCAGCACGATGACGGCGAGGCCGCGTTCGGCGTGTTCGCGGGCGAGTTTCGCCCAGCTGTCGACGTCACTGGTGTGCCGGTCGGGGGTGTCGAGCACGAGGACGCCGACCCCCTTGCGGGCCGCGGCCAGCGCGGTGAGCAGCCGCGTGCGCGTCACCGGTTCGAGGTTCTCGAAGCGGGTGGTGGCGTATGCGGCGGCGTCGTGTTCGGCCAGCCAGCTCGCGACGGCGGCCTTGTTCGCCGGGCGCTTCGCCAGTTCGAGTTCCTCACCGACGACGACCTGTAGCGACAACGCGCCGTCCGGCTCGCTCACGCCGGGGGCGTCGACGATCGCGACGACCTGGCGCGGGTCGCCGCCCTCGACGGTCACCGTCCCGGTGGCGGGCTTCAGCCTGCCCGCCAGCGCCAGCCCGAAGGCGGTGACGCCGACCCCTGGCTCGCCGTGCACGATCGCCAGCTCACCGCCCGAAACGGTGAGCGAGGTAGGCGACAGCAACGTGCCGTGGGGTCCGGTCACGGACACCCTGTCGGCTTGAACCCGCACGAAGAACTCCCAGGTCGGTGACTCGCGAAACTTGAACTGACTGGTCAGTTCAAAAGTTAGCCCTGACCTGGGAGGGATACAACCGTGGGGGGCTCATGTCACACGCAAGAGTGACGAAACCACCGCAAACCGGACGGCTAACGCAGGGCCGAAGCCGGATGGACCTCCCAGGACGTCCACAGTGGACGATAACCCTGGCGGTGCCAGAACACCGAAGAAAGCGGGTTGGTCGGGTTGTAGTAGAGGTACGTGCCGTCCGCGCCGCCCGCGGCGAACTCCTCGTGCACCGCCGCCATCAGTGTGCGGCCGAGGCCGCTCCCGCGCAGGGCGGGCACGGTGACGACGTTGTTGACGTAACCCCAGCGGCCGTGGGGGAGGAGCTCGGCCTCGGCCGAACCCGGCGACGAGGTGATCCAGGCGCCGTGCGCGAACGCGGCGACGCGGGCGTCCAGTTCGGCCAGCCACAGCAGCGGCCGGTCCTTGTCGAGGGCGAGTTCCAGTGCCGGGGCGAGCAGTTCGGCGGCGTTCGGGCGGTACCGGGTGGCGACCTGGCCGATGTAGTCGTGCGTCGACACGGCCAGCGCGAGCAGGGTGTCGAAGTCTTCGTGCCGGGCCCGGCGGACGGTCACGCCGTCGGCGCCCGGATCGCCGCGACGGCGCCCGGTGCGCACGGCGAGCGCGGACATCGGCACCAGCCCGTGGTCGAGGAAGGCGCGGATCGCCTCGGCGTCCCGGCTCGGCCAGTTGATCACGCAGGCCGAGTCCTCGCCGGGGGTTTCGGCGTCCACCCGCGTCCGCCACGCGCGCAGCAGCACGTCCATGCCCTCGGTGCCGGTGTCGCCGACGAAGGGGAACAGCTGCCGGGCGTCGGCGGCCGACCAGAGCAGGGTGACGTCGTCCGGGCCGTGCAGCTGACGTTGCACCACGCCGGTGACCTGGACGCCGGCCGCCGTGGCGGCGTCCACGCGCTCGCCGCCGACCGGGGGCGGCGCGGCTTCGGGCAGGAGCCGGTCGATCGCCGCGAACCGGGCGCGGTGCGCGTCGAGCAACGTCTTCTCGATTTCCATCCCGTCCCCCGGATCGACCGCTACCGCAGGGCCGCGGCGGGACTGGCGGCCCACGTCGTCCACAGTGGACGATAACCCTGCCGGTGCCAGAACGCCGGGGAAAGCGGATTGGCCGGATTGTACGAGACGAAGGTGCCGCGCAGCGACGGCGAGAACAGTTCGTCGTGCGCGACGGCGGTCAGCGCGCGCCCGATCCCGCGGCCCCGCGCGGCCGCGGTCACCGCGAGCGTGCCGACATAGCCCCACTCGCCCGGCGGCAGCCGCCCGGCGAGCGCGTCACCGGGGATCGGGGAGCGCTTCCCCGTGGTCACGATCCCCACCGTGACGCCTTCCTCTTCGGCGATCCAGACGCGGCCGCCGAACTGCAGGCCACGCCGGACCTCTTCCGCGAGCAGTGCCTCGGCCCCCGGCCGGACGACACCGTGGCCGACCAGCGAGGTGTAACGGAGTTCTTCCAAGCGCAGGCTGACGATCTCTTCGAGGTCGCCGTGTGCCGACGCGCGGATCGTCACGCCGGGTACGGAGTACTCCTCGCCGGCGGCGGGCGCGCGGACGGCCAGCGCCAGTTGCGGCGCGAGCCCGTGGTCGAGCAGCGCCCGTGACACCGCGACGTCACGGCTGGGCCAGGTGACCGTGCACGACGAATCGGGTTCGGCGTCGGCGAGCGCGATCCGCTCGCGCCAGGCGGAGAGCAGCGCGCTCATCCCCGCGCCGGCGTCGATTGGGAGGATCGCGGAGAGCATCTGCAGATGGGCAGGGCTCCAGAGCCGTTGCCAGGAACCGGCCGCGAACCGCACGTGCGTGATCGTCCCGAAGGCGCCGCCCGCCTCGACGGGTTCACCGGCCGGGAGCGGGGGAGGCGGCGGAAGCATCGGGTCGAGTGCGGCGAACCGCGCCCGCTGCCGCTCCGCCGCCGGGGTCATCCCCGCTGGGTGCAGAAGATCGCCGTGCCGGGGAAGAGCTTGCCGCGCAACGGGCTCCACTGGCCCCACGTGCGGGAGTGGCCCTCCGGCCAGGCGGGCTCGATGAGGTCGGTCAGCGCGAACCCGGAGTCGGCGAGCGCGCGGACGTAGTCGCCGAGGGTGCGGTGGTACTCGACGTAGGTCGCGACGCCTTCTTCGTCGACCTCGACGTACGGCGTCCGGTCGAAATACGGCTGGGTGACGGTGAGCCCCTGCGGGCCGGGGTCGTCGGGGAAGATCCAGCGCATCGGATGGGTTACCGAGAACACCCAGCGGCCACCCGGCCGGAGGACCCGGTGCACTTCGGCGAACACGGCGTCCACCGACGCCACGAACGGGACCGCGCCGAAGGCCGAGCACGCCGCGTCGAAACTCGCGCCGGCGAACGGGAGCGACTCCGCCGTCGCCTGCACGAGCGGGACGGGAGTGCCGGTCCGCTCGTTGCCTTCCTTCGCGTGCCGGAGCATGCCGCCCGACAGATCGGTCGCCACCGCGTCGGCGCCCTGCGCGGCGAGCCAGCGCGAGCAGGCCGCCTGTCCGCAGCCGACCTCGAGGATCCGCTTGCCGCCGACTTCACCCAGAAGCGCGACGTCGGCCTCTCGGACGCCCTCCGGGCACCAGACGAAGTCCGCATCGCCGAGGAAGCCGCCGTGGGTCGCCTGGTAGTCGTCGGCGTCGGCGTCCCACCACGCCAGGTTGGCGGCGGTGGCCTCCGGCGCCGAGACCGCCCGATAGGCGACCCCCGCGGTGCCGAGCCGCTCCTCGGCCTCTGCGTGCCGTTCGGGCTCGGTGACGGACTGCTGGCTCAAACCGATATCCTTTCCCCAGGTCAGGGCTTCGCGGGACAGTTTATCCGCCCGCCGTGATCGTGGGGGCGACCCTGATTGTGCCGTGTACAGGGGGCCGCGTAGGATATCTGTTAGCGCAGTGGGTTCGCGCTACTCTTTCCCCCGGTTCGCTCAGCGTCCGGGTCAGGGGGTCGCGTACCGGATGCGGTGATGCTCGCGGTCGTTCCCTGTGGACGTTTGCTTATGCGGTCGCCTCATGTCGGAAGCCCATGGCGCCCTAACTGCAAACCCACTACTTCCCATCCACCGGAGCAACCCGCCTAATGACGACCGACACCGCCACCGCCCCGACCGCCCCCGCCGGGCCCCAGCAAGTCGCTATCAACGACATCGGGTCGGAGGAAGACTTCCTCGCTGCGATCGACAAGACGATCAAGTACTTCAACGATGGCGACATCGTCGAAGGAACCATCGTCAAGGTCGACCGTGACGAGGTCCTGCTCGACATCGGCTACAAGACCGAGGGTGTCATCCCCTCGCGCGAGCTCTCCATCAAGCACGATGTCGACCCGGCTGAGGTTGTCACCGTCGGCGATGAGGTCGAAGCCCTGGTCCTCCAGAAGGAGGACAAGGAAGGCCGTCTGATCCTGTCCAAGAAGCGTGCGCAGTACGAGCGCGCCTGGGGCACGATCGAGGAGCTCAAGGAGAAGGACGAGCCCGTCAAGGGCACCGTCATCGAGGTCGTCAAGGGCGGCCTCATCCTGGACATCGGCCTCCGCGGCTTCCTGCCCGCGTCGCTGGTCGAGATGCGCCGCGTGCGCGACCTGCAGCCGTACGTCGGCCGCGAGCTCGAGGCGAAGATCATCGAGCTGGACAAGAACCGCAACAACGTGGTCCTGTCCCGCCGCGCCTACCTGGAGCAGACCCAGTCCGAGGTGCGCAGCGAGTTCCTCAACGCGCTCGCCAAGGGCCAGGTCCGCAAGGGTGTCGTGTCGTCCATCGTCAACTTCGGTGCCTTCGTGGACCTGGGTGGCGTCGACGGCCTGGTGCACGTCTCCGAGCTGTCCTGGAAGCACATCGACCACCCGTCCGAGGTCGTCGAGGTCGGCCAGGAGGTCACGGTCGAGGTTCTGGACGTCGACATGGACCGCGAGCGCGTCTCGCTGTCGCTGAAGGCGACCCAGGAAGACCCGTGGCGTCAGTTCGCCCGCACCCACGCGATCGGCCAGATCGTGCCGGGCAAGGTCACCAAGCTCGTCCCGTTCGGTGCGTTCGTGCGCGTCGAGGAGGGCATCGAGGGCCTGGTGCACATCTCCGAGCTGGCCGAGCGCCACGTGGAGATCCCGGAGCAGGTCGTCCAGGTCAACGGCGACGTGATGGTCAAGGTCATCGACATCGACCTCGAGCGTCGTCGCATCTCGCTGTCGCTGAAGCAGGCGAACGAGGGCGTCACGCCGGAGACCGAGTTCGACCCCACCCAGTACGGCATGGCCGCCGAGTACGACGCCGAGGGCAACTACATCTACCCCGAAGGCTTCGACCCGGACACCCAGGAGTGGCAGGAAGGCTTCGACAAGCAGCGTGAGGAGTGGGAGCGTCAGTACGCCGAGGCTCACACCCGCTACGAGGCTCACATGAAGCAGGTCCAGAAGGCCGCCGAGGCCGACGCCGAGGCCGCCGCGGACGCCGCGACCGGTGTCACCTCGAGCGACTCGGGCGAGCAGAGCTACACCTCCGCTCCGGCCGAGGCCAAGAGCGGTGGCACGCTCGCCAGCGACGAGCAGCTCGCGGCTCTCCGCGAGAAGCTGTCGGGCGGCGCGTGATCCAGGCGCTCAGCCAGTAGCTGAAAGACAGCGGCCCCGGTCCACTTCGGACCGGGGCCGCTGTCTTTGTCCGCATCCAGAGGACTAAACGCGGTGGAGGGCAGGCGTGGCGGTGCCGCATCGCCCAGGTCGCCAGCTCCCGCTGAACTCGCCCTCTTCGGGTCGGCCTCGGCGTCGCGAAAGCCACTTTCGAGACATCTGGTGTCCTGAAAGTGGCTTTCGCGACGCACGTATCCCCCGCATTCAGAGGACTAAATGCGGGGGAGGGAAGAGCGTCAGGAGGTGGCGGTCCGGACGGACGGGACCGAGGGCACCCAAATGCGTTCGAGCGCCGCGGCGCGTGCCTTGCGGCGGAGTCCGGCGAAGCTGTGCTTGGCCGGAACGAGGAGCGCGCTCAGCCACGTGCGCCGGTATTCGGCGAGGGCTTCGGCCACGGGACGATGGAGGACACAGTGCACCAGGCCCGGCGTTCCGAGCCGGTGCCTTCCGACGTGCTTACCGTCTGCCATCTTTCCTCCGTGTGGGCTACCTTCGCCGCGCACGGTACGCAATCAAGCCTTCGAAGACCGGTAACCGCCCGGCGTGTCACCCATAAAGGTTGAGTCTCGCGTCACGATGAACTTGCCTTTTGCAGCTGTCTGTGCCGGAAGTGCGCGTCCCGTGACCCTGCGCGGTCGGCCCGGCTCGCGGCACTAGGCTGCTCGGCATGCTGCGTGTGGGCCTGACCGGCGGGATCGGCGCCGGAAAATCGACGGTGGCGAACCGGCTTTCCGAGCACGGCGCCATCCTCATCGACTCCGACAAGATCGCCAGGGAGGTCGTCGAGCCGGGGACACCAGGGCTCGCGGAACTCGTCGAGGCGTTCGGGGAGGACATCCTCGCCGCCGACGGCGCGCTGGACCGGGCGGCGCTCGCCGCCAAGGCGTTCGCCGGCGAAGAGTCCCGCAAGCGGCTGAACTCGATCGTCCATCCGAGGGTCGGCGCCAGGACGGCCGAGCTGATGGCGGCCGCCCCGCCGGACGCGATCATCGTCCACGACATCCCGCTGCTGGTCGAAGGCGGTCTCGCGCCGATGTACCACCTCGTCGTCATGGTCGACGCGCCGGAGGAGGTTCGGGTCCGCCGCCTGGTCGAGGCGCGGGGGATGGCCGAGGACGACGCGCGCGCCAGGATCAAGGCACAGGCCACGACCGATCAGCGCCGGGCGGTGGCCGACGTCTGGTTCGACAACAGCGGGGCGCCCGACATCGTGCTCGCCGAGGTCGACGCGCTGTGGGCGGACAGGCTGACCCCGTTCGAGGCGAACGTGCGGCTCCGCAAGCCGCGCGCGCCGATGTCGCCGAAGATCGCGCCGTACGACGAGACCTGGCCCGTGCAGGCCGAGCGGGCGCTCGCCCGCATTCGCGTGGTGGTGGGTGACGCCGCCGTGCGGGTCGATCACATCGGTTCGACGTCCGTGCCTGGCCTGCCGGCCAAGGACATCCTCGACCTCCAGCTGACCGTGTCCACTTTGGACAAGGCCGACGAGCTGGCCGACGCCCTCTCCGACGCGGGGTTCCCGCGGGCGGAGGGGGAGTGGTACGACGACGCGCACGGTGAGGAGGGCACCTGGCCCAAGCGGTTCCACTTCGGCGGCGACCCCCGCCGTCCGGTCAACCTGCACGTCCGCTCCCAGGAGACGCCGGCCTGGCGGCTCGCGCTGCTGTTCCCGGAATGGCTGCGGCGGAACCCGGACGAGCGCGACGCCTACGCGGCGGTCAAGAACGCCATGGCCGCGAAGCACGCCGGCGATGGAACGGTCGAGCAGTACACCGACGAAAAACAGATCTGGGTCGACGCGGCTTTCACCCGTGCCGACGCGTGGGCGGACTCGACCGGCTGGACCCCGTAGGCCTCAGCCGCCGAGCAGTCCCCGCGCGAAGGCGGTCGCGACGGCGGCCGCGCGATCCTTCACCCCGAGCTTGGCGTACGCGTGCACGAGGTGCGTCTTCACCGTGGCCTCGCTGATGAACAGCAGCTTCGCGGCCTCCTTGTTGGTCGACCCGCGCGAGATCAGGGTGAGGACTTCGAGCTCCCGCTTGCTCAATGGCTCCGGCGTGGGTGCGCGCATCCTGCCGAGGATCAGGTCGGCGACGGCGGGGGAGAGCACCGCCTCGCCGCGCGCCGTCGCCCGGACCGCGCGGAAGAGCTCCTCGCGCGGAGCGTCCTTGAGCAGATAGCCGGTCGCGCCCGCTTCGATCGCCGGGATGACGTCGGTGTCGGTGTCGTAGGTCGTCAGCACGAGGATCCGCGCGGGATTGCCGAGCTTCGCCAGCGTCGCGATCGCGGCGACCCCGCCGGAACCCGGCATCCGCAGATCCATCAGCACGACGTCCGGGCGGAGTTTCTCCGTCAGCGCGACGGCCTCGTCACCGGACGACGCCTCTCCGAGCACCTCGAATCCTTGATCCGCGGTGAAGATGCCGCGCAACCCGTCACGGACGATGGGATGGTCGTCGGCGATCAGCAGCGTGATCGTCATACCCTGGCCTCCAGCGCGATCGCGGGCAGATCGGCCGACACGGCCGTCCCGGCGCCCGGCTCGGATTCGACGTGCAGTGTCCCCGCCAGCCTGGCGACGCGGGCCCGCATCCCGGGAATGCCGAAACCACCTTCGCCCGCCGTATCCGGTTCGAAGCCCTTCCCGTCGTCCCGGACGTCGACGGTCACCTGATCGCCCATGTAGGACAACGTGAGCCCCACGATCGTGGCGGCGGCGTGCTTCTCGACGTTGGCCAGCGCCTCCTGCGTGATCCGCAGCAGTGTCGCCTCGATCTCGGGATGCAGCGCCCGCGTGGTCCCGGTGGTGGTGAACCGGACCTCGACACCGGTCCGGCCGCTCCATCGCCGGGAGACCTCGCCGAGCGCGTCCGGCAGGGTCGCGGCGGCCAGTGGCTGCGGGCCGAGCGCCCGCACCGAACGCCGGGCGGCGGTCAGGTTCTCCCGCGCCAGGGCCATCGCGGACCCGACGTGCCGCTGCCATTCCGCGGCATCGCCCTTCGCCTCGGCGGCCGCCTCCAGCTGGGTGATGATCCCGGTGAAGCCCTGGGCGAGCGTGTCGTGGATTTCCTGGCTCAACCGCTGACGCTCGTCGAGGACGCCGGTTTCGTGCGCCTGGCTCAGCAGTTGCCGTTGCAGCACCGCGTTCTCTTCCTGGGCGGCGGCTAGTTCGTCCAGCACGCGCTTGCGCTCCGCGTGCTGCCGCGCCATCGCGGTCGAGACGAGCCCGCCTCCGCCGACGGCGGCCGTCTGCACCAGCGTGACCACGATCCACAGCGCGGGCTGATCGGCGAACGCCCGCAGCGGGCCGCCGTTGGGGATCGTGTTGATCAGCGCGGAGACCACGAAGATCCCGGCCAGCGCGAGCGGGGCGGGCCGCAGGCGCATCGCGTCGAAGAACCCGGTGATCATGAAGATGAGGAAGATCGTGTCGTGCGCTTCGAGCACGGCGGCGATCGTGACCAGTCCGGCGAAGGACACGGCGACCACGGCCGGATGATCTTCCCAGCGTTTCGGTATCAGCGTGGAACCGAGCAGGAGCCAACCTGCCGCGATCCCGGCCAGCCCCAGGGTGGGCAGCGGGTCGTGGCCGGAGAGCACGAGACTGAGCACCGTGCTGAGCGCCAGCAGCGCGTACGGCAGATACCTTTCGATCCGGCCGCCCCACGGGCGCCACAGTGACCCGCCGTCGTCAGCAGACGGCCACAGCGAGTCCTGCCACCGGATCCAGCTGGTCATACCCGGAATTCTCGCAGGCCCGGCCACGCCGTGGCCCAGGTTTCGGTATGGCCGGTGACCAGCCAGATCGGCATTCCCCGGCTCACGTTGCGGACGCCGGCGGCGTTGTCCACGCGGGAGACGATCCGGGCGTCGGTGAACGAACGGAGCAGGCGCGCCGGATCCGGCCCGACGAACAGGACACTGTCCGCGGTCTCGGGCGGATGCCCGAAGTACCAGAAGCCCCGGCTGGGGCTGTACACGGCGGGGAGCCCGTAGTCGGCGCCGTACCGGTCCAGCGCTCCGGCCTGCCAGTACCCGGCCGTGACGAGCGTGGTGCGCGCCCGCTGCTCCGGCGGGAGGCGGTGATAGGCGTCCGCGACGGAACGCGCGAGGTCGGGCCAGCCGATCTCCTCCAGCGCGTACGCCGGGCGCGGGACGTCCCGGCCTTCCGCAAGCCAGGCGGACGGCCACACCGGAAGCGCGTACGGGAGCGTGTACAGCGCGGAAAGCAGGAACACCGGCCAGGTGGGGATCCACCGGAACCAGCGGGATGGCCTCAACTGTCCGAAGTGGACGGCGGCGCCCGCCCACAGGACACCGAACATGCCCGCCGCGTAGTAGTACCGGCCGTTCGACAGGATGAACAGCGCGATCACCCCGACCGCGGTCCAGCCGAGGAACCGGTACTCGCGCAGCCTGGCCGAGAACAGCAGGACCCAGAGTCCATAAAGGACACCGACGACGCCGATGCCGAGCCCGGCGCCGGTCAGCAGGGCGGGCAGGAACCCGGCGCGGCCGCTCCAGCCGCCGGTGGTCTCGTGCGCGATGACGTCGCCCATCTCCAGTTGCGGCCAGCCGTTCGCGGCCTGCCACCAGAGCGTCGGCACCATCGAGAGGGCGGCGATCCCGGCGCCGAGCCAGAGTTTGGGCCTGCGCAAGAGATCCCGGGGCCCGAAGACCAGGATCGCGACCCCGGCGGCGATCCAGAACGTCGCGATCAGGAGCTTGACGTTCAGCGCGACGGCGGTCGCCACGCCCAGCCACAGCAGCAGGTTGTCGTCGCGGGTCCGCATCCACCGCACGAGCAGCCACGCCATGAGCGTCCACAGCGCCGGGTCGATCGTCGAGGTGGCCAGGTAGTGCCCGCTGCCGAGGAACTGCCCGCAGATCGCGTACGCCGCGGCGGCGCGGGTCTGCGCCCGGCGGTCCCCGCCCATCTCGTAGGCGACGAGCCCGGTGAACACCACACCGGCGGCCGTCGCGAGGACGGCGGGCAGGCGGAAGACGAAGACGTTTCCCGGCGCGAGCGTGTCCATGGCCAGCGCCAGTGCCGGGAGCACCGGCGGCTGGTCGGCGTACCCCCAGGCCAGCCGCTTGCCCGCGGAGAGGAAGTACAGTTCGTCGCCGAAGTAGCCGTACCGCCACGCCGTCGCCATCAGGACCGCCGCGGCCGCGGCGGCGAGGAGCCCCACCGGGAGCCGGGCGAACGCCGCACTGGACACGGTCGGTGTTTCGGCCGCGGGGGCGGCTTCCATCCATTCCTCGCAGATCCCTCGGGTGCCGGTCCTCTCGCACCTTACGTGCCACCGGCGTGGCTCGTCGGGCGTGAGAGGACCGGTGAGGCTCAGAAGCCCCAGTCCGTGAGTTTCGGCCACACCGTGTCCCAGCTCCCGTTCCGGCCGGTGGCCAGCCAGATCTTCATGCCCTGACTCACGTTCTGGATCCCGGCGCGGTTGTCGAGGGCGCCGACCTCACGCACCTGCGTGAAGTACGGCACAAGCCCCGAAGGATCGTTCCCGACGAACAGGATGTCCCGTGCCGATTCCGGCGGCCTCGGCAGCGTCACGTAGCCGCGGTTGGGGCTCGACGGCGACGGGAGCCCGAGCTCCGGTCCATAGTGGTCGATGGCACTCGCCTGCCAGTACTTCGCCGCGATGATGCCCGTACGGGCTGGATCGGGAACCGCCCGGTACGCCTGTGCCACCGACTCCGTGATCTCCCGCCAGCCGATCTCTTCGGTCGCGAAGATCGGCCGAACCCACAGCGGAGCGCTCGCCAGCTGCGCACGCGGGAGGATCGGAAGTGCCTGCGGGATCGCGATCACCGCGGCCAGGAGGAACACCGGCCAGGTGGCGATCCAGCGCCAGTACTTCGACGCCTGGCCCGCCTCGATCTCCACCGCCGCCGCGGCGAACAGCGGGGCGAACATCCCGGCCGCGTAGTAGTAGCGCCCGTTCGCCAGCAGGAACAGGGCGAGGACGCCGAGCGCGGTCCAGCCGAGGAACCGGTACGGCCGCAGGCGTTCGGATCGCAGCAGGCGCCACAGTCCATAGCAGACCAGGATCGCGCCCACCGGTACTCCGGCGCTCAGCACCAGCGTCGGGACGAAGGTGACCCGTCCGCCCCAGCCCGCCGAGACCTCCTGGGAGATCGCGGCGCCCATGGTCAGTTGCGGCCAGCCGTTCGCCGCCTGCCAGACGAGGGTGGGCGCGATCATCGCGACGGCG
The DNA here is from genome assembly GCF_014873915.1 of Amycolatopsis roodepoortensis. Classification (GTDB taxonomy): domain Bacteria; phylum Actinomycetota; class Actinomycetes; order Mycobacteriales; family Pseudonocardiaceae; genus Amycolatopsis; species Amycolatopsis roodepoortensis. The sequence continues at coordinate 874,145 of NZ_JADBEJ010000001.1, forward strand.
ATCAGCGCGCCGAGCCACAGCGCCGGGCGGCGGATGAGGTCACGGGGCCCGAACGCCAGCGCCGCGGCCAGCACGACGACCCAGAAGCCCCCGACGAGGAACTTCGTGTTCAGGGCGAAGCCGGTCACCACGCCGGCCCAGACCAGGAGCTTGTCCGCACGGGTCCGGACCCAGCGGACGAGCAGCCAGATCAGCAGCGCCCACAGGAACGGGTCGATCGTGCTGGTCGCCAGATAGTGCCCGCCGCCGAGCATCTGGATGGACACCGCGAACGTCGCCGCCGCGATCGTCTGCGCTCTGCGGCCGCCGCCCAGTTCCCTGGCGATGAGCGCCGTCAGCACGACGCCCGCCACCATCGCGAGCATCGCCGGGATCCGCAGGACGAACGGTGAATCCGCGCCGAACCCGTCCATCAGGCGGGCGAGCAACGGCAGCAACGGCGGCTGGTCGGCATACCCCCAGTCCAGATGCCGTCCGGCCGCCAGGAAGTACAACTCGTCACCGAAGTAGCCGTAGCGATCGGCCGTCGCCGCGAGGACCGCCGCCATCGCCCCGGCGATCACCAGCACCGGTGTCCTGGCGAACGACGCGACCTCCCCGCGTTCTCGTCCATCGGACCGTTCCCGCAGTCCCTCGGCCTCCATGACCACGGGTATCCGCCCCCTCTCGATCGGTTACGCCCTTGATCGAGAGTCCCGCGGCGCCGCCCTTCCGGGGATCCATCGGCCGGTCAGGATCGGCTCATCCAAGGGATGAGCCAGGATCAACCGATCGATGGATGCGGGGGATCAGTGCCGTCGCCAGCCGAGCGTGATGTCCTTTGTGGACAGCCAGCCGCGCAGGTCGTGGCCGTGCGTCGCCAGCCCGTCGACGGTCGTGTGGCTGATGCCGAGCGCGCGTTCGCCGTCGGCGGGGGAGAGCAGCCCGGCGGTGACCGCGGCGAGGAGTTCGTCGGCGTCGATCACCTGTACGGATTTCTTGTCCCGCAGGACGAGGTCGAGATAGAGGTCGGTGGCCACCCAGACACCGTCCTCGCGGCGGATGTCGACGACGTCGAGGTAGAAGTCCTGATCGCGTTCGTGGCCTGGCGTGAACCAGAAATCGGTGATCCGCAGGCCGAGATCCGGCAGCAACCAGGATTCGATGTAGTGGAACTGCGCCCGCCCCGGGGTCGGCCGCGCCATGTAGAGGCCGAAAGGCTCCTCGCGGTATTCCTCGACGTCCCTCACGATGCCCTTGGGGTCCGTGTTGGTCTTCGCGGCAGGGTCGAAGTACTCGACCTTGGGCGGATGCAGCGCGGTCATCCGCCCATCTTGGAAGGCGGCGCCGCCCGCGACCACCGCCCAACCGGGTGGACGATCACGGTTTGCCGGTTCCGGGGGAGTAGCGCCGCCCGGCCGGATAAGGTGCGCTGGTTCCGCCAGAGGGGTGAGTGGGAGTCGACGCATGTTCGGGATCATCAGGCCGTGCCGCCACCGGCTTTCCGCGGGTCTGCACGCGGACTGGCTCGCCCATCTCTGCGGACTTTGCCTGGCATTGCGGGACGAACACGGACATCTCGCCCGAATGGTGACGAACTATGACGGACTAATCATCTCGGCGCTCGTCGAAGCCCAGTCGCCGCGCGCGGAAGGCCGCCGTGACGCGGGCCCTTGCCCGCTTCGGGCGATGAAGGGGACGTCGGTCGCGAAGGGCGGCGGTGCCCAGCTCGCGGCGGCGGTCTCCCTCGTGCTGGCGTCGGCCAAGATCAGTGACCACGTCGAGGACCGCGACGGCGCCTTCGCGCGGCGTTCCGTCGCGCTGGCCGCCAGGCGGGTCGCGACGCGCTGGGCGGACCAGGGAAGTGCCACGGGAATCCGGGTCGGCTTCGACACGGCCGTCCTGACCGAGGCGGTCGACCGGCAGGCCGAGATCGAAACCGCCGTCCGCCTCGGGGATTCGGCCGTCCTCGCCACCGAACCCGCCGAACTGGCGACGGCGGCCGCGTTCGCGCACACCGCCGTACTGGCGGGCCGCCCGGAGAACGCGGCGCCGCTGGCCGAGGCCGGACGCCTGTTCGGCCGGGCCGCGCATCTGCTCGACGCCGTCGAGGACCTCGCGGAGGACGAGGCCGCCGGCGCGTGGAACCCGCTGACGGCCACCGGGACCGGGCTCGCCGAGGCCCGGCGGTTGTGCGACGACGCCGTGCTCGGTGTCGAACTCGCCCTGCGCGAGGTGAAGTTCGATCAGCCCAAGCTGGTGCACGTGCTGCTGGTCCACGAACTGCGGCAGGCGGTGCGGCGCGCCTTCGGGCATGGCCACGGCCCGCAGCAGCCGCCGCCGGGCTGGATCGGGCCCGGGCCTCAGCCGCAACAGCATCCCCACCAGCCTCACCCGCCCCACCAGTACCCGCAGGGCGGCTATCAGCCTCCGCCTCCGCCGGCGGGCGCTCCCGGTGGCGGAGGGCCGCCGCAGAAGCCGCCGAAGAAGAGGGGCAAGCACAGCGGCGGCGCACCGATCGACGGCCAGGGCGGCGGCTGCTGGGTCCCGAAGTTCCGGGTCCCGCCGAAACCGAGGAACTTCTTCTTCGGCTGCGCCGTGGCGACCTACATGTGCTGTTCGTGCCAGTTCTGCTGCCGCGATCCCTTCCCCGGCCCGTGGAGCGGCCAACCCAACGGCAGCTGTGACTGCGACTGTGACTGCTGTTCCTGCTGTGACTGTTCCTGCTGATCCGACCAGGCGAAACGGAAACTGTCGGACCCAGCGCCTACTCTGGTTCTCGTGGCTTTCGCAACCGAACACCCCGTGCTCGCCCAGTCGGACTTCCGCCCCGTCACGGCCATCCCCCGGACCGGCGGCCGGTTCGAGGTGGTCAGCGACTACAAACCCGCCGGTGACCAGCCGGCGGCCATCGACGAGCTCGAACGCCGGATCAAGGCGGGCGAGAAGGACGTCGTGCTGCTCGGCGCCACGGGTACCGGCAAGTCGGCGACGACGGCCTGGCTGATCGAGCGCGTCCAGCGTCCGACGCTGGTGATGGCCCCGAACAAGACGCTCGCCGCGCAGCTGGCGAACGAGCTGAGGGAGCTGTTCCCGCACAACGCGGTCGAATACTTCGTCAGCTACTACGACTACTACCAGCCCGAGGCGTACATCGCGCAGACGGACACCTACATCGAGAAGGACTCGTCGATCAACGACGACGTCGAGCGGCTGCGGCACTCGGCGACGATGAACCTGCTGTCCCGGCGCGACGTCATCGTGGTCGCGAGTGTCTCGTGCATCTACGGTCTGGGCACCCCGCAGTCGTATCTCGACCGGTCGACGAAGCTGAAGGTCGGCGAGCAACTCGACCGGGACGTCTTCCTCCGCGCGCTGGTGGACGTGCAGTACACCCGTAACGACATCGCCTTCGCGCGCGGCACCTTCCGCGCCCGCGGAGACACGGTCGAGATCATCCCGGCGTACGAGGAGCTGGCCATCCGCGTCGAGTTCTTCGGCGACGAGATCGAAAAGCTCTACTACCTGCACCCGCTCACCGGCGACATCGTCAAGGAGGTCGACGAGGTCCGCATCTTCCCGGCCACCCACTACGTGGCGGGTCCGGAGCGGATGGAGAAGGCCATCCGCGGTATCGAGGCCGAGCTCGAGGAGCGGCTGGCCGAGCTGGAGAAGCAGGGCAAGCTGCTCGAGGCCCAGCGGCTGCGGATGCGCACCGCCTACGACATCGAGATGATGCGCCAGGTCGGGTTCTGCTCCGGCATCGAGAACTACTCGCGGCATATCGACGGCCGGGGCGCCGGCTCCGCGCCCGCGACCCTCATCGACTACTTCCCGGAAGACTTCCTGCTGGTCATCGACGAGTCGCACCAGACGGTCCCGCAGATCGGCGGCATGTTCGAAGGCGACATGTCGCGGAAGCGGAACCTGGTCGACTTCGGGTTCCGGCTGCCCAGCGCGGTCGACAACCGGCCGCTGACCTGGGAGGAGTTCACCGACCGGATCGGACAGACGGTCTACCTGTCGGCGACTCCGGGGCCGTACGAGATGGGACAGGCGGGCGGCGAGTTCGTCGAGCAGGTCATCCGGCCGACCGGCCTGGTCGACCCGAAGGTGGTCGTGAAGCCCACCGAGGGCCAGATCGACGACCTGGTGCACGAGATCCGCGAGCGGGCCGAGAAGGACGAGCGCGTCCTCGTCACCACGCTCACCAAGAAGATGGCCGAGGACCTCACCGACTACCTGCTGGAGCTGGGCATCCGGGTGCGGTACCTGCACTCCGAGGTGGACACGCTGCGCCGGGTCGAGCTGCTGCGGCAGCTGCGCGCGGGCGATTACGACGTGCTGGTCGGCATCAACCTGCTCCGTGAGGGTCTCGACCTGCCCGAGGTCTCGCTGGTCGCGATCCTCGACGCGGACAAGGAGGGCTTCCTCCGCAGTGGCACGTCGCTGATCCAGACGATCGGCCGCGCCGCCCGAAACGTGTCGGGCGAGGTGCACATGTACGCGGACAAGATCACCGACTCGATGCAGCACGCCATCGACGAGACCGATCGCCGCCGTGCCAAGCAGGTCGCGTACAACAAGGAGCGCGGCGTCGACCCGCAGCCCCTGCGGAAGAAGATCGCCGACATCCTGGACCGCGTCTACAGCGAGGCCGAGGACACGGAGTCCGTCGCCGTCGGCGGTTCGGGCCGGAACTCGTCGCGCGGCAAGAAGCCCGAGCAGGGTGACCGCGTGCGCAGCTCCGGGATGCTCGCGGACAAGGACGTCGCCGGGATGCCGCGCGCCGAGCTGGCGGATCTCATCCAGCAGATGACCGACCAGATGATGCAGGCCGCGCGCGACCTGCAGTTCGAGCTGGCCGCCCGGCTGCGGGACGAGGTCGCGGACCTCAAGAAGGAGCTCCGGGGCATGGACGCCGCCGGCATCAAGTAGCCGCACGGCCTCGCGGGCGGTAAGGGCGGCTCTAACCGTCCTTGCCGCTCACGAGGCCCAGCTCCGGCGATGTCTCGTGACTGACCGGACGACACGCGTGATCCGGCGGACGACACGCGTGATCCGGCGGACGACACGCGTGATCCGGCGGACGACACGCGTGACTGGATGGACGGCGCGACCGCGGCCGGGTTCGGCCACGTGTCGTCCGTCTGATCACGCGTGTCGTCCGTTCAATCACGCGTGTCGTCCACCGGATCACGACGGCGGGTCAGAGGCGACGCCGCTCCAGCATGGTCAGGTCGGCGTCGAAGTCCGGGAATCCGGCGGGCGCCGAACGCGTGCTGACTCCCGGCGAGACCGGAGGCAGACCCGCCCACCGCCGCACGGTGTTCGTCGCTTCGGCGGCCTGGGGCGCCGGAAGCTGCGAGATCCGGGCGCCGTGGTTCCCGCCCGGCACCGTGTAGCTGTAGGAGTCCTTCGTGCCGAAGCCGAGCTTGAACGGCTCCGCGCTCCACGGATCGTTCTCGCCGTTGACGAACATCAGCCGCTTCCCCTGGGACTTCACCCAGAAGTCGATGTCCGGCATCGCCAGATGGTCGAACCGCGGGATCTCGACCGAATCCGGCACGAACGTCCGTGACACGTTGGAGCCCGGGTAGCGCAGCAGATCCCGCAGATAGCCTTCGTAGGACTCGGGGGCGCCGAGCTGGTAAGCCGCCTGGAAGTAGTACGGGACGTAGACCTCGAGGTTCTGGTCGGAGTAGGTGTTGAGGCTCTCGACGCGTTCGAACCAGGCATAGATCTCCGCCGCGGGGGCACCCGCCTTCGGGATCGTCGCGCAGTCCGACTGCCGCTGGTACTGCCAGAAGGCGAAGTACGAGTCGATCACGGAGATCTCCAGCGACACGTCCGCCGAGCCGACGGTCTTGAACGTGTAGCCGTTCTTCGCCGCGTCGGCGGCGGCGAGCGCCGCGAACTCCGGACGCCGGGTCAGCACGTCACGCTGGATCGCCTTCAGCGCCGAACGGCAGGCCGGATCGTCGCCGACGTTCGCCAGGAACCGGTTGTAGCGGTCATGCGAATTGATGACGTCGTTGGGCGCGACGTACGGGATCGTCGCGTCGACGTCGTCCGGGAAAAACCTACGGAAGTAGGTCGCCGTCATACCGCCCTTGCTGCCGCCGGTCGCGAGCCACTTGCCCGGATAGATCCGCTTGAACGCCTCGACGGCGCGGTGCTGGTCGGCGGCGGCCTGCCAGATCGTCAGCTGCTTGCCCCAGTCCGGGTGGTCCGGCCGCGAGGGCGTGAAGAACCGGTACTCCATGGACAGCTGGTTGCCGTCGACGATCTGTGTCGGCTCCGAGCGGTTGGGCGATTGCGAGACGTTGTACCCGCTCGTGTACACCACGGTCGGCGACCGGAATTCCTTGTGCAGCAACGTGAACCGCTGCTGGAAAGTGCCGCGGTCCGGCCTGCGGTGGTCGACGGGCTGGGTGTAGGCGAGTTTGAAGAACCGGTATCCGGTCGGCGCCGGGTTCTCCGAGACGACGGTCAGCCCGGGGACCCGCCCGAGTGCTTCCTCGATGTCGCCTGGTGCCGCCTGCGCGGCCGGGGCGAGCCCGGCCAAGGCGAGAACGGTGATCGCCAGAACCGGCCACGCGGCCGTGAGCTTCCGCATCCATGCCCTCCCCATCGGGACCTGTTGAGCTGTCGGATACTCACAGAGTCACCGCCGGTGGGCAATCGCCTATCCGGTCGAGCCGCCGCGCAGCACCCGGTCGACGTAGGCCTTGATCGCCGCGGTGGCTTCGGGCGAACTCCACAGTTCGAGGACGTGCGCGTCGTCACCGGTGCGGTGTTCGGCGATCCGCTCGTGGAACGGCCGGTGCAGCTGCGCCTTCGTGTGCGCGTACGCGGCCGCCGGGATCTCGGCGAGCTTCCTGGCCACTTCCACCGCCCGCCCGACGACGTTCTCGGGCGCGGTCACCTCGTTCACCAGGCCGAGCCGGAGCGCGTCCGCGGGCAGGTGGGTCTCGCCGAGGAAGGCGAGTTCGGCGAGGACGTCGGCCCCGAACCCGGACCGCAGGATCTCCAGCGCCGCCAACGGGAACGGCACGCCGACGAGCAGCTCGGTGATCCCGATCCGGCCGGGGCCGTCGGCGAGGACACGGCGGTCGCAGGCGGCGGCGAGCACCGCCCCGCCGGCGATCGCGTGCCCGTTGACGGCCGCGACCACCGGGCCAGGGAAGCCGAAGACCGAGAGGAACGCGTCCGACAGCGCGGGCAGGAAGTCCTCGAGGTAGTCCGCGCCGCCGTCGTGCACTCGCCGCAGGTCGACACCCGCCGAGAAGATGCCGCCGGTGCCGGTCAGCACGATCCCGCGACAATCGCTCAGCTGCACGTCTTCGAGCCGGAGGGTCAATTCCTGGCAGAATTCGGTGTCGAGGGTGTTCGCCTTACCGTGCTGGAGGGTGACGACGGCGATCCCGCCTTCGTCGTCCACGCGGATCGAAGAGGTGGCCATGGCCCGACCGTACCCGAGCCCGCGCGGATCTACAGTGGACCGCTAGTCCCTCAGCTGCACGGTGACCGTCGGGCTGAAGGACCGCTTGCGGTTCCAGCCGGTCTCGGCGCCGATGCTGAGCTGAATGGCGCGGTCGGCGGGCGCCCAATAGCCGGTACGCACGAAGTAGGCGTCCATCGAACACAGCCTGGCGCAGGACTTGCGGTTGCAGATCGTCTCCCAGCCCCACTGCCTGCCGCTCTCCTCGACGCCGTTGCGCCGGACGAAGAGATGTGGATTGCCGATCTCACGGCAGTAGGCGCTGCCCTCGGAGATGTAGAGGACCCCGTCGATCTTGTAGAACCGATTGTTGTCGAGAAGCGTCACCTGGCCCGAGACGGCGAATCCGACCCGGCCGCCCTTGCCGGTGCTCATGGTCCAATCAAGAGAGAATTCCTGGACCGGGGTCTCGACTGACTGGGTCATGGTGACATCCCCGCTTTCCGCTCGCGTCGGCACCTTTCCACTGAAGATAAGGATTTCCCGGAGGGGTCCGAAGATGAATTCGAGGTTTTCACCCAATGAGTCGATGATCGGAAAATCGATGTTCTCATGCGCATGAAACACCGGTTACCGGCGCTAATGGGTGAAGGTCGCCACGGCCAGTGAAAACCGGGGCCCACCAGGGAAGAGGATTTCGTCTTCCCGGTGGACCCCGGTGATTTTCCGGTACGGAATCGCTCTCAGCTGGTGATGTCCTTCGTCGCGAACCGGCGGCCCGCCAGAAGGAAGAACACCGTGCCGTACAACGCCGCGGACAGCATGCCGTTGGCCATGTTCGTCCAGTCGATGTCGGTCGAGATCAGATCCATCCACGAGAACGCGAAATGCGTCGGAAGGTAGTCCCGCAACCCCTCCAGTGCTGTGATCTGGTCGAGGATCTGCGAAACGATCGCGACGATCACCGCCCCGCCGACGGCGCCCAGCGGGGCGTCGGTGGCGACCGAGAGCAGCATCGCCAGACCGGCCACCCATGCCAGCTGCAGGATGATGTACACCGTCGCGAGCCCCATGGCGATGAGGCTGTCGCCGAACGACACCGCGTCACCGGTCGGGCTGATCGCGTCGCCCGCGCCGTACCAGATGACGCCGACCACCAGTGAGACCAGCGGCAACAGGATCAGCGCGACCGCGGAGAGGATGCCGGAGACGATCGCCTTCTGCCGCAGCACCCGATGCCGGGGGATCGGCATCGCGAGCAGGTACTTCAGGCTCGACCACGACGCCTCGCTCGCGATCGTGTCGCCGTAGAACAACGCCACGATCATCGGGAGCAGGAACGTCCCGGACACGAACAGCGCGAGCACCACGAAGTTCGGCGCGCTCGCGGTGGCGAGGTCGACGAAGCCGCCGCTGCGACGGTTCGGGTTGGCCTGCCCGATCTCGAACGCGATCACCAGGATGAACGGCAGCAGCGCGACGAAGCCCAGCATCAGCTGGGTTCGCCGCCGTTTGAGCTGCCGCTTAAGTTCGACGCCGAGCCGCAGCGTCCGGTCGGCGCGGTAACCCGCCACCGCGCCGTCGGGGCCGACCTCGGTCGGTTCGTGCGACGCGACCTCGGTCAGCTCCAGCAGGGCCGCCGGATCGGTGTGCACGCCGTGATCCGCCCGGGTCGCCGGGCCGGAACCATTGGTCTTACTCACCCTTCGAGTCCTCTCCGACCAGCTGCAGGAACGCGTCTTCCAGACGGCGCCGCGGCCCGGCCTGCTCGACCGCGACCCCGGCCCGCACCAGGGCGGCGACCGCCTCGGCGCGCGCGAGACCGTCGAGATCCGCGTGGACGAGTTCGCCGTCGACGTCGACGCCGGAAACACCGCCGACCTTCCGCAGCGCTTCGGCCGCTTCGGCGGGCTTGTCGACGCGGAACGTCGCCTCGCCGCTGGACGCGGCCAGTTCGCCGACCTCACCCGAGGCGACCAGCATGCCGCGGTGCATCACGACCACGTGCGTACAGGTCTGCTCGACCTCGGCCAGCAGGTGGCTCGAGACCACCACGGTGCGCCCGGTCGCCGCGTAGCGCTGGAGCACCTCGCGCATCTGGTGGATCTGTGGCGGGTCGAGCCCGTTGGTCGGTTCGTCGAGCACCATGAGCTCCGGCAGGCCGAGCATCGCCTGTGCGATCGCGAGCCGTTGCCGCATGCCCTGGCTGTAGGTGCGGACCCGCCGGTTCACCGCGTCGCCGAGCCCGGCGATCTCCAGCGCCTCGGCGAAATGCGCCTTGTCCCTCGGGCGGCCCGTGCTCGCCCAGTACAGCTCCAGGTTCTCCTTGCCGGACAGGTGCGGCAGGAAGCCCGAACCCTCCACAAAGGACCCGATCCGGGACAGCACCGGCGCGCCGGGCGCGATCAGGTGGCCGAACACGCGGATGGTGCCCGCGGTCGGCGTGATGAGCCCCATCAGCATGCGCAGGGTGGTCGTCTTGCCCGCGCCGTTCGGCCCGAGCAGGCCGAGCACCTGACCGGGTTCGACGCGGAACGACAGATCCTTCACCGCGACGAACCCGCCCGCGTAGGCCTTGCGCAGACCTTCGATCACCAGCGGCGTCTTCGCCAGGCTCTCGTCGACGTCGTGGGCGCGGCGGCGGCGGAAGGCGGCGATCACGGTGATCGCGATACCCGCGAGCAGCGTTCCGGCGATCCCGAGCAGCTGCGCGGTGGGCGCGCCCGCGCCGACCGAGTTGCCGGGGACGACCGGCACGCCGAGCCGTCCGCCGTCCGCCAGCCCGATGCGGAACACGGCGGGCTCGACCGGCGTCGCGAACGCCTGGTCCGTCGTGGCGACGACCAGCCGCAGCGTGTGCCCTGCTTCCAGCGGCCGCACAATGCCCGGCAGTGTCACGGTCACCTCGACCGGGCTGCCGTCGGCGGGCAGGCCCGAGACGCGGAAGGGGGCGACGGCGTTGGCCGGAAGCGTGCGGACACCTTCCGAGTTGACGTCGTAGAGCTTCGCGAACAGGACGGCTTCTTTTTGCGGAGCCGCGGCGGACGGATCGGCCGAGACCTGGAGCCGGACCGTCGACGAACCGGCCACGATCGTCTGCGCGTCGAGCGGCGGCGTCGCGAACTGCGCGGCCTGCCCCGGCGGGTCCAGGCTGAACAGTCCGGAAAGGCGGGACGAACCCGCCACCGCTCCGTTCAGGCCGGGGATCCCGCTCACCGCGGCGGGGTTGCCGCCGGCGGGGCGCACGACCGGCTGGGCCGGGCCCGCCAGGGTGAACTGGCGTCGTTCCGTGGCGTCGCCGGTCGCTCCCGGGTACGCCGGTGCGGTGACGGTCCGGACCGAGGGGGCGCCGTTCGCCCGCAGCGTGCCCTGGATGTCGTAACTGAACCCGGTGCCGGGATCGGTGCCCTGCCCGGTGAGGGAGAACTTGAGGAAGTCGGCGATCTGCGCGCGCAGCTTCTGCCCGGGCTTCCCGCCGTCGTGGCCGCCGGTGTACCAGATCGTGTGGACCTTGCCGCCCGCCGCGGTGATCTGCCGCGCGGTCGCGTCGGACTGGTCCAACCCGAACAGCGTGTCGCTTTCGCCCTGCACCAGCAGGGTCGGCACGGTGATCTTGTCCGTCACCGACGCGGGGGAGACCCGGCGGAGCAGTTCGACGGTCTTCTGGCTCGCCTTCCCCGTGGTGGCGAGCTCGGTGTAGGCCTGGCAGACATCGGCGGTGAACCGTCCACAAGGGTCGGCCGGGCCCGCCGGTGGCCGCTGCCCGTTCTGGCCGCCGAGCGGCAGTGACTGCGCCGCGGCCCCCGCTCCGCCCGTGCCCTGTGCAGCACCGGATTCGCTCGTCTCGTCACCCGCTTCGGGCGCGTCGTTGGCGGGGGAGCCGCTCTGCGCCGCGCCGGAACCGGCGGAGAAGAAGATGCCCGCCCACGACTTCTTGAAGACGCCGTCGGCGGTGAACGCGCCGGCGGCGGGGGTCGTGGCGTGCGGCGCGGCCGGGGCGGCGGCGTTCGGGAAGAGGCCTTGCGCGAGATCGTTGTAGGTGATCACCGGCGCGATCGCGTCGACCCGTTTGTCGGTCCCGGCGAGCAGCAGGGAAAGCGCGCCACCGTACGAAGCGCCGGACACGGCGACCTTCGGGTCGCCGTTCTCGCTGAGGACCTCGGGCCGCGCGGCCAGGGTGTCGATCAGCTTCTTGGCGTCGGCGACCTCGCGGTCGGGGTCGTTCAGCGCGATCTTCCCGGTGCTGCGGCCGAAACCGCGCGCGGACCAGGTCAGCACGACGAAACCCTTGTCGGCGAGTTCGCGGGCCTCGGCGGCGACACTGTTCTTGTCACCGCCGAAACCGTGGGCGAGCAGGACGGCCGGAGCCGGGGTCTGTTCGGGCAGGTACGTGGTCGTGTCGATCTTCACGACCTCGGACGAGCCCGGGGTTTCGGGCAGGTCGAGGGTCGCGTCCTGGGTTTCGACCGCGGACGGCGCGGGTTCGCTGTTCGTCCACACGACGGCCGCGGCGGCCAGGACCACCACGACCGCGGCGAGCGCGGTGAGCTTCGCGCCTCGCGTGCGAGGGAGCGGGATTCGGGGCACGGAACGACCGTATTTCACCGAAGCTGAGAACCGCTTCCCCGGCACACACGGACCACACAAGCGTGACGTTAGGCCGCCACCGGAACGGGTACCCGAAGAGGGAGAAGATGCGGGTGTGACGGGAGTTACGCCATCTTCTTGGTGACAAGGGCAACCTTAACTGGCGTCATGCGTACAGACAGGTCAAACTGGACCAGCTGTGAGGGGAGTATTCCTTCGCGGCGGTGTCGTCAGCACGGTGGCCTTCGCAGGCCCCCGGCACCGTCGGCCGGTTTCGCACCGGCGGAAGAGACCTCCGGTTAGTTGCTGCTGTGCACTTTCCGGAGGGTTGGTTACATGTCTGTTCCCCTGTGGCTGTGGATCGCCACGGTCGGTGGCCTGCTCGCGCTCATCGCGCTGGACCTGGTCATCGTCGATCGCAAGCCACACGAGGTCACCACCGGCGAAGCCGCCCGGTGGGTCATCTTCTACATCGCCGTGGCCGTCGCGTTCGGCGTCGGTGTCTGGGTCTTCGCCGGGCACGACTTCGGTGTCCAGTTCTTCACCGGGTACATCACCGAGTACTCGCTGAGCGTCGACAACCTGTTCATCTTCATGATCATCATGACGTCGTTCAAGGTGCCCGCGATCCACCAGCACCGGGTGCTGCTGATCGGCATCCTGCTCGCGCTCGCCATGCGGAGCGTGTTCATCGCCGTGGGCGCCGCGCTGATCGCGCAGTTCGTCTGGGTCTTCTTCCTCTTCGGCGCCGTCCTCGTCTGGACCGCGGTCAGCATGGTCCGCAACAAGGATGAAGAAGAGGAATACGAGGAGAACGCGCTCACCCGCTGGGTGCGCAAGCTCTTCCCGGTCACCGAAGAGTGGCACGGGCACAAGTCCTTCGTGAAGAAGGACGGCAAGCGCTGGATCACCCCGATGTTCCTGGTGATCGTCGCGATCGGCAGCGCGGACCTGCTGTTCGCGGTCGACTCGATCCCCGCGATCTTCGGTATCACGCAGGAGGCCTTCCTGGTCTTCACCGCCAACGCGTTCGCGCTGATGGGTCTGCGCCAGCTGTACTTCCTGCTCGGTGGCCTGGTCACCAAGCTGGTGTACCTGTCCTACGGCCTAGCGGTGATCCTCGCCTTCATCGGCGCCAAGCTGTTCCTGCACGCGCTGCACGAGTACCACGTCGTCCCGGACTGGCTGGACATCAACAACTGGGTCTCCCTGGGCGTCATCGTCGTGGTCCTGACCGTGACGACGGTGGCCAGCCTCGCGAAGGCGAAGAAGCTGGAAGCCGCTGAGCGGGAATCTTCGATCAGTAGTTAGAACTGCTAAGGATCGGGTACCGTCGGGGCCGTGCGTCCCGTTGACATCGAAGCCCTGACGGTCCCCGGCATCCTCGCGCTGCGCGGCGACCTGCTGCTCACCGCGGTGAGCAGGCCTGATCTGAAGACGAACGGCTACCGCGGAGCCCTGCGCAGGGTCGACCTGGGTGGCGGCGGAGAGAGCGCCTGGACCCACGGGGCCAAGGACTCCGCCCCCGCCATCTCGCCGGACGGCCGGTGGGTCGCGTTCCTCCGGGCCGGAGAGGGCTCCGGACGCGCGGCCAAGCCGCAGGTGCACGTGATGCCCGCGGCCGGCGGCGACGCGAAGCGGATCACCGGCTTGCCCCTCGGCGCGGGCTCCCCGGTCTGGGCACCCGATTCCCGCCGGATCGCCTTCGTCGCCCGCGTGCCCGAACCCGGCCGGTACGGCACCGAGAACGCGGACGGCGAAACCCCGGAGCCGGGCGAAGAAGCGCCGCGGCACATCAAGAACCTCTTCTACCGCGTCGACGACGTGGGTTTCCTCAACGACCGTCCACAGCGTCTGTTCGTCGTGGACGCCGTCGCCGCGCTGGACGAGGAATCGCCTGCTGAGCTCACGCCGCTGACCGACGACCGCGCCGACGTCGACCATCCGTCGTGGACGGCCGACGGCGAGCAGATCCTGTTCACCGCCCCGCGTGACTGGGCCGCCGAGGACACCATCCGTTCGGATGTCTACGCCGTACCCGCGGACGGTGGCGAGCCCCGGCTGCTGGTCCGGACTCTGGGCACCGCGGCCCGGCCGGTCGTCGCCCCGGACGGTTCGATCCTGTTCTACGGCAACGAATTCCCCGGTATGGAAGACGTCGCCCGCAACACCGGGCTCTGGCAGGCGCCGTGGCCCTCCGGTGACGAAATTTCTTCCCCGCGCCGGCTGACCGGCGTCGAAACGGTGGACTGCGACCACGCGGCCAGCCCTCCGGTCGTCGTCGGCGGCGAGGTCCTCGTCGTGGTCAGCAATCGCGGTGCCGCGGAGTTGCGTGCCGTTCCCTTGGACGCCGAACTCGCCGAGCTGAATTCCCTGCGCCGCCTCGCCGGTGAACGCACCGCGGTGAAGTCGTTCGCCGTCGACGGCGAACGGATCGCCGCGGTGATCGGGACGCCCGAGAGTTCCGGTGACGTGGTGCTGCTTTCCGGCGGCGAACAGCGTGTGCTCACCGACTACTCGAAGGCGTTGCGGGACACCGGGATCCTGCCGCTGGAGGAACTGGACGCGACCGCCCCGGACGGCTATCCGGTCCACGGCTGGGTCGTCCGGCCCGAAGGGGACGGGCCGCATCCCGTGGTCCTGATGGTCCACGGTGGACCGTTCGCGGCGTACGAATGGAAGGTGTTCGACGAGGCGCAGGTGCTCGCCGACGCGGGCTACGCCGTCGTTCTCGGCAACCCGCGCGGTTCCGCCGGCTACGGCGAAAGCCACGGCCGGAGCATCGTCCACGGACTCGGCACCGTGGACGCGGACGATCTGCTGGCGCTACTGGACGAAGCGCTCAAGCTGCCGAACCTGGACGGCGACCGCGTCGGGGTGATGGGCGGCTCGTACGGCGGGTTCATGACGAGCTGGCTCGCCGCGCACCACGGCGGCCGGTTCCGCGCCGCGTGGAGCGAGCGCGCGGTCAACGCGTGGGACTCGTTCGTCGGCAGTTCCGACATCGGCTGGTTCTTCGCCGGGGGCTACGCCGGCGACGACATCGAAGAGCAGCGCAAGCGCAGCCCGCTGACGTACGCGGGGAAGATCGACATCCCGTTCATGGTCGTGCACTCCGAGCAGGACTGGCGATGCCCGCTGGAGCAGGCGCAGCGGATGTACGTGGCCTTGCGGCAGAACGGCGTCGCGGCCGAATTCCTGCTGTTCCCCGGTGAGGGACACGAACTCACGCGGTCCGGGCTGCCGCGGCACCGGGTGCAGCGGTTCGACGCCGTGCTGGAGTGGTGGGGCCGCCACCTCTGAACCTCGTGAGTGGTGAGGACGGTTCTAACCGTCCTCACCACTCACGAGGGCAGGGGCTCGGCCGGGGGTTGCGAAAGCCACTTTCGCAACGTTGAAGGTTGCGAAAGTGGCTTTCGCAACGTTGTCCGTGGCCGGGCCTGGCACAGCCCTGGTGATCATGTCGCGAAAGCCACTTTCGAGACGTCTGATGTCCCGAAAGTGGCTTTCGCGACACCGGCTCCAGATTTCTCAGGCCTTCATGGGGCCGGGCGACGACACCCACGGTTCTAACCGTCCTCACCACTCACGAGGGCAGGGGCTCAGCCGGGGGTTGCGAAAGCCACTTTCGCAACCTCGGCCGTGGCCAGGCCCGGCACAGCCCTGGTGATCATGTCGCGAAAGCCAGGCGGTTTCAACTGGTTGTTGCAAGTAGTGCTTTGTCGAGTGCTTGTGCTGGTGTGAGGAGGCCGAGTGTAGGGCGTGGTCGGGTGTTGAGGCGTAGGGCGATGGCGTCGCAGTGGGTTTGGGTGAGGTGGCGTAGGTCTGAGCCTTTGGGCCAGTAGTGGCGTAGCAGGCCGTTGGTGTTTTCGTTGCTGCCGCGTTCCCAGGGGCCGTGGGGGTTGCAGAAGTAGACCTGTAGTCCGGTGTCGAGGGTGAATTGGGCGTGCTGGGCCATTTCGTTGCCTTGGTCCCAGGTCAGCGACCGTTTCAGTTCGGTGGGCAGGGTGGCGATCATGCTGGTGAGTAGTTCCCGGACTTCGACGGCCTTGTGGGTGTCGGGCAGGGGAGCGAGCAGCACGAATCGGGAGTGGCGTTCGACCAGGGTGATGACCGCGCCCTGGCCGACCGCGCCGAGGATCAGATCGCCTTCCCAGTGCCCGGGAACGGCCCGGTCTGCGGCCTCGGCGGGGCGTTCACTGATCGGGGTCATCCCGGCGATCCGGCCTTTGCGGCGGTGGGAGGTGCTGGTGCGTGACCGGCGCTGATCCCGGCCCGACCGCAGATGCTCGGTGAGTTCGTTGCGTAGTTCACCGCGAGTCTGGATGAACAGTGACAGGTAGATCGTCTCGTGACTCACCCGCATAGCCTGATCGTCGGGGAACAACCTCGGCAACATCAGGGAGATCAGCCGGGGTGACCAGTCCGCTTGCAGCAGACCGGTCACCACCGCCGCCAGCGTGCCGGCCAGCAGGTGGGCTTTCGGGCGCCGGCCGCGTTCCACGGCCAGGCGCTGGGCTCGGCCGGCCCGGTAACGGCGGGGCCGGCCATCGACCTTGGTGCCGGGCCGCGAGCACCGCGGTCCACCACCGCGGCGCACTTCTCGGGAAATCGTCGAGGGTGACCTACCCAGCACCTTCGCCACCGCGTCCTGACTCAGACCTTGATCCAAACCATTCTGGATCTTCTCCCGCTCCTCACGCGTCAACCGGGCTCCTGGCATGCCGAACTCCCTATCAGCCACCACCACTTGCAACAACCGATTGAAACCGCCCCACTTTCGAGACGTCTGATGTCCCGAAAGTGGCTTTCGCGACACCGGCTCCAGATTTCTCAGGCCTTCATGGGGCCGGGCGACGACACCCACGGTTCTAACCGTCCTCACCACTCACGAGGGCAGGGGCTCAGCTGAGCAGCGTGTAGTTCAGCTCTTCGCACACCCGGCCCAGCGGGACGTCGAGCCCCGGATGGTCCAGCGGGAGCAGCACGTCCGGCGCGACCGGCAGCGAGTTCCCGGCGGGCGGGTCCCACAGCGCGAGCGCGGGGCCGCCGGAATCCATGGACGACCGGTACCAGACGCCGTCGAGGTCGCCGAACGCGGCGCGGATGGCCCGGGCCCAGGCCTGGGTGATCTTCTTCGGGCCGCTGGAGATCTCCTGCGAGGCGCCGACCCGGGTGGGCCACAGGCCGGCCAGGTCGAGCAGCCGCAGCGTGCGGGTCGGCCGGACGACGACCAGGCGCGGGCCGCGGGACTTGCGGTCGACCGTCGACGTGGTCTGGAAGACCTCCGCGATGCTGGTGCGCACGGTGAGGCCGAAGTACAGGACACCGTTCCCGGGGTCGGTGACCGGGCGACCGCCGCGACCGGGGGTCTGCGGGTCGAACCGGCCGTGCGGGAGCGGGCCGCTGTAGCGGAACGAATTCCACTGCTGGGGGTGGTTGCCGTGCGCGGTGAAGATCCTGACCAGCCTGGTGCCGGGGTGCACCGTCACCACGTCGTTGGTGCGGTGCAGCTCCTTGACCAGGACAGAGCGTGCGGGCGGCAGGGGAAGCCGGGCCATACCTCGGGAGTCGTCCGTCCTTGTCGGGTGATCTTGCTCGATGGGGTCAGCCTACGGCCTACCCCCGACTGAAATTCCCGTCGTCGGGCAAGGATCTCAGAACGGCGAACCCAGCGTGGCCACCAGTCTCGCGACGTGCTCGGGGTCGCCGCCGGAGAGGAGCCACTGGCGCGGGGTGGCCGGGTGGTCGTTGATCACCAGATCGGCCTGCGGGGTGCTCATGAACGCGGCGACGACGAGCGCGGGCTGGTCCTCGGGGACGGCGCGCAGCACGACCTCCAGGCCGGGCAGAACCCCGGAACCGGCGAACTGCCAGGCGGGCAGCCGCCAGCCCTGGTCCTTCCAGCCGGTGAGCCTGCCCTCCTTCAGCCGGTGCCGGATCCGGCTGTCGTCCACGCCCAGTGCCTTCGCCGCTTCCAGCACGCTCAGCGCGGAATCGGCGAGTACGGCGTGCGCGGCGACCGTGCGGGCACGGAAGTCCGGCTCGTCCTCGCCCCGGGGGGAGAGGTCGAGGCCGACGTCGGTGAGCGCGGCCCGCTGGTCCGCCGAGAAATAATGCGACGGATCGGGGTTCGGTGGGGTCAGTCTCCGCGCCGCGTCCTCGACGAGGTTCAGGAACTCGTTGGCGTCGACCTTCAGGCCCGCCTTGGCGAGAACGTTCTCGAGCGCTATCGACATAGCGCCTAGGGTAACGCGTCTGTGCGGGTTCGTGCGGTCTCATCTCGATTTCGTGGGGGAATTCACCAGAGATGAACACAGAGTGCACGGAATTAAACACGCGCAGTAGGCAATGTCGCCATAGTCTGCCCGGATCGCGCGAGCTTGTCCAGGAGTCCGGCTTGACAGGTGGTAAACGGGAACTTACCTTCCGAAAGGTAAACGATTTCTTCCCACCGCTTCGGAGAACCCGGCTGGTGTGGGGCCGGCTTGGGGGAACAAGGGGGTGGGGCGTTCCTGGGCGGCCGGTGCGAACCGGTCGCCCAGGCACGTCGTGCACCTGAAGTTCTCCCGGGGGTCAGTCGCGCCGTGAACTCCGGCGCACGATCAGTTTCGCCTGAAGCGTGGTCGTCGTGGCCTTGCGCGTGCTGTCGCCGATCCGGGCGAGCAGTAGTTCGGCGGCGACCCTGCCCACCTCGTTCGCGGGCTGGGCGACCACTGTCAGCGGCGGGTCGATCAGCGTCGTCCACGGCGCGTCGTCGAACGACACGATCCCGACGTCCTGTCCCGAGCGCAGGCCTCTGGCGGCCAAGGCCTCCAGGACACCGATCGTCATCGTGCTGTTGCCGACCAGCAGCGCGTCCGGCGGTTCGGGCTCGTCCAGCAGGCTGAGCGCGGCGAGCCTGCCGCCCTCGGCGCGGAACTCGGCACGCCGGGTGAGCGCGTTCTCCTCGCCGACCGCGTCGGTGTAACCGGCCAGCCGGTCTTCGGCCGTGCGCACCCCGGGCGGCCCGCTGACGCAGGCGACCCGCCGGTACCCGCCGTCGAGCAGGTGCCGGGTCGCGTCGCGGGCGGCGAGCCGGGTGTCGACCAGGACCTGGTCGCCGGTGTTCTCCAGCAGCGGCCGGTCGACGGCGACCACGGGAGTGCCGCGTTCGGTCAGCCGGTCGACGTTGGTGGCGCGGCCGGTGGGGGAGAGCACCACGCCGGCGACCCGTTCCTGGAGCGCGACGTCTATGTAGCGCCGCTCCTTCTCCTCGTTGTCGTCGGCGTTGCACAGCACCACCGAATAGCCCGCCGTCTGCGCGATGTCCTCGACGCCGCGGGCGATCGCGGTGAAGAAGGGGTTCTCCACGTCGGAGATGATGAGTGCGAGTACCGCGGTCTCCTGACGGCGCAGATTCCTCGCGAGCCCGTTCGGGTGGTATCCCAATTCGGCCGCGGCGGCCTGCACCCTTGCCGCGAGCACCGGGTCCACAGTGGACTTCCCGTTGAGCGTTCTCGACACGGTCGCCGTCGAAACCCCGGCCTTCGCCGCCACGTCGTTGATGGTGGCCACCGTGACCTCCCCTTCCACAGGTGTGTTGACACCCTCGCACGGGAAGAATAGCTTGGCCGACAATCGTTACCATCCGCTGATCGCGCTACTCGCGCGGAGGAGTTCGGAGGCGTCGTGCGGGAACCGGGCCTGGTGCTCGGCGTCGACATCGGCACTTCGAGTTCCAAAGGCGTCCTCGTCGATTCCCAGGGCACCATAGTGGCACGGGCGTCCCAGCCGCACGAAACCTCCCGGCCGCGTCCCGGCTGGTTCGAGCACGACGCGGAAACCGTGTGGTGGCAAGACTTCGTGGCGCTGGCGCGGGAACTTTCGGCGGCCGCCGGGGATCATCCCATCATCGGAGTGTCGGTCAGCGGGATCGGGCCGGTGCTGTTGCCCGCCGACGCTTCCGGCAAACCTTTGCGCCCCGCGATCCTTTACGGCGTCGACACCCGAGCATCCGACGAAATCCGGGAATTGAACCGGGAATTCGGCGAAGAATCCATTGTGGAACGCGGCGGGAGCGCGCTCGGCTCACAGGCCGTCGGGCCGAAATGGCGCTGGCTGGCCAAGAACGAGCCGGACGTGTTCGAGTGGGCGAAGCTCTTCCTGATGGCGAGTTCGTTCCTCGTGCTGCGCTTGACCGGTGAATACGTCCTCGACCATCATTCGGCGAGTCAATGCGATCCGATGTACGACCTGCGCGAGGCGCGCTGGGCGCCGGACCGGGCCGCGGCGATCGTCCCCGGCGTCGAGCTGCCGAGGCTCGCGTGGCCGACCGAGGTCGCCGGTTCGATCACCGCCGGGGCGGCCGCGGAAACCGGCTTGCCGCAAGGGATCCCGGTGACGGCGGGAACGGTGGACGCCTGGGCCGAGGCGACCAGTGTCGGGGTCACCGCGCCCGGGGACACCATGCTCATGTACGGCACCACCATGTTCCTGATCCAGATGCTCGCCGATCCCCGCCCCGGGCAGGGGCTGTGGACGACCCGCGGTGCCTTCCCCGGCAGCTATTCGCTCGCCGCCGGCATGGCGACCTCCGGCGCGATCACCGATTGGCTGCGGGATCTCGTCGGCGGCGAGTTCGGGGAGCTGGCCGCGGCGGCGGCCGAGGTCCCGGCGGGCAGCCGCGGTCTGCTGATGTTGCCGTATTTCGCCGGAGAACGGACGCCCGTGCCCGACCCGGACGCGAGAGGGATCATCGCCGGGCTGACCACGTCCCACGATCGTGCGGATCTGTACCGCGCGGCGCTGGAAGGCACGGCGTACGGGGTGCGGCACAACCTCGAAGCCATGCGCGAGGCCGGTGGTGGCACCGGCCGGTTCGTCGCCGTCGGCGGCGGGACACAGGGCGGGGTGTGGACGCGGATCGTCAGCGACGTCGCGCGGATCGAGCAGGAGATCCCCGCGGAAACCATCGGTGCCGCGTTCGGTGACGCCGTCCTCGCCTCGGTCGCGCTGGGCAGGGAACCGGATCTCGAAGCCTGGAACCCCGTCGCCGAGATCGTCCGCCCCGGCGCGGACGCCGACGTCTACGACGAGTTCTATCCGCACTACCGAGATCTCTACCGGTCCACTGTGGACATCGCTCATTTCCTGGCGCGGAAGAACTCGCTCGCTTTCAGCCCGGAGAGCTCCCGGCAATCCCGGCTCAGGTGAGCCTGATCGGCATAACCCGCCGAGAACGCCAGCGAGGCGAGATCCGGCGCCGTTCCCGCGAGACCGATGGCGCGCTGGAACCGGGTGACCCGCAGATACGTGGCCGGTCCGTAGCCGACCGCGAGGGTGAACCGCCGCCGCAACTGCCGTTCGCCGGTGGTGAAGCTGTCCAGTGCGGCCGAAACCCGGGGAACGCCGCCGTCCAGCCTGGCGATCAACGCCGAGACCTCCCGGTCGGCCCGGCCGGCTCCGCGCCGCTCGACGACGTCGAGCAGCGAAGCCTCGCCGGAGAGCACGCGTTCGGCCAGCAGTTCGCCTTCCCTGCCCCACAGGTCGCGCAGGGGGACACGCTGATCACGCAGCTCGTCGGCGCCCAGGCCCAGGACGTCACCCGCTCTGCCGGGGGCGAATCGCACACCCTTTGCCCGTGCGCTGGTCTCCCAGGTCCAGGCCGCGGTGTCCGGCCCGGCGACGAAAACCTCACCGCCGCTCTCCACCAGGTCGACACAGCCGTCGGGCACGATCCGCTTCGGCGCCGTGCCCGTGTCCTCCCACAGGCAGCACACCACGCCGGACGGCCCGCCGGGTGCCGTCGTCTCCCGATACACGGTTGCCATGATGCCCCCGTCCTACGACAGAATCGGGCCGTGTCCGAAGCAGAGATCGATTCACTGGCCTGGATCCACGTCCGCGACCGCCGCCTGCTGTCGGTGCGGACCGAGGGAAAGGCCAAGTTCTACCTGCCTGGTGGCAAGCGCGAACCCGGCGAGGGCGACGTCGCCGGGCTGTGCCGGGAGATCAGGGAGGAACTCGGCGTCGAGCTCGACCCGCCGAGTTTCCGCTTCTTCGCGGTGCTGAACGAGCAGGCCGACGGTTACGCGGACGGCCGCCGCGTCCACCTGACCTGTTACACCGCCGACCATCGCGGGGAGCCCACACCCGGCCGGGAGATCGCGGAGTCCGCCTGGCTGTCGTCGGCCGACGCGCACCTCTGCCCGCCGGCGGGACAGCGGGTCCTCGGGCTGCTCGCCGACGCGGGTCTCATTGACTAGCCGGGTCACTCAAAGTGAGCTGTTCGGCTCACTGTGCTTACGCCGATCGCCCCATGACCAGGGGTTCCCCACTCACTGGGACACCCAAAAGGGTGAATATCGGGTTTCTTCCCGATAACGGCTAACGCGGAGTCACCTCCGTGCGAGAAGTAGTCGACGCACTCGACGGAAGTGCGCTCGGACGAGAGAAGACCTCTCCATGGGTGTTCCTACCGCGACCCCTCCGGCATCGGCGCCGGGGCAGGGTGCCCCCGGCAGGCTGAAGCCGCTGGGGACGGTCGTGGTCGTGCTGGGTGTGATGGCCGTCGCCGTCACCCTGACCAGTTACGTGCTGCCGAAGGCCTCCAGGCCCGTGCAGAATCCGCCCGCGCCGCAGGCCGAACAGGTCGAACAAGCCGCGGCCGCCGTGCGCACCGTGCTGCACACCGTCGTCTACGAGCTTTCCGGCGCGAAAGGCGCCCAGAACGTCACCTACGTCGCGCAGGGCTCGGAACTCATGCAGAAGACCGACGTGACGACGCCGTGGAGCACCACCTTCGAGCGCAGGAGCGAAGAAGGCCGCGACGAGTTCTACAGCCTGTCCGCGCAGGGTTCGGGTAGCGGCGCGCTGCGATGCCGGATCCTCGTCGACGGCGAGGTCGTCAGCGAGCGCACCGCTCCCGCCGCGGGCGCGCCGGTGACCTGCACCGCCTGATCCTGCGGCAGGATCATCCGGGTGACGGATGGTGCGATCGAGTTCGGCCCGGTGCTCGCCGTGGTCCTGGCCGTGCTGGCGATCTTCGGCGCGGCGGTGGTGCAGTTCGGGCGGCTGGGGCAGGGCAAGGCGGTGCTGTTCGCGGCCGGGCGCGCCGTCGTCCAGCTCGCCGCCGTGTCGCTGGTCATCGTCGGGATCCTGAAATCAGGCTGGCTGACCGGCGGTTTCGTGCTGCTGATGTTCACGATCGCGGCGGTCACCTCGGCGCGCCGGATCGGGGTGGCGAAGGATCTGGCGTGGGTCGCGCTCGCCATCGCGTCCGGTGTGGTGCCGGTGCTGACGCTCGTGCTCGCGACCGGGGTGGTCCCGTGGCGGCCGATCGCGATCGTGCCGATCGCCGGGATCGTCATCGGCGGCGCGATGTCCGCGACCTCGCAGGCGGCGCGGCGGGCGCTGGACGAACTCGTTTCCCGTCACGGCGAATACGAAGCCGCGCTGGCGCTGGGATTCCTGCGCCGCCCGGCCGCGCTGGAGATCTGCCGCCCCTCGGCAGGACATGCGCTGATCCCCGCTCTCGACCAGACCCGCACGGTCGGCCTGGTCACCTTGCCCGGCGCCTACGTCGGTGTCCTCCTCGGTGGCGCCGGGCCGGTGCAGGCCGGGGTGACCCAGGTGCTCGTGCTCATCGGACTGCTGGCCGCCGAGGCGGTCGCGGTCCTGGTCGTCGTGCACCTGGTCGCGGCGGGCCGGATCAGCCGAAAGGCGACTGAAGATGCGACGTGTCGTTGAACCGCCGCACCATCCAGTTCTCGCCCGACACCACCAGATGTGAGATCGAGCCGTTGTCCGCGCCCAGGAACGCGAACCGGTTCTTCGCGGCGCTGGCCTGCGCGAAGACCTCGCCGATGACACCGCCGTGGGTGAACACGGCGATCCTCCGGTCCGGGTTGGCCGCCGCGAGCCTGCCGATGGCCGCCCTGATCCGCCCGCCGAACGATTCCATCGTCTCCGCGCCGGGGATGACGTCCCAGCGCTGTTCGCGCCACAGCTGTTCGACGATCGGGTGGCCTTCGTAGGTATATCGCCGGAAAAGCCCGTTCTCCCACTCGCCGAGGTGGATCTCGCGCAGGTCCGGCTCGACCTCCGGCGTGAGCCCGAGCTTCGCGGCCAGCGGTGCCGCGGTCTGCGGTGTCCGGCGCAGTGTCGTCACGTACAGCGCCGAGATCCGCTCGTCCGCCAGGCGGCGGCCCACCCGCTCGGCGTGATCCCTGCCCTCCGGCGCGAGATCCGGATCGGCCTGCCCGTCGACGAGTTCGAACGGGTTGTCGCCCTTCGCCGGAGCGGATTCACCGTGGCGGACAAGGAAGATCTCGGTCGCGCCCGGGGGAGGTGAGAACCGGTGCTGGCGGTATTCGACTTCCTGCTCAGGGGTGCTCATACCCCGGACCCTACCGAGCTAACCAAGCTGTTTGTCCACGAAACACCAGCGCCAGGTCTCGCCGGGTTCGTGGCTGCGCATCACCGGGTGCAGGGTGTCGTGGAAGTGCTCGGTCGCGTGCTTGCCCGGTGAGGAGTCGCAGCAGGCGACATTCCCGCATTTGACGCATTCGCGCAGATGCACCCAGGTCATCCCGTTCTCCACGCACACGGCGCAGACATCAGGGGAGCTGGGTTCGACCGCGGGCCACTCCTTGGTGAGATGCTTGCAGGATCCCGCCGTCGCGGCGGGGGTGCGCAGTTCCCGATCGGAGTCCGGCACGGTCTCCTCCTCCCTGTCCAGCATGGATTCCTCGATGTCGAGGCGTTCGAGGATCCGGCGCAGGACATCATCATCGGCCATCCCGGAGTCACGCGCCTCCAGGAACTTCTCCCGTTCGACTTCGAGAAGCCGCAGCCTCAGCCGCCGATACGCGTCGCTCGGTGTCTCGGACAGCGCACTCTGCCTGCCAAGTTCCTCCCAGGCCGAGTCCGAACGGTGCTGGAGCCGGCTGCGCAGGCGTTCGACGATGTCGTCCGGGTCCTCGGGGGTCCGGATCTTGTCCAGCTCTTCGAGCGCGGCCCTGGTCATGTCGTGGAGCACGGCCGCCTCCTGCAGCGCGTCCTCGGCCGGATCGGGCGGCGGCAGTTTCAGGCGGCGGACCAGCACCGGCAACGTCGTCCCGTGCAGCAGCAGCGTTCCCGCCACGACGACGAACGCGACCAGTACCAGCACGGCCCGCTGCGGAGTGTCCGCGGGCAGCACGAACGCCGCCGCGAGCGTGACGACGCCGCGCATCCCCGCCCACGCGATCACGGCCGAATACCGCCACGGCCAGGCGTGACGGCGGAACACGCGGCGTGCCAGGCCGATGCCGGCCATCCAGACGATCCGCGTGACGATGGTCGCGGCCAGCGTGGCGGCACAGATCAGGACCAGTTCCATCGCGGTCAGGCCGCTGTCACCGACCTCGGTCATGATCCGGCGGACCTGCAGGCCGATCAGCAGGAAGACGATGTTCTCCAGCAGGAACTGGATGGTCTGCCAGTTCAGCCTGCTGGCCAGCCGCGAGCGGCCCGAAAGCATGCTCGGCGCCTTGTGCCCGAGGATCAGCCCCGCGACGACCACGGCGATCACGCCGGAACCGTGGATCGCCTCGGCGGCCAGATAGGCGACGAACGGGACCACCAGCGAAAGCGCGGTGTCGGTCACCGGGTCTTCCAGGCGGGTGCGGATCAGCGCGGCCAGCGCGCCGACGGCGAACCCGATCACCAGCCCGCCGCCCGCGGCCAGCAGGAAATCCCCGCCGACCTGCACCAGGCTCACCGAGCCCGCGATGGCCGCGATGGCGGTCCGCAACGCGACCAGTGCGGCCGCGTCGTTGAACAGGCTTTCGCCCTCCAGCAGCCTGGTCAGCTTGCGCGGCATCCCGACCTTGCGGGCGACGGCGGTGGCCGCGACCGCGTCGGGCGGCGCGACCACCGCACCGATGGCGAGCCCGGCGGCCAGCGGCAGTCCGGGGATCACCAGCCACGCCACGACCCCGACCGCGGCCGTGGTGAAGATGACGAGCCCCACCGACAACAGCAGGATCGGCCCGCGGTTGCGGCGGAAGTCGATGAGCGACGTGCGGATCGCGGTGGCGTACAGCAGCGGGGGCAGCAGCCCCAGGAGCACGACCTCCGGGTCCAGTTCGTACTCCGGGACGCCCGGCACGTACGACGCGGCGACCCCGACCGCGATCAGGCACAGGGGCGCCGACCAGTCGAGTTTCCGCGCCGCGGCGGTGACCAGGAGGACGGCCACCACCAGTGCCACTAGTTCTACCGCGATCTCCACGCCGCTCATCATCACCCGGGAGCGTCAGTGCGCGCGCACCGAGGCCGGGCTACCGCTCCTCGAACCGCACCAGATTGCCCGCCGGGTCGCGGAAAGAGCAGTCGAAAGCGCCCCAGGACTGCCTCATCGGCTCTTGGACGACGTCCGCGCCCGCCGCCTGGATCCGGTCGAAGGTGCCGACCAGATCCGGCGTGGACAGCACGATGATGCCGTGAACGCCCTTGGCCATCAGCTCGGCGATCGTCGAGCGTTCCTCGTCGGTGATCTCCGGATCGGCGGCGGGCGGATGGAGCACGAGCGACGTCTCCGGCTGCCCCGGCGGGCCGACCGTGGCCTGGAGCGGGCCCTGGTCGCGCACTTCGAAGCCCAGGATGTCGCGATAGAAGGAAAGTGAAGCCTCGAGATCGTCCGCGGGAAGGTAGGACGCGTGAATCGTGAGGGTCATACGACTCAAGGTAGGTCGGCGCGCGGTGGGGTCGCTTCTCGATTCCTGATCGGTCGCATGACCTGTTTGACGACGCAGCCAGGCATGCCACGGCCGTCCTCCGCCGCCTGTTTGCGGTACGCGCTCGGCGAGATGCCGACCAGCTCGGAGAAGCGTGTGCTGAACGTGCCCAGCGACGAGAAACCGACGTCGAAGCAGACTTCGGTGACCGACATGTCCCCGCGCCGCAGCAGCATCATGGCCCGCTCGATCCGGCGGGTCATCAGGTAGCTGTACGGCGATTCGCCGTACGCGGCGCGAAACTCGCGGCTGAGATGCCCGGCGGAGACGTGCACGCCGCGCGCCAGCGCTTCGACGTCCAAAGGTTGCGCGTAGTCGCGGTCGATCCGGTCGCGGACACGGCGCAGCATCGCCAGGTCCCGCAGGCGCGGGTCGGGTTTGCCGGTCACCCGGGAAGCGTAACCCACGCCCGCACGGGAGAGGCCCCCTTCGCAGGGTGGCAAGGGGGGCCTCGGGCGACTCCCGCGCTAAAGGGTGATCTTGTCGATGTTGGGGCCGCCGTTCGCTGTGGTGGCGACCGCCTTGATCTTGTTCACTCCCGCCGCCAGCGGGACCTTGACGGTTCTGGTCGTCCAGTTCGGCCAGGCCCCGGTGCCGCCGAAGCCGACACCGGATGCGCTGATCGAGCCGTTGACGGAGAAGTCCAGCGGCCGGTTCGCCGTCGTCCCGTTGGCATACCGGACGACGACGTCGTAAGTGCCCGCGGACGGCACGTTCACCGCCCACTCGACCGAGCTGCCCGCGACGTTGTCGTAGTTGACGAATCCGGTGCCGGTGAACCCGGCGTGGTTCGACTCGACCGCGCCCTGGACGATCGTGGCGTCCTCCGCCTGGTAATCGACCGGGTTGCCGGGGCCGGAGCCGTCGGCCGGAACGGTCTGCGTGCCGGTGTTCCAGCCCGAGACCCGCACCGACGGCTTGGAGCCCTTGAGGTCGGCGGTGCGGTACTTCGCGGTCAGCGTGGTCGTCTCACCCGGCCAGAGGCTCACCGCGTTGTCGTTCCACTCCACCGGCAGCACCGGTTTGCCCGCGGCGTCCACGACCTTCGAGTCCACGTAGAACGCCGGGAGCTTGCCGCCCGAGGTGTTCTTCAGCGTCACGGTGGTCGTGGTGGTGCCGTCGCCACCGGCGACCGACTTCGCCGTCGCGCTGACCGCGGACTGGCCGAGGTTCTTCAGCCCGGTCAGGTCGGCGTAACCCGACTGGGGTGTGTAGTACCAGTCGCTGCCGGCCCAGTTCAGCGTGTCGGCCTTGGTGGAGAGCCAGTACACGTTCCGGCTGACCTCCTTGCCCGACGAGTCGGTGAGCACCAGCTTCGCCAGGTAAGTCGTCGACAGCCCGCTCACCGCCGGGACGGTGACCGCGGTGGCCTTGGCGCCCAGCGCGCCGACCGACAGTCCGGTCTTGGTGTTGCTGTACTTCTCGGTGCCGTCGAGGTTGTACAGCTTCGTGGTCGCCGTCAGCCCGCTCACCGCGTTCGACGTCTGGTTGATCACCACGACCGACCGGTTGTCGTGCGAGTACTGGATGTGCAGCGGCTCGTTGGCCTTCTTCGCCCCGTAGTAGGCGCCGTTCTGGTCCATGTAGGCGTCGAACAGCTGCCAGTGCAGCGAGGTCCACGGGCTGTTGAGCATCCAGTAGATCAACCCGGTCGACGGATTGGTCGAGTCGGTGTAGTTGCGCGAGTGCGACTCGAACTCCGCGCGGACGTTCTCGTACTGCGCGAGCTGCGCCTTCCGTACGAAGTCGTTCAGGTCGGCCGGCGCGCCGTAGCGCTTGGTGAGCGCGTTGGCGAACAGCTTCAGGTTCGCGAACGTCGTCGACGAAGAACGGTGGTACTGGGGTGCCGACGGGTCCTTCCACATCGTTTCCAGCTCACTGTCCGACATCATCCGCTTCAACGTGTCCATCGTCGGGATGTCGACACCCGCGCTGGTCTCGGAGTTGAAGCTCCAGGCGCCACCGCGGTCCTTCTGCGACTTGTCGTACCAGTAGACGGGCGGGACGTAGTCGTACGGGCCGTTCATCTTCATGCCGGAGGCGCCCGTGATCGGGGACGGCCTCTTCGACGCCGACGGGATCACCGGAAGGGTGAAGTCGGCGGCCTTCATCGCGTCGAGGTAGCCCTGCTCGATCCGCCGGTCCGGCGCGAAGTCGCTGCCGATGTGGAAGGAGATGACGCTCGGGTGGTCACGCAGGCGCTCGGCCTCGGAGAACATCGACGCCTTGGCGATCGGGTAGTCCGACTCGACCCACGGCTCGCCCTTCTCCTCGCCGTTGACGTGTCCTTCCCATTTGTCGCAGCATTCCCAGCCGGGCATGGTCAGCACACCGAGGTCGTCGGCGAGGTCGAAGAACTCGTCCGGCTCGATGTGGCCTTCCAGGCGGACCGTGTTGAGCCCGAGGTTCAGCACGTATTTGAGCTTGTCGGCCGCCGCGGTCTCGTTCCAGCGCAGGAACAGGTCCGGCGTGTAGCCACCGCCGCGGATCAGCAGCGGTTTGCCGTTGACGCTGTACTGCCGTCCACCGCTGGAGTTCAGCGGCGCCTTGACGTCGCGGACACCGAACTTCGACTTCGAGGTGTCGGACGGCGTGCCGCCGACACTCGCGGTCAGGTCGAGTTCGTACCGGTGCTGGCCGCCCATTCCGGCGGGCCACCAGAGATTCGGCTTGTCGAGGCCGACCACCGGGAACGTCACGGTCTTGCGTTCCTTGGCGGCCAGCGAGACCGTCTGGGTGACCGGCTTGCCCGCGACCGTGCCGGCGACGGTGGCCTGCACCGCGTTCGCCGTGTCGTTGCGGACGTCGGCCTTCACGGTCAGGTCGGCGTGGTCGAGCGAGGAGTTCAGCTTCTGGACCACGTGGGCGCTGCGCAGCGCGACCGGGCCGCTGCGGCGGACGAGGACGTCGCGCACGATGCCCATGTTCTGGTCCGGCGGGGTCTGCGCCCAGTCGATCCAGCCCATCGAGAGGTCGTTGTTGGGGTCGTTGGGGTAGACCTTGAACGCGACGCTGTTGACGCCCGGGCGCACGTGCGAGGTGATGTCCAGGTCGTGGCGGGTGTAGGCGCCGTTGATTTGGTCCTTCGTCGCGATCCTTGTGCCGTTGACCCAGACGTCGGCCTTGGAGAGCACGCCGCTGAAGTCGAGGTACGTCCGCTTCGAGGTGTCGTCGACGTTCAGGTCCGTCCGGTACCACCACGGCACCGAGAACTGCGCGGTCGGGACGTTCTTCATGTTCGTCGAGTAGAACGGGTCGGCGTACTTGCCGTTCTGCAGCAATCCGGCGTAGACCGTGGACCGCGACGACACCGGGTACCAGCCGGCGGTGGGGAAGCCCGGCTTCGACACCGCCGAGTCGTCGCTGACCTGCGCCGACGACTGGATCACGTAGCCGGGGACCGGGGTGGCGTTGCCCGCGACGGCCACCTCCGCGCCGGTGGCGACGGGGGCGGTGGTCACCCCGCAGACCGCGGCGGCCAGCGCGGTGACGGTCAAGGCCAGTAAAGGGATCCGGGTTCTCTTCTGCCGAAAACTCACGAGCGCGCCTCCTCGGGCACACGGCGGCGGACCTTTGGTGAAATCGTTAAGAAAGTTCCCTAACAATGTTGGGGAGATAGTAGCCGCCACCGCACGCGGAGAACAGACCCTCGCGCCGGGTTCGTCAGCCGACGGGCGCCACGTAGATCCACTGCCCGTCGACGCGGACGAAGTGGCTGTTCTCGTGCATGCTGCCGGGTTGGCGATCCTGGCGGTAGTGGGCCCGGAACTCCACGGTGCCCTCCTTTTCCAGCAGTCCGCCGCCGGTCTTGCCGAGGATCTCCAGGAACGTCCAACGCTGTCCGGGATCGAGCTCGAGCTCGGCGGGCCTGGTCTTCGGATGCCAGGTCTTCGTGAGATACGCGGTGTCGCCGACGGCGAACGCGCTGAACCGCGACCGCATCAGCAGTTCGGCGGTGGGCGCGGTCGCGGCTCCCCGGTGGAAGCGGCCGCAGCACGCGCCATAGGGCTCGCCAAGGCCGCAGGGGCAACGGGACTCGTCGGTGATCACGGGCACGCCGACGATTGTGTCATCGCGCCGCCGCGGTGGTTTCGAGGTCTCGCGCCTGCTTGAGCCAGCCGGTGAACAGATCGGCGTCGATGTCCTCGACGGAGCGCAGCTTGACGTGCGCCATCTCCCGCGCGCTCGCCTCCAGCCTGCCGGACTCGTCGTCGACGAGCTGCCCTTTCCACAGGGCGAAGGTGACGTACGACGAGTAGGCCTTCAGCAGGCAGACGAGGTTCTTCCCGACGGCTTCGCCAACGCTCCAGGTCGGGGAGGCGTGGTACATCGCCTCGATGGAACCGGGCAGGGCGGCGTTGACGATCGGGCGCAACGCGGTGGCGACTTCGCGCAGGTTCTCGGGCAGGGCGGCGATGTAGTCGTCGACGTTCGCGAACTTGGCCATGACTCGTTCTCCTTCGGTCGGTGTGCTGCTGCGTTCAGCTAACCGTCCGAAGGTTGAAGTTGTCAAGACAAAAAATTTAGTCGGCGGGTTTGAATGTCCGACCTCGTGTTTCCAACGCCTCGCGGATGATGCGGAGCGCTTTGGGGCCGACGCCGTGCAGGCTCGCCAGCTCGGCTTCGGTGGCGCGGGTGAAGTGCTCCAGCCGGGTGTAACCAGCGGCGGTGAAGGCGCGTGTCGCCGGGTTGCCGATGCCGGGCGGCAGGTCGGTCTGTTCGTTCATGGGTGTCCTCTTCGGTCAGTGGCCGTGCCGTCGCATCCATTGTGGACTGCAACAGAACTCGCACGGTTCGAGCTCACCGGGGGCGACGGAACCCCAGGCGAGGCGCGTGACGTCGTGGACGTTCATGCCCTGCCGATGCGCGCGCCCCTGGCCCTTGCGCAGCCAAGTGCAGTCCGGGTCGTTGTGATACGCGTTTCCCCCGGAGGTCCGGAAGCCGTGGGAGAGGACGTTCGGTGGCGGCTTACGGCACAGTGAGCACCAAGAGATCGGCATGTCGTGGACGCAGTCCTCTTCGGCTTCCACGGCTTTCGCCGGCTCATCGGCCTGCTCGGGCGCGGTGTCGTCGAGCACGCCCCACCAGAGGAAGTCGCGGGCCCGCGTCGCCGCGACGAGATGCTGCCTGCCGCGCAACTCGCGGCGTTCCTCCTCGGCCTGGCTGCCGGTCACGCTCTCGTGGGTGTTCTGCAGTACCAGCACGGCCTCGAAGTCCAAGCCCTTCGCCCGGTGCACAGTGCCGACCTTGAGCTTGCCGTCGGCCGCACCGGTGTAGTTCTCCAGTGCCAGCGTGGGGATCCCGGCCGCACGCAGGATCTCGACGCATCGGCCGAGATCCTTGTGGTGGAAGACGATCAGCGCCGAATGATCAAGGCGCGCCGTCAGTTTCCGGACCGCTTCGACCAGCGCGCCGGGCAGTTCTCCGGACGTGCCCCGCCAGGTCTCGGTCGTTCCGCCCTCACTGGCGGACTCGGCCGCGCGGAGAGCGATCCCGTCCGCGCCGTCGAGATCGTCGACCCGGTTCGTCGCGTCGAAACGTCGAGCGAAGCCCAGAACCTCGGCACGGTTGCGGTAGTTCACCTTCAGGATCTCGCCGCGGCCCTGGACGGGGATACCGGCGTCGGACAGTCGCCAGCCGCCGGGGTAGACCTGCTGCTGACCGTCTCCGACCAGCAGAAGCCGGTTCGGGCCGTCACCGGCCAGCTCACGCAGCAGCCGCAGTCCGCACAGCGGGATGTCCTGCACCTCGTCGACGACGACTCCCGCATACGGCGTTTCGAGCGGCCGCCTCGCGAGTTCGGTGCGGCCGAGCTCGATCAGGTCGTTGTAGTCGTGCACGCCCCTTTCGGCCAGTCCTCGCTGGTAGTGCTCATAAAGGTTCCAGACGCGCGCTTTCTGGCTCGCGTCGAGCCGGAGGATCCGGCCACGCCGCTGGACCGCGACGTAGCCGGCAAGCGTCGTGATGCCCCTGCCCTTGATCACCCGGTCCAGTTCCGTGCGCCAGTAGTCGACGCTCGGTTCGATGACCTGCAACTTCTCACGGTGGGCCATCCACGCGAAGCTGAACGCCGTGTCGATCTTGCGCCGATCCACCTGCACGGGCACGTCGCGCTCGGCGAGGAACCGGCGGACCCAGGCGTGCAGGTTCGTGAACTCGACGCGACCGTCCAGCTCGGGTGCGAGCCGGTCGAAGGCCGTCTTGATCACGGAAGGCAGCGTGTGGACGTAGGTGGTGAACAGCAGCGGCCCGGTACTGACCCGGGCCAGATGCCTGAGCCGGTGGAGAGCGACGACCGTCTTGCCGGTCCCCGCCGGGCCACTGATCCGCGCCGGCCCCGAGTAGTCCCGCTTGACGATCGCGTTCTGCTGAGGATGCAGGAAGGTGAGCCACGAATCGAACGGACGTCGCTGGGCTGCTCCGACTTGGTCTTCGATCAGTTCGGTGACGTCCAGCAGCCCTCCCGTGCTCGGCTCACGGTCCGGCTGCTGGACGGCCAGGGGCAGGTAGCCGCGCAGCCGTCGTTCCGCCTGCTCCGCGATGGTGGCGACCGACCGTTTGTCGAGATGGAGCGCGTCCCGCCGGAAAATCCGGCCGAGGCTCGACTCGGTCAGTGACCAGTGGACGCCGTCCTGACGGGGATCGCCCGCACCCTGGCCGATCACCGCGAGGTGGATAGCGCTTTCGGCCAGGGAACGGCCCTGTGGTCCGGGGATTCCGGCAAAGCGCTCTTTCGCATGGCGCAGGATCTGGTTCGCGGTCTCGAAATCGGGCCCCTTGTCCGAGATCAGGAGAGCGAAAACGCCGGTCTGCCCGATCAGGAAGGCGTCCGCGCTCCGGCTGTCGCCCGACGGCAGCGCCGCCTTGACCATGAGCCGCCAGCCCGTACCGGTCCGGCTGAGCAAGGCGGTGAGCACGTTGCGTTGTAGTGAGTCCAGACCGGTGAAGGTTCTCGCGAGAATTTCTCGAGCCTGGGCTTCGAGTCGCCTTCTGGAATGGTCGCTCCTGCTCACATGCTTTCCGTTCGTCGGTGGTGGTGGTTCAAGGTGCGGGGAACTCGACGGCGACATCGACGGCCGTCTCAAGCGCCGCTTCGCTCGGCCGTCCGGAGGCGGGCGCGGATTCGGCGATCACGACCAGCTTCTTGGCCTGCCGGGAGTCGTAGTTCTTGCCGGTGAAACGGCTTCCCGGCGGCGCCTCGCCGAAGAGCACGACGTTGCCGGTGCCGTCCTTGTCGACGAGCCGTTTCAGATCGCTCGCATCGCTTGCCTTCGGCATCTTCACCCAGGCGACGGAGACGGTGATGGTGTTGCCGGCGCCATCGTCGACGATGACCAGCATGCGGTCGAGATCGACGCAAGGATGGCGCAGGAAGAAGCGCTGGACTTCGCCGAAGGAATGCGGTCCGCATTCGAGCTCCCGTTTGGCGGTCTTCTTCAGCTGACGCCAGCCCAAGCGTTGCCAGGATTCGGAATGGCGGCCCTTCTGGGCGGATTTCTTGCTGGAGCTTTTGCCTTTGAGGGCTTGGCTCGCGGCGGAATCCAGGGAGGCTGCGGTGCCTCCACCTATGCCGTTGGTGGCGGCGACGACCACTCCTGCCGTGGCCATCGCGCCCGCGCCGTACTTGTATTTGACCCAACGGCCGTCCGGGCCGCGAGGTTGATTCACCATGATGCGCTCCGTCCCCTCCCAAGTCCGGAACGGCGATCTTGCTCCGGCTTTTGCGGAATAATCGAGGACTCCTGCGCCAATACGCCCGAACGGCGCAATCGATATCGGGGTTTCCGCCGGTACTGAACAGTTTTAGGCATGACGAGGGGCCCGTCGCCGGTGTGGCTGGCGGGCTCCTCGGGGTTCAGCGGTGGTGGAGGGTGTTGCGTCGGGGTTGGCGGAGCGGATCTCGATACTGGGGTGGGATGAACTCCGGTAATCCGTCGGCGGCCATCCGGACTTCCCAGTCGCCGTGGTGGATCAGCCGGTGGTGGAAACCGCACAGCAGCACGAGATTCCGGAGATCTGTCGGCCCGCCGTCTGCCCAGTGGATGATGTGGTGGGCGTGGCAATTCTTGGGTTTCCGATGGCATCCGGGGAACGCGCAGCCACCATCGCGGATGTTGAGCGCCCGTCTCTGACCTGGGGTGACGAATCGTCTGAGTCGTCCTACGTCGAGGGGTTCACCGGCGGCGCTCAGCACGACCGGGAGCATGAGGCAGTCGCAGGCGGCGAGTCGGGCTTCGCGGGCGGTCATCGTTCCGACGAAGTCGAGGCAGGCGGTGCCGAGGCCGGATTTGAGTTCGTCGAGTCCGATGGTGACGTGGACGAGGGTGCGGTAGCCGCTGGTTCCGGGTTGGTCGGGGCAGGCGATCGCGAGGTCGAGGAGTTCGGCCCAGGCGTCTCCCAGGCGTTCGCATTTCATCCGCAGGTCCGCTTGGCCGAATTCGTCGACCGGTCGCGGCTGGGCGTAGGCCTCGAGTGCGGCGGCGGTGCGGGCACCGGTCTCGTCGTCCAGCAGCCCGGTCAGTTTCCAGAAGCCGTCTCTGCGGCGTTCCAGGGTGAGTTCGCGGCGTGGTTCCTTGGGCTCAGGCTCCTTGGGTTCGTTGCCGTCGGGGTCGAGCCAGCCCAGCAGTTTCGCTTCAGCGTCCACCAACTGATGGGGACCGGCGTTCGGGGCGAGGTTGGCGAGGATCTTCTCCGCGACCGCTCGATCCTCGGCCGAGGTGTCGGCGGGGAGCCTCTTCAAGATCTCCAGGATCTGGTCGATCCGTTCGTCCCCGACCAGCCCTTCGGCGGCGACGGCGGCGGTCTCGGGTGCCACGGCCGGGGCTTCGGTGCCATCCAGGTTCCGCGTCGGGTTCAAAGCGATCGCCCGCTTCACCACCGCGCCCGCTTCACCGCGCGACAACCCCGCCATCTCCGCGAGCCAGCTCGCCGTACTGCCATGCCCGAACAAATCCTTGGCGCCCCGAGACTCGACCTCCGCCAGAAACCGTCCCAAACCAGCGGTGGCCATCCGGATCACCTGCAGGGACTGCTGCACGCCATGGGCAAGCTCCAGCTTGCCGGCACGCCACAACTCCTGCGGCAACTCGGGAAGGAAGGTCTCGGACACGCCTCCATAATACCGCGATTCATCGAACAGGTGTTCGTAATTTAAGCGACAAGCGAAACGCGCGAACAACACCGAAGGGTGATGTCGCCGCGCAGGGAGATCACGCAAAGAAAGCGTGACGCATTTAGTCGGCTAAATGCTGGCAGGTGTGAAGCAAGTAGTCGGCTAAATGCGTACGAAGCAAGTGGTCGACCGAACGCGAAGGGTCGTCGCCTAGCATCGGCACCATGACGACAGGCACCAAGACGACAGTGGAACTGACCCGCTTCAAGGTCCCGGCCGACCAGGCGGACGAACTGCTCCAGGCCCGGCCCGCGATGCTCGCCGACTTCCGGGCCGACCGGGAAGGGTTCCTGGACGCCCAGCTGATCCGGGTCGACGACGAGACCTGGCTCGACGTCGTGTGGTGGCGCTCCTCGGAGGACTTCGCCGCGTCCCGGGAGAAGGGGGCGAACCTGCCGGGGATCAAGGCGTTCTTCGCTCCCATCACCGAGTTGATCTCCGCTGAGGAGGGCAGCACCGGGGATTTCCGGGCGTAGCCCACATACCGGGACAGGAAATATCATCACCGCCCGCCCGTTGACCTGGGGGAAGAGCGAGGCCACGGGAAGGGATCGGCGATGAGCACAAGCCTGGACACGTTCACGCACGACTGGCAGGACTGGAAGACCCAGCGCGAGCGCGATCTCGCCGATCCGCTCGGCTGGCTCGCCTTGGTTTCCCTTGACTGGCTCGAGGACAAGCCGCGCGCGTACGACGGGCTGCCCGGCCTGTGGTGGCAGGACGCCGAAGCGGCGTACCTCGACCCTCAGGACGCCGATCTCTCGCACGACGGTGAGCGGATCACCGGTGTCCGTCGCTTCGAGCTGGTCAACAGTGGCGCGACCACCAGGGTCGTCGCCGGTGAGATCGAGATCGAGGTGGCGCGCCGCGGCGGGTACCTGATCCGGACGCACGACCCGAAGGCGCCGGTGCTGAACGCTTTCCGCGGTGTCCCGGCGTACGAGCCCGACGCGGCCTGGGTGCTGTCCGGGACTTTCGAGCCCTTCGACGAGCCGCGGCCGACCACGGTCGGAGCGGTCGTCGAAGGGCTCAGCCATGTCTACGTCTCGCCGGGCATCGTGCGTTTCGAGCACGACGGAGCGGAGCACACGCTCACCGCGTTCAACGGCAAGAAGGACGGCCTGCTGATCCTGTTCACCGACGCCACGAGCGGCGTCACCACCTACGCGGCGAACCGGTCGCTCGCGGTGCCGCCTCCCGCGGAGGACGGGTCGGTCGTCCTCGATTTCACCCGCGCGACGAATCTGCCGTGCGCCTTCACCGATTTCGCCACGTGCCCATTGCCGCCGGCGGGCAACGATCTGCCGTTCGCGGTGGAAGCGGGGGAGAAGCTGCCCTACGAACGGCTGGGCTGAACAGTCGCGAGCGCCGTCATCGCCTCCTGTTCGAGCCGGGCCAGCTCGGACAGGAGGGCGGACGCGTCGTTCAGTTGCCCGACCTCGCCGGTTTCCCCAGCCCGCGTGAGCAATCCCGCGACCTCTGTCCATAGTGGAGCGATTTCGCGGTATTTCTCATACGCGGTGCGGAGACCGGCGTCGTCGACGAGGGCTGTGCATTCTCCGAGGAAGTCACGGTAGATCCGGCGGAAGAGCGCGCCGCCGGTCCCTGCCCGTTCCATCAGCATGGCGGCCTGCGGAAGGTCGCGCGCCGGATCACCGCTGCGCTCCAGCCATTTCCGCACCTGAACGGCGGCCTTGCCGATCCCGCGATAGCCAAGGTTCGCGATGGGCGGGTCGAGGAACTCGGCCGCGTTGGCCAGGACGGCCGCGCGGATGGCGTCGGCGAGCGGAACGAGAGGCGCGTCGACACCAATGGTGAACGAGCGGTTCTTCGCCGTCATCGGGCCCTTCTCCCCGCGGGCGCGTTCCAGACTCTCCAAGGATGTCGATACCGAGCCACCCTGCTGCGCCGTGTCAACGAGGAAAGCGCGCTCGTCGTCATAGCCGTACAAGGCGACGAAGTGTCCGCCGAAGTGGACTTTCGACGTGAAGTACTCCAGGTGGTACGAGTCGAGTTGCAGACCGACGGGCACACCGGCGTCGATCTCCTCGGCCACGTTCCGCCACGCCGTGCGCGCCGACGTCGTTTCCTTGACCCGCAAGGACAGTCCGAGCCGGTCGGTCAGCTTCCGTGTGATCTCGACAGGTTTGCTCCGCCCGCCGAGGAACGGGAACGGCAGGTTCTTCCCGTCCCAGTACACGAAGCCCAGACCTCCGCCGAGCCCGAACAGCATCGGCTCGGACAGCTCGACCCCGGCGTGCCGCAGGAGGACGTCGAGCGTGCTGGTCTCGCAGTGCTCCCCGCCCACGGCCGCGATTCCCTCGATGATCACGAGGTCACCGGCCAGGCGATTTCGGTGCGGTAGGCCTCGGGCGCGACGCCCGGTCCCGGTGCCACCAGGTAGAGCTCCTCAGCGGGCCCGGCGGGGACGCGGTCGCGTTCGGCGATCCAGCGGCCGAGTGATCGATAGGCGGTCTCGACGTCTTCGTAGTCACCCTCGTGGATCGTCGCCACGAGCAGGCCACCGGGAAGCTCGGCGGGGCCGATCTCCCCGTCTTCCCGCACCGGCCCGTCGACGGGGACGAACAGTTCGACGGTCAGCTCTTCGGGATCGTCGGTGAGGTATCGGGTCCCGGGCGGCCCGGACGGTGCCACCCCCTGCGCGCCGAGCGCCGCGAACAGCCGGGCGTACGCGGGACCGATCCGCTCCGCCAGGCCGCTCAGCGGGGTCCGGATCGACAGGCGCGCGATCGGTTGCGGCGCGCGCACACGCTCGTAGACGTGCAGCCACCGCGTCGGTTCGGCGAGCACGGAGTCGAGCCCGTCGGTGATCGCCGCGAGTTCCGCGGCCCGGGCCGCCACCCGGTCGTGATGTCGTTTGATCGCGGCCTTGACCTCGTCGGGGTCGCCCGCGTCCAGGATCCCGGCGATCTCCGCCAGCGGCACCTCCAGCTCCCGCAGCCGCCGGATCAGGCCCGCGCGGGCGAACTGTTCGAGCGAATACCGGCGGTACCCGGTGCCGGGGTCGATCCTGGCGGGCACCAGCAGCCCGATCCGGTCGTAGTTCCGCAACGCGCGGACCGACAGCCTCGTGGCGTGCGCGAACACGCCGATCGGCATCAAGGTCGTCATGGGACCAGCCTGAACCCTCTCCCGGGGAGAGGGTCAAGCCGGTACCTCACCCCAGTGACAGCCGATCGAGATCCGGGGCGGACGCGTGGTCGTTGTGCAGCTCGATCGTGTTCGCCCCCGCCTTCAGATCGACCGGCAAAGAGGTCGTGAGCTGGGTGTTGTTGCCGGCGCCGTCGACCTTCACCTCGATCGGCGTACCGCCGTTGACCGTGACGAAGTACGAGCGCGGCCCGTTGACGGTGAAATCGATATGGAGGGTGTAGCGCCTGGTCTCGGGCACGGTGACGTCGTCGAACCGCACGAACGAGCCCGGGTCGCCGCCGATGTTGCGGACCTTCTGCCCACCCGAGCACACGCCGCAGTTCGTGACGCCCGCGTCGCCGACGTCGTTCGCCGAGTCTTCGGCCTCCCGCATGAAGACCCGGTCCGCGGGACGTGGGCTCACCCGGACGGGTTTGCTCACCGATTGAGTCCGGCCGAGCAGGTCGAACGACGCGGTGACCGCGACATCGGCCGCGGTGACACCTTCGGGCGAGACCAGCGTCCACGAGGCTTCGAGCTCGTTCCCGACCCGCATCGACGCCGTCGTGGCCGGAGCTCCCTGCAACGTCCAGCCCGCCGGGGCCACGGGCGTCAGGCTGACCTGCTTGATCGTGTCGTCGGCGTCGAGCCGCAGCTTCGCGGTCACCCGAAGGGACTGTCGCCCTGGCGCGAGCCATTGGAGGCCGCCCGGTTCGACGGTCAGGGTCGTTTTCGGCGTGTAGGACGGCGGTGGCAGGGGAGCGGTCGCGATCCGGTCGAGGCCCGGCCCCGAAGTGGCGTTACTGAACACCTTGACCGTGTTGGCGCCGGCGTTCAGGTCGACGGGAATCGCCGTCGAAGCCACGACTCCGGGCGTTCCCGCGTCGATCGCGGTCTCGACAGGTGTGCCGCCGTTGACACTCACCGCTACCGACGTCGCGGGACCGCCCATGGTGTCGAGCTGAAGCCGGTGGCTTCCGGCTTCGGTGGCCGTCACATTCGGGTAGGTGACCGAGTGGCGCGGGCCGCCACCGAGCCCGGTGATTTGGAACGATCCGGAGCAGGACGAGCAATGGCCGAGCCTGGCGCGGCCGTCGTGGTCGTTGCGGAAGGACTCCGCCTCCAGCGGAACCTGAGCGCCCACCGCAGAACTCGGGTAGCCGTACGCCACCTTGATCTCGTCGATCGCCAACTGCTTGTAGAAGTGTTTCGCCTGCGGCCCGGACCAGGTGTTCAACACTTCGAGTTTGACGAATCGGGTCTGCCGCTCGCCGAAATCGATGAACTGCACACCGCGGGCGCTCGGCATCGCGCCGGTGCGGACCGGTTTGCCCCAGTTCCGCCCGTCGTCGCTGACGTAGACGCGGTAGTCCTTGATCCGCGCCGAGTCCTCCGGCCTGCCGAACGACTCGCGCGCGTGCGTCGGCGACATCTCACGTTGGTTCACCGCTAAGTAGGTGGCGGTCCGTCGCCTGCCGAGGTCCAGGGTCAGCGACACCGGCTGCTTGCCGTCGGCGTCCCAGTAGTTCTCGAAGTTCCCGTCGACCAGGTTCGACGCCGGATGCCCGGCGCGCGATGACGAAGCGGTCGCCTTGATGGTGCGGGAGTCGAGGAAGTGCCGTTGCCCGGCCGTTTCCACCTTGAACACCGTGTCGTAGGGGTCCCAGTCCTTGATGTCCACAATGGTCAGGTGGCCGCCGGATTGACTGAAGCGCAGCGGCTTGCCCGTGCGCAGGTCGGATACCGCGGTCACCTTGTATCCGTTGTCGCGTAAGCGGAGCAGGTCGGTGCGCGGCCGCGTGACCACGTGCAGGTACTGCGTTGCCGCGCCGGGCTCGACGGTGATGACGCCGTGCGCGCCGTCGTTCCAGAACCCGGGCTGCATCCCGCCGTACATGTACCCGCCGCCCTCTTTGCCTTGTAGGGAGGACTTGATCGGGGGCACCCAGCTCGCCATGAAGTTGTTGTACGCCTCCTGCCGCGGCGGGAACTTCCCGTTCACCATCGGGGTCTCGGCCATCAGCGATTTCATCGACGAACCCGCGTTGGCGATGTAGCGCCCGGTGGACAGCCGGAAGTCGACGGCCTGATCGGTGCCGTCGTACCACCAGGCACCGTTGGTCGGCAGCTTGTAGTCGGCCTCGGTGAGCCTCGGCATCGGGGTGAAGGCGGCCTGAGGATAGTCGTACGGTGGTGTGATGCCGGTCTTCTGTTCGTTGCTGACGGTGTCCATGATCGGGGTGTCCTCGTTGTTGTTGCTCAGCAACCAGGACGGCCGTTTCTCGCGGATCTGTTCGTAGAGCCGGTTCTTCTCCCAGTAGTCGTTGTCGTTGTCGATCCAGAACCCGGAGAGGCCGGCGTAGCGGTCCATGACCTCGTGGAAGAGGTCGTAGCTGTATTCACCGAAGCCCTGGCGGGTCGTCAGGTCGACCTGCTTGCCCTTGTAGGCGGAGTACGCGGCGGAATCCAGTGACTCGACACCGGTCTCCTTGTGCCACTGGGGATCGTCGGTCATGTAGAGGATCGTCCGGACGCCCTTGGCCTTGCCCGCTTCGACGAGTTCGCCGAGGAGGTCGCGGCGCGTGGAGCAGCTGCCCGGGATCGCCGACGGCCACGGACGCGCGTAGCCCAGCCTGCTGTGGAAGGTGGCGAGCACGATGTAGGAGGCGCCCAGCTTGCGGGCTTCGTCCACCCAGTAGTCCGCGCTCCAGCCGCCGTCGGTGACGGCGCGTTCCCAAGCCGCGCAATCGGTATGACGTGGCGCGGTGAACATGCCCCAATGGAGGAAGAGGCCGGCGGTGGCTTCGCGCAACCACTTTTGCCGGGGATGGTGCACCTCCGCGCTCGCGGCCGTCGTGGTGAGCAGGCTTGCAAGCAGGGCGAGCACTAGGGCGAGCCAGGCGGTGCGATGCGCTCGAACTCTCATGACCATCCGCTCTCATCCAAGGCGTGGGTTCCCGAGAGATCCGATGATTGCGGCAGGAATGTCGGTGGTCAAGCCCCGATGAGCGGGACACGGCTCAAGTCATCAGAGGTATTGCGCGATAGTGAAGTCAGGGCCCTCTCGTCTGCAGTACGAGAGGGCGCTGTCGGTCGTGCTCAGATGTTGAAGCCCGGGTGGGTCGCGAACGCGTTGTCGATCACGAGGTTCCCGCGCTGGCGGGCTCGTTCACGCAACGCCGACGTCGTACGGGCGCCCTGGGCGTAGAACCACCAAAGGTAGAGCGCGCCGTACATCCAGGCGCCCTCGTAGCCCCAGGTGGAGTCGGCGCCGCTCTTGCCCGCGCCGAAAACCGAACCCGCCGGGAAGTTCGCGTTGTGCGGTTTCCCGCCCTGGTGCCGGGATTCGTGGATCAGCGTCTCGGCGCGTCCGGGAACGTCCTTGGAGTACCAGAAACCGAGGTACAACTCGATCCGGTCGTCGACGAACGCACCGCTGAACGAACGCGCGATGGCGCTGCCGTCGCCGCAAAGCGAGCGGAGGTCGTCGCAGTTGTCGCGGACGTACCGGCGGGCCCAGTTCAGCATCGCCCCGGAATAGGCGTCGTTCTGGTAGTCCTGCGCCGAATAGGTCAGCAGGTAGCACGCGTTGAACGTCCGGGCGAGCGGCTTGTCGGTGTTGCACGCGTCTTCCCAGCCGAAGCCGTCGTCCCAGTAGTCCTTGTTGCCCGCGAAACCGTAGGTGTTCCAGAAATAGTCGATGTAGGTCTGATTGCAGATCGAGGCGCCGTAGAAATTGTCCCCGGTCACGTTCTTGTCGGGCACGGTGTAGCTGCAAGTGGCCATCGGAGATCACCTGTCTGTAGAAGGAATGGGTTCGGTTCAGGAGCGCGGGGGTTCCGGCGGCGGCACGTCGTCGGCCCGTGAGTCCTTCACGTGCCGGCCGCCGACGGCCTGGGGGACACCGCGGACGTCGACCCGCCGGATGTTCAGCAGGCGCTCGTCCTCGGTGCCGCTGAGCTCCTCGCGCACCTGGCCGGTGAGCTCGGTGTCCCCGATTTCGGCGATGGCCTGGACAGCCGCGCGCCGTATCGTGAACACCTCGTGCCGGACCTGGCGCAACAGCAGCTCCTTGGCCGCGCTGTCCCCGGCGGATGCCAAGCGCGCCAACGCTTCCACGGCGGTGGTGCGGATGATCACCTCTTCGCCGACGGTGCTGATCCCGTGGGCGGGGTCGTCGGAACGCTCCGGCGGGATCGGCTGGCGCAGCACGTTTTCCAGTACCGAAGCGGTTGCCGGGTGCCTCAGATCGGTGAGCAGCTGGACCAGGCCCCAACGCTCCAGGTACTGCTCCTCGGACAAGGCGTCGTACTGCGCTCCGAGCGCCGGGACGACGTCGTCCGCGCGCTCGCGAAGCCGGTCGAGGCTCCGCTGGTAATTGCGCTCGGCGTCCTCGCCGGACGCGGCCATGGTTTCGGTCGCCTGGGTGACCAGTTCGCCGATTTCACTGTCCGAAAAGCTTCCGAGGCCCGAACTGTCCGGGCCCGCTTCGAGATTGTCGCCACCCGGGCCCAAGGACGGGGTGTCGGGATTGCGTGGGGTCGGCATGAGGTTCTCCTTCGCAGCGGCGGTGATGCTGACGGAAGGAAGGAACGTGAACCCGGGCGGCAGATACCTGATTTTCCGAAAATTCGCCCGTTGGGGCAGAACGTGATTTTCACCGCGGGAATCCGAAAAGGATTTTGCTCACCGAAAATCGGACGATCGCCGAAAAGCCTTCACGGATTCCCGCTCGTGATCAATGACGAACGTCGATGACGACACGGTTCGGCGAGGTCAGGGTGAAGACGCTGATCGAGGTCCTCGATCGGACACCGAGACCGATGGACAGGGTGCCCTCGAAGTCGCCGGTGACCGCGACCGCCATGACGTTGCGCAGATTCCGGGTCCGGAACTTCTGCGGTCCGGGATAGGTCGGATTCCCGGCGTCGTCGTGTGCCGCGGCGGGCGACGCGGTGACCGCGACGAAGAATTCCCCGGTCAGCCAGACCATCTCACC
Source organism: Amycolatopsis roodepoortensis (assembly GCF_014873915.1). Lineage (GTDB taxonomy): Bacteria > Actinomycetota > Actinomycetes > Mycobacteriales > Pseudonocardiaceae > Amycolatopsis > Amycolatopsis roodepoortensis. Next base: position 918,241 of record NZ_JADBEJ010000001.1, read on the forward strand.
GGAACCGTCGGCGATCAACTCGTCGACGAGGTCGTACCGGACGGCGGGAGCCGGACCGGCGGTCAGGTCGAGCACGACCCGGTCGAAGCCGGGGTTCTGGCCGGTGCGGATCCCGGTCATGGCGGGGATCTGTGGTGTCGCGGCGGACGCCGGGACGACCGCGGCGACGGTGCCGGTCAGCATCAGGACGGTGGCGGCGAGCGCGCGTCGTAGGGTGATGGTCATGGGATGACCTCCTGCCGGAGAGTTGTTTCCGGAGAGACGCCTCTGGGGCTGGGAGGTTGTATTCTTCGCGCGATCGTTACTGATCGCCGAATTCGCGTCTAACGATCTCGAAGTCGGCGGGGAAATGGTTTCTCACTCGCTTCGCTAGCCAGCGCATGTAGCGGAGATCGCTTTTCGCGGAAGCGATGAGATGGGTGAATCCCCGATCGTCTTCGCGATAGCTGTCGTCCTGTGAGGCGAAGACGCATTGGACGTCCGTGGTGCCGCCGCCCCAGCAGAGCGCGCCAAGGAGGTACTGCTCGACGACTAGGTTGTAGTCTTCGAGCGGTGCGAGCCGTTGCCAAGCCGTCCGATTTTCTGGCGACTCCACCATGCGGATGGCGAGATCGGCGTAGCGGCGGAGAAGTGGAACGGCTGTGCCGCCGACGATTCCGGTGCACAACGCGGCTTCCCCGGTGTAGTCGCTGAACTCCTTCGGCAGGAAGCCGCCCGTGCTCCGGATCGCCGCGGTGGCGGCCGCCGGGCGGTAGTAGCCCGCATCGGAAGCCGGTGCGTGCTCGGGATTCTGGGCGACGACCTCGCCGTCGAGCCCTTGCGCCGGGAATCCGGGCCAGAGGAACACGTCGTTGTCGATGTGCAGGAACGGCTCGCTCTGCTCGCGGTACGCGTGCAACTTCCCGAGCGCCCACCAAGACGGGTCCTGCCCGGTGAGTCCGTTGAGCGTCAGGGAAATGTCGTCGAAGGGCAGTCGCAGCCGTTCGACGAGCAGCTCTTGTCCCCAGTCGTCGGTCACCAACGCCGTCGTCGGGAAGAGACGGGACGCGAGCCGGAACGACAGGATCCAGGACAACGCGTGGAAGAAGTCACTCGGCCAATGTCTTCCGTGCCGGCGCCGGTACGGGACGCTCCAGAACGACCAGACCGCCCGGCGGATCGGCCGCGCGGCCCTCTCACCTGGACGGAGCACGCGGACCGGTGGGGGACGCCAGCCGGGCTCGCTGATCTCGCCGTATCCGCTGTGGCGGGGGATTCCGGGCGCGAGCAACCGGCCGCCGATGGCGACCGCGGTGCCGGGGTCGTATCCGTAGTACGGCATCGCGCTGTGGTTCGGGCCGGGGAGGTCGAACGTTACGCTCGTTTATGGTGTACTAGTACACCTTGGGCGCGACGACCGGTGAAAGCCTTCGCCGGTTCTGATCTTTCACGGTCAGGAGGAGTTTCTTGTCGTCACGAGTGGGGGCGCAGCCCGTGTTCCTGGAACGCCTGCTGCTGGACGTGGAAATGCGGCGAGGGCAGGTCCATCGCCGTCTGGCGGTGCGAACCGTCATCGCCTGCGAACACGGCGTCGACGGCTACCGGGACTCGGTCCCCGTCAAAGCGATCATCGGCTGCCGCGCCGAGACTTCGGTGCTGCGCTTCCCGAAGTCGTTGAGCAAAGGAGAACGGCATGAGTTCGTCTCCCTCGTCTGCGACGACGATCTGGACGGCGAGAGGCAGTGGATCAATGTCGACGTCGACCATCACGGGATCGCGCCTGGGGTCGTCGACGATGAGGGCAAGGTGGTCGGAGGGCTGAACGTCAGCATCACGTTCGACGACCGCGTTCCCGATGCCTGCTGGTGGTACGCGGAGCAGACCGAGTGCGAGCGCGTGGTCCGGCCACCTGCCGGCGATCGGCGCCTGCTCGAGATCCGGCGCGGCGTCGTCGAGCACACGTTCGCGGGGCCTTGCCGCCCACGGGAGCAGTACGGCATCGCTTTTCGCTGAGGGGGAGTGGACATGGCCGGTGACGTGGGCTTGGAGTCGCTGCTCGACTACGCGCGAGAGGACCGGGTCGGGCTCTCGGTCGTGGTCGCCGTGGCGGGAGCGAAGGCGGGCGAAGGTGCGACGTTCGCGGAGAAGACCGCGGTGCTGCTCTCGGTGGTGGGCGACTTGATGGACCGGGGCGCGGTGCCCGGCGACCTGGTGGGCGCGGATCGCGACTTCGTGGCTTGGCCGGGGTCGAAGGCCGCCGTTCTGTCGCGGCTGGCGTGCGAGGTCAAGGCGCTGGGGGAGGAGGTGGCGACGGGGGAGCTTTGCTGGATCCACGATCCGGCCGCCGGTTCCGCTCTCGGGCCAGATGTAGCTTGAGGTGCTACGTGTCGCTACACTCTCAGTCATGAAGGTGATCACCCAGCGCGAGTTTCGCAACAACTCCGCCGCCGTCATGGATGCGGTCGAGGCGGGGGAGACGTATCACGTCACCCGCAACGGCGTTGAGGTGGCAGAACTCCGGCCTCTTTCTCGTAGACGCCGTCTGAGTGCGGAGGAACTGGTTCAGCGGCACCGAGGGCTGCCTCGGGTCGAGGCGGCCCAGATGCGGCAGGAAGCCGACGAGTTCTTCGGCTCTGAGGACCGGGTGGACACCGACGATGTATGGGAGCGGCGCCGTGGCTGAGCGACCCGAGACGGGCGTGTTGGACACCTGCGCGTACATCGACCTCGGTCTCCTCGACCCCTCGGCGTTGCCGCGCTTGCCGGAGATCACCGCGATCACGATGGCTGAATTGCATCAAGGTGTGGCGATGGCCAAAGATCCGGCCGTACGCGCGGCACGCACCGAGAAACTCGGCGCCGCGATCGTGGACTTCGCCCCTTTGCCGTTCGACGGCGATGCGGCAGCCCGATACGGGACACTGGTGGCACTGGTTCTTGCCGCGAACCGCGACCCGCGCCCTCGGCGGATGGACCTGATGATCGCCGCCATCGCGTCTTCGCGAGAGTTGCCGCTCTACACCCGCAACGAAGACGATTTCAAAGGGTTGGACAGCATGGTCGAGGTCGTCGCTATCTGAGCAGCGCCAAGGGCTTCTTCATGGAAGCCCTCGGAAATGCGCCGAGTTCCACGACTTCGGGAATTCGGTGTGAGAAGTTGCTGGAATTACTTCCAGCGGCAGGTTATCCAGATTGTTCGCCGTGGTGCAGTCCGCACTTCCCCGGAGCGGGATGCCGAACGGGGCCACCTACTGGGTAGGCAGCCCCGTTCCGCAACAGCTTTCAGCTCACCAGCCGCGTTCGCGCCACTCCGCCAGGTGCGCCCGCTGCTCACCGAGAGTCGAGTCGTCCCCGTGTCCCGGGTAGAACCACGTCTCATCCGGCAGCTCGCCGAAGATCCGCGACTCGCCGTCGTCCACCAGCGACTTGAAATCCGAAGGCGACCCGGTCTTGCCGACACCGCCGGGGAAGGGTGGATCACATCAGCGGTTCACGCCGCGCATAGGCTGCTCAGTGTGCGGTTGCTGCCTTGCCCATCGATAGGGAAGGCCGAGTCGGCAGTGATGACGCGATCCTGTGTGGAACCGGTTGACGTGGTTCACTGGAACCTATCCAGACCTGTGGGTGCCATGCGGGATAATCAGCTGCATGGGTTCAGATGACACCGATCCTGCGCGGGCAACCAATGTCGCATCCAGCGAGGTAGCGGGGAGTTTGGTCCAGCTCGGCGCCGTCCGCGGGAATGTTTACATCGGTCAGTCCGCACTTACAGCCTTAACGTTGCCATACAGAACTGCGTCGATGCCGCAGCGTGCCGCGGGTTTCCAGCCTCGCGTCGTAATCGATGAACTTGAGCGTGTACTGGCGTACGGGGAGACAGCAGTCCTGACCTCGGGTGCGCTGGTTGGCACCGGTGTGGTGACTGGGCTGGGTGGTGTCGGTAAGACACAGGTGGCCCTCGACTACGCGGAACGTGCCTGGGCAAATGGGCGCTTGGATCTCCTGGTTTGGGTGAGCGCTTCGTCGCGAGAAGCGATCGTCTCCAGTTACCACAGGTTGATCGCCGGCTTGACTGGGTTCGCTGATCCTGACTCCGAGAATGGGGCGAGGCGTCTTCTCGAATGGCTCACCACCGCAACCAGCCGATGGCTGATTGTGCTTGACGACCTACAGCATCCCCAGGATCTAGCTCAGCTGTGGCCGCCGGCTACCCCTACCGGGCGTGTCGTGGTGACTACCCGTCGCCGCGACGCCGCCCTGCGCGGGCCTGGTCGCCATCAAATCGGTGTCGACGTTTTTACTGCTGAGGAAGCGCACAACTACCTCCGAGTCACTTTTGCCGCCCACCCACACCTGAGCGACGACCTTCCTGCGCTCGCACGCAGCCTGGGACACCTCCCGCTGGCGCTGGCCCAAGCCACCGCGTATATGCTCGATCGGCAGTTGACGTGCACCGCATACCTCGCCCGATGGAATGATCGCCGCAGGCAACTGGCCACCTTAATGGCCGAGCCCGGTGTGCTTCCCGACGAGCATCGCGCCTCGGTCACAACAACCTGGTCATTATCGATCGAACAGGCCAACCTCCTTGACCCCGCTGGTCTGGCTGGCCCATTGCTTGAGATGGCGAGCCTGCTGGACGCCAATGGTATTCCCGCCGAATTGTTCACCACCGAAGTGTTTACGGTGTATTTGACCAACATCGTCGGACGTGAAATCAATCCAGAACAGGCGCGTGACGGACTGGGATGCCTGAACCGGCTAAGCCTCATCACCTGGGACTCCGGCTCGCCTAACCAGGCTGTGCGTGTCCACGCGTTCGTGCAGCGCGCCACCCGCGACAATATCCCTCCTGATCGGATGGATTTGCTCTCTTGTGCTCTCAGCTATGCGCTTCTGGAGATGTGGCCAAGGGTCGAACGAGACACGACGCTCGGACAGGTACTCCGTGCCAACGCCGTCGCCTTGGCCGACACTAGTGGGTCGCACCTATGGCAGTGGGACGGCTATTGGGTGCTATTTCGGGTCGGGGAGAGTCTAGACGAGGCCGGTTTGGTTGTCGAAGCCGTTGATCATTATCGCTCGCTAGTAGACATGACGAATTGCTACCTTGGCCCTGAACATCCGGACAGCCTGGCCGCTCGGAGCAATCTCGCTTTCTCGCGCGGCAACACCGGCGACACAGCAGGTGCCATGGCGGCGTTTGAGGAGTTGCTCGCCGATCGACAGCGGGTGCTCGGCCCGGAACATCCGGATACTTTGGCTACCCGTAATAATGTCGTTTCACTGCTTGGTGAAATTGGCGACGCTGCGGGCGCTGTGGTGGCGTTTGAGGAGTTGCTCGCCGATCGACAGCGGGTGCTCGGCCCGGAACATCCGGATACTTTGGCTACCCGGAACAATCTCGCTTCCTGGCGCTGCAAGGCAGGCGACACTGCGGGGTCTTTCGCCGAGTTCGAAGCACTGCTCGCAGACCAGCGACGGGTGCTTGGTCCCGATCACCCGCACATCATGACGACTCGGGGCAACCTCGCTCTGTGCTGTGGCAAACCTAGCGACGGCGTGGTGTTTCAGCAGCTATTAGACGATCAGCAGCGGGTGCTCGGCCCTGACCACCGTGACACCTTGCTCACCCGCGACCACCTTGCTGCGTGGCGTGGCGAAGCCGGCGATGTCGCAGGTGCTGTCGCGGAATTCGAACAGCTGCTTGTTGATCGGCAGCGAATCCTCGGTCCCGATCACCCTGACACCTTGTTTACCAGAAACAATCTTGCTTCGTGGCTTGGCGCGGCCGGTGATGCCGCAGGTGCTGTCGCTGCGTTCGAAGGGGTTCTTGTTGATCGACTGCGGGTGCTGGGCCCGGATCACCCAGATACCTTTGATACTCGGAGCAAGCTGGCCTCGTGGCGTGGCGAGTTCGGCGATACAGCGGCTGCTGCGGTCGAATTCGAACTACTGCTTGCCGACCAACGTCGAGTGCTTGCCCCTAAACACCCCGACATCGTATCGACGCTGAACAATCTCGCCTTATGGCGGCGCATGGCTGGTGACGCTGCGGGCGCCGTTGCGGCGCTCAGCGAACTAATTGCCGACCAGGAACAAGCGCTCAACTCTGACCATCCGCATTTCTTGGCTACGCAAGGAAATATTATTTGGCATTTGCTTTTGTCGGACAGCAATGTTGATTGACACGCTTGCTGATGTCACCTGCAGGTCTGTTTGCATTGACTCGATAGAACCGTGTTCGCTGTCGGCGATGGCGGATCAAGTGTCCACCCTTCGATACGTCAAGTTTCCACGGATGCTGTTCGTGCTGCATTCGCACAGAACCGTCCTCGATTTGAGCTGTGGCCCTCTCAGTCGCTCTGTGTTCGGCGTCACCGCAAATGGTTCCCTGTAAGTGCTCAGGGGCGGGCCCATGATGCCATTTGGGCGTGCTGACGGTCCCCGATCTTCTTACTGCCAGCGGGGATGACCAGCGCGAGTAGGACGATCGCCAGAGACGAGGATCTCGGCGGAGTTGGTCGCGTCGTGGAGTCTCTCGGCTGTCTCACGGGCTTGCACGCAGTGTGACGGGACGTCCAACCGTGTGGGTCCCGCATAGGTGCGGTGCTGCTGTGAAGTCGCTACCTTGCGAGAATGTGGTGTCATGGTGGAACTCCGGTCCGTCAAGGTCCCCGGATCAGTGCCACTAACAGCGGTCGAGGCTGCCTGATAAGTCACAGGCAGCCTCGACCGGGTGAAGCTCACCAGCCGCGTTCGCGCCACTCCGCCAGGTGCGCACGCTGCTCACCAAGCGTCGAGTCGTCCCCATGCCCAGGGTAGAACCAAGTCTCATCCGGCAGCTCGTCGAAGATGCGGGAAGAAACATCGTCCAGCAGCGACTTGAAGTCCTCCGGCGAGTTCGTCTTCCCGACGCCACCGGGGAACAGCGTATCGCATTAGAGGTGAACATGTCGTAGTCTCGGGTGTCATGGGGGAACGAGTTGCGATTTACGCGAGGATCTCTGAAGACGTCCTCGGCCTTGAGAAGGGTGTCGAGCGGCAGCTCCGCGAGGCGAACGAGCTGGTCAAGGCGCGTGGCTGGACCGTTGTGGCGGAGTACGCCGATAACGACATCTCGGCGCTGCACGGTGCGTATCGACCCAAGTACCAGGCGATGCTCGAAGCTGCTGAGCTGGACAAGATCGATCGGATCGTCGCCTACCAGCTGGCGAGACTATGGCGGAACCGCCGCGAGCGCGCGGAGGCGATCGAGCTGCTGTCGCATCGGCGAGTGTCCATCACGTTGATCAAGGGAACCGACCTCGACTTGACGACGCCGATGGGCCGCTCGTTCGCCGCGCAGCTCGGTGAAGCCGACACGCTTGAGTCGGAGCTGAAGAGCGAGCGGGTGGCGTCAGCGGCTCTCGAGCGTGCGCAGGCTGGTCAAGCCTCTGGACACGTGCTCTACGGGTGGGAGCGGATCAACGAGTTCGGACGTGGCGGCAAGCGGATCGGCTTCAAGGACGTGTTGCACGCCGCGCATGCCGAAATCGTGAAGGAGATCGTCGAGCGCGCTTTGGCGAAGGAGAGCTTGTCGAGGATCGCAGCCGACTTGAACGACCGGAAGGTTGCTCCGCCGCGACTCGCGGCTGGACTGGAATCGCGACCTGGACGGCCTGACACGTGGAGTACCTCGTCGGTGCGCTCGATCGCGATGCGGTGGGCGAACTGCGGCAGGAGGGTGCACCACCGGGATCGTGAGGACGAGCAGCTGCTTCCGGCAGAGTGGCCGGCGATCGTGTCCGAGGAACAGCAGATCGAACTGCGGACCTTTCTGGGTGACCCCTCCCGCAGGACAAGCAGGAGTGGAGCGCGCCAGCACTACCTGACGTTTGCGCCGGACATCGCCCGGTGCGGCAAATGCAAGGGGAAACTTCGGGTCGTTCGGAAGCGGGGCCACCCGACCTACGTGTGCCAGGACAACGGGTGCACCGGGCGGCGCCAGGCTTGGGTGGACGACCTGGTCGAGCGGGTGGTGATCAAGCGGCTGTCGCGACCGGACGCACGCGATCTGTTTCGTCGAGACGACTCTGGCGCAGCGCAGGCGCGCGAAGAGATCAGAGTCATCGAGGGCAAGCTGCTCCAGCTCGCTGACGACCATGACGCCGACTTGATCACGCGAGAGCAGTTCCATAGGTCGACTGCGCGGCACCGTGCGCGGCTTGTGGAGCTGGAGAAGGACGCTCAGAAGATGATGATCGGTGTCCCGGCGACGCTTGTTGCGGAGCTGGTCGGATCTGACATCGAGGAGCGGTGGCACGCTCTCGAACCAGCTCAGCGGCGGGCGCTGCTCGCGGCGATGGGCTTTGAACTGGAGCTGGTCTACGGCGCCCGAGGCGGCCCCGGCTTCAAGCCTGAATCAGTGAGGATAACTTTCCGTGACAACAGCGTGGCTGGCCCTTGAGCGCGCCAGCCAGGTCACGCTGCTCGACGGCTATCCCTGAGCTGTCTACAGTGGTCATATGGGGGCACGAATTTCTAGTCAGTACGAGGGGAAGCTGTCGCCGGACGACCTGATAGTTCCGGCCAGTCAGAGCAGCGGTTACAGCGTCCAGGAGATACGGCAGTCGACGCGAGCGATCAACGCTGCTCTCGAACCGCTGACAGAACGTGAACAGGACGAGTTCAAAGAGCGGTTGCCCCGCGGCTTGCTCGGAGGATTCGAAGCCGTCATCAGGTTCGCGGACAACGCAGTCGACAGACTGGCAGGCAACCATGGCCGGCGTCGAAAGCTGCTGGAGGCTGTCGAAGCGCTTCCGTTCACCTCGCACGAGGACCTGCTGGGGACGTCGCCCGAGCGCCTGCGCCGGGCGACGATGAAGGACCTGCCAGGATTGCTTGCGGCAGGCCCCCACATGAGCAGCGCCGAGGAACGGGCAATAAGCGACGACACCGAGACCGTCTTGCTGCTGGTGAGGTTCCTCGCGATCCTGGCTCTCACTGCGCAGAGAAAGTTCCCGACGTCGCTGTCGTCGCTCATGTTGTTCCTGCTGGTAGCCCTCCGTCTGACCACGGGGAGCGCAGCAGCTCGCCTTCTGTCTGCTCCTGCACCAGTGCGCGTGACACGGCCGCCAGGTCGTTTGGTTCTCGCCCAACCGCGGGTTACACGCGCACCCGGACGCCACGCGTCCCTCGCCACCAACCGCAGCGAGGGCCGCGTCGGGCTGCGCGCGCCATGGGGGAGCGCTCTACTCGCATAGCTCGTTCGCGGCTCTTCCTGTACTGGAAGGGCCACATCGTGGCAGATAAGACATCTACACCCGCCTACGTCGCTGTACGGGAGGCGGCCGCACACCTATCGGTCTCCGAGGTCACCATCCGGAGAGCCATTAAGGCCGGCCAGCTTCCGTGCGTCCGGATAGGACGGCTCGTGCGGATCTCGGCGTCCGACCTTGAAACGTTCGCTGCTGCGCGTCGAACCACGCGGGGTGCTTGATGGGACGCAAGCAACCACGCAAAAGCTCGAACTCGCCACGCCGGACGTCAACGTGCACATCCAGGGTCTTGCCGCTCGAAACCACTCTTGACGAGTATGCCGAGCAGATCGCGCGGGGAGCCCCAGGCTTCACTGAACTACAAAGGTCGCGGATCTCGGCGATTGTCGTGGACAGCTTCAGTGGATGCCGTCAGATCTCGCAGAGCGGAAGGGGAACGCGGTGACTCGAGCCTACGAAGGCGACAGCGCCACACCGGGACACGCGCTGGACGAACCAGTCGCGACCAATGACCGGCCTCAGCCGGAGGTTGTGACTGCGCCATTGGTCCGTCGCTTGCGAACTCGGTCGCTGAGCGACATCAAAATCCTGCCCACTCGCTACTTGTGGGCTGACTACCTGCCGTTCGGTGAGGTCGCGTTGCTGGTGGGCAAGCCTGGACTCGGCAAGAGCACGCTCGCTGCCACAGTGGCGGCACAACTCACGGTCGGGCAGCTTGACGGGGACTGCAAGGGCAAACCCCGTCATATCCTTTACTCGGTCACCGAGGACTCGGAGTCGACGTTCAAGGCCCGCTTCATCGCGGCTGGCGGAGACGTCGGCTACCTGCACCTTGTCGACGTCGTCCACGGAGTGGTCGAGAGCGGCTCGCCGCTGTTGGTCAACGTCGATCTGGATGCGGTGCGGGCAGAGATCGAGGTGTGGGATCCTGCGTTGCTTGTTCTGGACGCTCTGAACTCATCCCTGGTCGGACAGGTCAACGACAACTCCTCTGTCCGTCCGCAGTTGGAACGGCTCAAGTCGTTGGCGCACGAGACCTCGACCGCTGTTCTTGGGGTCGGGCACTTCAAGAAGTCGACCGTCGGTATCGATCCGGTGGACGCGATCGGTGGGGCCGGAGCCTACGGCCAGGTCGTTCGCCAGGCTCTGGCCTGCGCTGGAGACGAGGAAGCCGGCACGGTGGTCTTGTCGTTGATCAAGTCCAACGTCCGCTCGGTCGCTGATACCCCGTCTCTAGCGTTCCGTACGGAGGAAGCCCTGGTCGATGCTGACGATGGGAGCACTGCCCAGGTCGGCTGCCTCACTTGGCTCGGCGAGACCTCGACGTCGGTGCGTGAGATACTGCAACGCACTCCGAAAGGCGGGAAGAAACGTCCGCAGACGGCCGCCGAGTGGTTAGTGGGATACCTCGCTGACCATGACGGCATGGTTCGCCAGCCCGAGGTTCTGATCGATGGCGCGATGGCTGGATTCAGTACGGACGCTCTCAAGCGGGCCAAGGTCAAGGCAAACGTCCGTTCAAATAAGCCCGACTACACCAGTGGCTGGTTCTGGTATCAAGCCTCCAGCGAGCCCGAAGGGAGCACCGAAGGGCGTGAAGAGAGCGGCACAGATGCCTCTCGCTCCCTTCACTCCCTTGGCGCTCCCTTCGACAGCGCCGATGACACTGCGTAGATCCTTGAGATGCTCGCGGGCAGTCGTAGGAGTCGCGTCCAGGCACGAACGTGTACCTGCTGGCACCCCCTCGACACGCGCAGCAAGTTAGAGAACAGGACACCTGACGATGTCCTGACCAGACGCTACGTGGTGTGCAGCCTCCGGCCGCACACCACGTAGCGTCACCGACTTCCGTCACGTAGAGTCGCGATCACGAGTGAGCCGTGGGGGCGGCCCACGCTGACGCTTCAGGGGGAATGCGTCATGACGGAGCATGCTCAGCGACGGCAGCGGCGAGTGCCAGGCGGATCGCAGAAGCGGATCAACTGCCGAACCACCGAGCACACCTATCAGCGGCTGGAGAAGCGCGCCGAAGCCGCCGGGTTGAGCCTGCCGCGGTACCTGATTGAGTCGGGGCTGCGAGATGAGGCCGGGCAGTGGAGCCTGCGGCAACAACGATGGTGGGCCGAACGACTCGATGTGGTGGAGACACGGCTGATCCGGATCGGGGTCAACCTCAATCAGATCGCCACTGTGGCCAACTCCACCGGCGAACTGGACCCCGGCCTGGCCGGCGCGCTTAGCTACCTCCGCGCGGCGGTGCAGCGGTACGAAGAGATCTTGGACGCGATCGATCCGTCCGATCCCGAGCATCGGCCGCGGGCGTGATCGCCAAAGCCCCGGCGAAGGGCAAGCGCGGGACGAACACGGGAGGGTTGCTGCGCTACCTGTTCGGCCCCGGCAAGGCGAACGAACACACCCATCCGCATCGGGTGGCGTCGTGGGATCCGGAATGGCTGGCCGATGGTGTGTTCGCCGAGCTGATCAGCCGGCGCGACGGGTTGGCCAAACTCGGCCGGGACATCGACGCGGCGATGACCGGACATGAAGTCGAAGTAGACGGCGGTCACGTGTACCACGTCGCACTGTCCGTTCCGCCCGCCGACAGCAATGCAGCGGACGGGTTCTTCGGCGACGCACTCTGGCGCGAGCTGGCTGAGGAAGCGGTCGCTCACATGGGCTTCGGCCCAAATTCGGACGGGATGGGCGGATGCCGCTGGGTCGCGGTCCACCACGGACTCTCGGCCGAAGGCAACGATCACGTACATCTGGTCATCAACCTCGTCCGCGGCGACGGCCGGATCGCCAACACCTACCGCGACTGGCCACGATGGCGCACCTGGTGCAATGCCGTGGAGGAACGCCTCGACATCACCCGCACCGCGCCCGCCGGCGAAGGCCGCAAAGCCGCCTCCCGCCCCGAACTCAAACGCGCGACGACAGCAGGCGCGACCGACCGGGAGCTGCTCACCCAAGCAGTCAGCGACGTCATGGCCGAAGCGATCAACGAAGCTCAGTTCGTCGCCCTGCTAGACCAGGCGAGAGTCGACGATGCGAAAGTGTTGTACGCGCCGCACATCTCCGGCGGCCAGGTCGCCGGGTACAAAGTCGCCCTCGACCGAGGAGACGGCTCCGAGCCGCTCTGGCTGGCCGGTTCCAGCCTGCGCCGTGATCTGTCCCTGCCGCGGCTACGCGCTCGATGGGAAACCCCGCCCGGGGCCTGGGACCAATTCGCAGTACCTGTGTGGACCGGCGAGATACCCACGACCAGGTTCGTCGACAACGCTCGTCACAACAACTGGCGATACCTTCGCAGACATCTCGCCGACGCGGAAACTGAGCTACGCCAGGATCTCGCCGACTCCACCGAACCTGCTCGCTGGCACCAGGCCGTCGAACACACCGCTGACCTCACCGCTGTGCTGACCCGTTTCGAAAGCCCGCCGGCACAACTGCACCGCGTACACGGCCAACTCGCCCGCGCCGCCCAACGTCCACGCGGCCATCGGCAGCCGAGTGTCGTTGCACCGATGCTCCTCGAAGCTACTCGGGTGGCGGCCAAGTGCAACACCCCCGCCCTGCTGATGCTGGCCGCCGTCGTACTGCTGCTCTACGGAATCCTCGAGGCGTTGGACCATTTCGCCGAGCAGCATCACGTTCGGACAGTGGCTCGGAGGCAGATCGCCGACGCATGGAACGAACTACGCACCCACCCCGCGGTCGAAACCAGGGCCGGACGAACGGTCTACAACACAGTGGTAGATGTTTGCTCAACAACCAACCCAGCAACGAGGGACACCGAACGCCTACGCCGGGCAGTTGCTCACAATCCTGCCCCGGCTGCGGTACCCCGACTTCGATCTAGATAGTCGGGCCGTTCACACGGGGCACGGCGAGGCTGCGGCAATCAACCCGTCAGGTGTGATGAAACAACAAGTTGCCCATTTGTGTCAGGGTGAGGTTGCCGATGGCTGCCGCCGGGCGTGCCAGTCAGGCAAAGGTCTTGGGCGCGAAGGTGTGTTCAACGGCCCTCTCGGGTGAGTATGACTCCTGGACCAAGTTCTTCGATCCCTGAAGCCGTGACGTCCGCTCCCAGGTAGATCTTGATGGTTTGGTCGGCTAATGGTGTGAGGTCGATATTTTGACTAGTTCTTGCAATTCGAATGCGGCGAAGTGTTGCATGATTAGCTATTCCTTCAATGTTGACTGCTGCGCAATTATTGATGGAAAGCCATTTGATTGGAAGCTGACTTAGTGGACGCAGGTCTCTCAGGTTCAAGCAGTCATCCAGAGAGACGCTTTGCACGTTCGGAAACTTTTCAACAACTCGGGTCAGAATTTCGTTGTCCTCTACCTTAAAGCAAGTCATGACTCGGATTTTCTCGGGGTGGGCAATCTCATTTATCCACGCAGCAACAGGGCTATGTAGAAAATTTACGCTCTCCAGATTTGGCAAACGACGAAGCGGTGAGAAGTCTACGACATTCTGCGCGTTTACAAGGGATAGATCGCGCAGCTTGTTGAGTCTGGATATAAATTCGACAGTAATGGGCCATCCGCTGGTGAAATTGATAAAGAGTCGTTCGAGTCCTTGTAGATTTCCTAATTCTGGCAAAGTTTCTGGTGCCATGTCACCGAGTACTACTAGGTTGGTCAGTCTATTAAGTTTCCCAAGTTCGTGTATCTCTTGGGCGATAGGGCCATTTTGCCATAAATTAACTCGGCAGTGACGAAGGTTTTGAAGCAAATAAAGGAACGGGACTGCGGCAGCGAAATCAACCTCCACTCCCGTCCATCCATGGTCCACAAGCGGCGCCTTTGCAAGCACGCTTCGCGCATACGATTCCGGATCGAAATACTTCCACGCACGAATTAGTTCCTCTTGTACCTTCACGCGCGAATCAAATGTATAACGACTCAGTTTTTCCAGTGCCCGAGGGCCGTTCACTAACGAGGCAGTACGCACGCAGGCGGCTGCTTGCGCAGTCGACAGATTCAGGAATTCTGTCGGCAGGTAGTCCAGGACTGATTCGCCGACGGTGGCGAGTGATCGGCTTTCGCGAACACTGCGCGGAGGAACGAGGCTTCGGATGCAGTTGTCCACGCGGTCGAGCACATCGGGTGGAGCGAGGATTGCCGTTTCCTTGCACGCCGCAGCCAGTAGGTTCAACTGACGGGCCGCTTTTGGTGCCGCCCTGGTCGCCTGGTCGAGAATGCCGCTGAGTAGACGGCCTCGCTGCTCCTCGCTACCTTGTGCGCACGCCATTAGTACGGTTTCCCGCCACAGATCGGATCGGGCGCGAGTGACGAGCAGATCGATGCTGTCGCGGTCGATGGCCTCCCGCGCTGCGAGGAATTCCTGGAACGTCCGGTGTATGAAGTCAACCCTGCCTTGAACCGGCTGGCGGATGACGCCGCTGCGCTCGATTAAGTGGTCGAGCAAATTTTCTGCGTCTTCGCGAATATTAGGCATACCCCTTAAGCGATCAGTCATCCGTGTGAGCGCCTGTTCGCGGCTCATCTCCGTGCGTCCGTTTTCATTAAGCCACCATGCCAGAACACGAAGAAGGACGAGTTTCTCGTTCGCTGAGGCCTCGGTTTGGTATCCCGTCAGCACGCTTCGGTCGGCGTCTCGGCGCTCCAATAGCATCTCGAGCGCAGCTGAGTATAGCGCTAGGCGGTCGCGAGGTAGTCTGGCCCGACGGTCCAAGTTGAGAGCGCATAACATTGCGCATAGCAACGGGCTGCGTGCAAGTGCACGTAGATGTGTGCGCGCTTGCAACTGTGCTAGCAGTGATCGTAGGTGCCCTGGCACCTCTTCAGGTCGGCAGGGGAGCAATTCGGGCTCGACAACGGAGTCCAACAATGCCGAATGCCATCGGCGAAGGAACACCTGGACATCGGCAGAGGTCATAGGCTCAAGCACAACAGATCGAAAGCCCTCGTGCGCCAGCCATCTCGAACCCACTGCTGTTGGTCGCGACGTGACTACTACGCGAAGCTTTGGGTAACCGTTTAGTAGCTCTCGTAGCCACTGGCGTACCGCGTTGCGTCGTTGCGCGACAAGTTCGTCTACCCCATCAACGAGAAGTAATGCATGGCCGGATTCGAGTTGACGGTGAACCCATTCGGATGGAATAGGGCCACATTGCGGAGAGCTTGGCTGGGTGAGTAGCTCGTCGCCCCGCGGCAGTGGGCCATTCGGAAAGTCTCGCAGCTTCACCAAGAAAGGTACGCACTCGTTCCACCCGTCGAGTTTATCTGTGAATGTACCCTGGGCGGAGTTCACAGCTAGCCAGCGCAGCAAAGTTGACTTACCTGCGCCCGCCTCGCCCCGGATAACGGTTAGCTGGCTTCCGCCTAGGGCCAGCTCAACTCTTACATTCTCGGTCGTCTGTGGTTTACTTGGGTTATGGTTCAGCCAATCGGTGGTGGAATGGCGCAGAACCTCTTGGGAGATTTCTGAATCCTCTGTCACTGTCAGGCTAATGTAAGCGACGCTCAGTGTCGTTCTCGGTTCGTACGTGTGCGTGGTTAGACCGATGACTTCGAGTCGATTGTAGGATCTGACGACTCGGTCTAGGTATCGGCGACGGAACTGCTCGTCGAAGTCCATGCCGTACGGCGCAGAGAGTCGGCGCACGGGAACTCGCGCGAGAATCTCGGCCGTTCCTTCGATCAGGGTCCGTAACCGTGTCAAGTTCTCGACCGCTGCAGCTGCGGTGAATTCCGGCAGTTCCTTGATCAAGTGGGTTAAAACGATGCACGCGCGATCGAGAGCAACGTCATACAGGCCGGTAGCTCTCTCTGACAGGGCGACCCGCTCAACCGGTTGCTGCTTTCGCACGATGGCAGCTAGCGCTTCCGGGGAAAGATCGATGGTGAACAGTGCTGTGTCCGATAGATCGACTTCGTCCAACGCATCGGAGACGGCATTGAACGCAGCTTCTCGTTCATTGGCCGGCACGCCATGAGAAGCATCGGACAGTCCGGGAGCAAGCTGTTTCGCGACCTCGTCCTCGATCTTCACCAACTCATCGAGGACTGCACGTTCGTCGCGGCGAATCGGAAACCTTGCACGGATAAGTTTGGTCAGATCGCGGCCACGTCGACTGTTCGCCCTCTTTTCCGCTAGCCACTTCATAGCGACCTGCTTCGCCACGGCCTGACCGACCTTCAGCAATGCACCTTCGGTAACGATGCCGCACCTCCCCAGGCGCAATGACGTCCCATGTGCCTAAGCGTACTGATCGCACACGCTTATGGGTACGTCCGCTTCTAACGAGATCAGGCTCTACCTCATTGAGCAGCTGGGCGTCGGCGGAGCTTGTAGTTGGCGAGTAGGGGGTCGGTATCCGCGGCTGGCGTTGTCGCGCAGGACGCATCTGGAGACGCACTGGTGTGGGAGGTGACCCTCGGTGCAGATAGCCGACGAGCTCCGGTTCGCGTGTGAGAAGATCAGGCAGAGCCTACGCTTCCGGTCCAAGAGGATGCCTGACCACAACGCCGTTTCAAGCCCCGACCAGGTTGGCGGTGATGCCGCTAGCGCACTGCGGATGGTACGGATTCGGGATGTTCTCGGAGGTGCCTGGTGCTACTCACAGCTGGATTTCTGGACCGACACTGGGTTACTCCTGGCAGTAGAAGTCGAAGGATCCGCCGGTGACGGCGCGGACGTAGCTCTCTGCACCGGCGATGACGCGCAGGTGCTCGGCGGTGGCTTGTCGTCGGGAGAAGCCTGGCTGGGCGATGATGGTCTGGAAGCGGGGGCGGAGTTGGGGCCCGAGTCCCATGATCTTGTGTAGCTGCGTCATGTCACCAGTCTCGAACGGAGATACTCCTGTACGGGAGTGATACGCCTTCGCGCGACGTTCCAGGTGTCGTAGCAGTGGGAGCGCGCCTTGCTGACGCCACTTAGCTCCGCGGACTGCCTGCCCGCAGACCTCGTACAGATCTTTGAGTCGTGCGCCCACCTCGCTCTCGCTGGAGAACTTGCAGTGTACGAGGACCACGTGAAGCTCGTCCCCGGCGATGCGCAGCCCGACGAGGTCGGCGGCTTCGTTCGCGCGATCGTCGTCAACCATGACGTCGAAGGTGGTCGAGGTGCGCAGCAGTTTCGACATGTAGGCCTGGATGGAGTCGACGCGGCGGTCCTTCCCTTGTGACTCGACCTTGAGGTCAACGTCCTTCCAGTCAGGTGTGACCATACGGTCAGTGGGGAACGGCGCGAGGTCGAGTTGTGGTTCGAGTAGGCGGTCGTCGGGTAGCAGTAGGCGATCGCCGGCCAGGAAGAGGTTGGGCTTGTTCCTGTTGATCCATGATTGCAAAGGCACGGTGGTGCGCCTATTTGAGACGAGGGCGTCATCGCCCAACGGAGCGTAGTGCAGCCCATGGCTGGTGAATTTGGCTTGGTAAGAGATCTTCCAAGCAGGGGTGGTCAAGGTCAGCTCGAACGGTCCTGTAGTGCCGTGATCGTCAACGACGAACTCGACGTCCGTGACGAGATAGGCCTTTTCGCCGACGGCAATGGTTAGGGTCGTGCCGTTCCCGGCAAAGAATTCCCACGCCCACTCGGCCGCCAACAACACGTGTTCGGGTCGTTCCTGTACCTCTTTCGGGACGATCAAGCCGTTGAAGAGCTTCACGAGGTCTATGTCGTCGTTGAGCAGCTTTTCACCCTGGGTGTCGCACCATTGTTTCCACGCGCGGAGGTTGGGTGCGGTGGTCATGGACCAAAACCGTCCGGACAGCGCGGCACTGATGGTGACCTTCTCTCCCCGGTTGAAGCCGGAGGTCGCGATATGAGTCTGAGTCTTGCCCTGCTTGTCGTGCTCTGCGAGCGCTTCGAGGACATCGCTGCCGACATACATGGTGTAACGGTTGAAGTGGTCTCGCGCGTCGAGCAGACCGATGTTCGAGGGTGTGAGACGGTCGAGATTGGCCAGCACGCGGAAGACCACGGGCCCGGTGATCGCGGTGGCACCTTCGCCGAGGACGGCCTCGGCCAGGTCGGCGTAGTCGCCATTGTTGTCTGAACTGTGAATGTAGAGCAGCCGCTTGCGCTGAGCGAAGTACATAACGATGAGTTCGTAGGTGCATTCATCGAGGGTTTGGATGTCTCCCCATGGCACTTCACCGCGGTGCTCGACGACGAACCAGGCCAGCGTGCCATCCACCCCAATCGCGATCCTGCCGTCGAGTACCTGGTCTGGCCCGTAGAAGTCCAAGGCCCTCTCAGGATCCCACGCCGAGATGGGCGCGCGATGCGCGATGGCACTCATCTTCGGCTCCAGCGACGGAGTGCTGACGTCGTCCGGGCCGCCACTGAACGAGGTGTCGAAGGCGGTGATCTCCTCGGCGGCTGCGGTGGCACGCTCGGTGATGTCGCGAAGGAGAAGATTCCAGTCGGCGTCCTCGCGTAGCAGGTCTCGCAGTGGCGACAGCGCGGTGCCCGGGTCGTTGCGCACGAACGCGGCTGCGGTGCCGATGCGCGCATTCGTGGCCGAGGCTGCGCGGGTAAACCGCCCGATAAACTGGATCATCGGACTTAGACTCTTCTTGGCATCATGCAAAGCTGCGATCTTGAGAGTGGGCAGATCGAATCCTTCACCCAGCATGTCGACGCACACCACCACCCGGCACTCGCTGGTCTTCAGTGCCGTGATCACAGCGTCGCGCTTTGACTTGGCCAACTTGTCGTAGATTAGCGCAGGTGCCAGATCGGGTGCCTTCGCCTGATAGATCTTGAGAATCGACTTAGCTCGGGTGACGCTGGCGGCACGGGCCATGATGACGTGGTCATAACCTCGCTCTAGATCAGCGCGCAACCGCGTGATCGCGACCTCTGCCAGTACCGCGTCGGTATCCTCCAGGCTGACAACGGTTTTGTAGTCGATAGGTGTGAAGTAGCCGTCCTTTTGTGCTTCCCGGAGAGGGAACCGATAGATCATTTTGCCGGGCAGTGATTTGCCGTCCTCTCGGAACGGGGTAGCGGTGAACAGCAGCACCCGTTGTCCAGCAAACGCGTCGATGATCGATGTCCAACTCGGCGCTGGAGCGTGGTGCGCCTCGTCGACGATCAGGTCTGAGAATGCGGCCAGGAAGGCCTCTCGTGCGTCGATGGAGAACTTTCCAAGTACCTGGGGGGTCGCCACGACCACGTTAGTGGCAGCGGCTAGCTGGGCCGCGGCGGCTGGGTCTTCGATCCCGTGTTCGAGCTTTGCAACGCACGGTCGCAGCGCCGTGGGCGCGACAATCTCCTCCCTCTGCAGGATCCCGAGCGTGATGAATTTGTCGGCGATTTGGTCCCGAAGCGCGCTGGTGGGAACGATGACCAGCAGGCGGTCCGGGCGGGTCGCCACGAACAAGGCCAGCATCGTCTCGGTCTTGCCCGTCCCGGTCGGCATCACCACGATCCCGGGTTCGGTCAACCCGGATGACCAGTATCCGATCACGGAGTGCAGTGCACCAACCTGCGGCCGCCGCAAGCTCCCCTGTTCCCCTGGTTCCCGGAAGCCGATCGCGCCCACGCATGACCGAAGGACTTCAGCAGGCGCTGCGAGAGCATTGGAACCGTTCCACTGCACCCTGCTGTGGGTGCCATGCACCGCAGGTACCACAGCGGTGAGCGGCCCATCGTCTGCACTCTGGCCAAGACGCGTTGCGGGACGCACGCCGAACTTGCCCATGACCCGCAGGTCGCCGGCCTCTTCGACGACTTCCAGCAGGTCCTTCTCGACGAGCAGCTGGCGAACAGCGTTGCCTTCAATTACCAGAGGCCTGGCCCATACCCTCGACGTCGCGATGGCCATGTCGCCTCCTGTCTGCCTCGCTTGCAGGCCAACGGCCTAGAGGTTAGTTACTCCTAATAGTCTTCCGTCTTGGGCGATCGTTACACCACATGGACCATCTTCTGGGGTGCCACCGGCGTAGGTGCCCGCCGAACTGCTAAATCAACAGGAACAGCCATCGACGTACGAGCAGCACTGCGAGCACGACACATCAGCCAGAGTTGTAGGTGGCAGGGTCCCTGTTGCCCAGTCGAGCTGACCACACCGCTGGGGGAGACGACGTTGCGGCTTACAGGCGATGTCCGATATCCACCAACGCGTTGATCGCCCAGTGTGTTGCGGCGCGTCATTAGGCCCCGGACCGAGACTGGGTGGAACCAAGCACTGCTTCAGCTGCGGCTCAATCGAGCTCGTACATCCTCGCGCTTGCTGCAGAAGACGGCGAACAGGCCCAGGTAGCGCATTCGCAGTGAACCGATGGCGAATCGATCCGGTGTTGTGGCCAGCCGTGCCCGCGCCCAGCCGTGAGGGAGGGTGCGGTGAAGTCGAAACAAAGCAACAATCGTGGTAAGGATCCCCAACGAATGTGCTTAAGAGGCACTCGCCCTTGAAGGGGCGATGGTTGGCTCAGCTGTGACCCGGAACCGAGCGGATGAACTGCCTGCTCGCCGAGTTGGCGTCAGCGCGGGAACCCCGTCAAACGGAGATTGCCCCGGTCGTGTCAGACGACCAGGACAGTCTCACGCCGTCAGTTGGTGCTGGTCAGATGTCGAACTCGCCGTCCTTGACGCCCCGGATGAACGCCTCCCACTCGGCGGGGTCGAACGCCAGGATCGGGCTTGCGGCACCGAGTTTGGTGTCACGGACCCCGATTGCTCCGGGGATGGACCCGACCTCGACACAGCCGCCGTTCTCCTTGCTGTAGGAGGCCTTGCGCCAGTTGGTCGCGGCGGCGAGGGCGGCAACGGCGTCCTCGTTGTTCATCGTGCTCACAGTTCCTTTGCTAGCTGGCGGAACAGCGCCGGTGTCGTCTCCGGCTTGCTGGCCTTGACCCGGAGTTCGGCCAAGGCATTGCGGTAGGCCCTGATCTTCCTCAACTCCTCGTAGTAGTAGGGCTCGACCAGTGTCTCCACGTACACGCAACCGTGGTAGTCCTCGAGTTCCGGCGGCGCGGACAGGATAGTGAAGGTTCCTTCGACACCAGTGTGCGCGCCGACCGACGTGGGGAGTACCTGCAATTTGATCCCGGGTCGTGCGGCGAGAACGGCCAGGTGTTCCAGTTGCTCGCGCATGACCTCGACTCCGCCGACGAGCCAGTCCAGCGCCGGTCTGGCGATCACCCGCCAGACGAGTGGGCGTTCGCCTTCTTCGAAGACCATGCGTTGGCGTGCCATGCGCAGCTCCACGCGGCTGGCGACCTCGTCGTCAGGTAGTTCGGCGTCGCTGCCGCGGATGATCGCTTCGGCGTAGGCGCGGGTTTGCAGCAGGCCCGGGATGACCTGGGCGTCCCAGCTTTCGAGCTGGCTGGCGGAGGATTCCATGCCGAGGAACAGGCCGAAGTCAGCGGGAACCTCGTTCTGGTCGAAGCCGATGAACCAGTCCTTGCCCTTCCGGGCGCGCTCTCGCAGGCTCTGGAACTTCTCGTTCTGCTCGGCGACGCCGTAGAGCGCCAGCAGGCTCTTCATCTCCAGGGGTTTCGGCAGCGATCGACCGTTCTCGATGTGCGCGATCGCCGAGACGCTGCCCTGGATTTCTCGGGCGGCGGCCTCGCGGCTGATGCTGGCTGCTTCGCGCAGGCGCCGCATCGCGACGGCGAACCACCACCTCAGCGCAGTCGGGCTACTCGTGGCCACGAGCTGCTCCTCTCTTGCCGGTAGCGCCCTCGCGCTCGTCGAAGTTTCGCATGCGCGAGCGCACACGATCGGAGTATCCATTTTGACGATCGTCAGATGTACTGTCGTCATCATGACCCGCGTCACTCCGATTCTGAACACGGTACCGGGGGCGTGCGCTTTCTCCGTGAAGTGGTGTTTCGGCGTTGCCGGCTGTCGAACTGCTGCGGGTTCTCCTGTTCGCGGCTGGTCCTGGCGTTGCTTCCCCGCCAGGTCAGGTATCCGCTGCCCACTTGCGAAGGAGCGTCCGCTTGATTGCCACGACCTCGGTCTCTTTGAAGACGACCTCGTCCGACCTCGTCGATGCGTCAGTGCGAGTAGGCAGCCGCGAAGAGCGACGTGCCGACTTGATCGCCGAGCTTCAGACAACCCGGCTAGTGCCAGCCGTGGTCGTGCCAGGCATCGAGCATCAGGCCGCCGCCGCGATCGTGCAGGCTGGTCTTCCAATTGTGGAGTACCAGCGCTGCACTCTGCATCGCCGCATCGACGAGCATCTCTTCCTCGACGTTCCAGCCCGGACTGGCGTGCGAATCTTGGCCTGCTGGGACGACCGCAGCCACCGCATCCGGATGCACTGTGCGGAAGTCGGCGCTTCGGGCCTGTGGGACCGCATCGTTATCCACTTCACTTGGTGGGAGATGTCCGGACGTCCCGTCCCTGTTCTTGACCGGCCGAATGGGTTGGCCTCGTGAATATCCTGACCGCTGGCCCGATAACCGCGTCGGCGATCGGCCCGCAACTGCCGCGCGCCGCCGAGGTGGTCCGCGCGTTCACCGCCTCTCCTGACGATGACCTCCATCCTGTGCTGGTCGTGGCGGCGGCGCTGGCCATCGAGCACCGGCTGCGCGTCGGCGTCGACGCCATCGTCGGCGATCCTCGGGCCGATGATCCCGTGGTGGCGGCCGCGGCCCGGACCGCATGCGCACGGGACGCTGCCTGCGCGGTCCTGATCGACCGCATCGATCGGTGGGCTGCAATCGAGTTCGCGGAAGGCCGGGCAGGGGTTCTGCACACCGAATCCCTCGGGCAATTGATCGAGCGGATGGTGACGGTCTGGATGCGTGGTCAGGCACTTGCCGACTCCCGCGTCGGCGCGAGCGATCCACGAGTTCGGCTCGCCTCAGCGCAGCTCGGTGAGTTAGGCGCCGCCTACGACGACCTGGTCACGGATCTGCGGCTCGGGCGTCGCTGGCTTCCCGCGTTGCAGACGCCCACGGGCCCGGACGGGACGGTGTAACCAGTGGCGGAGGCAGTTATCCGGCCGATGGAGGTCATCCTTGTCGCTGCGGGCAGCCCGACGGGACGAGCCGCCGAGGCCATCAATGATCTGACCAGGCACCTACCCGATCCCGGTGAGCCGGACTTCTGCCCGACGTGTGCGGGCAGGTCCTGGCCGTGCGCGGTCTTCGACGACGCGGCCTCCCGCGTGCACACCGCCCGGCTGCAGCTCGGCGACGTCGTTCCCCTGGACCTGCATCCCCGCCTCTGGCCGTCGTCCGCGCAGCCGGTCTCGCCTGTTTGGCCGTCCGGTCCGGCTTTCGAGTGAGGAACGTAATCATGGACGAAGTGCTGACCGCCGCACTGCGAGATGCCGTGTTCGATCGGCTCGACTACCTCGACCGGCTCGCTGGTGAGAGCGACCAGCACAGCAAGGCTGCGCTCGCGGACACGGAGATCGTCCGGCTGACCTATGCGTTCCGCGCGCTGCTGGCTGAGCACTCATCCGACGAGCGAGGCCGCTGCAAACAGTGCTCGGGTTGGCTGCGCTCCCGGCGGCATCCCTGCTCGGTATGGAATATCGCGCACCGCCATCTGCTCACCGGTTCCTAGAACTCGCCGAGCCCGTGCCGATGACCGTTCACCTGCGGGAAAAGGAGGAGACGTTGCGCGCACGCGTTGGTACGGATGGTAGCGATACACGAGGCCGATCCCCGCCGTGTCGTGCATAGATCAGCCTGACCAGCTCAACCGTCTTGTGCATCAAATCCCTTGTAACAACTGTCCACTTAGGAGTAATTCATGACAGCCACAGCAGTCCCGGCCGCCGCTATCGACGCGGAGTTCGACCTGGATTTCACCATCCTCACCGACGTCGACCCCGGCGTGGCCGCACCTTGTGGCACCGATGACGGGTGTGACCCCACCTGTGCGTCGTCGTGCGCCAGCAACGCATGACCTGACCGGTGACAGCGGGGCCGGGCAGCGGTTTGTTGCCCGGCCCCACTCCGACGGCTGTGCTGGAGGACTAATGCCTACCCCGCTCTACCGCCATCGTGGCGCCGCGTTGCTCCGCGCGGCGGCCGCTCCCGTGAGCTCAAGCCCCGAGACTTGGCCTGACCTCGACGACATCGAGGCGTCTCGCGCCTGGCTGGCTACGGCGTGGGCACGACCCGAGATCGCCGATGCCATCAGCATCGCCAGCTCTGGTCTCGCCCGGCGCATCGAGACCGTGCTTGGCGACGCCGCGATGCCGACGAAGCAAGTACGCCGAGCGACCGTCGCGACTATGCGATACCTCGTGCGCGCCTCCGGCCGTCACACCCCGTTCGGGCTGTTCGCCGGGGTCGCCCCAGCGTCGATCGGATCGGCCGCGAAGTCACGGTGGGGCAGTGAGCATCAACCTTCCGCCCGCGCCGATACACAGTGGGTTGCCGATGTTGTAGACCGCTTGGAATCGGACCCGGAGTTGCTGAAGCGGCTCCAGGTGGTGTTCTCCAACTTGGCCACCGTCCGTGGCCAGCGTCTGGAAGTACCGCAAGGCCCGAATCGCGTGAGCGTCCGGCACACCAGTGCGGTGCGTGCGGTCCGGGCCGCCGCTACTTCGCCGATCCGCTTCGCTGACTTGGCCGCCACACTCGCCGAGAGTTTCCCGAGCGTGGCGTCAGGGACCATAGGCGCCATGCTCACCTCCCTTGTCAAGCAAGGGTTTCTAGTTACGAGCCTGCGAGCTCCTTGTACCGTCACCGATCTACTGGAGTATCTGATCGCCCGGTTGCACGCCGCTGCTGTGGACACCGTGACAGCGGCCGCGACGACGCTCGCAGAGCTTGAGGCCATCGCGGCGGCCTTGCGTCACCACAACCGGGCTGGCATCGGCCGCGCCGAACAACGTCGTCTGCGGGACGAGCTGACCAGGCGGATGCGGACGCTGTCGTCAGCCGGGCGAACTCCTGTGGCACTGGATCTACGGCTGGACGTCGACGTGGCGCTGCCCGAGACGGTGGTCCGGGAAATGGAGTGGGCTGCGACGGCGCTGATACGCCTGACTCGGCAGCCGACCGGGCACGCCCACTGGCGGGACTTCTACGTGGCGTTCTGCGAACGCTACGGAACAGGCGCCCTGGTGCCCTTAGCCGACGTGGTCGACCCCGACAGCGGGGTGGGCCTGCCCAACGGCTATCCCGGCAGTGTCCTGCCTGCTCCTCACGCGGGTGTTTCGGAGCGGGACGAGCTCTTGCTCGCGCTGGCGTTCACAGCTCTGGCCGATCGCAGCGGCGAGATCGTCCTGACCGAGGACATGATCAGCTCGCTGACCGTCGGTGACCCGGCCATCGAGCGAAACCTCCCGCCACACGTGGAACTCGCCGGCCGCATCCAGTGTGACAGCGTCGAACGGCTGAACCGCGGTGACTTCACGGTCACTGTGGCGCCGGGACGTTCGGCAGGCACGTTCACCTCCCGCTTCACCACGCTCGCTCCCGACGCCGGGCTGGAACGGGTGTTCGCGGACCTACCCACGACGGTCGAAGGGGGAGTGCCGGTGCAGCTGTCGTTCCCACCGGTCTACCCGAACGGCGAGAACGTCTGCCGCGTCCCGCGGTACCTGTCGGACCTGCTGCCCCTCGGCGAATACCGCGACTCAATGCTCAGAGCCGGACAGCCTGGCACCGAAGGTACTGTCGTCGAGCTGAACGATTTGGCGGTCACCGCGACCCGCAGCGGACTGCACCTGGTCAGTCTCTCCCGAGCGCAGGTGCTTGAACCGCAGGTAGTGCACGCGCTCGCGTTGGAGAAGCAGCCACCACCGCTGGCCCGGTTTCTCGCCCACCTTTCCCGTGCCTTGGACGCTACTTGGCATCAGTTCGACTGGGGTCCTGCCGCGCAGCGGCTGCCGTTCCTGCCGCGCGTGCGCTACCGCCGCACGATCCTGTCCCCGGCGCGCTGGCGCCTCGATACCACCGATCTCCCGGCCGCAGGATCCGACGACCGCGCATGGATCGCGGCGCTGTCGGCTTGGGCGGACCGATGGCAGTGTCCGTCCGCAGTCGAACTGCGCGACGTCGACCGGTCTCTGCCACTCGACGTAGCCGAGCCCGCGCATCGGGCGATCCTGCACGCTCACCTGACCCGTCACGGTCACGCCGTCCTTGGCGAGACACCCGACGAGGCCGCGCTCGGCTGGGCCGACGGTCATGTCCATGAGATCGCCGTACCGCTGTTCACCACTCGACCGCCGTCACCATCGCCGCGTGTCGCCGGGAGCCCGCTAGTAACTAACAGCGACCACGGGCAGCTGCCGGGTACCGACGGCACCAAGTGGCTGCATGCCAGCGTTTTCACCCACCCCGAACGGGTCGACGAGATCATCACCGATCAGCTTCCCCAATTGCTCGGCGAACTCGACCCGTCACCGGAGTTCTGGTTCGTGCGCTACCGCAGCCCACACGAGACGGATCACCTCCGCCTCCGGCTGCGAACCCCGGACACCGCGTCCTACGCGCGAACCTTGGCCGCGCTCGGCGACTGGGCGACTGGGCTGCGCCGCGACGGCGCGATCCGGCAACTGACCATCGGTACGTACCTACCGGAAACCGGCCGGTACGGCCACGGCACGGCGATGGACGCGGCCGAGGCAGTGTTCGTCGCAGACTCCGCCGTCGTGGCGGCTCAGCTCCGTCACCTGTCCGCCGGGGCGGCAGGGCTCGTCGCACTGGGCATGGTGGACACCGCCGCAGAGTTCCTCGGCACTCGTGCCGCGGCAATGAACTGGTTACGCAACCACCCCGCACCGGAATCTGCCGCCGTCGACCGGGCCGTTCTTAACGAAGTGATCGGGCTCGCCCGGACCGACGGGCTGGACGGCGTGCCAGGCTGGGCTGACCACGTCGCCGGGCATTGGCGAGCCCGCGCCGCCGCCCTGGCGACCTATCGTGCGCGACTTGATCCCGCTGCCGACACCGACGCGGTGCTGGAAGCCCTGCTCCACATGCATCACAACCGGGCGATCGGCATCGACCGCGACAGTGAGAACGGCTGCCGCCGTCTGGCTCGCCACGCTGCACTGGCCTGGCATGCTCATCATCAGGACAACCGCCGATGACCGCCTTCGAGGCGACGATCCCGCCGGCAGTGGAGCCCGCACCAGGATGGAGCCAGTCGCTGGCAGACGGAGCGCCCGGCATCGCGCTGCTGCACTGGGAAAACGCCCGCACCGGTACCGGATCTGAAGGACTCGCCCGCCAATGGTTCGCTGCGATGACCAGCGGTCCCGTGACCGCGCGCCCCGACGTGGCCGGTCTCTACCGGGGAGTTCCGGCCGTCGGATTCGCGTTGCATGCGGCTGATCATCCTGGCTATGGCGCTGCGCTACGCAACTTCGACGAGCACATCGCCGTACTCGCCCAGACGCGGTTGGCCAATGCCCATGACCGGATAGATCGGGCCGAACTACCTGTGCTCCGCGAGTTCGATCTGATCAGTGGGTTGACCGGCATCGGTGCCGGGCTGCTGCGCCGTCACGGTCACAGCACGCTGCTGGGACAGGTCCTCGGCTACCTTGTGCGGTTGACCGAGCCGGTGCGCCACGACGGCGACCTGCTTCCTGGATGGTGGTGCCCTACCGGGCCCCGAGGCCAGACCACGAACGCGTGGCGGGGAGGGCACGCCAATCTGGGGATCGCCCACGGCATTAGCGGACCGCTGGCACTGCTCGCGACGGCGTTGAGACGTGGCATCACCGTTCCGGGGCAGGTCGAGGCCATCGAGCGGATCACCGCGTGGCTGGACGAGTGGTGTCAAAGCAGCGATGGTCGTGTGTGGTGGCCGGGCGTCATCTCCCGTGCGGAATGGCGCACCGCGATAGTTCGCCAATTCAGCCCGCAGCGGCCGTCATGGTGTTACGGCACTCCGGGCCTCGTCCGCGCCCAGCAACTCGCCGCGCTGGCCTTCGCCGACACCCGACGCCAGCAGACTGCCGAAGACGCTCTCACCGGATGCCTTCGCGACGAGCACCAGCTCGCCTTGCTAAAGGACGCGTCGGTCTGCCACGGCTGGGCCGGATTGATCCACGCCACCAGGCGGGTCGCCGCGGACGCTCCGCCGGGCGGAAGCCTCGCTCAGTTACTGCCTGGTCTCGAAGCTCGCCTGATCGACCACCTGCACCAGTACGGACCACCCGCCGGTAACGGGCTGCTTGAAGGCGGGACCGGGATACAGCTGGTGCAACTGGCCACGAACGCCGCGCCTATCACTCGATGGGATGCCTGCCTGCTCTTGGAGGCCTGACACCCGTCGAACTCCCGAAAGTCTCTGACCGCACCGGATAGCATCCGCACCGCCCGCATGGAAGGACACGATGAACAACACCACCACCGGCACCTCGCCCGAGGCGCTGCGCGCGTCCATGGTCGCCCATGTCAAACAGGCTGGTCACGCCCGCAATCAGGCCGTCGAAGAAGCTTTGAGCGAGATTCCGCGCCATCGTTTTGTGCCCGCCGCCACCGCCGAAGACGCCTACGCCAACAAGGCGGTCATCACCAAACGCGCCGAGGACGGCTCCGCGCTCAGCTGCGCGTCCGTGCCCACCGTGGTCGCGATGCAGCTCGACCAACTCGACGTCCAACCAGGCAACCGGGTCCTGGAGATCGGCGCCGGAACCGGCTACAACGCCGCCCTGCTGGCACGTTTGACCGGGCCAGGGGGAGAGGTCACTACCGTTGATATCGACGACGAGGTGACCTTCGGTGCGCGGGAAGCTTTGGACGGCAACGGTTTCCCTGATGTCCGGGTCATCGCACGCGACGGCTCGCTCGGCGCACAGGAGCACGCCCCCTACGACCGCATCATCCTGACCGTCGGCGCATTCGACCTTCCGCCGGCGTGGTGGAGCCAGCTTGCGCCCGGTGGACGTCTGGTGGTGCCGCTGCGCTGGCGGGGGCAGACGCGCAGCGTCGCGTTCGTCCGGGAAGGCGACCGACTCCGGTCGGACTCAGTCCAGCTGTGTGGCTTCGTTCCGATGATCGGCCAGGACAGTGAGCTGTCCGGCCACCTGGACTCAGACGGCCTGGTCACTCTCTATTGGGACGGCGACCAGGACATCAGCCTTGATCGGCTCGACAGGATCCTCGCCACCCCGAAGACCGCGGCCTGGTCGGGAGTGACTGTTGGCAACAGTGAGCCGTTCGACGGCGTCTGGCTGCGGATGACCGGCACTGAGCCGGGAACCTGCCGCATCGCAGCCGATCCGGCCGCTGTCGAGGCCGGCCTCGCTACTCCCGCCATCCCCTCCCGCAGCCCTGCCCTCGTCGAAAAGGACTCCCTGGCCTACTTCACCTTTCGCCGCTTAGACGATGGCGGTAAGCAGAGGTCGGAGCTGGGCGCGATCGGCCACGGTCCTACTGGGGACGAGCTGGCTGAGCGACTGTCCGACCAGATCCGGGCCTGGGGTTCCGCGCGGACGGCCGACCCGGTCATCACCGCGTATCCGGCCGACACTCCTGATGAGCAGATTGGCTCCGCGCACATCGTCGACAAACGACACAGTCGCCTCGTGGTGTCTCTTCCTGTGGTGCAGGGGGCGTCGTAGCGCTAGGAAGTCGTGAGCCGTATTTCTGGCCGTCGCCGATCCTGTCTCTACGCAGTCAGGATGTCTTGCGCCAGGGCGCGTCGGGGTCAGCGAGGGTGTCGAGCAGCAGCTGGCACCACGTGACCGCAGCGTTGACAGCGAGATGTGCGTGCCGCGGGCGAAGCCCGATTCGGGTGGCGGCTGGGCCGTGTCCGGTGCCGTAGCCGCGGTTGCGGAGTTCGCCTAGCCCAGCGGTGATGGTGGTGACTGCGCCAAGGATCTTCTTGACCGCGTCGCTGCCATCGGGGCCGGGCGCACTTGACGAGGGGTGCAGGCTGAGTGCTTCCTGGGCTGCTCGGGCCAGTGCGGGGAGATCATCCTTGTCGTTGACTGGCCGACCACGTTCGATGAGTACGACCTTGGCGGTACTTTCGACCAGTTCTTTGGCGCTGCCGATGGCCAGGGCAGGATCGTCGATGATCGCTCGCTGGATGCGGTCGAGCTGTTCCTGGATCGCGGAAGGGTCGGTGAGGGTAGCCAGTGACCGAATCGGACGTAGGTGGCCGGAGACGGTGGGCGGAGTGATCAGGCCTGTGCCGGGATAGTCGACTGAGCAGCCGTCCCTGCGCAAGGAGTTGTAGAAGCGGTCGAGATATGGGCCGTCTCCCCAGTCGATCAGCAATCGCTCGAAGACTCGGCAGGCGCGGGCGACATGGCCAGAGTTAGTCCAGTCGACGGAATCGAGGCGTTCCTGGGCAGCAGTGCGTCGGACACTGGTGTCGTCGTAGCGGCAGTCCGGGTTTGGAGCGAAACCTTCGTCCTGGAACGCTGAGGTGATGGCACCGACGGTGCTATCAGTCATCAGGTCACGGAACAGGCCACGAGTGCTCGTACTGATCAACTCTTTCACTCGCCGACCGCCTTTCGTAGCCCCGCGTCGGGGACTCTACCTTTGTCGCGTGTCTGTTAGTGGACTACCGCTTTGATGACTGTGCGCTGCCGACAAGAGCGCGGAGTGGAACAGATTGTCGCGATGGCGATCTATGCACGCTGGGCAAGTGAACGGTAGCTACGCGGCTTGAGGGTGCTTCTCGTGGCGCCCCGTCCACGTTGGGAAGGACGATCGTCCTTGCTCCAGGCTGGCGGCAAACGACAGGGAGTGCACCTTGCGCTAAGTCGCCGTCAAGGCTTTGGTGTCACCTCGGTGAGAAGCACAGACACTGGGGCTGCGGTACAGACGCTCGTAGCGTTCTCAGCCCTTGCTCTCGGCTCCTCTTAGGGGCGCCGTCCGAGCAGTCGCTCGATGAGCGAGCTCGCAGTACTGCGACAATGGATGCATGACAGGCGAGCCGACATTCCGACCGCGCTATACGGCACAGGCCAAGACGTCTGACAAGGGCGTGCGTATGGTTGATGCTTCGATTGGCGACAAGCTGGGATGGATCTTCCGAGAGCAGTTCCGTGCTGACCTCGGCATCGATGCTCAGGTCGAGATCGTCCAGGCCGGAAAGGGGACCGGCAGGTTACTTGCGCTTCAGATCAAATGTGGCCTCTCATGGTTTGACGAAGAGATTGAAGGAGGGTGGCTCTACCGCGGCCAGGAGAAACACCTCTCCTATTGGCTTAGCCACTCTCTTCCTGTAATTGTATGCCTCTGCAATCCGCAAACTGACGAAGTGTTCTGGGTTCAGATTACCGAATCCAATGTTGTTCGCGGTGCAAATGGCTGGACTGTCAAAGTTCCGAGTGCCCAGATTCTGGACGAACGGGCAATAGGTGAACTCACCCGGATTGCCGACTCGCCGCAACACGCTGATATCATAGAGCTACTTATTCCGAGATACTTGCAGGAACGCTACAGTCGGGAAATCTATATACATCCCATTCTTGAGACGCCACACGACTTCCATGGCTTGAGTTATATGACCACAATCGGCCAGGATGTTATGTTTGTGGACTTTATCTACGGTCCTCTGGAGTCGTTGGATGCCAGGGCGGTAGAGCGACGCATTGAGTGGCGTGAATACAATGAGCAAGCCGCGAACATGGGAGAAACGCGCCTTCATATTCTCGCGATTAGCGAAAGTGTTCAATCTGCTTGCCCGGAAAGCGATATTGCGAAGTATATAGGTTCGGTTCGCGATGTCGAATTCACGCGCCTGGTTTACAGTTCTATACCCCCTTTTGCGCTTGACGAGATTGACAATGAGGGGCGTCTGGTCTACTACGGCCCTGGCGGCGACAGATTCGTCTCTTAGTAGGCGCCCGTTAGGTTATGCGCGTCGGGTGTTTGTGGTGACCTGAGAACGGTTTACGGCAGGTGCAACATGCGCTGACTGGGGCCTCAGGGATCGACTAGATTCACGAAGAATGACGTAGGGTCCCCGGCCCGTGCAGGGGTAGGCACTGCCACACGCTTTATTGGCGGGACACGTTCGGCACGTCCGAACGTTCAGTTTTGTCGTCGCCATAATCGGTCCGCGGTTGATCTGGGGCAGTTTTCTCTCGGTGGGTCAAGGAGATCACCTGAGCCTGAGTCTTATGCAACAGGCAAGTATGGCAGGCGTCGTGGAAAGGTGGCGGGCGTCAACCACGTGAGCCGTTGACCGGGGCGCGGTCGAACTTCCCGAGTGTAAGTTTTCCTCCGAATCGAATGTGGCCGGTTGTCACGGAGAAACGCGGTCGTATCTAACGAACAGAACTACGAAGGCGGCTCGCCCTGGTCTCCAGAGGAACTCCCAGAAAACTGACCCGTTTCGTTCAGTGAACAGGCCCACGTCGTCTGCTTGGCGGAGATCTTCGCTTACACAGCAATCTGGACGAGTTTGTGCAGACCTGTGCGGACGTTAGAGCCTGGGAGCCTAGGTCGGCTCTGCCAGTACAACCGACTATCGAGCCTGGTTGAACGCGCGAAGGCGGTGTTTCCGGTCCGCACGAACGGGTCGGTTGGGTCCGCACACTGCTGTGCGGACCCAACCGACCCTCATCGGGCGGTGTTGCCGACCACAGCGCGAATGGTGCTCAAGTCGACGACCGATACGGGATGGAGCGACCCGTTGATCCGCTGACGAGACGGCGTTGGTGGTGGCACACCGTGCCTGCGCAGTGCTTCGCCGAGTGGCTTGGCGTCCCAGCCGATACGAGCCGCGAGATCCGCTGTCGCCACCAGACCGGTCTCAGCGTCATCGATGGCGTTGACCAGGAGCCCCAGCACCTCAGGAAGCTCAGGACCCTCCGAGTCCTCCGGCAAAACGGACGGTTCGTTGACGGCCGCAGACTGCTGGATGCGCTGCGCTACCTCATCCGGGAGCTCCCGGATCTGCCGCTCGCCGACCGCGTCACCGGTCAACGTCCCGGCCAGCTCACGCAACGCACGGCCACGATGGCAGGCCGCCCGGATAGCCTTGATGTGCAGCAGGTGGGTTCGCACGGTGAGCGCCTCGCCGGCGTCGAGATCGGTTTCGCCGTCCGCGCCAAGCAGGAGCCCGACCCCTCGGTGGGACTTGAGCAGCTTGGAGGCGTCCATTCCAGCCTTGTAGGTTCCGGCGCCGAGGATCGTCTCGCTGGCCTGGTAGGTCATGACCTTGAGCGCGAAGCGGGTACCGAGCTGGCCACGCAGCTTGTCGGGGATGACCTGTGAGTCCGGCTTCTGCGTGGCCAGGATCAGCACAAACCCGGCAGCGGGACCAGTCTTGGCGATGAACGTCAGCAGCTCCAGGACCCGCTGGCCGCGCTTCTTGCCCTTGGGCTGGTCCGGGTCGAGAGGGGTTTCGTCCTCCAAGTAGTTCTGGATCTCGTCGACGGCGATCACCGTCAGCGGCATGTTGTAGACCGGGTTGCGGGTGATTTCGGGGGTGACCTTCGACTCCGGGCAGAGTTCGTCGTCCATCTCGGCGAGCTGTCCGAACCTGTTCTCGACGTCGGCCGCGACCTCTTCGAGCACTGCGATGAGCCGCACGATCGACTCGGCACGGGCATTGGGGATGAACCGGTGGGCCACCAGCTCGAACGCCTTCCAGTCTTTGCCGCCCTTGCCGTCGGCCACGATCAGCCGAACGTGTGGGTCCAAGGCGGCCGACGTGACCGGGATCCGAGCTGCGTAGGTCTTGCCCATCCGCGGGATCGCGCCGACCAGCAGCGAAGTCCACACCAGGGGCAGGTGTACGACCTGGCCGCGGGCGGTCGTGCCGAAGGGGGTGGGCTGCCAGAAGTCCCAGTTCTCGACATCGCCCAGGGGAGAGTCGACCGGCTTCGCCGCGTACGGGTCGTCATCAGCGATCCACAGCGAGAGCCGACCTGCGTGCCCGCCCTTACCTCGGACACGTTCGGCGATGAGCTGGACTTCGTCGACGGCCAGTGCGGAGGCGAGGTCTTCGCGCTTCGCGATCGCGGTGCTGGCCTTGCGGCTGGCGGGCAGGTCCACGACGACGGCCCAGCCGGCGCTGTCGCGCTTCGGCAGCTGAACGAAGGCGAGCCCTTCGTCCTTACCGATGAGCTTGGCCTCGCGGAAGGCGGTGACGAGGTTGTTGCCGTCCATTGCCCACGCGATGCTGCGCGGCCGGATCACCGCCGATCGTCCGGACTTGTCTTTACGGCGTCCGGTGACCGCCAGTCCGGCGGACACGACGGCGCCAGCGATCCACCAGACGACTGGTCCCTCTACCAGGCTCGCGATCGTGAGACCGCCACCACCGCCCGCCGTGGTGGCGAGCGTCCACCAGCGGCGTCGTACTCGGAAGCGGTGGATCTCCTCGTACCGGTTCGCCAGCTGCTGAGCTTGCTTCGCCGCGTCGTAGAAGTCCTTCACCGACACCCACGACCACCAAGTGCGCAAGGCGATCGGCACGCCACGTGTTACTGCGGCTGGATACCGGGCCGGAGCTAGGACGACATGACGGACGAGCTCCGTGCGCAGCTGACTGACGTGGCTGCGGTCGTGCCATCGAGCGGGTAGCCGCGACATGGCCAACGCTGTCAGCGACCGCGCCCGGCGGTACTCCTCATCTGTGAGCAACTCGCCCTCCAGGAGGGGAGCGGCCTTCACCATGTCACCAGCGCTGGCGACCGTTGGCGTTTCCTCGTCGCCAGCGACCTGCGCCACGACTCCTGTCTGTTCGACGGTCATCGGCGATCACCGTCGTTCTCGCCAGTGCTGGTGCGGCTCATCGCCAGCAGGGCGAAGCCGCACACCACCATCAAGCCGTCGAGCACCAGCGGGCCGACGGCGGCCGCCACAGGGTCGTACTGCCAGGCCAGCAGGAGACCTCGCAGGTGTCCATAGGAGATGACCGCGGAGCCGACCGCGACGGCACCGGCTCCGCCGTAGCGGGCCAGGCCCCACAACACCCCGTTGGGCCACGGGATACGGGACAGCGCCTCCACTGCCAGCATCAGCCCCACCGGCCACACTGCCGCCCCGACCTGCGGCGCGATCCCCGGCACCCAACCGGGCGGCTCATGCGGAGCGGGCAGCCAGACGTGCAGCACGTTCGCCGCGATCGACATCACCGAGCCGAACACGAACCCCGCCCATGCGACGAGCCGACCGCCCGCCGCGGCCGGAGTCGACACGTCGTCGCCAGCGCTGACGGGCCGGTCAGCGGTTGGCGCCATCCCATCGCCAGGGCTGGTGATCATGGGCGACCGGCCAGAGTCGCTTTGCCGGTCGGCAGCGGCGCCATGATCGGAGACAGGCCACCCGACGTCCTCGTTCGGCGGCTGCCCGCCAGGCTTATCGAGGTTGGCGTTCTCGGTCGCCAGCTCCGCCAGCACCTTGCGGACCGCGTGATCTGTCGCCCCTGTCAACTTCACCAGCGTCGGCCGCCCTGGCGACGGCTGGCCGGTCTTGCGCGCCGTGTCGAGCGCATGGCGGATTTGGGCCACCAGGTTTCCGTTGGTCACCGTCATCGGGCACCTCCCGCCGAGCCATCGGCAGCCGGGTGGCAGCGCGGGCAACGGACCGAGCGAGCGTGATCGGCATCCAGCCACACCACACGAGCCGAGACCGGATCACTGGGCCGGGCGTCGCACTGCCCACACGGCGGCGGAATGGGCGAGCGTGCCTCGGGCGCGCGCTCGCGCACCGGACGGTTCCCAGGACGGTTAAGGACGGTTCGGGGGCAAGCACTGCCCCCCGTTGTGTCGCTGTTTGCCCCTCGTGCCGACCGAGTTTGCCCCTCGTGCCGCTCAGCGGGCGGCAGACTCTGCCTCCCGTCGACAGAGTTGTCCACAAGCACTTCGGCCCGGTCGATTGCGAGGTCGTACCCGTTGGGCCGCCGGTCCGCACGCTTCACGTACGCGGCCACGATGCCCGGATCCGAGGGGCGGATCAGGTCGAGATCCTCTAACCCCCGCAAGGCGTAGCGAACCGATCGCTCGGACAGCCGTGTGTACCGAGCCAGCCTCGCCAGTGAGGGGAACGCGTTGCGGCCATCCGGATCGGCGTGGTTCGCCAACCCGACCAGAACCACAGCCAGGCTCGACGCGTCGCGGCGATCGCGGGGAATCGGGGCGGTGTTGAGCGCCCAGTGAATTACCTCAATGCTCACCAGGACACCGCCGAGGACAACGAGAACAGCTCTGCCGCGTCGGCTTCGGTGAGACCGATCGTGCCGGTCCGACGTCGAAGAGCGACCTGAGCAGCAACCCAACCGTGGAACTCGTCCCGAGCTTCGGTTTCAGTCACCTCGATCATGGTGCCGATCTGCGCCCAGGAGTCGACCGCGCCTGTTCGCAGCAACTCAGCGACCACGCACCATCGGCCCGCAGTGATCTGGTGTGCGATCCGGGTACCGTAGGCGAGTTCGGTGACCAGGTCCTTGGGATCGGCTTCGCCGTCCTTGGCCAGGAACGTCCGCGTGCGGGCGGCGGACCAGCGCTCTACCAACGCGCCAAGCGACTGGTGCGGAATACGGGTGAAGTCGTCGGGGGCGCGTTCCTCGGCGCCCCCGGGACTGGCAGGATTCGTTGCCATGCGGACCTCCAGCGTCCGTCCAGGCCCCGTTTTCGCTGCTCCAACAGCAAACGGGGCCGCCTACTAGGTAGGGCAGCCCCGTTCGGGAACGTCGTCAGCTCACCAGCCGCGTTCGCGCCACTCCGGAATCTTGGGACGCTCCTCGCCAAGCGTGGAATCGTCGCCGTGTCCCGGATAGAACCACGTCTCGTCCGGCAGTTCGCCGAAGATGCGTGCTTCCAGGTCGTCCAACAGGCTGGCGAACTCCTCCGGACTTGTTGTCCGCCCAGGACCGCCGGGGAACAGCGAGTCGCCGGTGAACAGGTGCGGGTGGCCGTTCGGGTCGCGGTACAGCAGCGCGATGGAGCCGGGGGTGTGACCGCGCAGGTGGATCACCTCGAGGGTGATCTGCCCGACCTTCACCGTGTCGCCGTGTTCGACGAGGAAGTCCGGCGGGATCGGCAGCGGCTCGGCGTCCAGCGGGTGGGCGGCGGTGTTCGCGCCGTTCGCGCCGGCGACGGCGCCGAGGGCCTGCCAGTGGTCCTGATGCTGGTGGGTGGTCACGACGGTCTTCAGCGCGGGCCGGTCGGGGCCGTGGCCGATGAGGTCGGAGATCCGCTCGGGGTCGTTCGCGGCGTCGATCAGCAGCGCTTCGTTCTCGGCGCGGCAGACGAGCAGATACGCGTTGTTGTCCATCGGGCCGACCGACAGCTTCGTGATGGTGAGCGCGTCCAGGGTGCGACGGGCGGCGTCGCCGCCGGGGTCGACATGCCCGGTGTAGGTCTCGACGATGTTCACACCGCATACGGTAGTCGTTCGCCTGCAATCGGTTCCACCCGCACAGGCGGCGCACAGGTGCAGGACGTAGGCTCGCGTCGCCCCGCCAGCCGAACCACAGGACGCTCGTGCCCGACGCTTCGCCGCGCGCCTCGCGCAAGATCAGCTGGGACGTCCTTCGCGTTGTAGCCGTCTTCGCGGTCATGCTCGGGCACGTCACCCATCAGGGGGCGCTTCTGCATCCCGAACTGGTGGGGTACCCCTTTCAGGTGACCGCTCAGTTCGGCGCGGCCATCCTTCTGGTGATTTCCGCCTTCTTCGTGTGCGCGAGCCTGCGCAAGGGGCGCCCCGGTCGGTGGCTGTGGAACCGGGTCGCGCGGTTGGTGCCCGCGTACCTGGTGGCGGTGGCCGTGACCTACGTCGTCGCCCGGTACGCGACGATCCGGTTCAGTGGCTTGCCGTTCCCGCCGGGACTGTCCGGATTCCTGTTCGGCGTGCCGCAGGGCCCGCCGTCCGATCCGTCGCCGTGGTACGTCCCCACCGGCGCCGATCTGCTCGCCAACCTGGGCATGGTCCAGGAATGGGGCTGGCGGTACGAGCTCTTCTACTATCTCGACGGCGCCTACTGGACGCTGCCGGTCCAGCTCGCCGCTTTCACCGCCGCGGCCCTGCTGTGGCCGCGCCGGTGGCGCACCCACCGGCTCACCGTCGGGCTGCTCTGGGCGCTGATCCTGGTCCCGCTTTTCCTCCGGTTCGTCGTGTTCGACCCGGTGTCCACGCCGAAACTCGTGGAGACCTTCTACTACGGCCTCGGCCTGCACCGCGTGCACGTCTTCGCCATCGGCATCGCGATCTGGCTGTGGTCGAAACGACGTCTCGCGCACTGGCACGCGGCGTTGTTCGTGCTCGCCGCCTGCGCCGCGCAGGACCTGCAGGTCTTCCCGTTCCACCAGGCCCTGCCGAACGACCCCGAGCGCTGGCCCTCGGCCATCGGGTTCGCGGTCATGCTTCTTCTGGTGTGCCTGGCCGCGCGCGGACCGGACTGGCGGTTGCCCGGCATGTCCAGGGTCGCCCCGGCTGTCACCTGGCTCGCGGGCATCTCGTATGGTCTTTATCTGGTGCACCAGGAACTCGGTTACATCCTGGCCCGTGCCCTGCTGAACGCCGGCGTCCCCGGTTGGCTGCGGCTCCCCATCGTGCTGGCCGCCGCCGTGTTCGGGGGCTGGGCGATCACCGCC
Source organism: Amycolatopsis roodepoortensis (assembly GCF_014873915.1). Classification (GTDB taxonomy): domain Bacteria; phylum Actinomycetota; class Actinomycetes; order Mycobacteriales; family Pseudonocardiaceae; genus Amycolatopsis; species Amycolatopsis roodepoortensis. The sequence continues at coordinate 956,909 of NZ_JADBEJ010000001.1, forward strand.
GGCGTTGAACGACCGGTCCACCGGTGGCTCACCGCTCGCCGGGATCGACGCGAAAAGCCGGGAAAACCGCAGGTCAAAGAGTCGGAACCAGTTTCTGTCGGTGGTGCCTCGTAGCATGGATGCGGCCGCCCGTGCAGCTATCGACCGGGACGGCGACCGCAGCTGAGAATGAAACCTGAAGGGACCCTGGCGTGGCTGATCGCCTCGTTGTTCGCGGCGCCCGCGAGCACAACCTCCGCGGTGTGGATCTCGACCTGCCCCGCGACAGCCTGATCGTGTTCACCGGTCTGTCCGGGTCCGGGAAGTCGAGCCTCGCCTTCGACACCATCTTCGCCGAAGGGCAGCGGCGCTACGTCGAGTCGCTGTCGGCGTACGCGCGCCAGTTCCTCGGCCAGATGGACAAGCCGGACGTCGACTTCATCGAGGGCCTTTCGCCCGCGGTGTCGATCGACCAGAAGTCCACCTCGCGCAACCCGCGTTCGACCGTCGGCACCATCACCGAGGTCTACGACTACCTGCGCCTGCTCTACGCCCGCGCCGGCAAGGCGCACTGCCCGCAGTGCGGCGAGGCGATCAGCAAGCAGACCCCGCAGCAGATCGTCGACCAGGTGCTCGCGATGGAGGAGGGCACCCGCTTCCAGGTGCTCGCCCCGGTCGTCCGCGGACGCAAGGGCGAGTACCTCGACCTCTTCGAGAACCTGCAGCAGCAGGGTTACGCGCGCGTCGTGGTCGACGGGACGGTCCACCCGCTCACCGACCCGCCGAAGCTGAAGAAGCAGGAAAAGCACCAGATCGCCGTCATCATCGACAGGCTCTCGGTGAAGACCAGCTCACGGCAGCGGCTCACCGACTCCGTCGAGACGGCGCTCCGGCTGGCCGACGGCCTGATCGAGCTGGAGTTCGTCGACCTCCCGGAGAACGACCCGCATCGCGTACGCGGGTTCTCCGAGAACCTGGCCTGCCCGAACGGCCACCCGCTCGCGATCGAAGACCTCGAGCCGCGGTCGTTCTCCTTCAACGCGCCTTACGGTGCCTGCCCCGACTGCACCGGTATCGGCGTCCGCAAGGAGGTCGACCCGGAGCTCGTGGTCCCCGACGACGAGATGTCCCTCGGCGAGGGGGCCATCGCGCCGTGGGCGGGCGGCCAGAGCGCGGACTACTTCATCCGCCTGCTCGAGTCGCTGTCCGAGACCATCGGCTTCCGCATGGACACGCCGTGGCGCAAGCTGCCGGCGAAGGTGCAGAAGGCCGTCCTGCACGGTGTCGACGAGCAGGTCCACGTCCGCTACAAGAACCGCTACGGCCGCCAGCGTTCGTACTACGCGAGCTTCGAGGGCGTCATCCCGTTCCTCGAGCGGCGCCAGGAGCAGACCGAGTCCGAGTACATGCGCGAGCGGTACGAGGGCTACATGCGCGAGGTGCCGTGCCCGGCCTGTCAGGGCACGCGGCTCAAGCCGGAGATTCTCGCCGTCACCCTGGAGCACAAGACGCAGGGCGACCGGTCCATCGCCGAGGTCTGCGCCCTGTCGATCGCGGAGGCGTCGAAGTTCCTCGACGAGCTGGAGCTCGGCAAGCGCGAGCAGGTGATCGCCGGCGCGGTGCTCAAGGAGATCCAGGCGCGGCTGCGCTTCCTGCTCGACGTCGGCCTCAACTACCTCTCGCTCGACCGCGCCTCCGGGACGCTGTCCGGCGGCGAGGCGCAGCGCATCCGGCTCGCCACGCAGATCGGCTCCGGTCTGGTCGGCGTGCTGTACGTGCTGGACGAGCCGTCGATCGGGCTGCACCAGCGCGACAACCACCGCTTGATCGAAACGCTGGTCCGCCTGCGGGATCTCGGCAACACGCTGATCGTCGTCGAGCACGACGAGGACACCATCCGCTCCAGCGACTGGGTGGTCGACATCGGCCCCGGCGCCGGTGAGCACGGTGGCCACATCGTCCACAGTGGACCGTACAAGAAGATCCTGCGGAACAAGGAATCGATCACCGGCGCGTACCTCTCGGGCCGCACCAAGATCGAGGTTCCGGCGATCCGGCGCCCGATCGACAAGAAGCGGCAGCTGACCGTCGTCGGCGCGCGCGAGCACAACCTGCGCGGTCTCGACGTGTCGTTCCCGCTCGGCTGCCTCGTATCGGTCACCGGTGTCTCGGGTTCCGGGAAGTCCACGCTGGTCAACGACATCCTCGCGACCGTGCTGGCGAACAAGCTCAACGGTGCCCGCCAGGTCCCCGGCCGGCACACCCGCGTGAACGGGCTGGCCAACGTGGACAAGCTGGTCCGTGTCGACCAGTCGCCGATCGGCCGCACCCCGCGGTCCAACCCGGCGACGTACACCGGCGTGTGGGACCACGTGCGCAAGCTGTTCGCCGCGACCACCGAGGCGAAGGTGCGGGGCTACCAGCAGGGCCGGTTCTCGTTCAACGTCAAGGGCGGCCGGTGCGAGGCCTGCGCCGGTGACGGCACGATCAAGATCGAGATGAACTTCCTGCCGGACGTCTACGTCCCGTGTGAGGTCTGCAAGGGCGACCGGTACAACCGCGAGACCCTCGAGGTGCACTACAAGGGCAAGACCGTCTCCGACGTGCTGAACATGCCGATCGAGGAGGCGGCCGAGTTCTTCGAGCCGATCAAGGCGATCCACCGGCACCTGGCGACCCTCGTCGACGTCGGCCTCGGCTACGTCCGGCTCGGGCAGCCCGCGCCGACGCTGTCGGGTGGTGAGGCGCAGCGCGTCAAGCTCGCCAGCGAACTGCAGAAGCGGTCCACCGGCAAGACGGTCTACATCCTCGACGAGCCGACCACGGGTCTGCACTTCGAGGACATCAGCAAGCTGATCGGCGTGATCAACGGGCTGGTGGACAAGGGCAACACGGTGATCGTCATCGAGCACAACCTCGACGTCATCAAGACCTCGGACTGGATCATCGACATGGGTCCCGAGGGCGGTTCCGGCGGTGGCACCGTGATCGCGGAGGGCACGCCGGAGCACGTCGCTTCGGTGGAGGAGAGTTACACCGGGCAGTTCTTGAAGACCGTTCTCGCATAGGTGCTCGTGAGTGGTAAGGACGGTTCTAACCGTCCTTACCACTCACGAGGTCCAGCACCGGCGAAGCGGGCCCGTAGTAGAAGGCGCGCAGCCGGTACGAGGCGCCCTCTTCGCCCGGCATGGTGGCGAGCCCGGCCGACGTGGTCCCCGGATCGGAGACCTCGATCGGCACGAACTCGGCGGTGCCGGGTTTCTTGATCTCCACGAGGAAACCGTCTTCGTCGGTGGAACGATCCGTCCAGCTGAACCGCACCATCTCCTCCGGCGCGGGCTCCGCCCGGAACGACGCCGGAGCAGCCTTGCGATCACCCGACCGTAGGGGCACAAGAGGTCCGTCAGCGGCAGGGGTGGCCGGCCCGGAAACCGTCACGGCCTCCGAAACGGCGCCGTAGAACGGCCGGATCCGGTAGTAGAACTGCGTTTCCGGCATCAGGTCCGGATGCCGGAAGGTCGTCTGCCGCGGCGGCACGAACCGCAGGATCGTGTATTCGCCGTGCGGATCGGTCGTGTACTCGACGATCCGCCCCGCGGCGGCCGGATCGTCGTCGGGCCAGCTCAGGTCGACGTTCACCGGATCCGTCAGCGTCGCGGTGAAGCGGGGCTCCTCGCCGCAGCCCGACACGAAAGCGACCGCCAGCAGAACGGCCGCGAGTTTCCTTGGCACGCCGAGACCCTCCCGGGAATCAGGCGGCGGCGGAATCCGGAGGCGCCAGCATACGAGCGCGTCCGGTGATCGACAAGGCCCCGGTTGAACCGTGCGCCCGTGCCGTCCGTGTGGGAGGCAAGAGGAGGCGGCCATGGAGAACCGAGGAGAGGCCGGTGCCGATGAACGGTTCGATCGCGGCGCGCGCCGAACGATCCACTCTGCCCCTGCGGGTTGCAGTACTGTCCTCGCCGACCCAGAAGACCGTCGGGAGGACGCGAGTGGCGATCGGAGGCTGGCGGCCCAAAAAGGCCAAAGGCGAGGACTTGGTCCGGCACTTGTACGCCGAACACGGGCGGAGCCTGCTGGCGTACGCGACGAGGCTGACCGGGGACCGCGCGGCCGCGGAGGACGTCGTGCAGGAGACCCTGGTCCGGGCCTGGAAGCACGCCGAAGACCTGGAGAACGACGCGAAGGGATCGGTGCGGGGCTGGCTGCTCACGGTGGCCCGCAACATCATCACCGACCGCGCGCGGGCCAGGGCGGCGCGGCCACCGGAAGTGGCGGAGCCGGAGGAGGGGGTGCCCACCCCGGCGGTCGAGCGGGATCACGCGCAGAGCGTCGTGGACTCGATGGCCGTGCTCGGGGCGATGGACGGCCTTTCCACGGAACATCGTGAGGTGCTGGTGGAGATCTACTACCGGGGCCGGACGGTGGCCGAAGCGGCACAGTCCCTCGGCGTGGCCCCGGGTACCGTTAAGTCGAGATCTTATTACGCGTTACGGGCGCTCAGAGCCGTGATGGCGGGACCGGGAAGGGAGGTAGCGCGATGAGTGCGGTGGGACACGACCAGGGCCAGCTCGCCGCCTACGTCCTCGGCGGGCTCACCGCGGCGGAAGCGGCCACGTTCGAGACACATCTGGCGAACTGCCCCACGTGCCGTCGTGAGGTGCGTGAGCTGTCAGAACTGCGGTACCACCTCGACGAGGTACCGCCGGAGGCGTTCCTCGAAGGGCCTCCGGACGGCGGAGACCTGCTGTTGCAGCGCACGCTGCGTCAGGTTCGCGAAGAAGAAGGCACTCAGGAGCGCAAGCCGCGGCGGCTCCTCACCGTGGCCGGCGCGGCCGTTCTGGTCGTCGTGGCGCTCGGCGCGGGCGTGCTGGTCGGGCGGCAGACGTCGCCCGAACCGTCGACGGTGGCGTTGCCGGTGCCGGCGTCGGCCACCCCGGTGCCCGGCACGCGCGACCTCGCGGCGACCAACCGGGACACGGGCGTGCAAGTGGCGGTCCGAGTGGTCCCGGCCGCGGGGTGGGTACGGCTGCACGCCAAGGCGACCGGCGTCCGTGAGGGCGAGAAGTGCTCGCTCATCGTGGTGACCAAGAGTGGGGAGCGGGTCAACGCCGGCAGCTGGCTCGTTTCGGAGAAGGGGCAGCGCGAGGGGACCGGTGTCGACGGTTCCGCCCTGGTCGCCCCCGGCGACGTGGCTTCGGTCGACGTCGTGACCATGGACGGCCGGAACCTGGTGTCGGCGCGGGTATGACGGATTCGCTCGCGGGTCGCGGAGGCGGTTGGTACCGCTTCCGCGACACGTGGGTGCTCCCGGCCTCGCCCAAGGCGGTCTTCGACGCCGTCGTCGACCTGGCCGCGTATCCGCTGTGGTGGCGCGACGTCCGATCGGTCAGCCAGGTGGACGAGGACACCGCCGAACTCGTCTGCCGGTCCAGGCTGCCGTACGCGCTGACCGTCCGGATGCACCGGGACCGGCAGGACGAGCGCGAGGGCCGGGTGCGGGTCCGGCTCAGCGGCGATCTCGAAGGGATGCTGGCCGGCGCGCTGATGGCGGTGGGGACTGGCACCAGGCTGGAGATCACACAGGAGGTCGAGGCGCGGAAACCGTTGCTGCGCAAGCTCGATCGCGTCGCGAGGCCGATCTTCCGGATCAACCACGCGCTCATGATGCGGCGGGGACACAACGGATTACGGGGATACCTGGGGGCTTCCGCGGGCTAGGCTCCCGCCATGCGTGTCGCCACCGTGCAGCCGTTCACCGTCCCCGCCGATCTTTCCGCGAACATCGCCGAACACGCGAGGCTCATCCGGATCGCGGAGGCAGATCTTTGCGTCTTCCCTGAACTTTCCCTGACCGGCTTGGAGTTCGAGGCGCTCGCCGCCGATCCCGGGCTGTGGCTGACCGAGGACGACCCTCGCCTCGAACCGCTCCGGGAGGCGTGCCGGGCCAGCGGTGTCCATGCCGTCATCGGCCTTCCGCTCGTGGAGGACGGACGACGGCTCATCGGTTCGCTCGTCCTCGGGTCGGCCGGGGAAACCGTTGCCACCTATGCGAAACGGAACCTGCACAACAGCGAGGAAGAGCTGTTCGAACCGGGCACGCGGCAGGTGATCGTCGAGGTCCGTGGCAGGCGTCTCGGCCTCGCGATCTGCCTCGACGCGGCGAATCCGGACCATGCGCGGGAGCTCGCCGAGGCGGGTGCGGAGGTCTACGTCCTCAGCGCGCTCTTCAGCGATGGCCAGGAACAGCGGCTGCTCGACCAGGTCGGCGTCGCGGCCGGATACGGGATGTGGGTGGTGCTTTCCCAGTATTCCGGCAAGACCGGCGGGATGGCCGCGTTCGGCGGCAGCGGGGTCTGGAGACCCGGAGGCGCCGCCGAGGTCCGCCTCGGCGGCGAGGTCTCCGAGTGGGCCTACGCGACGATCGCTTCCTGAACCTTCCGGGTGCGAAGGAACACCGTCGCGGAGAAGACGGCGAGAGCGAGCAGTCCGGCGCTCAACGCGTACGCCGTCCGGTAGCCGCTGGTGAGGGCTTCGGGAATCGCGGTGCCCTCGGCCAGAAGTGAGCCGGTGCGGGACGCGGCGGCGGTCGCGAGCACGGCGGTCCCGATGGCCGCGCCGATCTGCTGCGTGGTGTTGATCAGTCCCGAAGCGACGCCGGTGTCGGCGGGGGCGACGCCGGACATCGCCTGCCCCATCAGCGCCGGCATCGCCGCGCCGAACCCGATGCCCATCAGGACGAGCGCGGGCAGGACGTCCGTCGTGTAGTTCCCGTCCGCCTCGACGGTGGCGAGGAAGCCGAGCGCCAGCGTGACCAGGGAAAGCCCGGTGACGAGCACCGTTCGTGCCCCGAAGCGGTGGTTCAGCCGCTCGGCGAAGACCAGGGACATCACCGCGATCGACAGCGGGGCCGGCAGGAAGGCGAACCCGGTGCTCAACGCGTCGAGTTCGAGCACTCGCTGCAGATAGAGCGCGGTGATGAACTGGAAGCCGAACAGCCCGGCGACCATCAGCACCATCACGACGTTCGCCCCGGACACCGCGCGAAGCCGGAAGATCCGCAGCGGCAGCAGCGGCTGACGGGCCTTCGCCTGCCGGAGCACGAATCCGGCGAGAAGAAGCAGCGACACCGCGAGCAGCCCGAGCGTGCGGGCGTCGGCCCAGGTGTACTCCTCGGCCTTGACGATCGTGTAGACCAGGAGCATCAGCCCGCCGGTGACCAGCCCGGCGCCGGTGACGTCGGTGCCGCCGCGCAGCCCGGGGCCGCGGTCGTCGGCGAGCAGCCGGACGGCCAGCACCAGCGCGATCGCGCCGATCGGCAGGTTGACGAAGAACGTCCAGTGCCAGTCGAGCAGCTGCGTGAGCGTGCCGCCCGCGATGAGCCCGATCGACGAGCCCGCGGCTTGGGTGAAGCTGTAGACGCCGATGGCCTTCGCCCGTGCCCGCGGTTCCGGGTAGAGCGTGGTGATCATGCCGAGCACGACGGCCGACGCCAGCGCGCCGCCCGCGCCCTGCAGGAAGCGGAACACGATGAGCTGTGCCTGGTCCTGCGCGATTCCGCACAGCAGTGAGGCGAGCGTGAACAGGCCGAGCCCGGCCAGGAAGACCCGTTTCCGGCCGATCAGGTCGCCCAGCCTGCCGGACAGCAGGAGCAGCCCGGCGAACGCGATCAGGTAGGCGTTGACCACCCAGGCGAGGGTGGACGGCGTGAAGCCGAGGTCGTTCTGGATCGCGGGCAGCGCGACGGCGACGATCGAGCCGTCGAGGACGACCATCAGCGAGACGGCGCAAAGGACGGCAAGGGTGAGAGCGCGCATGATGATCCTTCGAGATTTCCCCAGGTGATGCCTTGGTGCATCACTTGTAACAGCGCCCATCTTGTGTGACTCTGTTCCTCGCCGGAAGGAGGCACTTTCATGTCCCAGGGGAACACCGATGTGACCGCGCAGGCCAGGCTGGTCGATCCGGAGAAACTCGAGGTGTGCACCGTCCTCGAGGTGATCAACCGGATCAGCGGCAAGTGGGCGATCGGCATCCTGCTGGAGGCCACGCGCGGTCCGGTGCGGTTCACGGAACTGGAGCGTTCGGTGGAGGGGATCAGCAGGCGGATGCTCACGCTGACGTTGCGGAACCTCGAACGCGACGGCTTGCTCGTGCGCACCGTGTACCCGACGGTGCCGCCGAAGGTGGAGTACGAGGCCACGCCGATGGCGAAGGAACTCTATGCGTCGCTGAGCGGCTTGCTGAGCTGGGCCGAGCGCCACCGGGACTCGATCGCGGCGTCCCGCGTCGTCTACGACGAGAAGGTCAGCGCCTGATGTCCGCCGCGTGCACGGCGCGCTGGACGTGCGAGCACAGCAGGGCGAAGTACATCTTGTGGAACGGCAGGTCCGTGCTGTTCTTCGCGGACCAGCTTTCCCACGGCCCGTCCGGCCGCAGATAGCGAGACGTGTACGCGGTCGTGAGGTCAGCGTCGATGTGGTGCAGGGCCGCGAGCGCCCATTCCTGGTCGTAGCGCAAGTCCGGCCGCGCGAGGTAGTGGTCCAGATAGGACACGAGGATCTCGGCGTCGGCGATCGTGCCGAACCGGGCGAGCGCGAAACAGTAACCCTGCCCGGCGAAGACCAGGCCGCTTTCCAGGAACAGTTCCCGGATGCGGCCTCGCCACGCGGTGCGCCGGTCGACGCCGATCAGCCAGGCCGCGGTGATCCGTGGCCGCCAGTCCGCAGCGAGCAGCTCTTCGAGCTCGTCGTCGGTGATGCTCCGCGCGTCCTCGACGAGGTCGCGCAGGAAGGCCTCGCGCTCGGGGTCGCTCATCATCCCGGCGAAGTTGCCGTGCAGCAGCTTCGAGTACCGCGGGACCACGTAACGGTCGATGGCGTCCGGCATGCCGGTGAGTTTCCCAGAAAAGAAGGAACCGCGGTGCGAGGACGGGGGCCCCTCGCACCGCGGTTCCGGTTCGCCGCCGGGCGCTACGCGTGCGCCACGGTCTTTTCCCTGTCGCTTTCAGGATCCTGCGATGTGTCGGGATGGTCGTCGATCAGGGTGGCTTCGTCGAACGGCGCCTGGCCGCTGAAGACCCGGTTGGCCTGGTCGCGGTCGAATTCCTTGGTCCACGTGCCGACCAGGACGGTCGCGACGGCGTTGCCCGCGAAGTTGGTCAGCGCGCGGGCCTCGGACATGAACCGGTCGATACCGAGGATGAAGCCGACGCCGTCGACCAGTTCCGGCCGGTGCGACTGGAGACCGCCGGCGAGGGTGGCGATCCCGGCGCCGCTGACGCCCGCCGCCCCCTTCGACGCGATGATCATGAACAGCAGCAACGAGATCTGTTCGCCGACGCCCAGTGGCTGGTCCTGCGCGCTGGCGATGAACAGCGTCGCCATCGTCAGGTAGATGGCCGTGCCGTCGAGGTTGAACGAATAGCCGGTGGGCACGGTGATGCCGACGACCGGCTTGGAGACCCCGAGGTGCTCCATCTTCGCGATCAGGCGGGGCAGTGCCGATTCGGACGACGAGGTCGACAGGATCAGCAGGAACTCGCGGCCCAGGTAACGCAGCAGGGTGAAGATGTTGACCCGCGCGCCGAGCCACAGGACCGCGCCGAGCACGCCGAACACGAACACCAGGCAGGTCAGATAGAAGCCGATCATGATGACGGCGAGGCTGCGCAGCGCGCCCCAGCCGGTTTCGCCGACCACCGCGGCGATCGCGCCGAACGCGCCCACCGGGGCCACCCACATGATCATGGCGAGGATCCGGAACACCAGCCGCTGGATGTGCTCGATGCCGCGGCGGATCGGCTCGCCCTTGGTGCCCAGCTTCTGCACGGCGAATCCGGCGAGCAGCGCGACCAGCAGCGTCTGCAGCACCTGGCCTTCGGTGAACGCGGAACCGAAGCTGGTGGGGATGATGCCCATCAGGAAGTCGACGGTGCCTTCGCCGCCCTCGGCCTGCTTGTGCGCCTTCGCGGCGGCGGCGGGGTCGAGGTGCAGGCCCTCGCCCGGGTGCAGGAGGTTGCCGACGACGAGGCCGATCGCGAGCGCGAACGTCGACATCATCAGGAAGTAGCCGAGCGACAGCAGCCCGACCTTCCCGACCTTCGCGGCCTTCGCCACCGATCCGATACCGAGGACGATGGTGCAGAAGATGATGGGGGAGATCATCATCTTGATCAGGTTGACGAAACCCGTGCCGAGCGGCTTGAGTTCCTTGGCCAGATCCGGCGCGGCGAACCCGACGATGACGCCGAGGACCACCGCCGCGATCACGGCCAGGTACAGGTAGTGCATCTTGTCGCGACGTCGTGGCGCCGCTTCCGGCGTTGTAGGCACCTTTGCCTCCAGCTCAGGGGGTGTCCGTGGGATTGCCGGTCACTATCACCCGGCCAGGTGAGCTGGGTCACGGTTGTGTTCATTGAGTTCGCGCGAGTGGTTTCCGGAGAATTCCGGCCGGGCGCGCCGAGCGGCCCTGTGGGCGGTGTGCTGGTATGAGCGGGTGCCCTCGACGACGCGGATCCGGACCAGGCGCGGCAGTCTCGCCCGCCAGCTGCTGGTTCTCCAGCTCGTGGTGCTGTTCGTGCTCGTCGCGGCGGGGCTGACCTTCGCCTATCTCGATTCCGTGCGGGCCACCGAAGACCGGGCAGAAGACAAGGTGATCGCGGTCGCCGAGTCGGTGGCGGACGCGCCGGGCGTGCTGGCCGCACTGTCCACATCGGAGCCCACCGCGACGTTGCAGCCGTTCGCGCAGAGTGTCCGGGCGGACACGCGGGTGGATTTCGTGACCATCATGGACAAGAACGGGATCCGCTACACACATCCGAATCCGGAGCTGATCGGGCAGCCGTTCATCGGCAACATCGGCGAGGCGCAACGCGGCGGCAGGGTGCTCGAGACCTACGCCGGCTCGCTCGGGCCGTCCGAACGCGTCGTGGTCCCGGTGCACGGCGCCGCCGGGCAGGTCGTCGCTCTGGTGTCGGTCGGCATTACCGTGGAAGCGATCGACGCCGAGCTTCGGGAACGCCTGTGGCCGCTGATCGGGGTCGCGGTGGCGGTGCTGGTGGTCGGCGGGATCGGCAGCTACCTGGTGAGTGCCCGGCTCCGGCGGCAGACCAGGGGGATCGCGCCCGAGGAACTGAGCAACCTGTTCGAGTACCACGAGGCCGTCCTGCATTCCGTGCGCGAGGGGCTGCTGCTCGTCGGCGGCGACGGGCGGGTGGTGCTGTGCAACGACGGGGCCCGTGCGCTGCTCGAGGTCACCGATGATCCGGTCGGTCGCGAACTGTCCGCATTGGACATTCCCGACGACCTCGTCGAAGCGTTCACCTCGGGAGAGGAACGCACCGACGAACTCCATCTCACCGAGGCCAGGGTGCTCGTCGTCAGCACGTCGCCGGTGCGCTCGGGCGGGAAGGCGATGGGCACCGTGGTGATCCTCCGCGACCACACGGAACTCCAGGCGCTGACCGGGGAACTGACCACCGTGCGCGGACTGGCCGAGGCACTGCGGTCGCAGGCGCACGAGGCGGCGAACCGGCTGCACACCGTCGTTTCGCTGGTCGAGATCGGCCGCCCCGAACAGGCCGTCGAGTTCGCGACCGCGGAACTCGCGCTGGCGCAGGAACTCACCGACCGCGTGGTCGGCGCGGTCGCCGAACCGGTGCTCGCGGCGCTGCTGCTCGGCAAGGCCGCGGAGGCGAGCGAGCGCGGCGTCGAGTTCACGATCACACCCGACACCGTCATGGAGGACGCGGACACCGGTGTCCCGCCGCGGGATCTGGTGACCATCCTCGGCAACCTGATCGACAACGGCATCGACGCGGCGGCGGGGAACGCCGGCGACGGCGGACGGCCCGGCGTCGAGGTCACCGTGCGGTCCGACCCCGAGGGCCTGCTGCTGCGGGTCGCCGACACCGGCCCCGGCGTGGACGACGTCGAGGACGTGTTCCGGCGCGGCTGGTCCACCAAACCCGAGGACGGGCACGGGCTCGGCTTGGCACTGGTGGGTCAGGCGGTGCGGCGGCACAGTGGGACGATCGACGTCGGCCGCGACGAGGGCGCGGTGTTCACCGTCCGCCTGCCGCCGAAGGAGTCCGCGCGATGATCAAGGTGCTGGTCGTCGAGGACGAGCCGGTGGCCGCCGACGCGCATCGGGTGTACGTCGAGCGGATGCCAGGCTTCACCGTCGCCGGTGTCGTCCACTCCGGCGGCGACGCCCTGCGGTTCTGCGAACGCGAACCGGTCGACCTGGTGCTGCTGGACTTCTATCTCCCGGACACGCACGGGCTCGCCGTCTGCCGGTCGCTGCGCGCGGCCGGGCTCCCGATCGACGTCATCGCGGTGACCTCGGCGCGGGATCTGGCGCTGGTGAAGGCCGCCGTGTCGGTCGGCGTGGTGCAGTACCTGCTGAAACCGTTCACTTTCGCCTCCCTGCGGGAGAAACTGGAGCGCTACGCCGAGTTCCACGGCGCTTCCGGCGAAGTCACCGGACAGGCCGAGATCGACCGCGCGCTCGGCACCCTGCGCACCACCGAGCGGCAGGCCCTGCCGAAGGGGATGAGCGCGCAGACCCTGGAGTCGATCACCGAGGTCCTCGCCTCGGCCGCGGACGGCCTCTCCGCCGGGGCGGCCGCGACCGCGATCGGCGCCTCCCGCGTCACCGCGCGCCGCTACCTCGAATACCTCGCCGACAACGGTCTCGCCCAGCGCGAACCCCGCTACGGCCAGGTCGGCCGCCCCGAGGTCTGGTACAAACCGAAAACCGTATAACGACCTATACCGCGGCCCGCGGGCTACCTTGGGATCGTGAAGATCGGCGAACTCGCGCGGAAGACCGGGGTCAGCGTCCGCGCGCTGCGCTATTACGAGGAAGAGGGCCTGATCAGCCCGGGACGCGAAGGCAACGGCTATCGCGACTTCTGCGAAGGCTCGGTCGAGGCCGTCCTGCAGATCCGCGGGATGCTCGACGCCGGACTGCCGGTGCGGCTGATCCGCGAAGTCCTGCCGTACCTCGACGGACCGGAGGAGGTCCGGCCGAAGGAGCCGTGCGAGTACATGATCGGCGAGGTCGCGCGGCAGCGGGAAGTGCTCGATCGAAGGATCGCGCTCATGACCCGTAATCGCGACGCCCTCGACGCGTACCTCCGCGACTTGACCCTCACGCAAATGTGAGGGTTTTAGCGTGCGGACATGACTTCGATGCGCGCGCTGCGACAGAACTCCACGAACGGTCCCGAAGATCTCCACCTGATCACCGACGCATCCGTTCCGGCGCCGGGACCAGGTGAAATCCTACTGAAGGTCACCGCCGCCGGGGTCAACTTCGCCGACGTCATGCAGACGCGGGGCACGTACGAGGGCGGCCCCGAAGCCCCGTACGTCGCCGGGTTCGAGGCGGCAGGCGAGGTCGTGGCTCTGGGGGAAGGGGTGACCACGCCCGCGGTCGGCGACCACGTTGTCGGAACCGGCGGCGGGGCTTTCGCCGAGTACATGGTCATGTCCGCGTCCGGCGCGGTCCCGGTGCCCGGCGGCTGGTCGGACGAGCAGGCGATCGGGCTGATCCTGAACTGGGTCACGGCGCTCGCCGCGCTCAAACCGCTGGGCAGGCTGGCCGCCGGCGAAACCGTGCTGGTGCAGGCGGCGGCGGGCGGGGTCGGCCAGGCCGTGGTCCGGCTGGCCAAGCACTACGGGGCGACCGTCATCGGCGCCGCGTCGCCGGGCAAGCACGACTCGGTGCGGGCGCAGGGCGCCGACCGCGTGATCGCTTACGGCGAAGAGACGGGGGAGGTGGACCTCGTGCTCGAATCGGTGGGCGGCGCGGCTTTCTCCGCCGGTCTGGCCGCGGCCAAGCGGGTCACCGGACGCGTCGTGGTCTACGGCGTCGCCGGGGGAGAGGTCGCGATCACCAACCGGGACTTGAACTTCCGGCATCAGATCCACGTGATCGGGCTGCATCTCGGCGTCCTGATCGAGCACGCGCCCGCGATCTTCGCGGAGCTGATGGACGAACTGCGTGCCCTGATCGCGGCCGGGGTCTGCGTGCCGGGGACGCCGACGGTGTACGACCTGGCGGACGGGCCGAAGGCGCTCGCGGAACTCGAGGCGCGGGCGACGTCGGGAAAGCTGGTGCTCCGGCCTTGAGCCCGGCATGATCATATGCGAACACGTGCATGTCAATAGGGCAGAAGTGTTGGTAAATCACCAGCTGTCGGAAGCGACGAAAGTTGGTGCCGTGCCCTGGCCGGGACTTCTAAATTCACGAACCATTCCGTTGTCCTGACAAGGAGTGGGTCCATGGCAAGGAAGTTCTTCGTCTCCGCGTCCGTGAGCTTGGCGCTGCTGGCCGTCCCGGTCACCGCGGGCCAGGCCACGGCGGCGGTCCAGCCTGCTCAGCAGACCGCGGCGGCGACCACGGTCTACTACGACGCCTCGGGAGCGCCCAGCTTCCGCGCCGCCATCCAGGCGGGCGTGGCGAACTGGAACAACTCGGTGTCCAACGTGAAGCTGCAGGAGAGCTCGTCGGGCGCCACCCTGCGCTACACCGAGGGCAACGACCCCTCGGGTTCGTACGCCGAGACCGACGGCCACGGCCGCGGCACGATCTTCATCGACTACACGCAGGCGCGGGAGTACGACCAGACGCGGATCGCCGCGCACGAGACCGGCCATGCGCTCGGCTTGCCGGACAACTACCAGGGCCCGTGCTCCGAACTGATGTCCGGCGGCGGCCCCGGCCCGTCCTGCACCAACGCGAAGCCGAACGCCCAGGAGGTCTCGCGGGTGAACTCGCTGTGGGCCAACGGGCTCGTCGCGGCGGGTGTCATGCAGCGCATCTACAACTGACGCTTTCGGGTCCCTCGTGAGTGGTAAGGACGGTTAGAACCGTCCTCACCACTCACGAGACTCGACCCATTCGGTGCCGGTGTTCCTCGTCCGCCCGGGTGCATGAAGGGTGCAGGGCTCGGCTGAGCATGTCGCGAAAGCCACTTTCGAGACGTCTGGTGTCCCGAAAGTGGCTTTCGCGACACCGCCTCCAGCACCCCCCAGGTCCTCACCACTCACGAGAATTCGTAGGCGCCCGCGTCCACCGCCGCGCCGGAGTACACGGGATTGCCGTCGACGTCGCGGTCGTCGTACTTCGTGGTGCCGAGGTCGATCGCCGGGCTTCCCGCCTGCAGGATCAGGTTCGTGGCCGAGGTGAACTTCGGATCCGCGACCTTGTCCGTCGCGCCCGGCGTGAACTGCCGGAGCCCGCCGAAGTACACGTTGTGGTCGGTCGCGGTGAACGTCGCGTCCGCGTAGCCGACCTTGTACGCCGCATGGACGACGTTCTGCGTCATCGTCAGCATCCGGTTCGTGCAGCCGCCGTAGCAGACGAAACCCTCCGCCTCGGCGTTCGGGAGCCGGAGCGAGTTGTTGCGGAACACCGTACCGAGCACCGGCCCGTTGCCGTCCTCCGCGCCGCGCGTGATGATCCCGCCGCGCGTCTTGGCGCCGAAGATCGCGTTGTACTCGAAGACGTTGCCGGTCGAGACGCCGTCCGGATCCTGTGCGTCCGTGCCGAGCTCGGTGAAGGTCTCGTTGTCCTCGGAGATGTTGTGGTGGATGACGTTCCGGGAGCCGTAGAAGATCTCGACCGCGGCGCCGTCGAGACCGCCGAAGTCGTCGGCCTTCGCGATCGAACCGCTGATCCGGTTCCAGCCGATGTCGGAGTCGTTGCCCTGGACCAGCACGGCGAACGCGCCGGAGTCGTCGTTGCCGCCCGGCGTCACCACGGTCATGTGGTTGTTGTCGACGAGGTCGTTCTGCGTGACCTCGGTGCGGTCGGCCGACGGCGCGATGTACACGCCGGCGCCGGCACCGGTGATCAGGTTCGACAGCACCTTGTTGCGATCGCCGGACACCTTCACCCCGGCCCACGAGCAGCGTCCCGCGTCGGCCGCGACGCCGATCTGCAGGTCCTTCACCACGCTGTCGTTTCCAGGGAGGTCGACACACGCCTCGGCGTTGCCTTTGACGACAGGCCGCGCGCCGGTGCCGTACGCGCCGACCGTGACACCCGAGCCCTTGACGGTGAGACCACCGGACCAGACGCCGCCGCGACGCAACAGGACGGTGTCGCCCGCGGCGAACGTGGTCGCGGAGACCTTCGCCAGGGACTTCCACGGAGTCTGCTGCGAAGTGCCGCTCGCGCTGTCGCTACCGGAGACCTGGTCGACGTAGTAGGTCTTCGAGGCGGCTTCGGCCGTCGTGAACCCGGTGCACGCGACGGCGGCGAGCACGGCAACGGAAAGCAGTTTCCAGGACATCCCGCGGACGGTAATCACCTGGCGCACAAGGGTCGTACAAAATCCCCGTCGCCTTTAGCATGATCCGATGCGCCGGGCGTCGAGGATTCTCGTACCGGCCGCGCTGCTGTTCAGCGCCGTGGTGGCGAGCAGCGGGATCGCGTCCGCACCGCCGCCGGTCGCTCCCGTCGCCGGGCTGAACGAGCTCTGGAACGACTACGGCGATCAGGGCGGCCACTGGACCGGCGGGGATCGCACGGTATCGGTCCCGCTGCCCGACGGCCGCACCGCATGGCTGTTCTCGGACACGTTCCTCGGCACGGTGAATCCCGACCACAGCCGCCCCCGTGACAGCCCGATCGCCCGTAACACCCTGGTCGTCCAGCGGCCCGACGGCACGCTGGGGGAGACGCTGCACGGCGGCACCCCGGACGAGCCGGAGGCGCTGATCGGGCTCGCGGGTTCCGGTGAGCACTACTGGGTCGGCGACGGAGTCGTCCAAGGCGACGTCCTGCGGGTGCTCTACAACCGATACCGGACGACCGGTCCGGGCGGCCTCGACTTCCGGAGCACCGGGACGTCGCTGGCCACGTTCCGGCTGCCCGCCCTGACGCCGTCCGAGCTGCTGGTGATCCCGGTGAGCGAGAAGGTCGCGTGGGGATCGGAGCTGCTCGAAGACGGCGGATACACCTACATCTACGGTGCCGAACAAGGCCATCTGAGGCTCGCCAGGGTGCCCACTGGGGGCCTTCGCGGACCTTGGCGGTTCTGGACCGGCGCCGGTTGGTCGTCCCGTGAGGAGGACTCGGCCCGGATGCTGTCCGGGGTCGGGACGGCGTTTTCGGTGAACCGCGTCGGCGGCGAATACGTGCTGATCACCATGGACACCAGCCCCGGCTTCAGTCCGGTGATGCTCGCCTACACCGCGAGTTCGCCGACCGGCCCGTTCCGGGATCCTGTCGTGCTCCACCGGGCACCCGAAGCCAGTGACCGGCGCATCGTCTACGACGCGACGGCGCATCCGCAGTTGAGCCGTCCCGGGAGGCTCACGGTGTCGTACAACGTGAACAGCCTGGATCACGCCGACAACATCGCGGACGCGCGGATCTATCGGCCGCGGTTCGTCGAGGTCGCCTGGCCGCCTGCCCTACGCTTCATCGAGTGATCGAGATACTCGACGACCTCGACGTCCTCACCCGGCCGGATCTCGACCCGCGCGGCCTGAGCCTCGCCGGTGCCCGCCTCGGGTCGAAGGCCGCCGATACCGTCGCCCGGGGCAGCGTCATCGAGGTCACGCTCTCTCCGATCGTCCACCGCGCGATCGCCGGAAGCGGCAGGGAAACGGAGTACTACGGCGCGGACGGTGAGCCCCTCTCCCGGGAAAAGGTGGTCGAGAACGCCGTCGAAACCGAGGGAGTCGTTCACTTTCCCGGCAAGTTCAGCTACCGGATCGTCGGCGGGACGGTCGTCGGCTTCGCGATGTACGGCGGCGAACGCGGTCTTCTCGCCCATTTCGGGTACCTGCGTTCCCGTGACGACTTCCTCGACGTGTTCGGCACACCCGATCTCGTCGAGGAGAGCTTCGATTGCGGCGAGCTGATGGGGTACCGGCATCACTACCGGGCTTCCGAGAAGAAGGTCTTCTGGGACAGCTGGAACGACCACGTGGGCTCGCTGAATCTCGGTGACTTCGGCGCTCGCTGATCACTCGAGCGTGCGACCTCCCGGCGCTTCGATGGTCAGGGGGACCGATGAGTCACCGGTGAGCTGGTTCAGCTGAGTCATGGTCCGGTCCAGCTGCTCCGCCAGCCGCGGGATGGTGCTCGACGGCAGGTACGCCTCCGCGCCGGCGTCGAGCAGACGGCGCACCGGACCCTCGTACTTGACGCCGAGCTCGGCGTCCTCGATCTCCGTGATCACGATCCGGGCCTTCGGATACAGCGCGCGGAAGTTGCCGATCAACTGCGGGCTGCCCGGCGGGACCAGCAGGACGTCGACGGTCGGGGGAGCCGAACGCAGGTCCAGCACGAGATAGCCGGGGCCGAGCCGCTCGGACAGCGCATCCCGGGCCGTCGCGGACAGCTTCATGGCGGTGGCCACCACCGTGATGTCGTCGGAGTCCGCCGAACGCGCCGGTTCTTCGCGGGCAGCGGCGGAAATCGTCCCGATGGTCTCGCCGTTCCGGGTGATGAGCACGTTCTCGCCAGGGCGGAGGGTGTCGATGAGCGCTACGAGTTCTTCAGGAAGCTGGGAGGCGTCGACCCACTGATCACTCATCACCCCATGATGGCCTGATCCCCCGCGCGTGGTGCAAGGCAGGCCGCGGTTGATCTTCACGGACTTGGTGATCGCCACATGTGTCACATACGCATCAGGAGTCACAACGGCTGCGCGTGAAGGACCCCTTCCCTCGGCTCAGCCGAGGAAACTCGACCTTCACATCTTCCCCAAGTACGTGAAGGCCCCCTTCACTGCGCTAGGCGCAATGAAGGGGGCCTTCACGTACTCACCGCTGCCGAGGTCGACCGGGCACGCCCGGCCGCGTCTGCCAGGGATGCGGCCCGTCGAGCGGCCGGTACTCGACGCCCAGCGCGTCCAGCCGGGGCAGGTGGTGGTCCCGCAGACGCGGCAGGAACTCCGCGTAGTCCCGCCCGTCCGGCTCGCTCCACGCGACCTCGGCGAAGGCGCACAGACGCGGGAACGCGACGTAGTCCACCCGCCGCACGGTGTCGAGATGCTCCGACCACACCTGCGCCTGCGCGCCGAGAATCGACTTCCCCTCGGGGAAATCGGCGGGCACCGGCTCATAGCCGTAGAAGCTCTCCAGCGTGCTCAGGTACCCGACGGGGATCGGTTCGTCCGGGTGGTCGGACTGCCGGTGGTCCAGGTACACGTGCTCCTCGGGGCACATGACGACGTCGTGCCCGGCGGCCGCCGCGCGGGCGCCGGCCGCTTCGCTCTGCCACGAGCCGATGACCATCGGCGGCAGGTCGTCCGCTTCGAGCACTTCGTCCCAGCCGAGCGGACGACGCCCCCGATCGACCAGGTGCCGCGCGATCTCACGGACGAACCGGCCGTGTTCCTCGGTCGCGCCGGGAACCTCGTCACCGCCGAGCGCGATGACCTCGGACGGGAAGATCTCCAGTACATGGTCGAAGACGCGTTTGAAGAAGGCATGAGTGGACTGTTCCGTGTTCAGCAACGACGTGCTGATACCCCAGCTCGTCCACACCTCCCACGGCTCGCCGGTTTCCGGGCCGAGCTCGGGGTACGCGGTGATCGCGGCCCGTGCGTGCCCGGGGATGTCGACCTCCGGGACCACCGTGACCGAGCGCGCGGCGGCGTACGCGACGATCTCGCGGAGATCGTCGGCCGTGTAGAACCCGCCGTGCGGCCGTCCGTCCCGTTCCGGACCGTCGTGCCGTCCGACCATGGACGACTTCCGCCAGCCGCCGACCTCGGTCAGCCTGGGGAACTCGGGGATCTCGATCCGCCAGCCCTGGTCGTCGGTCAGGTGCAGGTTGAGCACGTTGAGCTTGTGCGCGGCGATCAGGTCGATGAACCGCAGCACTTCGGCCTTGGTCCGGAAGTGCCTTGCCACGTCCAGTAAACAGCCGCGCCAGCCGAACCGGGGGTGATCGGTGACGACACCGCACGGGATGGTCTGCTGTCCACTGTGGATCGGCGCGGCCCGGAACGCGTCCGGCCCGATCAGCTGCCGGAGCGTCTGGCGGCCGTAGAACTCGCCCGCCGCGTCGGCCGCGTGCAGGGTCACGCCGGACGGGTCGATCTCCAGCCGGTAACCCTCGGCGGGCAGGAGATCGTCGCGGCGCACGTCCACTTCGGACGGTACTGGGCACTGTCCCGGCAAGGGTTCCACCGAGACGGGACGGGGGAGCAACGTTTCGAAGCCAGGCATGTCAACCCTTCACCGCGCCGCCCATGACGGACACGAGTCGTCGTTGCACGAGAATGAAGAACACCAGCACCGGGATGGTCATCAGCGTCGAACCCGCCATCACCGCGCCCCAGTCGGTGTCCTCCGGTTTGAAGAACACCAGGATCGCCAGCGGGAGCGTCTGGTTCTCGGTGTTGGAGATGATGAACGTCTTCGCGAACAGGAAGTCGTTCCACGCGTGGATGAACGCCAGCACGCTGATCGCCACCAGGCCGGGCGCCACCAGCGGGAAGAGGATCTGCCAGGTGAACCGCATCCGGCTCGCCCCGTCGATCTTCGACGCCTCTTCCAGCTCCTGCGGCACCGCGGCGACGAAACCGCGCAGCATCCAGATCGCGAACGGCAGGCTGAACGCCAGGTGCACCAGGATCAGCGAGCCGAGGTGGTTGGTGCCGAACGCCGGCGCGACGTCGCCGACCGACCGCATCAGGAAGAACAGCGGGATGGTCAGCGCCTCGACCGGCACCATCTGCGCCACCAGCACCATCACCAGCAGCACGGTCCGGCCCTTGAAGTTGAACCGCGTCAGCGCGACCGCGGAAAGGAACGAGAGCAGCAGCGACAACGCCACCACCACGACGGCCACGATCACGCTGTTCAGGAAGAACATCGCGAAACCTTCGCCGCTCAGCACCCGTTCGAAGTGTTCGAGTGTCGGTGTGAGCGTCCAGGGCCGGGGGTTCTCCGCCTGGATCTGCCCGGTGGGTTTGAAGGCCGACAGCACCATCCAGTACACCGGGAAGGCGACCATCCCCGCGATCACCACGCAGATGATCTCGGCGATCAGCCTCCCGGGTTTGTGGACCCGGCGGCCCGCGGTCACACCCATCCCGCGCTCCGGCGTTGCGACCGGACGTACAGCCCGGTGATGGACAACAGCAGCAAGGTCATCACGACTCCGAGCGCCGCGCCGAGACCGTATTCCTGTCCGGCGAAGGCCTGTTGATAGGCGAAGACGTTGAGCACGAGGTTGCGCCCGGCCACGCCGCCGCCGTTGGTCATCACGTAGATCTGGGTGAAGATCTTGAAGTCCCAGATGATCGACTGGATGGTGGCGATGGTCAGCAGCGGCCGCACCATCGGCAGCGTGATCGACCACGTGGTGCGCCAGGTCGACGCGCCGTCGAGGTACGCGGCCTCGACGACCTCCTCCGGTACGCCCTTGAGCCCCGCGTACATCGTCACCATGACGAATGGGAACGAGCACCAGATGACCTCGGCGGCCACCAGGCCGAACGTGCTGTAGGTGTCGAACGTCCAAGAGTGGTTCGCCATCCCGGTGAAGCCGATGCCCGAGAGCACCTCGTTCACCAGGCCGAAGTCCGCGTCGAACAGGAACAGCCAGACGTACGAACCCGCCATCGCCGGCGTCGCCCACGCGGCGAGCGCCGCCAGGAACAGCGGGACCCGCGCCCACGCGCGGACCCGGGTCGCCAGCACGGCGAGCCCCGTCCCGAGCGCCAGGCTGCCGACGACGCAGACCGCGGTGAAGCCGAGGGTCTTGGCCAGCACCTCCCAGAACTGCAGGTTCTCCAGCAGTTCGACGTAGTTGCCGAAGCCGAGGAACACCAGCGGAGCGTTGCCGACCGCTTGCGGCTGGCCGTAGTCGTAGAACGAGATCAGGACGAGCTGGTAGATCGGGTACACCAGCATCGCCAGCAGCAGGATGCCGCCGGGCGCCAGGTAGAGCAGGGCGGCCCGCCCGTCCCGGCGACGGCGGGGCGACCGCCGTGCCGGGACGGCCGGAGCCGTGGTGCGGGGGATCTCCTTGGTGACCACTTAGCCGAACGCCTTGTTCATCTCGGCGGCCGCGGCGGTCAGCGCGGTCGCGGGATCCTTGCCGCCGGTCGCGATCTGCTGGATCGCGGTGGGCAGGACGTTCTGCGCGTCGATCTTCGACCACGCCGCGGTGGCGGGGACGAACTTCGTGCCCGCGGTGAGCGTGTCGACGAACGGCTTGACCGACGGGTCGCTCGCGGCGAGCTTCTGCTGGACGCTGCCGAGGGTGGGCAGGTTGCCCATGGCGACGTACATCTTCTCCTGGTACTTCGCGCCACCGAGGAGCTGGGTGAACTCGACCGCGAGGCTCTTGCGCTTGGTCGCGTTGAACACGCCGAGGAGGTTGCCGCCCGCGAACGCCGGGGCGATCTTGCCCGCCTCGGTGCCCGGGATCGGGATGATCGCGTACTTGCCCTTCACCTGACCCGCCTCGACAGCCTTGCGGTTGAAGTCACCGCCGATGGACATCCCGGCCTTGCCGCCGGCGAACGCCGTGATGCTCTGCGTGCCGGTGAGGTTGGCGCACTGCTCGGGCGGGCAGATGTCCGCCTTCAGCAGGTTCGCGTACGCGGTCACGCCTGCCTTGGCCTGCTCGGAGTCCACAGTGGACTTCCACTTGCCGCTGTCCTCCTTGGCGATCTCGCCGCCGTGCGCCCACAGGAACGGCAGCATCGCGTAGGTGTACTTGCCACCGACGGAGATGCCGTACAGCTCCGGCTTCTTGGCGCGGATCGTCTTCGCGGTCTCGGTCAGCTCAGCCAGCGTCGTGGGCGGCTTGAGGCCGAGTTCGGCGAAGAGGTCGGTGCGGTAGTACAACGCGCGGATACCGGTGAACCACGGAAGGCCGTATGTCTTGCCGCCGGACTTCGCGGTTTCCAGTACCGCTGGCAGGATGTCGGCACCTTCCTTCCACGACGAGAGATCGCCGGTCAGGTCGGCCAGCGCGCCCGTGGCGGCGTAGCTGGACACGTCGGTGTTGCCGAACTCGGCGACGTCCGGCGCGCTGGCCGGATCGTTGAAGGCGCCGGAGAACTTGTCGGCGCGACCTTCCACCGGGATCCACTGGACGTCGACCTCGACGCCGGAGTGCGCCGCCTTGAACTCGGTGATCGCCTCCTTGACCGCCGCCTCCTTGGGCGCGCGGTTGGCCTCGTCGAACAGCCAGACGCGGATCGTGCCGGTCTTCTCGTCACCGCCGCTCGCGGCCGGCGTGTTCTGGGCGGGCGCGCAGCCCGCCACGAGGCCGACGGCCGCGAGGCCCGCGATGAGGACGCGAGTTCTCATGGGTTTTCTCCTTAGGCGAAAAAGACGGAATTGACTTGGGGGAGCGCCAGTTTCCCGGCGACGGCCCCCGGAAGACCGGTGCCGGGATCGCGCGGCAGCCAGCTGAGCGTGCCGGACTTGTCGCTCGAGACGTAGAACCAGCGTTCGGTCGGGTCGAGGGTGAAGTGGCGCGGGTACACCCCGCCGACGGGCGCGTTGTTCAGCAGCTTCAAGGACTTTCCGTCCTCGCTGACGCCGAACGACGCGATCGTGTCGGAGCCGCGCACGGAGGCGTACACGAACTTCCCGTCCTTGGACGTGGTGATCTCGCCCGGGTACTGCTCGCCGGGGGTGCCCGCGGGAACGGCCGGGACGACCTGTCCGGCGGTGAGTTTCCCGGTTGCCGGGTTCCACGCCGCGACGGTGACCTCGGCTCGCAGCTCGCCGAGGATGTACGCGTACTTGCCGTTCGGGTGGAACGTCAGATGCCGCGGCCCGGCGCCCGACGGGAGCTTCAGCTGCTGGTTCAGCTTGAGCTTTCCGGTCGTGGTGTCGAGTTTGTAGACGTAGACCGAATCCGCGCCGAGGTCGACCGCGAGCACCCACTTGCCGGTCGGGTCGTTGACGACCTGGTGCGCGTGCGCCTGCCGCTCGGCACCCTTGTGCTGGGCCAGATCGACGACGTCGCCGAGTTTTCCGCCCGCGAGGATCGGGAGGACGACGACGCTGCCGCTGCTGTAGTTCGCGGCCAGTACGTACTTCTGGCTCGAGTGGACACTCAGATGGGTCGGGTGCTGTCCCTTGGCGGATTTCTTGTTGAGCAGCTTGGGTTTGGCCGGGTCGGCCAGGCTGAACGACGAGATCTGGCCGTTCTCGTCCTCGTTGGTCACGTAGAGCGTCTTGCGGTCGGCGCTGATGTCGAACCAGGAAGCGTTGCTCACTCCAGGAATCGTCCGGTCGACGACCACGGCGTTCGTGGCCGTGTCCCGGTGAGCGACATCGAGCCCGTGCCCGGAACTGGTGTAGCTGCTGACGTAAATGGCTCCGGTCCCCTTCGGTCCGCAGTGTTGTTCGGAAGCGTTCGCGAGGTGGGAACCGAGAACGGTGGTGAGTCCAGCCGCTCCGACGGCGCCGAGGAAGGTGCGTCGATCCAGTCCGGTCATCGTGATCTCTCCCAGTCGTCAGGTGGTTTAAACCACTGCCATGAGCAATGCTGCCACGCCGAAACCGGAAACGGAAAGGACGGTTTCCAAGACGGTCCAGGTTTTCAGGGTCTGCGGCACGGTCATGTTGAAGTACCGCGAGATGATCCAGAAACCGCCGTCGTTGACGTGCGAGGCGATGATCGAACCCGCCGAGATCGCGACGACCAGCAGCGCGAGCTGCATCTGCGAATAGCCCAGCGTCGCCACCGTCGGCGCGACGATACCGCTCGTGGTCACGATCGCGACCGTCGCCGAACCCTGCGCGATGCGCATACCGCAACTGATCACGTACGCCGCCAGGATGACCGGGAGGCCGGCGTTGTCGAGCGAGCCGGCGACGGCCTTGCCGATCCCCGTCGCGGCCAGCACGGCGCCGAAGAACGCGCCCGCGCCGACCACCAGCAGGATCATCGCGACCGGGCGCAGGGACTTCGCCGAAAGCTCGCTCAGATCCTTGCCCGTCAAGCCCCGGCGCAGGCCCAGCAGCCACGACGCCAGCAGCACCGAGATCGTCAGCGCGACCGCCGGGGTGCCGATGAACGCGGCGACACCGGAGAGCGCGGATTCCTTGGGAAGCCAGATACTGCCGAACGTCCCGGCGAGGATCAGCACCAGCGGGACGGCGATGATCGCCAGCACCAGACCCAGCGACGGCGGGTTCGTCTCCTTTTCGCCTTCCTCCTCGGCGACCAGGAATTCCGCGGGGACCTCCACGTCGACGCGCTTGCCGATCCACGTCGAATAGAGCACACCGCCGACGAGGAACGCGGGGATACCGCACACCAGCCCCATCAGGATGATCCAGCCGAGTTCCACGTGCAGCAGACCGGCCGCGGCCACCGGGCCGGGGTGCGGCGGGAGGAAGGCGTGCGTGATCGAAAGCCCGGCGAGCAACGGCAGCGCGTACAGCACGAGGGAACGGCCACCCTGTTTGGCGGCGACGTAGACCAGCGGCGCGAGCACGAAGATGCCGATGTCGAAGAAGACCGGGATGCCGAAGACGAAGCCCGCGAGACCCATCGCCAGCGGAGCCCGCTTCTCACCGATGGCCCGCAGCAGCGCGCCGGTGAGCACCTTCGCCCCGCCCGAACGCTCCAAAATGGACCCGAGGATGGTGCCGAGCCCGATGATCGCGGCGATATGGCCGAGGATTCCGCCGAAACCCTTTTCCAGCAGGGAATCCGACGCCTTCTGCGCGGAGCCGACGATCTGGACCACCGGCAGGCCCGCGGCCAGCGCGGTCAGCAGGCCGACCACGATCAGCGCGATGAAGGGCTCGAGTTTGACCTTGATGATGAGGAACAACAACACCGCGATCGAGACGGCGGCGAGGGTCAGGAGACCTCCCGTCGTGTGTTGGAGCCAGTCGATCATCGGGCACTCCCGGGGTTCCGCAGTGAATGGCCGGCGAGGGCGCCGGTCGGTTGACCATCGTCGATGGCGGCGACACCGTTGACGAAGACATAGGGGATACCGGCGGCCTGCTGCCGCGGCTCGTCGAACGTGGCGGTGTCGGCGACGGTTTCCGGGTCGAACAGCACGAGGTCCGCCGCGTATCCGGCGCGGACGAGACCCCGGTCGGTCAGCCGCAGGCGCTGTGCCGCGCGGCCGGTGAGGTGGGCGACGCATTCGGCGAGGTCGAGGACGCCGAGTTCGCGGACGTAGCGTGCGAGGTAACGCGGGAACGTGCCCCAGGCGCGGGGATGCGGCCGCGCGCCGACGAGCAGCCCGTCGCTGCCGCCGGTGTGCGTGCGGTGCCGCATGATCGCCTGGACGTTCTCCTCGTGCCCGACGTGCATCAGGCAGGACGTGCCGAGTTTTTCCGAGAGCAGGACGTCGAAGTACAGCTCTGCGGCCGGTTTCCCGGCACGCTGCGCCGAAGCGGCGACCGAATGCCCGACGAGGTGGGCGTTCTCGTCCCGGCGGACACCGTTGATCTCGATGGCGTCCCAGTCGATCGGCACCCCGTGGGCGCCGTCGGAGCCGGTCTCCTCGATCTCGGCGCGGATCCGCTCGCGGGTGTCCACATCGGACAAGCGGGCGAGCGTGGCGTCGAGGCCGCCTTCGGTGGCCCAGCTCGGCAGCAGCGCGGAAAGGTAGGTGGCGCCGGGAAGGTAGGGATAGGTGTCGAGCGTGATGTCGCAGCCGTCGTCGAGCGCCTGATCGAGCAGCTCCAGCAGATCCGGCGCCTTGCCCTTGTTCACCGAGAAGTTCATCGTGGCGTGCGCGAGGTGCAGCGGACAGCCCGAGCGACGGGAGACGTCGACCATCTCGCCGAACGCCTCCAGCGCGCCCTTGCCGTAGCTGCGGTGGTGCGGGCTGTAGAAGCCACCGCGCTCGCCGACGACCCGGCACAGCTCGACGAGTTCTTCGGTGGTCGCGTACATGCCCGGCGTGTAGGTGAGCCCGGACGACATGCCCATCGCGCCCTCGGCCAGCCCGGTCGCGATGAGTTCCTTCATCGCGTTCATCTCGGCTTCGGTCGCGGGCCGGTCTTCCCAGCCGACGGTGAGCATGCGGACGGTGCCCTGCGGCACCAGATAGGCCGCGTTGACCGCGACCCCCGCGTCCAGCCGGTCGAGATACTCGCCGACCGAGCGCCAGTTCCAGTCGAAGCCCGCCGGATCGTCGTTCCACCCGGCGAGCTGCTGGCGCAGCGCCGCGAGGACCTCGTCGTTCACAGGCGCGTAGGAGAGCCCGTCCTGCCCGAGCACCTCGGTCGTGACGCCCTGGGAGAGCTTCGCGAGGTGATCCGGATTCGCGAGCAGCTGAAGATCGGAATGCGAATGCATGTCGATGAACCCGGGCGCGAGCACGAGTCCTTCGGCGTCGATGGTGCGGCGGCCCGCGAGCGAGCCGGGTTCGGCGACACTGGCGACGCGGCCGTCGGTGATGCCCACGTCGTGCCTGGTGAGCGGATCCCCGGTGCCGTCGGCGACCAGTGCGGAGCGGACAACGATGTCCATGGCGATTCTTCCTCTGCGGCGGTGGAGGACGGATCAGAAATGGGTGCGGACGAAATCGAGCACGGTCTCGCCGTCGGGGCCGACGACCGGGATCAGGGGCCACTTGTCGAAAACGGTGCAGGGGTGGGAAAGCCCGAGGGCGATCCAGTCCCCGACCTCGACCGGCGACGAAGCGGGCAGCGTGAGAAAGGCGTGCTGGTCGTTCATCTTCTGGATGGAATGACCTTCGAGCGCGGACGGTGGTCCGTCACCCTTGCGGATAAGACGCGGCTCGGGCATGCCCTCGTCGAACGAGGCGTCCCGTTTGCCGATGGTGAGCAGCGCGAGCTCGTCCGTCGGCTTCGACGTCACCTGAGCCCAGGCGCGCAGCGCGGACCGGAACGAGGCGACCCCGTCGATACGCGGCTGCTCGCCGAGCGGGGAGATCACGCGGTAGAAGCCGTCGTCGTGGGTCACGTAGGCGCCACTGCGCAGGATCGGCAGGACGTCCAGGTCGCCCCAGTCCTTGGTGAGTTCGTCGGCGACGCGGTCGAAGTACGCGCTGCCGCCGCCGGTGACGATGATCTGGCCGGCGTCGTCGAGCAGGCCCTTGGCGTGGAAGGCGAAGACGAGTTCCCGTAGACCGTCCACATAGGAACTGATCAGCTGGAGCGACTTTTCGTCGGTGTGGTGGGAAAGCGCGCCTTCATAGCCGCCGGATCCGCGCAGCCGCAGAGCGGGGCTCGCGTGCGCGGCCTCGGCGACGGCGAGCGCGGTCTCCGTGTCGCGGACACCGGTGCGGCCGCCCTCGGCGCCGAGTTCGACGAGCACGTCGACCTTGCGGCGGGCGCCGCGCAGGGCTTCGGTCATCAGCTCGACACCGCGGACCGAGTCGACCCAGCAGACGAATTCGAAGTCGTCGTCGGCGTCCAGCTCGGCGGCGAGCCACTTCAAGCCCGACGGGTCGAGCAGCTGGTTCGCCAGCAGGATCCGGGAGACCCCGAACGCGCGGTAGATCCGCAGGTGGCCGGCGTTCGCGCAGGTGATGCCCCACGAGCCGTGCTTCAGCTGCCGCTCGAACAACTGCGGCGCCATCGTCGTCTTACCGTGCGGGGCCAGCGCGACCCCGCGTTCGGCGCACCAGGCCGCCATCGTGCGGAGGTTGTGTTCGACGGCCTCGTCGTCGAGAACGACGAACGGGCCGAGGAAGCCGTCGTCGAACAGCTTGGCGCCCCGGGCGGCGGCCTCGCCGATCGTGAGACCGGACAGCGAGGGCGCGACCGAGCGGAAGCGCCAGTCGACGCGCTCCTCCCGGACGGCCGCGACCGCGGCGGAATCGATGGTGCCGGCTTCGAACATGAGGTTCACCTCGGTTGCGTATGTTGCAACGGACGTTGCGCATATTGCGTGGGATAGGTGTAGCATCCGGTCCGCTGGAGGTCAACGGCGTGACGACTAGGAGACGCGAAGGTGACAAGCGCGCCCCACGTTCTGTGCATCGGGGAGTCGATGGCCTTGTTCGTGCCGGCCGAATCCGGGCCGCCCGACGAGGTACGCAAGTGGGTGCGGAGCATCGGCGGGGCCGAATCGAACGTCGCCTGCCATCTCCCCGCGCTGGGTTTCACCAGCGCCTGGGTGAGCGCCGTCGGCGACGATCCGTTCGGCCGCGCGCTGGTGCGCGAGATCGGCGCGGCGGGGGTGGACGTCAGCGGGGTCGTGGTCGATCCGACGCGCCCGACCGGGCTCTACATCAAGGAGAGCGGAGCGGACGGCAGCCCCGTGCGCTACTACCGCAAGGGCTCCGCCGCGTCCGGAATGGACGCCGGGCTCCTGGGGAAACTCGACCTCGACGGCGTGCGCGTCATCCATCTGTCCGGGATCACGCCCGCGCTGTCGGACGGCTGTCTCGACCTGGTGCAGGCGCTGATGGAACGGCCGCGGGGCGACACGCTGGTGTCGTTCGACGTGAACTTCCGGCCCGCACTGTGGGCCGGACGCGACCCGTCGGTGCTGGCGGGGCTGGCCGCTCGCGCCGACATCGTGCTGGCGGGCGAGGACGAGGCCGAGCGCGTGTGGGGGACCGGTGACCCGGCGCGGTTGCGGGCCACCGTGCCCGGACCGAAGACGCTGGTCGTCAAGCACGGGGCACGCGGGGTCACGTTGATCGAAGGCGACGAAGCACCGCTTTTCTCGCCCGCGCTGCAGGTCGACGTCGTGGAGCCGGTCGGCGCCGGTGACGCGTTCGCGGCCGGTTTCCTCGCCGCGACCCTGCGCGGCGACGACCCCGCGACGCGGCTGCGACGCGGTCATCTGCAGGCCGCGGCCACCCTGCTGACCCACGACGACGTGGGGCAGCCGCTGCCCGCGGCCGTCGTCGAAACACTCCTCGGGGCGGATGAGGCAGCATGGGCGGCGGCGAAGCTGACGGACAAGGGATTGGTGGGCGGATGAGCCAGAGCCTGGACAGGGCGCTCACGCTGTTGAGCGGGCTGGCCCGCGAGCCGAAGACGCTGGACCAGCTCGCCGAGGAGATCGGCGTGCACAAATCGACCGTGCTGCGACTGCTGCGCACCCTGGAGGCACACCACTTCGTGCGCCGGGAAGGGCAGCGGTACTACCGCCTGGGCAGCGCGCTCTTCGATCTCGCACAGCAGGCGCTGGAGGATCGCGACGTCCGCCGCACCGCGCAGTCCGCGCTCGCCGGGCTCAACGCGCGCACCGGGCACACCGTGCACCTCGCGTCCTATGAGGACGGAGAGGTGGTCTACATCGACAAGTTCGAGGGCAGGCATTCGGTGCGGATGTACTCCCGCATCGGCAAACGCGCACCGCTGCACTGCACCGCCGTCGGCAAGGTGCTCGTCGCGGCGATGACGCCGGAGAAGCAGGCGGACGTGGTCTCGCGGATCGACTTCTTCGTCCGCACCCCGAACACGATCACCACGCCCGAGGCGTACGAGAAGGAACTCGCGCTCGTCGCCGACCGCGGCTACGCGGTGGACAACGCCGAGCACGAGGACTTCATCCACTGCGTCGCCGCGCCCGTCCGCGGCCCGGGCGGCGTGGTGCTCGCCGCCGCGTCGGTGTCGGTGCCGAAGGTGCTGCTGGACTACGACGGCCTGATGGGGCTCGTGCCCGAGCTGCTGGCCGCCGCCGAGGAAGCTTCCGTCCACAGTGGATGGACGGGGAACCGAAAGGGGAAGTTGGAATGAGCAAGACCGCGATCAGCACGGAGAACGCGCCGAAGCCGGTGGCCGCGTTCTCGCAGGCGGTCCGCAAGGGCAACATCCTGCAGGTGGCCGGCCAGGTCGCCTTCGACCCGGCCACCGGCGCCATCGTCGGCGAGACCGTCGCCGAGCAGACCGAGCAGACCTTCAAGAACATCGAGGCGGTGCTCGAGGCCGCCGGTTCGAGCCTGGCCGACGCGATGATGGTGCGCGTGTACCTGACCGACGTCGACCACTTCGGCGCGTTCAACGAGGCCTACAACAAGCTGATCGGCGAGGCGCCGCACCCGGCCCGCACCACCGTGTACGTCGGCCTGCCCGCCGGGCTGCTGGTGGAGATCGACGTCCTGGCCGTCACGGACTGACCCTCACGCCTCGTGAGTGGTAAGGACGGTTAGAACCGTCCTTACCACTCACGAGGTCACAGGACGCTCGTGTACCCGTTCAGCGCGGGTTGCCCGCCCAGGTGCGCGAAGAGCACGTTCGAGTCCCGCGAGATCTCACCGCGCGCGACGAGGTCGATCAGCCCCGCCATGGACTTGCCCTCGTACACCGGATCGGTGAGCACTCCCTCCAGCCGCGCCAGCGTCCGGATCGCGTCCAAAGTGGACTCCTCCGGGATGCCGTAGATCCCGGCGTGGTAGCGCTCGTCCAGTTCGACCTCGCCGATCTCGCCGGCACCGATCAGTGCGGCGGTCGCCCGGGCGATGCGGGTGACCTGATCGCGGGTCTCGGCCGGTTTCGCCGAGCCGTCGATGCCGAGGATCCGGCGCGGCTTACCGGAAAGCGCGGCCCCGGCGACCATCCCGGCCTGCGTGCTGCCGGTCACCGAGCAGACGACCACCGTGTCGAAGAAGACGCCGAGTTCCGCCTCCTGCGCTTCGAGCTCGACCATCCAGTTCGCGAAACCGAGCCCGCCGAGACGGTGGTCCGAGCCGCCCGCCGGGATCGCGTACGGCTTCCCGCCGCCGGCTTCGATCTCCTTGACCGCGTTCTCCCAGCTCTCCTTGAAGCCGACGCCGAACCCGGCCTCGACCATCTGGATGTCCGCGCCGAGGATGCGCGAAAGCTGGATGTTGCCGACCTTGTCGTACATCGGGTCGTTCCAGTCGACCCAGCTCTCCTGCACCAGCACGGCCTTGAGCCCGGCCCGCGCGGCGGCCGCGGCGACCTGGCGGGTGTGGTTCGACTGCACGCCGCCGATCGAGATCAGCGTGTCCGCGCCCTGTGCCAGCGCGTCGGCGACCAGGTATTCGAGCTTGCGGGTCTTGTTGCCGCCGAACGCGATCCCGGAGTTGACGTCCTCGCGTTTCGCCCAGACCTTCGCGCCGCCGAGATGGGCGGTGAGCCGCTCCAGCGGATGGACGGGGGAGGGACCGAAAAGCAGCGGGTAGCGGGGGAAATCCGCGAGGGTCATGGCGTCTCCAGGAGGTCTTCGAGCTCGGTCCAGATCGTGGCGGTGATCGCGCAGGCCGCGTCGACGTCGCCCGCTTCGATGGCGTCGGCCAGTTCCGTGTGGCGCTGGACGGACCGGTGGGCGGGCAGGGAGCCGAAGCGGGCGTATTCGAGACGTCGCAGCAGGGGCGTGTAGCGGGCCAGCGTCGCGGCGATCGCCCGGTTGCGCGCGGCGGCCACCGGGACGTCGTGGAGTTCGTCGTCGGCGGCGATCGCGGCCGCGATGTCCCCGGCGGCGATCGCGTCGGCGAACCGGGCGTTGGCCGCGCGCATCGCGGCGACCTCGGCCGGACCCATCCGCGGGGCACCCGCCCGGACGGCGAACTCGTGCAGCGCGCGGACGAGCTCCAGCGCGTCACGGACGTCGTCGGGAACGAACCCCGCGACGCGCGTGTAGCTCTGCGGCTTCGACTCGACGAGGCCGTCCTCGATGAGCCTCAGCAGTGCCTGGCGCACCGGCGCCCGGGAAAGTCCCAGCTGATCGGCGAGTTCGCCGTCGCGCAGGTTCGTCCCCGGCGGCAGTGTCCCGTCGATGATCGCCCGCCGGATGCTCTCGTACGCCTCGTCCCTCAGGAGGGACCTCGATACCTTCGCTAACCCACTCACATCTGAAATGTTAGTTGACGGAGAGACGGAAGTACATGAAGGCCCCTTCCTGTACCTAGGCGCAAGGAAGGGGGCCTTCATGTACTTCGGAGGGCTAGTAGACCGGCCCCGTGTACTTCTCGCCCGGCCCCTGACCAGGCGCGTCCGGTACGGCCGAAGCCTCGCGGAACGCCTTCTGCAGCGACTGGAGACCGTCGCGCAACGGGCCCGCGTGCAGGCCGAGGTACTCTGCCGACGCGGTGACCAGCCCGGCGAGGGCGGTGATCAGGCGGCGGGCCTCGTCGAGGTCGCGGTGCGGTGAGCTGGCCGGGTCCTCGTCCGCGAGGCCGAGGCGTTCGGCGCCGGCGGAGAGCAGCATGACGGCCGCCCTGCTGATCACCTCGACGCTCGGGATGTCCTCCAGGTCGCGGACGTCCGGGGAATACGGGGGCTGCTGAACGGGTTCATCTGACACGTCTGGTACCCTTCCACGAGCGACCAGCCCCCGAGCGATCGGGGGCGGCAAGTGGAGCCCCGCTCCCACCCGTGTCACCGCCGCAACACCAGGTGTCCGGGTCCGGTCTCGCCAAGACGATTTCGGGCGTCGAGGCGGTGTGTTCGGTTCTGGAGATCGAACACGATCGGAAAGAGTGGGCCCCGCGTACCGCACGGTACCGGGGCCTTAGGTATGTGGGCACCAGGTCGAAACGGTAGAAGAATTTACCTCGAACCAGGGAGGCCCCATCAGCTCCGAGACACGCATCAACGACCGAATCCGGGTTCCGGAGGTCCGCCTCGTCGGGCCGGCCGGTGAACAGGTCGGCATCGTCCGGATCGAAGATGCGCTGCGGCTGGCACAGGAGAACGATCTCGATCTCGTCGAGGTCGCCCCGCAGGCACGCCCGCCCGTATGCAAGCTCATGGACTTCGGCAAGTTCAAGTACGAGAGCGCGCAGAAGGCCCGCGAGTCCCGCCGCAACCAGCAGCTCACCGTCATCAAAGAGCAGAAGCTGCGGCCGAAGATCGACCAGCACGACTACGAGACCAAGAAGGGTCACGTGTCGCGCTTCCTTGCGGCAGGCAACAAGGTCAAGGTCACGATCATGTTCCGCGGTCGCGAGCAGTCCCGGCCGGAACTCGGGTTCCGCCTGCTGCAGAAGCTCGCCGACGAGGTGACCGAGCTCGGCTTCGTGGAGTCGTCGCCGAAGCAGGACGGTCGCAACATGATCATGGTGTTGGCCCCGCACAAGAACGTGAAGCCGCAGAAGGCCGCGAAGGCAGCCAAGGACGAAACGTCCGAGCCGCCCGCCGACGCGTAGCGCCGACCAGCACATGTCAGCGGCACACCGGGCGAAACCGGTGTGCCGCCGCACGGAAGAGGAC
The DNA here is from genome assembly GCF_014873915.1 of Amycolatopsis roodepoortensis. Taxonomy (GTDB): domain Bacteria; phylum Actinomycetota; class Actinomycetes; order Mycobacteriales; family Pseudonocardiaceae; genus Amycolatopsis; species Amycolatopsis roodepoortensis. The sequence continues at coordinate 990,973 of NZ_JADBEJ010000001.1, forward strand.
AACGTAATGCCGAAGATGAAGACGCACAGCGGGACGTCCAAGCGTGTCCGCGTCACGGGTTCGGGCAAGCTGCGCCGCCAGAAGGCCGGCCGCCGCCACCTGATGGAGAAGAAGTCCAACAGGCTCACCCGTCGCCTCGAAGGCACGACCGAGATCGCCAAGAACGACGTCGGCCGCGTCAAGCGCCTTCTCGGCCGCTGACACCCCGCACTTTGTAAACGCCGGGCGCGCCAGCGCGCCCCCAGATCGACAGGATGGACCCCAGTGGCACGCGTCAAGAGGGCTGTCAACGCCCAGAAGAAGCGTCGCGCGACTCTCGAGCTCGCCAGCGGCTACCGCGGCCAGCGTTCGCGGCTGTACCGCAAGGCGAAGGAGCAGACGCTTCACTCGCTGAACTACGCCTACCGGGACCGTCGTGCCCGCAAGGGTGACTTCCGCCAGCTGTGGATCACCCGCATCAACGCGGCGGCCCGCGCCAACGGCGTGACCTACAACCGGTTCATCCAGGGCCTCAAGGCCGCGGGTGTCGAGGTCGACCGCAAGATCCTCGCGGACCTCGCCGTCAACGACGCCGCCGCCTTCACCGCGCTGGCCGAGCTGGCCAAGGCGAACGTGAACACCGAAGAGAAGAAGTCGGCCTGACCGGCGACAGCGCTCTCCCACGACCCGGGGCGGCTCCGTTCACCGAACGGACACCCCGGGTCGTCGCTGCGCGCAAGCTCACCCGCCGGGCCGAGCGCGAGAAGACCGGCCGGTTCCTGGCCGAGGGCGCGAACGCGGTCGAAGCCGCGCTCGAACACGGCGGCAAGGTCTACGAGCTGTTCGTGACCGAACGCGCCGCCGCGCAGCACGAGCGTCTGCTCGCCGTCGCGCGCGAGGCGGGCGTCCCCGTCTCGCCGATCACCGATCGCGCCGCCGACGGGCTGTCCGAGACCGTGACGCCGCAAGGCATCGTCGCGGTCTGCGCGCTCGTCGACCGTCCACAAGAGACCATCCTGAAGCCGGGCGCGAAGCTCGTCGTCGTCCTCGTCGACGTGGCGGACCCCGGTAACGCGGGCACCGTGATCCGGGTCGCGGACGCCGCCGGCGCCGACGCGGTCGTCCTCGCCGGCGACAGCGTCGACCCGCACAACGGCAAATGCGTCCGCGCGGCCGCCGGCAGCCTCTTCCACCCCGCCATCACCCGGATCCGGGACGTCGACGCGGCCTTGAAGGCCTGCTCCGCCGCCGGACTCCGCACCTTCGGCGCGCACGGCTACGCCGACACCGAGCTCGATCAGGTGACCTTCGACGAGCCCACCGCGTGGGTCTTCGGCAACGAGGCGCACGGACTGCCGCAGGCGGTCCTGGAGACGGTCGATCGCGCGGTCAAGATCCCGATGTACGGCCGCGCCGAGAGCCTGAACCTCGCGACGGCCGCCGCGATCTGCGTGTACACGAATGCGATGGCTTCGCGGGCCGCCACCACGTAGAGTCGTGCGCATCACGCCGTCGCAGCACGACACCAAGGGAGCTCTCATGGAACGCAGTGTTCGTTCCAGCACCTTGTTTACGGCGTAGAGCGCGTTTTTCGCACTTCCGAGTGACGGTGTGCCCAGCCCGAGGGTGATCGGGGGCCGCCGTTCGCTGTCCCATAGAATTCAGCAGCTGCTAAACCCATGTGTGCGCTCGCGTGCACCGGACCAGTCCCAGCGGACGCCGAGGAGTTATGTCCGAAGCCAACGACAAGCAGGACCCCCAGGCGGGAACGCTCGCGCCGGAAACGTTGACGGCCGCCGTCAAACAGGCCGAGACCGATTTCGCCGCCGCGGCGGATCTCGACGCGCTGGCCGCGGTCAAGCCCGCCCACCTCGGGGACCAGTCTCCGCTGCTGCTCGCCCGCCGCGAGATCGGCGCCCTGCCGAAGCAGGAGAAGGCCGAGGCCGGCAAGCGGGTCAACGAAGCGCGCCAGGGCATCCAGGCCGCCTTCGACGCGCGCCGGGCCGTGCTCCAGGCCGAACGTGACGAGAAGGTGCTCCGCGAGGAGGCCGTCGATGTCACGCTCCCGTGGGATCGCGTGCCCCGTGGCGCCCGGCACCCGATCGCGACCTTGTCGGACCGGATCGCCGACGCGTTCGTCGCGATGGGCTACGAGGTCGCCGACGGCCCGGAGCTCGAAGCCGAGTGGTTCAACTTCGACGCGCTGAACTTCGGCAAGGACCACCCCGCGCGCCAGCTGCAGGACACGTTCTACCTCGGCGAGGAGGACTCCGGCCTGGTGCTGCGGACGCACACGTCGCCGGTGCAGGCCCGCACGCTGCTGCACCGCGACCTTCCCGTGTACGTCGTCTGCCCCGGCCGCACGTACCGGACCGACGAGCTCGACGCCACGCACACCCCGGTGTTCTCCCAGGTCGAAGGCCTCGCGGTGGACAAGGGCCTGACGATGGCGCACCTCAAGGGCACCCTCGACGCCTTCGCCCGCGCGATGTTCGGCGGTAACTCGAAAACCCGGCTCCGTCCGCACTTCTTCCCGTTCACCGAGCCGTCGGCCGAGGTCGACGTCTGGTTCGAGGAGAAGAAGGGCGGCCCCGGCTGGGTCGAGTGGGGCGGCTGCGGCATGGTCAACCCCAACGTCCTGCGTGCCTGCGGCGTCGACCCCGAGGTCTACTCGGGCTTCGCCTTCGGCATGGGTATCGAGCGCACCCTGCAGTTCCGCAACGGAATCCCGGACATGCGCGACATGGTGGAGGGCGACATCAGGTTCACCCTGCCCTTCGGAACGGAGGCCTGAGTGAAGGTCCCAGCCAGCTGGCTGACCGAACACCTCGACGTCGACGAGGAGGTCACGGCCCAGGATCTGGCCGACGCCTTCGTGCGCATCGGCATCGAGGTCGACGACGTCCGGAAACTCGAACCGGTCACCGGCCCGCTCGTGGTCGGCCGCGTCGCCGAGATCGAGGAGCTCACCGAGTTCAAGAAGCCGGTCCGGTTCTGCCGGGTCGACGTCGGCGAATCGGACGACGACACCGACAAGCCCGACGAGAACCTCGACGAAGACGAGGACGACGACGAAGGTCCTTTCGAGGACGACGGCCCCACGGGCATCAAGACCCGCGGGATCATCTGCGGTGCCTCGAACTTCGCCGAGGGCGACCTGGTCGTCGTCGCGCTGCCCGGCACCGTGCTGCCCGGCGGTTTCGAGATCGGTTCGCGCAAGACCTACGGCCGCCTCAGCGACGGTATGATCTGCTCCGCGAGCGAACTCGGCATCGGGGACGACCACTCCGGCATCCTGGTGCTGCCGCCGAGCACGGCCAGCCCGGGCGAGGACGCGACCAAGCTGCTCGGCCTCGAAGACACCGTCCTCGAGGTGACGCCGACCCCGGACCGCGGGTACACCCTGTCGGTCCGCGGCCTGGCCCGCGAGCTGTCCAACGCGCTCGACGTCCCGTTCGGTGACCCGGCGTCCATCGAGGTCCCCGAGGCCGAGAGCGACGTCTGGCCGGTGCACCTCGAAGACACCGAGGGTTGCAAGCGGTTCGTGCTGCGCCGGGTCAAGAACCTCGACGCCACCGCGCCGACGCCGTGGTGGATGCGCCGCCGCCTGATGCTGGCGGGTATCCGCTCGATCTCGCTCGCGGTCGACGTGACCAACTACGTCATGCTCGAGCTCGGGCATCCGCTGCACGCCTTCGCGACCGGTTCGGTCAAGGGCGATCTGGTGGTGCGCAAGGCGAAGCCGGGCGAGAAGCTGACCACTTTGGACGATGTCGAGCGCACGCTCGACGCGGACGACGTGGTGATCGCCGACGACAGCGGCGTCATCTCGCTGGCGGGCACGATGGGTGGCGCGTCGACCGAGATCACGCCGGAGAGCACCGACGTGCTGCTCGAAGCGGCGCACTGGGATCCGTCGTCGATCAGCCGGACGGCCCGCCGTCACAAGCTGTTCTCCGAGGCGGCCAAACGGTTCGAGCGCTACACCGACCCGCAGCTGTGCGCGGTGGCCGTCGAGCTCGCCGCGCGCCTGCTGCGTCAGTACGGCGAGGGTTCGATCCTGCCCGGCCGCACCGACGAGGGCGGCGTCGAGCCGAATCCGCCGGTCACCATGCCGATCAGCCTGCCCGACCAGGTGGCCGGGGTGCGTTACGAGCGCGGTGTCACGGTCAAGCGGCTCTCGCAGATCGGGTGCAAGGTCAACGTGGGCACGGCCGAGGACGGCACCGCGCTGGTGACCGCCGTCCCGCCGAGCTGGCGCGGTGACCTGGTGCAGCCCGCCGACCTGGTCGAGGAGGTGCTCCGGCTGGAGGGCTACGACAGCATCCCGTCGGTGCTGCCCGAAGCCCCGGCCGGCCGCGGTCTCACCGACAAGCAGCGTCGCCGTCGTTCGGTCGCGCGTGCGCTGGCGGAGAACGGCTACGTCGAGGTGCTGCCCTTCCCGTTCATCTCGGACTCGGTCTGGGACGCGTTCGGGCTGCCCGAGGACGACGTCCGCCGCAGCACCGTGAAGGTCCGCAACCCGCTGGAGGCGGACAAGGACCGGATGGCGAGCACCCTGCTGCCCGGGCTGCTGGAAACGTTGCAGCGCAACATTTCCCGTGGTTTCAAGGATGTCTCGCTGTTCCACATCGGACAGGTCGTGCTGCCCGGGCCGAACCCGATCCCGATGCCTTCGCTCGGGGTGGACCGGCGCCCGACCGACGAGGAACTCGCGGTGCTGGAGGCGGCGGTCCCGCCGCAGCCGCAGCACGTCGCCGTCGTGCTCGCGGGCCAGCGTGCCCGGGCCGGCTGGTGGGGTGCGGGCGAGCAGGCGAACTGGGCCGACGCGGTGCAGGCCGCGCGGCTGGTGGCGCAGGCCGCCGGTGTCGAGCTGACCACGGCCGCCGCCGACCAGCCGCCGTGGCACCCCGGCCGTTGCGCGCAGCTGAGGGTGGGGCAGTGGCCCATCGGTTACGCCGGTGAGCTGCACCCGAAGGTCGTCGAGGCGCTCGGGTTGCCGCCGCGCACCGTCGCGATGGAGCTCGACCTGGACGCGATCCCGATCCCGGACGGCCGTCCGGCGCCGCGGATCTCGGCGTACCCGCCGGTGCTGCTCGACGTCGCCCTCGTCGCCGAGGCGAGCGTTCCGTCGGCCGACCTGGCCGAGGCGCTGCGCGAAGGCGCGGGCGAACTGCTCGAAGACATCACGCTGTTCGACTCGTACCAGGGTGAGCAGCTGGGCGAGGGCAAGCGCTCGGTGGCGTACAAGCTGCGGTTCCGCGCCGCGGATCGCACGCTGACCGTCGACGAGGCCACCAAGGCCCGCGACGCCGCCGTCGCGGTCGCGGGTGAACGCTTCGGTGCGAGCCTGCGCGCCTGACCTGTAGTCCCGTGAAGGCCCCCTTCCCTCGGCTGAGTCGAGGGAAGGGGGCCTTCACGCGCTTCGGGTGTGGCAAAGTGAGGACTTGTGTCACGTCCAGACGGTCGGTCCAGTATCCAAGACATCGCCCGCGCCCGGCTGAGCGACGGTTTCGTCGGCAGGGTCGGGGAACGCGAGGACTTCCGGGTCAATCTGGGGCTGCCGGGGGACGACCGGCGCCGCCGGTACCTGTTCTCGGTGCACGGTCTCGCGGGGGTCGGCAAGTCCTTCCTTCTCGATCAGCTTCGCGGTATCGCCGAGGAATCCCGTGCCGCCGTCGGGTTCGCCGACGACCGGCAGCAGGACCTGCCCGCGACCTTGGTCAAACTGGCGAAGGACCTCGCTCGCGGCGGGTACGAGATGCGCCGCTTCGAGAAACGCTACGAGTCCTATCTCAAGGCGAGGGAACGGCTGCACCGCGATCCGCAGGCGCCGGCCGCCGGGCGCGAACTGGTGACGAAGACCGTGGTCAAGGCCGGGCTCGGGGTCGCGAAGACCCTTCCGGGCGGGAGTATCGCCGCCGACGCCATCGACGCGGACGCGACGGCCAAACAGCTGGAGCAACTCCAGGTCTACCTCGCCGCGAAGTTCAAGCGGAAGGCCGATGTCCAGCTTCTCCTGGAACCGGCGGAGGAGCTGACCAAACCGTTCGTCGAGGATCTGTGGCGTATTCCGGAGAACCGGCAGATCGCGCTGTTCTTCGACACCTTCGAGCGCACCGCGCCGGTGCTGGAGACGTGGCTGCTCGATCTGTTCGGCGGGCTGTACGGCGATCTCCCGCAGAACCTGGTGTTGACCGTCGCGGGCCAGCTCCCGCTGGACGAGGCGAAATGGAATCGGCACGCGCCGCTGGTGCGCGAGATCGAGCTCCGGCCGTTCACCGAGCCGGAGGCGCGCCGCCTGCTCGCCGAACACGGGATCACCGACGAGAAGGTCGTCGAGATCGTGCTGAGGCTGACGGACGGCCTGCCCGTCCTGGTCGCCATGCTGGCTCGCGGAAACCCCGCCGAGGCCGACGCCGTCGGCGACCCGAGCGACGACGCGGTCAAGCGGTTCCTGCACTGGGTTCCTGAAAAGGCCAGGAAGGACATCGCGGCCACGGCGTCCCTGCCGCGTTTCCTGGACGAAGACGTCATCGGCGTGCTGACCGGCAAGGAGAGCGCGGGCGAGATCTTCCGCTGGCTGCGGGAACTGCCGTTCGTCGGGCGCCGTGAGCTCCCGGTGCGCTATCACCCGGTGGTCCGCGGCCCGATGGTGCGCATGGAACGCGGCCGATCGCCCGCCGAGTTCGCCGAACGGCACCTCAAGCTCAGCGAGTACTACGAAGGCCGGTGCGCCGAACTCGGCCAGAGCCACTACCGCGACGCCTGGAGCGACGAGCGCTGGCAGAAGAGGAAGCTCGAGCAGACCTACCACCGGCTTTGTGGTGCTCCGGCCGACGCCCTGCCGGACGCGCTGCTCGGCGCGGCCGAGATGATCACCAGCGGCACCGCCCCCGCACGCGCTTGGGCGCGCATGATGGAACAGGCGGGTGCCGACGCGGACGCGCCCGCGGTGCTGGGCTGGGGCCAGCGGCTGACCGCCGCGATCGGTGACGGCGACGGCCCGCGGGAGATCCCGGTGCTCGACCTGCTCGCCGGCGCGGGCGAACTCGACGCCGCGCGGCTATCGACGGTGATCCGGCGGCGCGCCTGGGCTCATGAAGCACAAGACGACATCGCCGCGGCGACACGGGATCTCGACCGGGCTCTCGATCTGAACCCCGCCGATCCTTACCCGTGGAGCGATCGGGGCAACCTGTTCCGCAACGAGGGCGACTGGGAACGGGCGTTGTCGGATCTGAACCGGGCGATCGAGCTCGACCCCGGTTACGCCTATTCGTGGCGCGGGCGTGGTTCCGCCCGTGCCGAACTCGGCGACCTCGACGGCGCCATGGCGGATCTCGACGAGGCCGTCCGGCTCCAGCCCGACCACAGGTGGGCCTACTCCATCCGGAGCGAGGTGCACTTCAAACGCGGCGACATCCGAAAGGCGATCGACGAGATCGACATCGCGATCCGGCTCGACCCCGACTACGCCTGGGCCGTCCACTACCGGGCCACGCTCTTCGCCGAGCTGGGAGACGACGCCGAAGCGCTCGCCGGTCACCGCGCGGCCGCCGCCCTCCGCCCCAAAGACGTCTACTACCTGACCGAGCTGGCGTTGTTCCTGGAGCGGACGGAAGACGGGGACGCCGCGGCGGCGGCCTTCGACGCGATCGTCGCGGCGGACCCCGGCAGCGCCAGGGCACACGCGCTCCGGGCCGCGTTCCACCACCGTGGCGAGCGGTACCGGCTCGCTGTCGACGGTTTCACCGCCGCGCTGCGGATCGACCCGGACTACGAGTGGGCGTATTACATGCGCGGCCAGGCGCACCACGGTCTGGACGAGCACCGCACGGCACTCGCCGACTTCGAACGGGCCATCGAGCTGGCCCCCGACGACGCCGAGAACCACCTTCAGCGGGGGGTGATGCTCAGCAGGCTCAAGGACAACAGCGCCGCGGTGAACTCCTTGAGCCGCGCCATCGAACTCGACCCCGGCAACGAGTGGGCACACACCTGGCGTGCGCTGGCCCATCAGCGCTCCGGTGATTCGCCGGCGGCCCTCGCCGACATCGACGTCGCCGTCTCGGCGAATCCGGAGATGGCCTTCTTCCACACCACCCGCGGTGACATCCTCGGCGACCTCGACCGGCATGACGAAGCCCGGGCGGCACTGGACGAAGGAGTGCGGCTGGGACAGGACGGCGGGTACGCCTTGTACCGGCGCGCCCGGCACCGCCTTCTTTTCGGTGATCAGGAAGGCGCGTTGTCCGACGCGGAAAGCGCGCTGGAAGCAGGGCATGACGAGAGCGCCCGCGCCCTCCGCGCGGAGATCCGCCGCCGGGCCGGTGAGTACGGGGAGGCCATCCGGGAGCTGCGCGAACTGATCGCCTCGGATCCGGAGGACGCCGAATACCGCGAAAACCTCGGGGAAGCCCTGCTATTCGCGGGGGAGACCGACGAGGCGGAGGCGCTTCTGGCCCCGCTCGCACCGGAATTCGGCTGGGCGCACAACCTCCTCACGCTCGTCTGGCTGAAGACCGGGCGAACGGAGGAAGCCCGCCGCGCACTGAACGAAGGCCTCGACAAGGCCAACGCCCGGATCGCGACCGGCGCCTTCGACTGGGACGTCCAGCTCCAGCCGCTGTTCTACCTCCTCGTGCTCGGGCGCGAGGACGAAATGACCCGTGACCTCAAGGCCCTTCTCGAGAAGGGCGCGCCACAGGAAACGCGCTTGGAGCTGCTTCACGATCTCACGGAGCTACGAGTGCTGATGCCCGAACTCGGCGGGGTGATCGAGGAACTCATCGCCCTCATCCCCAGGCCGGTGCTCAACCTCCCAGATGCTTGAGCGCCTCCCTTCTGGACAAAGTGGACAGTGCCGGATGCGCGGTGACGAAGGCGCGTACCCAGTCCGGCTCGGTCTTCGCGTACTCGCGCAGGGCCCAGCCGATCGCTTTGCGCAGGAAGAAGTCCTTGTCGTCGATGTTGGCTTCGACGGCACGGGTGAGCAGGTTGGTATCCGTTCCGCCCTTGGCGCCGATCTGGCAGATGACCGAAGCGCGGCGACGCCATCGGTCCTCGTCGTAGGCCCAGGTCAGCATCAGCGTCGTCATCGTCTCCGGCTCCGCCCGCAGGATCGGCCCGATCCGGCGGATCGCGACCTCGTCCACGTAGTCCCACCAGGCGCCCGTCACGATCATCTCCTCGTAGAGGCCGAGCAGATCGCCGTCCTGCCAGCGGGCGTAGGCACGATGGCCGGACAGGGCGATCGCCGCATAGCGCTCTTCGCGGAATTCCGCTTCGCGCCACAAGGTGAGAACGGCCGTCGAAAAACTCACTCGATCGGGTAGCGGATGCTCGGCGTAAACCCGCTTCAGCAAGGCCGTCCGAGGCGGGGACGCCACCCCGAGGAACGGCATCTCCGACTTCATGTACGCCCGCATCGCCGGAGCCTTCTCCGGATCGGCCAGGCAGGCCAAACCGTTGCGAACCGCCGAAACCAGGCTTTTCACCTCGTCCACGCGTTCTCCTTTCCCCAGCGGGCGCCGCGAGCGTACGGCAGGGGACCGACAAGACGGATATGCCCGGATCGAGGCGCGGATACCGACTAAAGAGGGATGGCGGCCGACGTGTCGGTCAGCGAGATTGAAGCCGATTCTCGGTAGCTTCGGCCCGACCGGGTCGAACGCGGACGAAAAGGAACACAGTGAAGAAATTCGTTGCCGCCCTGGCGGTCGCGGGGATCGGCGTCGGCACCATGGCGCTCGCTCCCTCCGCCACGGCCGCCTCGGCGTCGGACTTCGATCCGAAGCCCATCTCCTGGGGAGCCTGTACGCGCCCGAGCCTGGTCAAAGCAGGCGCGGAATGCGGTTTCCTCGAGGTCCCGTTGGACTACGCGAAACCCGGCGGCGAGAAGATCTCGATCGCCGTGTCGCGCGTGAAGCACAAGGCCGCCAAGTCGCAGGGTGTCATGCTGGTCAATCCGGGCGGACCCGGCGGATCCGGCCTCGGCCTCTCGACCCTCGGCAGGGCCGTCCCCAAGAAGGCGGGGGAGGAGTACGACTGGATCGGCTTCGACCCGCGCGGTGTGGGGGAGAGCAAGCCGTCGCTGACCTGCGACGGCAACTACGCCTCCTACAACCGCCCGCAGTACGTGCCGACCACGCGCGCCATCGAGACGGCGTGGCGTGAGAAGGCGAAGGGCTACGCGAAGGCGTGCGCCAAGAACGGCGCGATCCTCGACCACATCAAGACCATCGATGTGGCGAAGGACGTCGACAGCCTGCGCAAGGCGCTGGGCGAGAAGCAGATCAACTACTACGGCTTCTCCTACGGCACCTACCTCGGGCAGGTCTACAGCACGCTGTTCCCGCAGAACGTGCGGCGGATGGTGTTCGACGGCACCGTCGACCCCCGCGACGTCTGGTACAAGGCGAACCTGAACCAGGACATCGCCTTCGACAAGAACATCAAGACCTACTTCGGCTGGATCGCGAAGTACGACGACGTCTACCACCTCGGCAAGACCGCGGCCGCGGTCGAGAAGCTGTGGTACGCCGAGCAGAAGAAGCTGTACGACAAGCCCGCGGGCGGTGTCATCGGCGGGTCCGAGTGGACGGACATCTTCCTGCAGGCCGGCTACTACGTGTTCGGCTGGGAAGACATCGCCAACGCGTTCGCCGGCTGGGTGCACAAGGGTGACTGGCAGACCCTGAAGGGCCTGTACGACAGCTCCAACCCGCCGGGCCAGGACAACGGCTACGCGGTGTACGCGGCCGTGCAGTGCACCGACGTGGCGTGGCCGCAGAGCTGGCCCCGCTGGAAGTTCGACAACTGGGTCACGCACTTCCGGGCGCCGTTCGAAACCTGGGGCAACGCCTGGTTCAACGCGCCGTGCCTCGACTGGCCCGCGAAGCCGGGCAAGCCGGTGGAGATCGACGGGAGCAAGGTTCCCGGCATCCTGCTGATCAGCGAGGAGAACGACGCCGCGACGCCGTACCCCGGCAGCCTCGAGGTCCGCAAGCGCTACCCGAACTCCAGCCTGATCAGCGCTCCGGGCGGCACGACGCACTCGGGTTCGCTGTCCGGTGTGTCCTGTGTGGACGACAGGATCGCGGACTACCTGCTGACCGGGAAGCTGCCGGTGCGCAAGCCGGGCAGCGGTTCGGACGTGCAGTGCTCCCCGGTCCCGGCGCCGGTTCCCGCCGGTGCTTCCGCGGCGGCCAAGTCCGACGTGCCTTCCGCGGTCACCGAAGTGAAGAAGGAGGCGCTGGCTCAGGCGCTGCCTTTCTGAGTTTCTCGCCAGAGAACGCCCCGGTCCGGATTTCCCGGATCGGGGCGTTTTTGTTCTGATGCTCATCGGCGTTGTTGCGAAAGTGGCTTTCGCAACGTGCGGCGGTGGTGGTCGTGGATGGTTCGCCCAACCTGCCGAGGGCGTGTCGCGAAAGCCACTTTCGCGACCTCAGATGTCCCGAAAGTGGCTTTCGCAACGTGCGGCGGTGGTGGTCGTGGATGGTTCGCCCAACCTGCCGAGGGCGTGTCGCGAAAGCCACTTTCGCGACCTCAGATGTCCCGAAAGTGGGGCGGATTCATGCGGTGGTCGCAACGTGCTCTGTTTAGGACAGTAGCGTGGTGAGTTTTTCGAGTGGGGTGTGCCAGTCCAGTGTTTTGCGGGGGCGGCTGTTGAGTCGTGCGGCGACTGCGGTGAGGTGTTCTGCGGTGTGCTGGTGCAGGTTGGTCCCTTTGGGGAAGTACTGGCGAAGCAGGCCGTTGGTGTTCTCGTTCGTCCCGCGTTGCCATGGGGAGTGCGGGTCGCAGAAGTAGATGGCCAGGTCGGTGGCGAGGGTGATGTCGGCGTGACGGGCCATCTCGTTGCCCCGGTCCCAGGTCAGTGACCGCCGCAACTGGTGCGGGAGGGTCTGGATCGCGTCGATCATCGCGTCCCGGACCTGGATCGCGTCGTGGCCGTGGGGCAGGTGCAGCAGTATGACGAACCGAGTGGAGCGTTCCACGAGGGTGCCGATCGCGGACTTGTTACCGGCACCGGTGATCAGGTCGCCTTCCCAATGCCCCGGGACTGCCCGGTCCTCGGCTTCGGCCGGCCGTTCGCTGATCTCGACGAGATCAGGGATCCGCGACCGTCGTGCCTGTGCTTGCTTGCGCGGGCGGCGCAGTGCCCGTCCTGTCCGCAAACACGCGGTGAGCTCGCGGCGCAGCGCTCCCCGGCTCTGCACATACAAGGACTGGTAGATCGTCTCGTGTGACACTCGCATCTCCGGCCGGTCGGGGAACTCCATCGCCAGCCTGGCTGTGATCTGCCCCGGAGACCACTCCTGCAGCAACCGCGCCTGCACATGATCCCGCAACTCGCGATTACCGGCCTCGGCCAGCTTCGCGGTCTTCGGCCGCCGGGCCCGATCCCGCGCCGCCGACTCCGCCCGATGCGCTCGATACCCGCCCCGGCCACCATTGTTCGTCACCTCCCGGCTGATCGTCGACGGGGCCCTGCCCAGCTGCCGAGCGATCTCCCGATACGACAGACCCCCGGACAGACCACGAGAAATCTCCTCCCGCTCAGCCACACTCAGATAGCGCTCACCCAACGAGCCAGGTGCGTTCCCGATCACCCCGCCAGCCTGCGCGAACCACCGCCGCCCGGTCTCGTGCGACACATCCACCAAACGGGCGGCAGGCTTAGGCAGACACCCCGCCCGCACCGCATCCCAGAACCGCACCCGCACCACACGCGGCAACACCAACCCACCAGCCACCACAACTCCCAGCTCACGAAGGATGTTGCAACGACCCCATGAATCCGCCTGGCTTTCGCGACATGGCCGTCGAGGTTCACTCGCCTTTCAGCAGTGGCTCGTGATCCGCATGCTGTGGATGCGGTCGAAGAACCCGGCGTCGAACGACCCTTCGGCGAACCACCAGTGCCACACGTTCTTGACGGTGCCCTTGACGAACTTGGTGTCACCGCCGTGATGGACGGGCCCGAGGACGATTCCGTTGCTGTCGAGGGTGTTCACCCACATCAGCCACGCGTCGCTGCTGTCGCTGCTGACGATCGTCGCTTCGAACGAAGCGCTGCCGTTGCGTCTGAGCGTCCACTTCGCGTTGTCCATCGTGCAGTCACCCGCCTGGATACGACCCCAGGTGAACCAGCAGGAATCCGCTCCGGTGCAGGTGGCCTGCGCGGTGGTGGAACCCGTCGTCCCTGCCGAGGCGGGCGTGACGAAGGCGGTCCCGATCGTGAGCACGAGCATCGTCACGAAAAGCGACATCCGACGTGCTGTTGTTTTCATGTTTCCTCCCCGAAAATCGTCGATCCGTACCGGTCTGTGCGCAAAGCTAACTCGCGGCTGATCGCGGTCACGATCACTTAGGTGCGGCAACAGGGGTGGCCGATAGTGCGTGACCGGCACCCTCTCGCCCCCGAACGCGATGAAAGTTCCGCTCACGCACCGAATCCTCTCGCCGCGCCGGAAAACTGTCGGCGCCGCCCGTTAACGTCCCCGGCATGACCATCGTCGAAGAGCACCGGACCGAGATCCGCGTGCAGGACACCGTTTATCGCATCGAGGTCGCCGCCCGTGAGGGTGGCGGCGCGGCCGGGGAAGACCGCTGGGTGACCGTCATGGTCGGCGGAGCCGGACCGCAGGAGGAGCCTGTCGCCGAAGGCAGGCTCGACATCGACGCCGAAGCCGTACCGGCCTTGGCGACCGTCCTTTCCGACACCCTCCTGGCGTTCGCCGGGCGGGGCAACGGAAGGAACGGCCGACGAAGATCGGCGGACCGCCCGGCCCATCAGGGCTCGCCGTGGTCCGACGAGCTGGACGCGGAACTGGAAAGCCGTTGGCTGGCCGGGGAAAGCGTCGAGGAGATCGCACGGCGGTTCGAGCGGACACCGGGCGGGATCCGTGCCCGGCTGCCCAGGGTCGGCTGTGACCCGGAGCGCCGGGGCGCGTACCTCCCGATCCCGCCGAGCAGACGAGAGGTAGGTGAACTCGGTTGAACCAGGGCGGTCGCGAGGGCGGGGTGCGTCCTCGCGGCCGCCGTCAGTCCACTGTGGACTGAGTTCCGCGCTGGGCCCTGGCCGCCATCTCCCTGAGATGAGTGATCAGTTCCGGCGGTTCGTGCACGGTGAATTCGCAGCCGAGCCCGAGGATCCGGAACGCGAGCCAGTCGAGGGTGTCCGTGCCCGCGTGGAGAACGCAGCTCTCGTCGTCGATCGGTTCCAGCTCGCCTGATCCCTCGCCGATCGCGGGGGAGACCTGGCCGATCGGCGCGTGCAGGGTCACGCGTGCGCTGTAGGTGGGAAGGAGGCTGTACATCTTGTCGGTGACGTAGGCCGCCACGTCCTTCGCGGGTGGCTGTCTCGGTGTCGCCCGGCCACCGGTCGCCCGCGGTTCCGAGATCCGGTCCGCGCGGAAGATCCGCCAGCCGTCCCGGTCGAGGTCGTAGCCGAGCAGGTACCACCGGCGTCCGGCGGAGACGAGCCGGTGCGGTTCCACGTGCCGCCGGGATTCGGTCCCGTCGCCGGTGCGATAGGCGAACCGGGTCCGTTCGGTGTTGGCGATCGCGCCCGCGAAGACCGTGAGGTGTTCCGGGTCCACCACGGCTCCGGTGCCCGGGATGGGCACGGTCGCGGCGCCCAGCGCGCCGACGCGGTACCGCAGCCGCGACGGCAGCACCTGCTCGAGTTTGGCCAGCGCCCGCACCGAAGACTCCTCGATTCCCGAGATCGCCTGGCCGGCGGCGCTCCGGAGACCGACCGCGATCGCGACGGCCTCCTCGTCGTCGAGCAGCAGCGGCGGCATCGCCGTGCCGGCACCCAGCCGGTAGCCGCCTTCGGAACCTCGCGACGCCTCGACGGGGTAACCGAGCTCACGCAAGCGGTCGATGTCGCGCCGGATGGTCCGCGGACTGACCTCCAGCCGCTCGGCGAGCTCGCTACCAGGCCACTCGCGAGGGGTTTGCAGGAGTGACAGCAGGCTCAGCAGCCGGGCGGGCGTGTCGGTCATGCGATCAAGGATGCCGGTACCGAGTCCCGTATCGGGTGAGCCACACGACTTTGTTTGATTGAACTTGCATGGGAGTGCATAATCATGCGTATGACGGTGAAGATCGCGGTGGCCGGAGCCAGCGGGTACGCGGGCGGCGAACTCCTGCGCCTGCTGCTGACCCATCCCGAAGTCCAGATCGGCGCGCTCACCGCGGCCAGTTCCGCGGGGACGCCGCTCGTCCAGCATCAACCGCACCTCGCGCCACTGGCCGACCGTGTCCTGCTGGAGACGACCCCGGAGACCCTGGCCGGGCACGACGTCGTCTTCCTCGCCCTGCCGCACGGCCACTCCGGCGCGATCGCCGCGCAGCTGGGCCCGGACGTCCTGGTGATCGACCTCGGCGCGGACCACCGCCTCTCGGACGCGGCCGACTGGCAGCGCTGGTACGGCGGCGACCACGCGGGGCAATGGCCGTACGGGCTCCCCGAGCTTCCCGGCGCCCGCGAGCGTCTCGCCGGGACCAAACGCATCGCGGTCCCCGGCTGCTTCCCGACCGGCGGTTCGATCGCCCTCGCCCCGGCGCTCGCCGCGGGCCTGGTCGAGCCCGAGGTCAACGTCGTGGCCGTCACCGGGACCTCGGGCGCGGGCAAGAGCCTGAAGCCGAACCTTCTCGGTTCCGAGGTGATGGGTTCGGCCACCGCGTACGGCGTCGGCGGTGCCCATCGCCACACCCCCGAGTTCGCGCAGAACCTTTCCGCGGTGTCGGGTGAGCGGGTCAAGGTCTCGTTCACCCCCGTGCTCGCCCCGATGCCGCGCGGGATCCTCACCACCGCGAGCGCCCCGCTGAAGACCGACCTGGACGCCGACGGCGCCCGCGAGGTCTACGAAAAGGCGTATGCCACCGAGCCGTTCGTCCAGCTGTTGCCCGCGGCCCAGTGGCCGTCCTCGGCTTCGGTCGTCGGCTCGAACAACGTCCAGCTGCAGGTCACCGTCGACGCTGACACCCGGCGCCTGATCGTGGTCGCGGCCATCGACAACCTGACCAAGGGCACCGCCGGAGGTGCCGTCCAGTCGATGAACATCGCGCTGGGCCTCCCTGAAACCACCGGACTACCGACCGTAGGAGTCGCTCCGTGACCGTCACCCAGCCGAAGGGATTCCGTGCCGCGGGCGTCGCCGCCGGGATCAAGGCCGAGGGCAAACTCGATCTCGCGCTCGTCGTCAACGACGGGCCGCTCCAGGTCGCGGCCGGCGTGTTCACGCGCAACGTGATCAAGGCCGCGCCCGTGCTGTGGTCGCAGGAGGTGCTCAAGCAGCAGCGGCTCAAGGCCGTCGTCCTCAACTCCGGCGGCGCGAACGCCGCCACCGGCCCGGGCGGTTTCCAGGACACCCACAAGACCGCGGAGAAGGTCGCCGAACTCCTCCAGGCAGGCGCGATCGAGGTCGCGGTCTGCTCGACCGGCCTGATCGGCGAACGGCTGCCGATGGACGCGCTGCTTTCCGGCGTGGACACCGCCTTCGCCGGCCTCGGCACCGGTGCCGAGGCCGATCTCGCCGCGGCCACCGCGGTCATGACCACCGACACCAAGCCGAAGCAGGCGGTCGCGAAGCACGACAGCGGCTGGAGCGTCGGCGGGTTCGCCAAGGGTGCGGGAATGCTCGCCCCGAACCTCGCGACGATGCTGTCGGTCCTCACCACCGACGCGGTCGTCACGCCGGAAGTCCTGGACAAGGCCCTGCGCGCCGCCACCGGCGTGACCTTCGACCGGCTCGACGTCGACGGCGGGACCTCAACCAACGACACGGTGCTCGTCCTCGCGTCCGGCGCCAGCGGTGTCGAACCGAGCGAGGCCGAACTGACCGAACTCCTCACCGCCGTCAGTCTCGATCTCGTGCTGCAACTGCGCGCGGACTCCGAAGGCGCGACCAAGTACGTCGACGTCACGGTCACCGGCGCGGCGAGCGAGGCGGACGCCATCGCCGTCGGGCGGACGATCGCCGAGGACAACCTGGTCAAGACCGCGCTGTTCGGTTCGGACCCGAACTGGGGCCGTATCGCCATGGCGCTGGGCCGGGTGCCCGCGAAGATCGACCCGGAGAAGGTCGCCATCGCGATCAACGGCGTAACCCTGTTCGCCAAGGGCACCACCGCGGCGGACCGCTCGGAAGCTGACCTGTCGGGCCGGGACATCCAGATCGTCGTCGACCTCGGCCTCGGTGAAGGCGGGGCGACGATCTACACGACCGACCTCTCGCACGCGTACGTCGAAGAGAACAGCGCGTACTCCTCATGAGCCCTTCCGAATCCACCGTCCCCGCGGACGAGCGGCTCGCGACCGCCGCCGAGAAGGCGTCGATCCTCATCGAGGCCCTGCCCTGGCTGCAGCGTTTCCACGGCGCCACCGTCGTGGTCAAGTACGGCGGCAACGCCATGATCGACGAGAGCCTCAAACAGGCCTTCGCCGAGGACATGGTCTTCCTGCGCATGGCCGGGCTGCGGCCGGTGGTGGTGCACGGCGGCGGCCCGCAGATCACCGCGATGCTCAACCGGCTTGGCGTCGAAGGCGAGTTCAAGGGCGGCCTGCGCGTCACCACGCCCGAGACGATGGACATCGTCCGCATGGTGCTGACCGGGCAGGTCAGCCGGGAACTGGTCGGCCTGATCAACGCGCACGGCCCGTACGCGGTCGGCATCTCCGGCGAGGACGCGAGGCTGTTCACCGCCGAGCGCAAACAGGCCACTGTGGACGGTGTTCCGGTCGACATCGGGCTCGTCGGCGAGGTCTCCGAGGTCAACCCGGACGCGGTGCTCGACATCGTCAACGCGGGCCGGATCCCGGTGGTGTCCACCGTGGCCCCGGACGTCGACGGCGTCGTGCACAACATCAACGCCGACACCGCCGCCGGCGCGCTGGCCGCGGCGCTCGGCGCCGAGAAACTCGTCGTGCTCACCGACGTCGAGGGTCTCTACGCCAACTGGCCGGACCGCGGATCGCTGGTCGACCGGATCCGCGTGGACCGCCTCGAAACCCTGCTACCAGGCCTCGCCAGCGGCATGATCCCGAAGATGGAGGCCTGCGTGCGCGCCATCCGCGGCGGCGTCCGCCGGGCGCACGTGATCGACGGCCGCATCGCCCATTCGGTATTGCTGGAGGTCTTCACCTCCCGCGGTATCGGTACCATGGTCTTCCCCGAAACGGAGCTCCCGTGACCACGTACAAGTCCAATGTAGACGGCCAGGAGCACTGGAAGTCGTCCCTCATGGACAACTACGGCACCCCGGCGCTGACCCTGGTCCGCGGTGAAGGCGCGAAGGTCTGGGACGCCGATGGCAAGCCGTACGTCGACCTGCTCGGCGGCATCGCGGTGAACGCGCTCGGCCACGCGCACCCCGCCGTGGTCGCCGCGGTCACCGAGCAGGTCGCGAAACTCGGGCACACCTCGAACCTCTACGTGAACCCGGTCGCCGTCGAACTGGCGGAAACCCTCCTGGACGTCGCGGGCCTGTCCGGCAACGCGAAGGTGCTGTTCGTCAACTCCGGCGCGGAGGCCAACGAAGCCGCGCTGAAGATCAGCAGGCTCACCGGCCGGACCAAGATCGTCGCCTGCGAGGGCGCCTTCCACGGCCGCACCATGGGCGCGCTCTCGCTGACCGGCCAGCCGTCGAAGAGGGACGCCTTCGCGCCTCTGGTCCCGGGCGTCACGCACGTTCCGTACGGTGACGTCGATGCGCTTCGCGCCGCTGTGGACGACGAAACCGCGGCGGTGTTCCTCGAACCGATCCTCGGGGAGGCGGGTGTTGTCCCGGCGCCGGACGGCTATCTCCAGGCCGCGCGGGAGATCACCAAGGCGACCGGGACCTTGCTGGTCCTCGACGAGGTGCAGACCGGCATCGGCCGCACCGGCGCGTGGTTCGCCTTCCAGCACACCGGCATCGTCCCGGACGTCATCACGCTGGCGAAGGGCCTCGGCGGCGGCCTCCCGATCGGCGCGGTCATCGGCGTCGGCGAGGCGGGGGATCTGATGAAGCCGGGGCAGCACGGCACCACCTTCGGCGGCAACCCGGTCTGCTGCGCCGCCGGGCTCGCCGTGCTCAAGACCATCGCCAAGGACAATCTGAACGACCACGTTTCCGCGCTGGGCAAGGACATCGCCTCCCGGTTGGAGGAGCTCGGCCACCCGCTGGTGTCCGGGGTCCGCGGTGCGGGTCTGCTGCTCGGCATCACGTTGCGCGAACCGGTCTCGGCGACGGTCGCCAAGGCCGCGCAGGACGCGGGATACCTGGTCAACCCGATCGCACCCGACACCATCCGGCTGGCACCGCCACTGATCCTGAGCGCCGAAGAGGCCACGGGATTCCTCGAAGCCCTTCCCGGGGCGCTCGATTCCACCACCACCTAGGACAGAGACGAAACGCATGCTCCGCAACTTCCTCCGTGACGACGATCTCAGCCCCGCCGAACAGGCCGAGATCCTCGACCTCGCCGACCAGCTGAAGGCCGAGCCGCTGAGCTCCCGCGCGCTGGAGGGCAAATCCGTCGCGGCGATCTTCGAGAAGAACTCCACGCGGACCCGGTTCTCGTTCGAGGTGGGCATCGCCCAGCTCGGCGGCAACCCGGTCATCGTCGACGGCCGCTCCATGCAGCTCGGCCGCGAAGAGACCATCGAGGACACCTCGCGGGTGCTTTCGCGGTATCTGGACGCGATCGTCTGGCGGACGTTCGCCCAGAAGCGCATCGACGCGATGGCCTCGGCGGCGAGCATCCCGGTGATCAACGCGCTCACCGACGAGTTCCACCCGTGCCAGGTGCTCACCGACCTGATGACCATCCGCGAGCGCAAGGGCAAGCTCGCCGGGCTGACCCTGGTGTACCTCGGCGACGGCGCCAACAACATGGCGCATTCGCTGCTGCTGGGCGGGACAACGGCCGGGATGCACGTCCGCGTCGTCTCGCCGGAGGGCTTCCAGCCGGATCAGCAGGTCATGCTCGACGCGAAGCACCGGTCGACGGAGACCGGCGGCAGCACCACGGTCTTCACCGATCCGTACGCGGCCGTCGAAGGCGCGGACGTCGTCGTCACCGACACCTGGACCTCCATGGGTCAGGAGAACGACGGTCTCGACCGGGTCGGCCCGTTCCGCGAGCTGCAGGTCAACTCCGCGCTGATGCGCCGCGCCGCGGACGAGGCGATCGTGCTGCACTGCCTGCCCGCGCACCGCGGCTGGGAGATCACCGACGAGGTCATCGACGGACCGGCCAGCGCGGTCTGGGACGAGGCCGAGAACCGGCTGCACGCGCAAAAGGCGCTGCTGGTGTGGCTCATGGACGAGAAGCGGCGACGATGACCGGCAGCAGGGTCACCCGGCAGGCACGGATCACCGAACTCGTGTCCACGATGGCCATCCGCAGCCAGACAGAGCTCGCGAAGCTCCTGGCGGCGGAAGGTATCGACGTCACGCAGGCGACGCTTTCGCGGGACCTCGACGAACTGGGCGCGGTGAAGCTCCGGGGTGCCGATTCCGGCGCGCCGGTGTATGTCATCCCCGAGGACGGCAGCCCGGTACGCGGGGTGCAGGGTGGCACGTCCCGGCTTTCGCGGTTGCTCGCCGAACTGCTCGTTTCGGCGGACTCGTCGGGCAACCTGACGGTGCTGCGCACCCCGCCGGGCGCGGCGCAGTTCCTCGCCAGCGCCATCGACAGGGCGGCGTTGGAGGAGGTCGTCGGTTCCATCGCCGGCGACGACACGGTCGCGGTGATCGCGAGGGAACCGTTGTCCGGCAAAGACCTGGCCGAGCGCTTCATGGCGCTGGCCCGACGGTCGTCCACAGTGGACGGCGGTGAGGAGACCGAAGGTGACGCCTGACGGGTTCGCCTTCCCGGATGACCCGGAGAAGCTGGTCATCACCTTCGACGAAGGTGTGCCGGTGGCCATCGACGGGGAGACCGTGACGCTGCTGGAAGCCTTCCAACAGCTGAACCTGCGTGTCGGCGCCTTCGGGCTCAGAGGACGAGAGATCTACGAGGGGCCGGCCGCGATCGCGCTGGTCACCGCGCACGAGGAACTGCAAAAGGTCAGTACCGGGCGGGTGTCCGGCGAGGTGCGGCTGGTCCTGCACCGCGGCAACGCGGTCGTGAACTCCGCACGCGACGAGCGCGCGCTGTACGACTTCACCACAGGCGCTACCTTCGACCGGTCAGTCGCCTGAAGAGAACCAAGGGATTCGAGGAGTGTTGTGAGCGGGAATGAGCAGCCGGTGCAGCTGTGGGGCGGCCGGTTCGCCAGCGGACCGGCCGAGGCGATGGCGGCGCTGAGCGCGTCGACCCATTTCGACTGGCGGCTGGCGCCGTACGACATCGCCGGGTCGCGGGCCCACGCGCGAGTGCTGCGGAAGGCGGGGCTGCTCACCGAAGACGAGCTGACCGGCATGCTCGCCGCGCTGGACACCCTCGCGCAGGACGTCGAGTCGGGCGCGTTCACCCCGACCGTCGCCGACGAGGACGTCCACACCGCGCTCGAACGCGGTCTGCTGGAGCGGGCGGGCACCGAACTCGGCGGCAAGCTGCGCGCGGGCCGTTCGCGCAATGACCAGGTCGCGACGCTGTTCCGGATGTGGCTGCGGGACGCCGCCCGGCGGGTGGTCGCGGGCACCCTCGGTGTCGTGGACGCCTTGGTTTCGCAGGCGAAGCGGCACCCGGACGCGATCCTCCCCGGCCGCACCCACCTGCAGCACGCCCAGCCTGTCCTGCTGGCGCACCATCTGCTCGCGCACGGCCAGTCGCTGCTGCGCGACGTCACCCGGCTGCGTGACTGGGACGCTCGCACCGCCGAATCGCCCTATGGTTCCGGCGCGCTCGCGGGTTCGTCGCTCGGTCTCGACCCGGAGGCCGTCGCCGCGGAGCTGGGCTTCGACACCAGCGTCGAGAACTCCATCGACGGCACCGCCTCGCGGGACTTCGTCGCCGAGTTCGCCTTCGACGTCGCGATGCTCGCGGTCAACCTGTCCAGGATCGCCGAAGAGGTGATCATCTGGAACACCGCCGAGTTCGGCTACGTCACCCTCGACGACGCCTGGGCGACCGGCAGTTCGATCATGCCGCAGAAGAAGAACCCCGACGTCGCGGAATTGACCCGCGGCAAGGCCGGACGGCTCATCGGCAACCTGACCGGTCTGCTCGCGACGCTCAAGGCGCAGCCGCTCGCGTACAACCGTGATCTGCAAGAGGACAAGGAGCCGGTCTTCGACTCCGTCGAGCAGCTGGAGCTGCTGTTCCCGGCGATCGCGGGCATGCTCGAGACGCTGACCTTCCACACCGACCGGCTCGCCGAACTGGCCCCCGCCGGGTTCACCCTCGCCACGGACATCGCCGAATGGCTGGTGCGCCAGGGCGTTCCGTTCCGTGTCGCGCACGAAGCGGCGGGCGAGAGCGTCCGCGTCGCCGAGGCCCGCGGTGTCGGCCTGGACGAACTGACCGACGAAGAGTTCGAGAAGATCAACCCGGCCCTGACACCCGCCGTGCGCGAGGTGCTGACCGTCGAAGGCTCGGTGAGCTCGCGCAACGCTCGTGGCGGTACCGCTCCGGAGCGGGTCGCCGAGCAGCGGGACCGGCTGGTCGCGCGGGTCGCCGAACACCGCGCCTGGCTGAGCTGACCTCTCGCGTGAAGGCCCCCTTCCCTCGGCTCAGCCGAGGGAAGGGGGCCTTCACGCGCTTCAGGATCGCTTCGCGGTCTTCCGGAGCTTCGCACGCACCGCGCGGGTGGCGACCGGGCCGAGCCCTTCGAAGACGTCGGCCAGGACGGCAAGCTGCTCCAGCGCCGCCAACGCCTGTTCGCTGCCCTCGGGATTGACCGACTCGAACAACGTCAGGCCGAGGAAACCGGCGGAGACCGCGTGGGCGAGCCCCTCGGTCTCCGCGAACTCCAGCACCGGCGAATCGGCCAGCACCCGGTCGAGGGTGACCCGGACCTCGCGCACCCAGTTGTCCAGCGCCTGCCGCGTCGCCTCGGCCAGCCGTCCGCCGCCTTGGGCGCCGGCGAGTGCCTGGGCGAGGACAGTCATGTTCCCCTCGGCGCGCTCCTCCGAGTGGATGACCCGGCCGAGGTCCAGAAGCTCGCCGAGTGTGGTCACTTCGGCAAACCGGTCACGGAAGTGGGCGACGCGGCTCTCGGTCGCCGTCACGCAAGCCTGCGCGATCAACTCCTCGACACTGCCGAAGTGGTAGAAGATCAGCGCCTGATTGGTGCCCGCCGCCGCGGCGACGGTCCTGGCCGAAACGGCGGTGATCCCGCTGGTGCGGATCGTCTCCAGCGCGCCGTCGATCAACCGCTGTTTGGTGCTGGGCCCGTTCATCAGTCCAGGACCTTCTCACGCAGTGGCTTCACCGCGCCGCTCACCCCCGGCCGCAGGTCGACGAACCGTGCCTCGAAAGCGCCCCGGTAGCCGAACAACGGCCCGAACCGCCGGTTCGTCACCCGGATCTCGATGCGGAAGAGCCCGCTCTCCTCGTCGAACCACTCGTCGACCTCGGCCACACCGACGAGGGGTCGCGGCACCACACACCGAATCGGGCCTTCGCGGATACGGAACTCCTCCGACCGGATGTGGAAGCCGCCGTCGGGCCGCACCGTCATGTCGAGATCGACGGCGAGGTGCTGATGTGTGCCCAGGTAGTCGACGATCTTCCCGCGATCGCGGCTGTAGATCATCTGCGCGTCGAACCGGCGCCGCCGTTCCGGCAGTTCGAAGGTGCGGACGAACGACACCGTCTCCCTGCCGAGCGAGTCGACGTACGGATAATTCTCGATGGTGAAGGGGACGTTGCGACCCCGTTCGGGGAACAGGATGTGCCTCGACGCGCCGAGCCGCAGGAACGGCGCCGTGAACGCGGCGCCGCGCCAGATCTCGTCCATCACGCCGATGCCGATCATCCCGACGCCGTTCTCCGTGCTCAGAGACAGCCGTTCGCGCATCCGCGGGTGCAAAGACGCGAAGTCGGCGCCCAGCGCCTCTCGGAAGATCATGCCTGCTCCAGGGTGTCGAGGATGCGGGGCGCGACGCCGTCCTTTCCCGGCCGTGGGCTCCGGCGGCATCGCCTCGCCGAGGGGGAGAGCAGCGGGAGTTCTTCCGGCGGTGCGCCGGTCTCGAGCCACAAGCGGAGCCTGTCGAACGACCAGGCCGTCATCCAGCCGAAGAACGGCCGGAACAGCAGGTCGGCGAACCTGCCGACTACACCCCATCGAGTGGTGTAGTCGAAGCCGGTGACGAACCGGACGCCGTCGTCGACCGGTGTGTAGCGCCAGTACCCCGATCCGGTCTTGATGAGCGACAGCGGATCCGCGGAGGCGAATCGCAGCACGGACGTCCGGCCGCCGTCCGGCCGCGTGCTCTCACCGGCGTGTGTTCCGGTCCCGCTGACGACGAGCCCCAGGAACTCGGTCGTGTACCGGAATCGCCCCGGCGAACCCACGACCGGCTCGATCTGCGAGAAGCGGAGATCCCACCGTGCGTGCAAACGCGGGTCCTGCGTGTACCGCCACAGCGTGTCGAGGTCGGTGCGGATCACCGTTTCGACGTACAGCGCTCTTCGGCTCATGGCGCCCCTCCAGTTTTGAGCGTCCGCTCAAAAGCACTGTAGAGCATGTTTGAGCGATCGCTCAATACCTGGCCGGTTAAGGTCGGCCTGGGAGAACGCGAGGTAAAGGGGAGTGCGGAACGTGGAGACCGGCAGGCAGTTCACCCGGCGCGAGCTGGCGCTGGATCCGGTGGAGCTCTCCACGCTCCTGCTCGGCGCGGTGATCGAGGCGACCGGCCCCGACGGCACGGTCGCCGTCCGCCTGGTCGAGGTCGAGGCCTATCGAGGGCTCGACGACCCCGCGTCGCACTGCTACCGCGGCAAGACGCCGCGCAACGCGGTCATGTGGGGGCCCGCGGGGCACCTGTACGTGTACTTCGTCTACGGCATGCACTTCTGCGCGAACGTCGTCGGCACCGAAGACGGGCAGCCGGGCGCCGTGCTGCTGCGTGCCGGGGAGGTGATTTCCGGTGCGGACATCGCCAGGGCGCGCAGGCCGTCGGCACGCGGCAACGGCGAGCTCGCCAAAGGGCCGGCGATCCTCACCTCGGTGCTCGGCATCGACCGGGCCGAGAACGGCGTCGACCTGACCGACCCGGCGTCACCCGTCCGGCTGTTCACCGGCGAACGCGTGCCCGAAGCGGCCATCCGCACCGGGCCGCGCGTCGGCGTCGCGATGGCGATGGACACGCCATGGCGGTTCTGGATCGACGGATCACCCGCGGTCTCCACCTACCGACGGGGCGGCAAGCGACGGGCGGCCGCCCCCGGCCGATAGTCGGTTGACCTGGTGCGGGAGGATCTACAGGCGTGAGCGAGCACATCCTTGACGAGTTGACCTGGCGCGGCCTGATCGCGCAATCCACCGACCTCGAAGCACTCCGGCGAGACCTCGACCAAGGACCTCTCACGCTCTATTGCGGATTCGACCCGACCGCGCCCAGCCTGCACGCCGGCAACCTGGTCCCGCTGCTGATGCTCTCCCGCTTCCAGCGCGCCGGTCACCGGCCGATCGTGCTGGCGGGTGTCGCGACCGGGATGATCGGCGATCCGCGCGACACCGGTGAGCGCACCCTCAACACGCTGGACACCGTCGCCGAATGGGCCGACCGGATCCGTGGGCAGCTGGAGCGCTTCGTCGACTTCGACGACTCGCCGACCGGCGCGATCATCGAGAACAACCTGAACTGGACCGGCAAGCAGACCGTGGTCGAGTTCCTGCGCGACGTCGGCAAGCACTTCCCGGTCAACATGATGCTGAACCGGGAGACGGTGAAGCGGCGTCTCGAGGCCGACGGCATGTCGTACACCGAGTTCAGCTACCTGCTGCTGCAGTCGCAGGACTACCTGCACCTGCACCGCGAGTACGGCTGCAAGCTGCAGATCGGCGGCTCCGACCAGTGGGGCAACCTCGTCGGCGGGGTCGACCTGATCCGCCGCACCGACGGCGGGCACACGCACGCGCTGACCGCGCCGCTGGTCACCGACACCGAGGGACGCAAGTTCGGAAAGTCCACCGGCGGCGGCAGCGTCTGGCTCGACCCGGAGATGACCTCCCCGTACGCGTGGTTCCAGTACTTCCTGAACGTCGCCGACGCCGACGTCATCCGCTACCTGCGGATGTTCTCCTTCCTCGGGCAGGAGGAGATCGCGACGCTGGCCGAGGACACCGAACAGCGCCCCCACCTGCGGTCCGCGCAGCGGAAACTGGCGGAGGACTTCACAACGCTGGTGCACGGCGAGGCGGCGACTAGGCAGGTCATCGCCGCGAGCCAGGCGTTGTTCGGCAGGGGAGAGCTGCGTGAGCTCGACTCGCCGACCCTCGACGCCGCCATGGCCGAGGTGCCCAACGGCAAGGTCGACCCGAACGGCGAGTCGACGATCGTCGACCTGCTGATCGCCGCCGGCCTCGTCGACAGCAAGGGCGCCGCGCGCCGCACCGTCAAGGAAGGCGGCGCGTACGTCAACAACACGAAGATCGCCGACGAGGAGTGGAAGCCGTCCGCGGACGACGCTCTGCACGGCCGCTGGCTCGTGGTCCGCAAGGGCAAGCGCAACGTCGCCGGCGTGCGCGTCGGGGGCTGATCGCGGTCCGGGCCTGAAACAGGGGCTCTGACCTGCGGAAACGCAGTTAAGGTACCCCCCTGTTTCGGGCCCTTCCGGGGCGTGTAAAGTTCTCCAAGTCGCCAGGGAAACCGGGCGGCCGACCGGGACACGAACCAAGCTCTCGCTCAGTGCGATTGAGTGGGTGTCTCACCAAAAACTGCTAGGAATGACTGCTTCGGATAAGGCCGCTGTGATGGCGGTGCGATCTGGGGTGTGTTGCTTGAGAACTCAACAGTGTGCTAGTGAACTAAGCCAGTAGAGCTTATGTATTTGAACCTCGTGTGAGGTTCCTTTGAGAGCAAAAATTTGCCTCGATTGAATTCGAAGACATTGTTGGAGAGTTTGATCCTGGCTCAGGACGAACGCTGGCGGCGTGCTTAACACATGCAAGTCGAACGATGAAGCCTTTCGGGGTGGATTAGTGGCGAACGGGTGAGTAACACGTGGGCAATCTGCCCTGTACTTTGGGATAAGCCTGGGAAACTGGGTCTAATACCGGATATGACTGCTGATCGCATGGTTGGTGGTGGAAAGCTCCGGCGGTACAGGATGAGCCCGCGGCCTATCAGCTTGTTGGTGGGGTAATGGCCTACCAAGGCGACGACGGGTAGCCGGCCTGAGAGGGTGACCGGCCACACTGGGACTGAGACACGGCCCAGACTCCTACGGGAGGCAGCAGTGGGGAATATTGCACAATGGGCGCAAGCCTGATGCAGCGACGCCGCGTGAGGGATGACGGCCTTCGGGTTGTAAACCTCTTTCGCCAGGGACGAAGCGCAAGTGACGGTACCTGGATAAGAAGCACCGGCTAACTACGTGCCAGCAGCCGCGGTAATACGTAGGGTGCGAGCGTTGTCCGGAATTATTGGGCGTAAAGAGCTCGTAGGCGGTTTGTCGCGTCGTTCGTGAAAACTCCACGCTTAACGTGGAGCGTGCGGGCGATACGGGCAGACTTGAGTTCGGTAGGGGAGACTGGAATTCCTGGTGTAGCGGTGAAATGCGCAGATATCAGGAGGAACACCGGTGGCGAAGGCGGGTCTCTGGGCCGATACTGACGCTGAGGAGCGAAAGCGTGGGGAGCGAACAGGATTAGATACCCTGGTAGTCCACGCTGTAAACGTTGGGCGCTAGGTGTGGGCGACATCCACGTTGTCCGTGCCGTAGCTAACGCATTAAGCGCCCCGCCTGGGGAGTACGGCCGCAAGGCTAAAACTCAAAGGAATTGACGGGGGCCCGCACAAGCGGCGGAGCATGTGGATTAATTCGATGCAACGCGAAGAACCTTACCTGGGCTTGACATGCGCCAGACATCCCTAGAGATAGGGCTTCCCTTGTGGTTGGTGTACAGGTGGTGCATGGCTGTCGTCAGCTCGTGTCGTGAGATGTTGGGTTAAGTCCCGCAACGAGCGCAACCCTTATCCTACGTTGCCAGCGCGTCATGGCGGGGACTCGTGGGAGACTGCCGGGGTCAACTCGGAGGAAGGTGGGGATGACGTCAAGTCATCATGCCCCTTATGTCCAGGGCTTCACACATGCTACAATGGCTGGTACAGAGGGCTGCGATACCGCGAGGTGGAGCGAATCCCTTAAAGCCGGTCTCAGTTCGGATCGCAGTCTGCAACTCGACTGCGTGAAGTCGGAGTCGCTAGTAATCGCAGATCAGCAACGCTGCGGTGAATACGTTCCCGGGCCTTGTACACACCGCCCGTCACGTCATGAAAGTCGGTAACACCCGAAGCCCATGGCCCAACCCGTAAGGGGGGGAGTGGTCGAAGGTGGGACTGGCGATTGGGACGAAGTCGTAACAAGGTAGCCGTACCGGAAGGTGCGGCTGGATCACCTCCTTTCTAAGGAGCAACACATCCACCCCGCCGGGATACCCGGACCAACGGTGGTGGAGTGGCCAGGACTCAAGTGCCGAATGTGTGCTTGTTCTGGTTGCTCAAGGAATTGTGGAACTACTGGTTATGGTGTCGCCGGCTTCTGCTGGGACGCTCTAGTACTGCACCTCTGGGTGCGTGGAACGGGTGCTTCTGGGGAGTCGGAGGGATTGTTCGCTGGCATGCTGTTGGGTCCTGAGGCAACACGCCGAGGGGCTTACACGAGCTCCAGGGTTGTTTGTTTCTGGTGTGGTGTTTGAGAACTGTAGAGTGGATGCGAGCATCTTTGTGGTCAAGTTGTTAAGGGCACATGGTGGATGTCTTGGCTTCAGGAGCCGATGAAGGACGTGGGAGGCTGCGATATGCCTCGGGGAGCTGTCAACCGAGCTGTGATCCGAGGATTTCCGAATGGGGAAACCCAGCACCAGTTATGTGGTGTTACCCGCATCTGAATATATAGGGTGTGTGGAGGGAACGCGGGGAAGTGAAACATCTCAGTACCCGTAGGAAGAGAAAACAACCGTGATTCCGTGAGTAGTGGCGAGCGAAAGCGGAAGAGGCTAAACCATGCACATGTCAAGCTGTCAGGCGTTGTGTGTGTGGTGTTGTGGGACCCAGCGTCGAGGATCTGACAGTCCTCGGAACGGTTACGCGTGTTAGTGGAACGCCTTGGGATGGGCGACCGGAGTGGGTGAGAGTCCCGTACGCGAAAACATGTTGTGGATCGTTTGTTTGGTGTTCCCGAGTAGCAGCGAGCTCGTGGAATTTGCTGTGAATCTGCCGGGACCACCCGGTAAGCCTAAATACTTCCTGAAGACCGATAGCGGACTAGTACCGTGAGGGAAAGATGAAAAGTACCCCGGGAGGGGAGTGAAAGAGTACCTGAAACCGTGTGCCTACAAGCCGTCAGAGCCCGAGCACATCCTTGTGATGTTGAGGTGATGGCGTGCCTTTTGAAGAATGAGCCTGCGAGTTAGTGCTGCGTGGCGAGGTTAACCCGTGTGGGGTAGCCGTAGCGAAAGCGAGTCTGAATAGGGCGATTGAGTCGCGTGGTCTAGACCCGAAGCGGAGTGATCTACCCATGGCCAGGCTGAAGCGTCGGTAAGACGACGTGGAGGGCCGAACCCACTTAGGTTGAAAACTGAGGGGATGAGCTGTGGGTAGGGGTGAAAGGCCAATCAAACTCCGTGATAGCTGGTTCTCCCCGAAATGCATTTAGGTGCAGCGTCACATGTTTCTCCACGGGGGTAGAGCTACTGGATGGTCTAGGGGCCTTACCGGGTTACCGAAATCAACCAAACTCCGAATACCGTGGTGTGAGAGTGTGGCAGTGAGACGGCGGGGGATAAGCTTCGTCGTCGAGAGGGAAACAGCCCAGAACACCAGCTAAGGCCCCTAAGTGTGTGCTCAGTGGGAAAGGATGTGGGATTGCCCAGACAACCAGGAGGTTGGCTTAGAAGCAGCCACCCTTGAAAGAGTGCGTAATAGCTCACTGGTCAAGTGGTCCTGCGCCGACAATGTAGCGGGGCTTAAGCACACCGCCGAAGCTGTGTCATTGACACATATAGATCGGCACTTTCCTTGAGGAAGTGTCTAGTCGTGTTGATGGGTAGGGGAGCGTCCTGCATCCAGGGAAGCGGCGGCGGAAGCCAGTCGTGGAGGGTGTGGGAGTGAGAATGCAGGCATGAGTAGCGAATGCAGAGTGAGAAACTCTGCCGCCGGATGACCAAGGGTTCCTGGGCCAGGCTAATCCGCCCAGGGTAAGTCGGGACCTAAGGCGAGGCCGACAGGCGTAGTCGATGGATAACGGGTTGATATTCCCGTACCCGAGCACGTGCGCCCAGGATGAGGCGGTTGATACTAACCACCCAAAGCCTCGTGTTGAAGCCTTCGGGTGGATACGCGAGTGTGGAGCGTGGGATCTGATTCCGTAGTAGTCGAGTGATGGGGTGACGCAGGAAGGTAGCTCCGCCAGTGAGTGGTAGTACTGGTGTAAGCGTGTAGACCGGAGTGTAGGCAAATCCGCATTCCATATAGGTTGAGACGTGATGCGTAGCCGATTGAGGCGAAGTAGAGTGATCCTATGCTGCCGAGAAAAGCCTCTAGCGAGTGCGTGCACGGCCCGTACCCCAAACCAACACAGGTGGTCAGGTAGAGAATACTAAGGCGATCGGGTGAACTGTGGTTAAGGAACTCGGCAAAATGCCCCCGTAACTTCGGGAGAAGGGGGGCCAAACACTCTGAAGTCCCTTGCGGACTAGGGGTGGGTGGCCGCAGAGACCAGCGGAAAGCGACTGTTTACTAAAAACACAGGTCCATGCGAAGTCGCAAGACGATGTATATGGACTGACGCCTGCCCGGTGCTGGAACGTTAAGAGGACCGGTTAACCCTTCGGGGTGAAGCTGAGAATTTAAGCGCCAGTAAACGGCGGTGGTAACTATAACCATCCTAAGGTAGCGAAATTCCTTGTCGGGTAAGTTCCGACCTGCACGAATGGCGTAACGACTTTCCGGCTGTCTCAACCACAGGCCCGGCGAAATTGCACTACGAGTAAAGATGCTCGTTACGCGCGGCAGGACGGAAAGACCCCGGGACCTTTACTATAGTTTGGTATTGGTTTTCGGTTCGGCTTGTGTAGGATAGGTGGGAGACTGTGAAGCTGGCACGCTAGTGTTGGTGGAGTCGTTGTTGAAATACCACTCTGGTCGGATTGGGAATCTGAACCTCGGACCATGATCTGGTTCAGGGACAGTGCCTGATGGGTAGTTTAACTGGGGCGGTTGCCTCCTAAAGAGTAACGGAGGCGCCCAAAGGTTCCCTCAGCCTGGTTGGCAATCAGGTGTTGAGTGCAAGTGCACAAGGGAGCTTGACTGTGAGACAGACATGTCGAGCAGGGACGAAAGTCGGGACTAGTGATCCGGCACCACCTGGTGGAAGGGGTGTCGCTCAACGGATAAAAGGTACCCCGGGGATAACAGGCTGATCTTGCCCAAGAGTCCATATCGACGGCATGGTTTGGCACCTCGATGTCGGCTCGTCGCATCCTGGGGCCGGAGTAGGTCCCAAGGGTTGGGCTGTTCGCCCATTAAAGCGGCACGCGAGCTGGGTTTAGAACGTCGTGAGACAGTTCGGTCCCTATCCGCCGCGCGCGTAGGATACTTGAGGAAGGCTGTCCCTAGTACGAGAGGACCGGGACGGACGAACCTCTGGTATGCCAGTTGTCACGCCAGTGGCATGGCTGGTTGGCCACGTTCGGAAGGGATAACCGCTGAAGGCATCTAAGCGGGAAGCCTGTTCCAAGATGAGGTATCCCACCCCTTGTGGGTTAAGGCCCCCAACAGACCATTGGGTTGATAGGCCAGAAATGGAAGCACAGTAATGTGTTGTCGAGTTGACTGGTACTAATAGGCCGAGGACTTGCCCACAAAGATGTTACGCATCCACTCTACAGCTCTGAAACACCACACCGTTTGTGGAAACAGACAGTGTGTGTTGTTTCGTAGTGTTTCGGTGGTTATAGCGTCAGGGAAACGCCCGGTCCCATTCCGAACCCGGAAGCTAAGCCTGACAGCGCCGATGGTACTGCAACCGAAGGGTTGTGGGAGAGTAGGACACCGCCGGACTAACTTCAGGACAGGGTCCTGACCAGGGTCGAGAACCCCAACAGGTTCTCCCCGGTCAGGGCCCTGTCTCTTTTCATGTCCATGGACCGACTAGAATGGTCCGTTGGCCCGCCTGACGGGTGGGCCCCAGTGTCGAAACTTTTCAATAGTGGCAGGAGGCCAGGTGTCCGAGTTCGGTCGACGTGACTCAGATGATGGCGCGTCCGGCCGGTCGGGTCGCCGGGACGACAGTCCCCGCGGAGGCCGGTCTGACGCGCAGCGAGGTGACCGGCGCGGTTCCGCCGGCGGCAGGCAGGACCGGGGCGGCCGCGATGGCGGTTACCAGGGTCGCCCGCGCAGGGACGACCGCGGTGCCCGCGGTTCCGGTAGCTACTCCGGCAAGCCGTCCCGCAGCGGCGACGGTCCTCGTGACCAGCGCCCCGGTGGCAGCCGGTTCGCAGGCCAGGGGCGTGACGACAACCGCCCGCGCTACAACAACGACGACCGGTCCGGTGGTCGCGACAACGACCGTCGTGGCGGCTTCCGCTCCGACGACCGGCGTGACAGCCGCGACTACAAGGGCGGTGACCGCGGCGGTTACCGCTCGGACAGCCGTGGCGGCGATCGCGGTGGATACCGCGGCGGCGACAACCGCGACAACCGTGGTGGAGACAGCCGGGGCGGTTACCGCTCGGACAACCGGGGCGGCGACAGCCGCGGCGGCTATCGCTCGGACAACCGGGGAAGCGACAACCGTGGCGGCTACCGGTCCGACAACCGGGACAGCCGTGGCGGCGATCGCGGCGGGTACCGCGGCAGTGACAACCGCGGCAGTGACAACCGCGGCGACCGCGGTGGCTTCCGGTCTGAGAACCGTGGTGGCGACCGCGGCGGCTACCGCTCGTCGGACAGCCGTCCCGAGCGTCGCTACGACGACCGCTCCGACAACCGTTCCGAGGGCCGGTACGAAAAGCGCTCCGACAGCCGCCCGGCCCGTTCCGGCTATGGCTCGGACAACCGCGGCCGTTCCGACGACCGCCCGTCCGGTAACCGTTATGAGGGACGCCCCCAGGGCAAGTCCTACGGCGACCGCGACAGCCGTGACAACCGGGGTGGCGGCGACGACCGGCGTCCGTCCTATCGCGACGACCGCGGCGGCTCCCGTTCCGGCGGCGACCGTCGTCCCAGCGGTGGCTACGAGCGCAAGAGCTTCGGTGACCGCGACAGCCGTGGCGACGACAAGCGCGGTTCGTACCGGCCGTCCGGCGACCGTCCCGACCGTCGCTCGTCCGACCGGCCCGAGAAGCGCTACGACGACAAGCGCGGCGGGTTCGACCGCAAGCGCGACGACCGTCCCCAGCGCGACCGTTCCGAGGGTCGCAAGGACTTCCGCTCCTCTCCTCGCACCGAGGACAGGCCGGTCGACGACGAGACCTTGGCGCGTGAGCTGCTCGAGGCTCCGGAGCTGCCCGAGGGCATCGAGTTCTCCGACCTCGACGAGGAGGTCCGCCGGGAGCTCCGCACCCTGCCCAAGGCACTCGCGGAAACCGTCGGCAAGCACCTGGTCGCGGCCGGTGGCCTCGTCGACGAAGACCCCGAAGCCGCCATGGAGCACGCCAAGTACGCGAAGGCCAAGGCGTCGCGGGTCCCGATCGTCCGTGAGGCGCTCGGCCTGGTCGCCTACCACGCGGGCAACTGGTCCGAGGCGCTGTCCGAGCTGCGGGCCGTCCGCCGGATGACCAGGACCGACGACCACATCGCGATCATCGCCGACGCCGAGCGCGCCATCGGCCGTCCGGAGCGGGCGCTCGATCTCGCGAAGGAGGTCGACAAGGAGCGTCTGTCGAAGGCGACCCAGATCGAGCTCGCGATCGTCGCGGCCGGCGCCCGGCGCGACCTCGGCCAGCTGGACGCCGCCGTCGTCTCCCTCCAGGGTGACGACCTCAAGGCGGAGAAGCGCGATCCGTGGAGCGCCCGGCTGTTCTACGCCTACGCCGACAACCTCGCCGCCGCCGACCGCAAGGACGAGGCGATCCGCTGGTTCCTCAACGCGGCAGAGGCCGACGAGGAGGACGAGACCGACGCCGCCGAGCGCGCCGCGGAGCTCACGAATGGCTGACGCCCTGTCGGCCGGGTACGACGCGGTCCTGTTCGACCTCGACGGCACGGTCTATCACGGCACCGAAGTGGTCCCGGGCGCACCGGAAGCGCTTCGGGCGCTTCGGGACCACGGCACGGCGGTCCGGTGGGTGACCAACAACGCCTCCAAGGCGCCCGCGGAGGTCTCCGCGCACCTGGAGGCACTCGGACTGCCCGCCACCCCCGAAGAGGTCCACACGAGCTCTCAGGCCGCCGCCGCCCTGCTGGGTGAGCGGCTGCCTCAGGGCGCGGTGGTCCTCGTCGTGGGCACGGATTCACTGGCCGCCGAGATCGAGTCCGTCGGGCTGAAGACGGTCCGGGAAGCCGGTCCGGACGTGGCCGCGGTGGTGCAAGGACACTCGCCGCAGAACACCTGGGCCGCTCTCGCGGAGGCGTGCCTCGTCATCCGCGCGGGCGCGCTCTGGGTGGCGACCAACGTCGACGCGACGCTGCCCAGCGAACGCGGTCTGCTGCCGGGCAACGGGTCGATGGTGGCCGCGCTGCGCCACGCCACCGGCGTCGAACCACTGGTGGCGGGCAAGCCGGCGCCGGGACTGTTCACGACGGCGGCGCGGGACGCGGGGGCCGAGCGGGCCCTCGTCGTGGGCGACCGGCTGGACACCGACATCGAGGGCGCGGTCGCGGCCGGGATCGACGCGCTCTGCGTCCTGACCGGCGTCGCCGACGCGGCATCGCTGATCTCGGCGAGGCCAGAGGAGCGGCCGCGCTACCTCGCTCGAGACCTGTCCGGGTTGAGCAGCCGGGCGGACCTTCTCGAAATCGGGCCCAAGGACGGCTGGCACGTCACCGCACAGGGTGACGTCCTCGAAGCCGATGGTGAAGGCGACTCTCTCGACCTCTTGCGTACGTTGTGCGCGGCGGCCTGGGACTCGGGGATCACCGAGGTCCGTGGTGTGGGCGACACCGCCCGCGCCGCGCTCGCCGAGCTGCGCCTCGGCTGACCAGCGCTGCTAACTTGGTGGGGTGCAAGACCACTTCCACCCCGTGCCGCGACCGCCGGTTCCGGGCCCGCCGCCGGTGCCCGGGCCTCCGGCGGTCCAGGCCGAACAGTTCGCGCAGCAGGACACGGATCCCCGAGCCGGGATCGACGAAGCCGTGGCGGGTCTCGACGACCTCACCGCGCTTCCGCTCTCGGAGCACGTCGACCGGTTCGAGGCCGTGCACACCGAGCTGACGGTGGCGCTGTCCACCATCGACAAGGTCTGACCGCGTGCCCAAACGCGCCCGCCTGGACGCGGAGCTCGTCCGGCGGGGACTCGCCCGTTCCCGGGAGCAGGCGTCGGCGCTGATCGCCGAAGGCAAGGTCACCGTGCGCGGCATGGTGGCCACCAAACCCGCGACCGGGGTCGAGTCCGGCGCGCCGATCGTGGTGCGCGACAACGACGATCCCGGCTGGGCCTCCCGCGGCGCGCACAAACTGCTCGGCGCGCTCGAAGCCTTCACCCCGCAAGGTCTTTCCACCGAGGGAAAACGCTGTCTCGACGCGGGCGCCTCGACCGGTGGCTTCACCGACGTCCTGCTGCGCAACGGCGCCGCCACGGTGATCGCCGCCGACGTCGGCCGCGGCCTGCTGGACTGGCGCCTGCGCACCGACGACCGCGTGGTCGTCCTCGACAAGACGAACGTCCGCAACCTGACCCCGGAAGACCTCGGCGGGCAGGTCGACCTCGTGGTCGGGGACCTCTCGTTCATCTCGCTCAAACTCGTGCTGCCCGCGCTGGCCGCCTGCGCGCGGGACGGCGCGGATCTGGTGCCGATGGTGAAACCGCAGTTCGAGGTCGGCAAGGATCGGCTGGGCAGCGGCGGTGTCGTCCGCGACCCGGAACTGCGCGCCGAAGCGGTGCTCGGTGTGCTCGCCGAGGCCGAAAAGCTGGACCTGAGCCTGCGCGGCGTCGTGGCGAGCCCGCTTCCCGGGCCGTCGGGGAACGTCGAATACTTCGTGTGGCTTACTCGCGGGGCGGGGGAGACCGACGGCACCGACGCCGAGCGGCTCGTCCGGACCGCAGTCCTGGAGGGACCCCAATGAGCGATCGCGAGGTGCTGCTCGTCGTGCACCCGGACCGGGACGCGACCCGGGACGCGGCACGCGAGGTTTCGGCCCGTTTCGCCAAGGCGGGGGTGCGGCTGCGAGTACTCGACGAGGACGTCCGGGAGATGCTGGAAGCCGACGGCGGGATCGGCGCCCCCTGCACGGTCATGGCGCCGGAGCAGGACCCGGCCGCCGGCACCGAGCTGGTGTTCGTGCTCGGCGGCGACGGCACGTTGCTGCGGGCCGCGGAGCTGGCCAGGCCGAACGGCGTTCCGGTCCTCGGTGTGAACCTCGGCCGCGTCGGCTTCCTGGCGGAGGCCGATTCGGACAAGCTCGCCGACACCGTCCAGCGCGCCGTCGACGGCGACTA
This sequence comes from Amycolatopsis roodepoortensis, assembly GCF_014873915.1. Classification (GTDB taxonomy): domain Bacteria; phylum Actinomycetota; class Actinomycetes; order Mycobacteriales; family Pseudonocardiaceae; genus Amycolatopsis; species Amycolatopsis roodepoortensis. Next base: position 1,027,668 of record NZ_JADBEJ010000001.1, read on the forward strand.
CCAGGTCGAAGAGCGGATGACCGTCGACGTCGTCGTGACCGTCGACGGCGAAGAGACCGTCAACACCTGGGCCCTCAACGAGGCCAGCGTCGAGAAGAGCTCGCGTGAGCGCGTGCTGGACGCGCTCATCGAGGTCGACGGAAGGCCCGTGTCGTCCTTCGGCTGCGACGGCGTCCTGTGCGCCACTCCGACCGGCTCGACGGCGTACGCGTTCTCCGCGGGCGGGCCGATCATCTGGCCGGACGTGCAGGCCCTGCTGGTGGTCCCGAGCAACGCGCACGCGATGTTCTCCCGGCCGCTGGTCGTCTCGCGAGACTCGGAGATCACCGTCGCCATCGATCCGGACGGTTCGCCCGCCGTCTTGACCTGTGACGGATCGCGGACCTTCGATCTTCCCGCCGGCGCGGCCGTGCGGGTCACCTGCGGCCGGGTGCCGGTGCGCCTGGTCCGGTTGTGGGAAGGCCCGTTCACCGACCGGCTGGTGCACAAGTTCTCGTTGCCGATCAAGGGCTGGCGGGAGCGACACGCCCGCTGACGGATGTCGTGAAAGGGCCGTCGAGGACAACTTTCGTCGTCAAGGCCCCTTTCATGACGTGCCGGGTGCGGGAATGGTCGGGGTGGGCCGCTACGGTGGGCGTCGTGCTGGCCGAGATGCGCATCCAGGGCCTCGGAGTCATCGAGGACGCCCTGCTGGAACTGCACGCGGGCTTCACCGTCGTCACCGGTGAGACGGGTGCGGGCAAGACCATGGTCGTCAGCGGGTTGCACCTGCTCTCCGGCGGCCGAGCCGAAGTGTCCAAGGTGCGGACCGGAATGCTGAAGGCCTTCGTGGAAGGCCGCTTCGAGCTGGGCGGTGCCGAAGGCGCCACCCGGATCGTCACCGACGCCGGGGCGGAGGTCGACGAGGACGGCAGCGTCATCGCGCTGCGCGCGGTCTCGGTCGACGGCCGGTCCCGTGCCCACCTCGGTGGCCGTTCGGTGCCGGTCGGGGTGCTGGCAGACCTGTCCGAGCAGCTGATCGCCGTCCACGGGCAGAACGATCAGCTGCGCCTGCTGCGGCCCGCCGAGCAGCGCGCGGTGATCGACCGGTTCGCCGGTGAGGCCGTCACCGAATCGCTCGAGCGCTACCGCGCGGTCCGGGACGAGTGGCTCGCCGTCGTCGCCGAGCTGACCGAGCGCTCCACCCGCTCGCGGGAGATGGCGCAGCAGGCCGACCTGTTGCGCCACGGGCTCGCCGAGATCGACGCCGTCGCGCCGGAACCGGGCGAGGACACCGAGCTCACCGAACAGATCAAACGCCTCGCCGCGGTCGACGAACTGCGGTCCGCCGCGAGTGCCGCGCAGGCCGCTGTCTCGGGTTCGCCCGACGGCGACCCGGACGCGCCCGGCGCGGTCGGGCTGATCGGGGAGGCGAGCCGCCACCTGACCGGTTCCGAAGACGCCGTGCTGCGCGAACTCGGGCCCCGACTGGACGAGGCTTCGGTGCTGCTGTCCGAAGTGGGCGCCGAGCTGGGCAGCTACCTCGAAACCCTCGACGCCGACCCGGCGCTCCTGGAGAAGGTGCTCGCACGCCAGGCGGACCTGAAGCGGCTCACGCGCAAATACGCGGCGGACGTGGACGGCGTGCTGGCTTGGGCCGACGATGCCCGCCGCCGGATGTCCACGATGGACACCTCCGAGGAGGCGCTGGCCGAACTGGCCAAGCGCCGCGACGAACTCGCCGTCACGCTGGCGGAACACGCGCTCACGCTGTCGGAGGCGCGGGTCGAGGCCGCCGCCGAGCTCGCCGAGGCGATCACCGCCGAGATGGCCGGGCTCGCCATGGGGCAGGCGGAGATCGAGATCACCGTCGAGCGGCGCACCGTGGACGAGAGCGACGCGCACGCGGTGAAGGTCGGCGGCAGGCTCGTGCACGCCGGGCCCGACGGCGTCGACGACGTCGAGCTGCTGCTGAAGGCGCACAACGGCGCACCGCCGCTTCCGGTGCACAAGGCCGCTTCCGGCGGTGAGCTTTCCCGCGTGATGCTGGCGATCGAGGTCGTCCTCGCGCACGCGGACACCGTGCAGACACTGGTGTTCGACGAGGTCGACGCCGGGGTCGGCGGCCGGGCGGCGGTCGAGATCGGCAGGCGGCTCGCGCGGCTGGCGCGCAGTCACCAGGTCCTGGTGGTCACGCATCTGCCGCAGGTGGCCGCGTTCGCCGATCAGCATCTGGTGGTGGACAAGGGCACCAGCGGCGGGGTAACCCGCAGTGGGGTGCGCGTGCTCGAACAGTCGGAGCGGGTCGTCGAGCTCGCCCGCATGCTCGCCGGAATGGAGAGCACCGAGACCGGCCGGGCACACGCGGAGGAATTGCTCGCCGTCGCCGAGGCCGACAAGAGCGCGCCGGACAAGCCCAAGGCCCGTCGCGGGGGGAAGCGGAAAAAGGCGAAGTAAGCCTCTGCGCACGGCCTGGCACGACCTCCCTGGACGCGTTGCGAAAGCCACTTTCGCAACCTTCAACGTTGCGAAAGTGGCTTTCGCAACCTTCGTGGCGGGAAGCCGCGGCCGAACCGGTGTGGGTTAATCGGCGTGTTTCCATCGGCGTGGCGGACACGGAAGGCCGCGCGGATTTGTCACTATCGGTCGCATGAAGCTCACCGGCTTGCTCTCGCGTAACCAAGAGACCCTCCCCGGGATCACCGGCGTCGCCAGGGTCGACAGGCGTACGCGCGAGCTGCTCCGCCGGTTGAGCCCTGGCGACATCGTGGTCCTCGACCAGCTCGACCTCGACCGGTCGACTGCCGATGCCTTGGTGGAGGCCGAAGTCGCGGCGGTGGTGAACGCCTCGCCGTCGATCTCCGGCCGTTTCCCCAACCTGGGCCCGGAGATCCTGCTCGAGGCGGGGATCCCGCTGGTCGATTCGGTCGGCGGCGAACTGCTGCGCAAGGTCAAGGACGGCACGAAACTCCGCCTGCACGAAGGCGTCGTCTACATCGGAGAGCGGCAGCTCGGCTCGGGTGTCCAGCAGACGCGGGAAAGCGTCGCGGACCAGATGATCGAGGCCAAGGCCGGGATGTCCACCCAGCTCGAGGCGTTCTCCGCGAACACGATCGAATTCCTCCGCCGGGAACGCAGCCTCATCCTCGACGGTGTCGGTGTCCCGGAGATCCGCGTCCCGCTCAAGGACCGGCACGCCCTCGTGGTCGCGGGCGGCAACGGGCACGCCGAAGACCTCAAGAAGCTGAAGAAGTACATCGGCGAGCACCGGCCGGTGCTGATCGGTGTCGATGCCGGGGCGGACACCCTGCGCGCGCAGGGTTATCAGCCGGACGTCATCGTCGGCGACCCGCACGGAATCGGCGCGGAGACGCTGCGCAGCGGCGGCGAGGTCGTGGTGCCGGCGCAGCCGGACGGGCACGCGCCGGGTGTCGAGCGCATCCAGGACCTCGGGATCGGCGCGGTCACCTTCCCCGCGACGGGCAACGCCGAGGATCTGGCGCTGCTGCTGGCCGACGCGCACGAGGCGAGCCTGGTGGTCACCGTCGGTTTCCAGGCGACCCTGCGGGAGTTCCTCGACCACGGCCGGTCCGGTTCGAATCCGTCGACGTTCCTCACCAGGCTCAAGCTCGGCACGAAACTGGTCGACGGCAAGGCGGTCGCGACCCTGCACCGCAGCCGGGTGTCCATCGGCGCGATCGTCCTGCTGGTCGTCGCGACCCTGGTGGCCGTCGGGGCCGCGCTGCTGGTGTCCGACGTGGGTTCGGTCTATCTCGACTGGATCCGCGACACCTGGAACTCGTTCATCGCCTGGGGCAAGGGACTCTTCACGTGATTTCACTGCGGTACCACATCGTTTCCATCGCCGCCTGCTTCCTGGCGCTCGCCATCGGGGTGGTGCTCGGGTCCACGGCGCTGAACGGTGCCCTGCTTTCCGGCCTCGCCGGCCAGAAGGAGGATCTGGGTTCCCAGGTCGCGGATCTGGAAGCGCAGCGCAACACGCTCAACGCCAGGCTCGGTGACGCGGACGCGTTCGCCGGCGCGATGGGGCCGAAGGTCGTCGCCGGGCAGCTGGACAAGCGTTCGGTGGTGCTGATGACCACAGAGGACGCGAAGCCGGCGGACCGGGACGCGCTCAAGCAGCTCGTCGGTCAGTCGGGTGCCGCCGTCACCGGGGAGATCCAGCTGACCGAGGCGTTCTCTGACCCGATGCGCTCCGATCAGCTGCGTGACGTCGTGTCGCGTCTGCAGCCCGCCGGTGTCCAGTTCCCGACCGCGGGTGACCCCGGCACCCTCGCGGGCGCGCTGATCGGCTCGGTCGCGTTGCTGAACAAGGACAACGCGCAGCCGCAGTCCACGCCGGTGGAGCTGGCGGCCGCGCTCGGCGGGCTCACCGACGGCGGTTTCCTGAAGACCGGCGGTGAGGTGAAGCCCGCGCAGCTCGCGATCGTGCTCACCGGGTCCAAGTACACCGGGGATGGTGCCGGCGATCGTGCCTCGACCATCGCGCGGTTCGCGGCGCAGCTGGACCGCTCCGGCGCGGGCACCGTGCTGGCCGGGGGCGCGGGATCCGCCGACGGCACCGGCGCGATCGGCGTCGTCCGCGCCGACACCTCGTCGACCTCGATCCTGTCCACTGTGGACAACGCGGAGACCGCGGCGGGCCGGGTCACCACGATCTTGGCGCTGCGCGAGCAGCTCGAAGGCGGCGCGGGACGCTACGGCATCGCGGGCAACGCCCAGGCTCCGGCCCCCGGTATCGCCGCCGACGGCAACTAGCCCCCTTACGCATTTCGTCCTCTGGATGCGGTACTTGCGTGTGGAACTACCGCATTCAGAGGACTAAATGCGGGGCCAGAGGCGGGTTTTCGGGAGCGGGCGGGCGTAGGAGCCGGCCCGGCTGGTCTTGAGGCCGAGAGCGACAAGGGATTCGGCAAGGCGGACGGCGGCGGCGACGCCGTCGATCACCGGGATGTCCAGCATCGCCGAAATGCGGCGATCGAGGCCGGTCATCCCAGCACAGCCGAGGACGAGGACTTCCGCACCCGCGTCGCGGGCGCGGCGTCCGGCGGTCAGCAGGGCCGATTCCGTCCGGCGTTCGTCGGTCAGTTCGAGGACGCCGAGGCCGGCACCGAGGACGCCGACGCAGTTCTGCCCGACGCCCGCGGCGTGCAGGCTGTCTTCGATGAGCCCGCACGTCCGGTCCAATGTGGTCACGACGCCGTAGCGTCTTCCCAGCAGACAGGCCAGATGCGCGGCGGCCTCGGTGATGTCGACGACGGGGACGTCGAGCAGTTCCCGTGAGCCTTCCCGTCCGTGCTCACCGAAACCGGCCATCACGAGCGCGTCGAAAGGCTCGTCCAGCCCGTTGAGGAGGTCGAGGACCGCCGCGGCGCTGAGGAAGCTGTCCAGCCAGCCCTCGGCGGATTCCGGGCCCCACAACGGGGTTCTGGCCAGGATTTCGGTACCGGGGCTCGCGGCGGCGCGGGCGCCCGCCTCGATCTCCTTCGTCATCGCCTCGGTGGTGTTGCAGTTGGTCACCAGGATCCGCATCACGCGACCCGCTGCTTGCGCGTCACCACGAAATAGAGGGCCGCGGCGGACGCGGTGCCGATGAACCAGGAGTACGGCGCGGCGGGGGCGAAGAACGGCACCAGGGCGATGATCGCGGACAGCGCCGCCGTGGGCAGGAAGGTGACCATCGCGCGCGGGTTGAACCCGCGTTTGTAGTGGTACGGCGAATCGGGCCCGGCCACGAACAGCTTGTCCACGTCGATCCGGCCGCGTTTCACCAGGTAGTAGTCGACGATCATGATGCCGAACAGCGGGCCGAGGAAGGCGCCGAGGCCACCGAGGAAGTAGTTGACCACCGCGGGGGAGGAGTACAGCTTCCACGGCAGCACGCACAGCGCCGCGACCGCGCTGATCATCCCGCCGATGGTGAAGGTGATCCGTTTCGGCCAGATGTTGGCCAGGTCGTAGGCGGGGGAGACGAAGTTCGCGACGATGTTCACGCCCATGGTGGCGATCGCGAAGGTCAGCGCTCCGATGATCAGCACGGGGGTGTTGTCGATGCGGGCCAGCAGTTCGGCGGGGTCGGTGATGGCTTCGCCGAACACCTGGAGGCTGCCCGCGGTCACCAGCACCGACAGCAGCGCGAACGCCGTCGAGTTGATCGGCAGCCCCCAGAAGTTGCCGCGCCGTACCGTTTTCTGGTTGGGGGCGAACCGGGAGAAGTCGCAGAAGTTGAGCATCAGGGTGCCGTAGATGGACAGGATCAGGCCGACCGCGCCGAACCACTGTCGTACTAGCTCCCCTGTGGACAGTGCCTTCGGGTTGCTGGTCAAGGAGATGTTCCAGTCCGCGGCGGCGAGGATCCACACGGCGAGCGCGATCATCACGACCCAGATACCGGGACCGCACCAGTCCTGGAACTTACGCACGGCCTCCATTCCGCGGGTGAGCACGAGCGCCTGGGCGAGCCACAGCGCGATGAAACAGATCCAGCCGAGCGCGTGCAGCCCGAGGAAACCCACCTCGGTCAACGGTTTCAGGCCCGGATCGATCGCGAGCACGAGCAGCGTGATGGCGACGGAGGCGAGGTAGGTCTGGATGCCGTACCAGAAGATCGCGATGATCGCGCGGATCAGCGCGGGCAGGTTCGCGCCGAAGGTGCCGAAGCTGATGCGGGCGACCACGGGAAAGGGGACGCCTGTCTTCTGGCCGATCCGGCCCATCAGGTTCATGCCGAAGTAGATGAGCACGAAACCGGTCAGCAGCGCGGTGAACACCTGCCAGGCCGACAGCCCGAGGACGAACAGGCCCGCCGCGAAGGTGTAGTTGCCGAGGTTGTGCACGTCCGACATCCACAGCGCGAAGATGTCATAAACCTTCCAGCGGCGTTCCTTCGCCGGGGCGAGGTCTTCGTTCCAGAGCCGGGGATCGGCGTTCTCGGTGGTAGGCGCTTCGGACCGGGTTGCTGGAGCGGCGGTCATGCGGGCCTCCGATCGACGGGGACGTCCGGTCGATTTGGTATCCCAAAATTTGGCATCCCAAATATCACCCCGCGGTGGCCCGTCGTCAAGGTTTCTGCCGATAAACTCGGTGTTACAAGCTGTTACAGCGGTGGTGAAGGGGGCTCAGGTGGCCGAGGAAGGACCGCGTCAGCCGCTCGCCGCGACCCGGCAGCGGGTCCGCGACGAGCTGCGCGAACGTATCCTCGCCGGACGGCTGAAGCCGGGGGACAGGCTGGTCGAACGCGAGCTCGCCGAAGACCTCGGGGTCTCGCGGGTCCCGGTGCGCGAGGCCATCCGCAGCCTGGAGGCCGAAGGTTTCCTCGCCGTCCAGTCGCCGCGTCGCATCGTCGTGCGCCAGCTGGCCAAAGCCGACGTCGAGGAGCTGTTCGACGTCCGCGAGGCACTCGAAGGGCTCGCCGCCGGCCTGGCCGCCGAACGGGCGGGCAAGGCGGAACTCCGTGCGCTCGAACGGCTGCTCACCGACGCCGCCCGCGCGACCGAAAGCGGCGATCCGGCCCGGATCACCCTGCTCAACACCCGCTTCCACGACCAGATCGTCGCGCTCGCCGGCAACGGGCTGCTGCACGAGATCCTCCGCCCGCTCGAAGGCAGGCTGCGCTGGCTGACCAGTCAGAACGAGCATTGGGGCGAACTGCTCGATGAGCACCGCCGCCTCTACGACGCGATCGCGTCGGGTGACGCCGACCGAGCGCGGGCCCACGCCGTCGAGCATGTGCGGGTCAACCGGGAGGTCACGCTGAAGGCGCTGTTCCCCGAAGACGACGGAGAACGCTCCGCCGGGTGAACCGGACATGTCAGACTCGCGACATGATCACCGACGAACAACGGGCCGCCCGCACCGCGCGGGCGGTGGCCGCCGCGGTCTCCGCGGGCCGCGACCTCGGACTGTCCTTCGACGAGCCGGAAGTCTTGTACGACGTCTTCTCGGTCATCGTGCGCTTGTCACCCCTGCCGGTGGTGGTGCGCGTGCCGACCGTGCTGCCGCGCACGACCACGCTCGAGACGCAGCTGATCGACCAGCGGCGTGAGCTGGCCGTCACCGGCTGGCTCGCGAGGCGTGGCCACCCGGTCGTCCCGCCAAGCCCGCTAGTACCCGCGGAACCCGTGCAGCGCGACGGTTTCTCGATGACGTTCTGGCAGTTCGTCGAGCACGACAAGGAAGCCGAGATCAGCCCTGAACGCGGCGCTGAGATCGTCGCCCGGTTGCACGCCGCCCTCCGGGAGTACGACGGCGACCTGGCCTTCATGGGCGGTCTGATCCCGTTCGTCCCCGACGGCCTCGACCAGCTCGCGGACCGCCCGGATCTGCTGGAACCGGCCGACCTGGACCGGGCCCGGCGCGAATGGGACGTCCTCCGGCCGTTGTTCGAGTCGGAAGCGGCGTTCACCCGGGCCTTCCCCGGCGCGACGGTCCAGCCGGTGCACGGTGACGCCCCCGGGTACAACCTGATCGCCACGCCGGACGGCGAACTCTGCTCGGACTTCGAACTCGTCAACCGTGCCCCGGTCGAACTGGATCTCCCGGCCATGGGAGCCGAGGGCGTCGCGGCCTACAACGCCGCCGCCGAGCAGCTCGGGCTGCGCGAGGCGGACGAACGAGTACTGAAGGCACTGGGCGCGCTGGCCATGCTTCAAGGGGTGGCCTGCTTGGCGATGGCGCCGGAGCTGCCGATGCTGCTGGAAGGGTTGAAGCCGATGATCGAACAGTGGCGGGAGACCCCGTTCGCCGGCGCGGGTGTCGGCAGCCAGGCGAAGCCTGCCCGTTGAGGGTGGTGGTGGGGCGGGGTCCGGGCTAGGCGACGAGCATCGAGGTCCAGGCCTCGGCGAATCCGGGGAAGGTCTTCCCGACCGTCCCCGGGTTCTCCACCTCGACCCCCTCGACCTTCAGGCCGAGCACCGCGGCCGCCATCACCAGCCGGTGGTCGTCGTAGGTGCGGAACTTCCCGCCATGCAGCGGCGCCGGCGTGATCCGCAGCCCGTCCTCGGTCTCGCGGACGTCGGCGCCGAGCGACGACAGTTCGGTCGCGAGCGCGGTCAACCGGTCGGTCTCGTGGCCGCGAAGGTGCGCCACCCCGGAGATGACCGACGGTCCCTCGGCGAAGCACAGCAGTGCCGCGATCACCGGCGTCAGCTCACCGACGTCGTGCAGGTCCAGCTCGACGCCGGGGATCGTGCCGCTGCCGGTGACCGTCAGGCCCGCCGCGTCGAGTTCGGCGGTGGCACCCAGTACGGGCGCCAGGCTGCGCAGCCAGTCCCCGGGCTGCGTCGTCCGCTGCGGCCAGCCCGCGACGCGCACCGTGCCGCCGGTCGCGATCGCGGCGGCGACGAACGGCGCCGCCGTCGAGAGATCCGGCTCGACGACGTACTCGGGGCAGGAAAGCCGTGTCGGTGCGACGTGGAACTCGGCGCCCTCGCGGTCCACAGTGGCCCCGAACCGGCGGAGCATCTCGACGGTCATCGCGATATGCGGCTCGCTCGGCACCTGGCCGCCCACGAGGCGCACCGTGACACCCTGCTGGAACGACGGCCCGGCGAGCAGCAGCGCGGACAGGAACTGGCTCGACGCCGAGGCGTCCAGGTCGACCCTGCCGCCCCGCAGGCCGCCTTCGCCGTGGACGGTGAACGGCGGCGCGTCGCGGCGGTCGTCGTCGATGCGGGCGCCGAGGTCGCGCAGCGCCTTCAGCAGCGGCCCGATCGGACGGCGGCGGATGGCCTCGTCGCCGTCGAACAGTGCCGGGCCCGTGCCCAGCGCGGCGAGCGCGGGGGTGAACCGGGCGACCGTGCCCGCGTTGCCGAGTTCCACCCGGACTGTCTCGTCGGGATGGACGCGACCGGGGCCGAGCGGGTGCACGAGGTAGCCGCCGATGCTGCCCTGCGAGTGGGCGCCGAGGGCGTAGATGGCGCCGAGCATCAGGCGCGCGTCCCGGGAGTCGAGCGGGGTCCGCACCCGCGTCGGCGCGCTGGCGAGCGCGGCGAGGACGTAGGCCCGGTTGGTGATCGACTTCGAACCGGGGACACGGATGTCCGCGTCGAGCGGGCCTTCCGCGACCGGTGCGGTCCAGGTGTCGTGCGCGTCTGTCACGTCGCGAGGGTAGCGGTTTTCCACTCCATCGGACGCTTGCGGCGTGGCCGGTGAGCGCCCCGGCGGGCGTGCGATAAGGTGGAAGCCCGTGGGACTTCAGTCGCGGGCTACCAAGTATGTCTTTGTCACCGGAGGCGTTGCCTCCTCTCTGGGTAAGGGACTCACGGCTTCCAGCCTGGGTCAGCTCCTTACCGCACGTGGGCTCCGGGTCACGATGCAGAAGCTGGATCCGTACCTCAACGTCGATCCGGGCACGATGAACCCGTTCCAGCACGGTGAGGTGTTCGTCACCGACGACGGCGCCGAGACCGATCTGGACATCGGGCACTACGAGCGTTTTCTCGACCGGGCTCTCGACGGCAAGGCGAACGTCACCACCGGGCAGGTGTACTCCGAGGTCATCGCCAAGGAGCGCCGCGGTGAGTACCTCGGCGACACCGTGCAGGTCATCCCGCACATCACCGACGAGATCAAGGCGAGGATCACCGCCGCGGCGGGCGCCGACGAGGACGGGAACAGCCCGGACGTCGTGATCACCGAGGTCGGCGGCACCGTCGGCGACATCGAGTCGCTGCCGTTCCTGGAGGCCTGCCGTCAGGTCCGCCACGACGTCGGCCGCGACCAGTGCTTCTTCCTCCACGTCTCGCTGGTCCCGTACCTCGCCCCGTCGGGTGAACTGAAGACCAAGCCGACCCAGCACTCGGTCGCCGCGCTGCGCAACATCGGTATCCAGCCCGACGCGCTCGTGTGCCGCGCCGACCGCGAGCTGCCGGAGGACCTCAAGCGCAAGATCGGCTTGATGTGCGACGTCGACACCGAAGCCGTCATCGCCTGCCCCGACGCGCCGTCGATCTACGACATCCCGAAGGTGCTGCACCGTGAGGCGCTCGACGCCTACGTGGTGCGCCGTCTCGGGCTGCCGTTCCGCGACGTCGACTGGACCGTGTGGGGCGACCTGCTCGACCGCGTGCACAACCCGTCGGAGACGGTGCGGGTCGCGCTCGTCGGCAAGTACATCGACCTGCCGGACGCGTACCTGTCGGTCACCGAGGCGCTGCGCGCGGGCGGGTTCGCCCACCGCGCCAAGGTCCAGATCTCCTGGGTCCCCTCGGACTCCTGCGAGACCCCGGCCGGTGCGGCCGCGGCGCTGTCCGATGTGGACGGTGTGCTGGTGCCGGGCGGCTTCGGCGTCCGCGGTATCGAGGGCAAGGTCGGCGCCATCGCCTACGCCCGCACCCACGGCCTGCCGCTGCTGGGCCTGTGCCTCGGCCTGCAGTGCATGGTGATCGACGCGGCGCGGAACCTGGCGGGGATCAAGGACGCGAACTCGGCCGAGTTCGAGGACGGCCCGAACCCGGTCATCTCCACGATGGCCGACCAGCGCGACGTCGTCGCCGGCGAGCGCGACATGGGCGGCACGATGCGGCTCGGCGCCTACGTCGCCAAGCTCAAGCCGGGCTCGCAGGTCGCGAAGGCGTACGGCAGCACCGAGGTCTCCGAGCGGCACCGTCACCGCTACGAGGTCAACAACGCTTACCGCAAGCGCCTTTCCGACGCCGGCCTGGTGTTCTCGGGCACCTCGCCCGACGACCACCTCGTCGAGTTCGTGGAGCTGCCCGCCGACAAGCACCCGTTCTTCGTCGGCACCCAGGCGCACCCGGAGCTCAAGAGCCGCCCGACCCGCCCGCACCCGCTGTTCAGCGCGTTCGTGAAGGCCGTCGTCGACCGCAAGGTCGCCGAGCGGCTGCCGGTCGAGCTGCCCGAGGCCCCGCAGACGGTGGCCCGGTGACCGAACCCGGTAAGCACGAGTTCACCGTCGCGTCCACAAAGGACGTCCACATCGGACGTGTGGTGGGGCTGCGGGTCGACGAGGTCGTGATGCCCGGTGGCGGCACCGCCCGCCGCGAGGTCGTCGAGCACCTCGGCGCGGTCGCCGTCGTCGCGCTCGACTCGGACGGCATGGTGACGCTGATCCACCAGTACCGCCACCCGATCGGGCGGCGGCTGTGGGAACTGCCCGCGGGGCTGATCGACAAGGCGGGGGAGGACCCCGTCGAGGCGGCCAAACGCGAGCTGGTCGAGGAGGTCGGGCTCAGCGCCGAACGCTGGGAGACCCTGGTCGACGTCGCGGCGTCACCCGGCTTCACCGACGAGGTCGTCCGCGTCTACCTCGCCCGCGAGCTGTCCGAAGTGGACAGGGAGGTCCTCGGCGACGAGGAGGCGGATCTCGTCATGCGGAGGTTCCCGCTCGCCGAGGCGGTGCGGATGGCGCTGGCGGGTGAGCTGGTGAACGGGTCGACCGTCGGTGGCGTGCTCGCCGCGCACGCGGTGCTTTCGGGCGCTGCTTCGTCGCGGCCGGCGGACGCTCCTTGGGAGGACAGGCCGACGAAGTTCGCTTCGCGCGGTCTCTGACGTCCTTCGCGCTAGGAACGGTCCTTGCCTTGCGAAATTCGCAAGGCAAGGACCGTTCCTAGCATTCGGGTCGGGTGGGGTGGAGCGGCGGCGTGTCGCGAAAGCCACTTTCGGGACATCAGACGTCGCGAAAGTGGCTTTCGCGACATGCTCGCCAGGGCGGTACCGTGCCTGGCCGTGGCCGACGTTGCGAAAGCCACTTTCGCAACCTTCAACGTTGCGAAAGTGGCTTTCGCAACGTCCGGCAGCACAGGACGACATGCGGAAACGCGACGGTTGGAACCGTCCTCACCACTCACGAGGCTCTAGTCGCGGAGGCGGCGGCCCTGCGCGTCGGTGCCGCCGTTCGCCAGCAGCACGATCCCGTCGACGATCGGCCAGACCGCCCCGACGCCGCAGGTGACCAGCACGACCGCCAGCTGGCCGATGGCGAGACCGACATGGCCGGTGTAGAAGCGCCCGATCCCGAACGGCAGCACGATCTGCAGCACCCCGGCGGCGATCTTCGACTTCGGTGAGTACGGCGCGACCGCGGCGGGCTGCTGGTACACGGGCACGAACGGCGGCGGGTCGAACCGCGGCGCCAGTGCCTTCGGGTGCGGCGCGGGCAGGTCCTGGAACAGCGGCCGGAGTTCGCCGAGCGTCACGGCCTCGTACGCGGCGAGGACGCGGCCCTCGTACTCGTCCGGCGTGATCCTTCCCTGGCTGTAGTGATCGGCGAGCAGCCGTGCCGCCTCCTCGCGCTCGGCGGTGCCGACACGCATTTCGTCCGGGTCCGGTTGCTGGGACATGCTCCCAAGGTAGCCCGTTTCACACCCGCGACGTGTACGCGCGGCGATCCCCCGAACGGGTCGCGATCGTCCTAGAGTGTCCGTGTGTCACGGGCCGGCGGTACCGGAGTCGCCCAGGTGGTCGCCGCATACCTCGACCATCTGGTGGTCGAGCGCGGAACCGCGAGGAACACCCTCGACAGCTACTCCCGCGACCTGCGCCGGTACACCGCGTACCTCGGCGCCGCCGACGTCGAGCGTTTCAGCGACGTCACCTCGGCGCACATCACCTCGTTCGGCGCGGCGCTGCGCGAAGGCGACGAAGAGCATCGGCCGCTCGCCGCGTCGTCGGCCGCCCGCGCGCTGGTCGCGGTGCGGGGGCTGCACAAGTTCGCGCACGCCGACGGCATCACCGAGAACGACCCGGCCCGCGAGGTCCGTCCGCCCGCCGCGGCCAAACGACTGCCCAAGGCGCTGCCGGTGGGTGACGTGCTGAAACTGCTGGAAACCCCACCGCCCGAGGGCGAACGCCCGCTGCGGGACCGGGCGCTGCTGGAACTGCTGTACTCCACCGGCGCGCGGATCTCCGAGGCCGTCGGGCTCGACGTCGACGACATCGACGACGCCGAACGCACCGTGCTGCTCGACGGCAAGGGTGGCAAACAGCGCATCGTGCCGATCGGCCGTCCCGCGCTGGAAGCGGTGCACGCGTACCTCGTCCGCGCGCGGCCGGCGCTCGCCACCCACGGCCGGGGAACGCCGGCGATGTTCCTGAACGCCCGCGGCTCCAGGCTTTCCCGCCAGAGTGCGTGGCAGGTTCTCAAGGACACCGCGGAATCCGCGGGGATCACGGCGGGCGTCTCCCCGCACACGCTGCGCCATTCCTTCGCCACGCACCTTCTCGAAGGCGGCGCCGACGTCCGCGTCGTGCAGGAACTCCTCGGTCACGCTTCGGTGACCACCACCCAGGTGTACACGCTGGTCACGGTCAACACGCTCCGCGAGGTTTACGCCACAGCACATCCCCGCGCGCTGGGCTAATCGACCCGGTCGGTCCCGGCGTGCCTCGTTGGCTCGACTCCCGGATCGCGCATAGGCTGCCGAGGATCCTGCCGAAGAGGAGCTTTCGCGTTATGTCGACACCGAACGAGCCGGCGAAGCCGTCCGCGTCCGCCGGTTCGGCTGCCGCGAGCCTCAGCCAGGTGACCATCGCAACCCCCGCCGAACACGACGGCGACGAACCGTCGGAGGACACGATCTCTTCCCGCGGCCGCAAGGCCAAGCGCGCCAAAGAAACCAAGCAGCAAGAACTCGAGAGGGACGGGATCGGCCCCACGGGCCGTCCGTACCGCGAGATCCCCGATCCGCCGCCGCTGGACCGGCACGGTCCCGCACTGGTGATGGCCATGTGCAACCAGAAGGGCGGGGTCGGCAAGACCACCTCGACCATCAACCTCGGCGCCGCGCTGGCCGAATGCGGCCGCCGGGTGCTGCTGGTCGACTTCGATCCACAGGGCGCGCTCTCGGTCGGCCTCGGCATTCAGCCGCACGAGCTGGACCAGACGGTCTACAACGTCATCATGGAGCGCTCGGTCGCCATCACCGACGTCATCCGGAAGACCCGGGTGGACGGCGTAGACCTGCTGCCGAGCAACATCGACCTGTCCGCGGCCGAGGTCCAGTTGGTCGCAGAGGTAGGGCGCGAACACACTTTGTTACGGGTCCTTCGTCCGGTCATGAACGACTACGACTATGTTCTTGTCGACTGCCAGCCCTCGCTAGGCCTGCTGACGGTGAACGCACTGACCGCCGCGGACGGTGTGATCATCCCGCTGGAGTGCGAGTTCTTCAGTCTGCGAGGCGTAGCGCTCCTGATCGACACCATCGAGAAGGTGCAGGAACGCCTCAACCCCAAACTGGACATCACCGGGATTCTCGCCACCATGTACGACCCGAGAACCCTGCACTCGAAGGAGGTCATGGCGAGAGTGGTGGAGGCATTCGGCGACACCGTGTTCGACACGGTGATCAACCGCACCGTGCGGTTCCCCGAGACGACGGTCGCGGGCGAGCCGATCACGACCTGGGCTCCCAAATCAGCCGGCGCGGCTGCCTATCGCGCGCTGGCACGCGAGGTGATCGCTCGGTGAGCAGGCGAGCTTCCCTGCCAGGAGCGTCCGAACTCTTCAGGATCACCTCCAGCCCCGCGCTCGATCTCCCGCCCGCGCCCGAACAGCCCGCCCCCGCGAAGGGGAACGGCAACGGGAACGGTTCCGGGAACGAGCACAAGGAACGGCTGACCCGTGCCGCGCGCAGCGGGTCCGGGCGGACCAAGCACGACGCGAAGATCACCGTCTACGTCTCCGGCGACGAACTGCTGGCGATGGAGCAGGCCAGGCTGAACCTCCGGGCGAAGCACGGTCTCGTCCTCGATCGCGGCAGGCTGGTCCGCGAGGCGGTGGCCGTACTGCTGGCCGACTTCGACGCGGCGGGCGAGGACTCGGTCCTCGTCCAGCGCCTGCGGGCGGGCAGCGAGGACGGGAAAGAGACCGAGAGCTGATGGACGACCCGGCCGCGGCTGCTCCCAGCGGCTCAGAGCCGGTCGAGCGGACAGAGGCAGACGAGACCCCCGTCGTGCACGAGACCGTGCACGGCGGGATGGTCCCCGAAGGACTGGCCGGCGAAGAGCTGAGCACGTCCAAGTTCAAGGTGAACCTGTCGAACTTCCAGGGCCCCTTCGATCTGCTGCTCCAGCTGATCTCGCAGCACCAGCTCGACGTCACCGAAGTCGCGTTGCACCAGGTCACGGACGATTTCATCGCCTACACCCGTGCGCTCGGCTCGGAGTGGAACCTCGACGAGACGACCGAGTTCCTGGTCATCGCGGCGACCCTGCTCGACCTCAAGGCGGCGCGGCTGCTGCCCGCCGCCGAGGTGGAGAGCGAAGACGATCTCGCCCTGCTCGAAGCCAGGGACCTGCTGTTCGCGCGCGTGCTGCAGTACCGGGCGTACAAGCAGGTCGCGGCGCTGTTCGGTGAGCTGGAGGCCGGTGCGCTGCGGCGCTACCCACGGTCGGTCGCGCTCGAAGAGCGGTTCATGGGGCTGCTGCCCGAGGTGATGCTGGGCGTCGATCCGGCGAAGTTCGCCGAGATCGCCGTGGCCGTCTTCCGGCCGAAACCGCCGCCGCAGGTGTCGATCGCGCATATCCACATGGGCCGGGTCTCGGTGCGCGAGCACGCCGCGCTGCTGCGGCTCAAGCTGGCGGAACGCGGCGAAGCGACCTTCGGCGAGTTGGTCGACGACTGCGAGCACACCGTCGAGATCGTGGCGCGGTTCCTCGCGCTGCTGGAGCTGTACCGGGAGGCCACGGTCCAGTTCGAGCAGCTGGAGGCGCTCGCCGAACTGCACGTGCGCTGGACCGGCGGGTCTGTGGAGGAGGCATCGGTGGCGGCCGAACACGATCGCGCCGCCGCCGAGGACGAGGAGTACGGGTGAGCCCGGAGAACACCGAAGAGACCGATAAGAGCGTGGAGACGCCGGAGACCGAAGCGACCCCGGAGGCGGCCGAGGCCCCTGCCGTCGAGCCGGAGGCCGAGACGGAGCCGCCTGCCGACGAGGGGCTCGTCGCGGCGGGTGACGGCGACTATCCCGACGTCACCTCCGACGAGGCTCTCGAAGCGGCCCTGGAGGCGTTGCTCCTGGTCGTCGACTCGCCGATCAACGAGGAATCCCTCGCCGACACGGTCGGCCAGCCCGTGTCGCGGGTGACCGTGGCGCTGCGCACGATGGCGCAGAAGTTCACCGAGCGGACCAGCGGAATCGACCTGCGCCGAGTCGGCGAAGGGTGGCGGTTCTACACTAGGGACGTCTATGCCCCGTTCGTGGAGAAGCTTCTGCTCGACGGCCAGCGTTCCAAGCTGACGCGAGCCGCACTGGAGAGCCTCGCCGTGATCGCCTATCGGCAGCCGGTGACCAGGGCCAGGGTCGCCGCCGTCCGAGGGGTGAACGTGGACGGGGTGATCAGGACGCTGCTGGCGCGCGGCCTGATCGAGGAGATGGGGACCGACCCCGAAACCACAGGCACGCTGTACGTGACGACCGAGCTGTTCCTGGAGCGACTGGGCCTCTCGTCCCTGGCCGACCTTCCGCCCATCGCTCCGTTGCTACCCGAAGTGGACACCATCGATGACATCTGACCCGCATCCCGACGGCATTCGGCTGCAGAAGGTCCTTTCGCAGGCGGGCGTCGCCTCGCGGCGCGCGGCCGAGGACCTGATCGTGCGCGGTCGCGTGAGCGTGGACGGCAAGGTGGTCACCGAACTCGGCCGCCGGGTCGATCCGGACAACTCCGTGATCCATGTGGACGGCACCCGCGTCCAGGTCCGCGAGGACCTCGTCTACCTCCTGCTGAACAAGCCCAAGGGCGTGCACAGCACGATGAACGACGACCGCGGCCGCCCGTGCGTCGGCGACTACCTGCGCGGCCGGTACGAGGAGACGCCCGGCATCGTGCACGTCGGCAGGCTCGACGAGAACACCGAAGGCCTCCTGCTGCTCACCAACGACGGCGACCTCGGCCACCGGCTGATGCACCCGTCGTTCCGCGTGCTCAAGACCTACTTCGCCGAGGTCGAGGGCATCGTCCCGCGCGGGCTCGGCAAGGAACTGCGGGCGGGTTTCGAGCTGCCGGACGGCATCGTCAAGGTCGACCAGTTCCGCGTCAAGGACATGCTGGCCGGGCGCACACAGATCGAACTGGTCATCCACGAGGGCCGCAAGCACATCGTGCGGCGGCTGATGGCGGCCACCGGGCACCCGGTGCGCAAACTGGTCCGGACCGCGCTCGGCGACGTCCAGCTCGGCGCCCAGCGTTCGGGCTCGATCCGGCGGCTGAACCGCGGCGAGGTCGGTTCGCTGTACCGCGCCGTCGATCTGTAGCCAAGACTTTCCGCTCTACTGCGCGGGTGATCATCGCGTTTAGCTCTTCCTGACGGGCTTTCAGCCGACGGGGAAGGGCTCAACCGTGAGAACAGTTGTGCTGGCAGGGATCTTGGCGGTCGCCGCGGCCTGCGGTGCTGTCGCGGCGCCGCAGGCCGCGGCGAAACCGCGGGCGAGTGAACCGGTCTACGACTTCGCCAAGGCCGTCCGCGAGACGGCCTGGGTGGACATCGGGCTCGACGGGGACGGCGACGGCCGTTCGGACCGCGTCGCCGCGGACATCATCCGGCCGACGGAACCGGCGGCGCAGGGCAAGAAGGTCCCGGTCATCATGGACGCGAGCCCGTACTACTCGTGCTGCGGGCGGGGCAACGAGAGCGAGCTCAAGACCTACGACTCGGCGGGCAGGCCGGTCGGTTTCCCGCTCTTCTACGACAACTTCTTCGTCCCGCGCGGGTACGCCGTGGTCCTGGTGGATCTGGCCGGTACCAACAAGTCCCGCGGCTGCACGGACGTCGGCGGTCCCTCGGACGTCAATTCGGCGCGCAAGGTCGTCGACTGGCTGAACGGCCGCGCGAACGGCTACACGACGGCGACCGGTCCGGCCAGGAAGAACGCGACCTGGTCGTCCGGCGCGGTCGGCATGATCGGGAAGTCCTACGACGGCACGGTGGCCAACGGCGTCGCCGCGACCGGTGTCGACGGGCTCAAGACCATCGTGCCGATCGGTGCCATCAGCTCCTGGTACGACTACTACCGGTCCGACGGCGCGAACCTGCGCCAGGGGAGCCCGGCGGGTCTCGCGCAGACCGTCTCGCGACGCAACGGTGGGCAGGACTGCAGCGCGGCGAACCGGAAGCTCACCGAGGGCGCGACCTCGAACGGCGACTACAACGCGTTCTGGCTCGACCGGGACCACGTGCAGAGCGCTTCGAAGGTGAAAGCCAGCGTGCTCGCTTCGCACGGCCTCGGTGACCTCAACGTCAAAACGATCAACTTCGGGCAGTGGTGGGAAGCGCTGAACGTCGAGCGCAAGATCTGGCTGACCCAGGCAGGCCACGTCGATCCGTTCGACTACCGGCGGTCGGCGTGGGTCGACACCCTGCACAAGTGGTTCGACCACTACCTGCTCGGCGTGGACAACGGTATCGAGAAGACCCCAGGCGCGAGTGTGGAACGAGAGCCCGACGTCTGGGTGGACCAGCCGGCGTGGCCCGCGGGCAGCGCCGTCACCCTGCGCCCCGCGGCCGGGAGCACGCCGGGTGTCGGCACGCTGGGCACGTCCGTGGGGACGGGCACGGTCTCGTTCACGGACTCGTCGGGCCAGTCTTCGAACGGCTGGGCCGCGAGGCCGACGGAGACCGCGAGCGGACGCGTGCTGTTCAGCACCGGCGCGCTCGCGAAGGACCTGCACGTCTCCGGGACGGCGAAGGTGACCGTGACCGCCACGCCGTCGACGCCCACCGCGCGGCTCTCGGCGGTCCTGGTCGACTACGGCCCGGCGACGATCCGGAACTACACCGGACCGAAGGAAGGCATCAAGAACGAGCTGACCCAGTCGTGCTGGGGCGCGAGCGCGCCCGGTAACGACGCCTGCTATCTGGACACGAGCACCGACGCGGTCTCGGTGGGGCTGAACATCATCAGCCGCGGGTGGGCGGATCTGGCCAATCACCGTTCGCTGAGCCAGGAATCGCCGCTGACGCCGGGGCAGCCGTACACGATGACCTTCCGGCTGGCGAGTACGGACCACGTCGTCCCGGCGGGACACCAGCTCGCGCTGATCATCGGCGGGACGGACGGCTCGTTCATCTCGGGACCGGCGCAGTACCCGAAGATCACGGTGGATCTGGGCAAGACTTCGCTGGCTCTTCCTGTCTCCGGTGCGGGACCGTCGGCGGTTCCGGCTCCGCTTCCGGCGGCTCCGGCGCAGATCGCTCCTGCCACCGTTTCGGGGCTCGAACGCGGCTAAGCGAACTCGTGAGTGGTAAGGACGGTTAGAACCGTCCTTACCACTCACGAGCCGGCTAGCCGGTCTGGGAAGCGGCGGTCTTCGAACCGAAGGGCTTGCGCTGCAGCGCGCGGGCCACCGGTTCGACGATCCGCGCGGCCGTCGGGCCGAGGATCGCCATCAGGAGCACGTACGCCGTCGCGAGTGCGGCGAGTTCGCCGGTCACGGCGCCCGCCGCCACCGCCAGCCCGGCGATGACGATCGAGAACTCGCCTCGCGCGACCAACGCGGCCCCGGCGCGGGCCCGGCCCATCTTCCCGATGCCCTGTCTGCGCGCTGCCCACCAGCCGGTGCCGACCTTCGTGAGCGTGGTCGCGACCGCCAGGACGACCGCCCAGCCGAGCACGGGCGGGATCGACGCGGGATTCGTGTTGAGCCCGAACACGACGAAGAACACGGCGGCGAAGAGGTCCCGCAGCGGTTCGAGCATGTGCGTCGCGTTCTCCGCCGTCGAACCGGAGATCGCGATGCCGAGCAGGAACGCGCCGACCGCGGCCGAAACCTGCATCGCCGAAGCCAGGCCGGCGACCAGCAGGGCCGCGCCGAGGACCTTGAGGAGGAACACCTCGCGGTCCGGGCTGTCCACCGCCGCGGAGACGTACCGGCCGAACTTCAGCGCGATCACCAGGACGACGGTGATGACCATCAGCGAGATCCCGACCGCCTTGAGGCCGCCGAGGAAGCTGACCCCGCCGAGCACCGCGGTGAGGATCGGCAGGTACAGCGCCATCACCAGGTCCTCGAACACCAGGATCGACAGCACCACCGGGGTTTCCCGGTTACCGAGCCTGCCAAGGTCGCCGAGGACCTTGGCGATGATCCCGGACGACGAGATGTAGGTGACGCCCGCCATCACGATCGCGCCGATCGGCCCCCAGCCGAGGATGAGCGCGACGATCGCGCCCGGAGCGGCGTTGAGCACGATGTCCACGAGGCCCGCCACCCACGAGCGTTTCAGCCCGGTGAACAGCTCGGCCGCCGAGTACTCCAGGCCCAGCAGGAGCAGCAGGAGGACGACGCCGATCTCGCTGGCGAGGTGGGTGAAGTCGCCGATGTCGCCGAGCGGGATGATCCCGCCCTGCCCGAAGCACAGGCCGCCGATCAGGTACAGCGGGATCGGGGACATCCCGATCTTCCCGGCGAGGCGACCCAACGCGCCCAGCCCGAAGAAGACCGCCCCGAGTTCGATCAAGGACAGTGCGGTGTGATCCATCGGCGATCAGCCGTACTTCAAGATCTTGACGGCGGCCTCGAGACCTTCGGAGGTGCCGACCGCGACGAGGACGTCGCCCGCGGTGAGGTTGAAGTCCGGCGTGGGGGAGGGGTGGACCTGCCCGGCCCGCATCACGGCGACGACCGAGACACTCGTTCGTGACCGCATGGCCGTGTCGCCGAGCGTCCGGCCGTCGAACGGCGAGGACGCCTTGAGCGGCAGCTGCTTGGTGTTGATCCCGGGCAGATCGCGGTGCTCCTCGGTGAGCTGGGCGACCAGCTGCGGCGCGCCGAGCAGGTTCGCCAGTGCACCCGCTTCGTCGGTGGTGAGCGGAAGTGAGGCCAGGCAGGCATCGGGATCGTCCGTTTTGGACACGATCAGCTCGACGTGTCCGTCGCGATGGGTCACCACGCCCACGCGGCGGCCGTTGCGAGTGGCGAAGTCCTTGCGGACGCCTATTCCGGGGAGCGGGGTCACTTCGACGTTCACGACGTCAACAGTAACTCACCGTTCGTTTCGCTTCGGGCGGATCAGGAACAGCGCCGAGATCCCGAGCATCAGGGCACACGTCGCGCCGTGGATGCCGAGCGCGGCGCCCACGGATCCGTTGTGGGTCAACACGATCAGCATGTCGCCGAACGGGATGAACGCCATCGCGAGCATCGCCCAGCCCAGCGCGCGGGCGTTGCGGAACAGGATCAGCGCGAGCACCACGAGCGCCGTGCCGATGTCCCGGACTCCCTTGACGGCGAGGATCGGGTCGCCCTCGGACGGCATCACCGGCAGTCCGAAGCCGCCCGTCTGGGTCGCCGGGAAGAAGACGTAACCGCTCCCGAAGTAGAGGACGAAGAGCACGAGGGCGGCGGACAGGATGTAGGCGATCTTGATGCGGGTCATGGTCTCCGACTCCAAAAGCTAGCAGTGCTAGGAACGAGACGGACACTATCGCTAGCACTGCTAGCTTGTCTAGCGGTGCTAGCATAATCGTATGGTCACCAACCCTCGGCGCGAGCGGGACCGCTCGCAACGCGAACAGCTGATCGTCACCACCGCCCGCGAGATCGCCGAGGAAGAAGGCTGGGACGCGGTCACCACCCGGCGGCTGGCGGCGAAGATCGAGTACAGCCAGCCCGTGCTCTACAGCCATTTCTCCGGCAAGGGGGCGATCATGGCGGCCGCGGCGCTCGAGGGGTGCACCGAAATGGCCGCCGACATGCGGAGAGGGGCCGGGACGGCGGCGAGCTCGCGGGACGCGCTGCTGCGGCTGGCCGAGAACTACTTCGACTTCGCGGACCGCAAACCCGCGCTCTACGACGCGATCTTCACCCTCGCCAGTGAACTGAGCTTCGCCAGCCCGGACAGTCCGGCGCCGTTGAAGGACGCGTTCGGCGCGCTGTTCGAAGTCGTGGGCCCGGTCGCCGGCGAATACGACCCCGCCCTCTACACCGAGACCTTCTGGGCGGCTTTGCACGGCCTGGTCACTCTCGAACGCAGCAGGCGGCTCCCGGCGCCCGCGCGCGCGGAACGGATCGGCATGCTCGTCGACCGGTTCGCCGTGGGCGGCTGAGGCGTGTCGGGCGCCACCAGGCAGAATGGTCGTCGATCAGGTGAGCGACGAATGAGCTGAGGAGAGTTTCGGTGACGGGAGCCCTGCGTGGTGTGGTCGCGATGGACGGCCCGTCCGGAACCGGGAAATCCACGGTTTCGCGGAAGCTCGCGACGAAGCTCGGCGCCGGTTACCTCGACACCGGCGCGATGTACCGCATGGTCACCCTCGCCGTCCTGCGCGCCGGAACCGACCTGACCGACGCGGACGCGATCGCCGACGTCGCCCGGAAGGCCGAAATCGGCATCGGGACCAGCCCGGACGAAGCGACCGTGACGCTGGCGGGTGAAGACGTCGCCGCCGAGATCCGCGGCGCGGACGTCACCACCGCGGTCTCACCGGTTTCGGCCGTCCCCGCCGTCCGCGAACTGCTGGTCGCCCGGCAGCGCGAGATCATCGCCGAGGTGCTCGACCGTGTCGGCGGCATCGTGGTCGAAGGCCGCGACATCGGCACCGTGGTCTCGCCGGACGCCCCGCTCAAGATCTTCCTCACCGCGTCGGCCGAGGTCCGCGCCGCGCGCCGCAGCGCGCAGGACTCCGCGGCCGGTCGCGAATCCAGCGTGGACGTCGCGAAGGCGGCCGTGGAGCGGCGCGACCACCTGGACTCCACCCGGGCGGCGTCACCCCTGCGGGAGGCCGAAGACGCCGTCGAGGTGGACACTTCGGCGCTCAGCATCGACCAGGTGATCGTCGCGCTGGCCGAACTCGCCCTGCACCGCGGTCTTCTCGAGGGTTGCCCGGCCGAGGCGACGAGGTGAGCGCGAAAGGCCTTCCCGAGGGCGCGAGCGGCCCGATCCACACGTTCGGCCGGGGAATCGCGAAGTTCATCGTGCGGCCCGCCTTCCGGGTGCGGGTGCACGGTGCCGAGCGGGTTCCGGCGTCGGGTCCGGTGGTGTTCATCGCCAACCACAGCTCGATGGTGGAACCGCAGCTGCTCTTCGGAATGTTGCCGAGGCGCACGGCGTTCCTGGTCAAGGAGGAACTCTTCCGGGGGTTCGTCGGCTGGTTCTTCCCGAAACTGGGCCAGATCCCGGTGAAACGGGGGGCGGTGGACCGCAAGCCGCTGATGGCGGCGGTCAAGGTGCTCGAGGACGGCGGTGCGGTCGGGATCTTCCCTGAAGGCACCCGCGGCCTCGGTGACGCCGAAAACTTCGAGCGCGGCGCGGCCTTCCTGGTCCGCGCCGGGAACGCGACCGTGGTTCCGGTCGCCACTCGGGGGACGTACAAACCCGCCGGCGCCAAGAGGCGTTGGCGGCCACGCGTCGACATCATGGTCGGCGAACCTTTCACTCCCGCGATCGGGAAGGGAAGGACAGGGCTGGAGGAGGGAACCGAGCGGCTTCGCATCGCGCTCGCGGACCTCGTGAAGGCACTGGACGAATGGCGCTTGGAGCACGGGCTCCGAGACACGCGACAGGATTGAGTACATGACAGAGCTAGACGGAGTCGGCGAGATCGACGGCTCCTGGTCCGACGAATCCGAATTCACCGCGCTCGACGCGCAGATCGCCGCGGGCGAGGCCGAGGAGGAGGCGCAGCTCGCGCAGCCGGTCCTCGCCGTCGTCGGCAGGCCGAACGTCGGCAAGTCGACCCTGGTCAACCGCATCCTCGGCCGCCGTGAGGCGGTCGTGCAGGACGTCCCCGGCGTGACCAGGGACCGCGTCGCCTACGACGCCTTCTGGGCGGGCCGCCGGTTCACGCTGGTGGACACGGGCGGCTGGGAGCCGGACGCGACCGGGCTGCAGGCCTCCGTCGCCGCTCAGGCCGAGATGGCGATGGCCACCGCCGACGCGGTGCTGCTGGTCATCGACGCCAGTGTCGGCGCGACGGCCACCGACGAGGCCGTTTCCAAGGTTTTGCGCCGGTCGAAGAAGCCGGTGCTGCTCGCCGCCAACAAGGTCGACGACGACCGCCTGCTCGCCGACACCGCGTCGCTGTGGTCGCTCGGCCTCGGCGAGCCGTACCCGGTCAGCGCGCTGCACGGGCGCAGCTCGGGCGACCTGCTCGACGCCATCGTCAAGGCGCTGCCGTCGATGCCGCGTGACGGCGACCGCGCCACCACCGGCCCGCGCCGCGTCGCGCTGGTCGGCAAGCCGAACGTGGGCAAGTCCAGCCTGCTGAACAAGCTCTCCGGCGAGGAACGGTCGGTCGTGGACTCGGTCGCCGGCACCACCGTCGACCCGGTCGACTCGCTGGTCGAGCTGGACGGCGAGACCTGGCGGTTCGTCGACACGGCGGGCCTGCGCAAGCGGGTCAACTCGGCGAACGGCGCAGAGTACTACGCGTCGCTGCGGACCAAGACCGCGATCGACGCGGCCGAGGTCGCGATCGTGCTGCTGGACGCCGCCGAACCCCTTTCCGAGCAGGACCTGCGGGTGCTGACCATGGTCGTCGAGGCGGGCCGCGCCTGCGTGCTCGCCTTCAACAAGTGGGACCTCGTCGACGAGGACCGCCGTCACGCCATGGTCCGCGAACTGGATCGCGGCCTGGTGCGGGTGCCGTGGGCGGACAAGGTCAACATCTCGGCGCTCACCGGCCGTTCGGTGCGCAAGCTCGCGCCCGCGCTGCGGACCGCGCTGAAGTCGTGGGACCAGCGTGTCCCCACCGGCCAGCTGAACGGCTGGCTCGCGGACCTCATCGCCGCGACCCCGCCGCCGGTGCGCGGTGGCAAGCAGCCGAAGGTGCTTTTCGCGACCCAGGCAGGTATCCGGCCGCCGACGCTGGTCCTTTTCACCACCGGCTTCCTCGAGGCGGGCTACCGGCGGTTCATCGAACGGAAGTTCCGCGAGCGGTTCGGTTTCGAAGGCAGCCCCGTCCGGGTGAATGTCCGGGTGCGGGAAAAGAAGCAAAAGCCCAAGGCCGGTGGTAAAGCGGCGGGGAAACCGAAGACCCGCTGATTTTCTCACGATGTAGGTGAATATTTCACTGGGTGGACACGCCGATGACCTCGGGTTTCGGCGTGTCCGCCGGTGAGGTTCGACACTCTGCCGAGACCCTGCCGAGATATGTCGTTCACCTGCGGTAAAGTCATTGGTCTGCTAGCGGGCGCCTCATTCGGAGAGCGAGCCCGAATGACGCACTTCGCGAAAGGTGTGTGATGGGCTTGCGCGCCCATGGTTCTGCCGTGCCCGTGGTGATCTCCCGATGACCTTGACCGCCGACTCGCGACCGATCGCCTGCGTCGCGGACGTCACCGTCGCTCCCTCTGCCGCCCCCGTCGCCGACCGTGCCCTGTTCTGGTCCGGACTCGGCGCCGGTGAGCGCACCCTGCTCGACATCCTCGCCGAGACCGCCGCCCGCCACCCCAACGCGGGTGCGATCGACGACGGCGAGACCACGCTGTCCTACCGCAAGCTCGTCGAGGAGATCGACGCCTACGGCCGCAAGCTGACCGCCAACGGCGTCGGCGTCGGCGACCGGGTCGGCGTCCGGATCTCCTCCGGCACCGCGGAACTCTACGTCGCGATCCTCGCCATCCTGTCCGTCGGCGCCGCCTATGTGCCGGTCGACGCGGACGACCCGGACGAGCGCGCCGAGCTGGTCTTCGGCGAGGCCGACGTCGCCGCGGTCGTCACCGATGGCGGCGCGATCACCGTCCTCGGCTCGCCGAGCGGTGTCGAAGGCTCGCCCGCGCCGAACGACGACGCCTGGATCATCTTCACCTCCGGTTCGACCGGTAAGCCGAAGGGCGTCGCGGTCTCACACGCCTCGGCCGCCGCGTTCGTCGACGCCGAAGCACAGCTGTTCCTCACCGAGGAGCCGATCGGCCCCGGGGACCGCGTGCTCGCCGGGTTGTCCGTCGCGTTCGACGCGTCGTGCGAAGAGATGTGGCTCGCCTGGCGGCACGGCGCCTGCCTGGTCCCGGCGCCGCGTTCGCTCGTGCGCACCGGCGTCGACCTCGGCCCGTGGCTGGTCGCGCAGGGCATCACCGTGGTCTCGACCGTGCCGACGCTGGCCGCGCTGTGGCCCGCCGACGCGCTGGAAGACGTCCGCCTGCTGATCTTCGGCGGCGAAGCGTGCCCGCCGGAGCTGGCCGAACGCGTCGCCGTCGAAGGCCGCGAAGTCTGGAACACCTACGGCCCGACCGAGGCCACCGTCGTCGCCTGCGCCGCGCAGATGACCGGGGAAGGCCCGGTCCGCATCGGCCTGCCGCTGGTGGGCTGGCAGCTTGCCGTCGTCAACGAGGCGGGTGAACCGGTCGCGATGGGGGAGACCGGCGAGCTGGTCATCGGCGGCGTCGGCCTGGCCCGCTACCTGGACCCCGAGAAGGACGCCGAGAAGTTCGCGCCGCTGCCCTCGCTGGGCTGGCGCCGCGCGTACCGCAGCGGTGACATGGTCCGCGCCGAAGCCGAGGGCCTGCTGTTCCTCGGCCGTCTCGACGAGCAGGTCAAGCTCGGCGGCCGCCGGATCGAACTCGGCGAGGTCGACGCCGCGCTCCAGGCGCTGCCCGGGGTTCAGGGCGCCGCCGCCGCGGTCCGCCGCACCAAGGCGGGAAACCAGGTGCTCGTCGGGTACGTCGTGCCCGCCGAAGGTGTCGAGTTCGACCACGACGAGGCCGCGACCCGGCTGCGCGAGCAGCTGCCGGCCGCGCTCGTCCCGTTGCTGGCGCTGATCGACGACCTGCCGACGCGCACCTCCGGCAAGGTCGACCGCAACGCGCTGCCCTGGCCGCTGTCCACTGTGGACGCCGCGAAATCCGGCCTGTCCCCGACGGAGAGCTGGCTCGCCGAAGGCTGGGCGGAGATCCTCGGCGTCTCGGTCGACAACCCGAAGGCCGACTTCTTCACCAACGGCGGCGGAAGCCTGACCGCCGCGCAGCTGATCGCGCGGATCCGCACCCGTCACCCGCAGGTGTCGGTGAGCGACATCTACGCCAACCCGAAGCTCGGCGCGCTCGCGTCGATGCTGGACGCGCTGAGCGGCGAGAAGACCGAACGGCGCGACATCGCGCCCACCCCGCGCAAGGCCGGGATCATCCAGTCGCTGCTGATGGTCCCGCTGATGGGCCTGGTCGGCCTGCGCTGGACGACCATCGCCGCGACGCTGTCGAACGTGCTGTCGCTGGCCGGTTTCGCCTGGGCTCCGACGCTGCACTGGGCGTGGATCGCCGCCGCCTGGATCGTGCTGTTCAGCCCGGCGGGCCGGATCGCGATCTCCGCGACCGGTTCGCGGCTGCTGCTGCGCGGGGTCCGCCCCGGCAGTTACCCGCGTGGCGGGAGTGTCCACTTGCGACTGTGGACGGCGGAGAAGCTCGCCGAGTTCAGCGGTGCGGACAGTGTCGCGGGCGCTTCCTGGATGACGACGTACGCCAAGGCTCTCGGCGCACGGATCGCGAAGGACGTCGATCTGCATTCCCCGCCGCCGGTCACCGGCATGCTGAAGCTCGGCCGTGGTGCCGCCATCGAACCCGAGGTCGACCTGACCGGGCACTGGGTGGACGGCGATCTCGTGCACATCGGCAAGATCCGGATCGGCGCCGACGCGCGGATCGGCGCGCGCAGCACGCTGTTCCCCGGCGCCCGGATCGGCAAGGGCGCGGAGATCGCGGCCGGCTCGACCGTCCGCGGCAGTGTGCCCGCCGGACAGCGCTGGGCCGGTGCCCCCGCGGCCCGTGCCAGCAAGGACGCGCTGAAGTGGCCGTCGAGCCGCCCGCCGCGCTCGCGGTTCTGGGCTTCGGTCTACGGCGCGACCTCGGTCGCCCTCGGTCTTTTGCCCGCCGTCGCCGCCCTGCCCGCCGTCGCGGTGCTCGGCTACGCGATCGCGGGGACGGCTTCGCTAGGCGCCGCGCTCGGGCAGGCGCTGCTGTTCACGCCGCTCGCGACCGTCGCGTACTTCCTGTCCTACGCCCTGCTCGTGCTCGTCGGCGTCCGTTCGCTGAGCATCGGCATGGTCGAGGGCTACCACCCCGTGCACGGGCGGGTCGCGTGGCAGGTCTGGGCGACCGAGCGGCTGATGGGCATGGCGCGTGAGGGGCTGTTCCCTTTGTACGCCAGCCTGTTCACCCCGGTGTGGCTCCGGATGCTCGGGGCGAAGGTCGGCCGCAACGTCGAGGCGTCCACCGTCCTCGCGCTGCCGAAGATGACCCAGGTGGACAGTGGCGCGTTCCTCGCGGACGACACCATGGTCGCCACCTACGAACTCGGCCACGGCTGGCTGCACGTCGCGCCGGCGCGGATCGGCAAGCAGGCGTTCCTCGGCAACTCGGGGATGGCCGCGCCGGGACGTTCGGTGCCGAAACGCGGTCTGGTCGGCGTGCTGTCGTCGGCCCCGCTCAAGGCGAAGAAGGGCTCGTCGTACCTCGGGATGCCGCCGCTGCCGGTCCGCCGGTCGGTCGGCGAGGCCGACACGAGCCGCACGTACACCCCTCCGCTGCGGCTGAAGGCGGCGCGTGCGCTCGTCGAACTGTGCCGCATCGTGCCGGTGATGTGCGGTGTCGCGCTGACCGTGCTGGTGGCCGCCGGGATCTTCGCGCTGGCGTCGTCCTTCGGGTTCTTGGTCGCGGTGCTGCTCGGCGGGCCGCTGCTGCTCGCCGCCGGTGCCGTCGCCGCGCTGACCGCCACCGCGATGAAGTGGCTGCTGGTCGGCCGGTTCCGCGCGGTCGACCACCCGCTGTGGAGCTCCTTCGTCTGGCGCAACGAACTCGCCGACACCTTCGTCGAGGCGCTCGCTGTCCCGTGGCTGATCGGCTCGCTCGGCGGCACGCCGCTGCTGCCCGCGTGGCTGCGGACCATGGGCGTCGAGATCGGCCGCGGCGTGTGGCTGGAGACGTACTGGCTGCCCGAGTCGGACCTGGTGCGCCTCGGCGACGGCGCGACGATCAACCGCGGCTGTGTCGTGCAGACGCACCTGTTCCACGACCGGATCATGACGATGTCGCCGGTGACCCTGGACGAGGGAGCGACGCTCGGGCCGCACGGTATCGTGCTGCCTGGCGCGAGCATCGGCGCGCGGACGACCGTCGGACCGGGCTCCCTGGTGACCCGGGGCGACGCGGTTCCCGCCGACTCGCGCTGGCTGGGGAATCCCATCTCGGCCTGGACGAAGTAGGGACTGGGGGTCTTTCGCGGGTGATTTCGAAGGCCTCCGCGCAGCCCTCGCCCGGCGCGGACACCTCCGGCGACTCCTATCTGCCCCGTCACGGTAACGGCGGTTACCGGGTCCGGCACTACGATCTGGAGCTGGACTACAAGATCGGTCCCAACCGGCTGTCGGCCTCCGCGGCCATCACCGCGGAGGCGACGCAGGCGCTGTCGCGGTTCACGCTCGACTTCGGCGAGTTCCGGATCAACCGGGTGCTGGTCAACGGGAAACCGGCCAAGTACCTGCGGCGCGCGCACAAACTGCAGGTGAAGCCGGCGAAGTCGTTGGCGCTCGGCAGCGAGTTCCTGGTGGAGGTCCACTACGTCGGCAATCCGCGGCCCCTGCCCGGGCTGTGGGGCGACATCGGCTGGGACGAACTGACCGACGGTTCGCTCGTCGCGAGCCAGCCGGTCGGGGCGCCGTCGTGGTTCCCGTGCAACGACCACCCGTCGGACAAGGCGACCTATCGGGTCGCGCTGACGACGTCGTCGCCGTATCTCGTCGCCGTCACCGGGAACCTGGTGGCGCGACACGAACGCGCAAGCACCACGAAATGGGTCTTCGAACGGCCCGAGCCGACGCCGACGTACCTGATGAGTGTCCAAATAGGACGGTATGACGACGTCGAGCTCGTCTCCGGCCCCCAGCCCGGCTGGTTCTCGCAACCATCCGTCGAGGCGTTCCGGATCAACCTCGACGGCGGCTCCGTGGTCACCTCCGTCCCGCAACGGGCCGCCGTGCCGCCGCGCCTGCGCCGGGCGTTCGCGCGTGATTTCGGGCGGCAGGGCCGGATCATGGATTCACTGCAACGGCTGTACGGGCCGTACCCCTTCGGCGAGTACGTCGTCGTCGTCACCGACGACGACCTCGACGACCCAATCGAAGCGCAGGGCATGTCGATCTTCGGCGCCAACCACGTCGACGGGCGGCGCACCCACGAACGGCTCGTCGTGCACGAACTGGCACACCAGTGGTTCGGCAACAGCCTGACCGTCGCCGACTGGCGGCACATCTGGCTCAACGAAGGCTTCGCGACCTACGCGGAATGGCTCTGGTCCGAGGAATCCGGCGAACAGAGCGCGGACGAGTGGGCGAAGATCTGGCACGCGCGGACGAAGGCGAAACCCGCGGACCTGCGGCTCTCCGACCCCGGCGTGGCGCGGATGTTCGACGAGCGCGTGTACAAACGCGGCGGCCTTCTGTTGCACGCCTTGCGTCGTACCGTCGGCGACGCGGTGTTCTTCCCGATGGTGAAGGCGTGGGCGGTGGAGAACCGGCACGGTCTGGTGACCACCGCGGCTTTCGTCGCGCTCGCGGAACGCTTCGCTGGTCGCTCGCTGGGGTCTTTCTTCGATGCTTGGCTGGACGCTCCGGCGCTGCCCCCTCTGCCGTCCGTCTGACTCGCGTGCCCTGGGAGCGGCAGTGGTTCTGCTCCGCGATGGCCCACCTGCCGGTAAATCGGTGGGCCGCGACCAGGACGCCTCGCTACCGTCTCCCTGTCGAAGCCTGGGGAGGGGCGATGGGAAGGAAGAGTCCGCAGGAGAAGAAGCGGCTGAGCTACGCCAAGGATCGCCGCAACCGCTACGGCGAGAACGACAAGTCCTCACGCAAGAACATCCCGCGCCACAAGCGGCGGGTGAACCGGGCGAACCGGCATCGTGAGCAGCAGGTGCTCAACGGCGCGCGGGGCCCCGCGGACATCGAGAGCTTGCTCAAGACCCGGCCGCAGCGGTGGCAGAAGTCGGCCGGGGTCACGCTCGGGGCACTCGTCCAGGGGAAGCTCGCCATGACGGACGAGCGAAGGGTCTTCGAGGCGGAAACCTTGTCGCCGTTGAGCGACGACGAACTGGGCGAGCTGCTGTCGGCGGCGGTGCACCTGCTGCCGCTCAGGTACGCGGCGATCCTGCATCTTCTGTACTACGCGGGTCTTCGAGCCACCGAGCTGTCCGCGCTGGCTCTGCGGGACGTGTCGGCCGACGCGGTGATCGTCCGTGGACCGCGGCAGCGTACGGTCCCGATTCCACCCGAGCTCCGGCCGCTGCTGGATGCCTACCTTCGGGAGCGTGTCGACGAAGGGCCGACCTTCTTCCTCAGCGACACCTGCGGTCGTCCTGTGCCGCCTGCCACCGTCAACAGCCTCGTGGTCATCTTCGGATTCCTGATCGGCCTGCCGGGGTTGTCGGCGCGAACGCTGCGCAAGACCTTTGCCGTCAACCTCCTCCGGGCCGGGGTCGATCTCGACGACGTCGCCGCGATGCTCGGGCACGCGTCGCCTGAAGCCACTCGCGCCTACCTCGCTTCCTGACCAAAAGATCGGATGTATCTACGGCTTTCCGGGTGAGTGCCCTGGCCAAAGCTCGACTATTTCTGGAAACATGCCGGTCGCCAGAAACTTGAGCTGCGGTAAACGTAGTATGAATCTGGAGGCGACCCATGGCCGAGCTGTCCAGACGATCGATGCTGAGGGTCACGGCGGGGGCGGCCGCGCTCGGTGGGCTGTGGGCTCAGGGGGTTCCGCCGGCGCTCGCCGGACAGGACGTCCACCGCCGGATCGTCGACGACGCGCGCATGGTCTGGAAGCGGATGCCGAAGAACTGGCAGGAGGGCCCGTTCCTCGCCAACGGCTTCCTCGGCGTGCAGTTCTACGCGGACGCGCGGCCGAACGTCCTCAAGGTGATGCTCGGCCATTCCCAGGTCCAGGATCAGCGAGGGCAATGGGAAGCGGCCATCGGGTACTCGCGGCTCCCGATCGGCTACCTCACCCTCACCTTCGAGGGCGCGATCACCGCGGTGGACTGGCACCTGGACCTGTACAACGCCGAAATGGGCGGCACGATCACCACCACCCGGGGTTCGGTGCGGTTCTCCGCGCTGGTCCACAACGACCAGGACCTCCTCCTCGTCTCGCTCACCGGGGAGGCGTCCGCGGAATGGGGGTTCACGCCGCTCGTATCGGCGACGACCAGGACGATCCGCAAACCGCCCGAGTACACGGCCAATCCCGATCCGACGCTCGCCAGTGCGGGCGAGGTCCGGTACTGCGAGCAGCCGCTCCACGCGGGCGGCGGGTACACGACGGCGTGGCGTGAGCGGAGGATCGGCACGAGACGACTCCTGGTAGCGACGGTCGCGTACGCGTTCCCCGAGCCGACCCACACCGCCGAGGCGATCAGGAGGGTCCACCGGGCGTCGGCGGTGCACCCGGACGGGCTCGTCGCCGGCCATCGGCGCTGGTGGAACGCCTTCTACCGCCGCAGCTTCGTATCCGTTCCGGACAAACGGATCCAGCGGTTCTACTGGATCCAGCTGTACAAGACCGCCTGCGCCACCCGCGCGAACGGACCGGTCGTCGCCGAATGGGGGCCGTGGTTCCCGGAGGCCGGCAACAGCTGGACGGCGGTGTGGTGGAACCTCAACGTCCAGGTCACGTACCCGATCGTCAACAGCAGCAACCATCCCGAACTCGACGCCGTCACCGCGACGTTCCGCCGCGACCACGCCAACCTCGAACTCTCGGTCCCTCCCGCTTACCGGGACGGTGACACGTACGCCCTTTCGCACCCGGGGGACTGGCGGCTGCGGCCCGGCGGCACCCGCGCGGTCGGGATCCCCGGTCCCGCCACCAAGAACGACCAGACCGGCAACCTGATCTGGGGCCTGCACAACGTCTGGCTGGCGTACCGGCACAGTATGGACGTCCGCGTCCTGCGCAACGTGCTGTATCCGACGCTCGCCAAGGCGCTCAACTACTACCGCCACTTCCTCGCCACCGGCCCGGACGGCGCCTTGCACCTGCCGATGACGAGGTCACCCGAGTACGCCGACGCGGCCGACTGCACCTACGACCTCTCGTTGATCCGCTGGGCCGCGCGCACCCTCGTCGAATCGGCGGCCAAGCTGAGGATCGACGACCCGCGGGTACCGGCGTGGCGGGAGATCGGCGAGAAACTGGTGCCGTACCACCAGGATCCCGCGCAGGGCGTGCTGATCGGCGACGGTGTCCCGCTGGCCGACTCACACCGGCACTTCTCTCATCTGCTCTGGCTCTATCCGTTGCGGGAGAAACTCTGGGACCGTCCCGGCGACCGGGACATCATGCGCCGCACTTTCGCGCACTGGTCCGGCGCGCAGGCCAAATGGCACGGCTACAGTTTCGCGGCGGCGTCGTCGATGAGCTCCGTGATGGACGCGCCGGAGGAAGCCCTGCGGTATCTGAAGATCTTCCTCGACGGGACCGTCGTGGCCAACACACAGCTGACGCCGAACACGATGTACCGCGAGGGCGCGAACTTCGCGATCGAAAGTCCCATCACCGCCGCTCAGTCCATAGTGGACATGCTGCTGCAGGGCGATCACGGAGTGCTCAAGGTCTTCCCGTCGGTCTCGTCGACTTGGCCGGATGCCTCCTTCGAGAGCTTGCGAGCGGAGGGCGCCTTCCTCGTGGACGCATCCCGCGCGAACGGCGCGACCGAATGGATCCGCGTCCACAGCGAGGCGGGGGAGCCGCTCACGCTGCGGCACGGGATCCCCGGTGACATCGAGGTGCGCGACGGGCGCGGACGGCGGCTTCCTTGGCGGCACGCGAGCCCCGGCACGATCTCGATCCCGCTCGGCCGCGGCGGGACGGCCGTCGTCACCCGGCGCGGCACACGTCCGGTGCTGGCGCCACGGGACGTTCCTGGGGATCGCGGAACTCCGGCATGGGGGGTCTGAAGATGGACATCACTCGCAGGACAGTGCTCGGCGGGGCCTTGGCGGGCGTGGCGGCGGCCGGGTTCGCGCCGCCGGCTTCGGCCGTGGAGAATGACTTCGCGCTCGGCGGAATCGACTGGCCCGGCTTCCTCGGCGCGGCCGACCTGATCTGGCACCGCATGCCGAAGACCTGGTACGAAGGCCCCTTCCTTGGCAACGGTTTCCTCGGCTCGGGCATCTACGCCGAACCGGGCCGGAACGCCGTCCGGTTCAACGTCCAGCACAGCGAGGTGCAGGATCACCGGCCGGAGTTCGGCTCCCTGTTCGGGCTCGCGCGACTGCCGATCGGGTACTTCACCCTCGAACCTGTCGGCGCCATCACCAGGATCGACTGGCGGATGGACCTCTGGAACGCCGAACTCAGGGGCACGATCACCACGGCCGCGGGCAGTCTCTCGCTGCGCGCGATCGTCCACACCGGACAGTCACTGCTGGCCGTCGAGATCGAGCCGTCCGAGGGGGAGCGCGGCTTCGAGTGGGTCTTCCATCCGGCCGAGGCGGTGAGCCCGAGAACCGATCCGAAGTTCGGGAAGCCGCCCGCCGGGTATGTGGCCAACCCGCCCGCGACTCTGGAAAGCAGCGGCGACGCCAGGCTTTCCGTGCAGACGTTGTTGTCCGGCGGGGAGCACGTCACGGCGTGGCGCGAGGTCGACCGCGGATCGAAGCGGACGCTGTACACGTCGGTGGCGTGGTCGTTCCCGAAGCGGACGGCCGCGCGAGAGGCGTTGAAGACGGTCCGCCGGGCCGAGCCGTTCTCCGCGCTGACTGCCGGACATCGTCGCTGGTGGCACGACTACTATCGGCACGGTTTCCTGTCCGTTCCGGACACCCGGCTCCAGAGCTTCTACTGGATCCAGCTGTACAAGATCGCCTCCGCCGCGCGCCGGGAAGCGCCGGTGATGGCGACCTGCGGACCGTGGCTGGAGCCGACGCCGTGGCCCGCGACCTGGTGGAACCTCAACGTCCAGCTGGAGTACTGGCTCATCCACGGGTCCAATCACCTCGAACTGGACGCGGTGAGCCACGCGCTCGGCAAGTTCCGGGCGAACCTGACGAGCCAGGTCGCCGAGCCCTACCAGCACGATTCGGCGGGTATCCCGCGCACGACCGACATGACCCTGCTCAACGGCGCGGTCGGGACGAACGCGGGGTTCCCGGTGGGTATCCCGGGCAAGGAGACGCCGACTCCGGAGGTCGGCAATCTCACCTGGGCACTGCACAATGTCTGGCTGTCCTATCGGCACACGATGGACCGGCGCCTCCTGCGGGACACCCTGTTCCCGTTGCTGCGCAAGGCGATCAACTTTTACCTCCACTTCCTGGCGCCTGGGCCGGACGGGAAACTGCATCTGCCGGCGACGTTCTCCCCGGAGTACGGCGTGAACGCGCCGGACTGCAACTACGACCTCGCGTTGATCCGCTGGGGTTGCAAGACCCTGCTGGAGTCGGCGGCGGAACTGCGCCTCGACGACACGCTCGCCGGGCGGTGGCGGGAGGTGCTGGCCACGCTGGTCCCGTATCCGGCCGACGCCAACGGTTACATGATCGGCGCGGGGGTGCCGTTCGCGAAATCGCACCGGCACTATTCGCATCTGCTGCAGATCTACCCGCTGTACGAGATCACCTGGGAGCGCACGGAGCATCGGCGGATCATCGAGACCTCGCTCGACCACTGGGTGGGCTTCGAAGGCGCGTTGCAGGGCTACACGTTCACCGGCGCCGCGTCGATGTCGGCGCAGATGCTGCGCGGCGACAAGGCGGCGTTCTACCTCGGCGAACTGCAGCGGCGCTACATCCAGCCGAACACGATGTACAAGGAATCCGGCCCGGTGATCGAGACGCCGCTCTCGGCCGCGCAGTCGCTGCACGACATGCTCGTGCAGAGCTGGGGCGGGGTGATCCGGCTGTTTCCGGCCGTGCCCGCCGCCTGGGCCGACGCCGCGTTGCGCGACTTCCGCACGGAGGGAGCGTTCCTGCTCAGCGCTTCGAGGCAGGCGGGGAAGACCCGCTGGGTCAAGGTCACCAGCGAGGCGGGGGCGCCGTGCGTGCTGCGGACGGACATGGACGGGGAGCTGACCGTCCGCGACCGGTGGGGGCGGCCGAAACGCTGGCGGCGGTCGCCGAACGGCGACGTCCACGTCGACCTGCGGCGTGGGGAGGAGGCGGTCGTGTACCGCGCGGGCGACCGGCCGGACCTCGAGATCCGGCCCGTCCCGTCGAACGGGACCAGCGCACCATGGGGGATGCCGTGACGGCGTGAGCGGCGATACGCGAGAGTGTTCCTGTACTTCTTCCGGACGACAGGAGCACAGATGTCCCAGCCACCGCAGCCGGGCGAGCCCGAAGGCGAGGCGCCCGACCCCGGGGCTCCGCAGGGGCAGCAACCCCAGCCGCAGTACCAGCAGCCCTATCCGCAGCAGCCGTACCAGCAGCAAGGCTGGTACGGCGCGCCGCAACAGCCGCCGCCGTCGTCGAACAAGACGGTGCTCTGGGTGGGCCTGGGTGCGCTGGGACTCGTCGTGATCGTCGCCGTCGTGGCGAGCATCGGCTTCGTGGTGTCGGGGTACTTCCTGCCGGACTCGAAGGACACGAGCGCGGCCGTGTCGTCTTCGTCCTCGCCGGCTCCGACGTCCAGCTCCGAGGACACGACGACGCAGAGCCCGGTGAACATCCCTTCGAACAGGGTTCCGATGCCGAAGCGGAGCACGCCGCTGGCGGATCCGACGGACTGCGCGTACCCGGCGGATTCCACCGGTTCGGTGCCGAAGAAGGCGAACCCGCCCGCGGCGGGCCCGACCCCGGCGTCCGGCACGTCGGAGGTCACGGTCAAGACGACCGCCGGTGACATCGGGCTGACGCTGGACCGCGGGCTCGCGCCGTGCACCGTGGCGAACTTCCTCTCGCTGGCACAGCAGGGTTACTTTGACGGAACCTCGTGTCACCGGCTCGGTACCTCTAGCCTGCAGATGCTCCAGTGCGGCGACCCTGAAGGTTCCGGAATGGGCGGTCCGGGATACACCATTCCGGACGAGGTCTTCTCGGGGCTGAGGTACGGGCGGGGCATTCTCGCCATGGCGAAGAGGCAGGAGCCGAACTCGGGCGGCAGCCAATTCTTCATGGTCTACGGAGAAGCCGAGCTGCCGCCGGAGTACACCGTGTTCGGGAGCATCTCGGACGCCGGTCTTCAGACGCTGGACAAGGTCGCGCGCGGTGGCGTGGACGATTCGAAGGGGCCGGGCGACGGGACCGGACCGCCGCGGCTCCCCGTGACGTTCCAGTCGATCGCGGTGGGCTGAACACGATTTCCGCCTCGTGAGTGGTGAGGACGGTTCTAGCCAACGGCGGTCGCGTTTTCGGAGCTCACCTGTACTGCCGGGGGTTGCGAAAGTGGCTTTCGCAACGTCGGCCATGGCCAGGCACGGTATCGCCGTGGCGAGCATGTCGCGAAAGCCACTTTCGTGACGTCTGATGTCCCGAAAGTGGCTTTCGCGACACCCCCGGGCCTGGAGCCAGCAGAAGCGTCCTCACCACTCACGAGGTCCGTGCGCTCAGTGGGAAGGCGGGTACCGGACACCGAACCATTGCTCCGCGCCGTACTCCTCGAACCGGTCCACTTCAGTGAACCCGAGCTTCGCCGCGAGGCGCATCGAGCCTTCGTTGGCGGTCTGCGTGCAGAGCACCACCGGTTCGTCGGGAAGCGCGTCAGCGAACCAGTCGAGTGCCGCCGCGCAGGCCTCGGCGGCGTACCCGCGTCCCCATGCCCGCGGCAAAAGCAGGTACCCGAGTTCGGTCTCCCCGGCATCCGGACGGATATGCCCGGGGCGCTCCGCGTCACGCTGATCGAGCGTGATCATGCCGATCAGCGACCCGTCGAGCTCGATGACGAACAGTCCCGGTCGCCGGCCCGGAATCGCGGGGCTCGTCCGCTCGAGCTCCTCACGCGGTCGAGCGCCGCCGATGTACGTGCCCACCTCTGGCGAGGCGAAGAGCTCGATGAACGCCGAGCGGTCACGGGCTTCGGACCCGCGGAGGACGAGCCGCTCGGTCTTGATCGGGGCGGGTGGCCAGACGACGTGACCGAGATGGGTCATGGCCGGCAACCTATCGCACGCCGCCGCCTGGTGCTTGGAAGCCGCCGATCTCCCGTTCGAGCAGTTCGGCCAGTCGCAACGGGGTGCGGTCTTCGAATATCGGACCGATGAGCTGCACGCCGACTGGCAGGCCCTCAGGAGACCGGCCCGCCGGTATGGCGGTGGCCGGCAGGCCGGGCATGGTGGCAAGACCCGCCCAGACGAGCTGATCGAAGTACGGGTACTCGACGCCGTCGATGTCGATGTGCCGTTCCATCGGATTGGGATGGTGGTCGTGCGGGAACGCGGGAGTCGGCGTGATCGGGCACACCACGGCGTCGAACTCGGCGAACAGCCGCCGCCAGCCGTGGCGGTGGACCTCCCGGCGCTTGTCCGCCTCCATCCAGTCGCTGTGGCTGAACATCATGGCGTCCAGCCGGACGGCGTCAAGGCTCTTGTCGTCCGCGTCGGCCCGCAGCTGCTCGAGTGATTCGATGGGGAAACGCGCTACAGAGCCCGAAATCAGCAACTCCATGTAGAGCTTCGCGGCCTCGGCCAGATCGGGCAGCAGCGGACTGTGCCACGCGACGTGGGCGCCGCCGCCGCCGAGCGCGTCGGCCACCCGGCGTACGCCCGCCCGCACGGCGGCCCCGGTCGGAATGAGCGGATGGTCGTCGACGACCAGGACCCGGAAATCGCGGAGCCGCTCGTGGCGGGCGGGCGGCATTGCCGTTTGATGCGCCACGCCGTACGTCAGCGGGTCCGGTCCGGCCATCACGTCGAGCAGGAGCGCGAGGTCGCGCGCGGTACGCGCCATCGGGCCGACGACGGCGAGGTCGGGGTCGGACGGGAAGGCGGGCTCGGACGGCGGGACCATGCCGCGGACGGCCGCCAGTCCGAGCGTCGGCTTGTGCGCGTAGACGCCGCAGAAATGCGCGGGCGTGCGCAGGGAGCCGGCGAGGTCCGAGCCGATGGACAGCGCCCCGAACCCGGACGCCAGTGCCGCCGCCGATCCACCGGAGGACCCGCCCGGCGTACGGCTGTGATCCCACGGATTGACGGTGGTGCCGTAGATCTCGTTGAAGGTCTGGATGTCCTGCAGTCCCAACGGGACATTGGTCTTGCCGAGCACCACCGCGCCCGCGGCCTTGAGCCGCGACAC
Source organism: Amycolatopsis roodepoortensis (assembly GCF_014873915.1). GTDB lineage: Bacteria > Actinomycetota > Actinomycetes > Mycobacteriales > Pseudonocardiaceae > Amycolatopsis > Amycolatopsis roodepoortensis. Next base: position 1,067,780 of record NZ_JADBEJ010000001.1, read on the forward strand.
CTGAACCGCGTCCTCGGCGGGAAGGTGGTCGCGGTGCGGCGGCATGCCCCACGTCGTGGGCAGCCCGGCCATGTCGTACGACTCCTTGACCGTCACGGGGACGCCGAGCAGCGGCTTGTCCTCACCACGCGCGCGTGCCTGGTCGGCACGGTGCGCGGCGGCCCGCGCGCGGTCGAAGTCCGACACGCAGATCGCGTTGATCACCTTGTCGTCGCGCTCGATCCGGGCGATCGCCTCGTCGGTCAATTCCGCCGATGTCACCGCGCCGGCGCGCAACGCGGTAATGATTTCTTCGGCCGGCTGAAAGCTCCATTCCATGAATTCGAAGCTATCGGGGCGCTCATGGGGGCACGAAATTCTGTGCCATGCAACAGAAAGGGTGCTTCGTGGACGTGTTCTGCGGCTGTAGCTGGATTGGCGCAGGTCACGGCGCCGAAAGTGGGTGACTTCGCCCGTGCGGGCCATGAAATGCCGCCTTGTGCAACGGGATGGACGTCTCAATGCGCAGTGCTTTCAGGAGTCGCGCGTATGACTCGTCTTCCCCGATGTTGGTCGTGTCGAGCCGGATCGCGTGCGGGCGCTTGGCCAGATACTCGTCGAGGTGACCGCGGATCCTGTCGATCAGGTCGGAATCGGGATCTTCCAGCATCGCTTGGAGCCGCGCCTCGACAGCGTTGATCGGACGCTTGTCGCGCACGCGCCGTAGATGCTCGCGGTCGTCGACGAGGAGGGCCACTTCGATATAGGTGGCTCCAGCTGCGCGCGCCGCCGCCTCGAAGGCCGGATCCGGATCGCGGTCATGAACGGTCACCAGTTGCGGGAGGATCACGTCGTAACCCTGGCGCAGGTGCCGCGTGGCCAACTCCCGCCCGTGGCCACGGGCCAGCTCCAAGGCCGCGAAGAAGTTCTCCTGCCATCCGCCGATCAACCCCGCGAGTACGTCCAGATCCAGCGCGAGAGTTCCGGGGTGCTCGTTGGCGTAGCGGCGGGCGAGAGTCGACTTTCCCACGCGCGAGAGGCCGTTGAGGTGGATCAGGCGCGCCATGCCGCGCTCTCAGCTCGGCGGCTGCTGAGTCGGCGGGTTGGACTGCGGGTAGCCGGGCTGCGGCGGCTGGAACCCGGGCTGTGGCGTCATCGGGTAGTTGACCGGCCCCGGGTTGGGTGCGAAGCCGGGCTGCTGCCGAGACGGATTTCCGCTCTTGGCGACCGCGATGGCGACCAGGAGCCAGGAGAGCAGCGCGACAGCGTCGAGCGGGATGCCGACACCCATGAAGATCCACTGGATCTCGTCGACGGAAAGGCCGCCGGACGAGGCCCAGGACGGCACGTTGACCGACACGAACCGCCAGATGATGCCCGCCGCCGTCGCGACGAGCATGAGCACGAAGGCTCCCACCATCAGGCCGGAGACTCCGCGGGAGCGGGCTTTGATCGAAAGGATCAAGCCGAGCAGGCCCACCACGAGCTGCAATACCCGCGGGATGACGTCGATGCTCGCGAACGTAAAGGTTGACATGCCTGCCTTCCACAGCTCTTCCGCCGGAGGTCGTGACGTCCGGACCGCGCCGGGGTGATCCTATGCGGTGGCAATGCTCCACGTGGTGGGTTCAGGGAAGGACGAAGGTGGGGTACACCTGGGCGGCATGACCGATCGTGTTCCGTGGCAGGCCGACGCCTACCTCGACCTCGCCCGCCGGGCCTGCTTCGTCTGCGAACTCCTCGCCGGCAACCCCGAATACCCTCATCACGTCGCGTACCGGGACGCCGACGCCGTCGTCTTCGCCAGCCGTTTTCCCGTCGTCTTCGGGCACTTCCTCGTGGCCCCGGTCGAGCATCGCGAGCACGTCGTCAGCGACTTCACCGTCGATGAGTACTCGGCCATCCAGCGGGTCGTGCACCGTGCGGGCAGCGCCTTGAGCGCTCTGCTCTCGATCGAACGGCTGTACGTGCTGTCGTTGGGCAGTCAACAAGCCAACAGGCACGTTCACTGGCATCTCGCACCTCTGCCGCCCGGCGTCCCCTACGACCAGCAGCAGACCGCGCTGTTCGACCCGGCGCGCGGTTACCTGGACATCCCCGAAGACGACCTGGCAGACCTCGCGCGCCGTCTCGGGGAGCTTCTGACCGGTTGATCGGGAGAGGGGTGTGTGGAAACAGGGACATTCAACGTCCCTATTTCCACACACCCGTCACCCAACGTGAGCCGAGACCTCAGAGCGGGTTGTGCGCCCCCAGCGGCGCGGTGCAGAACGGCCCGCCGACGTACTCCGCCGCGATCCCGGTCGGCGCGGGCATGTCCGCCAGCTGGTCGGCGTAGGTCTCCGCGTTGTCGAGCGACTTGTAGCCCAGGGCCTCGGCTTCGGCGAGTGAGTAGACCCGTCGCGTGTTGTCCGAGACGCCCCAGACCAGCCGGTAGCCGGGGGAGGGGTAGCTCAGGCAGGCCTCGAACAGGCGCGCGCCGTCGTCGGGGGAGAGCCAGGTCGTCAGGCCGCGCGGGCCGAGGACGAGCGGGCTTTCGAAGCAGGAGCCGATCCGGATGACGATCACGTCCATGCCGAACCGCGAGTGGTACAGGCTCCCGAGTGCTTCGATGGCCGCCTTGCTGACGCCGTAGTAGGTGTCGGGCCGGGGCGTGGAGTCGGCGGGGAGGCCGTTCTCGCCCGCTTCGTCGTTGCGGCGGAAGCCGACGGAATGGTTGCTGGAAGCCAGGATCACGCGCGGCACACCGGCGGCCCGTGCGGCTTCGAGGACGGTGTGCGTGCCGTTGATGTTGACGTCGAGGGTGGCTTCCCACGAGTTCTCGCGGCTGTGCCCGCCGAGGTGGATCAGCGCGTCGACGCCGGCGCAGGCCTCCGCCATCGCCTCCGGGTCGGTCACGGAAGCGGTGATCAGCTCGACGTCCTCGCCGCCCGCGGCTTCGGGCTGCGCGGCCAGGTCGAGCAGTCGCAGCACCCGGCCGGGACGGCGCAGCCGCGGGCGCATCAGGGTGCCGACGATACCCGCCGAGCCGGTGATCAGGACGCGCTGCTCTGCCATGTGAACCCCTTGTCAGTGAAGGAAGTGCGGGATGATCAGCGGATGCCGGCGCGGCGCAGTTGCTGGCCGAGTTCCGCGGTGATTTCGGCGAGGAGCTCGCCGACGCGCCGGGCGTCGGCGTCGGTGACTTCGGTGACCGGCATGGAGCAGCTGATCGCGTCGGTGCCGGGGATGCGATACGGGATCACGGCCGCGACGCAGCGCACGCCGAGGCTGCCTTCCTCGACTTCCGAGGCATAGCCGCGTTCGCGGGTCGTCGCGCATTCGGCGTGCAGCGCCTCGACGGTGGTGATGGTGTTCGGGGTGAGCGCCGACAGCTCTCCGGTCAAGAGCCCGTCGATCTCGTCGTGCGTCAGTTCGGCCAGTAACGCCTTCCCCAGCGCGGTCGCGTGGGTGGGCAGCGTGCGGCCGACGCGGGAGACGAGATGCGTCGAGTGCCGGGACTCGCGCGTCTCCAGGTAGACGACGTCGGTGCCTTCGCGGCGCGCGAAATGCGCGGTGTAGCCGGTCTTCTCCCGGATCCGCTCCAGCGCCTCGGTCGCGTACGGGACGATCGGGTCGCGGTCCAGATACGCCGTGCCGCAGATCAGCGCGCGGACGCCGAGGCGGTAGCGGGCGGTGTTCGGGTCCACCTCCAGCCAGCCTGCTTCGAGCAGGGTGCGGAGCAGCCCGTGCAGGCTCGACCGGGGGAAACCGGTGCGCGCGTGGAGATCCGACAGGGAAAGCCACACGTCGTTCGCGGCGAAGGTCTCGATGAGGTCGATCGCCCGCCGGGCCGATTTGACCCCGGCGGGTTCGGCGGCGGGCGCGCCGTTCGCCACGGTGACAGCGGCTTCCTGCTGTGGCATCCGCGCTCCTCCATCCGGCCGTTGACTTGTGACTCCGGCCATATTAGCGTCCCGAACAGCGTTCTTATGGATGAACATAATCACTATAACAGACTCCGTTCATGGATGTGAACAGGTCGGGCTGGGCCTTCGTGAACGCGGAAAGGAGTCAACGGTGCACGTACTCGACTGGGCGATGGTCTGCGCGTATTTCGCGTTGATGGTCGTGATCGGCTGGTGGTCGCACAAGCGGATCCACGATGTGAAGGACTTCTTCACCGCCGGGGGGCGAATGCCCTGGTGGCTGACCGGGATCTCGCACCATATGTCCGGCTACAGCGCGGTGCTGTTCGTCGCCTACGCGGGCGTGGCCTACACGAGCGGGATCACCGTCTACTTCTGGGGCATGGCCAGTATCGGCATCGGCGTCGGTATCGGCAGCTGGCTGTTCGCCGCCCGGTGGAACAGGCTCCGGTCGAAGCTGGGGGTGGCCTCCCCGCTCGAGTACCTAGCGCGGCGGTTCAACGTCCCGACGCAGCAGGCGCTCGCGTGGAGCGGCAGCCTGCTGAAGATCTTCGACATCGCGGCGAAGTGGTTCGCGATCGCCACGATCCTCAACGTCTTCGCCGGGGTGGACTACACCTGGGGCATCATCATCACCGGCTCGGTCACGCTGGTCTACTGCACCGTCGGCGGTCTTTGGGCCGACGCGCTCACCGACTTCGGCCAGTTCGTGATCCAGGCGATCGCGGCCATCGCCATGCTCTGGGTGGTGCTGGGCAAACTCGGCGGCGTCTCCGGTCTGTGGACGATGTGGGGCGACCTCCCGCCGAGCCACCTCAACCCGACCACGTCGAAGTTCACCACCATCGTGTTGCTCGTCTACGTGCTGGTGAAAACCCTGGAGTACAACGGCGGTATGTGGAACCTGGCGCAGCGCTACATGGCCGCGCCGGACACGCACGCGGCACGCCGGGGCGCGCGGCTCTCCTCGATCCTGTACCTGGTGTGGCCGCTGTTCATGATGTTCCCGATGTTCGCGGCCCCATTGCTGATCCCGAACATCGAGAACCCGGACAACGCCTACGCGATCATGACGACGACGTTCCTGCCGCCGGGCCTGATCGGGCTGGTGCTGGCGGGCATCTTCTCCCACACGATGGCGATGGTGTCGTCCGACGCGAACGCGATCTCCGCGGTCATCACGCGTGACATGCTGCCGGTGCTGATCAAGAAGACCCGCCGGTGGACCGAGGCGCAGGGCCTGCTGGCCGCCCGCATCACGACCGCGATCTTCATCGTGCTGACCATGGCGGTCGCCACGCAGGCGCCCAAACTCGGCGGTGTGCTCGGGATCGTGGTGCTCTGGGTCGCGGCTCTGATGGGCCCGATCTCGGTACCGCTGCTGCTCGGCATGCTCCCGTGGTTCCGCCGATCCGGCTCCCGCGCGGCGCTGGTCTCGTGGGCGGGCGGTCTCATCGCCTACGCGATCGCCTACTACGGCTTCAAGGCCACCCTCGCGGTCACCGTGTCCACCCCGATCCTGGTCTCGCTGGGGCTGTTCATCGGGCTCGGCTTCCTCATGCCCGAGCGCACGGCCGCCACCGACGAGATCATCGACACGATCGACCGCGACGACGACGTCACCCCCACCAAGTCGCAGGACGGCACCACCGTGCCCGCCTGACCGGGCCCGTACCCGGGACCATCCACAAAGAACGAAAGAGAAATCCATGGCAGAGCGCAAGATCGAACTCGACGGCCTACTGGCGTTCCCCCTGACCCCCTTCACCGAGGGGCTGGAACTGAACCTCGACGCGTTCGCGGAAACCGTCGAGAGCCACGTGGCCGCCGGAGCCGGCGCGCTGTTCGTCGCCTGCGGCACGGGCGAATTCAGCTCGCTGTCCCCGGACGAGCACGCAGCGATCCTGCGCAAGGCTCGTGAGGTCGTCGCCGGGCGGGTGCCCGTGTGGGTCGGCGCGGGCGGAGGAGCGGCGTCGGCCCGCGCCGGGATCGCGGCGGCGGAGGCGGGCGGCGCGGACGGCGTCCTCCTCCTGCCGCCGTACCTGGTCACCGGTCCGCCGTCCGGCCTGGTCGACCACGTGCGGTACGCCGTCGGGGACTCCTCGATCCCGGTGATCGTCTACCACCGTTCCACCGGCGTTTTCACCCCGGACTCGGCCGTCGACCTGCTCGGCATCCCGTCGGTGGTCGGCATCAAGGACGGCTTCGGCGACGTCGAGCTCATGAGCCGGATCATCACCACGATCCGCTCCGCCGGCACCGACCGGGCCAAGGATTTCCTGTTCTTCAACGGTCTCCCGACGGCGGAGGTCTCCGCGCGCGCCTACGCCGCGGTAGGCGTCGCGCGGTACTCCTCGGCCGTGCACTGCTTCGCTCCCGAGATCGCGGCCCGCTTCCACCGCGCGCTCGCGGAGAACGACGACGCCGTCATGGAGGCGCTGCTCGCCGGCTTCTACCTGCCGCTCGTGGCGCTGCGGGACGAAGGGAAGGGCTTCGCCGTGTCGCTGGTCAAGGCCGCCGCGCGCCTGCGGGGTGACAAGGTCGGCACGGTCCGGCCGCCGCTGGTCGAGCCCACCGCGGACCAGATCGCCCGCCTGGAGAAGATCATCGACGACGGGTTCGCCGTCCTCAAGTCCGTCGAGGCCGGTGCCTGAAGATGAAGGTTCTCGACGTCGTCCTGACCCCGGTCGCCTTCGCCGACCCTCCGCTGCTCAACGCGATGGGCGTGCACGAGCCCTTCGCGTTGCGCGGTGTCGTCCAGCTGATCTGCGAAGACGGCGTGGTGGGCCTCGGCGAGTCCTACGGTGACCTCGCGTTCCTCGAGCAGGTCAGGAAGGTGCTCCCGGAACTCAAGGGGCACGACGTGTTCGACCTGCCCGGCCTCCGCCGGAAGGTCGCCACCACCCTCGGCGAGGTCGTCTTCGCCGACGCGCACGGCCTCACCGGCGGCTTTTCCGTCAGCAAGACCGTCGCCAGCGTGTACTCGCTGTTCGAGGTGGCCGCGCTCGACGCGCAGGGCCACTACCTCGGCAGGCCGGTGGTGGACCTGCTCGGCGGCAAGGCACGCGACAAGGTCGACTTCTCCGCCTACCTGTTCTACAAGTTCGGCGCCCACATCGGTGCCGAGGAGGACTCGTGGGGCGAGGTGACCACGCCGGAGGCGCTCGTCGGCGAGGCACGCCGCATGGTCGAGGAGTACGGCTTCGGTTCCATCAAGCTGAAGGGCGGCGCCTTCGACCCCGACCAGGAGATGGACGGGATCCGCGCGCTCGCGGACGCTTTCCCGGACCACCCGCTCCGCATCGACCCGAACGCGGCGTGGACCGTCGAGACCGGGATCCGGGTCGCCGAAGAACTCGACGGCGTCCTGGAGTACCTCGAAGACCCGACGCCGGGCATCGAGGGCATGGCGCGGGTCGCGGAGAAGGCGAACATGCCGCTGGCCACGAACATGTGTGTCGTGCGCTTCGCGGACATCGAGCCGGCGTTCCGGCAGCGGGCGGTCGGCGTAATACTTTCGGACCATCATTACTGGGGTGGCCTGCGGGACACCCAAGCCCTCTCGACCACGGCGGAATGCTTCGACGTGGGGCTGTCCATGCATTCGAACAGTCATCTCGGGATCAGTCTGGCCGCTATGGTGCACGTGGCCGCGGCGACGCCGCACCTGACCTACGCCTGCGACACCCACTGGCCGTGGAAGACGGCCGACGTCATCGCCCCGGGTGCGCTGGAGTTCGCCGACGGTGCGGTCGCGGTGCCCGACAAGCCCGGGCTCGGGGTCGAACTCGACCCCGACGCGCTGGCGCGGGCCCATGAAGACTATGTCCGAAGTGGACAGACCAAACGGGATGACGTGACCTATATGCGGAAGTTCGTCGGAAGCTTCGAACCGAACACGGCACGGTGGTGACGAGGTGAAGGTCACCGGATACGCCTACCCCTGGGACGTCGTCGACGATCCCGGCTTCGTCGAGCGCGTACGGGAACTCGGCGTCGACGAGGTCGCCGTCGCCGTGTCGTACCACAGCGCCCGGGCGGCGACGCCCTGGTCGCCGGAGCGCACTTCGGTCGTCGCGCGTCACGCGGCGCTGTACCGCCCGGTGTGTGAGGAGGCGTGGGGTGAGCTGAAGCCCGCCGAGCCGGACTGGGTCGAAAGCCGCGACAGCGCCGGCGACGCCGTCCGGACGCTGAACGGCGCGGGGATCCCGGCCGCGGCGTGGATTGTGCTGACCCATAATTCGCAGCTGGGCACGGAGTTCCCGGATTTCACCGTGCGCAACTGTTTCGGCGAGCGGTATCCGTGGGCGCTGTGTCCCGGCCAGCCCGCGGTCCGGGAGTACGCGGCGAACGTGACGGCGGAGAGCCTCGCCGGGCTCGACTTCGCCACGGTCATCCTCGAGGCCTGCGGTCCGCTCGGCGCCGTGCACCAGCACCAGCACGAGAAGACCGACGGCGTCTGGTCGCCCGCGGTGGCCCGGCTGCTCTCGATCTGCTGCTGCGACGAGTGTCTCGATGCTTGGGCCGCGGCGGGGCAGGACCCGGCGAAGGCGCTGGGCAAGCTGCGGGCCGAGGTCCGGCGGCTGATCGACAGCGGCGACCTCCGGGCGACCGAGGACAAGATCCTGCCCACCCTGCGGCAGGTCCTGCTCGACACGCGCCAGAACGCGACCGACGCTCTTCGGCGCGCGGTGCTCGAGAAGATCCCGGATGGGCCACGGATCGTGCTGCACGGCGCGATGGACCCGTGGGTCACCGGCGCGCTGCCGGGGCTGACGCCGTCGGCCCCGGACGACGTCGACGCGGTGGTGCTGCAGAACTGGGCACCCGGCCGTCCCAGCGTCGGCGCCGTCGCGGCGGCACGGGCGAAACTGCCGGAGAAGGTCGCCGTCGGTAGCTACATCACCGCGGTGGCCGCCAGCCCGGTGCCCGACATCGAGGCCTACACCATCGAACTCGGCAAGGCGGGCGCCGCCGAGCTGCACCTGTACCACCTCGGCCTCGCCGGCCCGGGGCGCTGGGCGGATCTCATCGCCGCCGTCAGCGCCGCGCAAGAACTCTAGGAGACGCAAAAAATGAGCCAGGCAACGGATCCCGCCACGCTCGAACAGATCCTCGCGGCCGCCGCCGATGCGGCAGGCACGACGGCGGCCGCGACCCCAGCCCAGCGCGCCGGATGGCTGAACGCGGCGGCGGACGCCCTCGACGCGGCCGCCGACGAGCTGATCGCGCTGGCAAACCGGGAGACTCATCTCCCGGCCTCCCCGCGGCTGCAGGGCGAGCTGAAGCGCACGACGTTCCAGCTGCGCCTGTTCGGCGAGGTGCTGGCCGACGGCGAGTTCCTCGGCGCCACGGTCGACCACGCGGACGCCGCGTGGCCGATGGGACCGCGGCCGGACATCCGTCGGCTGCTCACCCCGATCGGGCCGGTGCTGGTGTTCGCCGCCAGCAACTTCCCGTTCGCGTTCAGTGTCGCGGGCGGCGACACCGCGTCGGCGCTGGCCGCGGGCTGCCCGGTCGTGCTCAAAGCGCACTCGGGGCACCCGGAGCTGTCCGCCCGCACCGGTGAGATCCTGCGTGACGCGCTGGTCAAGGCCGGTGCGCCGGAGGGGATCTTCGCGGTCGTCCACGGTCAGCAGAACGGTGTCACGGCGCTGAAGGACCCGAGGATCCAGGCGGCGTCGTTCACCGGTTCCGTGCCGGGCGGGCGCGCGCTGTTCGACATCGCGACCTCGCGGCCGTCGCCGATCCCGTTCTACGGCGAACTCGGCAGCGTCAACCCGGTCGTCGTCACGCGGGCAGCGATCGACGCGCGTGGTGAAGCGATCGCCAAGGGCTACGCGGGCTCGTTCACCCTTGGTGCCGGGCAGTTCTGCACCAAACCGGGGCTGCTGTTCCTGCCCGAGGGCCACGGCCTCGAAGACACGCTGCGCGAGGCCGTCGCGGCGGTCCCGGCGCAGCCGATGCTCAACGAGCGGATCGCGGCCGGATTCGCCGACGGGCTGGCGAAGCTGAGCGAGGTCGCCGGTGTCGAGGTGCTGTCGGAATCCGGTGGTACGGAAGGGATCTCGCACGGTGCGACCCTGCTCGCCACCACCGCCAAGGCCTTCCTGGCCGACGCCGACACCGTCCGCGAGGAATGCTTCGGCCCCGCTTCGCTCATCGTCACCTACGCCGATCAGGACGAGCTGATCAGCCTGCTCGGCGTGATGGAACCCGGGCTCACCGCGACGATCCAGGGTGAAGAGTCCGATGTGGACTGGATCCGCCCGGTGCTCCCGTCGCTCACCCGCGTCGCCGGCCGTCTCCTGTGGAACGACTGGCCGACCGGCGTCACGGTCACCTGGGCACAGGAACACGGTGGTCCCTACCCGGCGACCACCGCGCCGACCAGTACCTCGGTCGGCACCGCCGCGATCGAGCGGTTCCTGCGACCGATCGCCTGGCAGGGCTTCCCCGACGAGCTCCTGCCGGAACCGTTGCAGGAGAACAACCCGTGGGACCTGCCCCGCAGGACCGACGGGAAGCGCCAGTAACACCTCGTGAGTGGTAAGGACGGTTCTAACCGTCCTTACCACTCACGAGCCCCAGCACCCGCCGCCGCCCTTGTTGCCGTATTTCGACCTTTGGGAGGCACTGTCATGCCCGGTTTCGGATACTTCGACAGGAGAACGGCTTTGCGGGGAGGCGCGGCCGCGGCCGCTTCGGTAGCGCTCACGACCGCGCTCGCGAGCCCTTCGTCAGCGCAGCCTGCGGCCTCGGGCACGTCGTCCATCGTGTCCGGCTATCGCGAGCTGCAGACCGGGATCGACCGGCCGTCGGCCGAACGCTCCGCCGCGCTGGCGAATCTCGACCGGGTCGCGAAGGCCTACCACGACAGCATGACGGTCGACGGCGGTCCACTGTGGAAGGACCTCCCGCTCGGCCCAGGTAGCGAGTTCACGACGTCGATGTACGCCCGGCTTCGCGCGATCGCGGTCAACTGGGGCACCCCCGGTGGCGCGCTGGCGGGCGATCCCGCCGTGCTAGCCCGGATCAAGGGCGCGCTGGAACTGCTGTACACCAGCGATCAGTACAGCGAGAAGACCGCCGAGATCGGCAACTGGTACACCTACGAGATCGGTATCCCGCTCTACCTGCTGCACATCCTCGCGACGGTCGCCGACAAACTCGCCAAGGACGAACTCGCCAAGTACCTCAAGCCGGTGCTGAAATTCTCCGGCGATCCGAACCGTCGCACCAACAACCCCAACGTCGTCGAGACCGGTGCCAACCGCGCGGACAAGTCGATGATCTCGATCGTCTCCGGTGCGATGCTCGGCGACGCCGACCGGATCCGTCGCGGTGTCGGCGCGTTCACCGACGTCGAAGGCGGGGGAGCGGCGAGCGTCATCGCCAAACTCCACCGCGCGGCGGGTGACGGTTTCCACACCGATGGCTCGTTTCTGCAGCACGACTCGGTGCCGTATCCCGGGCATTACGGGATCATCCTGCTCACCGCCGTCGCGTCCGCGATCCACGTCACCCAGGGCACGGAGTTCGCACTGCCCGCCGACGTGCGCGATGCCGCGTACGCGTTGGTCGCCGACACGTTCGCGCCGTTCGTCCACGCGGGCGCGATGATGGAGTCGGTCCGCGGCCGGTTCCTTTCGCGGCAAGGGGAATCCGCGCACGACATCGGGCATCAGCTCACCGGCGCGGTGGTTCTGCTGGCGCGGTCGGCGAGTGGCCGGCGCAAGGACGAACTGGGCGGTCTCGCCGCGAAGTGGATCACCGAAGACACGTTCGCGCCGTACCTGAAGATCCCCGATCCCGAACGGTTCGCGCCGGGGCCGGACCTCGTCGGCATCCCCGGTATCGAGTTCGCGCAGGAGTTGCTGGCGACCGGGATCCGGCCGGCGCGGACGGTCGCGACGCATCGCGTGTTCGGCCAGCAGGACCGGATGGTGCACGTGACCGAAGGCTGGTCGGCCTCGCTCGGCGTCGCCTCGACCCGGATCTCGCGGTACGAGTCGATCAACTCGATGAACCTGCACGGCTGGTACGTCGGTGACGGGTCGCTGTATCTGTTTCTGCCCAAGGCGAAGGGACATTTCACCGACGCCTACTGGCCGACGGTCGACCCGCTCTTGCTGCCGGGCACGACCACCAAGACCGGCCCGACGCCGAAACTGGAGTCGGTCCCGCTGACGAGCAAGGATCACTGCGGTGGGGTCCGCTGGGACGCGCGGCATGGCGCGCACGCCCTGGACTTCATTTCCCAGGACGGCACGCTGACCGCGAAGAAGTCGTGGTTCTTCACACCCTCGGGCGTGCTGTGCCTCGGTGCCGGGATCACCGACTCCTCCGGCGAGCGCGTCCGCACCACCATCGAGAACCGTAACCTCGGCGAGAACGGCTCCGGTGTCCTGCTCGCCGACGGTCATCTCGTCGGCGGCTCGGAGTCGTTGCGGCGCAAGCGATGGCTGCACCTGGAGAAGGTCGGCGGGTACGTCCTGCTCGACAACGCCGAGGTCACCGCGCTGCGCGAGGACCGGACGGGCACCTGGCGCGACATCGACAAAGGCGCCAACACGAAGGGTACGACCGTGCCCTACACCCGGCGTTATCAGAAGCTGGTCATCGAACACGGCGCCAATCCCTCGAACGCGAGCTACGCGTACGCCGTCCTGCCCACCGCGTCGGTGCTGGAGACGATCGCCTCGGTCTGGTCGTGGCGCGTGCGGTCCAACACCGCGACCGTGCAGGCCGTCCGGCTGTGGGACGCGACGCTGCTGGCGAACTTCTTCGCCGCCGGCTCGGTCGACGAGGTGTCGGCATCCGGTCCGGCGTCGATGGCGCTCGGCCGGACCCGCGACGGCTGGAAGCTGGCCGTTTCGGACCCGACGCAGCGGCAGGAAGTCCTGCGCGTGACCGTGCGGCGCAAGACCGTCGAAGTACCGGTGAAGGACACCTTCGGCGCCACACAGATCGTCCGCGTTTAGTCGACTGACTGCGGGGCCATTCAGGTCAGGACATTGTCGTAAAGGGAACTTTCACGCATCGGATGCGGTGAAGCTCCCTTCGCCCCTCCATGCTTGCTGCCAGCGGGCCGTGTCGCGAAAGCCACTTTCGGGACATCAGACGTCGCGAAAGTGGCTTTCGCGACACGCTCGGCCATGAGCACGCCATGAGCGGCGGTGGCCTCACCGTGAAGGGTCACGGACGACCGCGCCGCGTTTAGTCGACTGACTGCCGGGCCATTCAGGCCAGAATCTGGCCTGAATGGCCCCTACGGTCGCCTCATGACCGACATCGAGCAGTTCCGCATCGACATCCCGCAGTCCGATCTGGACGACCTGAACGACCGATTGGCCCGCACCCGCTGGCCGTCGGCGCTGCCCGGTGCCGAGTGGAGCAGGGGCGTTCCCGTCGCGTACCTCAAGGAGCTGGCCGAATACTGGCGAGACGGCTACGACTGGCGCGCGTACGAGAAGCGGCTCAACGACTTTCCGCAGTTCACCACCGAGATCGACGGACAGCGGATCCACTTCCTCCACGTCCGGTCGCCGGAACCGGACGCGATCCCGCTGATCATGACGCACAGCTGGCCGAATTCGATCGCCGAGTTCCTGAACGTCCTGGGGCCGCTCACCGATCCGCGAGCCCACGGCCTCGATCCGTCGCGCGCCTTCCATGTCGTCGCGCCGTCCTTGCCGGGTTTCGGCTTCTCGCAGTTCCCGGAGCCGGCCGACCAGCGCCCGTGGGACATCGCGCGAGTGGCGCGGATCTGGGCGGAGCTGATGAGCCGTCTCGGCTACGAACGCTATGGCGCGCACGGAAACGACGCCGGAGCGCTGGTGACACCCTGTCTCGCGGTGCACGCGCCCGACCACGTCATCGGCTCGCACATCACGTCCGGGCTCGGCGTGCCGACCGGCGATCCCGCCGAGTTCGAGGGGCTCACCGAACGGGATCAAGCGGAGCTCGCGGGGCTGCTGGAGCGTTTCGCGGGCGGCAGCGGATACGCGCCGTACCTGACGAACCGGCCGCAGACGCTCAGTTTCGGCTTCCTCGATTCGCCGGTCGCGCAGCTGGCGTACCTGGTCGAACGGTTCAAGGAGTTCGACGGCTGGCCCGAGGGCTCGGCGCCTGCCGAGCCGATCGACCGCGACCTCCTGCTCACCAACGCGACCTTGTACTGGCTGACCGGGACCGGTGGCACCTCGCTGTGGCCGTACTACGAGGGAGCGGCGGCGATGCCGATCGACCAGACCGCGGTGCCGACCGGCGTGTCGCACGGCGGGCCGTCCGCGCTGTGCACGATCGCCACCCGCAAGAACGACATCGTGCGCTGGGCGGATCACGAAAGCCCCAGCCATATGGTCGCGATGGCCGTCCCGGACGACGTGGTGGCCGAGCTCCGGGAATTCTTCGGAAATCTCCGGAAGTGATGTCGAGCGGTGGTCGTCGGCTCCGACCCAGGGACGAAGCTAAAGTGCGAAAGACCCCTTGGAGGACCTGATGACCACCTCGTTCGAGACCGTCACCTCGGCCGACGGCACCTCGATCGCCTTCGATCGCACCGGGCAGGGCGCGCCGGTGATCCTGGTCGGCGGCGCGTTCAACGACCGGACGACCGTCGCCGGCCTGGCCGCGACGCTGGCCCCGCACTTCAGCGTGATCGCCTACGACCGGCGCGGACGCGGTGACAGCGGCGCGGGCGCGGTCTATTCGGTGGAGCGCGAGGTCGAGGATCTCGCCGCGCTGGTCGAGCACGTGGGTGGTTCGGCGGCGGTGTTCGGGCACTCGTCAGGCGCGGTGCTGGGCCTGGAGGCCGCCGCGAGAGGCGTCGCCATGACCAGCCTCGCCGTGTATGAGCCGCCGTATGTCGTCGACGACAGCCGTACGCGGCCCGCGGCCGACCTTTTCGACCGCGTCCGGGCGTTGATCGCCGACGGCGACCGCGACGGCGCGGCCGAACTGTTCCTGGTCGAGGGGACAGCCACCCCGGCCGAGGTCGTGAAGGGGATGCGGGACGACGCGATCTGGGCGTGGTTCACCGGCCTCGCCCACACCCTGCCGTACGACCTCGCGCTCTGCGGTCCCGGCAACGTGCTGCCCGCGGACCGGCTGGCCAAGATCGTGGTCCCCACGCTCGTCCTCGACGGCGGGGAGAGCGACGCCTGGATGCGGGCGGGCACCCGCGCGGTCGCCGACACGGTCCCCGGCGCCCGCTACGCCACCGTCGAGGGGCAGGACCACGGCGTCCTCCGCCAGCCGGACACCTTGCGCGATCTGCTCACCGGGTTCCTCAGGTGACGACCTTCAGCGGTTCGGGGGACAGGCCCATCGCCGCGTAGTGGTCGCGTGCGGCGCGGGTCTGTCCCAGCCCGGCCAGCGCCCGGGCCTCCTGCAGCCGGTAACCGATCCGCCTCGCCGTTTCCAGCGCGAGCCGGTGCCGTCCGAGGCCCGTCGTCGTCTCGCCGAGGGCGAGACAGGCGGTGCCCAGGCTGTTCGCCGCCATGGACAGCAGCAGCGGATGGTTGAGCCGGGTGAGGATCGCGCACGCGCGCTCGGCTTGAGCGCGCGCGTCGCCCGGCCGGTGGGCGAGCAGCAGGGCTTCGGCGAGGTCGATCCGGCTCCATGCCTCGCCGAACAGGTAGCCGAGTTCGCACGAAGCGGCGATCGAACGCTCGATGGTCTCGAAGGCTTCCTCGAAGTGGCCGAGCCGGGCGAGGACGAGACCGAGCTGGGCCGAACTCAGAATCATGCCGCGGTCGTCTTCGCGCAGCGCCACCGACCGCCGGGCCGATTCGAGCGCGTCGTCGAGGTCGCCGAGGACCTCCTGCGTGTTGCTGAGGTTGGTCCACAGCGTCGCGGCGGCGTCGGTACCGCCGTCCGCGACGGCCAGGCCGTCCCGATAGAACCGGATCGCTTCGGCGTAACGGCCGAGCATGCTGTGCAGGGCGCCCGCCCGGGACAGCGCGATCGCTTCGGCCGCCCGATCGCCGGATCTCCGGACGACGTCGAGCCGCTCCATGGCGCAGTCCATTCCCTCGGTGAGCCGCCCGTTCTCCCAGAACGCCAGGGTGAGACCCGCCAGGCTCAGCTGGATCGCGTGCGGATCCCCGATCCGGCGGGCGGCGGCGACCCCGGTCCGCGCCACGGCGAGCAACTCGTCGAGATACCCGTTCTCCCGGAGGTGTTCGGTGGTGTCCTCGGCGATCCGCCAGGCGTACTCGTCGAGGCCGGCGTCGAACGCGTGGCGCGTCACCGCGACCAGGTTCGCCCGTTCCCCGCGGTACCAGCCGGGGCCGCCGCCGTCGCGGTAGTGATCGAGCAGCCTGGTCATCGCCGGACCCGATTCCTCGTCGCGCGCGACGCTGCGGGCGTGCTCCGCGATCAGGTCGTGGAACGCGTAGCGGCCCAGCGCGGGCTGCCTGAGCAGATGCGCGTCGAGCAGGTCCTCCAGCAGGCCTTCGGCCTCGGGTTCGCCGACACCGGCCAGCGCGGCCGCCGCGGGCACCCCGATGTCGGTGCCGGGATTCCGCCCCAGCAAACGGAACATCCGCTGCTGTGCGGAGTCGAGCTCCCGATAGGACAGTGCGAAGGCCGCGGCCACGTCGCGTCCCGCGACCTTCAGCTCGGCCAGCCTGTCGTGTTCGGAACCCAGCCGTTCGGCCAGGGTCGACACGGTCCACTGTGGACGATTCTGGAGCCGTGCCGCGGCGATCCGGATCGCCAGCGGCAGATTCCCGCACAACGCGGCCACACCCGCATCGGGTCGTCCGGACGCGGCCGCGAACAGAGCACCCGCCTGTTCGTCGGGCAGGACCTCGAGACTGATCGACGCGGCGCCGTCCACGGCGGCGAGGCGGCGCCTGCCGGTGACCACGAGCGCGACCGTGGCGGAACCCGGCAGCAACGGCCTCAGCTGTTCGGCGCTCGCGGCGTTGTCGAGCACCACGAGCAGTGACCGCCCCGCCGTTCTGGCGCGCCAGAGCTCGGCCCGGCGGTCCACACCGCCGGGGAGCCTGCTCGCCGGAACGTCCAGCTGGCCGAGCAGCGCTTCGAGCGCGGCCTCGGGTGAAAGCGGTTCGCGGGCGGGGGAATGCCCGTGCAGATCCACGAACAGCTGCCCGTCGGGGAAGTCGGCGGCGAGCCGGTGCGCGACATGGACGGCGAGCGCGGTCTTGCCGACACCGGCCATCCCGTCGACGGCCACCGGGCGGCCGAGGCGGAGGGCGTCGAGCAGTTGGCCGATCTCGGCTTCCCTGCCGGTGAAATCCGGGACGTCGTAAGGGAGGAAGCAGCGGGTCTTGCCGTATTCCGGCTCGTCGCGGAGGATCCGCTCGTAGAGCTCGCGGAGCTTCGGCCCGGGTTCGATCCCGAGTTCCTCCACCAGCCGCGTCCGTGCCTGCCGGTAGACGTTCAGCGCGTCGGCCTGCCTGCCCTGCTGATGCAGTGCGCGCATGAGCAACCCGGCGAACGGTTCCCGGAGCGGATGTTCGGCGACCAGCGCCGTCAGCTCCGCGACGGTGTCCTCCCCGGCGGAGATCTCCTCGTCGAGGCAGCGCTCTACAATGGACAGACGGCGCTCGTCGAGCTCTTCGGCCTCGCCACGCAGCACCATACTGTCCACACCGGACAGAGCGGGGCCGCGCCAGCACGCGAGTGCTTCGCGGAACTCGCCTCGCGAGACGTGCTCCTCGAACGTGCGCAGGTCGAAGGCGCGCGGACGCAGGACGAAACCCGGCCCCTCGGCGGTCAGGACGTCATCGGCGGCGCCCTCGGCGACGAGTGCGCGTTTCAGCGCGGTGGTGAGATTGCGGATCTGCCGGGTGGCGGTGGCGGGCGGGTCCTCGTCCCAGACGACGTCCACCAGCCGCGAGACCGAGACGACGCGATCGGCGCCGAGCAGCAGCGCGGCCAGGATCCGCTCCTGCCGTGAGCCCGCCAGCTTCAGCGCCCGCGCGCCGCTGCGGCACTGCACCGGACCCAGAATCCGAAACTCCATCGCACCCCCTCCCGCGAGGTTAACCGGCGGTCCGCCCGCGCCGGTGCGGAAGTGATGCAGCTGTGATGCGCCGTCCGGCGAACCTGCGGGGGACGGAATACGGGACGTGATGAGGAGAATCCCATGCGCAAGCGGTATTACGCGGCGTTGGCCGGGGTGGTCGTGGCGGCGGCTGGAATCGCCGTGCCCGCCGCGGCGGCGGCCAGTGACCAGCGGGCGGAGACGGAGCGGCAGGCCTGCCAGCGCGCGTTCGACCGCGCGGTCTGGGAGGACATGGACAGCTTCAACAAACGTGACGCGGCCCGCTACCGGGCGATCATCCACAAGAACATGGTGACCATCGGCCGCAAGGGCCAGACGATCATCGGCTACGACGCCAATGTCGACCCGGTGATCGACGTGCAGTTCAAGCTGCCGTACGAGTGGAGCATGCCGTGGACGGTGACGCACACCGTCGTCGAGGACTGCAAGATGGGCTTCGCGATCCTCGACGCCTACTACAAGGCTCCGTCGCAGAACATCGACCGGCACTACACGATCAGCCTGACGCTGGTGCGTGAGCACGGCAAGTGGCAGGTCATCAAGGACACGGTGACCGACGTGCTGCCCTGAGGGGGTCGTGAGTGGTGATGACGCCCTTCGTCATCACCACTCACGGGGGTGCGGCGGGCTGACGGTGAACGTTCGATCACCACGTGTAGAGTTCATGGTCCTTCCGAGCGTCCCGATTCCGGAGAGGGTTCTGTGAGAATGCCGCTCGATACACGGACAGTTCCACGCGACGGAAAGCACCGAGGCGCGGCTTTCCGCTTACGTTCTGTCCGGTGCCGGACATTCGCCGGTCTTACAACGCAACGCGTATGGCCGAGGGACAAGACGGGAGTCGCAGTACCGTAGGGTGACCACCCGATTGGATGATCGGTGAACCGTGAGTACGGTTAGAGAATCGTGGAAGATGTTTCTCCACCACGGAATACGAAAGCGACCCCAGGACCGGCGGACGTGACTGCCCCACTTCCGGACGGCGATGAGTTCCCCGTATCGCCGGACGCCCCGAAGAGAACTTCATCCTCCGCATCCCCGAAGCGGAAGAACACCGCGCCGAGCCGCGCCACGCTGGCCCGCAAATGGGCCTACCTGGTCACCGGTACGGCGTATCTTCCGTATACCCACGCCCAGATCGAAGAGCATTTCGCCGCTCTCCTGGACCAGGTATTCGCGGCGGTGCAAAGTGAAGACCCCGAGCCCGCGCAGGCCACCGAAGCCGGCGCGCGGCTCGTCGCGCTCAGATGCGTCGGCCCGGACAGCCTCCGCCGGACGATGGAGGTGCTCGGCAAGGGGCTCTTGCACGAGCCGGAGTTGCAGAGCGTGAAATCGCTCCCCGAACGGGTCCTCCAGGTGCTCGGCGCGCTCGCGGCGGGCTACGGCGAGGCGTTGCGCGAGAGCATCCAGACCCAGCAAGAGGATCTGAGCCGCACCATGGTCACGCTCGAACGGGAGACCCGGCGTGAGCTGGTGCTGACCCAGGCGCGCTTCGAGCAGCTCTTCACCGGTTCGGCCACCGGCGTGGCCGTCACCAGGGTCGACGGCCGCGTCCAGCGGGTGAACCCCGCGTTCGCCGAAATGGTGAACCGGCCCGTCGCCGACCTGACCGGGGTGAACCTCTACGACCTCGTGCACCCGGACGACGCCGACGGCCTGCGCGAGGGCTACCGCAAGCTGCTCGACGGCAAGAGCCAGCGGCTTGAGCTGTCGCGAAGACTCGTGGCCGAGGACGAGGAACCGACGTGGGCCGGTTTCACCGGCGCCGTCATCCGCGACCCGGCGGGCGAAGCCCAGCAGTTGATCACCCTGGTCGCCGGCGACACGGACGTCTCCCTGCTGCAGCGGCAGCTGAGCCGTCAGGCCCTGCACGACCCGCTGACCGGCCTGCCGAACCGGCAGTGCTTCGGCACCCGCCTGGAACGGGCGCTCCGGCACGCCGACCCGTCCTTCGGCGTCACGGTCTACCACCTCGACCTGGACGGTTTCTCCCTGATCGCGGGCGGGCTCGGCCAGAAACAGAGCGACGACCTGTTGAAGAACGTCGCCGCGAAACTGCGGGCCGTCGTCGGCGGCGAGGACGCGCTCGTCGCCAGGATCGGCGGCGACGAATTCGGCATCCTCATCCAGAACACCGCGGCCAGCCCGGACGTCGCCACCGTCATCGGCATGATCAACCACGAGCTCGCCGAACCGGTCTACCTCGACAGCGGGAGCGGGGTGGCGGTTTCGGCCTGTATCGGGGTCGTGCACCGGCCACCGAGGGACATCGCGCCGAACGAGCTGCTGCGCGTCTCCGGGATGACGCTGCGCCGGGCGCAGGCCAACGGCTACCGCCAGTGGGCGCTGTCCGACTCCGTCCTCGACACCAGGGAACGGCACGAGTTCGGCCTGGCCGTCTCCATGGCGGGCGCCTGGGAGACCGGTCAGCTCGAGGTCGGCTTCCGGCCGTTGACGTGGCTGGCGGACAGCAGGCCGGCGGGGATCGAGGCGAGACTCGCGTGGAACCACCCGCGCCACGGCCGGATCGGTCACGACACCTGCGTCCGCTTCGCCGACGAGACCGGTCTCATCGTGCCGCTGGGCGAATGGCTCATCCGCACCGCCTGCGAGGAGGCGGACGACCGGCTCCCGATGGTCGTGGGACTGACCCCGCACCAGGCCGCGGACCCCGATCTCGTCGGATCGGTGCGGACCATCCTGACCACGACCGGACTCGGGCCGTCACGGCTGCGGCTGGGCTTCCCGGCCGGCGCCTTGCTCGCCGAACTCGGCGAAACGGTGGACAACCTGCATCTCCTCGCCGAGATCGGCGTGGACGCGGAACTGCAGGACTTCGGCGCGGCCGGTGACGTCGTCTGCCTCGTCGACGTGCCCGTGCGGACGGTCCGGATCGCGCCCCGGCTGGCGGAGCGGCGGACGGAACCACTGGCGGAACGTTCGCTGCGGAACCTCATCGACACCGCGACGATGGCGGGCGCGACGGTGATCGCGGACGGGATCGACTCGACCGGTGACGCCGGATGGTGGCAGAACGCCGGTGCCCACATCGGTGCCGGAAGGTATTTCGGTTAGGCAGAACTCGCGTGATCAGAGGCGTAACTCACGAGTTACGCCTCTGATCACGCGAGTTACGCCTCTGATCACGCGAGTTACGCCTTCAATCACGCGAGTCACGCGTTCGGTTAGGCCGTTTGCCGTAGCGGAGCGCGCTAAGTTACCCGAGGGTTGACGTTCGCGGGCGGATTGGGCAACATCCCAGGTCCTCACCCCGCACCTCGGAGGCATGCACATGCAGGTAGGCCCGAGGCGTGGCGGGCGTTTCAACGCGCCCGTCGTCGTCTTGAGCCTGTTGCTGGTGATCGCACTCGGCGCCTGGTGGGGCGTGGACTATCTGCGGGCACGGTTGGCGGGCAACGGTTGCGACGCGCTGACGCCGGTCGAGATCACCGCGGCACCCGACGTGGCACCGGTGCTCACGCGGCTCGCGAAGACCGTGCCGCAGGAAGAATGCTTCAGCGTCAACGTGACCGCGAAGGAGTCGGCCGAGGTCGCCGATCTGCTCGGGACCACCGCCTCCGGCGGGCCCGACGTCTGGGTTCCCGAGTCGAGCACGATGTTGTCGCAGGCGAGGGACGCCGGCGCGTGGAACCTGCCGGAATCCGGTCAGTCGGTGGCGAATTCCCCGGTGGTGCTGGGACTTTCCGACGAAACGGCGCGACGGTTCGGCTGGCCGGGAAAAGCTCCCGCTTGGCAGGAGATCCTCGACGGCTCCCCGGTCGGGATCCCGGACCCGGCGCGTGATCCGCTCGGCGTCGCCACGCTGCTCGCCCTGCGGAAGCTGACCGAGAAGGAGCCCGATCCGGCCGCGGCCTTCACCGCCGCCATGCGAAAACTGAACCCCGCGTCGGGGCAGGCCCCGGCGACCGAACAGTCGGTACTCGCACGGAATCTGGTGGCCGTGTATCCCGGTGTCCCGGTGCAGGGGTTCGATTACCCGTATGTCGTGCTGCCCAAGGCATCCGAAGCGTCGAGGACCGCGGCGGAACGTTTTCTGCGGCTGCTGCTCGATCCGCTCGCCGGCAGCATCTTCGCCGACGAGGGATTCCGGGCGCCCAGCGGCCAGTTCGCCGTGCCGCGGGCGCAGGACAGCCGGACCGACCCGGCGCCCCAACCGCCGGGGCCGCCGCCGGTGGCGGACCTGTATGCCGCGCTCCAGGCTTGGGCGGGGACGAACCTGAGCGCCCGGGTCCAGGTGCTGCTCGACGTCTCCGGTTCGATGGCCGCCGCCGTGTCGGGGACAGGGAAGAGCCGGATGGAGCTCACGTTGCAGGCCGCGACACAGGGGCTCGGACTCTTCAAACCCTCCACCGAGCTGGGCTTGTGGCTGTTCTCGACCAAATTGGACGGTGACAAGGACCATCGGGTCCTGTTGCCGATGAAGACGATCGCCGAGCAGAAGTCGTCGGGCGGGGTCGAGCGGCTTCAGGCCGTGCGGCCGAAGGCCGGCGGCGCGACTGGGCTCTACGATTCGATCCTCGCCGCGTATCAGAACGCCAGGCAGAACTGGAAACCCGGCCGGATCAACCTGGTCGTCGTCCTCACCGACGGCCGCAACGAGGACAGCGAGACGATCGGGCTGCCGCGGCTGCTGGAGGAACTGGGTAAGCTCCAGGACCCGAGGAAACCGTTGCCCGTCATCGGGATCGGCATCGGGCCGGATATCGACGCGTCCGAACTGCGGCAGGTTTCCACCGCCACCGGCGGGGATTCGTTCACCACCCCCGATCCGAGGAAGATCTCGGACGTCTTCTACCAGGCGCTGAGCAAGATCATGTGCCAGCCGCCGACCTGCAAGAATTGAGGCGATCCGTGCTCCTCCGGGGGAAAAGACCTTCGCCGGTCGTGCTCGCCGCGTCGGCCGCCGGCGTGATCCCGTTCGTCCTGCACGCGTGGGCCGCGCTGCGTGGCAGCCTCGCGCAGGACGATTTCGTCATCACCTACCACGCCGCGAAGTCGGGCCCGTTCGACTTCGGCTACTTCTTCCAGGACTACCACGGCCATCTCGCGCCGGGCGGGTTCCTGCTCGCCGACGTGCTGACCGCGTGGGCACCGCTGAACTTCGCCGTGCTGATGGCGCCGGTCCTGCTGATGCAGGCGGCGTCCTCCGTGCTGCTGTGGGCGGTGCTGGTGCGCTGTTTCGGCCGCCGGTGGGGGATTCTCGTCCCGTTCACGATGTTCACGACGTCGACCTTGCTGCTCGTCCCGACGTTGTGGTGGGCGTACGCCATCCAGATCGCGCCGGTTCTCCTGGCCGCCACCGCCGCCCTCCACGCGCACGTGCGGTATCTCGCCGACGGCGGGCGCTGGGCGATCGCCACCGTGGCCTGGACCGTGTTCGGGCTGGCCTTCTACGAAAAGGCCGTGTTCATCCCGGTGCTTATCGCCGGGATCACCGTGCTGCTCGGGATTTCCTTGCGCCGGCACCTCGTGCTCATGGGTGTCCTCGCCGCCGTCCTCGCGGGCTACGCCGTCGTTTTCCTGGCCTTGACCACGAGTCAGGTCGGGCAAGGCGGCGGCGCGGTCACGGTCGGCACGGTCGCGGACATGACCGCCCGGATGCTCGGTGACACCCTCATCCCCGGACTAGTGGGCGGGCCTTGGTCGGGTCCGGGCCCCGGTGCGACGTTCGCCGCTTCACCCGTGGCGGTGCGGATTCCGCTGCTGCTCCTGGCCGTCGTGGTGCTGGTCGCCGGGATCCGCGTGGGCGGGCTCCGGGCCAGGAAGGCGTGGCTGCTGCTGGGCTTGGTATTCGTGGCGGACATCGGGCTTTCGGCGGCCACCCGGCTCACCGAGGTCGGCCCGGAACTGGGCAGCGATCCCCGTTACGTCGCGGACCTGGCGCTCGTCGTCGCGCTGTGTCTCGCTTTCGCCTTTCTCGAGCCCAAACTTCTCGACCGGCCTTCGGATACCGTGCCGTCCACGGCGAAACGCCCGGTCGCCCTGGCGTTGTGCCTCGCCCTGCTCGCGAGTTCCGCCGTGGGGTTCTCCCGGCTGGCGCCCGGGCTGCGGTTCGACCACTCCCGGGAGTTCCTCGCCAACGCGCGGGCCTCGATCGAACGGGATCCCGATCTCGTGCTGTTCGACACCGCGGTGCCGAACGACGTCCTGCACGGCTGGTTCGGCGAAAACGCCCGCACGTCACGGGTGGTGGGCCTGATCCCGGGTTTCCAGTTCGACCAGCCGACGAGCCGGATGTCCCTTTTGGACGATTCGGGTACCGCACGGACGATCACCGGGGTGGAGCCGGTTTCCCGCGGCGTGCCCGGCCCGGTGGCGGGCTGCGGGTACACCGTCGGCGAGCAACTGGTCCGCGTTCCGTTGGACACGCCCGTTCTCGGCCGCTATCTGCTGCGGATCGACTACTTCACCTCGGACGGCGGCGAAGGGTTCGTGGACCGCGACGGCGCCCGTGTGCCGGTGTGGTTCCAGCCCGGGCTGCACACGATGTACCTGCCTATCGAGGGACTTTTCGACAAGATCGGCTTCCAGTTGTCCGCCAAGGGGGCTCCGGTCTGTCTCGCGAAGGTCGACGTCGGCAAGCCGCTCACTCAGTAAGGGTCGTACGGGCTGTCGTGGCCGAAGATCCTCGCGACGGGCGCCAGCCGGAGCCGCAGCAGGATCTTGATCCCGACGTTGCGCAGGAACCACGGCATCTGGGCGAGCACGCGCAGTCTGTCCTTCAACGACGGTGGGGAGAGCCGGAACCGCGCCAGCGACGTCGCGCGGTCGAGATAGGTGTAGCGCCGTCCGAAGAGGACTTTCGCGATCGTGCCGAGGGTGACGCCGATCGACGAAAAACAGTCGTGGACCAGGATTTCCCGGCCGTCGGTCAGGTTGGAAGACCAGCGCAGGTCGTCCGTGTAGGTCCAGTAGTCGTGTTTTCCGTCGATGTAGAGCAGCTGGATCGGGCGATCCCAGCTCGGGCGGAGCTTCGTGCTGTACTCCGCCACCAGTTCCACGACGTCCTCGACGCCGGCCTTCCGCAAGTTCGTCTCGAACCGTTGGCGTGTCGGCGATCCGCCGAACAGGCGGCCGTCGACGAACGGGTCGACGGCGACCACCCGCGCGCCGACCGTGCGGGCAGCACTGGCGAGCACGATCGTCGAACGCCCCTGGTGGCTGCCGATTTCGACGATGAGGTCGCCCTTGTCCAGGCGGCACGCCGCGTTCCACAAGGACAGGCCCTGCTCCCGCGTCATCCAGCCCTTGACGGGTTCGGCGAGCGACCACGCATCTTCGAAACCGTCTGTCATAGGGCGCATAGTAGCCACGTTTCCGCCTAGTATCTACCGGATGGTAACCCCCGGGGCGCTTGCGAAACGGCCGAGCACGTGGATCGTGCTGGCGCTCACCGTGCTGTCCTTTGTGCAGCGTCCCGGCAGGACGACGTTCGACACGAAGCTCGATCTGGCCGTGGATCCGCTCGCCTTCCTCGGCCGGGCGCTGCACCTGTGGAATCCCCAGGCGACGGCGGGGGAGCTGCAGAACCAGGCGTACGGCTACCTGTTCCCGATGGGACCGTTCTTCGCGCTGTGCCAGGCGGCCGGGATCCCGGTGTGGATCGCGCAGCGGTTGTGGTGCGCGATCCTGCTCTCGGTCGCCTTCGGTGGCGCCCTCCTGGTGGCCCGCGCGCTGAAAATAGGGAACGAACGTACTCGGCTGATCGGAGCAGTCGGTTACGCCCTGGCGCCGAGGATGGTCACCGAAATCGGTTCGCTGTCCTCGGAAATGCTGCCCGCCGTCCTGTTGCCGTGGGTGCTACTGCCGCTGATCCTCGCCGATCGCATCGGCTCGCCGCGCCGCGCCGCCGGGTTGTCCGCGCTCGCCGTGCTGTGCATGGGCGGGATCAACGGCGCGATGGTCGTGATGGCGCTGGTGCTCCCGGGATTGTGGCTGCTGACCCGGAAATGGCGGAGCACGCACGTCGCGCTGGTCATCTGGTGGTTCGTCTTCGTCGTCGGCGTGGTGCTGTGGTGGTTCCTGCCGCTGGTGCTGCTCGGCCAGTACAGCCTGCCGTTCCTCGACTACATCGAATCCGCGACCAACACCACGGCGCCGATGTCGTTGTTCGAGGTGCTGCGCGGCACGAACCAGTGGGTCGCCTACGTCGTGCAGGGCACGCCTTGGTGGCCGTCGGGCTGGGCGCTGATCGACCATCCCGTGCTGATGGCGGCCACCGGGCTGGTGGCCGCGGTGGGGCTGCTCGGCCTCGCGCGGCGTGGCCTGCCGGAACGGCGTTTCCTGGTGCTCGGCGTCCTGACCGGGCTGACGCTGCTGACCGTCGGCTATGTCGGCACGCTCGACAGCCCGCTGGCGGAATCGGTGCGGCATCTGCTCGACGGACCGCTCGCGCCGCTGAGGAACGTCCACAAATTCGAACCGGTGCTGCGACTGCCGTTGATGCTGGCGTTCGTGCACGGCATCACGAGCGCCGCGCCCGCGCTGCGGCGAAATCTGCGTCCCGCGCTGGGCGCCGTGCTGGTGGTGGCGATGGCCGCGCCGGTGTGGCTGCTGACGTTGCGGCCCGGACCGGGCTGGGACGAAGTGCCGGGATATTGGTACGACGCGATGGGTCACGTCGCCAAGGTCGACGCGACGGCGCGCACGCTGTTGCTGCCGGCGACGGGGTTCGGCGAGTACGACTGGGGCCGCACGGTGGACGAACCGGCGCAGGCCATCGCGGACAGTCCGTGGGCGGTGCGCAACCAGGTCCCGTTGGGTTCGGAGGGCAACACCCGCCTGATGGACTCCATCGACGCGGCGTTGGCCGACGGCCGAGGGGATCCCGGGCTCGCGGCGCTGCTCGCGCGATCGGGTTACCGGTTCCTGGTGCTGCGCGGCGACATCGACCGCGCCAAGGTCGGCGCGCCCGATTTCACGACGCTGCGCGCCGGGCTGGCCGGGTCTCCGGGGATCGAGAAATCGGCCCAGTTCGGGCCGCTGGAGGTCTTCGAGGTGAAACGGCCGGTGCCGCTCGTCACCGCGACGTCCGCGAAGGACGTCCCGACGGTCAGCGGCGGTCCGGAGAACCTGCTGCCGCTGATGAACTCCGGGCAGCTCGACCCCGGCACGCCGACGGTACTGACCGGGGACGGCGGTTCGCCGTCCGGGCCGAGGCTGGTCACCGACGGGCTACGCCGTGCCGAGCGCAACGTCGGCGGCGTGCGGGACAACCTGAGCCAGACGCTGACCGCCGGGGAGTCCGCGCGGCAGCAACGAGCCGCGCTTGACGTGTTGCCGTTTCCCGGCGAGCAGCACCAGACCGTGGCCGCCTACCGGGGAATCCGTTCGGTCGACGCGTCGACGGCGGCTTCGTTCGCCGACGCGTTCGGCGGTTCGGACCCGAGCCACCAGCCGTTCGCCGCACTGGACGGCGATCCGCGCACTGCCTGGCATTCGTCGAGTTTCACCGGTCCGATCGGCGAATGGCTCGAAGTCGAACTGGATACGCCGAGGCTGGTGAACTCGGTCGATCTCGCGATGGTCGACGACATCCGGGTCGGCTGGCCGGCGACCCGGATCCGGATCACCACGGACAACGGTTCCGTCGATCACCAGGTCGTCCGGGGCGCGGGGGCGCACACCTACCCGGCGCCCGCGGGGGTGACGCGCAAGGTGCGGATCACGTTGCTGTCGCTGGTGGTCGGCAGGCAGGACGGGAACGTCGGGATCTCGGAGCTGAAGATCCCCGATGTCGACCCGCAACGCGCGCTCGAAGTCCCCGCCGACCTCGGCCCTGGTGCGGCGCCGGGCTTCGCGTTCACGCGGGGCCCGCAACCGCGTTATGCGTGCGTGCCCGATGGAGGGCGCGTCCGCTGCGATGCCAACGTTGGCCGCGACGGCGAAGAGCCGGACGGGATCCGGAGGCTATTCTCGACGACGTCCAAGAGTGCCTACGAGTTCGGTGGCACCGTGCTGCCCGCCGGCGGCGGCCGGTTCCCGGTGACCTTGCCCGGCGTGCAGGTTTCGGCGACTTCGCAACTGGGCGGGGATCCCTCGGCGAGCGGATTCGCCGCGGTGGACGGGAATCCAGCGACCACGTGGCTGCCCGACGTCACCGATCTGCGACCGACGCTGACCCTGGACTGGGCGAAACCCCAGACGATCTCGGGGATCCGCGTCGCCGCCGACACGGGCGCGCCCGCGCGGCTGGAACTGACCACCCCGACGTCTAGCCGCTCCGTCGAACTCGACTCCTCCGGCGCGGCGACGTTCCCGCCCTTGGAGACTTCACAGCTGAAGATCGCGTTCGCCGGTCTCGACGACGACCAGCGGACGCGGCATTCGCTGGGCATCGGGAGCCTGTCCCTGACCGGGGCCGAACTTCCCGCCCCGGCCGCGGAATTCACGCTGCCCTGCGGATCGGGTCCGAACGTCCGCCTGGACGGCTTCGACTACGACACTTCCGTGCGCGGCACCCTCGCCGACTTCGTCGCGCACCGGCCGCTGACGCTCTCCGCGTGCCCCGATTCGGCGGGCGGCGTCGACCTGGCGGCGGGCGGACACGAACTGCGGACCGACCGGTCCGAGTCCTTTGTGGTCCAAGACCTGTGGCTGAAACCTGTCGGGCAGGCTTCCGGGGTCGCCGGACACCGTGCCGTCACCGTGGACTCCTGGGACGCGACGTCCCGCTCGGTCACCGTGGCGGGCGGTGACGAGTCCATTCTGGCCGTTCCGGAGAACGCGAACGCGGGCTGGACCGCTTCGCTGAACGGGACTCCGCTGGTGAAGACGCGCGTCGACGGCTGGCAGCAGGCGTGGGTCCTGCCGGCCGGATCCGGCGGTGTCGTGCAGTTGGAGTTCACCCCGAACTGGAAGTACCGGTCGGGTCTGCTGATCGGAGCGGTCGCGATCCTGCTGGTGCTGATCGGCGCCCTGTGGCCGGTCCGACGGCGACGTGTTTCGGTGGAGGCGGGCTCCGGGCGGGTGGTGCCGGTGGTGCTCATCGGACTCCTGGCCGTCCTGGGCGGAATGCTGCCGATCGTGCTGCTGATCGCCGTCCTGCTGGCCCGCCAGTTCAGCGAACGCGCGCCGCGGTACCTCGCTTTCGGCGGCATGGTCGTGGGAACGCTCGTCGCGGTGGTGGGGCGGCTGCTGGGGCACGGGCAGGAATGGGCTTACGGTCCGGTGACGCAGGCTTCGCTGCTGCTGGCGGCGGCCGCGATGGTGGCGACTTGTGTGCCTTGGTTCGCCGGTCGCGAGTCAGAGGGTGACAGAGCGTGAGAGGTGTGTGGAAATAGGGACATTGAACGTCCCTATTTCCACACACCCCCGCTTCAGCGGACCGGTCACGACGTGAGCCC
The DNA here is from genome assembly GCF_014873915.1 of Amycolatopsis roodepoortensis. Lineage (GTDB taxonomy): Bacteria > Actinomycetota > Actinomycetes > Mycobacteriales > Pseudonocardiaceae > Amycolatopsis > Amycolatopsis roodepoortensis. The sequence goes on from NZ_JADBEJ010000001.1 coordinate 1,097,074, forward strand.
GCGGTTTCTGTCGGTGGCCTGGCTCAAGCTGATCAAGTGCGAAAAGGGGAGTGGGCAAAGCACCCACTGATGATGAGCGGCCCGGCCGTGGCCGCGGTCAAGCGGCTCGAAGCGCTCGGTGTGCCCAGGAGGACCGTCTGGCGCCGATGTGAGCCCGGTGGTGTTTGGCGGATGCTGCTGCCCGGAGTCGTGCTGCTCGGAAACGGCGAGCCGACCGACGAACAGCGGATCGAGGCAAGCCTGGTTTTCGCTCGTGAAGGCGCGGTGCTCACCGGAGTGCCCGCGCTCAGGCGCTACGGCATGCGAAGACTGCCAGACACCAAGGAGGTGCACGTGCTGGTACCCGCCGAACGAGCGATCTCGAGCACCGGGTTCGTCCATGTCGAACGGACGCGGCGCCTGCCCACGCCACTGAACAGAGCCGGTGTGCCCACCGCTCCCGTACCGCGAGCGGTGATCGACGCGGCACGCCGAACACCCGATTCGGACTCGATCGTGGCGATGATGGCCGAAGCGGTGCAAGAACGGCATTGTCTGTCGCGGGCACTCGCCGTCGAAATCGACGAGCGGTCCCGGTTCGACGGAAGACTGCTACGGGCACTGGTGCCGATCCTGGGCGGTGCGCATTCGGTCGCCGAGGCCGACGCGTGGCATCTGTGGAGACGTTCGGGCCTGCCGGAGTTCCGATGGAATGTGAAGGTCTTCGACGCGGCGGGCCGGTTCGTCGCGAAGCCGGACGGTTGGTGCGACGAGATCGGGTTCGCCTGGGAAATCGATTCCCTTCGCTATCACGCCGACGGCGACCGCTTTCGCGCCACGCTCGCGCGAAACGCGCGTTATGCCGCTGCCGGGATCGTCGTTCTCCAAACCTTGCCGTCCCGGCTGCGTACCGAGCCGGACGCGGTCCTGGAAGAACTCAAGGCGGCGTTTGGGAGTGCGCAGCAGCGTCCGCGGCCTGACGTGCGCCTCGGATGAGTGCCGGTCACCCCCGCCGCGACCGCCATTCCAACACAGCACCGGACAGAGCCAAACCCCCGGCACAGCAAGCGGCGACGGTCACCACCTGAACAGCCGACGAGTGCAGCCATGCCGTCACCAACACCGTCTCCACCACCACGGTCGTCCACATCAGCAAGGTCACCCGCCGGTCACCGGCGGCGAGGCGCGAGAACAGCAGGATCTGCACCAGCGCGAGCATCGACCCGGCGAGGGCGAACGGCCAGACCGGCATGGTGCTGGCGGCGTAACCGGAGCCACCGATGAACGAAAGCAAGCGCGACCCGAAAACGAGGGACACGAAAAGGACGAAGGCGTCCAGTGCGGCGCAGACGGCCAAGGCGACGGGCAGGATGCGGCGCCGGTCGTCGCCGTTCGCGAAGCGGGGGAGCACCAGTACGCCGACGGCTTGGGGGAGCCAGTAGGCGATCTTCGTGACGATCGCGCCGAGCGCGTATTCGCCGGCTTCGGTCGCGGGGAGGGTGTGGCGCGCCAGCACCAGGTCCAGGTTCACCAGCAGGACCAGCGCCAGCATCGCCTGCGCCGCGTGCAGGACTTCGCCCGCGTGCCAGCCCGCCTTCCGCGGGCGCTGCCGTCCACAGAGGAGCCAGCCGCAGAAGATCACCAGGTACGAGCCGATCGCGGTCCCGGCCAGCGCGCCGGTGGCGTCGCCACCGATCAGCAGGCCGATCAGCGAGCCACCGACCTTGCCCACGCCTTCGAGCGCCATGAGCCCGGCCAGCCGGGAGAAGCGGCCGCTGCCCTGGAGCAGGCCGTGGAAGAGGCCGAGCAGCGTCAGCGGGCCGAGCGTGACGGCGAGCAGGAGCGCGGGCACCACGGAATCCAGGTGCAGCACGAAGACCAGCACCGGCGCCAGGAGCAGCCCGATGGTCGCGACGATGGCGCTCGTGGTGAGGCCGAGCGCGAGGAGGGTCCCGCTGTCCTGCGGTTTGCGGGCCACCCGCAGCGCGACCACGGTTTGCAGGCCCATCGCGGGGACGACGCCGATCACCAGCACCGCCAGCAGCGAGCTCAGCTCACCGAACGCGCTCGGCGCGAGCAGCCGGGCGGCGACGATGCTCAGCACGTAGGCGCCGGCGTTGTTGGCCGCCAGCACGAGGGAAACGAGGATCGCCGCGACACGCTTGTCGGTCCTGGTCGTTTCGACCTCGACGTCTACGCTCAACAGAGCTCCCATTACCGGCGAGTAATCTCCGCGACCATAACCGTGATCGCGGCGGAAAGGGAAGAGCAGTTGGACGCACGGCGTGAACGTCTCGTACTGGCCGCGGTGTCGGCCGCGCTGGCGACGCTGGTCTTCCTGCCCGTGCTCGGACGCGGCTTCGTCCTGAGTTACGACATGGTGTTCGCCCAGCGTCAGTCGCTGATCCCGGACGCGCTCGGGCTCGGTTCCGCCCTGCCGCGATCGGTACCCGCCGACGCCGTGATCGCGCTCGCGACAGCGGTGGTTCCCGGTGACATCGTCCAGAAAATCGTCTTGCTGCTCTCGCTGTTCCTTGCGGCATACGGCGCAGGACGGCTGGTTCCGACGGAGCAACTCGGTACGCGGATCGTCGCGGCCACCGGATACGCGTGGACGGCCTATTTCGCGGAGCGGTTGTTCATCGGGCATTGGCCGCTCCTGCTCACCTACGCCTGCCTCCCGTGGATCGTGCGCGCCGCCCTTTCCCTGCGCCGGAACGAACCGAGGGCGCTCGCGGGACTGGTGCTCGCCTGCGCCCCCGCGGTGCTCACGCCGCCCGGTGGTGCGCTGGCCGCGCTCGCCGCGATCGCGCTGGCCGGACCGCGGAAATTCGGCCACACCCTCGGTCTCGCCGTCGTGCTCAACCTGCCATGGCTCGTCCCGACGTTCCTGCACGACGGTGGCACGTTGTCCGACCCCGCCGGCGTGGCCGCCTTCAGCGCCCGCGCGGAAAGCTGGGGTCCGGCGATCCTGAGCGTGCTCGGCCTCGGCGGGATCTGGAACGGTGACGTCGTTCCCGGCAGCCGGGGCACCCCGATGGCGCCGGTGCTGATCATCGTCGCGGTCGCCGTGGCGCTGGCCGGGCTCCGCTCCCTCGCGCGAAGGTGGGGGACACCGCCGGTGAGAGCGTTGCTGCTGCTGGGAGTTCTCGGTGTCGTGCTCGCCGCGCTGGCGACACTGCCGTTCGGCGAACCCGTGCTGTCCTGGGCGATGGGGCACGTTCCCGGCGCGGGACTGCTGCGGGACGCGCAGAAATGGGTGGCCTGGTGGGCGCTTCCGGTCGCGCTCGGGTTCGCGCTGGCGGTCGAAGCCGCCGCCGCGCGCCTGCGGACCGGGGCGGCACGCAGGGCGCTCGTCGCGGCCGCCGCGCTCTTTCCCTTGCTCACCATGCCCGATCTCGCCTGGGGTGGCTGGGGAAGGCTCGAAGCCGTTCGCTACCCGGCGGACTGGAGCGAAGTGCACCGCGTACTGGCGGAAGACGACCGGCCCGGCGACGTCGTCGCGCTGCCGCTGTCCACGTTCCGGAGTTTCGCCTGGAACGACCACCGGACACAGCTGGACCCGGCGCCGCGAGCGCTACCGGAGACCGTCCTCGCCGACGACACATTGCGCGTCGGAGGCGAGGAGATCTCCGGCGAGGATTCCAGAATGGACCGTGTCCGCGCCGCGAAGTCGCCGGAAGACCTGTCGGCGGCGGGAATCGGCTGGATCCTGGTCGAACACGGGACGCCGGGGCGGATCGACCCGCGGTTGCTGACCGGCGCGCAACCGGTGTGGTCCGGTGACTGGCTCACGCTTTACCGCACTCCCGGTGAGCCCGCGGTGACCGGGACGCGATCACCGATCCTCGTGGCGCTGGCAAACGGAGTAGCGCTGATTTCGATCGCGGTCGCCCTGTTGTGCCTCAAGTTACCGGTGCGTACATTGAGCCGACGCAGGAATTCCCTGTCTCGGAAGGAGTAGGTCTTGGGCACCCTCATCGGCGCGGCAGCCGCCGTCATCATCGGGCTCGCGACGGCCGCGGGCGGGAGCTACGCGCTGACGACCACCGCGGATCCGGACGCCGCACCCCAGGTGCAGGCGAAGATCAAGGAGCAGTTCAACCCGAACTCGAGCCCCGAGCACGTCATTTACGGCAACCGCTGAGCCGGTGTCCGAGCTCGCTTCCGACCACGCCGGCCGGGTCGTCGGGCTCTACGGCGACCCCACCGTTTCCTGGAGCATCCTCCTGGAAGCGAGACTGTCTTCGTCGCTGACGCCGGAAAAGGCGCGGATGCGGCTGGCGGTCGCGGTCGAGGAACGGCCGTGGCTCGGCGCCGCTCCCGACGTCGTGGCCGTGTCCGGTAAAGAACTTCCGGCGATCCGCGACCGTTTCGCCGAGACCTCCTACGAGCGCGGCGCGCCGTTGCTCCGGGTCGCGGTCGGCGTCGACGAGCCCGTCGTGCTGATCGCCGCGCATCATGGCGCCCTCGACGGCCTCGGCCTGCTCGCGGTCCTCGGGCTGGCCCTCGACATCCCGATCTCGTCCGCCGCCAAGGGAATCGGCGCCCGCACGACCGATCGATCGTTTCTCGTGTCCGCCTTCCAGCGCCTCGCTGAGGCGCTTTTCGCGCCTCCGGCGAGAATCACCCCGGAACGTGCCGAAAGTGGCCCAGGAGACGTGTTCAGCGCGAGGATTCTCCCTCGCTCGCGGTTCGGTTCCGCGGCCTTCGCGGCGGCGGCCGCCAACCTGACCGAGACGTGGAACGCCCGGCACGGCGAGGAAGCCGTCAGGGTGGTCGCGGCGGTCGGTGCCTCATGGCGAAGTGGAGCCTCGCCGGAACCCTTGCACGACAGCGCGTTCTTCCGGTTGCGGCTCGGTGGGAAGCCCACCGTCGCCGAAGTGGGCGCGTTGCTGGCCGCCCAGCCGCCGGAACCCGATTTCCCCGCCCGCAGCAGCAGGATCGCCCGGCTGGGCACCCGGCTGCTGGCGAGCAGGCTCGGTTCGACCTACCTGGTTTCCAATCTCGGCGTCGTTTCGGCGGCGGACGCGGTCACCTCGATCGCGTTCTATCCCGCCGCCAGCGGCCGCTCAGGCGTGGCGTTCGGCGCGGTGACCGTCGGCGAGACGAGCACCGTCACCGTGCGCGCACGCCGCAAGGACTTCGACGACGCCGCCACGGCCGACCTGGCCGACGGGCTCGTGGAAGCGCTGCGGCGTCAGCACCCTGGGATGGGGGATGGCCACCCCGGCCACGTCGCGCACGAGTGATTCGAAGCGGTCCACGCTGTGTTCCCAGTCGAACAGGCCCGCCCAGGTGATGCCCGCCTTGCCCATCTCGTCCCGCCGTGCGCGGTCGGCGAGCAGCCCCTCGACCTGCGCGGTGAAATCGGCGAAGTCGTCGGCCAGCAGCCCGGTCTTGCCCTCCACAATGGACTCCGCCACCCCGCCCGCCGCCCGGTAGGCCACCGAGGGCACGCCGTGTGCGGCGGCCTCCATGATGACGATTCCCCAGCCTTCCTTGACCGACGGGCACAGGTGCAGCCAGGACCGTTCCAAGATCTCGTGCTTCTCGCGTTCGTCCACCCAGCCGTGCAGCCGAACGCGGTCTTCGACACCACGGTCGCGGGCGTGCTTGCGCAGGACCTCCTCCCACGGTCCCTGTCCCACGATCTCCAGCTTCAGCGTTGGCCAGCGCCGGCTCAGCTCCGCGACGACGTCGATGGCGTGCTCGATCCGCTTGTGCGGCACCAGCCTGCTGACCGCGACCAGCGTCGGCTCGGTTTCGCGGACGGCCTTGCCGCGCGGGGGAGCGTCCAAGCCGTTGGGTACCACGGTGATCCGCGAGCCCTCGACGCCGAGCCCCGCCAGTTCGCCCTTGGTGATCTCGGAAACCGTGGCGTAGCGGCAGTGCCGGAACAGCCACGGCGCCAGCCTCGACTCGATCCACCAGCCGATACGGCCCAGTGTCTCACCGAGCGCGCTGATCCACTGTTCCTTGTGGACGTGGTGCACCAGCACCAGAACCGGGCAGCCCGCGACGAGCCTGGCGAAGAACGGCATCCCGTTCTGGACGTCGACGACGAGGTCGGCGTGCGCCTTCCGGATCGCCCGGAGTGCGTGGAGGTAGACGCCGAACTTGTTGCCACGGCGGCGATAACGGACGCCGTCACGCCATTCTCCCGCGTTCGCGCCCGGGTACGCCGCGCACTGGATCTCGACCCGGTATCCGGCCTTGGCGAGCCCTTCGGCCATCCGCTCGACGTACCGCTCGGAGCCGCCGCCCTCCGGATGCCCGGTGTCGCGCCAGTTGACGAGCAGCACACGTGGCCTTTCCATCGTGGTTCTCCCAACCTGTTAGCGACAATGCTAGGTTACCGGTGCGTACACGGTAGATGAATCATTCTCGGAAAGCGATGGTTCGATGGTCGGTAATCGGTCGGTGACTCCAGCAACGATGCCTCATCGCGCCACTTTGCGCAGATCGGTGACGTTGTTCCGGGCTTTTCTCACCGAACAGACGGATCCGGACGGTTTCTACTCGGTGCTCGCGGACGACTCGGTCCGCCAATTGGCGCAGCACACTCCGTTGAACGGACGGACCATCGTCGACGTCGGTGGCGGTCCGGGCTATTTCTCCGACGCGTTCCGCGCCGCCGGCGCCACGTATCTGGGCATAGATCCCGACGTCGGAGAGCTGACGGCGCGCGGAGAGGCCGGGGAGAACATGGTCCGCGGGAGCGGGACGAAGCTGCCGGTGCGCACCGCGTCGGTGGACGTCTGCTATTCGTCGAACGTCCTCGAACACGTTTCCGAACCCGAGGTCATGCTGGCCGAGATGTGCCGGGTGACGAAACCCGGCGGCACGATTTTCGCCTCGTTCACACCCTGGTATTCGCCGTGGGGCGGCCACGAGACGGCGCCGTGGCATTTCCTCGGCGGCCACTACGCCCGGCGGCGTTATCTCGAAAAGAACGGCAAGGAGCCGAAGAACAAATTCGGGGAGAGCCTTTTCGCCTTTTCGGCCGGCGCGGCCATCCGGTGGGGGAAGGCCGCGCCGTACGCCGATCTGCAGGAGGTCTACCCGCGCTACCACCCCTCCTGGGCCCAGTGGATCGCGTATGTCCCCGGTGTCCGGGAAGTCGCGTCGTGGAACCTCGTGATGGTGTTGCGCAAGCGTCAGTGACGGGAGGGGGCGGGGCGCCGCTTCACCAGCAGGAAGACGCCGAGCGCGAGGAAGGCGACGCCGCCGACCCCGAGCACGATCGGCCCGGTGCTGCCGATGAAGTCCAGCTTGCCCTTGTTCTCGTCCACCTGCTTGACCATCGCTTCGACGGTCGCGTCGGTGAAGGCGAGCTTGCCGTCGAAGACCACCGTGGGCGTGGGATTCGCGGCCGACCGCAGTTCCTGGTGCGACTGCTGCTCCTGCTTGACCTGGATGCCCGTCACCGGCTCGATCCAGCTCGTGATGGTGCCCTGGTAGAACTGGCCTGCCTCGACGGAGTCACCGGTGGCGCCGATGAGCGAGCCCGGCACCTTCTTCGTCGAGATCTTCGTGGCGGGGATCTCCTGGACGAACTTGTAGACCTCGACGCCCTTGATCTCCTCGACACCCTTGAACCGGGCCTGGACGGCGCGGCCGGTGTTGTCGTCGTAGACCTGGTAATCCTTCTGTTCGGTGCCGAAGGGGAACTTGAAGTTCAGGCCCGGCTGCGGCTTGTACTCCTGGACCTCCTCGGGCTTCTCGCCCTCTTTTTCGGGCTGCTCCTTGAGTTTGGTGACGAAGCTGCTGTTGGCCGAGCACTTCGCCTCCTGGTCGCCGCCCGGCGGGACGTAGCCTTCCGCGGTGCGGCGGTCGAAGCAGACCTGGCGTTTGCTCGCGCTGACCACGGTCTGGTCGCTGGTGTCGACGACTGAGACGGCCATCAGCCATACGGCGACGTCCGTGCCCTCCCGCATCTCCGGTGGCGCGAAGTTCGCCACCACGCGGGCGGTCGCCTTCAGCTTGGCGTCGTCGCGGATCTCCGTGACGGTCTTGCCGTCCACGGTCTTCACCGCGAGCACCTTGGACGCGGTGCCTTCGAGGACCGACGTCGATTCCTGGTTCAGCGGCACCTTGGCGAGTTCGGGTTTGACGTAGGTCGGCAGCAGCACCGCGCCGGCGATGGCGAACACCCCTAGTGCCAAGAAGATCAGGCTCAACGCTCGACGCAACGGTCCTCCTGGTGAGACACATTACCCATCGGTAATCAGTCGCCAGATACTGGCCCGCCCGCCGGTCAGCGTCAAAGGTGTGACCGAGGGTCACAGGCACGCCGTGCGACCGGAAGGCGGTACGTGCGCCGCCATTCGGCCCAGGCAGCCAAACATGTTTGTTCCCGGGAACAACGTGAGCGGGACCACCATCGGACGACTTCCGGTGCGTGGAAAGGAACTCTGTGCCGCAGGACCCGAACGATCCCCGCGCGCTGGACATCGGCGCCTACTCGGATTCGATCACCGACGTCGAGCTCCGCGACGCCGTCGCCGACGTCGCGGCGCTGCTTTCGTTGCACGGCAACGTGATCCGTGATCTCGACGCCAGGAGATCACGGTGGCGGCCCGGGCGGCGGTCCCCGCATCCCGACATCGTCCTGTCCGCGGCAGGCCGACGTCCACAGTGGACGAGGTCGGCGAATCCCGAGGTGACCCTGCCGGTCGCCACGACCGCGCGCGGCCGCACCCTCGCGGTGCGGCTCACCGCGCGGCCCGGGCTCGGGCACACGCTGCTGGACCTCGCGAGAATCATCGACGCCGACATGGCGCCGGACAGAAGAGCCTAAGCGTCCGCCAGCCGGACCGCCTCCAGCGCGACATAGAGCTCGCCGACGTCGACCGGGTCGGACAGGTCGCGTCTGGTCAGTTCCTGCACGCGGCGCAGCCGGTATCGGACCGTGTTCGGATGGACGATCAGCCGGTCCGCGGCCTCCTTGGCCGAGCCGTGCCCGGCGAACCACGCGACCAGCGTGTCGAGCAGGACCTGCCGCTCCGCCTTGGGCAGCACCAGAACCCCGGTGAGCACCGAGCGCAGGACGTCCCGCGACATCTCCGGCGCGCTCGCGACCAGCGTGGTGACCGGGGAGTCGCCGAAGACGGCGACACCGGCGGCGCCGGTGGTCAGCGAGCGGCGGGCGATCCGGGCCCGGTGGACCGCGTCCGGCACCTCGAGGAATCCGTTGAACGGCCTGCTCATCCCCACCGCCAGCGGCAGGGTGCCCAGTACGTCGCGCAGCCGCCGGACGTCCTCGACGCGGTCGATCACGACCAGGCCGACCTCGGCGCCGGGCCGCCAGGCCGACTTCCAGCGCCGTGCTCGCAGCAAGGCCTCGACACCGGGCCGTTCGTCCGGGTCGACGGACTCGGTCACGACGGCGACGAACGTGCCCGCCGCCGGGAGGTCGAGTTCCTTCGCGGCGTTCTCGAGATCGGTCTGGGTGGCGAAGCGGCCGTGCAGCAGGCCGTCCAGCAGGGCGAGCTTCTCCTGGGAGAGTTCGGCGGCGACCTCGCTGTACGCGGTGGTCAGCGCGTCGGAGTAGAGGTCGATGGTCTTCCACACGTTGGAGTTGATCTCCACCGTGCGGGCGGGGTTGATGAAGCCGGGGCCCGCCAGTTCCAGCAGGCGCTCGTAGACGAAGATCCCGCCGATCCGGAACGCGCGGAGCACGGACGGCAGCGGGATACCCTGCCTGGCCTGCGCCAGCCCGGTCTTGCGGGCCGCGTCGAGCGGAAGCCCGCGCCCCTCGACGAGCGCGGTCAGCGCCCGTTCGAGATTGGCCCGGCAGACCTTGCGCAGCTCGTCCGGCGCGGTGCTGTCGACCTGGTGATAGAACTCGTCCTCGTCGCTGAGGAGCTGGGCGAGGCGGTCACTGAACTCGGGCAGCCGGGTGAGCATCGCCTGCATGAGCACACGCTGCTCCCGGGGTGCGGGAGTAGCGAGAGCTTCGGTGCCCATTCGTCAACTCTAACCCGCATACGTGGCCGCTTTTTATCACGATGCGACGAAAGGGCGGTTTCACGAGCTGAGCGCGGTTGACAACCTGCGCAGGGTGTCGCGGGCTTGCCGCAGCTCAGCGGGGGTGACACCGCTGTCGGCGAGCAGGTCGCGCCGCCGGGATCCGCTCGCGTCCCACAGCCGCTCCAGCAGCCGCGTGCCCTCCGGCGTGATGGCGTACAGGGGCGACCGGCGATGTGCCGGATTCGGTTCCGCGCGGAGCTGGCCGGCCGCGGTGAGGTCGTCAGCGACGCGTTGCACGGCTTGGCGGACCTGGCCGAGCCGTCGCGCGATGGCGGGTACGGCGAGCGGTTCTTCGGACACCGTGCTGAGCACGTGCCAGCGGGCGACCGTCGTGCCCTGTCCGGCGGCCTCCCGCTCGCTGATCCGGCGGCTCAGTCCCGCCAGTTCGTAGACGTCGGCGATCAGCAGCCGGTAGTCGCGGACGAGATCGGTCATATTTGACAGCATACTGTCAAATAGCCATCCTGGCCCGATGGACGTCATGGAACGGATCGCCGCCGTCTTCACCGCCCCGGGGCCGCGTCCCGAACTCGCCGGACGGCTGGCCGTGTTCGAGCCGCTGATCGGCAGCTGGGACCTCGTGGTGCACAACTACGCCGAGGACGGCACCGTCCGGACCGTCGACGGGGAATGGCATTTCGGCTGGGCGCTCGACGGCCGCGCGCTGGCCGACGTGTGGATCAGTCCCGCCAGGGCGAGCCGGGGTGACGGGGTGGACGGGGAGTGGGGGATGAGCCTGCGCTTTTACGACGAGAAGATCGACGCGTTCCGGTCGACCTGGCTCGGCCCCGGGAACGGCTGGGTGATCCCGTTCCTCGGCAAGCCGACGGAGGACGGCTTCGAGATCGAAGCCGACACCGACGGCGTCCGGCGCCGGTGGATCTTCTCCGAGCTGACCGCCACGAGTTTCTCCTGGCGGGCGGAGGAAACGCTGCCGGACGAGGACCCCTTCGTCCGGCAGCGTTTCGAGGCCACTCGCGCGATCAGTGGTTGATCTTGAACCACGGCTGCGACCAGCCGAGATAGGTGTAGCCCCACGCGTTCTTGATCTCCGCGATCGTGGTCTCGGTGAAGCTGCCGGGGCCGTGGATGTCGTTCGACAGGAACTTGCCACCGCCGATGGAGAACATCGCGTGCCCGGTGCCGCCGTTGCTGAAGAAGGCGAGCCCGCCCGCGGGGACCTGGGTGTCACCGGGGTGCTTGAACGAACCGGGGATCTGGGTCCAGTGGACGTAGGCCGTCTCCGAGCCGCTCGCGTTCCAGCCGTAGGCCCAGGCGTTGATCCGGTCGCACCAGCGGTAGTAGTCGGGGTCGTTGTGGGTGTGCACGTGTGCCTTCGCCCACGCGATGGCTTCGGCGCAGGTCCGCGGGTTTCCGGTGCCGGCGGTGGAACAGGAGAGGGTGCTGCCGGCGCAGTCCGGGGCGACCCGGCCGTCCGAACCGGTGTAGACGTAGGCGTCGCTGATGTAGCCGCCCTTCGACGGCACGTAGTCCCAGATGTCGGTCGTGCCGTACTTCCCGGTCACGGTCGAGCCGTTCGTCTGGCAGTCGATCGTGACGGCGGTGCCGCTCGCGACGGTGCCGACCGAACTCGCGCTGGTGCTCGGGCTCGACCGCACGGTCACCGCCGCCCCGGAGTCGGTGTTCACCGTGCCCGTCGCCGCGAGCGCCTCACCCGCACCGCCGAGCATGATCGCCCCGGCGAGGGCGATCGTGCCCACCGCGCCCGTCATGCCTCTGGCGATCCTCGATCGGATCTTCATCTCTGTCCTCCAGTGGTTTCCCCGAATAGGGGGACAGGATGGTCGATCGCCGTACAAGGTACGTACAAGAAGTCGATCGTCCGAAGTGGACGGTTCTATACCGGGACGAGCTCCGGTTCGGGGGCTGGTCCGATGATCGGGACAGCGGTCGCGTTCCGGACGTTCCGCTCGGTGAGCAGGACACGAAGCCGCGCGAGCGCACGGAACTGGGCCGCGCGGACCGCCCCCGCGCTCGGCAGGCCGAGCCGTTCGGCGGTCTCCTCGGCCGAAAGCCCGAACACGAACCGGAGCGCGAGCACCTGCCGGTGCGGCATCGGCACTTTCGCCAGCAGGACACCGGCCTGCAGCCGGTGTTCCAGGCGTTCGATCTCGTCCGGGTCGCGGCGGGCCCAGAACGGCAGCCCGTCCCCGATCTCCGGGACGGAGGCGACCGGTTCGCGGGAGCGGCGGCGGTGCAGATCGGCCACCTTGTGCCCGGCGATCCCGAAGACGAACGCGAGGAACCGGTCCGGGCGGTACCGGTAGCGGGGCAAGGCGATCAGGACCGCCTGCAACACCTCCTGCGCGCAGTCCTGTGCGTCGCAAGCGCCCGTTCCGCCGCTTCCGAGCCTGCTCGCGCAGTAGCGGAACACGTGCGGGCAAAGGAAACGGCTCAACTCGCGGATCGCGTCCGGATCACCGGCCACGGCCGCCCGGACCACCCGGCTGTCCGGGTTGGGCAGTCGTCCCGCCGTTGCCGCGGCACGGGAATCCGCGGGGACCGTCGATGGCGCTACCTCGTCCACGTCTGCACTCCTGGTTCAGGGGAACTGCCGCCAAGGTGCGCCCGTCATCGGGGGCCGGGACTTCGTGCGCGGTTGTCCAGCTTGCCGTTCCCCGCGAGGGATGTCCACACGACGGGCCGGAAGTCATCCGAACCGCTCAATGTCTACTGTGGACACCGGCGGGCGCGACCTTGAAACAGGACAGCACCGGGGGATAGGCGGTGGTGTCGGTGCTGAGGAGATCCGAGGTCCAGACCAGGCAGTGCGCGAGAACCCGGATCCGCTGGTCGAGATCGGCGTTCTCGCAGGCCTCGCCGATCTGGTCGGCGCAGGTGTCCCGGTCGTCGCGGACGCTAGCGGCGATCGCGCGGACGATCGCGGCCACGCCCGGGTCGAGCCGGTCCGGCCGCACCGTCATACCCGCGTGATCGCGCAGGCGTAGGGTGAACGGTTCACCGATCCGCAGCGACCGGCGTCGGTCCTTGGCCGCCAAGGAGAACGTGTCGACCAGCCGTCCGACGACGTCGCCGAACGCCGGCGCGCGCCGGGTGGAGGAAGCGATGGAGACCAGTGCGGTGGCGAGCTGGTCGGCTTCACCCGATCTGGTGAGCGAAAGGAGATCACGGGCGACGGTGTGCGCGCGTTTGGCAGTGGGTGTCATGTCGGGCCCCTCGTTCGTCGTGCCGACTCCCGATACCCGTCGTAACGAGCGTTAAACCCGGATTGACGCGGGCAGCGGTCCGGATTGCGCCGTTCGGCTCACGTCGATGGACACTTTCCGACGCGCAAGTAGCCACTCACGGCGGCGACCACCGGATCCGCGCGGGACGGCTCGAGGTTCCGCACCCATGCCCGGAGCGCGTCGATGAACCCGGCGAGGTCTTGATCCACGCTCTGGAGGAGGCCGGGGATGTCCTGACGCCGGACCTCCAGCCGCCGTCCTTCGGGGGATCCCCAGTCCTCGTCGTCCGCGTCCGGCCAGAACCGGATGATCTCGCCGTCGAACTCGAACACCGACCCCGGCCCATGCCCGAGGTCGGGTGCCTCCCCGTCCGGCAGCCCGTACCAGTCCGGCCAGTCGGTCAGGTCGGCGCAGCAACCTGGAGTCACGGCGATGCCGTCGGCCTCGAGCTGAAGGCCGCCGGGGAGGAAGGTGCGCTCGAGCCGCACCAGCTCGTCGAACGCGGTCACGAGGTCGGGCCGGGCGAGCTCGCCGCTCGTGCTGTGCCCGAGCAGGGAGAGCACGACCGCGCCCACGTCGTCGGAGGGCACTTCGCGGTGCAGGGGGATCCACTCGCCGTCGTAGCCGCGAAACGGCCACAGGTCGAACGACGAATAGTCGTGTGGCAAGGATTCCACCACCGGAAAGAGCTTGGGCATGCGCTGACGATAGGGGCCGTGGCCCTGTCGGAGCCACGGCCTTTCTGCCTAGCGCGTGAGCAGGTCCCGCAGCGCCTTCACCACCTCCGCCGGTGATTCCTCGGCCATGAAGTGCCCCGACGTCACCGTCCGGTGGTCCAGATCCGTCGCCCACGCCTGCCAGAGCGCGACGGCGTCGTAACCCAGTGCGGCACCCCAGTCCTGCTGCAGCACGGTGAGCGGCATCGTGAGCCGGTTGCCCGCGGCGCGATCCGCCTGGTCGTGCTCGACGTCGATGCCCGCCGACGCGCGGTAGTCGGCGACGATCGAGGGCACCGCGTTCCGTGACGCCTCCAGGTACGCGACCCGGACGTCGGCGGGGATCGCGTCGCCGCGCTGGGTCCACGCGTCGAGGAAGTGACCGAAGAACGCGTCGGGCGCGGCGCCGATCAGCTGCTCGGGCAGGCCGGGCGGCTGGGCCATCAGGTAGAGGTGGAAGCCCACCGCGGCCGAGGTGCCGTGCATGACGTCCCACATGTCCAGCGTCGGCAGCACGTCGAGGATCGCGAGATGGCTCACCTTGTCCGGGTGGTCGAGGCCCGCCCGCAGCGCCACCAGCGCGCCCCGGTCGTGCCCGGCGAGGGCGAACCGGTCGTGACCGAAGGCCTTCGCGACGGCGACGACGTCGGCCGCCATCGAACGCTTCGAGTAGGTCTCGCCGGTGTCGGCGGGCTTGTCGCTTTCGCCGTATCCTCGCAGGTCAGGGCAGAGGACGGTGTGGTCGGCCGCGAGATCCGCCGCGACGTGCCGCCACATGAGGTGGGTCTCGGGGAAACCGTGCAGCAGCACGATCGGACTGCCGGTCCCGGCGACGGCGACGTTGACCGCCACACCGTCCGCGACGGGCACACGCTGGTAGTCGAATCCGGTGATGCGCATGGGTACCTTCCTGGTCGTTCAGTGACGATCGTCAGCGTCCCCGGCCCGGATCAGCACCCGGTCAGCGGCGACCGAGCGGCCGGGGCACGATGATCACCGTCGAGGCGAGGAGGTGACGATGCGGTTCGGGGTGCTCGGCCCCCTCGTGGCCGAGGACGACGGCGGTGAGGTCGGGCTCAAGGGGCCTCGGCACCGCGCGGTGCTGGCCAGGTTGCTGATCGCCCGCGGCCGGGTCGTGCCGGTGGAACGCCTGGTCGACGACCTCTGGGAGCGCCCGCCCGAGGGCGCGGTCGGCGCCGTGCAGACGTTCGTCGGGGCCTTGCGCCGGGCGCTGGAGCCGCATCGCGCGCCCCGTGAGCCAGCGCGGCTGCTCGTCACGGTCGCCCGCGGATATGCCTTGCGTGCCGATTCCGTCGACGCTTGGGACTTCGAGGACGCGGTCGCCGCGGCCCGTGAACTGCTCGACGCCCGGCGGCCGGACGCGGCACTGTCGCGAGTGGACAGTGCGCTCGCGCTTTGGCGTGGTCCCGCGTACGCCGAGTTCGCCGAGGAAGGCTGGGCGGTCGGCGAACTCTCCCGGTTGACCGAACTCCGTTCGCTGGCGGGGGAACTCCGTGCCGAGGCGCTCCTCGCGCTCGGGCGCGCCGCCGAGGCGGTCCCGGCGCTGGAACCGCTGGTCCGCGAACATCCGTTGCGGGAGAACGGTTCCCGGCTACTGGCGCTCGCGCTGTATCGCTCCGGGAGGCAGGGTGACGCGCTGGCGGTGTTGCGCACGACGCGCGAACACCTCGCCGACGAACTCGGCATCGATCCGAGCGCGGGCCTGCGGGACCTGGAGGCCGACATCCTGGCGCAAGCGCCCCGCCTGGAGCCGTCCGCGCCCGAGATCGCCGAGCGGCCGCTGGTCGGACGCGACGCGGAGCTCGCCGAGCTCGAAGAAGCCGTGACGCGGTCGCGGCTGGTCCTCGTCTCCGGCGACGCCGGGGTGGGGAAGACCGCGCTCGCCGAGGCGTTCTCCGCCCGTCTCGCCGCGCGGGGCTGGACCACGGCCTGGGGGAGCGATCCCGACGACGAGGGCGCGCCACCGGCCTACGCCTGGACGCGGATCCTGGCCACACTCGCCGAAGCCGGGTACGGGCCGGCGCCGACGGTGGAGCCGGGGACCGAAGACCCACTGGCCGCCCGCTGGCGGTGGCATCGCGCCGTCGCGTCTCATCTGTCCGGCGCGGCGCCGCTCCTGCTCGTCCTCGACGACCTGCACTGGGCGGGCGAAGAGACCTTGGCACTGCTGACCTCCGTGCTGGCCGAGCCGGTGTCGATCATCGCGACCTATCGCGGCATCGACCCGCCCGCCCGGCTGACGGACTTCCTTGCCAAGGCCGCCCGCCACGAGCCGGCGCGGATCTATCTCGGCGGCCTGCCCGAGAGCGAAGTCGCCGGCCTGGTCCGCGCCACGACCGGGGAAGAGATCGCCCCGGAAACCGCCGCGGTACTCCATCGGCGCACCGGCGGAAACGCGTTCTTCGTCCGCGAACTCGCCCGCCTGCTGGCCACCGAGGGTTCGGCCGCCTTGGACGCGGTGCCGCCTGGCGTTCGTGACGTCGTCCGGCACCGGGTGGACGCACTGCCGGATGACGTCGGCGGCGTGGTCCGGCGCGCGGCGGTGATCGGGACGGACGTCGATCTGGACGTGCTCGAAGCCCTGGTGGGGAAGACCGCGCTCGACGCCGCCGAGATCGCGGTCCGGCGCGGATTCCTGACCGAGCGGGCGCCGCGCCGGTTCCGGTTCGCGCACGCGCTCGTGCGGGACACGCTCTACCACGATCTCTCCCGTTCGCGGCGCGCCCGCGAACACGGCGAGATCGCCGAGACGCTGGAAGAGCTCCGCCCGGACGACGTCGACACCCTGGCGCACCATTTCCTCCTGTCGGAGGAGCACGACGACCGTGCCGCGCGTTACGCGCAGGCCGCCGCCGAACGCGCCGAAAGTCGTTTCGCACCAATGGAAGCGGCGCGACTGTGGGACGCCGCACTCACTGCGTACGACCGCTCCGGCGCCTCGAACACGGCGAAGCGGCTGGAGCTGATCATGGGCAAGGCCCGCGCTTCGGCCGTCGCCGGCGGGCTCGGCCAGTCGCGGCGGCATCGGGCCGAAGCGTTGGAACTGGCGGAAAAGCTGGACGATCCCCTGCTGACCGCACGGGTGATCGGTGCCTTCGACGTCCCCGCCAGCTGGACCGAAAGCGACGACTGGGAATTGGCGTCCCGGATTGCGGAAACCGTCGAGCGCACCCTCGCCGCCTTGCCCGGCGAACGCGTGGCCGAGCGGTGCCGCCTGCTGGCCACCCTCGCTGTCGAAACGCGGAACGCGGGCGGCCAGCGGGCGCGCGAGGCGGCCCGGGAAGCCGAGACGATCGCGCGGACGCTGGAAGATCCGGCTCTGCTGGCGTTCGCGCTCAACGCCCGGTTCCTGCAGTCCTTCGACCGCGCCGGTCTCGCCCCGGAGCGGGCCGCGATCGGGGCCGAACTGGTCGACCTCGCCGCGCGGCACGGGCTCGTGACGTTCGAGGTGCTCGGGCATCTCGTGCTCCTGCAGGCGAAGAGCGCGCTCGCGGATTTCGCCGCCGCGGACCGGCATGCCGCGTCGGCGGACGAGCTCGGGGAGCGCTACGGCCTGCCGCTCGTCGGCGTGTTCACCCGGTGGTATCGCGCGATGCGGACCGCGATTACCGGCCCCGGCGGGGAAGCCGCCTATCGCGCCGCGGCGGCGGGGCTCGCGGGAACCGCCATGTCCGGTGTGGACAACGGGATCCTCGCGCTCGCCCTGTACTGCGACCGGATCCAGCGTGGTTTGCCGCCGGAGGCACTGGAGGACGACTACGGCGCTTACGAAAGCTGGTGCCGCCCGGTGCTCCCGATCCCGGATTCGCCACGGGACCTGCTGTTCGAGGCCCGCACCTGTCTGCACGCCGTCGTCGCGATCGAACTCGGCGACCGGGCCACGATGGAAAGCCTCTACGCCGAGCTCCTGCCCGCCGAAGGAGAGATCGCCGGTGCCGGGAGCGGGATGCTCACCCTCCGTCCGGTCGCGTACTACCTAGGCGAGCTGGCCACCGCCCTCGACCGGCGGGAAGCGGCCGCCGAGCACCACCGGAAGGCGCGGGCCATCGCGGTGAAGGCCGGTTCACCGCATTGGGGTTAGCTCACTGCTCCCGCATCGCGCGGCGGATTTCGGCCAGCTTGTCCTTGGCGGCCTTGTCCCGGTCGGCGATCTTCTTGTCCAGCGACGCGACGTCTTCCTTGCCGCCGAGGCCGGCGAGCTCGGTCGAGCCCAGCGACGTCGTGTAGCGCTGCTCGATGCGGTCCCGCACGTGGTCGAACGAGGGCACGCCGCCCTCGCTGTAATCCGGCTCCGGGACCTCGACGGGCGCGGTCGGGGTCTCTTCGACGATCTCGGCGTCGAGGATTTCCTTGTCCGGTTTGTTCTCGGTCATCGTCCACTCCGTCCTGCGTGCCACGGCACGGCTTCGGTCATCAACCCGAGCATGCCCGAAACCAGCCGCATCTGGTCGACCGTACGGATGTCGGCTTCGACCAGCCGCGGCGAGCAGACCACGATCGCGAGCGCCTGCGCCCGCGAGAGCGCCACGTTGAGCCGGTTGCGGGAGAGCAGGAAGTCCAGGCCACGCGGCAGATCGACCGCCGAGGACGAGGTCATCGTGGTGATCACCACCGGCGCCTCCTGCCCCTGGAACCGGTCCACGGTGCCCACCCGGACGCCGGGGTGACCGGCCTGGTCCAGCGCGCGGGCCACGACCCTGGCCTGCAGGTTGTACGGCGCCACGACCAGGATGTCCTCGTCGCCGAGCGGCCGGGGCTCGCCGTGATCGGTCCAGGCGCGGTCGTGGAGTTCGGCGACGAGGGCGGTGACGGCCTCGGCCTCCTCGACCGATCGTGTCGTGTTGCCGTGGTGGTCGACCTCGGCGAGGTACAGGCCCGCCTCGACGCCGTCGATCGCCCGCTCGGCGGCCGAGGGATGCGAGTGCAGGCGGCCCGCGTAGGACAGCCGCGACACGGGCTTGCAGACGGCCGGATGCATCCGGCGGGTCTCGTCGAGGAAGTACCCGAGCTCACCCGGGATGATGTCGGCCTCGCCGATCAGGTGCCCGAGCGCGGAAGCTTCGGCGCCCGCGGGATGCGTCCCCTGGACGACCTGCGGCAACTGCTGCGGATCGCCCAGCAGCAGGAGATTCTTGGCGCACATCGACACCGCGAGCGCGTCGGCGAGGGCGAACTGGCCCGCCTCGTCGATGATCAGCAGGTCGAAGGGCTCTTCCCGGATCGCGGCGTTCGCGAACGTCCAGGCCGTTCCGCCGACCAGATGGCCGGTGCCGTGCTCTTCGCGCCATTTCACCAGTGCCGGGTTGGTCTTCGGCTGCTCCCACGGCGCCGCCGGATCCGGGGTGCGCTTGGCGCGTTTGGCGCACGGCAGGTCGGGCGCGTTCTTGAGCGCGGCGGACAGCACGTTCTCCACGGCCTTGTGGCTGGTCGAGGTGACGGCGATCGTCTTGCCCGCGCGCACGAGTTTCGCGATCAGCCTGCCCGCCAGGTAGGTCTTGCCCGCGCCGGGCGGGCCCTGCACGGCGAGCGTGGAGCCGTCGAGCGCCTCGACGGCCTCGATCACCGTGCTCACCAGGTCCGAGCCGGGCTCGGGCAGGTTGCGGTCGTCGCGCAGCCGCGGCGTCGAGCGCCGGAGCAGGTCGACGCCGGGATGCGCGGGCAGCACCGGCAGCGTGTCGACGACGAGACGGGCGAGATCCGCGACCGCGTCGTCCTTCGGGGAGGGCCGGACCGGGCTCCCGGGCAGCACCGCGACCGGCCGGTCGGCGGTGGTCTCGTCGGGCGGGCAGCTCTCTTCCAGCGTCAGCTCGACGGCGGTGGCCGAGACGACCTTCGCGTCCCGCGCGGCCGCCCCGTACCGCAGGCGGACGTCGTCGCCGGGGGCGAAGGGATGCGGCCGGTCCGGGTCGCAGCGGAGCACGAGCGAGCGCTTCGCCTTCCGGACCCGGCCCGAAGGCGGCACCCATTCCCCGGCTTCCAGCGAGATCGGGACGGTGCAGGCGTTGTCGGTCTCCAGATCGCCGAGCGGGGCGGCGAGCTGGCGGAAGTACTCCCACCACGCGGGGTTCGTCTCGCGACGGTGGTAGCCGACGGACGCGGCCAGCAGCGCGCGGGCACGATCCTCGCCGGTGAACTCTGCGGGGTCGTCGGGCACCCCGTCCAGCAGCGGGTCGACCAGCGCGGCCAGCTGTGCGGCGCGTTCGGCACGTTTCTGGGCGGCGACGTCCTCTTCGGTCTGGCGGAGCAGAGTGTCCACATCGGACTCTTCGGGCGGCTCGGCGAGCGCGATCCCTTCCTCCACACGGACTTTATGGAGGAATTCGAAAAGCCGCAGCGTGGAGACGCAGTCGTATTCGTTGTAGTCGCTGATCCCGCGCAGCACCTCGTCCGCGTGCTCGGTCTCGCCGGAGGCCGTGAGCGTCAGGTACTCCTCGTAGGCCTCGATGCTCGAAACCGCCGTCTTGACGTCGCCGTCGCGGGCTTCGGGCATGTAGAGCGGTTCGAGGTACTTGATCGAATACGACCGCTGCGAGACCCGGAGTGCCTTGCGCACCACGGAATACAGGTCCACCAGGCCGCCGCTGCGCAGCAGGTGGTCGACGGCGTCCTCGCGGGTCCCGTGCACGGCGGCGAGCCGCTTGATCGCTGTCACCTCGTACGGGGCGTAGTGGTAGACGTGCGAGCCGGGATGCTCGGCGAGCCTCGCGGTGGCGAAGTCGACGAACTCCTCGAAGGCCCGCTTCTCCTGCGACCGGTTGTGCGCCCAGAACGGCGTGAACTTCGTGCCCTCTTCGGCGGTCACCGCGCCGAAGAGGTATTCGAGCCCTTCGCCCGCCAAGGCGTACGGGTCGCCTTCCATGTCGAAGAAGACGTCGCCGGGGGCGGGCGGCGGGAGCTCGGCCAGCGCGTCCGGATCGATGACCTCGTAGGCGATCTGCCCGGTGTCGTCCTGCCGGACCTGGATCGCGGCCTGGGCGCGCAGCGTGGTGAACGACGTCGCCGAGATGTCGCGCGGCCGGTCTTCGGGTGTGGCGGCCGCGAGCGCGTCGATGGTGCCGAGGCCCGCGGCGACGAGTTTGCGCCGCTGGTCACCGCGCATCCCCGCGACCAGCGAAAGGTCGCGGTCGGCTTCGCGGGCGCTCGCGCAGTGCGCGGCGTACGGGCAGCCGCCGCACGCGGGCCGTTCGTCGGCCCACAGCTGCACGGGCAGGGTCGGCGGCCGGTTCTCGAGCCGGGCGCGGAGCCGGTCCACCAGCGGAAGGAAGTCGTCGACGCGGAACGAACGCGTGCTGTGATCGCCCAGCAGCAGATGCATCCGCGGGCCGGCGGGCCAGCCTGCCCGGCGCAGCGCGTCGGCGTACGCGGTCAGCTGGACGACCGCGGCGGGCTTAGCGTGCCTGGCCAGCTTCGTGTCGTAGACCTCGTAGCGGCCTTCGTCGTCCCGCATCAGGAAGTCGGCGCGGCCGGAGAACTCACCATCGTGGAAGACCGCCTGGTAGATCACCGGCGCACCCGCCCGTAGCGCCTCTTCGGTGGCCTTCGCGGCGACGACCGGGTCGCGTTCGTCGATCTCGACGACGGCGCTCCGCTCGCCGCGCAGCTTGTCCAGCGTCGCGGCCTCGTGCGCGCGCCCGTGCGTGACCGCCAGCTGATCCGGCTCGGAGCCCGGCCGCGGCGCTCCCGGGAGGCCGGCGGCCAGCGCCTGGTTCAGGAGGCTGCGGTGCTCGCATTCGAGCAGGTCGGCGAGATCGGACGGGGTGTACATCGCCCGGGAGTCTCGCACGGACTCCCGGATGGACGGTCCCGGCGCGCCGGAGTCAGCCGGAGGTGTGGTCGAACTTCAGATGCGAGGTGATCCGGTAGCGGTCGCCCCGGTAAATGGAGCGGGTGTACTCGATCACGCGGCCGCCCGCGTCGCGCGTGGTGCGCTCGAACAGCAGCGCGGGGGAGTGCAGCGGCACGCCGAGCAGCCCGGATTCGTCGGCGTCGGTGACCGTCGGCTCGATGATCTGCACGGCCGTCGCGGGAACGACCTCGTACCGTGAACGGAGCAGCTCGTAAAACGAGCCGGACTCGAAGCCCGCGGCCGTGATGTCCGGCACGATGTCCCGGGGGACCAGGATCCGTTCGATCGCCATCGGCGCCTCTTCGACGACGCGGACGCGGGTGACGGCGACCAGTGTGTGACCGGGCGAGACCTCGAGCCGCTTGCCGAGCCGGGCGCCTGCCGGAGTGGTGGCGAACTCGATCACCCTGCTGGTCCAGTGGCCCTCGGCAGGCGGAGCGAACTGCTCGCCACCGGTGGCGGGAACGAGGTCCTGGGAGATCTTGCGCGGAGCGGTGAAGGTGCCGCGGCCGTGCTCGCGCACCACGAGACCGTCGCGCTCCAGCTCGTCGATCGCGGCCCGCAGGGTGGGACGCGAGACGCCGATCTCACTGCTCAGCGCACGCTCCGACGGCAGGACCTCGCCCGGCTGACGCCGCTCGATGAGCTGGCGTAGCCGGTCCTTGACCTCTGTTCGCCGCATGACCACAGCCTACCCAGTGGGCGGCGTGAATTGGCTGGTGGACAAGTTGTCTAGACCTATTGACTTTACCACTTCACCGGGTGACGGTGGAAAGAAACTGACCAGTGGTAAAGGAGACGACGATGTCGAACACAGGGAAGTTCCGCGCCGCCGCGGTCGCGGCCTTGTCGGTCACCGCACTGGCTCTGGCGCCGGGCGCCGCTTCGGGAACGGCCGGTTGCGGGGCGCTGTTCGACGACTTCCACTACGGCTCTCACACCGACGGGCTCCTCGCCCAGCACGGCTGGCAGGTGCGCTCCGGCGCCGGCGGCCCCGGCGTCGGCGGTGCGCGCTGGGCTCCGGAGGGCATCACCTTCCCCACGTCCGACGGGGACAAGGTGCTGCAACTCGCGTCGACGACTGACGGCACGCCCGCGGGCACGACACAGACCGAGATCATGCAACCCGACCGGCGGTTCTTCGAGGGGACCTACGCGGCGCGGATCCGCTTCTCCGACGCGCCGGTGTCGGGCCCGGACGGCGACCGGATCAACCAGACGTTCTTCACCATCAGCCCGCTCCGCTACGACAACGACCCGATCTACAGCGAGCTGGACTTCTCGGAGTACCTGCCCAACGGCGGCTGGGGCGAGGCGGGCCCGGTGAACTTCCAGACCAGCTGGCACACCTACACGCCGGATCCGTGGTACGCCGAGAACAAGAGCGACAGCCAGCGCCGCAGCATCGACGGCTGGCATTCCGTCGTCGCGACCGTGTCCGACGGCCATGTGCGGTACTACATCGACGGCGCGCTGGTGGCCGACCACGACCGGAGCGGACCGTTCGACGTGTACCCGCGACAGAACATGTCCCTGAACTTCAACCAGTGGTTCATCGACCTCACACAGCACAGCGGTGGCACGAGCACCTACCTCGAACAGGTCGACTGGGTCTACTACGCGAAGAACGAGGTCCTGACACCGCAGGCAGCCGCGGAACGGGCCGCGTCGTACCGGTCCTCGGGTGTGCGGTTCGCCGACGACCTCGGTGGCTGTTAGATATGAGCCGTGGATCGGCTGACTGAACGTTTCGAGGAACACCGGACCAGGCTGCGGGCGGTGGCGTACCGGATGCTGGGTTCGGTCAGCGAGGCCGAAGACGCCGTGCAGGAGACGTGGCTGCGGCTCGACCGCACCGACGCGGCGGAGATCGAGAACCTCGGCGGCTGGCTGACCACGGTGGTGGCGCGGGTGTGCCTGAACGTGCTGCGCTCGCGCGATCACCGGCGGGAAGAACCGCTCGACGACCGGCTCGCCGAATCGATCGACGTCTCGGCAGATCCCGCCGCCGACGCGGTGCTCGCCGACTCGGTCGGGCTGGCGATGCTGGTCGTCCTGGACACACTCGCGCCGGCCGAACGGCTCGCGTTCGTCCTGCACGACATGTTCGCGGTGCCATTCGACGAGATCGCCCCGCTGATCGACCGCACCCCGGCCGCCGCCCGGCAACTCGCGAGCCGCGCCCGGCGCCGCGTCCAGGGCCGTTCCGTCGCGACGGAACCGGACGTCGCGCGACGGCGCCAAGTCGTCGACGCCTACCTGACCGCCGCCCGCGGCGGCGACTTCGCGGCGCTCCTCGAACTCCTGCACCCCGACGTCGTCCTCCGCGCCGACAAGGCGGCAGGCCCCTCGCGCGAGCCGATCTTCCTGCGGGGCGCCAATGTGGTGGCTCGTGGTGCGGCGGCTGCGTCGGTGCGGGCGGCGGTCACTCAGCTCGCGCTGGTGAACGGCGGCATCGGCCTCGTGATGGCCGACGAGGGACGGCCTTCGGTGGTGCTCGCGTTCGCCTTCGTGGACGGGAAGATCAGCGAGATCGACGTCATCGCGGATCGGGAACGGTTGGTGGGGCTGGATCTGGTGATGGTGGACTGAGCCGGGGCGCGGTGAGCGTGATGACTTCGAGCGGACGCGTCGGTGGGCTGAGATCCGCGAATGCGGTCCAGCGCATTGCCAAGCACCGACACCGTCGCTGACGGAGTACCAAGGATCCGACGTGATCGACAGGCCGCCGCCGGCGATACAGCAGGAAGGCCGGAAGAGGATCATTGGCTCGCTCAGTACGAATGTTCCTATCCAGCTTCTGGCCATCTATCGCGACAACGCACATGACGGCCTGTCGACCTCGGGAAGCGGCTGGCGGGCCTGTCGGAGGACGTTCGACTGAACGTGGGCATGCCGAAGGGCCCGTCGCCGGTGGTGCGGCGGGCTCTTCGGTTTCAGCGGTGGTTGTGGCGGGGTGTTTGTAGCGGGTCGAGGTATTGGGGTGGGATGAATTCGGGTCGTCCGTTGGTGATTTGGACTTTCCAGCCGGATTGGCCGTGGATGACCATGTGGTGGTAGCGGCAGAGTAGGCAGAGGTTGTTCAGGTCGGTGTCGCCGAGTTGGCCCCACGGGAGAACATGGTGGGCCTCGCAGTGTTTGGGTTTGCGGTGGCAGCCGGGGAAGGCGCAGCCGTGGTCGCGGAGGTTCAGCGCTCGTCGTTGGGCGGGGGTGACGCTGCGGGTGGCGCGGCCGATGTCGAGGGGTTCGCTCTCGGAATCGAGGACCGCGGGGATGATTTTCGCGTCGCAGGCCAGCATCCGCGCGTGTCGTGCGGTGATCTGCGAAACCTCGTCCACGCAGGCCGCTCCGAGCCCGGAGGTCAGGGTTGCCAGAGGGATGGTGACGACGACGGTGGTGCGGTCTCCGGACAGGGTGGGCGCCTTGTCGTTGGTCATGGCGTAGTGGATGGCGTCGAAGAGCGCGTCACCGTGACGTTCGCCGGGGGTGCGCGGGTCGCGGTTGCCGTCCTCATCGATGGGTCTTCGTTGTCCCCAGGTGTCGAACAACGCGTTGACCCGGGCTCCGAATTCGGGGTCCAGCAGGCCGTTGAGCCGCCACCAGCCGTCGTCGCGTTTCCGGAGATGGACCTCGCGTGAGGGTGGTTTGAGGTCCTCGTCCTTCGGCTCGTTCCCATCGGGGTCCAGGTGTGCCAGGAGGTCGGCGCCGACGTTGGTGATCTCCTGGGGGCCGGCGTGGCGGGCCAGGTTCACCAGGATCTGTTCCGCGCCGGTCCGGTCCTCGGCGGAGACGTCGGCGGGGATTTTCTTCAGCACGGTGAGGATGGGGTCGAGTTGCTGGTGCCCGAGGTCGCCTTCCGCGGCGGCGGCTCCGGCGAGGGGTGCGAAGGCGGGTGCGGGGGTGCCGTCGAGGTTGCGGCTCTCGTTCACCGCCAGCGCGCGGGTCACGGTGTCGCTGGCTTCTTTCGGGGTGATGCGGGCGGTTTCGGCGAACCAGCCCGCTGTCGATCCGTGTCCGAAGAGTTCCATCGGGCCGCGCGATTCGATCTCGACCAGGTACTGTCCGACCTCCGCCAACGCCTGTCGTGCCACCGACAATCGCTCGACCACGCCGTGCGCGAGCTCGCGCGCACCGGCACGCCACAGCTCCTGTGGCGGTTCGAGGATGCGTTGGCTGGACACCCCGCAAGAATACCAGTAATCGAACATGCGTGCGAATATGAAGATTGTTTGAGAATTGATTTCTCGTTCTGGACATGGATGGCACGTGACAGTTGGCATCGCCAGAAGGTAGTTGGCACAGTTACTACCACTAAGGCGTTCAACCATCGAGACGATGGAGTGCGCTGTGGAGCGTGCGGCCGATCGTTCGTTGCAACCGCCGCAGGATCTTGATCGTCTGCTCGTCCGAGAAGCCTGTCGTGATCGACCAATCAAGGCCAGAGCCGAACACCTCGCTGGCGAACACCACTTCCGTAGCTGCCATCACTCGTCGCCAGTCCTGGGGGCTCAACGGCTCGCTGGCGGCTAGTGCTGCCCGAAGCCGACGCCCGTCCTTCAAAAGATCCGCCACGCTCTTGAAGCCCATCGCCACCGCGAGCGCTTCAGTGCAGCTCGCGGGGCCACCCCACACAGCCATTCCCTAACGCAGCACCTCGCGCTCGTCGCCTGCCAACTCCACTGACACCAACTCTTCACTGTGCACCGACGTATCATGGCCCGTGTCAAGCACCGAGCGTCGAGGCCGGCGACGAGGCTGCAACCCGCCAACAGGCAGCAACATACATAGCGAGATATGGCCCCAGCGGCCATAGAGGACGTTCACCCGGCCACCTGGCGCTCACGGTCACAGTCATCAGTCATCGTTCAACGGAGCGCGGTACCTCGGAGCTTGGTGTCAACTACCGCCTGTTTTGTACCAACCATCATCTGTCGATCGAAACGATCGCCAGGTCGCAACACGAACCCGATGTCGTCTGGCACCTGTTGTCACAGGCAATGGCGGGATCAGCTGGCTCAGGAGTGGCAGAAGTTTATTGAAAGAAACGGCGAATCGAATTGGCCTGCCCTCAAGGGTCAAGGCGCAGCACGGTTTCTTCGATCTCTGCACCCCTCGCGGACGCGTAGGCCGTCTCGGTGCCGATGACACTGAAGCCCGCCTTCTGCAGGACCCGAAGCGACCCGAGATTGTCGCTAGCGGTGCGCGCGTACAAAGGCCGGACCTCGACCATGTCCAAAAAGAGCGCGAGGGCTCGGCTGGCGATTCCCCGGCCCCAAACCGAACGGTCGATCCAGTAGGTGATCTCAGCGTCGCCCTCCACGAAGAACCTGCCGATGGTGCCGAGGAACCGGCCGTCGCCCGTCACCGCACGCACGATGAGATCCGGAGAAGTCCTCAGCCGCGCCATGTGCAGGTCGAACGCATCGCGATCGTCGGGGTCCCTGGCGATGAACGCGGCCATCCGGACCGACTCGGGGTCACGCATCAGCTCGAACAACCGGTCGAGGTCACGATCCTCGACCGGCCGCAGTGCCACCTCGACCATCGATCTCCTCCTCAGCGTGAGCGACGTCTCCGACGACCATCAAACCCGAAACCCGCCTAAGGTGACCCAGGACGCCGCAGTCACCCCGGGAGGCACGCATGTCGTTGTTGGCCCAGCTGAACACCGCGATCACCGCGGGCACGATCGAGGTCGTCGACCTCACCGCCCCGCTGAGCGCGAGCACCCCGATCCTCCAGTTGCCGGAGCCGTTCGCGAACACGATCCCGTTCGGCCTGGAGGAGATCAGCCGTTACGACGAACGCGGGCCGCGCTGGTACTGGAACAACATCCACACCGGCGAGCACACCGGCACCCACCTCGACGTTCCTGTGCACTGGGTGTCGGGAAAGGACGGCCACGACGTCTCCGAGGTGCCGCTGCGCACGCTGGTCGCCCCGGCTGTGGTGCTCGACGCGACAGCCCGCGCGGCCGAAGACCCGGACTTCCTGCTTTCCATAGAAGACATCCGTGAATGGGAGCGCGTGAACGGGCCGCTGCCCGACGGTGGCTGGCTGCTCTACCGCACTGGCTGGGACGCCCGTTCACACGACCAGAAGGCCTTCCTCAACAACGACGAGAACGGTCCGCATTCGCCGGGCGTCTCGGCGGAGTGCGCCCGCTGGCTCGCGGAGGAGGCGCCGATCACCGGGTTCGGGGTGGAGACCGTGGGCACCGACGCGGGGCAGGCGCTGGCACTCGAACCGGCCTTCCCCTGCCACGAACTCCTTCTGGGCGCGGGAAAGCACGGCCTGACCCAGTTGCGGAACCTCGCGAGCCTGCCGCCCACCGGATCGCTGCTGGTGGTCAGCCCGCTTCCGATCGTCGGCGGTTCCGGCAGCCCCGCCAGGGTGTACGCGCTGGTCGAACGGGCATGAACGTCGCGGAGCTGGTCGGCCGCACGCTGGCGGAACTCGGGGTGGGCGCGGCGTTCGGGGTGGTGGGCAGCGGCAATTTCGAGGCCACCAACGGATTACGCTCCGGTGGGGTGCGGTTCGTCGCGGCGCGGCACGAGGGCGGCGCGGCGAGTATGGCCGACGCGTTCGCGCGGATGAGCGGCCGCGTGTCGGTGCTGAGTGTCCATCAGGGTTGCGGGCTGACCAACGCGCTCACCGGGGTCACCGAGGCCGCCAAGAGCCGGACCCCGATGATCGTCCTGGCCGGCGACACCTCGGCGTCGTCCGTGCTGTCGAACTTCCGGGTGGACCAGGACGCGCTCGCGGCCGCCGTCGGCGCCGTGCCGGAGCGTGTACACAGCGCGCGCACCGCGGTCGCCGACTCCGTCCGCGCCTATCGGACGGCGGTGCAGCAGCGGCGGACCGTCCTGCTCAATCTGCCACTCGACGTCCAAGCCCAGGAAGCGCCCGAGGCGGTCGGAATCCCGAAGGTCCCCGGTCCGGCACCGATCCGGCCCGACGCCGAGGCGGTGGCGAAGCTGGCCGGCCTCCTCGTCGAAGCGCGGCGGCCGGTGTTCATCGCCGGTCGCGGTGCACGGGCGAGTGCCACACCCCTCAAGGCGCTCGCGGAAGTGTCCGGCGCGCTGCTGGCGACTTCGGCGGTGGCGCACGGCCTCTTCCACGGCGATCCCTTCTCGATCGGGATCGCGGGCGGTTTTTCGTCGCCGCGGGCGGCGGATCTCATCAAGGACGCCGACCTCGTGATCGGCTGGGGCTGCGCGCTGAACATGTGGACCACCCGGCACGGCACGTTGCTCGGCCCGGACGCGCGGCTGGTCCAGGTCGACGTCGAACAGGCGGCGCTCGGCGCACACCGGCCGATCGACCTCGGCGTCGTCGGCGACGTCACCAGCACGGCCGTGGACGTGCACGCCGAACTCGCAAAAGGCGGCCACCGCGCCCGGAGACAACCAACCGGCACGCGATGGAACGACGTGCCGTATAACGACCTATCCGGCGACGGGAGGATCGATCCGCGCACGCTCAGCCGCCGTCTCGACGAGATCCTGCCCGCCGAACGCGTCGTCTCGGTCGACTCCGGCAACTTCATGGGCTACCCGAGCGCGTACCTGTCCGTCCCCGACGAGAACGGCTTCTGCTTCACCCAGGCGTTCCAAAGTATCGGGCTCGGTCTCGGAACGGCGATCGGCGCGGCGCTGGCCCGCCCGGACAGGCTGCCGGTGCTCGGAGTCGGTGACGGCGGCTTCCACATGGCCGTCTCCGAGCTGGAAACCGCCGTGCGGCTCCAAATCCCGCTCGTCGTCATCGTGTACAACGACGCGGCGTACGGCGCCGAGATCCACCATTTCGGCGACGCGGACATGACCACGGTCCGGTTCCCCGACACCGATATCGCGGCGATCGGCCGCGGTTTCGGCTGCGCCGGGATCACCGTGCGGTCGGTCGAAGACCTGGCAGCGGTCAAGGAATGGCTCAACGGACCAAAGGACGCACCGCTCGTCGTCGACGCCAAGATCGCCGACGACGGCGGCTCGTGGTGGCTCGCCGAGGCCTTCCGGCATTGAGTCCGCTAAACGCCCCAGTCCGGCCGCAGCGGCATGCCCGAGTCGCCGTCCGGACCGACCTTCACCCCGAGCACCTGGTGCAGTTCGATTTCCCGCCGCTCGAAGGCGAGGCGGCAAGCGGCCATGTACAGCGCCCAGACGCGGCTCCGCCCGGCGCCCGCTTCGGCGACGGCCGCGTCCCAGTTCGCGTCGAGGTTGGCACACCACGCGCCGAGGGTGGTGGCGTAGTGCTCGCGGAGGTTCTCCGAATGCCGCACCTCGAGCCCGCTGTCGTGCATCGCGGTGGTGATCTCCCCGACCGCCTCCAGTTCGCCGTCGGGGAAGACGTACCGGTCGATGAACCCGCGCGACCGGTGCGCGACGGAGGTGTCCGGGTTGGTGATGCAGTGGTTCAGCAACCGCCCGTGCGGCTTCAGTTTCCCGGCGAGGAAACGGAAGTACGACGGGAGATTGCGGGCGCCGATATGCTCGGTGAGCCCGATCGACGACACCGCGTCGAAACCCGTTTCGGTGACGTCGCGATAGTCGAGATGCCGTACTTCGGCCTTGTCCGCGAGCCCCTTGGTCACGATGTCCTTCTGCGCCCATTGCGCCTGCTCGCGCGAAAGGGTGACGCCCAGCGCCTCGACGCCGTAGTTCGCGACGGCGTGCTCGACCATCCCGCCCCAGCCGCAGCCGACGTCCAGTAGCCGCATCCCCGGCCGGAGGCCGAGTTTCCGGCACACCAGGTCGAATTTGTGCGCCTGCGCCTCTTCCAGCGAGGCGTCGGCAGACGGATACGCGGCGCAGGTGTAGGCCATCGACGGCCCGAGCACCAGTTCGTAGAACCGGTTCGAGACGTCGTAGTGGTTGGAGATCGCGCTGCTGTCCCGCGCTTTCGAGTGCCGCAGCCCGTCGACGGTGCGCTTGAGGCGGCTCGGCAGTTCTTCGGCGGGCGGGGCGACGCGGCGCAGATGCGTGGGGCCGAGTTTGCGCAGCAGCCACAACCGGTCGGCGGCGCTGAGCTGGTCGACCTGGGAAACGAGCGCGCGCAACGCCGTGTAGAGGTCGCCGTCGACATCGATGGCGCCGGCGACGTAGGCACGCGCGAGCCCGAGGTCGCCTGGCGACGACATCAGGTACGTCAACGCCAGCGGCGACCGCACTTGGATCGACACGGGTGTGCCGGCGGGCCCGCTCGTGCTGCCGTCGTAGGCGGTGATGGACACTTCGGTGCTCGGGCCGAGCAACCGCTCGAAGATCTCGCCGACGGTCGTCGTCTCAGCCATGGTCGTCTCTCTTCTTCCGGCCCGGGTCACCGCCGCCGCACGCATTTCGCGTACAGGTCGAGCAGGCGGCCGTCGGGGTCGTAGGCCGTCTTCAGTTTCCGGTAGGCGTCGCCGTTGTACAGCCGCCAGAACTCGTCTTCGGTATAGAAACTGTCGGAATACAGCGACTTCCGCCCGCCGAGCCGGGTCACTTCGGCCTCGATCAGCCGATTGTGCGTATCCGGAGCCTCGCCGGGGTCCAGCGGGACCGCGGACCAGAACCCGAAGTTGACGTACAGCGTTTCCGGGTCCAGTTCGTACAGCGGGGAGTTCACGCCGCCCGGCCGCTGCTTCAGCGGGCAGATCCACACCGGGCTGATCGGGATCTCGCGGCGGAAGAAGTCCAGGAACTCCGCGGCCCGCGACAGCGGCACTTCGATGTCCTGGACGATGGTCTCTTCCGGGGGAAGCCCGCGCAGTTTGAGCAGTTTCGCGGCGATCCCGAACCGGCGGTCGAGCGCCACGACCTTCCAATAGACCGACGACCGCAGCAGCCGCCTGCCCAGCAACAGCCGGGGGAGCCGGTGCTGCACGCCGAATGCCCGCGAGCACCAGAACCA
This sequence comes from Amycolatopsis roodepoortensis, assembly GCF_014873915.1. GTDB lineage: Bacteria > Actinomycetota > Actinomycetes > Mycobacteriales > Pseudonocardiaceae > Amycolatopsis > Amycolatopsis roodepoortensis. Next base: position 1,128,771 of record NZ_JADBEJ010000001.1, read on the forward strand.
GTCCGTGTCCCAGCGCCACAGGTAGTCACGGACGCTCAGATGGTCGGTCTCGCGGGAGCGGATCGACTTGTAGTAGATGTCGAGCCAGGTGTAATCGCTGGTCGCGGGCGCCGAGGTGGTGAACGTGCCCAGGGTCAGGTACTGCTCGCCCGGCCCGAAGACCGTGCCGTCCACGAAGTCGGCCGATCCGTCACGGCATGCCTCGCCGAGCGCTGCGAAGTACTCCTCGGTGTTCTCGTACCGGACGTGGTGGAGCCGCACATACGGTTTGACCGGCTCCAGTTCGATCTTCAGCCGCAGCGCGTAGCCGAGCGTCCCGTACGAGTTCGGGAAGCCGTGGAACAGGTCGCTGTGCTCGTTGTCGGGCCGCGCGACGACGATCCTGCCGTCGCCGGTGAGCAGCTCCATCTCCAGCACCGACTCGTGCACGAGCCCGTTGCGGAACGACGACGACTCGATGCCGAGACCGGTGACCGCGCCGCCGAGCGTGATCGTCTTGAGCTGGGGCACGACCAGCGGCATCAGCCCGTGGGGGAGGGTCGCGTCCACGAGTTGCTCGTAGGTGACCATGCCTTCGACGTCGGCCGTGCGTGCCAGCGGATCGACGTCGAGGACATGCGTGAATCCCGAGACGTCCAGCCCCGGTGTGGTGGTCGCCGTCCGCGCCCGGAACAGGTTCGACGTCCGTTTCGCCAGCCGGATCGTTCCGTGGAGATCCGCGAGCTGGGCGCGGAGCGTTTCGGCGCGCGCTTCGTGTTCGGCGAACCGGACCAGCCGCGCCGTCTCCCGGATACCGCTGTCGCTCGCCATCGGTTCATCGTGCCCCACGGAACCGCCTGGCGCAGCCCTTATTCGTGCCGGAGGCGGTGCAGCGGGACGGCGTCCGCCATGGCGGTGAAGCCCTTGTCACCGGGATGGAGGTGATCGCCGGAGTCGTACTCGGGTTTCATCCGCTGCGGGTCGGCGGGATCGCGGATCGCCGCGTCGAAGTCGATGTGGCCGTCGAAGATCCTGCTGGTCCGGATGAACCGGTTCACCGCCTGCCTGGTCTCTTCGAGTTGCGGCGTGTACGAACCCCAGCCCTTCCACGGCGTGATCGTCGCGCCCAGCACCCGCAGCCCGCGGTCGTGCGCCCTGGTGGCGATCTGTTTCAGCGCCGAGATGATCTTGTTCGGATCGGCTTGGTGCGGGGTCTGCTGGATGTCGTTGATGCCTTCGAACACGATCGCGGTCCGCACGCCGGACTGGTTCAGGACGTCCCGGTCGAGCCTGGCGAGCGCGTTGACCCCGTAGTTGCCACCGTCGAGCAACAGCCGGTTCCCGCTGATCCCGGCGTTGAGCACGCCGAGCCGCGCGCTGATCTTGTCGGCGAGCTGATCGGGCCAGCGCAGGTTCGCGCCCCAGGTCGAATACGCCCCGTCGGTGATCGAATCGCCGATCGCCACGACACTGCCCCGCAACCCGGCGCCGCGGACGTCCACTCCGGACACGTAGTGCCAGACCGCGGTCTTCTCCGGGAACGCGGCCGCCGACTCGTCGGCCGCCTTGTCGCCGTTCCGGGTGAAGTACGAGTTCTGCATCGCCAGCGGGTGGTAGGTGACCGGACCCGACGGCTCCGGGGTGTACGTGGTCACCAGGAGGTCGCCGTCCCTCGGCACGGTCAGCGCCGCGCCGTCGCTGACGACGTCGGCACCGGGCGGCACGGTGACCTCGCGATCCCCGCCGAAGGTCAGCGTGCGCATCGTGCCGGGCACGGCCTGCGGGGTGTCCGGGCCCGCGGCGACCGCGACGGTCACCCGCCCGAACAGCACCGGTGTCCGGCCGAAGGCGTTGGACAGGCGCACGCGGACCTCGCGCCCGCCGGCGCTGGTGTGCACGATGTTGCGGATCGAGAAGTTCGGATACCCGTTGTCGGTGCCGGCCACCCCGGCCGCGGGCGCCGCCGCCCAGGTGCCCACCCAGCCGCTGGTGGCCGTGCCCTCCACCTGGGCCGTCGCGGCGCCCGGCACCAGGCCCAGCGCCAGGATTCCCGCGATGGCGAGATACTTCACGCGCATGTCGGTTCGCCTCCACCCAGTCGGCTCCACTCATCGTCAATGAATCACCGACGGCCGGTCAACGACCCGGACAGGACAGGTTTCTGTCGGTGGGCGCGGTTAGCCTGAACGCCATGAAACCTGCCGCGCTCGCGAAGCTCTGCCTAGGCCTCCCCGGCGCCCGGGAGGAGTTCCCGTTCGGCGAGGACATCAACGTGTTCAAGGTCGCGGGCAAGGTCTTCGCGCTCGGTCCGCTGAAGGCGAAGCCGCTGCGGATCAGTCTCAAATGCGAGCCCGATCTGGCGGTCCGGCTGCGCGCCGAGCATCCGGCGATCATCCCGGGGTACCACCTGAACAAACGACATTGGAACACCGTCGAGCTGGACGGCTCGCTGACCGACGACTTCGTGCGGGAGATGATCGAGGACTCCTACGACCTCGTCGTCGCGGGCCTGCCGAAACGAGAACAGGAGAAACTGAACTGGGTGGCGCTCAGCCAGGAATGACCGTTCCGGGTTTCATCCGGATTTCATCCCGCCGTGCTCGCCCGGCCTCCTACCGTGGGCGGAGACGGGTGCCGCCCGCCGCACGATGACTCGCTCACCGGGACTTCCTAGGCTGATGCCGTGCTGGAGATCTTGCGGGACCGGTTCCGGGCACGGGTGCAGGCGAGTCTCACCCGGGCCGGGCTGACCCTGCCGTGGTGGGGGGCGTTGTGCGCGAGCGCGGTGAGCTTCGTGTTCACGGCGGTCGCGTTGGTGCAACGGGACGCCCTCCTGCCGCCCGAGCCGATCGCGCTGGCCGGCCTGATCGTGATCGCGCCGTCGCTGATCTGGGCGGCCACCGACTGGATCATGCCGTGGGTGCGGATGACGGCGCTGATCATCGCGGCCTCGGTGCTGCTCGTCGAGCCCGTGCTGCCGGATTTCGCGCCGTTGCTGCTGCTGGTCGCGGCCACCGAGGCGGGCAGTGTCCTGCGGACGACATGGGGGATCGCCCTCGTCACGGTCGCGGGCGAGGCGGTGCTGGTCGTGGCGGGGATCTGGGGCGGGCTGATCGGCGGGCCGGTGTACATGGTCGCGATCCTGCTCGGCCTCAGCGGCGGGCTCATGGTCCGCTGGTACACCAGGGTGCTGGACGCCGAACGCGGCAACCGGGACGCCTCGCGCGACAAGGCACTGCTCGCCGAACGGCAGCGGATCGCGCGTGAGGTGCACGACGTCGTCGGCCATTCGCTCAGCATCACGCTGCTGCACCTGACCGGCGCCCGGCACGCGCTGCAGCAGGACCGCGACGTCGACGAGGCGATCGAAGCGCTCACCGAAGCCGAGCAGGTGGGACGGGCGGCGATGGCCGACATCCGCCGCACGGTCGGGCTGCTGGCCGACTCCCCGTCGGGCAGCGCCCCCCTGCCGGGGGTGGAGGACATCGCCACGCTGGTGGAACGCACTCGCAGCGCCGGGCTGGCGGTGCGCTATACACAGGAAGGCGACCTCGGCCGGGTAGGCGCCTCGGAAGGATTGGGCCTCTACCGGATCGTGCAGGAATCACTTGTCAACGTCGTCAAGCACGCCCCCGGCGCGACCGCGGAGGTCCGGCTGAACGCCGGCCGCTCGGGGTTGAAACTCGTCGTCAGCAACACCCTCCCCGCCACCGTCCGGCGTGCGGCGGAGGACGGTTCGGGACTGGCGGGGATGGCCGTCCGCGCCGCCCAGCTCGGCGCCGATCTCAGCGCCGGGCCCAGCGGCAGGCAGTGGATCGTGCAGGTCACCGTGCCGGGGGTCAAGCCGTGACCGCCGCCGAGATCCAGGTGCTGCTGGTCGACGACCAGGAGCTGGTCCGGTCCGGGCTGCGGCGCATCCTGCGCCGTCGCGACGGGTTCGTCATCGCGGGGGAATGCGGCGACGGTTCCGAAGTGCCTTCGGCGGTGGCCGCGCACGAGGTCGACGTCATCGTGATGGACCTGCGGATGAAGAACGTCGGCGGGGTCGAGGCGACCCGGCGGCTGCGGCGGTCCGGCGGGCATCCGCCGGTGCTCGCGCTGACCACCTTCGACGACGACAACCTCCTGGCCGACGCGCTGCGGGCGGGCGCGGCCGGGTACGTCCTCAAGGATTCACCGGCCGAAGACCTGATCCGCGCCGTGCGGGCGGTCGCCGCGGGCGACGCGTGGCTCGACCCGGGCGTCACCGGGCGCGTGCTCGCCGCGTACCGACAGGCCGCCGGGAACGGCAGCGGCGGACGCTCACCGGAACTGCTGACCCCGAGGGAGCAGGACGTGCTCAGGGCGATCGGCCGCGGGCTGACCAACGCGGAGATCGCCGCGGCCCTCGTCATCTCGGAGGTGACCGTGAAAAGCCATATCGGCCGGATCTTCACCAAACTCCAGTTGCGGGACCGGGCGGCGGCGATCGTGTACGCGTTCGACCACGGGATCGTGGTGCCGGGCTGATGCGCAACGATGGGGGGATCATGCCGGACTCGCGACTACGCTTTGAACTGCTCGGCCCGTTGCGGGCCTGGCACGGGGAGACCCGGCTGGATCTGGGGCCGGTCCGGCAGCAGGCCGTGCTGGCCGCGCTGCTGCTGCGCCCGGACGTGACGGTCAGCCACTACGAACTCACCGACGGGCTCTGGGAGAAGCCGCCGGAGTCGAACGTGCTGCCGGTGTACGTCCGGCGGTTGCGGCAATGCCTGGACACCTCGGGCCAAAAGCCGCGGGACTCGGTGATCGTGTCCGATCGCGGCGGCTACCGGTTCGCCAGCGGCGGGGTCCGGCTGGACGTGGTCCGGCTGGAGGAGGTCGCCGCCGTCGCGGCCGCCGCCGAGGAGTCGGGTGACCTCGTCTCCGCGGTCGACACCTTCGCCGACGCGCTGCGGCTGTTCCACGGCGAGCCACTGACCGGACTGCCCGGCGCGTTCGTCCAGGGCGAGCGGCGACGGCTGGAGGAACGCAGGCTTCTGTTGCTGCGCCGGAAACTGCGGGCCCAGCTGAAGCTCGGGCGGTTCGACGAGGTGATCGGTGAGCTGTCGGCGCTGGTGTCCGCCGATCCGCCGAGCGAGCCGCTGGCCGCGTTGCTGATGCGGGCGCTCTACGGCGGCGGGCGGCAGGCGGAGGCGCTGGAGGTGTTCACCGACGTCCGCGAGCGGCTGATCGAGCAGCTCGGCGTCGAGCCTGGTGAGGAACTGCGGCAGGTGCAGGAAGCGGTGCTGCGCGGCGACGAGACGCTGCTCGGTGTGGCGCCGCGCCGGGAGCCGTCCCGCCGGATCCGCAACGAACTGCCCGCCGTCAACGGCGAACTCGTCGGCAGGGACCGGGAACTCGCGCTGCTCGTCGAAGACGGCGATCCGGCGTCCGTCTCGGTCGACGCCGTCGACGGTGTCCCCGGCGCCGGGAAGACCACGCTCGCGGTGCGCGCGGCACACAAGCTCCGTGAGTCCTATCCGGACGGTGCGTTGTTCGTGGATCTCCACGGCTACACCGAAGGCCGCGAGCCGGTGATGCCGGAGCGCGCGCTGCGGCGGTTGCTCCGCGCGGTCGGGGTCGAGGACGGGGCGATGCCGGACGATCTCGACGAACTGGCGGCCTCGTGGCGGGCGGCGACCGCTCAGCTGCGGTTGCTGCTGGTGCTCGACAACGCCGAGTCGGCCGGTCAGGTACGGCCGCTGCTGCCGTCCGGGCCGGGCAGCCGCGTGCTGGTGACCAGCCGTCGCCGTCTCTCCGGGTTGGACGCCGACCGCCGGGTTTCCCTCGGCGCGCTGGGCCTCGAAGCGGCCGAACGGCTGCTCGGCCGCATCGTCGGGGCACCGAGGGCGGAGGGGGAGCGGTTCGCCGTGCGCGCGCTCGCCGGGCTGTGCGGGCGGCTGCCGCTCGCGCTGCGGATCGCGGGCGCCCGGTTGCAGAACCGTCCGATGTGGACGTTCAAGGACCTGGTCGACCGGATGTCGGACGACGAGCGCAGGCTCGGCGAACTGACGGCCGAGGATCGCAGTGTCGAGGTGGCACTGCGGTTGTCGTACGAACAGCTGAGGCCCGCCGAGCAGACCGCGTTCAGCGTGCTCGGCCTGTCGCCGACGACGGAGTTCGACCGGCTGACGGTCGCCGCCCTGCTGGACTGCTCGCCCGCCGAAGCCGAGCGACAGCTGGACAGCCTGGTCGACGCCAGCCTCGTCCAGGAGCCCGCGAGCGGCCGCTACCGGCTGCACGATCTGGTGGCGGTCTACGCCCGGCGGCTCGCCGGGGAGATGCCGGAGGAGGCCGCCGAAGCGGCCCGAAAGCGGGTGTACGGGCTGTACCTCAGCGCCGCTCGCCGGGCGAGCGAATGGGGTGTGGCGCGATTCCCGTTGGAAACCGGGGGGCCGTTCACCGGGCAGCGTGACGCTTCCGCCTGGCTCGACGCGGCAGGCGACCTGCCGGAGGTGGTGTCGCAAGCGGCCGAAGCCGGGCTGGACGATCTCGCCTGCTCGGTCGCCGAAGGCCTGGTCGACTATCTCGCGCGCCAGCAGCGATACCACGAATGCCGGACGGCGTTGCAGGTCGCGCTGCCGCTCGCCGAACAGGCCGAAGACGAACGCCTGGTCTCGTCGCTGCGGTTCTGCCTCGGCTACGCCTATGCCATGCAAGGTCAGCTCGACCGGGCGCGCGGCTGGTTCGACGACGCGCTGCGGGCGGGGCAGTCGTCGGGCGACCGCGGAGTGGAGGCGCGGGCGCTCGGCGGGCTCACCATGGTGGATCTCATCGCCGGGCGGCACGATCTCGCCATCCCCGGGATGCGGCGGGTGATGGTCCTCGCCGAGGAGGTGGGTGACCGCTGGCTAGCCGAACGGTCGTTGTCCGCTCTGGGATTTCTCGCGTATATGCGGGGTGAGCACGAGGAGGCGCTCGGCCACCTCGGCCGCGCTCGCGAGCTGAGCGAGGAGATCGGCAGTCCGGGGATGCTGGCCAGGGTGCTGTGCCACAGCGGCACCGTCCGCCTCGAAAGCGGCAGCTTCGCCGAAGCCGCACTGGATCTCCGACGGTCCGTCGAGCTCGCCGAGGAGACCACGGACGGCCTGCTGACCGCCACCAGTCTCGCCAGGCTGGGCGCCGCGGAACTGGAGCTGGGGAACCTCGACGCGGCTTTCGAACTCCAGCGTCGGGCGCTGACGGCGGTCACCGACGAGACCATCGTCGGGATGGAGTCCGAGATCCGCAACCGGCTCGGCCGCACCCATCTCGCCGCGGGCGATCCGGTGGCCGCCAGGGAACACTTCGAGTGGGTGCTCACCACCATCGGCCCCGACGGTGACCCCCAGCAGCGCACCCTCGCCCTGGAAGGTCTGGACCTCACCAGACAGTCGGCACGCCGGCGTTGACGATCGTGAAGCGGTGCCCTGCCATGCTGGTCCGCCAGCGCGCGAAGTAGGCGTCGGCCGCGTCCGCCAGGTGCACCCCGGCGCGGACTTCGTGGACGACGCATGCCCACTCCGCGCCGTCGCACAGCACCAGTTCCCGCGGTGCCCCGCGCTTGCGGAGCACGGACGCGCAGAGAGCTCCACGCCTGCCGACAGCACTGTTCTCGAGGCAGCGACGGAGGTCTTCGACGGCGTGGGCGGCGGTCTCGAACAACGTCCAGCGGTATTTCGGCGACGGGCGGCCGTCGGCCCACGGCGTGGCGAACGCGGCCCAGCTCCAGCCCGGTCCGACGAGCCCGTCCCGTTCCCCGGGACTCGGCGCGTCGTCCCTTGGCACCACCATGTTGTACGGGGTCCGGCTCGCCGGGCTCATGCACGTCTCCTCGTGGACCTCCGGCCCGCGGCCGCGGATCGGTGCCGGAACCGTAAAGCGGAGCCATGAAATCCCGATGAAACGTGGTCAGCCCGCCGGGACGATGAGCGAGGCCATCACCTTCGGGATCAGCTCGCTGACGAACCGGCCGTCGGCGGGGAGTTCGCTGCCGTCCAGCAGATAGTTCTGCAGCCCCTGCTCGTAAAGGGCGACCAGGACGAGCACCGCGTCGTCCGCGGAGATCGTCAGCCGCCTGCCGATCCGGTCGAGCGCGCCGACCAGGATCGCGCCCAGTTCGGTGTGGAAATGCCGGAACGCGGCGCCGATCCGGTCGCGGATCTCGGGTTGCCGCAGACCCTGCGTGCGGAATTCCGCGCACAGCAGGTACCAGTCCTTGTCCGCGTTGAGCGCGACCATGAACAGTTCGGCGATCCGCCCCAGTGTGGGGGAGAGGTCTTCGTGCGCGCCGACGGTGGCCTCGCCGAGCACGCTCTCGGTCGCCTCGCGGAACCGTTCGAGCCGGAGGGTGTTCTCCTCCTGGAACAGGGCGAGGAAGAGGTCTTCCTTCGAGCTGAAGTTCGAGTAGAAGGCGCCGCGGGTGAAGCCGGCGCGTTCGCAGATCAGCTCGACCGGGGTGTCCCGGATGCCGCGTTCCGAGAAGGCCTCGTACGCCGCGTCGATCAGCCGTCGGCGGGTGTCCGCCCGGCGCCTGGTCATGGTGGCGCCCCGCTCCTCGGTCATCTCGCCATTCTTTCGCATCGGCCCGGTTCACCCGGCTGTGGGACAGGATACATCGTGAATCGGATACAGCGTGTATTACGATACGCAATGTATCCAACGAGCGCCGGGAGCCGATCGTGTCGTCATTCCTCTACCGCCTCGGCAGGCTGGCCGCTCGCGGACGCGTGCTGGTCACCGCGTTGTGGCTGGTCATGCTGTGTGTCGCGGGTGGCGCGGCGCTGCTGCTGGGCCAGGGCACCGACGACACGTTCGCGATCCCCGGTTCGGAGTCGCAGGAGGCGCTCGATCACCTCGGCCGGGTCTTCCCCCAGGTGAGCGGGACTTCGGCGCAGTTGGTGGTGCTCGTCCCCGAAGGGCAGCGGGCCGACGCCGCTCTCGTGCGCGACTCCGTTGCCGCCGTGGTCCCGGAGCTGACCGGGGCCCCGCAGGTCTCGACCGTGGTGAATCCCTTCGACCCGGCCGTGCACGACGCGGTGTCCAAGGACGGCCGCGCCGCGTTGGTCACCGTGCAGCTCGACGTCGGCCTCGCCGACATCCAGCCGTCGACGAGGACCGCGCTCGCCGGGATCGCGCAGGACCTGGAGAACCGGATCGGCCACGGCACCGAGGTGCTCACCGGCGGCGACGCGTTCTCGGACAAGGTGCCGAAGCTCAGCCCCACCGAGGGGATCGGTCTCGTCATCGCGCTCGTGGTGCTGCTGATGGTGTTCGGTTCGTTCATCGCGGCCGGAATGCCTTTGCTGACGGCGATTCTCGGCGTCGGGGTCTCGGTGGCGCTGGTCTACGCGGCGACCTCGGTGGCGACCGTGTCCTCGACGGCGCCGATGCTCGCGGTCATGCTCGGGCTCGCCGTCGGCATCGACTACGCGCTCTTCCTGCTTTCCCGGCACCGGGATCAGCTCGCCGAGGGGCTCGAAGTCGAGGAGTCCATCGCGAGGGCGACGGCCACCGCGGGATCCGCGGTCATCTTCGCCGGGCTCACCGTGGTGATCGCCCTGCTGGGCCTGTTCGTCGCCGGGATCCCGTTCCTGACGACGATGGGTATCGCGGCGGCGGGCGGTGTCGCCGTCGCGGTGATCGTGGCCATCACGCTCATCCCCGCGCTGCTCGCGTTCGCCGGCGAGCGGCTGCGGCCCAAGAAGCCGAAGAAGAGCAAGCGCAAGAAGAAGCCGCGCTTCAGCCTCCGCTGGGTGCGGCTCGCGACGAAGTCTCCGTGGGTGACGATCGCGCTGATCGTCGGAGTGCTCACGGTGGCGTCGTTGCCCGCGCTGGATCTCCGCCTGGCCTTGCCGGACAACGGAACCGACGAGGACGGCACGCCGGCCCGCGTCGCCTACGACGCCGTCGCCGAGCATTTCGGACCCGGTTTCAACGGCCCGCTGATCGTCACCGCGGACATCCTCTCGACCACCGACCCGATCGGGATCACCAACGGCATCGCCGACGACATCCGGAAGGTGCCCGGCGTCGCCGTCGTCCCGCTCGCCACGCCGAACCCCAAGGGCGACACCGCGATCATCCAGGTCGTGCCGGCGACCGGCGCCTTCGACGAGGCGACCGACGACCTCGTCGAACGGCTGCGGTCCATGGAAGGGCAGTTCCAGGACCGGTACGGCGTGCAGACCGCGGTCAGCGGGTTCACCGCCGTCGGCATCGACGTGTCCTCGCAGCTCGGCGACGCGCTGCTGCCCTTCGGCATCCTGGTCGTCGGGCTCTCGCTGGTGCTGCTGGCGATGGTGTTCCGTTCGATCCTCGTCCCGCTGAAAGCCACGTTCGGGTATCTGCTGTCGATCGGTGCCGCGTTCGGCGCGACGTCGTTCGTGTTCGGGCAAGGACATCTGGCCGAGGCGCTTGGGGTGACCCGCACCGGCAGTGTGATCAGCTTCCTGCCGATCATCCTGATGGGTGTCCTTTTCGGACTCGCCATGGACTACGAAGTGTTCCTGGTGTCCCGGATCCGGGAGGACTACGTCCACCACGGCGACGCGCACAAGGCGATCGAGACGGGTTTCGTGTCCGCGTCGAGGGTCGTGACCGCGGCGGCGGTGATCATGCTGGGCGTGTTCGCCGCGTTCGTGCCCGACGGCAGTGCCACGATCAAACCGATCGCGTTCAGTCTCGCCGTCGGCGTGTTCGTGGACGCCTTCCTGGTGCGGATGACGCTCGTCCCGGCGATCCTCGCACTGCTGGGTCCGCGCGCCTGGGGCCTGCCGCCATGGCTGGACCGTAAGCTCCCGGTGTTCGACGCCGAGGGCGACGGTCTCGTCCACGAACTCCGGCTCGCCGACTGGCCCGCACCCGGCTCGGCGGAAGTGATCAGCGCCGCCGGTCTCCGGGTCGACGACGACCGGGGCCGCACGATCTTCCGCGACGTCGAGCTGCATCTCGGGCCGGGGGAGATCCTCGCCGTGCACGGTTCCGGCCCGGCGGGCAAGAGCGCCCTGCTCTACGCGCTCGCCGGCCGTGTCCCGAACGTTCGTGGCGACTTGAAGGTCCTCGGCCGGGTGCTGCCGCAGCACGCGCACGCGGTCCGGCGGAACGTCGCCTTCATCGCCTGCAAGGAGACCGACGACCCGGCCGGGGAGGTCCGCCGCGCGCTCGACGACGGCGTCGGGCTCGTCTTCCTCGACGATCTGGACACCGTCGTCGCCACCGCGCAGCGCGCCGGGTTGCGAGCGGCGTTCGCGAGCCGGGCCGCCACGTTCGCCGTGTCCTGCCAGAGCCTCGCGATCGTGCGGGATCTGCTGCCCACCACCGCTGTCGCGGGCCTCGCCATGACGCCCGCCCCTGCCCCCGCCGAGGTCCACTGATGTTCCGCTTCTTCGCCGGTTCCGCTCGCGCGACCGCTTTCGGTCCGCTGACCTGGAAGTCCTGGCTCGGGATCGTGCTCGTGCCGGTGATCGTCGCGCTCGGCCTGGCGTGGGCGTTCTGGTCGCCCGGCGACAATCACGGCGCGGCCAAGGCCGCGGTGGTCAACAACGACGAACCGGTGACGGTGAACGGCCAGCTGCTCCCGCTCGGCCGGGAACTGGCCGGAAACCTCGTGCACGGCGAGGATTCCGCGTACACCTGGGTGCTCACCGACGCCGAGGACGCGAAGGAGGGCATCTCCGACGGGACGTATTCGGCGGTCGTCACGATCCCGCCGGAGTTCTCCGCGCGGGCCACGTCGACGACCGGGAAGCCGCTCGACGCGAAACAGGCGATCATGCGTGTCGAGACGTCGCAGCGCACCGGCCTCGTCGACCCGGTGGCGAGCCGGGAGGTCGCGAACGCGACGCTCACCGCGCTGAACCGGCAGATCGTCGAGACCTATGTGGACAATCTGTACGTCGGGTTCTCCTCGATCCACCAGCAGTTGGTGAAGGCTGCCGACGGCAGCGACCAGCTCGTCGTCGGGCTGAGGCAATTGTCCGACGGGACCGGGAAACTCGCCACGGGCGCGGGCGAACTCGCCGGTGGGGCGGGAAAGCTCAGCGGGGCCGCCGGACAGCTGGCGGACGGCGCGCGCAAACTCGCGAACGGCACCGGGCAGCTCGCCACCGGTTCGGGCCGGTTGTCGTCGGGGCTGACCCAGGCCGAGAAGGACACCGCGCAGCTGCCCCGGCTGACCAGGGAACTGGCCGACGGGGCGCAGCAGGTGGCGAACGGCAACAAGCAGCTGGCGGACAAGATCTCGCCGCTGGCGGACAAAGTACTCCGGATCATCGACGCGCTGCCCACGGCGGGCGATTCGGCGCGGAGGTTCGCCGAACTGGCGCAGAAATGCGATCAGGACACGAAGTTCTGCGCCGATCTGAAGGCCGCTTCGGAAAAGCTCACGGCCGATGCCGCGATCCTCGACGGCAAACGGGCCGAGATCCGCGACGCCGTCGTGCAGACGAAGAAGGCGGTGCAGGACCTTTCGGCGGGCTCCCAGAAGGTCGCTGACGGGAACAAGGAGCTCGCGGACAAGTCGAAGGACCTCGCGGGCGGTATCGGCACGGCGGCCGATGGCGCGCGCAAACTCGACGCCGGTGTCCGGGCCGCCGACTCCGGTGCGCGGCAGCTCGCCGACGGCTCCGGTCAGCTCGCCGGTGGCGCGACCACCCTGTCGACCGGCGCGGGGGAACTCGCCACCGGCGCCCGCACCGCCGCCGATGGCGCCGAACGTGCCGAATCCGGCGCTTCGGAGCTGGCCAAGGGCCTCGAAGAGGGCCGGGGCAGGGTGCCCGACTACACCCAGGCCGAACGCGAGCATCTCAAACAGGTCGCCGCCACACCCGCGATCGCCGACACGGCGGGCTCGGGAACCTTCGGCGAAGGCGCGGTGGCGCTGATCCTCGTGCTGGCGCTGTGGGTGTGCGCGCTGGCGACGTACCAGGTGATCCGGGCGGTGCCGCCGAGCGTGCTCACCACCCGCGAACCGAGCTGGCGGATCATCCTCGCCGCGGCCGTCCCCGGTGCGACGCTGGCGGTGCTGACCGCCCTGATCCTGACCGGGGTGTTCTGGGCGTTCCTCGGCCTGAGTTTCGGAAAGGCGCTGACTCTGCTGGTGGTGCTCGTCCTCGCGGCGGGGACGTTCACCGTGGTGAACCAAGCGCTGGTCGCGATCTTCAAACGCCCAGGCCGCTTCGCCGCCCTCGCGATCCTCGTGCTCACTGTCGGCGCTTCGCTGGTTTCGACCGTGCCCGGTTTCTTCGGGACCGCGCTGGGGATCCTGCCGACCAACGGCGCGCTGGTCGCGCTGCGCTCGCTGCTGACGGGGTCGGACGGCCTGACGTCGGGGATCGTGCAACTGGTGGTGTGGCTGGGAATCGGGACGCTGGCGATGATCCTGGTGACGGACCGGCGGCGCTCCTTGCCCGGCAGGGAGCTTCGGCTGGCGTAGGCCGGGCGTGGTGGCCTGACGGCCCGGCGAGCGCGTCGCGAAAGCCACTTTCGGGACATCTGACGTCCCGAAAGTGGCTTTCGCGACAGCTGCGGCGCAGGTGTGCCGTCTTACCCCCACCCCGTATGTGACGCAGGTCGCTCATCTATACCCTGCCGGGGTACCTTCAGACTCTTGCCGTACCCCCCTGGGGTATGTACGTTGAGTCCATGAGCGGCGCACGAGCCGCCTGGATCACGAGGAGAGTCACGATGAGCGAGACGACCTACACCGTCACCGGGATGACCTGCGGCCACTGCGCGACCTCGGTCACCGAAGAGGTCTCCAAGATCGACGGCGTCACCGACGTCCGGGTCGACCTGCCGACCGGCGCCGTGACCGTCACCGGTTCCCGTGAACCCGCGGTGGCCGACGTCCGCGCCGCCGTCGAAGAAGCCGGATATCACCTGACCGCCTGAGCGGCTCCACGATCGCGGGTGGCACCCGCACTAAGGACTCCACGATGAACACAGCAGCGAAGCTTTCCGCCTACGGTGCGGTACTCGCCCTGGTCGCCGGCGGCGGCTGGGTGACGGGCACGGCTGTCGGTCCGTTCGCCGGCGCGGCCGGCGTGCCCGGTGGCGAGGACGCCGGGCACTCGGACAACCACGGCGGCACCGTCGCGGAAGCGGCGCACGGCAAGCAGGAGCACGAGCCCGCCGGGCTCGCGTCGGCCAAGGGCGGCTACACCCTCACGCCCACCACCACGACGCTCACCCCCGGGCAGACCGCTCCCTTCACCTTCCGGATCCTCGGCGCCGACGGCGCGCCGGTGACCGCCTACGACGTCGAACACGAGAAGCGGATGCACCTCATCGTCGTCCGCCGCGATACCGCCGGTTTCCAGCACGTCCACCCCGAACTCGGTGCGGACGGGACCTGGTCCGTGCCATTGGCCGTCGGGGACGCGGGGGTCTACCGCGTCTTCGCCGACTTCAAGCCCAGCGGCGGCGAGGCGATCACCCTGGGGGCGGACCTCTTCGCGGGCGGGGACTTCCGCCCGGCCGAGTACCGGAGCGCGCACGTCGCGGAGATCGACGGCTACCAGGTCCACCTCGATGGCGACCTCAAGCCGGGAATGTCGTCGAAGGTGACCCTCACCGTCACCAAGAACGGCCGCGAGGTCACCGATCTCCAGCCGTACCTGGGTGCTTACGGGCATTTGGTCGCGCTGCGCGGCGGCGACCTCGCGTACCTGCACGTCCATCCGGACGGCGAGCCCGGTGACGGCCGGACCAAGCCGGGTCCGGCGGTCACCTTCTTCGCCGAGGTCCCGACGGCGGGCACCTACCGGCTGTTCCTGGACTTCCAGCACGAGGGCAAGGTCCGCACCGCGGAATTCACCGTCACGACAGGGGAAGGGAGCCACTGATGAGCACGGACACCACCGCGGTGGCCACGTCGGAGGTCGAACTCGCGATCACCGGGATGACCTGCGCCTCGTGCGCCATGCGCATCGAGCGGAAGCTGAACAAGCTCGACGGCGTCACGGCCACGGTCAACTACGCCACGGAGAAGGCGAAGGTCAGCTACCCGGCGGGCATCGAGCCGCGGCAGCTGGTCGAACAGGTCGAGGCGGCCGGGTATTCGGCCGCTTTGCCCGCGGTGGAAAAGGAAGAAGCCGCCGGACAAGACACCGCGGTCGACCCCATCACGCCATTGCGGCAACGGCTCATCGGATCCGCCGTGCTGTCGGTGCCGGTGATCGTGCTCGCGATGGTGCCCGCGTTCCAGTTCACCTACTGGCAGTGGATCTCGCTGACGCTGGCCGCGCCGGTGCTGGTGTGGGCGGCGTGGCCGTTCCACAAGGCGGCGTGGGCGAATCTGCGCCACGGCGCGGCCACGATGGACACCCTGATCTCGATGGGCACGCTCGCCGCGTTCCTGTGGTCGTTGTACGCCTTGCTGTTCGGCACCGCCGGAACGCCGGGGATGACGCATCCCTTCGAGCTCACCGTCCAGCGGATGGCGGGCGACGGCAACATCTATCTCGAGGTCGCCGCCGGTGTCACGACGTTCATCCTCGCCGGGCGCTATTTCGAAGCGCGGTCCAAGCGGCGGGCCGGTGCCGCGTTGCGGGCCCTGCTCGAACTCGGCGCGAAGGACGTCGCGGTGCTTCGCGACGGCAAGGAAGTGCGCGTCCCGATCGGCGAACTCGCGGTGGGCGAGGAATTCGTGGTCAGGCCGGGGGAGAAGATCGCGACCGACGGCGTGATCACCGAAGGCGCGTCGGCGGTCGACGCGAGCATGCTGACCGGTGAGAGCGTGCCGGTGGAGGTCGTCCCCGGTGACACGGCGGCGGGCGCGACGGTCAACGCGGGCGGCAGGCTCGTCGTCCGGGCGACCCGGGTCGGCGCCGACACGCAGCTGGCGCAGATGGCGAAACTCGTCGAGGCGGCGCAGACCGGGAAGGCGCAGGTTCAGCGGCTGGCGGACCGGGTTTCGGCGGTCTTCGTGCCGATCGTGATCGCGCTCGCCGTCGGCACGCTGATGTTCTGGCTCGGTACCGGCGGTTCGGTGGCGGCGGCGTTCACCGCGGCGGTCGCCGTGCTGATCATCGCCTGCCCGTGCGCGCTGGGCCTGGCGACCCCGACCGCGCTGCTCGTCGGCACCGGGCGCGGCGCGCAGCTCGGAATCCTCATCAAGGGCCCGGAAGTACTGGAATCGACCCGCGCGGTCGACACGGTCGTCCTCGACAAGACGGGCACCGTGACCACCGGGCAGATGTCGCTGGTGGCGGTCCACGTCGCCGACGGTGCCGATGAGGAGAAGACGCTGCGGCTGGCGGGGGCGCTGGAGAACGCGTCGGAACACCCGATCGCGCAGGCCATCGCCCGCGCCGCCCGGGAACGCACCGGGGAACTCCCGGCCGTCGAAGAGTTCGCCAGTGTCGAAGGCCTTGGTGTGCAAGGGATCGTCGGCGGTTCGGCGGTCCTGGTCGGGCGGAGCGCGTTGCTGGAGCAGTGGAGTCACCACCTGACGCCCGAGCTGGCGGAGGCCAAGGCGGCGGAGGAGAAACTCGGCCGCACGGCGGTCGTGGTCGGCTGGGACGGCGAAGCCAGGGCGGTCCTGGTCGTCGCGGACACCGTGAAGCCGTCGTCCGCCGAGGCGATCTCCCGGTTGCGCGAACTGGGGCTCACCCCGGTGCTGCTGACCGGCGACAACGAGGCCGTCGCGAAGGCGGTGGCCGCCGAGGTCGGGATCGACACGGTGATCGCCGAGGTGCTGCCGAAGGACAAGGTCGACGTCGTCAAGCGGCTCCAGGGCGAGGGCAAGGTCGTGGCGATGGTGGGCGACGGCGTCAACGACGCGGCCGCGCTGGCACAGGCCGACCTCGGCCTGGCGATGGGCACCGGGACCGACGTCGCCATCGAGGCCGGTGACCTGACCCTGGTCCGCGGCGACCTGCGGGCCGCGGTGGACGCGATCCGGCTTTCCCGGCGGACGCTGCGCACCATCAAGGGCAATCTGTTCTGGGCCTTCGCCTACAACGTCGGCGCCTTGCCGCTGGCCGCGGCGGGCCTGCTCAACCCGATGATCGCCGGCGCCGCGATGGCTTTCAGCTCGGTCTTCGTGGTGTTCAACAGCCTGCGCCTGCGCGGGTTCCGGAGTATCACCGCTTGACGGGCGGACCAGACCTCCTCCAGTATGAACAAGCGTTCATGAACGCACGTTCATAACGGAGGAGGTTCTGGTATGTCCGGCATCGTCAACACCGCGCAGTCGGAGGCGTGGAACGGCTACGAGGGACGGCATTGGGCCGAGCACGACGCGCGCTACGACGCGGTGAACAGCGGGTTCAACGAGTTCCTGTTCGAGGCCGCCGGAATCGGCGAGCGGGACCGGGTGCTCGACATCGGCTGCGGCAACGGGCAGGTCACCCGGCTCGCCGCCGTCCGTGCTCCGCTCGGGGGAGCGACCGGGATCGACCTGTCCGCGCCGATGCTCGCGACGGCGCGGGCGCGCGCGGAGGCCGAAGGCGTCGCGAACGTGGCGTTCGAGCAGGGTGACGTCCAGGTCTTCCCGTTCGAGGACGCGGTTTTCGACGTCGCGCTCAGCCGGTTCGCGGTGACGTTCTTCGCCGATCCGGTCGCCGCGTTCGCGAACGTCCGCCGGGCGCTGAAACCGGGCGGCAGGCTCGCCTTTCTGTGCATGACCGCGCTCGCCGGAACCGACCTCGGTACCGTTTTCGGCGCGCTGGCGCCGTTTCTGCCCACCCCGACCGGTGAGGACGGCACGGGGCCGACGGCCTTCGCCGATCCGGCGCGGGTTCGCTCGGTGCTGACCGGTGCCGGATTCCGCGATGTCGCCTGCGACCGTGTCGAGGCGGACCAGGTCTGGGGGAGCGACGTTCCCGACGCGGCCGCGTTCATCGCCGATTGGGGTCCGGTCAAGTACCACCTCGGCCAGGTGAGCACCGAAGCCGCGAACAATGCGCGAGAAGCGCTATCCGCCGCGCTAGAGCCTTTTGCGACTCCCGGCGGTGTCCGGTTGCGCGGCGCCGCCTGGCTGGTCAGGGCGAAATCCTGATGTCACCGAGAAAAGCGGCCGCCCTGCGGCATACGGAAGACGGGCGGAGCCTGCGCGAGCACTTGATCGATACCGCCGCGGACCTGATCTCCGCGCACGGCACCGCGGAACTCACGGTGCGGGCGATCGCGCGCGCGGCGGGAGTCGCCGATGGCGTGCTGTACAACCATTTCGCCGACAAGGAGGAGTTGCTGGCCGACGCATTGGCAGAGCACGTACGGAGAGTGGAAGCCGGACTCGGCGAGCTTCCCGAGCCCGGTTCGGCTACGGTCGAGGCCAATCTCCGCGCCCAGCTGGCGTACGGGTTGGCTCTGCACAAGGAGATCCTGCCCGCGTTCGCCGGGCTGCTGGCCCGCCCCGTCGTGCTCGCGCGGTTCGGGGAACGGGCGGGCGACCGCGAGACCTGGCGCGATCGCCTCGTCGGATACCTGCGGGCGGAAAAGGAACTCGGCAGGCTCGACGGCGATGTCGGGGCGGCGGCGGCCATGCTGGTCGGCGTCTGCCATGAGACGGTGCTCTCCGGTCTGCTTCCGCACGGCCCGGCGGTGACCACTTCGCCGGCGGTGGAAGCCGTGGTCAGGACGGTGCTGGAGGGTATCGCGGCCCGATGAACTCCGGCACGGGTTGATCGGCGGGCGTTCTGGGTAACCCGGATGTGCGACTTCAGCAGGGAGGCCGCGCGCGACGGGAAGGGTGGCTCCATGATCAGTATCGCGGAGCATCCGGTGCCGGGAACCTGGGTGCTTGACCTGCGAGCCACGACGCCGCGGGCGTTGCCGGACATGCGTGCCTGGGTGGTCAGATGCCTTCCCGATCTCGGCGAGGGGCACCGCGACGACGTCCTGCTCGCCGCGACGGAACTCGTCGCCAACGCCTACGTGCACGGAGGTGGCGCACGCCACATCCAGTTGTGGCGTGGCGTCGCACCCTGCGCGGTGCGTATCGAGGTCGCGGACGTCAGTGTCGAGCAACCCCGCGCGCGGAGTTCGCAGTTCGAGGATCCCCGCGGCCGCGGGCTGCTCGTCGTCGACGGGGTGGCGGTGCAATGGGGAGTCCGGCGTGAGCCGGTGCGGGGCGGGAAGATCGTCTGGGCGCACATCCGGTGCGACGGCCGGTGTCCGGAAGCGCTCCCGCGCGTGCGCACCAGGCGCTCCCGGAACTGACCGGGCTCAGACCGCGCGGCGCGCGGTGAGCAGGCCGAGGGCGGAGACGGCCGCGAAACCGAAAAACAGCCACCTCGCCGACATGACCACCGAAGAGCCGCCGAAGTTGACCAGCAGACCGGCGACGGCCGCGCCGAACGCGGTCGACATCGTCAGGATCGTCGCGATCGCGGCGGCCGCCTGCCCACCCTCGCCGTCGGGCGCGGAGGTCATCGCCGCGACGGACAGATGAGGCATCGCGATGCCGATTCCGGTGCCACCGAGGAAGAGCACCGGCAGCCAGGCGAGTACGACGGGCAGCGACGGCTGCTCGGTCTGCACCAGCCCCAGCAGCGCGAATCCCGCCGCGAGGCAGACGGGCCCGGCCAGCACCAGGCGTCGTGTCTTACGCGCCGAAGCGCTGACGAGCTGGCTCACCGACCAGCCCAAGGACAGCGCGGCGGCGAAGAATCCCGCCGCCGCGGGCGGAAGCCCGCCCAGCCGCTGGCCGAACAACGGCAAGAACGTCTCCACCGCGACGCCGGACGCCAGGACCATGATGGTCAGGTAGATCCACCGCAGCCGTGAACCCCGCCGGTAGACCGAAGCGGGGAGAACACTCGCCGCCGCACGGTTTTCCGCCACCAGGAACGCGCCGACGAGCACGAGACCCAGCGTGATGAAGGCCGCCATCGTGAGGGCGTCGGACAGGATCCCGGCCACGCTCACCGCCCCGGCGGCGCCGACGATCAGGGCCAGCGAAACGACCGGGACCGGCCGCGACCGCGCCGGGCGTTCGACGGCGGGAAGCGCGCGGGGCACGAAAATCGCCAGCACACCCGCGGCCACCGCGAGGATCGCGAACGCCGCCCGCCACGAACCGAACTGTGCCGAGAAACCGCCGAGTGCGGGGCCCGCGAAGTTCCCCACTCCGAACATCGCGGAGATCAGGGCGCTGCCCCGGCTCCACAGCCGAGGCGGCAACGCCGAATGGATCAGGGCGAAGCCGAGCCCGGTCAGCAGGCCGGCGCCGAGCCCCTGTGTCCCGCGCCCGATGAGGAGGATCGGCATCGACGGGCTCGCCGCGCACAAGACCGAGCCGGCGGCGAAGACACCGAAACCGATCAGATAGGAAGCCTTGCCGCCGAAGCGGGTGAGGGCCTGGCCCACCAGCATGGTCGCGACGACCTGGGCGACCAGGAACGCCGTCATGGTCCAGGCGTACAGCGGCCGCCCGCCGATGTCCCCGACGGCGGTCGGCAGGAGGCTCGCCGCCACGTAGATGGTGATCGCGCCGACGAGCACGCCGCCCGCCAGTACCGCCGACGTGCTCGTATGGCGGCCCAATTCCCGCCACGATCCGACTTCTTGCCCGATGCTCACGCGGTTCTCCTTGTCGTCGAAAGGATTGCGCTTCGCATCCTGTCGGCGCGGGAAGCCCCGGTAATCGGGCAAATCGGACGTGAATCACGTCACATTTTCGTACGGCCTTCGATGGCGGCGCGGGCGGCCTCGACCGACTTCCGGACGACGACTTCCGTGGAGTAGCCCTGTTTCTTGAAGACGCCGTCGAGGTAGAACGTGCCGTAGCCGTGTGCCTGGGTGAACAGCTGCTCCATCAATTCGAGCCCGTCCTGCGGCCGGTCCGCGACGGTCAGGCAGAGCATGACGAACTGGTCGGTCAGGCGGCGGGTCTGCTCGTGCAGTGCGGCGTGCTCGGGACCCTGCAAGCCGTCCGAGTAGATGATGTTCATCCCGGCGCGGCGTTCGATGAGGTACTCCGTGTACGCGCCCGCGGCCGCGGCGAGTGCGGCGACGGGTTCGCTCTCGGCCTCGATGGCTTTCTGCACCCTGTCGGCCAATTGGCAGGCGACGGTGGCCGCGAGCGCGGCGAGCAGGCTCTCCTTGTCCGGGAAGTGCCGATAGGGCGCGCCCGGGCTGACCTTCGCGCGCCTGGCGACCTCGGCGACCGAGAACGCGCCGAGCCCCTGTTCGGCGATCAGGTCCAGCGAGACCCGCACGAGTTCGGCGCGAAGATCGCCGTGATGGTACTTGCCGCCCATGTCGTGGATCACACCGTCCCGGTCGCGGAATATGTAAGAGCCCTCTTACGCTAGTTGTAAGTGACCTCTTACATGGTCTCACTGTTTCTCGGAGGGTTTCATGACGACGACCACGCACGCCATCGCCGCGCCGTCCCCGGGCGCCGCACTGTCGCCGACGACGATCGAGCGTCGCGACCTGCGTCCGGACGACGTGCTGATCGACATCGCGTACGCGGGGATCTGCCACAGCGACATCCACCAGGTGAAGGAGGACTGGGGCAGCGCGATCTTCCCGATGGTGCCCGGCCACGAGATCGCCGGCGTCGTCGCCGCGGTCGGTTCGGACGTGACGAAGTACCAGGTCGGTGACCGCGTCGGGGTCGGTTGCATGGTCGATTCCTGTGGTGAGTGCGAATACTGCCTCGCGGGCACCGAGCAGTTCTGCGTCAAGGGCAACATCCAGACCTACAACGGCGTCGGCTTCGACGGCGAGAACACCTACGGCGGCTACAGCCGCCAGATCGTCGTAAAGGACTCCTTCGTCTGCCGCATCCCGGAAGGCATCGGCCTCGACGTCGCCGCCCCGCTGCTGTGCGCGGGCATCACCACCTACTCGCCGTTGAACCGCTGGGGCGCTGGGCCGGGCAAGAAGGTCGCCGTCGTCGGTCTCGGCGGGCTCGGCCACATGGCGGTCAAGATCGCGGTCGCCATGGGCGCCGAGGTCACCGTGCTCAGCCAGAGCCTGAAGAAGCAGGAGGACGGCCTGAAGCTGGGTGCGAAGGACTACTTCGCGACCGGCGACGCGTCGACGTTCAAGCAGCTGCGCGGCCGCTTCGACCTGATCCTCAACACCGTTTCCGCGACGCTGCCCGTCGACTCCTACCTCGGCATGCTGCGCGTCGGCGGGGCGATGGTGAACGTCGGCGCGCCCGGCGAACCGTTGTCCTACAACGCCTTCTCGCTGCTCGGCGGGAACAGGGTGCTCGCCGGTTCGATGATCGGCGGGATCGCCGAGACGCAGGAGATGCTCGACTTCTGCGCCGAGCACGGGATCGGCGCGGAGATCGAGACGATCTCGGCCGACCAGGTGAACGTGGCCTACGACCGGGTCGAGAACAGCGACGTGCGGTACCGGTTCGTCATCGACGCGGCGACCATCGGCGCGTGACCGCCCGGCCCGCCCGGCACTGCCCTGGCGGCCATGTCGCGAAAGCCACTTTCGAGACGTCTGGTGTCCCGAAAGTGGCTTTCGCGACACCGCCTCCGGAGCCCAGGGTTCACATCAGCAGCAGGGGCACGGTGTTCATCGCGGTGTGCGCGGCGATCGGCGCCCACAGGTTGCGGTAGCGCGACCACAGGTAGCCGGTGAACAGCCCGAAGAACCCTTGGAACGCCACGATCGCGCCCAGGGTGAGTGGGAGCGACCCCTGTCCGTGCGTCGGCAGATGCAGCCACGCGAACAGCAACGCCGCCAGCAGGATTCCCGGCCACCGCCCGAAAAGCGCCTCGAGCCGGGTCTGCAGCATGCCGCGGAAGAAGACCTCTTCGAGGACGTTCGCGGTGAAGAACGTCAGGGTGGCGCCGACCGCCAGGTATACCGGGTCGGGGTAATCCTCCGAGGTGGGGAGCGGCGGCGCGAGCGGGCCGAGGACGTAGAGCCAGCCGAACACGAGCACCGCCGGGATCGGCGCGAGCCATCGCCAGGTCTCCCGCGGCCACCACGTGAGCCGGAACGGATCGGGTTCCCCTCGCGTGCGCAGGAGGATCAACGGCAGGACCAGGAACACGAGCGGCTTGGCGAGCGCCCAGATGTCGCGGACCAGCGCCTGCTGTCCCACCGCCGAAACCAGGAACAACGCCAGCGGCCACAGAAAGGCGATGAGCGCCAGGGCCGTCGCCTGCTTCCGGAGCCTGCGCCGGTAGGGCACGCCGGGGAGCAGGTTCGGCGCATGGAGCGGGATCCCATGGACGAGCAGAATCCCGGCCAGCGCCGGGATCAGTGCTCCGGCAAGGGAAAGCGCCTTGTCCGAATCCGCGGACGGCTTGATCGTGTCGTGCCCGGTCGCCAGCAGCAGCGCGGGCGCGGCCACGAACACCGCGAGCCCGCCGAAGAGGATTCCCCAGGCGGGTACCGGTTTTTCTGTCATCGGGAAAGGATCTTCGAAGACGCGCGAGTCCGCGTCATCACTTCGGAGGACTTCAGCCGACCGCGATGACCTTTTCCAGGCTGCGCAGGCACAACGTGAGGGCCTCGTGCTTCGGTGTCTTTTCGCGCACCAGTTCCCACGCCGTGTAGAGCATGCTCCAGAGCAGCTGCAGCAACCACTCCTTCGTCATCGCCGGATCGATCGAGCCCTCGGCGTGCCCGCGTTCGATGAGCCGGAGCAGGCGGCGGTCGTCGTCGCTCTCTTCCGCCCATTCGGGCCGGGTCACCAGGTCCGGCATGGTGAACAGCAGCTGGAAGATGTCGGCGTGCTCGAAGTACTCCTGGCACAGTCGCGCCAGCACGGCGGGGACCGGGCCGTCGTCGAGCCTGGCCCGCTCGGTGCTCAGGGAGATCTTGTCGAGGGCGTCGTGACTGATCGCGTCGATCAGGTCCGAACGCTCGGCGAAGTACCGGTGCACCGTGGTGCGCCCGACGTTCGCCGCCGCCGCGATGTCGGCCAGCGAGGCGCCCGGTTGCTTGGTCAACGTCTCGATGGCCGCGTCCAGGATGGCGCGCCGGGTCCTCGCCCGGACACCCGTCTCGGTGACCACACCCTCACTCATGGCCGGTACCGTACCTCGCTTCCGATATGGAACTCGTTTGACGATTTTAGAACACTCGTGTTCCATTGAGAACCATGAACACTCCACGATTGAAGGTGCTGTGGTCGTTCGCGAGACCACACAAGGGGGCACTCGCGATCGGCTTGCTGCTCGCCCTGCTCGGTTCGGCGGCCGGCCTCGCCACACCCATGGTCACGAAGTGGGTGCTCGACTCGCTCGGTTCGTCGGCGTCGCTGGCGGGCCCGGTGCTCGCGTTGGCCGGCCTGATGGTGGTCGGCGCGGTGATCTGGCTGGGGCAGTGGATCCTGCTCGGCACCGTCGGCGAGCGGGTGGTGCTGAAGGCGCGGGAATCGATGGTGCGGCGGTTCTTCCGCGCGACGATCCCGGCGATCACCAAACGGCCGACGGGGGAGCTGGTCACCCGCGTCACCTCGGACACGGTGCTGCTGCGCGAGGCGGCGTCCTCCAGCGTGATCGGCCTGATCAACGGCGTGGTGATGCTCGTCGGCACCCTGGTGCTGATGAGCGTGCTCGACCCGGTGCTGCTCGGGACGACGGTGGCGGCCGTGCTCGTAGTGATCGCGCTGTTCACCTGGCTGATGCCGGCCATCGCGAAGGAACAGGAGAAGGCGCAGGAGCGCGTCGGCCGTCTCGGCGGCGTCCTCGAAGGCGCGCTGCGGGCGATCCGCACGGTGAAGGCCAGCCGGGCCGAAGCCCGGCAGTCCGACCGAATCCTGGTCGACGCGGAAGCCGCCGCCACGCACGGCGTCCGCGCGGTGCGACGCGAGGCCGTCGCCTGGGTGGTGGCCTGGACCGGTATCCAGGCCGCGACCCTGGTGATCCTCGGCCTCGGCGCCTGGCGGGTCGACGCGGGCCTGCTCGAAGTGTCGAGCCTCATCGCCTTCCTGCTGTACGCGTTCGCGCTGATGGAGCCGATCACCGAACTGAGCCAGAACATGACCGCGTTGCAGGCGGGGATCGCCGCGGCAGGCCGGATCCGGGAGATGGACGCGCTCGAGGTGGAGGAGGACCGCGCGCCCACCGGCACGGCGCCGGCTGGGAAGGACGGCCCCGTGCTGGAACTGCGCGGGGTGACCGCGGGTTACGGCGGCGATCCGGCACTACGGGACGTCTCGCTGAAGATCCCGCGACGCGGGCACACCGCGATCGTCGGGCCGTCCGGCGCCGGCAAGACCACGATGCTGTCGCTGATCATGCGGTTCGTGCGGCCGGAGTCGGGCGCGCTGCTGCTGGACGGACGCGAGTACGCGGACCTGCCGTACGCGGACGTGCGGAGCCGGCTGGCCTACGTCGAGCAGGAGACGCCGATCGTGCCGGGGACGATCCGGGAGAACCTGCTCTTCACCCATCCGGACGCGACCGAGGAAGAGGTGCGGCGGGCTCTCGGCGAAGTCCGGCTGAGCGACAAGATCGCCGCGCTCGACGACGGGCTGGACACGCCGCTTTCGTCGACGTCGGTGTCCGGCGGGGAGCGGCAGCGGATCGCGCTGGCCAGGGCGATCCTGCGCACGCCGGACGTGGTGCTGCTCGACGAGGCGACCGCACAGGTCGACGGCCGGACCGAGAGCGCGATCCACGACTGCATCCGGCGGCTGGCCCGCGAGGGCGCCGTGGTCACCGTGGCGCACCGGCTGTCCACGGTGATCGACGCGGACACCATCGTGGTGATGGAGGAAGGCCGCGTCCGGGCGAGCGGCAGCCACGAGCATCTGCTCGCCACCGACACGCTGTACCGGGAACTGGTGGAGGCGCTGCGGATCGCGGGGGAGAGCGCCCCCGTTCCCGGCTGATTCCCTAGGCCGAGACGGCGCGGACACCCGGCGGCATCTCGCGGTTGACCTCGTCGAGCCGGGTGGCGACGGTGCGGCAGGGCTCGCAGTCCGCCAGATGCGCGGCGATCAGGTCCGCCCGGCGGCCTGGCACGCCGCCGCGGAGCCATGCGCCCATCCGGCGCCGGGCTTCCTGGCAGCACGGCGTTCCCGTTTCGGGGACCTGCGCCTGCAGGAACGCCTGGCGGAGACCTTCGCGGGCGCGCAGTGCCAGAACGGAGGCGCCGTTGGGCGAGACTCCCAACAGCGGAGCGACCACCTTCGGCGAGTCGCCTTCGGCTTCGGTCCGCCACAGCACCGTCCGCCAGCGGCCGGGGAGCGCGCAATAGGCGGCCCACGCCAGCCGGGCGTTCGAGCGGAGGATGAGGAGTTCCTCGGTGCCGATCGCCCCGGCGGCCTCTTCGACCGCCGGGGTGGTGCCGTACAACTCGACCCGCTTGTGGTGGTGGCTCCATTTGGCCGCGAGATTCCGGATGGTGACCGCGAGATAGGGCCGGAGGTTCTCCCGCGGGCCGCCGCCGTCGCGGATGACGCTCAGGACCCGCACGAAGGCTTCGGCCACGAGGTCGTCCCGCTCGGCGGGGTCGGAGACCCAGCCCGCGGCGATCCGGCGCAGCGGCTCGGCGTGCCGCCGGAAAAGCGCCTCGCCGGCGGCGATGTCACCGGCGCGGAAGGCGTCGAGCAGCGTGGCGTCCGCTGTGGTGTCGTCGACGTCATTCCTCATCGCGGTCTCCCGAAGTAACGGGTACGGCAGTGTACCCGTTAACCGGCCACCGATAAACTCTGGGGGATGACGCCTGAAGCCGACGTGCCTCGGCCGGACGGCCGCGCGGCGCGCTGGGCGGGACAGCGCGAGCGCCGCCGACGGGAGTTCGTCGACGCGGCGCTGCGCGCGATCGCCGCGCACGGTCCGGAGGTCTCCACCGAACAGATCGCCGACGAGGCGGGGGTGGCGAGAACACGGGTGTACAAGCATTTCGACGACGCCGCCGACCTGCAGCGCGCCATCGCCGACCGCGCCGTCCGGCTCATCACCGCCGAGCTGGCCCCGCTGTGGGATCCGAGCGGGACGCCGATGCAGCTGATCACCATGGCGGTCGGCGCCCATACCGGCTGGCTCGCCGAACACGGGAACCTCTACCGCTACCTCGCGCGGCACTCCCAGGCCGGACGGCGCGGCGGCGATGCCATCACCGACGTCAGAACGGCCATCGCCCGGCAGCTGTCCATCCTGTTCAAGCACTACCTCGACACCTTCGAACTGGACGGCCGGATCGCCGAACCGCTCGCCTTCGGGCTGGTCGGCCTCGTCGACACGAGCGCCGCGCGCTGGCTGGAGAATCCGTGCGGTATCGAACTCCCGGAGCTCGCGAGCCAGCTGGTGCGGTGGATCTGGCGGGTCATCGACGACACACTCCGCGAACGCGGGATCGAACTCGATCCGCATTCGCCGCTGCTGGTTCCGGGCGGCTGAGCGCTCAGGATGTGGGAGCTGGAATGAAAGCTGGCCCGCCGGTGTCGGAGCGATCATGGTCACCCCCTTCGACGACCCCGCCTGGGCTTCGCTGACCGGCCCGCACGCCCACTTCGCGGAACGCTCCGGCCAGGTCCTGCGCTACCAGGTCGACGTCGCGCCCTTCTTCGCCCTGCCGCCCGAGCCGGACCACGGCGTATGGGTCGACGTCGCCGCGCTGGCGGGTCCCGGCCAGACCGTCACCGTCCACAACTCCCTCCCCGTCCCGGCGGACTGGGAAGTCCTCGGCAGGATCGCCGGGGTCCGGCTGGTGGACGTCGCGCTCGAAGCCGCCGAAGATCCCGAAGCGGTCGTGCTGGGGCCGGACGACGTCCCGGAGATGCTGGATCTCGTCGAGCGGACGAAACCCGGCCCGTTCCGGAAGCGGACCATCGAATTGGGGACCTATCTGGGAATCCGGCGCGACGGCGAGCTGGTCGCGATGGCGGGGGAGCGGATGCACCCACCCGGCTGGACGGAGATCAGCGCCGTCTGCACCGACCCGGCGTATCGCGGCCAAGGGCTGGCGACCCGGCTCATCCGCGCGGTGGCGGCGGGGATCCGGGCCCGCGGCGAACGTCCGATGATGCACGCGGCGGCGACGAACACGTCGGCGATCCGGCTTTACCGATCGATCGGGTTCGAGGTGGAGCCACGGCCGGACTTCGTGATGGTCCGGGTCCCCGGCTCCTTGTGAAGTTGCTCTAACGAGGGATTTCAGAAACTCGCGATGGACTGAACAGCACGGGCGGGCCAGACTTCGCGCCATGAAGGCATTGGTCAAAGCCGACCGAGCACCCGGGCTGGAACTCACCGACGTGCCGGATCCCGCCGTCGGCCCCGGCGACGTCGCCGTCCGCGTGCTGCGCGCCGGGATCTGCGGCACCGATCTGCACATCGACTCCTGGGACGACTGGGCGTCGCGCACCATCGCCGCGCCGCTGGTCATCGGGCACGAGTTCGTCGGTGAGGTGGTCGAGATCGGCCGGTCGGTGACCACGGTCAAGGTGGGCGACCTGGTCAGCGGTGAGGGCCATCTGGTCTGCGGGAGCTGCCGCAACTGCAAGGCCGGGCGGCGTCACCTGTGCGCCAGGACCAAGGGCCTCGGCGTGCACACCGACGGCGCCTTCGCGCAGTACGCCGTCCTGCCCGAGATGAACGCCTGGGTGCACCGCACCAAGGTCGACCTCGACATCGCCGCGATCTTCGACCCGCTCGGCAACGCAGTGCACACCGCGCTGTCCTTCCCCGTCATCGGCGAGGACGTGCTGGTCACCGGCGCCGGCCCGATCGGCATCATGGCCGCCGCCATCGCGCGCCACGCGGGCGCGCGCAACGTCGTCGTCACCGACGTCAGCGAGCACCGGCTGGAACTGGCCCGCAAGGTCGGCGTCGACCTCGCGCTGGACGTCTCCTCCTCGACCATCGCCGACGCGCAGGAGCGGCTCGGCATGGCCGAAGGCTTCGACGTCGGCATGGAGATGAGCGGGCGGCCCGAGGCGCTGCGCGACATGATCGCGAACATGTCGCACGGCGGCCGCGTGGCGCTCCTCGGCCTCCCCGCTTCCGACGTGTCGGTCGACATCGCGTCCGTGGTGCTGAAGATGATCCAGATCAAGGGGATCTACGGACGCGAGATGTTCGAGACGTGGTACTCGATGTCCGTGCTGCTGCAGGCCGGGCTGGACATCTCGCCGGTGGTCACCCACCGATTCGGCTACACCGAATACGAGAAGGCGTTCGCGACGGCAAGGGAAGGCCGCTGCGGCAAGGTCATTCTGGACTGGACGGAGAACTGATGTACGGCGCGATGCGCGACGACCTCAAGGCCGGGCTCGCCGAGATCCGGGAAGCCGGGCTGTACAAGGGCGAGCGGGTGATCCAGGGGCCGCAACGGGCTTCGGTCAGTGTCGGCGACGGCGACGTCCTCAACTTCTGCGCCAACAACTACCTCGGCCTCGCCGACCACCCCAAGCTGATCAAGGCCGCCCAAGAGGCGCTGGACCGCTGGGGCTTCGGCATGGCGTCGGTGCGGTTCATCTGCGGGACCCAGCAGCCGCACAAGGAGCTCGAGGCGAAGCTGTCGGAGTTCCTCGGCACCGAGGACACGATCCTCTACAGCTCCTGTTTCGACGCCAACGCCGGGCTTTTCGAGACCCTGCTGACGGACCAGGACGTCATCATCTCCGACGAGCTCAACCACGCGTCGATCATCGACGGCGTCCGGCTGTGCAAGGCGAAGCGGATGCGCTACCGGAACCGGGACGTCGCGGATCTGGAAGCCCGCCTGAAGGAGGCGTCCGGCGCGCGCTACCGGATGATCGCCACCGACGGCGTGTTCTCGATGGACGGGTACCTCGCGCCGCTCGACGAGATCTGCGAGCTGGCCGAGCGCTACGACGCGCTGGTGATGGTCGACGACTCGCACGCCGTCGGCTTCACCGGCCCGACCGGCCGCGGTACGCCCGAGCTGTTCGGCGTCCAGGACAAGGTCGACGTGCTGACCGGCACCCTCGGCAAGGCGCTGGGCGGCGCGAGCGGCGGCTACACCTCAGGCCGCGCGGAGATCGTCGAGATGCTGCGGCAGCGTTCGCGGCCGTACCTGTTCTCGAACTCGCTGGCGCCGTCGATCACCGCGGCCGCGCTCGCCACGCTGGAGCTGCTGGAGTCCTCGGGTGAGCTGCTGGACAAGCTGCGCGCCAACACCGAGCTGTTCCGGCGCCGGATGACCGAAGCCGGTTTCGACCTGTTGCCGGGCGAGCACCCCATCATCCCGGTGATGATCGGCGACGCCGCCAAGGCGGGCAAGATGGCGGATCTGCTGCTCGACCAGGGCATCTATGTGATCGGTTTCTCGTACCCGGTGGTGCCGCACGGTAAGGCCCGGATCCGGACGCAGATGTCGGCCGCGCACTCGACCGACGACGTCAACCGGGCCGTCGACGCGTTCGTGACGGCAAGGTCCATGATGGACGAATGATCGATCCGCGACGGCTGCGCGTGCTGCGTGCCCTCGCCGACCACGGAACCGTGACGGCGGCGGGCCAGGCGCTGCACCTGACGCCGTCCGCGGTCTCCCAGCAGCTGGCCGCCCTCGAAGCCGAGTGCGGCCAGCAGTTGCTCCGCCGCCGGGGCAGGCGGGTTTCGCTGACCCCCGCGGGTGAACTGATGGTGGTGCACGCCAACGCCGTCGCGGCCGAACTGGAACGGGCGCGGGCCACGCTGGCCGCGCTCGATTCCGGCGTACAGGGCATGGTGCGGCTGGCGAGTTTCGCCTCCGCGATCACGATGGTGGTCGCGCCGGCGATCGCCTCCCTGCGGGCCGGATCGCCCGGGGTCTCCATGCAGGTGCAGGACGTCGAGGGGCACGCGAGCATCCCGTTGCTGCTCGACGGCGAGATCGATGTCGCGATCACCGAGGAGTACCGGCTCTCGCCACGAACGGATGAAAGCAGGCTCACCCGGTTCCCCCTGTACGTGGAGCCCTTCGACGTCGTGCTGCCCACCGCGCACCGGCTCGCGGAAGCGTCCGAAGTGGACATCGACGCTCTCGCCGACGACGAATGGATCGCGCCGAAGCCCGGGAATCCGTGCCGCGACGTGCTGATGATCGTCTGCGCCAACCCGGCGATCCGGCACGTCTCCGACGATTTCCACGCGATCACCACCCTGGTCGCAGCCGGCGAGGGCGTGGCGCTGGTGCCGCGCAACGCTTTCGCCGCCGTCCACGGAGCTGTCGCCGTCCCGTTGCGCGGCGAGCCGCCGCTGCGCCGCGTGTTCGCCGCCGTCCGGCGGGGGAGCGCGGACCACCCGCTGCTCAAGACCGTGCTCGCCGCGCTGCTGGACGCGGCGCCGGGTCATGCGAATGCGGACCGCGGGAGTCGCACATAAGATCTTGGCACCTGCCGTCGAAGGAAAGACAGGGTGCGGATGCTCCAGATCGATGCCCTCACCTGGATCGTCACGATCGGGCTGGTGCTCGGGCTCCTGGCACTCGATCTCATCCTCGCGGCGGTGCGGCCGCACAAGGTCGGCTTCGCCGAGGCGGTGGCCTGGTCGGTCGGCTACATCCTGGTCGCGGTGGCGTTCGGTGTCTGGCTGACGCTCGCGCACGGTGGCGACTTCGGGCAGCAGTACTTCGCGGGTTACATCGTCGAGAAGAGCCTGTCCGTCGACAACCTCTTCGTCTTCGTGATCATCATGAGCACCTTCGCGGTACCCGAAGAACATCAGCACAAGGTGCTCACGTTCGGCATCGTCGTCGCGCTGATCATGCGCGCGATCTTCATCGCGCTCGGCGCCACGCTGCTTTCCTTGTTCTCCTTCATGTTCCTGTTGTTCGGGTTGCTGCTGATCTACACCGGCATCCAGCTGTTCCGGCATCGAGACGAGGATCCGGACGTCGAGAACAACGTGGTGGTGCGGTCCGCGCGGAGGCTGCTGCCGCTGTCTACCGAATACGACGGCGGCAAGCTCATCACCCGTGTCGACGGGAAGAAGGTGGGTACGCCGCTGGTCGTGGTGCTGCTCGCGATCGGCGGGATCGACCTGCTGTTCGCGCTGGACTCGATCCCCGCGGTCTTCGGCGTCACCGACGAGCCGTACCTGGTCTTCGCGGCAAACGCGTTCGCCCTGCTGGGCCTGCGAGCGCTGTACTTCCTGGTGAAGGGCCTGCTCGATCGCCTGGTGTACCTGTCGGCCGGGCTCGCGGTGATCCTCGGGTTCATCGGGGTCAAGCTGATCCTGCACTGGGCACACGTGGACATCGACGAAAGTGTTCCGGAGATCTCGACGCCGGTCAGTCTCTCGGTGATCATCGGCATCCTCGTCGTGGTGACGGTGGCGAGCCTGCTCAAGACCCGCAAGGATCCCTCCGCCAAGGCGCATCCGGGCTCGCTGCGCGGATCCCGTCACGCTTCCGAAGAGGATTAACGCCAGCCTCGTTCGAGGAGGTCGAAGATCCGCTCGACGTCCTCCCGCGGGTCCGGGCGGCCCCGGGTGAGGGCCGGAATGTCCAGCACGAAGCGCGCGAGCGCGTGGCAGGCGATGTCGTCTTCGTCCGCGCCGGTGTCTTCGGCGATCGCGGCGCCGAGGGTCGCGGCGTGCCGGGTCCACATGCGCTCGCCGTACTCCTGCAGGGCCGGGGTGCCGGTCACCAGCGCGGTGAACTCGGCGTACTGAGGGTGCGTCGTGATCGGAAGCCACGTCGCGAGCACGTACTCGCGCAGCGCCTCGACGATGCTCTGGCCCTTTTCGCGCTCCCGGACCGCGGCGACCAGGCGTTCTTCGCGGTCCTGGGACTCGTCGAAGACCAGCGCCTCCTTACCGGGGAAGTGCTTGAACAGCGTCGTCGTCGAGACGTCGGCCGCCTCGGCGATGTCCCGGATGCTCACCTGGTCGTAGCCCCGCGCCAGGAACAACTTCAGCGCGGCGTCCGCCAGTGCCTTGCGGGTGGCCGCCTTCTTGCGTTCACGCCGTCCGGGTGTCTCCATGAGCGCACCCTACCGCATGGGTTGTCACAGTCACTAAGTTGACTCGTTGCACTTTTTAACTCGTTCTGCTTTTCTGGGGGCATGACGATCAGCATCATCGGAGCGGGGCCCGGCGGCCTGACCTGTGCCCGCATCCTGCAGAAACACGGTGTCCCCGTGACGGTCTACGACCGCGACCCGCATCCCCGGGCGCGGAACCAGGGCGGCACCCTCGACCTCCACGCGGACGACGGGCAGCTGGCCCTGCGCGAGGCAGGCCTTCTCGACGAGTTCTTCGCCCTCGCCCGGCCGGAAGGGCAGGAGATGCGCAAACTGGATCCTCTCGGGCGTCTCTTGGAGCACCACGTCCCTGCTGAGGGGGAGATGTTCAAACCGGAGATCGATCGCGGCCAGCTCCGCGAGCTTCTGCTCGACTCGCTGGAGCCGGGCACTGTCCACTGGGGACGGACCCTGGACCGGGTCGAAGCTCCCGGGCGCTTGCTGTTCACGGACGGAGCGACGGTCGAGACGGATCTGGTCATCGGCGCCGACGGGGCGTGGTCACGGGTTCGCCCGACGGTTTCGGCGGCCGTGCCCGAATACGCGGGGATCACCTTCCTGGAAGCGTGGTTCGACGACGTCGAGAACGCGCACCCCGAACTCGCCGAACTCGTCGGCCAGGGCAGCGCGATGGCGGCCGACGGCGAGCGGTGTCTTTTCGCCCAGCGCAACAGCGGCGACCACATCCGGGTCTACATCATCCAGCGGCTGCCCGCGGACTGGGCCAAGTCGGGTACGGATGTCCGCGGCCGGCTGCTGGACGCGTTTTCCGGCTGGTCGCCGTCGATGTTGCGGATGATCACCGACAACGACGGGCCGTACGTCGACCGTCCGTTGTACGTCCTGCCCGTCCCGCACACGTGGGAGCAGAAGCCTTGGGTGACCTTGCTCGGCGATGCCGCCCACCTGATGCCGCCGCTCGGCGTCGGCGTCAACCTGGCCATGGTCGACGCTTGTGAACTCGCCCTCGCGTTGGCCGGCTCTGCTTCGGTCGGCGATGCTGTTGCGCTTTATGAGAAGACCATGCTGCCACGCTCGGAGGAGATCGCGCGGCGGCTGAAGAATGGTGCCGAGGGGTTACTCGATGTCGATTAGTGTTGCTGTGTAAGGGAATTGGCCGTTTTGTCGGTGGTCGGTTGTAGCTTCGGTGTGTGGATACACGCAACGCCGTTGTGGCGGTACTCGAGGAAATCACCTCTTCTGATGTTTTGAAGGAGGTCAATGTTTTGCTGGATTCGTTGGAGGACGGTAATGCTGTTGCTGTGGCGGTTGCTGCGTCGGAGGGGATCGCGCGGTTGGAGGCGGTGCGGTTCCGGGCGTTGGCGCAACTGAGCCGTCACCGTGGCGGTGCTGGCAGTGTGGTGCAGGAGGTCGCGCTGGGGTTGTCTGTTGTGGACGGTCATGCCGTTGGGTTGGTGTCGACGGCGGAGGCGTTGACCACGCGGCTGCCGTGCACGTTGGGGTTGCTGGATCGGGGCAAGGTGGGTGGCTATGGGGCGATGAAGGTCGCCGCCGCGACCGCGTGGTTGTCCGATGACGATGCGCGTGCGGTGGACGCGGTTTCGGAGGATCGGTTGCCGGGGCGGAACTCGGAGCAGGTTCGGAAGGCGGCGAATCATGCGGCGATGATGGTCGACCGCGAGGGTGCCGCTCGGCGTGCGGAGCGGCATCGTGCCGGGCGGCGGTTGTCGATCCGCCACGGTGAGGCCGGGGTGGCGTCGATCGAGGTGGAGGACGGGCCGGTGGAGAAGGTCGCCGCCGCCTACACCCGGATCGATCGTGAAGCACGCGCTCTCAAGACCGGCGGGGAGACCCGCACTCTGGATCAGCTGCGTGCCGATGTCGCGCTTGATTTGTTGCTGGGCGGGCAGGGTGGGAGTGAACGGTCTGAGGTGTTCTTGTACATGGACTTGAACACCTATCTGGGGCTGAATGATGACCCTGCCGAACTCGCCGGCCATGGCCATGTTCCGGCCGCCCTGGCTCGGCATATCGCGTCTGGGGCGGACACGGTGTTGCGGCGGATCGTCACCGATCCGCTCTCCGGGCAGGTGTTGGATTTGGGGCGTGACCGGTATCGGCCTACTGCGGGGTTGGGTGAGTTCGTGCGGGTGCGGGATCGGGAATGCCGAAGACCTGGCTGCCATCGGGTCGCCCAGGCTTGCGATCTCGACCATGCGGTGCCGTGGCAGCACGGCGGCCACACCGCTGATACCGACCTGATCGATCTCTGCCGCCGGGACCACCGGTTGAAGGATGAACCTGGCTGGGTCTACCGGCTTACCTCTGATGGCACTCTCAGCATCACCACACCCACCGGGCAGAGCTACGACAGTGCGCCACCGCCACTGCACGAACCTCGCGCCGAGGAACCACCGTTCTGAACCGTCGCCGGGAAACGGCCACAGTTGCCCGGCGCTGGTTTTCGTTGCCGGAATTCGGCGACAGAGCCAAGGACGGTGCACCCTGTGAGAATGTCTCGCGACTTGTGGCTGCGCCCGTCGTACAGCTAGCGTCCGCCGCCCCCTAGCCGCGTGCCCAGTCCTGGGACCGTTGCCGGAATTTGGCCACGTAGCCAGGGACGGTGTGCCGCGCGTTGGTGCCTCGCGGCCGCGATCCGGCTAATGTCCGCCACCCCGAGTTGCGCAATCGACACCGGTCTCGGCCCGTCGTCGAAACGACGCCGGTGCCGAGGTTTGGTTTCGTTGCTGGAATTTGGTCACGGAACCAAAGCGCGGTGCACCCTGTGATCGCCTCTCACGACTTGTGGCTGCGCTTGTCATGCAACTCCCTAACCGCGCCTGTCGCCGGAAAACGGCCCCGGTGCCCAGTCCTGGGACCGTTGCCGGAATTTGGCTACGTAGCCAGGGACGGTGTGCCGCGCGTTGGTGCCTCGCGGCTGCGATCCGGCTAATGTCTGCCGCCCCGAGTTGCGCAATCGAC
This sequence comes from Amycolatopsis roodepoortensis, assembly GCF_014873915.1. Lineage (GTDB taxonomy): Bacteria > Actinomycetota > Actinomycetes > Mycobacteriales > Pseudonocardiaceae > Amycolatopsis > Amycolatopsis roodepoortensis. The sequence continues at coordinate 1,164,547 of NZ_JADBEJ010000001.1, forward strand.
ACCGGTCTCGGACCGTCGCCGGAAAACGGCCACGGTGCCCAGGCTTGGTTTCGTTGGCGAATTTAGGCCACGGAACCAAGCACGGCGCACCCTGTGATGGCGCCTCGCGGCTTGTGGCTGCGCCTGTCACACAAGCGTCCCCACCTCTAGTCGCGCCTGTCACCGAAAACGGCCACGACGCCCGGGGCTGAGTTCGTCGCCGAATCCGGTCACAGAACCAGAGACCGCGCACCACGTGATGGTGCCTCGTGGCTACGTTCCGGCAAGCGTCCGCCACTCCGGGTTGCGCAATCGAGGCCGGTCTTGGCCCGTCGCTGGAAATACCACGCCACCCAGCCCTGGGACCGTTGCCGGAATTCGGCCAGCGCGGTCGCGCCTCATGGCTACGGTTCGGCTAGCGTCCGCCACCCCGAGTCGCACAATCGAGGCCGGTCTCGGACCGTCGCCGAAATCGACCACCCTGCCCAGACTTGGGTTCGTTGCCAAGACAGGAATCAGGAGCGGTGCTCCATACGGTGTTGTCACGCATTTCGTGCCTACACCCGGACGCCTGTCCCCACCGTCGACAGGAACGGCCACGGAGACCGTGCACCACGCGAGTCTCGCCACCACATGGCCCCATTACCGAAATCCGGCGATAGCTGAGCCCGTGGCCAGACGACGATCCTCACCATGCACCCGCGACTGTCGCCAAGATTCGGCAACGCCCACACCGCCGAGCCCGGATCCCACCGCAACCATCCGCCGACCCAGCCGAGAAAGCGCGGCAGCCGCCCACAACTAGACCGCAAGCTCGGCGAGGAACCACCCCCTACCGCACAACAGAATCCCGCACAGGCACCTCATCGATCTCCAGCGCGGAGTCACGCGAAGGCTCCCGCACCACCAAAGTCGCCACGAAGGTCAGCGCGATACAACCGGTGACCCACCAGAAGAACACGCTCTCGTGCCCCGCCTGCTTCAAAGCCAGCGCGATCGGTTCCGAGAGCCCGCCGAACACCGCGGTCGCCAGGGCGTGCGGTAAGCCGACGCCGAGAGCACGGACGTTGGTGGGGAACATCTCCGCCTTGATGATGGCCGACAAAGCGGTGTAGCCACTGAGGAAGATCATGGCGGTGATCATGAGCAGGAACGCCACCCACGGATTCCCCGTCCTGCCCACGAGCGTCATGACCGGCACCGTCAGCAGCATGCCGCCGACGGAGAAGCCGAACATGACCGGCCGGCGCCCCCAGCGGTCGGAAAGGGCGCCGGCGACGGGCTGCATGAAGATGAACAGGAACAGGGCGGCGAAACCGATGAGCGAAGCGGTCGGCTTCGGGATCCCCGCCGTGTTCACCATGTACTTCTGCAGGTAGCTGGTGAAGGTGTAGAACGCCACCGTGCCGCCGATGGCGAGCCCGAGAACGGCGAGAACCTGGCGGCGGTGCTCACGCAGCAGGACCCGCAGGCCACCGCGCGAAGGCGAGCCGGCAGAGCGCTCGAAGTGCTCCGATTCCACCATGCTGCGGCGGAGGTACATCACCACGAGTCCGGCGACGGCGCCGAGCACGAACGGCACCCGCCAGCCCCACGCGTACATCTGCGCTTCGGTGAGCAGCGACTGCATCACGATCATCACCAACAGGGCCGAAAGCTGCCCGACGGTGATCGAGACGTACTGGAAACTCGAGTAGAAGCCGCGCTGTCGCGGGGTGGCGATCTCGGACAGGTAGGTCGCGCTCGAACCGAACTCGCCGCCCACCGAGAGACCTTGCGCGAGCCTGGCGATCACGAGGATCACGGGCGCGAGCAGGCCGATCGACGCGTAACCCGGCGTGAGGGCGATGGCCAGCGAGCCGAAGCTCATCAGCGTCACGGACAGGGTCAGCGCGGACCGGCGGCCGAACTTGTCCGCGTAAAGGCCGAGGAGCCAGCCACCGAGCGGGCGCATCAGGAAGCCGACGGCGAACACGACAGCGGTCGAAAGCAATTGCGCCGTCAGGTTTCCCTCGGGGAAGAAGCTGGCCGCGAAATAGATGCTGAACGAGGCGTAGACGAACCAGTCGTACCACTCGACCAGGTTGCCGAGGCAGCCGCGGACCACGTTCGCGACGACGCCGGGTTTCTTGTGCGGCAAGGGAAGCTCCTTCGCTCCGGGAACGCCGACCATCATGAGCTGTGATCCCTGCGGTTGAGAAATAGAAATCCGCGATGGGCACATACCCGGCCGGCATGGTCTACCCGAGGAAGTCGCTCACCAGCTCGCTCGATTCGGGACGGCATTCGTCGAAGTAGGCATGGCGCGCCCCGGCGAAGAGATGCATTCGCGCGTCGGGGATCCGCTCCGTCAGCAGCGGCGCGTTCGCCACAGGCGCGAGCAGATCGTCGTCACCGTGCAGGACCAGCGTGGGCGCGGTGATCTCCGGAAGCACGTCCCACGCGTCGTGGGTGTTGCTCGCGACCAGATGTCCGCGCACCGCGTGCGGCGGCATGCCGTGCGCGCCCAGCACCCGGTACGGGCCGGGATTGGCAGCTCGCCAGGCGGGCGTGTACATCAGGTCCTCCAGCGTCTCCCGTGCTTCCGCGGACGACCGTCGCGCCAGGGCCAGCCGCACGTCGTTCGACCGCTCGACACCGTGCGTCCCACCCGGCGAGGTACAGCCGAGCACGAGCCGCCGCACCCGATCGGGATACCGCGCGGCGACCCACTGCGCGACGCGGCCACCCATCGAGGTGCCGTAGACATCGGCCTCGCCGACCCCGAGTTCGTCGAGGACCGCGATCACGTCGTCCGCGAAACCCGGTGTGGAGTAAGCGGAATCGGGCGCGTCACTCGCACCAGTACCGCGGTAGTCCATGGTGATCGTGCTCGGGAAGTCCCCGCGCGTGCGGTCCCACCACGTGTGGTCGTTCGCCTGCCCGGCCAGCAGCACGAGGGGCCTGCCCGTGCCGTGCCACTGGTAGGCCAGCCGGGCACCGTCTGCGGCGACGGCGTTGCCGGTGAGCGTGCTCATTCTTCTCCTGTTCGGTCTTCCCAGAGCCGTGCCGAGGGCCATTCGCCCTCCCGCACGGTCCGGTGGATCTGCCGGACCAGTGCCCGCGCGACGGTGTCGACGGCGGGCGTGACGCGCCCCGTCCTGGGCGTGCCGAGGACGACGGTGCGCCAGACCTCCGGTTCGCATACCGGAGCCGCGCTCAGCGTGCCGTCGGCGACGTCCGCGGCGATGCCGATGCCAGGGAGGATCGTCCAGCCGTGCCCGCCGAGCACGAGGCGTTTCTGCAGGGTCATCGCGTTGGTCTGCACGGCGACCTCCGCCTCGGCGCCGGCCTCGCGGGCCGCGCCGTCGATGAGGGTGCGTAGCGCGTGCCCCTCGGAGGGCATGACCAGCGGATGCGAGGCCACTTCGGCGAACGGGACGGGTCGTGCGGGATCGAGCCCGGCCGAAGGGGGAGCGACCGCCCATAGTCGTTCACGGACCAGAGGACGGACGTTGAGCGACGGCGTGCTGGTCAGGTTGTAGAGCAGGCTCAGGTCGACGTCGCCGTCGTCGATCCACCGCTGGAGATGTCCCGAGTACGCGGTGAGCAGCCGCAGTTCGATCCCCGGATGCTCGCGCAGCACCTCCGTCGTCAGTGGCGCGGCCAGCCGTTCGGCGGCGCTCTCCAGCAGGCCGACCGTGACGATCCCGGTGACCACACCGGGTTTCGGGGCCAGCTCGGCGCGGGCGCGGTCGAGTTCGGTGAGCGCCCGCCGGGCCCGCTCGACGAGCGTCGCGCCCGCCTCGGTGGGGCGCATCCCGTGGCGGGTCCGTTCGAACAACGGCACCCCGAGTTCCTGCTCCAGGGTGCGGATCTGCCGGGTGACGGCGGGCTGGACCAGGTGCAGCAGCTCGGCCGCGCGGGTCACGCTGCCGACCTCGGCGACCGTCACCAACGCCTTGAGCTGCTTGAAGTCCACCCTCGCCCCTGCTCATCGCGGTCCGGTATGCGGGCATCATGATTCGGTATTTCACATACCGTCTCATCATCGCTCATGATAACCACATGACCGAGGAAGAGACCGAGATCGTCGCGCTCGTGGCCGGGTTCGTGGATCGTGAGGTCCGGCCCGTCGCGCGGGAGCTCGACCACGCGGACACCTATCCCGAGAAGCTCGTCGACCAGATGAAGGCGATGGGCGTCTTCGGGCTGGCCGTGCCCGAGCCCTGGGGCGAGACCCAGGTCTCCGCCCAGTGCTACGCGTTGGTGACGGAGGAGCTCGCGCGTGGCTGGATGAGTCTCGCCGGCGCGATGGGCGGCCATACCGTCGTCGCGAAACTCCTTGCCGCATATGGCACGCGGGAGCAAAAGGACACCTATCTGCCGAAGCTGGCGACGGGCGAGATCCGCGCGACGATGGCGCTCACCGAACCCGGTGGCGGCTCGGATCTGCAGGCACTCCGCACCACGGCGCGGCGCGAGGGTGACGAGTACGTGGTCGACGGCAGCAAGACCTGGATCACCAACGCGCGCCGGTCCCAGCTGGTCGCGTTGCTGTGCAAGACCGACCCCGCCGCCGAACCCGCGCACAAGGGGATCTCCATCCTGCTGGTGGAGAAAGGGCCGGGTTTCGAGGTTTCGCGGGACCTGCCCAAGCTCGGTTACAAGGGTGTCGAGAGCTGCGAGCTCTCCTTCGACGGCTTCCGCGCGCCGGTCACGGCACTGCTCGGCGGGGTCGAGGGCCGCGGATTCGCCCAGATGATGCGGGGCCTGGAGATCGGCCGGATCCAGGTCGCCTGCCGGGCCCTCGGTGTCGGACGGGCGGCGCTGGAGGATTCCCTGCGCTACGCCCAGGAACGCGAGAGCTTCGGCAAGCCGATCTGGCAGCACCAGTCGATCGGCAACCATCTCGCGGACATGGCGACCAAACTCGAGGCCGCCCGCCAGCTGGTGCACCACGCGGCGCGACGCTACGACTCGGGCGAACGCGCGGACATGGAGGCGGGGATGGCGAAACTGTTCGCCTCCGAGGCCGCGATGGAGATCGCGCTCGACGCCGTCCGCATCCACGGCGGCTACGGCTACTCGACGGAGTTCGACGTCGAGCGGTACTTCCGTGACGCGCCACTGATGATCGTCGGCGAGGGCACCAACGAGATCCAGCGCGGCGTGATCGCGCGCCAGCTGATCGAACGGCACCGCATCCCGTCCTGAACACCGAGGAAGGCAGCATGCGCCCACCACTCGAGGGAATCACCGTCGTCGCGCTGGAACAGGCCGTCGCCGCTCCGTTCGCCTCGCGTCAGCTCGCCGACCTCGGTGCCCGCGTCATCAAGATCGAACGCCGTGGAGCCGGCGACTTCGCCCGCGACTACGACCGCACGGTGCACGGGCAATCGAGCTACTTCGTCTGGCTCAACCGGGGCAAGGAAAGCGTCGAACTCGACATCAAGGACCCGGCGGACCGGGCGCTGCTCGGCGCGATGATCGGCAAGGCGGACGTGTTCCTGCAGAACCTCGCGCCCGGCGCGGTGGAACGGCTCGGTCTCGACGCCGGGACCCTGCGCGCGGAACGCCCGGAACTGATCCATTGTTCGATCTCGGGCTACGGCCCGGAAGGTCCATATCGGACGAAGAAGGCCTACGATCTGCTGGTGCAGTGCGAAACCGGGCTGGTGATGTCCACCGGCACCCCGGAGACCCCGGCCAAGGCGGGGATCTCGATCGCCGACATCGCCACCGGGATGTACGCCTACAGCGGCGTGCTCACCGCGCTGTACGAGCGCGAGCGCACCGGCGGCGGGGCGAGCCTGCACGTCGCGATGATCGATTCACTCGGCGAATGGATGAGCCAGCCCGCCTACTTCTCCCGTTACGGCAAGGAACCGCCGCGGCGCACGGCGGCGGCGCATCCGTCGATCTCGCCGTACGGCCCGTACCGCACCGGTGACGACCGGGTCTTCCTGAGTGTCCAAAGTGAACGGGAGTGGGTCGTGCTGTGCCGGGACGTGCTGGGACAGGAGACGCTCGTCGAAGATCCGCGCTTCCGGACCAACGACGACCGTGTCGCCAACGACGGCGAACTCACCGCGATCCTGGAGGAGGCCTTCAGCGGCTCGACCGCGGACGAGGTCGGGGACCTGTTGGAGCGCGCCGGGATCGCCAATGCCCGGCTGCGGACGCCGGAGCAGTTCACCCGCCATCCGCAGCTGGCCGCGAGGAATCGGTGGCGCGAGGTGGAAACCCCCGCCGGGACCCTGGAGGCGTTGCTCCCGCCGGTCGAGGTCGCGGGCCGGGAGCCGGTCATGGGGCCGGTGCCCGCGCTGGGGGCGCACAACGAGTCGATCCGGGCCGAGTTCGATGCCCGCCAGGAGGTGCGAACGTGAAGGAAATCCTGCAGCCCGGTCCCGCGGAGGCGCTGGCTTCGCTGCTCGACGTCGAGCCGCCGGATCTGGACCGCGACGGCCTGCCCTTGCTGTGGCACTGGTTCTACCTGCTGGACCGGCCCGCCCAGGCCGATCTGGGGCCGGACGGGCATCCGGCCCGTGGCACGGAACCCGGGCGCCGCCGGATGTGGGCGGGCGGACGGGTACGGACACTCGGCCCGCTGCGATGCGGGCTGCCCGCCGAGCGGCATACGGAAGTGCTTTCCACACAGGAGAAACAGGGCCGCACCGGACGGCTGACCTTCGTCGTGACCGGACACCGGATAGTCCAGGGTGGCGAGGTCGTGGTCGAGGAGGAGCAGGACATCGTCTACCGCGACGCCGCCGCCGGGCGGGCGGACAACCCCGTCGAGGAGCCGGAGGTGCTGGCGGCCGAGGACGAATGGGCGATCGACGTCTCGCCGACGCTGTTGTTCCGCTTCTCGGCATTGACCTACAACGCCCACCGCATCCATTACGACCGCGACTACGCCCGCGACGTCGAAGGCTATCCGGGGCTGCTCACCCACGGCCCGTTGCAGGCGCTCGCGATGGCCGAAGCCGCGCGGCGGCGGGGGAGCGGCGGGAGGCTGGCCTTCGACTACCGGCTCGTCGCGCCCTTGTTCGACCATCAGGGCATGATCGTGCGAGCGGACGAGACCGGCACCGCCGTGCGTGATCGCCACGGACGGCGGACGGCGACCGGAACGATGCGGAGCCTCGGCCGATGAACGAACTCCTGACCGTCGCGAAAACCTTCCTGTTCGTGCCGGGACACCGGCCGGATCGCTTCGCCAAGGCCGCGGCCAGTGGTGCCGACGTCGTCATCCTCGACCTGGAGGACGCCGTCGCGCCCGATCGGAAGGAGGCCGCCCGCGAGCACGTCCGGACGTGGCTGGCGGAAGGCCATCAGGCGGTCGTCCGGATCAACGCCGCCGGAACCCCTTGGTACCACGAGGATGTCGCGAGTGCCGGGCGCGCGCTCGCGGTGATGCTGCCGAAAGCCGAGACCCGTGCGGAGATCGATTCCCTCGCCGGGCGGTTGCCGGGTGTCCCGATCCTCCCGCTGGTGGAGACGGCGGCCGGGATCGCGGGCGCGGTGGAGGTCTGCGGCGCGGACGCGGTGGTGCGGCCCGCCTTCGGCAGCGTCGACCTGGCCGTGCAGCTCGGGGTCGACCACCGGTCACACGAGGCGTTGCGGTACGCGCGGTCCGCGCTCGTCGTCGCCGCGGCGGCCACGGGGAGGGCCGCCCCGATCGACGGCGTCACCACGGCACTCGACGACGAGGCCGCGCTCGCCGCGGACGTGGATCATGCCAAGACCCTCGGGTTCACCGGGAAGCTGTGCGTGCATCCGCGCCAGGTCGCCGCGGCGAGCCGTGGGCTGGCCCCGTCGGACGGTGAGGTCGAGTGGGCGCGGGAAGTGATCGCGCGCGCCGGGGACGGCTCGGTGGCCGTCGCCGGCGGCCAGATGGTCGACAAGCCGGTCGAAGCGCGGGCCAGGGCGATCCTGAAGCGCGCCGGTCACTGACGGGCCGCGATCCCGTCGTACATGACCCGGCGGACCGCCCGGCTCATCGCGGCCTGCCGTTCCGGTGACGGGTCGCGCAGTTCGGACAGGATCGACGCGAGAATCATGCCGTTGATCGCGCGGGCGGTGGAGTCGACGTCCAGATCTTCGTGCAGGTAACCGAGGCGGACGCCGTGATGCAGGTAGCCGGCGGTCAGTTCGGCGGCGGTCTCGTAGAAGTCCAGCACCCGTTCCCGCATCTCGGCGTCGATGCCCGCCGCTTCGAGCAGGAGGAACCGGGCCATCCGCGGGTCGTCGCCGAAGATCCGGGCGAGCGCGTCGCCGATCCGCGCGCTCTGCTTGCGGTACTCGGCCAGGCTGTTGACCGCGTCCGGCGCGTTGTCCGCGGCCAGTGCGCCGACCACCTTCTCGACCAGGTCCGTGATGACGTGGTCGACGATGTCCCGTTTGTTCTGGAAGTACCGGTAGAAGGTGCCGTGCCCGATGCCCAGCCGGGCGGCGATGTCGGCGATGCCGGTCGCGTGGTAGCCCCGCTCGGCGAAGCAGTCGAACGCGGTCTCCACGATCTCGCGCCGTAGTTCCTGCTTCTTCCGTGCGGCCCTGCTGACCGGGATCTCCGTCGTCATTCCGCCAGCTTATTGCCTCGCGCGTTCAAATGACATACCGTTCCGGAAATGACACGTCATTCCGCAAGGGCGCTGGTGCTCGGCTGCGGCGGGACCCTCGGGTTCGCCTGGACCGCCGCGGTCCTCGACGCGCTCGGCTGGGATCCCCGCGAGGCGGACGTCCTGGTCGGGACCTCGGCGGGAGCCGAGGCGGTGGCGATGCTCGGTGCGGGCATCCCGGCGAAGGCGATCCTCGACGCGGTCGTGGGCGCGCCCGGCGGTGACGCGGTCGTCGCCGCGCACGTCCGGCGGATGCCGGGCAGGCTCCCACCGGTGCCGTTTCCGCGCTGGCCCGCGGCCGGGCTCGTCCGGGCCGCGCTGCGGCGGGACGTCGACACGCTCGCCGGCCTCGCGGGCCTTCTGCCCCGGGGCCGGGGAGACGCGAGCTGGCTGCGCGAACTCGGCGACGCGCTGGCGCCCGATGGCTGGGTCCCGCATCCCGCGACCTGGCTGATGGCCGCGGATCCGGCGGGGAAGCGCATCGCGCTCGGCTCCCCGGGAGCGCCGCCCGCGCGCCTCGGCGAGGCCATCGCCGCCTCCTGGGCGATCCCTGGCTGGTTCCCCCCGTCCGTTGTGGACGGACACCCGCTGGTCGACGGCGGCACGGTTTCCCCGACTTCGGCGGATTTCCTGCTCGGCCACGACATCGGCGAGGTCGTGCTCATCGCGCCGATGAGCAGCGAGGGCGGAGCGCCCGCCCGCGGTGCGGCCCGGCTGGAACGGCTGCTGCGGACGGCGATGACCAGGCGGGTCGACGACGAGGCGCGGCGGCTGCGCGCGGCAGGTGTCCGGGTGGTCCGGATCGAACCGGGGCCGGCGGATCTCGCCGCCATGGGCGCCAACTTCATGGACGGACGGCGACGCGAGCGCGTGCTCGCGACGGCGATGAGGACGGCGCCGGGCCTGGTCGCCGACGCCTTCGAACGAGAAGGAGTACGCGCATGACCAAGTACCCGGACCTCGATCTCGACGGCGCGCACGTCGCGATCACCGGCGCGGGGCAGGGCATCGGCCGAGCGACCGCGGAACGCATGGCCGCCCTCGGCGCGCGCGTCTCCATCGGCGACCTCGACCTCGAAGCCGCGAAACGGACCGCCGCGGACATCGGCGGCACCGCGCATCACCTGGACGTCGCCGATCCGGCGTCGTTCGCCGCGTTCCTCGGCGAGGCCGAACAGGCGAACGGGCCGCTCGCGGTGCTCGTCAACAACGCCGGGATCATGCCGAACGGCGGCTTCCTCGAGCTCTCCGACGCGTTGAACCGGGCGACCATGGAGGTCAACGTCTTCGGCGTCGTCCACGGTATGCGGCTCGCGCTGCCGGGCATGCTGGAACGCGGACGCGGCCACATCGTCAACGTCGCGTCGCTGGCCGGGAAGTTCCCGGTCAAGGGGCTGGCGATCTACAACGCCAGCAAGTTCGCCGTCGTCGGGCTGACCGCGGCGACCCGGCTGGAGTACGCGCCGCACGGCGTGAGCGTCTCCGCTGTGCTGCCGTCGGCGGTCGACACCGCGCTGGCCTCGGGGCTCGACATGCGGCCGATCCCGAAGGTGAAACCGGGCCGGATCGCCGACGCCGTCGTCGCCTCCGTCCGCACCCGCGCCGCCGAGATCGCCGTGCCCGGCTACGTCGGCGCGCTCGCGACGCTCGCGGCCGTGACCCCCGAACCGGCGCTCAACGCGTTCCGCCGTCTGGTGCGGGACGACCGCGCTTTACGGCCCGACTCACCCGAGCGGGACGGCTATCGCGCCCGTCTCGACCAGGACAACCACCGGGAGGAAAACGCATGACCACGCAGTACGACGCCGTCGTCGTGGGGGCCGGTTTCGGCGGGATGGGCGCGGCGATCCAGCTCAACCGGCTCGGCTACGACAACCTGCTCATCCTCGAACGCGAATCCGACCTCGGGGGCACCTGGCATGTGAACCGCTATCCCGGGCTGGCCGTCGACATCCCGTCGGCCACCTATTCGTACTCGTTCGAACCGAATCCGCACTGGTCGCGGCTCTTCGCGCCGGGCGCGGAACTCAAGCGGTACGCCGAACACGTCGCGGACAAGTACCGGCTGAGGCGCTACATGCGGTTCGGCTCGGTGGTCACCGGCGCGGTCTGGGACGAGGCGAACGCGCACTGGACGGTCTCGCTCGCCGAGGGTGCCCCGGTCACCGCCAAGTACCTCCTCACCGCGACGGGATTCCTTTCCCAGCCGAAGAAACCCGACATCGCCGGGATCGACACGTTCCGTGGCAAGGTCATCCACACCGCCGCCTGGGACGACGACCACGACCTCGCGGGCGAGCGGGTCGCGGTGATCGGCACCGGCGCGACCGCGGTCCAGCTGATCCCCGAGATCGCGAAGGTCGCGCGAGAGCTCACCGTGTACCAGCGGACGCCGATCTGGGTGAGCCCCAAACTGGACTTCCCCGTGCCCAAGGCGGTCCGGCGCGCGTTCGCCGCGGTGCCGTTCACCCAGCGGGCCGCCCGGCTGACCGGGACCGCGCTGCTGGAACTGATGATGGTCTCCGGTGTCCTGCACTACAAGCAGCTGCCGATGGCGAACCGGCTCGGCAAGCTGTGGTGCCAGGCGCATCTCCGCCGTCAGGTGCGGGATCCGCGGCTGCGCGCCGAACTGACGCCGCGGTATTCGTTCGGATGCAAGCGCCCGACGTTCTCCAACGAGTACTACCCGGCCTTCACCAAGGACCACGTGCACCTGGAGACGACCTCGATCGCGAAGATCGACGAAACCGGGATCGAGACCGCCGACGGCGGGCGGCGCGACATCGACGTCCTGGTGCTGGCGACCGGATTCGATCTGTGGGAGGCGAACTTCCCGGCGATCGAGATCATCGGTCGCGACGGCCGGAACCTCGGGAAATGGTGGCGGGAGAACCGTTTCCAGGCCTACGAAGGCGTCGCGATCCCGAAGTTCCCGAACTTCATCTCGCTCAACAGCCCGTATTCCTACTCGGGACTGTCCTATTTCACCACCATCGAGACCCAGATGCGGCATATGGACCGGCTCTTCGGCGCGATGCGGCGGCGTGGCGCGACGGAGTTCGAGGTGACGCAGGAGGCCAACGACGCGTTCCTCGACCGGATGACCGAACGCCTCGGCGACTCCATCTTCACCCTCGGGAACTGTGCCCCGGCGAACAGCTACTACTTCAACCCGCACGGGGAGGCGACGCTGCTGCGGCCGTCCTCCACGCTGAACGCGATCAAGGAGGCGCAGAGCTTCCCCATCGAGGACTACACGTTCGCGTAGGGTGCCGGGACCCCGCGCGGTCCCGGCACCCTTGGCGCCTACTGCTTGCGAAGCCGCAGCGTGACGGCCGTGCCCGCGGCGGCGAGGAAGACCGCGCCGAGCGCGTACGGCCACCACGGCACCTCGGTGTCGCCCACCGGGGCGGAACCGTAACCGCCGGCGGCACCGGTGCGGTCGTAGGTCGAGCCGGGCAGCTTGTCGCCGTAGCGGCTCTGCAGGGCTTCGCGGTACGCGGCGAGCGTCATCGTCTCGCCGGTCTTCGCGACCGACGAGCCGTCGAGGACCGTCACGGTGTCCCCGTCGACGGCGTACCAGGCACCCGCCTGAGGTTCGCTCAGGAGATAGCCCTTGCCGATCCGCGCCGCGAGGCGCTTTTCGACGTCACCCGAGGCGACGTTGTAGACCGACCAGCCCGTGCCCTCGCGCTGCGACCACACGGTGGCGGCGTCGCCGTTGCCCAGGGTGGCGGGCGTGGCGACGTAGGCGAGCTCGGCCGGGACCGAGGAGGTACCGGCGATGAAGGCGGCGGTCGGCTGATACACCGCCACCGGTGTCCGCGGATCGGCCTTGGCGGTTCTGGCCGCGATCGCCGTGTCCGCCTTGGCGGCGCCCGGGAACTGCGCCTTGGCGAGCCGCTGGGTGGTCGCGTCACTGGTGACCACAGTGGACACCGCGGCGAGGTCGGCGGCGGTCGGCGCGCCGCTGGGGGCGTCGGCGGCGGAGGCCTGGCCGCCGAGCGCCAGTGACAGTCCGAGAGCCAGGATCGTGGCGCCGAGGAAGGTTCGCTTCATGGTTTCAGTCCTTGATCCCGTAGACGGTGTGGGTCCAGGTGAACGAGTTGTTGGACCGGTAGGCGTTGTAGCTCATCTGGTTGTAGCGGGGGCTCGAACCCCACGGGTCGCCGTAGTACACCGTCGTCGCGCCGTTGGTGTTGTCGTAGCCGTAGAGCACGTGCATGTGGCCGCCACCGTTACGCCAGCCGATCCGGGTGCCGATCGGCTGCCGCGCGTCGACCTGGCCCTTGATGGAGGCGAAGCTCAGCGTCTGGCCGGACGAGCTGTAGGTGCCGACGTTGCTGAACCCCAGCCAGCGGAACACCCGCTGCTGATCGCTCAGGTAGCCCTGGTTGTTCGCGCAGTCCGTTCCGGACTCGTTGTGCGCGATCTGGCAGAACTTCGTCTGGGTGAGGGAATGTCCCCACCACGCGGCGATCGTGTTGCCACTGGCGTCCCAGCACCAGTTGCTCTTCTCCTGTGCCTGCATCCTGATCGGGATCGTGGTGGCCGCCGTGATGGCGGGTGCCGCGGTGGCGGGCGCCTGCAGGGCGACCAGCGCGGCGACACCGGCGCAGGCCGTGGCCAGCCCGCGCCTGAACGAGGTCTTCACCGTCGGAACACTCCTAACTGGATGATCGAACGCGAAGCAGGCGCGGGCGGCTACCCGTAAGGGATCAAGTGGGGACTCCGGCTACCCGAACGAGTGGCCGACCGGCGCGAGCAGGGGGTCTGCGCTGTGGGGAGGTGACAGAGGGGCACTGCGAACAGTCTGAGATTCACCCTCCGGTGGTCTCGTGGCAAGGTTCGCGGCAATACCTAAGGGTCCGTATTGCCGATGCGAGGGTCGGTGTCACCGCAGGTCGTCGTCGCCCGATCGAGTTAACGGTGCGCGGAGGTCGTGACTCCGGTGGTGTGGACCAGCGGAAAGCGCGCGGTGCTTGGTCACTGTTCGTGTTCCCGCCTTTCGGCGGGTGTCCTCTCGGTATGGTCCCGGGCATGCCGACGATCGGTACGGCACCGGTGTTCGTGGCCCGCGACGCCGAATTGGCCGAACTGGTGCGCGTCGCCACGCGCCCGCCGTCGGTCGCCGTCGTCGAGGGCGAGCCGGGGGTGGGCCGGAGCCGGTTGCTCGAAGAGCTGGCCGCCCATCCCGGGATCGCGTCGCGCGTGGTCTGGTCCGCCCGGTGCGGTTCGTTCGCGCGGCCGTGCCGGCTGGCGCCGTTGGTCGACGCGCTGCTCGCCAAGAGCGCGATCGCCGCCGCCCACGCGGCAAGCTTCTCCCCGGTGACGGGGGTCCTCCGGCGGCTGGTCCCCGAATGGTCCCCGTGGCTGCCGCCGTTCCCGGAGAACGCGGACGCCGAGACCGTCCGGCAGCAGGAGTTCCGAGCCGTGCGCGAAGTGCTGACCGGCTGCGGCCCGGCGGTACTGGTGCTCGACGACGTCCATTGCGCGGACGACGACACGAGGGAGTTCCTGCGCGGGCTCGCGGCGTCCCCGGCCGCGGGGCTGAGCGCGGTGGTGAGCACGGCGGCGTCCGGGCCGCGGCGATTCCCGGCGCCGCGCGAGACCGCCGCGCAAGTCTCGCTTTCGGCGTTCACCGCCGCCCAGGTGCGGACGCTGCTGGACGCGTCCTTCGGCCGCTGCGCGCCGGATGTCGCCGAAGCGGCGCACCGGCGGACGTCCGGGATCGCCGTCGACCTGACGGCGTTGATCCAGAGCGTCGGTGACACGGCCGAATCCCTTTCGGCGGACAAGCTGGCCTCGGCGACGGTGCCGCCTACCGTGCGGAGCCGGGTTTCCGAGCTGATGGCGGCGACCGGCCCGGCCGCACAGGACGTCGTCCGCGCCGCCGCGGTACTGGGATCGCCCGCGGGGGAACAGGATCTGGGCGCGGTCGCCGGCGCGTCCGCGGAGGTCGCCGGTGCGATCACCGAAGCGGTGGCGGCGGGGCTGCTGCGGGATCTCGGCCGCGGCCGCTACGTCTCGGGGAGTCCGCTGATCGCCGAAGCGGTCTACGCGTTGCTCGCCGGACCTCAGCGGTGCGCGATGCACGGACGTGCCGCCGCCCGGCTCATCGCGAGCGTCGAACCGTTCGCGTCCCTCATCGCCCGTCACGCGCGGCTGGCCGGCGACATCGCCGCGTGGACACAGTGGACCGGCGTCGCGGTCGACAACGCCATCGAAGACGGCCGCACCGAGGAGGCGAGCCGCCTGCTCGAAGCGGCCTTGCGGGACACGGATCTCCCGCGGACCGCGCGCGAATCGTTCGCCGTCCGGCTCGGCAGGGAACTGCCGCGCAGTATCGCGCACGCCGGCACGGTCCGGCTGCTGCGCGAGATCCTGCGCGAATGGCCGCTGAGCAAGGCCGCGCGGGGCGAGATCCGCGTCCATCTCGGGCAGGTGCTGATCAACCAGGTCGGCAAGGTCGAAGCGGGCAGGCTCGAGATCGAACTGGGCGCGGCCGATCTCGGCAGGCGGCAGGCGCTGCTCGCCAGAGGACTGGTCACCCTGGCGCTGCCGCATATCGGCACCGTCCCGGTGGAGGAGAACTTCCGCTGGCTCGACGAGGCCGAACAGGTGAGCAAGGGGGAACACGACGCCGGGTTACTAGCTGCCATCACCGCGAACCGGCTTTCGGCGCGTATGCAGATCGCCGATCCGGCGGCCTGGCAGGAGATCGCGGATCTGCCGAGGGCACCGGAGTCGGCGGAGGTCTGCCGCCAGGTGGCCCGCACCTACATCAACCTGGCCGACGCGGTGGCGTGGAACGGGCACTACCCGGTCGCGCGGGCCTACCTCACGACGGCGCGGCGGCTGATCCGCGACGACCATCAGCCCTACCTCGACGCGCTCGCCGACGGCACGGAACTGCGCCTGGATCTCGCGATGGGGGAGTGGGCGAGTGTCGCGGAGAAGGCGCGCGCGATGCTGACGCGGGTCGACAAGGATGGTTCGCTGGCGGCCGAGCCGTTACTCGTGCTCGGCTGGTACGAGTACGGGCAGCACCGGCCGACGGCGGCACTGCGTAGTTTCGACGCGGCGTTCGCGCTTTCCGCGGGCAGTGTCCCGGTGCAGGCTTCGGCGTACGCGGGCCGCGTCGCGGTCCATCAGGCGGGCAAGGATCTGCAAGCGGCCCGGCGCCTGGCCGAGTTCGGCCTGGAGACCGTGCGCCGCAAGAACAACTGGGTCTGGGCAGCCGAGCTGATGCCGTTCGCCGTGCGCACGATGCTCGGCCTCGGGCAGCACGTCGAGGCGCGGGAGCTGCTCGCCGAGTACCGGCAGGGCATCGACGGCAAGGACGCCCCGGTCGCGAACGCGTCGGCACTGCTGTGCCGGGGCATGCTCACCCAGGCGCGTGGTGAGACGCTTCCCGCCGCGGAGTTGCTGCTCGGAGCCGCACAGGCCTACAGCGCGCTACCGCTCCCGTATTTCGCCGCCTACGCCGGCGAACTCGCGGCCGGTTGCTTCTCCGAAGCCGGAGCACAGGAGCGCGCCGTGGCCTCCTTCACCACCGCGGAGACGACGTACGCGGGTCTCGGCGCCGCTGTGGACGCGCTCCGCTGCCGCCGGTCGCTGCGGCGATGCGATCCGGAGATGCCCCGGCGTGGCCGCAAGGGCTACGGCGAAGCGTTGTCGCCGAGGGAACTCGAAGTCGCCAGGCTCGCGGCCCAGAACCTCACGAACCGGGAGATCGGCGAGCGGCTGTTCCTGTCGCCGAGGACGGTCGAAATCCACGTCGGACGGGCGCTCCGGAAATTGGGGCTGCCTTCGCGCACCGTCCTGACCGCCGATCTGCTCGGCGACATTCCCTAAGGGCACGTATTCGTCGGTTCGCTGGGTAAGGCTTTGAGAAACCGCTGGTCAGGAGTGGTTTCTTTAAATAGTGGGGCGATCGCCGTATTCCACTATTGTTCCGTTTTCGCCGCCGATCGACAGTTGTCGGGCAGTCGCGCTTTCCTCGAAAGGAAATCACCGTGAGCAGAAAACGGATCTTGGGCGTGGTCGCCCTGACCTTGGCCGCGCTGGCGCCGGCGGCGAGTCTCGCCGGTGCGGCGCCGGCGGACCCTCTTCGCGCCATCACCCCGACCGACGCCGCGCCCTTGCCGACCGGTGGCGTCCACGGCCAGAGTATCGGCGGCTCGCCCGCGTCGGTGAAGGACTACCCGTACGCCATCGCCGCCCTGCGGGAAGGCGGCTCCCGGCCGAAGGGGCAGAGCTGCTCCGGCTCCGTCATCGCGCCCCGGAAGGTGCTGGTCGCCGCCCACTGCAAGGAACTGGCCGGCGAGAAGAGTGTCCTTTATGGACTGGACGACCTGAAGAGCGCGGGCGGCACCCAGCTGAAGGCCGTCGACTACAAGATCCATCCCAAGTTCACCCAGCCCTGGTACGGCTACGACGTCGCGGTGATCACCGTCGACGGCGACATCCCGGTCCCGCCCGGCGGTTACGCGAAGGTCGCCACCTCCGCCGACACCGGCTTGGAGGCACCGGGCAAGGACGGGTTCAGCCTCGGCTACGGCAAGAAGGACATCAACGACTCTACCCAGGACGTCACGCTGCACAAGCTGACCCTGCCGATCGTGAACGCGAGCCAGTGCACCGGCGTGGAGAACGGTGTCGACCCGAAGACGATGATCTGCGCCGGCTACTCCGACGGCCGCAAGACCATCCTCCCCGGTGACAGCGGCGGCCCGTTCGTCGTCGACGGGAAGGTCGTCGGCGTCGCTTCGTGGAGCCGCAGCGATTTCCGCTGGTACAGCGTCTACAGCAGGCTCAACAACGAGATGGGGGACTGGGTCGCCCAGCAGATCGGCGGCGAACAGCCGGGCGACGTCTTCACCCTCGCGGCTTCGCCTTCGTCCGTGAAGGTACTGCCGGGCAAGTACGTGTCGGCGAGTGTCACGAGCAAGCCGGGCAAGAACGGCGCCGAAAACATCACGCTGTCGGCGTCGGGTCTGCCCGAGGGGGCCAAAGCCACGTTCCAGCCCGCCACGATCAAGGCGGGCGAGGTGGCGAAGCTGACGATCGAAACCGCCGCCGGAACCCCGGAAAAAGCTTACCAGGTCACGATTTCCGGAAAGGGAACCACCGAGACGGCCACCGCGGGGCTGTCACTCACCGTCGGCGCCGGTGAACCTCCCGTCGGCGACCTGAAGGTGACCGTGAACCCGTCTTCGGGATCCGGACGCGCGGGTTCGCTGGTGAGCGCGACCGTCACCGCGACCGGCGGAACCGGCTCGATCACCTTGTCCGTCAGTGGATCCGGGCTGCCGGTCAACCCGTTCTTCTCGCCGCAGAGCGTTTCGAGCGGTGGCAGTTCGACCATGCAGGTCTTCGCGCCGTTCCAGCCGGGCACGTACCCGATCACGGTGACCGCCAAGGACGGCGGCGGCAAGACCGCGACCACCACGTACACCCTCACCGTCCAGTGATCTTCGTCGAAACAGAGGTGATCTCCCATGCGTGACAAGACGAAAACCCTGCTGGCGCTCGGCCTGCTGAGCCCGCTGCTCGCGCTCGGCGCCGGGACGGCCGTCGCCGCCGAGGCCGAAGGCGTGGTGATCCCCGCCAAGGAGCACTACGGCGACCAGTACATCGTCGTCCTCCATGACGTCGCCGCCGCGGGACAGTCGGCGTCGGCCGAGCTGGCGAAGCGGTACGGCGGCGAGGTGCGTTCGGTCTGGACGGCTGCCGTCCGCGGCTTCTCGGCCAAGAGCATGACCGCGGCCGAAGCCCGGAAACTGGCCGCCGACCCGTCGGTCAAGGCGGTGTACGAGGACGGCACCGCGCGCGGCACCGGCACCCAGCCGAACCCGACGTGGGGCCTGGACCGGGTCGACCAGAAGAACCTTCCGCTCGACAAGTCCTACACCTACCCCAACGAGGGCGCGGGCGTCACCGCGTACGACCTCGACAGCGGCATCAACCCGTCGAACCCGGAGTACGAAGGCCGCGCCAGCCTCGGCAAGGATTTCATGGGCGGCGACGGCAAGGACTGTCACGGGCACGGCAGTCACACGGCGGGCACGATCGGCAGCAAGACCTACGGCGTCGCGAAGAAGGTCAAGATCGTCGGGCTGAAAGTGCTGGGCTGCAACAACTCCGGACCGGACTCGGGCATCATCGACGCCGTCGACTGGGTGACGGCCAACGCGCAGAAGCCCGCCGTGGCGAACATGAGCCTGACGATGGACGCCCCCGGGGTCGGGGACGACGCGGTGAAGCGGTCGATCGCGTCGGGCGTCGTCTACGGCGTGGCGGCGGGCAACGCCTCCACGGACGCCTGCAACACCAGCCCGGCCCGGGTGCCCGAGGCGATCACGGTCAACGCCTCGGACTCCTCGGACAACCGGTCCTCGTTCTCCAACTACGGAAGCTGCACCGACATCTTCGCGCCCGGCACGAACATCACCTCGCTGAGCCCGAGCAACGGCGGAACCGCGGGGATGAGCGGGACGTCCATGGCGACGCCGCACGTCGTCGGCGCGGCCGCGCTGTATCTGTCGGCCAACCCCGGCGCGACTCCGCAGCAGGTGCGGGACGCGCTGGTGAACGGCGCGACCGCGGGCGTCATCAAGAACGCGGGCAGCGGCTCGCCGAACAAGCTGCTGAACGTCTCGTCGATCGGCAGCGGTGGCCCCGGCCCGCAATGCGGGGTCAAGTCGAACACCACGCCGGTGTCCATTCCGGACGCCGGGGCGGCGGTGACCAGCTCCGTGACCCAGGAGGGTTGTGACGGCAGGGCTTCCGCGTCGCTGCCGGTGAAGGTGGACGTCTCGCACACCTACACCGCGGACCTCGTGCTCGACCTGATCGGGCCGAGCGGCAAGGCCTACCGGCTCAAGGACTCCGGCGGCGTCGGATCGGCCGACGGTGTGCACCAGACCTACACGGTCGATGCCTCCGGTGAGGCGGCCAACGGCACCTGGAAGCTGAGCGCGCAGGACGTCTACCGGTTCGACACCGGCTCGATCGACGGGTTCGCCATCACGTTCTGAACCCACTGAAGCTCGCCGGCAGGGCGGGGAGGGAAGCACTGGCGGGGCCGCTTCGGCGGTCCCGCCGGTGTTCGTTCACCGGCGGCGCGGCGTGCCGCGAAAGCCACTTTCGGGACATCAGAGGTCGCGAAAGTGGCTTTCGCGACACCTCGCGCAGGCGACGCTCGCCGTGGGCCGGCTGCCCACCCCGAGGCGTTGCGAAAGCCACTTTCGCAACCTCCAACGTTGCGAAAGTGGCTTTCGCGACACGACCCGGCCCTGGTCCGGCAACCGTTTGGCAGCTTCCGGCCACCGGCCGACTGCGCCTTGACACCAACTAAGCCTACCCTTAGTTTCCCCCTGTAACTTTCCAAAAGGGGGCGCAATGCCGAACCTCGGTGGCCGTCCGGCGACCATCGCGCGGGACGACATCCTGCGTGCCGGTCGTGAGCTGGGGATGCGCCGGCTCAGTGTCAAGGCGGTCGCGGTCCGGCTGGGGGTGACCGCGACCGCCCTGTACCGGCACGTCGACGGCCGGTGGGGGCTCGAGCGGCTGGTCGGCGAGAGCATCCTGGCCGAGCTGCGGCTCCGGGACGATCCCCGGCACGACCTCGAGCGGCATCTGCTGTCCTTCGCCTTGCAGATGCGGGAATTCGCGCTGGAGCATCCCGGTCTCGTCACCTACCTGCAGTTGCTGTTCCCGCGCGGCGACGGCGGGCAGCGCCTGCTCAACACCGAAGTCGAAGCCCTCGTCCGCCGGGGTTACGAGCCCGCCGCGGCGATCGTGCTCAGCGGCGCCGTCGCGTCGCTGACTATCGCGATGACCGCGTCCGAGGAGAACAGCACGGCCGCGGAGGAGGCCGACGGCGACGGGCTGGACCGGGAACGCCAGGCCGTCCGAGACCGGTTGTCCCGTGACGACCGGCTCGCCGGGCCGTCCGCCGCGTTGCCGGAGGTGCCGCGGCCCGAGTACGTGCGGCTGCTGCTGACCGCGTCCATTCGCGGGTTGATCGAGTCCTGCCCGCCGGGCAGGCCCGTCGCCGAGATGGTGGCCGATCTGGCGGCCACGGGAGAGGATCTGTGATGGCGCGCGGCTTCCAGGGCGCGGTGATGCGGGGTTTCGGGGCCAGAGACCACGAAGCGACCGTCGTCGAAACAGAAGAGATCACGCCGCGCTTCGTGCGGGTCCGGTTCGTCTCACCGACGTTGTTCGAAGACGTCGTCGTGGAGCCGACGGCCTGGCTCCGGTTCTGGTTCCCGGATCCGGAAGGCGGCACGACGGAGTTCCAGCGCGCGTACACGCTCACCGAAGCCGATCCGGCAGACGGCACGTTCGCCATCGACGTCGTCCTGCACGAGCCCGCCGGACCCGCCTCGCGGTGGCTGCGTGAAGCGCGGCCCGGAGCGAAGGTCCCGGTGATGTCGCTGGGTTCGTCGTCCTTCTCGGTTTCCGCCGAACCTCCGGCCGGCTACCTGCTGATCGGCGACTCCGCGTCGATCCCCGCGATCAACGCGATCCTCGACGTGGTCCCGGCCGAAATCCCGATCGAGCTGTACCTCGAAGAGCACGAGGAGACCGACCGCCTGATCCCCTTGGGCGAGCACGCGAGGCTGACCGTGCACTGGGTGCCGCGCCTCGACGCGACCTCGCTGGCGGCGGCGATCGAGACACGCGACTGGTCGGACTGGCAGGCCTGGATCGCGACGGAGGCCGGTTCGTTCAAACATCTGAAGACGCGTTTGCGCGAGACTTTCGGCTTCCCCAAATCCGAGGTCCACGGCCGGGCGTACTGGTACTACGGCCGGGCCATGGGCGCTTTCCGCGGGGAGAAGGAGGAACCGGCCGCTGAGGTCCCGGAGCCCGTCAAGGAGGCACCCAAGGGAGCTTGGCGGGCACAGGCGGCCGGCCGTCTGCTGGCGCCGGTGCGGCGGACGCTGATCCTCGCCGGGATCCTGCAAGCCGTCGTGACACTGATCGGTCTCGCACCCTTCGTGCTGCTCGTGGAACTGGTCCGGCGGCTGCTCGCGGGCGGCGAATCCCTGTGGGCGCTCGGCATCGCGGCGCTGGTGCTGCTCGGCGTGGGAACACTGCTCGAATCCGCGGTCGTGCTCTGGCTGCACGCGGCCGACGCCCGGTTCGCCCGCGAGCTGCGGCACCGGTTGCTTGGCAAGCTCGCGCGGCTGCCGCTGGGCTGGTTCACCGCGCGCGGCTCGGGCGCGGTCGCGAAACTCGTGCAGGGCGACACGCTTTCGCTGCACTACCTGGTCACGCACGCCGTTCCCGACGCGGCGGCGGCCGTCGTCGCCCCGGTCGCGGTGCTGGCGTACCTCTTCGCCGTGGACTGGCGGCTCGCGCTGGTCCTGCTCGTCCCGATCCTCGTCTACCTCGTCACGACGTCGGTCATGGTCGTCCAATCGGGACCCAAGACCGGACAGGCGATGCGCTGGGCGGAACGGATGGCGGGTGAGGCGGGCGCGTACCTGGAGGGGCAGCCGGTGATCCGCGTGTTCGGCGGTGCCGCGGCGTCGTCGTTCCGGCGGCGGCTCGACGAGTACCTCGGTTTCCTCGGTGACTGGCAGCGTCCCTTCACCGGCAAGAAGACCATGCTGGACTTCGCCACCAGGCCCGCGACCTTCCTGCTCCTGATCACCGGTGTGGGCACGCTGATGGTGGCGGGCGGTGGCACGGAGCCGGTGACCTTGATCCCGTTCCTCTTGCTGGGCACCACGTTCGGCGCGCGGCTGCTGGGCATCGGGTACGGCCTCGGCGGTGTCCGTGAAGGGATGCTGGCCGCCCGCCGCGTCCAGGTCGTGCTCGACGAACCCGAACTGTCCACAGTGGAACTGAAGGACCGGGACGGCGTCGAGCCCGGCACGGTGGAACTGGACCGCGTGGGTTTCGCCTACCGCGCCGGCGTTCCCGTGCTGGAGAACGTCTCCCTGACGCTGCGCCCCGGCACGGTGACCGCGCTGGTCGGCCCGTCGGGAGCGGGGAAGTCGACCCTCGCCGCGTTGGTCGCGCGGTTCCACGACGTCACCGACGGTGCGATCCGGGTCGGCGGCCGGGACGTCCGCGCCTTCGCCGCCGACGAACTCTATGGCCGGGTGGGATTCGTGCTCCAGGATCCGCAACTGGTCCGGGGGACCGTGCGGGAGAACGTCGCCCTCGCCGTTCCCGGCGCGACCGAAGACCAGGTCGTCGCCGCGGCCCGCGCCGCGCGGATCCACGAGCGGATCCTGCGGCTGCCCCAGGGTTACGACACCGTCCTCGGTGCCGGTTCCCAGCTGTCGGGCGGTGAACGCCAG
Source organism: Amycolatopsis roodepoortensis (assembly GCF_014873915.1). GTDB lineage: Bacteria > Actinomycetota > Actinomycetes > Mycobacteriales > Pseudonocardiaceae > Amycolatopsis > Amycolatopsis roodepoortensis. Next base: position 1,187,456 of record NZ_JADBEJ010000001.1, read on the forward strand.
CGCGTCGCCATCGCCCGCGCGATCCTCACCGACGCCCCCGTCCTCGTCCTCGACGAGGCGACCGCCTTCGCCGATCCCGAGTCGGAGTACCTCGTGCAACAAGCACTCGACCGGCTCACCGCGGGCCGGACCGTGCTGGTCATCGCCCATCGGCTGCACACCGTCAGCGGCGCCGACCGGATCGTGGTCCTCGACGGCGGCAAGATCACCGAAAGCGGGACCCACGAAGAACTCCTCGCCAAGGAAGGGCGGTATACCCGCTTGTGGCAGGCCGGTGCCGGTGCGGGGGTGACCGCGTGATCCGCACCCTGCTGGGCCTGATCCCGGACACGAAACGCGCCGCGTTCCGGCGTTACGTCGTGCTCGCCGTCCTGTCGGTGCTCCTGCGCGCCGCCGGTGTCGTGCTGCTGGTGCCGTTGGTGGGTGCCTTGTTCGGCACGGAACCCTCGCACGCGCTGCCCTGGCTGGGCGCGCTCGCGGCGGCCACCGCGGCGGGCTGGGCCGTCGACGCCGTCGTGGGGCGGCTCGGATTCGAGCTCGGGTTCGGCGTGCTGGACCACGCCCAGCACGACGTCGCCGAGCAGCTGACGAACGTCCGGCTGTCCTGGTTGGACAGTGAGCACACCCAGACCGCCCGGCAGGCGATCGCCGCCACCGGACCCGACCTCGTCGGCCTGGTCGGCTATCTGCTCACCCCGCTGATCGGCGCGGTCCTCCTGCCGATCGCGATCGCGCTGGCCCTGCTGCCGATCGCCTGGCCGCTCGGTGTCGCCGCGCTGGCCGGGGTCCCGGTCCTGCTGGGCGCGCTGTGGGCGACCGGGCGGATCACGCGGCGCGCCGACCGGGCCGCGGCGGAGGCGAACACCACGCTGACCGAGCGGATCGTAGAGTTCGCCCGCACCCAGCAGACGTTGCGCGCCGCCCGCCGCGTGGAACCCGCGCGCAGCCACGCCGGTGCCGCGCTCACCGCCCACCACGGCGCGACCGTCCGGCTGCTGCGCCTGCAGATCCCGGGGCAGGTGCTGTTCGGCGTCGCCGGTCAGCTTGCGCTGGTCCTGCTCGCCGGGACGACCGTTCTCCTTGCCACCCAAGGCAGGTTGAGCGTGCCCGAGGCCGTCGCGCTGATCGTCGTGATCGCCCGGTACCTGGAACCGTTCACCGCGCTCGGCGATCTCGCACCCGGTATCGAGACCGCCACCACCACGCTCGGCCGCATCCGCACCGTGCTCACCGCGCCGGTCGCCCCGGTGGGGGAGGCCGCGGCACCGGCCGAGGCGCCGCTGATCCGGTTCGAGAACGTCGCTTTCCGCTATTCGCCGGGCGCCGAGAACGTACTGGAGGACTTCGACCTCACCCTCGAACCGGGGACGACGACGGCGATCGTCGGGCCGTCCGGCTCGGGCAAGAGCACCGTCCTCGCGCTGCTCGCCGGTCTGCACCAGCCCACCGGCGGGCGGGTGCTCGCCGGCGGCACCGACCTCGCCGATATGTCCGCGGACGGCCGCCGGGATCTCGTCACCGTCGTCTTTCAGCAGCCGTACCTCTTCGACGGTTCGGTGCGCGACAACGTGCTCGCCGGCGACCCCGCCGCGAGCGACGAGAGGGTCGCCGAGGTCGCCGGGCTCGCGAGGGTGGACGAACTGCTGGAGCACACGGCCGTCGGCGAGGCGGGCGGCGCGCTCTCCGGCGGCGAGCGGCAGCGGGTGTCCATCGCCCGCGCGTTGCTCAAACCGGCGCCGGTGCTGCTGGTCGACGAGGCCACCAGCGCGCTGGACACCGAGAACGAGGACGCCGTGGTCCGCTCGCTCAGCGCCGACCCCGTGTCGAGGACGCGAGTGATCGTCACCCACCGGATCGCCGGGATCCGGCACGCGGACCGGGTGCTGTTCCTGGAGGACGGGCGGATCGTCGAGGACGGCACCGTCGAAGAACTCCTTGCGGCGCAAGGACGTTTCGCCGAATTCTGGCGGCGGCAGATCGACGCCACCGGCTGGAGGATCACCGCGAGATGACCCACACCCAAGGCGAGCCGGAATGGGTCGTGACCCGCGACGGCAGACGGCTCCACGCGATGGTGCACCCCGGGCCCGAGGGTTTCGCCGGGCCGACGGTCGTGTTCGAAGCGGGAGCCGCCGCCACCCGCTCGTCCTGGGCGGCGGTCCAGCCGGAGGTCGCCCGGCACGCCCGCGCGATCGTCTACGACCGGTCCGGGCTCGGCCTCAGCGCCCCCGACCCCGGCGGCCGCACACTGCGCCGGATGGCCGACGACCTCAACGACGTCCTCGACCATTTCGGCCAGGGGGCGTACGTCCTCGCCGGGCACAGCGCCGGTGGACCGATCGTGCGGCAGGCCGCCGCCCGCCGCCCGGAGCGGATCGCCGGGCTGGTGCTGGTCGATCCGACCGACGAAGCCGCGGACGTCCTCTTCGGCCGCGCCTTCCGCACCGGTGAACGCGTGACGCTCCGGCTTGGCGCCGTGCTCGCGCGGCTGGGCCTGCTCAAGGTCCTCTTCCGCGGCCTGCTGAAGGGGATCCCGGACGACGTCCGCCGCGACCTCGAACGGGAGGCGTTCACCGTCGGGACGGTGCGGACCCAGCGGGAACAGGCCCGCACCTTCCTCGACGAACTGGCCGTCTGGCGGCAGGATCCGCCAGCGCTCGGGGACATCCCGGTCACCGTGGTGTCCGGCGGCCTCGGCGGGGGCGGATTCTCCGCCGCCATGAGGGCTCGGGCGAACGCCTCACACGCCCATCGGGTGGCCCTCTCGCCCGGCGGCAGGCACGTCATCGCGGAGCGATCCGGCCACTACGTCCCGCTGACCGAGCCCGAGGTGATCGCCCGCGAAATCGTCAGGATGACGCGAGCGCCCGCCTGAGCTCTTCGTAGGTCGGGGCCAGCGTCCGGAGGGTCGCGGCGGCGCGCGAGTCGTCCTCCACGACGAGGTCGTACTGCAGCGAGCCGATCAGCCGGGCCTGCGTGGTGAGCACGGCGGCGGCTTCGTCGCGTCCGATCCGGCGCAGGCACGTCGCCGCGTCGGCCGTCCGCCGGGCACCGAGGCGGACCACGAAATGGACGAGCAGCCCGCGCAGTTCCGGGTCACAGCCGTCGCCGATCCGCGCGGCGAGCGCGAGCGCCGCGTCGCCGTTGCCGAGCGTGCCGGGCGGGAGGCCGGTGTCGTCCTGCCCGCTGAGCCGCCTGATCGCCCTGGGAAGTGATGCCGCGATCGCGGCCTCGTCTTCGACGGCGGTGTGCTGCACGAACTTCGTCCGCATCGTGTGCGGTTTGCCGTACGCGACCGTTTCGGCGCGCCAGGCGGCGGCGAAATCCGCTCGGGGGATCCGCGCGTACGGGTAGCCCTGCGGGTCGTGGGCGGTGACGGACTCGTCGTCCGCGGCGAGCGCGACCAGGAAATGGTCGGCCCCGATCGGGCCGGTCATCCCCGGCTGGTGGCGCAAATGCCCCATTTCGACCGGACCGAGCAGCACCGGGCCGTCGGCGAGGCTTTCGACGAGCCGGGCGAAGGCGGCGTCCGGATCCGGTTCGCTCGCCGTCTCCGCCCGCCAGCCGAGGACGTCGAGGGCCTCGCCGATACCGAGATCGGGATCCCAGCCGAAAGCGTCGAAGAACGGCAGCGAACCGCCGATCAATTGCATGCCGAAGGGGCTGCCGGTCACGGTTTCGAGCACGTCGGTCCCCGGCGCCTCGGAGCCGAGCATCATCGCGAGGGAATGGGCGTAGCAATAGGGGCCGGAGCCGCGATAAGGAAGATCGATCACGTGTTCGATCATGGCGGTTTTCGAGCGAAAACGCCACTCCCGATCGCGTCCGTTGTGGACAGTGAATTCATCACCCGTCCGGGGGTTTCGGGGCCACTCAACGGGTTTTATCCAGGCGACACCGCCGGTCCCGGTTGTGCTCGACGATCAAGCCGACCCAGGATGACCACGACTTGGGCTCGCTGTCCCCGCTGTCCTGACCTGGGCCGACGGGAGCGAGGGGTGAGGCGGAGGCGGCATGGCGGAACGTCGGGGGCGTAATCGGTGGCGCCGGGGCATCGCGGTGCTCACGGTGGCGCTCGTGGCTTTGCTGATGGGTGCGCCGCTGCCCGCGAACGCCCAGATCCAGCCGCGCGGAGCGGGTACCGAACGGCCGATCGGGCCGGAACCGGTGTACTCCGGGCTGGCGCACGGCGGGATCACGATGGCCGCCAACTCCGTCGTGCAGTGCGGTGTCGGCGTGGTCTGCAACGAGTCCACGAGCAACGCGAGCCCGGTGTCGTGGATCAAGACCGACCCGGCGGCACCGGGGAACACCGCCTCCGCGGCGAGCTTGAACGTCCCGGCCGGCGCGAAGGTCCTCAACGCCCGGCTGTACTGGCAGTTCAACCCGGTCGCCAGCAATGGGACCTCCGGCGACGGGAGCCGGGGCAACCAGGTCTCCGTGAAGACCCCGGGTTCCGCGACCTACCAGCGGATCACCGCCGAGACCTACGACTGGTTCCCCGCGACCACCACGGGCGGGTCCCCGACCCTGTACGCCTACGGTGGCGCCGCCGACGTGACGTCTCTCGTGGAGAGCGCCGGCACCGGGCAGTACACGGTGGCCGACATCCAGGCCTGCCAGGGCCAGTCGATCAGCGGGACGAACCTCGGCTGCTGGGGCGGCTGGTCGCTGGTGGTCGCCTACGAACTGCCCAGCGAGCCGCTGCGCTACCTGCAGGTGTGGGACGGTCTGCAGCGGGTCGCCGGCGGGACCACGCCGAGCTCGGCGACCATCGCGCTGAGCGGTATCAAGGCGCCGACCTCGCGTCAGCCCAACGTCGAACTCGGCATCGTCGCGGGTGACGGCGACGCGCCCATCACCGGCGACTACCTCCAGGTCGGACCGGACGCGTCCAGTCTCCAGACCATCGCCATGCCCGCGCCGGGTGGCGTGGCGACCAACAACGCGTTCAGCAGCCGAATCGACCGGGTCACGGCCACCGGTTCTGGCACCAACGTGACTTCGCGCGTGCCCAACCCGGTGAACAACGTCGGCTACGACTCCCGCAGCATCGACATCACCGGCAAGGTCCCCGCGGGGACCACCGCGCTCCAGGTGAAGATCGGCACCGTCGGCGACGCGCTGTACCCGCAGACGATCTGGCTCGTCACCGACGCGCTCGAACCCGACCTGCAGATCACCAAGGCCAACGATCCGGTCGGTAACACCGACGACAACCCGCCGGGCTACGTCACCAAGGGCGGCGAGGTCACCTACAGCTTCGACGTCGCCAACCGGCACGCCGACGGCAGTGTCACCGATCTCGACACCGCGACGAACGTGGTGCTCACCGACACCCTGCCCGACGGCGTCACGTTCGTGGCCGGGTCCAACCCGAACTGTTCGGCCGTCGGCCAGCTGGTCACCTGCAACCTGCGGAACCTGAGGCCGGGGCAAGCGCAGAAGGTCGACTTCAAGGTCAAGGTCGGTGCCTCGGTGCCGGACGGCACCAAACTCGACAACACCGCCAAGCTGACCTTCCGCGGCGAGGACACCGGGCGTCCGCAGGAACGCACGTCGAACACGGTGCGGAACACGGTCACCTCGCCCGGATACCAGCTGACGAAGACGGTCGACCTCGCCGAGGCGATCCCGGGCGACACCCTGACCTACCAGGTGACCCTGCGGAACACCGGGGTGATCCCGGTGCCCGCGCTGACGGTGCGCGACACCTTGCCGCCGGGGACGACCTACGTGTCCTCCACGCCGTCGAAGGGCACCGCGTCCGGTTCCGGGCCGATCGACTGGGCCGTGAACGGCCTCGCCGTCGGGGAGACGGCCACGTTGACGGTGCGTGTGAAGGTCGAAGAGGCCGCCATCGGCAAGGAGCTGGTGAACCGCGCGAACGTCCCGGTCGGGCCGCCGCCGGTCGTCCCGCCGGACAACCGCTGCCCGGACGATCCCGCCGCCGCGTGCGCGAAGACCAAGGTGCCGCCGCCGTCGTACACGGTGACGAAGACCGCGGACAAGGAATCCGCCAACCCCGGTGACGTGGTGCGCTACAAGGTCACCGTCGCCAACACCGGGAAGGTGACCGCGGCGGGTCTCAAGGTCGTCGACGATCTGACCGGGGTGCTGGACGACGCGGTCTACCAGAACGACGCCACCGCGTCGCCCGGTTCGGTGACCTACGCGGAACCGAAGCTGACCTGGACGGGAACGCTCGCGGCGGGGGCCGGCGCGGAGTTCACCTATACGGTCAAGGTCAAGAGCCCGAACACGGGTGACAACCGGCTGAAGAACGTGGTGACGACCGAGACCCCGGGCGGGAATTGCCCGCCTGGTTCGACGGATCCGAAGTGTGGGACGACGACGCCGGTTTCGGGCCTGTTGATCGAGAAGACCGTGGACAAGCAGTCGGCTAATCCCGGCGATGTCGTGAAGTACACGGTGACAGTGAAGAACACTGGTCAGACGAAGCTGACGGGAGCGACGTTCACCGATGATCTGACTCGGGTTCTGGACGATGCGGACTACCAGAATGATGGTGCGGCGACGATCGGCGGGGTGCTGTATGCGGCGCCGAAGTTGACGTGGACCGGTGATCTGGAGGTCGGTGCCACGTCGACGGTGACGTATTCGGTGAAGGTCAAGAACCCGAACAACGGCGACAACGTGCTCAGGAACGTGGTGTCGTCGGAGACTCCGGGCGGGAACTGTCCGCCTGGTTCGGCGGATCCGAAGTGTGGGACCACGACGCCGGTTTCGGGCCTGTTGATCGAGAAGACTGTGGACAAGCAGTCGGCGAACCCTGGTGACGTCGTGAAGTACACGGTGACCGTGCGGAACACGGGTCAGACGAAGCTGACGGGAGCGACGTTCACCGATGATCTGACGCAGGTTCTCGATGACGCGGACTATCAGAATGATGGTGCGGCGACGATCGGTGGTGTCACGTACGCGGCGCCGAAGCTGACCTGGACCGGTGATCTGGAAGTCGGTGCCACGTCGACCGTCACGTATTCGGTGAAAGTCAAGAATCCCAACCCCGGTGACAAGAAGCTGTCCAATGTGGTCACTTCGGAGACACCAGGTGGGAACTGTCCGCCGGGTTCGACGGATCCGAAGTGCGGCACGACGACGCCGGTGTCGGGTCTGACGATCGAGAAGACCGTGGACAAGCAGTCGGCTAATCCCGGCGATGTCGTGAAGTACACCGTGACCGTGAAGAACACGGGGCAGACGAAGCTGACCGGTGCGACGTTCACCGACGATCTGACGCAGGTTCTTGACGATGCCGCCTACCAAAACGACGGTGCGGCGACAATCGGCGGGGTACTGTATGCGGCGCCGAAGCTGACGTGGACCGGTGATCTGGAGGTCGGTGCTACCTCCACGGTCAGGTACAGCGTGAAGGTCAAGAACCCGAACAACGGCGACAACGTGCTCAAGAACGTCGTGTCGTCGGAGACCCCGGGCGGGAATTGCCCGCCGGGTTCGACGGATCCGAAGTGCGGGACGACGACGCCGGTTTCCGGTTTGCTGATCGAGAAGACCGTGGACAAGCAGTCGGCGAATCCTGGTGACGTCGTGAAGTACACCGTCACGGTGCGGAACACGGGGCAGACGAAGCTGACCGGTGCGACGTTCACGGACGATCTCACGCAGGTTCTCGACGATGCTGATTACCAGAACGATGGCGCGGCGACGATCGGTGGCGTCACGTACGCGGCGCCGAAGCTGACCTGGACCGGAGACCTCGAAATCGGTGCCACGTCGGTGGTGACCTACACGGTGAAGGTCAAGAATCCGGCTCCCGGCGACAAGAAACTCATCAACACCGTCACGTCGGAGACGCCGGGTGGCAACTGCCCGCCGGGCTCCACTGATCCGAAGTGCGGCACGACGACGCCGGTTTCCGGGCTGCTGATCGAGAAGACCGTGGACAAGCAGTCGGCTAATCCCGGTGACGTCGTGAAGTACACGGTCACGGTCAAGAACACTGGTCAGACGAAGCTGACCGGTGCGACGTTCACGGACGATCTGACGCAGGTTCTCGATGACGCGGACTATCAGAATGATGGTGCGGCGACGATCGGCGGTGTCACGTACGCGGCACCGAAGCTGACCTGGACCGGCGATCTGGAAGTCGATGCCACGTCGACGATCACGTACTCGGTGAAGGTCAAGAACCCGAACACCGGTGACAACCGGCTCAAGAACCTGGTCACGTCGGAAACGCCGGGTGGGAACTGCCCGCCGGGTTCCACGGATCCGGACTGTGGCACGGAAACCCCGGTTTCCGGCATGGAGATCAAGAAGACGGTCGACAAGCAGTCGGCTAATCCCGGTGACGTCGTGAAGTACGCGGTGACCGTGCGGAACACTGGTCAGACGAAGCTGACCGGCGCCACCTTCACCGACGATCTGACCCAGGTGCTCGACGATGCCGTTTACCGGAACGACGGTGCCGCGACGATCGGCGGCGTCACCTACACGGCACCGAAGCTGACGTGGACCGGCGACCTCGAAATCGGCGCCACCTCCACGGTGACCTACTCGGTCCAGGTGAAGACCCCGGGCGACGGCGACAAGAAACTGTCCAATGTGGTCACTTCGGAGACCCCGGGCGGGAACTGCCCGCCGGGTTCGACCGATCCGGACTGCGGCACGACCACCCCGGTCTCCGGGTTGCTCATCAAGAAGACCGCCGACAAGAAGTCGGTCGACCCCGGTGACACGGTGAAGTACACGATCACCGTCACCAACACCGGGCAGACGAAGCAGGACAACGCCACCTTCACCGACGACATGACCGAAGTCCTGGACGACGCCGACTACCAGAACGACGGCGCGGCGACGATCGGCGGCGTCACCTACGCGGCGCCCAAGCTGACGTGGACCGGCACGCTGGAGATCGGGCAGACCTCGACCGTCACCTACACGGTCAAGATCAAGAACCCGAACCCCGGCGACAAGAAGCTGTCCAATGTGGTCACTTCGGACACCCCGGGCAACAACTGCCCGCCGGATTCGACCGACCCGAACTGCGTCGCGGACGTGCCGTCCCGCGAGCTGACGGTCAAGAAGACGTCGGACAAGCAGACCGCGAACCCCGGTGACGTCGTCACCTACACCGTCACGGTCACCAACACCGGCAAGGTCGATCTGGTCGGCGAGGACGCCGCCCGGGTGACGGACGACCTGTCCGAGGTACTCGACGACGCCGACTACTCCGACGACGCCGTGGCGGCCCCGGTCGCCGGGAAGTTCGCCTTCACCGCGCCGAACCTGGTGTGGGCCGGCGATCTCCCGGTGGGCGCGTCGACCACGCTGAAGTATTCGGTGAAGGTGAAGAACCCGGTGACGGGCGATCACGAACTGCGGAACACCGTCAGCACCAACACCCCGGGCACCTGCCCGCCGCAGTCCGACGACCCGGCGTGCTCGACCGTCACCCCGGTGCCCGGCATCGCACTGGAGAAGAAGGCGGACAAGGCCACGGCGAACCCGGGCGACGTCGTGAAGTACACGGTGACCGTGCGCAACACCGGCAAGACGAAGCTGACCGGTGCGACGTTCACCGACGACCTCACCGAGGTGCTCGACGACGCGGTGTTCCAGAAGGACGGTGCGGCGACGATCGGTTCGGTGACCTACGAGGAACCGAAGCTGACCTGGACCGGCGACCTGGAGATCGGGCAGACGGCGACCGTCACGTACAGCGTCAAGGTGACCAAGACCGGCGGCGACGGCAAGCTGGCCAACGTCATCACCTCGGACACTCCGGGCGGCAACTGCCCGCCGGGCAGCAAGGACCCGAAGTGCGGGACGACGACGCCGCTGTCCAGCCTGAAGATCAAGAAGACCGTCGACAAGACGGAGGCGAAACCGGGCGAGGTCGTCACGTACACCGTCACGGTGGAGAACACCGGGCAGGCCACAGTGGACGACGCGACGTTCACCGATGACCTCACCCAGGTGCTCGACGACGCCACCTTCGACGGCACGGCGAAGGCCAGTACTGGAGTGGTCACCTATTCCGCGCCGAAGCTCACGTGGAAGGGCGAGCTCAAGCCGGGGGAGAAGGCCACCGTGACCTACGCCGTCACCGTGCGGAAGCCGGCGACCGGTGACCACCGCCTCCGCAACGTCGTCACGTCGGACACTCCCGGCGGCAACTGCCCGCCGGGTTCGGACAATCCGGACTGCGGGACCGACACCCGGGTGCCGCCCGAGCCTCCGACGCCGCAGCCGCCGGAGAAGCCGAACCCGCAGCCGCCGACCACCCCGCGTCCGCCCGGGCTGGCCGTGACCGGCTCACCCGTGAAGACGATGACGGTGCTGGCGCTGGGCATGCTGGCCATCGGCGCGTTGCTGCTCCTCGCCGGACGGAGGCGCCGGGAGTCCTAGGGGCGCGGGCGCGGCGTGCGTAAAGGCGTAACTCGCGTGATCAGGCGCGTAACTCGCGTGATTGGAGGCAGCACTCGGTGTTACGCCTTCCAACACGCGAGTTACGCCTTTGATCACGCGGTTTTCGGCACCGCGATCAGCGCTTCGACCTCGACGACCAGCTCGGGCTTCGCCAGCGCCGCCACCACGACGAGGGACTGGGCGGGCCAGTCCGCGTCCGGGTACCAGCGGGTGAAGGTCTCGCGCATCGCGGTGCGGAACCCGGCGAGGTGCTCGGTGCCGGAAAGCATGCTGAACACCTTGACCAGGTGTTCCGGTCCGGCGCCCGCGGCTTCGAGGAGCCGCTCGAGGTTGGCGAGCAACGCCCGGGTCTGGGATTCGGCGTCGGGTCCGGCGAGCTCGCCGTCCGGTCCGACGCCGATCTGACCGGACACGACGACCAGTTCGTGATCGGCGGGAACGCGGACCAGATGGCTGTACGGGCCGATCGGCGCCGCCACGGTCTCCGGATTCCAGCGCTGGATCATCGGTCCCCTTCTCTCGTCCGCTGAGGAAAATCGTCTCCAAGGTACCGATGATTCCGCCCCGCGCCGGGAGTCTCACCTTCGACGACGACTACTGGAAGGACTCCGGATGCCGGATTCAGGAACGAAGACCGAGGTCTGGCCGCTGATCCACGCCGAGCGGGCGGCACTGGCGGACGACCTGGCGGAGCTCACCGAGGAGCGGTGGGGGACGCCGTCGCTCTGCGAAGGGCTGACGGTACGCGAGGTGCTCGCGCATCTGACCTCGGCCGCGAGTCTCACCCCGCTGCGGTGGATGGCGGGCGTGATCCGCTGCCGGTGGGATTTCGACAAGCAGGTCGCCATGCGCCTGGCCGAGCAGCTGGGGGACGACGGCGCCGAGACACTGGAGCGGTTCCGCGGCGTCATCACCAGCACGACGAAACCGCCCCTGCCGAAGATGGCGATGCTCGGCGAGACGATCGTGCACGGCGAGGACATCCGCCGTCCGCTCGGGATCCGCCGCGATCACCCGATCGACGTCCTCACCGCGCTGGCCGGGTACTACCGGGGCTCGGACATGGTGGTGGTGGCGAAGGGACGCATCGGCGGGCTCCGGCTGCGAGCCACCGATGGCCCCTTCGACACCGGGACCGGGCCGCTCGTCTCGGGCACGACCTTGGCGCTGATCATGGCCATGACCGGACGGGCGGCCTACCTCGACGAACTCGACGGCGACGGGGTCCCGGCCCTGCGGAAGCGCGTCCTTTCTCAGGACTGAGACTCGAGGGGCAGGCCCGCGCCCGCCCAGTCCTCGATGCCCTCCCGGTACTTGCGGACGTCGGTGTAGCCGAGGGCGGTGAGCCGGTCGGCGACCTGGCCGCTGTTCGGGCAGGCGGGGTTCGAGCAGTAGGTGACGATGGCGGCGCCACGATCGGGCAGCACGGTCGCGGCGTGCGCGTCGACATCGGCGAGAACCAGGGGAACGGCGCCGGGCAGATGCTGCTTGGCGTAGTACTCGCCACCCAGTGCGTCGACCACCGTCACGGTTTTGGCGTCGATCGCGGCCTTGAGTTCGTCACGGGTGATGAGTGCGGTCATGTCGCTACCTCCAGTTAATCGGACTATAGTCCGGATGTGCCTCACGACCATAACGGACCGCAGTCCGCTTCTGCAACCTCGCTGGAACTTCTGCGCACGCCGCCGCCCAAGGAGCGCGCCGACGCGGCGCGCAACCGGGCCGCGATCCTGGACGCGGCGGCGGCGTTGTTCGCCGAGCACGGCGTCGAAGCGGTGTCGATGGATCAGGTGGCGGCCGCCGCGGGAGTGGGCAAGGGCACGCTTTTCCGCCGCTTCGGTGACAAGGCAGGATTGGCCGTCGCCTTGCTGGACGCGCGGGAACGCCTGCTCCAGGAAGGGATCCTGCACGGCCCGCCCCCGCTGGGGCCCGGCGCTCCGCCGGTCGAACGGCTCGCGGCCTTCGCCGACGCGTACGTCGACTACGTGCTCGAACACCTTCCGCTGGTACGGATGTCGGAGACCGCCGCGCCAGGGGCGCGTTATCGCATCGGGGCCTACCGGTTCTGGCACCGGCACGTCGCGATCCTGCTCGACGGCACGCCCGACCCCGAGCACGCCGCGCACGCGCTGCTGGCCCCGCTCGCCGCCGAGCATCTGACCGCGTTGCTGCCGGAGCTGGGGGAGGACCGCGTCCGCGCCGGGATCGCGCGCCTGTGGCGGTCGGCCGGATCCCAGTAGGGTGGCGGGCGAGGACCCCGGGAGTGTGTCGATGATGGTGGAGAGCCGGAGGACGGCCGGGCAGGCCGTGCCGGTGCTGCTCGCCGCCGTGCTGACCGCGCTCGGCCTGCTCTTCGCGCTCCACTCGGGTGGTTCCGCTTCGGCGGACGAACCGCGCGGGGCGAACGCGACGATCGACTCCTCGGTCTCCAAGGCCGTCGCGCCGGTGCGCGCCGCGGGCAGGCTCGCCGCCGAACCCGCCCTCCTGGGTGTGCACGGTCACGGTGACCTTCCTCTCTTCGGCACCGTCCCGCACGGTCCGGCGTCCACGACGCTGCTCCGCCTCAGCGAACTCCACGAAGACGTCACCCCTCCCTCGCGCACGGCGAACCGCCTCGCGCTGGGGGATCGCGCTCCTCCTTTCCCGGCAGCCCTCTGAAGCTGACGGGCGCGTAGCCGCGTGCCCGAACCGGGAAACCACCAAGGAGAACTTCGTGCCGCGCGAAACCGCGCGGCGAGGCATGACCGGGCGAGCCGTCGTCTCGCTGGTCGTCCTCGCCGCGACCGTGTACCTGTTGCTGACCACCGCCCCGAGACTGGGGCTCGATCTGCGTGGTGGCACGCAGATCGTGCTGGAGACCAAGGATTCGCCCACCGTCACCGCCGACGCCGAGACCACCGACCGGACACTCGAAGTGCTGCGACGTCGGGTCGACGCGCTGGGCGTCGCCGAGCCGATGCTGGCCCGCTCCGGCGACAACCGGATCATCGTCGAACTGCCAGGCGTCCGGGATCCACGCGAGGCCGTCGAGGTGATCGGCCGCACCGCGCAACTGTCCTTCCATCCCGTGCTCGCCCCCGGCACCGCGGATTCCCGTGTCCTCAACGACGAAAGCGGGCAGCCGATCACCCTGGGGCCCGCCGCGCTGACCGGCGAAGGCGTCGACGAGGCACTCTCGTCGGTCGATTCCCAAGGTGGCGGCTGGCTGGTCTCCGTCGACTTCAAAGGCGACGCCGGCCGTGCCTGGGAGCGGCTGACCGGGCAGGCGGCCTGCTCACCGCCGGGTGATCCCACCCGCCGGGTGGCGATCGCGCTCGACGACAAGGTGATCTCGTCGCCGCAGGTGAGCCCGCAGGTCGCCTGCGGGGTCGGGATCGTCGGCGGGAGCACGCAGATCACCGGGCGGTTCTCGCCCGCCGAAGCCAAGGATCTGGCGCTGCTGATCAACGCCGGCGCGCTGCCGACGCCGGTCGAGATCATCGAGCAGCGCACCGTCGGGCCCACGCTCGGTGCCGCCGCCATCGACGCCAGCGCTCGCGCCGCCGTGATCGGCCTGGCGCTGACCGCGCTGTTCCTGCTCGCGGTGTATCGCCTGGCCGGGTTGATCGCCGTGGGCGCGCTGGTGGCGTACGCCGCCGTGTCCTACGCCGCGCTGCTCGCCGTCGGCGCGACCCTGACCTTGCCGGGGCTCGCCGGGTTCGTCCTGGCGATCGGCATGGCCGTCGACGCGACCGTGCTCGTCTTCGAACGGGCGAGAGAGGAACACTCCGTCAAACGGGGAGGTTCACTGCCGCGGTCGGTGGGCCGCGGGTTCAGCGGGGCGTTGTCGGCGATCGTCGATTCGAACGTGACCACCCTGCTCGCGGCGGGCCTGCTGTTCTGGCTGGCGTCCGGCCCGGTGCGCGGATTCGGAGTGACGCTGTCCATCGGTGTCGTCGTGGCGTTGTTCATCTCGCTCGTGTTCACGCGTCTGCTGCTGCACCTCACGATGCGGGGCGTGGTCGCGCGGAAACCGCGGCTGTCCGGGCTCACCCACGAAGGCCGCGTCCGGCGATGGGTGAACCGCCGTGATCCAGGCTTCCTCGGGAAACCGAAACGCTGGCTGATGGTGGCCGGTGCGGTCGTCGTCGCCGCGATCGCGGGATTGTTCGTGGCGGGGCCGAATCTCGGCGTGGAATTCACCGGTGGCCGGGTCGTCGAATACAGCACCTCGGTGCCCGCCGACGTCGAACGGGTCCGGGACGCGGTCTCCGACGCCGGATTCCCCCGCGCCGTCGTGCAGACGTCCGGGGAGAAGGACATCTCCGTCCGCACCGAACCGATCGACGAGGACGCCACCGAACGGATCCGGACCGCCGTCGCCGGGGTCGCGGGCGACGCCACCGAGATCCGCGACGAGCAGATCGGCCCGAGCCTCGGTGCCGAGCTGCGCACCAAAGCGATGATCGCGCTCGGCCTCGCGGTGCTGGCGCAGCTGATCTACCTGGCGGTGCGGTTCGACTGGCGGCTCGGCGTGGCCACCGTGGCCGCGCTCGCGCAGGACGTCCTGATCATCCTCGGGATCTTCGCCTGGCTGGGCAAATCCATGGACGGTGTCTTCCTCGCCGCGCTGCTGACGGTGATCGGCTATTCGGTCAACGATTCGGTGGTGGTCTTCGACCGGGTGCGGGAGGTACGGGGGCAACGCCGCAAGGAGCCGTTCTCGCGGGTCGTCGGCACGGCGGTGCTGCAGACGTTGCCGCGGACGATAAACACCGGGATCGGGGTGCTGTTCGTCCTCGGGGCGCTGCTGTTCCTCGGGGACGGATCGCTCGCCGACTTCGCCCTCGCGCTCCTGCTCGGTCTCGTCGCGGGCACAGTGTCCACAGTGGCCACTGCCGGCCCGGTCGCGATCCTGCTCGACAAGCGGTGGCCCGGGGCGGGACGTCCGGCCAGGAAGGCGTCGCCCGCGCGACAGCGTGACGACAACGGCGCGGTGGTGTGATCGACGTTCCTTTGTGGACCGTCGCACCCGGTCCGGCCTCTAAACTCGTTCCCGGTGGCAGGGGAGTCCACCGGGAACGAGGGGCGGGAAGATGATCCAGAGCGTGCTCGTCGGCGCGGTCGTCGTGCTGGTCTGGACGATGACGGCGGCCAGGCTGGAGCGGTGGCAGATCACCGCGCCGATGGCGATGGTCGCGGCCGGGCTGGCGATCGGGTTCACCACCCGTAACGATCTCGGAAACGGGCTCAACACCGAGATCGCGCTCAACGCGGCGGAACTGATCCTCGCGTTGCTGCTGTTCGTGGACGCCACCGCGGTCAAGGGCGGCTATCTCGGGCACGACGCCAAGACCGCGGTGCGGCTGCTGCTGATCGCGCTGCCGCTGACGATCCTGATCGTCATGGGCGTCGGCCTGCTGGCGCTGCCGGGTCTCGGCTGGGCGGCGGTCCTGCTGATCGCCTGCATCATCGCCCCGACGGATTTCGCGCCGGCGACGTCGGTGGTGCACGACGTCCGGGTGCCCGAACGCGTGCGGCACCTGCTGAACGTCGAGAGCGGCTACAACGACGGCGTCGTCGCCCCGGTTTTCATCTTCGCGCTCACGCTCGCGGGGAGTCACCACCAGGCGGACACGCCGGGGGAGGCGCTCCAGACCGCGATCCCGGCGGCGTTGCTGGCCGTGCTGGTGGGCTCCGTCATCGGCGCGCTGGCCGCGGTGGCGATGAACGTGACGGCCAGGCACGGCTGGTCGACCCGGCATTCCGCGCGGGTCGCGGCCGTCGCCCTGCCGCTGCTGACCTACACCGCGGCCGTCGCGATCGGCGGCAACGGCTTCGTCGCCGCGTTCATCTGCGGGATCGCCTACAAGACCGCCCGGCATCCGAGCGAAGACGAACTCGGGCTCGCCGGGGACGTCAGTTCGCTGTGCGGGCTGTTGATGTGGTTCGTGTTCGGCAGTACCGCGGTGCTGGTGCTGTCCTTCGGCCTCACCTGGGGGATCGTGCTAGTCAGCGTCGTCGCGCTGACCGTCGCGCGGCTGATCCCGGTGCTGCTCACCTTGCTGCGGACGGACTTCCGGTGGAAGGACCGGATGACCATCGGCCTGCTGGCCCCACGCGGCGCGGCGTCGATCGTGTTCGGCCTGCTCGCCTTCAACTCGCTCGAAGGGGACGCGGCGGACGTCGCGTTGAGCGTGATGGCGGTGACCGTGCTGCTGAGCGTCGCCGCGCACGGTGTCGGGGCCTCGGCGTTCCTGAACCGCAAGTCGAAGAGGCACTGACCTCGCTGGTCAGCCGGCCTCGGGTGTCGCGAAAGCCACTTTCGGGACATCTGACGTCGCGAAAGTGGCTTTCGCGACACGCCTCGGCTTGTGGTGGCGGGGGTGACCCCGGTCAGCCGCTCATCGCCTTCCTGATCGCCGCCTCGAGCTCCTTCACGTGCTTGGAATCCATGCCGCCGTAAGTGAAGGTGTTCATGTCGACCTTGTCGGCGTACAGCGGGACGTCCTCGACGACGGCCTTGGAAGCGCCTTTCACGTCGAAGACGAGTCTTCCCGGCTTGAACGCCGTCGGCGGGATGTTCGTGATCCCGCTGATCTTCTCGACGGTGAACGTGTGCTTCTTGTTGTTGAGCCCTTTGACGGCGGCCTTGATGGTGACCGTCCGGCCGCTGAAGCTGATGGAACGGCGTCTGGCGTGGATGTACACGAACCCTCCCCTGGGCGCGGAAGAAGGCACTCTACGAGAGTGGAATCGGCCGGGGCGGTGGCCGTTCCCGAACCGTTACCGGTTCAGTTGCCCGCGGTCTCCACGTCGCCGACGGTCAGATCGTGCGGTGCCGCGCTGTTCCACAACGCCTCCGCCTCGTCGGCGAAGGTCCGGTACGCCGCGCCGTCCGCTGGCTGCAGCACGAACTTCGGCTCACCCGCGGCCTGGTAGGTGTAGTACTCGGCGAACAGTGCCGAACCGGTGACGACGACCCCGGTGGCGATGGGATGCGCGACGAGCCGGACCGCGAGGTCGCCGCCGGTCGAGCGTTTCAGTTCGGCCAGCACCCGCAGCGTGTGGAGGACGCGCTCCCGCGCGCTTTCCGGGGACCGCACGGCGTAGTAGCGGGAGGCGGCCGTGTCGATCGCGGGGGAATGCGGGTCGATCAGCACGAACCGCATCTTGGCGCCGGCGCGCAACCGCTCTTCGAGCCTGCCGTAACTGTTGTTCACCAGGGTGTTGCGGGCCATCCCGGTGACCAGGAGTTCGTTCGTGCCGTCGATCGCCTCGGCGAACGCGGGGCCGAAGTCCTCGCTGAACACAGGACGGCGCGCCCGCGCGATCCGGTCCGCGGGGGACAGCGGCCAGGGCGTGCCGTCCTCCCACAGCCGCTCCGCCTCGTCGGCGAAGTGCCGGTACCAGGGAGCGTCCTTCGGTTCCACCGTGAACACCGGCGCGGCTTCACCGGTCGGCCGGTATTCGTAATGCTGGACGCAGATCAGCCCCCGTTTGCCCGATACGTCGAGACAGTTGAAGCCCGCGGACGAGATCCGCGACGACACCCGGATCTCCAGTCTGCCGCCGGCCCTGCTCTTCAAGGAGGTCAACTCGTCCAGCGTCGCCAGGATCCGCTGCCGAAGCCGACCCTGTCCGAGGCTCTGGGAGATCCGGCGATCGGCGATGGCGACGAGCTCTTCGTCGGTCGGATCCAGCACCAGCACCCGGATCCGTCCGCCCGACTCGAGGATCGACCGGATGTCACCGCGCATACCCTGCACGGTCCTGGTCATCGAATGGCCGATGAGCAGGATGTCGAAAGCCGCCGCACGCCGGGAGATGAGATCCGCGGGGAATTCCGGTTCGAAGAACGACGCCGCGCCGCCCCGGTTGGCGTCCCGGACCTGCTCGGTCAGCCGCCGCGAGCGGATCTGGGAGAAGGCGAGCAGGGCCAGCAGCGCCGTCACCACGGACGAAAGCGTTTTGACGTCCGAGATCCCGGTCGCGCCGAGGACGGTGAACGCCAGTGCGACGGTGCCCAGTACGTACAGATCCAGGTTGTCGTCGGTGATCACGCGCGCCAGTGCCCGCCTGATCCGTCCACGCTCGCCCGCCACTGAACTCCCCTCGCCGCCGGTTCCGTGGTGACAGTATCGGCCGGAGCGCTGGCGTGTCCGGGATTCCTGACATCGATGGCATCGTCGAACCAAGCGATACGAAGCCATTTGGCTCAATCGTTTGTCTGGTCCAGTCCAGTTATGTCTACTAACGTAGAGGGATGGAGCTGGAACTGCGCCACCTGCGCATCATGTGCGCGATCGCCGAACTCGGGAGTATCACCAAGGCGGCGAACACGCTCGGAATGGCGCAGCCTGCACTGACAGCACAACTGAAGCGCATCGAACGGACCCTCGGCGGGAAGCTGTTCCTGCGCGACCACACGGGCACCCGGCCGACCGCGCTCGGCCTCCTCGTCCTCGACCGGGCGAAGATGGTGCTCCCCGCCGTGTCGTCGCTGCACGACGAGGCGGCACGGCTCGCCCAGCACGCCGGTACCGGCGAGCCGGTGACCCTGCGGCTCGGTTCGGCGACGGGGCCGATGCTCGGGGCGCTCCTGCAGCGTCTCGGCACCACCCATCCCGACATCCATGTCGCCACGCATACGTCGTGGTCGGCCAACAAACTCGCGGACATGACCGCCGAGGGCGCGCTGGACTTCGCCTTCGTCGGCGTCTGCGGTGACGCCGCGCCACCGCCGGAGCCCGGCCTCCGCTGGCGGACGCTCGCGCATCATCCGGTGTTCGTGCTGATGTCGGCGCGGGACGAGCGCGCGCAGCGGCCCGAGGTCGAACTCGGCGCGCTCGCGAACGAACGGTGGTGCGCGACGCCGGGTGACGGCTGTTTCGGCGACTGTTTCGCCTCCGCCTGCGCGAGATCGGGGTTCACGCCGCGTTCGTTGTACGAAACCGACGTGCTGACCTGCATCGAGATGGTCGAATCGGGACACGCGGTTGTGCTGTGCCAGCCGTTGTTCCACGAGATCCCCGGTATCGTCGCGGTCCCGATCGCGGGGAATCCGCTGAGCTGGCGGAATCTCGTCGGCTGGTCGGAGCGAGGGGAGATGGGGCCCTTCGCCGCGGAGATGATCGCCCTGTCCCGCGCCGTCTACGGCGAGCTGATCGACCGGCGGCCGACCTACTCGAAGTACCTGGAGTTGAACCCGGGGTACGGCGTGGACTACACGGACGCGGGAATGCGCTGACCTGCGCGGAAGTGGTCGAAAGGTCCAGTCCACTGGGTGGATATGACCTAAATGGTATGTACCATTCATGACAGGTGCCTCGTACGGTCTGGAACGAGATCTTCTTCCGGAACGCGGTGAGGAAACGCCTGAAATGAACCGAAAGATCGTAGCGGCCGCCGCGGCGGCCCTGACCGGCGCGGGCCTGGTCACGGCCATCGCGCTGACGCCGAGCGCCAGCGCGGGCCAGCACGTGTCGGCCGCCGACCAGGTCCAGTCGGAGATCGTCGCCGCCTTGGCGCGTGACCTGAAGATCAGCCCGGATCAGGCAAGGACGCGCCTCGCCGTCGAGCAGAAGGCCGCTAGCGCCGACAGCGACCTCAAGTCCCGGCTCGGCTCGTCCTACGCCGGATCCTGGCTCGACGCGGCCGGGAGCACGTTGACCGTCGCGGTCACCGACGCGGCGCTGGAGGGTGTCGTCCGTGCGGCCGGCGCGACCCCGAAGACGGTCGCGCGGAGCGCCGCGCAGCTCGACGCGGCGAAGTTGTCGTTGGACACCAAGGGAACCAGTGCGCCGAAGACCGTGCCCGGCTGGTACGTCGACGCCACCACGAACTCCGTCGTGGTGCTCGCCAACGCCGGTGGCGAGGCGGCTGCGAAGTCGTGGGCGACCGCGGCGGGCGTGAGCGCCGACGCGGTGCGGGTCGAGACCAGCGCCGAAAGCCCGGTCCCGCTGATCGACGTCATCGGCGGCAACGCCTACACCTTCGGTTCGGGCCGGTGCTCGATCGGTTTCTCGGTCGAGGGCGGCTTCGTGACCGCGGGACACTGCGGCACCACGGGGACGCGGACGTCGAACCCGAGCGGGAGCGTCGCGGGCTCCAGCTTCCCCGGCAACGACTACGGGTGGGTCCGCGTGGACGCGGGCAACACGCCGCGTCCGCTGGTGAACCGCTACCCGGGCACCGTGCCGGTGGCGGGTTCGCAGGAGGCCGCGGTCGGTGCGTCGGTCTGCCGTTCCGGTTCCACGACGGGCTGGCGCTGCGGCACCATCCAGCAGAAGAACGCGTCGGTGAATTACCCGCAGGGCACCGTTTCCGGTCTCACCCGGACCAGCGCCTGCGCCGAGCCGGGCGACTCCGGTGGTTCGTGGCTCGCGGGCGACCAGGCACAGGGCGTCACCTCCGGTGGCTCCGGCAACTGCAGCTCGGGCGGCACGTTCTACTTCCAGCCGCTCTCGGAGATCCTGAGCGTCTACAACCTGCGCCTGGTGACCTCGGGTTCGAACCCGCCCTCCAGCACGACGCCGACCACCACGACGTCGAACAACCCGCCCGGCGGAACCTGGGCGGCGGGCACCACCTACGCCGTCAGCGCGACGGTGACCTACGGCGGTGCCACGTATCGGGCCCTGCAGGGCCACACAGCACAGGCAGGTTGGGAGCCGCCGAACGTCCCAGCGCTTTGGGCGCGCGCCTGACCGCCTAGCCGTCCGGGCCACACGCAGGGGTGCGCCCGGACCGACCGCCCCCGACGTCGTCCGTGCGTCGGGGGCGGTCCCTCTTCACGGCGCAACTCGCGTGACGGGACGCGCAACTCGCGTGATTGAAGGCGTAACTCGCGTGATCAGACGCCGCACACGTGAGTTACGCCTTCAAACACGTGAGTTACGCGTCTGATCACGCGAGTTACGCGTCAGTGCAGGACTTTCAGGCCCACGACGCAGGCCACGATCCCCACGATCAGCAGGATCCGGGCCACCGAAACGGTTTCCGCACCCGACCACATGCCGTACGCGACGGTGAGCGAAGCCCCGATGCCGACCCAGACCGCGTAGGCGGTGCCGACAGGGAGATCCTTCATCGCGTACGCGAGACCCACCATGCTGGCGACCAGCGTCACGCCGAAGATCACCGACGGTATCGGCCGGGACAGGCCTTCGGATTTGCCGAGGGCGGTGGCCCACACGGCTTCCAGTACACCCGAAACGATCAGGACAAGCCACGACATGACGCGCTCCCAGAGCGCCGTCTTGTCGCTGGCCGGGTACGGCACCCACTCGTCCGGGGACCTCGTTGAGGAGGTTCCGTCACCAGGATGGCACATCGCCCGCGTGGATCGCCCGCCGGTTTGACGAGGGTCACCACCCGGGCGCGCCATTGTGGACGGTCAGGTCAGCACCTTGGGGGCCGACCACGCCAGCAAACCCAGTTCCAGCACCGAGAATCCGATCAGCGCCCACGCACTCGGCAACCAGATCAGTGCGATCCCGACGAGCAGGATCGGCAGGACCAGCCCGGCGTAAGCCGCCAGGAACAGGGCGGCGAGGACCTCGCCGCGCACCGGCGGTTCGGCGAGGGCGGCGACGGTGGCCACCGAGGCGCGGAAGCCCAGCCCGACGCCGGCACCCGCCACGATCCCGCCCGCTACGAAGAGCCACAGTTGCGACGTCGTCACCGCGATCGGCAGCGCCACCAGCCCGCTCACCATCAGGCCGAGGCCCAGCCGCAGCTGGGTTTTCCTGGCCAGACCGGCGAAAAGCACCTGTGCCCCGGCCGCCGCGAGGAACACGGAGAACGACGCGAGACCGGCCAGCATCCGTGAGCTCTCATGCATGCCTTGCGCCAGCAGTGTCGGCGTCAGCGCCATGAACAGGCCCGTGATCGCGAACGCCGCGAAGGCGCCGATCGCCGCGCCGAAGAAGGCGGGCCGCGCGCTCGACGGCAATGAGACGCGCTGCGGCCGATAGGCGGGCCGTTCTTCGGCGCGCTCCACGGTTTCCGGCACGAGCGCGACGGCGATGGCCGCGGCGAGCAGCAGGACCAGGAAGAACACGAACGGGGTGGTGAGCGGCTCGGCGGAATAGCTCGCGAACACGCCACCGAACAGCGGTCCGAGCGCCAGGCCGCCCATGTTGACGACGGTCGCGATCAGTCCCGCGCGGCCATGGTCCTCCCGGGGCCGGGCGACGGCGCGGAGTTCGGACAAGTGCGCGGTGGCGGTCGCGGTCAGTGCGCCGATGCCCGCGCCGCCGACGAGTCTGGCCAGGATCAGGCCGGGAACATCCGGCCACGCCAGGAAAAGCGTCGCGGAAAGCGCCTGGGTCAAGGTCGCGGCGAGGATCACCCGCCGCCGTCCCAGCCAGTCGCTGACGTGGCCGGCGAGATACAGGCTGCCCATCACGCCGACGGCATACGCCGCGAAGACGATGGTCACGACGTAGGTCGGGAAGCCATCGCGCTGCTGGTAGAGGACGTAGAGCGGGGTGGGGACGGTGGAAAAGGCGAGTGAGGCGGCGTAGGCCGCCGCGATGACCCAGAAACCGCGACCGTGGCTGATCCGCCGGAACGCGGGACGGGGAAGGGCGACGCTGTTCAGCATGTCTCCACTGTGAATCTCCGGATCATCCACGTCCAACGAACAATCCTGGTCACAGTTATCGACGAATGCGATAATCGGAGCTGTGGAAACCCGACAGCTCGAATGCTTCGTCGCCGTCGCCGAGGAGCTCAGCTTCACTCGCGCCGCCCAGCGGTTGTACGCGGTGCAGTCCACCGTCTCGGCGACGATCCAGGCCCTCGAAGGCGAACTGGGGGTCAAGCTGTTCGATCGGTCCACGCGAAGGGTCGAACTCTCCCCGGCGGGGAAGGTGTTCCTGCCCGAGGCCAAGGCCGCGTTGGAAGCCTTCGACAGGGCGCGCGAGGTGGTCACCGATGCCTCCGCCGGCCTGCGGGGCAGCCTTCGCATCGGCACCCTGACCAGCGTCGGCGATCTCGACCTGCCCGATCTGCTCGGCGCGTTCCACCGCCGCTATCCGCTGGTCGACCTGCATGTTTCGGTGTCGATCACCGGGTCGACCGGGCTGGCCGAGGACCTGCGTCAGGGCAGGCTCGACGTCGCCCTCCTCGGCCTGCCCGAATCCGATCTCGCCGGGCTCGACACCAAACTGCTCGGTTCGGCGCCGTTCGTCGCCCTGCTGCCTGACGGCCATCGGCTGAGCGGACGGAGGGCGTTGACCTTGGCGGATCTCGCGGGCGAGTCGTTCGTGGACAATCCCCGCGGCTTCGGCAACCGGGTGGCCCTGGACCGTGCTTTCGAGGCGCTCGGAGCGCCGCGGCGGGTCATCGTCGAGGTCGCCGACCTGCGTGCCGTGCCGTCCTACGTCGCGACGGGGCTCGGCGTCGCCGTCGTGCCCGATCTCAAGCTGCTCGCGGGGGTCCGGACGATACCGCTCGACGAGCCTGCCCTCACCTGGCCGCTGACCATCGCCACCCGGGGAGAGCGGCCGCCGAGCCGGGCCGCCCGGCTGCTGCTGGACCTGGTCGACGGCGGGGAGTTCTCCCTCGTGATGCCCAGCCGAGCCTGAGGTCAGCCCGTCAGCAGCGTGCGCGTGGTCCTGGCCACCAGGTCGACGGTGCGCGGCGGGGGTGCCTCGCCGCGGTCGAGATGCCGCCGCACCGCCGCGTACGGGAGGTCGACGAGGGCCAGCATCAGCTCATCAGTGTTCCGGCCGGTCAGCGGGCGAAGCCGCCGTAGGACCTTGGTGATCGCCGCGTCGAGGCGCTGGTTGGCGGCGTCCACGCGGGCGCGGTCTTCGGCGCTCCAGTCGTCGACGCCGAGCGCGCTGGCGCCGCCGTAGAGCAGCTTCCCTTCGGCGGGATTGGCGCGGCACCAGCGGACGACCTGCGCGGCCGCCTCGACGGCGGCTTCGGTGACGGGTTCCTGTTCGAGTGCTTCGAGGTATCCCTGCTGGAAGCGGGTCACCGTGCGGAGCCAGACGGCGGCGAGCAGCGCCGGGCGACCGGGGAAACGGTGGTAGATCGACCCGCTCGGCGCGCCGACCTCGCGGGCGACGGCCGACATGGTCACCCCGGCGGCCCCTTCGGTGGCGAAGATCCGCACGGCGGCGTCGAGGAAGTCGTCGGCGGTGTGCCGCGGTGGCCGTCCCATTTTCAGAGACTATCCTCTACTATGGTTTTAGGGGAAGGTCTCTAGAACTGGGAGGCGCGATGCGCGTGTGGAACAGGCATCATCGGATCATCGACGTGGCACCGGAGCGTGCCGGCGGGCTGATCGATACTCTGTCCACGGACGGAGACCGGCTCTGGCCCGTCGAGGAATGGCCGGCGTTGCGGTTCGACCGGCCGCTCGGGGTCGGCGCCGACGGTGGGCACGGGCCGGTGCGGTATCACGTGGAGTCCTACGAGCCGGGAAGGTCCGTGCGGTTCAGGTTCACCGCGCCCCGCGGCTTCGACGGGTTCCACGAATTCACCCTGCGCACGACGGAAACCGGGGAGACCGAACTCGCGCACCTCATGGTGCTGCGGCTTCGGCACCCGGCATGGTTCACCTACCCGCTGCTGTGGCGGCCGATGCACGACGCGCTGCTGGAAGACTGCCTCGACCGTGCCGAGCGTGAGCTCACCGGCACGGTCGGGAAGCCCGCGCGATGGAGCCCTTATGTCCGGCTCTTGCGGAGCCTGATCTCCGGCAGGAGGCCCTTTCGCTTGAGCAGGAACAAGGTGCCGCCGATGAGCACGACGGCGATCAGGTAGCCCAGCGCCAACGACACGGCGCCGCCGTTCGCGGGCGGGAGCAGCACCCCGAACACGGCGCTGACGACGGCGAGGATCCAGCGCCCGCGGTCGGTCGTCAGGCTCACGGCCAGCAGGGCGACCGTCCACAAGAGATACCAGGGCTGGACGACCGGCCCGAGGACCAGCATCGCGGCGAAGGTCAAGCCCGCGCCGTAGAGGGGGTGTAGCTTCTCGCGATACGTGAGCCACAACAGCCTGGCGCCCACGGCGAGACCGAGGATCGCGCCGATCAGCGAGAACACCTCGATCGCGCTGTCGGTCAGGTCGGCCCCGAAGATCTTGCCGATCCCGCCGACGAGGAAACCGAGTTCGTTGGTGGGGGCCATCCAGCTGTGGACCTGGCCGGAAACGCCGGACAGCACGCGCACCCAGCCGAAGCCGAGTCCGCTGCCGAGCGAGATCGCCGCGGTGACGGCGGCGAAACCGGCGGGCAGCCCGAGCGCGACCGCCACCCGGCCGGCGGGCGTCGCGCGGCGGAACAGGCCGACGCCGACGAACAGCAGACCGGCGACGGCCACGATCTTGATGTTCGCGGCCGCGCTCACCGCGATCACGCCGGCCGCGATCAGTGCGGGCCGGGCCGCGCCGGTCTTCGCCGCGCCCATGAGGACGAGTTCCAGCCCGGCGACCATCAGCCCGACCATGAGGCCGTCGTTGTGCACGCCCGCCACGACGTGCCACAGCACGAGCGGGTTGAGCAGGGCCAGCCACAGCGCGATCGATGGCGATACCCCGACGCGGCGGGCGAGCCGGGGGAGTGCCCACGCCATGAGCACGATCCCGATCAGGCCGAGCAACCGGTGCAGCAGCACCGTCGGCACGAAGGCGTCTCCCGCGACCTGGGCGATCGTGCGGGCCAGCGCGACGAAGGCGGGACCATAGGGCGCGGGCGTGTCCCGCCAGTAGTGACTGACCGCCATCGTCACCGGCGAATCGGCGCCGAGCGCCTCGGCGGGCCCCACGACGTAGGTGTCGAACCCCTTGGCCGCGATCAGGCCCTGTGCCAGATAGCTGTTGATGTCACCGCTGAACAGCGGGCGCGCGACCAGCAGCGGCGCGCACCACGACACCGCGATCCAGTACAGCCGCCGCTCCGGCAGCCCGGCGGCGAGCCGCCCGATACCGAGCCAGGAGAGCACGAGGGTGGCCATCCCGGCGACACCCAGCGCCACCACCAGCACCGAAGGGAGGCCGATCCCGGACGTGACCAGCACCAGTACGGCGATTCCGAGGAAACCCGCCCAGTGCAACGCCGAGATGTTCAGCCCGGTCTTCTCCGGCGCGGGCAAGACGTTCTGCATGCGGCCAAACTACTCCAAGTGCGAAATCCGGTTCGGCCGATCGCACGGTAAACCGGCCCGGACGCTTCGGGGCCGCGTCCGCCGGGTACTCCACGCCGTGGAAAGGCGGTGGTGCGCGTGAAGAAGCGCTGGGTGCGGCTCGGGGCGTTCGCACTGGTCGGGCTCCTGATCGTCGCGGCGGCACTGCAGATCACCGGGCTGCTGCCGAAGCTCGACCCGTTCGGAACGTCCACTGTGGACCGTTCGCAGCCCGCGGTGCTCCAGGCGGTCCGGGATCTGAGCCAGTACCACGCGGCGGTCGGTGACTACCAGGTCGTCGTCGACATCGAGAAGGACGTCCAGTGGGTGCCCGCGAGCATCGCAGGGGAGCGCACCTTGTTCGTCGCGGCGGGCTCTGTCGACGCGTACGTCGATTTCGGCCCGCTGGTGGAGAATTCGCTGACCGTGTCCGAAGACCGGCGAACGGTCGAGGTGCGCCTGCCCGAACCGAAGCTGGCGAAACCCAACTTGGACAACGAACGCAGCTACGTCTTCGGTCAGGAGCGAGGCCTGATCGACCGGCTCGGCGCATTGGTGTCCGTGCAGGACCAGCGGCCGTTCTATCTCGCCGCGGAGAAACGCATCGGTGAGGCCGCGCAGCACTCCGGCCTGCTCGAACGCGCCAAGGCCAACACCAGGGCGATGCTCACCCAGCTGCTGCGGGGGCTGGGCTTCCAGGTCACCTTCCCGGGGGAACCGGCCACCTGACCGCGCCCGGATTCCGCGTCCGTGCGGTGCTCACCCCGCCGGTCTTGACCAGGCGGGCTCGTGCTGGTGGGCTGGCGAAGTCGACTGGGAGGCGCGATGGTGACGAAGCCGAGGGACAGCCTGACCTACAGCGAACCGATCGCCACCGGGGAGGTCGTGATCGACACGTCCCCGGAGCACGTGTACCGGCTCGTCAGCGATCCGGTCTCAATGGCGGAATGCACCGAAGAACTCTGCGAGGCACGCTGGATCCGCGGCGCGACCGAGGCACGCGTCGGGAACTGGTTCTCCGGGAGCAACCGCAACGGGTGGCGGCGCTGGGTGACCCACGCCGAGATCGTCGAGGCCGAACCCGGCCGCCGGTTTGCCTACCGGGTCCGCACGCCGTTCTTCGTGCCGATTTCCCGATGGGAGTACGAAATCACCCCCGAGGGCGACGGCACCCGCCTCGCCGTGGCGAACTGGTTGCTCGTGCCGCGTTGGTTCGTCCCGATCGCGATCCTCATCACCGGCGAGCCGGACCGGGCCGGGACCAACCGGGCGAACATCGCCGCCACGTTGGAGCGGGTGAAGGCCCGGCTCGAAGGCCGGGAGTGGCACCGCTAGCGGCTCTCCCGGCCGTGGTCGTGTCGTCCGTCGGATCACGCGTGCCGTCCGTCCAGTCACGCGTGTCGTCCGTCGGATCACGCGTGCCGTCCGATCGGTCACGAGACCCGGCCCGCTCTCGGTCGCAGGTTGCGAAAGCCACTTTCGCGACGTCGGGCGTGGCCAGGAGCCAGTCGGTACCGGTGGGGCCGCTCACTCGAAGTTCTGCATCCCCCGGTTCTCCAGTTTGCGCATCACCGGGCCGGAGAGCAGGCCGTGCACGAGCACCGAGACCGCGATCGTCAGCGCCGTGATCCGCCACAGTGAGTCGGCCATGGGGAAATCGCCGTGCCCCAGCGCGTAGGAGAGGTAGTAGAGACTGCCGATCCCGCGGATACCGAAGAACGCGATCGCCGTCGCCGCCGGGCGGGTGGTGGTACCGCCGAGCAGGGCCAGACCGCCGAACAACGGGCGGACGATGCCCACCGCGGCGACCGCCACCAGGACTTCGGCGAGTTTCAGCCCGTCCAGTAACCCGTCGCCCATCGCGACGCCGAGGCCGAGCAAGGCCAGCGCGACGAAGAGCCGTTCCAGCTGATCGCCGAATTCGTGCAGCACCCCGTGGTACTCGTGCGATCGCTCGCTGGCGCGGATGGTCGCGGCCGCGGTGAACACCGCGACGAAGCCGATGCCGCCCAGCCATTCGCAGAGCGCGAAGGGCAGGAACGCGATGGCCAGCACCACCAGCCCGTCGGAGTATTCGCCAAGACGCAGTCTTTCGTGCCGCACCCGGAACATCAGCCACGACAGCAACCGGCCACAGACGAGGCCGACCAGTACGGCGACCGCGAGCGGGACGACGACCTCCGTCAGCAGCCAGGGGACCGGCGACGTGCTCGCGGTCCCGGCCCAGACGAGGGCCAGCAGCACGAACGGCATCGCCAGGCCGTCGTTGAGCCCGGCTTCCGAGGTCAGCGTGAACCGGATCTCGTTGTCCGAGCCCCGGCCGTCGTCGGTATGCGGCGCGGGAACCTGGACGTCGCTCGCCAGCACCGGGTCGGTCGGCGACAGCACGGCCCCCAGCAGCAGCGCGGCGGCGGGGGACAGGGCGAGCGCCCACCAGCCGAGCAGGGCGACCGCGCAGACCGACAGCGGCAGGGTGATCGCCAGCAGCCGCCAGGTCGAGTTCCACGACCGCCAGCCGAACAACCGGTCGGATTTCAGTCCCGCGCCGACCAGCGACACCAGCACGCCGAGTTCGGTGATCACTTCGACGGCGCCCACATGCGACCGCGGGTCGAGTACGCCCTGGCCGTAGGGGTGTCCGAACGGGAGCAGCCCGAAGACGAGCCCGCCCACCAGCAGGACCAACGGCATCGAAAGCGCGCGTTCGTGCAGCAGGTTCGGCAGCACGGCGGCACACAACGCCAGAACGCCTGCCCCGGCGAGCAAGATCTCCATTCGCCCGGAGTACCCGGGCTGCTCCTCCGCCAACCGGGCGGGGCTCAGCCGCCCACTTCAAGTCCTTTGTGGACCGTCAGGGCGACACCCGCGGCCAGCCGGTACGGCCGCGTGTCCACAATGGCCCCGAGCAGCCGACGCAGCCGGGAGACCTCGGCGCGGACGGTGACGAGGTGTTCGGCGTCGCCGTAGAGCGCCCGGCTGAGCGCCTCGGCCGAAAGGCCGGACGAGCCGGCCGTGTTGAGGTGCACCAGGATCTCCGCGTGCCGCGGGGTCACCGTGCGGACCCAGCCGACGTCGCCCGACGCCATCCGCAGCATCGGCGCGTGGCCGAGTTCGAGATCCAGCCGGACGCGGCGCGTGGTGTCGGCGGGGCGGACGAGCCAGCCTTCGGTCAGCCGTTCGGGCAGGCAGGCGCCGAGTCCCGGCACGGCGAGGATCTGTCCTTCCGCGGGCGCCGCGATCCGCGCGCCGGAAGCGACCCCGGCGGAGTGGGCCACCCAGCCGTCGTCATCCACCAGCAGTACCGGGCCGCCCACGCCGGTGACCACCGGTTCCGCGGTGCGGCGCAGCCGGTCGAGACCCTGCTGATGGTGCCGCCAGAGTTCGGATTCGACCAGGCGCCGCCCGGTCTCCACCAGCGCGCCGATCGCCGGGTGCAGGGTCAGCGCGGGACCGCTGACGTCGATCACGCCGAGCAGTTCACCGGTGCGCGGATCGTGCACCGGCGAGGCGGTGCAGTACCAGGGATGCTGACCCTGTTCGAAATGTTCGCCCGCGAGCAGTTCCACGGGCGCGGCCTCGGCGAGCGCGGTGCCGATCGCGTTGGTGCCGACCCTGGTCTCGGTCCAGACGGCGCCTTCGGTGAAGCCCAAGGTGTCGGCCCGGCGCCGCACGGCGGACGAGCCCACCCGCCAGAGGATGATCCCCTCCGCGTCGGTCACCACCAGCAGCATGTTCGCGGTGTCGGCCGTCGCGCCGACCACCTGTCCGAGGTCCTCGACAACCAGCCGCAGCGGGGAGGCGCGGCGACGGCGGGCGACCTCGTCGAACGGCACCGAATCCCGCGTGTTCACCCCGTCGGCGGCGAGCCCGAGGCTCAGCATTCGTGACCACGACCGCGACACCAGCGGCCGCGGCCGGACCCGCGGACGGCCGCCGCCGATCACGGCTTCGTGCATGCGGATCAGGTCCCTGGCGTGCATCGGCAGGTCGGCGCCGGGCGGGACCGAGCTGTGCACGCTCACAGGCCACCTCCGCACCATCGCGTCGACTGACCAGCATAGGACCGCCCGCCGAGGCGCGCCAAGGAGCCGGAGGTGCAACACGCTGCAACCTTTGCCCCGGTACCCGCCCGGGGCGTGTGATCGGGGTAACAGCCGAACGCCGAAGTTCAGGAGTGGCCATGACACAGACGGTGGACCGGATCGAGGCGACGGGCTCGCCGCAGGCCCGGGTGGACGCCTGGTTGAGCCGGTTCGAATCGGCACTCGCCGCCCGCGATGCCGACGCCGCCGCGGCGCTTTTCGCCGTCGACAGTTACTGGCGTGACCTGGTCGCCTTCACCTGGACGATCAAGACGGTCGAAGGCCGCGACGAGGTGGCCGGCATGCTCGGCGCGTGTCTCGACCGGATCGATCCGTCCGGGTTCCGTACGACCGAGACGCCGACCGAGGCCGACGGCGTGACCGAGGCGTGGCTCGAGTTCGAAACCGCGACCGGGCGCGCGAAGGGCCACTTGAGGCTGAAGGACGAAGGCGCCTGGACGTTGCTGACCAGTCTGCGCGAGCTCAAAGGTTTCGAGGAACGTCGCAACGAGCAGCGGCCGAAGGGCGTCGAGCACGGCGTCGTGCGCGGCCGGAAGTCGTGGGCCGAGAAGCGCGAGGAGGAACAGACCCGGCTCGGCTACGAGCAGCAGCCGTACGTCGTCGTCATCGGCGGCGGGCAGGGCGGGATCGCGCTCGGTGCCAGGCTGCGGCAGCTCGACGTACCCACGCTGGTCCTGGAACGCAACGAGCGGCCGGGTGATTCGTGGCGCAAGCGGTACAAGAACCTCTGCCTGCACGACCCGGTCTGGTACGACCACCTGCCTTACCTGCCGTTCCCGGAGAACTGGCCGGTGTTCGCGCCCAAGGACAAGATCGCCGACTGGCTCGAGATGTACACGCGGCTCATGGAGGTGCCGTACTGGACCAGCACCGAGGTCACCTCGGCGTCCTGGGACGAAGAACAGCAGCAGTGGCTGGTGACCGTGGTCCGGGAGGGCGAGGAGCTCGTGCTCACGCCACGGCACGTCGTGTTCGCGACCGGGATGTCGGGCAAGCCGAATCTCCCGTCGTTCCCCGGAATGGACGTTTTCGAAGGCGATCAGCACCATTCGTCCCAGCACCCCGGCCCGGATTCCTACGCGGGCAAGAAGGCTGTCGTGGTCGGCTCCAACAACTCCGCGCACGACATCTGCGCGGCACTCTGGGAGCACGGTGCGGACGTCACCATGGTGCAGCGGTCCTCCACCCACGTGGTGAAGTCGGATTCGCTGATGGAGCTGGGATTGGGCGACCTGTACTCGGAACGCGCGGTGCGGTCGGGGATCACCACCGACAAGGCGGACATGATCTTCGCGTCGATCCCGTACCGGATCATGCCGCAGTTCCAGATCCCGGTGTACGACGCGATCCGCGAGCGGGACAAGGACTTCTACGCGCGGCTGGAAGCGGCCGGGTTCCAGCACGACTGGGGCGACGACGGATCCGGTCTGTTCCTGAAGTATCTGCGCCGCGGCTCCGGCTACTACATCGACGTCGGCGCGTCGGAACTGGTCGCCGACGGGAAGATCAAGCTCGCCCACGGGCAGGTCGATCATCTGACGCGGGACGCGGTCGTGCTGTCCGACGGCACGGAACTCAAGGCGGACCTCGTCGTCTACGCGACCGGCTATGGCTCGATGAACGGCTGGGTCGCCGACCTGGTCGGGCAGGAGACGGCGGACCTCGTCGGCAAATGCTGGGGCCTCGGCTCCGGGACGACGAAGGACCCGGGCCCGTGGGAGGGGGAGCAGCGCAACATGTGGAAACCCACGCGGCAGGAAGGCCTTTGGTTCCACGGCGGGAACCTGCACCAGTCGCGGCACTACTCGCTTTACCTGGCGCTGCAACTGAAAGCGCGCTACGAGGGCATCCCGACGCCGGTGTACGGGCTCCAGGAGGTGCACCACAAGTCGTGATGACCTAAGGCTTCGGTGCCGGACCCCGGGCGGGCCGGCACCGGAGGGCGCCGCCCCCGGACCACGGGCGGTCGACGGCGTCGGGCACCGCCTCCAGACCCTGGGCGGTTCCCGGCGTCGTACCCGTGTTCAGCGGGCGGCCTTCGCGTAACGGCGGGCCAGCAGCGCGAAGGCTTCCTTGAGTTCGGGAGGCCCGACGACCTCGATGTCGGCGTCGAACCGGCCGATACTCGCCGCGAGTCCGGCCCACGACCACGAGCCCAGCACCAGCCGACACCGATCGGGGCCGAGTTCTTCCACGACACCATCGCGGACGTAGTGGGACACGGTCGCCGCGGGGAGGTCGAGAACGACTTCGCCGCGGCACGGCCATTCGCCGGTCTCGGACGAACCACGGAAGCGGCTCGCGACGAACGTGGCGACGTCGGGAGCCGGCAGGTCACGCGGCGTGAACCGTGGGCCGGTAGGGGTACGCGGCGAGATCCGGTCGGCCCGGAAGGTGCGCCAGTCCGCGCGATCGAGATCCCAGGCGACGAGATACCAGCGGCCGTGCCAGGTGACCAGGTGATGCGGTTCCGCCCGCCGCGGCGCGTCCGCGTAGTCGAACCGCAGGACCTCGCGGGCGTGCACGGCCGCGCCGAGCGCGAGCAGGACGTCGCCGTCGACCCGGGGTTCCGACCGGCTCGCGGGAGATTCGACGGCGGTGACCCGCAGGGTGTCGATCCGGCGCCGCAGCCGGGAGGGCATCACCTGCCGGACGGTGTGCAGCGCCCGCATCGCCGCTTCCTCGATCCCCGCGCCGCTGGTGGTGGCGATCTGGAGCGCGACGGCCAGCGCGACCGCCTGATCGTCGTCGAACAGCAGCGGCGGCAGTTCGGACCCGGCGTCGAGCCGGTATCCGCCGTCGGGGCCCTTGATGGTCGCGATGGGGTAGCCGAGTTCGCGCAGCCTGTCGACGTCGCGCCGGACGGTGCGCGGGCTGATGTCCAGCCGCTCGGCCAGCAGCGCCCCCGGCCAGTCGCGGCGGGCCTGCAGCAACGAGAGCATCGACAGCAGGCGCGCGGAGGTCTTCGGCATGTTTTCCATGATGCCTCCAGTAGAGGCCACAACCTGTCCTCTACCCCTGCGAGAGTCGTCTTGTGCCAGAAAACGACAACCCGGAGGGCCCGATGACCGCCACCATCCTCGACGCCGAGCGCGCCGACCTGCTCGAAGCCCTCGACACCGTCCGCGCCGCGCTGACCACCACCGTCCAGGGGCTCACCGACGAGCAGCTCGACGGGCATCCGACGGTCAGCGAACTGAGCCTCGGCGGCCTGATCAAACACGTCGCCTCGATCGAGGAGATGTGGCTGCGGTTCGCGGTCGACGGCCCGTCCGCGATGACCTACGACCTGCCGGAAGGCGTCACCTGGGCGGACCTCGGCGCCGGGACCGCGCGCGAGTTCCCGCAGTGGGCGATCGACCACCAGAACAACTTCAGGATGCTGCCCGGCGACACGCTCGCGGGGATCCTCGCGCGCTACGAGCAGGTGGCCGCGCGGACGAAGGAGATCGTCTCGTCGATTCCGGACCTCTCCGCGACGCACCCGCTGCCGGACGCGCCCTGGAACCCGCCGGGCGCGGTGCGCAGCGTGCGCCGCGTGCTGACGCACGTCATCGCCGAGACCGCTCAGCACGCCGGCCACGCCGACATCCTGCGGGAGAGCATCGACGGCCAGAAGTCGACCTGACCGTTCGTGCGCGCTCTCCGCCGGAGAACGGCGCGACTGTGTGGATTTCGGGGCGTTGGATGACCAGAAATCCACACAGTCCCGCGTGACTGGGCCGGTCACGACGGGGTGTGTGGAAATAGGGACGTTCAACGTCTCTATTTCCACACACCCCTCACCCCCAGTGCATGAAGCAAGCCACTCACGAGGGGGCATAGCTCCCTCACAGCTTCCTGCCGTAGGGTCCCCGCCCGTCGGTGGCGGGTGATCTTGGTGGTGGTCGTGTGCGGGAGACGGAGCGGCGGTTCCGCCCGGAAATCCAGGGACTGCGGGCCCTCGCTTGCGTTCTCGTGGTCGTCTACCACGTCTGGCTCGGCCGGATCTCCGGCGGCGTCGACGCGTTCTTCCTGATCTCCGGCTTCCTCGTCACCGGCCAGCTCTACCGCGCGGCGGCGCGCGGGAGGATCGAGTACCGGCCGATGTGGGGCCGGATGATCAAGCGGCTGTTCCCGGCCGCGCTCACCGTGCTGCTGCTCGTCGTCGCGGTGAGCATGCTGCTGCTGCCGCAGAACCGCTGGTTCCAGACGATCAAGGAGGTCGTCGCCTCCGCGCTCTACGTGGAGAACTGGCGGCTGGCGGCGGATTCCGCCGACTACTTCGCGCAGCACGATTCGGCGAGCGTCGTACAGCACTTCTGGTCGTTGTCGATCCAAGGGCAGTTCTACGTGGTCTGGCCGCTGCTGGTCGGCCTAGTGCTGCTGGTCGCCAGGCGGACACGTCGCAACGTCCGGCCGATGCTTCTCGGCGTACTCGGCACGGTGTTCGCGGCTTCGCTGGCGTATTCGGTGTGGCTGACCGCGGTCGACCAGCCGCTGGCGTACTTCGATTCGCTGACGCGGGTTTGGGAATTCGCGCTCGGGGGTCTGCTCGCGCTGGTGCTCGACCGGGTTCCGGTGCCCCGCCCGGCGCGCGTCGTGTTCGGCTGGGCCGGGGTCGCCGGGCTCGTCTCCTGCGGTCTGGTGCTCCAGGTCGGCACGGTCTTCCCCGGGTACCTCGCGCTCTGGCCGACACTTTCCGCCGCGCTGGTGATCCTCGCGGGCGACACCGCGTTCAAGGGCGGCGCCGACCGGTTCCTCAGCAGCCGCCCGCTGAAGTACCTGGGCGACCTGAGCTACGCGCTCTACCTCTGGCACTGGCCGGTCCTGGTGTTCTACCTCGTCGCCCGTGACCGCGAGGAAGTGGGCCTGCGCGGCGGCGCGGTGATCATCGCGCTGTCGTTCGTTCTCGCCGTTCTCACCCATCACCTGGTCGAAAAACCGGTCCGCGTTTCCGCGATCGGAACGCGGAACCGTTGGGGCGCCTACCGTTTCGGTGTCGCGACGTTAGCGGCCGTGCTCGCCGCGACGGGCGCTTGGCAGTGGGTGAGTGTGAGCCAGGCGGAGAGTTATGCGATCGCGGTGGACGATCCCGACCATCCCGGCGCGCTCGCGCACACCGAAGGATTCACTTACTGGGGTGCCGACGACGCCGCACTCGTCCCGTCGTTCGTCGCGGTGTCCGAAGACTGGGCAGGGATCGACCCGGGGCGCTGCGGTCCCTCCCCGCGCAACGCCGACCTCGAGGTCTGCACGTCGCAGACCTCCGGGCATCCCGCCCGCCGGATCGTGGTCGCCGGCGACTCCCACGCCGGGCAGTTCCTCGGCGCCCTGCTCCCGATCGCCGAGAAGAAGAACTGGGAGGTCACGGCGATCCTCCGCGGCGGCTGCCCGTTCTCCACCGACTCCGACGCCGTGCCGGGCGACCAGGCCTGCATCGACTGGAACTCCGCCGTCGTGGACGAGATCGTCACGACCCGGCCCGACGCGGTGATGACGATCGGCACCAGGGACGTGAAGGTCGGCGTCGAGGAACGGGTTCCCGCCGGCTACATCGCCCAGTGGCGCAAGGTCGACGAAGCGGGCATCCCCGTGGTGGCGGTGCGGGACAACCCGCGCTTCGGTCAGTCGCCGTCGGCGTGTGTCGAGAGCCGTGGCGCGGAGGCGCCCGAATGCGCGACCCCGCGCTACGACCTTTATGCGGCGGAGCCGCCGTACGAGGCATTGCCGGATCTGCCGTCGAACGTGCGCTTCCTCGACTTCAGCGACTACTTCTGCACGGCCGAGGTCTGCCCGCCGGTGATCGGCAACGTGCTCGTCTACCTCGACGACAACCACGTCAGCGGTACCTACATGGCGACGATGTCGGCGATCGCGGAGAAGGCGATCACCGAGGCCCTCGGCTGGGCGGACGATCACGCGGAGGAACCACCGCCGGGAGGGTGATCCAGACAACAGATCGCCGCTGAATTGCGGAATACTGCACTGATTCGATGGTTTGCCAATATTCAACGCAACGATCAGCCCTTATCGGCGCATTGGAGCGGCGGATATCGTCGTCACCATGAAGGTCGCCGTCCATCAGGGCTCGTACGCCGAGCTGCCGTCCGCCGTCGCGGCGTCGGGCGCCGATCTCGTGATCGCCGCCGAGATGATCACCACCGGCTACCACATCGGCGCCCGTTCCCACGAGCTCGCCGAACCGGCCGACGGTCCGACAGCGGCGCGGATGTCGGTACTGGCAAGAGAAACCGGCGTCGCGCTGGCCTATGGGTACCCCGAGTCGGACGACGGCAAGGTGTACAACAGCGTCCAGCTGATCGGCCCCGCCGGGCAGCGGCTGGCGAACTACCGCAAGACGCATCTGTTCGGCGACATCGACCGTGACCGGTTCGAGCCGGGCACCGAGGCGATCGTGCAGGCCGAGCTCGGCGGTCTCCGCGTCGGCCTCCTGATCTGCTACGACGTCGAGTTCCCCGAGCTGGTGCGCGCGCACGCGCTGGCGGGGACCGAACTGCTCGTGGTGCCGACCGCGCTGATGAGCCCGTACGAACTGGTCGCCGACACGCTGGTACCCGCCCGCGCCTACGAGAGCCAGCTGTTCGTCGCCTACGCGAACCGGTGCGACACCGAACAGGAGCTGACCTACTGCGGCCGATCCTGCGTCGCCGCCTCGACCGGCGAAGTGCTCGCCCGCGCGGGCGACGGCCCGGAGCTGATCAGCGCCGAAGTCACCCGTGACGCGCTCGTCGCGTCGCGTCTGGAGAACACCCACCTCGCCGACCGACGGCCCGAGCTGTACCGAGGACTTCCCGCATGACCTCCGCCCTCCCGACCGCGATCCACCACGACGAACCGGCGGGCCGCCCGATCACCATGTTCGGCCCCGATTTCCCCTTCGCTTACGACGATTTCCTCGCCCACCCGGCCGGGCTCGGCTCGCTCCCCGCGGAACGCCACGGCACCGAGGTGGCGGTGATCGGCGGTGGCCTCTCCGGCATCGTCACCGCGTACGAGCTGATGAAACTCGGCCTGCGCCCGGTCGTGTACGAGATCGCCGAGATCGGCGGCCGCCTGCGCACGGTGAACTTCCCCGGCTGCCCGGACGACGTCGTCGCGGAGATGGGCGCGATGCGCTTCCCGCCGTCGTCGACCGCGCTCTTCCACTACATCGACAAGGTCGGCCTGGAGACCACGCCGTTCCCGAACCCGCTGGCGGAGGGGACGCCGAGCACCGTCGTCGACCTCAAGGGGGAGAGCCACTACGCGCGCACCGCGGACGAACTCCCCGCCGTCTTCGGCAAGGTCGCGGCCGCCTGGGACAGCACGCTGTCCGAGCAGGCCGCGTTCACCGAGATGCAGAAGGCGATCCGCGACCGCGACGTGAAGACGATCAAGCGGCTGTGGAACGAACTCGTGCCGAAGCTGGACAACCAGACCTTCTACGGTTTCCTCTGCGACTCGCCCGCGTTCGCCTCGTTCCGCGACCGCGAGATCTTCGGGCAGGTCGGCTTCGGCACCGGCGGCTGGGACACCGACTTCCCGAACTCGATCCTGGAGATCCTGCGGGTGGTCTACACCGGCGCCGACGACGAGCACCGCAGCATCGTCGGCGGCAGCAGGCAGCTTCCGTTGCGGCTGTGGGAACACGCGCCCGAGGACATCGCGTTCTGGCCCGCCGGAACGAGTTTGAGCTCGCTCCACGGCGGAAGCCCGAACCCGGGTGTCGCCAGGCTGCACCGCACCGCGCCGAACAACATCACCGTGACCGACACCGAAGGCCGCATCCGCACCTATCCGGCGGCGGTGTTCACCGCACAGAGCTGGATGCTGCTGTCGAAGATCGCCTGCGACGAGGCGCTGTTCCCGATCGACCACTGGACGGCGATCGAGCGCACGCACTACATGGAGTCCTCGAAGGTCTTCGTCCCGGTCGACCGGCCCTTCTGGCTGGACAAGGACCCGGCGACCGGCCGCGACACGATGAGCATGACGCTCACCGACCGGATGCCGCGCGGCACGTACCTGCTCGGCGACGATCCGGACGCGCCCGCGGTGATCTGCCTGTCCTACACCTGGGCCGACGATTCGCTGAAGTGGCTGCCGCTCTCGGTCTCCGAGCGGGTCGAGGTGATGCTGCAGTCACTGAAGGAGATCTATCCGGGCGTCGACGTCCGGCGGCACATCATCGGCGACCCGGTGACCGTGTCGTGGGAGGCCGAACCGCATTTCATGGGCGCGTTCAAGGCCAACCTGCCCGGCCACTACCGCTACCAGCACCGGCTGTTCACCCACTTCAAACAGGACCGGCTTCAGGAGCGCCACCGCGGTCTGTTCCTGGCGGGCGACGACGTCTCGTGGACGGCGGGCTGGGCCGAAGGCGCGGTCCAGACGGCGCTCAACGCGGTGTGGGGCGTCCTGCATCACTTCGGCGGCGAGACCGACCCGGCGAACCCGGGACCGGGTGACGTCTACGACGAGATCGCGCCCGTCGAACTGCCCGACTGAGCGCGGCGGCCCACCAGCCACGCCATGCCTGTCGCGAGGAGAGCACCGATGGTGTTCATCAGCCAGTCGCCGGTGTCGCAGGCGCGGCCGATGGCGGGGACGAACGCCTGCAACGCCTCGATCACGGCGGACAGCGCCGAACCCGCCGCGAGCATCGTCAACGGCCGCCGGGACGCGAGCGCGGCGAAGTACACCGGGGGCAGGAACAGCGCGATGTTGGCCAGGAGTTCCACCGAGCCGAGCGTGGGCAGGAAGAACTGCGCCGTGCAGACGACCTCGTCGATCGTGTGCACGGTCGGCACCAGGGTCAGCGCGAAGACCGGCACCAGGGATACGCCGGTGAGGGTCCACAGGATCCGGCGCCTGTCCGCGAACAGATAGCCCAAGGCGGCGCAGACGAGCGCGACCAGCAGGATCGCCACCGGCACGAGGGCGGAGTGGTCGAGCAGGAAGTTCGTGATCATGGCGAGCCGATCCTACGAGCCGCTGAACCCGACCTTCGCCGACGGCACCACGCGCACCCGTCCGCCGGGATGGATCGCTGTGCTCAGGAGCAGGTTGTGCCGGGCGATGACCTGTTCGGCCGTCAGGCCCGTGGTGGGGTCGCCGTCGGCGGACGGCGCGTGGCCGTCGGCGACCAGCACGACGTCCAGCCCGTGGCTCTGCGCGGACCGGGCGGTCGCGTCGACGCAGTAGTCGGTGGCCAGCCCGGTCAGCACCACCGTGTCGACGCCCCGGTCGGCCAGGAGCCCGGCCAGCCCGGTGCGGTAGAAGGAGTCGGTCGCCGTCTTGTCGACCACCAGGTCGATCGGTTCGAGACCGAGCAGCGCGCTGACCCGGGTGCCCGGCGACGCGGGATCGAAGTCGGTGCCGGGAGCGCCGATCTGCCGCAGCGCGATCACCGGGACGCCGTTCTCACGGGCCCGCCGGGCGAGACCGGCGATCCGGGCCGCCAGCTCCTCGCCGCGCCAGACCAGGGGGACGAGCATTTCCTGCATGTCGACGATCAGCAGCGCGGCCCTCATACGCCGCAGCCTAGGGCAGCGCGGCGGGCGACTCCGCCTCCGGGATGAGCAGCCGGGGCGTGCCGGTCCCATCGGCGGGGACGGCCCAGACGTCGGAGTGTCCTTGCGTGCGGGGAAGGGCGTAGGCGACGGTGCGGTCGTCGAGCCAGGCCGACTGGTCGTCGACGCTCCGGGTCTCGGCCAGCGGGGTCACCGTGCCGCCCGCGAGGTCGAGCACCGAGACCCGCCAGCCCTTCGCGGGGTCGCCGTCGATGGCGGACTTGTAGGCGATGCGGGTCTCGTCGGGGGAGAGGGACGGGCATTCGACGTTGTCCCGCACCGTCCGCACGGTGCGGGCCTTCGAGTCGCCTTCGACGAGATACCGGTGGGAGCCGGTGGACATGGTGGCGTAGAACCGGCCCGGCTGCCGGGTGAAGGTGACGCCCCAGAAGTTGACGTCGGCCGCCTGGTACGGCTTGCCGTCCACGGTCACGGCGAAGTCCTCCAGTGTGCCCTCGACGTCGCCGGTGGTGAGGTCGAGGGTGCCGGCGCGGGTGGAGAACCGGCCGCCGTTGTAGGAGTCGCCGGTGACGAAGACCGTCCACGCCAGCCGTTGCCCGTCGGCCGAGACCCGCGCCCGGTTGGGCACCCCGACCAGCGGTATCTCCTGCGTCACCGCGAGACGGCGGTCGAGCACGGCCAGCTGGTAGGTGGTCAGCCCGGTCTCCGGCCGCAGGCAGATCGCGGTGCCGCCCGCCGCGTGGACCCGGCTGCAGGACACCGTCGACACCGCCCGTGCCCCGCCTGGGTCGGCCGCGCTGACACTGGAGACGTGCCCGCGATCGGCGTCGGCGGTGCTGCGGAAGAGTAACCGCCCGCCGTCGAGGGTGACTGCGTCGCTGGTACCCGCCGAGGCGGCGCCTTGGTTGCGCGCGCCCGCCGCCCCGACGTAGAGCACGGCGGCCGCGGCCAGCGCGAGGGTTCCGGACACGGCGATCAGGACGCGGGTGCGGGTGTTCACGGTCGTGCCTTCCTGCGAGGGAGCCGAAGAACTGATGTGGGGTGAGGCGAGTCCGGGTACGACGCTGACGAGTTCGCGACGTGCCCCATGGTCGAGGCGTGTCGCGAAAGCCACTTTCGGGACATCAGACGTCCCGAAAGTGGCTTTCGCGACACCGTCGCCGGGTCTCGGGGCGGGAGCTTTCCGCGCCCCACAAGGCCCCCGTGGGCGTGTCCACAGTGGACACGCCCACGGGGCTCACCCGGTCACCGCCAGACGTTCGTGATCGGAGGCTTGTTCGCCGCGTTGCCGATGCCCGGCAGGCCGAACGCCGCCTCGATCGTGCGGAGGATCGAGTAGTGGTTGATCGATTCGCTGTAGCTGCCCGGCTTCACGTTGGCACCGACGAACGTGGTGAAGATCTGGTTCACCGACGTCCCGCTGTCTTCGTCGAAATTGACGATCAGCAGGCTGTTGTGCGTCTTGGCCCACTGGGCGTAGGCGTCGAGGTTCTTCTTCAGCCATTTGTCACCGGTGTCGACCGGGCAGTCGTGCATGTCGCTGCACAGGTCCGGGGTCACGAAAGCGACGTCCGGCAGCTTGGTGAAGTCGCTCGGGAACGCCGAGAACCGTTTGTTCGCCGACGACGGCACATTGCTGAAGCTGACCCAGCTGTTGTGCTTGCGCGCGTATTTTCCCTTCGTGCAGCCGGTGTAGCCGTCGGAAGGCATGCTTTCGGCATAGCCGACGAACTTCTTGCCGATTCCCGCCAGCTGGGAAGCGAGATTCTCCTTGTTCCCGAGATCCTGGCATTTGTTGCTGTCGACCCCGTGCGTCGAGCCCGCGAACTGGGCGATGTAGTTCGGCTGGCTCGGGTGCGTCGTCCCGTACGCCTTGGTGAACTTGGCCCCCTGCGCGGCGAGCTGGTTGAAGTAGGGCGCCTTCGAACTGCCGCTGATCTCCTTGTAGTCCTTGTTTTCGAACATCACCAGAACGATGTGGTCGAACTTGGGCACCGCCGCCGCGGCGGGCTCCACCGCGACGGCGGGAGTGTCCTGATGGGACACCACCAGCGCCGTGGCCAGCCCGGTCGCGGCAACGGCCGCGACCGCGATCCGTTTCCAGAACATTGAAACCTCCTGAAACAAGTTGAAACTTTGACGACCGGCCGTCGGGTTCAGCGGCGCTCCGCAGGCGTCGACAGAGTCGAGACATCAGATGTCTCAGGTGCATTTAAACGGCAGGGCAGTCCGCGGCCCATCAAGATCGCCTGACTGGAGCAGTCGGCGGGTGTGGAACGCCCCAAAACCGGCATTACTTGGCACGAAACCATGTAAACCGGCGCGCGTCTTGTGTCCTGACGCGCGAACCGATCAACTTATGCCAACTCGCTGATTCAGCCGGTTGACAGTGGTGGCGCCATTGCCGCCACTTCATGGTGCACTCATCCGACCATTGTTAAGCTGGTCGGCGTGAAGCCCTTTTCGCCGAGACCGGCCGGATACACGATCGAAGAACTCTCCACGATCGTCGGCATGTCGGCGCGCAATATCCGGGCCCATCAGACCAGGGGCCTGCTCGCCCCGCCGGTGCGGCACGGCAGGACCGCCTACTACGGGCCGACCCACCTGCGGCGCCTCCGGCGGATCACGATGCTGCAGAAACAGGGCTTCAACCTGGTGTCCATCGCCGCGATGCTCGGAACGGCCACAGTGGACCGCGCCGACGGGCTGGACGCGGCGATGGCCGACATCGCCCGTGACCAGCCCGCCGTCGTCCGCTGCCTGGAGCGGCACGGCGTGCTCGGGCGGGACGACGCGGGGGCGCCGGCGGTCGTGCGTCCGTCGGTCTCGCGCGCGGTGGCGGAGCTCGCCGGAGCCGGGGTGCCGCCCGCCGCGGCCCTGCGGTTCCTCGGACAGTTCATGGACCGGGTCGCGCCGCTGGCGGGCGAACAGCTGGCCGCGCTCAAAGCCCAGGTCGGCGGTGTGTCGGAAGCTCCGATGGCCTGTTTCGCCGAGCTTCTGGTAAGCGCTTTCAGAACGACCGTGGAGAACGCGGCCGAAGTCAGTTTCGCAGACGGGGAGCCAGTGCCACGGCCGACGAGGTGACCGCCGCCGTCGCCACGTCGAGGCTCGTGCCGTCGGCGAAAGCGGACAGCATGACGACGATGTAGCGGTCGCCATCACCGACGAGCCCGGTCGTGTGCGCGTCCACCGAGCCTCGTCCGGCCGCCCAGCCCTGTTTCACGGCCCACGGCCGGCCGGGGAAGGCCGACGGAATGCCGAAATGCTGGTCGAACCCGTCCGTGGCGGTGCGTGTCGCCCTCCGGAGCGGTTCGAGCACCACGTTTCGTTTGGCCTTCGGCAGGCCGAGGACATGCCGGTACACCGCGGCGACGTCGTCCGCTGTGGACAGTGTGTCGCCCCAGCGACCCGGATCGGCGGGCGGGGTGGTGTTCTTCAGTCCCACAACGGCCGCCGTCCTGGTGACTATCGCAGGCCCGCCGTTCCTGGTCCAGAGCGTGTTGGCGACGGCGTCGTCGCTTTTCGCCAGCATCCGATGGATCTGGGATTCGTCGGTCCTGCTCGCCTTGCGGGTCACGGCGTCCAGCGCGATGAACAGTTTCACGACCGACGCGGTGCGGAATCGTTCCGCGCCCCCGACGCCGATCACCTGCTCGCCCGAGGTGCGGTCGAAGACCACGGTGGCGTCGCGTCTTTCCGCTGCCGGAGCATCTCCGGTGCCGACGCGGAACAGCACGTAGCCGAGGACCGCGGCGATCACCAGGAAAGCGATCAGGATCGTCGCGCGAAGGCGTGGGCGCCGCGTGCGCGGCATCGCGATGGGTGTGGTGCGTTGGTCGAGCATGCCGCCGATGTTCAGAGCCGATCATCGTGGCTCCGTCTCGTTCATGTCATGACTCTGTAACGGCGAGCCCATACATCGAAAGCGCTTTCTCGCTTCGGCGGATCGGCCGGGAAAACGGGCGTCCGCATCGGCCGATCGACCGATGCGGACCATTCGTCCGGTGGATGTGCCCGAACAGGAACGCCGCACGATCCGATCGACCACGGTGTAGCCGCGGAACTCGCGTGCTTGGAGGCGTAACTCGCGTGATCAGAGGCGTAACTCGTGAGATACGCCTTCAATCACGCGAGTTACGCCTCTGATCACGCGAGTTGCGAGTTTCGGGTCAGACCAGTTCCGAGGAGACGACCGACGACAGTCCCCGCAGCCTCTCCAGCAGCGGCTCGACCTCATCGGTGTCGATCAGGACGGCGCAGGTCATGGTGCTTTCGCGGACGCCGTCGCGGACGTCGACGGAGAGGTCGTGGACCAGGCAGCCGAGCGACTCGACCAGGCCGGGGATCTGCTCGACGCCACCGACGAAGTACGTCGCGATCCGGCGGCGGACCAGCATGGACGAGCGGGGTGCGGGGATCTGGAACGAAACAGCGGACATCGTGGACTCCAAGGGCGGGAAACGTACAGGCCATGGAGGGCCAGGTCCCGGGAGATGCCCCGTATCGAGGGGTCGCCGGACTGCGCGCCGGCGACCTGGTTCAG
Source organism: Amycolatopsis roodepoortensis (assembly GCF_014873915.1). Lineage (GTDB taxonomy): Bacteria > Actinomycetota > Actinomycetes > Mycobacteriales > Pseudonocardiaceae > Amycolatopsis > Amycolatopsis roodepoortensis. Next base: position 1,232,160 of record NZ_JADBEJ010000001.1, read on the forward strand.
CCGGCGCGCTCGACTACGAGTCGGGAAAAGCGGCGCACGGCGACAGGCTAGCACGTCACGAGAGGCGTAGCCGGGAACCCTGCTCGCGGACGTGCGCGGCGGAGCCGCAGTCGAGGTCCAGCTGCCGCTGCCGCTCGGCCACGAACGCCCGGCCGAGGCCCGTCCGGTCCGAAGTGGACAGCGTGCGCCGCAGTTCGTTGAGCAACCCGCGTTCCTCCGCGCGGATATGCGCGTCCACCGAATTCTCCAGTACCGCCAACGCTTTCTCGGGATCGGCGGATTCCAGCACGGCCAGGAGTTCGTCCGCGAGCCCGCGGTCGCTCGCCTCGGGACGGACGATCCGTTCGGTCGCGGTGGCGTGGGCGACCAGTGCCGCCGAGAGCTCCGCGATCAGCGCCGGACGGTCGGCCTCGTCGTTGCGGAGGTCCCGGAACAGCTGTTCGATCCGGCGGTGGTCGGCGAGGACGACCTCGACCAGGTCGGAGCCCGGGGGAGCGGCGGTCGGGCCCGGACGCATCCAGCCGAACGTCAGCTCCACGGCTTGGCGCCAGTGCGAGTACTCACTGTCGCGGCGGGCGGGGTCCATCGTCGGCAGCCACTGCCCGGCACGGTGCCAGTTCCGGCGCAGACCCTCCAGATCCGGCCAGTATCCGACCGACAACCCGGCCGCGTACGCCGCGCCCAGCGAAACCGTCTCGGCGACCATCGGCCGCACCACTGGCACGTCGAGGACGTCGGCGACGAACTGCATCAGCAGGTTGTCGGCGGTCATCCCGCCGTCCACCTTGAGCGTCGAGAGCGCGAGCCCCGAGTCGGCGTTCATCGCGTCGACGACCTCGCGCGTCTGCCAGCCGGTCGCCTCCAGCACCGCGCGGGCGAGGTGCCCCTTGGTGATGTACGACGTCAGCCCGGCGATGACACCGCGTGCCTCGCTGTGCCAGTGCGGCGCGAACAGGCCCGAGAAGGCGGGCACGATGTAGCAGCCGCCGTTGTCCTCGACCGTCCGCGCCAGCGTCTCGATCTCGGGCGCGCTGCCGATCAGTTCGAGCCCGTCGCGGAACCACTGCACCAGCGACCCGGTGACGGCGATCGACCCTTCGAGGGCGTAGACGGCGGGCTCGTCGCCGATCTTGAACCCCACGGTGGTCAGCATGCCGTGGGTCGAGAGCACGGGGGTCGGGCCGGTGTTGAGCAGCAGGAAGCTGCCCGTGCCATACGTGCACTTCGCCTCGCCGGGCGCGAAGCAGGTCTGGCCGAACAGCGCCGCCTGCTGGTCACCGAGCGCAGCCGCGATCCGGATCCCCGGCACCACACGCGACGTCGTCCCGTACACCTCGGTCGACGGGCGGATCTCCGGCAGCATCGCGCGCGGGACGTCGAAGAACTCCAGCAGTTCGTCGTCCCAAGACAGCGTCCGCAGGTTCATCAGCATGGTGCGCGAGGCATTGGTGACGTCGGTGATGTGGACGCCGCCCTCGGGTCCGCCGGTCAGGTTCCAGATCAGCCAGCTCTCGACCGTCCCGAACAGCACGTCACCGCGCTCGGCGCGTTCCCGCAGGCCAGGAGTCCTTTCCAGCATCCAGCGGATCCGGGGAGCGGAGAAGTACGTCGCCAGCGGCAGCCCGCACAGCCGCCGCACGCGGTCCGCGCCCGGCTCGCGGGCGAGTTGTTCGAGCATCGCGTCGGTGCGGGTGTCCTGCCAGACGATCGCGCGCCCGACCGGGTTGCCGGTGTGCCGGTCCCACAGCACCGTCGTCTCGCGCTGGTTCGCGATGCCGAGCCCGACCACTTGAGCGGCTTCGACGCCGGCGTCGGCCAGCGCCTGCGGCACGATCCGGCCGACGTTGCGCCAGATCTCAGTCGCGTCGTGCTCGACCCACCCCGGCCGCGGGAAGTGCTGCTGGTGTTCGCGCTGCGCGACCGACACCAGCCTGCCGCGCGCGTCGAACAGGATGCACCGCGTCGAGGTGGTGCCCTGGTCGATCGACATCACGTAGCGCTGGACCACGCGAGCACCTCCATCACCATCGGGACGCGCCGAGATCGCGGGAGACCGCCCGTGCCGCGTCGCGCACGTGGCCGAGCAGCCGCGGGATCGGGCTGCCGTCGGCTTCACAGATCCGTTCCGTCGCGCCGGACACCCCGATCGCGCCGACCACGATGCCGCCGTGGCCGCGGATCGGCGCCGCTATCCCGGCCTCACCGGTGATCATCTCGCCGTTCTCGCTCGCCCAGCCCGCCTCGCGCACCTTGCCGCAGGCGCGTTTGATCGCGGTCTGGGTGACCAGGGTCCGGCGGGTGTAGGCCTCCGGCTCGCCGGTGCGCAACGATGCCACGAGACCGGTGTCGTAGGCCAGAAGCACTTTCCCGAGGGCGGTCGCGTGCAACGGCAGAAGCGTCCCGACGTCGAGGGTCTGCAGGCTGTCGTCGGGGCGGAAAACGTGGTGCACCACCAGGACCCGGCCTTCCAGCGGCGCGCCGATCCGGACGGCTTCACCGCTGCGAGCGGCCAGCGCGTCGGCCCAGTTGATAGCGCGTGACCGGAGCTCGTTGACGTCGAGATAGCTCGTGCCGAGGTGCAGCAGCGCCGCGCCCAGTTGGTATTTCCCGGTGTCGCGGTCTTGTTCGACAAAGCCGACCCCTTGCAGGGTGCGCAGGATCCCGTGCGCAGTTCCTTTGGCGAGTTCGAGGGAATCGGCGATCTCGCCGACCCCCAGACGCCCCGAACCGCGCGCCAGCAACCGCAGGATCGCGGCGGCGCGCTCGATGGACTGGATCGGACCGGGCACGGCTCAACCGTAGCCCGACCGGCCCTGATTCGACAATGTCGAACATCGTCTTCGACCGTTCGACAATGCCGACCGGCGTCCGTTGACCCCGCGTTTCCGCGAACTTAACTTCGGCCTCAACAGGGCAACGGTGTCCTTTGTGGAGGAAGCAATGGTGCGAAACCTCAAGGCTCGCGGACTGGCGGGCGAACTGGCGGCGGAGTTCGTCGGGACGATGATCCTCATCCTGTTCGGCTGCGGGGTAGTGGCTCAAGTCGTCGCCGCGGGCATCGGGGACCACGACAGCATCGCGTGGGCCTGGGGCATCGGTGTCACGCTCGGTATCTACGTGGCTTCACGGATCAGCGGCGCCCACCTGAACCCCGCCGTCACCGTGGCGCTCGCGGTGTTCAAGGGCTTCTCATGGCGCAAGGTCGCCCCGTACGCCCTGGCGCAGACCGCCGGCGCGTTCCTGGGTGCGCTGCTGGTGCGCTGGAACTACACCGAGGTGCTCAACGCCGCCGACCCCGGCCTGACGATCAAGACCCAGGGCGTGTTCTCCACCCTTCCGGGTAACGGAACCCTGCCGGTGGGTGACTGGGGCGCCTTCCGTGACCAGATCATCGGTACCGCGATCCTCGCGCTGGTGATCTTCGCCATCACCGACCTCCGCAACACCGCGCCCGCCGCGAACCTCGCCCCGGTCGTCGTCGGCTTCCTGGTGGTCGCGATCGGCATGGCCTGGGGCACCAACGCCGGCTACGCGATCAACCCCGCCCGCGACTTCGGCCCGCGGCTGATGTCCTGGCTCACCGGTTACGACACCGCGTTCACCGACCAATACGGCTATCCGTACTGGTGGATCCCGATCGTGGCGCCGGTCATCGGCGCGGTGATCGGCGGGGCGATCTACAAGTTCTTCATCGAGCGTTACCTGCCCGCCGAACCGGCGCCGGAAGCCTTGCCCGCCAAGGACATCGAGCGCGTTTCCTAAGGAGCGAAACCATGTCTGACTACATCGGCGCCGTCGACCAGGGCACCACCAGCACGCGCTTCATGATCTTCGACCACGGCGGCAACGAGATCGCCCGCCACCAGCTCGAACACGAGCAGATCCTTCCCAAGCCGGGCTGGGTCGAACACGACGCCACCGAGATCTGGGAGCGGACCCGTTCGGTCATCGCCACCGCGCTCAACAAGGCGAAGCTGACCGCCGCCGACCTCGCGTCGCTCGGCATCACCAACCAGCGTGAGACCACCGTCGTGTGGAACCGTCGCACCGGGCGGCCCTACTGCAACGCCATCGTGTGGCAGGACACCCGCACCGACCGGATCGCGTCGGCGCTGGAGCGCGAGGGCAAGGGCGACGTCATCCGGCGGAAGGCCGGGCTGCCGCCCGCCACCTACTTCTCCGGCGGCAAGCTGCAGTGGATCCTGGAGAACGTCGACGGCGTCCGCGAAGACGCCGAAACGGGTGACGCGCTCTTCGGCACCACAGACACCTGGCTCATCTGGAACCTCACCGGCGGCCCCGACGGCGGCGTCCACGTGACGGACCCGACCAACGCGTCGCGCACCATGCTCATGGACCTGGAAACGCTGGAGTGGGACGACGAACTGCTGTCGTTCTTCGGCGTCCCCAAGCAGATGCTGCCGTCGATCGCGCCGTCTTCGAACAACGGCCGCTTCGGTGTCACCCGTGCGGACGGCCCGCTCGGCGGCGAGGTCGCCATCACCGGCGTGCTCGGCGACCAGCAGGCGGCGACCGTCGGGCAGGTGTGTTTCCGTCCCGGCGAGGCCAAGAACACCTACGGCACCGGCAACTTCCTGCTGCTCAACACCGGGCACGAGGTCGTGCGCTCGAAGCACGGCCTGCTCACGACGCTGGCCTACCAGTTCGGCGACGAGAAGCCGGTGTACGCGCTGGAAGGTTCGATCGCCGTCACGGGTTCCGCCGTCCAGTGGCTGCGCGATCAGCTGGGCATCATCAGCGGCGCGTCCCAGAGCGAGAGCCTCGCGCGCCAGGTCGAGGACAACGGCGGCGTCTACTTCGTCCCCGCGTTCTCCGGGCTTTTCGCGCCGTACTGGCGATCCGACGCGCGTGGGGCGATCGTCGGCCTCACCCGCGCCACCACCAACGCGCATCTGGCGCGGGCGACGCTCGAAGCGATCTGCTACCAGACCCGCGACGTCGTCGAGGCCATGCAGAACGACTCGGGCGTCACGCTCGACGTGTTGCGTGTGGACGGTGGCGTGACGGCGAACGAACTCTGCATGCAGCTCCAGGCGGACATCCTCGGCGTGCCGGTGTCGAAGCCGGTCGTCGCGGAGACCACCGCCCTCGGCGCCGCCTACGCGGCCGGGCTCGCCGTCGGGTTCTGGAAGAGCACCGACGAGCTGGAACAGAACTGGAACGAGGACAAGCGCTGGGAGCCGTCGTGGACGGACGAACAGCGCGCCGAGGGCTACGCGGGCTGGCAGAAGGCCGTCGGCCGCACGCTCGACTGGGTCGAGGTCGAGTGAGCCCGATGAACAGGAGGAACAGAGTGACACCCGTACCGCTTTCCCCGGTCTACCGTGCCGAGACGCTGCGCAAGCTCGCTCGCGAGGAGATCGACGTGCTGGTCGTCGGCGGGGGAGTGACCGGTGCCGGCGTCGCGCTCGACGCGGCGTCGCGCGGGCTCTCCGTCGCGCTCGTCGAGGCCCGTGACTTCGCCGCGGGTACGTCCAGCCGATCGTCCAAACTGATCCACGGCGGCCTGCGTTACCTGGAGAACCTGGACTTCAAGCTGGTCCGTGAGGCGCTGAAGGAGCGGAGCCTGCTGCTGCAGACGCTGGCGCCGCATCTGGTGCGGCCGGTGAAGTTCCTCGTGCCGCTCAAGCACCGGGTCTGGGAACGCGGCTACATCGGCGCGGGTGTCACGCTCTACGACACCCTCGGCGGCGCGCGGGCCCTGCCGCGGCACCGGCACCTGTCCAAGCGCGGCGCGGGCAAGGTCGCTCCCGGCCTCGCGGACGACGCCCTGATCGGCGCCATCCAGTACTACGACGCGCAGGTCGACGACGCACGCCACACGATGACCATCGCGCGGACCGCGGCCGAACAGGGCGCCTCCGTCCTCACCCGTGCCCGCGTGACGTCGTTGATCCGCGACGGCGAACGCGTCGTCGGAGCCAAGGTCGTCGACCGCGAGAGCGGTGCGGAGATCGAGGTCCGGGCGAAGACGGTCGTCGCGGCCACCGGCGTCTGGAGCGACGACATGGCCGAGGCGGCGGGCATCCCCGCGCCGTTCACCGTGCGCGCCTCGAAGGGCATCCACCTGGTGGTGCCGCGCGAGAAGATCGACCTGGACACCGGGCTGATCCTGCGGACCGAGAAGAGCGTCCTGTTCGTCATCCCGTGGGGGCGGCACTGGATCGTCGGCACCACCGACACCGAATGGGACCTCGACCGCGAGCACCCGGCGGCCAGCCAGGCGGATGTCGACTACGTGCTCGATCACCTCAACGCGGTCCTGCGCACGCCGATCACCGCCGACGACATCGAAGGCGTGTACGCGGGGCTTCGGCCGCTGCTGGCCGCGAAGGCGACGTCGACGACGAAGCTCTCGCGGGAGCACGCCGTGGCGCATCCGGTGCCGGGCCTGGTGATCGTGGCCGGCGGCAAGTACACGACGTACCGGGTGATGGCCGCCGACGCCGTCGACGTCGCGGTGGAGGACCTCGGCCGTCCTGCGCCGTCTTCGTGGACCGAGCGGCTGCCGATCGTCGGTGCGACGGGTTACCACGAGATGTGGGGTGCGCGGCATTCGCTCGTGCAGCGCACGGGGTTGCCCATCGCGCGCATCGAGCACCTGCTCCAGCGCTACGGCACCGCGATCGAGGACATCCTGGAGTCGATCTCGGAACGTCCTGAACTGGGCGAAGCGATCCCGGGGACGGCGGAGTACCTGAAGGCGGAGGTCGTCTACGCGGTCTCGCACGAAGGCGCACTGCACCTCGAGGACGTCCTGACGCGGCGCACCCGGATCTCCATCGAGGAGCGGGATCGCGGGGTGACGGCGGCGCCGGTGGTGGCGGAGCTGATGGCGCCGCTGCTGGGCTGGGACTCGCACAAGCAGGAGCGCGAGGTCGCCAATTACCTCGCGCGGGTCGAGGCGGAGCGTTCCGCGCAGGCCCAGCCGGACGACGAAGCGGCGAACGCCAGCCGTCTCGCTGCTCCGGCGCTGTTGCCGAGCTGATTCCGAAGCGCGTGAAGGCCCCCTTCCCCTCGACTGAGCCGAGGGAAGGGGGCCTTCACGCGCTGTGCCGTTACTTGAGCCAGTCGAGGTAGCTGGTCCCGGCGATGCGGGCGCCGTCCTTCGTGGTGAGGACGTCGCCCTTGACGGCGGCGAACATGCCCGCCGTCTCGTCGACGGTCACCGGACGCGTGTCTCCCTTGGCGGACAACGTGATCCTGCCCAGCTCGTCCAGCGGGTAGACGTCCGGGCCGCCGACGTCGAGGGTTCCGTTCAGCGGCTTCCCCGCCGACACCTCGGAAACGGCGGCGGCGACGTCCGCCGCGGCGATCGGCTGGATCGGGGTGGTGGGCAGGCGGACCGCGGTCTCGTCGGAGGTCCAGGACAGGACCGCGCCGACGAATTCCATGAACTGGGTGGCGCGGACGATCGAGTAGGGGACGCCGCTCTCCTTGAGGATGTCCTCCTGCAGCGTCTTCGCCCGGTAGTAGTCGAGATCGGGCACCTGGTCGACGCCGACGATCGACAGGATCACGAAGTGCCCGGTGCCCGCTTTCTTCGCGGCCGCCACGAGGTTGTCCATCGACGTCCGGAAGAACGCGGGGGAGGCGTCGTCGAAGGTCGGCGAGTTCGTGAGGTTGACGACCACGTCGGCGCCGTCGAGTGCGGAGTCCAGCCCCTGGCCGGTGAGCAGGTCGACCCCGGTGGACGGCGAATGCGGCACGGCCTCGTGCCCTGCCTCATTCAGATTGCGCACGACCTGCGAACCGATCAGCCCGGTCCCGCCGATGATCGCGAATTTCATGACCCAGTGCCCTTCGCCGGTGTCGTCCGGTTAACCCGGACAACTCATGTCCGAGATAATACTCGGATACATTGTGTCCGAGTCAAGAGGCGGGTTAGAGTCATCCGGGTGAAGATGTCCGGTGGGGTCGAGTGGGCACTGCACTGCTGTGTCGTGCTGACCTCGGTCGACGAACCCGCGCCCGCCGCGCGCCTGGCGCAGCTGCACGACGTCTCGCCGAGTTACCTCGCGAAGCAGCTCCAGGCGCTTTCCCGGGCCGGCCTCATCCGGTCGGTGCAGGGGAAGGCCGGGGGATACGCCCTCACCCGGCCGCCTTCGGAGATCACCGTGCTCGACGTCGTCGAGGCCATCGACGGCCCTGGCCCAGCCTTCGTCTGCACCGAGATCCGGCAGCGCGGCCCGATGGCGACGCCGTCCGAGGCGTGCACCGCGCCGTGCGCCATCAGCCGCGCGATGGCGAACGCCGAAGTCCAGTGGCGGGCGGCGTTGCGCGCGGTCTCCATCGCGGATCTGGCCGACGACGTCCGGGGCGACTACGGTCCGGGCGCGCTCGCCGGGATCGGCGCGTGGTTCAAGGCCGCCGAGGGGTAGCGGGCATCAGCGCGGTCGCGACCATGGTCGCCACCACCACTGCCGCCGCGAGCGAGAACGCCCGCACCACGGAATGACCGTGCAGGAAGACGGTGCCGAGCACCGCGATGCCCAGCGTCGCGCCCACCTGCTGCACCGCGTTCAGCAGCCCCGCCGCCGATCCGGTCTCATGTGGACGGACGACGGACAGCGCCGCGGTGAAGAACGGCACCGTGAACAGTCCCAGGCCGAGTCCGCCGATCCCGAGCGCGAGCGGCAGCGGACCGGTCATGGCCAGCAGAATTCCCGCGAGCAACAGTGCCAGGCCGGCGAAGGCGACACGCGATCCGTACCGGGGCACGAGCCATTTGCCCGCCACCCAAGAAGAAACCGCCAGCCCGCCCGACCACGGCAGCAGCGTCAGCCCGGACGCGAGCACGCCGAGACCCTTGTCGAGCTGCTGGTGCAGGACCACCACGAGCATCATCCCGTTCATCACGGCGAAGAACAGCGTCGACGCCGCCAGCGCCGCGGGGAAACCGCGGTGTGCGAACAAGCTCGGCTCTACCAGGGGATGACGCCGGTTCCGCTGGTGGAATCCGAACAGGACCAGCACGGCGGCGCCGGTGGCGAAGAGACTCCAGCTCCACCGGTCGATCAGCGGGTACACCAGAAGCCCGATGCCGAGCGAGGCGAGCAAGGTGCCGGGCACGTCCAGCCGGACCGGATGTCCGGCGCGGTCTTCCGGCAGCAGCCTTCCGGCCACGAGCACCACGATCGAGATCGGCACGTTCACCAGGAACGCCGCCCGCCACGAGACCAGGTCCGTCAGCAGGGCGCCCAGCAGCGGCCCGCTCACGGCGGACAGGCCGACCACCGGCCCGTTCCAGCCCAGCGCGGCCGACAGTGCCGGGCCGGAGAACAGGACCTTGATCAAGCCGAAGGTCTGCGGGATCACCAGTGCCGCCGCCATGCCCTGCACGGCTCGCGCGCCGGTCAGCGCGCCGGTGCCCGGTGCGAGCGCGCAGCACAACGAGGCCAGGGCGAACACGGCGACGCCGGACAGGAACACGCGTCGGCGGCCCAGCAGGTCGCCGAGCCTTCCGCCGGTGATCAGGAGTACCGCGAAAGGGAGGGTGTACGCGGCGCCGAACCATTGGATGGCGGAGGCGGGGCCGCCGAGATCCGCGTGGATCGCCGGACCGGCGACCTGGGTGATCGTGGCGTCCAGCACGTTCATCGCCTCCGCCGCGAGCAGCGTGGCGAGCGGAACCGATCGGGTCTTCGTCAGTTGCATGATCGAGATCGTGCGGTGAAGATGACGTCTGTTCCATGAATCCCGGATCGGATGGACGAAATATTCCATGCTCGACGACATCGACCGCGCTTTGATCCACGCCCTGCAGATCGACGCGCGTGCGCCGTTCAGCCGGATCGGGGCGGTGCTCGGTGTCTCGACCCAGACCGTCGCCCGGCGCTACCAGCGGCTCCGCGCCGAATCCGGATTGCGTGTCGTCGGCCTGCCCGATCCCGACCGGACGGGTCTGACGCAGTGGCTGGTGCGGCTCAGCGCGCAGCCGGCCACCGCGCGGACGCTCGCCCGTTCGCTGGCGAAGCGGCCGGACACGTCCTGGGTCAAGCTCACCTCGGGTGGCACGGAGATCGTGACGATCGCGCACACACCGCGACACGAGCAGAGCGCCATGCTGCTGCACGACATCCCGCGCACCGCGAGCGTCACGGCGGTGTCCGCGCATTTCATCCTGCACACCTACCTCGGCGGCCCGACGGCGTGGCGCGGACGGGTCGCCGCGCTGACGGAGGATCAGCAGGAGGCGTTGCGGCCGGCGGAATCCGTCGCCGGCGACAGCCCTCTGACGGCGGCGGACCACGCGCTGATCGCCGCACTCCGGCACGACGGGCGGGCGAGCATCGCGGATCTCGCCGCGGCGGCGGGGCCGGCCCCGGCGACCGCGGCTCGCCGTCTGGCGGATCTCCGCGCCCGGGGCGCGCTCTTCTTCGACGTCGAGATCAGCGCGGCCCTGTACGGCGTGACCACGCAGGCGTTCCTGTGGATGGCCGTCGCGCCGGCCGATCTCGACGAGGTGGCGACGACGCTGGCCACTCACGAGGAGCTCGCCGTCGTCGTCGCCACCACCGGGCCCACCAACCTGGCCGCGCAGGCGCTATGCCCGGATCCCGCCGCGCTACACCACTACCTCACGCACCGGCTCGGCGCGCTGCGTGCGATCCACACGGTGCACACCGCGCCGGTGCTGGAGATCGTGAAGGCGGTCGGACCGCTCACGCCTTGAACCGGTCGGCGTGCTCGGCGACCCACTGCGCGAAGGTGCGGGCAGGGCGTCCGGTCACCTTCTCGATCGTGTCGACGACGGTGCGCGCCTCCACCGGCGGATCGCTGTGCCAGCCGACGACGTACTCGGCGTCCGCGACCGAGACGCCTTCGGCCAGCAGCCGGTCGATCGCCTGCTGCCGCGTGATCCGCTCCAGCGCGATGTCACGGCCGACGCCGGAGCCGAGGATCGCGATCCGTTCGCTCGTGGTCAGCGCTTCCGGGCCGGTGAGGTTGTAGACCTTGCCCGAATGCCCGTCCTCCACGAGCGCGGTGGCGGCGACGGCGCCGATGTCGCCCTCGTGCACGACCGCGCTCGGGAGGTCGAACGGCTCACGGACCACGCCGTCGGTGCGGACGGAGTCGACCCAGGTCAGGGCGTTGGACATGAACTCCTGCGGCTCCAGCCGCGTCCACTCGACGCCGGATTCGGCCATGGCCTGTTCCGTCGGCCCGACGTAGCCGCCCCAGACGACGGTCATGCGCCGGACACCCGCGTCCACGGCACGTTTGACCAGGTCGGCGCCGACGTCGGCGAGCCCCGCCGTCACGGTGATGTGCAGCCGGGTGACGCCGTCGAGGGCGTCGTTCAGCGTTTCCGGCGCGGTGTGCGTGCCTTCCACGAGTTCGACGCCTGCCGGAAGCCGCGCCGCGGCGGGGTTCCTGCTGAGTGCCCGGACGCGTTCCCCGCGGCGGACGAGTTCGGTGACGACGTGGCGGCCGGTGTTCCCGGTGGCGCCGGTTACCAAGACGGTCATGAGTGATTCCCTTCGTTTCCCGTGACGTTAAAAGCTCAAGTAATGTGGAGGTCAAGCGGACCGATCAGGAATCGAGAAGCGTCGAGGTGCACGGGATCCCTAGCGTCTTCGCCACAGGCAAAACGACTCCAGGAGGTTCCCGTGAGCAAGCGGATCCGGACGTTCCACCGGTGGACGTCGCTCGTCTTCGTCGCCACCGTCGTCGTGTGCTTCGTGGTCGTCGCGTCGGGCGACCCGGCCGAATGGGTGCTCTACACCCCACTGCCGCCGCTCTTCCTGCTGATGTTCAGCGGTCTCTACCTGTTCGCGCTGCCGTATACCGCCAAGCGGCGGAACCGGCGGCGCGTGGCCGGGTGACTCGCCGAGTCTTAGTTCATGGCAAAAATTAACACTCGCCGTACCGGCCGGAAACCCTTGACGCGGCCGCCGGGTCCGGTGAGGATCGGCCGGTCCCCGCCTTCCGCAGAATGGACCAGACCATGGCAAGACGTGCCCGTGCGCGCCGAAGTCCGCTGATCGCCTTGATGAGTCTCACGCTGCTCGGCGGGGCCGTGGTCGCCACGCCCGCCGCCGTCGCCGCCGAACAACCGGTGATCGGGAAGCCCGCGTTCGACCGGGACGGCTGTGCCCGGATCGAGAAGAGCCTGCCGACGCTCGCCGACTGGCCGAAGGTCGAAAGCCGGTTCAAGGGCAAGGGCGGGGACGAGAAGCGGATCGCCCGGATCCTCGAAGGGATGACCCTGGAGGAGAAGGTCGGGCAGATGACGCAGCCCGAGATCGCGGCGATCACCCCCGACGAGGTCCGGCAGTACTCGATCGGCTCGGTCCTCAACGGCGGCGGTTCGTGGCCGAACAAGGACAAGCACGCCTCCCAGCAGGACTGGCTGAAGCTCGCGGACGCCTACTGGGACGCCGCGAAGGGCAGCCGGACGAAGATCCCGGTGATCTGGGGTATCGACGCCGTGCACGGCAACAACAACGTGTACGGCGCCACCGTCTTCCCGCACAACATCGGTCTCGGCGCGGCGCACGATCCGTGCCTGGTGCGCGACGTCTCCGCGGCGACGGCCCGGCAGATCCGCGCCACCGGCCAGGACTGGGCCTTCGCGCCGACGCTGGCCGTCGTGAAGGACGACCGCTGGGGCCGCACCTACGAAGGGTTCTCCGAGGACCCGCGGATCACCCGGGCCTACGGTTACGAGGCGATCAACGGTCTCCAGGACGGCTCGACCAAACGCATCGGCTACAACGGCGTGATCGGCACCGCCAAGCACTTCATCGGGGACGGCGGCACCCTCAAGGGCCAGGACCAGGGCGTCAACCCGGCGTCCGAAGCCGAGATGATCAACGTCCACGGGCAGGGCTACTACGGCGCGCTCGCGGCGGGTTCCCAGACCGTGATGGTGTCGTTCAACAGCTGGACCAACGCCGAACTCGGTATCGACGAGGGCAAGCTGCACGGCAGCGACAAGGCGCTGAACCAGATCCTCAAGGGCAAGATGGGCTTCGACGGCCTCGTCGTGTCCGACTGGAACGGTATCGGCCAGGTTCCCGGCTGCACCAACGCTTCCTGCCCGCAGGCGATCAACGCCGGCATCGACATCGTGATGGTGCCGAACGACTGGAAGGCGTTCATCGCCAACACCGTGGCCCAGGTCGAGGACGGCCGGATCCCGCTTTCGCGGATCGACGACGCGGTGACCCGGATCCTGCGCGTCAAGCTGCGTTCGGGACTGTACGAGGCGCAGAAGCCGTCGGACCGGTCCTACGCCAACTCCGACGAGGCGCTGAAGGAGACCTGGCTGGCGCGCGACGCCGTCCGTTCGTCGCAGACTTTGCTGAAGAACAACGGCAACGTGCTGCCGCTGAAGCCGAAGTCGAAGGTCCTCGTGGTCGGCAAGAGCGCGGACAGCATCCAGAACCAGACCGGTGGCTGGACGCTGAGCTGGCAGGGGACCGGCAACACCAACGCCGATTTCCCCAATGCGACCTCGATCCTCGCCGGGCTCAAGCAGCAGCTCGGTGACGTCAACGTCACCTTCGACGAGAAGGGCGACACGGATCCGAAGGGCTACGACGCCGTCATCGCCGTCATCGGTGAGACCCCGTACGCGGAAGGCGTCGGCGACCTGACCCGCAAGACGCTGGAGGCTTCGAAGCTCTACCCCGAGGATCTGGCCGTCCTGGACAAGGTCCGCGGCAAGGGCGCTCCCGTCGTCACCGTCTACGTCGGCGGCCGCCCGCTGTACATGAACAAGGAGCTCAACCGCTCCGACGCGTTCGTCGCGGCGTGGCTGCCCGGTACCGAAGGCGGCGGTGTCGCCGACGTCCTGCTCAAGGGTGGCTTCAAGGGCACGCTGCCGTACTCGTGGCCGAAGAGCGCGTGTCAGACGCCGCTGAACGCGGGTTCGGCAGACTACGACCCGCTGTTCAAACTCGGCTACGGCCTCAAGACCGGCCAGCGCGTCACCATCGGCCAGCTGGACGAGACGGCCGGGCCCGTGACGTGCGGCTCGACCGGTGGCGGCGGCACGGCGACCGAGGATCTCGAAGTGTTCAACCGCACCGATGTCGCGCCGTACAAGGGTTTCATCGGCTCGGCCGAGAACTGGGGCGGTACCGAGATCGGTCCCGACGGCGCCGCCTCGCACGCCGAGATCAGCGTCGTTCAGTCGGACGTCAACGTGCAGCAGGACGGGCTCAAGTCGACCTGGACCGGCACCGGGCCGGCGCAGCTCTACTTCCAGAACCCGGCCGGTACCAACGATCTGCGGGGCTACCTCAACGCCGACGCGGCGCTGGAGTTCGACATGATCGTGCACGAGGCGCCCGCCGGCCGGACGGTGATCAGCATGCACTGCGTCTACCCGTGCTTCTCCGAGGTGAACGCGACCAAGCTGTTCACCGATCTGGCGGGAGCGCCGAAGTCGACGGTGAAGATCCCGGTGTCGTGCTTCGCCAACGGGCTCGACCTGGAGAACGTCAACACGCCGTTCCTGGTCTACACGGACGCGAAGTTCTCCGCGTCGTTCGCGAACGTGCGGTGGGTGCCCAAGGGAGCACAGGACCCTGATGCGAGGCCTTGCTCGAGTCTGAGCTGACCTCGACGCCGGGGTCGTCGCTGGCCCGGCATGACGCGAGAGCCACTTTCGCGACCTTCAAGGTTGCGAAAGTGGCTTTCGCGTCTTCGGGGAGCGGTCGGCCGGGGTGTGTGCCCACGGGGACATCGAGCGGCGGTTCGGCGTGACTGGACGGACGACACACGTGATCCGACGGACGACACGCGTGTCCAGACGGACGACACGCGCGTGGGCTCGGCCGCGCACCGTGTCGTCCGTCCGATCACGCGTGTCGTCCAGCCAATCACGCGTGTCGTCCGTCTGATCACGCGAGTTCGCACCGCCCGCGTCAGGTGGTCGCGGGCGGCGACCAGGTCAGCCGCGGATCCGTCTGCACGAAACTGCCCAGCAGGTGATCGATCCGCGTCAGCGCGTCGAGGTCCAGCACCACGCCCGCCGCCTTCGCGTTCTCGGTCACCTGGGCGGCGGTGCTCGCGCCGGTCACCACGGAGGCGACGGTGTTGTGCTGCAACGTCCACGCGAGCGCCAGCTGAGCCATGGTCAGCCCGGCCTCGTCGGCGACGCCGCGCAGCATGCCGACGCGTTCGAGGAGGTCCGGCAGGAGCAGCGGCCGCGTTTCGATCGCCTTGGCGCCCCGTGAGCCCGGCGGGATCTCGCCCGGCCGGTACTTGCCGGTCAGCACGCCCTGTGCGAGGGGGACGGACGCGAACTGCCCGATCCCCGAGCGTTCGCACACCGGCATCACCTGGGCCTCGGCGACCCGCCACAGCATCGAGTAGTGCGGCTGGTTCGCGATGAGCGGGACGCCGTGCCGCTCGGCGATCGGCCGCGCCTCCAGCAGTTGCTCCGCCGTCCATTCCGCGGTGCCCGCGTAGAGGATCTTCCCCTGCCGCACCAGATCCGAAAGCGCGAGGAACGTCTCCTCCAGCGGAGTGCGGTAGTCGAACCGCAGCAGCTGGTAGACGTCGATGTAGTCGGTGCGGAGCCGCCGGAGCGAGCCGTGCAGCGACGTGACCAGGTGTTTGCGGCTGAGGCCGGCGTCGTTGACACCCGGGCCTTCCGGCCAAAAGGCGCCCGTGCACAGGACGAGATCGTCGCGGCGGGCGTGGCTCAGCGCCGCGGCGAGGTTCTCTTCGGCGGCGCCGCCGTCCCAGGCCGCGGCGGTGTGGAAGGTCGTGATGCCCGCGTCGAGCGCGGCCTGCACGCATTCCGCGCCGTCCTGGTGGGTGAGCCAGTTGCCGTAGGAGATCTCACTGACGGACAAGCCGCTCGCGCCGAGCCTGCGGTACTCCATGGTCACCTCTTCCGAGTGCCGGTTTCGAGGATGGTGCGGTCGATCCATTCGTCGAGACCGGCCGCCTTGCGGGCGTAGGTCTCCCGTACCGATTCGTGCGGCAGGATCAGGAACTCCTCCGACGCCAGCCCGTGCACGACGGACTCCGCGACGTCCTCGGGTTCCAGCAGGGGCGCGGCGGCGGCGATCGCGAGCGCGGCGGGATGACCGGCCGCGATACCGGGCTCCAGCAGCGCCGTCCGCACACCGAGCGGGCACAGCGCGCTGACCCGCACCCCGCGCGGACGGTAGGTGATGGCCAGCCATTCGGCGAGCCCGACGGCCGCGTGTTTGGTCACCGAATACGGCGCGTCACCCGGGGTGCCCAGCAGACCCGCGCCCGACGCCGTGATCAGCAGATATCCGTGGCCCCGGCTCAGCATCGCGGGGAGAGCGACCTGCGCGGCGTGCACGTGCTGCATGACGTTGATCGCCCACGACCGCGTCCACTGCTCGTCCGCGGCGTGCACGCCGGTCCCGAACGCGGCACCGGCGTTGGAACAGAAGAGGTCCACCACGCCGAACGTCGAGCGGGCGTCGGTCACCAGCGTCTTCAAGTCCTCTTTGGACGACGCGTCGGCGTGGCGCGCGATCGCGGCGCCGCCCGCGGCGGTGATCTCGGCGACCACCTTCTCCGCGCCCTCGAGGTCGAGATCGGAGACGACCACCCCGGCGGCGCCCTCGGCGGCGAACCGCCTGGCCATGGCCGCGCCGATACCGTGTGCCGCGCCGGTCAGCACGACGACTCGTCCTGTTACTTCCACATGCGCTCCATGGTTATCGATTCTGCTTTCGGTGACAATTCTTCTGTTTTGTTACGCCGGTGAGCAACGCCTTGTCGAAATATGCGACGCGGATGATAAAAGTGCAGGTCGGAGCCATGTTCCACAGGTGTCGACATATTTGTTTCCGGCGCCGGACTTTAGCACGCGTTCCCTTGTTTTCCGAGTTTTCGCGCGAGACTATTGCGCTCTCTGCGGCAAGTAGGTTATTTCTTGGGAATCCCGCTGAAAGATCGCCGAACCCGGCGAGGTTCGACCAGCCCAGCCGAACAGGAGGTCCGCCGGTGAGTCATGCGACGGCGCGCACGCGGGTACTCGGCGTCAATCCGCTCGGACGGCCCGATCCGGGGCTGGCGGCGGCCGTCGCCAGGGGCGGCGGTCTCGGGATCGTGCCGATCGGGTCCATAGTGGACGGAGGGTTCCCGTTCGGCGTCCGGATCCCCGCGGGCCGCCACGTGCGGGACGAAGAGGTGCGGGAAAGCGGCGCGGGGCTCGTGCTGCTGGCCGAGGGGGCGGTCTGGCGGGGCAGGGCCTGCCTCCCCGTGCTGGCCGAGGTGACCGGCGTCGAGCAGGCCGTCCGGATGCTCGACGCCGGCGCCTCCGGTCTGGTGGCGAAGGGAGCCGAAGCGGGCGGTTCGGATCTCACCACGTTCGTCCTGCTGCAGCGGTTGCTGGAGCGGTTCGGTGAGGGCGTCCCGGTGTGGGCGTACGGGGGCATCGGGCCGAGGACGGCGGTGGCCGCGATCGCCGGCGGCGCGGCGGGTGTGGTGCTCGACGGGCTCGGCCTGTTCCCGGAGGCCGACGTGCCCGACGCGGACCGCGTCGAGCTGGCCAGGGCCGACGACGGACTCAGCGCGATGCTCGAGAATCGCTTCGAGGACGCGGAAAGCGCTGTCCGCTCGGTCGTGCGGTCGCTCGCGGTGCCGGCGGCGATCCCCGCGGACCAAGGCGAACGGCTGTGCCGCACGTTGGGGACCCGGCTGCCGGTCGTGCAGGGCCCGATGACGCGGGTGAGCGACCAGCCCGGGTTCGCCGCCGCCGTGGCCGCGAACGACGGCTTCCCGTTCGTCGCGGTCGCCACCGCGAACGGCGCCAAGACCGCCGAGCTGCTCGGCCGCACCGCCGAAGCCCTCGGCGACCGACCTTGGGGAGCGGGCATCCTCGGGTTCGTCCCGGAGGACTTGCGCGTCGAACAGCTCGCGGCGATCCGGGCGGCCCGCCCGCGCTGCGTGCTGATCGCGGGCGGGAAACCGGCGCAGGCCAAGGCGCTGGAGGCCGACGGCATCGCGACCTTCCTCCACGTGCCGTCGCCGATCCTGCTGCGGCAGTTCCTCGACGCCGGGATCCGCCGGTTCGTCTTCGAGGGTGCCGAATGCGGTGGGCACATCGGCCCGCGGTCGAGCTTCGTGCTGTGGGAGCAGCAGCTGGACGTCCTGCGCGAACGCGGCGCCGATGACGTCGAGATCCTGTTCGCGGGCGGAATCCACGACGCCCGGTCCGCCGCGATGGTCTCGGCGATGGCGGAGCCGCTCACGGGCATCGGCGTCCTGATGGGCACCGCGTACCTGTTCACCGAAGAGGCCGTGACCCACGGAGCCATCACCGGGACCTTCCAGGACCGCGTGCTCGACGCCGGATCCACGGTCACCCTGGAGACCGCGCCCGGCCACCTGACCCGCTGCCTGCCCAGCCCCTATACCGACGAGTTCGCCGCGCTGAAGGCCGGGCTCCGCGCGGACGGCGTCCCGCCGCAGGAGGCCTGGCAGCGGCTGGAGGAGCTGAACACCGGACGGCTGCGGATCGCGAGCAAGGGCATCCGGCGAGATGGCGACGCGCTCGTCGAGGTCGACACCCTCGGCCAGCTCGCCGAGGGGATGTACATGGCGGGTCAGGTGACGGTCCTGCGCGAGGACCGCACCGATATCGCGACCCTGCACCGGGAAGTCACCGAAAGCGCGGCGGAACTGCTCGCCGCCCGCGGTCCCGTCGAAGAGTCCGTTGTGGACGGTGACATCGCGATCGTCGGGATGGCCTGTGTGTTCCCGGGGGCACCCGACCTCCCGGCCTTCTGGTCCAACGTCCTGCGCGGCGCGGACGCCGTCACCGAGGTGCCGGACCAGCGCTGGGACACCGACGTCTACGCGGACCAGTCGACGTCGAAATGGGGCGGTTTCCTGCCGCCGGTGGACTTCGACCCGCTCGCCTACGGCATCCCGCCGAAGTCGATGGGCAGCATCGACCCGGCACAGCTGGTCTCCCTGCAGACCGCGCGCCGCGCCCTCGAAGACGCCGGTTACGGCGAAGGAGGCTTCGACCGCGAGCGCACCAGCGTCATCTTCGGCGCCGAGGCCGGGGGAGACCTGGCGAACGCCGGAGTCCTGCGCGCGCTGCTGCCCAGCTACCTCGAGGACGTCCCTGAAGAGCTCCTCTCCCAGCTGCCGGAGCTGACCGAGGATTCGTTCCCCGGCACTCTCGCCAACGTGATCTCCGGCCGCATCGCGAACCGGCTCGACCTCGGCGGCGCCAACTACACCGTCGACGCCGCGTGCGGTTCCTCGCTGGCCGCGCTGGATCTCGCGGTGAAGGAGCTGCGGGCGGGGACGAGTTCGATGGTCCTGTGCGGAGCGGTCGATCTGCACAACGGCGTCAACGACTACCTCATGTTCACCTCGGCGGGTGCCCTGTCGCCGACCGGCCGGTGCCGTCCGTTCGACGCGTCGGCGGACGGCATCGCACTCGGCGAGGGCGTCGCGTGTCTCGTGCTGAAGCGGCGGTCCGACGCCGAACGCGACGGTGACCGCGTCTACGCCGTGGTCAAGGGCGTCGGCGCCGCCAGCGACGGCAAGGCGCTCGGCCTCACCGCGCCGCGTCCCGAGGGGCAGCGGCGAGCCCTCGCGCGTGCCTACCGCGACGCCGGCGTCTCCCCGGCGGACGTCTCGCTGGTCGAGGCGCACGGCACGGGCACGGTCGTCGGCGACGCCACCGAACTGACCACGCTCACCGAGTTCTTCCTCGCCGCGGGCGCCGAACCGGGCACGTGCGCGCTGGGTTCGGTGAAGAGCCAGATCGGGCACACGAAATGCGCCGCGGGGCTGGCGGGCCTGATGAAGGCGGCGCTGGCGCTGTGGCACGAGGTCGTGCCGCCCACGCTGCATCTGAGCAGGCCGAACCCCGCCTGGGACGCCGAGCGCAGTCCCTTCACCTTCTCCACCGGCGCCCGGCCGACGCCGGTTCCGCGCGGACGCGAGTTCGCCGGAGTGAGCGCGTTCGGGTTCGGTGGGACCAATTTCCACGCGGTGCTCGCCGCCCCGGGTGTCCCGCCGGGACGGCGGCACGGCCCGCGTGACTGGGACGCCGAGCTGGTCCTGCTCCGCGGTGCCGACGTGGACGCCGCCCGCGCCACCCTGCGGGAGCTGCTGGCGGCCAACGAAGGTCGTCCGCTGCGGGAAATCGCCGCTCTCGCCGCCGAACGGGGCGGATCGGGGCCGGTGCGGCTCGCGGTCGTCGCGAGTGACGTCGCGGAACTGCGCGAGGCAGCCGAGAACGGCGGGATGGTCGCGGACGACACCGAAGCCGGGGCGATCGCGTTCCTGTTCCCCGGGCAGGGCAGCCAGCGGACGGGAATGCTGGCGGACCTGTTCGTGCACTTCCCCGAACTGGCCGACGTCCTGAGGCTCGCCCCCGACGTTGCGGCGACGGCGTTCCCGCCGCGCGCGTTCACCGAAGACGCCCGCGCCGCGCAGGACGAAGCGCTGAAGGACACGCGTCTCGCGCAACCCGCGCTCGGGCTCGTGGAGTCGGCCGTCTGCCGGCTGCTCGCCGACCTCGGCGTCCGGCCGGATCTGCTGGCGGGGCACAGCTACGGTGAGCTGACCGCGCTGTCGGTCGCGGGCGCGTTCGACACGCCGACCCTGGTGGCGCTCAGCCGGGCCAGGGCCCGTTCGATCGCCGAAGTCGCGGGCGCGGATCCCGGCGCGATGGCCGCGGTGAAGGCTTCCCGTGAGGAGCTGGCCGCCGTCCTCGATCACCCGGACGTCGTACCGGCCAATCACAACGCGCCGGGACAGACCGTCCTTTCCGGACCGACGGCCGCCATCGAGGAGGCGGTCCGCGAACTGCGGGCCCAGGGGATCGGCGCGAAGCGGATCCCGGTCGCCTGCGCCTTCCACAGTCCGCTGGTGGCCGGGGCGAGCGACGTGTTCGCCGTCGATCTCGACAACGCCGAGATCGGTGAGCCTGGCCCGCCGGTGTGGTCGAACCGCACCGCCCGGCCGTACGAAGCAGGTGCGGTCCGCACCGAGCTGGCCGCCCAGATCGGCTCGCCGGTGCGCTTCGTGGAACTGATCGAGGACATGTACGCGGCGGGTGCGCGCACGTTCGTGGAGGCGGGCCCGGGACAGGTGCTTTCCAGGCTGGTGAAGGACATCCTCGGCGACCGGCCGCACACCGTGATCGCGTGCGACCCCGGCGGGCCGGGGCTGCGCGGGTTCCTCACCGCCCTCGCGCGCCTGGCGCTCACCGGTGTCGACGTGCGCACCGAACGGCTCTTCCGCGGCCGGGTCCGTGTCGGTCCGCTCCCCAAGCCCGCCTGGACCGTGGACGGCCAGACCGTCCGCGCGCCCGGCGGCGAGATCCCCGCCCAAGGGCTCGTGCCCGCCCGACGAATCCCGAGGACGACCATGAACCAGCCCACGCCCGGACGTGACCAGGCCGTCGTCGAATTCCTCCGCACCAGCCGTGAAATGCTGGCGGCGCAACGGGACGTGATGCTGGGGTACCTCGGCACCGCGCCCCTCGCCCTCGCTCCGGTGCAGGCTCCGGTCCTGCCCGCGCTGCTGCCGCCGGTCGAGGCTCCGGTCGTCGTGCCCGAGCCGGAACCGGCCCCGGAGGCCGTGGTCACGGACGTCCTGGCCACCGTGATCGGCGCGATCAGCGAACGCACCGGCTATCCGGCGGAGATGATCGACGCGGATCTCGACCTCGAAGCGGACCTTTCCATCGACTCGATCAAACGCACCGAGATCGCGGGCTCGCTGCTCGCGAAGCTCGGCCTCACCGGCCGGGTGCACGACGACGCCCAAGACCAGCTCAGCCGGGACCGGACGGCGAGCGCGCTGGCCGCACGGCTGCGGAAGTGGCTCGAACCGGCCGCCGTGACGCCGGCCCCCGCCGAGACACCCGCCGGATCCGCCCCCGGCCGGTACCTGCTCGACCGCGTGTCCGCCCCGCTCGGCACACCCGACCTCGCCAAGGTTGACGGCAAGTCGGTCGCCGTGAGCTCCGAGCCCGACCAGGAGGACCTTGCCGAATCGGTCCGCGCGGTGTTCGCCGGCGCGGGTGCCGTGCCGGGGGAGCGGGACGAGGCCGACGTCGTCGTCGTGCTGAATCCGTTGTCGGACGCCGAAGAACCCGTCGCGCCGCAGATCTTCAGCCTGCTCAAGAGCGCCAAGGGTGCGGTGGTCGTGGTGGCGAGGCCGGGCGCCGGGCACACCGCCGGACTGCGCGGTCTCGTTCGCGCGGCGGCGCGGGAGCGGAGCGAGCCGACCAGGCTGGTCGAACTGGAGTCCACAGTGGACCTCGCGCGGATCGTGTTGGAAGAGGTGATCGCCGACGGTCCGGTGGCCGTCCGCTACGACACGGCGGGGCGTGCGGCGTTCGAGCCGTCCGCGGGCTCGCTCGGTTCGATCGCCTACGCGGGCGCCGGTCCCGGCGGGGGAGAGGTCAAGGCGCTCGGCCTCGACGCGGATTCGGTGCTGTTGCTGATCGGCGGCGCCCGCGGGATCACCGCGCGGGCTGCGGTGGCGCTGGCGGCGAGCGGCTGCCGGATCGAACTGGCGGGCCGCACCCCGTGGCCCGCCGAACCCGGCGACGAGGACCTTCCCGGTGACGCGCCGGGGATGCGCTCGGCCCTGGCCGCGCGCGGCGGCTCGCTGGCGGATATCGAACGCCGGGTGCGCACCGTGCTGGCCCAGCGCGAAATCGCGCGGACGCTCGACCAGATCCGCGCGGCGGGCGGCGTCGCCGCTTATCGGTCGCTCGACGTGCGCGACGCCGCCGCCGTCCGGCAGGTGGTCAAGGATCTGCACACGCGTTACGGCCGGATCGACGGCGTCGTCCACGCGGCCGGGGTGATCGACGACAAGCTGATGGCCGACAAGGACGAGCAGTCGTTCCGTACGGTCTACGGGACCAAAGTGGACGGTGCGCGGGCGTTGCTCGACGCACTGGAGCATTTCGGTGTGCGGCCCGGGTTCGTGACCTTCTTCGGCAGCATCGCCGCGGTGCTGGGGAACCGGGGGCAGACCGACTACGCGGCGGCCAACGACGCGCTCGAAACCCTCGGCGAGCAGTGGGCGGAACGCACCGGCTGCCGGGCGCTGACCGTCCACTGGGGACCGTGGGCGCCCTCGGACGACCACGCGGGCATGGTCTCGCCCGAGCTGGCTCGCGAGTACGAGCGCCGCGAGGTGGCGCTGATCGATCCGGACGAAGGCACCGCCGCGCTCCTGCGCGAGCTGGCCTACGGCCCGGCCGACGTCCGCTCCGTGCTGTACACGGCGTCGCTGTGGTGAACAATCAGGAGCCGGTCGCGATCGTCGGGATGGGCGTTTTCCTCCCCGGATCGTCCACTTTGGACGAATACTGGCAGAACATCGTCTCGGGTACCGACGCGATCACCGAGATCCCGCCGCACCGCTGGGACCCGAGTTTCCACGACGGCGACGGGCGCACCCCGGACCGCACCTACGGCAGGCGTGGCGGCTTCGTCGCCGACAGCCTGGACTTCGACGCGACCGCGCTGGGTATCGCGCCCAGCACCGTCGCCGGGATGGAGCCGGACCAGCTGGTCGCGCTGGCCGTGGCGGCCTCGGCGGTCGACGACGCCGGTGGCTTGCGACGGCTCGGGGACCTCGAACGCGTGGGCGTGATCCTCGGCAGAGGCGGCTATCTTTCGCCCGGGCTCCAGCGGTTCGACCAGCGGGTCCGGTCGGTCCGCCAGATCACCGGCGCCGTCCGGGAGCTCCTGCCGTCGGCGCGTCCGGAGATGCTCGACAGGCTCCGCGACGCGCTGCTGGAGCCGCTCGGCGAGTTCCGGCCGGACACCGCGATCGGGCTGGTGCCGAACCTCGCCGCGTCGCGGGTCGCCAACCGTCTGGACTTCGGCGGACCGGCGTACACGGTGGACGCGGCCTGCGCGTCGTCGCTGCTCGCCGTGGACCAGGCGATCGGTGAACTCGCCCGCCGCCGCTGTGACGTCGTGCTGGCCGGCGGCGTGCACCACTGCCACGACGACACGCTCTGGTCGATGTTCACCCAGCTCGGTGCCCTGTCGCCGAGCCAGCGGATCAGCCCGTTCTCGCGGGACGCGGACGGGCTGCTGATCGGCGAGGGCACCGCGATCGTCGTGCTGAAGCGGTTCTACGACGCACGCCGCGACGGCGACCGGGTCTACGCGGTGCTGCGCGGTTCGGGGACGTCGAGCGACGGGAAGGGCGCGAGCCTGCTCAGCCCGGCCGTCGCCGGTCAGACGCTGGCTCTACGCCGCGCGTGGGCGTCGGCGGGGCTCGATCCCACCGTGCCCGGCGCGCTCGGCCTGCTGGAGGCGCACGGGACCGCGACGCCGACGGGGGACGCGGCCGAGCTGGCCACCCTTGCCGAGGTGTTCGGCCCGCCGGACGGACCCCGCGCCGCGATCGGCGCGGTGAAGGCGATGATCGGGCACACCATGCCGACCGCCGGGGCCGCCGGGCTGGTCAAGGCGGCACTCGCGCTGCATCACGCGACCTTGCCGCCGACCCTGAACTGCGCCGATCCGAGCCCTCTCCTGGACAAGACGCGATTCCGTACCCTGGCCACCGCCGAGCGCTGGCGTTCGGGAGACGTGCCGCGCCGGGCGGCGGTCAACGCCTTCGGTTTCGGCGGCGTCAACGCGCACGTGGTGCTGGAGGAGGCCGACCCGGCGCCCGCGCGGCCGCGCCGGGCCAAGGTGACCGAGGAACCCGAGCGTGTCCTGCTGCTCGCGGCGCCCACGCCCGGGGAGTTGCGCGCTCTGCTCGACCGCCCGGAGCCGGAATCCGGTGGGCACGGCCCGTGCCGGATCGGGATCGTGCGGCCCGACGAGAAGCGGCTCGAAGTCGCGCGGAGGGTGCTCGCCAAGGTCGCGGCCGAGGGCGGGTCATGGCACGGCCCCAACGACATCTGGTGTACGACCGCGCCGTTGCTGGAGCAGCCCGGGGCGAAGACCGCGTTCGTCTACCCGGGGCTCGAAGCGGACGCGGAACCACGGTGCGCCGACGTCGCCAGGCACTTCGGCCTGGACCGGCCGGAGTGGTCGACGACGAGCGTGCTTTCGCGCGCTTCGAGCGTGTCCCAGGTCGGGTTGCTGCTCGACGCCGCGCTGAAGCGGCTGGCCATCAAACCGGATCTGCTCGCCGGGCACAGTGTCGGCGAATGGACCGCGATGCAGGCGGCGGGGATGTACCCGGGGTTGTCCACAGAGGACATGCTGGAGCGGTACTGGCCGCAGGGATTCACGCTGCCGGACGCCGAATTCCTCGTCCTCGGCTGCTCGGCCGAGCGGGCCGAGTCGTTGCTCGCGGCCGAACCGGAGCTGATGATCTCGCACGAGAACGCGCCACGGCAGACGATCGTCTGCGGGGATCCGGCCGCCGCCGCCCGGCTCGCCAAGCTGTGCACGCAGCACGGCGTCGTCGCCAGGACACTGCCGTTCCGGTCCGGGTTCCACACCCCGCTGATGCGGTCCCGGCTCGGCCCGTTCACCCGGCTCGCGGCGGAACTGGACCTGAAGCCGCCGCGGGTCCCGGTCTGGTCGGCGACCACGGCGCGGCCGTATCCCGCGGATCCGGTGGAGGTCCGTGAGCTGTACCTGGCGCACCTGGTGCGCAAGGTCCGGTTCCGGGAACTCGTCGACGCGCTCTACGCCGATGGCGCGCGGGTCTTCGTGCAGGCTGGTGCCGGTCAGCTCGGTTCGTTCGTGTCGGACACGTTGGGCTCGCGGCCGCATCTGGTCATCCCGGCGTCGTCCGGGACGAGGCCCGGCCTCGCGCAGTTGCACAGGGTCGCCACCGCGTTCTGGGTGGAGGGCGGGCGGCCCGCGTTCGAGGCGCTGGAGCCGCGCCGCACCCGCATCGACACCGCGGGCACGCTGCTCTCGGTCGAGGGTGACGTCAAGGGCATGTTCGACGGTGCGGTTCCCGAGCTGGTCGACGGCGTGCCGGACGCGATCGTCGCGGAGTTCACCGCGCTGCTGGCCGAAACGCGGCAAGCGGCGGCGAGTGTCGCCAATGCGGCCGCGCGGCGCACCTTCGAGTCCACTGTGGACGTATCGCTGGCGACGATGCCGTATCTGGTGGACCACCGGTTCTTCCGCCAGCGCGAGGGCTGGCCCGACGAAGCCGACTTCCGTCCCACCGTGCCGGCGACGACGCTGGTCGACCTGGCCTGCCGGGAAGCGGAGCGCGCCTGGCCGGGTACGGTCGCGACCGGGGTGAGCAACGCGGCGTTCTCCCGGTGGTTGATCGCCGCCCCCGCCGTGCGCGTGCCGATTTCGATGACGCGAGAGGGTGACCGGATCAGTGTCCAAATAGGACCGCATGCCAGTATGGACGTCCATCTGGCGCAGCGGTATCCGGCGGCTCCTCAGCCGTCTTCGCCGCCGGGGCCGGAAACCGCGCCGCCGCTGACCGCCGCCGAGATCTACACCCGCCGCGAGATGTTCCACGGTCCCGCGTACCAGGGGCTCGACAGGCTCATCGGACTCGGCGAACGGCATATCCGCGGCGACCTCGTCGTGCCCGCGGCACCCGGTGCGCTGCTGGACAACGTCGGCCAGCTGCTGGGCTGCTGGCTGATGGCCACCAAGGCGGACGCGCTGCTGGCGTTCCCGACGTCGATGGGCCGGATCACCTGGTACGCGCCGGAACCGCCGCCGGGCACCCGGCTGCGGTGCGTGGTGCGGGTCCGGCTGCCGCGGCCGGACGTGCTGGAAATGGACGCGGAACTCGTGCTGGACGGCGCCGTGCTGGCCCGGATCGAGCAGTGGCGGGACATCCGGTTCCCGTGCGACCGGGCCGCCCACCGGGTGTACGCCTTCCCGGACCGGCATCGGCTTTCCGAGGACCACCATGGCGGCTGGACGCTGGTCACCGACCGGTGGCCGAGCCCGGCCGCGCGGGACATCTACGCCGGCATCTACCTCGGCGCGGCGGAACGTGCCGAGTTCGCCGCCTGCGCGCCCCGGCGGCAGCGCGGCTGGCTGCTGGAACGGATCGCGATCAAGGACGCGGTCCGCGCGAAACCCGGCCTGGACGGCGTGTACCCGGCGGAACTGCGGGTGAGCGCCGACGGGACCAGGGTGAGCGGGCTCCACGGCCGGACGGTGCCACCGCTGGACGTGGCCGTCGCGTCCACGGGAGAGGTCGCGGTCGCCCTCGTGCGTGAACCGGGGGCGACGCCGCCCAGGATCGCGATCCGGGAGGAAGGCGAGCTGGGCGGGCTCGCCGAGGAAATCGGTATCGGGGCGGAATTCGCCGGAATCCCCGGGCACGTGGTGGCCTGGAACCGCGGGTGAGAGCAAGGAGTAAGAGCATGACGGTCGAACAGCAGAGCCCTGCGTCGGTCTTCGGCACCGTGGCGGAGTTGCTGCGAGAACTGGTCGGGGACGTCGACGTCCTCGGCATCGAGATCACCCCGCGGACCACCTTCCACGAGGATCTCGGGCTGGAGAGCATCGACCTGGTGACCTTCGCGAGCATCCTCGCCGAGTTCTTCGGCGAGGACGTCAACCTCGCGGAGTTCCTGGCGGAGAAGGATCTCGACGACGTGATCGGGCTCCGGGTGGGCGACATCGCCGACTACGTGGCCGCCCGCCTCGGCGAACGGGGGTGAGGCGATGCCGACGATGACCGTCAACGGGCTGCGCACCAACGTGCAGCTCGTGCCCGGCGGGGGCACGGAGACCGTGGTGTTCCTGCACGGTATGGGCACCGACAGCCTCGCGAGCTTCTACCTCACGCTCGCGCCGCCGGTCGCCGCCGCCGGGGTGGACGTGGTCAGCTACGACCTGCGCGGGCACGGCAAGACCGAACGCCCCGAACGCGGGTACACGATCGCGGACTTCGTCGCCGACCTCGACGACCTGCTCGACCAGCTCGACCTCGACCGGCCGGTGCACCTGGTGGGCAACAGTTTCGGCGGCACCCTCGCCTACAGCTACGCCGTGGCGAAACCGGACCGGGTGCGCAGCATCGTGTGCATCGAGTCGGAGCCCGCCACCGAGCTGTGGGCGGGCAAGATGGCGCAGATCCTCGAACACACCGTGCGCTTTCTGAAGGTCGAGGAGAGCTTCGACTGGATCGAGGCCAACTACAGCGCGCATCACCGGCGGCTGGCGCGGATGGCGGCCGAGCGGATCATGTCCACGTCGATGGCCGAAGAAGTCCCGCTCGGTCCGTTGCTGACCCTCGACCAGGTGGCCGGGATCGACTGCCCCGTACTGTCCATTTTGGGCAGTCACGGTTATCAGGCCGACGATCTCACCGCGTTGACGTCGGTGCTGCCCCGCGGCGAACTGCACGTGTTCGAGGGCCAAGGGCATTCGGTGCTGGTCGAGCAGCACCGGGAGGTCCGGGAGCTGCTGCTGAACTGGATCTCGCGGCACGGGAGGCCACGCGGATGAGGTTCCTGCTGGTCGTCCCGCCGCTCACCGGGCACGTGGCGCCGCTGCGCGCGGTGGCCGCCGAGCTGGTGGGGCGCGGCCACGACGTCGCCTGGTGCGGTCCGGAACCCACGACGTCCGAGCTCACCCGGACGGGCCGGGTGTACGCGGCCGGGGACGCGCTGGAGTTCGCCGTCGGACGTCGTCCCGGGGGCCTGCGCGGGTTCGCGGCGCTGAAATACCTGTGGGAGCAGTATCTGGTTCCGCTCGCGGACGCGATGGTGCCAGGAGTCGAGAAGGCGGTGGCCGAGTTCCGGCCCGACGTCGTCGTCGCCGACCAGCAGGCCTTCGCGGGCGCCCTCGTGGCGAGCCGTCGCGACCTGCCGTGGGTGACGTCGGCGTCGACGTCCACCGAACTCGGGAATCCGCTGGGCGCCATGCCGAAGATCGCCGCCTGGGTCGACGGACTGCAGGACGGGCTGCGCGCGCGGCACAAGGTGTCCTGCGGGGACCTGCGGTTCTCGCCGGAGCTCATTCTGGCGTTCACCACCGTGTCCCTGACCGGGCCGATCGCCGACGTGGGCACGGTCCGGTTCGTTGGCCCGGCGCTGGCCCCCGCGCCTCCGGTGGGCTTCTCGTGGGACCGGCTCGACGGCCGACCGCTCGTCCTCGCCACCCTCGGCACCGCCAACGCTGCGCTCGGCCGCCGTTTCCTGTCCGAATGCGTCGACGCGTTGGCCGGGATGCCGGAGGTCCAAGGTCTCGTCGTCGACCCCACCGGTGAGCTGCTCAGCGACGAAGTGCTGGTGGTCAAGCGGATCCCGCAGGCGGACCTGGTGCGCAAGGCGGCGGCGGTGATCTGCCATGGTGGGCACAACACCGTCAGCGAGACCCTCGCTTCGGGGTTGCCGCTGGTGATCGCGCCGATCCGGGACGACCAGTCGATGCTGGCGCAGCAGGTCGAGGCCGCCGGTGCCGGGCTTCGGCTGCGCTTCGACCGGGTGAAGGCACCTGACATCCGCGACACGGTCACCGAGGTGTTGACCGAGCCTGCCTACGCCGCCGCGGCCGCCCGGGTGCGGGCCTCGTTCGCCGCTGCCGGGGGAGTCGTGGCGGCCGTGGACCACCTGGAAGCCCTGTCGCGCTGACGCGTAACTCGCGTGCTTGAACTCGCAACTCGCGTGATTGAAGGCGTAACTCGCGAGATACGCCTCCAATCACGCGTGTTACGCCCGCAATCACGCGAGTTACGCCTTCAATCACGCGAGATACGGGGTTCAGGCCATCGGGGTGACGCCTCGCGGCGACCGGAACGTCCGGGCCGCGATCCACCCACCGGCCGCGGCCGCCACGGCGGCGATCGCGAGCGAAATGGGGACCGACCAGCCAGAAGGCCGGCCCAACGCGAGCGCGCGGGTGGCGTCGATCGCGTAGGTCAGCGGGTTGAGCGCCGAGACCACCCGCAGCCACGTCGGCATCGTTTCGAGCGGCATGTACGCGCTGGAGGAGAACATCAGCGGGAACATGACCACGAACGACGCCATCTGCAGCGTTTCGGCCTTGCGCAGCCAGGTCGTGATGGCGACGAAGATCCAGCTCAAGCACCAGCCGACGACGAGCGTGAGCAACAAGGCCGCGGTGACGCCGAAAACGCCGCCGGTCGGCCGGAAACCGAGCAGCACCACGCTGGCGAGAGCGGTCACCAGCAGTTGCACGGCGAGCCGGGCGGAATCGGAGATGGTGCGCGCGACCAGGACGGCCGAAAGGCTGATGGGCATGCAGCGGAGACGTCCGGTGAATCCACTGTAGATCTCCGCGAGCAGGCCGGCTCCCGAACTCATCGCCGTCGTCATCGCGATGTTCACCAGCGTCGCCGGGACGAGGAAGTTCACGTAACCCTGGTAAGCCGCGACGCCGGGCAGCGTGCTGACGCCGTTGAAGACCTGGCTGAACAGCAGGAGCAGCACGATCGGTTGCAGCAGCCCGAAGAAGACCAGCCGCCGGTCGCCGAAAGCCGTCTTCAGCGACCGGGCGGCGAGCACTCGGACCTGGGTGGCGAACGTGCTCGGCGGCCAGGTCGACGGGTCACCCAGTACCGGTGGTGACGGCGCGCGGTGCCGTGCCTCGGTCATGGCGCGACCGCCGGATTCCGGTGCAGCGAAAGGTAGACGTCGTCGAGTGTCGGCTCGGCGACGGTGAGGTCCTTCATCGGCGCGCCCGCCGCGTCGAGCGCGCGCACCAGCACCGTGATGTCCGCGGGCCCGGCCAGCGCGACCCCGATCACCAGCCCGGACGCCGACGTCGTGCAGCTCATGCCGAGCCGGTGTATCGCGGACAGGGCCCGGCGGGCGGCGAGGTCGGTGCCGAAGGCCAGGGTCGCCGTCCGTTCCCCGAGCCTGGACTTCAGCTCCGATGGCCGCCCGGAGACGGTGACGTGCCCCAGCCCCAGCACGATGACGTGATCCGCCAGTCTGTCCGCCTCCTCGAGGTACTGCGTGGTGAGCACGACGGTGGTGCCGCGTGCGGCGAGCCGTTCGACGCCGTCCCACAGCCCCGCGCGGCTGAGCGGGTCGAGGCCGGTCGTCGGTTCGTCGAGGAAGAGGACGTCGGGGGAGCCGACGAGCCCGGCGGCCAGGTCGAGCCGCCGTCGCATGCCGCCGGAGTACGTCCGCGCGGGACGGTCGGCGGCGGCGTCGAGGCCGAACATGGCGAGCAGTTCGGCCGCGCGGGCCCTGGCCTGTCGCCGGTTCGCGCCCAGCAGCCTGGCGACGAGTTCGAGGTTGCCGCGGCCGGAGAGCGCGTCGTCGACCGCCGCGAACTGGCCGGTGACCCCGATCCGCCGCCGGACGTGATGCCCGGCGCGCACGACGTCGAAACCGCACACCTTGGCGCTGCCGCCGTCCGGTTTGACGCGCGTGCTCAGGATGTCGATCAGCGTCGTCTTGCCCGCGCCGTTGTGGCCGAGCACCGCGAGCACGGTGCCGCGGCCGACCCGGAGATCGACGCCGGCGAGGGCCGTCACCTCACCGTAGTGCTTGGCGAGGCCGGACACCTCGATGGCAGCCTGCTCCATTCGCCGAACGTAGCGGGCGTTTCGGTGCGGCCGCAATGCCCAGAGCCTCGTGAGTAGCAAGGACGGTTAGAACCGTCATTACCACTCACGAGACCCAAGGCAAAACAGTTACGCCCATTACAATCTTTTCCCCGCGCGGAGCCGCCATTCCCGGATTACTTGTCCCCCTGGCATTCCGTCAGTAGCGTGCTGCTCCAGTTGGCCGTTCGGCCGGATAAGTCGAAATGAGGAAGCCCGTATGTCAGTGCTGACCGGGCGCGTTCTGCGCGCCTTCCTGCTCCCGGCCGTGCTGGGGCTGGGGGCGCTTTCCTTGGCTTCCGCTTCCGCCGACCCCGCGCGGACACAGCAGACACGAGAAGCCCTCGCTCAGGAGCCCGCCATCGCCCAGGCCGGACTGACGTTCGGTTTCTACGTCGGCGACGAACAACAGCCCACGACCAGTCGCGTCGCGAAACTCGGTTCGGACATCACGTTCCCGCAGGGCCGGTTCGACGGCAAGATCCTCGGCTTCACCGGCCAGGTGCCGATCACCGGCAAACTCTCGATCCCGCCGACGTCGAGCTATTTCGTGTCCTTCCGCTTCATGCCCGCCACCGGCGATGTCGCACTCATCCCGGACGGCGATGCCACCGGCACGGTCCTCGTGAAGACAGGCGCCACCGGAGACTGCAAGGAGGTCGGCACCAACATCTGCGCGATCACCGACGTCACGAACAAGGTGTTCATCAAACTCTCGAACGCCAAAGTGGACGGCAAGGTCCTCGACGTCGGCCCGAACTGCCGGACCGCGCAATCGGTCGCGGTGAACATCAAAGCGCTGGTGCCGCTCGCGTTCCCCGCCCCGCCGGTGAAGGTCACGAGCACCTTCACGACACCGGGATTCGCCGGCTGCGGGGTGCGTGAGGATCTGAGCCCGTTGCTGACCGGGCTGGTGTCCGGCCCCGGCAACACCCTGGTCACCAACCTCCGGCTGCGATGCGTCGGCGATGGCCCGCCCCCCAACGGATGTGGAGCCTGACGATGGCCAATCCAGTCGCCCTGCTCGCCCGAGCGCCGGAGAAGGCCGCCGCCGGCCTGCGCGAGTTCGGCCGTATGTGCGCCATGGGGATCGACGTCGTCCTCGCGATGTTCCGCCGCCCGGTGCAGGTCCGCGAGTTCATCCAGCAGTTCTGGTTCATCGCGAGCGTGTCGATCACGCCCGCGATCCTCGTGTCGATCCCGTTCGGCGCGGTCATCTCGCTGCAACTGGGTTCGCTCACGAGCCAGATCGGCGCACAGCAGTTCAACGGCGCCGCGAGCGTCCTCGCCGTCGTGCAGCAGGCCAGCCCGATCGTGACCACCCTGATCATCGCGGGCGCGGGCGGTTCGGCGATCTGCGCGGATCTGGGCGCGCGCTCCATCCGCGAGGAGATCGACGCGATGGAGGTGCTCGGTGTCTCGCCGATCCACCGGCTGATCGTGCCCCGTGTGCAGGCGGCCATCGGTGTTTCGGTCCTGCTGAACGGTTTGGTCAGCGTCGTCGGCGTCCTCGGCGGCTACTTCTTCAACGTCATCGTGCAGGGCGGGACGCCGGGCGCGTACCTCGCGAGCTTCAACGCGCTGGCCCAGCTGCCCGACCTCGTGGTCAGCTCGATCAAGGCGTTCATCTTCGGTTTCCTCGCCGGCGTCGTCGCGGCCTACCGGGGCCTGAATCCCAAGGGCGGCCCCAAAGGCGTGGGCGACGTCGTCAACCAGTCGGTGGTGATCACGTTCCTGCTCCTGTTCTTCGTCAACACGATCCTGACCGCGCTGTACCTGCAGCTCGTCCCGGCGAAGGGAACCTGATCCCGTGACCAGCGTCCCCGAACGGGCCCGCGAGGCATTCAAACGCCCCGGCAACAGTCTTTTCGAGCTGGGCGACCAGTTGCTGTTCTATATCCGCGCGCTTCTGGCGATCCCGATGGCGGTCACCCGCTACTTCCGGGAAGTGGTGCGTCTGCTCGCGGAAGTGACCTTCGGCAGCGGGGCCCTGGCGGTGATCGGCGGCACCGTCGGCGTGATGGTCGGCCTGTGCGTGTTCACCGGGATCACGGTGGGGCTGCAGGGTTTCAGCGCGCTGAACCAGATCAACATCTCCGCGATGACCGGCTTCCTCACCGCGTACTTCAACACCCGCGAGATCGCGCCGCTCTCGGCGGGGCTCGCGTTGTCCGCGACGGTCGGCGCCGGGTTCACCGCGCAACTGGGCGCCATGCGGATCTCCGAAGAGATCGACGCGCTCGAAGTGATGGCCGTGCGCAGCATGCCCTACCTCGTCACCACCCGGATCGTCGCGGGGTTCATCGCGATCATCCCGCTCTACGTGATCGGCCTGCTGATCTCCTATCTCGGCTCACGGGTGACGACGGTCGTCTTCTTCGGACAGTCCGGCGGGACCTACGACCACTACTTCTCCCTGTTCCTACCGCCTGAAGACGTGCTGTGGTCCTTCGCCAAGGTCCTCGTCTTCAGCGTCGGCGTCATCCTCACGCACTGTTTCTACGGCTATCGCGCCGCAGGCGGCCCGGCGGGCGTAGGGGTCGCGGTCGGCCGCGCCGTGCGGACGTCGATCGTGCTGATCAGCGTGCTGGACCTCTTCCTCAGCCTGGCGATCTGGGGCGCCACCACGACCGTGAAGGTGTCCGGATGAGCACGCGTGCAAGGACGCAGGCGGCGGGGGTGGTCTTCCTCGTCATCCTGGTGCTGCTCGGCTGGCTGGCCGTCGCCATCTTCAACAAGGACTTCGAACGCGCGGAACTGGTCACGCTCAAGACCGACCGCGTCGGCAACCAGCTAGCCCCGCCCGCCGAGGTCAAGGTCCGCGGCGTCCCGTTCGGCGAGGTCAGGGCGGTGCGAGGCACCGCGGAGGGCGCGGAGATCGACCTCGCCATCGACCCGGCGAAGATCGATCAGCTGCCGCGCAACGTCTCGGCGCGGTTGCTGCCGAAGACGGTGTTCGGCGAGCGCTATGTCAATCTCGTGCTCCCGGAGCGGCCGGCGGGAGGTTCGCTGCGGGACGGCGACGTCATCGGCCAGGACCGGTCTTCCAACGCGATCGAACTGGAACGCGTCCTCGGTGATCTGCTGCCGCTGTTGCGGGCGGTGCAGCCGCAGAAGCTGAACAGCTCACTGGGCGCGATCTCGCTCGCGCTCGACAACCGCGGAAAGTCCTTGGGGGACAGCATCGTCCAGCTCAACGACCTGCTCAACCAGGTGAATCCGCTGATGCCGCAGTTCAAGGCCGACGTCACCGGTCTCGCCGACGTGGCGGACCTGTACACCGGCGCGGCGCCGGACATCCTCAAGGCGCTCTCGGATCTCTCCACCACCGCGAAGACCATTGTGGACACTCGGGCGGATCTCGACAAGCTGTATGCCAGCGTCACCACCGCGAGCGGCGACCTGAACAAGTTCCTGGTGCAGAACAAGGACAACATCATCGGGGTCAGCGTGAAGAGCAGGCCGACGCTCGAACTGCTGTCCCGCTATTCGCCCGAGTTCCCTTGCCTGTTCGACGCGGTGAACCGGCTCAAGCCGGTGATGGAGAAGGCCTTGGGCAAGGGCACCGGGGAGCCGGGGCTGCACGTGACGTTGTCCGTCCACGACCCGCGCGACAAATACGTGCCGGGCCGGGACGATCCGAGGTTCGACCAGAAGGGCGGGCCGCGCTGCTACGGCGGCGGCGGGACTTCGGCGGCGGTGACTTTCGCCGCCGATGGGGACCTCGGCCCGGCCAATTCGAAGGGGGAGCGGGGGCTGGTCGCCGAGCTGCTGGCGCCGTCGCTCGGGATGAAGCCGGCCGAGGTCCCGGACTGGAGCAGCGTGCTCGTGGGCCCGGCCCTGCGTGGTACGGAGGTGACCGTCCGATGAGGGGTATCGCGGGACCGGCGTTCAAGGGCCTGGTCTTCTTCGTGGTCACCGTGGTGGCGACCGGGATCCTGGCCATCACCATCGCCAACTCCGGGGTCGGCACGACGGTCGGCTACACCGCCAGGTTCACCGACGCCACGTCGGTCAACCCCGGTGACGAGGTCCGGATGTCCGGCGTCCGCATCGGCCAGGTGGATTCGGTCGGCGTGGTCGAACGGCGGCTGGCGGACGTGCGGTTCTCGATCGAGAACAAGCGCCGCCTCACCGCCGGGGCCACCGTCACCATCAGGTACCGCAACCTCGTCGGCCAGCGGTACCTCTCGATCGACCCCGGCCCGGACGGGCCGGCGGTGCTCGACGAGGGCGCGTTGATCCCGCCGGAGCGGACGCAGCCGGCACTGGATCTGACCGCGTTGTTCAACGGGTTCAAGCCGTTGTTCCAGGCGCTTTCGCCGAGCGACGTCAACCAGCTGTCGTTCGAGATCGTCCAGGTGCTGCAGGGGGAGGGGAGCACCATCGACAGCCTGCTCGAACACACCGCGTCCCTCACGAACACGCTGGCGGGCAAGGACGAGGTGATCGGCCAGGTGGTCGGGAACCTCAACACGGTGCTCGACACGCTCAATTCCCAGGGCGACCAGTTCGACAAACTCGTCGACGTCACCGCGCAGCTGGTCTCCGGGCTCGCCGGTGACGCGAAACCGATCGGGCAGGCGATCGGCGGGCTCGGCGAGCTCACCACCGCCACCGCGGATCTGCTCCAGGACGGCCGAGCGCCGTTGAAGGACAGCATAAACACTCTCGGTGACCTGTCGAAGAACCTCGCCGACAACACGCCGGTGTTCGAGCAGTTCCTGGCGAACCTGCCGAAGAAGCTGGACCGCATCGGCTCGATGGTCTCGTACGGCTCGTGGTTCAACTTCTACCTGTGCTCGGTGAAGTCCGACGCGCCGCCCGCCCCGGGCGGCCCGCCGGTCGGTATCCCGCTGACCCAGGGACGGTGCCGGTGAAAGCGCCGAGGATCAAACCCTTCCGCAGCCGCAACCCGATCGTCGTCGGCGCCGTCACGGCACTGCTGATGGCGGTGGCGGGCTCGGCGACCTTCTTCTCCGACGATCTCCCGCTGGTCGGCGGCGGGACCACGTACGCGGCCGAGTTCACCGAAGCCGCCGGCCTCAAACGCAACGACGAGGTCCGCGTGGCCGGGGTCAAGGTCGGTGAGGTATCCGACGTCCAGCTGGACGGTGGCCGGGTCAAGGTGCTGTTCCGGGTCAAGGACACCTGGATCGGCAACCGCACGACCGCCGCGATCAAGATCAAGACGCTGCTGGGGCAGAAGAACCTGGTCCTCGACCCGGTCGGCAACGCGGAGCTGGATCCGGACGAGCCGATCCCGGTCCAGCGCACGAGCTCGCCGTACGACGTCACGACGGTGTTCAACGACCTCGCGAACACGGTGGGCGCGATCGACACCGACCAGCTGGCGAAGGCGTTCGGGACCCTGTCGGAAACGCTCGGCGCCTCCACCCCGCAGGAGGTCCGGACCGCGTTCGACGGCATCACCGCGCTGTCCAAGACGCTGGCCTCCCGTGACCAGGAGCTGGTGAAGCTGTTCGAGAACACGAACAAGGTGTCGAAGACGCTCGGGGACCGCTCGCAACAGATCGAGGCGTTGATCCGTGACGGCAACACGCTGCTGACGGAGCTGAACGCGCGCAAGGACGCCATCGCGAAGCTGTTCAGCGGGGTGAAGAACCTGTCGATCCAGCTCAAGGGACTGGTGGCGGACAACCAGAAGACGCTCGGCCCGGCGCTCGACCAGCTCGATCGCGTCGCCACCGTGCTGCTTCGTAACCAGGACAAGCTCGACGAGAGCCTGCGGCTGGCCGGGCCCTTCTACCGCCTGCTCGGCAACGCGGTCGGCAACGGCCGCTGGATCGACACCTACATCTGCGGGCTCGTCCCGACCGGCGGCACGCCGGGCAGCTGCATGCCTTCGAGGAAGGGGGGACGCTGATGGGGCGCCACTTCACGTTGTCGGATCTCGGGGCGCAGGCCCGGCGGCGGGCCTGGGTGCGACGGCTCGCGCTCGCAGTCGTCGCCGGGCTCCTCGTGACGGCCGCCTGGCCGCTGCTGACCAGGCAGGCCGACCGCGTCCTGACCGGGTTCTTCACCGCGACCGTCGGGGTCTACCCGAACACCGAGGTCCGGGTGCTCGGCGTCCCGATCGGTTCGGTGACCAAGGTCGAACCGCGCGGCACGAATGTCGAGGTGACCATGACGGTCCGGCCGGACGTCAAACTGCCCGCCGACGTCGGCGCCGTCGTGATCACGCCGAGCCTGGTCGCCGACCGGTACGTGCAGCTCACCCCGGTGTACGTCGGCGGGCCGGAACTGGGCGACGACGGGCGGATCCCGCCCGAGCGCACCGTCACCCCGGTGGAGGTCGACGAACTCCTGGGCAGCCTCAACCAGCTGATGACCGCGCTGGGGCCGAAGGGCGCCAACCGGGACGGCGCGGTCAGCGACGTCCTGACCAAGGCCGCGGAGTACCTCGACGGCAACGGCGGCAAGCTCGGCGAGGCGATCAAGAACCTCGGCGAGTTCGCCAGGACCGCGAGCGATTCCAAGGACGACCTGTTCAACTCGGTCGACAACATCAGCAAGTTCACCGCGATGCTCGCGTCGAACGACGACAAGGTGAAACAGGCGATCCAGCAGATCTCGTCGCTCAGCAAGATCCTTGCCGATCAGCGGGACCAGTTCTCCGGCGCGATGACCGAACTGACCGAAGCGCTCAGCGTGGTGCAGGGGTTCATCAAGGACAACCGGGGCAAGGTGAAGTCCGATGTGGACAAACTCGCCGAGATCACCAAACTGCTCAGTCAACAGAAGGCATCGCTCAGCGAAGCGCTCGACGCCGCGCCGAACGCGCTGGCGAACGTGCTCGGCGCGTACAACCAGGGCGCGGGAACGCTGGACGGCCGGGGGAACCTCACCGAATTCTCGGGGGCGAAATGAAAACCCGGCTCGCCGCGGTCCTGGTCCTCGTGCTGGCCGCCACCGGTTGCAGCGGCGGTGTCGACGTCTACGACATCCCGCTGCCGGGCGGGGCCGCGCTGGGAGAGCGCCCGATCCACGTCACGGCGAGTTTCACGAACGTGCTGGATCTCGTGCCGCAGTCCGGGGTGAAGGTCAACGACGTCCCGGTCGGCCAGGTGCGGACCGTCGAGCTGGCGCCCGACGGTCGCAGCGCGGTGGTCGGCCTGCTCATCAACGGGGACGTGAACCTGCCCGCCAACTCCGTCGCACGGCTGCGGCAGGCGAGCATCCTCGGCGAGAAGTTCGTCGAGCTCGCGCCGCCGCCCGAGGGGACGCCGACCGGGCGGCTGATCGACGGCGCGGTGATCCCGCTGGCCGGCTCGTCGCTGACGCCGGAGATCGAGGAGGTGTTCGGCGCGCTTTCCCTGCTGCTCAACGGTGGCGGCGTCGCGCAGGTGCAGAACATCACCCGTGAACTCAACGACGCGCTCGGCGGCAAGGAAAGCGCCGCGCGGAGCCTGTTGTCCAATTTGGACAAGTTCGTGCGCGGTCTCGACGAGCACAAGGCCGAGATCACCCGCGCCATCGAGAGCGTCAACAAGCTCGCGGCGACGCTGAACGCGAACACCGAGGAGATCAAGGCGACGCTGAACGGGCTCACCCCCGGGATCGAGGTGCTGAACCAGCAGCGTCAGGCGTTGGTCGGGATGCTCAAGTCGCTGGACGGGCTCACCTCGGTCGCGGTCGACACGGTGAACCGCAGCAAGGACGACCTCGTCGCCGACCTCAAGGCGCTCGAACCGCTGCTGCGGAAGCTGGCCGACTCCGGGGACAAGCTGCCGAAGGCGATGGAGATGATCTTCACCTTCCCGTTCCCCGACGCGGCGCTGGAAGCCATCCGCGGCGACTACCTGAACACATTCCTGACCTTCAAGAACAGTGGTGGCCGCTGATGCTGACCAGATTCGTCCGCGTCCAGCTGGTGGTCTTCGTGACCATCGCGGTCCTCGGCGTGGCGTACGTCGGCGCGACGTACGCGGGGCTGGACAAACTGGTGCTCGATCGCGGGTACACCGTCAAAGTGCGGCTCGCCACCGGTGGCGGCATCTTCAGCAACGCCGAAGTCACCTATCGGGGCGTGCCGATCGGCCGGGTCGGTGAACTGCGGCTGACCGCCTCCGGTATGGAGGTCGATCTCGAGATCGAGCCGGGCGGCCCGGAGGTGCCCGCGGACACCGAAGCCGTCGTCGCCAACCGGTCCGCCGTCGGCGAGCAGTACGTCGACCTGCGGCCTCGCCGCGACAACGGAGCCATGCTCCGGGACGGTTCGGTGATCGCCGAGGCGGACACGAAGATCCCGTTGCCGGTGGACGTCGTCCTGTCCAGTGTGGACTCTTTCGCCAACTCGGTGCCGAAGCCGGCGCTGCGGACCGTGGTCGACGAGCTGTACAAGGCGACGTCCGACGCCGGACCGGCGCTGGATCAGCTCGTCGGGCGGGGGATCGAGTTCGTGCAAGAGGCGAGCGCGCATGTCGGCCCGCTGACTCGGTTCGTGACCGACGCGCAGACCGTGCTCGACACCCAGGTTTCGCAGGCGGACGCGATCCGCTCGTTCGGTGCCAACGCGAAACTGCTCGCCGCGACGCTGAAGAACTCGGACGGCGATCTGCGGCGGCTGATCCCGGCCGTCCCGGCGGCCGCGAACGAGGTCAGCACGCTCCTGCGGGAGACCGGCCCGAGTCTCGGCATCCTGCTGGCCAACCTGCTGACCACCGCGGACGTGCTGGAAACGCGTCAGGACGGCATCGAGCAGCTGCTGGTCACCGCGCCCAAGGCGGTCGCCGCGGGACACGCGATCATGGGACCGGACGGCGCGCGCGTCGGTCTCTCGCTGACGTTCTTCGATCCGCCGCCGTGCGTCACCGGTTACGGGACCGCTTACCGCGACGGACTCGACACGACTCCGCGTCCGTTGAACACCGCGGCGCGCTGTGCCCTGCCCAAGGGCAACCCCACGAACGTGCGCGGCTCGCAGAACGTGCCGGGAAGGTGAAGGCCATGACACGAATCGCCGCGTTCCTCGCCGCTGCCACCACGGCCTTGGCGGCTTGGTTCGGTTACTCGTGGTGGGACGCGAGCCACGACGAAGGCGTCGCGCGGGCGACGGTCCGCGAAGAGGCATTGCAGGTGGGCAGGCAGGCCGTCGCCGCTCTGACCACTTTGGACTACCGGCAGGCGGAACAGGGTTACCAGAACTGGCTGAACCTGTCCGGCGGCGCGTTGCACGATGAACTGGCGCGCGACCGCGAAGGCGGTCTCGGCCGGATCGGCCAGGCGAAGACCGTCACCACCGGCCGGGTCGTCGACGCCGCGGTGACCGAAGTGGACAGTGGCGGCGGAACGGCCGAGGTGATCGCTTCGGTCGAACTCGAGGTGCGGCCCGAAGGCGGGGAGGCGGTGACCAAGCACAACCGGTTCCGCGCCGGCCTGAACCGGACACCGGACGGGTGGCGCGTCACGTCGCTCGGCCAGGTGCCGGTGACCGACACCGGAAAGCCCTGACGGAGGACGGGATGACCACGAAACGAGCCGTCAAACCGCCGCGGCGCGCGGTGAAGGTCGCCGGGAAGATGGGCGGGAGCACAAAGGTTCTCGAAGTGCCCGCCGAGGACGTTCCCGAGGAAGTCCTTGAGGAGGCGCCGGCCGTCGTCGCTCCGGTGCGGCGGCGGGGAGCGATGGTGTTCGGCGCGGTCGCGCTGGTGATGGCGGGCCTCGCGGGGTGGTTCGCCGTCGAGGCGCGGGACACCACGGCGGTGCTGGCGCACAACACGGCGCTGACCGACGTCGCCACCACCGCGGAGGTGAGCGACCAGATCGGCAAGGCGCTCGGCACGGTTTTC
This sequence comes from Amycolatopsis roodepoortensis, assembly GCF_014873915.1. Classification (GTDB taxonomy): domain Bacteria; phylum Actinomycetota; class Actinomycetes; order Mycobacteriales; family Pseudonocardiaceae; genus Amycolatopsis; species Amycolatopsis roodepoortensis. Next base: position 1,273,427 of record NZ_JADBEJ010000001.1, read on the forward strand.
TCCTATCGCTTTGACGACCCAGCCAAGAGCGAGAAAGCCGCGAAAGAGGTCCTCACCGGGCCGGCGCTGGGGCAGTACGACCAGCTGTTCGCGCAGGTCCGCGGGCTGGCGGCGGACCAGAAACTGGTCGTGACCTCGACGGCGGTGGTCTCGGGGGTGAAGGTCCTCGACGGGGACCGGGCGTCGCTGCTGGTGTTCCTGGACCAGACCGGCGTGCGCGGGGACGGGCAACGCAGTACCGGTGCGGCACAGCTGAGCGTCAGCGCGGAACGGGCTGAGGGGAAGTGGCGAGTGACGGCTTTGGCCGCCGCCTGACGTCGGGGAGCTGAGGTACATGAAGGGCCTTCATGCACTCGGGAAAGGGAGCCATGGCGCCCGCTGGTAATTGAGGGGTGCGTGCAGACCGTCTGACGGGCATGGCGACAACTGTGTGGATTTTGGTGCGTTAGGTGACCCGAAATCCACACGGTCCGGCATGAGCCTGCTGTGAGCCCTCACTCAACGCAACCAGGGTCCCTCGACCGCTCCCGTGAGTGACTTTCCCGTACCTCCAGCACACGGCCGGGTGTCGTGCCTGGCTGGAGGGATCCCGAAAGTGGCTTTCGCGACACCACCCGCGCGCTCCATAAGGTCGCGCCAGCGCGTGAAGGCCCCCTTCCCTCGGCTCAGCCGAGGGAAGGGGGCCTTCACGCGCAAAGCCTCACGAAGGGGCGGCCCGCAGCGCCAGGATCATCTCGAACCGCCGCTCAGGATCCCGCAGCCCGTCCGCGAACAGCGCCTCCAGTTCCTGGGCACGCGACCGCACCGTCTGCGGGTGCACGGCCAGCCGTTCCGCCACCTCGCGCACGTTCCCGCAGGTCTCCAGCCACGCCAGCAGCGTCCCCGCCAGCCGTGAATGCTGCTTCCCGGTCAGGCTGGCCAGCGGCCCGAGCCGTTCCCGGACGAGTTCGGTGGCCAGGAACGGTTCCTTGAGCAGCCACAGGCGCGAAAGATGGTCGACGCACCACGTCACGGGCTCGTCGGCGAGCGCGCCGGAGTCGACGAGCCGCAGGGCTTCGCGTGCGGCCCGTAGCGAGCGTGCCGCGAAAACGGGCGGGACGGCGGGGCCGATCGCGGCCCGCCAGCCGGCCAGTTCTTCGGCGAATCGGTCCCGTTCCTCCGGTTCCGGCGCGGGCATGAGGAGGCAGGGGGTGGCGCTCTCGAAGTCGGCCAGCGCGCTCGGCGCGGCCGCCGGTGCTTCGTCCGACGGCCGGTCGAGGGCGACGGCGACGAGCCGGTCCGGTAGTGGCCAGCGGGCGAGGTCGGCAGCGTGTTTGACGACCTCGGGCGGTGACGGCGGCTCGGCGAGCAAGAGTTCCATCAGGCGGTGCCGCCGGCGCTCCAGTGCGCCGGCGGCCTTTTCCCGTGCTTCCGCGTGACCCTCGACCGACAGCGCCGACAGTTCGTCGATGTAAGCGAAGATGGCCTCCGCGAGCAGGCACAGCGTCGCCGAAGGAACTCCCGCGCGGCGGCCGGCTTCGGCCACCCGGCGCCACGTCACCCTGGCGCCGACGCGGTACGCCGCCTGGAGGACGTCGACGTTGCGGCCCTGGTGGAACTCCTGGACACCCAGGCTCAGGAACACGCTCCGGCGGTCCTCCGACGGCGCGTCCGGGTTCCCGATCCGCTCCACGAACTGCAGGAACGCCATCTGGACGCCGGTCTTGAGCGCCTTCCCGAACGCGCCGTCCAGTGGTCGCGCGTAGTCGGGGATGGTCCGCTGGATCTCGCGGACCACCTCCCCGGCCACGTCGGCCAGCACCGGCCTGAACACCGTCGCCAGTTCTCTCGGCAGCAGCGCCCAGAGCTGGACCGGGCGCCCACCCGGCCCACCCGGCCGGGCAGGCGTGAGCAGCGGTCCGTACGTCGCCTCGACCCCGCTGCGGGCGTCCTGCGGTCGGGTCACCTCGTCACCTCGTCGTGAGTGGGAAACGCTGATCGGTCAGTCCTCGGCGAGCAGGGCCTCCGCACGCAGGGCGATCTCCATGTCGAGCCGGTCGTCGGCGTTGTTCAACCGGTCGCCGAAGAGATCGATGAGCTGGTGCATGCGATACCGGACGGTCTGGGGGTGGACCTTGAGTTTCTTCGCGATCTCCGGAGCGCTGCCCCGGGATTGCAGCCAGATCAGCAACGTCTCGCCGAGCCGTGCCCGCTGTTTGGGGGTGAGGTCGTCGAACGGGGCGAGGCTGCGCGTGCACAGTTCACGGACCAGGAACTCGTCCGCGAGCAGCCACAGGGTGGACAGGTGATCGCTGTACCGCGTGACCGGATTGTCCGGAAGCACCCCGCGCTGGACCAGCCGCAGCGTGCGGCGGGCCCACATCAGCGAGCGCGGCGCTTCGGTGAGCCGCACGGCCGGGCCGATCACCGCGCGCCAGCCGGGGAGCCGTTCGGCGAGATCCTTCAGGTGCTTGTCCGGGTCGCCGGTGACCAGGCAGGGTTTGGGACCCTCGAAGTCGACGAGGATGTCGGCGTCCAGGTCGGCGCTGTCGGGGTCCAGCGGGCCGAGCCGTCGCTCCAGCGCGACGACCGTGATCTCGGCAGGCAGCGCCCACTGCGCGTTGGCGGCGTGGGACGCGATCGACTGCGGTGACGCCGGGGGATCGGAAAGCATCAGTTCGAGCAGCCGGCGCCTGCGTCTGGCCCTGGTGCCCGCGGCCCGCTCCTGCGCGGCCGTGTAGCCCTCGATGGACAGTGCGGAAATCTCGTCCACGTAAGCGAAAATCGCTTCGGCCGCGGTGCACAGGAGATCGGCGTCCGCTCCGATCGCCTGCCCGAATTCCGAAACGTGCCGCCACGCGACGCGACCGCCGACCCGGTAGGCCGTCTGCAGACAGTCGAGGCTGCGTCCCTCGTTGAATTCGACCTTCCCGAGGTTGCGGAACACCGCCGACCATTTGTCGAGCGGCGCCGTCCCCTGACCGACGGTATCGAGGCAGTGCAGGATCGCCTGCCGGATACCCTGCGTGATGATCTGTCCGAACGCGCCTTCCAACGGCTGCGCGTATTCGGGAACGGCTCGTTGCACCTCCTGCAGGATGGCTCGTGCCAAGGGGTCGGCCCGCGGCCGGAACCGCTCGCCAAGGTCTCTGGGCAGTGACGCCCACAGTCCATTCGCACCGGTGCTGCGCACAGGTCGGTTCTCCACTGGGGTTCTCGGTGCCGGCGTGAAGGCGCGCGGTCGCTGGACCGGACCCGGTGGCTGGCGGAGCGGGGTGGCGGGGTGGCGCACGCCGGGTTCGGGTCGTGCGGTCCGCAGATCGTGCCGCGAGTATCCGGTATCCAAGTCGGTCATGTTTTTATCCTTGCTGGCAACAAAATCAGCCTCTTCAACGGTGAAGCCGATCCAGATTTTGTGGCTCACGCAACATAAAATCGCCCGGGGGCACTGTCAACGGCTGACGGGAGCTTGATCGGCCACCTGGATGGACTACACCCGAACGGGTGGTCCGATCCGATGACGAGTGACATTTAGGCAGGCTTGAGATGGCGTCCGGATGACAATTTTTCCGGGGCGTTTCCGGGCGCTTCCGCCGCCTCGCTGGCGCGGATGAGCACCTCGACGACCTCGTCCAGGGTCAATCGGGCCGGCGCGGTCCCGGTGAGGAAGCGTCCGAGTTCGTCGCCGAACCGGGCCGGGTCGGCCACATGTGGAAAGTGTTTCGCATTTTCGAACACCGTCAATCGGCTGTCCGGCAGCACTTCGGCGGTCGCGCGGCCGTGGGCGACCGGGATGAGCGGGTCGCGCGCGCCCCAGACGACGAGGGTGGGCACCTCCCGGGCGAGATAGAGCTTGTCGATCGCGCTCGCGCGCTGACCCCTGAGGTCGATCATGCTGCGCGCGATGGACAGGAACGCCCGCCGCCTGCCCGGGTCGGCCAGTGACGCGAAGTGACGGATCAGCTCCCGGGTCTCGGGAGAGAGCTTTCCGCCGAACGAGCGGCAGGCGGCGGCGATCCCGCGGGCGATCGCGACGGTGGCCGGGTTGACCGCGAGGATGAGTGTCGCGCTGGCCCCGGGCAGCGCCGTCGCGCGCAGTACCGGGGACACCTGCGGGCCGAGCCCGCCGCTGTCCACGAGCACCAGCCGGGCGCACATCTCGGGGAACTGGTAGGCGAACTGCATCGCGATCCCGCCGCCGAGGGAGTGTCCGACGATGGTCGCGTGCCGGTTCCGGGTGAGCGCGAGGACGTCGCGGACCACGCTGGCCATCGCGCCGAGGCCGTAATCGGCCCGGGGGGCGGCCGAATCACCGTGGCCGGGCAGATCGGGAGCGAGGACGTGACGTCCGAACCCGGTCCGCTCGAAATGGTCGAGCAGCGGGACCCAGGTCTCGCTGCTGCCCGAGATCCCGTGCAGCAGCACGAGTGGTTCACCCACAGCGTCCTTTGTGGACGGAACGTATTCCCGCAGCCGGATTTCCCGCCCGTGCAGGGTCAGTGTGCGCGCTTCGAGGGCCATGTCCCGCCTTTCCGTTGTCAGGCGTCAAAATAACGTGTAGAACGCCGGGTGCGTCAGCGTGTCGCCGGACACGTCCGGCAATTGCCACCCGGGTGACAAGAATGCCTCCGTCGACCCCGACCCGGATGCCAAAACCATGCGGTACCGGCAATTGCGCATCGACTTTTCCCTGCCGTCCCGGTATTCAGGAAAGCGTCGGTAAACACCCGTAACGACGGAGAACGCGATGGCCTGCCGGGCGGACTTCCACGTCGATCAGCCGAGGGCGAAACGCGCCCGCCGCGGCCTCCGCTGGGTACTCCCCACCGTGCGGCCACCGGAACGCCGGGTCCGGCGGGTCAGTTCCCTGGCGGCCCTTCGTCGCGGCGGTGGGCGCGCATGAGCCGTTGCGCGCGGAGCGCGAGCTGCATGTTCAGCCGGTCGTCGGCGTCCTTGAGGCGGTCGCCGAACAGTTCCTCCAATTGACGGAGGCGGTTCCGCACGGTCTGCGGATGCACGCCGAGCCGCTGTGCGATCTCCGGCGCGCCACCACGCGTCTCCAGCCACGCCAGCAGGGTTTCGCTGAGCCGCTCCTGCTGTTTCCCGCTCAGCGAGGTGAACGGGTCGAGGCTCTGCTTGGCGAGTTCGGCGCCGAGGAAGTCCTCGGCGAGCAGCCACAGCGTGGCGAGGTGATCCCGGCACCAGATGACCGGGCCGGGCGCGTCGTCGCTGCTCAGCAGTAGCGCGCGGCGGGCGGTGCGGAGGGCGGCCGGGGCATCGGCGAGCGGCACGACGGGGGAGACCGCCACGCGCCAGCCGTCCAGTGCGTCCTTCAGCGGGGCGAGATCGGTGTCCGGATCCGCGGTGAGCAGGTAAGGCTCGGCCGTGTCGAGGTCGGCCAGCACGGTCGTGTCCAGGAGGTGGACCGGGAAGTCCGCTGCGCCGGGAGCGCGCCGCAGCGCGACCATGGCCGCAGCTCCCGGAACCCGCCAGCCGGCGCCGTCGGCGAGGCTGGCGATGCTGCACGCGGACCCTTCCGGCGCCTGGGCGATCAGTTCGAGCAGGCGACGGCGCCGGAGCGGGATCGCGCCCGCCGCCCTGGCTTCCGCCTCCTGATACCCCTCGATCGTCGTGGCGCACAGTTCGTCGACGTAGACGAAGACGGACTCGGCCGCGAGCGCGATGACGTCGGAGCCGACGCCGAGTCCGCGCACGATGGGCCGCATCGCCCGCCATGCCGCCCGTGCGCCGACGGTCACGCTGTCGTGCAACGGTTCCAGGCTGCGGCCCTCGGTGAATTCGATCCGCCCGCGCATACGGTAGAAGTCGATCCACTGGTCGTGGGGTACGTCCGGGTCGCCGATGCACTCGACGTAGTGCCGCACCGCCCGTTCGCAGGAGACGACCAGGACGCGGCCGAAGACACCGCGCAACGGCTGCGAATACGCGGTGACCGAACGCTGCACCTGTTTGACCATGGCGGCCGCGGCGTGACCGGTATACGGACGCAGTTCTTCGCCGAGCGAACGCGGCAACGCCGCCAGCATGCCGAAACCGCGGTACTCCACCACCAGGACCACCCTTTGATTTTCTTCGAACGCCGGAAGGAAACATGAATCCGTTTGCATAACCGCGTCGGATCGACGGGAACGGTGCGGGCCGTTTGTACTGGATCGGCGGACGGCGTGTACCCCGAATGTGACGTTGAATTTGCAACGGAAAGTCGCGACGCTCAGCCGCGTGACAACGAGCGGGCGTTTCGGTGTGACGTCTTTTGACACGGATGTGTCGGCGGTTCTACGCTCCGTGCATTCGAGTGCGCCGGTGGCGCGCGGACGAAAGGGAATGGGTGCCCGTAATCGTCGGCCTACTTCACAGCGGGGGATCGCACACGTGAGCTGGCAGCCCGTCGGTGTGTTGTGGGAACGCCTCCCGAGGGAACTCGGTGACGCCGTCCGCCCGCGGATCCCGGCGATCGCCCGGCACTGCGTCGACGCCGTGGTGTCCGAGATCAGCGAATGCGCCGAAGTGTTCAGCGACGGCGAGGCCCGTGCCGCGGCCGTCGAGCTGACCAGGCGCAGTATCGAACGCGCCATCGACCGGGTCGGCGTCCCCGAACTCCTGCAGAACGACCTGCTGGCGGATTTCCGCGCGCAGGGCCGGATCGCGTTCCAGCAAGGGCTCAGCCGGGAGGCCGCGCAGGCGGCGTTCCGGGTCTCGAGCCGGGTGCTGTGGCGCTCGATCGCCGCGATCGGCCGCCGGCTCCAGTTGCCGGGTGACGTCCTCTACGGCGCCGCGGAGTGCCTGTTCGGTGACGTCGTCGAGGTGACGATGGCGCTGACGGACGGATACAACGCCGCCCAAGCCGAGGCGACGGGACCCGCGGAGCAGCGGGCCAGGCTGTTCCGGCTGCTGACCGGTGGCTCCGGGTACAGCCAGGCCGACGCGGGCGCCCTCGCCGTCGCGATCGGCTGGCGGATCCCCGAGCGGATCACCGCGGTCGTCTTCACCGCGGCGCCCGGCGCGCCCTCGTTCCCGCCGGGCCTGCTGCCCCCGGCGGTTCCGGTCGACCTCGTCTCCGACGTGCCCGGCGCGCTGGTCGCCTGTCCGGAGGCAGACCTCGGTGGCCTGCGGGAACTGCCGTCCGGCTGGTCGGCGACGGTCGGGGTGTCCGTCCCGGCCGGGCAGGCCGCCGAGTCGTTCCGCATCGCGCGGCGCGCGTCCGAACTCACCCGGCGGGGGATGATCACGACGGTCGGACCGGTGCTGTGGTGCGAGGAGCACATCACCACACTGCTGTTGCTCGCCGACGAATTCCTGCTCGACCGGCTGGCCGGCGAGGCGCTCGAACCGTTGTCGGGGCTGGCGCCGCGCCAGCACGACGAACTGGCGGCGACCCTGCTCACGCAGGTGCAGACGCGGGGGAGCGCGCCCGAGATCGCCCGGCGGCTCGCCGTGCATCCGCAGACGGTGCGGGCGCGGCTGCGGCGGCTCACGGAACTCTTCGGCGAACGGCTGGACGATCCGGATCAGCGGCTGCGGATCGAGCTGGCGTTGCGAGCGGAACGGCTGCGCCCTGCCGACGTCTGACGCGCTCCCGCCACAGGGAACACCCAGCGGCGGTAGCCCCACCAGCGGAACGCCGAACCCGCCGCCGTGCCCAGCAGCATCCCGCTGACGAAGTCGGCGATCTCCTGGACGAGGAAACTGACTTCGGGCACCTCGAGCCGCAGGACGTAGCGCGAGATCAGCGGCGGGCACAGGTTGATCGTCACGGCGATCACGTTCACGGTGAAGAACAGCACCGCTTCCGGGAATCCGCGTCTGCCGCCGCGGGTGTGGAAAGCCCAGCGCCGGGACAGCAGATACGCGAAGACGGTCGCCACGACGGTCGCGATCGCGAGCGCCGTGACCGGTTTCCCGGGCAGGACGGAGAGTTTCAGCCCGTAGTTGACCCCGAGCGTGAGCCCGAAAGCGGCGAGGCCGACGGTGGCGAACCGGAGCAGCTCACGCCGCCCGCCGGTCCGCGCACCGTCGTCCACAAAGGATTCCGGGGCGGTTCCGAGCACCGCCCGCTCAGCAGTTCGACGTCGCCGGGGCGCCCGCGACCCGGTCCTTGAGGAAGGCGAGCACGTCGGCGTTGCCGGTGTAGACCGCCGTGATGTGGTCGGTGTCGAAGGTCTTCCACGTCGTCTTGACCCCGGCGGCGCAGTAGGCCTTGTGCAGCGCGTCGGCCTGGGCGAACTGGACGAGCTGGTCCTGGGTGGCGTGGTAGAGGAGCACCGGGACCTTGGGCGGAGTGCCGCCGAGCTTGTTCTCGTTGAGCCGCTTCACCCATTCCGGCCGTACGTAACCGGCGCTGGTCGTGTAGTCGGCGATCTTCTGGTTCGCGTACGTGGTGAGCAGCTCGAACGTGCAAGCGCTCTTCTGCATTTCCGCCAGCTTCACGCGGCCGTTGTCGCTGAGGAACGAGTCCAGTTTCAATTCGGGATAGGCGTGGTCGAGGCCGATGAGGGCGTAGGCGAAGACGCCGAAACCGAACTTCCCGTCGAGTTGCAGGGTGACCTGGACGAGGTCGGCGGGCACGCCGCCGGCGGCGACCCCGACGAGATTCAGCTCCGGCGCGTACGCGGGTTGCAGTTCGCCTGCCCAGGCCGCCGCCCCGCCGCCCTGCGAGTACCCGCGGAAGAGCACCTTGGCGTCGGTGGACAGCTTCGCCTCCGGCAGGCGCTGCGCGGCGCGGACCGCGTCGATCATCGCCGGTCCTTCCGACCGCCCGACCACGTACGTCGTCTTCGGATCCTGGCGATAGCCCTCGTAATCGGTGAGCGCGACGGCGAATCCGGCGTCGAGCGCGTCGTCGAGGCCGGACTGCTCGTAGAACGCGCCGATGTCGATCATCTTCGACGGCGTGCAGTGGAAGGCGGGGCCGTGCGTACCGGCGCCGAACGAGACGATCGGTGCCTTCGCCGGGTCCACGTTCTTCGGTACCAGCACGGTCCCGGTCACCGCGTCCGGCCGCCCGAGGGCGTCCGTCGACAGGTACATCACCTGCCACGCGTTGACGGAATCCTTACGCGGACCGGCTTTCGAGATACGCGAGCGGATGATGTCACCCGGTTTGCCCGCGGGAAGCGGGGACGGCGGGGTGTAGAACGCGTCGTCGGACGCCGCCGGGGCGGCGGAACTCGCCGGGCTTCCGCTCAGCACGGTCAGGAGACCGGCGGACAGGACGATCGCGAGCGCGACGGCGAGCGTCCGGCGGGACGGGCGGGGGAACGGGGTCGGCACGGCCGGGCCTCCAGAGCGGGTGGGCAGGTTGACGGGCGGAACGTCGCGAAAGCCACTTTCGGGACATCAGGTGTCCCGAACGTGGCTTTCGCGGCACCCGGCCCGGGGTTCGAGGTGCGCTGCTCAGGCGTTGCCGCCGTAGACCTGGCGGCAGGTCGTGGACTCGGCGAACGCGAGCTCCAGTTCGGGGTTGGCGCGCAGATGCTTGATCGGGCCTTCCGGCTCGCTCAAGCCGCTCATCGTGCTGTCCGCGTCGGCGACCACCTTCTGCAGGCTCGCCTGGTCGGTGACCCTCGCGTCCTGCATCCGGGTCAGGGTGGCGGACACCTTCGACTTGGTCTCGCCGAGCGTGGTGGTGGCCTTGTCCACAGCGGACTGTCCATCCGGGACCGGCGGCACGCCGGCGTTCCGGATCCCGCCGGCCATGTCGTCGAGGGCGGCGGAGAGCGAGTTCAGGAAGCCGACCATGGCGGTCTTGGTCCCCTGCGGGTCGGCGGGGTCGAACGCGGGCGGCTTGGACAGCTTCGCCGATCCCGTCGCGACGCCCGAGCACACCTTGTCCACCCAGGCGAGCGCGGCCGGGTCGGCGTGCTTGCCGGCGTCGGCGGGTTCGTCGGACCCGCAGGCGCTCAGCAGGACCGCCGTGGCGGTCACGGAGACGGTGGCGAACGCGATTCGCGCTGCCGTGCGGCGCATTCTTTTCATGATTTCCCCGTCGAATTCGGCGAAAGAGGGCCTGTCCCGCCCGCGACGAGCGCGATTCCGCGATGGTCGGCGGTGACCGGCTTGCTGAACCGCGAGGTTACTCACGAAAGATTACGGCAGGCAAGGCGGCGGTGCCCTGGAAAAGGGTGATTGGCACGCGCGAGATAGTTTTCAGTGGCATGATTGTCACCCGCGTCAGCGGTTCCACTGGCGCGTCCGCCTGGCTCTGAACTGGGGAAACCCATGTGTCGCTACTAGGAACCACCCGGTTCTACCGTGTCCGCGTGACAATTTACCGGCGGCGGGTCGATTTTTCCGGTGAAGCACTTGATAGCGGTGCGGACGCGTCGTTAGTTTACTGTTCGGTTGCGATCCGTCAGACATCGTCGCTACCCGGAGAATTCTCCCGGGCCGATATTCATTGCTCTGGGGAATTGTACGCCGTTTCGTATCATCGTTGATACCACGGAAGGACGATCGTGAGTCACCGAAGAGGAACCAAGAAGGCGGTCGCCGCCGCCGCTGCCGGTGCCGTTGGCCTCGCCGCCGCGGTACTCGTGGTCGGGGCGCAGTCCAGTGTCGCCGATCCCATCTCGCTCCCGCTCAACTACCACTGCGACCTGCCGCTCGTGGGGTCGCAGTCGCTGAAGGTGGTGATCAACACCGATCTCCCGCTGTCGGTCAAGACCGGTCAGCCGACCGGCACGTTCGACATCAAGGCCGTCTCCACGATCAACGCGGACACGGTCAGCGGGCTCAACCTGATCGGTGCGACCACGCTGGAAGGCCAGGCCATCGCGGCGGCGACCGTGGCGGCACCGGGGCTCAACCTCCCGGTCAGCGTCCCGAACGACATCGCCAAGCAGAACATCCCCACCTCGGGCGAGATGACGGTCAACGCGTCGGGCAAGACGCCTTCGCTGACCTTCAACCAGCCCGGCGAGGCGAAGATCACCGTGGGCGACCTGCGGCTGAAGGTCACCCCGCGCAAGGCCGACGGTTCGGTCACCGGCATCACGCCGGACGGCACGATCGACGCGCCGTGCAAGCAGGATCCCGGCCAGAACAACACCCTGGCCACGATCAAGATCGGTGACGGCGGTGGCGGCACGACCACGCCCACCACCCCGACCACGCCCACCACCACCCCCACGACGCCGACCACGACGCCGACCACGCCCACTACCACCACCCCCGGTGGCGGCGGGATCAAGTACGCGTTCGGCATCAAGGGACAGACCGCGCTGAAGTCGCTCGGCAGCACCGCGGCGATCAACGGTGGTTTCGACGCGGACGTGGACCTCGCGTCGAAGACGTTCACCGGTGACCTGAAGCTCGACCCGTCGTCCACCCAGTTCAAGCTGTTCGGGTTCGTCGACGGCCGCTCGGAGATCAAGGTCGAGCAGGTCGGCAAGCAGACCGGTGAACTCGTCGGCACCGGGTTCAAGGCGCACATCAAGTTCAACGTGTTCCTGCCGAGCGTGCAGATCTTCGGGATCCCCATCAGCAACGACCCGAAGTGCGGCACGGTCAGCCCGTCCACCAGCGAGATGACCACCGGTCCGGACTTCGACCTGCTCAAGGGCGGGAAGCTCACCGGCACCTACTCGCTGTCGGCGCTGCAGAACTGTGGTTCGTTCAACGACATGATCAGCATGTTCGCCAAGAGCGACGGCAACACGCTCGATCTGAACCTCACCAAGAAGTAAGTCAGGCAGCCGGTCCCCGTCGCGTTCCGTGACGGGGACCGGTGCCGTTTCCGAGCCGTCCAGGAAGGCGACCATGCCCCTTCGCATCAACGTCCGGATGCTGCTCGCGGCGGGCCTCGTCGTGCTGATCACCGCCGGCTGCCTGCTGTTCGTCGCCGTCCGCAGCGCGGCCGCCGGTACGCCCGTCGACAAGAAACTGTCGTTCACCTGCCCGTTCCCGCTGATCGGGCTGCAGAAGCTCGACGTGAACATCAAAGCCGACTTCGAGGTGCCGACGGCGCCCGGCGGCACGCTCACCACCTCCGGGCTGACCATCACCGTGACCGTGCCGGACAAGGCGGCGCGCGGGCTCAACCTCGTCGGTGCCACCACCATCGAGGGCACCGCGGCGGCCGGCGTGACACTGGTCAACGGCGACGCGAACCCGCTTCCCGTGCGCATCCCGCTGAACGTCGCCAAGACCGACATCCCGCCGTCAGGGACGTTCAGCCCCGTGGCGACCGGCTCCGTGCCCACCATCACGCTGGCGAAACCGGGCAAGACGACGCTGACCGTCGGCGACTTCACCACGCGCCTCACCCCGAAGAAGCCCGATGGCTCCTTCACCGGGCTCGGTTCCTTCACCTCGGACTGCACGCTCGACCCCGGCCAGGATCCGGTCCTGCTGTCCTTCGAACTCGGCGACAAGCCGGCGGGGCATCGGTTCGCGATCGCCGGGAAGACCGGCGTCAAGGCACTCGGTGCCGACGCCCCGCTGACCGGTACCTTCGAACTGAGCCCGACCGCGGCGACGGTGTTCAGCGGCGGCCCCGCGTTCGACAAGGCGCACACCGACTTCCGGCTGTTCGGCTTCCTGCCGGGCTCGGCCGATGTGGAGTTCGTCGCCGACGGACCCCAGGGCGGCGACCTCGCCGGGACCGGTTTCGTCGCGCGATCGCGGTTCACCACCGTTCTCCCGCTGGTGACGCTCGTCGGCATGCCGGTCAGCACCGGTCCGGGTTGCCGGACGTCGGCCCCGTCGACGGCGGAACTGCGGACCGGCGACGGTTTCACCATGGCGAAGGGCGGCGCGCTGCGCGGCACCTACTCGCTGGCGCCGCTGACCGGCTGCGGCGCGTTCACCTCCTACGTGAGCTCCCTGGTGCAGGGGGACGGCAACACCTTCGACCTCACGCTGACCCCGCGCCAGGCCTGATGCTCGCGGTGGTCGTGAGCGCGGCCTCGCTTACAGAGGTTTCGCGTGACTGGATGGACGACACGCGTGATCCGATGGACGACACGTGTGATCGGACGGACGACACGACCGCGGCCGGGCTCAGCCGTGTGTCGTCCGCTGGATCACGTGTGTCGTCCGTCCAATCACGCGTGTCGTCCATCCAGACACGACCAGTCGCGCTCCGGCACCTGTTTCCACCACCACCGCAGTAGTCGGGCCGGGGACGGCGCCGGTTCCCGGCGGCGGTAATCTCCCTCGCGACACGACCCGGACACCTGTTCCGCCACCGAGGAACCACTGGTGAATCCTGGGAGTGCCACGAAATGACGATTTCCGCGCCGGAGTCCGCCGTCCGCACGGTGGAACTGACCGTGTCGGGGATGACCTGCGCCGCTTGTTCGGCGCGGGTGGAACGCACGCTGAACAAGCTGGACGGCGTCCGCGCGTCGGTGAACTACGCGACCGAGCGCGCCACCGTGCAGGTACCCGAAGCGCTGGACGACGACGTCCTCATCGAGCGAGTCCGCAAATCCGGCTACACGGCGGAAATCCGCGGCGAAGAGGATCCGGACATCGGCTTCGCCCGGGTCCGGGACCTCCGGCGACGTCTGGTCGTCGCCGCGCTGCTGGCGATCCCGCTGGGGAACCTCTCGATCACCCTCGCGCTGGTGCCGCGGCTGCGGTTCCCCGGCTGGGAACTGCTGTGCCTCGCCTTGGCCGTTCCGGTCGTGTTCTGGTCCGCGCTGCCGTTCCACCGCGCCACGCTGCGGAACCTCCGTCATCGGTCGTCCAGTATGGACACCTTGGTGTCGCTGGGGGTGCTCTCGTCGTTCGCGTGGTCAGCTTGGTCCGCCTTCGCGGGCGGCACGGAGCCCGGGTACTGGATCGGCTTCGGCCCGACGGCGGCCGGCGCCGACGCGATCTACCTCGACGTCGCCGCCGGGGTGACCACCTTCCTGCTGGCCGGCCGGTATTTCGAGAGCAGGTCCAGGCGCAGCGCCGCCGGGCTCCTGGCCGCGCTGGACGCCTTGGCCGCCAAGGACGTCCGGGTGCTGCGGGACGGCGTCGAGCGGATGGTCCCGGTCGGTGAACTGGCCGTCGGGGACCTGTTCGTGGTCAAGCCGGGCGAGTCGATCGCCGCCGACGGTGTCGTCCGCAACGGACTGTCCACTGTGGATGTGAGCGCGGTGACCGGTGAGCCGGTGCCCGCGGAAGTCGCCACCGGCGACCGGGTCGTCGGCGCTTCGGTGAACCGGGACGGCAGGCTCGTCGTCCGCGCGACCGCGGTCGGCACGCATACGCAACTGGCCCAGATGACCGCGCTGGCCGAACGCGCGCAGGCCCGCAAGGCTGCGGTGCAGCGGCTGGTCGACCGCGTCTGCGCGGTGTTCGTCCCCGCCGTGCTCGGCGTGGCCGCGCTGACGCTCGCGGTCTGGCTGCTCGGCGGGGCACCCGCCCGCGAAGGGTTCGCCGCGGCCGTCGCCGTCCTCATCATCGCCTGCCCGTGCGCGCTCGGGCTGGCGACGCCGACCGCGCTCATGGCGGGTGTCGGCCGAGGTGCTCAGCTCGGCATCCTCATCAAGGGGCCGGACGCGCTCGAGGCGAGCCGCACGGTGGACACCGTCGTGCTGGACAAGACCGGCACCGTCACCACCGGGAAGATGACCGTCACCGCGTGCCGTCCCGCCGACGGGTTCACCCGCGGCGAGCTGCTGCGGTTCGCCGGCGCCGTGGAGGCCGGTTCGGAGCACGCGATCGCGGCGGCCGTGGTGGCCGCGGCGCGGGCGGAACTGCCGGACCTTCCCCCGGTCGAAGGATTCGGCGCGCTGCCCGGGCTCGGGGCGAAGGGCGAGGTCGAGGGGCAGGAGGTCCTGGTCGGCAACGCACGCCTGTTCGCCGAACGCGGGATCGCCGTCCCCGACGATTTCACGGCGGAGGACGGCACCACGTCGATCCTCGTCGCGGTCGACGGCGGGCTCGCCGGGCAGCTGGCGATCCGGGACGTCGTGAAGCCGTCGGCGCGAGCGGCCGTCGAGGCTCTCCACGCGCTCGGCCTGCGGACCGTGCTGCTGACCGGCGACAACGAAGCCGCCGCCCGCGTGGTCGCGGACGAGATCGGCGTCTCCGACGTGCGTGCCGGAGTGCTGCCTGCGGAGAAGGCCGCGGTCATCGAGGAGCTGCGGGCCGGGGGAGCGCGGGTCGCGATGGTCGGCGACGGCATCAACGACGGCCCGGCGCTGGCCACCGCGGATCTCGGCATGGCGATGGCACACGGTAGCGACATCGCGGTGCGCTCGGCCGACATGGTGCTGGTCCGCGAAGACCTGCGCGTGGTCCCCGACGCCATCCGGCTCGCCGACCGCACGCTGCGGATCATCCGGGGGAACCTGGCCTGGGCGTTCGGCTACAACGTCGCCGCGATCCCGTTGGCCGCGCTCGGCCTGCTGAACCCGCTGATCGCTGGGGCGGCGATGTCGCTGTCGTCGGTGCTCGTCGTGTCCAACAGCCTCCGGCTCAAGGACTTCCGACGCGCCGCGTGACACTTGCGGGTGGTTTTGTACCATCGCCCCTCGGAACAAGGGGGCCTTTCGTGAAGCCGTTGAACACCGGCGAACCCACCGGCGTGGGGCGCTACCGGGTGTTCGCCGCGCTCGGTGAGGGCGGGATGGGCCGGGTGCTGCTCGGGATCTCCGCCGACGGGCGCCTGGTCGCGATCAAGCAGGTCCACCCGGGTTTCGCGCACGATCCCGGCTTCCGCGAGCGGTTCCGGCGGGAGGTCGAAACCTCCCGTCTGGTGTCCGGCGCGTACACCGCACCGGTCATGGACGCCGACCCGAACGCGCCGACACCGTGGCTGGCGTCGGTGTTCGTTCCCGGCCCGTCGCTGTCGGAGGCGGTCTCCGCCGCCGGCCCGCTGCCGCCGGTGGCCGTCCGCCATCTCGCCGCCGGGCTCGCGCTGGCGCTGGGTGACATCCACCGTGCGGGACTGATCCACCGCGATCTGAAACCCAGCAACGTCATCCTCACCGGTGACGGACCCCGGGTCATCGACTTCGGCATCGCCCGCGCCGTCGAAGGCGACTCCGAGCTCACGCACACCGGCGCAGTCATCGGTTCGCCCGGTTTCATGTCCCCGGAACAGGCCGAGGGGAAGCCGCTGACCCCGGCGAGCGACATGTTCTCCTTCGGCGCGCTGCTGGTGATGGCCGCGACCGGACGCGGCCCCTTCACCGGGACGTCCACTCCGCACACCTTGTACAACGTCGTGCACCTCCAGCCGGACCTGCGGCAGCTGGCGCCGGAGCTGCGGCAGATCGTCGAGCCGTGCCTGGCGAAGAATCCGGCCGACCGGCCGTCACCGGCCTGGGTGCTGGAGCGGCTCGGCCCGGTCCCGCCGATGACCAGCCCGTGGCCGCCGGTGGTGTCGCATCTCATCGAGGCGCAGCAGGCCGAGGTCCGGCGGCTGCTGAACCCGCCGCCGCCGAAGCGGTCCCGGCGCGGCCTGTACGCGGGATTGGCCGCGGCCGCCGTGGTGCTGCTGGCCGGCGGCACCGTCGCGGCGGTCTCGCTCTCCGGGGACGACCCGCCGCCGGCCGCCATCGCGCCGAGTTCGTCGGCGCAACCGGACGAACCGGTCGCCACCCCGGTCAACCAGGACCCGCTCGGCCCGGACAACCTGCGCCGCGTCGACCTGTGCAAGGTGCTCGCCGGCCGGGACGTACCCGGATTCGGCAAGCTGAGCACGGAGATCGACATCCAGTTCGATTCGTGCACCTACTCCTCGCCGTCGGGTGAGTGGCTGGAGCTGAGCGTCGGCGGTGACCTGGTGGAAGGCGAGGCCGGCGGCGAGCTGGAAGGGCTTCCGCTGCGGATCAAAGGGTCCGGCGACACGTGCGCGGTCGCCGTCCCGGTCAGCGGCCTGCCGAACACCAAGCTGAGCGTCGACGTGAACCGGCTGTCCACAAAGGACCAGGCATGCTCGGTGGTGAAGGCGGCGCTCGCCGACGCGATCAAGCGGATCCGCGCCGGGGGCCACGAGCGCGAGCTCCCGGCCGGCACCCTGGCTCCGCTGGACCCGTGCGCGATCCTCGGTCCTGCGACGACGGACCGGCTGATCGGGCCGGTCGTCGAAACGATCCGCGAACATCTGCACCAATGCCGGTACGACGCCGCGGGCAGCGTCCGCCTGAACTTCGTGCGCGCGTACCCGCCCGCGCAATTGAAGGACTCGTACTACACGCAGGTCGCCACCCTGGATCTCGGCGGTGCCAAGGTGTACTTGGCCAAGGTGGACGACGGCATCGCGCGTTCCACCTGCTCGCTGACCTGGCAGCATCGGTCCGTCAGCGAACGCGACGGGGAGAACGTCGAGCTGACGGTCGGGACCAGTGGTACCAAGATGACCGCCGACGAAGCCTGTGAAAAGGCGAAGGGCTTCGCCGGGGCGCTGCTGCCGAAACTTCCGAAACCCTAGGGCTGACCAGTGAAACCGTTGAACCCCGGCGAACCCCGGCAGATCGGCCCGTACCGGATCGTCGCCGAGCTCGGTGAAGGCGGGATGGGCCGGGTCGTGCTCGGCCTCGCCCCGGACGGCAGGCTCGTCGCCGTCAAACAGCTGCACGCCCAGTTCGCGCACGATCCACGCTTCCGCGAACGGTTCCGGCGCGAGGTCGCCACGTCGCGGCTGGTCTCCGGCGCCTACACCGCCGCCGTCATGGACGCCGACGCGGAAGCGGAAACCCCGTGGCTCGCCTCGGTCTTCGTCACCGGGCCGTCCTTGAAGGAGGCCGTGGACGGTGCCGGGCCGCTACCGGTCGAGTCGGTGCGGCTGCTGGCGTCCGGGCTCGCCGCGGCGCTGACCGAGATCCACCGTGCCGGGCTGATCCACCGGGATCTCAAGCCCAGCAACATCATCCTGACGAGTGACGGCCCCAGGGTGATCGACTTCGGCATCGCGCGGGTGGCGGAGGACGCCCAGGATCTCACCGGAACGGGCGCGATCATCGGGTCGCCCGCGTTCATGTCCCCCGAACAGGCGGGCAGCGGACGGATCACCGGCGCGAGCGACGTGTTCTCGCTCGGCGCGATCCTAATCATGGCCGCGACCGGACGCGGACCCTTCACCGGGCCGACCGCGCCGCAGACGCTGTATAACGTCGTGCACGCCGCCGCGGACTTCAGCGACGTCCCGGACGAGATCCGGCGGATCGCCGAGCCCTGCCTGGCCAAGGATCCCGCGCGACGGCCGACTCCGGAACAGATCCTCGACTTCCTCGGCCCGGTGCCGCCGGGCGCGGCACC
This sequence comes from Amycolatopsis roodepoortensis, assembly GCF_014873915.1. Taxonomy (GTDB): domain Bacteria; phylum Actinomycetota; class Actinomycetes; order Mycobacteriales; family Pseudonocardiaceae; genus Amycolatopsis; species Amycolatopsis roodepoortensis. Next base: position 1,291,628 of record NZ_JADBEJ010000001.1, read on the forward strand.
CTGGCCACCCGCCGTGCACGCCCGGATCCAGCGGCAGGACGCCGAAGTGCGTTCGGTGCTGGCCCTGCCGCTGCCGATCTGGCGCCCGCAGCCCAAGAAGATGGCGCCGCGGACGAAGAAGATCCTGTTCGGCTCGCTCGCCGCGGTCGTCCTGCTCGTCGTTTCGGGGATGGTCGCGCTCGGTCTCACCATCGCTGACTACGCCAAACCGGAAGATCCCGGGACGACCTCGCTGTCGGCGAGCGAGGCACTCGGCGCGGAACGCCTGCGCCTGGTGGATCCGTGCAAGGTGCTCGCGGGCCGGTTCGTGCAGGAGTTCGGCACCCTGAAACCGGAGACGGGCCCCATCTACCCGGCTCGCTGCAAGTACACCGGTCTCAAGGGCGTCGACTTCGAGCTGCGGCTCGGCGAAGGCGTGTCCGCCAGCAGCCTCGACCGGACGGACCGAACGGCCGAAGGGCTTCCGTTGCTGCGCAGCACGATCAGCGGCGGCTGCGATTCGGTCGTCCAGCTGCCGACGGACCGGCGGCTCGGCGTCGTCGTCTCCCATCCCGGTCGCGAAGGCGATCCCTGCAAGGCCGCCGACGACATGCTGACCGCCGCGCTCACCCGGCTGCGCACGCACGAGGTCGACCGCGCGGGTGATCCGGCGAGCCTGCTCCCGCTCGATCCGTGCACGATCGCCGATCCGGCGGTGCTCGCCAAGACCATGCCCAACGCGCAGCCGGCCCCGCGGACGCTGCGGATCTGCGAGTGGCTGGGCGGCGGGGAGACCCTGACCATCGAATTGCAGAGAGGTTCCTACGCGCCGGAGGGTTCGCCGGTCGACCTCGGTAGCGGTGTCACCGGCGACATGCGGGAGTTCGGCGGCTCGAACTGCGCCGTCACCTGGCGGCATCGTCCGCTGCCGGACCGCGAAGCCGAACACGTCGCCGTCCGGCTGTTGGGTCGCGAAGGGAGCGGTAGCCCGTGCGATCGGGCGAAGGAGATCGCGGGATCGGTCGCTTCGAGGCTGCCGAAACCCTGAGTCCTCGCGGAGGGGGAACCCCTGTGACGGCCCGGAAACGGGGTCCGCTAAGCTATCGCCAGTACGAACGAAACACCACGCGCGTTTAGCTCAGCGGGAGAGCGCTTCCCTGACACGGAAGAGGTCACTGGTTCAATCCCAGTATCGCGCACCAGGTTCGCTTCCCCGGTGGACCGAAGTTCGTACCACGGGCGATTAGCTCAGGGGGAGAGCGCTTCGTTCACACCGAAGAGGTCACTGGTTCGATCCCAGTATCGCCCACCGCAGTGAAGGCCCCACCCGGCTCCGGGTGGGGTTTTTGCGTTTTTGGGGCCAGGCTTGGTCCGTGAAGGCCTCCTTGAGTGACTCTGGGTCCCTCAAGGAGGCCTTCACGGACTTGGTGGGCTTGGGAAAGGCGTGGGTGGTGTCGCGAAAGCCACTTTCGCGACGTCTGACGTCCCGAAAGTGGCTTTCGCGACAGAGGCGCCGGGCGGCCGCGGGTCTGGCCGGCGGCCGACGTTGCGAAAGCCACTTTCGCAACCTTCAACGTTGCGAAAGTGGCTTTCGCAACCCTCCGGCGAGGCGCAGCGCCCAGCAGGACCCGTGAAGTACATGAAGGGGGCCTTCACGTACTTCAGGTGAGCGAGGCCGGAAGCCTCAGCGCCTCGATCATCGGCGTCAGCGTGTCCATGGTCGCGGCGAGGTCGGCCTTCGGGTCGGGGGAGTGGGCGAGCCAGACGGCTGCCTCGTTCATCGCGCCGGAAAGCAGGCGTACCAACGGTTCGACGGGCCGCTTCGCCAGGACACCGTCGTTCATCAGGCCGGTCAGCGCTTCGGCGAGGTGCCGGGCGGACGACTCCGCGTCCAGTTCACGCCAATCCTGCCAGCCGACCACCGAAGGGCCGTCCAGCAGCATGATCTGCTGGGTCTCCGGATCGGTCGCCGCGGCGAGGAACGCGCGGCAGCCGGCGAGCAGCCCGGCCCACGAGTCCGGCGCGGCGTCCGCGGCCCGCGCGATCTGTTCGCCGACGTCGTGCTGTACGACGCCGAGCACGTGCCGGAAGAGGTCCGCCTTGCTGCTGAAGTGGTGGTAGAGCGCGCCTTTGCTCACGCCCGCGGTCTGCGCGATGGTCTCCAGCCCGACCTTGCCGTACCCGTGTTCGGCGAACAGCCGCCGGGCGGTGGCGGTCAACGCCTCCATCGTCTCTTCGCGTTGCTGCTGTTTCGTGCGGGCCATGGCCCGAATCTTGACATACCGACCGTCGGTTGGCTAACTTCAAAGAAACAAACCGACGGTCGGTATTATTTACGAGCAAGGTGGCATCATGCGTCTGACCAGCTTCTATCCCGTTCTCATGACCGAGAAGATCACCGAGACGCGGGACTTTTACTGCGACCACTTCGGCTTCGAGCCCACGTTCGAAGCCGACTGGTACGTCAGCCTCAAACGTGGCGCATGGGAGCTGGCGGTCCTCGCGTCCGGGCACGAGACCATTCCCGCCGGGGCGGGGAACCCCGTGCAGGGACTGTTGCTGAACTTCGAGGTCGAAGACGTCGACGCCGAGCACCGGCGGCTGATCGTGGAGGCGGGCCTGCCCGAGGCGCTTTCCCTGCGCAGCGAGGACTTCGGGCAGCGGCACTTCATCGTCGCCGACCCCAACGGCGTGCTGATCGACGTGATCCAGGAGATCCCGCCGACCGGCGAGTTCGCCGAGCAGTTCACCGACGAGGCTCGCCCGAGCTGACGACGACCGCCACCACGAACAGCCCACAAGCGACGGCCGCCGACACCTGCAACCCCGTGGTACAGGCGGCCTTCGCGGCGGCCAGCAATTCGTCGGCTAACTGCGAGGAGAGACCCGACGCGGCCGTCTCCGCCTGGGCCGGTCCTGACAGGGCGAGCACCCGCGCCGGTTCCGGCACGCCGGATGGGACGGCCAAGTGCCCCGCGTACACCGCGGCGGCCAGGGAGCCGAATACTGTCGTCCCGAAGCCGGCGCCCAGTTCGTAGCCCGTCTTCTCCACCGCCGCGGCGCCGCCCGCCTGGTCCGCCGAGGTCGCTGAAAGCAGGGTGTCGGTGCTCGACGTGAGCGCGAGCGCCATCCCGAGGCCCAGCCCGGTCAGCCCCACGCCCAGGAGTACCGGTGACGTGAGAGCGGCCGATCCCGCCGCCGGGACCAGCAACGACACCGCCGCGACGGCGAACCCGGCCGTGCGGACCCGCGCGTTGCCGAAGCGGCCCAGCAATGAAGGGGTCACGACACTGCCGACGGCCGAAGCGCCCAGTACCAGGAGAAGCCGGCTCGCCGCCGCGGTGGGCGAAAGCCCGAGCACCACCTGCAGGTACTGGGCGAAAAGCAGGCCCAGTCCGACGAGCGTGCTCATCACCAGCAGCACCCCGCCCACCGCGGCCCGTACGCCCGGCCGCCGGAACAGGGTGAGGTCCAGCAGCGGCGGATCGGTCCGCCGCTGGCGGCGCAGGAACAGTCCGATGAGGACACAGCCGGTCGCGCCCGAGGCGACGGCCGTGGTCCAGGAGCCCGGATGCCCGACGGCGAAAGCGATCCCGAGGACGCCGCCCGCGGCGAGGGCGGCGCTGAGCGCGTCCCACGGGCCACGGCCCGGCGGATTCCGGGGGAGCCACAGCAGCGCCAGCACCACCGCCGGCAGGATCACCGGCGGATTCAGCAGGAACGTCGCCCGCCAGCCCCACGCCTCGACGAGCACGCCGCCGAGGATCGGCCCGAACACCGACCCGGTGCCCGCGATCCCGCTGCACACCGCGATCGCCGTGCGACGATGCCGCTGCTCCGGGAACAGTTCGCGCAGCAGCGACATCGTCACCGGCATGATCATCGCGCCGCCACAGCCGAGCAACGCGCGGAACGCCAGCAACGCCGGGACGTTCGGCGCGAAAGCGCAGCCGAGCGACGCGATCCCGAACACGACGTACCCGGTGACCAGCACGCGCCGCCGTCCGTACCGGTCGCCGAGGGTGCCGAACGGCAGCAGCAGCGGCGCGGCGGTCAGCGGGTAGATCGCCACGATCCACACCTGAGCCGACGCGCCGGGCCGCAGCTGCCGGACGAGGTCGGGCAACGCGACGTGCAGCACGGTCGCGTCGACCGCCACGAGGAAGAGCCCGGCGCCGAGTACCGCCAGCAGCGGCCAGGCGCGGTCGACCGCTCGCTCGGCCCGGGCCGTGGTCACAGGAGTCCCGCCAGATGCCGCGCCACGACATCGACGTGCGGCGGGTCGACGACCGACAGGTGATGCGCCTCGACCGGCACGATCTCCAGTCCCGGGCACAGCTCCGCCCAGCCCGCCGCGAGGTCGGTACGCGAATACCGGGGTTCCATCGCCAGCCCGGCCGCGTACTGCTCGGTCGCCCGGTAGAGCACGACCCGTCCGTCGTAACGGCGCGGCGTACCGCGTTCGGCCGCCAGTGTGTCCAAAAAGGACTGCCGCTGGTGCCGGAGCACCCCGGGGCTGAGCAGGCCCGCCTCGGCGACCCGCCGCATGGTCAGCTCGATCTGTTCCTCTTCGGGCAGCGGAGCCAGCTCCTCGTGGCCTAGCCGGACTTCGCGGCCGTAGGTCCCTTCGACGTAGCCGGTGAACCGCAGGAACCGCCGGGCGGACGACGCCCTCGGGTCGAGATCCGGTTCCGGAAGCGGGAGCATGGTGTCGATCAGCGCGACGAACTCGACCTCTTCACCCTCTTCGGCGAGCCGCGCGGCGACGCCGTAGGCCAGCGCCCCGCCGAACGACCAGCCCGCCAGCCGGTACGGCCGGTCGCGACGCTGCGCCCGCACCAACGGCAGCAACTGCTCGACCCGTTCCTCGATGCTGACCCCGGGGACGCGTTCGAACCCGACGCACGGCACACCGGAAGGCAACCGCTCCAACAGCGGGCGGTACACGGTGCAGGTGCTGCCGCCGGGGTGGAAGAGCAGCAGCGGCGCGACGCCCGCTTCGCCGGGAGCGAGGACGTGCACCGGCCCGCGCTCCTCCCGCGTGTCGAGGATGGCGCGGGCGACGTCGGCGATGGCCGCGAGCGAGTCGTGCCGCCGGAGTTCGGCGGCGGTGACCGGCGTGTCGAGTTCGGTGCTGAGCCCCTGGGCGAGTAGTTCGGCCAGCCGGTCCGGTGTTTCCGTCTCGGTCAGCCGGACGTGGGTGCCGGTCGCTTCGGCCCCGGTGTGCTCCTGCCAAAGACGCAGGACGAGGCGATCCGCCGCGTCCCAGGCGCGGCCCCGAGACGGCAGTGGTTGCTCGTTTTCGCGGGGCGCTAGGTCGCGGCTTAGATCGGCGAGGGTGGCGCCGCGGAGCACGCTGACGGAGTCGGGTTCCGTACCGAACTCGCGGCGAACGGCTTCCTTGATCCGGTTCGCCATCAGGGAATCCAGCCCGAGCTCCACCAGCGGGACATCGGCGTCGAGCCGATCGGGTCGCAGCCCTATGACGGCGGCGACGATCTCCGTCAGCCGGTCGCCCCCGGCCGTGCGCACCGGTTCGGGTTCCGGCGTGCGTGCCGCGAACGACGGCGGTGCTTCGGCGGTGGTGTACCAATGGCGTTCGTGCCGCCACGGCATCGGCGGGACGTCGACCAGCCGGGCGCCGTCGTCCGGATCGGCGGTGGTGATCCGGGTGCCCGCGCAGTACAACTCGGCCGCGGCGGCGCCCAGCGTGCGGACCTCGTCCTGGCCCCGCCGCAGCGTTCCGGTGACGACAGCGTCGTGGATCCCCTCGGCTTCGAGGGTCCTGGTCACCGAGCCCCGCAGGATCGGATGCGGCGACACCTCCAGGAAGACCCGGTGCCCGTCCGCGGCGGCGGTTGCGACCGCTTGCCGGAACCGCACGGGACGGCGCAGATGCGCGGCCCAGTACCCGGCGTCGAAGTCCGGCAGTTCCCGCGGATCGGCGAGTACCGTGTCGTACCAAGGCACCGTCGGACGGCGGCCGCCCAGTTCGGCGAGCGCCTCCCGGAGCGCGGGCAGCACCGGATCGACCCGGGCGGAGTGCCCTGCGACCTCGACCGGCAGCCGCCGCGCGGTCAGCCCGGCGGCCTCGAGTTCCGCGACGAGGAGATCGAGCACGGTCGCGTCCCCGGCCACGGTCAGCTGCCCCGGCGCGGATTCGACGGCGAGTTCGATATCCGGGTACAGGTCCAGTTCCTCCGGCGCCAACTCGACCGCCGCCATCGCGCCACCCGGGCCGAGGCTGCCCAGAAGCCGGGCGCGCGTCGCGACCAGGTGAACGGCCTCGTCGGGGGTGAGCACGCCGCTCACGACGGCGGCGGCCGCGGACCCGAGCGAGTGCCCGACGATGGCCGAGGGCCGGACCCCGAGTGCCTCCCACTGGGCGGCCAGCGCGATCTGCGTCCCGAAGATGGCCGTCTGGGTTTCCGGCAGGGACAAGGGATCCCCGCTGGTGAGCAGTGCGCGCAGCGAGCGGCCGGTGTGCTCGGTGAACAGGTCGTGCAGCTTGTCGACCTGCGCGGCGAACGCGGGTTCGGCGCGCAACAACCCTTGCCCCATGCCCGGCCACTGCGAGCCGTGACCGGAGAACACGAAGACCGGCCCGTCGGTGCTCACGGTGGTGCCGGTGACGGCGCCCGCGGGAAGTGGATCGGCACCGGAACCGATGGCCCGCAGCAGTGCCGCCAGTTCGGTGGTGTCACCGGCGACGACGGCGGCGCGATGTGGCCCGCCGTTGTCGCGCCGGGACAACGTGTGGGTGACGTCGGCCAGGGAAAGCGACGGCATGGATTCCAGCCAGTCCGCCAGCTGAGTCGCGCGTTCGGCGAGTCGGTCGCGGGTGCGGGCGGACAGCAGCCCGATCCGGACGTCGGCGCGGTCCGGCGCCGGTTCCAACGGCGGCGCCTGTTCGAGGACGACGTGCGCGTTGGTCCCGCCGAAGCCGAACGCGGACACGCCGGCCGTGGCGCGACCGGACCGGCGCGGCCACGGCGTCGGCTCGGTCACCACCTTCAGACGCAGGTCGTCGAACGGGATGTGCGGATTGGGGGCGGAGAAGTGCAGCTGGGGCGGCAATTCGTCCCTGGTCATCGCGAGGACGACCTTGATCAGCCCGGCGATCCCCGCGGCCGCCTCCGCGTGCGCGATGTTCGTCTTCACCGAGCCGATCAGCAGCGGGGCGTCGGCCGGGCGGTCCTTGCCCAGCACGGCGCCGAGCGAGCGCGCCTCGATCGGGTCGCCGAGCAACGTGCCGGTGCCGTGCGCCTCCACGTAGTCCACAGTGGACGGATCGAGCCGGGCGCCGTGGTACGCCGTGCGCAGCATGTCCTGCTGGGCGATGGGGTTCGGCGCCGCCATGCCCTGTGACCGGCCGTCGGAGTTCACCGCGGTGGAGCGGATCACCGCCAGCACCCGGTCACCGTCGTACTCGGCGTCCGTCAGCCGTTTGAGCACGACGACGCCGCAGCCCTCGGCACGCGCGATGCCGTCGGCCTCCGCGGCGAACGTCTTGCACCGCCCGTCCCCGGCGAGCAGTCCGGCGGCGGCGAACGCGGCGGTCGGCCCGGGCAGCAGCATGAGGTTCACCCCGCCCGCCAAGGCCAGATCCGCCTCGCCGTCGCGCAGCGCGCGCATCGCGTGGTGCACCGCGACCAGTGACGACGAGCAGGCGGTGTCCACCGCCATGCTCGGCCCGCGCAGGTCGTAGACGTAGGAGAGCCGGTTGGCCGCGATACTCCCGGCCGCGCCGGTGGCGGTCCAGAGGTCGACGCCGCCGCTCGCCATCGTGAGATGCCCGTAGTCGTGGGTCGAGATCCCGGTGAACACGCCGGTCCGGCTGCCGCGCAGGGAGGCCGGGGCGATGCCGGCGTGTTCGAGCGCTGCCCAGGCGACCTCCAGCAGCATCCGCTGTTGCGGGTCCATTGTGGACGCTTCGCGTGGAGTGATGCCGAAGTGGTCGGCGTCGAAACCGGCGACGTCGTCGAGGAATCCGCCCACGATCGGGGCCGCCTCGGCGTCCCACCGGCCCGGCGGCGCGGTCCGGACGGCGTCCCGTCCGCTGCGGAGCAGATCCCAGAACTCGTCGAGACCGTCCGCGCCCGGCCAGCGGCAGCCGAGGCCGACGACGGCGATCGGGTCGGTCCGGCGACGGTCCGTGCCCGTCCGCTCCGGTTCGGGCTCCGTGCCGCCGGTGAGCGAGCGGGCCAGGTGGTCGATGGTCGGGCTTTCCCACAGCAGGGTGGCCGGGAGCGGGGTGCCGAGCAGATCTTCGAGGTCGGCGGCGATACCGACGGCCTGACGGGAGGACAGGCCGTAGTCGCTGAGCGGGCGGTCGGCTTCGAGCCGGGCCGCGTCGACGCCGGTGTGCCCGGCGACGGTGTCGAGCAGCCAGCGGCGCAGCGCCGGGGCGTCGAACGTCGGGTTTCTCATCGCACCAAGGCCTTTCCGTAATCACCGGCGAGGTAGCGGTCGCGGCAGGCGCTCCGCGCGATCTTCCCGCTGGAGGTCCGCGGGACCAGGCCCGCCGGGACGAGTACGACGTCACGCAGCGCGAGGCCGTGCGCGTCGGAAACGAGCCGCCGGATCGATGCTTCGAGTGCCCGTTCGTCCTCCGCGGTCAGCGTGCCGTGTCCGCGGTGCTCGGCGACGACGACCGCGGATTCGGTGTCGGTGCCTTCGACGGCGAACGCGGCGACACTGCCGGGGCGGATGTCGCGATCGGCGGAAGCCGCGGTCGCTTCGACGTCCTGCGGGTAGTGGTTGCGGCCGTCGACGATGAGCAGATCCTTGATCCGGCCCGCGATGTAGACCTCGCCGTCGTACCGGACGCCGAGGTCACCGGTGCGCAGCCAGGGACCCGTCGGCAGTTCCCCGTGGTCACCGGTCAGCCGGGCGCCGAAGGTTTCGGTGCTCTCCAAGGGTTTCTGCCAGTAGCCGGTGCCGACGTTGGGGCCGTGGACCCAGATCTCGCCGACCGCGCCGTCTTCGAGCGCGACACCGGTTTCCGGGTCGACCAGCGCGACGTGCTGCCCCACCGGGACTCCGCAGGCGACCAGCCGGAGACCGTTTTCCGCCTGCCGCGCCGTTCCCGCCCCCAGCGCGGCGCGGTCGAACGTGGTCACCCGCGGAGGGACGCCGGGGCCGGTGGTGACGAAGACGGTCGCCTCGGCCAGCCCATACGCGGGCCGCGTCTTGTCCGGGGTGTATCCGACCTCGGCGAAGGTGTCGTGGAACCGGTCGAGCACTCCGGGGTTGATCGGCTCGGCGCCGTTGACGATCGCGGCGACGCGGTCGAGACGGAGCTTGGCGCGGTCCTCCTCGCGCACCCGGCTCGCGGCGTAGTGGAACGCGAAGTTCGGTGCGGCGCTCCAGCTCGCGTTGTGGTCGCCGAGCAACTCCAGCCAGCGGACCGGGCGCTCGATGAAGGCCAGCGGGTCCATCAGCACCGACCGCATGCCCATGGCCAGCGGGGTGATCAGGCCGAGCACGAGACCCATGTCGTGGAACAGCGGCAACCACGAGACGGTGGTCCCCGACGGGTCGATGCCGAGGCCTCGCACCGCCTGACCGACGTTGGCGAGCACGTTCGCGTGGGTCAGCACCACTCCGGCCGGACTGCGGGTCGAACCGGACGTGTACTGCAAGTACGCCACGTCGTCCGGTGCTGGAGCCGGGGCGGGCCAGGCGCGGCCGGGGCCCGCGGTGGGCTTGTCGGCCGTGACCACGGCGACGCGCTCGCCGCCGGGCAGGCCCGCCAGGAACTCGCGGACCGCGTCCTCGGCCGCGGCGGTGGTGATCACCGCGGTGGGGGAGCAGTCGGTCAGCACCGCGGCGAGCCGTCCGGCGTGCCCGGGCAGCCCGGGATCGAACAGCGGCACGGCGATCGCGCCCGCGGTGATCGCACCGAGGAACGCGACGACGTAGTCGGCGCTCTGCGGGCACAGCACCGCCACCCGGTCACCGGGCCGGACGGGCAGCGCCGCCGCGACGGCGTCGACACGCTCCTGGAGTTGCTTCCAGCTCAGCGTCTTCCGGCGTCCGGCGCGATCGGCCGAGAAGTCGGCGAAGGTCAGCGCGGGCCGGTCGCCGTCGGTGTCCGCCCAATGCCGGAGGCAGGCGGGGAGGGTGTTTCCGGGGGCCAGGGACATGACGTCTCCTCGGGGGTTCGGCGGGAGGTGCGGTGGATCAGCGGCCGAGCGGACCGGCGGCGTGCCGCCAGGCGTCGACGGCGAGGGCGTCGAGATCGAGGCCGGTCGTTCCGGCGTCACGAAGCACGACCAGCACGTCGTCGGCGGCGATGGCGACGGTGCGCAGACGCAGCCCCGGCAGCTCGGGGGGCTGGCCGGGAAGCGTCAGAAGTTGTTCGTAGGAAAGGGTTTTCGCTCCCGGAACGGCGGGAGCGGGGTGGACGGTGACGGTCGACACCGCGGTACCGGCCGCGTCGTCGACCGTCACCTTCGAGCACCGCCCGGCCTGTGCGGCCCACGCCGCCAGATCGGGCGGGTTCGTCATGCGGGCGACCAGTTCGGAGACCTGGCCGCCGGGAACGGCGGACTGGAAGCCCTGGCCGGCGGCGCCGTCGCCGACCAGCCTGCCGTGGACGACGTCCTCGCAACCACCGACGTCGACCCTGCTCTCTCGGCGGCCCGGGGTGGACAGTGCGGAGGCCACGTCGAATCCGTCACGCGTCGACGCGGCCGGGACGGTTTCCGGAGGCAGCAGGGCGGCGGGCGGAACAGTGGAAGCGGGCGCCGCCTGAATCGATTCTCCGGGAGCACCGGAAATGGTCGCGACCGCTGCGGCGGACACGACGAGTGCGCGAATTCGGGCAGTCATGAATAGCCCTTTCGGAAGGGTCCGTGGGGAGGTGTGGTCCCTTCGGTGGGACGCGGGCGCCGGGGTCGCGTCAGGGAACGCCGAACCCGGGCGGCACGACGAAGGCTACGACGGGAAATCGAATACCGGAAGGTGTCAAGAGAACGTAAATGTCCTTCGTGTACAGGGTGTGACCTGGGAGTTTCGGACTTTCCGCTGGTGTGCGCGCAGGTCTGGTACTCCCGTGCCACAGTTCTTCACTGTCCGTGAGCGACGGGTCACCCTGATGGGGGAGGTGGAGGCATTTCTTGTTTCCCTGGCATTCATATTGTCCTCCCGGATTGTGGGCAGGACAATTGCGCGGAAGGGGTCCGTCCGCTTAACGTGTCGCCACCTCCGACTTTCTTTCTCGGGTAATCGCCGTCACATTTTCGAATTCGATCGAACGACCGGGACAAAGGATTACGTATGCGCACTACTTCGAGGCGGCTGAGCGCCGTCGCGTCGCTGGCGGTCGCGGCGGGCTTGCTGCCGAGCGTCGTCTCGGCACCCGCGCGGGCCGAGAGTGGCGTCCCGGACGTCCGTGCCGACGACGGCTCGCACGTCGTCGCCCAGACCACTGTGGACGGTGACCCGCGGATGCTGGATCTCACCGTGCGCTCGGTCGGCGTCGGGAGCTATGCGATGGTCCGGTTGATCCTGCCGTCGCGGTGGGAAGCCGAACCGGAGCGGAAGTGGCCGGCGGTGTACCTGCTCGCCGGGGAGACGCGCCTCCAGGACTACCGCGGCTGGACCGCCAACACCGACATCCGGAAACTCGCCGACGACGCCGGAGCGCTGGTGGTGATGCCGGGCTCCGGATCCGCCGGGTTCTTTTCCGACTGGTGGAATTACGGCAAGGACGTCGTGCTCAACCAGTGGGAGACGTTCACCGCGTTCGAGATCCCGCAGCTGATCGACCGTGGTTATCGAGGGGATGGGCGGCGGGTCGCGGCGGGGCTCTCGCTCGGCGGGTACGGCGCGGTGGAACTCGCCGCCCGGCGGCCAGGGGTGTTCCGGTTCGCCGGGTCGTTCAGCGGCAATCTCAATCCCACCGGCCCGTACGGCGAGCTGCTGACCAGCGCGATCGTCGCCTCGGCCCGGCAAGACCCCGAAGCGCTCTGGGGCGACCGGCGGCGCGAGTCGTCCCGCTGGGACGCCCACGATCCCCTGGTGAACGCCGACCGCCTCCGCGGCACCGAGTTGTATCTGTCCACGGGCAACGGCCTGCCGGGGCCGTTCGACGGGAAACTCCCGATCGACGTGCTGCCCGGCGCGATGCTGCTCGAATTCCTGTGCTCCGGCCAGACCACCGCGATGGCGGACCGGCTGAACCGGCTGGGCGTCCCGGTCATGACGGACTTCTACGGCCCGGGCACGCACCACTGGGCGTATTGGCAGGACCAGTTGCACAAGACCTGGCCGAGGATGCTGAGGGCGCTTTCGGCGCCGGTGAAAGCCGGGGAGGCGTCGTGACCCGTCCGTCCTTTGTGGTCACCGGGGCCTCGAGCGGGATCGGCCGGGCGTGCGTGGCCGAACTCGTCCGGCGGGGCTCCCACGTCTGGGCCGGTGTGCGCACCGACGCGGACGAAACGGACCTCGTGCGCACTTTCGGCGAAGCGGTCACCGTGCTGCGCATGGATCTCCGCGACGTGGCGTCGATCGCGGCGTGCGGGGAGAAGGTCGCGGCGGCGGGCCCGCTGCGCGGTCTGGTGAACAACGCGGGGATGGCCCGGCCGGGACCGCTGGAACACGTCCCGCTCGAGGATTTCCGGCAGCAGCTGGAGGTCAACGTCACCGGCCAGCTGGCCGTCACCCAGGCGATGTTGCCCGCGCTGCGTGCCGCGTCCGCCGCCAGGGTGGTGACGGTCGGGTCGATGGGCGGGCGGATCGCCGGGCCGATGGTCGGGCCGTATCACACGTCGAAGTTCGCCCTGGTCGGTTTGACCGACAGCCTGCGCGCCGAGCTGGCGCCGTCGGGGATCGGCGTCGTCCTCGTCGAGCCCGGTGCCGTCGCCACGTCGATCTGGCCGCGCGCCCGCGTCGCCGCCGAAGAGGTGCGTGCCGCCCTGCCGGAAGCCGCGCGGGAAAGGTATGCGGCGCAACTGGACGAGGCCGAACGCAGTGCGGAGCGGTCCGCGCGGAACGGTCTGCCGCCCGAGCGGGCGGCGCGAATCGTCGTCCACGCGCTGACCGCCCGGCGGGTCGCGCCGCGGTACCTGGTCGGGAGGGACGCGCATGTCGCGGCGGTTCTGGCGAAGTTGCCGTTCCGCCTTCGCTACCGGTTGACGGCGGCGAAGCGATGACCCGGCTCGTCGTGATCGTCGCTCCGGGTTCTCGCGGCGATGTCCAGCCATGTATCGCATTGGGGCGCGGTCTCGACGGTGATCGGGTCCGCGTGCTGGCGGCCGAGCGGTTCCGGACGCTGGTGACCTCGCACGGCCTGGATTTCGCGCCGCTTTCCGCCGACCCGAGCGAGATCCTCGGCTCGGCCGGTGGCCGCGAATGGACCGAGGGACGCACACCCGCGGCCTTCCTGCGCGGGCTGCGCGGCGCGCTGGCCCCGGTGATGGAGCGTCTGCTCGCCGACGTCCACGAGGGAGCGGCCGGCGCCGACCTCGTTCTCGCTCCGACGCTCGGCTTCCTCGGCGCGCACCTGGGTGCCTCGCTCGGCGTCCCCGACGTCGAACTGCACTACCAGCCCAGCGTGCCGACGCGGGCGTTCGCGCATCCGCTGGCGCCGTGGGCCGCCAAGGCCGGGCCGTGCGGCAGGTGGCTGAGTTTCCACGCCGTCGACACCGTCGCGTGGCAGGTGCTGAGGCCGGAGGTGGACCGGTGGCGCGAGCGGTCACTGAGCCTGCCCGCGGCCGGCCTCCGTGGGCCGCGGCGATCGGAAACCCCCGTACTGTGCGGTTTTTCCGACGCGATCGTGCCGCGGCCGAAGGATTGGCCGTCGAGGGTGCACGTCACCGGGTACTGGTTTCTCGACACGCCCGCCGCGTGGCGGCCGGACCCGCGACTGCGGGATTTCCTCGCGTCCGGGCCGCCTCCGGTGTACGTCGGCTTCGGCAGCATGCGGCCGTCGGAGACGGAACGGACGTTCGCCGCCGTCCGCACGGCGCTGCGGCGGGCGGGGTTGCGCGGCCTGCTCGGTACCGATGCCGCGGCCGAGGACGACGACCTGCTGACGATCGGGGACGTTCCGCACGCGTGGCTGTTCCCGCGCACGGCGGCGGTGGTGCACCACGGCGGCGCGGGCACGACCGCGGCCGCGTTGCGCGCGGGCGCGCCTTCGCTGATCTGCCCGGTTTTCTCCGATCAGCCGTACTGGGGTGACCGGGTGTTCCGGCTCGGTGCGGGGCCGCGGCCGTTGCCGCTGCGGGATCTCACGGCGGACTCATTGACCGCGCGCCTGCTGGAACTGTCCGGCAACCTGCTGTTCCGGCGCGGTGCCCAGTACGTCGCCGGGCGGCTGCGGGAGGAGGACGGGGTCGCGCGGGCGCGGCAGGTGCTGCGATCGGTGGGCTAAGTCTATGCGATTTGCATATAGTTGAGTCATGGAACTCGAGGCGGCGATCAACGAATGGCACGAGAGCGTCAACGAAGGTGACCTGAGGCGATCGGCGGACGCCGTCGGGGATCCTGTCGTGGTCCTCGGGCCGAAGGGTGCCGGGCCGATCACGTCCGCGCAGTTCGCCGACTGGGTGGATCGCTCGGGGATCAAGCTGAAGCCGCGCTCGTGGCATCCGGTCAGCGATCGCCTGATGGTGGTGGAGGAGGACGCGACCTGGCCCGAAAGCGCGGGATCGACCCGGGTGGCGACCGTGTTCCGAGTGGGCGGCGGCAAGGTCACCGCGGCGCTCCGGCTGTCCGATCTGAAGTCCGCGCTCGAACTGGCCTGCATCTGCCGTGAGATGGCGGCCACCGAATGAGCGCCCAAGGTCCGGGGCAGGCCCTGTTCGCCTTCGTGCGGCACTGGTCGCGCCGGACGGCGGCCGTCGCGGACCAGGGCCGTCTCGTCCTCGTCGGCGAGGCGGTCCACTCCCTCGCCGAGCACGGGACCGAGACGACGGTGAACGCGATCGCCGTCGAGATCGGCCTCGACCAGAGCGGCGCATCGCGGCTGGTCAAGGCCGCGATCGAGGCGGGTTACCTGTCCATGGAGGCCTCGCGGAACGATGGGCGCCGGCGCGAGGTGTCATTGACCGCGGCGGGCCGGTCCATGCTCGACCAGGCCCACCGTTGGCAGGAACAGGTTTTCGATCAGCTCACCGCCGGGTGGAGCGAGAAGCGGCGAAGCGAGTTTCAGGCGGCCATGGGCGATCTCATCGACCGCTCCCATCGGATGCATGCTCCCCGAGGTGGGTGACGAGGCGGCCGAAACAGGACTGCCAACCTTCGCTGTGGCTGTCGCGTTCCGCCACGGTCTCGAAGATCGCCTGGTGAAACGCCATTTCGGTCTTGCCGTCGAGATCGGAGAGGACGACCGTGACGAGGGTGTCGTGCCCGCGGGAGCCTTCCGGTTCCTCCCACGCGAAGCTGAAGACGAGCCGTTCCGGCGGGACGATCTCGTGATAGACACCCGAGGCCCAGAACTCCGTTTCGCCGTCGCTCATGCACGTGCGCCACTTGCCGCCCTCGGCGAGGTTGACGGTGCAGGACGTGGCGGTGAACCCGACCGGGCCCCACCAGTGCGCGAGGTGGTCCGGGTCGGTCCACATACGGAAAACAAGCTCGCGGGGAGCGTCGAGGACGCGGGTGATCGTCAGGTCGGTCATCGAATTCTCTTCCGCAGGGGCAATCAACCAAGAGGTTAATCAACGTACTGGTTGAACTGTAGTGGCCGTGTCAAGCCGTAAGGCGCGACTCGCGTGATTGAAGGCGTAACTCGCGTGATTGGAGGCGTAACACGCGCCGGCGGACGAGTTACGCCTCCAATCACGCGAGTTACGCCTGGAAGCACGCGAGTTGCGGCTTGGCGCATGACGGGATCGCGGAGTGTCGAGGAGGGCCTGGCTTGACCCAACCTTTAATAACTCTTTACCAAGTGCGATACTGGACCGGCGAGGGGAGTACTTCCCAAGGGTCTGCCCGGTCAATACGGACGCTCCGCTGGTGTCCCCGGGAGACCGCCCCGCAGGGGTGAAGGAGACCTCGAACTTCGAGTTCGAGGAGGCTCCATGCCCGAGTCCGTGGCAACCGTGGGATCGCCGGGGTTGTGGGCGATCAGCATCGCCGTCCTGCTCGCGCTGCTCGTCGCCGATTTCGCCGTGACCCGTCGCCCGCACGAGGTGTCGATGCGGGAGGCCGCCGGCTGGTCGGCCTTCTACCTCGCGCTCCCGGTCGTGTTCGGGCTCTGGCTGTGGCTCGAGTACGGGGGCGGCCAGGCGCTGGAGTTCATGACGGGCTTCGTCGTCGAGAAGTCCCTGTCGGTCGACAACCTGTTCGTCTTCATGCTGCTGCTCGCCGCCTTCGCGGTTCCCGCGGAAGTGCAGCAGCGGGTGCTGCTCTACGGCATCGTGGGCGCGCTGGTGCTTCGCGGTGTGTTCATCGCGGCCGGTGCCGCGATGCTGTCGGCTGGCACCTGGGCGTTCCTCGTGTTCGGCGTGATCCTGTTCGTCTCGGCGCTCAAGATCCTGCGCGAGGCCATGTCCGGCGGCAAGGACGAGTTGGATCTGTCGAAACTGCGGTCGGTCCGGCTCCTGCGACGGCTGATGCCGGTCACCGACGACTATCGCGGCACCCGGCTCACCGTGCGTGAACACGGCCGCCGCGCGCTCACCCCGCTGGCGGTCGTCGTCGTCGCGGTGTTCGCCACCGACGTGGTGTTCGCGGTCGATTCGGTGCCCGCGGTCTACGGCATCACCGAAGACCCGTACCTCGTGTTCGCCACCAACGCCTTCGCACTGATGGGCTTGCGCGCCTTGTACTTCGTGCTCCACACGGCGCTCGCGAAGCTGGTCCACCTGAACCACGGCCTCGCCATCATCCTCGCGTTCATCGGGGTGAAACTGGTCCTGCACTGGGCACACGGGATCTGGCCGTCGGTGCCGCAGGTCCCGACCCCGGCCTCGCTGGGCGTGATCGTCGCCGTCCTGGTCACGGTGTCGTTCACCAGCCTGTACGCGCGCCGCCGTGAAGCCGCCCGGACGGCCAAGGAGTGAGCGATGATCACCGAACTCGTCGCCGGTTTCCTGCTCGACCTCGCTGTCGCCGGCCTCTTCCTGGCCGCGGTGTTCCTGGTGTTCGGGGCGATGCGGCCACCGCGGCCGCCACGCGGCCCCTGACCATGGGAAACCTGGCGTGTCGGTAGTCCGGACCGACGGCATGTCCGGTACGGCCGGTACGCTCGCGGTGGTTGAGAAGACAGCCGTCTTCTGTTCGTGCACCGGATAGACCGGTGAGGAAAGGTGGCTGTCCGTGTCCAACGCCGTGCGTTACGGCGAGCAGGCTCCGCCTCGTAGGTCTTCGCCTCAGCCGACCCGGTTGCATGTCCTGCTGATCGAGGACGACGACGGCGACGCGCTCTTGGTCGAAGAGATGCTCGCCGACGCCGCCGGCAGCTTGGAACAGGTCGTTCTCGACAGGGTGACGACGCTCCAACGGGCACTCGAGCGCCGGATCACGGCCGATTGCGTACTGCTGGATCTCCAGCTTCCGGACGCCACCGGCCTGACCGGTCTCACCAGGCTGCGGCAGCACGCCCCGTCCACCGCGGTGATCGTCCTGACCGGGCAGGAGGACGAAGCCACCGGGGTGGCGGCACTGGGCGCCGGCGCCCAGGACTACCTGGTCAAACAGCATGTCGACGGCAGCCTCCTGGCACGGACCCTCCGCTATTCTTGGGAGCGCAGCCGCGCCGAACGCGTCGAGCAGCAACTGCTCCAGCATCAGTTGCTGGCCAGGGAGAACGCGCGTCTCGAACGCGGCCTGCTGCCGACCCCGCTGGTGACCGATCCCCGTCTCAGGCTCGCGGTGCGGTACCGGCCGGGGCGGAACGGGGCCTTGCTGGGCGGTGACTTCTACGACGCCGTCGAACTCCCCGACGGCACGCTCCAGCTGGTCATCGGGGACGTGTGCGGACACGGCCCGGACGAAGCGGCGCTCGGTGTCGCGCTCCGGATCGCGTGGCGTTCGGTCGTGCTCGCCGGGCTGCCGATGGCGGAAACCCTGGCGATGGTGGAGAAAATGCTGGAACACGAGGCACTGGGCCCGCTGTTCGCCACCGTCTGCATGATCACGGTCGCCCCGGACCGCCGGTCGCTGAAGATGGCGCTGGCCGGTCATCCGCAGCCGCTCCTGATCGACGAGTCGGGCGGCAGGCTGCTGTCCAGGGAGAAACTCGGCCCGCCGCTGGGCGTCGTGCCGGGTGTCGGCTGGCAGGAGCTCACGGTGCCGATCGGGCCGCGATGGTCACTGTTGCTGTACACCGATGGTCTTTTCGAAGGACGTGTCGAAGGCAGCGGGGAACGGGTCGGGCTCGAACGGATGGCCGCCGCCGCACTGAACAGCCTGAAGGCCGAAGGCGGTTCCGACTCGGCGCTCGACCACCTGATCAGCGAGATGGACGTCCTGCACGGCGGGCCGTTGGACGACGACGTCGCGCTGGCGCTGCTCACGTTCGACTCCGGGGAGCAGGCCCGATGAAGTCCGTTTGGTCGATCAGCCGCTGGGCCGCGCTGTCCGGGGTGATCGCCGTCCTGCTGCTCGGCGGCGCGATCGTGGCCGGGTCGCTGGCCTTGACGAACCTCACCGACTCGCGCGCCAGGCTGCTGGACGTCACCGGTCCGCAGGTGCTGCGGTCCAACTCTCTCGCGACCGCGATGCTGAACCAGGAAACCGGTGTCCGCGGCTACATCCTGGCCGGGCGGAGCGAATTCCTGGAGCCGTACCGGGAGGGATTGCGAGCACAGGACGCGTCCGTGGCCGAGTTGCGCCGGCTCGGCGTCGTGCCGGGCACGGCGGCAGGCGACGATCTGGACCGGGTGCTGAACGCCGCCACGGCCTGGCGCAGGACGATCATCGAGCCCCTGCTCGCCGGTGCTCCGGCCACCGGCGCCCTGGTCGACGCGAGCAAACCGCTGTTCGACGAGGTCCGCGCTTCGCTGAGCGTCCTGCAGAACCGGCTGGAGACCGAACGGCTGGACGCCCGCGACGACCTGTCCGCCTCGGCCGACGTCCTGCGCGTGATGCTCCTCGTGATCGCGGTCCTGCTCATCGGCGCACTGGCGCTGGTATTCCTGGTCCTGCAACGGAAACTGGTCCGGCCGATCCGGCAACTGGCCGTCGAGGTCCGCGACGTGGCGCAGACCGACATCCATCGCGCGGTCCGTGGCTCCGGGCCGAAGGAGATGCGCGAACTCGCGTCCGATGTGGAGTCGCTGCGTTCGCGGATCCTCGACGAGGTCGCGGAGCTGGAACGGGCGCAGGAACTGATCGTGACCCGGACCCGCGAGCTGGAGCGGTCGAATTCGGATCTGGAGCAGTTCGCCTACGTGGCCTCGCACGACCTGCAGGAGCCGCTGCGCAAGGTGGCCAGCTTCTGCCAGCTGCTCCAGAAGCGGTACCAGGGGAAACTGGACGAACGCGGGGACCAGTACATCGGATTCGCCGTCGACGGCGCGAAACGGATGCAAGCGCTCATCAACGATCTGCTCGCCTTCTCGCGCGTCGGGCGCCGTCCGGGAGAGAACGTCCTCCTGGAAACCGGAGACCTGCTGGCCACCGCGCTCGGCAACCTCGAAGACGCGATCGTCGAGTCCGGCGCCCGGGTCACCCACGGCGAACTTCCCGTGGTGCGCGGCGAGAAGACCCTCCTCACGGCGGTTTTCCAGAACCTCGTCGGCAACGCGATCAAGTTCCGCGGTGAGGAGCCGCCGGAGGTCGAGATCGTCGCGGAACGCGACGGCGAGGACTGGCGGTTCTCCGTCACCGACAACGGAATCGGCATCAACGACGAGTACGCCGAGCGGATCTTCGTGATCTTCCAGCGCTTGCACGGCCGCGGGGAGTATCCGGGTACGGGGATCGGACTCGCCCTGTGCCGCAAGATCCTCGAACACCACGGCGGGACGATCTGGCTGGACACCACCGTCCAGGCCGGGACCCGATTCTGCTTCACCCTGCCCGCAGCGCAGCACGCCGACGAAGGAAACGAGCGACCATGACCGAGTCACTGGAACCGATCCACATCCTGCTGGTCGAGGACGACCCCGGTGACGTCCTCATGACGCAGGAGGCGTTCGAGCACCACAAGATCCGCAACACCCTTTCGGTCGTTTCCGACGGCGAGCAGGCACTGCAGTTCCTGCGCCGTGAAGCACCGTACGAGGACGCGCAACGGCCGGGGCTGATCCTGCTCGACCTCAACCTGCCCCGCAAGGACGGCCGCGAAGTGCTCAGCGAGGTCAAGGCGTCGCCGGAACTTCGCACCATCCCGGTCGTCGTGCTCACCACGTCCGAGGCCGAAGAGGACATCCTCCGCAGCTACGACCTGCACGCCAACGCCTACGTCACGAAACCGGTGGACTTCGACCGGTTCATCGACGTGGTGCGCCAGATCGACAACTTCTTCGTCACCGTGGTGAAACTGCCGCGCTGACTCAGGGGAACCGGATCACGGTGATCCCGGCGAGCACGAAGAAGACGAGCACCACCAGGGTGTCGCTCTGCCCGCCCGACGTCAGCGTGACCCGCTCGCCGGGCGCGCATCCCTTGCCGGTCGCGGACAGCGCGTCGCCGGGGCGCACGCTCGGCCGGTCGAGGACCAGGTCGTCCGGTCCGGGGGGCGGGCTGCTCGACGACGGGACGTCCGGCGGCGGGGAAGTGTCCCTTGTGGACGGTGGGACGTCGTGGTGACCGGGGTCGTCGGAGTGGTGGTCTTTTCGGCGTCGGCTGTTCGCTCGCGGGTGCCGTGCCGGCCGGTTTCGTGGTTGCGGCGGCCCGCGCCCGGCGCACGCGCTGAATCCCCGGGGGCGGCCGCCATGGGCCGCCCCCGCTACGGGATCACGACTTGCGGTGCTTGCCGTCGTCGTCGGTGACCTCGAACTGTTCCTTGCGCACCTTGCCGGAGATCGTCTGGTCCTCGGTGACGGTGTCGGTCTTGAGCCTCGCCCGTTCCACCGCGACGGTTTCCTTGTTCACCACCGGTTTCTCGGCGTGAAGCACGACTTCCTGCTCGTCCTCGCCGATCTCGGCGCGCTCGCCGCCCTGGTTCGTGATGGGCTCCCGTTCGATACGCACCTCCTCGTGACTCACCGGCACGGTGACCTGCTGCTCTTCGGTGACGACGTACTTGCGCAGCCGGACGTGTCCGGTCTCGACCTGCTCGGTGCCGACGTTCAGCCGTTCCTCGGACCGCGTCATGGTGGGCTCGGCGTCCCGGCCCTTCTTGCCGGTGTCCGTTCCCGGGGCCATACCGGCCCTGGTCCGGCCGGCCTCGTCCTGGCCGCGGCCCCGGCCCTGCGCCCGGTCGTCCATCCGCCCGTCCGGCGAGGTCCGCGGCATCGGCAGACCGTAGTGCTTGTAGAGCTGCGCGCTCTCCTCGGCCGACAGGTGGCCGTCGGCCTCGATGCGAGGTGCGTCGGTGACCGCGTCCTTGTCGACGCGGACGTGCACGCCGTCCTTGTCCGCGTGCGCACCGGAGAGCGGCACGAAACTCTCCTTGGTGCCGAACAGGCCCGTCTTGACGGTGATCCATTCCGGCTGGCGAGTCGCGTCGGCGAGGTAGACGTTGCCCACCTTGCCGAGCTTGTTGCCGGTCGGGTCGACCACGGCACTGTCGATGAGTTCCTGCGGCTGCATGGTCTTCGCCATCGGTCCCGCTCCTCTCGGAAGATCTTGCTGAGAAGCCCACCGTCGAACGGGCAGCTGAGCACGGCAACCGTCGTGATGCACCTGTGGGTGACCCCTGAAAGTGGTGGTTTGAAGCCGCGATCACGGGCTAGGGGAGGCGTGTCGTCGCAGGTGAAAGGGGGTGTCCGGGAGGTGACCGCCGGTCGCGGGGGATGGCGCGAACGTGTGATCACGAAAATCGGATGCGGGGCTCCGGAGACGTGATCTACCCTCGTGATCGTGATGCAGCAACTGCTGTTCCTCTGAGGAACGACGCCTCCACCGGTACCGCGAGCCGCGATACCGGATTTCGTTCTTCCTGCTCATCACTTCACCGGAGGCAGTTCCTTCATGTCATCCCCTCTTTCGCCCGCGCCTGTGCGCGCGGCGCACGTCCGCCTGTCCGGCGTCCACCTCTCCTTCGGGGGACGGCCCGTCCTCGCCGGGGTGGACCTCGTCGCCGGTGCCGGCGATCGGGTCGCCATCGTCGGGGAGAACGGGCGCGGCAAGACCACCCTTCTCCGGGTACTCGCCGGTGACCTGGCCGCCGACCGCGGCGAGGTGCGTCGCTCCGGTTCGGCAGGCGTCGCCGACCAGCAGATCCCGCTCGGGCCGGCCGACACCGTCGGCGCGTTGATCGACCTCGAACTGGCGGCCGTCCGCGACGCGCTGGCCCGGCTCGAGACCGCCACCGAGGCACTCAGCGACGGACGTCCCGGAGCCGAAGACGACTTCGCCGCCGCACTCGAAGAAGCCGAGACCCTCGACGCGTGGGACGCCGACAGGCGGGTCGAAGTGTCACTGGCCGCCTTGAACGCCGTCGACGACCGCGACCGTCCACTCGGGACACTGTCGGTCGGGCAACGGCACCGGGTCCGGCTGGCCTGCCTGCTCGGCGCCGGGCATCCGGTCCTGCTGCTCGACGAGCCGACCAACCACCTCGACGCGGCGGGGCTCGACCACCTCACCGAGCGGTTGCGCGCGCATCCGGGCGTGGTCGTCCTGGTCAGCCACGACCGGGCCCTGCTCGCCGACGTCGCGACCACGGTGATCGACCTCGATCCGTCGAGCGACGGACGGCCACGCGTCTACGGCGGCGGGTACGCGGCCTATGTGGAGGCCCGGCGGGCCGAACGCGCCCGCTGGGAGTCGGCGCATGCCGACCAGATCGCCGAGCGGCAACGGCTGGCCGACGACCTGTCCGCGGCGCGGAACCGGTTGCGCGACAACTGGCGGCCGCCCAAGGGCACCGGCAGGCATGTCCGCGCCACGCGTGCGCCCGGGCTGGTCCGCGCGGTCCACCGGCGGCAGGAAGAGCTGGCCGAACACGTGGTCGCCGTTCCGCCACCGCCCGCCCGGTTCGCCATGCCGGAGCTACCGGCGCACGGAGGCGCGACGCTCCTCCGCGCCGCCGGGGTGACGGTGGCCGGGCGGCTCACGCGTCCGGTCGACCTGGCGCTGGAAAGCGGTGACCGGCTGGTCGTCACCGGCCGCAACGGCGCGGGCAAATCGACGCTCCTGGCCGTGCTGGCCGGGGAGCTGGAGCCCGGGACCGGCACGGTCACACGTTCGCGGTCCGCGCGGATCGGCAGGCTGGGCCAGGAATCCGACCTGCCGGACAGGCGGACGGCGATGGAGCTGTACGACGAACAGCTCGCCAGGACCGGGATCCCCGGGCCGGGGCTGGGCGAACTGGGTCTGCTCGCCGGCTACGACCGGCACCGGCCGGTGGCCGAGCTGTCGGTCGGCGCCCGGCGGCGGCTGGACCTGGCGCTGGTGCTGGCCCGGCGCCCGCACGTCGTGCTGCTGGACGAGCCGACCAACCACCTCTCCGCCGCACTCGTCGACGAGCTGACCGCCGCGCTCGAAACGACCCCGGCGGCGGTGGTGATCGCCACGCACGACCGGCAGTTGTCACGGGACACGGAGTCCTGGCCGAGGCTCGCGTTGTGAGCCGTCAACCGCGGTGGGCGAGGGTGTAGCGCACGGTCTGCGCGAGCACCACGCTCCCGTCGTGCTCGCGGAGCGGTTCGAGCTCCGCGAGCACGGCCCGGCGCACGGCGTCGAGGCGGTCTTCCGGGACCAGTTCCCAGAACATCCGCTGGCCGTGCGACCAGGACCAGGTGATCCAGTGCCCGGGGTCGGCGAACTTCACCGGATAGACGCGTTCCACGGACGTGACACCGGTGAAGCCCGCCGACTCCACGGCCTGGCCGAATCCCTCGATGGTGGCGAACAGGCCCGACCTGACGGCCAGTGTCCAGGCCAGCTCCGGCGGAACGAACGGTTTGAACACCTCGCGCACGGCCGCCCACCGGGGATCGTCGGCGCCGAACGTGGTGACGCCCAGCCTGCCGCCGGGCGTGAGGAGGCGATGCCAGGACCGCAGTCCGGCGACCGGATCCGGCAGGAAGAACACCACGAACGACGCGAGGACCGCATCGAAGGCGGCGTCGTCCAGCGTCGGTTCTTGGGCGTCCATAAGGGAAACCGAGGCGTTGATTCCGCGTGCCTCGATGTCCTTTGCGGTGCGCTCGACCATCTCCGCGGAAAGGTCTATCCCCAGCACCGATCCTTCCGGGCCGACCCGCTCGGCCGCCGGGAACAGCACCGCTCCCCGGCCGCAGCCGACGTCCAGCACGCGCTCGCCGGGGACGAGCCCGACCCGGTCGAGCAGTTCCGTGGCGAACGCGCCGAAGAAGTCGACGCCGAGCGCGTCGTAGGTCTCCGCCGTCCGGTCGAACAGCCGCGCCATCGCCTGCCGGGTGTAAGCGCTCATGCGCAGGACGATGACCCGGGGAAAACGGTGTTGTCAAACGGCGGCGGAGGATTTGTCATGTCGCTTCGGGTGATGGTGCCCGGAAAGCGCGCCCGGGTGCCGGTTTCGCCGGCACGCACGCTCACCGGACCGACTCGGTGCCGGTGTTGTTGCTCGCCCTGAGTGCGTGAAGGCCCCCTTCCCTCGGCTGAGCCGAGGGAAGGGGGCCTTCACGGACCGGGCCTGAGATCAACGCAGCCGGAATCCATGGGTACCTGAGGCCCCAACGCGCACCACTCAATAGAAGGCGCGCGAGACCTGCGAAAGCACGATGAGCCCGCAGACGATCAGGTTCTTGTACTTGTGGTCCACCAGGATGGCCACGAATTCGCGAAGGGTGGCGCTCGGCCAGAAGTACCACGCCGTCGGCGATCCGATGACCTGGCCGTTCACCTTGGCGCGGCGGGCGATGAGGGCGGCGCGGAGCACGTGGAAGTTGTTCGTCACCACCGTGCACCGGTAATCCGCCTTCCGCTGCTCCATGATCTCGGCGCTGAAGGTGAGGTTCTCGAACGTCGTCCGCGAGCGGTCTTCGAGGAGGATCCGCTCCTTCGGCAGCCCGTTCTCGACCAGGTAGGCGGCCATGGCGTGGGATTCCGGCAGGTCCTCGTCGGGCCCTTGCCCGCCCGAAGTGACCACCATCGGCTTCCGGCCGCGCCGGGCTTCGGCGTCGATGACGCGTTTGGCCCGGTTCAGGCGGCCCGCCAGCAGCGGCGGCACCCGGTGTCCGTCCAGAAGGCCCGAACCCAGCACCACGACGAAGTCGATGCCCTTTTCGGTGCGGATGCGGCCGTAGACGATCGAGTACAGGAGAAAACAGACGAAAAGGAACGAGAAGTAGACGACGAGTCCGTTCAGGATGCCCCGGACGATGTCGAGCGGTTCCCAGGCGAGTTGGGTGACCGTCGCGTTGAAGACGATCAGCGCGCAGATGCCGAGCCCCGTCAGCAGCGAAAGGACGTTGGCCAGCCGCCGTCCCTCGCGGCGCAGCATGGTGATCCCGTTGCAGATCAGGAAGACCGTCAGCGCGAGGACCGTCGGGATGATCATCAGGATCACGCCGACCGCGACGAAACCCGCCGCCTCAGGGGAAACCGAGGCGAGCAGCGCGATGAACGTCACGCCGAGGAACAGCAACGCGAAGAAGAGGTAGAAGCCGTTCCGCAACCGGCGCCGGTCGCGAAGGAAGCTCACGAGGAACGCCGCACAGCACAAGGCCGCGATGGCGAAGGGGATTGCAGCGGCCTTCACGAGAACTCCAGCCTGGGGACGATGCGGGCACTCCGGTGTCGGCACGCGGCGGCATTCAAACACACGACGGAGCCGCCGAAGGCGACCTCTCGTTGGTGTGTCGCTTTTCCCGACCCGAGTGGGTCACCGGGCGCGCTGCACCGGCCGCTCGTCCCACACCGGTTCCGCGGTTTCGCGGACATGCCCGTCCGAGCCGAACACGAGATACCGGTCGAAGGAGCGCGCGAACCACCGGTCGTGCGTCACCGCGATCGTGGTGCCTTCGTAGGCTTCCAGCGCCTGCTGCAGCGCTTCCGCCGAAGCGAGGTCGAGGTTGTCGGTCGGCTCGTCCAGGAGCAGGATCGTCGCGCCGCCGATCTCCAGCAGCAGGATCTGGAACCGCGCCTGCTGGCCGCCGGACAGCTTCTCGAACCGCTGGTCGCCCTGGCCGTCGAGTTCGTAGCGGCGCAGGATGTTCATCGCGGGCCCGCGGCTTCGCGCGTAGCCGGTCCAGAGGATGTCGACGAGCGTGTGCCCGAGCAGTTCGGGATGGGCGTGCGTCTGCGCGAAATGGCCGGGGACGACGCGGGCACCGAGTTTCCACAGTCCGTCGTGCGCGACGTCCTCACCGGCCAGCAGCCGCAGGAAATGCGATTTGCCGGAGCCGTTCGAGCCGAGCACCGCGACCCGTTCGCCGTAGAAGACCTCCAGATCGAAGGGTTTCATCAGGCCGCGGAGTTCGAGGCCTTCGCAGGTGACGGCGCGGACGCCGGTCCGGCCGCCGCGCAGGCGCATGGTGATCTTCTGTTCGCGCGGGGGAGCGGCAGGCGCCCCGGCCTCCTCGAATTTCCGCAACCGGGTCTGCGCGGCGTGATACCGCGAAGCCATCTCGTCGCTGCGCGCGGCGTACTGCCGCATGTCGGCCACGAGTTTCTTGAGCTGGGCGTGCTTTTCGTCCCAGCGACGGCGGAGTTCCTCGAAGCGCTCGAAGCGTTCCGCGCGGGCCTGGTGGTAGCTGTCGAAGCCGCCGCCGTGCACCCACACGTCGCCGCCGGCGGGACCGGGTTCGACGCTGATGATCTTGTTGGCGGCCCGCGCGAGGAGCTCCCGGTCGTGGGAAACGAACAGCACGGTCTTCTGGGTCTCACGCAGCCGCTCTTCCAGCCACTGTTTGCCGGGGACGTCGAGGTAGTTGTCCGGCTCGTCGAGCAGGAGCACGCCGGACCCGCCGAGGAGCAGTGCCTCCAGCACCAGCCGCTTCTGTTCACCGCCGGACAGCGTGCGCACCTCGCGCCAGCGCGCCTTTTCGTACGGCAGGTTGAGGGCCGCCGTCGTGCACTTGTCCCACACGACTTCGGCTTCGTAGCCGCGAGCGTCGCCCCAATCGCCGAGCGCCCGCGCGTACGCCATCTGGTTCGCTTCGTCGTCGCGTTCCATCAAGGCGAGTTCGGTCTCGTCGACCGCGCGGGCGGCCGCGCGGAGCGCTTCCGGTGACACCGACACGAGCAGATCCCGCACCGTCCGTTCGTCGCGCACCGAGCCGACGAACTGGGGCATCACCCCGAGCCCGCCGCTGATGGTCACCGATCCACTGGTGGGGGAGAGCTCCCCCGAGATCAGCCGCAGCAACGTCGTCTTGCCTGCCCCGTTGGCGCCGACGAGCGCGCAGACGCTGCCCTCACCGACGCGGAACGAGACGTCGTCGAGGAGCAGCCGTCCGTCGGGCAGGTGGTACTCGACGTGTGCGACCTCGACGTGACCCATCTCGACAGCCTGCCCGCGCGATCGGGAGTCACGCAACGCAATATCTCCGGTAGTGTCGGTGACGTGGAGCGAACCTACTTCGGCGTGCGGCTCAAGCTGATGCTTGCGCTGTTCCTGCCCGAGTTGTTCGTCGTGCTCCCGGTCGTCGGCGGGATCAACCCGCTGAGCCTGGCCACCGCGCTGACGGCGTCGGTGGCGGTCGCCAACCCACTCGGCCTGGCCGCCGCCCTGACCGCGTCCCTCGCCGCCGTCCTGCTCGCGCTCGCGGCGCACTTCCGCCTGGAACCGGCGGCCGCCGCGATGCGGGTGCGCGCCATCAGCCTGCGCGAACGCGCACAGCTGTTCTTGAGCCTGCGCGACCCCGACGCGCGTGGCCGCGTGCGGCCCCGAGCTCCGTCACTGGGTATCGCGACTGCCTGACCTTCCGTTCGAAGGTGAGGCAGTCACTCCTGCCCACACACCTTCGACCGACGGAGTGACCTGGTCATGTTCGATGTCTTCCTGTACCCCGTTTCCGCCATTCTCTGGTTCTGGCACAAGGTTTTCGGCGCCGTTTCGAGTCCCGACTCCGGCGTGGCCTGGGTGCTGTCCATCGTGTTCCTCGTCTTCACCCTGCGCCTGCTGCTGGTCAAACCCGCCCTCGGCGCCTTGCGCGCGGGCCGTCGCATGCAGGCGCTCGCGCCGCGGATGCGGGAGATCAAGGAGAAATACGGCAAGGATCGCCAGCGGATGGCGAAGGAGATCCAGAAACTGCACGCCGAAACCGGCGCGAACCCGCTGGGCGGTTGTCTCCCGGCATTGATCCAGCTGCCGGTGTTCCTTTCCCTGTACTGGGTTCTGCGCGATTTCACGCCTGGCGCGCAGTCGAACCACGTGTTCGACGCCGCCGGGGTGCGGTCGTTCTTGAACGCCGACCTCTTCGGCGCGAAGCTGGGTAACTGGCTTTCGCAACCGGCGACGGAACTGGCCGCGTTCGGCACGGATCACGTCCACATGATCGCCGTCGGGGTGCCGCTGATGCTGGTCGCGAGCCTGGCCACGTTCTTCTCGATGCGCTCGGGACTCGCCCGGCAGACCGCGACCGCCCCCGAGACGGCGGGGATCACCAGGCTGATGATGTACCTGGCACCGGTCGGCATGCTGGTCTCGGGGTCGTTCTTCCCGGTGCCGATCGGCGTGCTGCTGTACTTCCTGGCCACCAACGTGTGGACGCTGGGACAGCAGCATTTCCTCACCAAGGTCGTCGACAGGGAGGAGGCTAGCCGCTGACGGCCGAGCGGCGGGCGGCCACCGAGTACCGAACCGCCTTCCGCAGTCCGGGCAGGGCGGTGTCGACATGCGCCGCCAGCGCCTTGACGGCTTTCCGGTTCGCGCGATTCTCCTTCGAGGTGAAGACCGTGCGGACGTCGCCCTCGTACGACAGCATGGCGAGGACCGCGTCCTCGATCGGGACGGTGCCGGGGTCTTCGCCGCTCAGCACCACGTTCCGGATCGGCTCGCGCAGCGCCCGCGCCCGGTGCGGTTCGGCCAGGGTGATGTCGCGAACCGGGAAGATGCCCATCGCCCGGCGCTTGTCGACCCTGATCGTCCCGGAAGCGGCGAGCTGATCGCGGACGATGTTCTCGGCCTTGTGCCAGTCGTGGTCGATGAGGGCGAACCAGCGGCGGGGCTTCTCTTCGCGAGCGTCTTCCAGCACTTTCGCAAGGAACGGGTCTCCCGGAGTGAGGCCCGCCGCTGCCGTGCGGGCGGCCTTCCCGTCGCGATCGGCGAGAAGACCCGCGATGACCAGCTCGGTCACCGCCGCCGCCCGCAGGAGCGTGCCTCGCACCGGGGCGCTGGTGGGGTCGAGCCGGTTCTTCTCGGTGTCGTAGCCGAGCAGGTACATCCGCTGGGGCAGTGACTCGGTCATTTCGCCCTCCGAAGGGCCAGACGTGAGCAAAGTATCAGGGCGGAGAACTGTTCGGTACCGGCGTGCCGGGCAAAGCCCGATGGGGAATCATCGCGCTCGCCCGGGAACTGTTCCCGGGCGGGTGGGTGTTCCCGGCGCCGTCCGGCGCCGGGAACGCGTTCGCAGGTGGCGCCCCGTGATCGACGCGGAGTCCTCGGCCAGTGCCGACGGCTTTCCCTCGAACACCACCGTCCCGCCGTCGGCTCCCGCGCCCGGCCCGATGTCGATGACGTGGTCGGCGTGCGCGATCACCCGCTGGTCGTGTTCGATCAGGACGAGCGTCGCACCGCCGTCGACGAGTTCGTCGCAGAGGGCCAGCAACCGGTCGACGTCGCTGCCGTGCAGCCCGGCGGTCGGTTCGTCGAGGACCAGGCGCAGTTCGTCCGCGGGGCCCGCGTCGGCGAGTCGGCGGGCGAGCAGCAGCCGTTGCCGTTCGCCGCCGGACAAGGTGTCGAGGCTCTGCCCGATGGTCAGGTAACCGAGCCCGACCCGGTCCAGCCAGCGCAACCTCTGAGCGATCGCGGGGTGTTCGCCGAAGAGCGCGGCGGCGTCCGCCGGGTTCATCGCCAGGACGTCGGCGATGGTCCGCCCGTTCAAGAGCGCGGCGAGCGCCTCCGGGTTGAACCGGGTGCCGCCGCAGGCGTCGCAGCCGGTCTGGACGTCGTCGAGGAACGCCAGGTCGGTGATGATGACACCCTTCCCCTTGCAGACCGGGCACGCGCCGCGGCCGTTGGCGCTGAACCACGACGGATGTTTTTTCGTTGCCTTCCCGAACGCCTCGCGGATGGGCTCGGCGACGCCCAGCACCGTGGCGGGGGTGGACCGGATGCCGCCGCGCAGCGGCGCCTGGTCGACGACGACGAAATCGGGATGCTGCCGGGGGAGTTCGCCCGTGATCAGGGTGCTCTTGCCGGAACCGGCGACACCCGAGACGACGGTCAGTACGCCGAGCGGAACGTCGACGGTGACGTCACGCAGGTTGTGACTGCGGGCGCCGGAGATCGTCACGGCCCCTCGCGCGGCGCGGGTCCGCTCCCGGAACCGAAGCGGGGTACCGAGAATCCGCCCCGTCTCGGTGCCTGCCGCGACGAGTTCGCCAGGGCTGCCTTCGAACTGGACCTGCCCACCGCCGTCACCGCCGCCGGGCCCGAGATCGATGACGTGATCCGCGGCCGCGATGACCGCGGGATGGTGCTCGACCACGAGGATCGTGTTGTGCGCGTCGCGGAGCTTGGCGAGCAGTTCGAGGAGGCGGTGCACGTCGTGCGGGTGCAGGCCGGTGCTGGGCTCGTCGAACACGTAGCAGACGTCGCTGAGCGCACTGCCGAGATGGCGGACGATCTTGACGCGCTGGGCTTCGCCGCCGGACAGCGTCCTCGACTCCCTGGACAGGCTGAGGTAGCCGAGCCCGACCGAGTCCAGCGCGTCGAGGCGTTCGCGGATCGCCTGCAGCAGCGGCGCCACCGACGGTTCGCACACTTTCGCGACGACGTCGCGCAATTCGCCGACCGGTAGCGCGGACCAGTCGGCGATGGAGCGTCCGTCGATCAGGCTGACGCGTGCCGCCTCGGACAGGCGGGTTCCCGCGCACTCCGGGCAGACGCCGCGGGTGACGACTCCGGCGAGTCCCTCCCGCTCCTCGGCAGTGAGCCGTGACGGCGTCTTGCGCAGGTAGGTGTCGCGCAGCCGCGGGACGACCCCGTCGAAGAGACCGTGCTTGGGGTAGTCGTCACCCGGATCGTCGAGGGGGAGCCCTTCGGCGTGCAGCAGGGTCTCGACCTTCGCCGGCGGCAACCGGTCCAACGGGACATCGGGGTCGACGAGTCCGGAGTGGACGAGCCGCTTCCACCGGTAGGTCCCCGGCGCGAACGTCGGGAAGCGCACGGCGCCGTCACGCAGGCTCCGCGAGCGGTCGAGCAGCCGATCGAGATCGATCTCGTCGACCGCTCCGAGCCCTTCGCAGCGCGGGCACATCCCGGCGGGATCGTTGAACGAGTAGGCGGGCGAGAATCCGGCGTTCGGTTCGCCGAGGCGCGAGAACAGCAGCCGCAGCAACGGCGCGATGTCGCTCGCCGTGCCCACGGTGGACCGGGCGTTGCCGGTGAACCGCCGCTGATCGACGATCGTCGTGAAGACCAGCCCGTCGATCCGGTCGACGTCGGCGGGTGGGTGCTGGGGCAGCCGGTTCCGCACGAAGGCGGGGTAGCTCCCGGTGGCCAGGCGTTCGGCCTCGGCCGCGATCGTGTCGAAGGCCAGCGACGACTTCCCGGATCCGGATACGCCGGTGAACACGGTCAGCCGGTGCTTCGGCACCCGCACCGAAACGTCGCGGAGGTTGTGCGTCCGGGCGCCTTCCACGGTGATCCACCGGCCACGGTCTGTTTGAACTTTCGCCATGAATCGAGGCTACGATGAGATGTGGCCGGTTTCCGGCCACAATTACGGGAGGCTATGTGACGGCACCACGGGAACGAATGCTGCGGCTGCTGTCGCTCCTGCAGTCCGGCCGGGCGTGGCCCGCCGCCGAACTCGCGACGGCCATGGAAGTCCCGCCGCGCACGCTTCGCCGGGACATCGACCACCTTCGCGGGCTGGGATATCCCGTGGAGAGCAGCCGCGGCCCGGGCGGCAACTACCGGCTCGTCGCGGGAACCGCGCTGCCGCCGCTGATGCTGGAACACGACGAGGCGATCGCCACCGTGCTCGGGCTGCGGCTCGCCGCCGCGGGCGGCACCGGCGTCGACCTGACCGCCGAATCGGCCGACCGTGCCGCCGCGAAACTCCGGCGCGTCCTGCCGGCGGCACTTCGCAGGCGGACCGACGAGATGCTCGCCGTGGTCGAGTTCGGGAGCGGTGAACAGCCGCGGGTCACCCAGGACGTCCTGAACGTCCTCGCCGCGGCGATCGCGGCTCGCCGATGCCTCGAGTTCGCGTACACGGCGAAGGACGGCCCGTCGTCACGGACGGTCGAGCCGATGCGCCTGGTCCAGCTCGGCAGGCGGTGGTACCTGTACGCGTGGGACCTCGGAAGGCAGGACTGGCGGAGCTTCCGCCTCGACCGGATCGCCGGGCCGAAGACGACGGAGGTGGCGTTCGAACCGCGGGAACTCCCGGTCGACGACGTCGCGGCTCACCTCCAGGAACGCTTCCACAGCCCGAAATCGCTGCGGATCACGCTGACCCTGGACGTCTGGGCGGACGAGGCCGCGGCCCGGCTGCACCGGATCGACGGGAGTTTCGAAGCCTTGGGCGACGACAGGTGCCGGTACGTCGCCCACGTCGACTCGTTCGAGTGGCTGGCCGTCGTTCTCTTGCTCACCGACATCGGGTTCACGGTGGAGGAACCGGCGGAATTCGGTGAGTACCTCGCGCGGACGGGGGAGCGGCTGATGCGGGGCGCCACCCGCCCCACGGGGTAGGGCCACGAACCTCTTGCAGGTGCACGGATGGCGCTTTCGCGTGATTGGATGGACGACACGCGTGTTTGGAGGGACGACACGCGTGATCCTGCGGACGACTCGTGGCGTAATCCCGGCCGCGGTCGTGTCGTCCATCCAGTCACGCGTGTCGTCCACCGGATCACGCGTGTCGTCCGATCAGGCACGTGGTATCGCCGCAATCTCAGGCCGTGCCGGGCTCACCCGCGCGATCATGTCGCGAAAGCCACTTTCGAGACGTCTGGTGTCCCGAAAGTGGCTTTCGCGACACCGCCTCCGGAAGCCAGTAGGTGCCTGAGACACCTTGGCTTAGAACCGTCCTTGCCACTCACGAGGGGTGAGGCCACTGCTGGCCGCGCGTCCACGAGTCCAGCACCATCAGCGTCTTCGTGCCCGTGACCTGGTGATGCCGCCGGATCTCGTCGATGGTGCGCTGCAGATGGCCCATGTCCCGCACCCGCAGCCAGACGAGCGCGTCGGGGTCGCCGGCGATGGTGAACACCGCCTGGGCCTCGGGCATCCGGGTGGTGGTGCGGACGATCTCGCCGACCTTGGTGGTCCCGGTGAATCGCAGTTCGGTGAACGCCTCGATACCCCAGCCGAGTTTGGCGTGGTCGATCTGGACGGTGTAGCCGACGATGACGCCGTTCTCCTGCATGCGGTCGATCCGGCGTTTGACGGCCGCGGTCGACAGCGTGACGCGGGCCCCGATGTCGCCCAGCGTGCGCCGGGCGTCCTCCCGCAGGAGTTCGAGAATCTCGCGATCGGTCTCGTCGATGAGCTGGTCCGCCATGAGCCAGGATGGTACGCAGACGCAACGGATATCGGCCAGCGGAGAAGATGGGCCGGATTTTTTGCGTGCCGGGGATCAATAGACTGCCGCCTGTTGCGGCGGCCCGCGAGGTCGGGTCTCCTGTCGTGACGTCGCGCGGGGGTGCCGAAGGAGGCAGGTCTGGTGGAGCAGTTCACGTTGGAGGACCGGTATCTGCGGGAGGACGGCACCGTGTACCTCAGCGGTGTCCAGGCCCTGGTCCGGATGCTGTTCGACCGGGTGCGGCATGACCGCGCCGCCGGGGCGTCGCCCGCCGTCTTCGTCTCCGGCTACGAGGGTTCCCCGCTCGCCGGATACGACCTCGAACTCGGCCGCCGGTCCGTCCTGCTCGAGAAGCACGACGTCGTGCACCGTCCCGGCCTGAACGAGGAGCTCGCCGCGACGGCGGTCATGGGCAGTCAGCTCACCTCGTCGGTCGGCTCGTCCCGCGGGGGCGTCACCGGATTCTGGTACGGCAAGGCACCCGGCCTGGACCGGGCGACGGACGCCCTGCGGCACGCCAACCTCGCGGGGACCGACCCGGCGGGCGGTGCGGTGGCGCTGGTCGGCGACGACCCGAACGCCAAATCCTCCTCGGTACCGTGCGCCTCCGAGCTCGCGCTGGCCGACCTCGCGATGCCGGTGTTCTTCCCGTCCGATTCCCAGGACGTGCTGGACTTCGGCCTGCACGCGGTCGAGCTGTCCAGGGCGAGCGGGCTGTGGTCGTCGATGAAACTCGTGGCGAACGTGGCCGACGCCGCGAGCACCGCCCACGTCCACCCGCGATGGACCGCGCCCGAACTCGCCCTGCCCGCGTATCGGCACAAGCCCACCTCCCGGCTGCTCGGCACCACGTTGATGGCGCTCGAACGCAGCCTGTACACCGAACGTCTGCCGCTGGCCGTGGAATACGTGCGCGCGAGCGGGGTCAACCGGATCGTCCAAGAAGGACCCTCCGACCGTATCGGCATCGTCACCGCCGGAAAGTCCTATTTGGACCTCATGCAGGCGCTGCGGCTGCTCGGTCTGGACGCCGAAGCGTTGTCCCGGCACGGCATCCGGATCCTCAAACTCGGCGTGATCCACCCGCTCGAACCGTCGATCGTCCGCCGGTTCGCCGGCGGACTGAGCGAGATCGTCGTGGTGGAGGAAAAGCGTTCCTTCGTCGAATCGGCGATCAAGGAGGTGCTGTACGGCACCGCCGGCACGCCCGCCGTGCACGGCAAGACCGGCCCGGACGGCCGCACCCTGTGCACCGAACTCGGCGAACTCGACCCGGACGCCATCGCCAGGGTGCTGGCCACCCGGCTGAGTGACCACCACGAGATCCCGTCGGTGACCGCGTGGCGGCAACGGCGCCGTCGTGAGCGCATCTCGGTGCCGTTGCTGACCAGGACGCCGTACTTCTGCTCCGGCTGCCCGCACAACTCGTCGACCAAGGTGCCCGAGGGAACCGTGGTGGGCGGCGGGATCGGCTGCCACGCCATGGCGTTGTTCATGGAACCGGAACAGGTCGGGGACGTGGTCGGCCTGACCCAGATGGGCGGCGAGGGCGCGCAGTGGCTCGGGATGGAGCCGTTCGTCGACGCCTCGCATTTCGTGCAGAACATCGGCGACGGCACGTTCACCCATTCCGGCAGCCTCGCGGTGCGGGCGGCGGTGGCCGCCGGGGTGAACATCACCTACAAGATCCTCTACAACGCGACGGTCGCGATGACCGGCGGCCAGGACGCCGTCGGCGGGCTCCCGGTGGACCGGCTGGCGTCGTTGCTGCTGGTCGAAGGCGTCGCGAAGGTGGTCATCACCAGTGACGAGCCGAAGCGGCTCCGCGGTGTCCGCATGCCCGACGGTGTCGAGGTCCGGCACCGCGACGAATTGCTGACCACACAAGAGGAACTGGCCCGCGTCCCCGGCGTCACGGTGCTCATCCACGACCAGGAATGCGCCGCCGAGAAACGCCGCAAACGCCGTCGCGGCAAACTGGACACCCCCGCCGCCAAGGTCGTGATCAACGAGCGGGTGTGCGAGGGCTGCGGCGACTGCGGCGAGAAGTCGAACTGCCTCTCGGTACAGCCGGTGAGCACCGAGTTCGGCCGCAAGACCGCGATCCACCAGTCGTCGTGCAACGTGGACTACTCGTGCCTGGCCGGGGACTGCCCGTCGTTCATGACGGTGGTGCCCACCGGGCGCAAACACCGGGCACGGCTCGCGGAGATCGCAGCGGCCGAACTGCCGGAGCCCGAGACCACCGGTACCGACTTCACCGTGCGGATCACCGGTGTCGGCGGGACCGGCGTGGTCACCGTCGCGCAGATCCTCGCCACGGCCGCCGTGATCGAGGGCAAGCAGGTGCGGACACTGGACCAGACCGGGCTCGCGCAGAAGGGCGGCGCCGTCGTCTCGGATCTGAAGATCACCGCCGAGCCGACGCCGCAGGCCCCGAAACTGGCGGCCGGGGAATGCGATCTGTACCTGGCCTGCGACGTCCTCGTCGGCGCGGACCCAGCGCATCTGACGGTGACGGACCCCGGCCGGACCACGGCCGTGGTCTCCACGACCGAGGTACCGACCGGCCGGATGGTCGTCGACACCACAGTTTCGTTCCCCGACGCGGCGGCGGTGCGGGGCGCGATCTCCGACAGCGCGGCGCGGACCGTGGCGCTCGACGCGCGGGCGCTGGCGGAAACCCTGTTCGACGACGACCAGTTCGCCAACATCCTCCAGCTCGGCGCCGCTCTCCAGACCGGCGCCATCCCGCTGGACGCGGCCAGTGTGGAGCGCGCGATCGAACTCAACGGCGTCGCCGTCGCGGGCAACCTCCAGGCCTTCCGGCGAGGCAGGCAGCTCGTCGCCGATCCCGACGGGCTCCAGGCCGCGATCACCCCGCCCGCCGTCGCCGCGACCCCCGCCCCGTCGGCCGCCACGCTGCGCGCCCGCGCGCTGGTCCACGCCGAGCCCGGGTCGGAACTCGCGCGGCTGCTGGACATCCGCGTGCCGGAGCTCGTCCGGTACCAGAACGTGCGGTATGCGCGGGAGTACGCCGAATTCGTCGAGCGGGTCCGTGTCTTGGAAGGGGATTCGACTGCGGTCACCGAGGCGGTGGCGCGAAACCTGCACAAACTGATGGCCTACAAGGACGAGTACGAGGTCGCGCGGCTCTCGCTCGATCCCGCCGTGCTCGCCGGGATCGAGGCGGAGTTCGGCGTCGGCAGCCACTATGCCTACCGGTTGCACCCGCCCGTGCTCCGCGCGCTGGGAATGAAGCGGAAGATCGCGGTGGGCCCGAAGTTCCGGCCGGTGTTCGTCGCACTGCGCGCCGCGCGGAAACTGCGCGGCACCCGCTGGGACCCGTTCGGCAAGGCACACGTCCGGAAGGTGGAGCGGGAACTCGTCGGGCAGTACCGGGAAACGATCCTCGCCGCTTTCGGCGCCGAGGGCGCGGACCGGGGCAGGCTCCTGGCGCTGGCCGAGCTGCCCGATCTGGTCCGCGGCTACGAGGACGTCAAACTGGCGAACGTCGAGGCTTACCGGCGGGAACAGTCCGCGCTCCTCGCCGAACTCACGCAGGGGGAACGGCTCGGCGCGAGCACCTGACGGCCGGAATCGGTCAGCCGAGGTGGACGACCGTGGTCCGTTCGCCGTCGGTCACGGCGAAGCGTCGCCGGATCTCGTCGACGGCCACGCGCGTGGGTCCCGAGAAGGACTCGCTCCACACGATCGGGCCTTCCGCGTGACCGGTCGGGAGGTCGGGCCATTCCGCCAGCAGGTCTCCGGTCGCTCCGTCGTAGAGACGCGGGTGGTCGTACAAGGCCAGGAAATCGCCGGCGAACGGAACGACGTCGCCGGCGGGCAGGTCCAGTCGACGGCGCCAGACGAACGACCGGGTGGTGGTCGACCACCGGGCCAGCATGGTGGGGGCGAGGTCGTCGGGTCCGTCCGGGTCGTTCTCCTCCGTGGACGTGCTGATCACGACGTCTTCGCCGACGAAACAAGCACCCGCGACCTCTGCCTGCACGAGACCGATCTGAGTGAAGACGTCGCCGACCGAATCGAGCGTGGTGGGTTCGGCCAGCGCCTTCTCCAGGTCGTAGACCGCCGCGGCGCACCAGGGATGCCAGACCCAGCCGGCACTGAGCAGGTACCTGCCGCTCGGCGAGACGGCCAGGCGCGAATGGAAGAAGTCGCTCGGCTCACGCACCGGGCCGTCGGTGAGTCGCTCGCCGGTCTCGGCGACGTCGATCTCGAGCCGGTTGTACTCGTCGGGGCAGTGGATCAACCCCGTCCGGCCGTCGGGAAGGGTGCACAACACCAGCGGGTAGCGGTAGGCCTCGGCCTGGTAGCCGCTGCGGGTGAGCTCGCGGATCGGACGGCCGTCCGCCGACAGCAGCAGCCCCGTCGTACCGGTATGGGCCATCAGCGCGACCAGCTCACCGCGGGGAGAGACCTCCACGGCGTCGAAGACTTCGCTGTACTGGCCGAACAACGTCGAATCCGGGGACACGTGGTGAAGTGTTTCCCCGATCCAGGCCAATGTCTTCGTGCCCGCGACGGCGGTGACCTCGCGCCGGATTTCCCGCATGGGAGGCACTCTGCCCGACTCCGGGCCGGGAGTCCGCCGAATATCCGCTGGACGGCAGGACCAGACTCGTTGTGGGGGCGGTCGACCGGATGCAGATCCTCGGACCGCGGTCGGCGAACCTCTCCGACCGCCGGAGCCTGACCGATCCC
Organism: Amycolatopsis roodepoortensis; assembly: GCF_014873915.1. Classification (GTDB taxonomy): domain Bacteria; phylum Actinomycetota; class Actinomycetes; order Mycobacteriales; family Pseudonocardiaceae; genus Amycolatopsis; species Amycolatopsis roodepoortensis. Next base: position 1,330,030 of record NZ_JADBEJ010000001.1, read on the forward strand.
GACGTCGGCACGGTCTGCAAACGCCTCGGCTGGGTCCCGCCCTGGCGCGCCGAGTAGGCCGACCCGATCGCAGCCTTGTTGGCCAGTAACCACCATCGCCGAGGTGCGGTCGAGCGTTTTGGGGGCGCGGCTGACAGATTCGCGAACGGCGAATCGACCGCGTATGACAAAGACGGAGAATGGTCGCGCGGGCTCTGTGATTTTCCTTGCCTGGCGAGCCTTGCGGGTGTGTTAATTCCCTGTGGCATACCCGTAAATGTGCACACGCGCCCGCCGGGAAGAGCCCGCGAAAGCGGGCATTAATCATTTGTCCAGTGGTTTCGGCGGGCGTGGTCTATGTGTTGGAGAGGTACCTGTGAAACACAGAAGACGTAGTCGAAGACTGGCCACTGGGGGCATCGCCGTGGTGAGCACGGCGGCCTTGGTGGCACTGGGTCTCACGATAGGCTCGGGCACCAGTGCCGCGGCTCCGGGTGAGCTCACGCAGAATTACTCGTGTCCGTTCCCGTTGATCGGAAATCAGAACGTCTCGGTCACCATCAAGACCACGCAGCCTTCGACGATCGAGACCGGGAAACTGACTCCCGCCATCGAGATCACCGCCGTGTCCAACGCGGGCAAGACGGCGACGGAAGGTCTTCGGCTCGTCGGTGCCGAGTCCATCAAGGGCACCGCGAAGGCGACTTCGACCGTCACGATGCCCGGCAGCCAGGGCACGATGACGGTGAAGGTCGACTCCGACGTGCCGAACCAGCCGATCCCGCCCGCGGGCAACGACCTCGTCGTCAACGCCACGGGCAGCGCGCCCGCGCTGAGGTTTGACCAGCCGGGCACCGCGTCCCTCGCGGTGACCGGGCTCCAGCTGGTGATGACCCCGCTGAAGGCCGATGGCACGCCGACCGGTCTCGGCACCTTCACTTCGGACTGCACGCTGGCGGCCGGCGCCGAGACCGTCCTGCAGACCTACACGGTGACCGGCTCCCCGGTCACCCCGGAAGCCGTTGTCGGCACGGGGAACCACCCGCCGTTGCGGCAGGTCTACAGCTGCCCGTTCCCGTTGATCGGGAACCAGGACGTCACGGTCGACATCAACGCCACGCTGCCCGACACGATCCCGGTCGGCCAGTTCACGCCCAAGATCGACATCACGGCCGTCTCCAACGCGGGCAAGACCGCGACCGAAGGGCTCCGGCTCGTCGGTGCCGAGCAGATCAAGGGATCGGCGCTGGCCACCTCGCTGGTCTCCAGCCCGCAGGGACATCTCGCGGTCGGCGTGCCGACACCCGTCCCGCTGCAGCCGATCCCGCCGACGGGCAACGACCTGATCGTCAACGCGAGCGGCGCGGCGCCGTCGTTGCGCTTCGACAAGCCCGGGACGGCCACGCTTTCGGTGCACGATCTGGTGCTCACGATGACGCCGTTGACGGCTTCCGGCGCGGAGACCGGCCTCGGCACGTTCGTCGCGGACTGCACTCCCGCGAACGGGCAGGCCAACGTGCTGCACACCTTCACCGTCACCGCGGCCGCCGACACGACCCCACCCTCGGCTCCCGGTGCGGTGACGGTCGGTGAGGTCACCCAGAACAGTGTCGCGTTGTCCTGGGGCGCCGCCACCGACGAGGTCGGCGTGACCGGCTACGACGTCTACAACGGCGCCACGCTGGTGAAGACGGTGACCGGAACGTCGGCCACTGTGGACGGTCTCACCCCGGACACGGAGTACTCGTTCACGGTCAAGGCGAAGGACGCGGCGGGCAACGTCTCGCCCGCCACCGCGCCCGCCACCGCCCGGACCGCGAAGGCCCCGGACACACAGGCGCCGACGACACCCGCGAACGTGCACTCGACCGGAACCACCCAGACCAGCGTGACCCTGGCCTGGGACGCGTCGAGCGACAACGTCGGTGTCACCGGCTACGACGTCTTGCGGGGCACCGAGGTCGTCAAGTCGGTGGCGGAACCGCAGGCCACGATCGACGGTCTGACGGCCGATACCGAGTACACCTTCACGGTGGTCGCGAAGGACGCGGCGGGCAACGCTTCGGCGGCCAGCGCCGCGGTCACGGCCCGGACGCAGGCCGCGCCCGACACGCAGGCTCCCGGTGTGCCGGGCAACCTGCACTCGACCGGTACCTCGGCCACCAGCGTCGGCCTGGCGTGGGACGCGTCGAGTGACAACGTCGGTGCCACCGGCTACGACGTCTACAACGGTGCCACCCTCGTGAAGTCGGTGACGGAAACCAACGCCACCGTCGACGGCCTCGCCGCCGACACCGAGTACACCTTCACCGTCGTCGCCAAGGACGCGGCGGGCAACAGGTCGGAGCCCAGCGCGGCGGTGACCGCCCGGACCGCCACGGTCCCGGACACCGAAGCGCCCAGCGTTCCGGCCGGTCTGGCCACGACCGACGTCACCCAGTCCAGCGTCGCGCTGTCCTGGAACGCGTCAAGCGACAACGTGGGCGTCACCGGGTACGACGTCTACAACGGCTCCACGCTGGTGAAGTCGGTGACGGGGACTTCGGTCACTGTGGACGGTCTCGCGCCGGACACGGAGTACTCGTTCACCGTGGTCGCCAAGGACGCCGCGGGCAACGCTTCGGCGGCCAGTGCCGCGGTGACGACGCGGACGCAGACCGCTCCCGACACCCAGGCACCCGTCGCACCGGGCAACCCGCGCTCGACCGGGACCACGCAGACGAGCGTCAGCCTCGAATGGAACGCGGCGACGGACAACGTCGGTGTCACCGGCTATGACGTCTACAACGGCTCCACACTGGTGAAGTCGGTGACGGGGACTTCGGCCACTGTGGACGGTCTCTCGCCGGACACCGAGTACTCGTTCACGGTGGTCGCGAAGGACGCGGCGGGCAACCTCTCGACTCCGAGCGCCGCCATCACCGTCCGGACGCAGGCCTCGCCCGACGTGGTGGCTCCCAGCGTGCCGGGCAACCCGCGATCCACGGGGACCACGCAGACGAGCGTGAGCATCGAGTGGGATGCCGCGACGGACAACGTCGGTGTCTCCGGGTACGACGTCTACAACGGCGCCACCCTGGTGAAGTCGGTGACGGGGACTTCGGCCATTGTGGACGGTCTCTCGGCCGGCACGGAGTACACCTTCACCGTGGTCGCCAAGGACGCCGCGGGGAACAAGTCGGCCGCAAGCGCGCCGGTCACGGCGAAGACGCAGCCGAACACCTCCCCGGTCGTCAAGTACAGCTACGACCTGACCGGAAAGACGCAGCTGAAGAAGCTCGCGGGCCCGATCGACCTGCGTGGCGGCATCAACGCCGCGATCACCCTGGCGAACGGGACCTTCGACGCCGACCTGACGCTGAACCCGACGAGCGCGAACCTCACGCTCTGGGGTTTCGTCCCGGTCAAGGCGAAGATCGAGTTCGCTTCGGCGGGCAAGACCACGGGAACCCTGGCCAACGGCGTGCTCAAGTCGACCTCGCCGGTGACGGTCAAGCTGCCGCGGATCAGCGTCTTCGGCTTCCCGGTCTCGGCGAGCCCGACCTGCCAGACGAAGACACCGGCCCAGATCCCGCTGCAGTCGAAGGCGGGCTTCGACCCGCTGGCCGGTGGCAAGCTCACCGGCTCCTACACCCTGCCGCCGCTGCAGGGTTGCGGGTTCCTCAACGACATCGTCAGCGGTGTCGCCTCCGGCCCCGGTAACACGGTGGAGGTGAACCTGAAGCCGCGTCCGGTCGGCTGATCCCACGGAATCCCTGATCCGGCCCCGTCGCGTCCCGCGGCGGGGCCGGATCCATGACCGGACCACCGGCGCCAGTGGTCCGGGTTACTCCGATCGGCCCTGCCGGTGGAGACGGCCAGCGAATAAGTTGCCGCTAACAACAAATCCTGCCGTCGAAGAAGCCTGTGGGAAGGATCGACATGAAATCTCCGAAGCGGCGTCGCGCGATAGTCGCGCTGTTGACCGCTGGCGCGCTCCTGGCGTCCACGCCGGTGAGCGCCGCACCGCTGGCGGACGCGCCCGGCGCGCCGGGTACCGGTGCGGCCTGGACGACCGGGGGTAAAGAGGGTTTCGGCACCGCCACCAACGCGGCGTCGAAGGTCTGGTTCACCCTCGGCCAGGGCATCAACCACGAGATCTACTACCCGACCGTGGATGTCGCCAACGTCCAGGACCTGCAGTACGTGGTGTCCGACGGTGCCGGCTTCACGCAGCTGGAACGCGACCACACCACCAAGCAGCTGGTGCTCACCGATCCGCGTTCCCTGAGCTACCGGCAGATCAACACCGCCACCAACGGGCGGTACCGGATCACCAAGACCCACACCGCCGACCCGGCGCGGTCGACCGTGCTGATCCAGACCAGGTTCGAGGTGCTCAGCGGCGGTCCGCTGCAGCTGTACGCGCTGTACAACCCGTCGCTGAACAACAGCGGAATGGGGGACACCGGCGCCACCTCCGGCGGGCAGCTGGTCGCTTCGGACGGGCCGGTGTCCAGCGCCATGGCCGCCTCCACCGGTTTCGTCAAGGCGACCAGCGGCTACAGCGGGACCGCGAGCGACGGCTACGTCGACCTGAGCGGTGATCACGTTCTCGGCACGCAGTACGACTCGGCGTCGACGCCCGGGAACCTGGTGCAGCTGGGGCAGATCCCCGTGGGGACCGACACCACCTTCACCCTCGCGATCGGGTTCGGCGGTGATCGCGGCGCCGCGTCGGCGAACGCGTCGGCCTCGCTCGCGGGTGGCTTCGGGGCGGCGGACACCGCGTACCGGTCCGGCTGGAGCGGCTATCTCTCCTCGCTGGCAGCGGTGCCCCGGTCGATCACCGGCGCCGGCTTGACCACGCAGTACAACGTGGCGCTGATGACCCTCAAGGCCCACGAAGACAAGACCTATTCGGGTGCGAACGTCGCTTCGCTCACCAATCCGTGGGGTGAGGCGAAAGACGCGAACGGCACGGGGGACTGCGGGTATCACGCGGTCTGGTCTCGTGACCTCTACCAGGTCTCGACCGCGCAGATCGCGGCGGGAGACTCGGCGGCGGCCCACCGTTCGGTCGACTACCTGTTCACCGTCCAGCAGCGGCCCGACGGTTCGTTCCCGCAGAACACCCGGCTCGACGGCACCAACTGCTGGACCAGCCTGCAGATGGACGAGGTCGCCTTCCCGATCGTGCTCGCGTGGCAGCTGGGCCGGTCCGACGCGGGGATGTGGGCGAAGGTGAAGAAGTCCGCGGACTTCCTCGTCACGAACGGCCCCTCGACCCCGCAGGAACGCTGGGAGGAAAACGGCGGCTACTCGCCGTCCACCATCGCCGCGGAGATCGCCGGGCTGATCTGCGCCGCCGACATCGCCGAACGCAACGGCGACACGACGGCGGCCGCCCGGTACCGCGAAACCGCGGACCGGTGGCAGGCGCAGGTCAGCGCCTGGACGTTCACCACGTCCGGTCCGCTCGGCGACGGCCGGTACTTCCACCGCATCGACGGCAACGGCAATCCCAACGACGGCCAGAACGTGTTCCTGCAGAACGGCGGCGGGAACCACGACGAACGCGCCATCATCGACGCGGGCTTCCTGGACCTCGTCCGCCTCGGGGTGAAACCGCCTGCCGATCCGGACGTCGCCGCTTCACTGTCCGAAGTGGACTCCACGCTGAAGGTGAACACCCCCAACGGCCCGATGTGGTACCGGTACAACCACGACGGCTATGGCGAAACCGCTTCCGGCGGCCCGTACACCGGTGCCGGCGTCGGACGGCTGTGGCCGCTGCTCACCGGTGAGCGCGGGGAGTACGAGCTCGCCAACGGACGCCCGGCGACGACCCATCTGGCGGCCATGGCCGCCTCGGCGAATCCCGGTTTCCTGATCCCGGAACAGGTCTGGGACCGGCAAAGCGCCGGTGGCTTCACCTTCGGCGAAGGCACCGGATCGGCGACGCCGCTCGCCTGGTCGATGGCGCAGTTCGTGCGGCTGGCGCATTCGATCGACGCGGGTGCCCCGGTCGAGACGCCGTCGGTGGTCAAGCAGCGCTACAGCGCGGCGTGCTCCGCGGTTTCGGCGAAGTTCACGGTGAACGCCACGACTTCGTGGGGCCAGAACATCTTCGTCGTGGGCGACCGTCCCGAACTCGGAGCGTGGAACCCGGCGAACGCGGTTCCGATGTCGTCGGCGGGCTATCCCTTGTGGACGGCGAACGTCACGCTGCCGAAGGGAGCCGCCTTCCAGTACAAGTACATCCGCAAGGAGGGTGGCACCGTGACGTGGGAATCGGGCGCCAACCGGGCGGGCACCGCTTCGGGCGGCTGCACGATGGCGTTGAACGACACCTGGCGTCCCTGACCTTTACCGGTGTCGGTTGCTTGCCTGGGTACATGAAGGCCCCCTTCCTTGCGCCAGGCGCAAGGAAGGGGGCCTTCATGTACCTCCGTTGTCCCGCAGGCGGTGCCGTGCCAGCCCCAGTCCTCCGGAAACCGCGGCCCGTCGCGTGAAGGCCCCCTTCCCTCGGCTCAGCCGAGGGAAGGGGGCCTTCACGCGCAGCTGTTGTGATTGCTGATGCCCGTGGTGCAGACGTGGCGGTCACTGAGGTAAGGCCTTTCCCGAAACCGAGGCCGGATCAGTCCTCCGGCACCATCTTCCAGCAGTCCCCAGGCGACTTGATCTCTTCGTCGGCGGCCTGGGCCACCTGCTCGAAGTTCCGCACGAAGCTCCGGTAGATCCCGTCGTTGTCCAGGACCCGGATGACGTTTTCGTCGTTTTCGTGCAACGACGGGTTGTTGAAGTTATGGCTGCCGGTGAAGACGACCTTGGTACCCGGCTTCAGGTAGTCACCCTCGATCATCATGTTCTTCTCGTGGATGCCCGCCTCGTTGCCCTTCTTGAAACCACGAAGCCGCACGCGGTCCGGCTGGCCCTTCATGAGCGCTTCGCACGAGCCCGCCGTCATCCGCAAAGCCACGATGTCCACGGAGCAGCCCCGGGCGGCCAGGACCCGCAGCCGTTCGATGATCTTCATCCGGGTGAGTGACCACACCCCGATGCGGATCTTGGACTTCTCCGCCGAACACCCGACCTCCTTCAGGGTGTTTTCGACGGTGTCGTTCCCCGCGTCCTTGAGCCTCGGGTAGAAGTAGCTCTTGGTGTTCCCGGTGATCACGGGCGGGTTGGCTTCGTAGTAGCCGGGGTTCGCCGTGCCCCCGTCCGCGACCCTGCGGAGGTCGCCGAAGTAGTCGTTGTACCTGGCGAACAGGGCGGCGTTCCCGACGTCGGTGTAGTAGCTGTTCCAGCCGCCCTTGCCGCCCGTGGTGTTCTCGCTGAAGTTCGCCGACCCGGTCGCGACCACCGTCGACGCGTCGAGCGTCCGGTCGAACAGGAAGAACTTGTTGTGCATGGCGTTCCCGCCGTTGCACCCTCGGCCGTTCTCGCAGTTCTTCGCCCACGAGTTCTTGTCGCCGGCCTTCTCGAGCCGGTTCTTCAGGTCCTGGTAGTTCGGATGGTCCGTCGTCCGCCCGTCGACCAGGACCTGGACGTGCACCCCGCGCTCCGCGGCGTCCGCGAGTGCCTCCGTGATCGGCTTGTCCCGCAAGAGGAACTGCGCGGTCTTGATGGTCGAGTTCTCGGGTGCGCCACGGATCAGTTTTTCGAGGTATTCGACGATCTGGCCGCCGCCCGGTGTGTTGAAGTCCGCGCGCGTGGTCAGCCGCGGCGTCGCGGCTGCGGCCGGGACGCTGGTCGCCACTACCAGTAGCGCGGTTGCCAGTGCTCCTCGAAGCAAGGTCTTCCTGTGCGATTTCATTCCGATTCCTCCCCATGGCCGGATCTGCCGGCGGGTCCACGCTCTCCAGCGCGGGACGGCGTGGCAAGCGCAACCGCGCGGAATGGGACGCTGGGACGAAACCTCGCCTCTGACCTGCGGTTACGCCGGGCCGGGAGACGTGATCTCGCGAATTCGCGCGGTGAAAGGCCCGCGATGGGACACTGGTGTCCGTCCGGGACACGGCGCGGAGGGGGCGCAGGGGGATGGCGAGTGAGGCGGCTGCCACGCTGGCGGCACTTCTCACCGAGTACAAGGAGCGGAGCGGCCTGAGCTACGAACAGCTCGGGCGCAAGGTGCATTCGAGCCGGTCGACCGTGCACCGCTACTGCACCGGAAGGAACGTTCCCACCACGTTCGCGCCGATCGAGGCGATCGCGACGGTGTGCGGCGCGAGCCGCGAGGATCTCGCGAAGCTGTACCGGGTGTGGGAGCGCGCGGACCTGGGCGAAACCCTCGTCCCCGAACCGCTGGTCATCCCTGACAGCGACGCGGTGGAGCCCTCTCGCAGGCGGCCGCTGACGCATGTCGCGCTCGTCGTCGTCCTCGCGGCGGTCCTGCTCGCCGGAGGCGCCGTGGCGACCCCGCCGGACCGGCAGGCGCAGGTCACGGCACCCGCCGTCCAGGCGGCGATGTGGACGAACGCGCCACGCACGCTCGATCCGGAGTTCGTCGGGGTGACGACGAACTCCAACACCGGGCTGATGCCGACGTTCCGCGTCGGCTCCGTCCGGTTGTGGAACACACGCACCCGGTGGCAGAACCTGGAGCCCGCCCGCGGCCAGTACGACTGGAACACACTCGAACGGCTGGTGACCGGTGCCCGTGGTGCCGGTTTCCCGGTGGCCCTGACCTTCGGCGGCACCCCGTCGTGGGCGAGCCCGAACAGCCCGAAGTCCGTCTACACCGACGATTCCCGCACCGGCCCGCCCGACGACCTCGCCGACTGGGACCGGTTCGTGCGGGCCGTCGTCGAGCAGTATCGAGGCCGGATCGACGCCTATGAACTGTGGGACATGGCCAATCATCAGGACTTCTTCTCCGGTTCGATGGCCGGTCTGGTGGAGATGACGCGCCGGGCGAGCCAGGTGATCAAATCCGCCGACCCCGCCGCCACCGTGGTCTGCCCGTCCATGGGCGAGCTCTGGGATCCCATGGCGTTCGAGGGGTTCCGGCGGTTCGCAACGCTCGGCGGCTACGACCATTGCGACGCCGCCGCGATGAAACTGGCTCCCCGCAACGATTCCGACCCACCGGAGACGATGCTGCCGCTGGCACAGGAGATCGAAAAGGTCCTGCACGAAGCCGGCGCCGGCATCAGGTTGTGGAGCACCGGCTCGGCCTACGACGTGAACAGGCAGCGGCCCGTCGACGAGGATCGGGGTGCGCAGCACGCTGTCCGGTTCTTCCTTTCCGGCCTCTACGCGCAATACCGCCGCATGTACTTCTACAACTGGGGCAGCGCCAAGGTCCCCATCGTGCTGCAGCCCGCGGGCGGTCCGCACACGAAGGCGGCGCGACACGTGGAACGCCTGCACACCTGGCTGTCCGGCAGCCGGATCCATTCCTGCGGGCAAGGGCGCGCGGCCGGATTGCCGGATCACCTGTGGCAATGCCGCTTCGATCAGGGCGGCAAGGACTTCCTGATCTGGTGGACCATCGACCGGTCCGAGCGGATCCCGGCGGCTCGGGGCGCCACGTCGGCCGAAGACCTCGACGGGAGAAGCATGCCGGTGGAACCCGGTGCCGATGTCACCGTCACCGGCAGCCCGATCCTGCTGAAACTGGGCTGAGGCGTCAGCCGCCGTTCAAAGTGGACACGACCGCCGCCACGGTCACCGTGTTGAACACGAAGGCGATGACAGCGTGCGTCGTCACGGTCCTGCGCATCTCCCGGGAGACGACGTCCACGTCGGTCGTCCCGAAGGTCGTCATCACGGACACCGCGAAGTAGATGTAGTCGGACCACTCGGCGGATCCGTTGCCGGGGAACCGCAGGGCCTCGCCTTGCTCGACCACGTCGTCCGCGTGGTAGGCGATCGCGAACGAGACCAGGACACAGATCCACGCGACGACGACCAGCGCCACCGCGACGCCGACGCGCGCGCCCGCCGGCAGGCTCTCACCACCGAGGCCCGGCATCCACACCACCGCCACCGCCAGCGCGGCCGCCGCGATGGTGATCGACACTCCCGGCCCCGGCGCGGTCCCGAAGACGTATCGCTGGGCGAACGTGCCGCGGCTTTCCCGGCTCGCCCAGTCGTGGATCTGCTCCGAGGTCGCCACGCCGAACGCGGCCACCGTCACGACGAGGTAGCCGACGAGATACGCGAGAAGGACCAGAACGCTCGCGTCCACCATCGTGAACGACAGCACGTCTTCGCCCAGCACGGCCGCCGACGCGGCGACGACCAGCGCGAACGCGGCGCTCAAGCCGCTCCTGCGGCGCTCGGACAGCCAGGCCCGAGCCGTTTGGCGAGACAGCGTGATCTCCTTTCGCCGATGATCGGGCCAGTTTCGCACGCGGTACTCCGTTCCAGTGATGTGACATTTCGTGGCAACCTGTCAGACTTCGGGAGCGTCGAAGGAACACTTCCGGAGTACGAGGGGGACGAATGGGGCAGGGGTTCTCGGTCGAGCCGGCCGCGGTGCGCGCGCTGGGAGACCTGGTCCTGCGGGCGAGCGCGGGCGCGGACTCCTATCGGCTTTGGTTCGAACGGCTGGTCGGGGCCGGGTTCGACACCGAACGCGGTGAAGGTTTCCTGGCCGCCGCCTGGCCGAAACTGGACGAGTGGCAGCGCGCGGCGCTGACCCAGTCGGGGTTCGCGGCCAATCTCGCCGCGGGCGGCGGGCACGAACTGCGGTGCGTCGCGCACTGGTACGGCGTGGTGGACGCACGCGCGGCCGAGTTGCTGGACCGGCTCAACCCGGAGCCGGACGCCGCGCGGATCCCGGTGGACGAAGTGCGAGACCCGGCGGGGGCCGCGGCGTTCCGCGACGCCGTGCTGGTCGGATACGGCGGACCCGACCCGGCGGCCATCACCGATCCGTCCTGGTGGCCGGTGAAGGCCGAGCAGGAACGCGAGAAGCTGCTCGATCTCGGCGGGTCGCTGGGCGACGTCGCCGAGGTGATCAAGATGCTCACCGGGTCCGACAAGGACTTCATCACCATGCTCGCCGACCTGCTCGTCGGCGACTGGATCGTGCTGCAGGAGCAGGCGGTGCTCTACCACGACGCCGCGATCGGGCTGGAGAACATCGCGGCCAACATCAACCAGGGCCGGTTCGGGATCCAGGGGGTGTGGGCGGGGGAGGCCGCCGACCGCGCGAAGAACTGGCTGGCCGACTACCGCGCCTGCGTGTTGCAGCTGGCTCAGTACTTCCACGGCGCGTGCCGGGCGATCCAGGCGCTGGCGAAGCTCGCGTACCACATGATGCAGGAGATCAGGCACGGTTACAGCTCGGCGATCGACATCGCGCTGCTGATCCTCACCAAGGGCAAGAAGCTCGGGCTGGAACGCGGGGTCCGGGTGGCGGAGATCATCAGCGAAGCGCTGTCCGAGCTGGGACGCCGCGGCAAGCTGATCAACATCTTCCAGGATCCCGAGCTGCGCGACATCATCCACCTGGTGCTGTCGTTCAACGAGATCGTCGGGATCATCCAGACCTGGATCAGCGCCGCGCTCGGGCTGGCACACGCTTTCGCGGGGGAGAAGACGCTCGACGAACTGCTGGAAGCCACCATCGCGATGGGCGAACCGCCGCAATGGCCGGAAAACTACGAGCACCGGGACGCCGAGTGCCCGGCCAAGGGCAAGCGGGTGCTGCTGTGACGGGACACGAGATCTTCGGCTCCGAGCAGGGCGAGCGGGCGCGGCAGACGGTCATGCGGCTGCTGGCGGCGACCGGTGGCGCCGCAGGCGACTTCGCGGGGGAGGTGCTCGCCGGGCGACGGCGGCCGCACGAACTGCTGGCCCACGGACCGGTCCTGGACGAGTTCGTCCAGGAGGCCCGCGACTGGTGGCGGATCATCGACGCGCTGCCCGCCGAGGAACGTCAGCGGCTCGCCGGCGAAGCCTGGTCGTCCTTGGAACGGCAGGTCGGCGAACTGGCCACTTTGGACGCCGACGATGCCGTCGCGAAGCTGGAAAAGCTGTCCGCGCCCGCACGGAAACCTCGTCCCCGGGACGACGAGGACGACGACTGGTCCGAGCGGTCCTATCTGGAGCCGCTCTGAGCCGGAGTGCCGTCCGCCATCGCGTTCGCCTCGTCGATCCGGGCCATATGCTCTTCGGCCCAGTTCCGGAGCGCCGCCAGCGGCACGTCGAGCGACCGGCCGAGGTCGGTCAGCCGGTAGTGCACGCGGGGCGGCACGGTGGGCTCCACCCGGCGGTCGACGAGGCCGTCACGGACCAGGCTGTGCAAGGTGACCGAGAGCATTTTCTGGGATACGCCGGGGATCCTGCGCCGTAACTCGGCGAACCGCACCTCGTCCGGAGCCGCCTCCGCGAGGACCTTGACCGCCATCGACGTCCATTTCGTGCCGATGCGGTCCAGCAGCCGGCGGGTCGGGCATTCGGGGTCGAACAGGTCGCCACGCTTCTGCTGGGAGGTCACCTGGAGCTCACCACCTGTGGGGAAAGTGCCGTCTTGGCGGCACGTTGGAAGTTACCTACGGTTTTCTGGTAACCAATGGTAACCACAGTGGAGGCGACGTGCCCGAGGTACGACGGATCGGCGTCAACGGTATCGAGGTCGACGTGGCCGTCGCGGGCAGCGGGCCCGCGGTCCTGCTGCTGCACGGCTTCCCGCACACCTGGCGGCTCTGGAGCGAGGTCATCGGCCCGCTGGCCGGGCACCACCGGGTCATCGCCCCGGATCTGCGCGGGCTCGGCGGCAGCACCCGCGCCGCGGCCGGTTACGACGCGGGTACGCTGGTCGCCGACGCCGAAGGCATCCTCGACGCCCTCGGCGAATCCACCGCGGACGTCGTCGCCATCGACGCCGGCACACCGGTCGCCCTCCTGCTCGCCCTGCGGCGGCCGGATCTGGTGCGGCGGCTCGTCGTGATGGAGTCGCTGGCAGGTGCGCTGCCCGGCGCCGAGGACTTCCTGGCGGGCGGCCCGCCGTGGTGGTTCGGCTTCCACGGCGTCCCCGGCCTCGCCGAAAAGGTCCTGATCGGGCACGAGGCGGAGTACATCGACTGGTTCCTCGCGGCGGGCACGCTCGGCCGCGGCGTGCCGCCTGTGATCCGCGACGCCTTCGTCGACGCCTACACCGGGCAGGACGCCCTGCGCTGCGCCTTTTCCTACTATCGCGCCTTGCCGGACACGGCGCGCCAGATCGGCGAAGCGGTGGCGGGCGGTCGCCTCACCATGCCCACGATGACGATCGGTGCCCATCCGGTCGGCCGTGCGCTGGAAAGGCAATTGCGTCCCGTCGCCGACGACCTCACCGGCCACCTCATCGAGGACTGCGGTCACATCATCCCGCTGGACCGGCCCGCGGAACTGCTCCGCCTGCTGACCCCGTTCCTCGCCGTCCCTTGAGTCCCAGGCACGATCAAGCGCATGACGCGTGAGACAGAGGACGGTTCGCTGTACGGCACGATCTTCCGGCGACGGGACACCAGGGCCGAGTTCACCGGGGAGCCGATTCCGGAAGAGGTGCTGCGCCGTGTGCTGGGCGCGGCCCACGCCGCGCCGAGTGTGGGCTTGTCACAGCCTTGGGATTTTGTCGTGGTGTCCGATGTGGACCTTCGCAAGCGGTTTCGCGAGCATGTGCTGGCCGAGCGCGAAGTTTTCGAAGACCAGTTGGACGCCGAACGGGCCGGTGTCTTCGCGAACATCAAGATCGAGGGGATCGTAGAGTCCTCCGCGGGGATCGTGGTCGGCTACGACCCGGCACGCGGCGCGCCCGACGTGCTGGGAAGGCACGCGATCGCCGACGCCGGCCTGTACTCGGTGTGCCTGGCCATTCAGAACCTTTGGCTGGCGGCGACCGCCGAAGGGCTCGGCGTCGGCTGGGTCAGCTTCTATCGTGAGGAGTTCCTGCGCGATTTGGTCGGTTTCCCCGGAAACGTCCGTCCGGTGGCGTGGTTGTGCGTCGGCCCGGTGCGGGACCTGCCCACCGTCCCCGATCTGGAGCGGCACGGCTGGCGGGAGCGTCTTCCGCTCGACGCGGTGCTGCACCAGGAACGGTACGAGCCGCGTACCTGACTGTCCACAAGGGACACCGAGGTGGGCTCCGGCCGACGTTGTGAAAGTGGCTTTCGCAACCCCTGGGACCCAGCCGGACCCCGGCGACCGAGAAACGACGGACGGTCGGGAACTCCTCACCGGTCCCGGCCGGCCAGGGCGGACGCGATCAGTGCGACCGCCGGATCGGCGTCCCCGGCGAGCCGCTCCAGCAGGCCGCCCGCCTTGGCACCCGGAATCTCCGCCAGTGCCTGGACCACGCGGATCCGGACCGCGGAATCCTCGGTGAGCGCGTCGGCCAAGGCGGTCACGATCCGTTCCTCCGAGCGTGGGTTCTCCACCAGTGCGCCCAGGACCTCCGCGGCTTCGACGTCGTTCGTACCGTCGGCGACCATGCGGACCAGGACGGGGATGGCCGCGGTCGTGCCTCTCCCGCCCAGGGCGAGCGCGGCGGGCCCGCGCACCCTCGCGTCGGAGTCCCCGAGTGCCTCCGTGAGCGCCTTGTCCGCTTCCTCGCCGGTGATCTCGGCCAGCGCCAACACCGCGCGTTGCCGGACGTCGGCGTCGTCCGCGCGCAGACCCGCCGCCACCTCGGCCACGCCGTCGCCGCCCGCCCGCGCGAGAGCCCAGCGCAGGGCTCCGGCGACGTTCGGGTCGGCCTCGGTCAGGATCGCGCCGGCGATCCGGTCGGCGGGAACCGGCAGGTCTTCGGCCGGATTCAGGACGGCCTGCTGACGGCGCGCCGCGTGAGGCGAAGTGAGCCCTCGCAGGAGTTCCACGATGCGGAGGGCGTCCTGCCAGTCCGATGGCGCGGACGCGTCGACCGTGCGCAGCCGCGCGAGCAGCTCCTGTTCCCGGTTCAGCCGGTCTTCCGCCTGGCGGATGAGGTCTCCGACCAGCGTCGACGGCGTGAAGGTCGGGTCCTCCAGAGCGCGCGAGATCTGGCGTAGCGACAATCCCAGCGAGCGCAGGCTCTCCACATGGAAGATCCGGCGGATGTCCTCGTCCTGGTACTCCCGGTAGCCGCCGACGGTGCGTCCCGTGGGCCGCACCAGCCCGAGGGAGTCGTAGTGGCGCAGCATCCGGGAGCTCACTCCCGAACGCCGCGCCACCTCGCCGATCAGCACGCCGATCCTCCGGCCTGCGGGCCGAGCGCCACGATCCGTTTCGCCTCGTCCGCGGTCACGTCGAAACCCGCTTCCGGGTCGCGCCGGAGCCGCTCCGTGGCCAGGGCGTGTGCGCGCACCGCGTCGTCGCGGCTCTCCAAGGCCTTCCGCAGGGCGGGCTCGCAGGCGTCCCCGAGCGCGACGAGCGCCCGGCTGAGGCTCAGCCGCCTGTTCCGGTCACCTCGGCCGAGCTCGATGGCCAGTTCCGCGGCCAGCCCGGCGCGTGCGTCCTCCGGCACGAGGATGACGGCCGCACGCCAGGCGCTCCGCGCCACTTCGTCGTCGGCGTCGTGCAACAGGGACTCGGTGATCGCGGGCCAGGCGGTGCGGTCCCCGATCTTGGACAGGGTGTGCAGTGCCTGGCTCCGGGCCTGTGCCCGCTCGGACCGGAGCTCCGTCAAGAGCCTGGGCACCGTGCTCGCCGGCGGGAGCCGGGTCAACGCCCAGGTGAGCATGTCGCGGACGAAGAAGTCGGGCTCGACCGCGCAGCGCTCGACGAGGGCGTCGGTGAAGCGCGGGTCGGGCCGGGTGCCTGCGGCCATGGCGGCCTTGAGCCGCGTCGACGAGTCCTCGGCGCCGAGCGCGTCGAGCAGCGGCGTGTCCGTGGTCGGGTTCATGGGAACCACCTCCTGCGCTTCAGTGAAGACCTTGTCACGATGTCAAGGTCAACCCCGGCATGTCGGCGTCAGCGAAGTTTGTCGACCTCGGCGATCCGCTCCCAGCGGGCACCGAGCGCGTTGAGCAACGCCGCCATGTCGACGTCGTCGTCGCCGTCGAGGAGTGCCTTGTCCAAGCGGCGGGCGCGGCGGTTCACCTGGCTCAGGACCGACTTCCCCTCATCGGTGAGCGACAGCAGTTTGCGGCGCGCGTCGTGCGGGGACTCGACGCGCTGGATGAGACCTCGCCGTTCGAGCCTGCGGCACAGGTCGGCCATCGTCGAGGTGTCGAGCGCGACGGCGCCCGCGAGGGAACTCTGGTCGCTGCCGGGATAGGCGCGGACCGCCGACAGGACCGCGAACTGCGGGCCGGTCAGCACCGGATCCACGTGGCGGTTCCAGGCGGCGAGGTACGCCTGGTACAGCCTGCGCGCGCCGTAGCCGGGAGCCGCCAGCAGGTCCGACGGCGTCGCGGGTGTGACGGCCGGCGTGTCGTCCCTGCGCCGGCCCGTGCGCGCCGATTCACCCATCGTTGCTCCTTGTCGGCTCCAACCCGCTGCCCGGGCCCCCGCGGTGATCCTACGTGTCCGGACGGTCGCTCACCGGAAGGCCGCCGATATCCGTCCACGGTCACCTCTTGCGTATCCGGATAGTACGTGTTCGTATGAAGACCGGTCTTCCGTACCCGGATAGTACGTGCTCGGATCAATATGGAGGTGGTCGGCGATGGACCGGAACCTGTTCAACGACATCTGTTTGCGCCAGTTGACGTTCTCGGGGGTGCACGAGGGCGAGACCGTGGTGGTGCTGACCCGCGGCGGGGAGCGCGCGGAGTACGCCGACGCCTTCCTGTGGGCCGCCCAGCAGCTGGGTGCCTCGGCGTACCACATGCGGCTGCCGTCGCCGGTCAGCGCCGCGGGGGCGTGGGCGGTCGGCGACTCGGGGCTCGGGAACATCCCGCTGGCGGTCGAGGCGCTCAAGAGCGTGGACATGGTGGTCGACTGCACGTTCCTGTTGTTCAGCAAGGAACAGTTCGCCATCCAGGACGCGGGCACCCGGATCCTCACCGCCGTCGAACCGCCCGAGCTGCTGGCCAGGCTCATGCCGACGAAGGAACTGCGCGAGCGGGTGGAGATCGGCGCGGAACTTCTCGCCAAGGCGGGCACGATGCGGATCACCAGCCCGGCGGGCACCGACGTCACCTATCAGCTCGGCGTGTACCCGACGCTGTCCGAATACGGCTACACCGACACCCCCGGCCGCTGGGACCACTGGCCGGCGGCGTTCGTGTTCACCGGCGGGGCCGACGACGGCGTCGACGGGAAGATCGTGCTTTCGCCGGGGGATGTGCTGCTGCCGTTCAACACCTACGTACAGACCCCGGTGGAGATCACCATCGAGCAGGGCTTCATCCGGGACATCCGCGGCGGCGCCGGATCGTCCGGGTTGGACGCGGATCTGCTGCGCTCGTACATCGAGAGCTTCGAGGACCCTCGCGGCTACGGCATGAGCCACGTCGGCTGGGGGCTCGACGAACGCGCCCACTGGCACGGGCTGACCCAGTTCCCCGGCGGGATGGGCATGGAACTGCGGAGTTTCTACGGCAACGTCATGTTCTCCATCGGCCCCAACAACGAACTCGGCGGCCCGAACGACACGCCCTGCCACTTCGACATCCCGATGCGCGGCAATTCCCTCTACCTCGACGACGAACTGATCGTCGACAACGGTGAGCTGACCGTCGCCGAGATGCGTCCGGCGGCCCGCCGATGACCGACCACCACATCGGGATGATCGTCCCCAGCTCGAATCTCACCATGGAGACCGAGCTGCCGCGGATGCTGCGCGCCAGGGAGGAGGCCGATCCGGGCGACCGGTTCGTCTTCCATTCCGCGCGGGCCAGGATGCGGCACGTCGAACCCGAACAGCTGCGGGCGATGAACGCCCAGGCCGGACGCGCCGCGGCCGAACTCGCCGACGCCAAGCCCGACGTGGTCGCCACCGCGTGCCTGGTGGCGATCATGGCCCAGGGGCCCGGTTACCACTGCACCGCCGAGGACGACATCACGCGCGTACTGCGCGAAGAGGGTTGCGAGTCGCCGGTCGTCTCCAGCGCCGGTGCGTTGCTGTCCGGGCTCGGCGCGCTCGGCGCCCGTAAGGTCGCGATCATCACGCCGTACATGAAGCCGCTGACCAAGGCGGTGGCGGACTACATCGAGGACGCCGGGTTCGAGGTCGCCGACGCGCTTTCCCTCGAGGTCCCCGACAATCTCGCCGTCGCCCGGCTCGATCCGGCGGGGCTGCGGGAGCATCACCGGAAACTGAATCTGTCCGATGTGGACGCCCTCGTGCTCTCCGCCTGCGTCCAGATGCCTTCACTGCCCTCGATCCAGCCGGTGGAGGACGAGATCGGGATCCCGGTCCTCTCGGCGGCGACGGCGACGACGTACCGGATCCTGTCGGAACTCGGCGTGGAGCCGTGGGTGCCCGGCGCGGGAAGCTTGCTCAAGGGCGCGAAAGCAATGACGAAGACGGGAGGCGGGCATGGCCGCGAGTCAGTCGTTTGAGGTCGTTGTCGTCGGCGGCGGGCTCGGTGGGCTCTGCGCCGCGTTGTCCATGCGGCAACGGGGGCTGCGCGTCACTGTGGTCGAGGCCGCCCCGCAGCTCGGCGAGATCGGCGCGGGAATCCAGACCGCGCCGAACGCCAGCCGGATCCTCATCGGGCTGGGCCTGCGCGCCCGGCTCGAGCGGGTGCGGACGGAGCCGCAGGACCAGGTGCGCCGCCGCTGGGCCGACGGGAGCATCATCGCCCAACTGGAGCTCGGCAGGCGTGTGACCGACCAGTACGGCGCGCCCTACTGGCATTACCACCGCGCCGACCTGCACGGAGTCCTGCTGGACGCCTGCCTCGATCCGGAGGTGCCCGGTCCGGTGGTGCGGGTGGCGACCGGCGCGCGGGTGGTCGACCTCGACCGGACGGTGCCGGAGCGGCCCACCGTGGTCACCGCCGACGGACGCCGGTTCACCGGCGACATCGTGGTCGGGGCGGACGGCATCCGGTCTTCGGTGCGGGATCTCGCCGGCTTCGACGACACCCTCGCGTTCTCCGGCGAGATGGCCTATCGGGCCCTGATCTCCGGCGACCTGATCGCGCAGGACCCGGCCACCCGCTTCCTGGCCGACCGGTATCACTCCACGATCTGGTACGGCCCCAACAAACACCTGGTGCACTACATGATCCGCGGCGGGGAGTACCTCAACGTGGTCGCGATCGTGCCGTGCACCGAAACGGTGGCCAAGGACTGGAGCGGCCCGGCCACCGCCGCCGAACTCGCCGCCGAGTACCACGACTGGGACGATCGGGTACCGACGATGCTGGCGAAGGCGAAGGACGAGGACGTCTCGGTGTGGGCGATGTACCGCCGCCGCCGTGACCCGGTCTGGGTCGACGGCCGGGTCGCCCTGCTCGGCGACGCGTGCCACGCGATGCTGCCGTACCAGGCGCAAGGCGCGTCCCAGGCGATGGAAGACGCCGCGGTGCTGGCCGAGGAGCTGGGGCGGGTGACCCGCGACGGGATCGACGGTGCTTTGATCCGCTACGTGGACCGGCGCGCCAAGCACGCGGGCATGGTGCAGGACGCCTCGCTGCAGAACATGGACTTCTACCACTTGCCCGACGGTCCCGAACAGCGCGAACGGGACGAGAAGCTGCGGCGCTTCGACGGCGAGTCCGACGTGTCCTACGACTGGCTGTGGAACGGCAGCCCGCTCACCGACCCCGACACCGAGTCCATCCACTACCAGTTCGCCCGCTGAGGCGCGCTGGCCGGCAATCGCATCGGAGTGGTTCATGCGTACTGGTGATCAGATCGTCCAGGACCTGCCCTGGCGTTGGAGCGTGCAGGGAAAGATCTTCCTCATCGGCGGGCTGGGCTACATGTTCGATGCCTGGGACGTCGCGTTGAACGGATTCCTCACCCCGCTGGTCGGGACGGAATTCGGGTTGTCCGCCGGCGGGAAAGGGCTGGTGGCCACCGCGAACCTGATCGGCATGGCCGTGGGCGCGGTCGCCTGGGGCACCATCGCCGACCGGATCGGCCGGAAGAAGGCGTTCAGTATCACGTTGCTGCTGTTCGCGCTGTTCTCCGTGCTGGGCGCGCTCGCGCCGAATGTGGAGACGTTCCTGGCGCTGCGGTTCCTGGCGGGGATCGGCCTCGGCGGCTGTATCCCGGTCGACTACGCGATCGTCAGCGAGTTCTCCCCGCGCAAGCAACGCGGCCGGGTCCTGTCCGCGATGGACGGCTGGTGGCCGATCGGGACCACACTGGCCGCCGTCAGCGCCACGCTGCTGCTCCCGGTCGAGGGGAACTGGCGCTGGATGCTGGTCTTGATGATCCTGCCCGCGCTGCTGCTGTTCTGGGTGCGCCGTGGGGTCCCGGAATCACCGCTGTACCTGGTACGCAAGGGCCGCGAGGAGGAGGCGCGGGCGGTGATCGACGACCTCGTGCGCCGCACGGGAGCGACTCCGGAGCCGTACTCGATCCCGCCCGCGGTGGTCGAGGACACCCGCGGTGGCGCGGTCACGGCCGCGTTCGACCAGCTTCGCCGGGTGTGGGCGTTCAACCCGCGGATCACGGCGGTCGCGTGGTCGCTGTTCATCAGCGTCATGCTGGTCTACTACGCCGCGCTGAGCTGGATGCCGTCGATCCTGCGGGCTCAGGGATTCGGCGAGATCGCCGCCTTCGCGTCGACCGCGCTCATGAACGCGACCGGCATCGTCGGGGTCGCGGTGGCCGTGCTCCTGGTCGACAGGGTCGGCCGCAAGCGGATCATCATGGTCGCCGGTCCGCTCACCGCGCTGTCGCTGGTGGTGTTCTCCCTGCTGCTCGACACGCCTGCCGCGGCGGTCGTGGCGATCGGCGCGTTCGGCCTGTTCGCGCTGGTGGTCATCCCGGTGATGTACGCCTACGTCTCCGAGCTCTACCCGACGGAACTCCGGGCCTCGGGGTTCGGCTGGGCGTCGTCGTCGAGCCGGGCGATCACCGGCTTCGCGCCCCTGCTGTTCGGGAGCGTGCTGTGGCCGGTGCTCGGGTTGCCGCTCACCTTCACCGTGCTGGGCGTGCTCGTGGTGGCCGCGGTCGTGTTCATGAAGGCGGGCGCGCCGGAGACCCGCGGCCGCGAACTCGACCGGATCGTCGACCCGGCCGAGCCCGCCACCGAGACCAGGTCGGCTCTGTGAAGCCCGCCGCGTTCCGGTACCACCGGGCCCACGACGTCACCGACGCCGTCGGCCTGCTCGGCGAACTCGCCGCGGCGGGCGAGGATCCGAAGCTCATCGCCGGCGGGCAGAGTCTGATGCCGATGATGAACTTCCGGCTCGCCCGCCCGACGGCGCTCGTGGATCTGGGCCCGTTGCGGCGGGAACCGGCGCTGAACTCGGTCCGGCGTAACGGTTCCAGCCTCACGATCGGCGCGTTGGTCACCCACCGGGCGGTGGAGGTCGCCGAGCTGGGACCGGATTTCGACGTGCTCTCCCGCGCGATGCGGTGGGTGGGGCACCTGCCGATCCGCTCCCGCGGCACAGTGGCGGGCAGCATCGTCCACGGTGACGCGACCGCGGAATGGTGCCTGCTCGCCCTGCTGCTCGACGCAGTGATCGTCGCCGAAGGCCCGCGCGGGCCGAGGGAGATCCCGGCCGAGGAGATGTTCCACGGCTTCTACACGACGGCCGTCGAACCGGACGAGGTCGTCACCGCGGTGCGCTTCACCCGCCCGTCGCCCCGGGCCGCGTTGACCGAATTCGCCCGCCGTCACGGCGATTTCGCGATCGTCGACGCCGCGGTGAGCATCGACGCGGAGCACGGTGGCCGGGTCGTGCTCGGCGGGGTCGCACCCGCGCCGATCCGGGTGCCCGAGGCCGAGGCGGTGCTTGACGGCGGCGTCCCGGGGCCGGAGCTGTTCGCCGAATGCGGGGAGGCCGCGGCGGCTGCCATCGATCCGCCCGACGACGCGGCCGGAAGTGCCGCCTACCGACGGCGACTGGCGCGCACCCTCGTCACCCGGGCGCTGCACGAGGCCTGGGAGAAAGGAGAAACGCGATGACCGCGCGGTTCGACGGGCGTGACGGCCGCTGGGTCGGCGCGTCCGTGCCCCGGCGCGAAGACCCCCGGTTCCTCACCGGCCGGGGCCGCTTCGTCGACGACATCCAGCTGCCCGGCATGCTGCACGCGGCCTTCGTCCGCTCGACGGTCGCGCACGGCACGATCACCGGGATCGATCTGTCGGCCACGCTGGCGGTCGAAGGAGTCGTCGCCGCGTACACGGCGCGGGATCTCGATCTCGGGGATATCGTCGCCCTCCTCGACCGTCCGCCCGAGGAGTTCTCGCCGACCGCGATGCCGATCCTCGCCAGGGAGAAGGTGCGGTTCACCGGCGAACCGGTGGCGCTGGTCGTCGCGCGAGATCCGTACAGCGCCGAGGACGGCGTCGAAGCCGCGGTGGTGGACTACGAGCCGCTCGGCGCGATCGTGTCCGAGGAATCGGCGTTCGCCGCGAACGCGCCGCTCGTCCACGACGAGGCGCCCGGCAACGTGCTGGTCGACGTGTCGATGTTCGACACCCCGGGTGTCGACGCGGCGTTCGAGGCGGCCCGCGCGGGCGGCGGCCGGGTGGTCGAAGTCGTCACGAAAAGCGGACGGCAGAACGCGCTCCCGCTCGAAACGCGGGGAGTGGTCGCCTCCTGGGACGACCACGATGACCAGCTGCTCGTCCAGATGTGCACGCAGGTGCCGCATCAGGTGCGCACGGCGATGGCGCGATCGCTGCGGGTCCCCGAACGCACCGTGCGCGTCACCGTCCCGGACATGGGCGGCGGTTTCGGGCAGAAATGCGTCGTCGGCCGCGAGGAGATCGCGGTCGCGGCGGCGGCCCGGCGGCTGAACCGGCCGGTGAAGTGGATCGAAGACCGGCGCGAGGCGCTCACCGCCGGATTCCTTGCCAGGGAACAGCGTTACCGCACGCTGGCGGCGTTCGACGAGGACGGGCGGATCACCGCGCTGGACGTCGACGTCGTCTGCGACATGGGCGCGTACTCCTGTTACCCGTTCACAGCGGGGATCGAGCCGCTGATGGCGTCGGCCGAGATGCCGAGCGTCTACCAGGTGCCCGAATACCGCGTCCGTGCCCGCGCCATCGCGAGCAACAAGGCGCCGACGGCGCCCTACCGCGGGGTCAGCCGTCCGCAGTACGTGATGGCGATCGAACGGGTGATGGAACGTGCCGCCAGGGAGCTCGGCCTCGATCCGGTCGAGATCCGGCGGCGCAACGTGATCACGCAGTTCCCGTACACCGGCGTCAACGCCATCACCTACGACCCCGGCACCTACCGCGAATCGCTCGAACTCGCCGAAGCTGCGATCCGGGACGAGGGCTGGTACGAGATCCGGGACCGTGCCGCCGCCGAGGGCAGGCATATCGGCATCGGCTACTGCTGTTTCTCCGAGCGGACCGGATACGGCTCGGGCGCCTTCGCCAAGCGGAAGATGGCGGTGGTCCCCGGTTTCGACATCTCCGAGATCCGGATGGACACCACCGGCTCCGTCGTGGTCACCAGCGGGACCA
Organism: Amycolatopsis roodepoortensis; assembly: GCF_014873915.1. Taxonomy (GTDB): domain Bacteria; phylum Actinomycetota; class Actinomycetes; order Mycobacteriales; family Pseudonocardiaceae; genus Amycolatopsis; species Amycolatopsis roodepoortensis. The sequence continues at coordinate 1,353,464 of NZ_JADBEJ010000001.1, forward strand.
TGAACCACGGCCAGTCCCACGAGACGACGCTGGCGCAGATCGTGGCCGACCGGCTGGGGCTGCACCTCGACCAGGTCAAGCTCCGCCAGGGCGACACCGAGCGCATCGCCTACGGATGGGGGACTTTCGCGTCCCGCTCGGTGACCATCGGTGGCTCGGCGGTGTCCCTCGCGGCCGGCAAGCTCGGCGAACTGCTGTGCAGGATCGCCGCGCACCTGCTGGAAACGAGTCCTGACAACGTCCGCCTCGACGGTGACGGCGGCGTCGTCCAGATCGACGATCCGGAGCGGCGCGCGTCGTTCGAGGAGATCGCCGATGTGGCGTACCTGCGCAGTCACCTGCTGCCCAAGGACGTCGAGCCGACTTTGACGGCCACGGCGAGCTTCGACGTGCCCGGTGACGGCACCTTTTCCAACGCCACGCACGCCGTGGTCGTCGAGGCCGATCCGGGCACCGGCCAGATCAAGATCCTGCGCTACGCGTGTGTCGAGGACTGCGGCGTGGTGATCCATCCGCAGGTCGTCGACGGCCAGTGCCGCGGCGGGATCGCGCAGGGCATCGCCGGCGCGCTGTTCGAGGAGGTCACCTACGCGGGCAACGGGGAACCGTCGGCCGCGAGCTTCATCGACTACCTCGTCCCGACCGCGACGGAGATCCCCGACATCACCGTCACCCACCTCGAAACCCCTTGCGCCTTCACGGAAAACGGGGCGAAGGGTGCGGGGGAGGGCGGCACCATCGGCGCGCCGGCCGCGGTGCTGAACGCGATCAACGACGCGCTGCGCCGTACCGGGGTCGAACTCGACACGACCCCGGTCCACCCGCAGACCGTGCTCGCCGCGCTCGACGCGGAGATCCACCAGGAAGTGAGCGTCCCATCATGAGCGACCGGCACCTGATCGTCCTGAACGTCAACGGCGAGGCGCACGAGGCCCTCGTCGAACCGCGCAAGACCTTGCTCGACGTCCTGCGTCACGACCTCGGGCTCACCGGCACCCACGTCGGCTGCGAGCACGGTGTGTGCGGCGCCTGCACTGTTCTCGTCGACGAGGAACCGGTGCGGGCGTGCCTGATGTTCGCCGTCCAGGCGGAGTCGGCCGAGATCCGCACGGTCGAGTCGCTGGGGCGCGACGGCGAACTTTCCGACCTGCAGCGGTCTTTCAGCGAGCACCACGGCCTGCAGTGCGGGTTCTGCACGCCCGGGTTCCTCATGCTGGCCGAAGGATTCCTCGCCCAGCGGCCGGACGCGGGACGCGAGGAGATCCGCGAGGCCGTGTCGGCGAACCTGTGCCGCTGCACCGGTTACCAGACCATCGTGGACGCGATCGAGGCGACCGCGACCCGCCGATGCCACGCCCAGCAGAAGGAGGCGACAGCGTGATCCTGGAAAACCAGCTGTCCGTACCGGCCGGACCCGACGAGGTCTTCGCGTTGATCAACGACGTCGAACGGGTGGCCGGTTGCCTGCCGGGCGCGACCCTCGACGGACGGCAGGACGACGCCTATCTCGGTCGCGTCAAGGTCAAGGTCGGCCCGATCACCGCCGCCTACTCGGGCACGGTGCGGTTCACCGACGTCACCGCCGCCGACCGCAGCCTGCGGCTGGTGGCCAGGGGAGCGGACGCCCATGGCAACGGCGACGCCGAGGCCGACGTGACGCTGACCGTGCGCGAGGCACCCGGCGGCGCCACCATCGAGTTGCGCACCGATCTGTCGATCCGCGGCAAGCTCGCCCAATTCGGCAAGGGCGCGATCGGCGCCGTCTCCACCCGGCTGCTCGACCAGTTCGCCCGCAATCTCGCGGACCAGCTTCGAGCGGGGCCGGTCGCGGCCGCTCCCGCGCCGGTGCCGGAGGCCGTCGACGGGCTCGCCATGGTGCTTCCCGACAACGTCAAACGCTACGGCGTGATCGCGGCGGCCGCGGCCCTCGGGTTGTTCCAGGGCTGGCTGCTGGGCCGGATCCGTACCCAGGACAAACTGATCAAGGAGTTGCAGCGTGCCCGTCGATGAAGGCCTCGACAGCGTGTACGACCGAGCCGGTTTCGGCGCGAGCGTGCCGCGCGGATCGCGCCCGGCCCTGGTCGTGGTCGACCTGACCCGCGGGTTCACCGAGCCCGGTTTCCCGTCCGGAGCCGACCTCACCGCCGAGGTGACCGCGACCGCCGCCCTCGTCGCCGAGGCGCGTCGGCAGGACATACCGGTGATCTACACCGCGATCAGCTACACACCCGCCGAAGCGGACGGCGACGCCGTCGCGTGGCTTCGGAAAGCGCCTGGGATGCGGGCACTGCGCGAAGGAAGCGATGCGGTCGCCCTCGACCCGCGGCTCGAACAGCGTGAAAGTGACCATCTCATCCTGAAGAAGGGCGCGTCGGCGTTCCACGGGACCTCGCTGGCGGCGCTCCTGACGAGTCTGGGGACGGACACCGTCGTCGTCTGCGGCGCGACGACTTCGGGTTGTGTCCGCGCGACCGCCGTCGATGCCGTCCAGTCCGGCTTCAACACGCTGGTGGTCCGGGAAGCCTGCGGTGACCGCGCTGCCGGGCCACACGATGCCGCCTTGTTCGACCTGCAGGCGAAATACGCGGACGTCGTCGGCCTCGACGATGCCTTGGCGTACCTTTCGGAACAGGATCGGCGAACGCTCGGTCAACCCGCGTTGGCGGATCTCGGCGACGTTCCGGCGACCAGCCGGTGGGTGACGTCGGGTTCGGTCCGGCTGCACGTCCTCGACTACGGGCCGTCCGACGGAGTCCCGGTGCTCGTGCTGCCGGGGATCACCAGCCCGGCGGTCACGATGGACTTCGTCGCGCGGGAGCTCACCGACCTCGTGCGCCCGCTCGTACTCGACGTCCGAGGGCGCGGGCTCTCCGATGACGCGCCGGACTACGACCTGGCGAGCTACGCCGCGGACGTCGAGGCGGTCGTGGACGGACTCGGGCTACGCGATCCGATCCTGTTCGGACACTCCATGGGCGCGCGGATCGCCGCACGGGCCGCCACCAGCCGGCCGTACCGGGGCACGGTGCTGGCCGACCCGCCGCTGAGCGGCCCCGGACGGGCGCCGTACCCCACGACCCTCGACGCCTTCCTCGGGCAACTCGCCCAGGCCCGCCGGGGCACCGACGCCGACGAGGTCGCCCTGTCCTGGCCGCGATGGCCGCGCCGGGAACAGGAACTGCGTGCTCGCTGGCTTTCTTCGTGTTCCCGTTCCGCGATCGCCGCCACCCACGCCGGTTTCGAATCGGAGGACTTCTTCGACGACTGGCCGAAGGTGCCCGCTCCGACGTACTTCTTGTACGGCGGTGCGAGTCCGGTCGTCACCGCCGACGGGGCGGCCGAAGCGGCCGAACGCAATCCGTCGGCGGAACTCGTCGAGATCCCGGGGGCCGGGCACATGATCTTCTGGGACGAGCCCGAGGCCGCCCTCGGCGCTTTGCGGGAAGCGTTGCGAAAGCTGTTGTGAGTGGGTTGCGAAAGCCATTTTCGCAACGGATGTGCGCGGTCGCGTTGGTCGTGAGTGGCGATTCGGGTTCTAAGCCGAATCGCCACTCACGACCAACGGGACCGGCAGTTTCTCCGGCCCGACGGCATCCGTGAAGGCCTCCTTGCCAGTGAAGGGGCCCTTCACGGATGTCAGCGATGGTCGTGAGTGGCTCCCCGGCCGAGACGTGTCGCGAAAGCCACTTTCGCGACGTCTGACGTCCCGAAAGTGGCTTTCGCGACATGGTCGCCGCGCGGTCGCGAGCCGCGTCTCACGCCGCATGCGCCAGCGTCAGCGCACCACCCGCCGCCGAGAGCACCAGAACAGACCACCGGACGGACCGTTCACCGACCCGGCGGCTCAGCACCCGGCCCAGCAGATCACCGGCGAGAGCCGCGCCCGCCACCGCGACGAGGACACTCACAGGCACCTCCACCCAGCCGAGGCTGGGCAGTGCCACCAGGCCGAGCAGGAAGAAGTAGATCGACAGCGTCCCGCGCGTCTCGTCCGCACCCCAGCCCGCACTCGCCCCGTACACCGCCACGGCGGGACCGGACAGCCCGGCGACGGAGTTCATCGCCGCGCTCAGCACGCCCGCGCCGACGGCGCCCGTCCTGCCCGCCAGCCGTCTACTGGTGATGCCGCTCGCCAGCACGCCGACGGCGAGGACGCAGCAGCCTCCCGCGGCGAGCAGCAGCGGCCGCGCGGGAACGCCGCGCACCACGAACGCGACGACCGGGGTGAAGACCACCGCGGGCACCGTCAGCCACGCGACCTGCTTCCACCTGATCGCCCGCCAATGGGTGATCGCGACCGCCAGGTAGACCGGGAAGCCGAGCAGCAGGGTGAGCCGGACGGCGTCGAGCGGGCCTAGCGCAAGCGCGAGAAACGGTACGCACAGCAGGGAAAGCCCCATCCCGGAAAGGCGCTGGGCGACGACCCCGGCCGCCGCCGCGAGCGAGGTCATGGCCAGGGTTCCCACCGGTCCATTGTGGAGCCGGTGCTCGAACACCGGTAGCCGGAATCCGGCGAGGACGTCATAGCTCATCGCTATGACAGGACGATCTCTGGCCTCCCGCGAACTGGACCCCTCGATCGCGCGGGTTCTGGCACTTCTGGCCGTTCCAGCCGTGCCGCACGCTCAGCGTCATTGCCTTTGGAACAGACGGGAGCGTGAGATGAAGATCGGTGTCCCTCGTGAAGTCAAGAACCACGAGTACCGGGTCGCGGTGACGCCCGCGGGCGTGCACGAATTCACTTCGGCCGGGCATGAGGTGTTCGTCGAGCGCGGAGCAGGCGAAGGGTCCTCCGTGCGCGACGAGGACTACGCCGCGGCCGGGGCGAAGGTGCTCGACAGCGCCGACGACGTCTGGGCGACCGGAGACCTCGTGCTCAAGGTCAAGGAGCCGATCGCGGAGGAGTACCACCGGCTGCGGCGCGACCAGCTGCTGTTCACGTACCTGCACCTCGCCGCGAGCGAGCCGTGCACGCGGGCGCTGCTGGACGCGGGCACGACGTCGGTGGCCTACGAGACCGTGCAGCTGCCGAACGGTTCGCTGCCCCTGCTGTTCCCGATGAGCGAGGTCGCCGGACGGCTGGCCCCGCAGGTCGGCGCGCAGACGCTGATGCGCGCCAACGGCGGGCGGGGTGTGCTCATCGGCGGCGTCTCCGGCGTGGCCCCGGCGCGGGTGGTCGTCCTCGGCGCCGGTGTCGCGGGCATGAACGCGGTCGCCGGCGCGGCCGGGACCTGGGCCGACGTCGTCCTGTTCGACAAGAACGTCGACAAGCTCCGCGCCGCCGACCGGATGTACCAGGGCCGGATCCGCACGGCCGCGGCCAACGCGTACTCGATCGAGGAGGCCGTACTCGAAGCGGACCTCGTGATCGGAGCCGTGCTCGTGCCCGGAGCCAAGGCGCCGAGCCTGGTCTCGAACGAACTGGTGTCCCGGATGAAGCCGGGCAGTGTGCTCGTCGACATCTCCGTCGACCAGGGTGGCTGCTTCGAGGACACCCGGCCGACCACGCACGCGGAACCGACGTTCGCCGTGCACAACTCGGTGTTCTACTGCGTCGCCAACATGCCCGGCGCCGTTCCGCACACCTCGACGTACGCGCTGACGAACGTCACGCTGCCGTACGCGCTGGAGCTGGCGAACAACGGTCTCTCCGGCGCCCTCGCGCGATGCCCGGAGCTGCGCGGCGGGGTCAGCACGGTGGACGGGCGGCTGACGTCCGCGCCGGTCGGTGAGGCGCTCGGGATCGACTCGGTCGCGCTGGACGACGTACTCGGTTAGGTGGTGCGGGCCGGGATCTGGAGCTAGGTTCAGATCCCGGTCCCGTCGCCGAGAGGGAGGTGCCGTTGCCGCGAACGTTGATCGAAATCGACCGGACGTCCGCCGAGCCGCTCTACCGGCAGGTGCGGCGCGCCATCGAGCACGGCATCGCGATCGGCACCTTCGACCCGGCGCACCGGCTGCCGAGCTCGCGTGAGCTGGCCGCCGAACTGAGCGTTTCCCGCAACACCATCAACCTCGCCTACCAGGAGCTGGTCGCCGAAGGGTTCGTGGAGAGCCGGGAGCGCAGCGGGTTGTTCATCAACGCGGAGATGCGGCCGCATTGTGCCGTGCAGGAGCGTGGCACCACCCCGGCCATCGACTGGAGCGCGCGGGTGCGCCGGTACCCCGACGCCGGGGTGCCGCATATCGAGAAGCGCCCGGACTGGCACACCTATCCGTATCCGTTCCTCGCCGGCCAGGTCGACGTCACCGCGTTCCCGGCGCGGTCGTGGACCCGCTGCCTGCGCGACGCGCTGTACCGGCCGCACGTGTTCCCGAGCCTGCAGGACAGTGTCGGCTCGGACGACCCGATGCTGGTCGACCTGATCTGCCGTCAGCTGCTCACCGCGCGGGGGATCGAGGCCGATCCGTCCGAGGTGCTGATCACCGTCGGTTCGCAGCAGGGGCTCGACCTGCTCGGCCGCGCGCTGCTCGGCCCGGAGAGCGTCGTGGCGATGGAGAACCCGGGGTACCTCGACGCCCGGCACATCTTCCTGCGCACCGGCGCCGGACTGCGCGGCGTCGACGTCGACCAGAGCGGCCTGCGCCCGCCGGAGACACTCGACGGCGTCGATCTGCTTTACCTCACCCCGAGCCACCACCATCCGACGAACGCGACGTTGAGCATCGGCCGCCGCCGTCGCCTGCTCAGCCTCGCCGCGAGTGCGGGCACGGTCCTGGTCGAGGACGACTACGACAGCGAATTCCGGTATCACGGCAGTCCCACGCCCGCGCTCAAGGCGCTCGACGGCACCGGCGACGCGATCTACCTCGGCACCTTCTCCAAGTTCCTCTCGCCCGGCCTGCGGCTGGGGTACCTGGTCGGGCCGCGCGAGCTGGTGCGGGAACTGCGGGAGATCCGCCGGTACGTGCTGCGGCATCCGCCAGGTCACCTCCAGCGCGCGCTGGCGCTGCTCATCGACAGCGGCGAGTACCACCGGTCCCTGCGTCGTTACCGCACGAAACTGATGCGGAAATGGGAGGCGACCTGCGCCGCGGTCACCGAACACCTGCCGTGGACGCAGACGGCGTACCCGCCGGGCGGGGTCAGCCTCTGGATGACCGGGCCGTCCGAACTGGACTGCCGGGCGCTGATCGAACGCGCCGAACGCGACGGCGTCCTGATCGAGCCCGGCGACATCTTCTTCGTCGGGGAAGACCCGCCACGCAATCACTTCCGGATCGGCTTCGCGGCCGTTCCGTTGCGCGACATCGACCCCGGTATCCGGCTTCTCGGCCAGGCCTGCCGCGACCTGCTCGCCTAACTGGTACCACCGCAGCGGAGCGTTCTGGACCTGTTCAGGCGGCCAGACGTGCCGCACTGTCTGGGAATCCCTCGTGAGCCCGGGAGGCCTGTGTGGAGTTCCTTCGAGAAGATCCCCAGCGTGCAGCCGATTTCGTCGCGCTCGGCGGCACCGTCCTCACCCTCGACGCGGCGGGGAGACGGGTCCGCGCGCTGGCCGCGAGCGGCGGGCGGATCACCGCGCTCGGTTCCGAACGGGAGATCTCGCGGCTGATCGGCCCGGAGACCACCGTGCTCGACCTGGCGGAGCGCACGGTGATCCCCGGTTTCGTCGAGTCCCACAACCACCCGGCGTTCTTCGGGATGACGCTGGCCGCGCCGGTCGACGCCGGCAGCCCGCCCAACGACACCATCGCCGACATCGCCGGCCGGGTCGCGCAGGCGGCCAAGGATCTCGGGCCGGGGGAGTGGATCCGCGGTTTCCGTTACGACGACACACTGCTCGCGGACGGCCGTCATCCGACGCGCGCGGACCTCGATCCCGTCTCCGGTCGCAATCCCGTGGTCCTGACCCATGTTTCCGGGCATTTCTGCACCGCGAACTCGCTCGCCCTGCGCGAAGTCGGGATCACCGCCGAGACCCCGGACCCGCCCGGCGGCCTCATCGTGCGCGATGCCCGGGGCGAGCCGACCGGGGTACTCGTCGAGACGGCGGCCTTCCTCGTCACGTCCCGGCTTCCCGGGCAGAGCGCGGGCGAACTGGCCGAAGCCCTGCTGCTGGCGGATGAGGAATACCTCGCCAACGGCGTGACTTCCGTGCACGACACCGGGATCGGTCTCATCGGCGGCGCGGCGGAGCTGGAGGCGTACTCGCTGCTGAGGCGAGCCGGGAAGCTCCGCGTCCGGGTGCGTGGCTACCTGTTCGACGGCCTGCTTCCCGGCCTCGACGAGGGCGAACCGGAAGCCCCGCAAGACGGCGCGGACGACAAGTTCGCGATGACCGGCGTCAAGATCGTCACGGACGGGTCGATCCAGGGCAAGACCGGTTGCCTCGCGGAGGGCTACACCTGCGACCCGGACGAGCACGGCATGATGCTGCTCGAACCCGCCGACCTCGGCCGCCGGATCGCCGCGCTCGACGCGGCGGGCTGGCAGGTCGCCGTGCACGGCAACGGGGACGCGGCGATCGACGCGATCATCGACGGCTATTCGCGGCTGGGCTCGCCGCGCGGCACCGGCAGGCGGCACCGGATCGAGCACTGCCAGACGGTGCGCGAAGACCAGCTGGACCGGATGGCGGCCCACGACGTCCTCGCGTCGTTCTTCGTCAAACACGTCTACTACTGGGGAGATCGGCATCGTGACGTCTTCCTCGGCCCCGAGCGGGCCCGCCGGATCAGCCCGCTGGTCTCGGCCCGCTCGCGCGGAATCCACTTCGGACTGCATTCGGACACCCCGGTGACCCCGGTGCCGCCGCTGGAGGGGATCTGGTGCGCGGTACGCCGGATCACCAGGCAGGGCAAGGTGCTCGGCCCGGAACAGGCCGTGGACGTCGACGCCGCGCTGCGCGGCTACACGATCGACGCCGCGTACCTGGCTGGTGAGGAGGACGTCAAGGGCAGCCTGGAGGTCGGGAAGCTCGCCGATCTCGCGGTGCTCTCCGGTGACCCCACCACGATCGACCCGGACCGGATCCGCGAGCTGACCGTGGACGCAACCGTCAGTGGCGGCGAGGTCGTCTGGCGGCGCGAGACGACGGGAGCGACACGATGATCCGTAGCTGGCCGAGTGTCCTCATCGGACTGTTCGTCCCCGCTTTCGCCCTCCTGGCGGGGATTCTGCTGCTCTCCGGATCGACAGCATCGGTGCTGGGCATCCCGGTGCTGTTCTTCTGGGTCTTCTGCTGCTGCCCGCTGACCACCCTGTGCCTGTGGATCAGCTGGCGTTTCTTCGACCGCGCCCACTACCCGGAGGACGACTGATGCTGATCGCGATCGTGGCGGTGGTGATGGCGGGTTCGATCGGGCTCGCGGTATGGGCGGGACGGTCGACACGCGGCGGCGGGATCTCGGAGTTCCTCGTCGGCGGCCGGTCGTTCCCGGCGTGGCTGGTGTACTTCCTCGCGGTCGGCGAGGTGTACAGCATCGGGACGATGATCGGGTTCCCCAGCGGCATCTACGCGCACGGCGCGAGCTACGGGATCTGGTTCCTCGGCTACATCCTGCTCGCGTACTCGCTGGGCTATTTCCTGGCGCCGCTGGTGTGGCGGGCGGCGAAACGGTACGACGCGATGACCGTGCCCGACGTGTTCGGGCGGCATTTCGGCAGCAGGCGGCTGGAGCTGATCACCTGTGTCACGATGCTGATCGCGCTGGTCCCGTGGGGGCAGTACCAGTTCATCGGGCTCCAGGTGGTGCTGAGCAACCTGGGGTTGCGGCTGGATCCCGTGCAGTGCGTGGTACTGGCGGGCATCGTGGCGTTCGTCTACATCGCCGTCTCCGGCGTGCGGTCGCCCGCGTTCGTGTCGATCCTCAAGGATTTCTTCATGCTGCTCGGCGTCGTGCTCGTCGGGGTGGCCGTCGTGATCGCCGCCGGCGGCACCGCGAAGGTCAGCGGACCCGAGGTGCTGAGCGCGGCTCAGACCACCATGGGCGGCTCGGAACTCACGTTCGCGATGACGACGATCCTCTTCCAGAGCATCGTGTTCTATCTCGGTTTCGGCGGCGCCTACGTGTTCCCGGCCCGTTCCGAACGCGCGGTGAAGAGTTCGACGGTGTGGATGCCGATGTACATGCTGATCTACCCGTTCCTGGTGCTGGCCGCCTACTACGGTGTGCGCGCGCATCCGGACCTGGAGAACCCGAACACGGTGTTCATGGTGACGGCCAAGGGTTTGCTGCCGGACTGGCTGCTGGGCCTCGTCGCCGCCGGTGCCGCGCTGTCGGGTGTGCTGGTGCTCGCCGCGACCGCGCTCACCATCGGCGGCATGGTCTGCCGCAACCTCGCGCCGAACGTCCCGGCCGCGGCGCAACGGCGGTGGACCGTCGTCGCGGTGGCGAGTTTCCTGGTACTGGCGGCGGTATTGACCCTCGTCGCGTCGACGTTGATGCTCACCATCCTGAACCTGACGTACAACCTGCTCGCCCAGGTCGTCCCCGGCTGGCTCGCGATCCTGTTCGTGCGCCGGGTGCGGACGGCCGCGGTGGCCGCCGGAATGGTCACCGGGGTGCTCACGGCGATCGCCCTGTACGTCACCGGCGCGACGTTCGGCGGTTTCAACGCGGGGCTGGTGTCGCTCGGGGTGAACCTGGCCGTGGTGGCGATCTGGAGCCTGGCGGCGCCGGACAAAGCGCGGACCCCGGTGGCGAAGTCGGCCGACAGCGCTCCAGACCCGGAGGCGGTTCCGTCGCTCAGCCGGTGACACGAGCGATCACGCGTGATTGAACGCGTAACTCGCGTGCTTGAAGGCGTAACTCGCGTGATCAGAGGCGTAACTCGCGTGATTGAAGGCGTAACTCTCGTGATACGGCTAACTCGACCGGGTCCGCCACGACCGCAGGGCGAGACGCCGCGCGGGCGGAGGTGCCGAGGCTTCTTCGGGCGCCTGCTCACCGTAGACCGCCTTCGCGACCGAGAGTTTCAGCTCGCGGCACCGCCGGACGACGTGGGGCGGGAAGCCGGTACCGGTCGGCCGGTCCGGTGTCCCGCCCGTCTCGGCGTCGAACGACGTCCAGCCCGAGCCGAGGTCGATCAGGCTGCGGTGTTTGGTCGTGTAGTACCCGCGCGTCACGCTCATCGCGAGGCCGGTCGCGCCCGCCGCCGCGGCGACGAGGTGCAGGTGGTACCGGCTGGAGATCCAGGTCTGCCCTGGCGCCATCGGCGGGCCGTGGCGCCAGATGTCGCGGAACGGATGGAATTCCGCGCCGGCGAGTTCGTGCTCCAACAGCGCCGGAACGGCGCGGTCGACCCGGGGGATCCCCTCGACGACGGCGAGCTGCTCGGGGTGGATCTCCCACGCCCGCACCAGACCCAGCACCTGGGCGGCCAGTACGGACGGCTCGAACGCACCGATGTCGGACTGTACGCAGAGGACGAATTCGCGCGCCTGCGCGGCGGCCCTGGGCTCGGGCGGTTCCAGGAAGACGTCGTCGCAAGTCCGGGCGACCCCGGGAAGCAGTTCCGCCGACGGATCGTCGCGGACGTCGACGACGTCGAACCGGTCGGTGAGCGACCGGAGCAGGTCGGTGGCGCCGGACGGGAACGGCGTCAGGCCCTGCCCGGTCATGGCCGTGCGGGCACCCGATCGCCGAGCGGCGGCCGCGGCGCCCGCGATCAGCCCGATATGCCGTGGCCACAACGCGTTGAGGTAGCCACCGCCGATCAGGTGCACCACGTCGGTCCGGCCGAGGAGGTCGATACCGGCGTCCCAGCGCGGCGCGAGCCCGGGGTCGTCCACCGCCGACTGCACCCAGCGCGCCACTTCCCACGGATCGTCCGACGGTGCCTCACCGCACAGCCGCCACAGCGTGTCCGTGCAGCGGAGCCGCGGATGCAGCCCGTCCAAGAGCACTCGCGCGGGTCCCGGCGAGTGGGTGTCGAGCCAGACGTCGGCCTCCGGGGCGATCCGCGCCAGATGGCGCAGCCACGTCGCCGCGATCAGTTCGTCGCCGTAGTTGGGAAAACCGCTCGGGCCGATCAGATAGTGACAAGCGCGGGTGGGCGGATCGCTCCGCCCACCCGCGCTTCCGTCGAAGGTCACTGCGCGACGGTGATCTGCGTGTCCAACGCCTGATCGCCCTGCGCCTTCTCGTTGCCGGTCGCTTCGGTCTTGACGCGATCCTTGGCCACGCCCGCGGCTTCCAGCGCGGCGGTGATCGCCTCGGCGCGCTTTTCCGACAGCGCCTTGGACTTTTCCGCGTCGGGGTAACCCGCATGGGTGGCGACGGTGATCTTGACGTCGTTGCCCTGCATGGCCTTGGCGATCTCGCCGAGTGCCGTCTTGCTCTTTTCGGTCAGTTCGGCGCTTTCCGTGGTGAAGGTGATCGGCGACTGCTGGAGCGCCTGCTGGATCGCGGCGGTCACCTTCTGCGCCGCCTCACCGCCGGCCTGACCCGCGTCTCCGGTGCCCGCTCCCGAAGAAGCCGGGGCGCCGGCGCCGGAGGACGACGCGGCGGCCGCGCTTGAAGCGGTTCCATTCGCGCCGGATGTCCCAGCCGCACCGTTTTCGCCCTCGGATCCGCACGCGGCGACCAGGCCGGCCACGATCGCGACGCCCGTTACCGTCCGGGCAATTTTCCTGCGCATGAAGTTCGAACTCCCTTTGGCCGTGTCCGCTTTGGCTGACCCCAGGGATACGAACACGAACGGGCTAAACGCGCCAACCGTGATCGTGTGTGACTGACCTCGGCCGTGTCGTGGGCATGGTGTAGAGAAATCGCGTCGACCAGGAAACCTTTTGTCGTGACGGACTCACAGATCGCACTCGTATGGCCGCGAACGGTCGGCAAGTCCACCCGAGTGAGCGACCACCCCTGCCGTCCCCGCGTCTTGCTCGTCGAGGTTTTCCCTTACTGGAAAGGAGAACTCTCCGACTCACCCATCCGTCGCGTTCGAGTTGCCGCACCCGGCGAATGGACTTTGATGGAGGTATGCGCCGGTCTTCGGCGTATTCGAACCAGGTGAGGAGTTCTCGTGGGTATCGACTTCGAAGGCATGAAGGACAAGGTGAGCGGGGAGCACGTCGACAAGGCCGCCGATTTCGCGAAGTCCCGCTTCGGTGAACACTCCGACAAGATCGACTCGGCCGCCGACAAGGCCAAGGGTTTCCTCGGCGAGTCCGGTGGCGAACAGCAGAACGAAGGACAACAGCAGGGCGGCGGTTTCGGTAACGACGCACCCGGCGGCCAGGGTGGCAACGAGTACGGCGGCGACCAGGGACAGCGCGCCGACTTCGGTGGCGACCAGGGCAATGAATACGGCGGCGACCAAGGGCAGCGCGCCGAGTTCGGCGGGAACAGTGGTGAAGAGGGTGGCTACGGCCGCTGAGCCACCCGCGGCTCAGGGAAGGGAACCGGCGGCGTTCAGCGCCGGGAGAGCAGTTCGAGGACGTCCCGGAACGGCGCGTACCCGGACGTGACCGAGGTGTCGAGAACCCGGGAGCGGCGGTAGAAGGGACTCAGGTCGAGCCCCACGCCGATCCCGCTGATCTCGACGCTGTTCTCCTCTCGCAGCACCGTTTCCCGCAGATGCTCGTCCAGGTAGTGCGGATCGTTCGCGAGGCTCGTCGCGCCGTCCATGGGGCTGCCGTCGGAGAGGACGAGCAGGATCCGGCGTGCCTCCGTTCGCGCGCGCATCCGGCCGCAGGCCCAGGCGACCGCCTCGCCGTCGATCCCTTCCCGGAACAGATCGGCCTTCAGCAGCGCCGCGAGGTCCGGGCGCGCCCGGCGCCACGGGGTTTCGGCGTCCTTGAACACGAGGTGCAGGCGTTCGTTGAGCCTGCCGGGATGGCGCGGCCGTCCCGCTCGCCTCCACTCCCGCCCGGGTCCGCCGCCGTTCCAGGCGCCGGTCGTGAAGCCGAGTACCTCGCAGGTGGCGCCGGCGAGTTCGATCGACCGCGCGAAGAGGTCGGCCAGCGCGGCGACGGGTTCGGCGTGCGCGGTCATCGAACCCGAACAGTCGATCAGGAACGTCACGAGGGTGTCCGCCACCGGCTCGATCCGTTCGGTGCGGAAGATCCGGCGTTCGGTGGGGGAGCTGATCAGCTGCGCCAGGGTGCGGCCGTCGAGCTGACCTTCCTCCTGGCCGCCGTCCCAGCCGTCGCGCGCGGGCTCGGCCAGCACCGCCTTGAGGTCGCGAGCCAGCCGTCCCGGGCCGACGCCCTGCCTGGCGACCCGCCGGTCGAGCCGTTCGCGGAGTTCCGCCAGCAGCGCGGGGCGCACCAGGTCCGACGCCCGTCGTTCGCGGTCGTACGCGGTGGTGAAAACCCGGTACGCCGCACCGGATTCGCCCAAGGTCCGGCTGGTACCGGCGGTCGCGGTGGGAATCTGTTCGCCGTGGCTCGCGTCGAAGTCGATCACGAGACTGAACCGCGGGTCGGTGGGATCGCCCTCGTCCTCGGCGTTCTGTTCGGTCCCGGCGAGCAGGCCGCCGGTCGTCCGGGCGATCGCCAGCGCGTGTTCGGCGAACGCCTTCTGGTCCGTCCGGTGCCGCCGCAGCCCGGCGAGGTCGTGGCCGAGGGAAGGCGCCAGCGCGAACCTGGTCGCCTCGATGAGGTCCTCGGTCTCCTCGACCACCGGTTCGCCGGTGATCCGCGACCGGCAGATCTGCGCGACCGTGTACAGCAGCAAACCGCGTGCGGTCTCGGTCAGGCCGGAGCGGTGGAATTCCAGTGACCAGCGCAGATGACGGAGGCGTAGGTTCCGCCGCATTCCCGGCAGGTCCGCGGGCGGGAGCGACTCGACGCGGAACTGTTCCAGGAGTTCGAAAATCCCGCGTTCGGCCGGGTCTCGCGGGCATAGGCTCCGGTGCAGGGCGGCGTCGGAGGACGTCAGGCGCAGCGCCATCCCGTCCGCGATCCCGCGAACCGACAGCAGATCGTCGTCGGCAGCGTGACGGAGATGCGGGGCGTGCAGGGGTAGTGGTTCGCGGCCGCGATGCAAGCGCCGTGCCCGGAAGTGGAGCGCCGGATCGCCGGTGAGCGCCCGGACCGCGGCCGCGCACAGCTCCTCGACCTGGTTGCGGCGCCGGGTTTCCGCCTGCCCCGTGGTCATGCCGAGAGCAGGTGGAGCTCGTCGTCGAAGCAGCGCTGGAAGTATTCCGCCACCAGGTCCCGCTCGGCTTCGTCGCATTTGTTCACGAAGGACAGCCGGAACGCCGTCGCCGGATCACCGAAGATCTCGATGTTCTCCGCCCAGGTGATCACGGTGCGCGGGGACATCAGGGTGGACAGGTCACCGGCCTGGAAACCCTTGCGGGTCAAGGCGGCCACCGCGACCAGCGACGCCGCCAGCGACTCGGAGACGCCGGGGACCCGCGCCCGCACGATCGCGATCTCCTCGGCGGCGGGCAGGTAGTTCAGCGACACGACGATGTTCCAGCGGTCGATCTGCGCGTGGTTCAGCCGCTGCGCGCCGTGGTAGAGCCCGTTGAGGTTGCCGAGCCCGACCGTGTTGGCGGTGGCGAAGAGCCGGAAGGACGGATGCGGCCGCAGGACGCGGTTCTGATCGGTGAGGGTGAACTTGCCGTCCCGTTCGAGCACGCGCTGGAGCACGAACATGACTTCCGGGCGGCCGGCGTCGTACTCGTCGAGCACCAGTGCGACCGGCCGCTGCAGCGCCCACGGGAGGATTCCCTCCTGGAACTCGGTGACCTGCTTGCCTTCGCGCAGCACGACGGCGTCGCGGCCGACGAGGTCGAGGCGGTTGAGGTGACCGTCCAGGTTGACGCGCACGCACGGCCAGTTGAGCCGCGCGGCGACCTGCTCGATATGGGTCGATTTCCCGGTGCCGTGCAGGCCCTGCACCAGCACCCGGCGGTCGCGGGTGAAACCGGCGAGCAGGGCCAGCGTCACGTCCGGGTTGAAGCGGTACGCCTCGTCGATCTCGGGGACGTGCTCGCCGCGCTCGCGGAACGCGCCGACGACGAGATCCGAATCGATGCCGAAGACTTCGCGTACCGGGAGCCGTAGCTCGGGGACCATGAGAACTCCTTACGACGGAACACTTTCCGGTTCGGACCCGCCCTCGGCGTCGACGCGGCTGATCGCTTCGGCCGCGCGCTGCAACGCGGGGAGTGTCTGCAGCGCCTTGTCCGGCGTCAGCCGCATTACGGGCGCCTGCACGGCGACGCAGAGGTTGGCGCGCCCCGGCACGAGGACCGCGACGCACACCAAGCCGGGCAGGAACTCTTCGTCGTCGAGCGCGAACCCGTCGCGGCGGATGCGGGTGAACTCGGCTTCGAGCGCGTCGAGGTCGGTGAGGGTCTTGTTCGTGTACTGCTTGAGCGGCGCGTGCGCGAGCAGCTTCCGCCGCTGCGACGGGCTCATCTGCGCGAGGATCATCTTGCCGCTGGCCGAACAGTGGATCGGCACGCGCGAGCCGGGCCGGAGGTAGAACCGCAGCGGTTCCGGCGTCTCCACCCGGTCGAGGTACACGATCTCGTTGCCCGACAACGTGGTCACGTTGCAGCTCTCGCCGAGTTCGTCGACGAGGTGGCGCAGGACGGCGTGCCGGGCGCCGTGGTGGGTCGCGTTGAGGAGCAGGTTCTCCGCGAGCCGTCGCAGCCGGTGGCCGGTGCCGTAGTGGCGGCCGTCGGCCTGGCGGACCAGCAGGCCGGCCCCTTCGAGCTGCTGCAGCATGCGGTGCAGCGTCGGTTTCGGCAGGCCGGTCTCCTCGACGAGCCCCTGCAGGGAGACCAGCTGGTCCTTGGCGGCGATCAGCTCGAGCAGGGAGAACAGCCGCATGGTCGGCGTGTCCCCGTTGATCGGATCGGGTTCGCGAAGCAGCTCCATGTTTCGAAAAGTAGCACACAGCGTCTCGGTTTCCAGAATCCGACGTTGACGCTCGCCGATCCGCGTCCTATCGTCGGCCGCATCCTGATTTCAGGAACGCCACGTATCGTTTTTTGTAAATCTGCCTGTCGAAGGAGCGGAACATGACGGAACGGAAGACGGGTGACGGCCGCGTGGTCGTCAGCGGCCGGAAGAAGATGACCCCGTCCGAGGCCTTCGTCGAGACGCTCGTGGCGAACGGCGTCACCGACATCTTCGGCATCATGGGGTCGGCGTTCATGGACGCGATGGACATCTTCGCGCCGGCCGGCATCCGCCTGGTACCGGTCGTCCACGAACAGGGCGCCGGGCACATGGCCGACGGGTACGCCCGGGTGAGCGGCAGGCACGGCGTCGTCATCGGGCAGAACGGTCCCGGGATCAGCAACTGCGTCACCGCGATCGCCGCCGCCTACTGGGCGCACAGCCCGGTCGTCATCGTGACGCCGGAAGCGGGCACGATGGGCACCGGCCTCGGCGGTTTCCAGGAGGCCAACCAGCTGCCGATGTTCCAGGAGTTCACCAAGTACCAGGGGCACGTCAACAACCCGAAACGGATGGCCGAGTACACCGGCCGGTGCTTCGACCGGGCCCACTCCGAGCTCGGCCCGACGCAGCTCAACATCCCGCGCGACTTCTTCTACGGCGAGATCGAGGCCGAGATCCCGGAGCCCGCCAGGCTCGATCGCGGTCCCGGCGGCGAGCGGAGCCTCGACGAGGCCGCCGCGCTGCTGGCCACGGCGGAGTTCCCGGTGATCATCTCCGGTGGCGGCGTCGTGATGGCCGACGGCGTCGAGGAGTGCAAGGCGCTCGCGGAACGTCTCGGCGCGCCGGTGGTGAACAGCTATCTGCACAACGACTCGTTCCCGGCGAGTCACCCGCAGTGGTGCGGGCCGCTGGGGTACCAGGGTTCCAAGGCCGCGATGAAGCTGATCTCGCAGGCGGACGTCGTGATCGCGCTCGGCTCGCGGCTCGGCCCGTTCGGCACCCTGCCGCAGCACGGCATGGACTACTGGCCCAAGGACGCGAAGATCATCCAGATCGACGCGGACCACAAGATGCTCGGCCTGGTCAAGAAGATCACCGTCGGCATCTGCGGCGACGCCAAGGACGCGGCGGTCGCGCTGACCAAGCGCCTCGCGGACAGGACGTTGGCCTGTGACTCCACAAAGGACGCTCGCGCGGCGAAGATCAAGGCGGAGAAGGACGCGTGGGAGGCCGAACTCGACGCCTGGACCCACGAGACCGACCCGTTCAGCCTCGACATGATCGCGGAACAGGAGAGCGAGGAGGGCAACTGGCTGCACCCGCGGGAAGTGTTGCGGGAGCTGGAGAAGGCGATGCCGCCGCGCGTGATGGTGTCGACCGACATCGGCAACATCAACTCGGTCGCGAACAGCTACCTGCGCTTCGAGGAGCCGCGCAGTTTCTTCGCCCCGATGAGCTTCGGCAACTGCGGGTACGCGCTGCCGACCATCATCGGCGCCAAGGCCGCCGCGCCCGACCGGCCCGCGATCTCCTACGCCGGCGACGGCGCGTGGGGGATGAGCATGGGCGAGATCATGACCGCCGTCCGCCACGACATCCCGGTCACAGCGGTGGTGTTCCACAACCGGCAGTGGGGCGCGGAGAAGAAGAACCAGGTCGACTTCTACAACCGGCGGTTCGTCGCGGGCGAACTGGAGAGCGAGAGCTTCGCGGGGATCGCGAAGGCGATGGGGGCGGAAGGCATCGTCGTGGAGAAGCTCGACGAGGTCGGTCCCGCCCTGCAGCGCGCCGTCGACGCGCAGATGAACGAGGGCAAGACGACCGTCATCGAGATCATGTGCACCCGTGAGCTGGGCGACCCGTTCCGTCGGGACGCGCTCTCCAAGCCGGTGCGGTTCCTGGAGAAGTACAAGGACTACGTGTAGAGCGGCGTTTTGCGCGTGAAGGCCCCCTTCCCTCGGCTCAGCCGAGGGAAGGGGGCCTTCACGCGCTTTGGGGTCGGGTGTCGATGAAGGAAGCGCAATTCCTTCATGAACGCCCCGCTGCCGCCCTCGGGCTGGTTGTTGGGGCAGGGGCACGTTGCGAAAGCCACTTTCGCAACCTTCAACGTTGCGAAAGTGGCTTTCGCAACGCCGATGCGGGCCGGCGTGGGTCTGGCTGGTGGGTGGGTCGCGAAAGCCACTTTCGCGACATGGGCACCCCGGCCAACTGGACCCATCGATCGCCGCCGCTCTGGTGCTGGGCCGGTGCCAGCCGGGTTGCGAAAGTCAGAGCACAGACTCGTGTCTCGAAGGAGGTCTCCGGTGGACGTCACCCAGCTGCGAGCGCAGGCCCGCAGGCATCTCGGCCCGCACTTCACCCGCAAGGACACCTGGGCCTCGGATTTCCCGGTGTTCGTACGCGGCGAGGGAAGCTACCTGATCGACACCGAAGGACGCCGCCATCTCGACGGTCTCGCCGGGCTCTTCTGCGTCAACATGGGCCACGGGCGCGCCGACATCGCCAAGGCCGCCGCCGACCAGGTCGGCACCCTGGCCTACGCGAGCAACTGGGGTTCGGCGCACACCCCGGCGATCGAGGCGGCCACGCTGCTGGCCGAACTCGCGCCCGGCGACCTCGGGACGACGTTCTTCGTCAACTCGGGCTCGGAGGCGGTCGAAACCGCGCTGAAGTTCGCCCGGCAGTACCACCGCAGCCAGGGGCAGCCCGAGCGGACGAAGATCATCAGCCGCGACATGGCCTACCACGGCACGACCATCGGCGCCCTCTCGGTGACCGGACTGGCGAAGATCAAGGAGCCCTTCGGCCCGCTCATGCCGGGCGTCCGGCACGTGCCGAACACGTTGGGACTGCTGGGAGACTGCGGTCCGGCGTCCGAATTGGACTGTGTCACGGCGATCGAGCGGGTCATCCTGGAGGAAGGGCCGGAGACGATCGCGGCGCTGTTCGCCGAACCGGTGCAGAACGGCCGCGGCGCGCTGGTGCCGCCGAAGGGGTACTGGCCCGCTTTGCGCGCCCTGTGCGACAAGTACGGCATCCTGCTCGTGTCCGACGAGGTCATCTGCTCGTTCGGCAGGCTGGGCCACTGGTTCGGGCACGGCGTCACCGGGGTCGTGCCGGACCTGATCACCTTCGCCAAGGGATCGACGTCGGGGTACGCGCCGCTCGGCGGGGTGATCGTGCGCGAGAAGCTGGTCACCGAGCTGTACGACTCACCCAAGGGCGGCCTCTTCACCCACGGCGCGACGTGGGGCGGCCACCCGGTCGCCACCGCCGTCGCCGTCGCGAACCTCACCGCGATGCGGGACGAGCGCGTGCTCGACAACGTGCGCACCGAGGGCCCGGAGCTGTTCGCCGCGCTGAACTCGCTCAAGTCCGCACACCGCTGCGTCAAGGACGTCCGCGGCACCGGGTTCTTCTACGCCATCGAGCTGATGGCCGACCGCGACAGTGGCCGGGAGCTGACCGAGGCCGAGTCGTTGAAGGTGCTTCGCGAGGTGCTCCCGGAGGCGTTCCGGCGCACGGGCGTCATCCTCCGCGGCGACGATCGCGGCGCGACGATGTTGATGATCTCGCCGCCGCTCGTCGCCGATCGCGAGGTGCTCACCGAGCTTCTCCACGGCGTGGACGCGATGCTCAACGACGTCGAGAAGGCCGTCCAGCCCTGATCCTCTGTTCACCACGTGGGGGTCGCCGTCTTCCGGCGGCCCCCACTTCGTTCGTGGAGGTACTTCTATGAGCCTGACCACCGAGGTCACGCCGGACGCCACGCTCGACGGCTGGCGGGAGGCGTTGCGCGGCCGGAATCTCCGCGTCGCCTTGCCGGACGGCGACGACGATCGCGCCGTCCGCGCCGCGCTGAAGCTTCGGGACGAGGGGATCGTGCGGCCGCTGCTTTTCGGTGACGGGGCGCGCCTTCGCGCGGCAGGGGCCACGGAAGACCTGATCGTGGACGTCGCCGACGCCCTCGCCGACGACCGGATCGAGGCCGCCCTGGCAGCGGGATTCGCGCGTCGTCCGGAGCACCTCGACGCAGCCCGGCGCGATCCGGTGTTCGTTGCGGCCGCCGCCTTACGGGCGGGTGTCGTGGACGCTTGTGTCGCCGGTGCGACCCGGCCGACCGCCGACGTCCTGCGCGCGGGGCTCCGGGTCGTGGGCCTGGCCCCGGGAGTGTCCACTTTGAGCAGTTGCTTTCTGCTGCTGCTCCCGGACGGGCAGCGGCTGACCTTTTCGGACTGCGCCGTGGTCCCCGAGCCGGGCGCGGAACAGCTGGCGGACATCGCCCTCGCCGCCGCGGCGACCCATCGCGGCCTGACGGGTGAAGACCCCGTGGTCGCGATGCTGTCGTTCAGCACGCAGGGGAGTGCCGCCCACCAGCGCGTCGACGTCGTCCGCGAGGCGACTTCGCTGGTGCGGCAGCGGGAACCGGGTCTCCCCGTGGACGGCGAGTTGCAGTTCGACGCCGCGCTGGTGGCGTCGATCGCGGCGGCCAAGGCACCCGGATCCGCGGTCGCCGGCCGCGCGAACGTCCTCGTCTTCCCGAATCTGGACGCCGGCAACATCGGCTACAAGATCGCCGAACGGCTCGGCGGTGCCGTCGCGCTCGGCCCGATTCTCCAGGGCCTCGCCGCGCCGCTCAACGATCTCTCCCGCGGCTGCTCGGCCTCCGACATCGAGACCCTCGCGCTCCTGAGCGCCGTCCAAGCTAGCCGAGCAGGGCGAGGGTGACGTAGGCGATGGTGCCGACGAGCAGCGTGGAGAGCAGGCCGAGCAGCAGCGCCCGGCCGCCGGTGCGGACCAGGGTGCCGATCCGGACCGCGCAGCCCAGCCCGAAGAGCGCTCCCGCCAGCAGCAGCGTGCAGACCACCTTGGCGACGTCGAGCGCGGCACCCGGCAGGATCCCGGTACTCCGTACCACCACCATCGCCAGGAAACCGAGGACGAACAGCGGGACCAGCGGCGCGCGCTTCCCGCCGGCGGACGGGCGGCGACGGCGTTCGTGCACGCTGACCGCCGCGACCATCGGCGCCAGCAGGACGACCCGGCTCAGCTTCACCACCACGGCGACCGCGACGGCGGCGGTCCCCGCCGGGGTGGCGGCCGCGACGACCTGCGCGACCTCGTGCACGCCCAACCCGGCCCAGCCACCGATCCGCAGCGCGTCCATGTCCAGCCACCCGCCGAGCAGCGGGACCGCCGCGATCGCCAGGCCGCCGTAGAAGGTGACCAGGGCGACCGCGGTCGCGACGTCGGAGTCTTCACGCTCGACGACGCCTTCCATCGCCGCGATCGCCGACGCGCCACAGATGGAGAACCCGGTCGCGACCAGCATCGCGAGACCGCGTGGAACGCCGATCAGCCTGCCGAGCCCGATCGTGCCGAGGAACGTGAGGCCGACCGTCAACACGACCGCGAGCAATGTGCCAGGACCGAGGGAAAGCACCGAAGGGAGCGCGAGTTGCAAGCCGAGAAGGACGACACCGGCGCGCAGAAGCTTCTTCGTCACCTTCGCGATGGCTTGCCGGGTGCCGTCCGAGAGCACCGGGAGCGAGCCGGCGAGCACCCCGAGCACGACCGCGAGCGTGAGGGCGCTGAGCACGGGAACGGCGGTGCTCAGCAGGTACGCGACGGCCACACCGAGCGCGGTGACGGCGAGACCGGTCAGATGCGGCTTCGTCCGCCGCGCATACGTGGTGCTCATGCTGACGAGCGTCGTCCGGAGAGGACAGTGGCGGTAGCCGGGAATACGGCGGGTAGGTCATTCAGTTTGGCTATGACCGCGCCGGAGCTGGACTCGTTACGCCTGCTCGTCCTCGTCGGTGAACTGGGCAGTATCGGGCAGGCTGCCGCCACCCTCGGGATCGCGCAGGCTTCGGCGAGCAAGCGGCTGTCCTTTGTGGAGCGACGGCTCGGCCTGGTGCTGCTGGACCGGACCCGCCGCGGTTCCGTGCTCACCCCGGACGGTCGCGTGATCGCCGGCTGGGCGCGCCGCGTGCTCACCGAGCTCGACGGGCTGCTGGACGGGGCCGAGGCCCTGCGGACCCGGCACGAGGCCGGACTCCGCGTCGCGGCGAGCATGACACTGGCCGAACACCTGGTCCCGGGCTGGATCGGCGAGCTCAAACGCGCGAACCCCGGCCTCTACCTCGGCCTCGAGGTCACGAATTCGGATCAGGTGGCCGCACTGGCCCGCGAGGGTAAGGCCGACCTCGGTTTCGTCGAGTCACCAGGCTCGCTGCCCGGTCTCACGTCGCGGAAGGTCGCGAGCGACCACCTCGTGGTGGTCGTCTCCGGTCCCCACCCCTGGGCGCGCGAACGTCGTCCGCTGACCTCGGCGGAGCTGGCGAGCACGCCGCTCGTGGTGCGGGAACACGGCTCCGGAACCAGGGAGACCGTCGACGCCGCCTTGCGCCGGGCCGGGGTGGGGCCGGTGAAACCGTTGCTGGAGCTGGGTTCCGCTTCCGCCGTCCGCAACGCCGTGATCGCGGGCGCCGGCCCCGCGGTGATCAGCGCACTGGACGTCACCGGCCACGATCTCGTGCCCGTCACGGTGGAAGGTGTCGACTTCGGACGCGTTCTGCGCGCGGTGTGGCCGGCCGGACGGCGCCTCGACGGCCCGGCGGCGCAACTGCTGGCGTTGGCGACGCGCCAGCAGTCCTGAGTGGTATCTGGACCCCTTTCCCACATCGTAACTGGCCCTCGCTCAGGGCCCGACTTGTTCCTACGGTGACCGGAACCACAATGGAGCTCCCAGCGCCACCGCCCCGGCGGTGCGTGCGAGAAGGAGGAGACGTGACTTCAGCGTCCGACCCGGCACAGAGCAGCGGCCTGAAACCAGGGCTCAAGCAGCGACATATGAACCTGATCGCCCTCGGCGGCGTCATCGGGGCCGGGCTGTTCGTCGGCAGCGGCGTGGTCATCCAGTCGGCCGGTCCGGCCGCGGTGGTCTCGTTCCTCATCGCGGGCCTGATCACCGTGCTCATCATGCGCATGCTCGCGGAGATGACGATCGCCAAACCCGCGCTCGGCTCGTTCTACGTCTACGCGAGGGAAGCGCTCGGCAATCGCGCGGGTTTCGCCGTCGGCTGGATGTACTGGTACTTCTTCGTCATCGTCGTGGCGGTCGAAGCCGTCGCGGGCGGCCGGATCCTGCAGCTGTGGGTACCGGACGTGCCACTGTGGGTGCTCAGTCTCGGCCTGCTCCTGATCCTCACCGGCACCAACATGGTCTCGGCCCGGTCCTACGGCGAGTTCGAGTACTGGTTCTCCTCGATCAAGGTCGTCGCGATCGTCGTCTTCCTGGTCGTCGGCGCCCTGTACCTGTTCGGATTCTGGCCGGGCGCCCAAGGTGGACTGACGAATCTGGTCTCCCACGGCGGATTCGCGCCACTCGGGATCGGCGCGGTACTCGCGGCGGTGGTCCCGTGCATCGGCTTCTACACCGGCGCGGAGATCGTCACCATCGCCGCCGCCGAGTCCGCGGAACCGAAGAAGGCGATCGCGAAGGCCATGCGGTCGATCATCTTCCGAGTGGTGCTGTTCTACGTCGGTTCGGTGTTCCTCGTCGTCGCGATCAAGTCCTGGGACGATCCGGCGACCGCGGTGAGCCCGTACGCCGCCGTGCTGGAGGTGCTCGGCATCCCGGCGGTGGCCACGATCATGAACGCGATCGTCCTGACGGCGGTGCTCTCCTGCCTGAACTCGGCGCTGTACACCTCGTCGCGGATGCTGTTCGCGCTCACCAGCAACGGCGACGCGCCGAAGGCCTTCACGAGGCTTTCCCGCAGCGGTGTGCCGCGGCGCGCGATCCTGGCGGGGACCGCGATCGGGTACGTGTCCGTCATCGCCGCCTACACCTCGCCGGACCTGATCTTCCAGTTCCTGGTCAACTCCTACGGCGCCGTGGCGCTGTTCGTGTACCTCTCGATCGCGCTCGCGCAGGTGCGGCTCCGCCGCAGGCTGGAACGAGAGGATCCGGACAAGCTCACGCTCAAGATGTGGCTGTTCCCGTGGCTGAGCTACGCGACCATCGCGCTGATGGCCGCGGTGATCCTGGCGATGGCGCTGCTGCCGTCGACGCGCTCGCAGTTCTGGCTCAGCGCGGTGACGCTCGCGTTGATCCTCCTCGGATTCGAGATCCGCCGCCGGCGGGGGAGGCCGGTGGCCAAGGTGCCCGGCGGGCCCGTCGATCCCGTTCCCGGCGAACCCGCGCGGGACGCGGCCTCGGCCGCCGTCCGGGAGTGACCCCGCGAGCACCCTGAAGCTCGGCCCGCCCGCGGGTTCTCTCGCGGGCGGGCCGTTCCTTTTCACCGGCTCACGGTGATCTCCCTGGTCACGCCGGCGAGTTTTTCGGGATTGCGGACGTGGTAGGCGCCGGTGACATAGCCGTTTTCCACCCGGACCGCCAGCACGCCGTCGATCTCTCCGCCGACCCGGATGAGCAGACCGGGGCCGCCGTTGACCTGTACCGGTTCGACGGACCTTTCCGCCTCGCGTTTCCACCAGCCGACGGCCAGTAGCCGGGCCACCTGGTCCGCGCCCACGATCGGCCGCAGCAGGGCGTGTTTCACTCCGCCGCCGTCGCTGAGCGCGACGACGTCCGGCGCGAGGATGTCGAGCAGGCCCTGCAGGTCGCCCGTTTCCACCGCCGACTGGAACGCCTGGAGCGCGGCCCGATGCTCGGCCGGTGATCCGGTGCCGCGCGGTTTGCGCGCGGCGACGTGGGCCCGCGCCCGGTGGGCGATCTGGCGTACGGCGGCGGGAGTCTTGTCGACGGCCTTGGCGATTTCGTCGTACCCGACGGCGAAAACCTCGCGCAGCACGAAGACCGCCCGCTCGGTCGGCGCGAGTGTCTCCAGCACCAGCAGCATCGCCATCGAGACGCTGGCGGCCAGTTCGACGTCCTCGGCGACGTCGGGAGTGGTCAGCAGGGGTTCGGGTAGCCACGGGCCGACGTAGGACTCCTTGCGCCTGCCGAGCGTCCGCAGCCGTTTGAGCGCCTGCCGGGTGGTGATCCGCACCAGGAACGCACGCGGATCCAGCACCGTGTCGAACGCGACGCCCGCCCAGCGCAACCACGTTTCCTGCAGGACGTCCTCGGCGTCGGTGGCCGAGCCGAGCATTTCGTAAGCCACGGTGAAAAGGAGGTTGCGATGGGTCACGAACGCTTCGGTCGCCGGGTCCATGGCGCCCTGCGCCTCGGGTCGTTCACTCATCGCCGGTCCTCGCTCGGGTCGTATCGGTCGTGTTTTGCCCATACGACCCCGGCCGGCACCGTTTTGTGACAGTCAGCCCGTTCCCAGCCAGTCGCGGAGCGCGGCGACGAATTCCTCGGGTGCGTCGGACTCGACGTAGGTGCCGGCGCCCTCGACGATCACGGTCCTGTGGTCGGGGAAGGTCGCTTCGAGGCGTTCGCGTTCCTGGGGACGGAAGGCGATGTCGGCGTCGCCCCACACGATCAGCGTCGGCAGGTGGGCGACGTCGGCGAGGCCCGCCTCGACTTCGGTGAAGAAGGCTCGGCTGGCGAGCGTCCGGCCGGGGAACACGGCGGAAGACTGCCGCCGCGCGGGGGTGTCCAGCGCCCGGCGGTAATGGGTCATCTCGGCCGCGGTCGGTTTCCGCCGCCGGTGGCCGGTGGGGATGAACGTGTTGACGAGGAGGTTGAACCGCCGGACCAGGAAACGACCGGCGGGGCCGCCGATGACGCGGGAGAAGGCCTCGAAATGGAGGATCCCATTGACCGGCCAGGCCCAGGTGTTCGCGAGCACGAGCCGATCGAAGGCGTCTGGCCGTCGCTGAGCGGCGGCCAGGCCGATCAAGCCGCCCCAGTCCTGCCCGACGAGGGTCGCTTTCTCGATGCCGAGCGCGTCGAGGAACCCGGTGACCACGTCCGCGTGCTCCTCGGGCCAGTAGCGATAGCCGGGCTTCGACATCGACAGCCCGAAGCCCGGGTAGTCGAGGGCGACGCACCGGAAATCTCCGCGCAGCGCGCGGATGACGTCGCGCCAGAGGAACGACCAGGTCGGATTGCCGTGCAGGAACACCAGCGTGGGCCCCGAGCCCTCGTCGACGTAGTGCACGGTGTTCCCGTCGATGTCGACGAAGCGGCTCTCGAACGGGAACAGGTCGTCGTCGACCCAGGCGGGCCGGACGCTCTCGGTGATGTCGGCCATGGCGGCCCCCTCCAGCCTCGGGATGCTTGAGTTTTTCACGCGCGCTTGAAAACATCAAGCAATGCGGAGTTACGGTCAGTACTGTGGGCTCGCCCGGGCGCTCGACGTCGTCGGCGACCGGTGGAATCTGCTCATCGTCCGCCAGCTCCTGATCGCCCCCGCCCGGTATCGGGAGCTGCTCGACGGGCTTCCCGGCGTGGCCACCAATCTGCTCGCCGATCGCCTCCGCGACCTCGAGGCCGCCGGCGTGGTCGAACGGAACCTGGCCGAGGGGTCCAACGCCGTCGTCTACGCCCTCACGGAGTGGGGCGCCGGGCTGCGAGAGCCGATCGAGGGCCTCGTCCGGTGGTCCACCCCGCTCATGATGCGAGGGCCGGACGGCGATCGCTTCGACGCCGCATGGCTCGTCGTCGCCCTTCGAGCGTTGCTGCCCGGCGGGCACCGGTCGCCGGCGATCGGTATCGAGGTGGACGGCAGCCTGTTCCGGTTGCGAGCGGCGCCCGGTGGAACGGAGGTCGAGAAGCACGACGGAGGTGAACTTGACGCCGTCCTCCGGGCGGACGCGGCGATCGTTCTCGGGCTGGCGGCGGGTGCGCTCGAGCTCGACGACGTCGCCGGGCTCGTCGGCATCGAGGGGGACGAAGGCGCGGTGCGGGACCTCCTGCAGACCCGGCACACGGTCCCTCGGGCATGATCGGCTCATGCGCGTCTTGTCGGAGAGTCAGCTCGGTTCCATCCTGGCGGGCGTTCCCGCGTCATGCCCCCGGGTGGTGGTGAGCGGGAACTTCGCCACCCCGATGCGGGCACTGAAGGTGCTGGACACGGCGCTCGCGGAGTACCGGCTGTTCGCGTTGAACGCGCAGGCCGGAATGCCGGACCGCGAAGGTGTGCTGCTGGAGACGCCGTTCGTGGGTGCCGGGATGCGCGGTCGCGCCGGGCTGCGGTACTTCCCGTCGCGGCTGTCGCTGGTGCCGCAACTGCTCAAGACAGCGTTGCCGCCGGACATCGTCCTGCTGCACACCTCGGTTCCGGTGGACGGCATGGTGTCGCTGGGTACGGAGGTGAACATCCTGCCCGCGGCCGTCGAGGCGGTGCGGGCGCGCGGGGGCCTGGTCGTCGCGCAGCTCAACCCGGAGATGCCGTTCGTCCACGGCGACGGAGTTCTGCCTGCCAGCGAGATCGACTACGCCCTCGACGTGGCCGAGCCGCTCCTGTCGCCGGTCCCGCGGCCGGTGGGGGACACGGCGCGGACCATCGGTGAGCGGGTGGCGGGCCTGGTCGAGGACGGCGCGACCCTGCAACTGGGCATCGGCGGGATCCCGGACGCGACACTGGCCGCGGTGACCGGGCGGCGCGGGCTCGCGATCTGGTCGGAGATGTTCAGCGACGGCGTGCTCGCGCTCGACCGCGCCGGGGCCCTCGATCCGGCCGTGCCGGTGACGGCGTCGTTCGTGTTCGGCACCGCGGAGCTGTACCGCTGGCTCGACCGCAATCCGCGGGTTCGCTTGCTGCGCACGGAAAAGACGAACGATCCCGCCGTGATCGCCCGGCAGCGCGGCCTGGTGTCGGTGAACAGCGCTCTCGAAGTGGATCTGTTCGCGCAGGCCAACGCGAGCCGGGTGCGCGGCGCGATCTATTCGGGATTCGGCGGGCAGACCGACTTCGTGGTCGGGGCGTTGCATTCACCGGGCGGGCGGGCGATCATCGCGCTGCCGTCGTGGCATCCGAAGGCCGACGTCTCCACGGTCGTGCCGCGGCTGGCCGGGCCGGTGACGTCGTTCCAGCACAGTTTCCTGGTGAGCGAACACGGCGTCGCGACCATCTGGGGCAACGATTCGAGCGAACAGGCGCAGCAGATCGTCGACCACGTCGCGCATCCCTCGGCCAGGGAAGAACTCGTGACGCGGGGCCGGGAACTGGGTTTCGCGCTCTCGTAGTGCCGGTTTTCCTTGCGGGTGCGGGGCACGTTGCGAAAGTGGCTTTCGCAACGTTGACGGTTGCGGAAGTGGCTTTCGCAACGCCGGGCATGTCCCGAAAGCCACTTTCGCGACGTCCGGTGTCCCGAAAGTGGCTTTCGCGACGTGGGCGCCGGGCATCGGCACCCACCGGTGGGGACGTGTGAGCGGCCGGCCCGGCCAGTCGTCAGTTCTGGGCACCTTCCTTATCCGGGTCGAGGTCGATCCGGTCCCGCCTCGCGCCTTCCGGCTTGCTCGTGAGTGGCGCCGAAAGGGAAGCCGGCGTCACGCGTTCGAGTTTCGTCCAGCCGGTCCAGCCTCGCGTTCTCAGCAGCTCGATCAGCCGGCGGGCCGGCGGGGCGGTGTCGAAGGCGAGCGCGTCCATCAGCTCGGCGAACGGCGGTGCGACGTCGGTGTCGCCGACATAGGCCTCGTTCCGCTCGTCCGCCATCCGCGTGATGTGGACGGCCAGCTTGTCGGCGAGCTCGATCAGCTCGGCATCGTCGTCGCTCCGGTCGAGCGCCTGCCCCAGGGTGCGATAGAAATCGATGAGCGGCGGATCGGCGAGCTGCTCCTTCTTGCGCACCGCCCACTCCGGGATCCGTTCGGGTGAGTGCGCGGCCAGCAGGATCCAGCCGTCCCGCTCGACCTGGACGATCCGCTCGTCGACGGCGTGCGCCCGCAGCCGGTCGAGAATCTCGACCACCTCCGGCGGCAGCACCAGAGCGTCCCCGGACGCGAGCCGGGCGATCCGCTCGCGATGCCGTTGCCGTTGGCGGATTTCGGCGCGCAGCCGCTCGTCGATGTCGGCGACCGCCGCGGCGAACTCGCGTTCGTCGGCCTGGAGCAGTTCCCGCACTCGCGACAGCGGGACCCCGGCTTCGGCGAGGGTCCTGATCCTGACCAGCTCGATCACCGCACCGGCGTCGTACCGCCGGTAACCGGAATGGTCGCGCTCGGGCTCCGGCAGCAGGCCCTTGGCGTGATAGTGCCGCACCGCGCGCACTGTCACTCCCGCGCACGCCGCCAGCTCACCGATGGTCAACATGCGCTCAGTGTGCGGCAACGCGGATCAGCCGGGCGATCTCCCTGGCGTGGGTGACGACGAGCCGGTGGCCGGCGTCGAGCCACGACGTGGAGACGTGCGGCCGCTCGCGGGTGAGCCGTTCGACCCCGGCGCGCCAGTTCTCGTTGCGCCACCGCGCACGCTCGTCATCGCTGTCCCCGGCCATCGAGGACGCCATGATCAGGTGGATCGGACAGTCGATTCTCCGATACTGGTCAAGGATGCCCGAGCGCACCGCTTCGATCTCGATGTTGAGGTCGAGGAAGTCTTGAGGGGAAGCAGAACCTGACGCGCGGTGCCCGCGACCCGCTCGAATTCGGGCCGCAGTCCCTCCGCCATCGCCCGGAACTCCGGCAGGTCGGCTTCGGTGAGGAACGGTTCGGGCACCGGGTTCGCGCCGTCGACGAGGACGAGCCCGGACACGGCGTCCGGATGGCCGGCGGCGTAGTGCACGGCCAGGTCCGCGCCCAGCGAATGACCCACGAGAACGGCCCGCGGGCCGACGTAGCCCGACTCCGCCATGACAGCGCCGAAGTCGCCGAGGAACGCCTCGAAGGTGTACCGGCTACCGGGTGAGGAGAGGCCGTGACCTCTCAAGTCGAACGTCACCACGTCATGCTCGCGGCGCAGCAACCCGATCAACTCGTGCAGATCCGCCTGTGGCGTGAGCAGCCCGGGACACAGCACCAGCGGCCGTCCCCGGCCGCCGCGGGAACCCCGGATCGCGACGCCGTCGTGGTGGACCGTGAAATGGCTGTCTCGTGTGTTCATGGCAGCCATGCTGAGGGGTTGACCCTGCGTCAGGGTCAACTTCAGTGCGGATACAGGCGGATGATCCCCGACGGGGAAGAGCGTCACCAGGTGATCGGGACGTCGACGGGGCCGCGAAGAGTGAGGAACATCTGCCGCCAGGCGAGTTCTTCCAACGGCACGGCCAGCCGCAGCCGTGGTGCGGCGGCGAGTAAGGCGGTGAGCCCGGCCTGGAGTTCCGTGCGGGCCAGGGCCGCACCGAGGCAATGGTGCGGCCCGTGCCCGAAAGTGAGATGGCCGGGCGTCCGAGCGGGGTCCACCAGTTCCGGTTCCGGAAAGCGCCGGCGATCGTGGTTGCCCGCCCGCAAGGGCGCGAGGACGAATTCGCCCGCACGGATCGGGACTCCGCCTATTTCGGCGTCCTCGACGGCGACCCGTCCCTGGTCCGTGGCTGAACTCTGGTCCTGTCGCAGGAGTTCCTCGACCAGTGCGGGGATCCCGGCGGGGTCGCGGGGGAGTGCCGGTTCGACGGCCAGCCGGAGTACGGCCTGGGCCAGCGCGTTCGCCGGCGGGACGTATCCGGCGATCACGATCGCGAAGGCGAGCTGCGTGATCTCGTCCGGGCGCAACGAGTCGCCGGAGTCGTCGCGGGCCTCGATCAGGCCGGTCAGCAGATCGTCACCGGGAGCGTTTCGCTTGGTCTCCACCAATTCAGCGAGATAGCCGCCTAGCTTTTGGGCCGCTTCGGCCATTTCTTCATAGCTCGGCGCGGTGAACACCGCGACGATGCTGTCGGTCCAGGACCGCAGCTCGTCGCGAACCGACTGCGGGACACCGAGAAGCTCGCTGAGCGACGCGAGGGCGAAAGGAATCGCGAACCCGTTCAGCACATCGGCGGGTTGGCCTTGCGAGATCAGCTTCGCGGCCGACTCCGCCGCGAGCGTTTCCAGGCGCGGGCGCAACAGTTCGATCCGGCGCGGGGTGAGCGCCTTGGCCGCGATACGCCGCAGCCGCGCGTGCGCGGGGCCTGACATGGTGAAGAGCAGTCCTCCGCCGTCGGCCGAGCCGGTCCCCGGTACCCAGGGACGGAACCGCGGATCGCCGAGCAAGCCCCGGATGTCCGCGTAACGCGTGACGAGCCAGGCGTCCTCGCCGGAGGCAAGGCGCACCCTGCCGACGGGTTCCTCGTCCTGACGGCGGATGAACTCCGCGGGACACCGCAACGGTTCCGTGTCCGTGAACGGGTATTCGGCTGCCCCAGTCATGTTCCCTCTCCGTTCTTCGGTCTTCCGGTGGTCTTCTCGGCCAGCGAGTGCAACGGCGTGAGGGCGGAATCCTCGTCCACTCCCAGCGCGCGAGCGGTCAGCAGCCGGTACAGCTCGTCCGCCGCGCGGGTGAGGCGCGCGGCCCGGTCCGCGACCGAGTCCCCGTCCGGATCGAGTTCGGCGAGCGCCGCGGCGAGGATCTCTTCGGCGGCACGCTGCTGACGCCGGGCGACGGCCTCGACCAACGCGTCGACCGGGACGACCAAGGTGCGGCGACGATCCGCCGGATCAGGACGCGTCACGAGCGCGCCCGCCGCCCGCATCCTGGCGACGGCACCGGAGACATGGCTCTGCGCGAAACCGGTACGGGCGGTCAATTCGCCGATCGACAAGCCCGGTTCCTCGACGAGCACCGAGATCAGCACGTCGTGGATCTCCGGGGTCTCCGGATCCGAATCGTCACGCATGCCCCGGGCGGCGAGCTCCATCAGGTGCTTGCCGAGAAGATACAACTCACTGGCCTTCACATCGATAACGATACATCTAAAACGATGCTAATGCGGGTTTCGAGAGAGGTATCGCGGTCGGTACCGTACCGGCGACAGGGTGTGCCGAGAACCGATGCGTTGCGAGGTGTGGGGTGTCCGTGGCGGGCGAACGGGTTCCAGAAGGTGTCGACATCCGAGTGCCCAGTGCGGCACGGGTCTACGACTGGCTGCTCGGCGGTAGCCACAATTTCGACGCCGACCGCGCTGTCGGGGAGAAGGTCATGGCGGTCCTGCCGACGGGCCGCCAGGTCGCCGCGTCCAACCGCGCGTTCCTTCGCCGCGCCGTGCAGTACATGGTCGGGCAGGGCATCACCCGGTTCCTCGATCTGGGCTCGGGGATCCCGGCCGTCGGCAACGTGCACGAAATCGCCCAGGACATGGACCCCGGATGCCGGGTGGTCTACGTCGACTACGACAAGGTCGCCGTCGCCCACAGCAGGCTCATCCTGGACGGCAACCCGAACGCCAGCGTCGTCGAGGAAGATCTCTGCAGCCCGGAAGCGGTCCTGAACTCGGAGGCGGCGCGGGCGTTGCTGGCCGACGGCGAGCCGATCGGGCTGCTCATGGTGGCCGTGTTCCACTTCATCCCGGACAGCCTGCGCCCCGCGGAGATCGTCACCCGCTACCGCGAGGCACTGCCTGCCGGCAGCCTGGTCGCGTTGTCGCATCTGACCGCGGACCACGCGCCCCTGGAAATGGCGGCGGTCACCGAGGCGATGAAGAACAGCCGGGATCCCATGTATTTCCGCCCCTACGCCGAAGTCGCCGCTCTCTTCGAAGGACTGGAGCTGGTCGACCCCGGTGTGGTGAGCGCGCCACTGTGGCGGCCGGAACCCGGTCTCCGGGATATCGAACCGGACGACGTCTACGCCGGCGTCGGACGCAAGGTCTGAGTCCGATCACGTCGCGAAAGCCACTTTCGAGGCATCAGGTGTCCCCAAAGTGGCTTTCGCGACGTGGCCCGAAACTATGGATGGGTCACCACCACCGGACGCCGCGGTCGATGCAGGTGTCCCACAGCGGGTCGGATTGGCAGATCGTGACGATGTCCTTCTTCTTCGAGATCGTCTTGTTGTAATGGGTGCACTTCGGACCTGAAGTCGTGTCCCGGTAGTAGGGCTTCGCCGGAGGCGAACTCACCGTTTCCTGGAACGAGGCGTAGGCCCAGTAGCCGTTCGCCTTCTTGTCGCACACGGTGAAATCGCGGTCCTTCAGGTCGACGATGACCCTGGCGAGGAGCGGCCCGCCGACCTCCTGGAGGTCGAAGTTCCGGTAGCGTTCGCTGTCCTGGGCCACGGAGTCCTCGTTCTGGCCCTCCAGCCCGCCGTCGGCGGCTGTGGCGGCCGAGGCCGACCCGGCGCCCAGCGCCAACAACGCGGCGGTCGTGACGCCGACAAATCGCAATTCACGCACGATTTACCCCTCTCTGAGCTTTGTGGAATTCGCCCGGCTGTTCGGTTGGGCGTGGGAATCACCCTCACCGATAGGCGCGGACCGCGTACACCCCTTTTCGCCAGGACGAAAACCGGGGTAGCCGATGGCGAATGCCGGATCCGGCGTCGACCGGGTCCGAGACCGTTTGTCATGCTGCCGGTGTGGCAACCACGGAAACACAGCCCGTCCAGGCGTCCGTCGGCCGAGGGAGAGCACTGGTCCTGGTGTGTCTGGCCGGCGTGCTCTGGGGCACGATCGGTCCGGTCATCCCGATCGTCCATGACGCTTCGGGTCTCTCGCCGCTGGCCATCGGCGGGTACCGCGCCCTGGTCGCGGTCGTCGTCCTGGTGATCGCCGCCGCCGTGCTGCGGCGGTCGCGTGACTGCGTGCGGCTCGGGCGGCGGCATTGGCGGCGAGTGACCGTGGTCGGGGTCTCGACGGCGATCTTCCAGCTGCTCTTCTTCGTGGCCGTCCTGTGGGCCGGCGTGAGCATCACCACCGTGGTGTGCCTCGGATTCGCGCCGGTGCTGTTGCTGATCACCGGCAGCTTCCGGCGGCGCCGCAAGCCTTCCGCCGCCCAGTTCCTCACGGTCACAGTCGCACTCGCGGGGCTCCTCCTCGTCAGCGTTGCCGGTAGCCCTGAGGGCGAAGCGCCGTATCCGGTTCTCGGTGTGCTCGCCGCACTCGCCTCCGGCGCCGCCTACGCCCTCTCCGCCGACGCAGCCGGGCCACTGTCACTGCGGCTTGACACGCTGACCATGACCACGACGACGACCTGTGTCGCCGCGATGGTCCTCGTTCCCGCCGGGCTGATCGTGCCGCTGGCGACCGGCGGTGGGATGTGGACCGGCCATATCGGGTCGTGGGCGCTGATCGGCTACCTCGGAGCCGTGACCATGGCGCTCGCCTACGCACTGCTGTTCACCGGCCTCCGGTCCACCCCCAGCGGCGCGGCGGTGGTGGCGACCCTGCTCGAACCGGTCACCGCCGTCGTGATCGCCGTCGTCTGGCTGGATGAACGGCTGACGGTCGCGGGGGTGGTGGGGGTCGTGCTGATCATGGCCGCGATCGGCAGCCTTGGACGGCACTCGAAGGAACCCGCGCCGCAGTGATCACGCCCGGCTCAGCTCGTTTCCCGGACGACCAACCGGTGCGGGGCGACGATCGAACGCGGTGATCGCGGGCTCGACATCTGCTCGGCCAGCCGGTCGAGGGCGAGTTCGGCGATGCGATCCTTGTCCGGGGAGACGGTGGTGAGCGCCGGGACACTGAACCTGCCGTCTTCGATGTCGTCGAAACCGATCAGTGCCAAGGAATCCGGCACCGCGACGCCGCGGTCGGCGGCGGCTCGCAACGCGCCCAGCGCGAGTTCGTCGGTGAAGCAGAAAACCGCGTCGGGCGGCCGGGGAGAGTCCAGCAGCCGCAGCATCGCCTGATGGCCATCGGCGCGATGAAGACTTGGCACGGTCACCTCAAGCTCGGGTTCGGCGGGTAACCCGGCGTCGGCGAGCGCCTCCCGGTATCCGGCCAGCCGCTGGCGGGCGGTCGCGTTGAGCGAACGCGGCTGGTTCCCGACCGCGGCGATCCGGCGACGGCCGCGCGCCAGCAGGTGTGCGGTGGCCTCGCGTGCGGCCGCGACGTTGTCGATGGCGACGTGGTCGACTCCGGAGGTACCGTCGTGCTCCCCGAGGAGCACGAGGGGAGCGGTGTCGGTCCGGGATGCCAGTTCCGCCGGGGTCACCGCCCACGGACTGAACAGCACGCCGTCGACCAATTGGCTGCGCCGTCCGTGCAGCAGTCGCGTCTCCCGCTCGGCGTCGCCGTCGGTCTGGTCGATGAGGACCGTCAGCCCCCGGGCATCGGCGATCCGCACCGTCCGCGCGGCGAGCTCGGAGAAGTAGGGCGAGTCGATTTCCGGAATCACCAGCGCGACCAGCCCTGTCCGGCCTTGCCGGAGCGTCCGGGCGGCCAGGTTGGGCCGGTAGCCGAGGGCGTCGATACTCGCCTGCACCCGCTCCCTGGTCGCCGGGGCGACGTAGCGGAAGCCGTTGACCACGTTCGACACCGTCCGCACGGACACCCCGGCGTGCTCGGCCACATCCCGCAGCTTCGGGTTCATCCTCGTCCTCTCGCTCCCGGCGAGGATACCTCTTGCAACGTGGCATGCCACGTTGCAAACTGGGGTGACAGTGCCGTGTCGCCCGGAGGTCGAGATGCCCGTCAATCAGCCCGCCCCCGCCCCCGCCCCGCTGCCCGCCGCCGAACTCGAATCCCTGACCGCCCGCCTGCACCGGGAGGGCATCATCGGTCTCCCGCAGGCGTTCACTCGTGACTGGGTCGGACGGTTGGGCGAAGACATCGAGGCGGCGTTCGCCGAAGCGCGCGGCCGCGAGAACGGCGCGGTCGGTCGCGGACCCAACCGGTTCTACGTCGAAATCCATCCCGAACAGTTGCGCGGGTTCGCCGAGTTGGCGTCCCACCCGTGGATCACCGCCGTCGCCGAGGCCGTGCTGGGTCCGGAGTACCGGATCGTCGAGGTCGGCTTCGACGTCCCGCTGGCGGGCGCGATGGACCAGCCGTGGCACCGTGACTTCCCGATGCCCGAGGAGACCGCCCGCCACGGCAGGCTGAACTCGTTGGCCGTCAACGTGACCGCCGTCGACACCGAACCGGACATGGGGCCCTTCGAGATCGCGCCAGGCACGCACTGGGAGGACGGCGGCGCGTTCGAGCACGGCATGTTCCCTCCCCGGGAGGCGTACCCGCGCTACCGGGAACTGGCCGTACGCAAATTCCCGCGGATGGGCGACATTTCGATCCGGTCGGCGCTGACCGTCCACAGAGGAACCGCGAACCACTCGGCCAAGAGCCGTCCCGTTCTCGTCCTCGGTCTCGACGGCCCGGGAGCGGGCAACGACGCCCGCCACGACACCGCCGTGACGAGCGAATACTGGGCGACCCTGCCGGACTCGGTGCGCGCCCACCTCGATTGCCCGATCGTCGACACCCTGCGGCCCATCACGCAGAAGCACACCATCGAAGGTCTCGTGATGGGCGAATCCGGAAAAGACTGAACGCTGATTGTTCGCCGTCGCGGAATTTCATTCTCGCTGAAAAGCATTTCGGATTCATTCGGTCGCCGGAGATGGCCTTGCCCGGGAAGCCGCCTCCGGTCGCCCCCGCATGACCTTATTTCTGAATCGATCGCGAAAATCGGCCCGACGGCTGTCCGTGAAGGTATTTTCCGACAAGGTGTCGGTTAATATCCGACGTGTCACCGAATGTGATCGTTCGAGTGTCGTTTGTGTCCGAAGGACCGTCGCGAAGTGCTGGCCAGGGCGCCGATTCGGGCGTAAGACACCGAAAACTGCGACGTATGGTCCAATATGGATGGAGCGTTCGGACTAAATCCGCGAAATTCGTATTCCACGGCGCGGCCGGTCGTCATAACCTTGCGTGATTCTTCACCTGAATCTGCACTGGGGAGCAAGATGAAGTCCACGCCGTTGTTGTTGTCGCGCGCCCGAAAAACCTCGGAGCGACTGCTCGACGCCCGATGACCCGACCCGGCTGCGTCAGCCGATTCGACGGACACGCCCGGCAAACGCCCGACCGGATCGCGGTCTTCGAGCACGGCACCGGGATCACCTACGCCCGGCTCGCCGGCCTCGCGGGCGGCCGCGCGCTGCGGTTGCACGACGCCGGTGTGCGGCCGGGGGAGCGGGTCGGGCTCGTCACCGGGCACGGCAGCGCCGCGATCGCGGCGATCCTCGGCACCCTCGCCGTGGGCTGCACCTACGTCCCGCTGGACCCGACCTTCCCCCGGGAGCGGCTCGAATACCAGCTCGCGGCCGCGCGGGTGACCGCCGTGCTCGCGGACCCGGAGTACGTCGAACTCGCGGAATTCTTGTGCCGCACCGGATCCGCGCGGCTGGTGCGTTCGGGTGCGGAGACCGCTCCGCTCCCGGTGCCCGAATCCGACCCGGACAGCCTGGCGTACGTGCTGTTCACGTCCGGGTCCACCGGCAGGCCGAAGGCCGTCGCGCAGACCCACCGCAACCTCCTGCACGTCGTCGACAACCAGATCGACGCGCTCGGCATCACCCCGGCCGACCGGCTCAGCCTGCTCGCGTCGTTCGGCTTCGACGCGGCGATCCCGGACCTCTATCCGGCACTGCTCACCGGCGCCGCGCTCGTACCGGTCGACCTGCGCGCGCACGGCGTCGCCCACGCCGCGCGCGAGCTGGCCCGGCACGAGGCGACCGTCTACCACTCGACGCCCACGGTCTACCGGCACCTGCTCGACATCCTCGGCGAGACCGGCCTCCCGTCCGTGCGGACCGTGCTGCTCGGCGGCGAGCAGGCGACCCACGCCGACGTCCGCCGCGGCCGGTTCGCGCCGGAATGCGTCTTCGTCAACGGTTACGGCGCCACCGAGGTGACTTTCGCCGCGCACTACCGGACGACCGCCGCCGAGCTGGACCCGGACGCCGAGGGACCGCTGCCGATCGGGCGCGCGCTGCCCGGGTTCACGCTCACCGTGCTGGACAGCGGCGAACTCGAAGTGCGCGGACGGCACCTCGTCGACGGCTACCTCGACCAGCCGAGCCCGGCGTTCGGGGTGACCGCCGACGGCGGCCGCCGCTACCGGACCGGCGACCTCGGCAGGCTCCTGCCGGACGGGAACCTCGTCTGCCTCGGCAGGCTCGACCGGCAGGTCAAGGTCCGCGGGTTCCGGGTGGAGCTGACCGAGGTCGAAGCCAAGCTCGCCGAACAGCCTGGCGTCGCCGAAGCCCGCGCGATCGTGCGAGACGGCGACTTGCTCGCCTACGTGACCGCGGCAGGCCCGCGTCCGGACGGCCGGGTGCTCCGGGCCGCGCTGGTGGACGCCCTGCCCGGTTACTCGGTGCCCGCGGCCGTCGCGGTACTGGACAGTTTTCCGCTGACAGTCACCGGAAAGCTCGACGAACGGGCGCTGCCGGATCCGCGCTCGGCCGCGACCGTCCCGGCCGAGCGGCTGAACCCGGCCGAGGAACGTGTGCACCGGATCTGGTGCGAGGTGCTGGGCCGTGACCGGATCGGCAGCACCGAGGCGTTCTTCGACGCCGGTGGCGACTCGCTGCGGCTCGGGCGGGTGCAGGTGCGGCTGGCCGACGAGTTCGGCGTGGACGTCCCGCTGCTCGCCCTGTTCGAGCGCACGACGATCGCCGGGCAGGCCGCCTGGCTCACGAAGTCCACTTCGGACACTCGGACGCCCGTCACCGCGGAGGAGCAGGCCGGGGATCTCATCGCCGTCGTGGGGCTGGCCTGCCGGTTCCCCGGCGCGCCGGACACCGCTTCCTTCTGGTGGAACCTCTGCGCGGGCGTCGACTCGATCCACGACTACACCGACGACGAGCTGACCGCGCTGGGCATCGGGCAGGGCCTGCGGGCCGACCCGGCGTACGTGCGGGCGGGCGGCCGGATCGAGGGGATCGAGGAGTTCGACGCCGGGTTCTTCGGCTTCACCGCCGACGAGGCCGCTAGGACCGACCCGCAGCACCGGCTCTTCCTCGAAACGGCGTGGCAGGCACTCGAAGACGCGGGCCGCGATCCCGCCGCCGAGACCGGGCCGGTCGGGGTGTTCACGGCGACCTCGGTGAACCGCTACTTCCTGTTCCACCTGTTCGGCAACCCGGCGGTGACCGGCGACGTCGACCCGGACGACTGGGAGGGTCGGCTGACCGGCCGCCAGCTCACCGACCACCTGCCCGGCCAGGTCGCCTACCGGCTCGGGCTGACCGGGCCGGCGGTGGCCGTGCAGAGCGCGTGCTCCAGCTCGCTCGCGGCGGTGGCGATGGCCGCGCAGAGCCTCGCGGACTACCGGTGCGACGTCGCGCTGGCAGGCGGGGTGAGCGTGACGTGGCCGCGGTACCGCAATGGCGGGCTCGTGTCGCCGGACGGCCGGTGCCGTGCGTTCGACGTCGCCGCGGCGGGCGCCGGGTTCAGCTCGGGTGCCGGGGCGGTCGTGCTGCGGCGGCTGGCGGACGCGATCGCCGACCGCGACCACGTGTACGCCGTGCTGCCCGGCTGGGCGATCACGAACGACGGCCCGGACCGCGCGGGCTACGCCGTGCCGGGACCGGCCGGGCAGGCGGCCGCGGTGGCCGAAGCGCTGGCCGTCGCGGAGGTCGCCCCGGACGAGGTCGCGCTGCTCGAAGCCCACGGGAGCGGCACCCCGCTGGGTGACGCGATCGAGGTGGCCGCGCTGAACCGCGTCTACCGGGACGCCCCGCCGGAATCGTGTGCGCTGGGCTCGGTGAAGACGAACATCGGGCACCTCGACGCGGCGGCCGGTATCGCCGGGCTGATCAAGGCCGTGCTGTCCGTGCGGCACGGGGTCATCCCGCCGAACCCTCATTTCACGGCCCCGCATCCGGAGGTCGACCTGGCGGGCGGTCCCTGGTACGTCCCGGCGAAGGCCGCCGACTGGCCCGCCCGTGAGCGGCGGGTGGCCGGGGTCAGCTCGTTCGGCATGGGCGGCACGAACGTGCACATGATCGTCGAGGAGCCGCCTGCCGCCCCGCCACGGCCCGCGGCGAGCGGCCCCTTCGTCCTGCCGGTGTCCGCGCGTGACCCGAAGGCGTTGCGCGAGGCGGTGTCCCGGCTACGCGACCGGCTCGCCACGGACACGCCGGACCTCAGGGACGTGGCATACACGCTGTCGGGCCGGCGGGCGTTCGCCTGCCGTGCCGCCGTCGTGGCCGACTCGGTCGCGACGGCGGTCGACGCGCTCGATGCCTTGCTGGCGAACGGAACCGACGTCGAGGGCCCGGCCGGGCAGGAACGGGAGCTTGCTGCCCACTGGACAGGGGGCGCCGACGTCGAGTGGAGCGCGGACGGCGATCCCGGCCGCGTCCCCTTGCCGGGCTATCCGTTCCAGCGAGAGCGGCACTGGATCGAACCACCGCACCACACAGCCGACCAGGAGACCCCTCGGTGACCGACACCTTGCCCGTCACGGGCGGCCATGGCCCGCCACTGTCCTATCCGGACACCACGCTCACGGAGCTGATCCTCGCCCAGGCCGCGCGCACCCCGGACGCCGTCGCCGTCCGGCAGGGTGACACCCGGCTCACGTACCGCGAACTGGTCGCTTCGGCGACCGGCGTCGCCCGGCTGCTTCGCGCCCGGGGTGCCGGGCCTGGCGTCCGCGTCGGTGTCTGCGCGGACCGGCGGCCGGAGCTGATCTCGACCGTCGTGGGGGTGCTGCTGTCCGGCGCCGCCTACGTGCCGCTCGAACCCGGCGGCCCGAAGGCCCGGCTGGCCGAAATCGCCGCGGACGCCGGGATCTCGCTGGTCGTCGGTGACCGCGCGAAGGGCGAATTCGGTGCCACGGAAGGCATCGAGGCGCTCGACGTGCCCGCGCCCGTGGACGGGCCCGTCGAATGCCCCGCCGGGCCGGACGACCTTGTCCACCTCCTCTACACCTCCGGCTCCACCGGACGACCCAAGGGCGTGCTGACCAGCCACCGCAACGTGGTCGCGTTCGTCACCGGGTTCCCCGCCGCCCTCGGGATCCGGCCGGGCACCCGGACACTCGGCATCTCGTCGCCCGCCTTCGACGCCTTCACCATGGACGTGTTCGTCCCGCTGGCGCACGGCGGATCGGTCCAGCTCACCAGTGCCGCCGACCGGTCCGACCCCGAACGGCTGCGGCGGTTCCTCGTCGAGCACGCCGTCGAGTGGGGCTTCGTCACGCCGACGCTGCTGTCCATGGTGGACCCCGCGGCCGTTCCCGGCTGGCGCGTCATCGCCTGCGGTGGCGAGCCGGTGCCCGCGGAGCTCGCCGCGCGCTGGATGCCGGGGCGGCGGTTCTTCAACGCCTACGGCCCGACCGAGACCACCGTCGTGGTCGTCACCGACGAGGTCACCGGCATCCCGGCCGACCCGCTGCCGCTCGGCCGCCCGACGCCGAACCACCGGGCCTTCGTCGTGGACGCCGAGCTGCGGCCGGTCGCGCCCGGTGAGATCGGCGAGCTGCTGATCGGCGGTCCGGGCGTCGCGCTCGGCTATCTCGGCAGCCCCGAGCTGACCGCCGCGAAGTTCGTCGACGATCCGACCACGCCGGGGGAGCGGCTCTACCGCACCGGCGACCTCGTCCGCGAGCTGCCCGACGGCCGTCTCGAATTCGCCGGCCGCGCCGACCGGCAGGTGAAGGTCCGCGGCCAGCGGATCGAGCTGGGCGAGGTGGAGGCCGCGCTCACGAGCCACCCGGACGTCGACGCCGCCGCGGTGGCTGCCGTCCCCGGGCCGGCGGGCACCCGGCTGGTGGCCTTCCTCGCGCCGGCGTCCGCACCATCCGATGTGGACGAACTCGGCCGGGACCGGCTCACCGCCGCGATGCGTCCGGCCGCGGTCCGGGTGCTCGACCGGCTGCCGGTCAACCCGCTCACCGGCAAGATCGACCGGCCGGCGCTGCGCGACCTCGCCGAAGCGGCGCTGGCGGGCCAACAGGACCTCGGCGCACTCGGCACCCCTGCCGAACGCGCGGTCGCGGCGATCTGGCGCCGCGTGCTCGGCTCCGGCGCGGGGACGGATTTCCTGGCCTCGGGCGGGAATTCGATCGCCGCGATGCGGCTGGTCGCGGCACTGCGGGCGGAGCTGGCCGCGGACGTCGCCACGGAGGACGTCTTCACCGGCGGTACGCTCGAAGAGCTCACCCGGCGGGTCGCCTCCGCGCCGCCGCTGACCGGGCCTGGGCTGACCACCGGGCACGCACCCGCTTTGTCTCCGCAGCAACGGCGGCTGTGGTTCCTCGACCAGCTCGCCCCGGACGCCGCGCCGTACAACATCGCGATGGCGTTCCGGCTGACCGGCGCGCTGGACGTCGACGCGCTGCGCCACGCCCTGCGCGCGGTCGCCGAGCGGCACGACGTGCTCCGCTGGCGGATCCGGGCCGTCGACGGAGCGCCGGTGGCGGATCGCCTGCCGCCGTCGGACGTTCCGCTGCCGGTGGTGCCGGTGACCGAGGACGGTCTGCGGGCCCGGCTGGCCGCCGACGCCGCGACGCCGGTGCGTCTCGACCGCGAGGCTCCCTGGCGCGTGCGGCTCTACCGGCTCGGCGAGACGGAGCACGTGCTCGGCTTCACGCTGCATCACGCGGTGTTCGACGGCTGGTCGCAGGAGCTGCTGTGCGCCGACCTGTCGGCGGCCTACCGTGGCGAGCCGCTGCCGCCGCCGGTGGCGTCCTATGCGGACTACGCGGTGTGGCGGGCCGGACGTGACGAACGCCGTGAGGCCGTGGATGTCGCGTGGTGGACCGAGCATCTCGCCGGTGCACCGGCCACAATGGACCTTCCTCGGGACAGGCCGCGTCCGGCCGTGCAGACCTACCGGGGCGCCAGCCTGCGTCAGTCCTTTTCGGACAGTGTCGCCGAGTCGGTCCTGGCGCTGGCCGCCCGCACCGGCACGACGCGCGCCGGGGTCCTGCTCGCCGCGTTCGGCCAGCTACTGCGGCGGCTCACCGGCGCGACCGACCACCTGGTCGCCACGGTCGTCGCGGACCGGCAGCTCGCCGAATGCCAAGAGGTCGCCGGGTTCTTCGTGGACATCGTGCCGGTGCGGCTGCGGGCCGACGACGCCGCGGACTTCGCCACGCACGTCCGCGACGGCGGCGCGGAACTCCTCGCCGCGACCGCGCATCCGGCCGCGCCGGTCGAGCGGCTCGTCGAGGTGCTCGGTGTGCCCCGCGACCCCGCGCACGCCCCGCTCGTGCAGGTGATGTTCAACGTCCTGAACTTCACCGAGCCGCGGCTGGACCTTCCCGGCGTGGCCTCGGCGTGGCTGCCGGTCGACAAGCCGGGGTCGCCGTTCGACCTCACGGTGTACGTCCACGACGACGGCGTCGAACTGCTGTACAACCCGGACCTGTTCGATCACGCCCGGATGGCCGGGCTCGCCGAGGACTACGTCGCGCTGCTCGGCGCGCTGGCCGCGGCGCCGGACGCGCCGGTCGGGACCAGCGTGCCGGAGCTGCCGCGGGCGGGCGTCCGCACCGCCGCGCCGGCCGCGGCGACCCGCGTCCAAGCACGACCGCCGTCGGTGGCCGCGGACCCGGCGGTGCTCGCCGCGACCGAGGCCGTGATCGCTCGTGCCTGGTGCGACGTCCTCGGTGTCACCGAAGTCGGGCACACCGACAATTTCTTCGACGTCGGCGGGAATTCGCTCGCCCTGGCCCGGGTCCACGCCCAGCTCACCGACCGGCTCGCCCGCCGGATCCCGATGGTCGACCTGTTCAGCCATCCCACCGTCCGCGCCCTCGCCGCGCATCTGCACTCCGGTGTCGCCGCCAGCCCCGAACTGGCTCGTGCCGCCGAACGCGTCGCCGCCCGCCGCGGCCGCACCCAGTCCAGAAGACCCCGTCGCACCGCCGGCCCTACCGGCCCTTGATAGGAGCACCACCGTGACCCACCACCCCGAAACCGGCGCCGGCGATCCCGGAGCCGAACCGATCGCGATCGTCGGCCTCGACGTGCGCGTGCCCGGCGCGCGAGACGCGCACCAGTTCTGGCGCAACC
Organism: Amycolatopsis roodepoortensis; assembly: GCF_014873915.1. Taxonomy (GTDB): domain Bacteria; phylum Actinomycetota; class Actinomycetes; order Mycobacteriales; family Pseudonocardiaceae; genus Amycolatopsis; species Amycolatopsis roodepoortensis. Next base: position 1,398,030 of record NZ_JADBEJ010000001.1, read on the forward strand.
TCGTCGACGGCGTCGAGTCGATCGTGCCCGCGACCCGCGAGGAGATGATCGCCCGCGGCGCCGCACCGGACACTGTGGACGATCCGAGCTGGGTGAACGCCACCGCCGTGGTCGACGGCTTCGACGAGTTCGACGCCGAACTGTTCGGGATGACCAGCCGCGAGGCCGAGATCACCGACCCGCAGCATCGGCTGTTCCTCCAGTCGTGCCACGCCGCGCTGACCGACGCGGGTTACGATCCGGCGCGGTTCAGCGGCGCGATCGGCGTCTACGGCGGGTCCGGGGGCACCGGATACCTGACCGAGAACCTGATGCGCAACGAGCGGCTCCTCGCCTCGCAGCACGGCGGTATCGGCATCTCGACCGGCAACCAGCCGAGCTACCTGACGACCTCGGTGTCGTACAAGCTCAACCTTCGCGGCCCGAGCCTCGCGGTGTTCACCGCCTGCTCGACGTCCCTGGTCGCGGTGCACCTGGCCTGCGAGGCGCTGCGCAACGGCGAATGCGACATGGCTCTGGCCGGTGGGGTCAACGTGGAGATGCCGCACGGTGTCGGCTACATGGGCGTCGACGGCTTCACCTCGCCGGACGGGCACGTGCGCGCGTTCGACGCCGGAGCCAACGGCACGGTCTGGAGCAGCGGCGTCGGCGTCGTGCTGGTGAAGCGGCTGTCGCAGGCGATCGAGGACGGAGACCACATCCGCGGCGTCGTGCTCGGCAACGCGATCAACAACGACGGCGCCACCAAGGTCGGCTTCTCCGCGCCCAGCATGTCCGGGCAGACCGAAGCGGTCGCGCAGGCCGTCGGCATGGCCGGTGTCGACCCGCGCACCATCGGCTACGTCGAGGCGCACGGCACCGGCACCGCGCTGGGCGACCCGATCGAGATCACCGCACTGTCCACTGTGTACGGGAACGGGACCGAGGACACCGGCTGGTGCGCGATCGGCTCGGTGAAATCCAACATCGGCCACCTGTCGCAGGCGGCGGGCGTGGTCTCGCTGATCAAGGCCGTGCTCGTCATGGAGCATGGGCTGATCCCGCCGACCATCAACTACCACGAACCCAACCCCGGTATCGATTTCCCGGCGAGCCCGTTCTTCCCGGCGCGTGTGGTGACGAAGTGGGAGGCGGGCCAGGCGCCGCGGCGCGCGGGCGTCAGCTCGTTCGGCGTCGGCGGCACCAACGCGCATGTCGTGCTGGAGGAGGCGCCGGTATCGCAGCGATTCCCGACGCCGCACCCGGCGCACCTGCTGCGGGTGTCGGCCAACACCGAGGAGGCGCTCTCGGCCGCGGTCGACCGGCTGGCCGACCGGCTTGCCGGCGACGTCGACCTCGATCTCGCCGACGTGGCCCACACCCTGGCCGCCGGGCGCACCGAGTACCCGCATCGCGCGGTCGTCGTCGCCCGTGATCTGGAGGACGCGGTCGACGGGCTGCGCGACTCCCGGCGCCTCGTTTCCGGGCAGGCAGGGGAGACGAACGTGGCGTTCCTCTTCCCCGGGCAGGGTTCCCAGTACGCCGGGATGGGCGCCGAGCTGTACGACGCCGAGCCGGTGTTCGCCGCAGCCGTCGACGAGTGCCTGCGGCTGCTCGAACCCGAGCTGCCGGAGCTGCGCGACCTGATCTTCGGGCGCGGCGGCGAGCAGGCGCTGCGGGAAACCCGCGTGACCCAGCCCGCGCTGTTCGTCGTCGAGTACGCGCTGGCGATGCTGTGGCAGAGCTGGGGCGTGCGGCCCGCGGCGATGATCGGTCACTCGGTCGGCGAGTACGTCGCCGCCACCGTCGCCGGGGTCTTCACCCTGCCCGACGCGCTGAACCTGGTCGCCACGCGCGGCCGCCTGATGCAGTCGATGCCGGCCGGGGCGATGCTGGCTGTCCAGCTCGACGAGGAGAGCGTCGCCACGCGGCTGCCGGAAAACCTCGCGATCGCCGGGGTGAACGGGCCCGGCACCTGCGTCGTGGCCGGGCCGTCGGACGAGGTCGCGGAGTTCGCGGCGACGCTCAAGGCCAGCGGCGTGCAGTGCCGCGAGCTGGTGACCTCGCACGCGTTCCACTCGCCGATGATGGACCCGATCCTCGCCGAGTTCACCGAGGCCGTCGCCGCCGTCACCCGCACCGCGCCGACGCTGCCGTTCCTGTCGAACGTCACCGGCGAGTGGATCACCGACGCCCAGGCCACCGACCCCGCCTACTGGGCCTCACACCTGCGTCAGGCCGTCCGGTTCGGTGACTGCGTCAAGAACCTGTTCGCGCGTGGGGATCACAGCGACCGCTGGGCGCTCGTCGAATGCGGGCCGGGGCATCAGCTGTCCGGGCTGTCCCGCGGCCAGGTTCCGAAGGGGATGCCCGCGCCGCAGCCGAGCCTGCCGGGCCGCAACGAGCGCATCGGCGACGTCGAAACGCTGTACGGTGCGGCCGGTCTTTTGTGGACGAACGGGGTTTCCCTGGAGCCGCGGACGTTCGGCGCGCCCGGCCGGCGGGTGCCGCTGCCCGGCTACCCGTACGCGCGCAAGCGGTACTGGGTCGACCCGGATCCGGTCACGGCGACCCAACCCGTGCGGTCGACCGGTCCGCTGCCGCTGTCCGAGTGGTTCGCGGTCCCGGCGTGGCGGCAGGCGGAACCGGACCTGAGACGCGAGCCATTCGCGAACGCGCTCGTCTTCGCCGCTGACGACGTCCTGCCCGGCCTCCTGCGCGACGCGGGTGTGACGGTCACCGAAGTGCGCCCCGGCGACGGGTTCGCCGCGACGGAGACCGGATTCACCGTCCGGCCAGGGGTGCGCGAGGACTACGACGCGCTCGTGGCCGCGCTGCCCGCCCGGCCCGAGCGGGTCGTGCACGCCTGGACGCTGGCCGGGGAAGAGCGCGGCATGGCCGCACAGGACCTCGGATTCTTCAGCGTGCTCAATCTTGTTCAGGCCTGGGGCGAGCCGGTGCGGATCGACGTACTGAGCACCGGCACCGCCGACGTCACCGGTAACGACCTGACCCGGCCCGAGCACGCGACCCTCGCCGGTATCGCGCGGGTGGTGCCGCTGGAGATCGCGGGCACGATGGTGCGCCGGATCGACGTTGACGGTTTGCAGGACGTCGTCGCCGAGCTGTTCCGCCCGGCCGACGCGGCGGCCGAGGTCGCGCTGCGGGCCGGTCGTCGCTGGGTACTGGACTACACCCAGCTCGAACTGCCCGCCGCAGCCGAGCCGGTGCTGCGCGACGGCGGCCGGTACCTGATCACGGGCGGGACCGGCGGTATCGGCATCACGCTCGCCGAGGACCTTGCCCGCCGGGTGCGGGCGAAGCTCGTGCTGCTCACCCGCGCCGGACTGCCGCCGCGGGCGGAATGGGACGCGCATCTCGCCGCGCACGGTGGCACCGACCGCGCCGGACGCGCGATGCTCGCCGTGCGGCGGATGGAGGCCGCGGGCGCGGAGGTGCGCGTCGTCGCCGCCGACGTCACGGACGCGGCGCGCCTGCGTGAGGTGCGTGAGCTGGCCGAGCGCGAGTTCGGCGGCCTCGACGGGATCGTGCACGCCGCCGGGCTGCCCGGTGGTGGTGTCGCCGAGGTGAAGGAGCGGGCCGCGGCCGAGACCGTGCTGGCCCCGAAGATCGCCGGGACGCTGGCGCTGGCCGAGGCGTTCGCCGACCTGCCGATGGACTTTGTCGCGCTGTGCTCGTCGATCACCGCGGTGGCCGGCGGCATCGGGCAGGTCGATTACTGCGCCGCCAACAACTTCCTCGACGCCTACGCACGAGGCGACCACGGCTGGCAGGCGCGGCTCGTCTCGCACGCCTGGGGTGGCTGGGACGAGGTCGGCATGGCCGCGGAGGTGGCCGCGCCGACCACGATCCGCACCGCCCGATCGCGGGCGCTCGGCCCCGTCGAGCACCCCGTGCTCACCACGCGTTCCGAGGACGGCGCGCACGGGCTCGTCTCGGCCGCCACGCACTGGCTGCTCGACGAGCACCGGATCGCCGGTGTGCCGGTGGTGCCGGGCACGGGACACCTGGAGACCGTCCGCGCGGCGGTGGCCGCGGCGTTGCCGAAACCCGGCGACGGACACGTCGTCGAGCTGCGCGACGTCGCGTTCCTGGAGCCGTTCGGCGTTCCGGACGGCTCGACCGCCGAGTACCGCGTGGAGTTCGACGGCGACGACTTCACCGTGACCAGCCACGTCGCCGGCGCGAGCCGGACCCACGTGCGCGGATCCGCCGGATGGATCGCGGCCGAAGCGACGTCCACTGTGGACATCGAGGCGGTGACCGGGCGGACCGAGCCGATCGACGACGGAAACGGCTTCGGCACCGGCCGCACCAGCATGGTCACCTTCGGCCCGCGCTGGGCGGCGTTGCGCGAACACCGCATCGGCGCACAGGAAGAGCTGGCCACGATCACGGCGCCCGACGCGGCGGCGGCCGACATCGGCGCTTGGGGGCTGCATCCGGCACTGCTGGACGTCGCGACCGCGTTCGGCCGCGGCCGGGGGAGCGGCACCTATCTGCCGATGAGCTACGGCCGGATCGTCGTGCACGACGCGCTCCCGGCGAGCTTCCGTAGTCATCTGCGCTACCGCGACTCCGGCGGCGACCAGGTGGTGGCGGCCGACCTCTCGCTGTGCGACGAGACGGGCCGCGTGCTCGTCACGATCGAGGATTTCGTGCTGCGCCAGGTCGATCAGGACGCCGTCGGTGGCGGGCTGACTGCTGTGTCTACTGCGGACACTGCTGGGACCTCGACCGGGATCCGGCCGGTGGACGGCGCCGAGGCGTTCGTCCGGGCGCTGGCCCCCGGCCTCGGCGGGCAGGTGGTGATCAGCACGCTCCCGGTGCGGGAGCTGATCGAGCGTCAGATCAGCGCCGAGGAGCTGGACGAACCGGGCGAAGCGCCGGTGAAGGTGTCGGAGGACGACTACGTCGCCCCGCGCACCGACCTGGAGGCCGAGATCGCCCGGCAGTGGACCGAGCTGCTCGGCGTGGAGAAGATCGGCGTGCACGACGACTTCTTCGCCCTCGGCGGGAACTCGCTGGTCGCCATCCAGCTCATCGCCCAGGTGCGCAAGGCGACCGGTACGCGGCTGGCGATGAAGACGCTGTTCGAAGCGTCCACAGTGGCCACTCTGGCCGAGCGGATCGAGGAGCTGCGCGCCGGCAAGACCGAAGCGCCCGCCGAAGAACCCGCCCGGACCACCATCCCGAAGCTCGAGCGCTGAACCGTGCGGCGGGTCGTGAGTGGCGTTTCGGGCGCAGTGCCGGACCGTGTGGATTTCGGTGCCTTGGATGACCCGAAATCCACACGGTCCGGCGAGACCGTCCCTGTCACGCCGGGTTCAGGAGGGGTGTGTGGAAATAGGGACACTCAACGTCCCTATTTCCACACACCCCCAACCGGCGCCACCTTTGACCTACCTCTCGCGGTCGCGGCTTCCCCAACAGACATTGAGAACAGGAAATCATGAGCGACACGAAGGAATGGACGTTCCCGGCCTCGTTCGGCCAGGAGCGGATCTGGCTGTCCGGCCAGCTCGACCCGGCGTCCCCGGTGTACAACCTGCACTGCCAGGCCCGGCTGGACCGCCCGCTGACCGCGGAGCAGTGGCGTGCCGCGCTTGGTGTCATCGTCGGGCGGCACGAGGCGCTGCGCACGTCGTTCCGCATGGACGGCGGAGCGCTCATGCAGGTGGTGCACGCCGAGGTGCCGATCGAGCCCGAGGTCCACGACCTGCGTGACCTGCCCGCCGACACCCGTGAAGACCGGCTCGCCGAACTCGTCGGCGCCGTCACACGTGAGGCCGTCCCGCTCGACTCGCCGCCGCCGTGGCGAGCCCAGGTGTGCCGGATGGCCGACGACGAGTGGGTGCTCACGTTCGTCGTGCACCACACCGTGTTCGACGCCGGTTCGGTGCTGGTGCTGGGCACGGAGCTGGGCGAGGCGTGCGACGCCGTGTTCGAGGGCCGCGAGCCGAAGCTGCCCGAGCTGGCCATCCAGTACCCGGACTACTCGGCCTGGCAGCGCGGGCAGCTCGAAACATCCAGTGAGCAGCTGGACTACTGGCGCAAGCAGCTCGCCGGGTTGCCGCCGGTGCACGGTCTGCCCACCGACCGGCCGCGGCCGTCGGAGCTGACGTTCGCCGGTGACCAGGTGCACTTCACCCTCCCGGACGGACTGATCGACCGAGTCGGCGAGCTGAGCCGGGAGCTGTCGGCGTCGCCGTTCATGGTGCTGCTGGCGGGCTACGCGGCGCTCCTGTCGCGACTGTCCAGAGTGGACGACATCGTCGTCGGCGTCCCGGTCGCCGGCCGCGACCTGCCGGAGCTGGCCGATCTGATCGGCATGTTCGTCAACCAGATGGCCGTGCGCGTCGACTGCTCGGGCGCGCCCGCGTTCACCGAGCTGGTCGGCCGGGTCCGGACCACGCTGCTGGAGGCGATCGACCACAGCCAGGTGCCGTTCCAGGCGGTCGCCGAGGCGGTCGGGGCCGAACGCGACCCCGGCGTGCAGGCGCTGTACCAGCTGGGATTCAACTTCCTGCCGGACTCGGGGTTGGAGCCGATCCGCTCGGCCACCGCGAAGGACGACATCGCGATCGACCTGACCGCCGTGGACGGCAGGCTCGTCTACCGCACCGACCTGTTCGACCGCGAGACCGCCGAAGCCATCGCCGAGCGGTACGTGCGACTGCTTACCGCGGCGCTGGCCGATCCCGCTCGATCGATCGCGGACCTGCCGCTGTTGTCGGACGCGGAACGCGAGCTGGTCCTGAACAGCTGGAATCCGGAAGTGTCCACTTCGGACACGAAGACCGTGCACGCCAGGTTCGAGGATCACGCGCGGCGGACCCCGGACGCACCCGCCGTCGACTTCGGCGGAGTTCGCCTGACGTATACCGAACTGAACACGCGAGCCAACCGCGTCGCACACCGGCTGCGTGAGCTCGGCGCCGGTCCGGGCACCGTCGTCGGCGTATGCGTGCCGAATTCGGCGGACCTGCTGACCGGCGTGCTCGGGGTGCTGAAGAGCGGCGCGGCCTACGTCCCGCTCGACCCGGACAACCCGGCCCCACGGCAGGCGCTGATCCTCGCCGACGCGGGCGTCCCGTTCGTGCTGGTCACCGGCGAGTCCACAATGGACACGAAGACGCTGGCCCTGGACGACCCGGCCGAGTGGGCTGCGGCGGCCACCGAAGACCCGGAGCCCACGGCAGGGCCGGACGACGTGGCCTACGTGATCTACACGTCCGGCTCGACCGGGCGGCCCAAGGGCGTCGAGGTCGAGCACCGGGCCGTCGACACGTACCTGGCGTGGGCGCGTGAGGCGTACCCCGGTCTGGCCGGGCGGGCGTTGCTGCACACGTCGGCGTCGTTCGACCTCACCGTGACGACACTGCTCGGCACGCTCACCGCCGGGGGAGCGGTGGTCGACGGCGGCCGCCCGACGTTCGTCAAGGCCACGCCGACGCACCTCGCCGTTCTCGCTGAGGAGCTCTTCCCCACAGGCGAGCTGGTGCTCGGCGGCGAAGCGCTGACCGCCGAGACCGTCCAGTCGTGGCGGGACCGGCATCCCGGCACACTCGTCGTCAACGAGTACGGCCCGACCGAGGCCACGGTCGGCTGCGTCGTGCACCGCATCGAACCCGGGGACGAACTGCCGTCCGGACCGGTCTCGATCGGCCGTCCGGTGCCCGGCACCCGCGTGTACGTCCTCGACGAGCGGCGGCAGCCGGTGCCGCCGGGCGTCCCGGGCGAGCTGTACGTCGCCGGGCCGCAGCTCGCCCGCGGCTACCTCGGCCTGCCGGAGCTGACCGCGGAGAAGTTCACCGACGGTCCGTCCGGCCGGATGTACGCGACCGGCGACCTCGTCCGCCGGCGCCGCGACGGCACGCTCGACTACCTCGGCCGCATCGACGAGCAGGTGAAACTGCGCGGCTACCGCATCGAGCCCGGCGAGGTCGAAGCGGCGCTGCGTGAGCTGCCGGAAGTGCGGGACGCGGCCGTGGCGGTCCGCGGCGACACGCTCGTCGGCTACGTCGTCGGCAGCACCGAGGGAGCGGCCGAGGCCTTGCGGAAGACGTTGCCGGAGTACCTGGTGCCGACCAGGTTCGTGTCGCTCGACGCGCTGCCGATGGCGGCCAGCGGCAAACTCGACCGGGCCGCGCTGCCGGATCCCGAACCCGGCGAGGCACCGGCGTACGTCGCACCCCGGACCGCGGCCGAAGAACTCGTCGCCGAAGTGCTCGGCGAGCTGCTCGGCATCGACGACCTCGGCGCGCACGACGATTTCTTCGCCCGCGGTGGCAACTCGCTGCTGGCGATCCGCGCGATGGCCAGGATCCGCAAGCAGGTCGAGGTCGACATCCCGGTGCGGGGCCTGTTCACCCTGACCACGGTCGCCGGGCTGGCCGCCGAGATCGAACGGCGGCTCGAGGAAGACCTCGACCAGCTCAGCGACGAAGAGGTCCAGCGTCAGCTGGCCGAAGGCGGGAACTCATGACCGCGATCGACGAAACCAGCGCGGCCGCGCGCCGTGCCCTGCTCGAACGGCGGCTGCGACGACGCGCGGAACCGGCCGCGACCATCACCCCGCGTCCCGCCGATGCCGTCGTCCCGCTGTCGTATCAGCAGGAACGCGTCTGGTTCATGGAGCAGTTCGCGCCGGGCACCGGGTCGTATCACATCCCGATCCCGATCCGGCTGACCGGCAGGCTCGACGTCGCCGCGCTTCAGTCCGCTTTGGACACCCTCCCGGCGCGGCACGAGGCACTGCGGATGCGGTTCCCGGAAGGGGAGGACGGGCAGCCGACCGTCCACATCGAACCCTCCGTGACGGTCACTCTGTCCATCGTGGACGCAGGTGGCGAGGAAGCCGCCCGTGACGCCGTCGACGCCGCCGCGGCCGAAACGTTCGACCTGGCCACGGGGCCGCTGCTGCGGGCGACGCTGGCCCGGGTGTCCGACGAGGAACACCTGCTGGTCCTGTGCACGCACCACATCGTCGGCGACGGCTGGTCGGTCGACCTGCTGCTGCGTGACCTCGCCGCGCAATACCACGCCCTGAGCACCGGCGGCACGGCCGAGCTGCCCGCGCTGAGCATCGGGTACGGCGACTTCGCGCACTGGCAGCGCCGCACGCTCACCGGCGGCGAACTCGACCGGCAGCTGGAGCACTGGAAGGCGCAGCTCGCCGGGGTCGAGCCACTGGAGCTGCCCACCGACCGGCCCCGGCCCGCCAAGCAGAGTTTCGACGGCGAGATCCACGAGTTCTTCGTCGAACGCGATCTCGCCCGCGCCCTCGGCGAGCTGAGCCGCGAGCACGGGGTCACGCTCTTCATGACCCTGCTGGCCGCCTACCAGGTGCTGCTGTCGCGGTACTCGGGTCAGGAGGACTTCGCGATCGGCTCGTCGTCGGCCGGGCGCGGCCTGCCCGAGCTGGAGGGCGTGGCGGGCATGTTCATCAACATGCTGCCCCTGCGTGCCCAGCTGGAAGGCGACCCGACGTTCGCCGAACTGCTCGAACGCACCCGGCGGCACGTGCTGGACGCGTTCGAGCACGCCGACGTCCCGTTCGAGCGGCTGGTGAACGCGCTCGGTGTGCCCCGCGACGTCAGCCGCTCGCCGGTGTTCCAGGCGATGTTCGTGCTGCAGAACTACGAGATGGGCCGGATGGGCGAGGCGGGCGAGTCCGATGTGGACTTCCGCTGGCTGCCGATGGATCTGCCCGCGACCCGGTTCGACTTCGAATTCCACGCGATCGAGCTCGAACGCGGGCTGATCGGCAAGCTCGTGTACAACACCGCGCTGTTCACCGCGGACACAGTCGCCGGGATGGCCGGGCGGCTGGTCACACTGCTGCGCTCGATCGTCGCCGCACCGGATCGGCGGCTGTCCGAAGTGGACATCCTCGACGCCGAGCAGCGCGAACTCGTCCTGGAGCGCTGGAACGACACGGCCACCGAGTTCCCGCAGACCACGCTGCACGCGCTCGTCGAGGAGCAGGCCGCCCGGACGCCGGACGCGCCCGCGGTGACCTTCCGCGGTGCGTCGCTGACCTACCGCGAGCTGGACGAGCGGGCCAACCGGCTCGCGCACCGGCTGCGTGGCCTCGGTGTCGGACCGGGCGTGCTCACCGGGGTGTTCGCGGAACGGTCGTTCGAGCTGGTCGTCGCGCTTCTCGGCGTGCTGAAGGCCGGTGGCGCGTACGTCCCGCTCGACCCGGAGTATCCGGCCGACCGGCTGGCGTTCATGCTGCGGGACGCGGCCGCGCCCGTCGTACTGACGCAGGCGGCGTTGCGCGGAACACTGCCGCCGGGTGACGCGACGGTCGTTGTTCTGGACGACCTCGCCGAGACGGCCGGGCAACCGGGCACTTCACCCGAACCGCTCGCCGGCCCGGAAGACCCGGCGTACGTCATCTACACCTCGGGCTCCACGGGCCAGCCGAAGGGCGTGCCCAACGGCCACCGCGGCATCGTCAACCGGCTCGACTGGATGCAGCGCGCGTACCGCCTCGACGGCACCGATTCGGTACTGCAGAAGACCCCGGCCGGTTTCGACGTGTCGGTCTGGGAGTTCTTCTGGCCGTTGATCACCGGCGCGCGGCTCGTGCTCGCCGAACCCGGCGGTCACAAGGACGCCGCGTACCTGCGTGAGCTGCTCGCGTCCGAAGGCATCACCACCGCGCATTTCGTGCCGTCGATGCTCACGCTCTTCCTGGCCGAACAGGGGGTCGAGAGCTGCACGGCGTTGCGGCGGGTCGTGTGCAGCGGCGAGGAACTGCCGCTCGACGCCGCGCGCGAGTTCACGCGGCGGCTGCCTGTCTGCGAGCTGCACAACCTCTACGGCCCGACCGAAGCCGCGATCGACGTCACCTCCTGGCACTGCACGCCCGCCGCGCTCGCCGACGTCGCGTCGGTGCCGATCGGGGCGCCGATCCAGAACATCCGGATCTACGTGCTCGACCGTGCCGGGCGGCCGTGCCCGGTCGGCGTACCCGGCGAGCTGCACATCGCCGGTGTCGGTCTCGCCTTGGGATACCACAACCGCCCGGAGCTGACGGCCGAGCGGTTCGTGGACGATCCGTTCCACAGTGGACGGATGTACCGCACCGGTGACCTCGCACACTGGCGCCCGGACGGGACGATCGCGTTCCTCGGCCGGATCGACCACCAGGTCAAACTGCGCGGCCTCCGCATCGAGCTGGGGGAGATCGAGACGACCCTGCGCGCCCAGCCGGGCGTGCGCGACGCCGCCGTGATCGTCCGCGAGGACACGCCGGGGGACAAGCGGCTGGTCGGGTACGTCGTCGGCGACGCCGAGCCCGGCACGCTGCGGACTGCGCTCAAGCAGAGCCTCCCGGACTACATGGTCCCGCCGTCGTTCGTCGCGCTCGACGAGCTGCCGCTCACCCCGAACGGCAAGCTCGACCGCAAGGCGTTGCCCGCGCCGGTCGCGTCCCGGGACGCGACCAAGGAACTGGTCGCGCCGTCGACCCCGGTCGAGACCCTGCTGGCCGAGATCTGGCGTGACGTGCTCAAGGTGGACGAGCTGGGCGTCGACGACGACTTCTTCGACCTCGGCGGCCACTCGATGCTGGCCACCCAGGTGGTGGCGCGGATCGGCAAGGCGGGCGCGGGTCAGGTCGGCGTCATGGATCTGTTCCAGCACCGCACGATCCGCGAGCTGGCGTCCTTCATGGACGGTGACGACGCCGACCGGCCGCGGCACCTGCTGTACGAGCTGACCAAACCGGCCAAGCAGCGGACGCTGACCTACGTCTGCTTCCCCTACGGCGGCGGCAGCGCGATCGTCTACCAGCCACTGGCCGACGCGCTCCCGGAGGGCTATTCGCTGTACTCGGTCGCCATCCCCGGTCACGACGTCGGCTTGTCCGAGGAGGCCCTGCCGTTCGACGAGCTGGTCGAGCGGCTGGCCGACGAGATCCTCGACCGCATCGACGGCCCGCTGGCCATCTACGGCCACTGCGGTGTCGGCAACGCGCTCGCCGTCGCCGTCGCCCGGATGCTCGAAGAGCGCGGCCGCGAGCTCGAGGTCGTCTACATCGGCGCGATCTTCCCGTTCGCCCGGATGAAGGGCGCGGTGGGCACGCTGCGCACCCGGCTGGAGAAGCTGCGCAGCAACCGGTACTACTCGAACTGGCTCAAGGGTATGGGCGTCGACACCGACGACCTCGACCCGGCGCAGGCCGACCGGATCATCACGAACATGCGCGCCGACAGCCGCGCCGCCGAGGAGTACTTCAGCGGCCTGCTCGACGCGCGCGTGGCCAAGCTGCGCGCGCCGATCGTTTCGGTGGTCGGCTCCGAGGACCCGGTCACCGACTTCTACGCCGAGCGGTACCGGGAATGGGAGTTCCTCACGGACACCACCGGGCTCGTGGTGCTCGACCAGGCAGGGCACTTCTTCCTGCGCTACCGGGCCGAAGAACTCGCGGAGATCGTCACGCGCGTGCATCCGGCGTTGGACGATCCCGGCGAGCTCGACGTCCGGGTCCGTGGTGAAGACGCGGGCTGGGCGGTGCACGAGACCCACCGGGCAGAAGTGGACGAAAAACCCGTGGTGCGGCCGAGCATGGGCCGGTTCGTCACGATCACGATCGGGCAGCTGGTGTCCTCGACCGGCTCGGCGCTGACGTCGTTCGCGGTGCCGATCTGGCTCTACACCCGCACGGGCTCGGTCGCCGACCTAGGCCTGCTGTGGGCGCTCGCGCTGCTGTTCGGCGTGCTCGTGCTGCCGGTGGCGGGCGCTCTGGTCGACCGCGGGGACCGGCGGCGGATCATGATCGCGGCCAGCAGTATCGCCGGCGGGATCCAGCTGATACTGGCGTTGCTGCTGATCACCGGGCACGTCCAGCTGTGGTTGTTCTACGTCCTGATCCCGCTCGGATCGGTGGCCGCTTCGTTCCAGCGCATCGCCTATCAGTCGTCGGTGGCGCAACTGGTGCCGAAGCAGTACCTCGGTCACGCGATGGGTCTCGCGCAGCTGTCCACCGGTTTCGCCCAGCTGCTGATGCCGGTGATCGCGGCCGGGCTGCTGGCGACGATCCAGCTGTCCGGGATCCTGATCCTGGACATGGCGAGCTACGCGTTCGCGATCGTGGGCCTGCTGCTGGTGCGGTTCCCGGACATGCTGGGCTGGCGCCCGCGCGAACCACTGCTGACGGCGATCGCGGGCGGGCTGCGGTACTCGTGGAACCACCGCGGCTTCCGCACGATGCTGCTGTACTTCGCGCTGGCGAACGTCTTCCTCGCCCCCGCGCTGGTGCTGCTCTCACCGCTCGTGCTGTCGTTCGGTTCGGTCACCGACGTCGCGAAGGTGGCGCTGGCCGAGGCCATCGGCGCGGTGGTGGGCGGGATCGGGATGGCGTTGTGGGGCGGACCGCGGCACCGGCGGATGGTCGGCGTGCTCGTCGGCAACGTCGGGATCGCGCTCGGCAGCCTGGTGATGGGCCTGCGGCCGTCGCTGATCGTCGTCGCGGCCGGGGTGTTCCTCCTCGCCGCCGCGATGTCCGTGTCGCAGGGCATCTACGCGACGCTGGTGCAGGTCAAGGTGCCGCAGCGGTTCCACGGCCGGGTGTTCGCGATCAACCAGACGATCACGTGGTCGACGCTGCCGATCGGGTTCGCCGTGCTGGCGCCGCTGGCCGTCGGCTGGTTCTCGCCGCTCCTGGCGCCGGGCGGCGCGCTGACCGGGTCGGTCGGCGCCGTGCTCGGCACCGGCGAAACCCGGGGCATCGGGCTCGCCTACGTCGTCTTCGCGCTGATCCTGCTGCTGATCAACGTTGGCGGGTTCTCGCTGCGGCTGCTGCGCCGGTTCGACACCGAAGTGCCCGATTCGCTGCCCGACGACCTGGTGGGGGCGCAGGAACGGGAGCGCAAGCTCGCGGGGAAGGAAGCCGCATGAGTACCGCAGTGCTGGTCAGGGAAGCCCGGGGGCACTGGGTCGGCGAAGTGGCGCCCGCGATACGGGCCGCCGGGCACCGTGTGGTGCTGCTCGCCCCGCCGATGGACGCGGCCGAGCGGGCGGCGCTGGACGGCGTGGTGGACGACGTCGTCGCGCTGGACGACGTCCACGACCCGGAAGCGGTCGCGGCGAAGGTCAGGGAGATCGACGGCGGCGCGTTGGCCGGGATCTTCACCGGCTCGGACGGTGCCATCGCGAGTACCGCCCGCGCCGCGGAGCTGCTCGGGGTGGCGCGCTGCCCGGCGTCGGTGTTCGCCTTGTGCGCGAACAAGTTCGAGGTCCGGGAGGCCCTTGCCGCGGCCGGACTATCCGGGCCCGCGCACGCCCTGATCTCGTCGGCCGACGAGGCGGCAACGACCGCTTCGGCGGTCGGGCTCCCGGCGATCGTCAAACCGGTCAACGGAGCGGGCAGCAACCTCGTCCGCACCGTGTCCACTGTGGACGAACTGGCGGCCGCGTACGAGCATCTGGCGGCGCGGCTGCCCGAGTCCGCGGATCCGCGTTACCACCGTCCACTGGGGACACTGGACCCGTCGGTGACGTTCCTCGTCGAAGGATTGCTGTCGGGCCCGGAGTACGCGGTGGACGTGCTGGTCCGTGACGGGGTGGCCGAACCGGTCGAGATCCTCGACAAGCCGTTGATCGACGAGCGGAAGTTCGAGCTGGCGCTGTCGTGCCCGCCCGCCGGGCTCAGCGCCGACCGGGCCGAGCTGGTCACCATGGCGGCGGTCGCGGCCGTCCGCGCGCTGGGGCTCGACAACACCTGCGCCCACGTCGAGCTGATCGACGACGCCGACCGAGGTCCGACGATCGTCGAGGTCAACGCGGGCAGGCCCGCCGGGTCGATCATGCCGCTGCTGGCGAAGCTGCGGACCGGGATCGACGTGTTCGCCGAGCTGGCGGCGCTCGCGGTGGACGCTCCGCCGCCGGCGCGGGAACCCGCGAAACTGCCGATCCCGCTGGGCATGCTGATCCTCTACGCGGCGGGCTCGGGCCGGTTGACCGGCATCGGCGGACTCGACGAGATCGCCGAGCTGCCCGAGGTGATCGACGTCGTCACCACCGTCTCTCCGGGGCAGGTGCTCACCGACGAACAGGAGATCTACGCGGTCAACCTCGTCGTGGCCGGGTTCGCCGATCACGACGACCTCGCCGCCCTGCACGCCGAGGCGAGCAAGCTCGTCCGGCTGGAACTGGAGGACGTGTGAAGACCGCGTTCGTGGTCTGCGAGACCGCAGGCCAGTGGATCGCCGACGTCGTGGCCGCGGTGCGCGCGACCGGGCTGGGGGCGGAGCTGGTCACCCAGCCCCTGGAACCGGCCGAGCAGGCACGGATGGCGGAGCTGGTGGACGGCGTCGTCGTGGTCGACGACGTCCGTGACGCCGAAGCCCTGGCCGCGGCGATCCGGGAGCGGACCGCGAGTCCGGCCGGGGTGATGACCGCCGCGGAGGGGATCATCGCGAGCGTCGCTCGCGCGGCCGAGCTGCTCGGCGTCGCGCGCTGCCCGGCGTCGGTGTTCACCGTGACGCACAACAAGTTCGCGGTCCGGCAGGCGCTGGCCGCGGCGGGGTTGCCCGGCCCGCGCTGCGCGCTGATCTCGTCGGATGCCGAGGCGGCGTCGGTCGCTTCCGCGGTGGGGCTCCCGGCGATCGTCAAGCCGGTGAACGGCGCGGCGAGCAATCTCGTCCGCACCGTGTCCACTGTGGACGATCTGGCGGCGGCTTACCGGTTGCTGGCCGAGCGGTTGCCGCTGTCGGAGGACGCCCGGTATCACCGTCTCGTCGGGGCGATCGACCCGCTGAAGGTGTTCCTCGTGGAAGGCCTCCTGCGTGGGCCGGAGTACGCGGTCGACGTCCTGGTGCGCGACGGCGTCGCGGAACCGGTGGCCGTGGTGGAGAAACCGCTGATCGACGAACGCAAATTCGAGCTGGGCATGGTCTGCCCGCCGCTCGAACTGTCCGAAAAGGACACCGAGCGGCTGTTCGCGGCGGCGACGGCCGCCGCGCTCGCGCTGGGCCTGGACAACACCTGCGCTCATCTCGAGCTGATCGACGACGCCGAGCTGGGCGCGACGATCGTCGAGGTGAACGCGGGCCGCCCGGCCGGCGGCGCCCAGCCGGTGCTGCTGAAGCTCGCGACCGGCATCGACGTCATCGCCGAGGCCGTTTCGCTGGCACTGGGCACGCCGCCGCCCGCGCGAGGTGCGGGCCTGCCGGTGCCGGTGGGCTACCTGATCTTCTACGCCGAGGGCACCGGGCGGCTGGTCCGCGTCGAGGGCACCGACGAGGTCGCCGACCTGCCCGAGGTCCTGGAGGTCGTCACGATCGTGCGCCCCGGCCAGCTGCTGACCGACGACCAGGAGATCTACGCGGTGAACGTGCTCGCCGCGGGATTCGCCGACACCGAAGACCTCGCCGCGCTGCACGCCGAGGCCGCCAAGCTGATCCGATTCGAACTGGAGGAGTCATGACCGCCGAACTCACGGCGAACCTCGGTCACATCGAGGGCAACGAACACACGAAGATCACCGTGTACGCGGACACGGGCCTGGACTGGGTGCACGCGCACCGCGAAGTGCTGCAAGACCGGCTGCGTGAGCACGGCGCGATCCTGCTGCGCGGGATGCCGGCCGACCTGACGGTGTTCAACCAGATCACCGAAGAGATCGGCGGCTCGCTGCTGACGTACACGGAGCGGTCGACGCCGCGTTCGGCGGTCTCGGGCAACATCTACACCTCGACGGAATACCCGCCCGCCGAGTCGATCCCGATGCACAACGAGAACTCCTACTCGGCGCACTGGCCGGACCGCCTGTTCTTCCTGTGCGACACGGCGGCCGAAACCGGTGGCGCGACGC
Organism: Amycolatopsis roodepoortensis; assembly: GCF_014873915.1. Lineage (GTDB taxonomy): Bacteria > Actinomycetota > Actinomycetes > Mycobacteriales > Pseudonocardiaceae > Amycolatopsis > Amycolatopsis roodepoortensis. The sequence continues at coordinate 1,414,861 of NZ_JADBEJ010000001.1, forward strand.
CGATCGCCGACAGCCGCGCGATGTACCGCCTGCTGCCGGAGGACCTGCGCGAGCGCTTCGCGGGCGGCGTCACCTACACCCGGGCGTTCCGCGAAGGCCTCGGGCTGACCTGGCAGGAGGCGTTCCAGACCGACGACCGCCAGGTGGTGGAGGACTACTGCACCGCCAATGGGCAGACGTTCGAGTGGACCGACGAGGGCCTGCGCACGCGGCACGTGCGTCCCTCCTTCGTCGAGGAACCGCACACCGGCGCGATGGTGTGGTTCAACCAGGCCAATCTGTTCCACGTGTCGAGCCTGGGGGAGGAGGTCAGCGAGGCGCTGCTGGAGCTGTACCCCGTGGAAGACCTGCCCCGCAACGCCTTCTTCGCCGACGGCTCGCCGATCCCGCAGGCTGACCTGGACGCGATCAAGGCGGCGTACGACGAGGTCAGCTACGCGTTCCCGTGGCAGCCGGGCGACATCATGGTGATCAACAACATGCTGATGGCGCATGGGCGGGAGCCGTTCACGGGTAAGCGGCGGACGTTGGTCGCGATGACGTGAGCTTTTTTGGGGCTGGGTCGGTGGTGGGCTGAAAGCTCCTTTCGCCGCGTCTCATGCGACGAAAGGAGCCTTCGGCCCCCCGGGTCGGATGCGGGCTGCGACGCATGCCCTGGCCGCAGACGTTGCGAAAGCCACTTTCGCAACACAACCCCAGGCGCCTACCCCGCACAAGCCTCACTCCCGTCGAGCCGGCATCGTGACGACGAATCCCGTGCTGCGCCCCAAATCGTCCAGCAGCCACCCCATCCGTTTGGCCGTCCGCAGGATCAGGGCCGAGTCGGCGACCGACAGCGGGGCCAGGTCCTGTTCCAGATGTTCCTGCATCCGCATCGACTCCTCGATCGAGCGCATCCAGGTGGTCACCAGCAGGTTCGCCGGGCCGGGCAGGCTCGCGATCTGACGGATGGCCGGGTTGGCCCTCAGCCGGTCCACGCAGGTCGGCACATGCGCGACGGGAACCTGGCACCACCAGTTGACGACGATCGGCGACGGGGTGAGCCCCTGCGCGATCTCGCACCGGAAAGTCAGCGCGTCGGCGGCGATCAGGTGACCGAGCTGGCGCCGGACGGTCGACACCGGGCGGCCGGTGAGCCGGGCGAGGTCCGCGGCGGTGCGGCGGCCGTCCTCGCCCAGTGCCTCGGTCAGTGCGGCGTACGGCTCCTGCCACGGCTGTAACGCCGTCTGCCGTCCGCCGGTGCCGCCGGACGGCGGCAGCTGCGACAACGCCTGCACGCGCTCCCGGTCCAGTGCGCCCACCCGCCAGGAACTGCCTTCGACGTGCAACCGCGACACCAGATGCGAACGGATGTTGAGCACGCCGGGAAGCCCGGGGATCGCGTCCAGCAGCAGGGTGGAGAGATCGTGCATGCCGAGGCCGAACACCGTCAGCACCAGGCTGTACTCGCGCGAAGCCTCCTCGATGCTGACCACCGACGGCCAGGTGGACAGTTCGCGGATGAGTTCCCGGACCTGGCCGCTCGCGCAGCGGATCTCGACGTACGCGGCCTGCACCCGGGACCGCCCGGGCACGCGGGGATACGCCGTCACCCAGGCTCCGCCTCCATCACGCAGCCGCTCCCATCGCCGCGCCAGCGTCACCGGCGACGAGCCGAGGGCGTCGCCCAGCTGCGCCCAGGTGGCGCGAGGCCGTAGTTGCAGAGCGTGGATGAGCGAAAAGTCCTCCTCATCCAGCGAATCGATCACCATTTGTTCTTCCAGGGGCCGATCGTTGAGCGATTCCGACAATTCTAGCCCGATATCGGACGCGGATTCGCACACTCGACGACCAAGACGCCGACGTCCGACGAAGAGGAGATCGACCGGTGGACCTTCACGACGACGCTCGAAGCCTGCAGGACGAGCTGGTCCGGCTCCGCAGCGACCTGCACCGCGAGCCCGAGATCGGTCTCGACCTGCCCCGCACCCAGGAGCGGGTTCTGCGTGAACTCGACGGGCTCGGCCTGGAGGTCTCCACCGGGACCGACACGACCTCGGTGACCGCGGTGCTGCGCGGCGAGGGTACGGCCCGGGATTCTGCCCGGCCGCGCACGGTCTTGCTGCGCGCGGACATGGACGCCCTCCCGGTGGCCGAAGCGACCGGGCTGGACTTCGCCGCCACGAACGGCGCGATGCACGCCTGCGGTCATGATCTGCACACGACGTCGCTGGTCGGCGCGGCCCGGCTGCTGCACACCCACCGAGACCGCATCAACGGTGACGTCGTCCTGATGTTCCAGCCCGGCGAGGAGGGTTGGGACGGCGCCGGCGTGATGCTCCGGGAAGGCGTGCTCGACGCCGCGGGCAGGCGCGCCGACGCGGCCTACGGGCTGCACGTCTTCTCGTCGATGCTGCCCAGCGGCCAATTCGCCAGCCGTCCGGGCACGTTGATGTCCGCGTCGTACCGGCTGCTCGTCACCGTGCACGGTGAGGGCGGCCACGGGTCGATGCCGCACCGCGCCAAGGATCCGATCACCGCGACCGCGGCGATGATCACCGCGCTGCAGACGATGGTCACCCGGCGGTTCGACATCTTCGACCCGGCCGTGCTCACCGTCGGCGTCATCCGCGGCGGCACCAAACGCAACGTCATCCCCGCCACCGCCGAATTCGAGGCCACCGTCCGCTGTTTCTCGGACGCCGCCGGCGCGCTGCTCGACACGGCGATCCGCGAGACGATCGACGGCGTCGCACGAGCGCACGCGGTCACCGCCGACGTCGTGTTCGAGAGCGAGTACCCGGTCACCGTCACCGACGTCGACGAGACCGCGTTCGGCGCCGAGGTCGTCCGCGAGACGATCGGCGAGCAGTACTACACCGAGCTGCCCAATCCGGTGGCCGGTTCCGAGGACTTCTCCCGCGTGCTGGCCGAGGTGCCGGGCACGTTCCTCGGTCTCGGTGCGCTGATGCCCGGGCTCGAGCCGGACACCGCGCCCAACAACCACAGTCCGTACGCCGACTTCGATCCGTCCGTGCTGTCGAGGGCCGCGACCGTCTACGCCGAACTCGCCGTCCGCCGTCTCGACCGCTTCGCCGAAGGAGCCACCCGATGAGCGCGACCGCGGGCACGGCCACCATCCCGGACCGCCGCCGCACCCTGTTCGGGCTCGGCGCGGGCAACGCGATGGAATGGTTCGACTGGAACATCTACGCGACGTTCGCGTCCTTCTTCGCCGCGCAGTTCTTCAACGCGCAAGACGAGGTTTCGGCGCTGCTGAGCACCTTGGCGGTCTTCGCGGTCGGCTTCGCCGCCCGGCCACTCGGCGGCTTGGTCTTCGGTTGGATCGCCGACCGCAAGGGCCGTCAGCTGGCGATGACGCTGACGGTCGCGATCGCCGCCGGTGGCAGCCTCGTCATCGGTCTTTCCCCCACCTACGGCCAGATCGGCGTGTGGGCGTCGGTGATCCTCGTGGTCGCACGGCTGGGGCAAGGTCTCGCGCACGGCGGTGAGCTGCCTTCGGCGCAGACCTACATCGCCGAGGTCGCCCCGGCCGCCCGACGCGGGCTGTGGTCGAGCCTGATCTACTTCTCCGGCACCTGCGGCGTGCTCGCCGGCACACTGCTGGGCGCGGTCCTGTCCGGTGTGCTGAGCCACGATCAGATGCTCTCGTTCGGCTGGCGGATCCCGTTCGTGCTCGGTGGCGTCTTCGGGCTCTACTCGCTCTACATGCGGATGCGCATGCGGGAGACCGGCGTGTTCCTCGCGGAAAACGCCAAGGACGACGCCGCCGGGAAGAAGGCCGAGAAGGGCCGGATCTGGCAGACGATCAAGCAGCACCCGAAACTGCTCGTGCAGGTCGTCGGGCTGACCGTCGGCGCCACGGTCATCTACTACATGTGGGCCGTCGCCGCGCCGTCGTACGCGATCACCGTGCGGGGCGTCGACCCGACCGGTGCGCTGTGGGCGGGCGTGTTCGCGAACGTGATCTTCCTGATCGCCCTGCCGCTGTGGGGAAGGCTGTCCGATCGCATCGGCAGGAAGCCGGTCCTGTTCATCGCGATCGTCGGCCTCCTGGTGCTGAGCTTCCCGCTGAACGCGATGGTCGGCGACCAGGCCTGGCAGCTGTTCGTGGCGATGTCGATCGCGCTGGTCTTCATGGCCGGGTTCTCCTCCATCGGCCCGGCGGTCTACGCGGAGATCTTCCCGACCCGCATCCGCACCATCGGCGTGGGTGTGCCGTACTCGATCGCGGTCGCGGCCTTCGGTGGAACCGCGCCGTACCTGCAGACGCTCCTCGCCAAGAACGGTTACCCGTCGCTGTTCGTCGTCTACGGCATGGTGCTCATGGTCATCAGCGCCTTGGTCGTCTTCACCCTCCCGGAGACCCGCGGCGTCGACCTGCACGAGAAGGCGAAAGCGGAGGCCGGGTCCAAGACCGCCGTCTAGGACCGGCGCCTCGATCCCGGGTCGTGATGGGCGTCCTCGTCGGCGGGGAAGGCGGTGCCGGTGAGTTCCTCGGAGATCCGCCAGATCCGTGTGGCGTCGTCCTTGCCGCGGAGTCGCGAGTAGACGGTCTGCTCGGCGGGAGCGCCCGCCAGGTGCCCGAGTCCGCTGGGGCCGTACAGACGGGCGCCGTGTGCCTCGGGCGAGGTCACGGCCATCAGGGCGGGGAGTAGTGCCGTCTCGACCGTCCCGAGGAGGATGCCGCGGCCGGCGAGGGCGCGGATGACGCGCACACCGACGGTGTCCCGTGTCCGGCCGACCTCGGGGCGCGCGGCGAGGAGGTTGGTGGCGGCGACACCGGGGTGGGCGAGGTTACTGGTGATTCCCCAGCCCCCGGCCTGGCTGCGCCGGTCGAGTTCGAGGCCGAACAGGCCGAAGGCGATCTTGGACTGGCTGTACGCGTGGCGGCCGTTGTAGGACCGTTCCCAGTTCAGGTCGTCCCAGTTGATGGAGTGCTGGTTCGCGGCGACGCTGATCTGCGAGGTCACCCGCGCGCGTCCCGCGCGCAGCAAGGGCAGCAGGTGGGCGACGAGAGCGAAATGCCCCAGATGGTTACTGCCGAATTGCAGCTCGAATCCTTCGGTGGTGGTTTGCCGGTCCGGCGGCGTCATCACGCCGGCGTTGTTGACGAGGAGGTGGATCGGCCGATTCTCCTCACACAGCGTGGCGCCCAGCGCGGCGACCGAGTCCAGCGACGAGAGGTCGAGGTCCCGGAGGGAGACCTTCGCTCCCGGGTGCTGCTGCTCGATCTTCGCGATGGCCGCTTCGCCCTTGCGGCGATTGCGGACGGGCATGACGACTTCGGCGCCGGCGGCGGCGAGGCGGGCCGTCAGTCCCAATCCGACCCCGTCGCTGGCGCCGGTGACGACGGCGAGCTTCCCGGACAGATCGGGAACGGTGATGTCCGGTCGGGTGCGTGCCATGTGCTGCTCCTGATTCTCCTGGGGCGTCGATGTGTTCCTTTCCAGGCTGCGCCGGATCGACGGCGCTAGCCACGGCCTGTCGATCCCAGGCAAACCTCCGGCGGCGGAGGCAGACTGAACCGGCACCGGAACCAGAGAGGAAGCCGCCGTGATCGATCGAGCCGGGCTCGCCGGGTTCCTGCGCCGTCGCCGCGAGTCGCTCCAGCCCGAAGACGTCGGGCTCCCGCGCGGGCAACGGCGCAGAACCGCCGGTCTGCGCCGCGAAGAGGTCGCCACGCTCTGTCACATTTCCACCGACTACTACAGCAGGCTGGAGCGGGAGCGTGGACCTCACCCGTCCGAGCAGATGATCGCCTCGATCGCGCAGGGCCTTCACCTGTCGCTCGACGAACGAGACCACCTTTTCCGGCTCGCCGGGCACAACCCGCCCGCGCGGGGCACGACCAGCGAACACATCAGCCCGGGCCTGCTCCGCACCTTCGACCGGCTCACCGACACGCCCGCCGAGATCGTCACCGAGCTCGGCGAAACGCTCCGGCAGACCCCGCTCGGTGTCGCCCTCACCGGCGATACCACCCGGTACACCGGCCCGTCCCGCAGCATCGGCTACCGGTGGTTCACCGACGAGGCCACCCGGTCGCTCTACCACCCCGACGACCATCCTTTGCACACGCGCGTCTTCACCGCGGGGCTCCGCAAGATGGTCACCCTCCGCGGACCCGGTTCACGGGCGGCACACCTCTTGGATCTCCTGCTGGACCGCAGCGAGGAATTCCGCACCGCTTGGAACGACCACGAGATCGGCGTCCACTACAACGGCGTCAAACGGTTCGTGCACCCCGAGGTCGGCGCGCTGGAACTGACCTGTCAGACGCTGCTCGATCCCGACCAGTCCCACATGCTCCTCGTCTACACCGCCGTCCCCGGCAGCGAAAGCCACGAGAAACTCCAGCTTCTCGCCGTTATCGGACCCCGGACGCGTGAGCTCAGTGGCCGGCCAGATCCATCGTGAACAGGAGCAGTGCGAAGAACAATTGGAGTGCGGCGATACAGACACCCGCGACGACAAGGCCGTCCAGCCGATATTGGCGGTCGGTGAACGCCGACGTCGCTCCGGCGGCCAAGGCCAGCACCGAGGCCACCTCTCCGTAGGGGAGCACCCAGGCGAGCAAGGCGAGCACGAGACAGACAGGACCGAGTACGCCTTTGACTCCGGGACGATCTCTCGCTGCCAGCCGTCGAGTCACGCGCCGATCTTTCCTTCAGCTCGTCTGGCGCACACGCTACCGCCGGGTCGCCCACCGGTGCTTCACGGCGTCGACGAAGGCGCCGAACTCCACGGTCATCGAGACCGTGCCGGGGTCGAGCATCCACTGCTGCTGCAGGCCGTCCAGTACGGCGATCGTCGTGCGCACCAGCGTGGCCACCGGGGCGTCCGCCCGGATCTCTCCGGCGTTCTGTCCACTGTGGATCGCTTCGGTCAGCCACCGGGTCACCGTGGTGTAGTGCGATCGCGTCCACTCGTGCGCGGGGTGCCGCGGATCGGTGGCCTCGGCGGTCACGCGGACGAACAACCCCACCAGTTCCGGTCGCGTGGTGTTGCGGGCGACCAGCGCCTCGAGCGCCGCGAACGCCGCCCAGCCCAGGGGCATCCGGTCACCGTCCTGCCGGAGGAAGCGGGTGTCCTCCGCGTCGCGCGCTTCGAGCACCGCCGTCAAGAGGGCGGTCTTGCTCGGAAAATGGTGCAGCAGCCCGGACTGGGAAAGCCCGGCGGTACGCGCGACGGTGGCGATCGAGGTGCCGCGGTATCCGGTGGCGGAGAACAGTTCGGTGGCCACTCGTACGACGGCCGCCCGCGACGCCGCGCCGGCCGCTTCCCCGCGCGTGGTCGGCCTCTCGGCGGGGAGGGACATGAAGTGCTGCTCCTGGCGGTCCTGCGCTCGCGCGCCCGACGGGGTCACGAGCGCAGGGTAGTCCGCCATGCCCGGCCGGGCGCGAACCAGGCCGGTGTTCTCCGTTCTAGCCCGCTTGTGCCCAGAATTCCGCGAAGAGGCGCGCCGTGACGTCCGGCTTCTCCTCGTTCGGTGTGTGGCCGGTACCGGCGATGACCTCGTATCGGGCGCCGAGGCGGGCCGCCATCTCGCGTTGCGCCTCCGGCGGCCACGCCGCGTCGTTTTCTCCGTGGGCCACCATGATCGGGACCCCGGTCGCCCGCAGTTCCGCCACCCGGTCCGGTTCGTCGGCGATGGCGCGGGCGATGCCGAGCAGATTGGCCGGGTTGGTCTCGTGGATCCGGGTCCGCAGATACGTCACGACCGGTTCCGGGGCCCCGGCGGCGAAGAACGGTTCGAGGAATCGCCAGGCCCCGGCGGAACCTTCGGCGGCGATGGCGTCTTGCAGCGTCGGTCCGGCCGGACCGGTGACGGTGGAGCCGCCGGGGCCCGAGCACAGGATGGTGTAACTGCGGAAGCGGTCCGGCTCCCGGATCACCGCCGCGCGGGTGACCAGACCGCCGAAGCTGTGCCCCGCCAGGTGGACCCGCTCGCCCGGCACGGTGGCGTCGAGGACCTCCAGCAGCCCGGTGGCGAAGGCCTCCACGGTGTAGTCGTCGGCGTCGTCCGGGCCTTCGGACAGCCATTGTCCTTGCTGGCTGTAGGTCAGGACGTCGTAACCGGAATCGGTCAGCCCGCGCAGCATCGGGACGAAGTCCTCTTTGGACCCGGTGAAGCCGGGGACGAGCACGGCGACGCCTTTGGCCGCGCCGCCGTCGGGCGTGGCCCGGACGGCGGACAGCCTGCCCGCCGTGGTGGGCACGGTGAGTGCGCGGGCATGGGAGGGAAGGGAATACAACGGTCGCTCCTCGGGGTCAGCGGACGGATCGGATGGGCAGGAACGCGGCGGCGCCGATGAGCACGAGCAATCCGGCGACGGCGAACAGGACGTGGTACCCGGCGAGGGTGATGAGGAAGGCGGAGAAGGTCGGCGCCACCGCCTGCGGGAAGTTGGTGGCGACGTTGAGCAGTCCGAGGTCCTTGGCCGCGTCGTCGTCGCTCGGCAGCACCTGGGTCATCAGCGCGACGTCGAGGGTCATGTAGGTGCCGAACCCGAAGCCGGAGATCGCCGCGAAGGCGAGCATGCCTCCGATGGTCGGGCTGAACAGAGGAAACGCCAGGCCGACGGCGATGATCACCGAAGCGGCGATCACGAACGGCTTGCGGCGGCCGACGCGGTCCGACCACGGGCCGGTGACGAAGCTGGAGAGCACCGTGCCGACGAGCATCACCAAGGACAGTTGCCCGGTGACGGCGTTCGCGCGCTCCAGCGGAATACCCACGTGGTCGACCAGGATGTAGAGCTGGAAGTTGTAGACGGCCCAATAGCCGAGCACGAACAGCATCCGGGCGACGAAGGCCCAGGCGAAGTCGGGGTGTCGGCGCGGGCTGACCCAGAAGCCCTTCAGGAACGCCGACCACGACCAGGCCGCACGTGGCCGTCCCTCGCTGGAGGTGTCGCGGTTGACGAGCACGAACAGCAGGATGACGACGAGCACGACGGCGGCGAAGACGCTGTAACCGATCCCGAGGTCGGTGGCGAACCGGGCGGCCAGCAGCACGCCCGCGGTGGCGCCGACCATACTGCCGACACCGACGAAGGCGGACGCCGTGCCACGCTGCCCGGCCGGCAGCCGGTCGGCCAGGATCGCTGTCATCGGGCCCTGGACGATATTGAGCGAGACCTGCACGAGGAGCCACAGCACGGCAAGCAGTGCGACCGAGCCCGCCACGGGAAGCGTCACCAGGAACACCGCGCCGAACAGCGCGCCGAGCATCATCCACGGGGTGCGGCGGCCGAAGCGGCTGCGCGTGCGGTCGGACAGTGCGCCGACGATGGGCTGCACGAACAGCGTGGCGAACGCCGACACGCTGACCACCAGGCCGAGGCTGCCGACCTTTCCCGCGGGGTTGACCTCGGCGACCTGGTTCGGCAGCAGGATGCCCAGCAGGCCCGAATAGGCGAGGAAGAGGGAGAAGTTGCCGATCAAGAGCGACCCGATGAGCACGCGCCCGCGCCCTGGACCTGGGCGGGGACCGGGGACATCGTCCGGCGCGACGGTCGGGGTGTGCGGTGCTGGGTCAGGCAGTGTGGGGGCCATGGCCGCCTCCTGAACGCGAATGCCGGGCACCACTGCCACGGCGAATGCGGCGCATCAGATCACGGCAACCGACCGCTTAGTCGGTCTGTATATACGTTCGTGACCTATTAGGGTCACGTGTGTGACATCGGTTCCTACCTCGGTCTGCGCTCTGGGTGTGTCGCCAGAACTGTGGCGGGCCCGGCCATCGACGTTGCGAAAGCCACTTTCGTAACCTTCAACGTTGCGAAAGTGGCTTTCGCAACCCCGGTCAAGACCGGCCTTCAGCCTCTGTCGGGGTCGGAAAGCGTCCGGCCGGCTCAGGTGGCCTGGCGCAGCAACTGGATCAGCGCGTTGAACGAGGCGGTCATGTCGGCCTCGTCGGCGTCCAGGAGCCACTGGAACTGCATGCCGTCCATTACCGCGATCACCAGGGGCGCCACTGCTTCCGGGGTGAGGTTCCCCGGCAGGCGGTCGCCGAATTCCCGGCGCAGGGTCTCGGTCAGCGAGGCGCGGATCGTGGCGTAGCGGCGAGTGAAGAACTCGCGTGCCGGGTGGTCGCCCGTGACGCTCTCGCCGAGCAGGGCGGAGAACGTCTGGACCACGCCTGGCCTGCTCGCGTTGTATTCCACGAGGGTGGCCAGCAGGTCCAGTGGCCATGGGCCCGTCGCCTGCTCGGTGGTGCCGGCGGTGTCCCATTCGTCGCGCGCCTCGAGCAGGGCGACGAGCAGGTCCTCCTTGGTGGGGAAGTAGTGCAGGAGGCCCTGCTGGGTGATGCCGACGCGTTCGGCGACGGCGGCCAGGGAGGCGCCGCGGTAGCCGCGTTCGGCGATGACGGCCATGGCCGCCCGGAGGATCTCGTTGCGCCGGTCCGCGCGTCGCCGCCCTGGGCGGGCCGCGTCGGCGTGCCCGGCCTCGTCTGTCGCGCGCACAGGACAAGGGTAACCGGTGGCCCGTGCATAACGGAACGGAAACGAAACCTACCGACCATCAAGTCTGTGGGCGACCATGGCCGGCACGGACGTGCTGTCGGACCGGCCGCCGGATCACTACAGAGGGAGTCGCAGTGAACAGTCACCACGCCGATCACGGGGCCGAGATCGAGGCGGCGATCGACGTCGCCTTGCCCGCCCTCGGCCTCGACGTCAAGGCGAAACTGGTGGCGGGCCAGGGCATGTGGTCCCTGCCCGCGCTGCCGGAGATCGGCCTGCGGTCGCTGGTGATGTCCGACGGCCCGATCGGGGTCCGCGGGGTTCGATGGACCGCGGCCGATCCTTCGATCGCCTTGCCGAGTCCCACCGCGATGGCGGCCACCTGGGATCCCGGACTCATCCGCCGGGCAGGCCGTCTGCTGGCGCAGGAAGCACGCCGCAAGGGCGTGCACGTGCTGCTGGCGCCGACGGTCAACCTGCACCGTTCGCCCTTGGGCGGCAGGCATTTCGAGTGCTATTCCGAAGACCCGTTCCTCACCGGCGCGATCGGGACAGGGTACGTGCGCGGCGTGCAGGAAGGCGGCGTCGGAACCACCGTCAAGCACTTCGTCGCCAACGACGCCGAGACCGACCGGTTCACCGTCGACAACCTCGTCGACGAGCGCACACTCCGCGAGCTGTACCTGACGCCGTTCGAGATGATCGTCGCCGGTGCGAAGCCGTGGGGCGTGATGGCGGCCTACAACTCGGTGAACGGTCCGACGATGACCGAGCACGACGAACTGCAGAACGGGGTCCTGCGGGGAGAGTGGGGCTTCGACGGCGCCATCGTCTCCGACTGGTTCGCCACCCGGTCCACCACGGGCGCCATCGACGGCGGGCTCGACGTCGCGATGCCCGGCCCGCACACGGTCTACGGCGAAGCGTTGGCCGCGGCCGTCCGCGCCGGTGAGGTGGAAGAGTCCACAGTGGATGAAGCGGTCCGCCGGGTGCTGCGCCTGGCCGCGCGGACCGGCGTCTGGGACCGGGTCGCTCCGGCGGTGGCGGCGGACGAGCTGCCCGCCCCGCTCGACGGCGTGGCGATGGCGAGGGAACTCGCCGGACGGGCGTTCGTGCTCCTGCGTAATCGGGACGAGGTGCTCCCGCTGGACGCCGCCCGCCACGGCACCGTCGCCCTGATCGGCGCGGCCGCGCGGGACGCCCGGGTGCTGGGCGGCGGCTCGGTCCAGGTGTTCCCGGAGCATGTGGTGTCCCCGCTGGAGGGTCTGCGGGCAGCGCTGCCGGAGGGGGCCTTGACCTACCGTATCGGCGCCGACCCGACCGACGAGCTCAGCGTCGCGGGGAACGGTTTCGAGCTCCGCGCGGTGTGCCGGGACGCCGAGGGAACGGTGCTGGGTGAGGACACGCTGCCGCACGGCATGGTGCAGTGGTTCGGTACCGACCTGCCCGACGGGGTCACGCTCGACCGCCTGCATTCGGTCGAGATCACCGGCAGGTTCACCCCGCGCGAGTCCGGGCTGCATTCGTTCGGTACCAAGGGGCTCGGCGCGTTCACCCTGTCCGTCGACGGCACGGTGCTCTTCGACGGTGTCGCGGTCGCCGACGGCCTCGACCCCTTCGAGGCGTTCTTCGCCGCTCCGGCCGAACGGGCCAAGGCGGAGCTCGTCGCGGGAAAGACCGTCGAGGTCGGCCTGATCTACACCGTTCCCGACCTGACGGGGGCGCCGGTCGCGAGCATCAGTTGCGCGCTGGTGCACCGCGAGCCTCAGCTCGACGCCGACGAGCTGATCGAGGAGGCGGTGGCCGCCGCGTCGGTGTCCGACGCCGCGATCGTGGTCGTGGCGACCACCGAGCGCGTGGAGAGCGAAGGATTCGACCGCGCCGACCTGCGGCTGCCGGGCCGCCAGGACGAACTGGTGCAGAGGGTGGCCGCGGTCAACCCGCGCACGATCGTGGTGGTCAACGCCGGCTCCCCGGTGGAGATGCCGTGGCGCGACGAGGTCGCCGCGGTGATGCTGAGCTGGTTCCCCGGACAGGAGGGCGGTTCCGCGCTCGCCGACGTGCTGCTCGGCGACACCGAACCCGGTGGCAGGCTGCCCACCACCTGGCCTGTCCGCCTGGACGACGCGCCGGTCACCCAGGTGCGCCCTCGGGACGGGAAGCTCAGCTACGACGAGGGTGTCTTCATCGGCTACCGCGCCTGGCAGCGGGGCGACGCCGAACCGGCCTACTGGTTCGGGCACGGACTCGGCTACACCGAATGGTCCTATGAGGACGCCCGCGTCGTCGGACCGGACACTGTGGACGGTGACGGGCGGGTCATGGTGACCGTGCACAACTCCGGCATCCGCGACGGCCGCGAGGTCGTCCAGGTGTACGCCTCCCGCCCGGACAGCGCGGTGGACCGGCCGCACCGGTGGCTCGCCGGTTTCGCGACCGTGAAATGCGCCGCCGGGGCGCGGGCCACGGTGGAGATCACCCTTCCCCGGCGGGTCTTCGCGCACTGGGACGGCGAATGGGCTGTCGAAGCCGGCGAGTTCGAGCTCCACATCGGACGATCGGTGGCGGACGGAAGGCTCGTCCGCACTGTGACTCCCTGATCGTGAGCCTGTCCGTCATCCGAAGGGAAACTTCCATGGAAACACGTTCGGTCCTCAAGGCCGGTGCCCTGCTGGCGGCCACCGCCACCGTGGTGCTCACCGGCGCCTCGGGTGCGGTGGGCGCGCCCGCGGCGCCGCTGGCCGGGATGCGCGTCCTGCTCAGCAACGACGATTCGATGCAGGCCGCGCGGCCGGACGGCGCCGACGGCATCGGCCTGTACGACTTGCGGAAACGTCTCTGCGCCGCGGGGGCCGACGTGGTCGTGGTCGCGCCGTGGGGGTACATGAGCGGTGCGAGCGGAGCGGTGACCACCGGTGGCACGGTCTCCGCGCAGCGGCGCACCGCGATGCCCGCCGGATACCAGCAGGACTGTGGGGGAGCGCCCAGTGCGGGCGCGGTGTTCGGCCTGTGCCGGGGAGCTTCGCCGTGCACGCCGGCCTCGTCTTCGGCCACCCCGGCCGACACGGTGAAGTTCGCGCTGCGCGGTGGGCTCGGTCATCTGGCGGGCTGGCGCGAAGCACCCGACGTCGTGGTGACCGGGATCAACTCGGGGCCGAACGTCAGCTCGGCGATCAACGACTCGGGCACCGTGGGCGCCGCGATCGCCGCGCTCGACAGCGAGGTCCCGGCGGTGGCGTTCAGCGGGATGGTCGGGGACGGGCTGGTGGTCGGCCGGAAGACCTACGAGGCCGCGGCCGAGTTCGGTGCCCGCCTCCTGACCCAGCTGCGGCAACGCGACCTGCTGTCCCCGCGGTTCGCACTGAACGTGAACCACCCCGACGCGGCGCGAGGCAAGGCGAGCCGGGTGTCCTGGACCAGCATGGGCACCGGCCCGCTCGGCGTGGCCACCTTCACCCCGGTGGACGCCGACACCTTCACCCTGGGTCTCGGTCTCTGCCCAGCGGACCGGTACTGCCCGCCCGAGACCAAACGCGATTCGGACACCGAGGCCATCCGCCGCGGCGAGGTGTCGATCACCCCGATCACGGCGGACCGGACCCTGCCGGGCCGGGACGCCGACCGGGTCCGGGCGGCCGTCGCCGGCGGACGGCTGCCCGGCTGAGGGGGGAGCTGCCCGGTCACCGATGCGTGGTGGCCGGCCAGCGCCGCCGTCGATCACAGCCCGGTGGCACGGATCCGGTCCGGGGGCCCGCCGACCACCACGACGTCCAGGTCCGGGTTCGCCCGGATGCCGCCGACGACCACCGACGGGTCGATGAGTCCTTCGGTGTGCACGTGGTCGTCGGTCGGCACCCCGGTCACGTCGAAGAACGGCTCGAAGATGTCGGAGGTGAGCAGTCCGAGCAGCTGGGTGTTGTGCGCCGTGACGGCGAAGCTGTGCACGGCCCCGGCCGGCGCGTGCAGGAAGTCGCCGGGGGTCAGCAGGATCTCTTCGCCGTTGACCCACAGCCAGATCCGGCCGGAGAGGCAGAGGAAGTTCTCGGTGTGCCGCCGGTGGAAATGCCGGATGACGTACGGCTGCGGCGCGGCGAGGGTGCTGACCGCGAAGTAGCGGCCGCCGGTGTTGCGGCCGCGGGCCAGGAACGAGTTCACCGCGTCCGGCCAGCCCCGCCGCTCTCCGGTGCGGGAGCGCAGGAAATAGCCCTCGGTTCCCTCAGGGAGGGTGTCGTCCCATTCGGCGCTCGGGGCCACCAGGGGAAGGTCGTGCCGCGTCGCCTTCGGCGGCGCTTCGCCGGTGACCGCGGCGCCCGCGGCGTAGAGGTGCCGCTCGACGTTCGCCGCCTCGGGCAGCCCGTCCAAGGCACCGCCGGGGGCGGAGTACTGCAGCACCTTCGTCAAATGGCTCAGCATGCGGCAGGCCACCGGGGTTCCCGGCGGGACGTGCACGGAGTCACCGGGAACCAGCACGCGGCTCTCGCCCGGCAGCCAGAACTGAGCGCTGCCCTCGAAGACGTAGAAGGAACGCTGGTGCTCGGTGAAGCTGTGGAACGGGATTTCCGCTCCCCGTGGGCCGAGTACGAACGCCGCGTCGAAAAGGCCGCCGGTGTCGCGTGTCCGGGCGATGACCGTCCACAACAGACCGCCGGTCTCGAACCGCAGGCCCTCGCCGCTCGCCAGGTAGTAGGGGACCGGCTCGCCGGGTAGGGCACCGACCACGGGCGCGACCCCGTGCATGGTCTCCGGATCGGGAGTGGTCACCGGGTTTCTCCTGTCATGAGGTGCTTTCGGAAGAAGTCGTGGATGTCGGAGAAGCCGAACGCGGCCTGTTCGCCGTCCGCCGCCAGCCTGCCGTCGTCCATCACCCGGCCGAGTGCGACGTCGAGGCGGCCGGGTGGATTGAGGAAACCGTGCCGGTAGCCGTCGAGGAGGTGCAGCTCACTCGGCACACCGGCGGCCACGAGCGCGGCGTGCAGGCGTTCGCTTTGCCGGTGGGACACCAGCACGTCGGCGGTGCCGTGGGAGAGCTGGAACGGCGGTGCGCCGGGGCTGATCCAGGTGAGGGGGCTCGCCAGCCGGGCCTGCTCCGGCAGCCGCGCGGGATGCCCGCCGAGCAGCCGTGCCTCCGGAGTGGACTCCGCGTCGAGCCCAGGGCGGGCCGCCTCCGCGTCGGCGACGACCTCGTCGAGATCGACCGGGGGATAGGACACCGCCACCGCTTTTACCGGCACGGCACCGCTTTCCCGCTCACCCGGTACCTCGGCGAGGTGCCCGGTGAGCCCGGCGAGCGCGGCCAGATGACCACCGGCCGACGCGCCCCAGAGCCCGACGGCCCCGGGGCGCAGACCGTAGTGCCCCGCGCGCGCGTTCAGAAACCGGACGGCGGCGCGCACGTCGTGCAACTGGGCGGGGAACAACGCCTGCGACGAGAGCCGGTATTCGATACTCGCCATCGCGCAGCCGGTGGCCACGGCGTGCCTTGCGAGGTCCGGCGCCAGCGTCCGGTCACCGGCGAACCAGCCGCCGCCGTGCAGCCATACCACCACCGGGACCGTGCCGCCGGTGACCGGGCGGTGGAGGTCGAGCAGCAGGTCTCCGCTGTCCCGCCGGGCGAAGACGACGTCGGCGTCCACGCGGATCGTTTCGGACATGTCCGCAAGCTTCGTCGGCCGCGCCACGACATACCAGCGCGATCGTCCGCACGATCGTTCGGCGGATCCGGATGATCAGCCTGGCGCGTCGCCGAGTCCGACGGCGATCCGGGCGAGACGCTCCAGCGCGCCGGAGTGGCGTTCCCGGCGCAGGTACAGGTACGTCGTGGCCGGCGGGGAGTCCTCGATGGGCACGAACGCCAGGCCCGGCCGCGCGTAGGTTTCGGGCGCGGATTCCCCGGCGACGTTGACGCCTTGCCCGGCGCCGCACAGTTCGAGCACCTCTTCGAAGTTCCTGGCGATCGGCAGCAATTCGGGGTTGATGCCGGCCTCGGTGAGCGGCGAAGACCAGTGTCGCGCGGCCGTCTCGTCCTCGACGGACACGAAGGTCTCGCCGTCCAGATCGGCCAGCCGTACCGATTCCCGCCCGGCGAGCGGATGCCGGTCGGGTACCACCAGCACGCACCGTTCCTCCCACAACGGCACCGATTCGAACGCGGGCGACGGATTCCGGCCGAGTTCGGCGACGAACGCACAGTCCACCTCGCCACCGGCGAGCGCGTCGTGACAGCCGAGGAAACCGAGCTGCCGGATCTGCCACCGGACCTGCGGCAGTTCGTCCGCGACCGCCGCCATGGTCCGGCGGAACCTCGGGCTGGAGACCATCAGGCCGACCCGGACGCCCGGCTCGTCGGCCGTCTTCCGTGCCCAGGCCAGGACCTCGTCCATGGCCGCGACGGCCTCCCGTGCCCGAGGCTCCAGCTCCCGGCCGTGTTCGGTCGGCTCGACGCTGCGGGAGGTGCGCTGGAACAACGTGCGGGCCAGCCGTCGTTCGAGCGCGGCGATCTGCTCGCTCACCGCGGACGAGCTCAGGTGCAGCCGGGCGGCGGCGCGGCCGAAATGACGCTCCTCCGCCACGGCGAGGAAGCACCGGAGGTGATGAATCGTGAGGTCCATGGCTGTCCGCCGGTCAGCAGGCGGTCCTCCCGATGGTGATCGTAGAGCGGGCAAGGTCATCCACTCGGTGCACGGCAGGTCCTGAGGTAGCTGAGGAACGAAGCCTGCAGGCCGGTCACGTGCGTTTCGCGAAGGACCGCGCTGGTGACGGCTTCGCCGCGTGCGGTGAGGCGATGCAGGAGAGCCGCCGTGTTCTTCGTGAGGCTCTGGTAGATGGCCAGGTCGCCGAGCAACTCTTGCTCGTTGAGGGTCACGTGGAGTCTGGCGGGCTGCTCGCCCAGCTCTTGGAGCTGGGCGAAGACCTGACTGTCTTCACTGGCGACGCCGGGACTGCCCGCACCGATGCTCTCGAAGAGAGTGCAGCCGGTGAGCCAGGCGTAGAGGCTGAACAGGCCGCCGTAGGAGTAGCCGAAAAGGCCGTGACCGCTCGTGGCGGTGCCGTAGTCGCGTTCGATCCGCGGATGCAGTTCCGTGGTGAGGAAGTCCAGGAACGCGTCGGCGTGGGTGTCGCGCAGTTCGGCGAGGTAGGCGTCGGATTCCTCCCGGGTCCTCGCGCCCATTCGAACCCCCATTTCCACGGCGTCGACGAGCTCCTTGGCGATGGGCTCGCCGGGTGGCACGAGGTCCCTGTTGCGCAGCCGATCCCAGTGCTGCGCGTCTTCACCCGCGTAGCCGACGCTGACCTGGATGTAGGACTGGATCCGCTGCATGGGGTCCGCCTGGGTGACGATGAGCGGAGCCGTCTGGCCCACGGCCCAGTTGCCGTCGAGCACGTACACGGCAGGCGCTCGTGTCGTGCCGGGGTCGTAGCCCGGGGGAGTGGTGACCCAGACGCCGTAGTCGTGCCCTCCGCTCGAACGCAGCTCGAAGTAGTCGGTGCCGGCAAGGCAGCCCTGCCACATGGTGCTCATCGAAGGCCCTTCACATTCAGCGCTGACGCCGACTGCCTGATCACGTGTGACGCGCGGCACGGTACTGTCGGCTCTTCTTTTCCAATGGATAAACTGCGGGAGTGATCTTGTCAAGCGCGGAACGCAAGGGCGACGCACGCGAGCGCCTCCTGGCTCGGCTTCTCGACGCCTTCGGCGAGGCGCTTCCCTCGCCGGAGGTGTCGCTCCGCGAGATCGCCGCCCGGGCCGAGACCAGCCACGCCCTGCTGCGATACCACTTCGGGTCACTCCCGGGCGTCTTGGCGGCGATGCTCAAGGAGCAGCGATCTCGTGACAACGAGGCGCTTTTCGAGGCCGCCCGGCAGGGCACCTTCGACGACTTCGTCGTGGCGATCTGGCGGGCCTACACCCGCCCGGAGCAACTGTCGCGAGTGCGCGGCTTCTTTCACGTCGTCGGGCTGGCCGCCTACAGCCCGGGGGACTTCCGTGAGTTCATCGATTCGCTCGACGACCTGACCAAGATGCTGGCCTCACTCGCGGAACGCGAAGGACTCGACACCGAGGAAGCGTTGACCACGGCCACCGTCACCATCGCCGCGATTCGTGGCCTGCTCCTTCAGGAGGTCCTGGCTCCGCAAGGTCACTCGCGGGACGCGGTCGCTTTGATCCTGCGCATGAGGAAGGGCGAATCCGTTCCGCGGACGCCCCCTGGACGCCTGGGTATGTCAGAGTGACGGAATGTCCGACCGGTTTGCTGATCGCGATGAGCCGATGTTCTATCTGCGTCCGGGCAGGGTGCTGGTGCGCTGCCCGCGATGTGCCGGCCGGGCGGTGGCCACCGACACGAGGGTGAGTTGCACGGGATGCGGATATGCCGCTGTGGACGGACGCGGTGGCGCCGCAGGCGACCGCCTGGAGTTCTTCGCCAACGGCCGCTGTGGGAACTGTGGGCGGCCGATGGCGCAACGGCTGCAGCGATGGCGGCGCGCCCGGCCGCGCGCTCTCAGCGTGCTTTGCCGCCACTGCCGGGCCGAGACCGCTCTTCCGGTGTCGGCGGTGTGCTCCCCGTCTGTTCCGGTGGCGCCCCGGTATCGCGGTTTTGAGTTGTGGTTACAGGCCCCGTGCAAAGGGGAGACTCTTTGGGCGTACCACGAAGCACACCTGGATTACTTGGAACGGTATGTCGCGGCCGGAATACGCGAGCAGGTTCCGAACCGCAACGGCAGTCTGGCCAGCCGCCTTCCCGCCTGGATCAAGTCGGCGAAGAACCGCGACGATGTTTTGCGGGCTCTGTCTCGAATGCGGGCCTCCCTGCAGGATCGTGAAGGGTGATCGGAACGCTCCTGACCCGCCGGAACGCCGCCCCGGCGCGGGCTCCGGGGCGGCTGCCGGTCAGGGCAGGATCTTGCCCGCTCCCGCTCCGGCGGTCACACTGCCCTTCACCGCGCTCGCGGGCTCGAGGCTGTAGGAGTACGGAATCTTGGCCACCGAGCCGCTCGCCTCCGGTGAACCGGATCCGGTGAAGAGGTTCCCGCGCTGCACCAGGGTGCCTGCCGGCGAGCCCGCGTAGCCGACCAGTGTCGGTTCGTCGACGTTGTCGAAATGGTTGTTCTCGACCAGTACGCCCGCGTTGCAGGTGGACGCGACACCGTATTCGTTGTCCCGGTAGTAGTTGTTGAACACGTGCACCGGATTGGCGAATCGCACCCGCGGATGCCGTGTTCCCGAGCCGTCGAAGTAATTGTGGTGATAGGTCACCCGCAACTTACCGGTGTCTTGGCTCCCGTTGTCGTCGCTGTGCCCGAGCAGCATCGATTTTCCGTGGCCGTGCACGCGGTTCCAGGACACCGTGATGTAGTCCGAAGCGCGCTTGATGTCGACGGCGCCGTCGTATCCGTTGGTGAACGTGTTGTGGTCGACGACCACGTTGGTCGACGCCTTTTCGATGTTGATCGCGTCGTCGTCCCAGTCCCGGAAGGACAGATTCCGGATCACCACGTTCTTGGATCCGCTCAAGGTCAGGCCGCAACCGTCGATCGTCGCGCCCGCGTTGCCCAGAATGGATTTGTTGGACCCGACCTTGAGCATGCCGGAGCAGGAAATGGTGCCGGAGACCCGCACCACCGCCGCCGAGGTTCCGCTGATCGCCGAACTCAGCGCGGACGCCGAGGTCACGGTGATCGGCGTCGCGCCACCGCCGCCTTGGGTGCCGCCGTTCTGGCTCGCCCAGCCGATCGGTGCCGCCTGCGCGGACAGTTCCGCATTGGCGCCGGTGGTCACCACGGCCGTCGAAGTGATCACGGTCAAAGTCAGAATCGAAAGAAATCGAGAAGGACGCAAATTCATCACGCCGCCTCCTTGCGGTCGATGAAAACGGAATGTCCTAAAAGGATTTATTCGGATCCGATGGCGAAGTGCCGAGAACAGGAGACCAACGAACCGGCGTCACGTCAACCCTCGATCGCCGATTCCCGGTTCACGCTGATGAATCGTGAGGCCAGCCGCACCGCGATTCACCGATATTGCTCCAGGTGGACGACCCGGGCTTGACGGGAGCGCTCCCAGCTATCACGATGCGTTTACAAGTGTGGATGGCGTTCAGATACGTGAATCGAGATGTGATCATGAACCTCACGCGCCGCAGTTTCGGACTCCTCGCCACCGCTGTGCCGGTGGCCGTCCTCGCGGGTGGAAACCAGGCCGTTCAGGCCGCCGTGCCGGGAATTCCGGAGGCCATGCGCCGTGCCGCGGCGTTCTTCGACGAACAGCTCTCCTATCGCGGCGCCTATGTCTGGAGCTACTTGCCCGACCGGTCCCAGACCTGGGGTGAGATGGCCGCCAACCGCACCATGTGCTGGGTGCAGCCACCGGGAACGCCGTCGATCGGGCACAGCCTGCTCGACGCGTACCACGCCACCGGCGACGAATCCTTCTACCGCGCCGCTTCGCGCACCGGTCTCGCCTTGGCGGACGCCCAGTTGCCGGTCGGCGGCTGGAACTACGTGCACGATTTCGCGGGTACGAAGTCGCTGCGCCGGTGGTACGACACCGTCGGCGCGAACGGCTGGCGGCTGGAGGAGTTCCAGCACTATTACGGCAACGCGACTTTCGACGACGGGGGCACGTCCTCCGCGGCTCAGTTCATGTTGCGCCTCTACCTGGAACGCGGCGATCACCGCTTCGGCGCGGCCCTCGATCGCGCCCTGCGCTTCGTGGTGAAGGCGCAGATCCGCGGAGGGGTCGCCGATGGCGGCTGGCCGCAGCGTTTCCCCCGGTTCGCGGGCGCCGTGAAGGACACGCCTTGGCCCGAGGTACTGCCGCCGTGGCTACCCACCGACATCCGCCACGGCATGGAGGACGGTGACTACACCGGCCACGTCACCTTCAACGACGACGTCCTCGGCGAGAACATCAAGTTCCTGCTGATGTGCATGTCCACTTTGGACAAGCCGGGGCTCGCCGAGCCGATCCGGCGCGCGATGGACTGCCTGTGCCGCCTGCAGCAGCCAGGACCGCAGGCGGGCTGGGCGTTGCAGCACCTCGCCAGGGCGTCGGGCGGCAGGCCGGCGGGGGCTCCGGCGGGTGCGCGATCCTACGAACCCCGCGCCCTGGCCACGCACACCACACAGACCAATGTGCAGCAGCTGTTCCACTACTTCCGGCTGACGGGCGATCGAGGGTTCCTCGACCGTGTTCCCGAAGCCATCGCCTGGCTGGACAGCTGCCCGCTCACCGCGCGGCAGCACGCCGAGAACCCGTTGCTGGCCGGGCGAACCCATCCCACCTTCGTGGATCTGGAGACCAACCGGGCGCGGTTCGTCCACCGCTTCGGCTCGAACGTCCGCAACGGCGCCTACTACACCGACAACGACCACCGCGCGACGCTGAGCCATTATTCCGGCGGCCGCGTGATCGACACCGCCGCCCTGCGTGCCACCTACGAGCAACTGCGCGCGCTCACCCCGGCGCAGGTCGCCGATCTGAAGGCCCGCTCGCCGCTCAGCGGCGTCCGGGTCCCGCTCCCTCGCTACTTCACCCCGCGCGAGCCTCAGCTCACCGACCTCTTCCTCGGCGCGCCGTCACAGCTGCCGGTCGTGTCGGACGCGGAAGCGAAGGCGCTGGCCGACGGGCTCGGCGGCAACGACTACTGGTTGACCCCGGCCGACGCGATCACCAATCCGTATCGCGGTCCTTCACCGGCCACGCCTTACGCCGGAAAGGCGTATATGAGCAAGCACGTGGGCGACCTGTACGACACCTCGCCCTACGATCCGCTCAACCCGCCCGAGGAGCCGCCGTACCGGCCGAAGGAGCGGCCGCCGGTGATCAGCACCGGCACCTACGTGGCCAACATGGGCAAGCTGATCTCCTGGGCCGCCGCCCGGTAGTCGCGTACAGTAGGTTAATCGCTAACGTAGTGGGGTCGATCTTTGCCGGCGTTCGGTTGTGAGGGTGGAAATGCCGTCGTACGAGTCCGGGTACACCGCGCCGAGTTCCGTTCCGGTCGGGGTGGACCCGACCCGGGCGAGCATCGCGCGCGTGTACGACGCCGCGCTGGGCGGCAAGGACAACTACGAGATCGACCGTGAGGTCCTGCGGCAGGTCGCGACCAAGGCGCCCGAAGTCCGGGATCTGGCGTGGTCCAACCGCAATTTCCTGACCCGGGCCGTGCGGTTCCTCGCCCAGCAGGGGAAGATCACCCAATTTCTCGACTGCGGTTCGGGACTGCCGACGGCGGAGAACACCCACCAGATCGCCCAGCGGGTCAACGCCGGGACGCAGGTGGTGTACGTCGACAACGATCCCGTGGTGCTCGCCCATGGCCGGGCCATCCTCGAGAACAACCCGAACACGCACTTCGTCGCCGAGGACATTTTCCAGCCCGGGCGGCTCCTGGCCGACGCGGCGGTTCGTGAGCACCTCGACTTCACTCGTCCGGTGGCCTTGCTGCAGGTGGGCACCCTGCATCACTACACCGCCGACAACGGCGCGGACCTGATGCGCGAGTACATCGACGCGCTGCCCAGCGGCTCGTTCGTCGTCATCGCGCACTTCTTCGATCCGGAGAAGCCCGGGTTGAGCGAGCTCGCCCGGAAGATGGAAGAGCTGTTCATGCACAGCCCGATGGGCTCGGGCCGGTTCCGCACGGCAAGCGAGATTTCGAGCTTCGTCGAGGGTCTCGAGATCATGCCCTCCGGCCCTGGCAAGGAACCAGGCCTGGAGCTGTGCGATCTCTGGTGGCCGGACGGGCCGAAACTCGCCCCGCTCAACGAGGTCGAGCAGTGCATTGCCGGGATCGTGGCCCGCAAACCCTAGCGCCTGCCGCCGTCGAATATCGATTGCCCCTCGTTCGTCACCCCTGCCAGGGTGGCGGACGTGACGCGATCGTTCCTTCCCGGCCTTGAGCTGTCCCGCCTGTTCTATACCGAGGTCGTCGCGCCGATCTTGGCGAAGGCGCTGGACGAGGTGCCGTACTCGGCGGCGCTGATCGGGTGGGGCTCGGAGGTGCAGGGCTTCGACACGGTGCGCTCCACCGACCATGCGTGGGGCCCGCGGATGCAGCTTTTCCTTGGCGGTGAAGACTTCCATGCCCGCGTCGACGATCTGGACGCCCTGCTCGATCGCGAGCTGCCGATCGAGTTCCGCGGCTACCCGGTCCGCTTCGCCTTCCCCTCGGACGCGCCGGCCCGGCACTGGGTGGACATCACGGATCTGCAGGGTTTCTTCACCGGGCAACTCGGCGCCGACCCGGACGGCGGCCTGCCGATTTCGGCGTGGTTGACGGTCCCGACCCAAGTACTGCGTGAACTGACCGGTGGCGCGGTCTTCCACGACGGGATCGGCCTGTTGGAGCGCTACCGGCAACACCTCGCCTGGTATCCGGACGACGTGTGGCGCTATGTGCTGGCATGTCAGTGGATGCGCTTGTCCCAGGAGGAGCCCTTCGTCGGCCGCTGCGGCGAGGTCGGCGACGACCTGGGCTCGGCCGTGGTCGCCGCGCGCCAGGTCCGCGACCTGATGAAGCTGTGCCTGATGATGAACCGGGTGTATCCGCCCTACAGCAAGTGGCTGGGCACCGCGTTCGGCGCACTGCCCTGCGCCAAGGCGCTGACTCCGCATCTGTCCGGCGCACTGTCCGCACGAAGCTGGCAGGAACGGGAGCAGCACCTTTCTCCCGCATACGAGATCGCCGCGAGGCTGCACAACGATCTCGGTCTCACGGAGCCGCTGGAGACGACGGTCCGCTACTTCCACGACCGGCCGTTCCGGGTTCTGGGCGCGCACCGGTTCACCGACGCCCTCGTCTCGACGATCGGTGACCCGGCCGTCAGGGCGCTGCCGCCGGTCGGGGCGATCGACCAGTACGTCGACAGCACCGAAGTGACCGACCGCGGGTACGCCGAGCTGCGCCGCCGCTACATCGCGGGCCCCGGCCTCTGACCGGCGAGAAACGCATCCGGCGTAAGGACACCGGCACCGATTCCCGAGGCGGAACCCGTCACCGCGATCATCGAGCCTCCAGCACGCAGTGCGTCCCGCGGTAGATCGTCGGCATGCACTTGTTGCAGTGCACGCACAGCGAGCGCGCCCCGGATCGCAGCCGCAGCGGCAGATCGGGTTCGCGCAGCAGCGCCCGCGCCATCGCGACGAACGCGAAGCCCTCCGCCATCGCCTGCTCCATCGTCTCCAGCCGCGTGATCCCGCCGAGCAGGATCAGCGGCAGGTCCAGCGCCGCGCGGAACTGACGTGCCCGGTCCAGCAGATACGCCTCCTGGAACGGGTAACCGCGCAGGAAGGCGCCACCCGCCGCCCGGACGCCCCACCGCAACGGCCGAGGGAATCGCGCGGAGAACTCCCGTACCGGCGCGTCCCCGGTGAACAGGTACATCGGGTTCAGCAGCGAACTGCCCGCCGTCAGTTCGAGCGCGTCGACGGACCCGTCCGCCTCCAGCCACCGCGCGACCCGGACGCTTTCGTCCAGCCAGAACCCGCCCGGCACCCCGTCGTCCATGTTGAGCTTCGCGGTCACCGCGATCCGGTGACCGGCCACGTCCCGGACCGCCCGTGCGATCTCCAGCGCCGGCCGGGCCCGGTTCTCGAGCGATCCGCCGTAGGAGTCCCGCCTGCGGTTCAAGCGGGGACTGAGGAACGAACTGACCAGATAATTGTGTCCGAAGTGGATCTCGACGGCGTCGAAGCCTGCCTCGATCGCCACTCGCGTGGCTGTCGCGTGTGCGCGCACGACCCGGTTCAGATCGTGTTCCGTGGCCGCCTGTGTCATCCGCATCCCCAGCGGATTCGGGAACCGCCCCGGCGCCAGCGCGGGGGACCGGTTCGACGCCGCGTTCGCGACCGGCCCCGCGTGCCCGATCTGCGCGCTCACCGCCGCACCCTCGGCGTGCACCGCGTCGGTGAGGCGACGCAGCCCCGGTACGGCCTCGTCGCGCATCCAGATCTGGTGCCGGTCGGTCCGGCCCTCCGGAGACACGGCGCAGTACGCGACCGTCGTCATCCCCGCGCCACCGCGGGCAACCCGCCGGTGGAACTCGATCAGCCGATCGGTGACGACGGCGTCCGGGGTCGCTCCCTCGAAGGTCGCGGCCTTGATGATCCGGTTGCGCAGCCGCACCGGACCCAGCCGCGCGGGCGCGAAGACGTCGGTCATGACCCCGCCAAGCCCGCGGTGAGGAACGCGCGCAGCGTCCCGACCGGCACCTCGCCCGGCATCTCGTCAGCGAAGAACTGCAGCACCAGGCCGAAGGCGAGCAGCCACCGGTGTGCCGCGCCTGCCTTCGACAGCTCCGGTCGCGCGTCCCGCAGCAGCTCGATCCACGGCCCCAGCCCGAACCACCGCGAAGTCCAAGCCTGCTCCCGCCGTCCCAGCACGAACCGCGCCAGCAGCCGCAACCGCAGCTGCCCGACCGGGTCCGCGGCCAGCTCGGCGAGGGGGGTCACGACGAGGTCGACCAGTTCCGCCACCGTGGGCACCCAACCGCCCCGCCGCCGCTCCGTGATCTCGTCGAGCCGCCGCTGCCACACCGGCGCGAGCCGGGCTTCCAGCAGCGCGGCGATCAAGGCGTCCTTCGACCCGAAGTGATAGTGGACCGCCGCCGGATTCATGCCGGCCGCGCTGTTGATCGCGCGGACGGACACCGCGTCGTGCCCGGATTCCAGCAACAGTCGCTCGGCGACGGTCAGCAGTCGTTCCCGGGTGGTGGCGTCGGTGCTGGGCATTCGTGCAGCACACCATAGTTCCATCACCGAATCAATCACTGATTGAACTGGACAGGAACCCCGCGGCCATGTTGGGCTGTGGTCGGCGATTTTCTTCCTGCGACGTCGAGGAGTGCCGCCCTGAGCCTGTCGGAGTACCTCCGGGAGAACTGGATCGACGTCGTGAACGACGCGATCCTGCACGTGGATCTCACCCTGGCGGCGATGGGACTCGCCGTGCTGGTCGGCATGACGATCGGCCTGCTCACCTACCGGCGGCGCTGGCTCGGCGCGATGGCGACCACGACGACGGCGGCGTTCCTGACCGTCCCGTCGATCGCGCTGCTGGGCATCCTGATCGGCCCGTTCGGGCTGGGGCTGACGAATGTCCTGTTCGCTCTGGTGCTCTATGCGCTCCTGCCGATCACGCGCAACACGATCGTCGGGCTGCGCGGCGTCGATCCGGCCGTGGTGGACGCGGCGCGGGGGATGGGGCTCGGCCGCCTGCGGCTGCTGTTCCGGGTGCGGTTGCCGCTCGCCTGGCCGGTGATCCTTTCCGGCATCCGGGTCTCGACGCAGATCACGATCGGTATCGCGGCCATCGGGGCGTATGTCAAGGGCCCCGGCCTCGGCAACCAGATCTTCGACGGGCTCGGCCGGTTCGGCTCGGTCAACTCCCTGAACCAGGTACTCACCGGGACGCTCGGGATCATGGTGCTGGCGCTGCTGTTCGACCTGGCCTTCGTGGTGGTCGGCAAGCTGACGACACGGCGACGTCCCCGCGCCCTCCGAGAGGCGGCCCCGCCGACGAAGGGGAGAGCCGCCGGAATGGACGGTGAGACGATCGAGTTGCGGGACCTCAGCAAGCACTACCCCGGACGAGCGGTACCGGCGGTCGAAAACCTGACGATGCGCATCCCCGCGGGTGAGATCGTCGTGCTGGCCGGCCCTTCGGGGTGCGGCAAGACGACGACCATGCGGATGATCAACCGGCTAGTCGAGCCCACCGCGGGCGTCGTCACGATCGGCGGCACCGACGTGTCGGCGCTCGACCTCGACGAACACCGCCGGAACACCGGTTACGTCATCCAGCAGATCGGGCTTTTCCCGCACCTGCGCGTGGACGCCAACATCGGTGTGGTGCCGCGGCTGCTCGGCTGGACCCGGCGACGCATCGCCGACCGGGTGCGCGAGCTGCTCGACGTCGTCGGCCTGACCCGCGAGCACGGCGTCCGGTACCCGCGCGAGCTTTCCGGCGGCCAGCAGCAGCGCGTCGGGGTGGCGCGGGCGATGGCCGCGGACCCGCCGGTCATGCTGATGGACGAGCCGTTCGGCTCCACCGACCCGATCACCCGTGCCCGGTTGCAGGACGAATTCCTTCGCCTGCAACGGGAAGTGCGCAAGACGATCGTGTTCGTCACGCACGACTTCGACGAGGCGCTGAAGGTCGGCGACCGGATCGCCGTGCTGCGGCCGCGATCGGTGATCGCGCAGTACGACACGCCCCAGGCGATCCTCGCCGCGCCGGCGGACGATTACGTCGCGAGCTTCGTCGGGCCGAAGCGGAACCTCAAGCGGCTCGCGCTGATCCGGGTGGGTGACCTGGAGCTCCGGCCGGCGACCGGGCCGGACGGCCTGCCTCCGGTCCGGCCCGACGTCACCCTGCGGGACGTGCTGGACGTGATGGTGCGGACCGGCAGCACCTCGGTCGTGGTCACCGAGGACAGCTCCGGGCAGCCGCTGGGGGTGTGCGACGTGTCCAGCCTCGTCGCGGCGCTGCGACCCATCGACGAGGCGCCCGTGGTCCCGGCCGCCGAGGAGGCGCCTGTCGCGGGTCCGGACACCAACGAGCCCGCGCGGCCTCGCCGGCGACGGCTCGGGCTTCTGGTGCGCCCGGTCCTGTTGATCGTCACCCTGCTGACGCTCTTCCTGATCGTGCGTGCGCATCCGCTCGACTCGATCGAACAGCGTTTTCTCAACGCCGGCGAGATCTTCACCGAACTGGGCGCGCACCTGCGGCTCACCGCGATCTCGACGGCGTGCACCATCGCGATCGCCCTCCCGCTCGGCATCCTGCTCACCCGCGCCGGCGCCCGCTGGGCCAGGCCGATCGGGCTGGGGCTGGGCAATCTCGGCCAGGCGATCCCGTCGATCGGGCTCGTCGTGCTGCTCGCGCTCTGGATCGGCACGGGCACCGCGACGGCGGTGACGGCACTCGTCGTCTACGCGACCTTGCCGGTGCTGCGCAACACGATCGTCGGGCTCGACGGCGTCGACCCGACCCTCGTCGACGCCGCGCGAGGCATGGGAATGGGCAAGACGGCCATCCTGTGGCGGATCGAACTGCCGCTCGCGGTCCCGGTGATCCTCGCCGGGATCCGGACCGCGCTGGTGCTCACCGTCGCGAGCGCGACGCTGGCGACGTTCATCGACGGCGGCGGACTCGGCGGCGGGCTCGTCGCCGGAATCGGGCTGTACCGCCCGATGCTGAGCTTGACCTTCGGCGTCATCGTCGCCGTACTGGCGCTCTTCGTCGACTGGCTGGGGCTGGTCGCCGAAGAGATTTTGCACCCGCGCGGCATGTAGCTCGACCGACCTCAAGGAGGACCAACCCATGCGGATGCTCCAGCGCACGACCGCCGCGGTGCTCGCGCTCGTCACGGCGGCGGCGCTCTCGGCAGGCTGCACGATCGGCAAGGACGAGACTGGCGCCCAGGTGGGCGCGGGATCCATCAAGAAGATCGACGCGCTGAACGGCGCCCAGATCCGGGTCAGCTCCAAGGAGTTCGACGAGCAGCTGCTACTCGGCCAGATCGCCATCGTCGCACTGCAGGCGGCCGGGGCGAGCCCGCAGGACAAGACCAACATCACCGGATCGAGCAACGTCCGCCAGGCGCTCACCAGCGGCGCGGTCGACCTTTACTGGGAATACACCGGCACCGCCTGGATCAGCTACCTCAACCAGACCAAGCCGATCAGCGACCCGCAGGCGCAGTACGACGCGGTCAAACAAGCCGATATCGCCAACGGCGTCACCTGGTGGGCACGCTCGCCGGCGAACGACACCTACGCCCTCGCCGGCAACCCGGCGACACTGGCCCGGACCGGCGTCAAGACGCTGTCCGACTACGCGGCCCTGGTGAAGCGCGACCCGGCCGCGGCCTCGACCTGTATGGGCCCGGAGTTCAAGAGCCGGGACGACGGATTCCCCGGCCTGGCGAAGACCTACGGGTTCACCCTGCCCGACCCGCAGGTGCACCTGCTCAACGACGCCGTCGTCTACCCGAGCATCGGCAAGGGGGAGCCGTGCGGTTTCGGCTCGGTCGCCTCCACCGACGGACGCGTTGCCGCGCAGCAGCTCACCGTGCTCGAGGACGACAAGCACTTCTTCCCGACGTACAACCCCGCGATCACGATCGCCACCCCGCTCGCCCAGAAATACCCGCAGCTGGAGCAGGTCTTCACGCCGATCGCCGCGAAGCTGGACACCGCGACGCTCACGGATCTGAACAAGAAGGTCAGCGTCGACGGCCAGAAGCCCGCCACGGTCGCCCACGATTGGCTCAAGGCCGGGGGTTTCATCAGCTGAACCGTTGACATTCCGATTTCCAGCCCGCGATGCGTATGGACCAGCTCGCCGCGGATGACGAAGCTGCAACCCGGGCCATGGCACGGGCCGGGCGGGGTGCCCGGCCCGTGCGTGCCGTCAGGCCAAGCGGACCTGGAAGACGGCGACCCGGGCGTCATGCCCGTCCACGCGCATGTCCACGGTCTTGGTGTCGATGAACTGCTCCTGGACGACGCCGTTGCCTGCCAGCCAGTTGATGCGGTCGATCCCCGTGCCGAAGCAACGGCGCTCCGCTTCCAGACCGGTGGCCTTGTAGTAGTTCGGGTTGTTGACATCCGCGGTCCAGAAGACCAGCCGCCCGACGTTGTGGTGCGCGAGCACGCGACTGGCGTGGATCCTCTTGTGCTCGTTCCACTCGTCACGCAGGTCGGCGCGCTGGTCGCCGTTGTACGCGTTCGCGATGTAGTGCGAGTTGATCAGCGCGAACTGGAGCGTCGGGTGGCTCTGGTGCCGCACCACGACCTCGTTGATCCAGCGCGGCGGGGTCACCCCGGTGATGCCGCCGTGTACATACGTGGTCTTCGAGCTCGCCACCTCCCACGGCTGCGGGATCGAGATCGGGATCCGGAACGACGAGTTGTGCCGCAGGAACGCGTTGTTGTAGAGGGGCCCGAAGTAGTGGTCGATCATCGCGGGCTCACCGGTGTCGCCCTCGTTGATCTCCTGCCAGCCGACCAGAGGCCGCACCAGGGGGTCACAGTTGCGGACGGCGTCGATCGCGGCCTCGCGCGCCCCGAGGTTGTCGCGGCCGACGTTGGCGGTGACGATCGGCAGGCGGATCCATCCCGTCGCGGCGGAAGCCGTGCCGGTACCGGCGGCCATGACGCCGAGCGCGGCACCACCACCGAGAGCGAGCGCCTTGCGTCTGTTGAGCATTCCGGACAAAGCAGATTCCCTTCTCGCGCTGTCGCTGCGGGACACAGCCCGTCAAAGTGTCACAGAATGCGGAGCGATTGTGACCCCCGCGCGCCAAAACTGCCGCTTCCCGGTCAGTGGCATCGGGGCGGAACACGCGGGCGTAGGCTTTCGGGGATGCGGATCGGCGAGCTGTCCAAACGCACGGGCGTGAGTCCGCGCTCCCTGCGGTACTACGAAGAGCAAGGCCTGCTGACCAGTTCACGTTCCGGCGCGGGGCAGCGCCACTATTCCGACGCCGAAGTTCAGCGAGTGTCGCTCATCCGGCAACTGTTCGACGCGGGTTTGTCCAGCCAGATGATCGCGACCGTGCTGCCGTGCGTGGACATCCCCGACGACCTCGGCGTCGCCGAGGAGACGTTCACGGCGATGATGCGCCGGCGCGACCGGATCGACGCCGACATCGCGCACCTGATCGAAACCCGGGACGCCCTCGACCTGTTGATCGAAGCCAACAGCAAGCACAGGGAGAAACTGTCCCACGCCTCGCGGCTGTGACCCGCACCTCAGCCGCTTGCCCCTTACACCGATGTCAGCGGTGAGGATGACGTCAGCGCCCGGGACCACCGGGCCGGTCATCCAGGAGGCGGCGGAAAATGGGACAGGCATGGGGTTTCGGCGAGCATGGCGGCCCCGAGGTGCAGGAGTTCTTCGATCGTCCCGATCCCGTCCCCGGCCGCGGTGAGGTCCTTATCCGGATCGACGTCGCCGGCGTGAACCCCCTCGATCACGCGGTGCGCTCGGGTCTGGTCCCCGGGCTCGACGGTGGGCGTCCGTTCCCCCGCGTGCTGGGCATGGAGGCGGCCGGAACCGTGCTCGCCCTGGGCGAGGACGTCGACGGGCTCGACGTGGGTGACGCGGTATTCGGCTTCGCCCTCACCGGCGGCGGTACTTATGCCGAGACGACGGTGCTGTCCGCGCCGAACACCGCGCGTATCCCGGTGGGCCTGTCCGCGACCGTGGCGGCGACGCTGCCGGTGGCCGGGACGACCGCGGTGGACGTGCTCGACCAGCTCGGTCTCCCGGCGGGTGCCACGGTCCTGGTCAACGGTGTCGGAGGCGGCGTCGGCCTCGCTGTCTCCGGGCTGGCCATCGGGCGGGAACTACGGGTGATCGGCACCGGGAGCACCGCCAAACGCGAGCACGCCGAAGCCATCGGGGTGCGGTTCATCGACTACACCGCCGAGGACGTCGTCGCGGTGGCCCGCGAGCTGGTTCCGGACGGTTTCGACGGGATCGTCGATCTGGCCGGGGGCACCTCGCTGCGGACGGTCGCTCCACTGGCCCGGGAGTCCCGCAACGTCATCTCCGTGGGTGACATGTCGGTGCCCGACCTCGGTGGCCGATTCGTCGAGAGGCGCCTCGACCGGGCGAACCTGGAGCGGGCCGCCCGGCTGGCCCTCGACGGCGTCCTCACACCCGTGATCACCGCGATCCACCCGCTCTCCGACGCCCCCGCCGCCCTCGCCACCGTCGAGAACGGTCACGCCTCGGGCAAAGTGGTCATCAAGGTGGCATGACGGAAGCCTTGCCGCCGGCAACCGTCCATAGTGGACTTTCGAGGATCGCCTCGGTCGTCCGACCCAGGTCTGAACGCGCCCAACACGGCGAATCTCGCGTAATCGCGTGAGCAGCCTGATGTACTGGTCGAGCATGTGCTCGCCGCGACTCGACGTCAGGAGAAACGATGCGCAACAAGACCATGGAACAGCTGTCCATCCTGGTCGGGACGTGGCGGACGACGCTGAGCGACGCCTGGTTCCTGGAACCGGCCGGTCAGGAGGTGCCGGGTTCGGCGACTGTCGAGTGGCTCGGTGATGCATTCGTGGTTCTACGCTGGACCATGGGCGACGAAGACGGCCAAGCCGGGAGCGAGCTGACCCTCGTTCTCGGCCGCAGCGACAGCCGCGACGCCTATACGGCCCTCTACCACGACGAACGAGGTGTCTGCCGGGTCTTCGCCATGACCTTCGACGGCACCCGCTGGATCCTGAATCGCGAAGACCCCGACATGTACCAACGCTTCGTCGCCGACGTCGAACCCGACCGGATCGCCGGACGCTGGGAAGCCTCCGAAGACCGCGGATCGACCTGGCGCAAGGACTACGACCTCGTCTTCGAGCGAATCGGCTGAAGAGCCCCGATCCGGCGGCAGCGCCCTGGTGGCGAGTCGGCTGTAGGGTCAGCCGGCAAGGAATCGACGGATCTCGGCGCTGAGCGCCGGCCAGTCCTCGCCCAGCCAGATGAAGTGGCTGGCAGCGGCGCTCTCGACGAGCCTGCTGTCGCGGATGGTGGCGGCGAGTGCCTCGGCATGGGTGAAGGGCACCGAACCATCGTTCCGGCTGGCGAGCACCAACGTCGGCTGCGTGACCTCACCGCAGGTCTTCCCGTTTTCGCCGAGGTCGTTGAGGAATCCGTGGCCGGACCCCATTCCGGCGAACAGGCTGAGCAACATCTCGCGGTTCGCGGGCGAAAGGTTCGTCAAGGCTTGACGGGCGGGTCGGGTGGAGAGGTCGCTCAGCAGGGTACGCAGGCCGACGTCTGGGGCGGTGCGCATGAGTGCGCGCACCGCTGACCACGTAAGGCGCTCGGTGGTGGAACCGAACGCGAGACGAGCGCCGATACGGGTTCGGCGGTCCGGCCACGGCAGTGGGCCGACCGCGCTTTGGAGGACGACTCGCTCCACCAGGTCAGGATGGCGCGCGGCCATCGCCATCGCGGTCGGACCGCCGGCCGAGATACCGACGACGGCCGCGACGCGGTCGATACCGAGGTGCGCGCACAACGACCGGGTGACGTCCGCGAACCCACCGGTCGTCTTGCCGGTCGAGAGCGGAGTACGCCCGTAGCCCGGTCGAGAGGGCACGAGCACCGAGTAATCGTCATCGGCGAAGGTGTCTTCGCCGAGCGCGAGCCCGGCGTTCATGTGGCCGCCGTGGAATATCACCACCGCGGGACCGGTCCGTCGTTCGAACCTGTACTCGACCACTCCGCCGTGCAACTCGGCGATGGTGGTGTGAAGGTGAGCCTCGGTCATGCGGGCATGATGGCTCATCGGTACTCGACGACGCGATCAGGCAACTCCTGTTACCGCGCGCGGGGCCGGATGGTGGCGCCCAGGGGAGTGCGTCGGGCCGCCCGCAATGGGTGGCGGTCAGCGCACCGCGGCCGACGGCGCGGACAGTGTGAAGACGTCCGGCTCCGGGGTCGCGCAGCAGCCACTGGCGGCCGGTGCGTCGTCCGGCTCGTCGAACAGGCCCGCGCCGCCGCAGACGCCGGTCTCGGCCATGCGCAGTTCGACCCGCGCGGCCGCTTCATGGTCGCCGGCCAGCTGGGCGGCGATACTGCGAACCTGCTCGTACCCGGTCATCGCCAGGAACGTCGGTGCCCGGCCGTAACTCTTCATCCCCGCCAGGTAGAAGTCCTTCTCCGGATGCGCGAGTTCCTTGGCGCCGTGGGGATACACGGTTCCGCACGAGTGGACGTTCGGGTCGATCAGCGGCGCGAGAGCGACCGGCGCCTGCAGTGTCGGATCCAGCTCCAGCCGGATCTCCGACAGCCAGGTCAGGTCGGGCCGGAAACCGGACAAGGTCACGACCTCGTCGACCTGCTCGATCCGCTGCCCGTCGGCGGAGATCAGGGTCAGCCGTCCCTCGGTGCCGCGTTCGACCGCCTCGGTGCGGAACCCGGTCATCACCGTGATCAGCCCGGATTCCACGGCTTCCCGGGCACGCAGGCCGAGAGCGCCCCGCGCGGGAAGCTGATCGGCCTCACCGCCGCCGAAGGTGTTGCCGACCGCGCCGCGGCGCAGCACCCAGCTGATCCGCGTGCCGTCCTTCGCGAGGCCGGACAAGGCGACCAGCGCGGTCAGTGCCGAATGTCCGCTCCCGGCGACCACCACGTGCTTGCCCGAATACCGCGCCCGCACCGCCTCGTCGCCCAGATTCGGGACCCGGTAAGCGATCCGCTTCGCCGCCGCACGCTCACCGACGGCGGGGAGACCTTCACCGCCGAGCGGGTTGGGCGTCGACCACGTGCCGGACGCGTCGATCACGGCCCGCGCCGCGATCCACTCCTCCGCGCCGTCGGCGGCGCGGACGTGCACGGTGAACGGCTCGTCGTCACGGCCGCTGTCCACGACCCGGTCTCGTCCCCGGCGGGCGACGCCGATCACCTCGGCGCCGAAGCGGACCCGGTCACCGAGCGCCGCCGCCAGCGGTCGCAGATACAGGCCGGCCCAGTCGGAGCCCGTCGGGTACGCCTCGCCGTCCGGCCGGGTCCAGCCGGTCGTCTCCAGCAGCCGTCCGGCCGCGGGGGCGACGAGTTCGGACCACGGCGAGAACAACCGCACGTGATGCCACGCCGCCACGTCCGAACCCGCTTGCGCGCCCCGCTCCAGGACCAGCGGCTTGAAACCCCGCTCCACCAGCTCGGAGGCGGCCGCCAGCCCCACCGGCCCGGCCCCGATCACCACGACGGGCAGCTCGTTCATCCCCATGCACCTTTCATCGATCCATCTCGATTGAAGCGATGTGAGGGACTGTATCGACGCGGGTCGATTGACGCAACCATCGATTCTGGTCGATACTGTTTGGCATGACGACGGTCGTTCCCCTCGCCGGTCTCCTGCCCGAACGCGAAGCCGCGACGTACGCCGGGTGGTTCGCCTGCTTGGCCGAGCCGACGCGGGTGAAACTGCTGCACGCGGTCGCGACCGCGCCGCGCGGTCTCACCGTGGGTGCGCTGACCGAGATCCTCGGGACCAGCCAGTCGACGTGCTCGCATCACGTCCGGAAGCTGGCCGATGTGGGTTTCGTGCATCTGCGCAAAGAGGGCACCGCGACGGTCGTGACGATCAACCAGGCGTGCTGTAGTGGACTCCCGCACGCGGCCGACGCGGTCATGGGCCTGCTCGCCCCGCGACCCTGCTGCCCGGACAACCTGCCTGACGACGTGCTCCTTCGCGCCCAACGCGATGACGACTGGACCGCGGTGCGCCGGATCTACGCCGAAGGTTTGGCCACCGGACTCGCCACCTTCGAAACCGAAGTCCCGACGCGGAAGGCTCTCGACGCGAAATGGCTGACCGGGCATCGCTGGGTCGCCGAAATCGACGGCGAGGTCGTCGGCTGGACCGCCGCCATCCCGGTCTCACCGCGCGAGTGCTACCAGGGTGTCGCCGAGACATCGGTCTATGTCGCCGAAAGCCACTGCGGCCGCGGCGTGGGCAAAGCGCTGCTCTTCAAACAGGTCACCGAAGCCGACGCCGCCGGGCTCTGGACCCTGCAGACCTCGATCTTCACCGACAACCGCGCCGGCATCGCCTTGCACCACAGCGCCGGCTACCGCACCGTCGGCATCCGCGAGCGCATCGCCCAACGCGACGGCGTCTGGCACGACACCGTTTTCCTCGAACGCCGCAGGTCCGACTAGCTAGATACCTCGTACCTCGGCACCCGCAGGGCCAGGTTTGTTAGTTGAGGGCTGAGGCACGACTGACGAAAATCGACGACGATCAAGTGCCGAAACGCGGCAACGTCCGATCTCGGAGCAGAACGCTCGCGCCTGGCATATCCATGGGAGGCGCTATGTGGCACCGCGGCGTGCCGTGAAGGCGGCCTTCCGGCAGGCGGGGCTCTCTGGCAGCATTCCGGGTCAGGGTCAAGCTGGTCTGGGAGGTTCCGGGATGGTCGTCCGCCATGTTCTGTCCGGTGTGGGTGCGCTGGGCGTGTCCGCCGTATTGCTGACCGCCACGGCCGGCAGCGCGAACGCGCATCCGTCCGCCGACCGTGCCATCTGGTCGGCACCGACGGTGCCGATCCCGGTCGCCATCCACGATCTGAAACCCCGTGTTTGCTACAACGTCCATGGCCTGCTCGGGGAGAAGGCCGACTACCTGGCGAACCGGACCAAGTCGTCGGCGCTCAACCTGTTCTCCGAGCCCAACTGCGGCGGCGGCCTGTTCATCGACGCCATCTTCCCGCCGGACAATTCCGGGAGCCGGTCGGAGTCCCACAAGAACTACTACAGCTTCAACGTGTCCCCGCTGTCGGGCGGCGGCGGAGTTTGATGCGCGACCGGCGAGTGCGGTGCGGCCCGTCGGCGGGTGAGGTATGAGGTCAGGGCCTTGACGGCGCCCTGTCGCTCAGTCCACTAAGGACGGACACATTAAGGCGTGCCGCAGGTGGTCGTCCGGCCGAGCAGGCTGAACGGGACGCCTTCGAGGTAGGCGCGGCAGGCCGGGTCGATGAGCGCGCAGACCTCTTCGACGGCCCCGCGCGCCGCACCGGATCCGCACTCTCACGGCACAGAGCGGTCACGGGGCGCTCCTCAGACGGCAGTGCCCAAGGCCAAAGTAGCGATGGCCAGGAGGAGAAACGGGTATTGCAGGCCAAAGGAGTAGTCGCGTGCTCTCAAGTGGGTCACGATGGCCGCACCGAAGAAGAGAACGAGACCGGCCGCGGCGGCGATGGCGATCGTCGGTATCCAGAAACCGATGAGCAGCCCCAGTGCGGCCACTGCCTTGGGGACTCCCAGCCAGGGCATCCACCGCCGAGGCACGCCGACCGTGTCCATGGCGACGCCGACATGTTCCCACCGCACGAAGTCGGCACCGGCCGAAAACAGGCAGTACGCGATGGTCGTTACGGCGAAGATGACGTAGACAATAGTCATGGGCCACGGCTCCAGGGGTCTCAGCCAATAGGGCGCTTCCGCCTCTATGACGGATGAGCCGGTTCAGAGGTAACAGCGACGACGATCTACTTCAAGGCTTCCTGAGTGCACAAGGAAGTCCTCGGTGTGATCGTGGGCCTGACGTTCCTCTTCGGTTTCGGCAACGTCCTGGCCTTCGGTCTTCGGCTCGGCGTATCCGGTCGGGTCGCTCCCTTGGTCGCGCCCGCTGTAGACCTGTCGGTGCTAGCTCTGCTGGGTGCGTCTCGGCCCGGTGCCCGGTATCGGTGACGACCACGAGCCGCCCGCCGCTCACCGTGCTCGATCCCCGCGCGCAGTCGACGCGGACGTCGAAGCCGCCGGGTCGCGACCTCCATCCACAATGGAGCGTCGTCGGCACACCGGCCCAGTCCAGACGAGCCGCTCCGCCGACGTCCACCGCGATTCCCTGAGCCCGGTCCTTGACGGCTCTCGTCGACGTTTGCGACCGGCTGGGTGTCGGGGCCGCCGTAGTGCTCGCCGAAATCTGGCGAATACAGAGGGCTTCGGCCGTGTCGTCGATGCGGGCGGCGGGGCGCTGCATCGACGGTGGGCTCGCCTGGCCCGGTTGGCTACAGCCGTGCCTGGCTCGCGGCGATTCCCTCCCGGAAGTCGTCCTCGCTGGCGCTGCTCCGCCGCGAGAGCGTGCCCGCGACCTCGCCACCTCGGCCGTGCTCCTGGTGTAGCCGGATGGGCATATCCGAGGAGTCTTATCCCCTTGTCCCGGCCGGGAGATGCTCTGTGCCACCACGGGAGGAGGCGCCATGACGAAGGGAGAGTGGTCAGGAGTGACCAGTCACAGCCACGTCGGAACGGCGGTGCGGCTCAACCGGCTTTCCCGCTTTCGCGACGGACGTTTTCTCTTCATCCCCCTGGACCATTCTGTCTCGGATGGTCCGATCGCCGACGCGGCCCCCTTCCGTGATCTGGTGCGGTCACTGATCGCCGGCGGCGCCGACGCGCTGGTCGTACACCGGGGGAGGGCACGGTCGCTGCCGCCCTCGCTGCTGGCGGAGTGCCCGGTGATCATGCATATGAGCGCGAGCACCGCCCAAGGCCGCGATCCGGACGAAAAGGTGCTGGTCGCCGACGTCGAGGACGCCGTCCGGCTGGGGGCCGACGCGGTGAGCGTGCACGTCAACATCGGCTCGGACACCGAGGCGGCCCAGCTCGCCGATCTGGGTGCGGTGGCGGCGCGCTGCGATCAGTGGGGCCTGCCGCTGTTGGCGATGATCTACCCCCGCGGCCCCCGGGTGGACAACCCGCACGAGGTCACGCTCCTGCGCCATGTCGTCAACATCGCCGCCGACCTTGGCGCCGACCTGGTCAAGACGACCTGGTGCGACCCGGCCGAGGAGATGGCCGCGGTGGTAGCCGGCAGCCCCATCCCGGTCCTGGTGGCAGGCGGCCCTGGCCGCGGCGCCGACCTGGTTGCCTACGGGCAGGCGGCGATGGCGGCCGGGTGCAGTGGCCTGGCGATCGGCCGCCGGGTCTTCCAGCACCCGCAGCCGGGCGTGATGGTCCGGCGGCTCGCCGAGGTGGTGCATCAGGACATGGGCAATTCCCTTACCGATCCGCTACGAGCATTGGCAGGTTCTTCGTGAAATTCGCATGGATCGATCTTCGTTCGCTGACCGGACAGCGGCGTGACGCCGTGGTGGACGCCGCGGTGCACGCCCGGGTGGACGCGGTGGTCGACGACAAGCCCGACGTGCTGGCCACCCTGCCGCCGACAGTGCGGAAGGTACTGGTGGGCCCGATGCCCGCCGACACGGGCTCTGTGGTGGTCGAACACAACCCGGTCGCCGACGTGCTCGTCTGTGAGATCAGCTCGACCGCGGAGCTGGACCGGCTGAAGTCCTTGCGTGGCACGGCCGAACAGCAGCTCGGCGCGTATGTCTACATCACCGACGACGCCTCGCTGCAGCTGGCCTGCGCGGCAGCCATGGTCCTGCCCTACACCGTGGTCCGCTTCCGTGACCCCACCAAGATCCCGCTGGAGATCGTGATCGCCGCGGCCGACAAGAGCCCCGGTGTGCTCATCTGCGCGGCCGAGGACGTGGCCGAGGCCGAGATCATCCTGGACGTGCTGGAGAAGGGCTCCGAAGGCGTGCTGCTCGCGTCGGGCGAGGTCGAAGAGGTCTTCGCGTTGGAACGCTTGCTGCGTAGCGAAACCCCGCAGCTCGCCCTGACCAAGCTGACGGTCGAGTCGATCGAGCACAGCGGTCTCGGCGACCGGGTCTGCGTGGACACCTGCACCCATTTCGAGAAGGACGAAGGCATCCTGGTCGGTTCGTACGCGCACGGTTTCATCTTGTGTGCCAGCGAAACCCACCCGCTGCCCTATATGCCGACCCGGCCGTTCCGGGTCAACGCGGGCGCGCTGCACTCGTACGCGGTCGGTCTGGACAACCGCACCAACTACCTCAGCGAGCTGCAAGCCGGAAGCACTGTGCTGGCGGTCGCCGCGGACGGGCGGACCCGGCGCGTCGTGGTGGGCCGGGTGAAGCTGGAATCCCGCCCGCTGCTCACCATCAAAACGGTGTCCGAGGACGGCCACTCGGTGAGCCTGATCGTGCAGGACGACTGGCATGTCCGCGTGCTGGGTCCGGGCGGCGCCGTGCTCAACGTGACCGAGCTGAAACCAGGCGACCACGTGCTCGGCTATCTCGCCACCGACAAGCGTCACGTCGGCTGGCCAGTCGGCGAGTTCTGCATCGAGAAGTAGGCGCCACGCGGGGGATGGGACGATCGTGGATACCGAACACTGGTGGGGATCTCCGCTGCTGAACCGCTGGCCTTCCGACGCCGTCTGGGCGTCCGGCAGCCGGGACGTGTCGTACGGCGAGCTGCGCGAGCGGGTGGCGCAACTGGTCAACGTGTTCGGTATCGCGGGTATCGGGCCGGGCAGCACGGTGGTGTTGCGGCTGTTGCCCAGCCTGACCCTGTTGTGGGCGCTGTTCGCGCTGTGGTCGCGGGGAGCACAGGTGATCCTGGTCGATCCGCGGC
Organism: Amycolatopsis roodepoortensis; assembly: GCF_014873915.1. Lineage (GTDB taxonomy): Bacteria > Actinomycetota > Actinomycetes > Mycobacteriales > Pseudonocardiaceae > Amycolatopsis > Amycolatopsis roodepoortensis. The sequence goes on from NZ_JADBEJ010000001.1 coordinate 1,455,308, forward strand.
TGACCCGCGAGCAGGTCGGCAGGCTGGTGGAGTTCTGCCAGCCGCAGCACCATCTCAGCTCGGGCGGGGCGAATTCCGCGATCGTGCCGTTCCACTCCGAGTGCGAGGTCGTCATCGAGCCGCGCCGCAAGGGGCTGCCGGCGCAGACGGAGCACTGCCTGGTGCAGCTCACCTCCGGAACCACCGGCAAGCCGAGGGTGGTGGCTCGAACCGCCGAGTCCCTGCTGGACGAGATCGACCGATTCGGTGGCATCCCGCACATGCCCCGACGCGGTGAGCGGCTCCTCCTGCTCAGCTCACTGGTGCATCCGTTCGGCCTGGTCGGCGGTGTCCTGCACGCGATGCGGGCAGGCGTGGGGCTGGTTTTCGGGCAGAGCTACCGGCCTGACGAGATCCTCCGGACCCTGTCCACTTCGGCGGCCGAGGCGGTGTTCGGCACGCCGTGGCATTTGTCGCTGCTCAACCGGGTCGAGCAGGTGCCGGAGCTGCCGGGGTTCCGGCTCGCGGTGTCCAGCGGGGAGATCCTGCCTCCTCGGCTGTCCGACCAGTTCGAGCGACGCTTCGGCGTGCGCATCGGCCAGGCGTACGGCACCACCGAGGTCGGCATCATCGCCGCCGATCTGGCCGGGAACTGGCCACCGCCATCGGTGGGCAGGCCCGCCCCCGGGGTGGACATCCAGCTGCACGACGGTGAGCTCTGGGTCCGTACGGCACAAACCCCGTACCTGCGGAACCTGCTGGACGCGGGAGCGGACGCAACACCGTCCCGCTATGCCGACGGGTGGCTGAACACCCACGACAGGTGCGATTTCGACCCGGCCACCGGTGTGCTGCGGCTGCACGGCCGCGGCGATTCCACCGTCTCCGTCGGAATCGGCGAGATGCACCTGAGCCAGATCGAGGCGAAGCTGCGGACCCACGCCGAGGTCGCCGAGGTGGTCGTGGTCGCCGAACCGGCGCTGGAGCTCCACATCGGCACGGCGGGCGCGGTCAGTGAAGCGGAGCTGGCCCGCTGGTGCAGTGACCACATCGGACTGCACATCTCGCCGGACGACGTCTACCTGGTTCCGGAGATCCCCCGTACCCACAACGGAAAACTGGTCCGAAGCAGGGAAATGCTCTATGCCGCCTACGCTTCGCGATCCCGGTTCCGCCGCTGGCACGCCGCCCGACGCCGGGCGCGGACCGCATCACCCGACAGCACCGAGCGAACCAGTCCATCAGGGCTTGAGGAGTGACACCAACGATGGCCACCTACATCTGTCTCACCCGCGAAGGAGCCGAGGAGTCCGATCTTCGTGAACTGGCCGACCGGATCACCGCGTTGGGCGGCACGCTGGAGACCCGTTCCGCAGGCGGGCGCACCTTGCTGATCACCAAGGCGGATTCCGCGGTCGTGCTCGAAGCCGAGCTGACCCGCAGCGCCCAGGTGGCCAGGATCTTCGACGGCGACCGGCCCCATCCACTCGCGGGTCGCGAGGCCTGTCCGGAGCGGACCGTCGTGGACATCGGCGGAGTGCGGATCGGTGGCGGTCGGCCGGTGCTGATCGCCGGCCCCTGCTCCGCGGAAAACCCTGATGTGCTGATGGAGGCCGCCGCGGCGGTCAAGGCCTCGGGTGCGTCGATGCTGCGAGTCGGCATCTTCAAACCGCGGACCTCGCCGTACAGCTACCAGGGGCTCGGCCGCGACGGCCTGTCCGCGCTGCGGGACGCCCGCCAGGAGTTCGGTCTCCCGATCGTAAGCGAGGTGATGAGCGTCCGTGATCTGGACGCGGTCGCCGATTCGGTGGATCTGATGCAGGTGGGCGCCCGCAACATGCAGAACTACTCGCTGCTGGTCGAGATCGGCCGCACCGGGAGGCCGGTGCTGCTCAAACGCGGAATGGCGGCCACTGTGGCGGATTGGCTCAACGCTGCCGAATACCTGCTCGCCTACGGTTGCCGTGACGTGGTCCTGTGCGAGCGGGGCATCCGGACCTTCGAGCGCACCACTCGGTTCACCCTGGACCTCAATGCGGTCCCGGTGGTGAAGGAGCTGTCGCATCTGCCGGTGATCGTCGACCCCAGCCACGGCACCGGAGCCAGCCGCTATGTCGCGCCGATGTCCGCCGCGGCGATCGCGGCGGGCGCCGACGGGCTGATCGTCGAGGTCCACCCCCGCCCGGACGAAGCGCTTTCGGACGGCGACCAGTCGCTGGACTTCGAGCAGTTCCACGCACTCAGCGCCCATGTCGGCAGGATCGCCGGCGCGCTGGACACCGGACTGGCTGCCGCTCCCGAGTCGCTCATGGCCGGTTCTCTGCCCACCAGGAACAGCAGGGCCCATGACTGAGACGGTTTCTCCCGAGTCCTTCGTTGACAGTGACGTGGCCGGGCTCGTCCTGGACGGCGACTCGCTGACGATCGAGGACGTGGTGCGGATCGCGCGGGCGGGGGAGCTGCCGGTGCCGGTGGACATCGACCCCGTCGCCGTGTCCGGGATGGACGCCTCAGTCCGGCTCAAACAGAAGCTCATCGACAAGGAGATCCCGATCTACGGGGTCACCACCGGGTTCGGCGACAGCTGCATCCGGCAGATCTCCCCGGACAAGGCGCCGGAACTACAGCGGAACCTCGTGCTGTACCACCTCAACGGGGTGGGGCCGATCGCGTCCGCCGACGTGGTCAGGGCGACCATGCTGATCCGCGCCAACTGCCTGGTCCGCGGGCCGTCGGCGATCCGCCCGCACACCGTGCGGTCGTTGCTCGGGCTGCTCTCCGCCGACGTGGTGCCCGCCATTCCGGAACGCGGCTCGCTCGGCGCCAGCGGTGATCTGGTCCCGCTCTGCTACGTGGCGGCCGCCTTGATCGGAGAAGGGGAGGTGCGTCACCGCGGCCGGACCCGCCCCGCGCTGGACGCGCTGGCGGATGCCGGTGTCGCCCCGGTCGAACTCGCGGCCAAGGAAGGTTTGGCCCTGGTGAACGGAACCGCGTTCACCTCCGCCTTCGCGACACTGGCGTTGTGGGACGCGCGGGAGATCGCCTTCGCGGCGGATGTGGCGACCGCGATGACCTGTGAGGCGCTCGGCGGCAGCGCCTCACACTTCCATCCTTTCTTGCACCGGGCGAAACCACATCCGGGTCAGCGCACCAGCGCGGCCCTGATCCGCGAGCTGCTCGACGGGTCCGCGCTCACCACCGACTACCGGCAGATCGTGTCGGAGGAGGAAGCGCTGGACGGCCGTGGTTTCACCGAGCTCCGGGCCCGGATCCAGGACAAGTACTCGGTCCGGTGCGCACCTCATGTGACGGGAATGCTCCGCGACACCCTGGAGTGGGCGGATCGCTGGATCGAGATCGAGATCAATTCGTCCACCGACAACCCGCTGTTCGACGAGGAGAACGAAGAGGTACACAACGGCGGGAACTTCTACGCGGGGCATGTCGGGCAGGCCATGGACAGCCTGAAGATCGCCGTGGCGAACGTCGCCGATCTGCTGGACCGGCAGCTGGCACTGGTCGTGGACGAGAAGTTCAACGGCGGGCTGCCGCCGAACCTGGTGCGGCCCAGGGAGGCCGCCGACCACGACGCCGGGCTGCACCACGGTTTCAAGGGTATGCAGATCGCGGCCTCGGCGGTGACCGCCGAGGCGCTGAAAACCACCTCGGCGGCGACCGCGTTCTCCCGGTCCACCGAGGCGCACAACCAGGACAAGGTCAGCATGGGCACGATCGCGGCACGGGACGCCCGCACCGTGGTCGAGCTGACCAGGGACGTGGCCGCCATCCATCTGCTGGCGCTGGCGCAGGCGATCGAGCTGCGCGGGGTGCGCCTCGCCTCGACCGCGAGCCGCCGGGTGCACGAGCTGATACGTGCGCAGGCACCGTTCGTCGATCGGGACCGGCGGATGGACGGCGACATCCGCCGGGTCGCCGAGCTGATCCGATCCGGCGCGCTGCGAGCCGTCGCCGCCGGACAACCGAGCGAATAGAGGAGTTTCCATGCTATTGCTACGTGACGACCGCGCTCGCGCGGAATGCGCCTCCCTGCAACAGCAACACACCGAGCTGGTCGGCGCGGTCCATCGTGGCGAGGCGGATCTGGCCCGAGTGCAGTCGGACAAGCTGTTCGCCACGATGCGGGCGGCGCTCGGCTCGCGGATGTACGACTCGATGATCCCGCCCGAAGTGCGTGAGGTGCTGGCCAGTGGCAGAGTGCCCGGCGGCACGGAGATCCACGCCTTGTTCGACAAGCTGCCGTTTCTCGGCAAACAGGAACTCGGCGAACGCGGGCGCTCGGCGTTCACCCGCTCGGTGTCGGAGTTCCTGCACTACTACGAATCCTCCGGAACCACGGGCAGTCCGTCCGCCGCGCCGAAAGCGATCGACGACCTCGTGGTCAACACCATCAACATCGGTGAGATGTGGGGGCGGTTCCTGCGGCCGGAGGACGTGGGGCTGATTCTGATCAACGCGCCGTTCGCCCCGGCCGCCTACCAGTTCGAGAAAATCCTCGAATACCTCCAGGTGATGTCCTTCCGGCCGTGGGTGGACAACATCACCGGCGACTACACCCGGGTACTCCGGCTGGTCGAGGAACTGGAGGCGAACGTCTTCATCGGCCCGCCTTCCCGTCTGCTGGAAATGGTGCAGTTCGCGTACCGCAAGGGATTGCCCGCGCCGCGGTTCGACCGGTTGTTACTGATGGCCGAGCAGACCGGGGAGAGTTTCGTCCGGCACCTGGAGCGGCTGACCGGCGCGACGGCGTACGTCGCCTCCTACGGTTCGTCCGAGACGGGCACGCCGGCGGTCACCTGCGGGCACCGCAAGCTGCATCTGCAACCGCAGAGCTTCCTGCTGGAACTCGTCGACGACGCGGGCGTGCGCAGGGTGACCGGCGCCGCCGACCGCGGCGAGCTGGTGATCACCACCCTGGACATGCCCGCCCGGCCGCTGTTGCGCTACCGCACCGGTGACCTGGTGGAGATCGACGACACCCCGTGCCCGTGCGGTCTCTCGCTGCCCGTGCTGAACACCCTCGGCCGCTCGCAGGACCTGCTGGTGCTGGAGGAGAACGGCATCCGGCAGGGTGATCTCGAAGCGGCGCTGTGGGCGGACGAACCGGTCGGCGGCACGGTGTTCAACTACATGATGGTGGTCAAGAACCACCGGGTCCTCGTGCTGGTCACCACCGACGGCGACGGCAGTGACGAGTGGAGCGCCGGGCTGGCCGGGAAACTGCGGCCGCTCTTCGGTTCCTACGAGGTGCTGGTGCGCGCGGTGCCGACCCTGCCACCGCTGGCCTCGCTCGGCCAGTACCTCGGCTGGAAGCTGTCACGGGTACTGGACCTCAACGAGGAACGCAACTGGGGCCGGCTCCCCGAGCCGATCCTGGCCATCGTCCAGGCCACCCTGCTCGAAGTCGCCGAACGCTGACCCCCCCAGAGGGGCTCGTGAGTGCACTCACGAGCCCCTCGTCCTCGTCGGTTCAGGGGCCAGCGCGCGCACGGCCTGCCGCATACCGTGCAGGCCGGTGCCGTATTCGGGGGCGGGCTGGACCGAGAGGACCGGGGTGGTGACTCCCGCCTCGACATAGGCCCGGACCTGGTCCTGGCACTGCCCTGGGCTGCCGTGGATGAGCAGATCGTCGATCACCTGGTCCGGCACAGCCGACAGGGCACCGCGGTGGTCGCCCGCCGCCATCGCCGCCTGTGCCGGGGCGAGCAGTTCCCCACGCCCGAGCCATTCGTGGAAGGCCGCGTAATTGGGCGAGGTGATCACGCCGGTCATGATGCGCCTGCCCAGTTCCCGTGCGTAGTCCGCGTCGGTGGTCGGGCAGACGAACAGCCTGGCGACCAGTTCCTTGCCGTCCCCGTCCGCGCCGATCGTGGCGACCACCTGTTTGACGTCCGCCGGGGACAGGAAGTTGATGATGGCGCCGTCGGCCTCACGCACCGCCAGGCGGAGCATGCGCGGGCGCAGTGCCGCGACCATCACCGGAACCTGTCGCGGCGGAAGGCTCACCTGGAAACGCTCGATGGAGAAGGTGCCGAAGTCGCCGGCGACCACCTGGCCGTCCAGCGCGCGCCGCAGGAACCGCACCATGTCACGGACCCGGTCGAAGGGCTGCTCGAACGGAATGCCGTTGATCCGTTCGACGAACATCGGCCCGGACGAGCCGACCCCCAGTACGAACCCGGCGGGCGCCGCGTTCGCCATGGTGGCCGCCGTCATCGCCAGCAGCGCGGGCCCCCGGGTCTGCACCGGCACGATCGCCGTGCCGATGCGGAGGGAAGGCGCGAAAGCGGTGGCCAGTGCGAGCGGGGTGAAACCGTCCGCGTGGCCCGCTTCCCCGGACCAGACATCGGTGAAGCCGAGATCCGGAAGTTCGGTCACCAGCTCGCGGTATGCCGAAAGCGGCACTGTCTCGATGGGCAGCGTGAGACCGTATCGGCGCATCGCGTCCAGCTCCTCGGCGGTTGCCTTCATTCGTACGAAACGCAGGCTACGGCCGTCGCACGGCTGCCGGGATCACGCGAATCCGCCACCCGCTCAAGGACGGACGGCGATCCGGTACTGCCGGAGCCACGCGTCCAGCAGCAACGCCCGCGGCAGCACCGGCGGCGGGCTGTAGGTCCCGTTCGACCAGGCGTCACTGTCCACCATGGCGCGCAAGGTCCCCTCGTCGAACAGCTGCCGCGCGGGGGACGTGGAGTCGGAGAGCATGTCCCGGACACCGTCGCGCACGGCGAGGAGGTACTCCGGATTCTGCCCGAACGGGAAGCCGCTCTTCTTGCGCCGCACCACCTTCTCCGGCAGCAGATCGGCGACCGCGTCCCGCAGCAGTCCTTTTTCCTGTTGTCCCGTGTACTTCTGCGACCAAGGCACGTTCCAGAGGTACTCGACGAGGCGATGATCGCAGAACGGCACCCGGACCTCGAGTCCGGAGGCCATGCTCATCCGGTCCTTGCGGTCGAGCAGGAACGGCAGGAAACGGGTGAGCTGCACGTAGAACATTTCACGCATCCGCCGCCCGGCCGCGGATTCCCCGTCCAGGCGGGGCACTTCGCGCAGCGCTTCGGCATGGCGTTCGAGGACAGCCGAGTTGAGGTCGAGATGCGCCCGCAGCTCCGCGGAAAGCACGGCATTGCGATCGCCGACGCCCGCCGACCACGGAAAGCTCTTCGCCGGTTCGGGCGAGACAGCGGTGAACCACGGGAAACCGCCGAAGATGTCGTCCGAGCCCTCGCCGGAGAAGACGACCGTGGCGTGTTTGCGGACCTCTTGGAACAGCAGGTACAGCGAGACGTCGAGATCGCCGACGCCGGGAATGTCCCTGGCACGCAAGGTGGTGCCCATTTCCTCCAGCAGGGCGGGCGCGTCGAGCACGACCTCGGTGTGCTTGGTGCCCAGATGCGCCACGACGGCCGACACGTACGGCGCGTCCCGGCTGATGTGCAGCGCGTCCGCGGTGAAGTCGGTCTCGCTGTCCGCGAAATCGACGGAGTAGGTTTCCAGCGGGCCGGTGCCGTCCGGATCCGCCGCGGCCAGTGCGCACAGCACGCTCGAGTCCAGGCCGCCGGAGAGCAGGGCGCCGAAGGGGGCGTCCGACACGAGTTGCTCACGCACCACGGTTTCCAGCAGCTCGCGCACCTTCGCGGTGGTGTCGGCCAGGTTCTCCTCGTGTTCGGCGCTGCGCAGTGACCAGTATCGGCGCTGCCGCGTGCCGTCCGGGGTGACTCGCACCGTGTAGCCGGGACGGACCTCGCGCAGGCCACGGAAAACGGCGTCGCCCGGCCGTTTCGCGGCGACCACGAACACATCGACCAGACCGTCCGCGTCCACCACCGGCTCGAACAACGGGTTCGCCAGCACCGCCTTCGGCTCGGAGCCGAAGAGCAGCCCGCCGTCGTATTCCGCGTAGTACAAGGGTTTCACGCCGAGCCTGTCCCGCCCGAGCAGCAGCGTCCGCTCCCGTTCGTCCCAGATGGCGAAGGCGAACACCCCGTACAGTCGGGTGACGCATTCCTCGCCCCACTCGCGATAGGCGCGCAGCAGCACTTCCGCGTCCGAGTCGGTGCGGAACACCTGCCCCCGGCCGCGCAGTTCGGCACGCAGCTCGCGGTAGTTGTAGATCTCCCCGCTGAAGCTCAGCACCGTGTGGCTGTCTTCGTCACCGTCGAGCATCGGCTGGGTGCCGCCGGATACGTCGATGACGGCCAGCCTGCGGTGGCCGAGGGCGACGTGCCGGGACGTCCAGACCCCGCCGTCGTCCGGTCCACGGTTGGTCATCGTGGTGGTCATGGCCCGTATCGTCGGCAGTTCGGTGGTGAGATCACGCTGCCAGTCGAGCCAGCCGGCGATGCCGGACATCTCGGTCACCTCTCGGTCGGGTGGTTCTTCTGGATCACCAGGTGGCGGGCAGGGCTTCCGGGCGCACGGTGAGCAGTCCGCCGAGCCAACGCACGTCCTCCGCGGGCACGGCGAGCCGCAGTGAGGGCAGCCGCCTGGCCAGGCAGGAGAACGCGACCTGAAGCTCCATCCTGGCCACTCCGGCACCGGGGCAGTAGTGCACGCCCGCGCCGAAGGCGATGTGCTGGATCTCCTCCCTGGTGAGGTCGAGCCGGTCCGGATCCTCGGTACGCCGTGGATCCCGGCCTGCCGCGTGCATCACCGGAATGACCGCTTCACCCTTGGCGACGTCCACGTCGGCGATCCGCAGAGCGTCGGTGGCCACCCGCATGAAGCCGATCTCCGAGGACGGGGCGTACCGCAGGAGTTCCTCGACCGCCCGCTCCGTCAGTTCTTGGCGCTCACACAGGATCCGCCACTGATCCGGGTGCCGCATCAGCATGAACAGGCCGCGGGAGAGCGCGCTCACCGTGGTGTCGTGCCCCGCCACCAGCAGGTTGATGCCCAGCCAGACCAGTTCCCGATCCGAGAGCCGGTCCTTCTCGTCCTGCGCGGTGATCAGCGCACTGAGCAGGTCCTCGCCGGGATCTTTGCGGCGCTCCGCGACCAGTGCCGCGACGTAGGCGGCCGCTTCTTCCCGTGCGGCGAGGCGTTGTTCGGAGGTGTAGGCCGTGACGCTGATGAGCCGGTCGGTCCACTCCTGGAGTTTCGGCCGGTCCTCGATCGGCGCGCCCACCATCTCGCAGATGACCCAGATCGGCAGCAGCGCGGCGAATTCGTGGTGCAGGTCCACCGGCCGCGGCCCGGCTTCGAGGCGGTCGACGATCTCATCGGCGATGCGTTCCACCCGCGGCCGCCAGATCCGCGCCTTGTGCGGGGTGAAGGCGGGGGCGATCAACCGGCGCAGCCGGGCGTGATCGGGCCCCTCCTGGTTGAGGAGGTTGAACGGGTTGTCGGAGAAATCCGGGCCCGGGATCATCCGTGGCGCACCGGGATCGCGCAGTGCGGCCCGGGACAGGCGCCGGTCGGTCATCGCCGTGATCACCTCGTCGAAGCCGGTGACCATCCAGGCGGTGTCACCGCTGGGCAGGGAAACCTTGGTCACCGGGCATTTGTCGCGCAGCTCGCTGTACCTTCGCGGCGGCTCGGCCAGCGGGGCCAGCGGTAAGGGGTACCGGTCGGCCGGAACCTGGTCCGGTGCGCTCGCCTGCGTTTCGCTCACTCGTAGCCCTCCTGATCGCGCTTGAACCCCTGAGGACGGCCGGAATCCGGCCGTCTTCGCGTGGCCAAGTCAAGAGAGGCCGCGGCAGCGCGACAAGGCGCGAGTGAGGCCCCAGATCTCCCGCTCGGACGCCCTGGCCAGGTGGAGTAGCCACCTGGTCACCCCCGGCGCGCCAGGTGGCGTGCTCTCCCGGCCGGTGCCGGTGAGCCTTGTCCGGACCGGTTTGACCGCCGAGCCTGTACTCGGCGGTATCAGTCACGGCCGGCGTTCGCCCGGCAAGGCAGGAGGAACCCGGTGGGGGAACTGAAGATCGAGGTCGACCCGGCCGAGGTCGGGCTCGACGAGGCACGGCTGCGGCGGATGGACGACTACTTCCAGGCCTATGTCGACGACGGGCGGCTGCCCGGGTGGAGCCTGCTGGTCAGCAAGCGCGGGCAGGTCGCCCATCTCGCGCACGCCGGGTACCGGCACGTGGAGAACGGCCTGCGGGTCGACGACGACACCATCTGGCGGCTGGCGTCCTTGACCAAACCCATTGTCTCGGTGGCGGCCATGATGCTCTACGAACAGGGCGCGTTCGGCCTCCACGATCCGATGAGCGACTACATTCCCGCGTTCGGCGAGACCCGGGTCTACCGCAATGGCATGGCCGGTTCGCCGAACACCGATCCGCTGCTCGAACCGATCCGCATCTGGCATCTGCTGACCCACACCTCCGGCTTGACCGTCGGCGCCTGGCAGGCGCATCCGGTCGAGCAGATCTACGCGCAGGCCGGCTACATCTGGGACGCGCCGCCCGGGGTCGATCTCGCGGGCGCCTGTGAGGGCTGGGCAGGTTTCCCGCTGCTGTTCACGCCGGGAACCCAGTGGAACTACGGAGTTTCGGTGGACGTGCTCGGGCGCGTCCTGGAGGTCATCACCGGGAAGTCGATCGACGAGGTGCTCGCCGATCTGGTGCTGGGTCCGCTGGGGATGACCGAGACGAGCTTCTGGGTCGACGAGGCACAGACCCATCGGGTCGTGCCGGTGTACAGCCCGGGCCCGGAAGGCGGGCCCGCCTTCCGCAACGATCCGCTGAGCCCGTTGCCGACGAGCAAGCCGACCTTCCTGTCCGCCGGGGGCGGGCTGTTCACCACTTTGTCGGACTACCACCGGTTCTGCCAGTTCCTGCTGGGCGGTGGAGAACTGCACGGCACGCGGCTGCTGGGCACCCGGACCCTGGCGTACATGGGAAAGAACCACCTTCCCGGCGGCGCCGATCTGGCCGCGGTCGGAAGGCGGGTGATGTTCGGGCAGCCGACCTACGAGGGACTCGGCTTCGGGCTCGGCTTCCAGACCGTGGTGGACGCCGCGGCGACGAAGATCCTCATCAGTCCCAGTGAGATCTCCTGGTATTCCGGATACAGCACGCTGTTCATGGTCGACCCGATCGAGCAGCTGAGTGTGCAGTTCTTCTCGTCTTTCGCCCCGGTGAAGACTTATCCGCTTTATGGTCGCCTGCGGCAGCTCGCCTATCAGGCGCTGATCGACTGACGCGACGGCTGAGAGGACGGAAGATGTCTGGGGACCAATCCGCAGGACAGTCTGCGGTGACCGTGAAGGCGGAAGATCCGCGATACGCTGATTTGACCCGTGGTGCCAACGGGAGGTGGGTAAGCACACCGGAGAGGGTGGAGCTGGTCCGTTCGTCGGAACAGATTCGTGCGGTGGTGCAGGCCGCCGCCCGTGCGGGAAAGCGGCTGACCGTGCGCAGTGGCGGGCACTGCTACGAGGACTTCGTGGACGATCCGGAGTCCGAAGTGATCGTGGACCTGTCGCAGATGACCGAGATCCGGTTCGACGCGCGGCGTCGCGCGTTCGCGGTCGACGCGGGTACCCCGCTGGGGAAGGTGTACGAGACCCTGTTCAAGAACTGGGGCGTCACCGTCCCCGGGGGATCCTGCCCGACGGTCGCGGTCGGCGGGCACGTCGTCGGTGGGGGTTACGGGCCGCTGAACCGGCTGCACGGCCTGATCGTGGATCACCTGTACGCGGTCGAGGTCGTGGTGGTGGACCGTTCGGGGCGGGCGTCACTGGTCTACGCCAGCCGCGAACGCTCGGACCCGAACCGCGATCTGTGGTGGGCACACACCGGCGGTGGCGGTGGCAACTTCGGCATCGTCACGCGGTACTGGTTCCGGACTCCAGGCGCCACCGGCTCCGACCCGGCGCGGCTGCTGCCCCGGCCGCCCGCGCGGGTTTGGGTGGCATCGGTGAACTGGCCGTGGGCGGGGATGAGCGAAGCGTCGTTCACCCGGTTGCTGCGGAACTACGGCGCCTGGCACGAGCAGAACAGCGACGCGGATTCGCCCTACGCGGGCCTGTTCAGCAGGCTCGGCCTCATGCCCAGCACGGCGGGTGTGCTCAACGTGGCCCTGCAGATGGACGCCACCGTGCCGGGCGCCGAGAAGCTGATCGACGAATACCTCGCGGCACTGGGGGAAGGCGTGGACGTCACCCCGTTCACCATGGAACGCCAGTGCCTGCCGTGGTGGCGCGCGACGACCTGGCTGGGGTTGTTCACCAATATCCAGACCGCACGTGAGGACTTCAAATCCGCTTATATGCGGGCGAATTTCACTCCCGAGCAGGCGGCTGCCTTCTACCGCAACCTGACCAGCGCGGAGTCCGCGAACCGTGGCGCCGTCGTCTCGATCGCTTCGTACGGTGGGCGGACGAACACCGTCGCGTCTTCGGAGACGGCCGTCGCCCACCGAGATTCGATCATGAAACTGCTCTACGTCGTCGGCTGGACCGATCCGGCGCAGGACGAAGCGAACCTGGCTTGGATCCGGCGGCTCTACCGAGAGGTGTACGCGGGTTCCGGAGGGGTGCCGGTGCCCGACGAGACCACCGACGGCTGCTTCGTGAACTATTGCGACACGGATCTGTCCGATCCGGAGTTCAACAAGTCAGGCGTGCCGTGGTCGACGCTGTATTACAAGGAAAACTATCCGCGACTGCGGCGGATCAAAGGAAAATGGGATCCGCGCGACTTCTTCCGGCACGGACAGTCCGTGGAACCGGCCGTCGCCCCCTGAGCTTCGCCAACATGTCATGAAGGTGACCTTCCCGATGGGAGGTCACCTTCATGACGTTCGACGGCCCGTGGTCAGGGCCGCGGCCGCATTCGTGGCATCACGACCGCCCGTTCACGATCTCGGTAGTGATCCGCTCCACGTCGTACTCGTACAGCCACGCCTGATTCCGCAGATTCGCCCGCCCGATCAGTTCGGAATCCCGCTCGCGTTGTTCCTCACCGTCCGGCAGGTGCAGGACCTTGGCGTTGGCCCGCGAGTTCTGCTGGATGTCCCTTGTCCGGGGATTGCGCAGCTCTTCGTACTGCTTCAGCGCCGCGCCGGTGCTGTCCGGGGTGGCGCCCCGCAGGAAGCCGGCCAGCGCGATCGCGTCCTCGATGGCCTGATTGGCGCCCTGCGCCATGAACGGCAGCATCGGGTGGGCGGCGTCGCCGATCACGGTGACCCGGTCGGTGCTCCAGGTGGTCAAGGCCCCGCGGTCGTGCAGGGCCCACCGGTTCACCGCTTCCGCGGCGGAGAGCACCTGCTGGAATTCCGGGTTCCAGCCCGCATACTGCCCGGCCAGCTCGGTCACCGAGCCCTGTGCCGTCCAAGATTCGGTCCGCCAGTCCGCGGCGGGGGTCGTGGCACCGAAGCTGATCAGTTTCCCCGCTGAAACGGGATAACACACGCCATGCTGCTCAGGTCCGAGCCAGAGCACGACTTTCGGCTCGGTCAGCAGGAATGGCAGCCGGTCGGCGGGAACGAGTCCCCGGTAGATCGTCTGCCCGGAGAATTCCGGCGAATCGGCGAGCAGCACTTCGCGGACCGCGGAATGGATCCCGTCGGCGCCGATCACGACGTCGGCGGTGGTCGTGAAGCCGTCGGCGAAGCGCAGTACGACCTCATCGGTGTTCTCCTCGATACCGATGCAGCGACGGCCGAGGTGCGCCGTCCCGGCAGGCAGCAGTTCCAGCAGGCCACGGTGAAGATCCGCGCGATGGGCGGTGTAGTACGGATCGCCGTACAGCTCTTCGCACTCCTTGCCGAGCGTTGTCCGCGCCACGACCTGATTGTCGTCCCAGCGCCGCATTTCGATCGCCTCGGGGCGAACGGCCACCACACCGAGGAAATCGCCGAGGCCGAGCCTGCGCAGGACACGGGTCGCGTTGGGTGCCAGCTGAATACCGGCGCCGATTTCCCGCAGGTGCCGGGTCTGCTCGAACACCTCGCAGCGGATGCCTTGCCGGGAAAGGGCGGCGGCCACGGTCAGGCCCGCGATCCCGGCGCCGATCACTGCGACTCGTAAGGGAACCATCGTGTACTCACTTCCTCGGCGGGCTGGGGCGGGCTCGTTCCGGCTGGTGCGCCAAGAGGACCCGTTGTTGCATGGTGCTCGGGAATTCCGCGTCGCGTATCCCTTGGTCACGTGACTTTTCCGTCCATTGCCCGAAAAGCGGCCCGGTATCGCCCGATAGTGATCGCGAGTGGCCCGCATACCGGGGTATCGTGGGCGCTTCTCGTCTGTGTGGGGGAGATTTCGAAACGAGGAATGGGGAGAACCCATGGTCGCGCCCAGGTTGGTGGGCAGGGCGGAAGAAGTGGCCGCGATCCACGCGGCGATCGACGCGACCGCGCGGGGGCTCGGGCAATGCCTTGTGGTGGAGGGCATGGCGGGTATCGGCAAGAGCCGGTTGCTGAGCGAGGGGACCGAGTACGCCGCCGGGCTCGAGCTGTCCGTTGTCACCGGCCGGGCCACCGAACTGGACCGGGTCGCCCCGCTCAACGTGCTGCTCGGGGCCTTGCGTCCGGTACTGCCCGTGCCTCCCGCGGAGATCGGGGCTGGCGCCGAGCACAACGGCTTCTGGCTGATCGACCGGCTCGGCGCGCTGATCGAGGATCAGGTGCGTACCCGGCCGATGCTGGTGGTCCTCGACGACGTGCAATGGGCCGACGAGCTCACCGCGCTGGCTCTCCGGGTGCTGGTCCCCGCGCTGGCCTCCTCGCCGGTGTGCTGGGTGCTGGCCCGGCGCCCGCTGCCAGAACGCGCACCGGGCCAGGAGGCCGTGGACTGGCTGCTGGCGGAGGGCGCGCCGCGGCTCCAGCTCGAACCGCTGCGGCGGGACTGCGTCACCGAGTTGTGCTCCGAGCTGCTCGGCGCGGCTCCCGACGAACAGCTGCTGGCCTTCGCCGAACGCAGCGACGGGAATCCCTTCCTCCTCGGTGACCTCCTCACCTCGTTACGGGACGCGGGCCGGATCGCCGTGACCGCCGGCAGAGCCACGGTGACCGGCGAGGAACTGCCATCGAGTTTCCTGCTGTCGGTGGAGCATCGGTTGCGGGACCTCTCCGAGCACACCAGGGCGCTGCTGGTGGCCGGGGCGGTGCTCGGCAGGCGATTCACCCTGCACGAGGCGGCAGGTCTGGCGGGCCGGTCGGCGGTGGACCTGGTGATCGGGGCCAAAGAGGCGGTGCGCAGTGGCGCGCTGGTCGACGACGGCGCCGCCCTCGCCTACCGGCACGACCTGATCCGGGAGGCCGTCTACAACGCGCTGCCCGAGCCGGTGCGCCGGGCGTTGCACCGGGAAGCGGCCGAGGTGGTGCGGAAAGAGGGGCATCCGGTGCTGGAGGTGGCCTCGCATCTGCTTCGCGGGGCACGCCAGGCCGACGCACAAGCGATCGAGGTGCTGCGGTCGGCCGCCGATCAGGTCGCCTCCACCTCGCCCGGGACAGCGGCGGAGCTGATGCTGCGGGGCCTCGAACTGCTGGACCCGCAGGACAGTGCACGCCCGGATCTGGTCGCGGCCACCGTCCGGTTGCTGGCCTCGGCGGGGCGGCTGGCCGAAGCCCGTGAACTCGGCGAGCGGGCCTTGCGCGCCGGGTTGCCCGAGCCGGTCGAAGCCGGGCTACTACTCGGGTTGGCTGAGGCGATGAAGCACGCCGGCCGGTCCGGTGCGGTACTGGAGTTCACCCGCCGCGCGCTGGCCCACGAAAGCGTCCACGAGTCGGCTCGTGCGCAGCTGCTGGCCAGCGAGGCGCACGCCCTGCTTCAGACGGGTGAGCTGGTGAACGCCGCCGAGGTGGGGGAGCAGGCGGTCCGGCTGGGCCGCGCGGCGGGGGAGCACTCCGCGGTGGTCTACGCCCTGGGCGCCTGCGCGGTCGGCGCGCAGGATCGTGGCGAGGTGGCGGCCGCCATCGAGATCGCGGGCGAGGCCGTCCGGCTCGCGAACGAGGTCGGCGGGGCGGCCAGCCAATGGCATCCCCGGCTGTGGCTGGCGCCCGCCCTGGTCGCGGCCGACCGGCTGAACGAGGCGTCCGCGGTGTACGAGATGGGGCAGCGCGAGGCGGAATGGTTCGGCACCGCGTGGACCTTGCCGCTGTGGCACTACTACCGCGGCGAACTCCACGCGGCAGCCGGGCGGCTGGACGACGCGGCCGCCGAGTTCGAGTCGGGGCTCGCCGTCGCCGAACAGCTCGGTGCGCTGGCGCTGGCTCCGTCCCTGCAGCTCGCGCTGGCGCGGATCTCGCTCTGGCAGGACGAAGTGCCGCAGGCCCGCAAGTACCTGCGCCGCGCGAAGCAGCTGGCGGAGGAGGGGGTGGGCGTGGTCTCGGAGGACCTTGCCTGGACCTCGGCCCTGCTGCTGGACAGCGGCGGTAAGCCGGACGAAGCGGCGGCGGAGCTGGCCGAGATCTACTCGGCGCTGCCGCGGCGGCTGCTGTTGCTCACCTATCACCCGTACGCCGGTCCGCAGCTGGTCCGGATCGCGTTGCGGGCAAGGCGCCCGGAGCTGGCCGCGGTGGTGGCGCGGGCGGCAGGCACACTCGCGGAAGCCAACCCGGGGGTTCCGACACTCGTGGCGGCCGGGCTGCACGCCGACGCGCTCGTGCGTGGAGATCTCGACGATCTGCGCGAGGCGGTCCGGTTGTACGAGGCGAGCCCGCGCCCGCCCGCCGTGGCCGCGGCGTACGAGGACGCGGCGGCGGCCGAGCAGACGGCGGGCAACCGCACAGAGGCGGTGGGCTTGCTGGAATCCGCGCTCGGACTGCACACCACGAGCGGCGCCAAACGCCATATCGCTCGCGTTCGCGGCCGGATGCGCCGGCTCGGCGTCCACCTTGCGGCCCCCGCGGGCCAGCGTGCGGCCACCTCCGGCTGGCACAGCCTGACCCGCTCGGAACTGAAGGTGGCCAGGCTGGTGGCCGAGGGCCTCACCAACCGGGACGTCGCCGCCCGGCTGTTCCTGTCCCCGCACACCGTGGACACGCATCTGCGGCACATCTTCGCCAAACTGGATGTGTCCAGCCGGGTCGAGGTGACCCGCAAGGTCCTCGAACACGGTCAAGACGGGGACTGATCCGCCGACCACGGCGGGGAGCGGCGAATCAGCCCTCGCCGTGGTCAGGAGCTGGCGCCACCGTCGATGACGAGATCCTGCCCGACCACATAGGCCGATTCCGACGAGGCAAGGTAGAGCACCGCGGCCGCGACCTCCTCGGTGCGCCCGACGCGGGCGATCGGCATCCCCTCGGCCATCCGTACGTCCCGTTCGGCTTCGCTTTCCCCCGGCAGCAAGGACATCGGCGTGTTGATCGGCCCGGGGCTGACCACGTTGATGCGGATGCCTTCGCGGATGTACTCGCGTGCCGCCGTGGCGGACAGCGCGCTGATCCCGGCCTTGCTCGCGGCGTAGGCGCCGGTCCCCGGCACGGTCACATGACGCCCGACCGCGGAGGCGAGGTTCACGATCGCGCCGCCGCCGTTGGCCCGCATATGCGCGATCTCCTGCTGCATGGACACCAGCGTGCCGGTCAGATTCGTGCGGAGCTGGTCCGTCCATTCCGCCACGTCGATATCGGTGATCATGCCGCCGGCGGCGAAGACTCCGGCGTTGTTCACCGCCACGTGCAGCCCGCCGTGGCGGGACACGATCGTCTTGACGAGCTCGGCCATTTCGGTGGCGCTGGTGGTGTCCGCGACCACCGAGCTCGCCTCGCCGCCCGCGTCCTGGACGAGCTTCACGGTCTGCGCCAACGGTTCCTCGCTGCGGCCGCTCACCACCACCGTGGCACCTTCCTCGGCGAAGGTCGTGGCCACGGCTCGGCCGATACCCGCGCCGCCGCCGGTGACGAGGGCGACCTTGCCGGTGAGTCTTCCGGTCATTTCCTGTGCTCCTGTTCCGTTCGTGCGATGAGGACTGGGCTGGGCGGGGTCAGACGTGCAGCGCCGAGTCGTCCCAGGTGACCTGGACGCCGTACTCGGGTGCGGCGTCGGCGGAGCGCTGGACGTCGGCCTCGGTCAGCGGCGGCGGCAGCTCGCCGGGTTTGGCCGGATGTCCGATCTTGGTGAAGTAGCCCTCGAATCCGCCTGGGGTGAAAAGGAACAGCAGCCGCGCGGTGTGCAGCCCGACGTTCTTGAACCGGTGGCGGGTGCCGCGGGGGATGAACACGAAGTCCCCCGCGTGCGCCATGAAGGTCCGGTCGTCGCCGAGCACTTCAAGACTGCCGGACAGCAGGTAGTAGGCCTCGTCCTCGCGGGCGTGCCAGTGCGGCGGCGGCCCCTCGCCCGGCGGCACGGAGGCTTCGATGAGCGACAGCGCGCCGTTCGTGTCCTTCTCGGTGGCCTTGATCGTGTAGGTGTCACCCATGACCCACAGCGTCTGTCCCTCGCCTGCCGGGGTGTGCACGACCTGGCCCCTGGTGGTCTTGATGGTTTGGCTCTCCTGCGACACCCTGGCCTCCCTGTTCGGTCTCGTGGTGCCGAGCCAACCCCACCGCGACGGGCGTTGGCGTCACCCGTTCACGCCATCTCTGCGGGTGTTCCCGCCCGACTGCGTCCACTGACGGGTGGCGTGCGGCCACATCACGCGAAGACGTGATGCGGGCGGTCCCCGCCGGGAGAGAAGGTTTCCTGGTTCCGCAGGTGGAGGCGTCACTGCCGCAATGCCCGATCCGGGCACGCGGTGGCGCCCTGGCATGATGTGAGGTTCCGAAAATGACTGAGGCGCCTGTCGCCCATCGGCCTTGGCCGATCTTCTGGCTGCTGGCGGTCACCCAGTTCATGGTCATCCTGGACACCACGATCGTGGCCATCGCGCTACCGGAGATCCAGCGTGACGTGGGGTTCACCCCGTCGGGACTGTCCTGGGTGATGGACGGGTACATGCTGGTCTTCGGCGGGTTCGTGCTGCTCGGCGGCCGTGCGGCGGATCTCGCCGGCCGGCGCCGGATGCTGGTGCTGGGCATGACCCTGTTCGTGCTGAGTTCCGTGCTCTGCGTGATGGCCACCGAACCGTGGATGCTGGTGGTGGGCCGGATGGTGCAGGGTCTCGGTGGTGCGCTCGCCAGCCCCGCCGCGCTGGCCCTGGTGTTGCAGGTCCTGCCGGAGGGCGCGAGCCGCACCCGGGGAATGGCGATCTGGGGCGGGATCGCCGGGGTCGCCGGGCCGACCGGGGTGCTGCTGGGCGGCGCGCTGTCGGAGGTGGCGTGGGAACTGGTCTTCGTGATCAACGCGCCGATCGGTATCGCCGTGATCGTGTTCGGGCTGCGCATGCTCCCAGGCGGTCAGCGATACGTGAAGGGCGACCTCGATGTCTTCGGCGCGCTTTCCGGTACGGCGGGCTTGTGCCTGCTGGTCTTCGGGGTGATGCGAGGTGCGGTCGAGGGCTGGGGCTCGGCCGTCACGGTCCTCACGCTGGGGGCGGCGGTGGTACTGCTGCTGGCGTTCGTCGCCCGGCAGGTGAAGGCGGCGAACCCGCTGCTGCCGCGGTCGTTGTTCGGCGTGCCGACGGTGGTGCTCGGGGTCGCCGCGAGCGGTCTGCTCGGCATGGCGCTCTACGGAAGTTTCATCACCAACACGCTGAACCTGCAGCAGGCCAGGGGTTACAGCGCGATCGTGGCCGCGTTGCTGCTGATACCACTGGACATCTGCCTGTTCGCCGGCACCAGCGTCGCCGGGCGGATCATGGCGCGGATGGGGCCGAGTACGGTGCTGTCCTCCGGGCTCGGGCTGCAAGCCGTCGCACTGGTCTGGTGGGCGAGCGTTCTCGACGCGCACGACAATGTCTGGCTGTCGACGGTGCTGCCGGCGAGCGTGGCCAGCTTCGGCCTTGGCGCGGCGATCGTATGCGTGTTCGTGATCGGCACCTCCAATGTCAGCGGTGAACTCAGTGGTACCGCCTCGGGCATGGTGGTGACGGCCAACCAGGTGGGTGGCGCCATCGGTATCGCTGCGCTGACCACCGTGGCCGCCACCCATACGACCGGGTTGCTGGCGGGCGGGGCGCCGGATCGGGCGCAGGCCGTTTCGTCCGGGCAGTCGGTCGCGCTGTGGGTAGCGGCGGGTGTCGCGGCGGTGGGTGCGTTGGTCGGACTGTTGCTCAAGCGCGACCACGGGGCCACCTGGCGCCGGGCCACGCCGGTCGCGGCCGGTGGTGCGGCACCGGAGTGATCCCCGGCTCGTGCCCACAAAAGTGGCTTCCGGTCAGCTACTGACCGGAAGCCACTTTGTGATCGTTTCTTCTGATTGTCAGGAATCGGCGCGATCCGCTTTCGACGGCAGCAGGCCTTCGCGCAGTGCGCGGGAAACCGCGAGAGTGCGGTTCGAGCAATTGAGCTTTGCCAGTACATTGGCCACCAGGCGTTTCGCTCCGTGTAGTGAAATTGTCAGCCTGCGGGCGATCTGTTTGTTGCTCAAACCATCCACCATCAACGAGAGCACCTGCTGTTCGCGCGGTGTCAGTGAAACGGGAGTTCCGTTTCGGGTCATTGTCGAACCATTGCGTGCTTGAGCGAGCAAGTTCTTGGTCAAGGCGGCAGGCATCGGCACCTCGCCTTTGCATACCCGGTGGAGAGCGTCGTGGATCCCCGACGCGGTCAGATTGCCGATGTCGAGGAAGCCGTCGCAGGACACGCCGGTCGATCGGGTCATGTCCTGTTCGGACGAGCTGTCCAGCAACAACAGGATCTTGACGCACCGCTCACGGCTCGGGATACAGGAGTCACGGATCTGCTCGTCGGAGATATCGCATAGGGCGATTATCAGCACATCGGTTTCATGTCTTTCTTCGAGTGCGCCAAGTACTGATACCGGCGAGTTGAACGTGCTGAGATTTCCGATGGACGGCAGCAGTCCGAGTAGTCTTTCCAGGCCATAGCGGGTGACTTCGCTCCGTATGGCCAAGCCAACGTTCAGTGTTTCAGCTTGATATAATTCTGGTGCATTGATCATCGTCCCCCCAGATCATCCATGCGTGGACCGCGTCGCCCCTGTCGCGGTCCGTCGAACCCAAATCGAGCCTTGCGAGAATTAGTCTACCGGCGTTCTTGAAACAATGGCAACCTAATGGGTAAGCTGCGGCCGCAAACGCGGACTGTAAAACGAGCGGTGCAACTCCCGATCATGGAAGTGCACCTGATGACCGACATGATGCCCGGCGCGGAGAACGCTGAGGACTCGAAACCCAGCTGCTGAGGAGTGCCATGGCCAGCGGGCTGAAGCTGTTGCAGCAGTTGACCAAGCGGTTGCTGGAGTCCGCGCTCAAGGGTGAGATCACTGATCACCTCGGCTATGACAAGCACGACCCGGCCGGCCGCGGGACCGGTAACTCGCGCAACGGCACCCGCTCGAAGACCCGTGCTGACTGATGTCGGCCCGGTCGAGATCGACGTGCCGAGGGATCGGGACGCCAGCTTTGAACCCTCGATCGTCGCGAAGCGGCAGAAGCGCCTTGGCGGTGCGGACGAAATGGTGATCTCCTTGGCTGCCAAGGGATTCTCCACCGGGGAGATCTCCGCGCACCTGGCCGAGGTCTATGGCGCCGACGCGTCGCGCAGACGATCTCCACGATCACCGACAAGGTGATCGAGGGCATGGCCGAATGGCAGAACCGGCTCCTGGACCTGGTCTATCCGGTGATCTTCGTCGATGCTATCCACGTCAAAATCCGTGACGGGCAGGTGGCCGACCGCCGATCCATGTCGCGCTCGCGGTGACCTGCGAGGGCCGCCGGGACATCCTTGGTTTGTGGGCCGGCGAGGGCGCCAAGTACTGGCTGCATGTGCTCACCGAACTGAAGAATCGCGGCGTGGCCGATGTACTAATTGTCGCCTGTGACGGGCTGGCCGGGCTGTCCGACGCGATCACCACGGTCTGGCCACAGACGATCACCCAGACTTGCGTGGTGCACCTGCTGCGCAACAGTTTCCGCTTTGCCGGCCGGCGGCACTGGGACGCGATCGTCAAGGCCCTCAAACCGGTCTACACCGCGCCGACCGCACGCGAGCGGTCGCCGAGTTCACCGACACCTGGGGCGCACGGTATCCGGCCATCGTGCGGTTGTGGGACAACGTCTGGGCCGAGTTCATACCGTTCCTCGCCTTCGATCCGGAGATCCGGCGGCTGATCTACTCGACCAACGCCATCGAGAGCGTCAACGCCCGCATCCGCCGCGCTGTGAAGGGAGCCTGGACTCGACCGGCACCGGCTGCAAACGCTGGACGATGCGGTGGAAACCCGCGTTGAACGCGTTCGAGATCGCCTTCGACGGCCGCCTGGCTGCCGGACGGACTCGGGCTCGCCGGATTCGTGCTCGGCCTGCTCGACTTCTACACAGGTTCCCGGTGGGGCGAACCGGTCTGTCAGCAGCGGCACGAGTACGACAGCGAAGCACGTGCGATCCAGATCCGCGAGCCGCTAAAGGAGATCGGCGGATGGCATCGCGAGGGTCTGTGACCACGTGACCCCGCTGATGCGCCAGCAGATTCTGCAAACGCTGGCGACCCGGTGGATCGGGTCGCTGGTCGCGCTCACCCCGAGTGAGCGGACGAAGCTGGGGGAGTGGTTCCCGCACCTGCACGCCACGTTCGGTCGACATGCGGCTCGAGACCGCCTCGCGGGTCCTTTTACGGCTGAAGCCCCGCCCCTCCGAGGAGGAGCAGGGCTTCTGACCTGCGAAAACAGATGGTGCGCGATACTGGGATTGAACCAGTGACCTCTTCCGTGTCAGGGAAGATCGAATCAGTGCCTGACCAGGCATTTTCTCTGTTTTCGCAGGTCCGCGGTCTCTCGTTCCTCCTCGTTGGGGCGGCTTCGAACGCGTTGCGGCGCGTTCCGGTCGCCTGAATATCGCCAGTTGATCTTGGGTTGCTGGTTACGAGGAGTTACTTCGTGTCTGCCAAAGCTGTTGGATTCCCAGTTGAGCGTGACGCTGTTCTGCAACTGGTCACGGTCATCGTCGGTGTCATCGTGGGGTTGACGTTCTTGTTCGGGTTCGGCAACGTCCTGGCGTTCGGTCTTCGGCTCGGTGTGCCTGGTTGGGTGGCTCCGCTGGTCGCGCCCGCCGTGGATCTGTCGGTGCTGGCGCTGCTGATCGCTATCCGGCAGTTGTCGCTGCGTGGCGCCTCTGCCGACGTGATCCGACCGGCGCGGCGTCTGCTGTTGGTCTCGAGTTTCGTCACGCTGGCTTTGAACGTGGCTGAACCGCTTATTGCGGGTGAGATCGGTCGGGCGTTGTTCGACGCGGTCGGGCCGCTCCTGCTGATCGGCTGGGCCGACGTCGGTCCAGCGCTACTTCGTGAGCTCGCGGCCGCGGCGCCGCCTGCAGGGGAACCTGCAGTTCTGGGGCCGTCGCCGAACCGCCTTGCCCCGACGGCGCGTGAAGCTCCTTCGGACACGCGGCCCCAGGAGGCCGATGCGTCCCCGCTGCCTACGAAGCGGTCGAGCTTGTCGAAGCTCGACGACGACCTTGTTGCTAGAGCCATCGAGGTGGACCGCCGTCATCGCGAGGAGCACCAACGCCCGATCTCGGCGGAAGGCCTGATGCGACACTTCGGCCTCGGAGCAGAGCGCTCACGTCTGCTGATGCGTACAGTACGGGCGAAATGGGAGGCTGAGCACTTGGTCGCCGGCGACGACGATGGCCGAGTCGGCGGGTTGACCTTGTAACGAATAGCCGAAAACTCGCGGTTTCCGCTACAGCTTGCAGGTATTGCGTGGGTACTGGCTGTCAGCTGCGGCTTCGTGTAGCACCTCGGGATCGAGTTCGCTCAGGTAACGGTAGCTCTGGGGCGGTCGGAACCCTGTGGCGGCGCGCAGTGCGGCGAGCGTGTGCGGTGCAGCTAGTCGTTCGGGAGCGCTGATCGAGATCGCGGTCGCGAGATCGGCACCGGCGAAGTATTCGTCGTACTCGGTCTTGCTGACGCAGACGTGTCGACGGTGGCGGCGCCAGATCTGACCTGGAGTTGACGTTTGGACGTCGATCAGGGTGGCGACGCCGACTACGGCCATCGTGGGTGCACTGGCATAGAGCACCAATTTGGTACCGGGAGGAGCGGACACGCGGGTACGGCGGAGCTCGATGGTCTTGACGCCGTCGAGGATCGCCTCGGCGAAGCGGGGCCGTAGCGACAGCAGTAGTGGTCGCGCCGTCGTGGCAGCGGTCGCCGGGGGAGTCGTGCGTGCCTTCACGAGGCTGGACCCTAACCTGGAACACCGACGAAAACGTGCTGGGGCAGGTCGAGGTTGACCGTGTCCGGTGTGCTGGTCGGATTTAGGACACGTGCACGTCCGAAGCCGTGCGCTGGCCGAGTTGGTAGATGGCGGTGAACAGCTCAGCCGAGACTTTCACGGGTGCTTGCACCGCTCGGGGGCCTCCGTGTGTGCGTTGTAGCTGGTCGTAGTTCTTTCGGAGGACCGGGTTCGGGAACAGTTCTGTGTCTGACAGTTGTAGGGCTTGCGCGATGCCGTCACGGGCAGCGTCTTCGATGTTCGCGAGAGTGAACACGCCGTAGTGACCGTAGGCGGCGAAGAGCTCTTCGGGGGTGCCTGTGGTGATCCCGTCGAGCAGTGATGTCCCGATGAAGGACGCGGGCCCGGTTCGGTGGCCGCTGCTCATGTACCAGAGGATCCGCCCAGGTGCGCTTAGTGTGCTGTTGCGCCCGCTGCGGAAGTACACCTGTTCGCGGCCGAACGCGAGTTCGGTCCTCCGGTGTAGTGGCGCTGGTGCGCCGATCAGCTCTGCGCTCCACGTGGGTTTGATGGCCACGGCGAAGTGGGGGAGTGCGCTGTCGGTGATCTTGGCTGGCCACCAGACTCGTTCGTAGTGGTGCGCGAGGGCGGCGTCGGCGCCTGCGGGGATGAGGGGTGCGTTGCCGAGACCGACGTGCTGATACGCGTGGGTCGCGGCCGCGCTGACCTCGGCGGCGCTACCGATCCTGTCCACGACGAGGGCGTACCAGTGATCCTTGACATGTTGGTAATGCTCGTGGCGCGCGATGCTCTGGAGGTGGACCGGGAGGTACGGGTCGGCCAGGTCCACTACGGAACATCCACGAGTTCTGGCCTGTTCACGTAGGTGCCACAGCAGTTGCCGGCCGAGCGTGGGGGCGATGGGGTGGTCGGCCAGCCGAAGCAGCGGCACTTGGAGCACGGAGCCGGCAGCTATCAGCGCGTAGCACGCCACTGACTCGCCGTCGGGCGCGGTCACGATCAGTTGCTCGCGTCGGAATCTGGCGAGTTCACGAAGCGTTGCTTTTGACCCTGCCGGAGTGCACTCTTGTGCCGGGACGGGTGGCCTCAGGCATTCGGATGCTCGTCGACCTTGCCGAACAGTCGTCCGTCCTCCGGCCGGTTCGGGGTTGATCAAACTGTGAGGCGTTCGGCGATGATCGCCCGCGCGGCCTCGCCCGTTCGGGTGGGTAGCAGCGGGTAGACATGCACGAGCCCCTTCTCCTCGTGGAACTCCATCTCGACCCCTGCCGCTTTGGCGTGGTCCCGCAGCAGGTGCGCGTCCGGGTTGAGGATGTCGTGGGTGCCGGTGAAGACGGTGAGCGGACCGAGCCCCGCCAGATCCCCGGCCAGAGGGCTCACGCGGGGGTCGTCGATGGGCAGCTCGCCGCGCCAGCGGTCCGCGAACACGCGGATGCCGGGCTCTGCCAACCAGGGATCGCTGGGTTGTACCTGCGGGATCCGGGGATTCGAGCAGGTGAGGTCCAGGGCCGGCGAGATGAGCAGGGTCCTCGGCAGGGTGACGTTGTACTGGTCGCGCAGAACCATGGCGGCGGACAGGGTGATCTGGCCTCCGGCGGAGTCCCCGGCGAGTCGTACCTCCCCGTGCTGTTCGCTCGCCTCGCGGGCGAGGTCGACGATGGCGGTCACCACGGCGTCCGCCGTGCCGAACGGGACCAGCGGGTAGATCGGCACGACCACGGTGGTCCGGGCCTCGGCGGCGATCTGGGCCACCAGCCGCCAGTGCTCTGCGGAGATTTCGTTCACCCAGCCTCCGCCGTGGGTGTACACGACGGATCCTCGGGGTGCGGCGTCCGCGGGGCGCACACGGTAAACCGGCCAGCCGTCGCGACGCGAGACATCGATGGTCACCGGGAATCCGAGCCGACGCGGCGGTGCGTAAGGGCGAGGCCGCAGCGCCAGGTCGTCGATATGCGCTTGTGCGTTTTTGACGGAACGGAACGCGCGATTCCTGCCGGCAGCGCGGAGATACAAGGGGATGACCTGTTCGGGAAGGCGCATCAGAGTCTGCTCCAGGGGTATCGACAACGCGGCTTCGCGTTGCTTGGGGGCGGACGATCGGTGACCGTACCTGTCGGAGGGCATTCCGGCAGGGTTTGGCCTTCGGCCGCTGCTGGAAGTTGCTTAGGGAACTCACTGGCCGGGGGACCCGTGTTGACAAACGCGTACACCGTCGGCACATGGGCTCGGGCTGTACGTCACTGAGGGGTCATGGGCTTGAAGAGCCACCGCGGTTGGCGCGGCCGCTTGTAGGTGACTAAGGACGTTTCGCCTGCTCGAGGTAGTCGTGCACCGGTGTCGCGGGGGCGAGGGTGAGATCGGTCAGGATGTGGGAGGCCGAGATGACCTGGTGTACGGGCAGGTCGGCCAGTGGTGCCATGACGTGTTCGGCAAGGTGCAGTCGCGCTGGGCCTTGCCAGGCCCACTTGATGTCGATGTCAGTGATCTGTGTGCGGATCAGGTCGCAGACGCGCAGGCCGCCGGTGTAGTCCGGGATCGCCTTGATCGCGAAGGTGGGTACGGTGATCTGCTCGCGGGCCTCGGCGGGGTCGAGCGGCAGGTGCTTGTAGGCCATGGTGGCGGTGGCGACGCGCTGGCTGGCGTAGTCGAGGGTGCCGACGAGTGCACCCTCTTCGGTGAAGAGCCGGGGCGTGCCGGTCGTCTTGGGGTAGGCGGACAGTTCCCGGCCGGCCACGATAGCCCCGACGTGGTCGAGGTGCATCGTGTGCAGGTATTCGCCCTCCTCGCCGTCGAACCGGACGGAGATCACCTGCCCTGCCTCGGTGTAAGGCCCGAAACCATCTACGTCGCCCATATGCATGACCTCGAAGCGCACAACTGGGTCGATGATCTCCAGCGGCTCCGGAACCACGGCGCGTAGCGCGTCGGGGTCGGTCCGGTAGACGACGTTGAAGTACTCCCGGTCGACGAACCTGGTGGCCCGCAACGGGTAGGGCGGAGCGGCCAACGGGGGCAGCGGACTGCGCAGCAACTGCTCGGTGTTCATGTGAAGCACTCCTTCGTGGCGACCGGTTGGTCCTGACGCTCGTAAACGCGTACGATATGTATCGGATACAGGTTGTACTCGTTTGTGGTCGGACCGCAAGTGACTGTGTCCACCGGAACACCGTGGCGCGAAATCCGCGACCGGGAATCTCGAAGGAGTGCACACCATGGGCTTTTCCGTCCCGAACGACTATGCGAGCAGGCCGGTCACCGTGATCGGCGCCGGTACGCTGGGGCGCCGTATCGCTTTGATGTTCGCCACCCGTGGCGGGGAGGTCCGTATCTACGACCTCTCGTCGGAGCAACGCGATGCCGCCGTGCGGTATGTGGAGGAGACCATCGTCGGCGTCGCGGCCAAGGTTGACGGCGGCTCGCCCGGCAGGGTGTCCGCCAGCGGCGACCTCGCCGAGGCGGTCGCCGGTGCGTGGCTGGTGGTGGAGGCGGTGCCGGAGCGGCTGGAGTTGAAGAAGCAGATCTTCGGCGACCTGGACAAAGCGGTGGCCGCGGACACGATCCTCGCGAGCAATTCCTCCTCGTACGCGAGCCGACTGTTCCTCGATCACGTCACCCACGCCGAGCGCGTGCTCAACACCCACTTCTACATGCCGCCCACGCAGAACGCGGTCGACGTGATGTCCAGCGGACAGACCGACCGGGAGGTCCTCGACTTCGTGCTGGCCGTGCTGCCCGAGTACGGCGTCCACCCGTTCGAAGCGCACAAGGAGAGCACCGGGTTCATCTTCAACCGGGTGTGGGCCGCCATCAAGCGCGAATCACTCGAACTTGTCGCGGAGGGCGTCTCGACCCCGCAGGACGTGGATCGCATGTTCCAGGTCAACACCGGCATGGCCGGCGGCCCGTTCCGGATGATGGATCAGGTAGGCCTGGACGTCGTGCTCGACATCGAGGAACATTACGCAGCCGAGCACCCCGAATACCCGGAAGGCCCGCGCGTGCTGCTGCGCGACTACATCGATCGCGGTCGCCTTGGCGTGAAGAGCGGCTCCGGGTTCTACGACGACTACACGACAAGCTGACCCTTGAGAGCCCATCGATGCCGAAATCGCCGACCAAGACCCGGCCGAGAACCGTCGCCAACCTGATGACCAGTGCCCGGGAGCTGTTCATCAGGCACGGCTACCACGCCACCTCGATCAGCGATATCTGCGGCCACGCCGGATTGACCCGCGGCGCCTTCTACTCCAACTACCGTGGTAAGGAGCAGCTGTTCCTCGCGCTCTACGACGTAGAGAGTGATCGCATCCTCGCCGACCTGGATGCCGCCGCCAGCAAGCTCGAAGACGGCGTGAACCCGGTCCAGCAGATCCTGAGTTACCTTGCCGTGCATCGTCGCGACGACCGGCAATGGTTCCTGGTATCGATGGAGTTCACGCTGCACGCCGCCCGCAATCCTGATCTCGCCGCCGAACTGGCCCCCCACGAAAACCGGCTCACCGCGGGCATAGTCGAACTGCTGACCCGCCTGCACCCCGACTGCCCAGCCGACGTCGCCCGTGACCTCGCTCGCCTGATCACCGCTTTCCACGAAGGAACCACCGCGCACGAACTCATCCAGGCCGACGCCAACGCCGACTTCCGGAAGCGCGTCCTTCCGCCGTTCATCGCTGCCGTCGCCGCGGCCATGGACTCGGCGGCACGTGAGAGGTGACCGGTGCGGTCACGAGGTCGGGTGCCGTTCGATACACCCGACCGCCGTCAATCGAACGCGATCGGGCGATACTTCCCGCGGCAGTAACACGACGATCTTGGTCTCCTCCGGAAGCTCCCCGATGCGATCGGTGAGCTCGTCGACCGGCTGCGACTGCAGATCGAGCAACTCTAGCCGTTTTCCGCTGGCCAAAGCCTTCCGCTGGCCGCGACGGTGTCGTAGACGCGGTCATGGAGGGCACCGGCGGCCGAGTGTGGGCTGTCGGCCAGCCCAAGGAACGCCCGCCACGAGTGAGCCAATCGCCGAGGATCAATCGACGGCAGACCCTCGTGGCACCCACCAGATCGGGCGCCCTGAACAACAGCCGTCGGCACAGGTGCTGGCCGCTGACGCCAGCGTCGGCTAAGACGTTCTGACAATGGGCATGCCGATGCTCACAAGGCCGGCACGGTCGGAGTTTGCGATGTGCCGGTCGAGCACGGCCAGCTTTCTGTGAGCCGCCTTAAGGCTGACGGTGAGGCCGTCGATCTCTCCTCGCCATCCGTTGAGCTCGGCTTCACGGATCCGGTCTCGGAGGTTGTTCGCGATCTCGGCGAGCCGGGTTCGTTGGCGGGGGTCGACGCGCAGTACGGGGCATCGGATGCACGCGTGCTCGTGCTGGCACGAGGAGCCGTAGGGGCGGCCGCAGGTGCCGAGTTCCAGCTGCGCTGCTGACAGCGGAGGACGTCGGGGCGTTGCTCGGCTTGTCTCCGAGGACGTTGAAGGATCGTGCTTCGGCCGGGGTGTTCCCGCATCGCCGGTTCGGCAAGCACTACCGGTTCAGCCGGGAGGACGTCGCCGAGATCGTGCAGTTGACGAAGAACGCGGTGCGTCCGTACCGCGGTGGCATGCGTGCTGCGTGAGCGTCGGCCCATTACGTCCCGGAACTGGCCGGGGCGCTCACCATAGAAAGAGAGGTATCCGTCGTGGCTCACGCGCAACCAACCGACGGTGATCCGCCGGGCTGGCGTGCTCGGTTCAAACGTCCTGACGGGACGTGGGGAAGCAGGTCGGGTTTCAACACCGAGAAGGCGGCCGAGGCGTGGGGTGTGGAGCAGGAGGCGTTGATCCGGCGTAACCTGTGGCTGGATCCGCGTGAGGCGGAGATGTTGTTCGGTGTGTTCGCCGAGGAGTTCATGGACGCGGTCGGTCCGCGGCTGGAGCCGACGACATCGGCGAAGTACCGGTCTTTTCTGGACAACCATCTGCTGCCGCAGTGGTCGTCCTGGCCGCTGGCCGGAATTTTCAACAGCTACGTCGAGATCGAGAAGTGGCTCTCGGAGTTGCACGAGGACTACGCCGACTCGTCGGTGGCGTCGATCTTCTCGCTGTTCTCGACGATCCTCGGTGCCGCGGTGAAGGCTCGGAATATTCCGGCGAACCCGTGCGCCGGGATTCGTGTCACGTCGGGTGAGTTCGAGGTCGAGAACCTTGTCGCGACGCCGGTGCAGGCGTTGCGTGTGTCGATGCGTCTTTACGAGAGCGGGCTTGGCCTTGCCGGGTTCGTTCGGGTTGCTGGACTTCTATACAGGTTCCCGGTGGGGCGAGTTGGTCGGTCAGCAGCGGCACGAGTACGACAGTGAGGCTCGGGCGATCCAGATCCGTGAGCCGTTGAAGGAGATCGGTGGACGTCTGTTCAAGGGTGGTCGCCGGGTCGACACCTCGCGGCTGGCTGATCTCGGTCCGCGGCCGACTCGTCCGGTGACACCGCGGCGGCAGGGTGGCCGGGCGAAGAAGGGCCGGACGAAGACACCGGCCGGTACGCGGAGCGTGGAATTGCCACCGAGTATCGCGGTGTTCTATGAGGAGCTGATGGACAGCCACAGCTTCCCGTTCATCCTCTGCAGCGCCGAAGGCGCGCCGCTGCGGCGGTCGAACTTCCGCAACCGGTACTGGCGCCCGGTCTGGGATGGCAGTGACGCTGAACACACTCGGTCGGCAGAAGTGGTGCAGCCGATCCTGCCGACCTTCACCTTCCACGAGGGGCGGCACAGTCACAGCACCTGGCTGGCTGAGGACGGCATCCCCGAGGTCGCTCGCAGAGCGCGGTTGGGTCAGAAGATGAAGGGCATCGCGAGGGTCTATGACCATGTGACTCCGCTGATGCGTCGTCAGATCTTGCAAGTGCTCGAGACCCGCTGGATCGGCTCGTTGGTCGCGCTCACCCCGAGTGAGCGGACGAAGCTGGGGGAGTGGTTCCCGCACCTGCACGCCACGTTCCGTGACGGGCAGTTGGAGACGGCCCCGAGGGCCATCGCCATTTCATCGCCATTGAACGACTGAAGCCCCGCCCCTCCGAGGAGGAGCAGGGCTTCCGACCTGCGAAAACAGATGGTGCGCGATACTGGGATTGAACCAGTGACCTCTTCCGTGTCAGGGAAGCGCTCTCCCGCTGAGCTAATCGCGCGAGGTGGAGACGGGATTCGAACCCGTGTACACGGCTTTGCAGGCCGTTGCCTCGCCTCTCGGCCACTCCACCGTGTCAGGCCCGAGAGGGCCTTCCGAGCGGATGACGGGATTCGAACCCGCGACCCTCACCTTGGCAAGGTGATGCGCTACCAGCTGCGCTACATCCGCACATCCTCGGTCCGGCTGAAGCTCAGAACCTCGCGGTTCTGTTCCTCACCCCGTCGCCGTGGTGTGTGTGAACACTATCGGACCCCGAAATCGGCCCTGCAACCGGGGTGCCACTTGATGTTCGCAAGCCCGTCATCAGGCCAGATCGTTGGGGATCAGGTGGGTCAGGGCGTCGTCGACGTCGACCCAGAGGTGCTCGTTGCCCGGGAGCACGACGTCGTAGGTCCGGTCGAGGAAGTCGGCCAGCTCCTGAGCGGACGCCTCGAACATGGCGTGCCCGGACGGCGAGTTCAGTTCGATGAGGACCGACTCGGGGTCTTCGACGGAGGGGCGGATGCGTACGTCGCCGTCGCCCGCGTCAGCCAGGAGGCCGTCCGCGAGGAGGTCGCGCGCGTAGACCCACTCGACCCAGCCGGCGCGGCCGGTGCGGAAGGCGGCCACGACCGCGTACGGGTCGCGGGTGTCGTATCGCAGTTCGACCTTGACCGGGACCGCGGGGGTCCGCGGCGCCAGGAGGTCGAACACCGCCGTCGAGCGGAGCGTCACGTGATCGTTGCGCATCGTCCTACCCTTCGTCTCCTTCCCGGCCCGGTCGAACCGAGTGGCGATGATGTGACGTGTCGGCCGGCTGATCGGAACGCGGTTTTGCCGCAGATCACCCGGACGGGGTCATCGGACCCCGCGTCACCCCATCATCACCCGCGCGACGCGCAGCCATCCATGCGCCCTGCAGGCAGTCCACATGTACATACTGCGCGGTTTAGTCGTCACGCGATAGCACCGTCGCACGAATGTCGAAACGCGTCGCGGGCGGCCCCCGGCCGGGACAACCCCGGCTAGCTCGCGGTTGTTCGCTCCGTATCTGCTGGTGAGCGGAGTGTGGTCGGGCGGAACCACCCGTTTGCAGGCCCCCTAAAGTCGTGGGGTAGAGTCTGCCGAACACCGCGAGCGGGCGATTAGCTCAGCGGGAGAGCGCTTCGTTCACACCGAAGAGGTCACTGGTTCGATCCCAGTATCGCCCACCGGATGAAGGCCCTGGACCGATGGTCCGGGGCCTTGATTCATTCTCGGGGTGCGCCGTCCGGCGGCATTCGATCCCCAGGTCGGACGCGGGTTGTGTGGGGGCGGTACTTCTGCCGTCCCGGGCGGCGCCACCGGCGCGGCCGAATCCGGTCGCCTGGTCGACGGCCGCGGTTCGACGATCTCCGAAGCCTCTCGTTCCGGCCGGTGTGGACATTCGTCGGGGATCGCGTGTCACGTCGTGAAAATGTCGCATGAACCGATTATTGAGACATCTTTGTGATCCTGGGCACGAACTGTCCGCCGATAGGTCCAGACCACGAGAAAGGTGATGTGGGACATGGCCGGGTGGCTCACCCGTCCGGCCGCGGCGGCGGAGTCGCCGTGATGCTGACGTGATGTGACGAAACGCCACTCCGGTGACCGATTGACAAGGTAGGTCGGCTCGCGGTGGGCGCGTCGGGAGGCTGCCCCTCCGCCCGGGTCGTGAAATCCACAGTGGACCGCCCGGGGATCGACTCGCCAGAACAGTCCACTGTGGAGTTTTCGGGGCTGTTCGGCCGATCGGGGAGGCGGTGCTCCAAGTGGCCGCGAGACAGGGGAATTCGTGACTACTTTGAGTAGTTGTTCGCCGGATACGGTCTATTACGCATCGTCATCATGTTGTTATCGACACGGCATTCATTTGCCGGATGCTCGCCAAGGGTGTGGCTGGAAATCCTTGTAACGATGGCCTGAGAGTGGCCGATACCTTGGCGTGTGTCGCCCCATCGGCCGCGGAGAGACCTTGAGAATCGATCACTCTTCGAGATCACTCTCATTTACTCAGCGTGTTGATCCGGCGTTCGGGAATCCCCACTCCGGGAGGTCTGATGGAAGAGTCGGTGCGGCCGTCGTCCACCGTCAACGGGACGCCGCAGCACATCGACCTTCAGTCGATCCCGCTTCCCCCGCAACGGGATACGGGCAACGCCGCCGCGGTCGACACGATGTCTGCGCGGCCGCCTTACGCTGCTTGGGAATCGCGCTACCGCGCCTGGGTCATCGGTAGTGACGTTTTCACCGCTTTCGTGCTCATCGTGATGAGCGCCTTCTTGATCGATCGATCCGATCCGCACGACATGCACGCGCTCGGTACCGCCGCGGCCTTCCTGTTCGGGTTGTCGGTCTGCCGCGCCTGGAGTCCGCGTGTGCTGGGCGAGGGCGCGGAGGAGTACCGGACGCTTGGGCGCGGCTTGGTGACCACGGCCGTTCTGGTCGCGTTGGGCGGCCTGCTCTTCGGCGCGCTCGCCGTGCAGCCGTGGGTCTTCATCGTCGTCCCGATGATCTCCGTCTTCATGTTCCTGCAGCGGTACGCGCTGAGACAGGTGCTGCACCGGCGCAGGCGGCTCGGTGAATGCCTGCTGCCGGTGCTCGCGGCGGGCAGTCCCGACACGGTCGCCGATCTGATCGCCCGCACCAAGGCCGATCCGCATGTCGGCTGGCGGGTGGAAGCCGTCTGCACGTATTCCGGTGCCGGCACGGAACGCGGGAGCGGCGAGGTGGAAGGCGTCCCGGTCGTCGGGAAGCTCGACGATCTCGCGGGCCACGTCCGCCGCGGCGGCTACCGGGTGGTCGCCGTGACGGCCGATCAGCACTGGAACCCGAAACGCCTGCAGCGGCTCGCCTGGGACCTCGAAGGCACCTCGGCCGAAATGGTGGTCGCGCCGATGCTGATGGAGGTCGCCGGTCCCCGGCTGAACGTCTCCGGAGTGCTCGGCATGCCGCTGCTGCGGGTCACCGCGCCGATGTTCACCGGCGGCCGCCGCCTGGTGAAGGAGGCGCTCGACCGGTTCGGTTCCGCCCTGCTCCTCACCCTCGTATCCCCGTTGCTGCTGGTGATCGCGGTCGCGATCCGGCTCGACGACCGCGGCCCGGTGATCTACCGGCAGCGCCGCGTCGGGCGCGACGGCCACACCTTCACGATGCTGAAGTTCCGCACGATGGTCACGAACGCCGACAAGCTGAAGCGGGAACTCCAGGCGGACAACGAAGGCGCGGGCCCGTTGTTCAAGATGAAGAAGGACCCGAGGGTCACCCGGGTCGGTGGACTGCTTCGCCGGTACTCCCTCGACGAGCTGCCCCAGTTGTTCAACGTCGTGAGCGGGCGCATGTCGCTCGTCGGCCCTCGCCCGCCGCTGCCCGAGGAGACCGCGAAGTACGCGCCGGACGCGCGCCGCCGTCTCCTGGTCAAGCCGGGGCTGACCGGGTTGTGGCAGGTCAGCGGCCGCAGCGACCTCAGCTGGGCCGAGAGCATCCGCCTCGACCTGCGGTATGTCGAGGACTGGTCGCTCGCCCTCGATCTGGTGATCCTCTGGAAGACCTTCCGCGCCGTGGTGCAGGGACGAGGTGCCTACTGACGCTTTCCTGTGACCGGACCCACACGCAGAGATAGTTGAGCGAGAAATAGTTCAGCGCTCAACTAGGTTGGGACGGGTACAGGACGCGTACGGAAGGAAGATCCACCCATGACCACCAGCGTTGAGCCGACCGAAGCCTTGAACCTCCCGCAGGACGTTCAGGACCTGTTGTTCCGCGAGGCCCGCACCGCGAACAACTTCAGCGACGAGCCGGTGACCGACGAGCAGATCCGCGCGATCTACGAGCTGGTCAAATGGGCCCCGACATCGATGAACAACCAGCCGCTGCGCGCGCTGGTCATCCGCACCGAAGAGGGCAAGAAGCGCCTCGCGCCGCTGATGTCCGAGGGCAACCGCGCCAAGACCGAGGCCGCGCCGGTGACCGTCGTGCTGGCCGCCGACACCGAGTTCCACGAGAACCTGCCGCGCACCTTCCCGCACTTCCCGGGCGCCAAGGACCTGTTCGCCGATGAGGCGGGCCGCGTCGAGACCGCCAAGCTCAACGCGCTGCTGCAGGTCGGCTACTTCATCATCGGCGTCCGCGCCGCCGGGCTGGCCGCCGGCCCGATGACCGGCTTCG
This sequence comes from Amycolatopsis roodepoortensis, assembly GCF_014873915.1. Taxonomy (GTDB): domain Bacteria; phylum Actinomycetota; class Actinomycetes; order Mycobacteriales; family Pseudonocardiaceae; genus Amycolatopsis; species Amycolatopsis roodepoortensis. The sequence continues at coordinate 1,490,791 of NZ_JADBEJ010000001.1, forward strand.
ACGCCGAGGGCATCGACAAGGAGTTCTTCGCGGACAAGCCGTGGAAGTCCCTCGTCGTGATCAACGTCGGCAAGCCGGGCGAAAACCCCTGGTTCGACCGCCTGCCGCGGCTGGACTTCGACGAGGTCGTCGAGACCGTCTGACCACGTTCCCCGGTACGCGAAGGCCTCTTTCCGATGGGAAGGAGGCCTTCGTGGTGCTTGGGGTAATGCGCGTGAGCCGCGCGGTGGGTGACGACTAACATCACACGAAACATCCGCCTTCATCGCGAGGAGTCCATCGTGTCCCAGCCGTCGTCAGTAGCAGCCGCAACCGCCCCGCGCGTGGTGGTACCGGCGGGCACTACGGCGGGCGCCGCGGTCCGCGAAGCCGGGCTGCCGACCAAGGGGCCGGACACGATCGTCGTCGTGCGCGACGCCGAGGGGAACCTCCGCGACCTTTCCTGGGCCCCGGAGTCCGAGGTCGAGGTCGAGGCTGTCGCGGCGAACACCGAAGACGGCCGCAGCGTCATCCGTCACTCGGCCGCCCACGTGCTCGCCCAGGCCGTGCAGCAGCAGTTCCCGCAGGCCAAGCTCGGCATCGGGCCGCCGGTCAAGGACGGTTTCTACTACGACTTCGCCGTCGACACCCCGTTCACCCCGGAAGACCTGCAGGCGCTCGAAAAGCGCATGAAGCAGATCGTGAAGGGCGCGCAGCAGTTCTCCCGCCGCGTCTTCGACTCCGTCGACGAGGCGAAGAAGGAACTGGCCGACGAGCCGTTCAAACTCGAGCTCGTCGATATCAAGTCCGATGTGGACACCTCCGAGGTGATGGAGGTGGGCGGCGGCGAGCTGACCATCTACGACAACCTCGACCCGCGCACCAAGGAGCGCGTGTGGAGCGACCTCTGCCGCGGCCCGCATGTGCCGACCACCAAGTTCATCCCGGCGTTCAAGCTCACCAGGGTCGCCGCCGCGTACTGGCGCGGTGACGACAAGAACCCGCAGCTGCAGCGGATCTACGGCACCGCTTGGGAATCCGCCGAGGCGCAGGACGTCTACCTGGAGCGCCTGGCCGAGGCCGAGCGGCGTGACCACCGCAAGCTCGGTGTCGAGCTGGACCTGTTCTCCTTCCCCGACGAGATCGGCTCGGGGCTGCCGGTGTTCCACCCCAAGGGCGGGATCATCCGGCAGGAGATGGAGAACTACTCGCGCCAGCGGCACGTCGAAGCCGGGTACGACTTCGTCTACTCGCCGCACATCACCAAGGGCGCGCTGTTCGAGACCTCCGGTCACCTCGACTGGTACCGCGACGGCATGTACCCGGCGATGCACCTCGACGCCGAGCACAACGAGGACGGTTCGGTCCGCAAACCCGGCCAGGACTACTACCTCAAGCCGATGAACTGCCCGTTCCACGACCTGATCTTCCGTTCGCGCGGGCGTTCCTACCGGGAACTGCCGCTGCGGATGTTCGAGTTCGGCTCCGTGTACCGCTACGAGAAGTCCGGCGTGATCCACGGCCTGACCCGCGTGCGCGGCATGACGCAGGACGACGCGCACATCTTCTGCACCCTGGAGCAGGTCCCCGGTGAGCTGAAGTCCCTTTTGGACTTCGTGCTGAACCTGTTGCGCGACTACGGTCTCGACGACTTCTACCTCGAACTGTCCACTCGGAACGAAGAGAAGTACATCGGTTCCGAAGAGGTCTGGGCCGAGGCGACCGAGGTGCTGCGCACCGCCGCCGTGGACTCCGGGCTGGAGCTGGTGCCGGATCCGGGTGGCGCCGCGTTCTACGGGCCGAAGATCTCCGTGCAGGCGAAGGACGCGCTGGGCCGCACCTGGCAGATGTCGACCATCCAGCTGGACTTCATGCTGCCCGAGAAGTTCGAGCTGGAGTACACCGCGGGCGACGGCAGCCGCCAGCGCCCGGTGATGATCCACCGCGCGCTGTTCGGTTCGATCGAGCGGTTCTTCGGTGTGCTGACCGAGCACTACGCGGGTGCCTTCCCGGCGTGGCTGTCGCCGGTCCAGGTGGTCGGCATCCCGATCACCGAGGACCAGGTCGAGCACCTGCGCGGGGTCGAGAAGGCGCTGCGGGCCAAGGGGATCCGGGTCGACGTCGACGCGAGCGGCGACCGGATGCAGAAGAAGATCCGCACTCACACCACGCAGAAGGTGCCCTTCATGCTCCTGGCGGGCGCGAAGGACGTCGAGGCCGGCGCGGTGTCGTTCCGGTTCCGCGACGGCGGCCAGATCAACGGCGTCTCGGTGGACGACGCGGTCGAGGCGATCGCCGGCTGGGTCCAGCGCCGTGAGAACGCTTCGCCGACCGTGGCGGGCTTGGAGGCGGTACTCCGGTGACGGGCCCCGATGGCCCTGAAGTCGTCGGACAGGACGGGGTGGGGGTCCCGGACGCGTTGCAGCGCCTGTGGACCCCGCATCGGCTCGCCTACGTGCAAGGGTCGAAGAAGCCCGACGAGGGCTGCCCGTTCTGCCATCTTCCCGAGAAGAGCGATGAGGACGCGCTGATCATCGCGCGCGGGAAGACCGTGTACGTGGTGCTGAACCTGTACCCGTACAACCCCGGTCACCTGATGGCCGTGCCGTACCGCCATGTCGCGGACTACACGGATCTGACGGCGGACGAGACCGTCGAGGTGGCGGAGTTCACCCAGCACGCGATGCGGGTGATCCGGGAGGTTTCGTCGGCGCACGGATTCAACATCGGGATGAACCAGGGCGTGATCGCCGGCGCGGGGATCGCCGCGCATCTGCACCAGCACGTGGTGCCGAGGTGGGGTGGCGACGCGAACTTCATGCCGGTGATCGGGCATACGAAGGTGCTGCCGCAGTTGCTGGGGGAGACCCGGCAACTGCTGGCGGGTGCCTGGTAGGTCGCCTGGGCTGTGAAGCGCGTGAAGGCCCCCTTCCCTCGGCTCAGCCGAGGGAAGGGGGCCTTCACGCGCAGTGCCTCAGGCGTTGAGCGCGGCCTGCAGCTCGATGTCGATCTTGACCTTCTCGGACAGGAAGGCGTTGCCCTCCGGGCCGATGCCGAAGTCGCGACGGTTCACGGTCGCGGTGGCCGAGACGCCGAGGGTGGTGGCGTTGTCGTTGGCCGGGTTGGTGCCGATGCCGTTGAACTCGGCTTCGAGCGAGACCGGGACGGTCTTGCCGCGCCAGGTGAGCTCGCCGTCGATGACGTAGTCGCCGCCGTCCTCGCGGATGCCGGTCGAGCGGAACGTGATGACCGGGTGCTCGTCGACGTGGAAGAAGTCCTCGGACTTGAGGTGCGTGTCGCGCCCGTCGACACCGCTGGCGACCGACGAGGCGTCGATCTCGACGGTGACCGACGAGTCGAGGATGTTGTCGGCGGTGACGACCTCACCGGTGAAGGCGGTGAAGTTGCCCCGGGACTTGGCCAGGCCGAGGTGCTTCACGGTGTAGGCGATGTCGGAGTGGGCGGTGTCGATCGTCCACTTGCCTGCGACGTAGCCCGGGATCTCGGTGGTGGTCATGAAAGTCGATCTCCAAAAAGTCTGGGTGCGTTCGTGGTGAACCCTCGTCTGGTTGAGCGCTCAACCATGACTGTAGCGCAGTTTGGTTGAGCGTTCAACCAGGGGTAGAATGGGCGTCATGTCCGAACCCCGATGGCTCTCCGACGAGGAGCAAAAGGTCTGGCGCGACTTCTCCGCGGCCACGCGCATGCTGCAAGCGCATCTGGAGGGCCAGCTTCAGCACGAGGCGGGCATGCCCCACACCTATTACGAAGTGCTCGTCGCCCTGTCAGAGGCGCCGGACCGGCGGCTGCGGATGAGCGAACTGGCCGACGCGCGCAAGGCGTCGCGCAGCAGGCTCTCGCACGCCGTCGCGCGGCTCGAGGCGAACGGCTGGGTGCGCCGTGAATCGTGTCCCACCGACAAACGCGGTTCCTGGGCGGTGCTGACGCCCGAGGGTTTCGCGGCGCTGGAGGAGGCCGCGCCCGGGCACGTCGAAGCCGTCCGCGAGAGCCTCTTCGACCCGCTGACCCCCGAACAGGTGAAGGCGCTCGGCGAGATCAGCGCCGCCGTCCTGGGGCGGCTGTCGCCGAAATGCGCCGCCGCCGAGGCGGAACTGGCGCTGCGGGAAGAGACCCTCGCCGACCTCGAGGACTCGGCCGAACTGGCCAAAGCGGACTGACCGGAACCCGGTCCGGGGGCGGGCGCGACGACAGGTGTCGGTGCGGGTGGATAGGCTTCGGGCGGCCACCCGACCCTGCTGCTTAGGTGCACCTGAAGAACCGATGCTCAACATTTTCGCGCGCGCCTCCGTTTCCCGCGTCACCGACCCGATGGGGAAGGTGCTCGTGCGCGCCGGTCTGACCCCGAACGCGATGACCGTCATCGGCACGGCCGGGGCGGTGCTGTGCGCGCTCGGGTTCTTTCCCAACGACATGCTGCTGTGGGGCACCTTCACCGTCTGGGGCTTCGCGATGCTGGACCTGCTCGACGGCGCGATGGCCCGCGCCCGCGGGTACGGCACGGCGTTCGGTGCCGTCCTCGACGCGACCTGCGACAGGCTGGTCGACGGCGCGTTGTTCGCCGCGATCGCGTGGTGGTGCTTCGTCCACGACGACAACCGCCCGGCCGCCGCCGCCGCGCTGATCTGCCTCGTGCTCGCGCAGGTCATCTCGTACGTCAAGGCCCGCGCCGAGGCCTCCGGGCTGGAGGCGGACGGTGGCCTCGTCGAACGCGCGGAACGCCTGATCATCGCCCTCGTGGGAACCGGACTGCACGGTCTGGGCGTTCCGTACACCGTGGACATCACCCTCTGGCTGCTCGCGGTGCTTTCGGTGATCACCCTGCTGCAGCGGACGGCCGCGGTGGCCAAGGCGGCGAGGGCCGCCAAGGCCGCCGGGCCACCCGCCGCGGAGGGCGGGGCATGAGCGGGTTCTCCCAGCGGCTCAGCGACTTCGGGTACGCGGCGGGCTGGCGGCTCGCGCGCTGGCTGCCGGAGTCGGCGGGCGCGGTGACCTTCGGGCTTGGCGCCGATCTGGCCGTCCGGCGGGACGGCGGCGGCGTCCGCCAGCTGCGCCGCAACCTCGCCAGGGTGGTGCCGCAGGCCGACGGCGTCGAACTCGACGAGCTGACCCGCCGCGCGATGCGCTCCTACGCCCGCTACTGGCACGAGATGTTCCGGCTGCCCTCGATGGACCACAAGGAGGTCAGCCGTAAGGTCGCCCAGTCGATCACCGGCGTGGAAAACCTCGACGCCGCCCTCGCCGAGGGCAACGGCGCGGTGATGGCGCTGCCGCACAGCGGGAACTGGGACGCCGCCGGCGTGTGGCTCGCGGACTACCTCGGCGGTTTCACCACGGTCGCGGAGCGCCTGAAACCCGAGTCGCTGTACCAGCGGTTCGTGTCCTACCGGGAATCGCTCGGCTTCGAGATCGTCCCGCTGACCGGCGACAGCTCCGCGATGCGCGTACTGCTCAAGCGCCTGCGGGAGAACAAGGCGATCTGCCTGGTCGGCGACCGGGATCTGACGAATTCCGGCGTACCGGTGAAGTTCTTCGGCGAGCAGACCCGGATGCCGGGCGGGCCCGCCCGGCTGGCCGCCACCACCGGTGCCGCGCTGATCCCGGCGGGCTGCTGGTTCACCGAGGACGGCTGGCAGATCCGGTTGCATCCGCGGATCCGGGTGACGAACCGGTCCGAGGTGCCGGCGGCCACGCAGGCGCTGGCGGACATCTTCGCCGGGGACATCGCGGCGCATCCGGCCGACTGGCACATGATGCAGAAGTTCTGGCTCTCCGACTTCGAAGCCGGGGAACAGGCCGCCCTCGGCGAAGCGAGCTGAGCCGATGGCTCAGGCGCGGGTCATGAAGATCGGGATCGTCTGCCCTTACTCGTTCGACGTACCGGGCGGCGTGCAGGGCCACGTCATCGATCTCGCGAAGGCGCTGCTGGCGCGCGGGCATCAGGTCTCCGTCCTCGCTCCGGCGGACGAGGATTCCGACGTCCCGGATTTCGTCGTCCCCGCGGGGAAGGCGCTCGGCATCCCGTACAACGGCTCTGTCGCGCGGTTGCAGTTCGGCCCGGTGTCCTACGCCCGGGTGCGGCGGTGGATCCGCGACGGCGACTTCGACGTCCTGCACCTGCACGAGCCGGCCGCGCCGAGCCTTTCCCTCCTGGCACTGAAGGTCGCGGACGGCCCGATCGTGGCGACCTTCCACACCGCGACGACGCGTTCGCGCACGCTGGCGGCGTTCCAGCCGGTGCTGCGGCCGCTGCTGGAGAAGATCACCGCGCGGATCGCGGTTTCGGCGCTGGCCCGCCGGGTCCAGGTCGAACACGCCGGTGGCGACGCGGTGGAGGTGCCCAACGGCGTCGACGTCGACTTCTTCTCCCGCGCGCTCCCGCTGGAGGGCTACCCGCGCGCGGGCGGCACGGTCGGGTTCGTCGGGCGGTACACCGAGCCCCGCAAGGGGATGGGAGTACTGCTGGAGGCGTTGCGGATGCTGCTGCCGGAGTTCGAGGAGCTGCGCCTGCTGGTCGTCGGCCGTGGCGACGCCGATCAGCTCCGCCGCGAGGCCGGGCCGGAGCTGGCGCCGCATATCGACCTGCTCGGCCAGGTCGACGACGAGACGAAGGCGCGGGCACTGCGAAGCGTCGACGTCTACTGCGCGCCGAACACGGGCGGCGAGAGTTTCGGGATGATCCTCACCGAGGCCATGGCGGCGGGCACGCCGGTGCTGGCGAGCGGGCTGGACTCCTTCCGCCGGGTCCTCGACGACGGCAAGGCCGGGATGCTGACCGAGACCGGCGACGCGGCGGCACTCGCCGACGGCCTGCGCGAACTGCTCGGCGACCCGGCCCGGCGGGTGTCGCTGGCGGCGGCCGCGGGGGAGCGGGTCGCGATGTTCGACTGGTCCGTGGTCACCACACAGGTGCTGCGCGTGTACGAGACCGCGATCGCCGCCGATCCCCGGCGCGTCGGAGCGGGTGAACGCGAGTTCAGCCGATGACGACCTGGGTGTGGATCGGCGGTCTCGTGGCCGTGATCGTCGTGCTGGGCGGGCTTTTCCTGCTCGCGACGGCGAACAGGCTGGACCGGTTGCACGTCCGCACGGACGCGGGCTGGGCGGCGCTCGACGCGGCCCTCGCGCGGCGCGCCGTCGTCGCCAGGGCGGCCGCCGCGATCCTGGGCGACGAGGAGCTGCGCGCGCTCGCCGAGCGGGCCGAGCGGGCGCCGAGGCCGGATCGCGAAGCCGAGGAAAGCGAACTGACGTTGAGGCTGGCGCGCGTCGACCGATCGGCCCTGCCGGCGCCGCTGGCCGAAGAACTGACCGACGCCGAGCACCGCGTCGTCATCGCGCGGCGCGTGCACAACGACGCCGTCCGCGACACCCTGCATCTGCGGCGGCGGCGGAAGGTCCGGTACTTCGGGCTCGCCGGGACCGCCCGGCTTCCGGAATACTTCGAGATCGCCGAACCCGAGCTGTAGGAGGACGGACCCATGAGCGAGCGGCTGCTGGTGGCGGTGTTCGCGACGCCCGTGGCGTCGTTCCTCCTGCGCTACGGCAACGATCTCGGCTACAAGACGGTGCTGTTCGAGCCGGACGGCGCACGGGTGACCGACGTCGAGGACGGTTTGGACGCCCTCACGACGGTGCCGGATCTCGGCCCGGACGCCGACGTCGTCGTCACCGATCACGACCGGCCGGAGCTCGGCGAGGTCCTCAAGGCCGTGCTGGAGCGTCCGGCGCGGTGGGTCGGCGTGCTGGGCAATCCGCGCCATGCCGGCCCGCACGTCGCCGCGCTCAAGGCGCTGGACGTCCCCGATCGCGAAATCGCGCGGGTCCATCGCCCGGTCGGGTTGAACATCGGCTCACGCACGCCGCCCGAGATCGCCGTCGCTACCCTGGCCGGTCTGCTGGCCGACCGGAACGGGCGACCGGGCGGTTTCGAGTTTCAGTAGGCCACCGCCCCTTCCGGCATCGGCTCGAACCTGGCGTGCCTGCGGGTGAAAGTCGCCGTTCCCGAAGTCAGCGAACGCAGGTCGATCGCGTAGCGCAGGAGCTCGACCGCGGGGACCTCGGCGCGGATGACCGTGCGGCCGCCTTCACCCGATTCGGTGCCGAGCACGCGGCCACGCCGGGACGAGAGATCACCCAGCACGGTGCCCAGGTGCTCGTCCGGAAGCCGCACCGCCACCTCTTCGAGCGGTTCGAGCAGCGCGATCTTGCCCGCCGCGGCGGCCTCCTTCAGCGCCAGCGCTCCCGCCGTCTGGAACGCGGCGTCCGACGAGTCGACGCTGTGCGCCTTGCCGTCGACGAGGGTCACCCGGATGTCGATCAGCGGATGGCCGTCGACGATCCCGCGCTGTGCCTGCGCCCGGACCCCCTTCTCGACGCTCGGGATGAACTGGTGCGGCACCGAGCCGCCGACGACCTTGTCCACGAACTCGAAGCCCGCCCCCCTCGGTAGTGGCTGGACCTCGATGTCGCAGACGGCGAACTGGCCGTGCCCGCCGGACTGCTTGACATGCCGTCCGTGCCCGCGGCCCGGCCCGGCGAAGGTCGACCGCAGGCTGATGCGGACGGGCTCGGTGTCCACGTCGGCGCCTCCCGCGCGCAGCCGTGACAGCACGACGTCGGCGTGGGCCTCGCCCATGCACCACAGCACGAGCTGGTTGGTCTCGGCGTTGCGGTCCAGCCGGAGTGTCGGATCGCCCGCGACGAGCCGGGAAAGGTTGCGCGCCAAGGTGTCTTCGTCGCTGCGCGTCTTCGCGACGACGGCGACCGGCAGCAGTGGTTCCGGCATCGCCCACGGCTTCATGATCAGCGGGTCTTCGGGCGAGGAGACGGTGTCGCCCGTCTCCGCCGAGCCGACCTTGGTGAGCGCGCAGAGGTCGCCCGCGACGCAGTACGGGACTTCGCGCAGGTTCGCCCCGAGCGGCGAGTACAGATGCGCGACCCGTTCGTCGGCGTCGTGATCCTCGTGGCCCCGCTCGGCGAGGCCGTGGCCCGAGACGTGCACCGGCCGTTCGGGGCGGAGCGTCCCGGAGAAGACCCGCACCAGGGACACCCTGCCGACGTAGGAGTCGACAGCGGTCCGGACCACCTCGGCCGCCAGCGGGCCGTCGGGATCGGCACGGAGCCCGGCGTGCGGTTCGCCGGTGGGGGAGGTGACCTCCGGCGGCACGTGCTCCAGTGGTGAGGGGAAGGCGCGCACGATCCCGTCGAGGACTTCGGCGAGACCCACCCCGGTCGTCGAACACACCGGGATCACCGGATGGAAGGACCCGCGGGCGACGGCGGTCTCGAGGTCGGCGATCAGCGTGTCCTCGGCGATCTCCTCGCCGGCGAGGTACCGGTCCATCAGGGACTCGTCCTCGCTCTCGGCGATGACCCCTTCGATGAGTTCGTTGCGGGCCTCGGTCATCCGCGCGAGATCGGCCTCGTCCGGCTCGCCGACCTGAGGTGGGAAGCCGTTCGAATAGTCGAAGTAGCGGCGCGTGATGAGCCCGACGAGCCCGTCGCGCGCGGGCAGGTACAGCGGCAGGACTCCGGCGCCGAAAGCCTCCTGACAGGCCGCGATCTCGCCTTCGGGGTCGGCGCGGTGATGGTCGAGCCGGGAGACGATCACCGCCCTCGGCATGCCGACGGCGGCGCATTCCTCCCAGACCGCGATCGTGGCCGCGTCGACGCCTTCCGCCGCGCAGACCACGAACAACGCCGCGTCGGCGGCGCGGAGCCCGGCCCGCAGTTCGCCGACGAAATCGGCGTATCCGGGAGTGTCGATGAGGTTGATCTTGTGGCCCTGATGCAGCACCGGGGCGACCGAAAGGCCGACCGACCGCTGCTGCCGGATCGCGGCGGGATCGTGGTCGCAGACCGTGGTGCCCTCGACGACCGAGCCCGCCCGTGTCACCGTGCCGGAGGCGGCGAGCAGCGCTTCGGCGAGCGTCGTCTTGCCTGATCCCGACGGGCCGACCAGGACGACGTTGCGGACTTTCGCCGGGTCGTCCACAGCGACGGCGGCCCCGGAGTCTCCGTTCTTGCTCTGTTTGTCGGCCATGCCGGTCTCCTCACGCGACGCCGCGAACAGGTGTGTCCTCGATCACACACCCGCGACGGGCGTCGCGGCAAGGCGACCGGCGAGGGACCCCCCGAATGTCGACACGCCGTTATGCTCGATGGCGGACACCCGGAGGCGGATCCGACGGTGGGGGATGAGCGATGGAGCTCGACAGACGGACGGTTTTGCGGCTGGCAGGCGCGGTTCCGGTGCTCGCGGCGGCGCCCGCGGCGTTCCCCGGGGTCGGTGGTCCGTGGGAACGGTTGCGCGCCCGGCTGACGGGTGAGCTGTTCCGGCCCGGCGAACCCGGCTACGACGAAGTGAGGCTCGGGTTCTTCAGCCTCTACGACCATCGGCGGCCCGCCGGTGTCGCGGTCTGCGCGACCGAGGACGACGTCCGGCACTGCGTCGATTTCGCGGCCAGGCAGCGGATTCCGATCGCGGCCCGCTCCGGCGGACACAGTTACGCAGGTTATTCCATTGTGGACAAAGGGCTCGTCGTTGACCTGTCGCGGCTGAACGCGGTCCGGATCCTGCCCGGAGGCCGGGCAGAGATCGGGGCGGGCGCGCGGCTCCGCCACGTGTACGAAGCCTTGGCCGCGGCGGGCCGCGCGCTACCCGCCGGCAGTTGTCCAGAGGTCGGTATCGCCGGGCTGACCCTCGGCGGCGGGATCGGGGTCCTGGGCCGGAAGTACGGCCTGACCTGCGACAACGTCGAGTCCGTGCGCTTTGTCGGCGCGGACGGGAAGGCGCGCCTGGTGTCGGAGGAGACGGCGCCGGACCTGCTGTGGGCGTTGCGCGGCGGTGGCGGGGGCAACTTCGGCGTCGTCACGTCGTTCACCTTCCGGACGGCGGCGGCCAGGACGCTGGCGAACTTCAGCCTGGTCTTCCCACCGGCCGCGCTGGCCGCATTGGTCGCGGCCTGGCAGGAGTGGCAGCCCGCGATGCCGGACGAACTATGGGCAGGGATGGGGCTCGGCGCGACGGCCGTGAACTGTGGCGGCTGCTTCGTGGGCTCCGCCGCTCAGGTGAACCCGTTGCTGGACGATCTGGTCCGCCGCGTCGGCGTTCAGCCGACCGAACGCAAGGTGACCGAGCAGGACCACCTGGCCTCGATGCGGACCTTCGCCAAGGAAGCCGAGTTCCCCGCCGCGGTCGCGCAGCGAGGTGAGTACGTGGCCACTTCGCGGATGCTGACCCATCCGGTGCCCGATCCCGACGCGCTCGCGGCGTTGCTGAGCAGCGATCCGCAGCTGTACACGATCGTGGACGCGTACGGCGGGGCGATCGCGCGGGTGTCGTCGAGCCAGTCGTGTTTCCCGCACCGTTCCGCGCTGGGCAGTGTCCAGATCATCCGTGGCCTGGACGGTGGCGAGGCGTACGCGCGCCAGGTGATCGGCCGGGTCCGTGACGAGCTCGGCCGCGAATACGGGCAGGCCGGGTACGTCAACTACATCGACCCGGAGATGCCCGAGTGGGCGAAGGCGTACTACGGCGACAGCCTCCCGCGGCTGCGCCGGGTGGCGCGGAAGTACGACCCGGATGGCCTCTTCGCCTTCGAACAGGGCCTGGCCCGCTAGCTCCCCTTGCGCATTTGGTCCTCTGGATGCGGGCCAGATCACCCAGTGGACTGCTGAAATCGCCGCGAACTGGCCTGCTTCAGAGGTCCAAAAGCGGCCTACCCTCGGAGGCGTCACCCCACCTCGCGCGCTTTCCGAAAGGTCCAGCAGTGTCTGACGACTCCACGAACACGGCCACCACCTCGCTCACCGGCACCGCCCGGGTCAAGCGCGGGATGGCGGAGATGCTCAAGGGCGGTGTGATCATGGACGTGGTCACCGCCGAACAGGCGAAGATCGCCGAGGACGCCGGCGCGGTCGCGGTGATGGCGCTCGAGCGGGTCCCCGCGGACATCCGCGCGCAGGGCGGCGTCGCCCGGATGAGCGACCCGGACCTGATCGACGGCATCATCGAGGCCGTTTCGATCCCCGTCATGGCGAAGGCCCGCATCGGCCACTTCGTCGAGGCCCAGCTGCTCCAGTCGCTCGGCGTCGACTACATCGACGAGTCCGAGGTGCTGACCCCGGCCGACTACGAGAACCACATCGACAAGTGGGCCTTCACCGTGCCCTTCGTCTGTGGTGCGACCAACCTCGGCGAGGCGCTGCGCCGGATCAACGAGGGCGCGGCGATGATCCGCTCCAAGGGCGAGGCCGGCACCGGCGACGTCTCGAACGCGACCACGCACATGCGCAAGATCCGCGCGGAGCTGCGCCGCCTTTCCTCGCTCCCCGAGGACGAGCTTTACGTTGCGGCGAAGGAACTCCAGGCCCCGTACGACCTCGTCAAGGAGGTCGCGGAGAAGGGCAAGCTTCCCGTCGTGCTGTTCACCGCCGGCGGTATCGCGACCCCGGCCGACGCCGCGATGATGATGCAGCTCGGTGCCGAAGGCGTGTTCGTCGGATCCGGCATCTTCAAGTCCGGCAACCCGGCGCAGCGCGCCGAGGCGATCGTCAAGGCCACCACGTTCCACGACGACCCGGACGTCATCGCGAAGGTTTCGCGCGGTCTCGGCGAGGCGATGGTCGGCATCAACGTCGACGACGTGCCCGAGCCGCACCGCCTTTCCGAGCGCGGCTGGTAACGCCGACTCGACTTCGGACACGGCCCGGCGCTCACCGATGAGCGCCGGGCCGTTTCATGTGGACATCAGGAAAGGGGACCGTTCAGCGAGCGGACCAGGGCGGGTTGCCAACCCCTTGGGTCAAGCAGGCACGGGATCAAGGCCGGTGACGGAGCAGGACTTGCCAGAAGTAATGGTGGCAGCGCGAGACTTCTGTTGACAGACTTGCCAAAGGTTGCCATGCTGGCACCGTTCGTTGTCACGGCCGCATTGGAAGTGCTACGTGATCACTTCTCGATCTCTCAGCTCGCGCGCCACCGAAGAAGAAACCACGGAAATCCTCCGTTCCCCGACGGGTTGGCGTCCCGGCGCCGTCGAGGGCCTTGTCGCGGCGCTCCGCGAGTTCGGGCCGGGCATCGACGATCCCGCCGTCCACGAGCCGCAGACCGGCATCTCGCCGGTGGCCCAGCCAGGTGTGGTCGCCTTCCGGGAGCTGGTGCTCCGGGCTTTTCCGGACACCGGCAGCCTCGGCATCCTCCGGCCCGCGCACGTTCCGGGACGCAGCGAGCACAAGGAGGGCCGGGCATGGGACTGGAAGGTCTGCCGTGACACCCAGGGCGAGCAGGCGGAGGAACTGCTGTCGTGGCTGCTGGCCACCGACCGGCACGGCAACGCGTTCGCGGCCGCCCGCCGGTTCGGGATCATGTACCTGATCTGGGATTCCCGGATCTGGGGCGCCTACGCGGCCGCCCAGGGGTGGCGCCCGTACACCGGGCCGCACCCGCACACCGACCACGTCCACATCTCGTTCAGCCGCCGCGGCGCACGGGGGGAGACCTCGTGGTGGCGCCGGTTCGGCCTGGACATCATCGCGGATCCGGCTGCCAAGGAGGCACTGTGAAGACCACTCGTCCCGAATCGGTCCCACTTCCCCCGTCCGCCCCGGTGCAGCCGACCGAACGGACCCTGCACGGCGAGACGGTCGTCGACGCCTTCGGGTGGATGCGGGACCACGCCGATCCCCGCCTGCGGGAATACCTGGTGCGCGAACGCGAGTACTTCGACGGTTACGCGCGGGAGATCGGTCCGCTCATCGACGAACTGGTCGCGGGAGCGGGCAGGCGCAAGGTCGGCGAGCGGCCTTTCAGCTGGCGGCTGGGTGATCACGAGTACTCCACCCGGCTCGCGGACGAGGGCGGGCGCTACACCCGCTACGTGCGCAGAGAGCTGAGCGAGGACGGGGAGCCAGAAGTGGTGCTGGACCTCGGTGACCTCGCCAAGGGCCACGACTTCACCCGTATCGGCCTCTTCGAGCCCAGCCCGGACGGCCGCTGGCTGGCTTACTCGGTCGATCACGTCGGCTACGAGTCCTACGAGCTCCGGTTCCGGGATCTGGCCACCGGCACCGATCTGCCGCGCACCAGGCAGGAGACGTACTACACCGGCGCCTGGGACGCGTCCTCGTCGACGTTCGTCTACGTGGTCCACGACGCCGCCATGCGGCCGTACCGGGTACTGGCACACGACCTCACCGCGGACCCCGGCGTACCCGACGCCGTCCTGTGGAACGAGGAGGACGAGCACTTCACCACGACCGTCCGCACCACGCGCACCCATGACTGGCTCGTCATCACCAACCAGAGCCGGACCACGACCGAAGAACTCCTGCTCCCCACGGACGATTTCACCGCCACGCCACGGCCGGTCATGCCGCGGCGGCACGGCCGGGTGTACTTCGCCGACCACCAGCGGACGACCAGGGAGGACCGGCTGGTCGCACTCGTCGCGGAAGGCCGCGAAGAGCGGCGGCTGGTCGGGCTCCCGCTCGCCGAGCTGGAAACCCAGCAATGGCGGGAAATCCTCGAACGCCGGGCGGACACGGCCTGGCAGCGGCTCGACGTGTTCGCCGCCGGACTGCTGCTCAGCGGGCACCGGCGGGGGACCACGGTGTTCACCTTGCTCGGTCCCGACGGCGCCACCCGCGATGTCACGCCGGCCAGCCCCGGCGGCTGTCTGATCTTCGAAGGCAGGAGGGACGCGCTCCGGGTCCAGATGGACCAGCGGACCACGTACGAGGCCGACGACATCGTGCTGACCGAGCACACGTTGTCCGGGCCTCCGCGCTACTGGCGTCTCTCCCTGCGCACCGGCGCCTGCGACGCGCTCGACGAGGTCGCCGTCGCGGGGTTCGACCCCGGCGACTACCGCACCCGGAAGCTGTTCGCGGAGTCGGCGGACGGCACCGCGATACCGGTCACGATCGCCCACCGGGCCGACGTGCGGCCGGATGGCGGCAACCCCGCGGTCGTCTTCTGTTACGGCGCCTACGAGCGGCCATGGGAACCGGTTTTCTCCCAGGAAGTGCTCAGTCTGCTGGACCGAGGCTTCGTCTACGCGATCGCGCACGTCCGCGGTGGGGGGGAGCTGGGCCGGTGCGGCTGGTTCGACGGGAGCATGCTGGCGACGCCCCAGTCGTTCCGCGACCTGGCCGCGGCCCGTGACCATCTGGTCGCGACCGGCTGGGCCCATGCCGGCGGGGTCGTCGCCCACGGCAGTTGCGCCGGCGGTGTGGCGGTCGGGCAGGCCTACACCGACACACCGGGCAAATGGGCGGGTGTCGTCGCCGAGGCGCCCGCGTGCGACCTGCTCAACGCCATGCTGGACGAGAAGCTCCCCCTCACGGTGAACGAGTGGGAGGAGTGGGGCGATCCACGGGATCCGGCCATCTACCGGAGCATGCGTGAGTACGTCGCCTACGAGAACGTTTCCGATCTGCCGCGTCCGCCGCTGCTGGTGACCGCGTACGCCAACGATCCCCGGGTGCTGGTGCACGAGCCCGCGCGGTGGACGGCGGCGTTGCGGCAGGCGGACACCCACGGGAACACGATCCTGCTGCGCACCGAACTGGGCGACGGAGGCCACCACGGGCCGTCCGGGCCCGCGCAAGTGGCCCGCGCGGCCGCGGAGATCACCGCCTTCGTGGTCGAGTCCGCTACCAGGGGAATGGCGGCGGGGGTGGACGACCGGGTCCAGGGAACGACAGCGTGACGAAGGGGCGGGGGCTTCCCGCTCGGTTGGCCGCGCTCCGGGACGAGCTGACCGCCTCCGGCGGCGGGTACCTGCTCGGCGCGACGCTCGCCCAGTCGGTCGGCCAGGGTGCCGCGATGGCCTGTAACGCGGTGTTCTTCGTCCATATCGTCGGGCTGGCCCCCGGTGCGGTCGGGGCGGTGCAGAGCGCCGCGGCGCTGACGTCGATGGCGCTGGCGGTGGTGATCGGGCCGATCGTGGACCGTACCGGGGCGCGGGCCGTCGCGTTCCGCCTCGGGCTGTCGTTGGCCGGGGCGGTGGCCGCCTACGCGCTCGTCTTCGACCTCCTCGGCTTCGTCCTGGTGCATCTGCTGGTGGCGGCCTTGCGCACGGGGCGTCAAATAGGCGAGAACGCCCTGATCGGCCAGCTGGTCGATGCCCGTACGAAATTCCGCGCGTACCAGCGATCCGTGCAGAACATCGGATTCTCACTGGGAACGGCCGCCGCGGCGATCCCGCTCTATCTGGACACGAGGGCCGCCTACCTGGTGGTGATCTTCCTCAACGCCGCCGTGATCACCGTCGGCGCCCTGCTCCTTCGCGCGGTCCCCGGTGCGCCGGTGACCGTCCCACGCCGGGCCAGGACGGCGTGGCGGGCCATCCGTGACCGCCGGTACGTCGCCGTCGGCCTGCTTTGCGGGCTGATGGAGATCCGCGACAGCGTGCTCACCGTGGGCCTGCCGCTGTGGGTGGTCTCGCATACCGACGCGCCGAAGCCGGTCGTCGCGGCGCTGCTGTTCGTGAACACGGCTTTGGTGATCACCCTGCAGGTGCGGGCTTCGAGGGGAGCGGCCACCGTCGGCGGCGCGGCCCGCGTCCTGTGTGCCGGCGGGGCCGCCCTCGCCGTCGGCTGCGTGCTGTTCGGGCTGGCCGGGGGGACCGGCGGGCTGTGGACCGTCGCCGTACTGGTGGCCGGAGCGGTGGTACTGACCTTCGGTGAGATGTGGACCTCGGCGAGCAGTTGGACGCTGAGCTACGACCTGGCCGACGCCGGCGCGCACGGCCAGTACCAGGGCGTGTTCGAGATGACCTCGGGTATCGGAGTGCTGGCCGGGCCGATCCTGTGCACCACCGTCGCCCTGTCCTTCGGGTTCTGGGGCTGGGCCGGGATCGGTGCCGGTTTCGTGATCGTGGGTCTCGCCGCGCGCCGCATCGCCGGCCGCGGCGGGCGGGGCGTGCACCAGCCGGTGCCCGCCGGAACCGGATGAGGAGCCGAAATGGACAAGCTGGGCCGTATCGCCGTGCTCGCCGACGACGAGATCGTCCCCGAGCCGTCAAAGACCCTGGTCGCGATTCTGCGGTATCGCTCCGACCGGGTCGTCGCGGTCATCGATCGGACCACCGCGGGTAAGGAAGCGGCCACCGTCGCCGGTTTCCCCGGAGAGCTGGGTATCCCGGTGGTACCGGACGTGCGGGCGGCGCTCGACGCGCACCGTCCCGACGCGGTGCTGCTGGCCGACGAGCCGGTCGGAGCGGCACTGCAGTCGTATTGGCGGGACCAGGTCCGGGTCGCGCTGGAGGCCGGGGTGGACGTCGTCAGCGGCCTGCACTTCCTGATCTCCGACGACCCGGAGCTCAGCGCCGTCGCCCGGCGCACCGGGGCGAAGATCCATGACCTGCGCAAGCCGCCTGCCGAGAAATACCTCACCCCGTTCGACGCCGAGGGCAGGCCGGTCCTGCACTTCCGTGACCACCGGCCCGGCAGCCGCACCGTGCTCGCGGTCGGCACCGACTGCTCCAGCGGCAAGATGACGACGATGCTCGAACTGGAGCGGGCACTGCGCGAAGGCGGGACGGACGCCTCGTTCCTGGCCACCGGTCAGGTCGGGATGATGATCTCCGGTGGCGGCGTCGCCGTCGACGGCCTGATCTCCGACTTCCTCAACAGCACGGTCGAGGACGTCGTGTTCCACGCCACGCAGGAGCACGACGTCGTCCTGGTGGAAGGCCAGGGCGCGCTCAACCACCCTCGCTACTCCGCCGTCACGCTCGGGCTGTTGCACGGCACGCGGCCGGACGCGATGGTGCTGTGCCACGACCTGCGGCGTACCGGGCTCGGCCTGCTGCCAGGGGTCGCGTTGCCCTCGATGCGACGGGCCATCGAGATCAACGAACAAGCGGCCAGGTGGGCCGATCCGGAGCGGGCCCCCCGGGTGGCCGGACTGTCGGTGGTCACCGCGGGACTCGACGACGGCGAAGCCCGTGCGGCCTTGAGGCGGTTGACGGACGAGACCGGCCTGCCCGCGACGGACGTGCTGCGGTACGGCGTCGACGCCTTGCTGCCCGTCGTCCTGCCTGGTCTGGTCGGTTCGGTTTCCTGACGCTGGAGGGGAAATGTGTGGTTTCTGCGGGGTGACCGGCGCGACGCCGCTGGAGGAGGCCGAGGTGGACTGGGTCCGGGAGGCCACCGGTCTGCTCGCCCACCGCGGCCCGGACGATGAGGGCCGCTACACCGGCGAAGGCGTGGCGCTGGGATTCCGGCGGCTCGCGATCGTCGATCCGTCGGAGGCGGGGCACCAGCCGATGATGTCCGCCGATGGCCGCTACCGGATGGTCTACAACGGCGAAATCTACAACGCCCCCCGGCTCGCCGCGGAACTGAAGGCCAAGGGGGTGGAACTCAGATCCTCCAGTGACAGCGAGGTTCTGCTCGAACTGTTCGCTCTGTACGGGCCCGCCTGCCTGGACCGAGTGCGGGGGATGTTCGCGTTCGCGGTCTGGGACGCCGAGGAACGCACGCTGTTCGCCGCGCGGGACCCGTTCGGGATCAAGCCGTTCTACTACCGCATGGACGGCACGTCGTTGCGGTTCGCCTCGGAGAAGAAGGCACTCGTCCGGCCCGGCGCGCATGGCCCGGTCGACCCCGATTCGGTCCGCCGTTTCCTTTCGCTGCAGTATGTTCCCGGCCCGGGAACGATGTCGCCCCGGATCAGGGTGCTCCCGCCGGGTCACCAGTTGTCCTACGGACCCGACGGTGAGCTACGGGTGCGGCGGTATCACTCGCACGTGTTCCGCCCGGCGGCCGCGGCCCGGCCGGACACGGGACGGCGGATCCGCGAGGCGCTCGAGGACTCCGTGGCCGCGCATCTGCGCAGTGACGTCCCGGTCGGTTCTTTCCTCTCCGGCGGCGTCGATTCGGCGGTCGTCTGCGCGCTGGCCGCGACGCACGACAGTTCTTTGCAGACGTTCACAGTGGGCTTCGGCCGCGAGGGTTACAGCGAGATCGAGCACGCCGTGGCCACCGCGGACGCGCTCGGGGTGAAGTCCAATCCGTACTTCATCGGCGCGGAGGAGTTCGCCACGCGTCTGCCGGAGATCCTGGCGCAGTTCGACGAACCGTTCGCCGACGCGGCGGCCGTCGCGTTGTGGTTCCTGGCAAGGGAAGCACGCAAACAGGTCAAGGTGGTGCTCTCCGGCGAAGGCGCCGACGAGTTGTTCGGCGGCTATCACGTCTATCGCGGCACCGGAGAGGGATACCTGGGAGCGGATCTGGTCTACGAGCCGTCGGAGCTGTCGCTCGTCACCCCCTTGACCGGCGGCTCGGCCGACGAACTGGCGGCACCGCTGCGGGAACGGGCGCGGAAGGCGGGATGGGACCCGGTGACCCTGCGCCAGTCGGTCGATCTCGCACTCTGGCTCCCCGGCGACATCCTGACCAAGGCCGACCGCATGACGATGGCCCACGGGCTCGAACTGCGTGTGCCCTTCCTCGACCGCGAGGTACTGGCCGCCGCGGAGACCTTGGCGTACAGCGAGAAGATCAGTCCGGACACGACGAAGTCCGCGCTGCGCGAGGCGGTCGCGGACCTCGTTCCGCCCGAGGTGGCCAGGCGGCCCAAGCTGGGCTTCCCGGTGCCGATCCGGTTCTGGCTCCGCGACGAGCTCTACGACTTCGCCGAGGCCGTCCTCACCGAAGCGGAGATCGGTGAGTACCTCCATCGGGAGACCGCGCTGACCATGCTCCGGGACTACCGGCGAGGGGACGACTTCGACTGGCGCCGCCTGTGGGTCTTGGTCTGTTTCGCGGTGTGGCACCGGATCCATGTCGAAGGGGTGGACCCGCGGCGCTTCGGCTGACCCTCGCCGGTCACCTCGTGCGGGCGCCGCTGCAGCGAAAACAGCGCGTGTCGAGCCGGAGCGACTCAAGGTGCGCGCGAGCGAACCCGGCGTCGACCATGCCGTCCGGGTACAGCTCGATCGCCTGCTCCCAGCGCTCCTTCGCGGTGGTGATCTCCCGTTGAAGCAACGCCACGTGCGCGAGCCCTTCCAAAGCTCTCGCCTCGTAGCGCTTGGACCCGTAGAGGACGGCCTGCTCCCGCGCGTGGTCGAACACCTGCCGAGCCTGGTCGATGTCGTTCAGCGCGAGATTCGCCTCGCCGAGCACGTTCAACGCCTCGCATTCGACCTTCCACAGGTCGAATTTCCTGGACAAGGACAGCGCGGCCCGGCCGTATTCGATGGATTCGCTCAGGCCTCCCAGCGATCGGTGTGCTTCGGCGAAGCCGAGCATCGCCACCGCCCGGCCGTGTTCGAACCTGCCGTTAGTGCTCGCTTCGAGGACTTTCCCGAAGAGCTCGATCGCTTGCCGGTGCTCACCCCGGTAGTGGAGCACCGCCGCGATACACCAGGAGGTCAAGGCTCTTCGTCGCGGATGGCTGTCGTCGGCGAGGATGCCGATGGCCCGGTTGAGATACCGCAAGGCGAGATCGAACTGTCCCAGATCGCGATAGATGACCCCGAGGTTGTTCGCTATCGCGGCGCGGACGAAGGTCTTCGGGGTGAAGGAGATCAGTTGTTCGGCGGAGACGAAGGCGTCCCGGCCTTCCCATAGCCGGTCTTCGTCCAGATGCAGGTTGCCCAGTTCGACCAGCTGCTCGGCCTCCGCCCTCCGGTCGCCGAGGTCGCGGCTGATCTTCAGGGCCTGCTCGATGTAGTCCTTGGCCTGATTGGGGGACTTGCGCTCGCGGCAGATCGCCGCCAGCCCCTGCAGGCAGGTGGATTCCCCTTGGCTGTCCCGCAATCCGCGTGCCGCGCGCAAGGCACCTTGGAACAGCGAAAAGGCGGAACCTCCGTAGTTGTTGCGCAGCTTCATGAGCGGCTGTATCACGCAGGGGATCTGCCACGCGTGCCTGAGCCAGTTGTTCTCCGCCGCGTACTTGGCGACCGAAAGCAGGTTGCTGTATTCGAGATTCAGGGCATCGACGGCCTCGTCGGACGAGCTGACTCGTTTGACGTGCCGGGGCGGGTGCTTGACCTGGACAGCGGCGCCGCCGGCACCGCTGTCCAGATATTCGCACCAGGTGGCCGCACAATGCAGGTAATAGTCGAGCAGACGTTCCAGCGCGAGTTGGTGCTCGTTGCCGTCTTCGAGCTCTCCGAGTATCTGGCGTGCGCAGTCCTTCACCAGGTCGTGGAAGTAGAAACGCTTGCTCGACCGCTGCTTGACCAGGTTGTCGTCGAACAGTGATTCCAGGATGTACTCGGCCTGACCGTGGGACAGGCCGGAGATCGCCGCGACGAGGTAGGCATCGAAGTCGATCCCCGGATGTGCCCCGAGCAAACGAAAGACAAGCTGTTGTTCCGGCCGGAGATACCGGTACGACAGACGCAGCACGGAGATCACGCTGCGGTCGTCGGCCGCCAGGAATCGCGCGCGCTGGCTCTGGTCCTGCAGCCGGTCCGTGAGATCCGCGATCGTCCAGTGTGGTCTGCTGCGCAATCTCGCGGCCGCGATGCGGATCGCGAGCGGCAGCCTGCCGCACAGCTCGGCGACGGTGGCCACCTCGTCGGCGTCATCGCGGCCGTCCCTGCCGGCGACCTGTTCGAACAGGGCGATGGCGTCGTCACGGGTGAGCACGTCCAAGGACATCGGAACGGCGCCGTCGAGCGTGGTGAGTTTGCGACGGCTCGTCACGAGCACGAGCACGCCGGCCGTGCCCGGCAGGAGCGGACGCACGTGGTCGGCGTCGATCGCGTTGTCGAGCACCAGAAGTGCTCGCTGCCCGGCCATTTGCGACCGCCACAGCGCGCTACGGGCCTCGAGCTGGGGAGGAACGAGTTCGGGGGGCACACCGCTGCCGCGAAGGAGGGTGTCGAGCGCTTGTTCCGGCGCGACGGGTTCCAGTCCGGGGCTGAATCCGTGGAGGTCGACGAAGTACTGGCCGTCCGGATAGTGCTCGGCGATCTGGTGCGCGAGATGTACGGCCAAGGTCGTCTTGCCGACGCCGCCCATCCCGTCGATGGCGGAGATCACCAAGGCGGTGGGCGAGGTGTCCCTCGTCGTGGAAAGCAAGTGGGCCAGTTCGGCGGAGCGGCCGGAGAAGTCCCCGATGTCATGGGGAAGGTAGAACCGGCGGGCCGGTCCGCTCAGGGCGGGCGAAGGTGGTGAGTCACCCGAAGGAGGTAAGCCGTCGTCGGGCGGCGTACGGCCCGGCACGACGTCGTCGGGATCGGCGTCGCCGCTCAAGATCACCGCATGGAGCCTGCGGAGGTCTGGACCAGGGTCGATGCCGAGGTCTCCGGCGAGAATCCGCCTTCCCTCGTCATAGACGGCGAGCGCGTCCGCCTGCCGGGAACTGAGGTGAAGCGCTTGCATGAGGAGGCTCCGCAGTGACTCCCTGAGTGGGTGGTCGGCGACCAGCTGACGCAGTTCGGCGACCAGCGACGCGGCTTCACCTGCCCGCAGGCGATGGGATATCAGGTCCTCGATGGCGGAAAGACGTTGCTCGTCGAGGTTGGCGGCCGCACTGGTGATCGTGTCCCCTTCGAGCCCGGCCAGTGCGTGACCCCGCCAAAGACGGAGCGCTGCCTCGAAAAGTTCGATCGCCTCGGGGATCCGTCCGGCGGACCCCGCCGCCCTCGCCTGCCGCGCCGTGTCGGAAAAGCGGTAAGCGTCTACGACATTCGGCGGAACGTCCAGGCGGTATCCCAGGTCCGTCCTGGTTATGCGGACCTCTTCGCCCAGGGCTTCCAGCGTCCGGCGGAGACTGCCGACTGCGTTGTGGACCTGCTGCCGTGCCGACTGGGGCGGGTCTTCCCACAGATCACCGATCAACTGCCCGTCGGGGATCACCTGATTGGCGCTGAGTACCAGGAGCGCGAGCAGCTTCTGCTGCCTGGTGCCCGGAATTCCGATCGGACGACCGGCCGCCCACAATTCGATCGGCCCCAAGATCCGCAGCTCCACGGCTCCCCTCTCGCGCTGGTCGCTGCACCGCGAACCGTTCACCGCCGTACCCGGCAAGAGGCTCCGGCAGGGGTGCGACCTGCCACTGAGTCCAAGATCCTCTCAAGAGTAGCGAACCGGTAGCTCCAAGGTAGCCACCGCGGCTAATCTCGGTGGTGTCTATGAACCACCATCGCCTGGAATAGTGCATCGCGGTGGTTTATACCATTGAACTGGGGGATAGTGATGCGGACAGTCATGCTCGGGTTAGGTTGCGTCGCCGCGACGCTCGCCATCGCGGTCGCGATCGGTACACCGTCCGACGAGATGTACGACCGGAAACCGCGCTCGCAGAACAGCGTGGTTGAACAGGAGCCGTTCTCCGGGGTGAACTGGGACAACGTCTCAGATGCCGACCGCGGCTAGCACCGATTCGGAGGCAGGTCGAGCCGGCGCTCACGGCATCAGCGAAGGCGAGGATCCGGAGCAAGGCTTCCGGGGTTTCGTGCTCACTTCGTTGGTGCTGGGGCTCGGCTTCGTCCTCGCGTGTCTCGCGCAAGCCGACCTTTTCGGGATATCCGGGGGACTCCGGGACCGCCTGGACGCGTATCGCGTGTTGTGGCCGCAGGAATGGGTCTTCTTCATCGGCTTGGACAAGAGCTCGGTCGTGCCCTATCGCGCCGGGCACGATGGCCGGCTCGTCCGCCTGCACGAACGAGAGGTCTGGGGCGAGCGGCTCGGCGGACTCAACCGCGAACACGACGTGTACACGACCGAGGCACGGCAGATCGCCGACCGGATCCCGGATCGGTACTGGCAGGAATGCGGCCAGGGAGGCGAGATGCGCTGTGAGAAGGTACCGGACCCGGCTTTGCTCTACCGGACGGAAAACCCCTTGAAGTCACCGACCCTCTGCGGCCGCGCCGTGCTCGCCATCGAGCGCGCGTCGTCCTCGGAAGCCGGATCCCGGCGCGACGGGCCCTGGGCGGCCTACCGAGTCGCTTCGGTGGATCTGCGATGCAGCGGCTGACCGGCATCCGGCGCAGACTCGGTACGGCGATCGAGCGGCACGAACCGCGGGGGCGGGCCTTCGCGATGGGGCGAAGCCTCCTCGCCGCGGCGACCTTGAGCGTTCTGCTCTTCAATGCGGATACCACGCTGTTCGTGGCTTCGCCCGACGCACCGCAGGGACTGCGCTGTGGTGGCATCCGTTCGGCCTCGTTGTGGTGCCTGGCCGCCGAAACGGAGACGGGGCAGGTGCTCCCCAGGCTCTTGGCGATCGCCACGCTACTGGTCGTGCTGTCGGGTTACCGGCCTCGCTGGACCTGCCTTCCCCACTGGTACGTCACCTTCAGCCTCGCGGTCAGCATGCCGTTGGCCAACGGGGGCGACCGAGCGGCCGCGATCGGAGCGATGCTGTTCGTCCCCATCTGCCTCGGGGACGGCCGGACCTGGCACTGGAGCGCCCCCGTGGCTCCGCTGCCCATGCGGTGGCGAGGCGGTTCGTTCGCCGCCCTGTGGTGTCTTCGCGGCCAGCTGTCGCTGATCTACCTGACGGCGGCCACCCACAAGATGCTGGACCCGGCGTGGTCGCGGGGTGACGCCCTGTACATGGTGGCCTTCGACGCGCAATTCGGCTTCCCGCTGCCGATCCGCGATTTCCTGGGCCCGTTGCTCGCTTCGAGCGGGCTCATCGCGACGTCGACCTGGGGCGTGGTCGCGCTCCAGTACCTGATCGCCGTCGCGATCCTGGCAGGCGGCAAAGGGCGGAAGCCGGCGGTCGGGTGCGGGATCGCCCTGCACGTCGCCATCGGTCTGCTGCTGGGGTTGCCGGGCTTCGGAACGGTGATGATCGCGTTGCTGCTCTGCGCCGCGTGTTCGTCAGGCGGTGGGCGCGTGGCGGCGCCCGCGCCCGAACTGGCGGGGGCGGGCCGAGGCCGGTGACCACCGGCCTGGTGATCGAGCGGTTCGACCCGTCTCTGGCCACGGAAGCGGACTTCGTCGTCTGCCACCGGGTGATGCTGGCCAGTCAGGTCGTGGACCGGCCCGGAGAACCTCCACTGCCACTCGCGGAGCTGGTCGCTCGGATGAAGAGGCCCATGCCGGGTTCGGGCGCGGTCGCGTACTGGCTGGGCCGTCGCGGCGGGGAGGTCGTGGCGTTCGCCCAGGTGTGTTTCCTCGACGAGGAGAACAGCGATATCGGGCTGACCGACGTGCGGGTGCATCCCGCATACCGTCGCCAGGGGATCGGGGTCGCGATGTTGCGTGCGCTGCTCCCGGAGCTGAGGATCCAGGCGCGCCGGGTCGTCGAGTGCTGGGAAGTGGTCGCGGGCACCGCGGGACAGCGGTGGGCCGAGGCGCTGGGGTTCCGGCCGGTACGCGTGATCACCAGGCAGGTGCTGGTGATCGCCGACGTCGACCGGAGGTCGTGGGAGGTCGACGTGCCCGCCGGGTACCGGCTGCTGCGGTGGCGGGGATCCGCCCCGGACGGCGTCGTCGATTCCTACGCCGTGGCACGAGGGGCGATCCACGACGCCCCCTTGGGGGAATCGGGTTACCGGTGGCCGGAATGGTCGGTGCCACGGGTGCGGGAGAAGGAAGCGGAGCTGCGGGCACAGGGGCTCGTGCAGCGGGTGGTCGTCGCCTTGCACGAGCTGTCCGGGACGGTCGCCGGCTTCACCGAACTCTGCACCCATCCCCGGCGTCCCGACTGGGGATACCAGCGCGACACGGCCGTGCTCGCCGCGCACCGCGGCGCGGGCTTGGGGCGGTGCGTCAAGGCGCACATGATGCGGTGGCTGCTCGTCGATTGTCCCGCACTGGAGCGGATCGGCACCACGACCGGCGCCGAGAACGCGCACATGATCCGCGTCAACCGCGAGATGGGTTACACGGCCCTGCGTTCCCTGGTCGCCGTCCAGCAGGAACTCACCGCCGTGGAGAATCGGCTGGCGACGCCACGCCGGTAACAGGTTCGTACCGGGCGCGGGCCGACCGGGCGAACCTCTGACCAGCGAGAGTAGTAGACGAGTCTCCACCTGGTAGTGGTGCGTGTAACAATTTTCTGGAAGGCCGGAACGTTCACTGGGGTGATCCAAGCCGCGTCCGGAATCGGCTGCGCCGGACGTTCTCGCCTTCGGGAAATTCCCGAATCCGAACCTGGTCTCTACTGGGGAAATTGGGTGGTAACGCCCGGCGAATCGCGCCGAGGGAAAAACCATTCCACCTGTTCTTGTTCAAGCCTGAGAAAGGTAGGAGAAGGCTGTGCGAAAGTCGTCCGACGCGACATCGAACGGTGAAACAGTGGAATTCCGGTCACCGGGTTCCGGGGGGTCGACCTCCTCGGAAGTCGACTGGCCGAGTCACTCTGGCCGGATATAGGCGGGGTAAGGCGATTTCGGCTTGACCGGGCGTCCCGGTCGTCGCCCGTAGGTACCGTTTCGCAGTGCGGATAGCGCGTTCGGCCTGATCGTCGGTGGAAGGAACGGTCAGGCCGAACGCGAACCGCGGCCGCCGGTCACCACAAATGGTGAAGCTGCCCCCGAATCCGACGGTCGTAGATCTCCTCGACGGCGCTGAGCGTCGCCGCGGAAAGCGGGGGCGAGCCGGCGGCGGCCGCGTTCTCCCGCGCCTGTTCGACGCGCGTGGCGCCCGGGATCACCGATGTCACCCCGGGCTGGTCGATGATCCAGCGCAGTGCGAGCTGCGCCGGAGTCCGCTGCTCCGATGCGAGTTCACCGAATTCCCGTGCCGCCGCGACACCGGTGGCGTAGTCGATGCCGGAGAAGGTCTCACCGACGTCGAAGGCCTCGCCGTTCCGGTTGTAGGTGCGGTGGTCGTCGGGCGCGAAAGCCGTATCGTGACGGAACTTCCCGGACAACAGGCCCGACGCCAGGGGAACCCTGGCGATGATGCCGACGCCCGCGGCCCGCGCGGCGGGCAGGACGCGTTCGAGTGGCTTGCGGCGGAAGGGATTCACGATGATCTGCACACTGGCGACAGCAGGCTGGGCGATCGCGGCCAGTGCCTCGTCGCACCGTTCCACGCTGACGCCGTACGCGGTGACACGCTTCTCGTCGACCAGCGTGTTCAGGGCGTCGTAAACCGCGGCGGTGCCGAAGACCGGTGTCGGCGGACAGTGCAGCTGCACGAGATCGAGCGTGTCCACGCCGAGGTTGGCCCGTGAGCGGTCTGTCCAGGCCCGGAAGTTGTCCAAGGTGAACTCGGCGGGATCCTGCGGTCCGCGCCTGCCCATCTTCGTCGCCACGAGGAGGTCCTCAGCGCCCTTGCCGTCGAATTCGCGCAGGAACCGGCCGATCAGGCGCTCGCTGCGCCCGTCTCCGTACACGTCCGCGGTGTCGAAGAACGTGATGCCGGAATCCGCGGCCGCCCGCAGGATCGCCACCGCGTCGTCCTCGTCCACCGAACCCCAGTTCGCGCCCAATTGCCAGGTCCCGAGGCCGATCACCGAAGCCCGTTGCCCGGTCCTGCGGAATGTCCTCTGCTCCATCCGAACCGTCCTTGTCCGTCTTCCGGGTCAACGCACCAGGCAGTCCGTCACGCGGAATGCACTGCGGGAACCCCGGTTTGCCAATCTGGGCGATAAGATTTGCCATAGTGTCGCACAGTCTGGCAAGCTGTGGAAACCTCCGGTGATCCCGCGGGAGGCGGTGAGGCACGGTGACGGAGGTTGGCACGTGACCGCTCTGGTGGGCCTGGTGTGGCGGCGTGCGGGCCGCTGGCTGCGGATATTGAGTCTGCTGCGCTACGTACCACCCGCCACGCTGGCGATGGCGCTGCTGCTCAACGTGCTGCTCGGGTTGCTCCCGATCGGCTTCGTCGTCGCCATGAGCGTGCTGCTGCAGCGAGTACCCGCCGCGATCGGCGGCGATCCCGCCGCGTGGACGGCGCTGCTCGCCGTCTTGGCCGTGGCCGGTGCCGCTTTCGGGCTGCAGCAGACACTCGCGCCGTTCCAGGCCGCGGCCGGTGAACTGGTCATGCGGCATGTCGACGGCCGATGCCGTGTCCTGCTCATGCGCGCCGCGCTGGTGGACGCGCCGGCGATGGCGCTGGACGACCCGGAGCTGCTCGACGACGTCAACGCCGCGCGAGAGGCTTTCGACCGCGCTTCCGCGTCGCCGGGCGACGCGGCCGCCGGTGCCGTGGCCCTCGTGGCCAGGTACACGCAACTCGTCGGTGCGGTCGTCCTCGTCGGTATCACCTTGAGTCCGCTGGCCGCCGTCGTGATCGGCGTGACGGCCGTGGTGATCCGCTTCGGTCAACGCGGTTCCCTTGGCAAGTTCGGTGATTTCTACGACGGGCTGGCCGGGGAGCGGCGCAAGGTGTCCTATGTGAAGGCACTCGCGTCCGGTCCGCAGGCGGCCAAGGAGATCCGTCTTCTCGGGCTGGTCGACTGGCTGCGCGACCGGCACCGCCGGGACGACCTCGGTTACCTGCGCACGATGTGGCGAGGCAGGCGGGCGCTGCTCGGGCCGCCGTTCCTGTGGTTGTCCGCGGCCGGGCTCGTCGGTGCCACGGTCGTGTTCCTCCTGCTGGCCGGGCACGGTGGACTGAGCCTGCTCGAACTGGGCATCGCGCTGCAATCGGTGCTGATCCTGATGCGGTTCGGCGTCTACTTCCCGGAATGCGACGTGCAGACCCAGTACGGGTCGCTGGCCTACGAGGCGTTGCTGGCGTTCCGCGACAAAGGCCGCTCCCTGCGCCCGCTCGAATCCGGCCTGTCCTTGCCTGCCGACGGCCTGCCACAGCGGTCGATCCGGTTCCACGACGTCGGATTCCGGTATCGCCCCGATGGCCGCGAGGTGCTCGCGGGGCTCGATCTCGAAGTGCCGGCCGGCACTTCGCTGGCCGTGGTCGGCCTCAACGGCGCCGGCAAGACCACACTGGTCAAGCTCCTGACGCGGCTGTACGACCCGACCAGCGGACGGATTTCCGTCGACGGGCACGATCTGCGCGACATCGAGCCGGGGGACTGGCATCGGCGGCTCGCCGTGATCTTCCAGGACTACGTTCGCTACGAACTTTCCTTCGCCGACAACATCGCGCTCGGCGCGCCGGAGTTCGATGCCTCGGACGAGGAGCTGCTGGCGGCGGCCCGGCGCGCGGGAGCGGCGGAAATGCTGGGGTCCATGCCGGGCGGTCCGCGGACCGTGTTGTCCCGTCAGTACGAGGGTGGCCGGGACCTTTCCGGCGGCCAGTGGCAGCGGGTGGCACTGGCCCGCGCCCTGCACGCGGTGAACGCGGGAGCTTCGGTGATGGTCCTCGACGAGCCCACCGCGCAACTCGACGTGCGCGCCGAGGTCGAGTTCTTCGACCGCTTCCTGGACATCACCCGCGGCCTGACCACGGTGATCATCTCGCACCGGTTCTCCACCGTCCGCCGGGCGGACCAGATCGTGGTCCTGGAACACGGCCGGGTCGCCGAACGCGGCACTCACGACCAGCTGCTCGCGGCGGGCGGGCGGTACGCCACCCTGTTCCGCCTGCAGGCGGAACGGTTCACCGACGAAACGGCGACGCCGGTTCTCGAATCCACAATGGACGAGGTTTCATGAAGAACCTTGCTCGCACCGCACGGTGGTTGCTCACCCTCGCCTGGCAGGCCGACCGGGCTCGCCTGCTCAAGGCGATCGTCCTGCTGACATTGGGCTACCTGGCGACGCCGGGGATCGCACTCGCCCTGGGAGCCTTCACCGACAACCTGCTCGATGGCCGGCTCGGTGCCACCTTCGTCATCGGGGTGCTCATCGCCCTGGTCCTCGTGGCCGAACTGATGATGGGGCACTTCGCGCATCTGTACTACTACGAAGTCGGCGAACTGGCGGAGTCGCGGATCAATTCCGAGCTCATCCGCTACGTCAACGGCACTCCCGGGGTCGAGCATCTGGACAACGCGAAGTTCGCCGACACGGTCACCCTCGTGCGCGAGGAGATCCAGAAGGCGCGGGCCTACATCGAAGCGCTGCTGCAGGTGGTGCTGCTCGGCGGGCAACTGATCCTCACCACCGTCATCTTGGCTTCGCTGGAACCGTGGCTGCTGCTCCTGCCCCTCGGCGCGCTGCCGCCGGTGATCATGGGCCGCTACGCGCAGCGGTCCATCGACCGCTCGCGCGACGCCGCGGTGGAACAGAACCGGCTGGCCCGTCATCTGCTGCACGTGGCGACCTCGTCCTCGTCGGCGAAGGAAGCCAGGATCCTCGGTGCGGAGGCGGCACTGAAGCGGCGGCATGAGCGAAGCTGGCGGGAGGCGACGGCAAAGCTGTGGCGTGGGCAGCTGGCGGGAGCCGCGCTGCGCGCGCTCGGCCAGGTGACCTTCGCCGCCGCTGTCTGTGCCACCGTCTATCTCGTGTTGCTGCAGGCCGTCCGCGGCCTGGTGACCGTCGGCGACGTCGTCCTCGTCATCACGTTGGCCGTGCAGGTCAACGCGCAGGTCGCCGCCGCGTTGAGCGTGCTGTCGACCCTGCACGCGGCGGGCCACACCCTGCGGAGGCTGGATTCGCTGAAGACTTGGCCGACGAGGGAGCCCCGGACACCGGCCGCGGTCAGGCCCGTCCCGGCGCGGTTGCGGCACGGCATCCGGCTCGAAGCGGTGAGCTTCAGCTACCCCGGAAGCGATCGGCCGGTGCTGCGTGAGGTCGACCTCGACCTGCCCGCCGGCCGCACTGTCGCGCTGGTGGGGGAGAACGGCGCGGGTAAGAGCACACTCGTCAAACTGTTGTGCGGGCTGTACGAGCCCACGGCGGGCCGGATACTGGTCGACGGTGTCGATCTGCGGGAAATGCCTCCGGAGGAATGGCGATCCGCGATCTCCACGCTGTTCCAGGACTTCGCGCGGCTGGAGTTCACGTTGCGGGAAAACGTGGGTGTCGGCGACCTCGCCCGGATGGGGAACGACGACGTCTTGACCGATGTGCTCGGCCGGGCCGGTGCCGAGCCGATCGTGCGGCGGGTACCGGGTGGTCTCGACGGCGCGCTGGGACACGGTTACACGGATGGCGCGGAACTGTCGGGCGGGCAGTGGCAGACGCTGGGACTCGCTCGTTCCGCACTGCGCGACCAGCCACTGATGCTCGTGCTCGACGAGCCCGCCGCGGCACTCGACGCGGCGGCCGAGCACGCGACCTTCGAGCAGTACGCCGGTTCCGCCGGTGAGGTGGGCAGCAACGGCGGCGTCACGCTGTTCGTTTCGCACCGGTTCTCGACGGTCCGGATGGCCGACCGCATCGTCGTGCTGGAGGGCGGCAGGGTGGCGGAGATCGGTGACCACGCCGAGTTGCTCGCGAGCCGGGGGCTCTACGCCGATCTGTTCGAACTGCAGGCCCGTAGTTACAGCTGACGCCACCTGGCGTTGCCAAGCTCGTGGCAAGATATTACCAAGAGCTGATCGGCCCTCTAGACTCGTTGTCGTTCAACGTCTGGAGGGTAGATGCCACCACGTGGCCATGACCTGTATCGAGCGGATTCGGACATTCCCTATTGGAGTTCCGACGGCGAGTCGTATGTCGCGCAGGTCCCGTTGAAGGAAATACGGAAGACCCGGCCGTTGCGGGTCCTCTCCGAAGCGGATTTCGATTTTTGGCAAACCTGGGGCTATGTCATCGTGCGAAGGGCGATCTCGGCGTCGGCCGCGAAATCGCTGCTGGATTTCGCCTGGGAGTTCCAGGGGCTCGATCCCCGGCGGCCGGAGAGCTGGTACGCCGAGCGCGAGTTCCGGACGGAACTGGAACGGGATCTGTACATCTACGGCTTCGTCGAGGCTTACCACCACCAGCTCCTGTGGGATTCCCGGCAGACGCGGCGGGTGTACGACGCGTTCGTGGATGTGTGGGACTGCGAAGAACTGTGGGTGAGCCTGGACCGGCTCAACCTCAACCCGCCCAACATCGGGAACCGGTCCCGGTCGCTCATCCGGCCCACGGAGAAGGGGTTCGACATCGAGCTGCACTGGGACCTCGACAGCACGTTGCCGGAGCCACCGCAACGAGTGCAGGGCATCATCGCGCTCAACGACACGCGGCCCGAACTCGGCGGCTTCCAGTGTGCGCCGGAACTGTTCCGGACCTTCGAGGAGTGGAAGGCGGAACAGCCACCGGATCGCGATCCGATCCGGCCGTCGGTCGACCGGGCGCGGACTCCGGTCGTCAGGCCGGAACTCGAGGCGGGCGACCTGCTGATCTGGAACGGAATGCTGGCACACGGAGTGGCGCCCAACACCTCCGGGAACGGTGTGCGGGCCGTCCAGTACCTCGCCATGATGCCCTCGCTGGAAGCGCACACCACGCTGAAGCGATCGCGGGTCGAGTCCTGGCGGTGGCTGAAGACGCCGGAGTGGAACCGCACGCTGGTCGGCGCCAGGGAACGGCCCGAATCCGAGAGGTATCCGGCCGCCGAGCTGAACGACCTTGGTGCGAAGCTGCTCGGCCTCGAACCGTGGCGACGGCGGCACACTTCGCCACGAGGAGAGAAGGCATGCGGAAGATCTGCCTGACCCTGCCGACGAACAGGGCCTGCGCGGACACCCTGTCCGCCGTCATCGAAGAGGCGCGATACGCCGTCGAACGCTTCGACGTCGAAGTGCGGGTGCTGGTACTGGACAGTTCGGACGCGCACGACTTCGCCGCACACGCCCAGGTCGTCCGCGCGGCTCGCCGGGTGCCGAAGGTGAGCCTGTGGCATCTGGACGAGGCGTACCAGCGAAGCTTCCTGAACGGGGTGATCCGGCGAGCAGGCCTCGACCGGCAGTCGCGGCTGCCCGGCTTGATGCTTCCGGCCGGTGTGTCCTATGGGGCCTGCACCAACCGCGCGTTCCTGTTCGGCGCGGCACTCGGCTGCGAGTCGGTCCATCGCCGGGATTCCGACAGCCGCTATCAGGTCGTGGACGACGCCAAGGTCTTCCCGATCCACCATGAGCTCGCTTCGCTCGGCAAGAGCGCGGCCGACGCGGCGCCCGGTGTTTCCGAATCCGAGCTGGATCCGGGTCTCGCGGAGCGGCCTGTCGTCCTGGTGGGTGGCTCCTTCGTCGGCGAACCCTCGGTGGACATCGAGGAGATCCACCGCTTGGACGAGGATGTCTACTACGACATCGTGAGCCTCTGGGCTCCTGCCCACGCTTCGGAGGAAGAGAAGCGGAACCTGGTGAAGGAGTCCTTCCGCGGGTCCGGCGCCGGGCCGTTCGCCCGGGACCATTCGACACTGACCGTCCTCGACCCGATGCGCGTGGACATGTGCAACATCGGCTTTTCGCGGGTGCATGAGCAGATACCGCTGCTGCCGGCCACGGATACGATCGGCAGTGACTATTTCCTGCTCCACGTCGTCCACGCCGCCGGGCTGCCCGCGGTTCAGCACAACCGCGACATCATGAACTTCCATACACCGGAACGGCGAACCGAATCCGGCTTCGTCGGCTACCAGTTGCGGTTGGTCAAGTTCTTCCTTTCGATGCAGTACCTGAACTTCATCTACGGCCGGATGAAGACGGCGGGTGAGTCCTTGTGCGACGAACGGGATCACGTGCGCGCGTCCGCGATCTCGGCGGTTGTCAGGGAAAGTCTCGAGCTGGACGACGAGGAGAACGTACTGCGGCTGGACTGTCTCCAGCGCGGCTACCGGAAACTCGGCGGTAAGTACACGAAACTCGCTGAAATCCTCGCGTCGCGCGGATCTCACTTGCTCTCCGAAGCTCGGCAGGACATCGCGGATTTCGCACTGTTGATCGACCACTGGGAACGACTGATGTCGGCGAGCAGGGAAGCGGATCTCGTATCCCCGCCTGGCGGATGAGGACAAGCCACACCATGTTCGACGACAAGCGACTGCTCGCCGCCTTGGCGGCGGCCTCCGAGGACCAGATCGTCTTCGACCTCCAGGGAATCGGCGAACGCCACGCTTCTTTGAAACGGGAGCTACCCGGCGTCGCCGTCCGGTTCGCGATGAAGGCCTGTCCGGTGGACGCCGTCGTCGAGTTCCTGGCCCGGCAAGGAGCCGGATTCGACGCGGCGAGCCCCGGTGAGATAGCGACCGCGCTCGGCGCGGGAGCGCCGCCCGGTTCGGTGCATTACGGGAACACCGTCAAATCCGATCAGCACATTCTCGACGCCTTCCGGCTGGGCGTGCGGGACTTCGCCACGGACAGCGTCGAGGACGTGCGGGCGATCGCCACGCACGCCCCGGGGGCGCGAGTGTTCTGCCGTCTGGCCACCACCGGGAACGGAGCGCTGTGGGGGCTGAGCGGCAAGAGCGGATGTTCAGGCCCGGAAGCGGTGCGAGTGGCGGAAACGGCGCGAGCGATGGGTTTGAGGTTCTCGGGTTTGTCGGTGCATGTCGGTTCGCAGCAGATGACCACCGAAGCGTGGACGGGCGCGTTCGACTCCCTGGCGGAGGTGCTGATCGCCCTGAAGCAGAAGGGGATCCTGCTCGACCACGTCAACCTCGGTGGAGGTCTTCCCGCGCTCGGCTACCTCGACGAACAGGGGAGGCCCCTGATTCCCCCGCTCGACAGGATATTCGAGACGATCCGGGCGGGCATGGGGCGGCTTCGGCAAGCGGCCGGGGCCAGACTGGCCTTCGTCATCGAACCGGGCCGGTACCTGGTCGCCGACCACGGTGCGATCCGTGCCCACGTGGCGCGGCTGTCCGACCGGGAGCTGCTCGACGGCCGGCGTCGGCGCTGGCTGTACCTGAGCTGTGGCAAGTTCAACGGCCTGTACGAGATGGACCGGATCCAGTATCGCCTGGAGTTCCCGGCGCACCGGGATGGCGAGTACGGTCCTGCCATCGTCGCCGGGCCGAGCTGTGACAGCGACGATGCCGCCGGTCATGGCCGGTATCCGGCGCGGGTTCCGCTCGGCGTGGCCTCGGGCGATCCGGTGTGGATACTCTCGAGCGGCGCCTATACGACCAGCTACACCACGCTGGGGTTCAACGGTTTCAGCCCGCTCCCGTACACGGTGGCACCCGCCGGTGACACCGATGGGCGCAAGCGGCCCACACGAGTGTTCACCACGGTGACGGCCACACCGTTCTAGCGGTCGACGAGCTGCACGTGAACTCCAGGAGGTCGAGTAGGTGTCCGCGGATATCCGGATCCGGCATATCTCGGCGCGGGACTGGCCGGACATCCGCGGCCTGGAAACCTCGGCCTACCAAGCCTCCGGGCTCTCGGAGGGCGAGGATGCGTTGCGCTCACGCGCCGCGCTGTCTCCGCTCACCTGTTTCGTGCTCGACGCCGGACGCCGGACGGCGGGGTACTTGATCGCGTTGCCCTACCCGCTGTTCGGGTGCCCGGACCTGACCAGGCCGGAAAGCGTGGGCCACCGGGACTCGCGGAACCTGCACCTGCACGATCTGGTCGTCGCCAAGGACTTTCGCCGCCATGGCCTGGCCACGCGACTCGTGCGCCACCTCACGCTCCGCGCGGTATCGCTGTCCTACGAACGGATCTCGCTGGTGGCCGTCGCCGGCAGCGGTGGTTTCTGGTCGGCGAACGGTTACCAGGCGTGCCCCGGGGCAGGGTTTCCAGCAGGCTACGGTGAAGATGCCGTGTACATGTCCAGGGCGCTCCGGCCCGGCGGGCACGCTATCGGGAATCCTTCAACGTTTCGGTGATCTGGTGGCGGGTGTTCTCCGCCACCCGTGGGTTCGTGGCCGCATAAGCCGTGTAAGCGTTCAACCCGGTACTCAGCGCGTAGCCGCGGCCCCGGGCCCAGGTGGCGTCGTCGACGTCCAGCGCGGCACGAAAGGTCTCCCGCGCCGACGACGGCAGGAGGGTCCAGGCGATCAGCAGATCGCACGCCGGATCGCCCACGCCGAGCCCGCCGAAGTCCAGGACGGCGCTGAGGTCGCCGTTCACGGTCAAGAGGTTGCCAGGGTGCAGGTCGCCATGGATCCAGACCGGTGGCCGGCTCCACGGGGGAGCGGCCATGGCCGCGTTCCAGACCTCGGTGAGCGCGGTGCCGTCGAAAACGCCGTCCACGGCCTCGATCGCGGCACGGGTCGCGGGATCACGACGGGCGAGCGGGGCGCCGATGAAGCTGTTGTGCGGCCCGGGAAGGAGTGTCTCGTCCGGCGGCAC
Source organism: Amycolatopsis roodepoortensis (assembly GCF_014873915.1). Taxonomy (GTDB): domain Bacteria; phylum Actinomycetota; class Actinomycetes; order Mycobacteriales; family Pseudonocardiaceae; genus Amycolatopsis; species Amycolatopsis roodepoortensis. Next base: position 1,526,798 of record NZ_JADBEJ010000001.1, read on the forward strand.
CCGCTGGAGGGCCTTCACGAACTCCGCCAGTTCGACAGCGGTCTTGTCCGCGTCGGCGAGTCCGCCGATGGTCGCGGTCTCCCCTTCGAACCACCGTGAAACGCACCAATACCACGGATAGCCTTCACCCGGCGAGCCGAGCGCGACGGGCGTGGGGACAGGCAAGGGCAGTCGCGGAGCGAGACGCGGAAGCCACTGGAACTCCTTCCGCGGCTGGCCGGTGGACCAGTCTCCGCGTGGCAGGCGTACCGCCAGGTCGTCCCCGAGCCGGTAGATCACGTTGTCCGATCCGGCGGGCTCCAGGCGTTTCAACGGAAGTGACGCCAGGTCCGGCAGCTGGGCGGCGAGAAGCCGCTCGACCAAGGCGGCGTCGATCACCGGGTTCGCGCCGGTCTGCTCGATCGTCACGGACATCTCCTCGATGATCTGTCTCGCGGTCCTGGACTTCCGCGGTCGATCACACCACGCGGGCCGTCGCCCGTCGAGCCGGATTCCGCGGCCGACGACCCGCGCGGTGCGAAGTCCATGCTCAGCCCGACGCGCGGGACGTCTCCCGCGCCGCGCCGGCACGCACGCCGTCGAGGATCAGCGGTTCGAGCAGTGAGCCGACCGCCGGCAGCCAGCGGGCCGGTACGACGCGGCGCACGGCACCCGGCCCGAAAGTCGCGAGCGCGGCCTTCGTCAGCGGTCCGGTGAAGTCCGGTGTCCTGCCGACGGCGCGGGCGTGTTCGGCCGTGATCACCCCGAGCAGGTACGCGACGATCCACAGCTCGGAAAGGGAGATTTCGCTGAGCCGGTCGACGAGGAACTCGCGTTGCGGATGCCTGTCCAGTGCCTCCTCGAGCAGGACCATCATGTCCTGGTAGGTGACACCGCGTTCGCGCAGCCAAACCCGCGCCGAAGACCGCACTCGTCCGTCCACAGAGGACTCGTCGGGGATGCAGGCGTCGGAGTACTGCCCCCAGAAGTCGTAGTACGGAACGGTGGCCGGCGCGGTCAGCAGCGAATGGGGACCGTCGGGGACGGCGTCCGGCGGCGGAAGGCAGGCGGCCGAGCGGTTTCCCATGACGTTGTTGCCGACGAGGCTGATGTCGTCCCGGTGGTCCACGAGATTGGCCACCGGGATCACCGTCCGGATGCCCAGGTCGCTCAGGTAGTCCAGGAGCGCGACATCGTCCGGGGCACCCTCGTCGACCTTGGCCTGTACGTATTCCTCGAAACCGCGTGCGACTTCGGCGGGCAGCACGAGCGCCACGGCCGGGATGTAGTCGTCCACGACCGGGGCCATGGTGTAGCCGAGCATCGCCGCGATCCGGATGACATGCGAAGTGCGTGAGCCCCATTCGGTGAACAGGCTCACGGCGGCGTCGGGTTGCGCCGCGATCAGGGAGTTCAGCCTTCGGGTGAAGTCCGCGGACGGCACCGCGTCGTCCTGGATGACCAGGTGATGGGTGGCGCCGGGATCGACCGCGGCCCAGGCGAGCCGGGCCGCGCGCAACGCGGCCGGGGGGCCTTCGGGTTCGGGGTCGACCACGACCTGCAAACCCAGTTCCGGCAGGCCGTCGGCCACGGCGCGCGCCGCGTCGATCCGCTTCGGATGCGTCATCACGGCGCCGGAGAGCCGGATCGGAGGTGGTGTCACGGTTGCTCCCGGTAGAGGTCGTCTCAACGCTGTTTTGCCGGCTCCGGGCCGGAGCCACCCCATCCTACCCCAGGGTTGCCAGGCTCTTGTCAATAACTTGCCATGATGTGGGCACGCGTCCTATGCTTCGGCCGGTGTCGAGCCGTGCGAGGAGTGGCCGTGAATAAACCCGTGCTCAGTATCGTGATCCCGTACAAGCAGCGACTGCAGACCTTGAAACCGGTGTTGCGGTCGCTTGCCGAGCAGACGCTGGACAGGGCGAAGTTCGAAGTCGTACTGGGTGTGCTGGAGCACGATCCGGAATTCGCCGCGTTGTGCCGTGAGTACACCGGAAAGATGAAAGTCCTCTCCGTGCAGGTCGAGGAGGACTGGAACACCAGCAGAGCCACGAATCTGGGCATCCGCCAGGCCTCCGGCGAGATCATCTGCCTGGTGGACGCGGACGTGGTGCTGGCGCCCACGGCGCTGCAGACCCTGTGCGACCGGTATTTCCAGCACGGTCACAACATCTGCGCGATGGGCCAGGTGCTCGGTTACGAGGAGGTCGTCCCCACCGAGGTCGGTGATGTCGAGGTGCGGCCGTTCGAGCACTACCGCAAGGTGCTCGAGGAGCTGGCGACGGCGGACCGGGTGAAACTGGATCCTCGTTTCTCCGCGGAATACGCCTCGGCTTATGCCAGGTATCCGTGGGCGTTCGCCCGTACCGGCCTCATGGCCATTCCGGCGGAGACCATCCGGCGGCACGATCTGATGCTGGACGAAGGCTTTGTCAGCTGGGGCCCAGAGGATCAGGAATGGGCATTGAGGATCTCCCGGAGCGGAACACCGCTCGTGCTCGCGCACGACGTGTACGGGATACATCTTCCGCATCGCCGGGACCAGGCGGCACAGGACGTCTCGGCGTCCATCACCAATCGCTACTACCTCGCCAAGTGGCCGCGCCTCGACCTGGAACTGGCGCTGACCTTCGGTGGCTGGGTCGAGATCGATGCGATCTGCCCGGAGATCGAGCGGGAGCTGGCGGGCGTGGCCCCCGGTGGTTCGCTCGGTCTCGTCCGCGGAAAGATCGACGGGATCCCCACCCTGGTCGTCGGGGCCGTGCTGGATGGACGGGCGGAACTCGCTGATCCCGAACTCGGCGAATGGTTCGACTGCCGTTCCGAGCTGGAGGTGATCCCCTTGGTCGGCTTCGCGATGCCCTTCGAGGACCAATTCTTCGAGGAGTGCCGCGTTCTCGCGCCGATCCCGAAGTTGAGCGAAAAGTACCGTGAAGCCGTATATCGCGAAGCGAACCGGGTCTCGCGTAAACTCGTGACGGCTTAGCGACGGCGGTGCCGGCGATGGTTCGTGACCATCGCCGGCACTCCGCTTTCCAGGTCAGGCCGCCGGTTTCTCCCAAACGGAAACGTGCTGATCGCTTTCACTGGTGAACGGGTCGCGTGACCATCCCGCCCACCGGTCCCGCAGGCGTAGCCCGGCCAGCCTGGCCATCAGATCGAGTTCGGACGGCCACACATAGCGGAACGGGATCGTGTGATAGCTGCCGCGGCCATCGACGACCTCGACGTAGTTCGAGCTCATCGACTGGGTCGCCACGTCGTAGATGTCGAACGCCCATTTCGTGGGACTGACATGGAAGGGGACGACGTTCTGGCCTGCCGGGAGTTTCCGCAATTCCGGGACGCCGACCTCGATGACGAAGCAGCCGCCTGGTTCGAGATGGTCGGCGACGGTACGGAAGCAGGCCACCTGCTCGTCCTGTGTCGTCAGGTTGTTGATCGTGTTGTAGACCAGGTAGGCGACCGAGAACGTTCCGTCGACCTTGGCCGTCGCGAAGTCGCCGATCGTCACCGGAATCGCTTCACCGCCCGGTTTCTCGCGTAACTTGGCCACCATCGCCCGCGACAGCTCGATGCCGTGCACCGGGACTCCGCGGCGCGCCAGCGGAAGCGCGACGCGTCCGGTCCCGATCCCCAGTTCCAGCGCGGAACCCTTGCCCGCCAGTTCCGCCAGCAGATCGACGACCGGGTCCACGGCGCTCGGCTCGAACATGCTCGCGGACGACTGGTCATAGGTCGCCGCGACGTCTTCTCCGAAATATCCGTCAGATTCGTCCACGGCCGTACTGTAACGCGGGGGTGCCCCAGGCAGCCAGCCGAACGGGCAAATTTGTGTCACGAACGTTGACAAGATTGGCAATATAGCTGATTCTGGACTTCGGGCCCGCTCGCCGGGCCACCAGTCTTCGCCGGACGAGGGGGAGTCGGATGTTGTACGCGGGAATCGGCTGGAGCGAGACCGGCTTCGAAGTACAGGTCATCGACGACCAGGAAGAACCCGCGTTTCCCGCCGAGAAGTTCGCCCCGGGACGGATCCGGGACCTGATCGGGTACCTGCGCGGGTTGCCGCGGACTCCCGTCGTGGTCGTGGAGAGCACGAACGGTGTACTCGACGGCCGCCTGATGGCGGCGGGGATCGAGGTCCACCGGGCCGATCCCGCCGTGTTGCCCGCGCGTCCGGTATTCGGTTCCGTGCCGGCGGCCGACCTCGCGCGCGTGGGCAGGCGGAACCTGCGTGCGCTGACCAAGCTGGAACGCGCGCGGGGCACCCAGACCGGGCGGGAGGACGAACTCGAGGCGGGCTTCGCGGGGAACGAACCGGCGGCCGGCGAGCTCGCCGCGCAGGGCCGCTGGTTCGGTCACGGCAGCCGGGAGCGTCGCCAGGTCGCGCTGACCTTCGACGATGGTCCGCAGCCTCCCTACACCGACTTGGTTCTCGACATCCTCGAACGCTACGGGGTACCGGCGACCTTCTTCTGCGTCGGGACTTACGCGAAGGCACATCCGGAGTCGCTGGCCAGAATGGCCGAGCAGGGACACGCCATCGGCAACCACACCTGGTCGCATCCGTTCCTGCCGGAGCTGACCCGGCCACAGCTGATCGAGCAGATCGAACGGACCGGGGACGCCATCGCCGAGGCGTCCGGTTCGAAGACGACGTTGTTCCGGCCACCCTACGGCCTCTGTTCTCCTGAGGTGGTCGGCTGGCTGGGGGAGCTGGATCTGACGACCGTGCTGTGGGACGTCGCGCCGGACGACTGGATGATGCCGGGCACCGATTTCATCTCCCGGCTGGTCCTGGACGGGGCCCGGTCCGGTTCGGTCGTGCTCCTGCACGATTCCGGCGGCGACCGCACGCAGACCGTGGGCTCGTTGCCGCAAATGATCGAAGGCTTGCTGGAACGCGAGTTCCGCTTCGTCGCCGTCGACGACCTGTCAACGGCTGAATGAGCTACCCGGCTTCACCTCAGTTGAGCCGGGCATCGGCAGCTAGTCACCGTTGGGGGGAAGATGACAACGACACACGCCCCGATCACGAACTGGGCAGGGAATGTCACCTTTGACGTGAACCGCATGCACCGGCCGAAATCGGTCGACGAGTTGCGGCGCGTCGTGGCTCGCTCTCCGCGCGTTCGCGCGCTCGGTACCGGACACTCGTTCAGCCGCGTGGCCGGTACCGAGCACGACCTCGTACGGCTGGACGGATTGCCGCGCCGGGTGGTGATCGATCACGACGCGCGGACGGTGACCGTGAGCGGCGGCATGCGGTACGCGGACCTGATCTACGTGCTGCACCGGGAGGGTTTCGCACTGGCGAACCTGGCTTCGCTCCCGCATATCTCGATCGCCGGCGCGTGTGCGACCGGCACGCACGGTTCCGGCGACACGCAACGGTGCCTCGCTTCTTCCGTCGCCGGGATGGAGCTCGTCGGCCCGGACGGTGATCTGATCGAGGTGAGCCGCGTGGCCGACGGGGACGAATTCGCGGGTTCGGTGGTGGCGCTGGGAGCGCTCGGGATCGTGACCAGGATGACCCTCGACATCGAGCCCGCTTTCGCCATGGCACAGCGAGTGCACCTGCTCGTTCCGCTGGACGAGGTGGCGTCGTCGCTGGACGAGGTGTTCGGGGCCGCCTACAGCGTCAGCTTGTTCACCGACTGGCGCGACACCGGCGACGTCTGGTTGAAGCGCCGCCTCGGCAGGCCCGAGTCGGGCTGGGACGGCGGTCAGCGGGCTCAGGAACCCATGCATCCCGTGCCCGGCATGCCGGTCGAGCTCAGCACCGAGCAACTGGACGTGCGCGGTCCGTGGCACGAGCGGTTGCCGCACTTCCGGCCCGAACTGACCCCGGGAGCGGGTGAGGAACTCCAGTCCGAGTTCTATCTGCCCCGCGCGGCCGCGCCGGCGGCGTTCGCCGCGATCCGGGAGATCGGCGAACTCGTGGCGCCGGTCATGCACATCGCGGAAGTGCGCACCGTACGCGGGGACGACCTGTGGCTGAGTCCCGCTTACCACCGTGACACCGTGACCTTTCACTTCACCTGGATCGACTACTTCGACGCCGTCGAGCCCGTGCTCGCGGAAGTGGAGAAGCGGCTGCTGCCGCTCGGCGCCCGCCCGCATTGGGGCAAGTTGACCACGATGGCGGCTTCCGAGATCGCCGGCGTGCACGAGCGGGCCGCCGACTTCGCGCGGTTGATGCGCAAGTACGACCCCGAAGGCAAGTTCCGCAATGCCTTCGTGGACGACATCTTCGGGCAGGGGTAAGCGTTCCTGCCGGCCAGATGCCATGACAGAGCCCCTGTCGCGAAGCTCTCGCGACAGGGGCTCGGTCATGACATTCGCGCGAGGTCACCCATTCTGGCTGTCGCGCCAGGAGATCCATTCTCGCAGTGGTTTCAGGTCGTAGTCCGGGCCGTCGATGCCGACGGTGAACAAGGAAGCACCGAGCCCGCGCAACCGGGGGCCCAGCTCGTCCGGCCGCCCGACGTGCGACGGGGTGCCGAACACCCCGGTGGAGATCTCGATCTCACCGGGGTCGCGCCCCACCGCGGCGCAGTGTCCCTTCAGTACGTTCATCTTGTGCGCCAGCGTTTCCGGGTCGTGAAAGCCGTGCCAGATGTCCGCGTGCTCGGCGACCAGCCTGAGGGTCTTCTTCTCTCCGACGCCGCCGATCAGCATCGGGATCTTCCTGGTGGGTGGTGGATTCAGTTTGGCGAGCCTGGTTTCGACGCGGGGTAGCGACCGCGCCAGGTCGGCGAGCCTCGTGCCGTCGGTGCCGAACTCGTAGCCGTATTCGGCGTAATCCCGCTCGCACCAGCCCGAGCCGATGCCCAGGATCAGCCTGCCTTCACTGATGTGATCGACCGTACGCGCCATGTCGGCGAGCAGTTCCGGGTTCCGGTAACCGTTGCAGGACACCATCGGGCCGATCTCCACCCGGCTGGTCGACTCCGCCAGCGCGGCGAGCATGGTCCAGCATTCGAAATGCGGACCGTCGGGATCGCCCCACAGTGGGAAGAAATGATCCCAGTTGAAGATGATGTCGACACCGAGCGCTTCGGCTTCCGCAGCGGTTTCCCGGATCTTCCGGTAGCCGGCGTGCTGGGGCTGCAACTGCAGTCCGATCCGGACGGGACGGCCGGTCACGACATCGCGCCGTGTGCGGAGAACTCGGTGAAGTGCCGTTCCGCGAACAGTTCCGGCCTGTCGCCACCGAGTCCCAGCTCGCGGGCCCTGTTCAGGATGTGCCGCCAGTACGGCTTCACCGGCGGCCACCGGGTTCCGGTCTGGCAGTAGGAGCTGTCCACGAAGTACCGCGGTTTGGCCGACTGCCCGTCCTTCGTGCGGCGGGCGTGGAAGAGTGCCGAGTGCAGGACCACGGTCGAGCCGGGAGGAAGCCGGTCGATGACGACCTCGCCCGGTAGCACGGCGGTGCCCAGATGCGCCCGTGCCGTCTTGCCCGTCTCTTCGAGATGGGAACCGGGCAGCACGACGAGCGAGGCGGTGTCCTCGGCGAGTCCGTCGAGATAGTGCAACGTGTGGACCATGAGGGGGGAACGGCCGCTTCCCTCACCCTGCTCGTAGTCGTGGTGCCACGGCTTCCCCGGCAGATCCGGGGCCTGCCGGTCACTGTGCAGGTGGTGGAACACGAACTCGGTGCCCAGCAGCGCTTCGAGCAGGTCCATGAGCGGCCCGTGGGTGACGAGCTCGCCGTGGGCGGGCAGTTCCAGCTCCACGACCGGAGGCACCCCGTGGGTTCCCGGATCCTTCGCCGCGGCGATCGACTTCGCCCGCAAGCCGTCGTCGACCCACCGGTCGACCTCGGAGCGCATCCGGTTCACCAGCTCCGCCGGCAGGAATCCGGGCAGGATCAGGTAGCCGAGCCGGTGGAACCGGTCGAGTTCGGTGGCACCGAGCACAGGTGATGCCGAGGCCGGACGTCGATGAGTTGTCATGGTGTTCGGAACTCCCCTCTGTGGTGATTGACAAGGGCTACGCGGCCGGGTCAGCGCGCGCTCGCCGTGTCCAGTCGTGACCACGCCTGCCAGGCGCTCCGCACCATGGAGTTGAGGTCGTGCCGTGCCTTCCAGGCGAGATCGTGCGCGATCTTGTCCACGTTCGCGACTATCTCGGGCGCGTCGCCCGGTCTCCGTGGAAGTGCGGTCACTTCGACGGGAAGGCCGGAGACCGCCCGGATCGCGTCGAGCACCTCCAGTACGGAGTAGCCGACGCCGGTGCCCACGTTGTAGATGTCCGCGGACTGCTGCCTTTCCAGCCGCTCGACGGCCGCGGCGTGGGCGTCGGCGACATCGGCGATGTGCACGTAGTCGCGCACTCCCGTGCCGTCTTTCGTCTGATAGTCGATGCCGGTGACCATCGCGGGCCTGCCCGCGGTAACTTCCTGGAACACCAGCGGGAACAGGTTGTCGTTGCTGGTGTCGGCGAGCAAGGGGTGTGCGGCGCCGACCACGTTGAAGTAGCGCAGGGCCACCCAGGACAGCCCGTTGGCCCTCCCCGCGGACCGGAGCAGCCATTCGCAGATCAGCTTTGTCTCGCCGTACGGGCTGATCGGGGCCGTCGGGGTCGTCTCGGTGACCAACGGGTTGTTCGGCACCCCGTAGACGGCGGCGCTCGACGAGAGCAGGAATCTCTTGACGCCCGTGTCGATCATCTCGTCGAGGAGTATCCGCATGCCTTCGACGTTGTCGCGGTAGTAGCGCCGCGGGTAGGCGACCGATTCGGTCGCCGATTTCCGCGCGGCCAGATGGATCACGCCGTCGACCCGGTGCTCACGCAACACCGCGCTCACGACCGTGCGATCGGCGACGGAACCGATGACCAGTGGCACGTCGCCGGGCACCCGTGCCGCGTCGCCGGTGGACAGGTCGTCCAACGCCACGACACCGCGCCTGTCCGCACGCAATCGTCGGATCACGTGAGAGCCGATGTATCCGGCGCCGCCGACCACCAGCCAGCTTCCGGGTTTCGCTGGCTTCACTGTCTCGCAGATCTTCATGCCCATCCCGCAGGTAAAGCCGGCGCGGACGAAGCCGACAGCACCAGCTTGCCTTAGGAAGAGCAATCTTGACAAGTAGAATTGACAATTTGGCAACATCGCCTGATTGTGGTCTCATTCGTCCTATGGTCAAGATGCATGCCGACGAGGCGGACATCGATGCCGGGCTCGTCCGGTCGCTGGTGCGCACGCAATTCCCGCAGTGGGCGGGGCTGCCGGTGCGACGGTCGGCTTCTGGCGGCACGGTGAACGCGATCTACCGGCTCGGCGAACGGCTCAGCGTCCGGCTGCCTCTCACCCAAGGGGGCGTCGAGGATCTGCGCCGCGAACTGCGGTGGCTCCCACGGCTCGCGCCCCTCCTGCCGGTCGCCGTTCCCGAAGCCGTCGCGGTGGGTGAAGCCACGCGGGAATACCCCTGGCCGTGGGCGGTGTATCGCTGGATCGAGGGCGAGCCGGCGATCGAAGGTCGGCTGACCGGGCCCGAGCGCGTCGCGCGCGACCTCGCGGCTTTCGTCCTCGCGATGCGCGAGGTCGATCTCCCCGGCGGCCCCATCGCGCATCGCGGCGGGCCGCTCGCCGAGATCGATCGGGAAGTGCGCGCGGCGCTGGAGAAGCTCCGCGGCACCGGCGAATCCTTCGACGCGGAAGCCGCGATGGCGGCCTGGGAACACGCGCTCGCCGTCCCTGGCTGGTCCGGGCCGCCGTGCTGGGTCCATTCCGACCTGATGCCGAGCAATCTGCTGGTCGAGGACGGCGGGCTCGCCGCCGTCCTCGACTTCGGCACCGTCGGAGTCGGTGATCCCGCCAGTGACCTCATTCCCGCCTGGAATCTGCTGACGCCACCGGCGCGGGAGATCTTCCGTGGCGAGGCCGGTATCGACGCCGATACCTGGTCGCGCGGCCGCGGCTGGGCACTGGGCATGGCGATCGTCCAGCTCCCGTACTACCGTGCGACGAACCCGGTCATTTCCGCCAACGCCCGTTACGTGGTTCGCCAGGTTCTCGCCGATTTCTCGTTGAGAGGATCGTGAAAGGGGCGGGTTCGGGCCGGAACGCGACTTGCCACTTGCGGTCAGGGGCTCGCCACGCCGAGTTTCCATGATTTGCCAGCGTTGTTGCCTCAGGGTAGGATGTCGGCAGTCGCGAACCGGGTTCGCGTGACGTCGATCCCTGATGGAGCGTGGGCAAGGTGTTGGAGCAGCCGCATTTCGGTAGGCGCTTACGGGACTTGCGCCTGGAGAAGGGGCTCACGCAGGCTGCGCTGGCCAGTGACGGCCTGTCGACCGGTTACCTCTCCCGGCTGGAGTCGGGTGATCGTCCGCCGACCCCGCGCGTGCTCAACTATCTGGTGGACCGGCTCGGCGTTTCGTCGTCGGCGTTCGAGAAGGCTTCCGAGTCCCGGCTCGCCGAGCAGCTCGCCACCGTCGTCTCGGCGAACGGTGTGGTGGACGACGTCGAAGCGCTCGCGGGGGCTTTGCGGGCCGATACCGGGAATCTGACGCTGCGCTGGCAGGCGCTGTGGCTGCTGGCGGCGGCGATGAACCAGCGCGGCGAGCACGAGGAACAACGCGAACTGCTGGCCGAACTGGTGGAGCTGAGCGACGAACTCGCGGTACTCGAACTGCGGGTCCGGTCCCGGGTGGAGCTCGCCGGCCTGTTCCGCGTGCTCGGCCGCAACGACGACGCCAGGACGACGGCGCTGGCGGCGGTCGAGTTGTGCCAGGACGGTGGGCTCCCCGTCGCGGACAAGGCGGCGGCGCTCATGACGCTCGTGGCCGCCGAAACGGAGGCCGGGCTGATCTCGGAAGCCCGGGCCCGCGCCGACGAGCTGTCGGCTCTCACCCGTGACGCGCCACCGGAAGTCCGGGCGAAGGCGTTGTGGACCGCGGCGTCGGTGTACAAGCGCCAGGGCGACGACGGCGGCGCGATGAAGTTGATGACCGAAGCGCTCGAACGGATCGACAGCAACCAGGACGTCATCCTGTGGCTGCGGCTCCGGCTCGCGGCGGCGTCGATGGAACTGCAGGGCCCCGATCCGGAAACCGAGCTCGCGGCACGGTGGCTCGACGAAGCGGCCGCAGCCGTGGCGCTGGTCGGTTCGGTGCAGCACGACCAGGAGCTGCGCGCCCTGCGCGCGCACCTCGCTTTCGCCGCGGGTAGCTTCGACGAGGCGGCCGAGCTGGCGGGCTCGGTCGGTGACGGTTCGCATCTGGCGTTCCGCGACCGGGTACGGCTGGACATGCTGCGCGGCCGGATCGCGATCCGGCGTGGAGACGTCGAGGCGGGCAGCCGCGAGCTGCAGGAGCTGGCCAGGCAAGCACAGGAGAGCCTCAACATCGATCTCGCGGCCGAGATCTGGCGAGCGCTCGCCGAAGCACTGACGTCGGATCGGTGAACCCGGCATCGCCGCGCCGAGGCAAGGTCAGCGCAGCGTAGGTCTCCTGTCGCCGTGTCCAGTGCGGGCGCGGTCAAGAGCGTGGTCCCGCGGACAGGCGGTCCAGGAAACAGCGGGCCAGTGAGGTGGCGACCCGGGAGGGCACCGCCTCCGGCCGGTAGGCGATCTCGGCGCGGAGGCCGCCGTCTTCGTGCGGCCAGAGTTCGGTGTGCAGCTCCAGCGGCAGGTCGATGTACGGCTGATGGAGGAAGGCGGTGCGCAGGCCCGCCAGTTCCAGCCGGGGGATCGGGTTGTCCTGTACGGCGAACATCGCCTGGAACAGCGGTGGCCGGGCCGATCGCGGCCGGTTCAGCCGGTTCAGGATGTCTCGTAAGGGGATCTCCTGCGTGGCGAACGCGCGCGTGACGATCCGCCCGAGCAGCTCCGGATCGCCGTCCAGCGCGGCACCTCGCAAGCGAAGCGGGACGGTGGTGATGTGACAGCCGATCGCGTGCTCCAAGGCCGGATCCGCGCGCTGGGAGACGGGCACGCCGACGGCGAAGTCGCGTTGCCCGGTGACCTCGGCCAGCGCGCTCGCCCAGTGCGCGAGCAGGACGACGAACCTGGTCCGGCCCGCCGCGGCCGCGAGGGCGTCCACCTCCGCGAGGATCTCGGGCGAGAGGGTGACTTCCACCCTGCCCGGCTCCTGGCCGGCCTGCCGGGGCGCGTCCGGCCACTGAAGATCGGGAACGCCGTCGAATTCCTTCGCCAGCTGGGTTTCCTGCGCGAGGACGTCGTCACGGGACAAGGCGGATCGGTGCCGGGCCTCGGCGAGGCCGGGCGGTTCGGGGAGGTCGATCGTCGTGCCGTTGTAGGCGGCGGCCAGGTCACGGGCGAGGATCGACTGAGAGAACCCGTCGAAGGCGATGTGGTGGACCACGCAGCCGAACAGGGTCATGGTGCCCGCCTCGACCAGCGCCGTGCGCCACACCTCGCCCTTGGCCGGTTCCAGCCGTGCGGACAGAGTTTCCCTGAGCACCCGGATTCCGGCGTCCAGTGCCGGTTGCGGTGGCAGTTCCTCGAGTGCCGGCGGGGGTACGTCGTCCAGCCAGGCGGCGGGCCGGGGGTCGGCGGCGTAGGTCGCGCTGAGCGGCTCGTGCCGCCAATGCACTTCCTCGACGGCGGCTTGGAGCGCGGCGCGGTCGAGGTCGCCCTCGACCGACCAGAGCAGCAGGCAGTTCGCGGTCCGGTCGTCCGGCGTGAGCAGGTGCCGGGTCAGAAAGACCTCCTGCATCGGGGTGAGCGGCACTTCGACGGCGTCCGGTCGGACGTCCGCCGGTTCCGGGCCGGCGGAAGCCAGCCAGGCGGCCAGACCGGCGGCGGTCGGGTGCCGGTAGAGCCGCGAAACCGGGACAGGAGAGGCGGACCGAGCGGCCAAGCGCGCGCAGACCCGGCCCGCGCCCAGTGAGTCGCCGCCGAGCGCGAAGAACGACCGGTCGGCGGGCACGGACGTCCGGCCGAGTACCGCCGCGAACGTCTCCGCCACCAGGCGGACCGTGGGATCTTCATGGCGGAAGCCGCCGGGCGCGGGTGGGTCCGTGAGCATCGCCAGCAACGCCCGCTCGTCGAGTTTTCCTTGCGCGGTGACCGGAAACGCGTCGACGCTGCGCAGTTCCGCAGGACGTTGATAAGCGGCCATTGTGGATTCGAGCAGCCTCGGCACACCTTCGAGCGGGTCCCCCGCTTCGGTGGGAACGCAGAACGCCACCAGATCCACCGCCGTTCCCGCGTCGTCCCGGCGGGCGAGCACACGGGCCTGACGCACCGGGCCGAGCCGCTCGATCCGGCGTTCGACCTCGGCGGGCTCGATCCGGTGGCCGCGGATCTTGAGCTGGCGGTCGGCCCGGCCACGGAACCGCAGCAGCCCGTCCTCGTCCCAGGCGCCGAGATCGCCGGTGCGGTAGACGCGGACTTCTTCTCCGTCGATCACGGTGTCGGCGAACTTTTCGGCCGTGAGCGCCGGATCGCCGAGGTAGCCCAGCGCGAGCCCGGCACCGGACAGGCATATCTCGCCGGTCTCGCCGACCGCGCAAGGTCTGCCGCCGTCGAGTACGTGCACCCCGGTGCCGGGAACCGGACGGCCGAGGGGGATGCCGTCCGGTCGCGCCGCGTCCGGCGCGGTGATCCGGTGCGTGGTGGCGAACACGACGCTTTCCACCGGCCCGTAGCCGTTGAACAGGGCTATTTCGGGGTGCTCGCCGAGGAACCGGCCGACGTGCCGGGGCGAGAGCCGTTCCCCGCCGGTCATCACCTGGCGCAGACCGGAGAACGCGCCCGGGTCCTCGTCGACGATCATGTTGAACAGGCTGCTCGTGAGCCAGACCGAGTCGACCCCGTGTTCGGCGACGCCCGCCCTCAGCGCGGCCGAGGACAGATACGGCTCGTCGATGATCAGTGACGTACCGCCGTTCACCAGGACCGACCACAGCTCCAGGGAAAAGGCGTCCCAGGCCACCGGCGCCGCCAGCGGCATGACGGTGGTGGCGGTGAAGCGGGCGAATCCGTTGCGCTGGAACAGTCGCAGGGTCGCCCGGTGCGGGACCAGCACGCCTTTCGGGCGGCCACTCGTACCGGAGGTGAAGAAGACATTGCTCGGATCCGTTCCGGCGACTGTCGCGGCCCGGAACGTGGGTGGTGGCTCGACCGGATGCCTTGGTGGCGACCAGATCCGGGGCGCGGGACGGTTCGCGCTGTCCGAGATCAGCAGACGGGCGTCGAGCAGCTCGATCACTTCGCCGACCCGTGCCTCCGGCCACGAGGGGTCGAGGAGGGCGTACGCCGCGCCGGTCTTGAGTACGGAGAGCAGCGCGATGATCAGTTCCGGTCCCCTCGACAGGACGATCGGAACCACGTCTCCCCGGCCCACTCCGGTTTCCGCCAGCAGCGCCCCCCAGGCGTCGGCTGTGCGATCGAGGTCGGCGTAGGTGATCCGCCTGCCGCCGGAAACGAGTGCGATCGCGTCCGGGCGGAGCAGCGCGACGCGCGCGATGGCTTGGTGAAGGCCTTCACCAGGGGCGATGTTCGGGCGCCCCGTCGTCCATTTCGTATCTGGCAGCACGGTGTCCCCTCGGTGGAGTCGCCAGGCGCGATTGGGTTGTCAATCGAATGTCACAAGCTTGCCTTAAAGTTGTCCAATGCGGCAACATGTGACCGACGACGGCTTGTCGGCCACCTGCTCCTCCGGCCTGGGAAAGGACCATGGCACTCACTCACATTTCCGCCCCTGACGGCGTTTTCCCCAGTGACGGCTACAGCCACGTCGTCACCGGCCCCGGCCGCGTGATCGCGCTGGCCGGTCAGATGCCGTTTTCTCCCGACGGCGAGATCGTCGGCGAAGGCGATCCCGCGAGACAGGCCCGGCAGGTGTTCGAGAACATGGGCCGCTGCCTGGCGGCGGCGGGGGCGTCCTTCGACGACATCGTCCGGCTCAACTACTACCTCACCGATATCGGTCAGGTTCCCGCGATTCTCGCCGTGCGCGACGAATTCATCGACACCACCCGCCCTCCCGCGAGCACCGTCGTCCAGGTGGTGGCGTTGTTCCGGCCGGAGCTCCTGATGGAGATCGACGGCCTCGCGATCCTCCCGGAGGGGTGACCGGGCGCGTCTGCGGGTGAGCACCGGACGACCGAATGAGGGTGACGGCAGGCGCCGTCACCCTCATTCGCTCGTCCGGTGGCCCGATGCTCAGATCGCGGCAGGCGCGCCGGCTCCGCCGGTCATTCGGCGCTGGTGCTGAACGAGTCGGCCTGTCCGCGCAACGGAACGCTCGGGCGGCCGTCGACGCCGACCGGAACGGTGCCGACGGAGGTGACCCGTTCACCCCGGCGGTGTGCCTTGCCGTAGTCGTAGATGGCGTAGTGCATCGTCGACTGGTTGTCCCAGATGGCGAGGTCTCCCTGGCGCCAGCGCCAGCGCACGGTGTTCTCCGGCTTCGTCGCGTACTCGTGCAGCATGCGGATCAGGTCGCGGCCGGCCTGCGGGCTGTAGCCGATCACGCGGCGGGCGAAGCCACCGATCAGCAGCGATCGTTCCCCCGTCTCTGGATGCACGCGGACCGCGGGGTGGTCGGCTTCGAAGATCGAGGCGAGGTAGTTCGCGCGAAAACTCTGGTCGCCGTCGTAGGTGTCGTCGGTGTAGTCGGAGTCGTTCGAGTGCACGATCCGCAGTCCGTCGGCGAGGGTGCGCAGCCCCTCGGGAAGGCTGTCGTAGGCGATCGCGGTGTTCGCCCACAGGGTGTCCCCGCCCAGCGGGGGATTGACCTTGTTGTGCAGGAACGCGAACGAGGGCGGCTGCGCGAGGTAGGTCAGGTCGGTGTGCCAGTGGTTCGCCCTGGTGCCTTCGCCGCGCGAATCCATTTCCCGCACCAGCGGCCGTTCCTCCGGGCCGCCGTAGATCGGGTGCCCCAGCGTCAACGGGCCGAAGCGCTGGGCGAACGCCACCTGGCTGTCGTAGTCCAGGCCTTGATCCCGCAGGAACACCACCTTGTGGTCGAGCAACGCCTTGCGAATGCCGGCGATGGTCTGGTCGCTGAGCGGGCCGGTGGTGTCCACGCCGTGGATCTCGGCGCCGACGTTCCCGGCCAGCCGAGTGATCTCGATATCGGCCGGCGCGATGGTCTCGGTCATGGGGCAAGCCTTTCTCTGGTTGCTCGGACAGACGTCGAGGGAGGGCAGACCGGAGGTTCGGAGCCATGCTGCCAGAAGTTGCCAAACTTGGCAATTTCTGGTGGTTGGACGGTAAGTGCAGCGATGGCATG
Source organism: Amycolatopsis roodepoortensis (assembly GCF_014873915.1). Taxonomy (GTDB): domain Bacteria; phylum Actinomycetota; class Actinomycetes; order Mycobacteriales; family Pseudonocardiaceae; genus Amycolatopsis; species Amycolatopsis roodepoortensis. The sequence goes on from NZ_JADBEJ010000001.1 coordinate 1,542,992, forward strand.
GCCGAACTCGACGTGGCGGGGCAAGCGCAAACCGTTTGCTAATCCAGGCATAGGCTGGCAATATTTTTGCCATGCTGGGTGCCGAGGTCGGAGAAAGCACGGTTTCGCCGGGCGGCCGCCGGGTGCGCGTGGTACTGGCGGTGGATCAGCTGCTGGTCGCGCTCGGTCTGTTCAGCCTTTTCCCGGTGCTGGGGGTGATGCTGGCATCGCGGGGATCGGCGTCGAACGCGGCACTGGTCGGTGTGGGACTCTTCTGCTACACGGCGTCGGCCGGCCTTTCCGCCTTGCTACTCAATCGGTGGCTGCCCCGGCTGAGCTATCGGCACGGCATGGCGGGCAGCGCGCTGTTGTCGGCCGTGGCGTTCGGGCTGCTTCCCTATGTCCGTGCGGGCTGGGTGCTGTGCGGGCTGCTCGTGCTCGCCGGGCTCGGCGTGAGTGTCCACTTTGTCCTGTCGAGGGTGTTCGTCGCCGAACTGGTGCGAGACGACATCGGCCGCAACCGGATCTACTCCCTGCTGCAGATCGCGGTGAACGCCGCGGCCGCGGTGGGACCGCTGGTCGCGAGCGTGACGTTCGCCGTCGACCCGCGGTTGCTGCTCGCCTTCGTTTCCCTGTGCTACGTCGGCGGCGCCGCGTCACTGTGCTTCGCCATGCCGTCCCGGGAATATCCGCCGTCCACCAGCGGCCGGTGGCCGGTCAGCCGGGCCGTCCTCGGGAGAGCCCTTCGCAGCGCGGAAATCGTGCGGGTGCTGGTGGTGTGCGTGGTGGGCGCGTTCGTCTACGCCCAGTTCTTCTCCGCCTTCGCGCTCTTCGTCGCCGACTCGGTCAGCTCGGTGGCTTTGCGCGCGGGTCTGCTCGCCGCTCCCGCGATACTGATCGTGCTGCTGCAGGCCGCCGTGACCAAGGTGGTCACCCGGCTGCTCGAGGCGGGGGTCAAACCGTTCACCGTGCTCGGTGCGGGGACCATGGTGTTCGGTGTGGCGATGCTGTTCCTGGGGGCGGGACTGCCGCTGGTGGCCGGCGCGGTTCTCGCGGCGGCGATGTTCTCCTTGGCGGAGATGCTGTTCACCCCGATGGTGAGCACGGCGTTCGCCGGGCTGCCGATCGAGTCAAGCCTGGAGTCGTTCAACCTGCGGCAGGTCTGCTGGACCGTCGGCGAGGCGCTCGGTTCGCTGGCGGGCGGCGGCCTTTACCTGTGGTTGCGGCTTCGCGGGGAAGCCTGGCTCTACTGGCATTTGCTCGCTTGGCCGACCTTGGCGGGCATCGGCGTTCTGCTGGTCGTTTCCGCCCGTCGCCGGGCCTGAGTCCGGACCGCGCGATCAGCCTGGAGTGAGCACGATCTCGCTGGAGAACCACGAGGCGAGCCGCCGGATCCGGTCCGCGGTGTCGTGTTCGTCGGTCCCCTCGACCACGGCCGTTCCGGCGTGGATGTTGGACGCGGTGGACGAGTCGGCCAGCGTGTCACCGGGGCGTGACCGCAGCGCGACATGGCGGACACCGGGCCGCGCGAGGATTTCCCGCTCGCCGGGACAAGAGCGCAGCGTGCCCGGCCCGGTGGCGAGGAAGACGTCTCCGAACCAGCCGTCCGCGACGTCGGGCGCCACGGCGGAGCCCAGTTCCAGCACCGCTCTCGCCCACTCGTCGTGCAGGTCCACCCCGTGCTGGAGGCGGATCATCTCGTCGAACGACCCGCCGGGGATCCGGCCACCGCATTCGCCGAACACCAGCCGGTCGTCGTTTTCGAAGACCTCCAGATGGAACACCCCGTCGCGGTGCCGCAACGCGGCCATGCAGCGATCGGCCAGTGCCCGGCAACGATCGTAGAGTTTGTCGCACGCCAGCGGATGCTGCACCACGGTCGCGACGATGCCGCCCTCGCGGATCGCCAGCACGTTGTCCAGGTAGCGGCCGACGGAGACGAACAGCACGCGGCCGTCGCGCACGATCCCGTCCACATGCAGTTCGGGTCCGTCGATCCATTCCTCGGCGAGCCACGGCCCGGCCGCGACGTCCAGCTCGCGCGCCAGTTCGAGGCGGGCCGCCGGGGTGCGCCAAGCTCGCACGCCCCGCGTGCCGGAGTCGGCCAGCGGCTTGAGCGCCCCGCGCGAGTGGTCGAACGCCGCCAGATCCCCAGGCTGGACCACGAGTGCCGACTCCGCGACGGGAATGCCTGCCGCCCGGATGCTTCGCTTCTGGAGATCCTTGTCGCGCATCAACAACGCGTCCGCCGCGGAGTGCGGCGCCCGTGGCCCGCCGACCACGGAGGCGTTGACGAGGGTGAACTCGTATTGGCTGCACACCACATCGAAGGCGTCCACCGAGATCCCGCGACGTTGCAGCCCGGCCAGGGTGGATTCGGTGTCGGCCGGGTCCCGCACCGGCACGACGTGCGCGTCGTCGAGTACGCCCTCCCGGTCGCGATCTTCACCCGCGGCGAGTACGCAGGTGACCTCGGCGCCGAGCGCGTGCAGGGCCCGCACCGCTTCCGGACGCCAGCCGATGAGCAGGACATTCCCCTTCGCCATCAAGTGTCCTTCCTCCGCCCGGTCAGACGGATGCCAGCCGTACGGGCAGGGTTTCGGGTCCGCTGACGGCGATCGAGCGCACCCTGGCCGCGGGCCCGTCTTGTTCGATTCGGTGTGGTGTGTCGAGGAGTTCGGTGAGCAGGAGCCGGGCCTGTGCCCTGGCCAGGACGCTGCCGAGGCAGAAATGCTCGCCCCCGCCGAGCGCGAGATGGCGGTTCGGGGCCCGCCCGATGTCGAAGCGGCCGGCCTCCGGGAACACCTCTTCGTCGCGGTTGGCCGAGGGGACCCACAGCACGACCCAGTCGCCCGCTTCGATCCGCTGCCCGCCGATCACCACCGGCTCCGTCACCGAACGCATGCTGTGGACCGCGCTGGATGTCCAGCGCAGGATCTCCTCGATCGCCGGGGCCAGCAGATCGCGATCGGCTCGCAGCCGCTCCCATTCGCCGGGGTGTTCGAGGAAGGCCTCTATCCCGCCCGCCAGCGCCAGCCGTCCGTTTTCCGTGGCACCGACCAGATTCTCGCAGTTGAGGAGGATCTCCTCCTCGGGGAGCAGTTCTCCTTGAACGGTGTCCCCGGCCAGCAGGCTCACCACGTCGTCGGCGGGGTCGGCCATCCTGGCGTACATCAGATCGATGAAGTACCGCATGAGTTCCTGGTGTGCGGCAAGGGAAACTCCCGCTTCGAACGCCTCGTTGGTCCACTGGTAGAGCTGTTCGTGATCCTCGTCGGGCACGCCCATGATGTGCCCGATCGTGTACATGGAAAGCCGTCCGACGACGTCGTGGACGAAGTCGAACCGCTCCCGCTCGATCGCTTCGGCGAGGATCGTGCGCACGGCCGTGCGCATGTACTCCTCCAGCCCCCGGACCGCGCGGGTGGTGAACCGGCCGGCGACCACGGCACGGAGATCCTTGTGCCGTGGCGGATCGGTCAGCGCCAGCGTCATTCCGGCACCGGGATCCTCGCCGAGCTTCGACGGGCGCAACAGCACCCCGCGTGCGGAGCTGAACACCTTCGGATCGCGATAGGCGGCACGCACGTCCTCGTATCTCGTCAGCGACCAGAACGCGGGAAGGTCGGTCGCTTCGTGCCGGTGCACCGGCGAGTGCCCGCGCATCCAGTGCCACACCGCGTGGGGATCGCCGTCCGCGTGCAGTGCGGGATCGGTGAGCCGGGCGGGATCGGTCATGGCTGGCTCCTCGGACAGGGCGGGTGGCTTGCCCGCTCAGCGGGTTGCCAACTTCTGCCAACAAGGTTGCCATTGCTTGGCACGAATGGCAATCTGTTGCCATGTATCCGTGCGTGAAGGGCCCGGAGGCGGGAACCGAAGGGGTGGGGAATGGAGCGCGACCGGTCCTTGGACCTTGCCGTCACCGGAATGGCGATCCGCGTGCCCGGCGCCGCCGACCTGGCCGCGTGGTGGGCGGCGCTGCTCGACGGCCGGACGCTGACCACCCGGCTGACCCGCGACGAGCTGTCCGAGGCCGGGGTGCCCGCGGATCTCGCGGATGACCCCGACTACGTCCCCGTCCGCGGCAGGCTGGCCGACGCGGACCGCTTCGACAACACGTTGTTACGGGTGGGTGCCCGCGACGCCGAACTGATGGATCCCCAGCACCGCCTGATGCTCGAGGTCGCGTGGGAGGCGATGGAGGACGCCGCTGCCTGCCGTCCCGGCGGCGACCGGGTGACCGCCGTGTTCGCCAGCGGCAGTGGCAGCGGCTACCTGCGCACCATGCTGGCCAACGGACCGCTGGACCCGCAGACCCTCGATCAGGCCATCCACGGCACCGACCCGGATTTCATCGCCAGCCTGGTGTCCTACAAGCTCGGGCTCACCGGGCTCGCGGTCGGGGTGCAGACCGCCTGTTCGTCGTCGTTGGTCGGGCTGCACCTCGCCGGGCAGGCGCTGCTGAACGGCGACTGCGACCAGGCCGTCGTCGTGGCCGCGGGCATCGACTTCCCCCAGGGCGGGCATTTGCACGTCCCCGGCGGCATCCAGTCGGCATCCGGCGACTGCCGCCCCTTCGACGAGAACGCCGATGGCGTCGTCGCGGGATCCGGTGTGGCGGCGGTGGTCCTGCGCCGCCTGTCGGACGTACTCGACGACGGTCCGCAGCCGCACGGCGTCATCCTCGGCTCGGCGGTCAACAACGACGGGATGGCGAAGGTCGGCTACTACGCCCCTTCGGCCACCGGGCAGGAAGCGGTGATCCGCGCCGCGCTCGCGGCCGCCGACGTCGAGGCGGAGTCCCTCGGTTACCTCGAGGCCCACGCCACCGGAACCCGGGTCGGCGACCCCATCGAGTGGTCGGCGGCGTCGGCCGCGCTTTCCGGGATGGGCGCGGCGCCGGGGCAGGTGGCCGTCGGTGCGCTCAAGGCCAACATCGGGCACCTGGACTCCGCCTCCGGTCTCGCCTCGCTCATCAAGACGATGCTGGTGCTGCGGGACGGGCTCGTGCCGCCGGTGGCGGGCTTCACCCGGTTGAACCCGCTGCTCGAACCGGCGGATTCGCCGCTGTACGTCCCGACCAAGTGTGAGAAATGGTCCGGCCCCGAGCCTCGCCGGGCGGGGGTGAGTTCGTTCGGTATCGGTGGCACGAACGCCCATGTCGTCCTCGAACAGGCACCCGTGCTCGCCGCGGACGGTGCCGCCGTCGACGTCGACCGGCTGGTGGTGCTGTCCGCCGCGGACGCGGGGGCGCTCACCCGATCTGCCGAGCGGCTTGCCACGTTCCTGTCCGCCGAGCGGCCGCCTGCCGGAGACGTCTCGTTCACCCTCGCCGCGGGCCGGGCCGAACTCGCCCACCGGCTGGCCGTGGCCGGCCGCGATCCGCTGGAACTCGCGGAACGCCTCACCAGTGGATCCGGGGTCGTGCGGGCCGAGCGCCCGGCCGAAGGCGGCGCACCGGTGGTGTTCCTGTTCCCCGGCCAGGGCACTCAGCGGCCGGGGATGGCGGCCGCCTTCGCCGACGCGCTGCCCGGATTCGGGGAGGTGCTGGAACGGTGCCTCGACGCGTTCGCGCCGCCGCTCGCGGAGCGAGTGCGTGCGGCGCTGTCCGATCCGGGGTTTCCAGCGACCGAACTGGCCGCGACCGATCTCGCCCAGCCCGCGCTGTTCGCGGTGGAGTACGCGGCCGCGGTGGCGTTGAGCGAGCTGGGTGTCGAGCCGGTCGCGCTCGCCGGGCACAGCCTCGGCGAGATCACCGCCGCCTGCTTCGCCGGGATTCTCGACCTTCGCAGCGCCGCCCGGTTCGTGGCCGCCCGCGGGCTCGCCATGCACCAGTGTCCACAGGGGACGATGCTCGCGCTCGGCTGTGACGGGGAATCGGCGATGGCGCTGGCGGTCGAGGCGGGCGCGGACGTGGAGCTCGCGTCGGCCAACGGGCCGGACAGCTGTGTGCTGGCCGGCGCTTCGGACGAGGTGGCCGCCTTCCGGCGTTTCCTCGGCGATCGCGTGCACGCGAAGGCCCTGCACACCTCCCATGCCTTCCACACCAAGCTGATCGAGCCCGCTTTGCCCGCGCTGGCAAGGGAATTGGCGGGGGTGAAGCTCGGCAGCCCACGGCTGCCGCTCGTCTCGAACCGCACCGGCGAGCTGCTGGACCCGGGTGCGGTGATCGGCCCGCGCGATTATGTCGAGCAGGCCCGCCACCCGGTGCGGTTCGGCGACGGGCTCGCGGCGATCGCGCGGCGGTTTCCCGGCGCCCTGCTGGTCGAAGTCGGGCCGGGGCGGGCGTTGTCCGGGCTGGCCGAGGCGGTGGGGCTGGCCACCGTCCCGTTGTCGGCACAGCGGACGCCGGCCCCCGGACGTGAAGTGCTCGGCGCGCTCGGGGAGTTGTGGGTGCGCGGTCAGCCGCTCGCGATCACGTCCGTGTGCGCGGACGGACGTCGGATCCACCTGCCCGGTTACCCGTTCGGAGGACCGCGGTGGATGGCACCCGAGCTGGGGAGAAAGCCCGTCACCGCCGAAGAAACGGCGCCGGAGACCCCGGTCGACGCTCCGCCGGGCCCGGCGGAACTGCTGACCGCGCTGTGGCAGGAGCTGCTCGGTACGCCGGAGGTCGGCGCGGAGTCGGACTTCTTCGAGCTGGGCGGTGATTCGCTGCTGATCACGCATCTCGCCCGGCGCGTCCACCAGAGACTGGGGGTGCGGGTGCCCTTGCGGGCGATGCTCGCGGGCCGCACCCTCAGCCGTCAGATCGCCGTCCTGACCGAAAGCCTGCGGCGGGCGGAACCGGCCGAACCACCCGGTGGCCCTGCCGTGGCCCCCGGCCCGAACACCGCATCCGACCATCGCCGGAGGAGTTGTGATGTTCTCGTTGCGACAGAGTGACCGCCTGCGCGAAACCGGGCACCGGACCGACAGCCCGGAAGCCGACGTGCTGGCCCTTGGCCACGCCCCGCCACCGGACTACGAGCCCCGGCCCGTGCACGAACTGGTCGCGGACTTCGCGCGGCGCACGCCGGATGCCGTCGCCGTCCGGTCCGGCCGGGAAGCGCTCGGTTACGCCGAACTCGACGAGTGGGCCGGGCGGGTCGCGGCTCGGGTGCTCGCGGCGGGAGCGGGTCCGGGCAGCCGGGTCGCCGTGCTGGTGCCGCCGTCCGCGGCGATGATCGCCGCGGTGCTCGGTGTGCTTCGGGCGGGCGCCGCCTATGTCCCGGTGGACCTCGCCCAGCCCCGCCGCCGCGTTGCCGCGGTGCTGGAAGACTCAGGGGCCGAGGTCGCCGTGGTCTCCGCCGAGTCGGCTTACCGCCTCGACGGGCTCGACGTGCGGCTGGTGCCCGCCGAACACGACGGCCCGGCACCGGACGCGACCCTTCCCGTGGCCGGGATCGGCGACCCCGCCTACGTCATCTACACCTCGGGCAGCACCGGTGAGCCGAAAGGCGTTCTGGTCGACCACGGCGCTCTCGCCGCTTCGACGGCCGCCCGCCGCTCCGTCTATCCCGGGCATTCCGTGTTCTTGCTGGTCTCCCCGCTGGCCTTCGATTCGTCGGTGGCGGGGTTGTGGGGCACCTTGACCGCGGGCGGCACCTTGGTCGTGGCCGGCCCCGACGAGGTCAGTGACCCGGCGCGGCTGGTCGACCTCATCGACACGCACCGGGTGACCAGGTTCCTGTGCGTGCCCTCCCTCTACGGCGTGCTGCTGGACGCGGCCGAACGTGCCGGAGCGAACCGCCTGTCGACCGTCGACACCGTGATCGTCGCGGGGGAGGCGTTGCCGGAACCGTTGGTACAGCGGCATTTCGCTTGGCACGGCCGCGCTGTCGCGCTGGTCAACGAGTACGGTCCGACCGAGGCCACCGTCTGGGCGAGCTATCGCAGGTTCGACCGTCCGGACCCGGTCTCCATCGGCGTTCCGGTGCCGGGCGCCCGCCTTTACGTGCTCGACGAAGAAGGAGTTCCACAGCCGAGAGGCGTGGCCGGTGAGCTGTACATCGGCGGGACGGGCGTCGCTCTCGGCTACCTCGGGCGTCCCGAAGCGACCACCCGCGCGTTCACCGGCGACCCCTTCGCCGGCGTGGAAGGCGCGCGGATGTACCGCACCGGTGACCGGGCTCGCTGGAACGACGACGGCACCCTGGACTTTCTCGGCCGGAGCGACCACCAGGTCAAGATCCGCGGGCACCGGGTGGAACTCGGCGCGGTCGAGACGGCCCTGCTCGGCGCGCCGGGTGTGCGGGCGGGCGCGGTGTCACCGGACTCCGGACTGACCCGGCTGGTGGCGTTCGTGGTCGCGTCTCCCGGGGCGAGTGCGGACTCGATGCGCGCACACCTGGCCGAACGGCTGGGCCCCGCCGCCCTGCCCAGCCGGTTCGAGCTGGTCGACACCTTGCCGGTCACCGTGACCGGCAAACTCGACCGCGTCGGGCTACGCGAGGCGGCGGACGAGGTCCTGCGGCGGCCCGGCCCGGCAGGCGACGGCCACCGGACGACCGAGGGGATGCCCGCCAGGGTGGCGGCGGCTTGGGCCGAGGTCCTCCAGCTTCCGGACGTGCCCGCCGACGTCAACTTCTTCGACCTCGGCGGCCATTCACTGACCCTGTTCCAATTGCAGAACGCTCTGGAACAGCACACCGGCACCCGGCCGTCGGTCGTGACGTTGTTCCGGCACACCACCGTCTCCGCGCAGGCCGAGCTGATCAGCGGGGGCGGCAAGGGAGCGCAGGGCGCGTCGGCCGAGCAGCGTCAGGCCGCGGCCCGGCGCGCCCGTGTCCTGCGGGCCAGAAGGCAGCGCGCGACCGAGGGACCGGCCCGATGACCGGGGCCGCCACGCTTTGGCTGCACCGCACGGTCGAACGGCCGCTGGCGAAAGCGAGGCTCGTCTGCTTCCCCCATGCCGGCGGTTCGGCGTCGTTCTTCCGTGACTGGGGCGAGAACCTGCACGACGTCGAGGTGTTCGCGGTGTGCTACCCGGGGCGCGCGGAGCGGATCGCCGAGGAGCCGCCGACGGATCTGATCCGGCTCGGCAGGGACATCGCCGACGCGGTGGCGGCGCTCGGCGACGACCGGCCCGTCTCCTTGTTCGGGCACAGCCTCGGCGCGGTGGTCGCGCTGGAAACCGCCCGGCGGCTGGAAGAACTCGGCCGCGGCCCGGCGCGCCTGTTCGCCTCCGGGTCGCGGGACGCCCCGCTGCCCGGCGCCGACGAGTACGAGGACCCAGCGCCGGAGTTGGTCGCCCAGCGGCTGATCGAGCTCGGCGGCACCGACGCCGAACTGGCCGCGGACCCGTACTTCCAGGAGCTGGTGCTGCCCTACATCATCGGCGATGGCGCGATGTTCCACGCCTACGCCAATCCACTGAAGCCGATCCTGCGGTGCCCGGTCACGACGATCGTCGGCGATGAGGACGTCGACGCCGATCGCAGGCCGTGGCGCGAGCTGACCGCGTCGACCCTGGACGAGCACGTCGTACCGGGCGACCACTTCTATCTGACCCCGAGACCGCCATACGCCCTGCTCCAGCGCTACCTGGACCCGGCGTCGAACCCGGCAGGAGCGGAATGACCGGCACGAAAGCCCACCCCGGTTCCGAAGACACGCGTGTCGGCCCACCACCCCCGCTCGACCACGAGCTGGCCGCACCGCTGCGGGACATCCTCGCGGATCTGGGCGGGCCGCTGACACCGGAACTCTTCGCCGACCGCCGGGCGCGGACCGAGGCGGGGAGCCTGTCGGACGAGGACATCCGGCGCGGTGGCGCGTTCGAACTCCGGGAGCTGCGGGTGCCGGGGCCACCGGACGCACCGGAGGTCCCCGTGCTCGTGTGCCTGCCGACCGGGAGCCCCGGACCGCATCCGGTGCTCTACAACACGCACGGCGGCGGCATGGTCGCGGGCAACAACCGGACCGTCGAACTCGCCGGCGAGCTCGACCGCGCCCAGGAACTCCAGCTCGCCGTGGTCGCGGTGGATTACCGGCTGGCACCGGAAAACCCGGACCCCGCACCGCTGGAGGACTGCTACGCCGTGCTGGAGTGGGTGGCCGCGGCCGCCGGCGAGCACGGATTCGACCCGGCCAGGATCGTCATCAGCGGCAACAGCGCGGGTGGTTGCCTCGCGGCCGGGGTCAGCCTGCTCGCCCGAGACCGGGGCGGGCCCGCGCTGCTGGGACAGATGCTGCAATGCCCGATGCTCGATGACCGGTGCGACACGCCATCCTCGTTCCAGATGGAGGGCATCGGCCTGTGGGACCGGCTCTCCGACCTCGCGGGCTGGACGGCGCTGCTGGGCGAGCGCCGGGGCACCGACGACGTTTCCCCTTACACCGCACCGGCGAGGGCGGACGACCTGGCGGGCCTGCCCCCCGCGTTCATCGACGTCGGTTCGGTGGAGGCCCTGCGTGACGAAGCGGTGCGGTACGCGAGCCGGATCTGGCAGGCGGGTGGCGAGGCCGAACTGCACGTCTGGTCTGGTGCGTTCCACAGTTTCGACGAATGGGTGCCGGACGCCGTCGTCTCGAAAACCGCCCAGCGTGCGCGACTCGACTGGCTGCGCCGTCTGCTGGCACGGTAGATCATGAGCGTGTCAGCCGAGCCTCGCCTGTTGTTCGTCGGCGGTGCGGGCCCCATCTCCTCGAGCCGGGACATCGTCTCCGACGCCCTGAACCAGGCACGGGCCCGCGGAATCCGCACCCACATCCTCAGCCGTGCCGAACTGCTGGCCGAGACCAAGGAGGTCACCGCGCTCGCCGACGAGGTGTCCGTGGTGGATCCCGATGACCCGGTGGCCTGCGCGCGATGGGCGCGTGAGCGGTCGGCGGCGGGCGACCGGTTCGAGCTGGTGCTGGGCCTGCGGGACACCGTGCTCGCCGCGGTCGCCGAATGCGCGCGGGTCTTCGGTGCGGTGGGGAACTCGCCGGACGCCGTTTCCCGCGTCCGCAACAAGGACACCTGCCGGGAGGCGCTCGCCGCGGCCGGGTTCCGCCAGCCGTCGGTGCGGCTGTGCGACGGCGTCGGCCAGGCGGCCGAATTCCTCGCCGCCTCCACCGGCCCGTGGGTGGTCAAGCCCCGAGACGGCATGGCCAGCATCGGCGTGCGGAAGGTGTCCGCGCCCGCCGACCTTCCCGCCGCGATCGAGGCACTACCCGATCGCGAACTGTTCCTCGTCGAGGAATTCGTGTCCGGTCCCGAATTCAGTGTGGAAGGGGTTTTCCTCGGCGGGCGGCCGCGTGTGCTCGCGGTGACCGAGAAGGAAAAGCTGCCACCACCGCATTTCGTCGAGAGCGGGCATCTGCTTCCCGCGGACCTGCCGGAGGAACGCGCTCGGGAGATCGAACGGCAGGTCACCGCCGCACTTACCGCGCTCGGCCTGTGTTTCGGCGTCTTCCACGTCGAATTGTGGCTGTGCGCAGGGGAAGTCGTGCTCGGCGAAGTGCACGTCCGGCCCGGCGGGGACTGGTTGCACCGGCTGCTCGCGCACGCCATTCCCGGTCTGGAGCTGTTCGGCCTGATCTTCGACGATCTGCTCGGCCGCCCGTCCACCGGGTGCCCGGCGCCCACCCGCGCGGGAGCGGCCCGCTTTCTCACCGCGCGGCCCGGGCGCCTGGTCCGGATCGAGGGCTGGGAGCGGGTGCGGGATCATCCGGCCGTGCTGCACGCCGAACTGACCGTCCGTCCCGGAGACCGGATCGGCCCGGTGCACCAGTCCGGCGACCGGGCAGGCGTCGTGGTGGTCGGTGCGGACACCCCGGAAGCCGCCCGCGACCTCGCGCGGAGGCTGGCCGGTGCGGTGCGGTTCACCGTCGATGGAGACTGATACAGGCCCGCTTCTAGACGCGCCAACGTGACGTCGGGAGTGCGGGGACCCGGTGGCCGCGGTGACCGGTCATCTCCTCGTTCGCGAACAGGGCGTTGAGCACCGCCTCTTCGGTCGCCTGCACCACGGCCTCGAAGAACGGGTCGAGCCTGCCCCACGGGATGAAGCGCATGCTTTCGTACTCGGCCTCATCCGTCCGCGGGAACCGGCTGGTGAGCGCGCCCGGGTTCGCCGTGCTGAAGGCGAGGAAGAGGTCGCCGGAGAAGTGCGAACCCGCGGTGCCCGTGCGGGCGAGGCCGAGCGGGACACGGCGGGCGAGCGACGTGCACTGGCCGGGCAGCAGGGGAGCGTCGGTGCCGACGATCACGATCACAGATCCCGCGCCCGCCGGCGCCGTCCAGGCCTCCTCCATCGGATTGTCGGCGCCGAGTTCGGCTCCGACGTGTTCGCCCGCGACGGTGAGCTCGCGACGGGAGCCGAAGTTGGCCTGTACCAACGCTCCCACGGTGTACTCGTCGTCCCCGTAGGACACGACGCGGGAGGCCGTGCCGGTGCCGCCCTTGAAGCCGTAACAGGTCATCCCGGTACCGCCGCCGACGGAACCCTCGTCGACCGGACCCGTACGCGCGGCGTCGATCGCGGCGATGGCGTGTCCACTGTGGATGGTCGGCGCGGTGCTGTCGTTCAGGTAGCCGTCCCAGGTCTCGGCGACCACCGGCAGCAGCCATTCGGCGGCCACGTCGGGCCGTTCGCGCACCACCCAGTCGATCGTGCCGCGGTGGCACGCGCCGACGGCGTGCGTGGAGGTGATCAGCACCGGCAGGGTCAGCGAGCCGGTCTCGGCCAGCCACGCGGTGCCGGTCATCTCTCCGTTGCCGTTGAGGGCGTACGTCCCGGCCGCGCACGGTACGGCGAAGTCCTCGCGTCCGCGCGGCAGGACGGCGGTGACGCCGGTGCGCACCGACTCGCCTTCGACGAGGGTCGTGAAACCGATCTCGACGCCGGGGACGTCGGTGAGCGCGTTGTGCTCGCCGGTCCGGCCGGGCAGCGGGACACCCAGGTCGCGGGCGCGGGTCATGGACGGTCCTCCAAGTGTTCGTAGGTGAACCCGCGTCCGCGATCGACGTCGGCAGGGCTCTGCATGGTCATCCAGGTCGCCAGAGTGCTGAGGGCGCCCTGCCACCGCGATAGCGAGGCCTTCGGCCGGGGCGGGCTCACGCGTTCGGTCCCTTCTCGGGTGCATCTTCGGCTCCGCCGACAGGCGCCAAGGGGTTCGAGGTGGCTGTGCGGGCGTAGGAGAGCAACATCGCTTCGGCGGTGGCGGTTTCCAGCGTCGGCACGGCCTGCGTGAGGTGCAGGCCGTAACCGTCCTCCAGCGCGACGAGGTTCCGTGCGATCGACACCGCGTCCGCGGTCAGTGTGAACTCGCCGGTGGCGGCGCCCGCTTCGAGGATTCCCGTGTAGATCCGGACCTGCTGCTCGTAAAGCGTGATGTGCCGGGCCGCGTACACGGGATCGCGGCGGGCGATCGTGCCCAGTTCGTAGAGCAGCACGCAGAGTTCGTCGTCGGGACCGGTGGGCAGGCCGCTCCGGATCATCGCCAGCAACCGGTCGGACGGCTTCGTCTTCGCGCCCGCGGCCTGCTCACGCGCCGAGCAGAACCGCGCCACCGCCTCGCGCTGCACCTCCTGGAGCAGGTCGGTGAGGGTGGGGAAGTAGTACAGGACCGAGCCCGGCGACAGGCCCGCCCCCTCGGCGACGTCCCTCAGCCGCAGGTTCAGCACGCCGCGTTCGAGGACGGCCTGTCTGGCCACCTCGATCAGTTCGGTCCGTCGCTCCGCCGCCTTGCTGGGTCTTGCCATGCCCTCATTCTTCGAATCTTGTTCGAAAAACGCAAGCGCTGCGCGCGATCAACCCTTGACGTCACACGGCCGAAGGCCTTTGATGCGTGCTCAACGGTTTTTCGAAGGAGATTCAAGGAACCCACCTTGTAGGAGGTCGGCCGTGTCCACTCCAGCCCTGCGCCGCGGTCTGCGCACCCTCGGCACGCTGCTCATCACGCTCTCCGCGATCAGCCCCGCCTCGTCGGTCTTCATCATCGCGCCGGGGGTGATCTCCGGTGCCGGGACGGGCGCCTTCTACAGCTTCGTGGCGGCCGCGGTGGTCGGGGTGTTCATGGCCTTCGTCTACGCCGAACTGGCGTCGGCGTTCCCGCTGGCGGGCGGCGAGTACGCGATCGTCACCCGCACTCTCGGCCGCTTGCCCGGGTTCGCCGTACTCGGCCTGATGATCATCACGCAGGTGCTCATCGTCGCGGTGATCGCGCTCGGCGTCGGTACCTACCTCGGCGTGCTCCTGCCCGGCGTGCCCGGCTCGGTGATCGCCGCCGTGACCTGTGTGGTCGCGGCCGTCGTCGGCATTTTCGACATCAAGCTCAACGCCTGGGTCACCGGTATCTTCCTGGCGATCGAGATCGTGGCGCTGATCGTGGTCAGCGCGCTCGGACTGCTGAACCCGGCGCGCTCGTTCACTGAGATGCTGGCTCATCCGGTCGCCTCGGACGGCGGCCCGGCCACGGTCGGCGCCATCGCGATCGCCACCTCGGTCGCGATCTTCGCCTACAACGGCTACGGCTCGGCGGTGTACTTCGGCGAGGAGACGCAGGACGCCTCGCGCGGCATCGCCCGCGCGATCCTGATGGCCCTCGGCATCACGGTGCTCGCCGAGCTGATCCCGGTGACCGCGGTCCTGCTCGGCGCGCCCGATCTGAACGCGTTGTTCGCCTCGGGGAACATGCTGTCCTACTTCATCGACTCGCGCGGCGGCGGCACCCTCGACACGGTGCTCGGGCTGGCGGTCGCGCTCGCGATCATCAACGCCGTGCTGGCGATCGTGCTGATCAGTTCGCGGATGCTGTTCAGCAGCGGCCGCGACCGCGCGTGGCCCCGGCCGGTCAACCTGGCGCTGGCCGCGGTGCACCCGAAGTTCGGGACGCCGTGGGTGGCCACCGTCGGCACCGGGCTGGTCGCCGCGCTGCTCTGCTTCGTCGACCCGAAGCTGCTCCTGGTGGTGACGAGCACGTCGATCGTGGCGGTCTACGCGGCGCTCTGCCTCGGCGCGATCGTCGGCAGGCGCACCGGTGCCACCGCGCACGCCAAGTACCGGATGCCGTGGTTTCCCGTCGCGCCGGTGCTGGCGCTGGCCGTCCTGGTGTTCGTCGTCTACCAGAACCTGCTCGACCCGGCGGTGGGACGGCCGAGCCTGATCGTCACGGCCTGCGTCGCGCTGCTGTCCATCGCGTACTACGTCCTGGTGCTGCGGCGGAAGGGCGGCTGGAAGCTCGCCGACGTCACCGAGGAGAAGGCCGAGGAGCCCGCTTGATCAGGTGTACTCGGCGATCTCGACGCCGAACGTGCCCGGTTCGAGCGCCTCGAAGATGTGCGGGACGTCGCCGGGATAGCAGATGTAGTCGCCGGGCAGCAGTTCGACCGGCTCGTCCAGCGGCCCCACCTTGGCGCGGCCCGCGCTGAGGACGATGTGCTCGACGATGCCGCTCATATGCGGATCCGAGAGCCGCGGTTTCCCGGGCTCGGCGCGGATCAGGTACACGTCCCGCCGGGCGCCGGGCGGGCAAGAACTGAGCAGCGTGCACGCGTAGTCGGCGTGTTCGGCGAACACCGTCGGGCCGCTGCCCGAGCGGATGACCTGCACACGGGGACGCTCGGGTTCGACCACGCGGGAGAACGGCACGTCGAGCGCGACGCACAACGCCCAGATCGTCTCGACGCTCGGGTTCCCGGTCCCGGACTCCAGCTGCGAGAGCGTGGACTTCGCGATGCCGGCGCGTTTGGCGACCTCGGTGAGGGACAGCCCGGTGCGGGCCCGTTCCCGGCGCAAGGACATGGCGATGACGTCCAGAGGTGCGCCGTCGGACGCGGTCGGGGACATGCGTTCGCTCCATCGGTCGTTGCGTTCGCCTTGACGAACACGGCTGCGTTCGTTCATTGTATGACGCTATGCGTTCGATATGGCGAACAACCACTCGTGTCCTGGGGCGCGATCTTCTCCGTGACATCGGGCTGGTCTGCCTCGCCGACACCATTGTCGGCATCTCCTACGGCGCCATCGCGGTGGGCTCGGGCTTCCCGATCTGGGCGCCCATGCTGCTTTCCGTGCTGGTCTTCGCCGGTGCCTCGCAGTTCATGTTCGTCGGCATCATCGCCGCCGGTGGCAGCCCGGTCGCGGCCGTCGCCGCGGGGCTGCTCGCCAACGCCCGGCACCTGCCCTTCGGTTTCGCGATCGGCGACGTCCTGGGCAAACGATGGTCGTCGAGGATCGTCGGCAGTCACCTGATGATCGACGAATCGGTCGCGTTCGCCCTGGCCCAGCGCGACGAGGAGCGGCGCAAGGCGGCGTACTGGGTCTGCGGGATCGGGCTGTTCGTCTGCTGGAACGTCGGCGTCCTCGCCGGGGCCTACGCCGGGACGGCGATCAGCGACACCGACGCCTTCGGCCTCGACGCGGCTTTCCCGGCGGTCCTTCTCGCGCTGGTCCTGCCGTCGCTGCGCGACCGTGCCGCTCGGCTGCCGGTGCTCGTCGGCGTGGCCGTCGCGCTGGCTACGACGCCGTTCCTGCCCGCGGGGCTGCCGGTGCTGCTCGCGCTGGTCGGCGTGCTGGCCGGAGTGGCGGCGAAGGAACCCGCCGAACGTGAACCCGAGGGAGTGCACTGATGGATCCGCTGGAACTGATCATCGCCGGCGGGGTGCTCGCGGCCGGGACCTTCGCCTTCCGGTTCGCCGGGCCGGTGCTGAAGGCGCGGTTCACCGTGTCGCCCAAGGCCGAGAAACTGATGGCGCGTTCGGCCGTCGTCCTGCTGGCCGCGCTGGTCGCCGTCGCCGCGCTCACCGAAGGGCACGAGTTCGCCGGATACGCCCGGCCCGCGGGAGTCCTGGTCGGCGGCGTGCTCGCCTGGCGCAAGGCACCGTTCGCGCTGGTCGTCGTGGCGGCCGCCGCGACCGCCGCCCTGCTGCGGCTGGCCGGGGTCCCCTGACCTGGCCGTTCCCCGAAGCGCCTAAGCTAGGGGGAAGGTCTTTCGGGAGGTCGGGTGGCGATCGCGACGGGGGCACGGCCGGTGGTCGGCGTGCTCGCACTGCAGGGCGACGTGCGGGAGCACGCCGCGATGGTGGAACGCGCCGGTGCGCGTGCGCTGCCGGTCCGTCGTGCGAGCGAACTGTCCGAAGTGGACGGTCTGGTGCTGCCCGGCGGCGAGTCGACCACCATGTCGAGGCTGCTGGAGACCTTCGAACTGCTGGAGCCGCTGCGCGAACGCATCGCGGACGGGATGCCCGCGTTCGGCTCCTGCGCCGGGATGATCCTGCTCGCCCGCCAGGCCCTCGACGGTCGGCCTGACCAGCGGCAACTCGGCGGTCTCGACGTCGTCGTCCGGCGCAACGCGTTCGGTCGGCAGGTGGACTCGTTCGAAGCCGACCTCGACTTCACCGGGGTCGAAGGCGGCCCGGTGCACGCTGTGTTCATCCGCGCCCCGTGGGTCGAAAAGGCGGGCGACGGGGTCGAGGTACTCGCCAGTGTCCCCGAAATGCCGGGCTCCGAGGACGCGGCCGCTAGGATCGTCGCGGTCCGGCAGGGGGCGGTACTCGCCACGTCGTTCCACCCCGAACTCACCGGGGACGAACGCGTGCACAGGCTGTTCGTCGACCTCGTGCGACAGGCTTAGCAAAACCGACACTGTGCTCAGCGGCGGGCACAGGAGTAGATGGAGGAGAGATGAGCGGCCACTCCAAGTGGGCCACCACGAAGCACAAGAAGGCCAACCTGGACGCGAAGCGCGGCAAGCTCTTCGCCCGGTTGATCAAGAACATCGAGGTGGCGGCCCGGACCGGCGGTGGCGACCCGGACGGCAACCCGACGCTCTACGACGCCATCCAGAAGGCCAAGAAGAACTCGGTCCCGCAGGACAACATCGAGCGCGCCCGCAAGCGCGGCGCCGGTGAAGAGGCCGGTGGCGCCGACTGGCAGACCATCACCTACGAAGGCTACGGCCCGAACGGTGTGGCCGTGCTGATCGAATGCCTCACCGACAACAAGAACCGCGCCGCCATGGAGGTGCGCACCGCGCTCACCCGGAACAACGGCTCGCTCGCCGACCCGGGTTCGGTCGCCTACATGTTCAACCGCAAGGGCGTCGTGATCATGCCCAAGGGTGACGCCGGCGAGGACGACGTCCTCATGGCCGTACTCGACGCGGGTGCCGAAGAGGTGAACGACCTCGACGAGAACTTCGAGATCGTCTCCGAGGCCACCGACCTCGTCCCGGTCCGGAAAGCCTTGCAGGAAGCCGGTTTCGAGTACGAGTCCGCGGATCTCACGTTCCTGCCGTCGGTCAGTGTCCCGCTGGACGTCGAAGGCGCGAAGAAGGTCTTCAAGCTCATCGACGCGCTCGAGGATTGCGACGACGTGCAGAACGTGTACGCGAACTTCGACGTTTCGGACGAGGTCATGGCCGAGGTCGGCTGATCAATTTTCCCGCCATGCCGCGGAAAATCGGTCCCGGGGCTAGGTGCGGGCGCTCGCGTGGGGCACAATGTCGCGCGTGACGACCTCCGAAGCCGACGCCCTCACCGCCGAAGAAACCGAACTCATCCAGTGGATCGAGGGACAGGCGAAGGCGAGAGGGAACGCGGTCATCGCGGTCGAAGGCGACGAGGAGGAAGCACCCTTCTGCTTCACCGCGTGCGCCTGGGCGTTGCACAACGTCGCGGAAGCGGTCGTGATCGGACTGCCCGAGCACATGGGGCCGGTCCTGCTCGACGCCTACGTCGACCGCGCGGCCGCCGGCGAGATCTTCGAGGTCGGCAAGCAGTACGACGATTTCTTCGAGGGCGCGCCGGTGGTCTTCGAACGGGTCGCGAAGGGGCACTATCCCGAGTACTTCGGGAGCGCGTTCCTGATCTACCCGGACGGGGACTTCCCGGCGCTGCAACTGATCGTCGCCACGCCGGACGGCCACTTCCCGTGGCACGCGGACGCTCCCGAGGGCTTCGCGCGGTACCAGCCGGTGCTGACCGAATCCGGTGACCCGGAGAGCTGGACGCCGGGCGTCGACGGGCCCTGAGGTTCGCTTAAGTACGTGAAGGCCCCCTTCACTGCGCTAGACGCAATGAAGGGGGCCTTCACGTATCCGGTGGTCTGGCATCGTGACCGGACCGGTCACGTGGGGCACTGTGTGGATTTTTGGTCATCCAACGTCCCAAAATCCACACAGTCGGCGTGCTGGGGGCGGACGTCAGGCAAGGGGCACGCAAAGACCCACGCTCACTCAAGCCAGGGCACCAGGTCCTCCGCCGCGTCCGGCCACTCGGCGGCCAAAGCCGCCGCGGACCGGAACTCCACGCAGTCGTCCGTATAAGGCGGCACCACCACCGTGCCGGCCAGGCTCCACTCACCGGTGCTCACCGACGCCTGCCACACCCCGGCGGGCACCACCACCTGCGGCCGCTGACCAGCGGCGACGTCCGGACCCAGCACCGGCCGCGAAACACTCCCGTCCGGGAACAACAGCAGCATCCGCACCGGCGCCCCCGCGTGGTGCGCGTAGATCTCCAGCCGGTCCAGCCGGTGTGGCGCCGAGGTTTCCGGCGGCGCCAGCAGGTAGTAGATCGCGGACGCGGTTTCGTCGCGCCAGCTCTGCGCCCAGCGGCCGCCCTCGACGGGCAACGGCTGAAGGCCCAGATGGGCGGTGAAGTCGTCGGGACTCGGCATGTCCTCATCTTGCCCGGAGCCCGCTCCGGGTAGCCTCGGATCTCGAACTGATGTTCGCCGGAGCGGAGGAAAACGCGTGCGGGTACTCGGGGTCGACCCCGGTCTGACCAGGTGCGGGCTGGGAGTGGTCGACGGTGGCACGGGCCGCACCGTCCGCGCCGTGGCCGTCGACGTCGTGCGGACCCCGCCGGACGCCGATCTCTCCGTGCGGCTGCTGGGGATCTCCGACGCCGTCGAGCGCTGGCTCGACCGGTACAAGCCTGAGGCCGTCGCCGTGGAGCGGGTTTTCGCGCAGCACAACGTGCGCACCGCGATGGGCACCGCGCAGGCGGGCGGCGTCGTCGCGCTCGCCGCGGCCCGGCGCGGGCTGCCGGTCGTGTTCCACACCCCGAGCGAGGTCAAGGCCGCCGTCACGGGCTCCGGGCGCGCGGACAAGGCGCAGGTCACCGGTATGGTCATGCGACTGCTCGGTCTCGAGGTCAAACCGCATCCGGCGGACGCCGCGGACGCGCTCGCGCTCGCCATCTGCCACCTGTGGCGCGAGCCGATGCGGGTCCGGCTCGCCGAAGCCGAGGCCAGGGCGGCCGAGATCGCCAAGAACCACAAGGCCAGGCTCGCCGCCGCGGCCAAACAAGCAAAGACGCAAGGAGCGGCTCGATGATCTCCTCGGTACGCGGTGAAATCCTCTCCATCGGTCTCGACCACGTCGTGATCGAGGTCGGGGGAGTGGGCTTCGCCGTGCAGGCCACCCCCGCCACCCTCGCGACGCTTCGCCGCGGCGAGGAGGCGATGCTGCACACCGCGCTCGTGGTCCGCGAGGATTCCTTGACGCTGTTCGGTTTCGCCGACGCCGACGCCCGCGAGCTGTTCGGCCTGCTGCAGACGGTCTCCGGGATCGGCCCCCGGCTCGCGCTCGCGACACTCGCCGTCCTCGACCCCGACAAGCTGCGTTCCGCGCTGGTCGAAGGCAACATCACCGTGCTCACCCAGGTGCCCGGTATCGGCCGCAAGGGCGCCGAGCGGCTCACGCTCGAACTCCGGGACAAGGTCACCGCGCTCGCCGGCCCGACCGACGGTTCCCCGGCGGTCGTGGCGCCTGGCGCGCTGCGGAGCGAGGTCGTCGAGGCGCTCGCGGGCCTCGGCTTCCCGGCCAAGCAGGCCGAACAGGCCGTCGACAAGGTGCTCGGCGAGGGTGAGGGCCACACGACGTCCTCCGTGCTGCGCGCCGCGTTGGCCACCCTCGGGCGTAAGCGGTAACCGGCCACATGGACTATGAGGCCGTGACGGAATTCGACGCCGACGACGAGACGCTTTCGGCGCTGCCGCAGACGGGCGAACGCGAGGTCGAGACCACGCTGCGCCCGCGCAAACTCGACGAGTTCGTCGGTCAACCGCGGGTGCGTGAGCAGCTCGAACTCGTCCTCGAAAGCGCGCGACGCCGGGGTGTCCCGCCGGATCACGTCCTGCTCTCCGGTCCGCCGGGGCTCGGCAAGACGAGTATGGCGATGATCGTCGCCGCCGAACTCAACGCCGCCATCCGCATCACCTCGGGACCGGCGCTGGAACGCGCGGGCGACCTGGCCGCGATGCTGTCGAACCTGGCGCCCGGCGACGTCCTGTTCATCGACGAGATCCACCGCATCGCCCGTCCCGCCGAGGAGATGCTGTACCTCGCGATGGAGGACTTCCGCGTCGACGTCGTCGTCGGCAAGGGGCCCGGCGCCACCAGCATCCCGCTCGAGATCGCGCCGTTCACACTGGTCGGCGCCACGACGAGGTCCGGTTCGCTGACCGGCCCGCTGCGTGACCGGTTCGGTTTCACCGGCCAGATGGAGTTCTACAGCGACAGCGAACTCGAACTCGTCGCCCGCCGCGCCGCCACGATCCTCGACATCGACATCGACCGGGACGGCTGCGCGGAGATCGCCCGCCGGTCCCGCGGCACACCCCGGATCGCGAACCGGCTCCTGCGCCGGGTGCGCGACTACGCCGAGGTCCGGGCCGACGGCAAGGTCACGCGCAAGATCGCGCGGGCCGCGCTGGAGGTCTACGACGTCGACGAACTCGGCCTCGACCGGCTCGACCGCGCGGTGCTGACCGCGCTGGTCCGCTCCTTCGGCGGCGGGCCGGTCGGCGTGTCGACGCTGGCCGTCGCGGTGGGAGAGGAACCGACCACCGTCGAAGAGGTGTGTGAGCCTTACCTGGTCCGCGCCGGTATGCTCGCCCGCACTCCTCGCGGCCGGGTCGCCACAGCGGCCGCGTGGGAACACCTCGGCCTGCCGGTCCCGGCCGGCGCCACGCGCGGCGACCAGGGCGGACCGACCCTGTTCGACCAGGACTGACCGGACCGTTCACGCGGTCCGAGGCCCGTGGTGACGACGGGTGGTGGTGGAGTTTCCGCTGGCACCTGGCACACTCGGAGAGAGCACACCCCGCCAAACCGGACAAAACAGCGCACCGCGCGGCGTCCGCTCGAAATGGAGAATCATGAACCAGTTATTGCTGCCGCTGCTCCTGATGCTCGTTGTGGCGATTCCGCTCGTCATGGGCACCCGTAAGCAGAAGAAGGCGGCGGCAGCGCAGCAGGAGCTGCTCGCGAGCCTGGCTCCCGGTGACCGGGTGATGACCACTTCCGGTCTTTACGCGTCCGTCGCCGACGCTACCGCCGACACCACGATCGACCTCGAGATCGCTCCGGGCGTCGTGACCACCTGGCTGCGCCAGGCCGTCCGCGAGAAGGTCGAGCCGGTCGTCGAGACCGACGAAGACGTCACCGACGCCACCGACACCGACGAGGTCGTCGAGGCGCCGGTCGTCGAGTCGAAGGACGACGAGCGCGTCGAGGAGAAGTCGGGCGCGCAGATCGCTCCTCCGCTGGAGCACGGCAAGAAGTAGCGGTTGTAAGGCCATCCCCGACACCAGACTTTCGTAGGTGCGGGGCCAACGCCGGGCTCACGCAGCACCGAGTAGTGTCTCGGTGCTGCGTGCGTGTCCGTCGTCATAGTCGTGCTCGTTCGCGGTACCGCCGGACTCCCGTCCAGTGAGTGAACAGCCAAGTCCATTGGGGAAAAACCCAGTCCGTCCGAGGAGACCGAAGCACAGTGGCCGCACCGGCCGGGCATCTCCGCCCGGGACGCTATCTCGCCTTCTTCGCCCTGATCGTGGTGGCGCTGTACGCCCTGGTGTTCTTCACCGGTAGCGGCAAGCCGACGCCGAAGCTCGGCATCGATCTGCAGGGCGGTACGAGGGTCACCCTGACCGCCCGAAACCCCGACGGCGGCGACCCTCCGCGAGAGTCCCTCGAACAGGCCCGCTCGATCATCGAGCGCCGGGTCAACGGTATCGGCGTCAGCGGCACCGAGGTCGTCCTCGACGGCAGCAACGTCGTCATCACCGTCCCCGGTGAGCAGGGCGACCAGGCCAAGACCCTGGGCAAGACCGCGAAGCTCGGCTTCCGGAAGGTCGTGACGTCGCAGCCGGTGACCCCGGTGCCGCAACCGTCGGCCCCGCCCGCCTCGGGCACGCCGTCCTCGGCGCCCCCGGCCTCGCCTGGTGTGAGCGCCCCGCCGACCAGCCCGGCCAACGGTGGCGGTGGCGCTGCCGGTGCGCCGCAGCAGCAGCCGGACGAGAATTCCGACGAGAAGACCAAGAGGGAGATCGAGGAGGCCCGGAACCTCCGGCAGAACCCCGATCTGCTTTCGACGGACCAGGCGAAGCAGGCCGCGGCGGCCGAGAAGGCCTTCGCTGCGCTCAACTGCGACCCCAAGATCGCGGACCCGCTGGTCGGCAACGACCTCACGGACAAGCCGCTGGTCGCCTGTGGCGACAAGAACACCATGAAGTACCTGCTGGAGCCGGAGTTCCTGCCCGGAACCGAGATCTCCGACGCCTCCTCGGGCTACGACACCCAGAACTCCCAGTGGGTCGTCAACCTGAACTTCAAGGGTGAGGGCTCCCGGATCTGGGGCGACTTCACCTCGAAGAACGTCCAGAAGCAGGCCGCGTTCGTCCTCGACACGCAGGTCGTCTCCGCGCCGACCATCCAGTCGGCGATCCTGGGCGGGCAGACCCAGATCACCGGCCGCTTCAGCCAGACCGAGGCGAAGGACCTGGCCGACGTGCTGAAGTACGGCTCGCTGCCGCTGTCGTTCGAGTCCTCGGACGCGACGACGGTGTCCGCGACGCTGGGTCTCGCGTCGCTGCAGGCGGGCCTGATCGCCGGCGGTATCGGCCTGCTGGCCGTGTTCATCTACTGCATGTTCTATTACCGGCTGCTCGGCCTGCTGACGATCCTGTCGCTCGGTTTGTCGTTCACCATCGTGTACGGGGTCCTGGTGCTGCTGGGGCGGTGGATCGGGTACACCCTCGACCTCGCGGGCGTGGCGGGCCTGATCATCGCGATCGGTATCACCGCGGACTCGTTCGTCATCTACTTCGAGCGGTTGAAGGACGAGATCCGCGAAGGCAGGACGTTCCGGTCCGCGGTACCGCGGGGCTGGTCCCGTGCCCAGCGCACGATTCTCGCGGCGGACGCGGTCAGCTTCCTCGCCGCGGCGGTCCTCTACCTGCTGGCCGTCGGTGACGTGAAGGGCTTCGCGTTCACCCTCGGCATGTCGACGGTGCTCGACCTCGTCGTGGTCTACCTCGTGACGCATCCGCTGGTCGCGATGGTCTCCCGGTCGAAGTCGAAGTTCCTGTCCAACCCGAAGAATCTCGGCCTCGGCGCCGTGCAGCAGCTGGGCTCGGAGCGCAAGGCGGCCCGTCCCGCCACCGGTCGCCCGAACGTCAAGGAGGCGTGACCGTGGTCGACGAGAAGAACACCACCGAGAACAAACGCGAGAGCGTCTTCCACCGGATGTATGTGGGCAGCGGCGTATTCAACGTCGTCGGCGTCCGCAAACGCTGGTACCTCTTCTTCGGCGCGCTGGTGCTGGTGTGCATCGCGTCGATGGGGATCAAGGGCTTCAACTTCGGCATCGACTTCGAAGGCGGCACCCAGATCCAGCTGCCCGCCAACGGCAAGAGCGGGCAGATCACCGAAGAGCGGGCCAAGGAGGTCTTCGCCGACGCGCTGGGCAAGCCCGCAGACGAGGCGCAGAAGGTCGGCAGCGGCGTCTCGTCGACCATCCAGCTCCGCTCGGACACCCTGGACGCGGCCGAGGTCGCCAAGGTGAAGCAAGCCCTGTTCCAGGAACTGGGCCCGATCGGATCCATTGGTCAGCCGAGTGTCCAGGCGATCAGTGACAGCGCGGTCAGCGCGTCCTGGGGCGGGGAGATCTCCCGGCAGGCGCTGATCGCGCTCGGGGTCTTCCTGCTGGCGGTCACGCTGTTCCTGGCGTTGTACTTCGACCCCCGGATGGCGGCCGCGGCACTGGTCACCCTGCTGAACGACATCGTGGTGACGGCGGGTGTGTACTCGCTGATCGGTTTCGAGGTCACGCCGGCGACGGTGATCGGTCTGCTGACGATCCTCGGGTTCTCGCTGTACGACACGGTGGTGGTGTTCGACAAGGTCCGCGAGAACACGCGCGGCCTGCTCGGGCTCACCCGCCGAACCTTCGGCGAGGCGGCCAACCTGGCGTTGAACCAGACGCTGATGCGGTCGTTCAACACATCGTTGATCGCCGCCCTGCCGATCCTCGGGCTGCTGGTGATCGGGTACCTCCTTCTCGGTTCCGGCACCCTGCAGGAACTCGCGCTGGTGCAGCTCACCGGCACCGTCGTCGGCGTGCTGTCGTCGGTCGCGCTGGCGACTCCGCTGCTGGTCGATTTCAAGATGCGTGACCCGAAGTTCCGCCAGCAGGCCGATCGGGTCGCTTCGCGGCGCGCGAACCAGGCCCGCAAGGCCGCCGAGCGCGACGACGACTTCGACCCGAACGACGAGGACGCCCTGGCCGCCGAGCTCCGCAAGGAGAAGGCGTACGCCGCCGCGGCGAGCGTCCCCGCCCGGAACCAGAAGGCCCACAAGGGCCGTCCGTCCGGCAAGCGCAAGAGGTAGTCGAGTTCAACCCCCGGAAAGGTCCTTTCCTTGCGAACTCCGTGAGGGAAGGACCTTTCCTGGTGTTCAGGAGAGCAGGAAGCACATGGAGCTGGACAAGGCACTCGACCTGATCGCCGACGTGCCGGACTTCCCGGAACCCGGCGTGCTGTTCCGGGACCTGAGCCCGCTGTTCGCCGATGCGGCGGGCTTCAAGGCCGTCACCGACGCGCTGGCCGCCACCGTCGATCCCGAGGCCGATCTGCTGGCCGGGGTGGAAGCGCGCGGATTCCTGCTGGCTGCCGCCGTCGGTTACGCCCGTGGTCTCGGTGTCGCGTTGATCCGCAAGCCCGGCAAGCTGCCCCGGGTCGCGGGGAGGGTCGGGTACACGCTGGAGTACGGCACCGCGACCGTCGAACTTCCCGAAGGCGTCGTCGAGCCCGGCCAGCGTGTCGCGGTTCTCGACGACGTGCTCGCCACCGGCGGCACCGTCGCGGCGACCTGCAAACTGCTGGAAGACGCGAAGGCGCAGGTCACCGGGGTTTCGGTGGTCATGGAACTCGGCGCGCTCGGCGGTCGTTCCGTGCTTGAGGGGCGCCGTGTGGAGGCCCTCCGGGTGTGTTGACCGGGCGTACCAAGTGAGCCGCGAGGGGGAGCGGTTACCCTTGATGTCCGAAGGCCGCACGAAGCGCAGGAGGTGCGGGTGAGCCAAGAGCTCGATGCCGCGGTGTCCTCGAAGGACGGCACCGAGCAGAACGGTGCGGCGCGACAGGGGGCAGCGCCGACGCCGTCCGCGACGCGCCGCGTGCGCGCCCGCCTCGCCCGCCGGATCACCGCGCAGCGCGCCGCACCGGTCAAGCAGGTTCTCGAGCCGCTCGCCGTCATCCACCGCGAGCTGCATCCCAACGCGGACCTCGCGCAGCTCCAGCGCGCCTACGACGTCGCCGAAGAACTCCACCGGGAGCAGCGGCGCAAGTCCGGCGACCCGTACATCACGCATCCGCTCGCGGTCGCGACCATCCTCGCCGAACTCGGCATGGACACCACGACGCTGGTCGCGGCGCTGCTGCACGACACCGTCGAAGACACCGGCTACTCGCTGGAGAGCCTGAAGGCCGATTTCGGTGAGAAGGTCGGCGAGCTCGTCGACGGCGTCACCAAACTGGACAAGGTCAAGCTCGGCACGGCCGCCGAGGCCGAGACCATCCGCAAGATGGTCATCGCGATGGCGCGCGACCCGCGCGTGCTGGTCATCAAGCTGGCCGACCGGCTGCACAACATGCGCACGATGCGCTTCCTGCCGCCGGAGAAGCAGGCCCGCAAGGCGCGCGAGACCCTGGAGGTCCTCGCCCCGCTGGCGCACCGGCTCGGCATGGCGACGGTCAAATGGGAGCTGGAGGACCTGGCCTTCGCCATCCTGCAGCCGAAGAAGTACGACGAGATCGTCCGCCTCGTCGCCGATCGCGCGCCTTCGCGCGACACGTACCTGCGCTCGGTGATCACCGAGCTGACCAGCAATCTCGAAGGCTCGCGGATCACCGCCAAGGTCGAGGGCAGGCCGAAGCACTACTACTCGATCCACCAGAAGATGATCGTCCGCGGCCGCGACCTCGACGACATCCACGACCTGGTGGGCGTGCGGATCCTGGTCGAGGACGTCCGTGACTGCTACGCCGCGATGGGCGTCGTCCACGCGCTGTGGCAGCCGGTCCCCGGCCGGTTCAAGGACTACATCGCGCAGCCGCGGTTCGGTGTGTACCAGTCGTTGCACACCACGGTGATCGGGCCGGACGGCAAACCGCTGGAAGTCCAGATCCGGACCTACGAGATGCACCGCACCGCCGAGTACGGCATCGCGGCGCACTGGCGGTACAAGGAGACCAAGGGCACCCACAACGGGAACGCCATGGACGTCGACGAGATGGCGTGGATGCGCCAGCTCCTCGACTGGCAGCGTGAAGCGGCGGACCCGGGCGACTTCCTGGAGTCGCTGCGGTACGAGCTCGCCTCGCGCGAGATCTTCGTGTTCACGCCCAAGGGTGACGTGATCACGCTGCCGGTCGATTCGACGCCGGTCGACTTCGCCTACGCCGTGCACACCGAGGTCGGGCATCGCTGCATCGGGGCCCGCGTCAACGGCAGGCTCGTCGCGCTCGAGCGGAAGCTGGAGAACGGCGAGGTCATCGAGATCTTCACCTCGAAGGCCGAGACGGCGGGGCCGAGCCGCGACTGGCTGCAGTTCGCGGGTTCGCCCAAGGCCCGCGCGAAGATCCGGCAGTGGTTCGCCAAGGAACGCCGCGACGAGGCGATCGAAGGCGGCAAGGAGGCCATCACCAAGGAGGTCCGCAAGGTCGGCCTCCCGATCCAGCGGCTGGTCTCCGCCGAGTCGATGGGCGCGGTCGCCACCGAACTGCGGCATCCCGACATCAGTTCGCTGTACGCGGCCGTCGGCGAGGGCCACACCAGCGCGAAGCACGTCGTGCAGCGGCTGGTCGCGCTGATCGGCGGGGTCGACGAGGCGGAGGAGGAGCTCGCCGAGCGCGCGACCCCGTCCACGGTCACCCGCCGGCGCGGCTCGAACGACGTCGGCGTCGTGGTGAAGGGCGCCAGCGACATCTGGGCCAAGCTCGCCCGCTGCTGCACGCCGGTGCCCGGCGACGAGATCCTCGGTTTCGTCACCCGCGGCGGCGGCGTCAGCGTGCACCGGACCGACTGCACCAACGCCGACGACCTGCGGGCCCAGCCCGAGCGGCTCGTCGAGGTCGAATGGGCGCCGTCGGCGTCCTCGGTGTTCCTCGTCGCGATCCAGGTCGAGGCGCTGGACCGGCACCGTCTGCTCTCGGACGTCACGAAGGTGCTCGCGGACGAGAAGGTCAACATCCTGTCCGCGTCGGTCACGACGTCGCGCGACCGGGTCGCGGTCAGCCGGTTCTCGTTCGAGATGGGCGACCCGAAGCACCTCGGGCACGTGCTGAAGGTGGTCCGGGGCGTCGAAGGCGTTTACGACGTGTATCGGGTCACTTCGGCTTCGTGATCGCCGGCGGCATCCGGTTAGGTTCGGAACATGACTGACGGGTTCGAGTTCACTCGCGACGGCGAGGTCGCGCGGCTGACGTTCACCAGGCCGGAGAAGATGAACGCGATCACCTACGGGATGTGGTCGGCGATCCCGGACGTGGTGGCGCGGGTGGAGGCGGATCCGGCGATCAAGGTCCTCGTGCTGACCGGCGCGGGCGCGCATTTCTCGGCGGGCGCCGACATCAGCGAGTTCCGGGACCTGCGGTCGACCGCCGACGCGGCCGAGACCTACGACAAGGCGGTCGACGGCGCCGTGGCGGCGCTGACGGCGTCGCGGAAGCCGACGGTCGCGATGATCCAGGGGAACTGCATCGGCGGCGGGTGCCAGATCTCGGTCGCCTGCGACTTCCGCTTCGCCGCGGAGGGCTCGCGGTTCGGCATCACGCCGGCGAAGCTCGGGATCGTCTACCACTTCGACTCGACCCGGCAGCTGGTCTCGCTGGT
The DNA here is from genome assembly GCF_014873915.1 of Amycolatopsis roodepoortensis. Classification (GTDB taxonomy): domain Bacteria; phylum Actinomycetota; class Actinomycetes; order Mycobacteriales; family Pseudonocardiaceae; genus Amycolatopsis; species Amycolatopsis roodepoortensis. Next base: position 1,572,059 of record NZ_JADBEJ010000001.1, read on the forward strand.
CGGCCCGGCGCACGCGAAGTACTTCCTGCTCTCGGGTGAACTCGTCGACGCCCGCCGGGCGCGCGAGATCGGGCTTCTGAACGACGTCTTCCCGGCCGACGAGCTGGAGGCCTCGACCGCGAAGTTCGTCGAGACGCTGGCTTCGCGTTCGCAGGCGTCGGTGCGCGGGATGAACCGGATCATCGAGAAGATCGTGGCGGGACAACAGGAATCCGACGCCGAGGTCGACGAGATCCGGCTCGGTGCCCTGCACGGCGAGGACTACGCGGAGGGGGTGGCCGCGTTCCTCGCGCGGCGGCCGCCGAAGTTCACCTACCGCTGAGGTCCGCCGGGCGTACTTGCGTGGCCGATCGGTCGCCACTCGACGAATGAGCGCCCGTTCGGCGGGCACCGGACGCGGCAAACGGCATAACCACGGATTCCGATGGAGTAATTCTCTTTGCCGTGTCGCTTTTGGTTCCACTCGGTGTGTTCGATCGAATTCGGACGGTTTGGGCGCGGAGTCCGCTGTTGACGAGGTGAATCCGGGCCGTTATTCTCGCCGAGATGTAGAAACTGGGGAAGTAAACGGTTGGCGTGCCTTGGTGCGTCTCTGTGGGGAAACGTTCTTTCTTTACTGTCCATGGAATGAAATAACTGGCTTTCAGTGGCCGTCCAGAGGGCGGTCCTGTCTTCTTTCGGCAATTAATTCGTGCGGCGGCGATGCGGGCTGAACGGCGTCCTTCGTCGCGTGATTTGAGAAAAAAGTTCCCTTCGGTCCCCGAGTGCTCATCGGCGTCAGCCGCACCGATTCGCGTACCGACCTGGCCGTCACTCGCGGCAGGACGGCACCGGAAAACGATCAGGGGATTCGATGCTCGTTCGTCACGGCCGGAAAGCCGGTACCGGCGATGCGGCGCTGTGGTTGTTTCTCGTGGCGTATTCGGTGTCGTCGTTCGGCACCTTTCTCAACCTGATCGCGCTGGCCTTGTTCACCCTGGAAGTGACCGGCGGACCGCTCGGTCTCGGCGCGGTGATGGCGGTGCGCGTCGGTTCGGGATTCCTGTTCGGGGTGCCGGCGGGGCGGCTCGCCGCGCGGTTCGAGCGACGGCGGCTGATGGTCGTCGCGGATCTCGCGCAGGCGGTGGCGATGATCGTGCTCGGCGTCGCCGGACAGGCGGTGGGGCTGGGCGGGCTGCTCGTGGCCGCCGCCGTACTGGGGGCGGGCAACACGGTGTTCTCGGTGTCGCTCCGAACGAGTGTGCCCGCGATGGTGGGGCAGGACCGCCGGGTACGGATGAACGGGCGACTGGTCGCGGGGCGCTCACTGGGGACGGTGCTGGGCTACGCGTCGGCGCCCGTCGTGGTCATGGCGGGCGGATTCGAGGCCGCGTTCCTGATCAACGCCGCGTCGTTCCTGGTGTCCGCGTCGGTGTTGTGGTTGCTTCCCTTGAACACCAACGGTTCCGGCGGCGAGAGAACGGCCGTGCCGAACGGTGGGCCCCGGACGCGGGTGACGGCAGGACTGTCGTCGGCCGTCCTCGGGCTGGTACTCATCCGAGGCTCCGACGCCTTCGGTTCGGCCTCGCACAACGTGGCCTTGCCGGTACACGCGGGCGCGGAGTGGCCGGGTGCGCCGTACGCCTTCATGAGCTGGTTCTGGACGGCTTGGGCCGTCGGCGCCATCGCGGTGCAGTGGATCTGCCGCCGGACGGACCACGGCAGGATGGCGTGGCTCGGCGATCGCGCGTTCGCGGCCGGGACCGTGCTGATGTCGGTGGCGTTCGTGGTCGCGTTCACCGGCTTGCCGATCCCGGTGCTGGTGGTGGTCCTGTTCGTCGCGGGCCTTGCCGACGGACTCACCGAGGTCGCGTATCTGAGCAGGTTGCAGGCGGCGCCGGAAGCGGAACGCGCGCGGCTGTTCGGCCTGTCGGCCACCGCGGAGACGGCCGGGTTCGCCGCCGGGATGGCCACCTGCGGCCTGCTGCTCGAGGTCGCGTCACCGCCGGTCGTCGTCGCGGCGTACCACGCCCTCCCGGTCCTCGTGGTCGGGATCGTCCTGCTGCGCCTTCGGAGCCGCCGGCCGGGGGCCGCCGGCGTGTCGCCAGGCGTCGCGAAAGCAGCGAAGAAAGGATCGTAATGGGGGAAGCGCTGGTTCACGGGGAACCGCTCGAACTGGGGACGAGCGAGCGAGTGGATCTCGCCAAGGCGCTGCGGAACGCCGCGGCCGACGCCCCCGGTCGAGCGGTGGTGACGCTGGACGCGGCAGGCAAGCCGGATCGCTGTCCCTACCCGGAACTCCTGGCCAGGGCGAGCGCGGTGCGGGCCCGGCTGCGGGACCTCGGAGTCGGCCGCGGAGATCCGGTGGTCCTGTCCGGTCTGCCGCTCGCCGAGTTCTTCCCGTCCTTCTGGGGCTGTGTCCTCGGTGGTGCGCTGCCGGTGCCGATGGCGGGCGCGGCCGAGGACGATGCGTCGCGGCGGCGGCTGAAGCACGTGGCCGAGCTGCTGCGTGATCCCGTCGTACTCGTCGGCGACGCGGAGCCGGGCTTGTCCGGTTTGCGGCTCGCGCGGGTGTCGACGGAGCCGATGAGCGCATTGCCCGAACTCGGCCTTCACACACCGGCGCCGGATGATCCGGCGCTGGTGATGCTGTCCTCCGGCAGTACCGGCGCCGCCAAGGCGATCCCGCTGACGCATCGCGGCCTGATGGAGTTCGCGGCGGGGTCCCGGAAGGCGCTCGGCCTGCGGCCGGACGACACCACGTTGAACTGGCTGCCGGTGGACCACAGCGGCGCCTTGCTCCTCTACCACGTGCTCGAGGTCTACGCCGGCGTGACGAACGTGCACGTGCCGACCGAACTGGTACTGGGCAGGCCGAGCCGCTGGCTGGATCTGCTCGCCGAGTACCGCGTCGCGCACAGCTGGTCGCCGACGTTCGGGTTCGCGCAGGTGGCCGCCGAGTTGGCCGGGGACACCCGCGACCGGGATCTGTCCTCGGTCCGCACCCTGCTCTGCGGCGGCGAGCAGATCCAGCTGCCGGTGATGTCGCGCTTTCTCGAGCGGACCGCCCGGTTCGGCATCGAGGAGAGCCGGATCCGGCCGGTGTGGGGGATGACGGAGACGGTCACCGCGATCACCTTCGGCACTCTCGGTACGCCGGACAGCGTGCACCGGGTGCTGAAGTCGAGCCTCGACGGCGAACTGTGCCAAGCCCCCGATTCCGCGGAAGAACACGAGTGCAGCACGTTCGTGGCGGTCGGTTCCCCCGCGCCCGGGGCGAGCGTGCGGGTGGTGGACGACCGGGGCGAACTGCTGCGCGAACGTGAGATCGGCAGGCTGCAGGTGCGCTCCGCCCGGGTCACCCCCGGATACCTGCACGCCGAAGAGGCGAACCGCGCCGCGTTCCCCGCACCGGGCTGGCTGGACACCGGTGATCTCGCGTTCCTGGCGAACGGGCAGGTGGTGCTCACCGGCCGGGCCAAGGATCTGATCATCCTCAATGGACAGAACCATTTCTGCCACGAGATCGAGGAAGTCGTGTGCGCGGCGAGCGGCGCCCAGGCAGGCGAGGTGGCCGCGGTCGGCCTGCCCAACGCCGAGTCCGGTACCGAGGACCTGGTCATCCTGATCGCGGCGCGCGCGGCCGGATTCGACGCGGTCGCGAAGGCGGTGCGGGAGGCGGTGTTCGGCCGATTGCGGCTGACCGTGGCGAAAGTGGTGCCGGTCGCACCCGATGAGTTCCCGCGGACCGGCGGGGGCAAGGTCCAGCGCGCCGAACTGCGGCGACGGCTGCTCGACGGCGAACTCGGGCGGGCCGTCGACGTCCGCGCCACGGTCCTCGCGGCGGTCCGGGAGGTGCTCGGCCAGGACGTCGATCCGCGCACGCCGTTCTACGAGGCGGGGATGACCTCGGTGACCGTGGTCAAGCTGACCACGACCCTGACCACGCTGCTCGGCCGGGAGGTGCGGCCGACCGCGGTGTTCGAGTACCCGACCCCCGCCCTGCTCGCCGATCACCTGTCGGGACCTGGCCGGGTGACGGACGCCCGAGCGGTGGCCGCCCCGGCGCACGAGGAGCGGATCGCGATCATCGGTGTCGCGGTGCGGGTGCCCGGTGCGACGGACCTCGACGGATTCTGGGCAGACCTCCGCGACGGCGTGAGCCGGGTGCGGACCTTCGGCGGCGGGGAACCGGGGGTGGTCCCGGTCGCCGGCGCGCTCGACGACGTCGACTCGTTCGACGCGGACTTTTTCGGGATGAGCTCCCACGAAGCGGCCTTGACCGATCCCGCGCACCGCCTGTTCCTGGAGTGCTGTCACGAGGCGCTCGAACTCGGCGGCTACGCGGCGGCGGAGGCGGGGACCAGGATCGGTGTGTTCGCCGGAACGGGTATGCAGCTTTACGGCCACCAACGGCGCGTCAGTCAGGGCACGCGTCCCCCCGTCACGGACGAACTGGCCGCGATGCAGGCGGCGATGGGATCGGAGCCTGATTTCCTGGCCGGGCGAGTGGCGCACCGGCTAGGGCTCTCAGGACCCGCGGTCGGGGTGCAGACGGCGTGTTCGACAGGATTGGTCGCGGTGCACCTGGCCGGGCAGGCGCTGCTCACCGGGGACGCCGACCTGGCCTTGGCCGGGGCCGCGGCCGTCCATCTCCCGCAGGATTCGGGCTACCGGCCGTACCCCGGCGGTATCCTTTCGCCGACCGGCGCGTGCCGGGCGTTCGACGCCGGGGCGGACGGCACGGTCGGCGGCAACGGGGTGATCGCGGTCCTGCTGAAACGGCTCGACCGGGCGATCGCCGACCGCGACACCGTGCACGCGGTGATCCTGGGTTCGGCGGTGAACAACGACGCGGGCCGCACGGCGGGGTTCGCGACGCCGAGCGTGTCCGGGCAGGCCGAGGTCATCCGGCTGGCACTGGCGCGCGCCCGGGTGGCGGCGTCGTCCATCACCTACGTCGAGGCACACGGCACCGGCACCGCGCTGGGCGACCCGGTCGAGTTCGAGGCGCTCAGCCAGGCGTACGCGGAGGACGGTCACACCGGGTTCTGCGCGTTGGGCTCCGTCAAGCCCGGCATCGGCCATCTGGACACCTGCGCCGGTCTCGCCGGCCTGGTCAAGACGGTGCTGATGCTGAAGCACGGAGAACTCGTGCCGACACTCAACCTGAGCCGGCCCAACCCGGAACTCCGGCTGACGGGCAGCCCGTTCGTGCTGGCGACGGAACACACGCCGTGGATCACCGACGGACCGCGGCGGGCCGGGGTCAGCGCGCTGGGCGTCGGTGGCACGAACGTCCACGTGATCCTGGAAGAGGCCCCGGTGCCCACGCCGGCACCGGCGGCGCGGGGACCGGTGCTGCTGCCCGTGTCGGCCGCCGACGCCGAGGGACTGTCCGCCCTCACCGGCGCACTCCGGGATCACCTGCGCGCGCACCCCGATCTGCGGGCGCAGGACGTGGCGGCGAGTATGGCGCTCGGCAGGCCGCATCTGTCGCACCGGCTCGCCGTGGTCGGGAGTGACACCGCCGGACTTGCCGCCGCGCTCGGCACGATCGGCGAGGAATCGGTTGTCCCGCACCAATTCGGCACGCTCGCGTTCGCCTTCTCCGGACAGGGCTCCGCGTATCGGGGGATGGCCGCGCGGCTTCGTGACGCGTTCCCCGTCTTCCGCGAAGCGCTGGACGAGTTGCTGGGCCTTGCCGACGAGGCCGGGATCACCGGTGTGTCCGAGTCCCTGCTGGGCACGCCGGATCCGACCGTCCCATTGTCCACTGTGGAGGGACAGCCCGCGTTGTTCTGCCATCAGGTCGCGCTGGCGCGACTTTGGCGGTCGTGGGGCGTCCAGCCGGATTTCGTGGTCGGGCACAGTTTGGGGGAGTACGCGGCGCTCGCCGTGGCCGGCGGGATCGACGTGGCCGACGGGCTGCGGCTGACCTGCTTGCGCGGCAGGCTGATGCAGGGAACCGAGCCGGGCGGCATGATCGCGGTCCGCGTCTCGCCGGAGCGGGGGGGACGGCTCGCCGTCGCGACGGGGACCGAGGTCGCGGTGGTCAACGGCGACCAGTCCTGCGTGCTGTCCGGGCCGTCGGCGGCGATCGCGGCCGCGGAGACCCTGTTCGACCGGGAAAACCTCTCCTGGCGAAGGCTTCCGGTGGACCGGGCCTTCCATTCGGCGCTGCTCGAACCCGTTCTCGACGAATTCGAACGCGCGGCCGAAGCGGTGCGGTTCGGCCCGGTGCGGATGCCGTTCGCGAGCAACCTGGGCGGGGTGATCCCGGCCGGTGCCTCGGTCGACGCGCGCTACCTGCGAAGACAGATCCGTGAGACGGCCCGTTTCGACGAGTCGCTGCGAGCGCTCGAACGCCTGGAGTGCGGGGGCTACCTGGAGATCGGTCCGCGTGAGGTGCTCGGTTCGATGGGACGCGCCGCCCTCCCGCACCGGTACTGGCAGCCGTCCGTGGGCTCCCCGCCCGACGATGAGTGCGCCGCGGTGCTGCGCGCGGCCGCCGCGCTGTACCGGCGCGGCGCGGACCTGGATTGGGCGGAGCTGGCGCCCACCGGCGGCCGCGTCCCGTTGCCCGGGTACCCCTACCGGCGGGTCCGCTTCGCGCGGCCGTCGGCTCCCGCCCCGTCCGGCGCCGGACAGGTGAGCTCGGGGGCGGTCCTCGCCGAGGTCCGGCGGCTCGCCGCCGACCGGCTCGGCGCCGACGACCTGGCCGAAGACATGTCGTTCGTGGCGGGTGGCGCCGATTCGCTCGCCCTGATGGGGCTGGCCCGCGAACTGGAGCGGGCCTTCGGGGTGCGGATCGGCATCCGGGAGCTGCTCTCCGAAGCCGGTACTCCGGCGAAAGTGGCCGAGTTGATCGAGCGAAGCGGCGGAGCGCCTCCCGCCTCCGGTGAAAGCGAGCCGGAGCCCGGCCCGCCGGCCGAAGACGTGTCTCTTCACGGTTTGATGGACCGGCAGCTGAAGCTCGCCGAGACCATGATGCGCCAGATGACCGAGCTGATGCACCGGCAGCTCGACGTGGCCCGCGGGACCCCGGACACCGTGGCGCCCGCGCCGAAGCCGGTCGAGCATCCGGTCCGTCCGGCGGCGATGCCCGTCGTGTCGCCCCCGGAACCGGCGGCTCCCGGGGCAAGCTGTGCGTTCAGCCTCTATTTCTTCGGCGACTACCCCGATCGGGATCAGCAGGACAAGTACCGGCTGATCATGGCCGCCGCGCGCTTCGCCGACGAGCACGATTTCCACGCGCTTTGGTTACCGGAGCGGCATTTCGACTCCTTCGGCGCGCTGTTCCCGAATCCGTCGGTGCTGGCCGCCGCGCTGGCCGCCCGTACCGAGCGGATCCGGCTGCACGCCGGGTCGGTCGTGCTTCCGCTGCACCATCCCGTCCGGGTCGCCGAAGAATGGTCCGTCGTGGACAACCTGTCTTCGGGCCGCGTCGGACTTTGCGTGGCGAGTGGCTGGCACACCAGGGATTTCGCGCTGGCACCGGAGAACTTCGGCAACCATCGCGAGCTGATGTACGAGGGGCTGGACACCGTGCGCCGGCTCTGGGCGGGGGAGGAGATCACCCTCGTCGCGGGCGACGGCGCGCCCGCCGCGGTCCGCCTGCACCCGGCGCCCATCCAGCGGCGCCCGCCGATGTTCGTCGCCGTGGTCGGAAACCCGGAAAGCTACCGCCGGGCCGCCGCGGCCGATCTCGGCGTGGTCACCAATCTGATGACCCAGGACGTTTCCGCGCTGGCCGGCAACATCGCGCTCTATCGGCGCACGCGCGCGGAACACGGCCTCGATCCGGCCGCGGGCCGGGTCGTGGTGCTGGTGCACACCTTCCTCGGCGAGGACCACGAACGCGCGCGGCAGCAGGCGTTCCGGCCGTTCTGCGACTACCTGCGCTCGTCGCTTTCCCTGCTCGGCCAGGTCGGGAACAGCCTGGGGCTCAGCATCGACCTGGACGGCGCGACCGAGGAGGACATCGAGTTCGTGCTCGGCGACGCCTACGAACGCTACTGCGGATCCCGTGCCCTGATCGGCAGTCCCGAGCGATGCGCCCCGGTGGTGGACGCGCTCGTGGCGGCGGGGGCCGACGAGATCGCCGCTTTCGTGGATTTCGGTGTCCCGCCGGACCAGGTGCTCGACGCGCTGCCGCTGCTCGACGGCCTGCGTCGTCGCCACCAGTCGGCCGACCTCGAGCCATCCCCCGCGCAGCGGCGCATCTGGTTCCTGGAAAGGATGTTCCCCGGCACCGGCGCGTACCATGAGCCCAAGGCGATCCGGCTGGACGGACGGCTGGACGACGTGACGCTGCGGGAGTCGGTGTCGCGCGTGGTTTCGGCACATCCCGCTTTACGCACGGTCTTCCACGAGCGGGACGGCGTTCCGCGGAAGTCCGTGCTGCCGTCCGTGACCGTCGAATGCCCGCTGATCGACCTGTCCGGGCGCACCGAAGCCGAAGCCCTTGCCGAGATCCGAGCGAGGTTCGCCCGGACCCGGCTCGCGCTCGACACCGGCCCGCTGGTCGCCTTCGCGCTGGTCCGGCTCGCCGAGGATCGCCATCTGTTCTGTCTGGTGGCCCACCACATCGTCTTCGACTCGGCGTCGACCGCGGTGTTCCTGCGTGATCTGGCCGCGCACTACCGCGCTTGGCCGGACCTGCCCGCGATCCGGACCGGGCCGGGGCCCGAGACCGGATTCGAGATCGCGGATCCCGGCGAGGATCTCGCGTTCTGGCACGACGAACTGACCGGTCTGCCCGAACTCGCGCTGCCCACCGACCGGCCGCGGCCCCCGGTGCCGTCCCGGCGGGGCGCCGCCCTGAGCGATGAGCTGGTGGCGGGTCTCGGCGAGCCGCTGCGTGTCGTCGCGGCCGCGTGCGGCAGCACCGTGTTCATGGTGGTGCTCGGCGCGATCGGCGCCGTGCTCGGCCGCTACGGCGGGCAGCACGACTTCGCGGTCGGCACGGTCGTCAGCAGCAGGCCGGACTCCGCCAGGGACGCGATCGGCCTCTTCCTCGACACGGTTCCGGTCCGCCTCGACCTGTCCGGCGACCCCACCTTCGCGGAATTGACCCAGCGCGTCAGAGACCGGACCACCCGGGCGTACGAGCATCGGACCGTCCCGTTCGACGAACTCGTCGGCCTGCTGAATCCCGACCGCGCCGCGAACCGCAATCCCCTGTTCGACGTGCTGATCGAGTTCGAAAACGCGGTGGACGAGCCCTTCGCGCCGCCATTGACGGCCACCGCGCTGGACATGACACGCGACGAGGTCCCGTTCGACCTCGCCTTCTACCTGACCGCGCACGGTGACGGGTTGCGCTGCCTGGTCGAGTACAGCACGGACCTGTTCGACGAAGCGACCATCGCCCGGGCGCTGAACCTGCTGAAACAGGTTCTGCGCCAAGCGATCGCGAAGCCGTCGGCACGGCTTTCCGAGCTCACGACGCCGACCAGGGAAGACGTGGTGCTGCTCGACCGGTGGCAGCACGGCGCGCCGGAACGGACGGCGGGGTGTCTGCACACCGCGGTCGAGCGGCAGGTCGCCGGTACGCCCGACGCCACGGCACTGATCAGCGACGACGGTGAGCTGAGCTACCGCGAACTGGACCTTCTCGCCGAGTCGATCGGGCGTCTGCTGGTCGGTCTCGGCGTCACCCGCGGGCAGATCGTGGCGGTCTCCCTGCCTCGTGGTCCCCAGCTGATCGCCGCGCTTTACGGCGTGCTCAAGAGCGGCGCGGCGTATCTGCCGCTGGATCCCGGGTTGCCACCGCAACGGTGCCGGTTCATGCTGCGCGACAGCGGTGCGGTGCTCGTGCTGACCACGAAGGCGGTCCTCGTCGCGCAGCCCGCGCTGGGGGAGTTCCCGGTGCGGCTCGCGGAGGAGATCGTGCCGGATCCGAAGGCGCCGGAGCTGCCCGAGGTGCGGCCGGATTGGCCCGCGTACTGCATGTACACCTCTGGCTCCACCGGAACCCCGAAGGGCGTCCTCGTCTCGCATCGCGGTCCGGCCAACGTCATCGCCTGGCAAGGTGATCAGCATCCGCCGATGCGCACCCTGCAATGGACGTCGCCGAGTTTCGACATCAGCGTGCAGGAGATCTTCTCCACCTTGGCCTCAGGCGGGACGCTGGTACTGCTCGACGACGAGCGGCACAAAGACCGCGACGCCGTCGCCGAAGTGATCCGACGGCACCGCGTGGAGCGGATCCTGATGCCGTTCACCCCGCTGAAACATCTGGTCGAGCCCGGCCTCACCGCGCCGTCGTTGCGCCTGATCCTCTGCTGCGGCGAGCCGCTCGTGCTCACCCCGGCACTGCGCCGCTTCCTCGCCGAGCATCCTGATTGCGCGCTGCACAACCAATACGGTCCGACCGAGGCGTCGATCATCGCCACGGATCACCCGGTGGATCCGGACGGCGAATCCCGGCCACCCATCGGGGCCCCGATCGACGGCGTCCGGCTGCTCCTGCTCGACCAGGCCGGACGCCCGGTCCCGCTCGGTGCCGTCGGCGAGATCCACCTCGGCGGGACAGGGCTCGCCGAGGGCTACCTCGGCAGGCCGGAGGAGACCGCTGCGGCCTTCGTCGAAACCAGGCGCGGTGAACGGTGGTATCGCACGGGCGACCTCGGCCGGTGGCGCGGCGACGGAACCGTGGAATTCCTCGGCAGACTCGATGACCAGGTGAAGATCCGCGGCAACCGGGTCGAACCCGGTGAGACACAACGGGTGCTGGCCGGGTTGAGCGAGGTGGCGGATGCGGCCGTCGTCGTCCGCCGGGATCACCGCGGTGAAGCGGAACTCGCCGGTTACGTCGTGTTCGCCGACTCGACCGCACCGGATCCGTGGGCGCGGATCACCGAAGCGCTCGCCGAAGAGCTGCCCTCGTACCTGATCCCGACTCGCTGGGTCGCGCTCGACCGGCTGCCGACGACCACCAGCGGCAAGCTGGATCGCTCCGCTCTGCCCGAGCCGTCGTCGGCCGCGGGGGACGGGGACGACGCTCCGCCGTCCACGGACGCCGAGCGTCGCCTGCACGAGCTCTGGTGCGCCGAACTCGGCCTGACCGAGGTGGCGGTCGACCGGTCCTTCTTCGCCGTGGGTGGGCATTCGCTCGCGGTGGTCAGATTGGCGGGCCGGATCACCGAGGAGTTCGGGGTACCGGTCTCGGTCACGGAGTTCTTCCGTGCGCCGACGATCCGCGCGATGGCCGCGCGGCTGGGCGGCCCGCCCGAACCCGCCGTCACCCGGACCGTGCCATTGACGTCATTGCAACGCAGGCTCTGGAGACGTCAAGCGGAGAACCCGCGACCGCAGGTGTACAACGTCGGATATCGCGTGGACCTGCGGGGTGAGCTGGACCCGCGGGCGCTGCACCGCGCTCTCGACCGGCTGGTGGCCAGGCACGACGCCTTGCGCGGTCGTGTCGCGTCGTCCGGTGACAGGCAGCGGATCGAAGTGCTGGCCCCGTTCACGCTCGATCTGCCGGTGGAGCATCTGGGTGCCGACGACGCGGTCGGCGATTGGTGCGGCACAGTCGTCGCGGAGCCGTTCGTGCTCACCGAGGCACCGCTGCTGCGTGCCCGGCTCGGCCGGATCGCCGCCGATCGCTGGGTACTGGTGCTCGTCCTGCACCACCTGGTCTGTGACGGCTGGTCCATGAACATCCTGTGGCACGAGCTTTCCGAGCTGTATGCCGCCGAGGTCGGCGCGACGTCCACGCGGCTGCCCGAACCCGGGGGACAACACTCGGACTACGCACGGTGGCAGACGGGGCACGAGCACGCGGCCGACGTCCGTTATTGGCGGAGCGAACTCGCGGGTGCCGACCTGCGCTGGCGGCTTCCGTACGACCGGAAACCACCGGCCCGGCTCACCGGGGAGGGTGATCTGTATCAGGTCCACCTCGCCCCTGAACGGCTTCGCCGCCTCGACCGGGTGGCCGCGGCGGCCGGCACGACCCGCTCCGTGGTCCTCGCGAGCGTGTTCTTGCTGTGGGGACGGGAAACCTGTGGTCAGCAGGACCTCGTCCTCGCCGTTTCCAGCGCTCGTCGGACCCGCCGGGAACACGAGCGGACGGTCGGCATGATCGGGGAGGCCGTACCCCTGCGGGTCCCGCTGGGGGAAGCCGCGGAACTGCCCGACGTCATGGCGGCGGTGGCGGAGAAGTTGTTCGCCTCGCTCGATCACCAGGAACTTCCGCTCGACGAGACGATCGCGCTCGCCGGGCAAGACGTAGACCGGTACCCCGCCGTGTTGTTCACCGTGGTCACGACACCACCGGCGGAGCTGAACCTGCCTGGTTTGGCGGCCGAGGTGCACGATTCGCCGGTGGCGGGTTGCGCCAGAACAGAGCTCTACGTCGTGTTCGCCGAAGACGAAGGTGGGCTGAGAATCAGCTTTGAATATTCCACGGATCTGTTCGAAGCGGCCACCATCGTCCGCTTCGCCCAAGACGTCCTGCTGATGCTGGAGCGCTGCTCGGAATGAGTGTCAGGAGGAGGACAGGCTAGATCTCGTCCCAGGGATTGCTTTCGTACGCGTCGGCGAGGATTCGGCCGGTCTCCGGCGCGAACGGCAGCACGACGTCGTCCACCGACGCCACCGGCCAGCCGACCGACTCCGAATTGGTCAGGAACATGGCGTCGAATCCCGGCAGATCGACGGGGCGGACGTCGCGGATCTCTTGTGGGATCCCGTTTCGCTCGAGGCCGCGGCGCACCAGCTGTTGGCTGATCCCGTCGAGCACCGGGGCTTGCGGCCAGACCACGGTGCCGCCGTCGAGGAAACCGACGTTCCAGATCGACGCTTCGCTGACGCGGCCCTGGTAGTCGACGAACAGTGCGTCGTCGTATCCCGCCAGCTTCGCCTCGCGCGTGTGGTGCAGCAGGCCGAACGTACCGACGTGCTTGACCTCCGGGAGAACGCGCTCGTAGCGCACGGAGCGCAGGCGCAGCGGTGTCATCTCGTGCTCACGGGGCGGCCCGACCCGGACGAGGACATCCGGTGCCGCCGGTGCGCCGGGATCGGACCAGTCCAGCGCCCGCGAGAAGATCAGCACCCGCACGGACAGCGCGTCTTCACCCCGGATGGCCTGCCGTACGTACCCGCGCACCGCCTCGGTGTCGAGGTCGTGGGCGAACATGCGCCGTGTGCTCGTCGCGAGACGGCGAAGGTGGATGTCCAGCCCGCGGACCTTGCCCTCGCGGACCTGCATCGCGGTGAAGTGGCCGTAACCGAACGCGCCCGCCAGGTCTTCCGACCGGGCGGGCGCGCCGTTGACTTCCAGCTTCACGTCAGGCGTTGACCGTGACGCCGGTGAACTTGACCTCGGTGTTGGGCGGGCCGGTGCCGTCGCCGTTGCCTGCCTGCGCGTTCGCGCCCGCCTTGGCGACCTTGTCGAGCACCTTCAGGCCCTCGTCGGAGATGCTGCCGAAGACCGAGTAGTCCGGGGACAGCTCGGCCTCGCCGTAGACCATGAAGAACTGGCTGCCACCGGAGTTCGGCTGCTGCGTCTTCGCCATCGCGAGGATGCCGCGGCCGTACTTGATCTCCTTGAACGCCTCGTCCGGCATGGTGTAGCCCGGGCCGCCCATGCCGCTGGCTTCGGGGTCGCCGCACTGCAGCATCTGCAGGCCGGTGGTGCCGAGCCGGTGGCACTTGGTGTCGTTGAAGTAGCCCTGCTGCGAAAGGCTGATGAAGCTCTGCACGGCGCACGGGGCGAGCGCCCGGTCGAGCGTCAGCGGGATGTCGCCCGCGGTGCTCTTCAGCACGACGTTCACCGTGCCGTTCGAGGAGACGTCCTTGCCTTCCGGCTTGTTCACCTTCTTCGAAGCCGGCTTGCTGGAGTCGTCCTTGTAGTCACAGGCCACCGGGTTCGCCAGCGGCGTCGGCCGCTTCGGCATCGGAGCGCGCTCCGTGGGGATGGTGACCTCGGGGGTCGGAGGGGCCGAGCTCGGGGAAGCGTCGGAGGCGGCATCGTCACCACTGTTGCTGCTGACGATCCACCACACCGCGCCCGCCACGATGGCGACGACGCCGACGACCGCTACCGAGCCGACGATCCTGCGCCGCTTGGCCTGTTCGGCCCGTCGCACGATCTGTCGCTCGAGCTTGCGCTTCGCGGCTTCGCGGCGCTGCTGGTTGGTCGGCACCCGCCCTCCCGGTTTCCACTCGATGTCACACGTCTGAGGTAGCGGGAGTCTATTGGCACAGCCTGTGAGGCCCCCGTACAGGGGCCGCTAGGCTTACTTGATCGTGATCAGGGCCATCCTGTCACCTGTTCGGCGGAAGAACTGAGGAGGCGTTTCGTGCTGGTCGTCGGTTTTCCGGCAGGCCCCCTCGAAGCCAACTGCTACCTGCTCGCCCCTGAAGGCGGCGGGGCGTGCGTGATCGTCGATCCCGGGGAGGACGTCGCCGGACCGCTGGAGGCCGCGCTTTCCCAGCACGGCCTGACGCCGGTCGCGATGCTCGCCACCCACGGCCACCCCGATCACGTCGCTTCGGCGGACGAGATCGGCGCGCGCCACGGAATACCTCTCTATCTGCACGAGGCGGACCGGCCACTGCTCGGCCGGGACGCCGGAGAACGGAAGGACGGGATCGTGCCACTCGCCGAGGGCCCGCTCGGGCTGGCCGGACTGGAGATCACGGTGTCCGGTACACCGGGGCACACCGCCGGTTCGGTGGTGTTCGGGCTGACCTCCGCCGAGGGCGGCCGGATCGTGCTCACCGGGGACAGCCTGTTCGCCGGTTCGATCGGCCGGTCCGCCGGGGACGGTGACGAACTCGTGCGGTCGCTCGGTGCCAAGGTGATGACGATGCCCGACGAAACCGTCGTCCTCCCGGGCCACGGCCCCGCCACCACGATCGGGCAGGAGCGGGCGGGGAACCCGTTCCTGGCCGGGACGGGCGCGTGATGACCGAGCCGACCGGGACCCCGGAGACCCCCGAACGCCTCCCGCTGTTCCACGACGACCCCAAGCTGCGCCGCAGGCGGGGCTGCTCCAGCGTCGTCGGCGTCGTTATCTTCGCGGCCGCGTTCGGCGGGATCGCCGGGCTGATCGGCGGTGAGATCGCCGGGCTCGTGGTCGCCGGCGTGATCGCGATACCGCTGCTCTACATCATGTTCTACAACCTGCGCCGCCGGGTGTGGCTCGAAGGCGACACGCTCATCGTGCGGACCTGGGGTGTGCGGCGGATCGACCTGACCGCGGCCGAGCGCATCGACCTGGTGATCAGCGACGTGCGCGGCACCCGGACGGTCAGCCTGCTGGTCAACGCGGGCAAGCGCCGCAAGGTCGCGAAGGTCGACCTGGCCGTCTACTCCGGTGCGGGCGGCCGGGAACTGGGCATCCTGCAGCTGCGCAAGCTGGCGAACGCGCTGCTGAACAACACCGACGCGAACGGCCTGGTGTTCTCGGAACTGCTGGTGGCCCAGCTGAAATCGGAGGCGCGCGGGGACGCGGCGGCGGAGCGCCCGCTCTACCGGCTGGCCTCGGCGGCGCCCGCCGGGAAGTACATCCAGCGGTTCACGATGGAGGCGGTCAGCCGGTTCGTGGCGACCCTGGACTGAGCCGCGCGGACGGCGCTCGGTACCGGGATTCGGCTGGGTGCAGGGCTTGGCATCGTCCTAGTGATCATGTCGCGAAAGCCACTTTCGAGACGTCTGATGTCCCGAAAGTGGCTTTCGCGACACCGGCTAGGCCTTCACGGACCGGGTCCTGAGACACCCTCGGTTGGACCCGTCCTCACCACTCACGAGGCGTCGGTGCGGGTCTCCAACTTCTCCAGCCGCGCCTTGATCTCCTCCAGCTGGTAGACGATCTCCGGCAACTCGCCCGCGGCGAAGGTCGCCAGCCGCTCCGAGTGCTTGAGCGTCGACCGCACGTCGTCGAGCGCGGCGGCGATCTTGGGTACCGCCTCGACGGCCTCCAACGTCGAGACGAGCACGCGCCGCGCGACGGCGGTCAGCTGCCTGGGGACGGCGAACACGTCGAACATGGCCCCTCCGATCACGCGGCGAACCTCGGGTGCGGCCTCTTCGTACCCGACTCCGGCCCGTGATCGCGCGGCGGGCTCGCGCTATGGGGCGCTTGTGGTCACAGGGACTCTTGGGGCTCCCGCGAGGCGATCAGCGCGGCCAGCACGGTGGTGACCGGGACGGCCGCGACGATGCCGACACTTCCGGCCAGCGTCCGGACGATCTCCTGCGCGATGTCCTCCGCGCCGAGGATCGAGCCGAGCCCGACCCCCGAAAGCGACGTGTACAGCAGCACCGGCAGCGCGGCGCCCGCGTACGCCATCACGAGCGTGTTGACCGCCGAGCCGACGTGGTCGCGGCCGATCCGCAGGCCCGCGCCGTACAGCTCACGCCAGCCGAGCGCCGGGTTCGCCCGCCGGAGCTCCCACACCGCGCTCGTCTGCGTCACCGTGACGTCGTCCAGCACACCGAGCGCGCCGATCACGACGCCCGCCAGCAGCAGGCCGCGCGCGTCGATCCCGTGCCCGAGCGAACCGATCAGCTGGGAGGTGCTGTCGTCGAGCCCGGTCAGCGACGCCGCGGCCGAGAAGATCGCGGACAGGACGCCGATCAGGACCAGGCTCACCAAGGTGCCCAGCACCGCCACCGACGTTCTAGCGGACAACCCGTGCGTCAGATACAGCGCGACGAACATGATCGCGCCCGCGCCCGCGATCGCCACCAGCAGCGGGCTTTCCCCGGCGAGGATCGTCGGCAGCACGAAGAACGCCAGCACCAGGAAGCTCAGCCCCAGCGCGACCAGCGCGGCGAGCCCCCGCCAGCGGCCCAGCACGATCACCGCGAGCGCGAACAACCCGGCGAGCAGCAGCAACGGGGTTCCGCGCTGGAAGTCGACGATCTGGAACGACGCGGGGTTCGCGACGTCGCCGCCGTTGTAGGACAGCACCACGTCGTCGCCCGCTGCGAATCGTGGCGTGCTCGGCTCGATGGGGAGCGTGAGCTTCAGCGACTTCCCGGTCCCGGGGCCGTCGGTCATCGTCAGCTCGCTGGTGAGACACGGCTTCGCGTCCGGCGGCGGCTCGCCGACCTGCACCTGCCCTTCGGCGAGGCACGGGCCGGTGATCGTCCCGGTGATCGTCGCGTTCACCGGTGTCCCCTGGGGGAAGACACTTTTCGCCGGATCCCCGCCCCACGGGTAGAGCACGATCATCCCGACGACGGTGGCGGCGGCGAGCGGGATCAGCAGCCACATCAGCAGGAGCCGGACCCGGCGCGACGCCGGTGCCGCCGGCCCGTGGCCGTGCGAATGCCCGTGACCGGCCGGCGGTTCGGGCTTCGGTTCGGGCTTCGGCTCCGGGGCGCGACGCCTGCCCGATTCCGCCTGCCGCGGCCGCTGGGCCGGGGGACGAGGGCGCCGCGGCCCCTCGGGCGGTGGAGTCCGGCGCGGCGAACGGGACGTTCCGGGCGAACGATCGGACGGGGCGTCCGTAACCCGGCGAATCGGGCCGGTGTCGTCGTCGGAGATGTCGCGGCGGTTCACCCGCACATCCTCCACAGTCGGCGGCGCGCGCCGCACACGGCCTAGCCGAACGCCTGCCGAAGGTGGACACGGCGATAGGCCGAAGGCGGGGTGTCGAAGTGATCGAGGAAGGCCTGACGCAGTGTCTCGGTCGAGCCGAAACCGCACCGTCTCGCGATCGAGGTCAGCGGAAGTTCGGTGCCGCACAACAGCTTCGCCGCGTTCTCGGTCCTCGCCGCCCGTACGTACCTGCTCGGCGTGGTGCTCAGGTGCGCGTCGAACAGCCTGGTCAGCTGCCGGGTGCTGATCCCGGCCCGTTCGGCGAGGACGGCGGTGCCGAGATCGCCTGCCAGATGCTCCGCCACGTACGCGGTGATGTCGCGGACGAGCCGGTTCTCCGGCGGCGGGCCGGACAGGAACATGCTCACCTGCGCCTGGTTGCCCGGCCGCTGCAGGTAGGTCACCAGCATGCGGGCGACCTCCCTGGCCACGCTCGGGCCGTGGTCGGCCTCGACGAACGCGAGGGTGAGGTCGATCCCGCTGGTGACACCCGCCGCCGTGTAGACGTTGCCGTCGCGTACGTACAGCGGCACCGGATCCACGTTCACCTGCGGGTAGCTCGTCGCGAGCCGGTTCGCGAACCGCCAGTGCGTGGTGGCGCGCCGTCCGTTGAGCAGCCCGCACGCGGCGAGCACCGTGGCGCCGGTGCACACCGAGGCGACGCGGCGGCTCTGCTGCGCGAGCCTGCGGACGTGGGTGACGACCCTCGGGTCGGCGGCGGCCGCCTCGTGCCCCGTGCCGCCCGCGACGATCAGCGTGTCCAGTTCACCGGTCACCTGGTCGAGCCGGTGCTGCGCCTGCAGCGTCAGCCCGGACTCGCAGCGGATGCCGCGCCCGTCGACACTCGCGAGCATGATCTCGTACCCCGGCTTGCCGCCGAGTTTGGTCGCGGCGTCCAGGACGTCCGACGGACCGGCGATATCGAGCAACTCGGCGTTGCTGTAGCCGACGATCAACACTCGTCTGGGTGAACCCGGCATGATCGAACGCTACCAGTAGTGCCCGGCCGTCGGACGTTGTTCGCAGGAATCCGGACATCGGGACCACCGCGGTCCCGCGCCTGCGACACCGTTGTCCCATGACAGACGACAAGAAGACGATCGCGTTCGTGGTGTACCCGGGGATGACCCCGCTGGACATGGTCGGTCCGCTGACCGTGCTGGACGGGATGGCGAGCACGGCGCAGGAGTACCGGACGGTCGTGGTCGGTGAGACGAAGGAGCCGGTCACCACCGACAATCCGCTGAAGCTCGTGGCGACTCACACCTACGACGAGGTCCCGTCGCCGTACGCGCTGCTCGTACCCGGTGGTGCCGCGCCGACGCTGAAGGCGCTCGCCGACGAGAAGCTGGTCGGATACCTGCGGACCGCCGCGGCGAACGCGGAACTCGTGACCTCGGTGTGCACGGGATCGCTGCTGCTGGGGCAGGCCGGACTGCTGAAGGGCCGCAAAGCCGCGACGCACTGGATGTTCCGTGAGCTGCTGGGCGCTTTCGGCGCGGAGCCCGTCGCCGAGCGCTGGGTCGAGGACGGGAACGTGATCACCGCCGCCGGGGTGTCGGCGGGGATCGACCTCGCCCTGCATCTGGTCGAGCGGCTCGTCGGCGCCGAGATCGCCAGGACGATCCAGTTCGTCATCGAATACGACCCGGAGCCGCCGCTGGGCCCGCTCGACTGGTCTCAGCGGCCGTACGGGGATCTCAAGCCCCTGCTGGAGCACACGCTGAACGAGGCACTCGCGGACGAACCCGCGCTGCGGGACAAGCTGCTCGCGCACACCGGGAAGTAAGAGGCGGCCATCCGGGTGAGAAATCGCTGTCGCGGGGAGGGCGCCGGGTTACATTCTGGTCATCCGTCCAGGTGATAGGTGGTTCGTGGAGTTCAAGGTGCTCGGCCCGCTCGCGGCCTCGGTCCCGCTGCCGTCGGCGGCTCAGCCCCGCCGGGTGCTCGCGGTGCTCCTGGCCAGGCCGAACGAGTTCGTCCACCGGGACACCCTCGTCGACGAACTCTGGCCGCAGGGACCGCCGTCGAGTGCCGCCGCGGTCGTGCAGATGGCGGTTTCCAAGCTGCGCAAGGCGTTGTCGCCCGGGGTGCCGGTCGACGACGTCCGCCAGCGGGTGCGGTCCGGCCGGAGCGGCTACCGGCTGATGGTGTCGGACGGGGAACTGGACGTCGCCGTGTTCTCCGAACTGACCGCCGCGGCCGCGAAGGCGACCGGTGCGGAGCGGAGGGCTTTGCTCGACCAGGCGCTGGGGTTGTGGCGTGGACGGGCCTTCGCCGACGTGCCGGTCGGTCCGCTGGTGGAGGCGCACCGGCTGTGGCTCGAGGATCAGCGGAGTTCGGTACTGGGCAAGCTCGTGGAGCTGGAACTGGCGGCCGGTGACCACAAGGCGGTCGCCGACAGGCTGGGACCGGAGCTGGCCGTCCGGCCGGGTGACGAGCGTCTGGCCGGCTGGCTGGCCGAGGCGTTGCACCGGCTCGGGCGGCGGGACGCGGCAATGGCCGTCCTGGACCGGTGCCGTCGGGCGCTGTGGGAGCACACCGGTGTCTCGCCGGGGGAGGAGCTGCTCGCGGCCCATCGCCGGATCGCGGGTACCGGCTGGTCCGCGGGCGGCGCGCCGTGCCGTCTGCCGCCGGCGACGCCGGATTTCACCGGCAGGGCCGGGGAACTGGCGGAGGTGGGACGCGCGCTGCGCGGTCCGGCGCCGGTCGTGCTCCATGGAGCGGCGGGGTCGGGGAAGAGCGCGCTGGCCGTCCAGGCCGCGTGGCGGGTGCGCAAGCGGTTCCCCGACGGGCAGCTCGTCGCCGATCTGCGCGACACCGGCGACGTGCTCGCCGGGTTCCTCCGCGCGCTCGGCCTCGCGGAGGAGGAGATCCCCGCCGACCGCGCCGGGCGGATCTCGTTGTGGCAGAGCCGCACCGCGGACCGGCGGCTGCTGGTCGTCCTCGAGAACTGCCGGTCCGAGGCCGAGGTGCGGCCGCTGCTGCCGACCGGTCCCGGCTGCGCGGCGATCGTCACCACGCGGCGGCGGCCGGCCGGGCTCGTCGGCGCCAGATTCGTCGAAGTCGGCGCGCTGTCCGACGCGGAGTCGCGGGACCTGCTCGGCGCGATCACCGGAGAGGCCCGGTTGTCCGCCGAGCCCGACGCGGTCCGCCGGGTGCTGGCCTGCTGCGACGGTCTCGCGCTGGCGGTGCGGGCAGCGGGAATGAAGCTGCTGCAGCGGCCGAGGCTGAGCGTCGCCGAGTTCGCGGCGCGCCTGGAGAACGAGCGCCTGCGCCTCGACGAACTCGCCGCCGGCGACCTCGGCGTCCGCCCGGTGCTCGCCGGGGCCCTCGCCGAGCTGTCGCCACGACAGCGGAAATCCTTGCGGTTGCTCGGGTTCCCCGGCGCCACCGAGTTCGCCGGCTGGTTCGCGGCGGCCATGCTCGGCCGGTCGGAAGGCGAGGCGGCCGAACTGCTCGACGAACTGGTGGACGACCACGTGCTGCACGCCGAGCCCGATCGAATGGGCGTCGTCCGGTACCGGTTACCGGCCCTGATCCGGCTCGCGCTCCGGGAACCGCCGGATCCCGAAGCCCTTCGGCGCGCGCTGACGGCCATGGCGGCGTTGGCCGAACACGCGTTGGCGGCACTCGGCGCCGAGTACCCGCCGTCTCGGCGGGCGGACGTCCCGGCGGCGGTCTCGGATCGCGTCGCGGCCGACCCGATCGGCTGGCGTGACACGGAAAGGGCGAACCTCGCACTCGCCGTCCGGACCGCGAAGAACCGCGGCTGGACCGAGCTGGCCATGCGGCTGGCCGACGCTTACAGCGATCTCGTCGGCCCGGCGAAAGGCGGCTCCCCGGCCTGGCTCGGATTCGGCATCGTGCGCGACCGCGTCGACCTCCCCGCCGAGGCGGGAAAGCTGCTGAAGCTCGGGCACGCTCACGCCGACGCGGGGGACCTGGCACGGGCGCGGACCTGCTTCTCGCTGGCGGAGACCAGGTTCCGGTCCGTGGGTGACCATCCCGGCACCGGGTCCGCGCTCATCGCGCTCGCCGACGTCGACGCCGACACCGGGCGAACCGGTGCGGCGGTCCACGCGCTGCGGGAGGCACTGGACCTGTTGCGGGACTGCGGTGACCTCGCCGGACAGGCGATGGCGTCGGCGCAGTTCGGCTCGCTGTGGGACGACCTCGGCGATTTCCGGCGGGCGCAGGAATGTTTCGACGCGAGCCTGCTGCTTTCGCTCCATTGCGAGGACGGGCGGCAGCACGACAGGTCCGCCAAACGGTACGCCGACGTCCTGCGCCGGAACGGCCGGATGGACGAGGCGGGCGAGCTGCTGACCAGCGCGTTGATCGGCACGCGCAGCTCGCGTGAACGCCACTGGGAGGCGCACGTCCTCCGGAGCTTCGGCGATCTCCACGCGAAGACCGGCCACGCGGGGGAGAGCGAACGATGCCTCGCGCGGTCGCTGGAGCTGTTCGAGTACGTCGGACACCGGCATGCCGCCGCGTACACGCACCGGAGCTTCGGCGAGTCGTTACGCCTGGCGGGTGAACACGGCCGCGCCGCCGAGCACCTGAACTTGGCGATGAGCACCTTCCGTGAACTCGGGGACCGACGGGGCGGCGGATACGCGCTGCTCAGCTTCGGGCGGCTGCGGGCCGACGAAGGCATCGCGACCGAAGCCGCCGACGGCCTCCGGACCGCGGCGGGGCTGTTCCGTGAACTGGGCTTCCCGGTGTGGGAATTGCGCGCGCTCAAGGATCTTTCCGCCGTGGACCAGAGCGGCCGCCAGCGGGACCGGGCTCGTGAAGCCTTGACGAAGATCCGCTTCGGAGCGACTCCGGCATAGCCCGGTGGGCGACCGCCGGCCGTGGCGTTTGGCGAAGTTATGGCACCGGCGTGTTGACTCCTGCTCAAGTGAGCGGACTTCGCGCCGCCCCGGATTCGCGGCACTGGGGGTGGCGGCGCGTGCTCGTGGCCGGGTGACGCCTTCCGAGGGCAGGAGGCGTCACCCGGTTCGACGGCTAGGACCGGACGTGCAGGATCGCGTCGGCGTCGTTCAGGATCCCTTGGTCGAGCGGGAAGTAGCCCTGCCGTGGGGTGGGGTCGGTCCGGACGCTCGCGGGCGGGACCTCGGACGCGGTGAGCAGGGCCCAATCCGTGGTGACGTGCTTCTGCAGGAACCCTTCGTAGGTACCGGGTTCCGGCTCTTCGAGCGCTATGGCGTCGCTTCGGCCGAGGCTGGTCGCCACGAAGACGTAGCGGTCACCGAGCAGCGGGGCCACCAGCGCGCCGGCGGGGAACCAGGTGGTCTCCGTCCCCGCCACCCGCATCGTGCTGGCCTGGCGGCGCAGGTGGAGATTGTGGGCGAAGACGAGCGTCCTGCCCCGGACGGCTTCGGCGGCGCGGATGTCCAGCAGGTTCCGCGCCATGATGGCGTCCCTGGTCGCGACAAGGGGCGCGTAGCGCTCCTGCGGCTCCAGTGGCTCGGCGCATTGCCGGTGGTAGCGCAGCAGGTCGATGCCGGCCATGAGCTGGATCTCCGCCCGCGACCAGTCGTCCGTGACCGGTTCCGGTTTCCGGGAGCGGAGCACGGCGAGCAGATCGGCCGCGATCGCGCGCAGCCGGTAAGCGTCGGCCGAGGCACCGGGCGACGAAGCCGCGTCCATGACGGCTTCGGTGCGGCTCCAGCGTTCGTCGTCGCCCGCCGGGCCCGCGATGTCCACGTCGATGCCCAGGAAGTCGCGGGCGTACTCGAGGTAGGGCCGCGGACTGGGCGCGGAGGTGTTCTCGGTCTGGGTGTCGAAGCCGTGGAACGAAAGCCGCTCTTCGGGAGGCCGGTTCTCGTTGAACTCGCGCATCCAGGCGATCAGCCGCCTGTTCGCCTCGACGGCACCGAAGACGTGCGAGAAGCCTTCGCTCATCGCGAGGTCGAGAGTCCCGGTGCCGTCGTGGACGTAGTCGTTCGCGACGAGCGCGGCGACACGATCGGTTTCGAGGGCGATCGAGCGGAAGCCGCGGTCGACCAGCTGGGCGAACAGTGTGTTGCGGACGTCCGCGAAGACCGGGGTCGCGTGCGTCGGCTCGCCGAGGGCGAGCAGGTCGCAGGAGGGGGTCACGAAGTCTCGGATGTCTTGACTCATGAGGTTCAAGCGTATCGTTGATGCTTCGGTTGAAACTTCGGTCGGTTTCTCTCAGCGGCTACTCGCGAAAGTCTCAAACGGAGCGTCAGGTGGCGGACCTCGCGCGAGCCGAGCACCCGCCCCGACTCCTCGCCACCGGCGTCCGCGTCGCGAAAGCCACGTTCGCGACGCCTGATGTCCCGAAAGTGGCTTTCGCGGCACGTTCGGCTGCCGGAAGCCGGCCCCCGACGCTGGACCGCGCCCGCCCCCGCGTGCCGTGCCGCAAGAAAAGCACTTCCGGAGAACTCGCTCCCATTCCATTCGTCCGCTATAAAGTTTAAGAGCGCTTCGCGCGCGAAGGTGCTTCGCTTGCGAAGTGGTCCTTCGCGGAAATGCGCGAGCGCAAGTTATCAGCAGTTGAGGTGAATCACCGCGTGGCAATCACCGCGCGGTCGGAGTTCGGCCCTAGTTTTGCCCGCATGGTTGAGAAGGATTCGACGGCGCGGACCCGGGAACTGGGCCACCGCATGAAGGCGTTCCGGCAGCGCAGGCACTTCAGCGGAGCCGACGTCAGCCGCCGTAACGGCTGGTTGCAGAGCAAGGTCACGAGGTGGGAACAAGGGCTGCGTGAGCTGTCCGTGGTGGACGCGGCGCTGTATCTCGCGACCTGCGGCGAGGCGGAGCCCGAGCGTGACCTGCTGCTGGAACTGACCCAGCCCGGCGGCGACCTGTACTGGGTTCGGCCGTACTTCGACGAACTCGTCGATCCGATGAAATCCCTTGCTATCCAAGAGAATCTCGCGCATACGCTGGTGCGCTACGAGTCGCTGACGCTGCCCGGGCTGCTCCAGACCGAACAGTACGCCCGCACCGCCTTCGAGCTGATCGGCAACCGCGACCAGGCGCAGCTGGATCAGGTCGTGACCGCCAGGATGGAACGGCAGCGGCTGCTGCAACGCGATCGTCCGCCGCGGTGCCGGTTCTACGTCCACGAGCGCGCGCTGCGGTCGGTCGTCGGCGGCCCCCGGATCATGCACGAGCAACTGCTGCACCTCGTCCTGTCGGCGAACCTGCCGTATTGCTCCATTCGTATCGTCCCGGAAAGCGGCGGCGTCGGCACGGTACTCGAGAATTCGTTCACCATCATGGAATTCACGGAACATCCGGCGGTGGTGTACACGGATTCCTATGCGGCCGGGGTGTTCATCGACGACCGGGTGGCGGTCGAGGCTTACTATTCCCTTGTCGCGAGACTGGAAAGCGATACCCTGACCGAGGAGAGGTCACGGCAAACGCTCGCCGAATGGGCGGACCGGTACGACCGGATGGAGGAGTGAACCGTCCGAGGTTTCCCGCGGGCACTTCCGGGGGTAATCCTTCCGGGTAGCCGAGTGAAGGAGTTCGTGGTGACGAAGACGCAGGGTGGTGCCCCGGTCGCCGAGACGGAGATCGAGCGGAAGTACGACCTGGCGGCCGACCGGCCCATCCCGCCGCTGGTCCCGATCGGCCCCGTGACGAACCAGGCCGAGCCGAAAGTCGACGTCCTCGATGCCACGTACTACGACACCTCCGACTTCCGGCTCGCCCAGGCGGGCATCACGCTGCGGCGGCGGCTGGGCGGGAGCGACGAGGGCTGGCACCTCAAGCTCCCGGTCGGCGACGATCGGCGAGAGGAACTCCGCCTCCCGCTGGCGGGCAAGCCGGACAAGGTGCCGGGCGCGCTGGCGAAGCTGGTCCGGGCGCACACCCTCGGCGCCAAACTCGTCCAGGCCGCGCATCTGCGAACCGAGCGCACTTCGTACGCCTTGCTCGACGCCGGTGGTCGTGAGGTCGCGACGCTGACGGACGACGTCGTCACCGGGGAAGCGGGTGGGGAGAAGGCACACCTCGACCGCTGGCGGGAGATCGAGATCGAGCTCTCGCCCGGTGCCGATCCCGAAGTGCTCGACAGTTTGGACCACGCTGTCCTGGAAGCGGGCGCGGAGCGATCGCGCTGGCCGTCGAAGCTCCGGCGCCTGACCGACGAGCTCGTGCCCTCCGCGAGGGGCAAGTCGGGTTCGGTGCTGGCGGATTACTTCGCCGCGCAGCTGGACGCGCTACGGCGCAATGACATCGGGGTCCGCCGCGACGCCGAGGACGCGGTGCATCAGATGCGGGTCGCGAGCAGGCGGTTGCGCAGCGCGCTGCGGACGTTCCGGCGGTCTCTCGATCCGGACGTCGCCGACGGGCTGGCCGCCGAGCTTCGCTGGCTCGGGGGTGAACTCGGGCCGGCGAGGGACACGGAGGTGATGTCGGCGCGTCTGCACGACGAGGTCAAGGCGCTACCGGTCGAGCTGGTGCTGGGCAACGTCGAGCAGCTGATGACGCGGCACTTCGCGCGCGAGGCAGAAGAGGCCAAGGCGCGGGCGATCCGGGCGCTCGACAGTAAGCGGTACACGGAGCTGTTGCGAGCACTGGAAAAGCTCGTCCGCAAACCCCGGAAGATCAAGGACGGCAAGAAGGAACTACGCAAGGCGGTCGCTCGGTCGAGCCGGAAGCTCGGCAAGGCCGTCGCCGCGGCGCGCGAGCTGGAGCCCGGCGCGGAGCAGGACGCCGCACTGCACGAAGTGCGCAAGAAGGCCAAACGAGCCAGGTATGCCGCGGATACGATCCGGCCGGTATCCGGTCGGAAGCTTCGAAAATGGCGAAAGAACGTCAAGGCGGTGCAGTCCACGCTCGGTACGCATCACGACATCGTGGTCACCCGGGACGTCCTGCGGCTTCTCGGTCTGCGCGCGTACGCCGAGAACGAAAACGCTTTCACCTTCGGGGTTCTGCACGGCCGCTCGATCGCCGCGGCCGAGTCCGCGCACCGGCGCTTCACCGGAGAATGGCAAGACTTGGGTAAATGTTCCCGCCCGAAATGGCTCAAATGAGGTAGCCCGGGTTGACCTCTCGCCGTCGCCGAGTACCGTCGAGGGAACTTGGTGGTCTGGAGAGAGGCGCCCCCAATGTTGCCTGGCCAGCGTGTACCCGGCGAAGCGCCGCCTCTGGCCGTGACCACCAGCCGCCGCAAGGACGGCGTCCTCGTCCTCACCGCGGTGGGGGAGATCGACGCCGCCACGGTCGGCCGGTTCCGCACCGAGCTCAGCGGTGCATGTGTCAAAGGAAAGCACGTGATCCTCGACCTCTCCGGCGTCCGCTTCCTCAGCTGTGCCGGGTTGCAGGCGCTCGAGGAGGCGAACGCGGTCTCGCCTCGGTTCTCTGTGATCGTGAAGACCGCTTTGGTGTCACGGATCCTGGACGTCAGCGGGGTCGGAGCCGATCTCGACGTCCGCTGGGACCTCGAGGACGTGCGCATCTAGTCCTGACCGCCGCCGAGCTCCACCTCGTCGGCCGTGACGTCCGGCAGCAGGCCGCGCCAGCGCGGATTGCGCAGGCAACCCGCGTCGGTCCAGCCGCCGAAGACGACCTCGCCGACGATGACCGGCCGCGACCAGCGCGCGTCCCGCGCCTGTTTGTCCGGGACGGAGTGGAACGGGGATGTCTTGCGCTCCAAGCGGAACAGCCGCTCGGAAAGCTCCGCCAGTTCGTCGCCCGCGAAGCCGACGCCGACGTTTCCGATGTACCGCAGGCCATCCCCGTGCGGGACGCCGAGCAGCACTGAGCTGAACGTGTCCGCCCGGCTGCCGCCACCCGGCCGCCAGCCGCCCAGAACCACCTGCTGTACCAGGGTTCCGGTGATGGAAAGCCAGTCCCCGGTGCGCTTGCCCGGGTGATACGCGGAGCCGGCCCGTTTGGCGACGATACCGGCGAGCCCGTGTTCGCGGGCCGCCCGCGCGACCGCGCCGCCGTCCCCGAGGTAGTACCGAGGGACCTGCCAATGCGGCCCGGCGAGCCCGAGTTCGTCGAGGAGTTCCCGTCGTTCGACATAAGGCGTCTCGACACAGGAGCGGCCGTCGAGGTGCAGGAGATCGTTCACCAGGTAGAACGCCGGATACCGGGACGTGAGCCGTTTCGCGGAACTCTTCGTCGCCCGTGCGCGGTGCCCGAGCCCTTCCGGACTCGGCTTCCCGCCGTCGAAGACGACGATTTCCCCGTCCAGAAACGCTTCCGTGGCACCGAGTTGCTCACCGAGGCCGCGGAATTCGGGAAACAGGCCGGTGACGTCGTCCCCCGAATCGTCGTAGGCGGTGATCCGTCCGCCGGACACCCGGATCAGCGTCCGGCGCCCGGACCAGTCGAACTCGTAGGCCCAGTCCGCGTCTTCGCTCGTCGACGGAAGCCGCCCCGGTTTGCTCAGCATCGGGGCGAGGAAGGAGGGGAGTTCCGCGCGGCCGGGATCGGCCGGGTCGAGCCTTTTGAGCAGCCAGCCGTTGTCCCTGCCGTCCTTCTTCACGTGGAGGAACAGGTATTTCCCGCGTGCTCGCTCGCCGTGGAAGACGACTTCGACCTTGTGGTCGTTGAAGTGCAGCGTTTCGTACCGGCCGGTGTCCCAGATCGTCATGGTGCCGCCGCCGTATTCGCCCGCGGGTATCTCGCCTTCGAAGGTGAGGTATTCCATCGGATGGTCTTCGGTGTGCACGGCGAGCCGTTCGAGATCCGGCGACATCGGCAGGCCCTTCGGCACCGCCCAGGAGACGAGCACACCCTCCCGTTCGAGGCGGATGTCCCAGTGCAGGCTGCTCGCGTGGTGTTCCTGGATGACGAAGAGATCGTCGGCCCCGGTGTCCCCGTCGCGATCCGGGAGAGGTTCGGGAGTTCGTCCCGGTTTGCGCTTACGGCGGTATTCGCCGAGTTTCTCCGCCATGGCCGGCCAGCGCACCCCTCTTTCGGATCGGGTCACGCAAGCCTAGCGCCGTTCACGGTCCTTTCGTGCGATGAAGGCCCCTTTTCCCACGGTTACAGCAGGAAAAGAGGCCTTCACACCGATGCGGCTCAGTCGGTCTCGGCCAGTGCCTCCGCGAACTGCGCGGCGTAGAGCCGGGAGTAGGCACCGCCGGTGAGCAGCAGTGTTTCGTGGTCACCTTGCTCGACGATCGACCCGTTCTCCATCACCAGGATGACGTCCGCGTCGCGGATGGTGGAAAGCCGGTGCGCGATGACGAAACTCGTCCGCCCTTCGCGCAGCGAGTTCATCGCCCGCTGGATCAGCACCTCGGTCCGCGTGTCGACTGAACTGGTGGCCTCGTCGAGGATGAGGATCGCGGGTTTCGCCAGGAACGCCCGCGCGACGGTGATCAGCTGTTTCTCACCGGCGCTGACCGTGCCGCCCTCGTCGTCGATCACCGTGTCGTAGCCGTCCGGAAGGGTGCGGACGAACCGGTCGACGTGGGTCGCCTTGGCGGCCGCGACGACCTCGTCGTGCGTGGCGCCCTCCGAACCGTAGGCGATGTTCTCCGCGATGGTGCCGCCGAACAGCCACGCGTCCTGCAGCACCATGCCGGTCTTGGCCCGCAGGTCCTCGCGGTCCATCCCGGCGATGTCGACGCCGTCGAGGGTGATCCGGCCGCCGTCGAGTTCGTAGAACCGCATGAGCAGGTTGACCAGCGTGGTCTTCCCCGCTCCGGTCGGGCCGACGATGGCGACGGTTTGCCCCGGTTCGACGGTGAGCGACAGGTCCTCGATGAGCGGCGTGTCCTCGGCGTACCGGAACGACACGTGCTCGAACTCGACCTGCCCCCGCACATTCTCGACCCGTGCGGGTTCGGCGGGCTCGGGTTCCTGCTCGTCCGCGTCGAGCAGCGCGAAGACCCGCTCGGCGGACGCGATCCCGGACTGCAGCAGGTTCGCCATGCTGGCGATCTGCGTGACCGGCTGGCTGAACTGCCGCGAGTACTGGATGAACGCCTGGACGTCGCCGAGCGACAGTGTCCCGGACGCCACCCGCAGCGCGCCGATCACGGCCACGAGCACGTAGCTCAGGTTGCCGATGAACATCATCGCGGGCTGGATGGTGCCCGAGATGAACTGCGCCTTGAAGCTCGCGCCGTACAGCGTGTCGTTGTGCTCACGGAACACCTCTTCGGCCTCCTCGCGGCGGCCGAACACCTTGACCAGCGAGTGCCCGGTGTACATCTCCTCGATATGCGCGTTGAGCCGCCCGGTGGTGGACCACTGCTTGATGAACTGTGGCTGCGCCTTCTTGCCGATCTTGGCCGCGACGAGCACCGACGCCGGCACCGAAAGCAGCGCGACGAGCGCCAGCAGGGGCGAGATGACGAACATCATCACGAGCACGCCGACGACCATCAGCAGCGACGACACGATCTGCGCGAGGGTCTGCTGAAGGGACAGCGCGAGATTGTCGATGTCGTTGGTCGCCCGGCTCAGCACCTCGCCGCGCGGCTGGCGGTCGAAGTAGCTCAGCGGGAGCTTGGCGAACTTCTCCTCGATCCGCTCCCGCAGGTCGAACACCGCCCGCTGGACCAGGTTCGTGGTCAGCCTGGCCTGCAGCAGCGAGAAGAACGACGCCACGATGTAGAGCAGCAGCACCCACAACAGGACCTGGCCGACGGCGTCGAGGTCGATGCGCTGACCGGGGACGAAATCGATCCCCGAGTACAGGTCGGCGACGGTGTTGTCGCCAGCGGCCCGCAGCCCGGCGATGACCTGTTCCTTGCTCACTCCCGCGGGCATGTCCTTCGCGACGACGCCCGCGAAGATGAGGTCCGTGGCCATCCCGAGGATCTTCGGGCCGATGACGCTCAGCGTGACACTGGCGATGCCGAAGATCAGGATGCCGTACAGCATGGCGCGCTGCGGTTGCAGCAGGCGCAGCAGCCGTTTCAGGGATCCCTTGAAGTCCAAGGCCTTTTCGGCGGACGGCCCGCCCATGAAGCCGGCGGGGCCGCGGCCGAGACTGCCGCCTCCAGGGCCGGGTCCCCGCGCGGCGCTCGCGCGCTCGCCCAGCGGTTTGGCCGGGGTGTCCGAAGAAGACTGTGTGGATTCGGGCGCGCTCATCAGGCGGCCTCCTGCTCGGTCAGCTGGGACAGCACGATCTCCCGGTAGGTCTCGTTCGTGTCCATGAGTTCGGTATGGGTTCCGCTGCCGACGACGCGGCCTTCGTCGAGGACGACGATGCGGTCGGCGTGGCGGATCGTGCTGACCCGCTGCGCGACGATGACCACGGTCGCCTCGGCGGTCTCGGCCGTGAGCGCCCGCCGCAGCGCGGCGTCGGTCGCGTAGTCGAGGGCGGAGAAGGAGTCGTCGAAGAGGTAGATCTCGGGGCGCCGTACCAGCATCCGCGCGATCGCGAGCCGCTGCCGCTGCCCGCCCGAGACGTTGGTCCCGCCCTGGGCGATGGGGGAGTCCAGCCCCTCGGGCATGCGCTCGACGAAGTCCTTGCCCTGGGCCACCTCCAGCGCGTGCCAGAGCTCTTCGTCGGTGGCGTCGGATTTGCCGTAGCGGAGATTGCTCGCCACCGTCCCGGCGAACAGGTACGGCTTCTGCGGCACCAGCCCGACGGCGTCGGAGAGCACGGTCTGATCCAGTTCCCGGACGTCGACGCCGTCGACCCGCACGGAGCCGCCGGTGGCGTCCATCAGCCGGGGGATCAGGTTGAGCAGTGTGGTCTTGCCGCTGCCGGTGCTGCCGATGATCGCGGTGGTCTCGCCGGGCAGGGCCAGCAGCGAGATGTCCTGGAGCACCGGCTTCTCCGCGCCGGGGTACCGGAATTCCACATCGGACAGTTCGAGCCGACCGTGCACCTCGCCGGGGCTGACCGGGTTCGCCGGGAGGACGACGCTGGTGTGCGTGTCGAGCACCTCGGTGATGCGTTCGGCGCTGACCTCGGCGCGGGGCACCATCATGAACATGAAGGTGGCCATCATGACCGCCATCAGGATCTGCATCAGGTACGACAGGAACGCGGTGAGCGCGCCGATCTGCATGCTGCCGTCGTCGATGCGCAGCCCGCCGAACCACAGCACGGCGACGCTGGAGGCGTTCATCACGAGCATGACGATCGGGAACATCAGGGCCATCAGCCTGCCGACGACGAGCGAGACGTCCAGCAGTTCGGTGTCGGCCTTGGTGAACCGCCGCCGTTCGTGCGTGTCCTTGACGAACGCCCTGATCACGCGGATGCCCATGATCTGCTCGCGCAGGATCTGGTTGATCTTGTCGATGCGTTCCTGCATCAGCCGGAACGCCGGGCGCATCTTCGCGATGATGACCCCGACCGAGACGCCCAGGATCGGCACCGCGAGCACGAGCAGCCACGAAAGGGTGACGTCCTGGTTCAGCGCCATGATGATGCCGCCGAAGCACATGATCGGCGCGGACACCATCAGGGTGAAGGCCATCAACGTCAGCATCTGCACCTGCTGGACGTCGTTGGTGGTGCGGGTGATCAGCGACGGCGTCCCGAACTGGCCGACCTCACGGGCGGAGAAGTCCTGGACGCGGTGGAAGATCGCGCCGCGGACGTCCCGGCCGACCGCCATCGCGGTCCGGGCGCCGTAGTAGACCGCGCCGATCGAGCAGGCGATCTGCACCAGCGACACCAGCAGCATGACGCCGCCGACACCGAGGATGTAGTCGATGTCGCCGGTGACCACACCGCCGTCGATGATGTCGGCGTTCAGGGTGGGGAGGTAGAGCCCGGCGAGGGTCTGGACGAACTGCAGCAGCACGATGAGCCACAGGTCTCGCCGGTACGGGCGCAGGTGAATGCGCAACAGCTTGGTCAGCACAACGGTTTCTCCCCAGTGGTGGGTCGGGTGTTACTTCTTGTTCGGGCCGGTGAGCGAGGGGATCCCCGCCGCGGCCTCGTGCAGGAGGACCTCGAGCGTCTCCAGGAACGGCCTGGAGTCCTCGTCGACCAGCCAGCTGAAGAACGCGGTCTTCACCGCGGACTCCACGATCGCCGCCATGAGCCGCGCGTTCAACGCGTTTTCCGGGCCCGCGCCCGCGCGCTCCAGGATGGCGTCCGCCAGTACCTGCTCGACCTTGGCGTGCGCTTTGAGGAACTCACCCTGCACGGACGGATGCAAGAGCAGCGACCGCGCCAGCTCGACCGAGCCGCGGTTCGGTTCCCCCAGGCTGCCGTAGGCTTCCAGCGTCGCGGCGCCGACCGCCTCCCACAGTGTCTCTTCCGAAGGCCGCTCCCGCAGCGCCTCCCGCAGAAGCTCCTGCCGTTCGACGATGAACGAGCAGATCGCCTCCTCCTTGCTGGAGAAGTAGTTGTTGAACGTGCGCGGGGAGACGCCCACGGCGGTGGCGATGTCCTCGACGCGGACCTGTTCGACGCCCTTCTCCATGGCGAGCTTGAGCGCTGCCTCGCTCATGGCGCGCCGGGCCGCGCGCTTCTTGCGTTCACGCAGTCCCAAGGGTTCGGTCATGCCGTCAGCCTAAGGAAAAGTTGCGTGGCACGCAAATTTCTGCGCAGTCCGCACTTTTCGGACATCCCCCGTGGCGCGGAACACTCAGATGCAGCCGAATGGCCTAGCGCGCCGCGCTCACCAGCCGTAACGCGTTCGTGACCACGTCACTGCCAGCGGTTGAACGGAAACCGACTGTGGACACGGATAGTGACTTCTGCTTGCATGGCCGTCGTTGTGCTGGGGAGTGCGACACGGGTCCGGGTATGCGAAGAGAAAGAAGTGGAAGCACATGGTGACGCGGGCTCGAGGCTTGCTTGACCGCTCACGGGTTCTTCTGGACCGTTCCAGGGTCGCCGCGGCGCAGTTCCTCGCCGCCCCGCCCCGGCACGCTCCGTCGGCTCCGCCTGGCGAACCGGAGGTGGAGCAGAGGCCCGCCGTGGAGGCTCCGGACGCCGGCGCGCTCGCCGGGGTCTGCTCCAATGTCGCGCTGCGCGACCTCAACCTGCTCGACCAGCTGCTCGCGCAGCTGGAGACGATGGAGGCGGGGGAGGAGAACTCCGACCGCCTCGCCGAGCTCTACCGGCTCGACCACCTGGCGACCCGGTTGCGGCGCAACGCCGAGAACCTGCGCGTCCTCGCCGGCCGCGACGCCGACGACACGACGGCCGGGATCTCGTCGGTGCTCGACGTGATGCGGGCCGCGATGTCGTCGATCGACCACTACTCACGGATCACGATCGGCCGGGTCGTTTCGCTCGGTGTCGTCGGTTTCGCCGCCGAAGACGTCAGCCGGATCCTCGCGGAACTGTTCGACAACGCCGCGAACCAGTCCTCGCCGAGTTCGCCGGTCAGCGTCAGCGCGCACCTCACCGAACAGGGCAGCGTGCTGATCCGCATCGAGGACGAGGGCATCGGCATGCCGCCCGAACGCCTCGCGGCGCTGAACGAGCGGCTGGCGGCCGGTCCGGTGCTCGACGACGATTCCGTGCGGCATATGGGACTCGCGGTCGTCGGCAGGCTCGCCGACCGGCACGAGATCACCGTCAAACTCGACCGCCGCACCCCGCACGGCACGGTCGCGACCGTGCTGCTGCCGGTCCCGGTGGTGTCGGAACTGGCCGAGAAGCAGTGGTCCGGTTCGCAGACCGTCGTGCTGCCGCAGGCCAGGATCACCAACGGAGCGCCCGTGGGAACGCCGGTCGCGACACCGTCCGGCCTGCCGCGGCGCCGCCCGGCCCCTTCGGCGGCACCGGAACCGGAACGGAAGCCCAGCCCGCGTCCGCGCACGGCCTTCGAGCCGCCCGCCGCCGGTGGCACCACGGCCAGCGGCCTGCCGCGCCGGGTTTCCCGCAGTATCAGGACTTTGCCCGACGAACCGGCCCCGCCGACCACCCCGCCCGCCGACGCGGCGGACGGGCACGAAGCGCTGCTGGCCGACCTCGATGCCTTCACCGACGGCGAGCGTGCCGCCCTCGACGACCGGCACGAGCGTGAGACCGGAGGAAACACCCAGTGACCGCCCAGGACGCGACCACGGATTTCACGTGGTTGCTCGACGACTTCGTGCGCAAGGTGCACGGTGCCAGCCACGCGCTGATCATGTCCGTCGACGGTTTTCCTTTGACCGCTTCGGAATCGGTTTCCAGTGACGACGCCGAGCAGCTCGCGGCGATCGCGAGCGGCCTGCTCAGCCTCGCGGGCAACAGCGCGGCGCTGTTCGGCAAGGGCAACTGCGAGCAGATCATCATCCGGCTCACCCGCGGGTACTTCCTGTTCATGGGGATCGGTGCCGAGGCGGGGCTCGCGGTGCTCACCGAACCGGACTGCGACATGAAGGTCGTCGCCTACGAGATGACCCAGTTCATCACCAACGCCGGTCACGCGCTCACCCCCGAGGTGCGAGCGGGACTCCGGCAGGTCCTGACCGCCCGACGGCCGCAGGCCTGAGAATCCGGAGAAGGAAGGGATGACCGTGTCCAGCGACCAATCTCCGGACCGGCCCGTCAAGATGCGCAGCCGCAGAATCCGGCCGTACGCGCTGACCGGCGGCCGGACCAAGAGCAGCCAGCTGCTGCTGGTGGAGACCCTGATCTCGGTCCCGCGTTACGACCCGTCACTGGCCGAGGCGCTGATGCCCGAATCGCGCTCGCTGTACGAGCGCGCCCGCGAACGCTCGTCGATCGCCGAGCTTTCGGTGGGACTGGATCTGCCACTGGGCGTGGTCCGGGTGCTCGTCGGCGACCTCGCCACCCAGGGCGCCGTCTTCGTGCACCCGACGGCCCACGCCTACAACCACGATACGAACGTGCTCGAGAGGATCCTCGATGGACTCAAGCGCCTCCCGGTCTGACGCCGATCTGCTGGCGATCTCCGCCAAGATCGTGGTCGCCGGTGGATTCGGCGTGGGCAAGACGACGTTCGTCGGCTCCGTCTCCGAGGTCCCCCCGCTGAGCAACGAGGCCTGGATGACCGAGGCGGGCGCCGGCGTCGACGAACTGGTGCCGCCCGGAACCAAATCCACCACCACGGTCGCGATGGACTTCGGCCGGATCACCCTGCGTGAAGACCTGCTCCTGTACCTGTTCGGCACTCCCGGACAGGCCCGGTTCTGGTTCCTCTGGGACGACCTCTCGCGCGGCGCGCTCGGCGCCGTCGTACTGGTCGACACCAGCCGGATCGACCAGTCGTTCGCCGCGATCAACTACTTCGAGAACGACTCCGAGCTGCCGTTCATCGTCGCGGTCAACCAGTTCGAGGGCATGCCGGTGCACGACCTCGAAGAGGTGCGCGACGCGCTGGCGCTGTCCCCGGACATCCCGCTGGTCACCTGTGACGCCCGCGACCCGAAGTCGGCGGTCGCGACGCTGCAGGAACTGGTGTCGCACACGCTGTCCCTCGCGGTGGTCTCCGGGCCTGGCCGTGAGTTCGCTTCACTCAGCTGAACGGGTTCTGGGAGGAACACAGAGGATGCGCAAGGTTCTGATCGTCGGTGCCGGGCAGTCGGGATTGCAGCTGGCCTTGAGCCTGCTCGCCCACGACTACGACGTCACGGTGATGTCGGCGCGGACGCCGGACGAGATCCGCTCCGGCAAGGTGATGTCGACCCAGTGCATGTTCGACTCCGCTCTGCAGCACGAGCGGGACCACAAGCTGAACCTGTGGGAGGAAGAGACCGTCAAGGTCGAGGGGCTCGGCGTCTCCATCGCGGGGCCGGACTCCAGCCGGGTGCTGGACTGGTTCGGGCCGCTGGAGCACTACGCGCAGTCGGTCGACCAGCGGGTGAAGATGGCCGCCTGGCTGGAGCTGGTGGAGGATCGCGGCGGCAAGGTCGTCATCCACGGCGTCACCACCTCGGATCTGGCTCCACTGGCGAAGCTGTACGACCTGGTCGTCATCGCGGCGGGCAAGGGCGAGCTGGTCCAGCTGTTCGACCGGATCCCGGAGCGTTCGCCCTACACCGAACCCCAGCGCGCGCTTTCGCTCGCTTACGTGCACGGTGTCGAGCGGCGGCCCGAGCACCCGGACAAGGCGGCGGTGCGGTTCAACATCATCCCCGGCGTGGGTGAGCTGTTCATGATCCCCGCGTACACGCTGAGCGGGAACTGCGACATCCTCTTCTTCGAGGGGGTCCCCGGCGGCCCGCTCGACTGCTGGGACGACCGGCCGACGCCGCAGCAGCATCTCGACCGGATCCTGTCGCTGATGAAGCAGTTCCTCCCGTGGGAGTACGAGCGGTCCCGGAACGCCGTGCTGACCGACGACAAGGCGACGCTGGCCGGCGGGTACACGCCGGTCGTGCGGAACGCGGTCGGCAAGCTGGACTCGGGGACCGCGGTGCTCGGCATGGCCGACGTCGTGGTGGCCAACGACCCGATCACCGGCCAGGGCTCCAACAACGCGAGCCACTGCGCGGCGTCCTATCTGGACTCGATCCTCGAACGCGGCGACAAGCCGTTCGACGAGGAGTGGATGTCCGCGTCGTTCGAGAAGTACTGGGAGTACGCCCAGCACGTGACGATCTGGACCAACGCGATGCTGCAGCCGCCGCCCCCGCACGTGCTCCAGATCATCGGCGCGGCGGGGGAGAAGCCGGCCGTGGCGCGGCGGTTCGCGAACGGGTTCTCCGATCCGACCGACTTCCAGCACTGGTTCCTGGACCCCGCGAAAGCCGAGAAGTACCTGGCCGAGGTCTGATTCCGGGACCGCGACAGTCCCGCGATCGGGTTCGCGGGACTGTCGCGGTGCGCCGTTTCGGGCTACCGTGGTCACCGTGTGTGAGTACGGTCGGTGACGGCAGCGGAGGTGCGGCTCGATGCGTTCGATGTGGAAGGGCTCGGTGTCCTTCGGGCTGGTGAGCATCCCGATCCAGCTCTACGCGGCCACCGAGAACAAGAACGTCTCGCTGCGCCAGGTGCACGAGGCCGACGGCGGCCGGATCCAGTACAAACGGTTCTGCACGATCGACGGCGAGGAAGTGCCCTACGCCGAGATCGCCAAGGGCTACGAACTGCCCGACGGCGAGATGGTCGTGCTCACCGACGAGGACATGTCCGAGCTGCCACTGGCGTCGTCGCGGGCGATCGACGTGCTCGAGTTCGTGCCGCTGGAGTCCATCGACCCGATCCAGTTCGACAAGACCTACTACCTCGAACCGCAGAAGAACGCCGTCAAACCGTACGTGGTCCTGCGTGACGCGCTGCAGAAGGCGAGCCACGTGGCGGTCGCGAAGGTCGCCATCCGGCAGCGGGAGACGCTCGCGATCCTGCGCGTCCACAGCGATGTCCTGACGATGACGACGATGTTGTGGCCCGACGAGGTCCGCGTTCCCGATTTCGGGTTCCTGCACGAGGATCCGCCGCAGGTGCGGCCGCAGGAGCTGACGATGGCGGGCTCGCTGATCGATTCGCTCTCGGAGCCGGTGTTCGAGCAGGAGAAGTACAGCGATTCGTACCGCGAGGCACTGGAGGCCATGATCGAGGCCAAGGCCGCGGGCAGCCAGACGACGAAACCGAAGGTCGTCGGCGCGAAGGCCGACGTCGTCGACCTCATGGAAGCCTTGCAGGCCAGTGTGAGTGAGGCGAAGAAGAGCCGGAAGCCCGCGGCGGCGAAGAAGGCCACAGCGGCCAAGAAACCCGCGTCGGCCAAGCGAACCCCGAAGAGCGCCTGACTCTCCTTTGTGGACGGTTGTGCCCGGTGTCACCGCACCGGGTGCGCCGACACGCCGCGCGTATGCCGGAATTTGTCGCCCCTCGGTGGTAGTAAGGCAATCGAGGAGAACTTTTCCGAAGCGATCTTCGAATCTGATCGCGGGAGGCGGCATGAACATGGAGTGCGCGTTCTGCGCCGGCGAGCTCGATCACTGCCACGGGACCCTGGTGGTCCACGTCGACGGTGGTTTCACCGAATGCAGCGAAGACGGCTGCGTCGACCTCGACTTCCTCCGGCACACGCTGACGATCGACTGCTTCGACGTCGACGGCGGCTGCTCGTGCGCGGAGATGGCGGCCGAGCTGCTGCTGCGGGCTTCTTGACCGGCGGCCAATACACCAGTCCGGCCCGATTCGGGCGTTCGTGCCCGATTGCCACTCGAAGGTGTATGCGTTCGTGTACATCGCGGGCCGGAATGTGTTAACTATGACGGGGTCCTCCGGCTCTCCCTCCCCCTCGGAGCCGGGGGGCCCCTTCATGTCACGGTGCTTCCTTCGCGGTGTCGTGGATCGGCGCCCCGTTGTAGGAGCGTATGGCCTCCCAAACGCCGTCTCCGTCTGCGTAGTCACGCGCGGGCAGCGTGCCCAGAGGGCCCAGGACGTCGTCGCCCGCTCCGGCCGCGGCGGCGGCCCGTAGGAGTTCGTCGCGTCCACACGGGTACTTGGCGCCCGTCAAGTACGGGCGAGGGTCCGTCCCTGGCATCGGCTCTCCCTCCTTCTCCTCGTCCGGGGTGGGTACCCGGTGGGCGGAGTACGAAAACGGCCCGGGCACCCGGCGTGAGGGGAACGCCGGGTGCCCGGGCCGTTTTTCAGCGCGGTACCGGGGGCTCGGTACCGGTTCGGTCCAGGTGCTCAGTACCAGTGGGCGCGACCGCCGATGGCCTTCCCGGTGTTCCCGAGAACGGCCAGGATGATGCCGATGACCGCCAGCGCGATCCCGATCGAGTACAGGACGGGGATGCTGGCGATGACACCGACGACAATCAGGATGACGCCGAGAATGATCACGGGAACACCTTCTCCTTCGTAGTCGCCCGGCCCGAGTGCAGCCGGGGTGTGGCTACTGGAGGGATTCCCGCCACGATCGGGGCGAAAACAGGTCCATCCGGCCGAAGTTTTCACGCATTCGGCCTAGTGGCCGCCGGCTTCGTGAGTGGCAAGGACGGCTGAAGGCGGCACGGACTTGGTAATCGCCACTTCGCCCCCTGTGCATCAGCAGCCACAACGACTGCGCGTGAAGGCCCCCTTCCCTCGGCTCAGCCGAGGAAACTCGACCTTCACACCTTTCCCGGTCGGGAAGGCCTCCTTGCCTACCCTGAGGGTAGGGAAGGAGGCCTTCACTACCTGTGGGACCGCGCGGTCGCTGAGCCTCAGTACCGGTAGTGGTCCAGCTTGTACGGGCCCTCGACGTCCACGCCGATGTACTCGGCCTGGCGCTTGGTCAGCTTCGTCAGCCGGACGCCCAGCGCGTCGAGGTGCAGGCGGGCCACCTTCTCGTCGAGATGCTTCGGCAGCACGTGGACGTCGGTGGTGTACTCGCCCTGCTTCGTGAACAGCTCGATCTGCGCGATCGTCTGGTTGGTGAAGGAGTTCGACATCACGAAGCTCGGGTGGCCGGTCGCGTTCCCGAGGTTCATCAGCCTGCCTTCGGACAGCACGATGATCGAGTGCGCCTCGCGGTCCGCCGTCGCGGGGAAGACCCACTCGTGCACCTGCGGCTTGACCTCGATCTTCTGGATGCCCGGGATCTTCGCGAGGCCGGCCATGTCGATCTCGTTGTCGAAGTGCCCGACGTTCGCGACGATCGCGTTGTGCTTCATCTTGGCCATCTGGTCGGCCATGATGATGTCGAAGTTGCCGGTGGTGGTGATGAAGATGTCGCCGCGCTCGACGACGTCGTCGAGCTCCACGACGTCGAGGCCCTCCATCGCCGCCTGCAGCGCGCAAATCGGGTCGATCTCGGTGACGACCACACGGGCGCCCTGGCCGCGCAGCGATTCCACCGCGCCCTTGCCGACGTCGCCGTAACCGCAGACGACCGCGACCTTGCCCGCGATCATCACGTCGGTGCCGCGGTTGAGACCGTCGATGAGCGAGTGGCGGATGCCGTACTTGTTGTCGAACTTCGACTTCGTCACCGAGTCGTTCACGTTCATCGCCGGGAAGAGCAGCTCGCCGTCCTTGGCGAGCTTGTAGAGCCGCTTGACGCCGTTGGTGGTCTCCTCGGTGACCCCGCGGACCTCCTTGGCGATCCGGGTGAACCGGCTGGTGTCGCGGCCGAGGCTTTCGCGGAGGGTCTCCAGTACGAGGCCGTATTCCTCGCCGTCTTCCTCGGTCGCCTGCGGGACGGCGCCCGCGGCCTCGAACTCGACGCCCTTGTGGATCAGCAGGGTCGCGTCGCCGCCGTCGTCGAGGATCATGTTCGGGAGGCGGCCGTCGCCGAAGTCGAAGAGCTGGTCGGTGCACCACCAGTACTCGGCGAGGGTCTCACCCTTCCACGCGAACACCGACGAGCCCGACGGGTTCTCGACGGTGCCGTCCGGGCCGACGACGACGGCCGCGGCCGCCTCGTCCTGCGTCGAGAAGATGTTGCAGGACACCCAGCGCACCTCGGCGCCCAGCGCGACGAGCGTCTCGATCAGCACGGCGGTCTGCACGGTCATGTGCAGTGAACCCGCGACCCGCGCGCCCTTTAGCGGCTGCGAGCCGGCGTATTCGCGGCGCAGCGCCATCAGACCTGGCATCTCGACCTCGGCGAGGCGCAGCTGCTTGCGGCCGGCCTCGGCCAGGGAGAGATCGGCGACGGCGAATTCGATCCCGTTGACCTTGGACAGGGTCGGGCTCATGGGTTCTCCAATCATCAGGGAAGGCAGGGTGGAGCGGTCCTTTTCGCCGGTGGCGGAAAGGACGACGTCAGTGCGGGGGTTTCAGTGCTCGGCCTCGAAGACCGGAAAAGGGTTCGGACGCAACAAAGGCACCTCCACAGTGGGAGGCGCCCTTACGTCTGTCGCGGCGGGCCGAGCGTGGCGGAAGAATTCCGTCGCAGCGCCTCTCGACCCGGAACCAGAATGGCAAAGCGCCGCGAGCGCTGTCAAGGCGACGCGGATCGCTCCGTAGCCGAGAGGAATTCGGCGCGGACACCCAGCAGGCGGACCGGTCTGCCGAGGTCGAACATGCCGAGAACGGCCAGCGCCGCCTTCTCGATTTCGGCGGGGTCGGAGGTCCGTGCGGGCAGGGTCATGCTGTGCGTATGGGTCTGGAACGGGGCGAACCGGACCTTGACCGCGACCCGCGCGGCGGGCCTGCCTTCCTCGGCGACGTCCTGTGAGACGCGTTTCGCCAGCACGACGACCTCCGCCGCCATGGCCTCGGGATCGGAGATGTTCTGCTGAAAGGTCGTCTCGCGGCTACGGGATCGCGCGACGTACGGCGTCGCGGTGACTTCGGCGTCGCCGATTCCGCCGGCGAGGATCCGGTACCAAGGGCCGAGCTTCGGGCCGAACCGGGCCGCGAGGTCCGCCGGATCGGCGCCCGCCAGCTCCAGCACGGTGTGGTAGCCGGCCTCGGCGAGCTTCTTCGTGGTCTTGCTGCCGATGCCCCACAGGGCGTCCGTCGGCCGCTCGGCCATGACGTCCCACCAGTTGTCCTGGACGAGCCGGAAGATCCCCGCGGGTTTGGCGAAGCCGGTGGCGAGTTTGGCGCGCAGCTTGTTGTCCCCGATGCCGACGGAGCAGGAAAGGCCCGTCTCCTCGGCCACTTCCCGCCGGATGTCGGCGGCGAGGGCTTCGGGATCGTCGGTGGTGACGCCGAGGAACGCCTCGTCCCAGCCGAGCACTTCGACGACCACGGGGAATTCCCGCAGTACCGCCATCACCCGATCGGACACCTCTTGGTACGCGGGGGCGTCCGTGGCGAGGAAGATCGCGTCAGGGCAGCGTTTCGCGGCGGTTCGCAAGGGCATCCCGGACTGGATGCCGAACTCCCGCGCCTCGTACGACGCCGTCGCCACGACGGCCCGTTCCGTGGGATCACCTGTGCCGCCGACGATGACGGGCTTACCGCGCAGCTCAGGCCGCCGGGCGACCTCGACCGCCGCGATGAACTGGTCGAGGTCGACGTGAAGTACCCACTCCCCGGCGGCCATGGAACCGAGCTTAGGACCGTTCGGCGATCTCGTCGCGCATCCGCTGCTCGTTCTCCTGCAGTTCCGGGGTGAAGTTCTCGCCGAAGTCCTCGGCTTCGAGGATCTTGCGGACCTCGAGCACGGTGTCGCCGGTCGGGGGAGTGGGGCAGCGCTTCGCCCATTCGATCGCTTCGGCGCGCGAAGGGACGTCGACGATCCAGAAGCCGCCGACGAGTTCCTTGGCTTCGGTGAAGGGGCCGTCGGTGACGGTGGCCCCGGCCGCGTTGAGCGTGACCCGTGCGCCCTTCGAGCTTTCCTGCAGGCCTTCGCCACCGACCAGCACCCCGGCGTCGAGCATCTCCTGGTTGAACTTCGCCATGGCGGTCAGAGCCTCCATCGGCGGCATCTTCCCGGCTTCGGAATCCTCGTCCGCCTTGATGATGATCATGAACCGCATGCGTCTTCTTCCTCCCAGTGAACTGGACGTATCGCCCGGACTCTACCGGTGGACGGGAAGACGATCAGGCGCGCCCGAACCGGGAAAGATGGACGATCACCGCCGCGGTCACGGTGATCATTCCCATCAAGAGCAGGGCCGGACTGTTCACCACGATGCCGAGCAGCATCAACAGTCCGGCGGTGATGTCGAGGCTGAGGACGAGTGCCAGCCGGAGCAGCGGGGGCCGGGCGGGCCTGCCGGACCGGAGCCGGGCGGCCAATGCCGGCTCGGTGAGCTCGAACCAGCGCTCGATCTTCTCCAGCTCTTGCCGATCGTGATGGCTCAGCATCGGTTTCTCCTTCGGCGCGCCCCGGCCGTCGACATCCACGGAATACCCAGGGGGAGGGCCGGATAAGCATCGAATTTCACCGAGCTTCGTATAACGTCCTATACGGCTCGCCGTCGAAGATCCTTCGAGGCGCTGATCATTGCGCCATTAGGGGTTTCGGCGTGCCGAAAGATCGTCAAGGAAGGGAAGGGCTCGGTAGTTTCCACGCTTGTGGCCAGGGCGGCCGCGGTGCACCATCTGGGAGGACGCGCGCGATGACCATCCCCACCGAACCGATCGGCAGTATTCCCCGTCCTGGTTATCTCATCGAAGCGCTCGGTGAGCACGCGGCGGGACGGCTCGACGCCGACGGACTCGGCGAGTCGCAGGAAAAAGCTCTCGTGGAGACCATCGAACGGCTCGAGGCGACCGGCTCGCCGGTCATCACCGACGGCGAACAGGGCAAGCCGAGTTTCGCCACGTATCCCTTGGCGGGCCTCACTTCGCTGGCTTCGGACGGTGTCGTCATCCCGTTCGCCGACGGGCACACCCGACAGCTTCCGAGGCTGACCGGCGGGCCGTTCCGCTATCAGACCTACGCCGACAGCTATCTGCATGAGGCCAAGAAGTACGCGACCCGGCCGGTGAAGCAGGCGGTGATCGCGGCTTCGGCGATCAGTCTCGTCTATCCCGGTGAAGAATTGGCCGGATACGACAAGGAACGGTTCATCGCCGACCTGGTGAACGAGGCCGAGACCGACATCCGCCGCAGCCTCGACGCGGGCGCGGACAGCGTCCAGATCGACTTCACCGAAGGCCGCCTGTCATTGAAGCTCGATCCGTCCGGCGGCCTGCTGAAGTCCTTTGTGGACTTGAACAACACCGTATTGGACCGGTTCTCGGAGGAGGAGCGGAAGAAGATCGGCGTGCACACCTGCCCTGGTGGGGACCAGGACTCAGTGCACAGCCTGGACGTCGACTACGCCGGGCTGCTGCCGACGTTGTTCCGGTTGAAGGTGGGCAACGTCTACGTCCAGCTGGCCAGCGAGCCGGATCCGGAGCGGGCACTGCAGGTGATCGCCGAGCACGCCCGCCCGGAGCAGCGGGTCTTCGTGGGCGTGACCGACCCGATCGACCCGCGCGTCGAAACCGCCGAAGAGGTACGGGACAGGGTCCTCCAGGCGGCGCGGTACATCCCGCCGGACCGCCTGGGCACCTGTGACGACTGTGGTTTCTCACCGTTCGCCGACGACACCTCGACGTCGCGGGAGATCGCGTTCGCCAAGATCGCGGCCCGCGTCGAGGGTACGCGCCTCGCCGCCGAATCCCTCTGACGCCGGGTGATGGGCGCCTTCGGTCAGTTCTGCACCGCGACCCGGATGCCGAGGCCGACCAGGAAGGTGCCCATCACCGCGTCCATCGTGCGACGCACCCTGCCGGAGCCGAAGAACCTCCGCAGCGAACCGACCAGCGTCGCCAGGACGAAGGTCCAGACGACGGCGACCGTGGTGGCCAGCACGGCCAGCTGCAGGGTTTGCGCGGTCGAGGCCGAATGGGGGAGGAACTGGGGGATCAGCGCGAGGAAGAACATCGCGACCTTCGGGTTGAACAGGTTGGTGAGCAATCCCTGCCGGAACGCCTCCTTGGGCGCGACGTCCGGCGCGACCTTGTCCTTGAGTTCGCTGTAGTCGCCGCGGCGCACCGCCAGCCACGCCTTGACACCGAGGAAGATCAGGTACGCGGCGCCGATCAGCTTCACCACGGTGAAGGCGATGGCCGACGCGGTGAGGATCGCGGCGACCCCGAGCGCGATCGCGACCACCCAGACGAAGACGCCGAGCGCGATCCCGAGTCCGGCGGCGATCCCGGCCTTGCGCCCGCCGAGGATCGCGCTGCGGGTCACCACCAGGAAATCCGG
Organism: Amycolatopsis roodepoortensis; assembly: GCF_014873915.1. Classification (GTDB taxonomy): domain Bacteria; phylum Actinomycetota; class Actinomycetes; order Mycobacteriales; family Pseudonocardiaceae; genus Amycolatopsis; species Amycolatopsis roodepoortensis. The sequence goes on from NZ_JADBEJ010000001.1 coordinate 1,617,039, forward strand.
GCCCGGTGCCATCGCGCCGAGCAGGCAGATCAGGACGAACGAGAGTGCGGTGGCCCCGGAGATCATGTCCGGATGCTATCCGGCTCGTCGATGTCCCTGGCCATCACGGCGCCCGGTACGTCGACGCCGTCGGGCGTCGTGACGGTCACCCGTTCGACTTCGGTGAAGCCGAACGACCGGTACAGCGGGACACCGGGCAGGGTCGCCGTCAGGGTCAGCGAGGTGAAGCCCTCGGCCTTCGCGGCGAGACGACAGGACTCGAGGATCGCGCGCCCGAGACCGCGGCGCGTCCAGTCGCCGCGGACGAACATGGCGCGCACGCGTGCGGGTTCGGTGGCCGGGTCGAGCGGACGGTCGTCGTCCGACGCGTCGCCGGCGCCCGCGTGGGTCTTGTTGCGTCTGCTCCAGCCCCCGCAGGCGACGATCTCGCCGTCCGCCTCGTGCACGAAGTAGGTGCCGTCTTCGATCAACCGGAGGTCGAGGCGCGCGATGTGGTCCGCGGCGCTCGCGGTCTGCCGTTCGTCGTAGAACCGGGGGAACAACTCCAGCACCGAGGCCCGCATCAGCGCCGCGATGGCGGGAGCGTCGGCGAGGGTGGCCGTCCGCTGCGGAGGCGTGTACGTCGTCATGTCGCGGAAGATAGCCAACGGCCGCGGCGCCGCCTACCGGATAATCATGTGATGATCACCGACGACGGCTGCGAGCTGTGGACCTCGGCGACCGGCCGGGGCGAACCGATCCTGTGCTGTCACGGCGGCCCCGGTCTGTGGGACATGTTCGGCACCCTCGATCTCGGACCGCGTTTCCGGTTGATCCGGTGGGATCAGCGCGGTGCCGGGCGTTCGGAAGCGCGTGGCCCGTACACCCTCGAACGGATGATCGCCGACGTCGACGCCGTCCGCGAGTGGCACGGCCTCGACCGCGTCCCGGTTCTCGGGCATTCGTGGGGTGCGCATCTCGGTCTCCTCTACGCGCTCGCGCGACCGGAACGGGTGAGCGCACTCGTGTACGTGTCGGGCGTCGGGCTCGGTCACGAGTGGCACGCGGAGTTCAAGCGGAACTTCGAGCGGGTGGCGGGGGAGAAGCCTCGCGACGACGGGCGCGAACGCGCGATCTGGCAGTGGACGGCCGATTTCGTGACCGGCGGTGCACGCCATGCCGAAGCGATGGCGACACCTTGGTTCCCGGTGAACTACGAGGCGAACGCGGCGCTCAGCGAGGAGATGCGGACCGTGCCGGAGCGGGAGCTGGTCTCGGCCTGCGAGTCGCTGCGGGTGCCGACGCTGATCGTGGACGGGATGGCTGACAACCGGCCCCGGTGGGCCGTCGACTCCTTGGAGCGGGCTCTGCCGTCGGTGCGGCGGGTGCGGTTCGCCGACGTCGGGCATGTGCCGTGGCTGGAGGCGCCGGACGAGTTCCGTTCTGCCGTGACCGAGTTCCTGACCGCCCCGCATTGTTCGGGGTGAAGGGGACTTTTCCGCAGCAGAGGCGGGCGAACGGGTCGCGAAAGCCACTTTCGGGACGTGTGGTGTCCCGAAAGTGGGGCGGATTCATGGGGTCGTTGCAACATCCTTCGTGAGCTGGGAGTTGTGGTGGCTGGTGGGTTGGTGTTGCCGCGTGTGGTGCGGGTGCGGTTCTGGGATGCGGTGCGGGCGGGGTGTCTGCCTAAGCCTGCCGCCCGTTTGGTGGATGTGTCGCACGAGACCGGGCGGCGGTGGTTCGCGCAGGCTGGCGGGGTGATCGGGAACGCACCTGGCTCGTTGGGTGAGCGCTATCTGAGTGTGGCTGAGCGGGAGGAGATTTCTCGTGGTCTGTCCGGGGGTCTGTCGTATCGGGAGATCGCTCGGCAGCTGGGCAGGGCCCCGTCGACGATCAGCCGGGAGGTGACGAACAATGGTGGCCGGGGCGGGTATCGAGCGCATCGGGCGGAGTCGGCGGCGCGGGATCGGGCCCGGCGGCCGAAGACCGCGAAGCTGGCCGAGGCCGGTAATCGCGAGTTGCGGGATCATGTGCAGGCGCGGTTGCTGCAGGAGTGGTCTCCGGGGCAGATCACAGCCAGGCTGGCGATGGAGTTCCCCGACCGGCCGGAGATGCGAGTGTCACACGAGACGATCTACCAGTCCTTGTATGTGCAGAGCCGGGGAGCGCTGCGCCGCGAGCTCACCGCGTGTTTGCGGACAGGACGGGCACTGCGCCGCCCGCGCAAGCAAGCACAGGCACGACGGTCGCGGATCCCTGATCTCGTCGAGATCAGCGAACGGCCGGCCGAAGCCGAGGACCGGGCAGTCCCGGGGCATTGGGAAGGCGACCTGATCACCGGTGCCGGTAACAAGTCCGCGATCGGCACCCTCGTGGAACGCTCCACTCGGTTCGTCATACTGCTGCACCTGCCCCACGGCCACGACGCGATCCAGGTCCGGGACGCGATGATCGACGCGATCCAGACCCTCCCGCACCAGTTGCGGCGGTCACTGACCTGGGACCGGGGCAACGAGATGGCCCGTCACGCCGACATCACCCTCGCCACCGACCTGGCCATCTACTTCTGCGACCCGCACTCCCCATGGCAACGCGGGACGAACGAGAACACCAACGGCCTGCTTCGCCAGTACTTCCCCAAAGGGACCAACCTGCACCAGCACACCGCAGAACACCTCACCGCAGTCGCCGCACGACTCAACAGCCGCCCCCGCAAAACACTGGACTGGCACACCCCACTCGAAAAACTCACCACGCTACTGTCCTAAACAGAGCACGTTGCGACCACCGCATGAATCCGCCTGGCTTTCGCGGCACCGCTCATCGACTCATGACGGTCAGGCCTTGGTGATCGGCTGCTGCAGCTCGGTGACCCAGTGGTCCCCGTCCTCCGGGCATTCGAGGTAGAACTCCCGCGCCGGGCCGCTCGCGCGGTACCCGTGGGCGTCGACCCACTTCGCCAATGCCTGGTAGCTGGGGAGCACGGTCTCCATCGAACCGCGGTGCAGGATCGTCGCCGCGGTCGCGACTTCGGCGAGGCGGACCGTCGAGAATCCTTCGGTGCCATCGGTTTCGGCCGAGATCGGGACCGCGGCGTGGATCAGCACCCGTTCGGCGTCGGCGTCGTCTTCGTAGTAGGCGATCAGCGGCCCGGACGGCGTGATCGGGCCGAGCGCGCCGAACAGTTCCTTGTAGAGCCCTTGGACGACAGGTCCGATCTCGTCGTTCACGTAACCGCTCGCCGTCCCGGTCAGTTCGGCGACGCGCACCGCGGGCAGGCTTTTGACGACGACGTCTTCGGAAGGCATGGTTCCCTCGCTTTCGATCGACCGGAGCCTCGCTTCGACGGCCTTGAGCCGCGCCTCGTCGGCCTCGATGGCCGCTTCGAGTTCGGCGCGGCGCAGCCGCAGCATGCCGCGCAATTCGTCCGCGCCGATGTCCGCGTCGAGGATCTCCTGCACCTGGGTGAGGGTGAAGCCGAGATCCTTGAGCGCGATCACCCGGTTGAGCCGGGCCAGCTGCTCGCCGCTGTAGGACCGGTAGCCGCTGAACGGGTCGACGTGGGCGGGGCGCAGCAGCCCGATGGCGTCGTAGTGACGCAGCATCCGGACCGACACCCGGCCGTGTTTGGCGAAATCTCCGATACTGAACATGACGCCTCCCAGCGCACAGCCTGACACGGTGTCACAGTCAAGCGGTCACCGCACGAGCCGGAAGAACGACCGCACCTCCTCGGTGAACACGTCGGGCTGTTCGAACGCCGCGAAGTGGCCGCCCCGGTCGAGTTCGTTCCAGTACCGGATGTCGGTGAAGCGGCGCTCCGCCCAGCGGCGGGACGGACGCGGCGTCTCGCGCGGGAAGATCGAACAGCCGGTCGGCACGGTGATGGTGTCCACAGTGGACTCGGCGAACCAGCTCGACACCTCGGCGAAACTCTCCCAGTACAGCCGGGCGGACGAGGCGCCGGTGCCCGTCAGCCAGTAGAGCGTGATGTCGTCGAGCATCGCGTCGCGGCTCAGCGCGTTCTCCGGATGGCCGTCGCAATCCGTCCACGACTGGAACTTCTCGACGATCCACGCGCACAGCGCGACCGGCGAGTCGGCCAGCGCGTAGCCGATCGTCTGCGGCCTCGTCGCCTGCTGGATCGCGTAGCCCGAGCCGTCGGCCTTGGCTCGTTCGAGGTCGGCGAGCGATTTCCGTTCGGATTCGGTCAGCTCGCCGAACGTCGCCGGGTCCGGCGCCGCCAGCGGTGGATTGAGATGGATCCCGGCAAGCCGTTCGGGCGCCGTCCGGCCCATGAGCGTGGTGATGCTGGTGCCCCAGTCGCCGCCTTGGGCGCCGTAGCGCTCGTATCCCAGCCCCTCCATGAGGCGGATCCACGCGTCGGCGATGCGCTGGATCGACCAGCCGGCCCGCGCGGGTTTGTCGCTGAAGCCGTACCCCGGCAGGGACGGGACGACGACGTGGAAGGCGTCCGCCGCGTCCCCGCCGTGGGCGACCGGATCGGTGAGCGGACCGAGCACGTCGAGGAACTCGAAGACCGAACCCGGCCAGCCATGGGTGAGGACCAGCGGCAGCGCGTCCTGGTGCGGGGAGCGGACGTGCAGATAGTGGATGCCGAGTCCGTCGATCTCGGTCCGGAACTGGGGGAACGCGTTGAGCCGCGACTCGGCTGCCCGCCAGTCGTAGGCCTCCGCCCAATAGGCGCACAGTTCACGCAGGTAGGGGGCGGGTACGCCCTGCGACCAGTCGTCGACGGTCTCGTCTTCGGGCCAGCGGGCACGGCGGAGCCGATCACGGAGGTCTTCGAGGTCGGCCTCCGGGATCCGGGCTTGGAACGGCGTGCTGTCCATGCCGGCTGACGCTAACGAAGGGGTACGACAATTCGTGGACTTCCGGCCGCCCGAGTGCTATAACCAAACTACATACTGTATACAATCTGCCGTGAGCGGGGTGGGACCCATGCCCGATCCTCGAATCCTGCGAGACCACTACGGCCGCCGGTATCGCGTCGGCGAAAGCGACGTGGACCTGATCGGCAGGCCCCGGTCGTGGATGCTCTGGCTCGGCTGGACCGCGATGTTCGCCGCCGGTATCCAGCAATACGGCTTCGGCGTCGTCGCGCCGGTCCTGATGGACACCTACGGCTGGACGTTCCCCGAGGTGATCGCCTCATTCGCGCTCTGGACGGTGTGCCAGGCATGCGTGGTGTACCCGGTCGCCCGCCTGCGTGACCGGGGGATGTTCCCGCCCGCCGTCGCGGTGATCGCCGGCGGAGTGCTTTGTGCCACCGGGATGTTCACCCTGGGGCACGCGAACAACCTGGCCGCGATGTTCATCGGCTACTCGGTGCTCGGCGGGATCGGGACGGGTGTCGTCTACGCGACCTGCGTCGGCACGGTGATGAACTGGTTCCCCGATCGCGTGCCGGCGCGGGTGGGCGCGGTAAGCGGCGCTTTCGCCTACGGCAGCGTGCTTTTCGTGCTGGTGGCGGGGTTCTGGCTGTCGGAGGCCAACCGCCGTCCGATACTGGACGTCGTCGCGGTGGCCGTGCTCATGATGATCGCGGGCACCGCGGTCCTGCTGCGCGATCCGCCGTCCCGGTGGTGGCCGGAGCGGCCGGATCCGCGGGCGTGGGCGGCCGACAAGGTGCGCAACCGCGGGGTCGCGGTGAACCGGCCCGCCCTGCGCGAGTACCGGCCGGGTGAGGTGCTCCGCTGTCCGACCGCGGTGGCGATGTACCTCATCGTCGTACTGGCCGCCGCGGTCCTCCTCTTCGACGTCGCCTACCTCGCGACTTTCGTGGCGGCGCAGGGAGGCGGGCCGGAACTCGCCGCCGTCGCGCTCGCGGTGCTCGCCGGGGTGACCGGTGCGGGACGCGTCCTGCTCGGCGGATTGTCCGATCGGCTCGGCAGGCGCCGGATCCTGCGGCTGGCATTGGCTACCGGCGGGATCGCCCAGTTCGTGCTGCTCTACTCGGGCGATCACGCGGTGGGACTCGTGGCGGGTGCCGCGCTGGCGGGGCTCGGGAACGGGAGCTGCTACTCGCTGCTGGTGTCGCTGGTCCGCGACTATTTCGGTGAGGAGTCGGCGCTGCAGAACTTCGGGGTGCTGTACAGCGCCAAGGCCGTCGGGGCGTTGCTCGGAGTCGGTCTGGCCGTGTTCGTCGTGTCCACGCACGGGTATCTCGGCGCTTTCGCGGTGGCGGGCGCGCTCAGCGTCCTCGGCGCTCTGCTCGGCGGACGGCTTTCCCAGCCGGGTCGGCCGAAGTCGTTGCTGCCGGTGATCCGCTGATGGGCCGGGTGACCACCAGGCGGCGCGTCGTCCGCGTCGTCGAAGGTGTGCCGGGTGCCCGCCCGGACACGCTGACCGTCGAAGAGCCATTGGAGATCCGCGTCGGCGGGAAGCCGTTGACGATCACGATGCGGACCCCAGGGCACGACTTCGACCTCGCCGCCGGATTTCTCGTCGGCGAAGGGGTTTCGCGGTCCGCGAAGGACATCCACTCGATCCGCTACTGCGCGGGCGCGACCACCGACGGTGCCAATACCTACAACGTGCTGGACGTCGTCCTCGCCGACGGCGTGGCTCCGCCCGACGCCTCGCTGGAGCGGAACTTCTACACCACGTCTTCGTGCGGCTTGTGCGGAAAGGCGAGCCTCGACGCCGTACGGACCACCGCGACCTGGCCGGTGGACGGCGACGATCTGGCGATCACACCGTCCACAGTGGCCGAACTGCCGGGCAGGCTCCGGACGGCACAGCTGGTCTTCGACCGCACCGGCGGGCTCCACGCGGCCGGGTTGTTCAGCGCCGACGGGGAACTGTTGTGCCTGCGGGAGGACGTCGGCAGGCACAACGCCGTCGACAAGGTGGTCGGCTGGGCGGCGCGCGACGGGAGACTGCCGTTGTCCGGGACGGTGCTGATGGTCAGTGGGCGGGCGTCGTTCGAACTGGTGCAGAAGGCGGTGATGGCCGGGATCCCGCTGATGGCGGCGGTTTCCGCGCCGTCGTCACTGGCGGTGGACCTCGCCGCGGAGCTGGGCCTGACCCTGGTGGGCTTCCTGCGGGGCACCTCCATGAACGTGTACACCCGCCCGGACCGCCTCGGGTTCTCGTGAGTGGTCAGGACGGTTCTAACCGTCCTGACCACTCACGAGGACTTCCCGCACGAGCGCCGCCGTCTCGCTGGGGGTGCGGCCGACCGGGATGCCTGCCGCTTCGAGTGCTTTCTTCTTCGCCTCGGCGGTGCCGCTCGACCCGGACACGATCGCGCCGGCGTGCCCCATCGTCTTCCCCGCCGGCGCGGTGAACCCGGCGATGTAGCCGACGACGGGTTTGCTCACCCTCGCCCGGACGTACTCGGCCGCGCGTTCTTCCGCGTCGCCGCCGATCTCGCCGACCAGCACGATCACGTCGGTCTCGGGGTCCTTTTCGAACTCCTCGACGACGTCGATATGCGTGGTGCCGATGATCGGGTCACCGCCGATGCCGACACAGGTCGAGAAACCGTGGTCGCGCAGTTCGTGCATCAGCTGATAAGTCAGCGTGCCGGATTTCGAGACCAGCCCGATCCGGCCGGGTTTCGTGATCCCGTCCGGGATGATCCCGGCGTTGGACCGGCCGGGGCTGATCACGCCGGGACAGTTCGGCCCGATTACGCGGGTCGCGCTTCCCTTGGCATGGGCCCAGAAAGTGGCCGCGTCGTGCACCGGGACACCCTCGGTGATGACGACCGCCAGCCCGATTCCGGCGTCCACGGCTTCGAGGACGGCGTCCTTCACCGCGGGCGGCGGCACGAACAGCACCGACACGTCCGCGCCGGTCGCGGCGACGGCTTCCGCGGTATCGCCGAACACCGGCAGGACGCGCCCACCGAGCGAGATCTCCTGCCCGGCCTTGCGCGGGTTGATCCCGCCGACGACGTTCGTTCCCGCGGCCAGCATGCGCGCGGTGTGTTTGCGGCCTTCGGCGCCGGTCATGCCGGCGACGACGATCCTGCTGTGTTCGTCGAGGAAGATCGCCATTTCAGGCCTCCGGTTCCGCGGCCGCCAGTTTCGCCGCCGCGCCCGCGGCGTCGTCCATCGTGTCCGCCAGGGTCACCAGCGGATGCGCGGCCTCAACGAGGATCCGCCTGCCCTCGGCGACGTTGTTGCCATCGAGCCGTACCACGATGGGTTTGGCGGCACGGTCGCCGAGCTGGGCGAGCGCGCGCACGATGCCGTCGGCGACGGCATCGCACGCGGTGATCCCGCCGAAGACGTTGACGAAGACGCTGCGCACCTGCGGGTCGCCGAGGATGACGCCGAGCCCGGCCGCCATGATCTCCGCCGACGCGCCGCCACCGATGTCGAGGAAGTTCGCGGGCCCGACGGCCCCTGCGTCCACCGCCGCGGCCGCGACGACGTCCAATGTGGACATCACCAGTCCGGCGCCGTTGCCGATCACGCCGATGTCGCCGTCGAGTTTGACGTAGTTGAGCCCGGCCTCGCGGGCACGGCGTTCGAGCGGATCCTCGTCCGGCGAGTCCACGAAGTCGGCGTGGGCCGGGTGCCGGAACGCGGCGTTGGCATCGAGGGTGACCTTCCCGTCGACCGCGACGACCGTCCCCACCGTGGTCTGCACCAGCGGGTTGACCTCCACCAGCGTCGCGTCTTCCGCGACGAAGACGTTCCACAGTGCGACGACGGCGTCGGCCGCGGTCTCGGGCAACCCGGCCGTTTCGACGATCCGGCGCGCCGAAGCGCGGTCCACGCCGGTCCGCGGATCGACCGGGATCCGTGTCAGGGCCTCGGGTTTCGCGGCCGCCACCGTCTCGATGTCCATCCCGCCTTCGGCCGAGGCCATCGCGAGGAACGTCCGTTCGGCGCGGTCGAGCAGGAACGAGAGGTAGTACTCCTCGGCGATCGCGCTCGCTTCGGTGACGAGCACCTCGTGTACGCGGTGCCCCTTGATGTCCATGCCGAGGATGTCTTCGGCCGCCTGCTCGGCGTCGTCGGGGGAGTGGACCACCTTCACGCCGCCGGCCTTGCCTCGTCCGCCGGTCTTCACCTGGGCCTTGACCACGACGGATCCGCCCAGCTCGACGGCGATCGCCCTGGCCTCTTCCGGGGTGACGGCGACCTTCCCCCGGGGGACCGGGACGTGGTGCCGCTCGAAGAGATCTCGTGCCTCGTGCTCGAAAAGGTCCACGCGAAGTCCTTTCGCGAAGGGAGAGGAAACCTGCTTGCGGCCCTGGACACCGGAGCGTTCGAAGAGTAACTATATGCCTACCTCATACGGTATGCAATCTACAGTCTGCCGCTGCCAGGGACTTCGATCAGGGGCCGGCGGACGGAGCAGAACCGGAAACGAGCGCACGGATCAGAGAGGTCCGGCGTGCGAGATGGAGGAGTTGAACGATGTCGCCAACGACCGGCACCGCTGCGGGGGACACCGCGACGAAGGCCACCACCAACGGTTCCGAACCCGCCCCGGAGCTGATCTCCGGGGGCCACCTGGTGGCCAAGGCGCTCAAGGCGGAGGGTGTCGACACGATCTTCACGTTGTGCGGCGGCCATATCATCGACATCTACGACGGCTGCGTCGACGAGGGCATCGAGGTCATCGACGTCCGGCACGAGCAGGTCGCGGCGCACGCGGCCGACGGCTACGCGCGGATCACCGGCCGCCCCGGTTGCGCCGTCGTCACCGCGGGACCGGGAACGACGGACGCCGTCACCGGTGTCGCGAACGCCCTGCGCGCGGAGAGCCCGATGCTGCTCATCGGCGGGCAGGGTGCGTTGACCCAGCACAAAATGGGCTCACTGCAGGATCTGCCGCACGTCGACATGATGGCGCCGATCACCAAGTTCTCCGCGACCGTCCCGCACACCGCGCGGGTGGCGGACCTGGTCTCGATGGCCTTCCGCGAGTGCTACCACGGCGCGCCCGGTCCGTCCTTTCTGGAGATCCCCCGCGACGTCCTCGACGCGAAGGTGCCGGTGGAGAAGGCGAGGATCCCCGCCGAAGGCCGGTACCGCGCGTCCACCCGCAACGCCGGCGACCCGGCCGACATCGAGAAACTGGCCGACCTCCTCGTCCATTCGAGGAAGCCGGCCATCCTGCTCGGCAGCCAGGTGTGGACTACCCGCGCCACCGGCCCGGCGACCGAGTTGGTGCGCGGGCTGAACATCCCGGCCTACATGAACGGTGCCGGGCGCGGCACGCTGCCGCCCGGCGACCCGCACCACTTCCAGCTCTCTCGCCGGTACGCGTTCGACAACGCCGACGTGATCGTCATCGTCGGCACCCCGTTCGACTTCCGCATGGGTTATGGCAAACGGCTCTCGCCGGACGCGACCGTCGTGCAGATCGATCTCGACTACCGCACCGTCGGGAAGAACCGGGACGTCGATCTCGGCATCGTCGGCGACGCGGGTCAGGTGCTCGCCGCGGTCGCGGAGGCGGCCACCGGCCGGGTCGACAACGGCGCCGTGGCGCGCAAGGTCTGGCTCGAGGAACTCCAGGACGTCGAGGCGAAGGCGAAGCAGAAGCGCCTGCCGTTTCAGCATTCCGACGCGAGCCCGATCCACCCGTACCGGCTGGTGCACGAGATCAACGAGTTCCTCACCGAGGACTCGCTCTACATCGGCGACGGCGGCGACATCGTGACCTTCTCCGGGCAGGTCGTCCAGCCGAAGGCGCCGGGGCACTGGATGGACCCCGGCCCGCTCGGGACCCTCGGCGTGGGGATCCCGTTCGTCCTCGCCGCGAAGCACGCACGGCCGGAAAAGGAGGTCGTCGCGCTCTTCGGCGACGGCGCGTTCAGCCTGACCGGATGGGACTTCGAAACCCTGGTGCGGTTCAACCTGCCGTTCGTCGGGATCGTCGGCAACAACTCCTCGATGAACCAGATCCGCTACGGCCAGGCGGCGAAGTACGGCCTCGGCCGGGAACGCGTCGGCAACACGCTCGGCGACGTCCCCTACGACGAGTTCGCCCGGATGCTCGGCGGGCACGGCGAGGCGGTACGCGACCCCGCGGACATCGGGCCCGCTTTGCTGCGCGCCCGCGAGTCCGGAAAGCCGTCGCTGATCAACGTTTGGATCGACCCGGACGTCTACGCGCCGGGAACCATGAACCAGACCATGTACAAGTAGCCGGGAGGGATCACCGATGGGAAAGGCACTCGACGGCGTCCGCGTCCTCGACATGACGCATGTCCAATCAGGACCTTCGTCCACGCAGATCCTGGCCTGGCTCGGCGCGGACGTGATCAAACTGGAGACACCCGGTCGCGGCGACATCACCCGCGGCCAGCTCAGGGACCTGCCCGGGGTGGACAGTCTCTACTTCACCATGCTCAACGCCAACAAGCGCAGCATCACCCTGAACATGAAGAGCGAGCAGGGAAAGCAGGTCTTCGAGCAGCTAGTGTCCAGTGTGGACGTACTGGTCGAGAACTTCGGCCCCGGAGTGGTCGACCGCTTCGGGTACCCCTGGGACCGGCTCGCGGAGCTGAACCCGCGGCTGATCTACGCCTCCATCAAGGGGTTCGGCCCCGGCCGGTACGCGGATTTCAAGGCCTACGAGGTCATCGCGCAGGCGATGGGCGGGGCGATGAGCACCACCGGTTTCGAGGACGGCCCGCCCACCGCGACCGGCGCCCAGATCGGTGATTCGGGCACCGGGATCCACCTGGTCGCCGCGATCCTGGCCGCGCTGTACCAGCGGACGAACACCGGCCGCGGGCAACGGGTCCAGGTCGCGATGCAGGACGCCGTGCTGAATCTGTGCCGCGTCAAGCTTCGTGACCAGCAACGGCTGGCGCACGGTCCGCTCGGCGAGTACCCGAACGACGTCTTCGGCGACGAGGTCCCGCGTTCGGGCAACGCGTCCGGCGGCGGGCAACCGGGCTGGGCGGTGAAATGCGCGCCGGGCGGGCCGAACGACTACATCTACGTGATCATCCAGCCGGTCGGCTGGGCGCCGATCACCCGGCTGATCGGGAAGCCCGAACTCGCCGAGGACCCGGACTGGGCCACCCCTGAAGCGCGACTGTCCAAACTGGACAAGGCGTTCGGGATGATCGAGGAATGGACCGAGAAGCACACCAAGTGGGAGGTGATGGAGGCGCTCAACGCCCACAACGTCCCCTGCGGCCCGATCCTGTCCACCAAGGAACTCGCCGAGGACGCCACGCTGGCCGAACTGGGCTCGGTCGTCGAGGTCGACCATCCCGAACGAGGTGCCTTCAAGACCGTGGGCTGCCCGTTGAAGCTGTCGGATTCGCCGGTCGAGGTCGAGCGCTCGCCCCTGCTCGGTGAGCACAACGCCGAGGTCTTCGGCGAACTCGGCTACGGCGAGGACGACCTGGACCGGCTGCGCGCGGCCGGCGTGATCTGAGGAGACCTTCATGGCAGACAAAGAGATCGTCGAGAAGATCCTCGAGAAGGTCGCCGCCGAGGGACGCGCGTCGCTCACCGCGCCGGAAGGCCGCCAGGTGTGCGAGGCGTACGGAATCCCGACGCCGGCGGAACGGCTTGCCACCACCGCGGAGGAGGCCGTCGCGCAGGCGGAGGAGATCGGCCTCCCGGTGGTGCTGAAGATCGTCTCGCCGGACATCCTGCACAAGACCGAGGCCGGCGGCGTGCTGGTCGGCCTGGCGACGGCGGACGCGGTGGCGGACGGTTTCCGGGCCGTCGTCGCCAATGCCGGGGCGTACGACGCCGACGCCGAGATCACCGGCGTCCAGGTGCAGCGGATGCTCAGCGGCGGGCACGAGGTGATCATCGGCGCCACCACGGACCCCACCTTCGGCAAGATCGTCGCCTTCGGGCTCGGCGGGGTACTGGTCGAGGTGCTCAAGGACGTCACGTTCCGGCTCGCCCCACTCGACCGCGACCAGGCGTTCTCGATGATCGACGGCATCGCGGCCGCCGAGATCCTGCGCGGCGTCCGCGGTGCGGAGCCGGTGAACAGGGACGCGCTGGCCGACGTGCTCACCCGTGTCGGCGCCCTGGTCACCGACTTCCCGCAACTGGCCGAGGTCGACCTCAACCCGGTGCTGGCCACCCCCGGCGGCGCCACCGCCGTCGACGTCCGGATCCTGGTGGACCCCGAAGCGGCGCGGGAGCCCGTGCGGTTCAGCCAGGAGGAGATCCTGGCGTCGATGACCCGGATCATGAAGCCGGCGTCGATCGCCGTCATCGGCGCCTCCGCCGAGACGGGCAAGATCGGCAATTCGGTGATGAAGAATCTGGTCGACGGCGGGTTCGCGGGCGAGATCCACCCCATCAACCCCAAAGCCGCCGAGATCCTCCACCGCAAGGCCTACGCGAGCATCTCCGAGGTGCCGGGGGACGTCGACGTCGCGGTGTTCGCCATCCCCGCCAAGTTCGTGCCCGCCGCGCTGGAGGAAGCGGGCCGGAAGGGGGTGGCCGGGGCGATCCTCATCCCGTCCGGGTTCGGCGAGACGGGCAATATCGAACTGCAGGATCAGGTCGTCGCGATCGCGCGGGAGCACGGGGTCCGGATCCTCGGCCCCAACATCTACGGCTACTACTACACGCCCGAGAATCTGTCGGCGACGTTCTGCACGCCGTACGACGTCAAGGGCGGGGTCGCGCTTTCCTCGCAGAGCGGCGGCATCGGGATGGCGATCCTCGGGTTCAGCCGGTCGGCGAAAATGGGCGTCTCCTCGATCGTCGGCGTCGGCAACAAGGCCGATATCGACGAGGACGATCTGCTCACTTTCTTCGAGCAGGACGAAAACACCGACCTGATCGCGATGCATCTCGAAGATCTCAAAGACGGACGATCCTTCGCGGAAACGGCGAAACGGGTTTCGGCGCGGAAACCGGTCGTCGTGCTCAAAGCGGGCCGTACCTCCGAAGGTGCGAAAGCGGCGGGCTCGCACACCGGGGCGCTCGCCGGCGACGACAAGGTCTACGACGACATCCTGCGTCAGAGCGGGGTCATCCGGGCGCCCGGGCTCAACGATCTGCTGGAGTACGCGCGCGGCATCCCGCTTCTCCCGACGCCCCAGGGCGAGAACGTCGTCATCATCACGGGCGCGGGCGGCTCCGGAGTCCTGCTTTCCGACGCCTGCGTGGACAACGGGCTGAACCTGATGGAGATCCCGCCCGATCTCGACGCTTCGTTCCGGGAATTCATCCCGCCGTTCGGTGCGGCGGGCAATCCGGTGGATATAACCGGCGGCGAACCACCTGCCACCTACCGGAACACGATCGCGCTCGGTTTGGCGGAAGAGCGAATCCACGCCTTGATCCTCGGCTATTGGCATACTATCGTCACCCCGCCGATGATCTTCGCGGAACTCGTTTCGGAAGTCGTATCCGAATATCGCGCGAAAGGGATCCACAAGCCCGTCGTCGCCTCGCTGGCAGGCGATGTCGAGGTCGAACAGGCCAGCGATTTCCTGTACGAGCACGGCGTCGTGGCCTATCCGTACACGACGGAGAAACCGGTCGCCGTGCTCGGCGCGAAGTATCGCTGGGCCCGTTCAGCGGGACTGCTCGGCTGACTTTCCGGACCAACCCGACCAAGGAGAATGACAATGACGTCATCGACCGCGGCACAACCACCCGGAGCGTACAAGGAAGTAATCGATTCGAACGGCCGGATCTATCGCGTCGGCGAAACCGATCGCGACATCATGGGCCGTCCACGATGGACGATGGTGATCCTGCCCTGGATCGCCATGATGGCCATCAGTTCCTCGGAATACGCGTTCACGTCGGCGGAGGAGACGCTGGCGGGTGCGCACGGCTGGCACGGGGCGACCATCTTCTGGTTGCTCGGGGTCTGGGTGTTCTTCCAGGCGATCGTCGCCTTCCCCGCCGGGAAGATGCGGGAGAACGGGACGTTGCCCGCCAAAGCGGCGATGCTGCTGGGCGCGACAGGCACCCTTTTGTCCTACCTGGCCCTCGCGTACGCGCCCAGTGAGTTCTGGGCGTATCTGGGCTTCGGCTTCTTCGGCGGTGGCGGGGCCGGCCTGGTCTACGCGACCTGCGTGAACATGGTGGGGAAGTGGTACCCGGAGCGCAGGGGCGGGAAGACCGGATTCGTCAACGGCGGCTTCGCCTACGGTTCGGTGCCCTTCATCTTCATCTTCACGTCCTATATGGACCTTTCCAACTTTTCGGGCGTCCTGCTCGTGGTCGGCCTCTTCCTGACGGCGACCGTCGCGGTCAGCGGCTTCTTCTTCAAGGACCCGCCGAAGAACTGGTGGCCGTCGCATGTGGACCCGCTGAAGGTGTCCGACGACCCGCGGGTCCGCCGGTCCCTGCAGAAGAACCCGCCGGCGGTCCGGCAGTACACGCCGAAGGAAGCCCTCCGGACCGGGATGCTGCCGCTGATGTGGTTCTGCCTGCTGTGCACGGCCGGGGTGAACATCTTCGGCATCGCGATGCAGGTCCCGTTCGGCAACGAGATGGGCTTCGCTGGCGGCATCGTCGCGCTCGCGATGAGCCTGAAGGCGATCATCAACGGCACCGGGCGCGGCGTGATCGGCTGGATCTCCGACCGCTACGGGCGACGGCAGACGTTGTTCATGGTCTGCGTGGTGCTGGGCCTCGCCCAGTTCGCCGTGTACCTGTCCGGTTCGATCGGCAGCATGCCGCTGTTCCTGCTCGCGTCGATGATCTCCGGTTTCGGCGGCGGCGCGATCTTCCCACTGTTCGCGGCGATGACGGCGGACTTCTACGGCGAGAACAACAACGCCAGCAACTACGGCCTGGTGTACAGCTCGAAGCTGATCTCGGGCCTGGTCGGCTCCGGCGTCGGGGCGATGGTCGTGGTGGCTTGGGGCTACGGCGGCGCGTTCTTCCTCGCCGGCGCGACGAGTCTGTTCGCGGCCGCGCTCAGTCTCCTGCTGCGCCAACCGGGGCGTTCGCGCACGCGCACTCCGCGGCGTGAGCAGGAGCTGAACCCGGCTTAGTCCTCCTTCGGACGTTCGTGGAAGGCCTGCCGGGTGCGCTCGGTGTGCTGGTTCATGATCTTTTCGGCGGCGACGGCGTCACCGGCGGCGATGGCCTTGATCAGTTCCTCGTGTTCCTGCCAGGCGTCGTGGCTGCGAGGACGGGCGATCGGCGTGTAGTACCAGCGGACCCGGCGATCGACCATGCCGATCATTTCGGCGAGGACCGTGTTACCGGACAGCTCGGTGATGAACGCGTGGAGCGCGGCGTTGGCCGCGACGAGGCCTTCGGTGTCGTCGGCGGCCAGCGCCTCCAGCCCGGTCTTCTGCAGTTCCCACAAACGCTCGACGTCCTCCTCGCCGGCCCTGTCGGCGGCGAGACGGGCGGAGTGCGCCTCCAGGACGGTGCGCACGCTGAGCAGCTGGTCGGCTTCCTCGTCGGTGGGCATGTGCACGAAGGCGCCCTGCGCGGGGCGGAGGTCGACCCAGCCTTCGCTCTGCAGTCGCTGCAACGCCTCCCGGACGGGCTGCCTGCTGACACCCAGGTATTCGGCGAGGTCCGCCTCGACCAGGTGCTGACCGGGTTCGAGCGTCCGGTTGATGATCAGCTCCGCGAGTGCGTCGTAGACGACCTGGCGCAGGGGAGCGGGCCGCTCGACGCGTTTGGCCGTCGCCGGGTTGAGCGTGCCCTTCGTCCTGCGGCCGGTGGGGCCGCGGTCGGGAAGGGGTGAAACGGGCTGGCTCACAGGACCTCCGGATGACTCGTCCGGTTCAGGATACAGGTTTTGGTATGCAAAATCCCGACATTCCTCCTTCGGCCCGCATTTCGTCCTCTGAATGCGGTGACTCGCGTGTCCGGGGGCGTAACTCGCGTGATCGGGCGGCGAACTCGCGTGATTGGAGGCGCAACTCGCGTGATTGGATGCGTAACACGCTGAGGGTCGCATCGCGCCGTGAGTTGCGGCTCAAGCACGCGAGTTACACCCTCAAGCACGCGAGTTACGCGCTCAAGCACGCGAGTTACGCGTTGAAGCACGCGAGACCCGGCTTGGTGCACGCGCGTCCGGGGTGCATTCAGAGGACGAAACGCGGCGGGTCTTGGCGCGGCGACCATCTACAGGATACTGTATGCAATCTGGTCTTCGGGTGAGCAGGAGGCATGTATGAAGGTCGCTGTTCTGGGTGCGGGGGCGATCGGCGCGTACGCCGGGGCCGCGCTGCACCGAGGCGGGGCGGAGGTCCACCTCATCGCGAGACGGGCGCACGGCGACGCGATGCGCGCGCACGGCGTGCGGGTGCTCAGCCCGCGCGGGAACTTCACCGCCCGGCCTCACGTCACCGACGATCCGGCGCAAGTCGGTCCCGTCGATTTCGTCTTCCTCGGCCTGAAGGCGAATTCGTACGCCTCCTGCGGACCGCTGATCGCGCCGTTGCTGGGCGACGACACCGCGATCGTGGCCGCGCAGAACGGGATCCCGTGGTGGTACTTCCACGGTCTCACCGGGCATCCGCTGGAAAACCGGCGCATCGAGACGGTCGACCCCGGCGGCGCGGTCAGCGAGGTCCTCGAACTGCGCCGCGCGATCGGCTGCGTCGTCTACTGCTCGACGGTGATCGAGGAACCCGGCGTGATCCGCCATCTCGAAGGGACCCGGTTCGCTTTGGGCGAGCCCAAAGGCGGCGTTTCGTCCCGGTGTGCGACGCTCGCCGACGCGATGATCGCGGGCGGGTTGAAGGCGCCGGTCGAACTCGACCTGCGCGACGAGATCTGGGTCAAGCTCATGGGCAACGTCGCCTTCAACCCGCTCAGCGCGCTGACCAGGGCGACCATGGTCCAGATCTGCGAGCACCCGGAAACCAGGGAGCTCGTCGCCGCGATGATGAACGAGACCCTCGCGATCGCCCGCGCCGCCGGCTCCGACCCGAAGGTGTCCGTCGAGAAACGCATCGACGGTGCCTGGCGCGTCGGCCACCACAAGACGTCGATGCTTCAGGACCTCGAAGCGGGCAAGCCGCTGGAGATCGACGCGATCATCGGCGCCGTCGTCGAGCTTTCGGAGCTGACCGGCGTGCCCGCACCGGCGCTGCGGCACGTCCACGCGGCGATCGGCCTGCTCGACCAGACCGTGAACGCCGTTCCCGTCGGAGCGCACTGAATCGGAGGGACCGATGAAGCGCAAGAACACCGAACCGTATGTCCGCCTCACTCAGCCATTGGTCCGCGATTCGGGCGAGTTGCGCCTGGCGAACTGGGAGGAGGCGCTGGAGCGCGCCGCCGCCGGGTTCCGGCGCACGCTCGAAGCCAAGGGGCCCGAGGCCTTCGGCATGTTCTCGTGTGCCAGGGCGACCAACGAGATGAACTACGTGGCGCAGAAGTTCACGCGCGCGGTGATCGGCACGAACAACGTCGACTCGTGCAACCGCACCTGTCATGCGCCGAGTGTCGCCGGGCTGGCGCGGGTGTTCGACAGCGGCGGCGGGACGTCGTCGTACCAGGAGATCGAGGACGCCGACGTCATCGTCGTCTGGGGCGGCAATCCGCGCGAGGCGCATCCGATCTTCTTCCAGCACGTGCTCAAGGCCGTCCACCGCGGGGCCAAACTGTTCGTCATCGACCCGCGCCGGACCAGCACCGCGAGCTGGGCACACCGGCAGCTCCAGTTGCACGTCGGCACGGACATCCCGCTGGCGCACGCGGTCGCCCGCGAGATCATCCACTCCGGACTGGCCAACACCGCGTTCATCGAACGTGCCACCGAGGGGTTCGCCGAGTTCGCCGCCTCCGTCGAACCCTGGACACTCGAGGCCGCCGAGGAGGTCACCGGCGTCCCGGCCGAGCTGATCCGCGAACTCGCGCACACCTACGCCCGCGCGGATCGCGGGCAGCTGTCGTGGACGCTCGGGATCACCGAACACCACAACGGCACGGACAACGTGCTGTCCCTGATCAATCTCGCGCTGCTAGCCGGGCACGTCGGCAGGTACGGCGCCGGGCTGAACCCGTTGCGCGGGCAGAACAACGTCCAGGGCGGCGGGGACATGGGCGCGATCCCGGACCGGCTGCCCGGATTCCAGAACATCCTCGACGCGGACGTCAGGGCGAAGTTCGACGCGGCGTGGGGCTCGGCCATCCCGCCGCGCAAGGGCCTCAACCTCACCCAGATGCTCGACGCGATGGAGCGCGGGGAGCTGACCTGCGTCTACATCATCGGGGAGAACCCGGTGCAGTCGGAGGCGGACTGCGAGCACACGATCAAACGTCTGTCCAATGTGGAGCATCTGGTGGTGCAGGACATCTTCCTCACCAAGACCGCGCGCCTGGCCGACGTCGTGCTGCCGGCTTCGGCGGCCTGGTGCGAATCCGACGGCACCTTCACCAACAGCGAACGCCGGGTCCAGCGCGTCCGCAAGGCGCTCGAACCGCCGGAGGGTGCTCGCGACGACATCCGGTTGCTGTGCGAGCTGGCCCGGCGCCTGGGCCACGACTGGAACTACGAGGGTGGCGAAGACGTCTGGAACGAGCTCCGGACGCTGTCACCGATGCACGCGGGCATGAGCTACGCGCGGTTGGAGGAGCTCGGCGGCATCCAATGGCCGTGCTACCGCGAGGACGAACTCGAGCCGACCTTCCTGCACGGCCGCCTCTGGGAGGAGGATCCGGCGAAACGCGGCCGCCCGGCGCCGTTCACCGTGATCGCACACAGCCCGCCGGTGGATCTGCTCACCGACGACTTCCCGATCCGGCTGACCACCGGCAGGCGGCTGGACTCCTACAACACCGGCGTCCAGTCCGGCGGCTTCCCCTCGCCGCTGCGGCGCGGGGAGACACTCGACCTGTGCCGCGCCGACGCCGCCGCACTCGGCGTCGTCGAGGACGAGGTCGTGCGGATCTCGTCGCGTCGTGGCGAGATCGAGGCGCCGGTCCGGATCGACGAGGGACTGCGCCCGGGGCTGGCGTTCATGACCTTCCACTTCCCGGACGAGATCGACGTCAACGTCATCACCATCGAGGCGACCTGCCCGGTCGCGGGCACGGCCGAGTACAAGGCCGCCGCGATCCGGGTGGAGAAGCTGTCCGCCACCGTGTGAGGAGTCCGGAATGGACCTGCGCTTCCTGAACGCCGAACCGACGGACGCAGAGCGGGCCGCGGTCGACGTGCTCGGCGCCGGAGGCCGCGATCAGCTGCTTCCCGCGTTGCACGCCGTGAACGACCGGATCGGCTGGATCAGCCAGGGAGCGCTGAACCACATCTGCCGACGGCTGAACGTCCCTCCGGCCGAGGCGTACGGGGTGGCCAGCTTCTACGCGCTGTTCTCGCTGAAGGAGCGGCCGCCGCGTGTTCTCCACGTTTGCACGGACCTGGCGTGCCGGGTCAACGGCGCGGAGGCGCTGTCCGAGGCCGCCGCCGCGGCGGGACACGACTGGCATCGCAGCCCGTGCCTGGGTGTCTGCGAACGAGCCCCCGCTGCGCTGGACTTCGAGGCGGGCGACCCCGCTGAGTACCGAGTCCTCGCTCCGGCCACGCCGGGCGACTTCGCCAGTGGAACGTCCAAAGGGAACGAAACGCCGGTATCGGTGCCCCAGCAAGGTGAGCCTGGGCTGCGTTTGTTGCGTCGCGTCGGCGTCGTCGACCCGGAGAGCCTGGACGCCTACCGGGCGTCCGGTGGGTACGCGGCGTTGAGGAACGCGTTGCTGCTCGGGCCGGCCGGGGTCATCCGCGAGGTGACCGACTCGGGGCTGATGGGCCGAGGCGGGGCCGCGTTCCCGACCGGCCGGAAGTGGGACGCCACCGCCAGGCAACCGGTGCGAACGCGGTATCTCGTCTGCAACGCCGACGAAAGCGAACCGGGCACGTTCAAGGATCGCGTGCTGATCGAGGGGGACCCGTTCGCGCTGGTCGAGGCGATGACGATCGCCGCTTTCGCCATCGGGGCGCAGAAGGGCTACGTCTATCTTCGCGGCGAGTACCCACGCGCGCTGAGGGTGCTGCGCAACGCCGTCGACATCGCCCGCGAACGAGGGTTCCTGGGCGAGGACATCATGGGGCGTCGAGGTTTCTCGTTCGACATCGAGATCAGACGGGGCGCGGGCGCCTACATCTGCGGCGAGGAAACGGCGATCTTCAACTCGATCGAAGGCTTCCGCGGCGAGCCGAGGACCAAACCGCCGTTCCCGGTGGAGAAAGGGTTGTTCGGCAAGCCGACGGTGGTGAACAACGTCGAGACCCTGGTCAACGTCCCGCTCATCCTCACCGAGGGCGGTGCGGCCTACCGCCGTATCGGGACCGAACGCTCTTCCGGGCCGAAACTGTTCTGCCTGTCCGGCAGCGTCCGGCGTCCCGGTGTGTACGAGGTGCCGTTCGGGACGACGCTGGGCGAGCTGATCGACCTGGCCGGGGGAGTGCCGGCGGGCCGCGAACTCCGGGCGATCCTGCTCGGTGGCGCGGCGGGTGGTTTCGTGCGCCCGGACGAGACCACCCTGCCGTTGACCATGGAGGACGCCCGCGCGGAGGGCACCACCCTCGGTTCGGGTGTCGTGCTGATGCTGGACGATCAGGCCGACCTCGGCGGGTTCCTGCTGCGGATCGCGGCGTTCTTCCGGGACGAGTCGTGCGGGCAGTGTGTGCCGTGCCGGATCGGGACCGTGCGGCAGGAGGAGGCGCTGCACCGGATCGTCGGCGGACGCAAGCTCGGTACGGACGGAGACGATCTCGTGGTGCTGCGTGAAGTCGGCCAGGTGATGCGTGATTCGTCCATCTGCGGGCTGGGCCAGACCGCTTGGAACGCCATCGAGTCGGCGATCGACCGCTTGGGCGCACTGGAGGAGCAGTCGTGACCATTGTCGAGATAGGACTCCCGCGTCGGCTCGTCGAGTTCACTGTGGACGGTGAGGTCGCCCGGGTTCCGGAAGGCTCCACGATCCTCGACGCGTGCGCCGCGGTGGGCAAGGAAATCCCGACACTGTGCTACGGGGACACCCTCGAACCGGCCAACGCCTGCCGCGTGTGCATGGTGGAGGTCGAGGGTTCGCGCACGCTCGTGCCGTCGTGCTCCCGCAAGGCGGAACCGGGCATGGTGGTACGGACCGAGACCGATCGGACGCGGCTCAGCCGCAAGGTGGTGCTCGAACTCCTCGGTTCGGCGACGGATCTGTCCACCACGCCCGGCGTCGCGGACTGGATGGCCGAAAGCGGCGCTGCACCTGAGCGTTTCGGGCCACCCGCACCGCCGGCGGACGACCGGGACGAGCGCCGCCCGGGAGAACACGAGATCCCGGACGGGAACACGGCGGCGACGGTGTGCCAGCCGGTCAAAGTGGACAACGAGCTGTACGTCCGCGACTACGGGAAATGCATCCAGTGCTACAAGTGCGTCGACGCGTGCGGCGAGCAATGGCAGAACACTTTCGCCATCACCATGGCGGGGCGGGGTTTCGACGCGCGGATCTCGACGGAGTTCGCGAATCCGCTGCCGGACAGCGCGTGTGTCTACTGTGGAAACTGTGTCGAGGTCTGCCCGACCGGCGCGCTGAGCTTCAAACGCGAGCACGACAAGCGCGAGGACGGCACCTGGGACGAGTCGCGGCAGACCGCGACGACCACCGTCTGCACTTTCTGCGGCGTCGGCTGCAACCTCACCCTGCATGTCCAGGACAACGAGATCGTCAAGGTCACCTCGCCGCACGAGAGTTCGGTGACCCACGGGAACCTCTGCATCAAGGGCCGCTTCGGCTGGCAGCACGTCCAGAACCGCTGAGGTCGTGAGCGGCGCCAGGTGGCGTGCCGCGAAAGCCACTTTGGCGGCTTTTCAACTTAGGTTCCCAAACTCATGAACGGAACCCAAGTCAAAAAGGGTGCTGGACCTGCGGGAACGCGGGTCCAGCACTCCACCACTGATCATGTCCCTGCCCTGGTGTTGCGTGCTGTGTCGGCTAGACTCGACGTGCACAAAATGGGGTCCAATGGCGACCGCCGCCCAGCGAGCTTGCTGGGGGTTTGTTCATGACGAAAGCTTTGACTCGCCGTCTGTCGGGTCGCCGTCTGTCAGAGGTAATCGACTCTGGGGAGTATCCGCAGCTGCGCGCGGTCATTTACGCGAGGGCCTCGAACGCGGTCAAGGGTCGGAAGGTCTCGGTGGCCTCGCAGATCGCGACGGGCCGCAAGTTCTGCTCCCAACACGGCATCGCCGTGGTCGCGGTCCTGGTGGACAACAACCTGTCGGGGTCGCGGTACGCGACCGAGGAACGCCAGGACTACAACGAGGCGTTGCGGCTGTTGTCGACCGGGCAGGCAAACACGCTGTGGACGTGGGAGAACTCCCGGGCTCAGCGGAACCTGTCGGTGTTCGCCAAGCTGCGCGACATTCTGGAAAAGGTCGGGGGCTACTGGGCTTACGACGACCGGATCTATGACATGAACGATCCGGACGACCGGATCGACACCGCCGAGGACGCCGTCGACGCGGAGCGGGAGTCGGAGAAGATCCGCAAGCGGACCCGCCGAGGTGTCGAGGCCCGCGCAATGGAAGGGCTGTGGGCTGGCCCGCTGGGCTACGGCTACCGGATCGTCTATGACCAGCGGACGGGCGAGGCACACCGCGAGGTTGATCCGGAGACGGCGCCGATCGCGGAGGCGATCGTGGACCGGCTGATCGAGGAACCGAACGCGTCGGTCCTGGTTCGGGAGCTGATCGAAGCGGGTGTGCCGTGCGCTCGCGGTCACGCGTGGCGGGCAGATCATGTGAAGAAGCTGCAACACCTGTCGAAGGACCCGCACGGCTGGGCGAAGCTCATCGACTCACTGTCCACCGCGCAGCAGGAGGCCGCGTATGAGGCGCTGGTGCGGGCGCGGAAGGACACACCGTCGCAGGTCGCGCAGCAGATGAACCGGGAACAGTGGGATCACCCGCTGCCCGGCGAGTGGAATGTCTCCAAGGTCCGCAACATCGCGCTCAGCCCTGTGATCGCCGGGTTGCGGGTGTTCCGCAAACAGATCATCGGCAAAGGAGTCTGGCAGCCGATCATCAGCGATCGGAAACGCGCGCTGATAGTGGCCCGCCTGGGCGATCCGAGCCGCAGTACGGTGCGCGACGGAACGCGGGTCAAGTACTTGCAGACCGGGATCCTGTTGTGCGGGATCTGCGAGACGCCGACCCGGTCCACCCCGCTGCACCGGGCGCGACCCGGCTACCGCTGTCCCCATGGGCATCTCATGCGGGACATGGAACGCACGGACGCCTACGTAGTGGAGGCGGTGCTGACTCGACTGGAGTCCGAGGACGCGCGGGAGCTGTTCCGGTATGAGGACCAGGCTGACGAGCTGACGAAGGCCGTAGCGACCGCGCGGGAGCTGCGCGCCCGGCTGGACGGGTTCACCGACTCGGCCGCCAGCGGCGGGATCGGGCCGGAACGGTTGTCGCGGATCGAGGCGAAGCTGGTGCCTCAGATCGAGGCGGCTGAGGAACGCGTGCGCCAGATCGGAGTGTCGCCGGTTGTCGCGGACCTGCTCGGCGCGGACGCCAGGTCGGTGTGGGCGGGGCTGTCGCTGTCGCAACAGAGGGAGGTGCTGCGGGCGGTGGTCACTCCCCGCCTGCTGCCCACCAAGGGAGGGCGCGCACCGTTCAACCCGGACGACATCATGCTGACCTGGCTGGGCGCCCCGGCATCCATACCGGGAGTGGACAAGCCGTTCGACGACGAGGACCTGCTGGCCGAGGTCAGCTGAGACAAAGAGAGCGTGGCCCCGGCATCCTGTGAGGATGCCGGGGCCACGTGCTGTCAGCCGACTGCCTTGTTCAGGTGGACTCGGCGCACGGTCGGGCCGAAGATGCAGGAGAGCCGGTCACGTTGAGCCATGGTGAACGGCGGTGCGGTGGCCGCCGCATTTCGGGCGGCCTGGAGAGCGGCGGGGGTGAGCACGGAGGCTGGATCGGTGATCGCCGTGCCGGATCGGGTGTCAGCCACGGCCGGTCTCCCGGCCCTCGGCGGCCCGGTACGGGGTGTCTCCGGCGGTCTCAGCGGGCACAAGCGGTGCCCCCTGACGGGTGCGGGGGTCTACCAGCGGGGTGACCTTCCTTTCGGTGGAGATGACGACGCCGAAGGCGGCCAGCAGGGTTACCAGGCCGGTGATGACTCCGGTGGTGGCGTTGCCCTGGTCGGTGGTGATCAGTCCGGATCCGACGAGGCCGGACACGATCGCGGTGAGCGCGCCGACGACGGATCCGGCGATGCGCAGGGGGTAGCGGGACACGGTACTTACTCCTTGGGTTTGCGGGGTGGGAGGGAATCGAGGTAGTCGTAGGCGCGCACGAACGCGCGGGCGGTTTTCCAGGCCAGCCAGACGAACAGGACGAGCAGGAGCAGCCAGCCGCCGTTGCCGGTCACGGGATCGTCAGCCACTGGCCCGCGTAGATGCGGTTCGGGTTCGAGATGTTGTTCCGCGAGGCGAGAGCGGAGACGCTGGTGCCGAACTTCGCGGCGATGCCGGAGAGGGTGTCCCCGGACCGGACCCGGTATCGCTGGCCGCTGGAAGTGCCGCCGCGGATTCGGATCTTCTGCCCGGCGTAGACGCGGTTCGGGTCGGAGATCCCGTTGAGCGCGGCCAGCGCGGCGACGGTGGTGCCGAACCGGGCGGCGATGCCGGAGAGGGTGTCCCCGGAGCGGACGGTGTAGACCTCGGTGTCGGCCGGTGGCGTCGGTGTCGGCGGAACCGGCTGCGGCGCCGGGCCGCTGCCGCCGGTAACGAGATCGGACAGCGTGAACTGCCCGACGGTGGCGTTGCGGTCGACGTGGCCGCCGATGCCGGGAACGGTCCCGGTCTGGGTGTGCTGGTGCAGCGCGAGTCTCGGGTGGGTCCAGCCGGGGTTTCCGGGGTTGCCGTTGTAGCGGGCGATCCACAGCAACACGCCGTCATCAGCCCACCGGGCGGGGTCGAGGACTCGGGTGAACCAGTCCAGGTTCGCGTACACCAGAACCTTGCGGACGCCGGTCGCGGCGCGCAGGCGTGCGATGAACCGCGGAATGAAGGCGTTGGCGGTGCCGCGCAGTTCGGCGGCTTCCATGTCGAGCATCGGCGCCAGGGATCCGCTGGTGTGCAGGTTGTTCTGGCGCAGGTGGTTGGCGAAGTGATCGGCCTGGGCGTCCGGGTCGCCGGGGCGGGCGAAGTGGTAGCCGCCGGGGACGACGCCGGCGAGCCGGGCAGCTGGGACGCGGGGGCCGCTGGTGCGGTCGGTGTAGCCGGTGCCTTCGGTGAGTTTGAACGAGCAGTAGGTGATTCCGTTGCCTCGCACGGCGTTCCAGTCGTTGACTGTGTTCCAGTGCGACACATCGATGCCGTAGTCGGTCAAGGGGTTGGTGGTCCTTCGGGTGGGCGGTTCATCTGGGCGCGCAGGGCGCCGACTTCGAGCAGCAGCCGCGCGTTCTCCTGGCGCACGGCGGACAGTTCGGTTTTCACGGCCGTGAGTTCGGCCAGGACGTCGCGGGTGTGCGTGGCGCGGTCTTTCAGCAGCGCCTGATATCCGGCGTGCAGTTCGGCCAGCGCCTGGTGATCGGCCGTGGTGCGGGCGATGCGGATCGCGCGGCGGGCCGCGAGCAGTCCGGTGAGGGCACCGGTTGCGGGGCCGAGGGTCGCGGCCAGCGCGGTGAGCCAGTCAGGCGTCACGGGCGGCTCCAGGGTTCAGCGGCGGACCCGGAGGGTGAGGGTGTCGGCGAGGCCGTCGGTGGTGTTGAGGGTGCGGCGGCTGCCGATGACGACAGCGGCGATAGGGCCGCCGAGCCCGTCGGGGTCGTGGATGTGGAGTGTGTCGAGGAGTCGTCGGCGGGGGTCGCCGACGACGGCAATGTCTCTGAGGACCGTGGTGGGCTGGGCGAGGTCTGCCAGCAGGGACGTCGTGATGGCCTGCATGGAGTCGAGGGTTTGCCGGAACGGGTTGTCCGGCAGGGAGAGGACACGTCGGCCATAGCGGGCGATGGAGGCGTCATCGGTGGCGACGTGGGCTATGGGGCGGCCGTTGATCACGGGATTACCGACGAGCCGCAAGGCTGGTGTGCGGCGGTCGTTGAGGGCGAAGCGCATGGCGAAGCTGTTGGTGTTCTGGATTTCCAGCTTGACGCGGTCCTGGCTGACGGGCATCGCTCGTACCGTGATGCCGGTGGTGACCTCGGCTCCGGTGTCCCGGCGTATCGGGCGGCACGCGGAGAAATGTTTGTAGCCTTCGTTCGTGTAGGTGCTGAGGGGGTACACCGACAGAAGGTTGCCGAGGAACGTGGACCTGGTTTGGAAGGTGACGATCGGTCGGCTGGTGCCCATGGGGGCTTCGAGTTCGTCGGCGGTCGCGGGTTCGTAGACGTTGACGTCTTTCATGGATTTCAGCCGGGGTACGGCGGTGAGGCTGATCTCGTTGCGGATCGAGTCCAGGGAGGTCGAGAGCGACAGGTCAGTGAGCGCCCCGGCAGCGGAGAGGGTCGCGGTAGCCGGTCGCGCGGCCAGGGCGTGGACGGTGTCGCGGTTAAGGAACCGGAAGCGCCCGTTCTCGGTGTAGCTGATCACTCCGAACTCCGCTGCCGCTGCTTGTTTGAGGACGTCGAAGGAGTCGGCGTTGACGATGTCGGGCAGGCCGGTCATCCAGTTCAGGCCGGTGTCGATTTCCGCTTGCGGCGTGTGCGGTGCGCCCCAGTCCGCGGGTGGCGCGGCCGCGATGCTGATTTGCAGGCAGCTCACCGGCACCGGTGTGCAGGCGAAGACCCGGGTTCCGCCGCTGCTGCTTTCCTCGGAGATCAGGGGCACGGTCTCGGTCGCGATGGGCGTGATCGTGCCGTCGACCATCCAGCAGGTCTCGATCGTGTACGTGGGGTACGAGGTGTAGCGAAACCAGAGGCCGACCCGATGCCACGCGGCCTCACCGGCGAAAGTGGGGCCGTTGATCGTGGTGACCAGGGACCGGTTCGAGTGGACCTTCAGCACGACTCGCCCGCCGGTAGTAACACCGACGGCAAACGTCCCACCGGAAATGCCCCGGACGCCGGTGCTCATGCTGAGGATGTCGCCGTTCATGTTCGGCGCGAAGGTGTTACTGGCACCGGCTTTGCAGTGGAACTCGAACAGGTGCCCCCGGTTTGGCCAGCTGGGATAGAACTCCAGCGCCGCGTTGGCGTTCATGTTCGCGGACAGTTTCGCCGTCCCGTTCGCCGCGAGCATCCCGTAGGGACCGGGGACGAACGCGGGCACGCTCGCGTCGAGCTTTTCACCGTAGCCGAAGTCGGAGTTGAACCCGACGTCGGCGATCAGGCCGCCGTGACAGGTCATCGCGAACATGCAGTCGGGCCGGGGTGGCGGGGACGCGAAAATTCCGTTGCGCCGCAACACATAGTCGATGACCCATTGGGTGTTGATGCGCCATTGGAACGGCCACTCGGTGGTGTTGTAGTGCTGCTCCTCCTCTTGCGCGACCGGCGGCAGCGTCACCGATGCCCGGAGCGTTTCGGCAGGGTCCAGCGCGGCTAGGTCCACCGACCGGCCGGTCGCCGACAGCGTCAGCGTGCGGGTAGTGCCGGTGAACTGGCGGACGAGTTCCCGCCCCGACGCGGTGAGCAACCCCAGGTCACACGTCAGCGGAGCGTCGACGAGGTCGGTGTCGCGCAGCAGGGAATCCGGCCTGTACGGCGTGAGCATCCGGGCAATGTCGCGGGAATCGTCGGCGCGCTGGCCGGCGAGGGTGGCAGCCAGGGTCGCGGTCGTGTAGCCCTCGATGAGGGTGCACTCGTCCGGGAGATCCCCGGAGATCTGCCGTTCGATGACCAGGTTCTCGGCCACAGTGGACAGATCCGAGAGCGGATGGTCGAACCCGCCGCTCCTGCCCCAGTCCACGCGGACCTTGGCGCGGGGCTGGCGTTGCGCGGCGTCGACCGCCGCCGCCAGCTCGTCGGGTTGGGTCACCTATACCTCCAGCAGGGTGAGCGTGGTCGCGAACGACCCGGGAACGGGGTACTTCCACGGCATCGACTCGATCAGCACCATTGCGGCGCCGCCTCCGGCCGACCACACCACCGGCTCCGGTCCGCTGGTGAGCGACCACGCCGAGGTGGTCACTGTTCCGGCCTGCCCGACCAGCAGACCGGGGCGTACCGACGCGGCACCGTCGGTCGCGGGGACGGTCAGCCTCATCCGGGCGCCGCTGCTGTCGGGTGTGGCCGGTGTCGTCGACATGGTGGTGATCACGACGTCGGCCGCGTTGAGCACGAACGCGGTCAGCGTCACCGGGACCGTGGTAGCGACGCTGGCGGCGAACGTCACCGGCTCGCCCGGCAGGATCGGGACGGCGGACCGGGCCAGCAGCAGACCGCCGCCAGTGGCGGCTGTGGTCCACGTCAGAGCCCCGGACCCCGCAGGTGCCGGGTGATCGGGAGGGGTGACCGGAGTGGCCTGCCAGGTGAGGGTTCCGGCGGTGGCGAAACCTTCCGGGCCATGCTCGACGCTCCCGGCCGTGGCCACCTGGACAGGTAGCCGGTTTCCGGCGGTCGGGTCCAGCAACCACACCGGGCCACCGAGCAGACCGGCGTACAGCAGCGACAGCCACCGGTGTGTGTCCTCGTCAAGGTAGGGCCATGTGAGGCCCCAGGTGCGGCGGATCCCGAGCCGGTCGAGTGTCGGGCGCCCCGTGATTGACCGGTGCAGCCCGCCGGTGCGGACCGGCACCATTTCCGGGGCTCCGCCCAGCGACGGTGACGGCAGTGCCCGTAGCGCGCCGAGCGGCCCCAGCCAGAACACGGATTCGTCCACCGCAATCACCGTTCCTTTCGTTAGCGTCGGGCGTTGGCTGCGTTGACCGTGTTCACCAGTCGTGCAGTCCCCGCCCCGTCGACGCGGAGCCGTGCGCCGTCCAGCGCGAGCAGCACCCCCGCCGTCACGGCGGCCGAGATGGACGCGGCGTCCAATGCGGACGTTCCCGGTGGGAACACCGGCCGGACCTGCACAGCTGTCTGGCCGTTCACCGCCGATGGGGTGCCGGTAGCGGGTGATGTGTCCACGTGCAGGGTGTTGGTGAGGCCGGTCAGGTAGTCCCGGATCTGCGGTTCGCCGTCTTCTAGCCCGGTCAGCAGACCGCGCATGATCAAGCGGCCGTTCCCGGTGAGGAGGACCCGGTCCCGTGCGGGTGGTCCCTTCCACGAGGTGATCCAGTTGGTGAGTTCGCCGAGCCGGTCTTTCACCCAGCCGAACCCGGAGGTGAGTCCGTCGACCAAGCCGCGGATCACGTTCCGTCCGGCTTCCCACAGCAGGGAGCCGAGGTTGCCGAGCGCGCCGAGGATGCGGCCGGGAATGCTGGCGACGAGGTCCAGAACGCCGCCGATGCTGTGCGAGACGATCCCTTTGATCATTCCCCAGGCGCCGGAGACGATGTTCTTCACGCCGGTCCACGCCTGATCCCAGTTGCCCGAGATCAGGCCCGTCACCACGGAGATGATGCCGGAGATCACGGTCAGCGCACCGGAGATGATCTCCACGATCGCGGAGAACTTGCCCTTCACCAGCCCGAAAAGCTCCAGGATGATCGGCATCAACAGCTGGCTGATCTGCGTGATCAGCGGGGTCAGCGCGACGGCGAGCTGGGTGAACAGCCCGGCGGCCTGCACGATCACCGGCAGCAGCGACGTCACCAGGTCCAGCAGCGGCGGCAGCAGCCCGGACACGAGTTGCAGCAGCGGCGGCAGGATCGGCAGCAGCGCGGTCACGATCCCGAGGAACGCTTCCGCCAGCGGCGGGATCACCGGCAGCAGCGCCGCGAGAATCTGTCCGGCGATCTGTCCGAGCAGCCCGCCGACCTCCGACAGCACCGGTGTGGCCGCCTGCAACGCGGTCGACACCACACCGGCGAGTTGCTGGATCGCTTGCACCACAACGGGAAGCACCGGCATGACCGCGTTCAGCGCGGCCAGCAGCACCGAGGTGAACACCCCGCCCAGCGCGCTCAGCACCGGCAGGACGGCCGAGAGAGCTTGCAGCAGCGCGCCGCCGAGCTGCCCGATGATCGGGGACAGCGCGGTCAGCAGCTGCCCGAGCGCCGGCGCCGCGAGCCGCAGCGCCTGCACCAGGAGCCCGCCGAACTGGTTAATCAGCGGCGCGAGCGTCCGCGCGAGTTCCACGAGGGTGGGAGTCAGCTCGGTGACCGCCGCGCCGAGAGCGCCGCCGAGCTGCCCTACCAGCTCCGCGACGGCTGGAGCCAGCGCGCCGACGATCGGGGCCAGCGCGGCAGCCGCCGGAACCAGGACCGCCGCCAACGCCTGGGCCGCCGTGCCCAGCACAGGAGCCAGGGCGGCGAGGACCTGGCCGAGCGGAGCGATAGCGGGGGCCAGCGCGGCGAACGCCGCCCCGATCATCGGCCCGAGCTGCGCGATCGCCGGGGCGATCGAGGTGACGATGGCCTGGCCGAGCGAGACGAGAACCGGCATCAAACCGGATGTGACGGCGTGCAAGCCGTCGAAGATCTGGCCCAAAGCCCGCGCGCCTTCGGCGGAGCGCACGAACTCGGCCATCTGGCCGGTGACGTCGACCAGGACCGTGAGCAGCCCGCCGCCGCCGGTGCTGGCGGCGGAGAACACCGCGAACACGACCTGCCCCAGGTTCTTCAGAACCGTGACCAGGTCACCCACTGCCGACAAACCGGCCGAGAGCCAGTCGCGGAGCTGCCCGGACTCGCGTGCCGCCGCGATGAAGTCGGCGAACTTCTGCGCACCGTCGGCAAGGCCGGAGCCGAAGCCAGGCAGGAACTCCGCGCCCACGGCGGCGATATCGCGCAGCCCTTGCAGGAACGGCTGCACCGCCCGTGAGAGCTCGTGCATGGTCGCCGAGGTATTGCCCAGGATCGCCCCGACGTCAGAGATCGTGCGGCCTTCGCGGGCGAACGCGACGAAGCCGAGCGCGCCGGCGTTCAGCCCCTCGGAGATCCCACCCAAACCGTTCCGCAGCAACGGCAGATACGTGCCCGACAGCGCGGTGATCTCCGAAGCCAGGCCAGTGAACAGCCGCTGCTGCACCTCTTGCCGCAGCCCAAGGAACTCCGGGCGCAGCGCGCGGACCGCGTTCGCGGCCGCCGCCATCGCAGGCGGAAAGTCCTTGATCGCCTCGGCGTACTTCTTCGGATCCTCCTGCTTCAGCGCATCGGAGAACCCGGAGATCCCGAGCTTCAGCGTCTGCATGATCGCCACGGCCGCGAGCCCGGCAGCAGGCACCGCCAGCAGCGACCCCGACGCGGTGGCCGCGACCGACCCGAGACCGCCCAGTGCAGTCACGGCCTGCCCGGCACCGGCCGCCATCGCCCCGTACTTCAAGGTGGCCAGGCCAACCGCGCCCGAGTGCAGCGCTACCGCACCGGTCGCCGCCCGCATCCGGGAGTCCACTTCGGACAAGCCGCGGATACTCGCGCCGACCGACTTGTCCAAGACGACCTTGAGCGTGATGTTCTGGCCGTCGAGACGCCGTTTCAGCGCAGCGAACCGGGTTTCAGCCGGTTCGGCCTCCAGCTCGGCCAGCAGCCGGATCGCGGTCTGATCGCCCTCGCGGGCGGCCACGCGCAGCTGTTCGCGCAGCAGCGCGGTTTTCACCTCGGCCGACAGGCTGACCTTCGGGGCCTGCCCTTCGGCCTCACGGACCTGATCGCGCAGGTGCCGCCCCAAGCCCTGGAGGGACGGCATGATCTTGAGATAGGCGTGAGCAACCGAGGTCACGGACGATCACCCCGCCCGTCTGACAGGTCAGTCGCGCATCCAGAGCGCGATCTCGCGCAGCGACTTCAGTTCCGCACCATCGTGGGCGGGGGCGCTGCTCACCGGGGTGCGCGTGGCGCGCGCGGGCGGGGTCCAGGTGTCGAGCGGGCCAGTGAGCTGGGCGTCGGTGACATCCTGGCCCAGCGCCACGGCTACGGTCGCCCACAACGCCGTGACCCGTCGTTCGACCGTGGCGAGCACGAGTTCAGCGCGGGTCATCGCGCCGTGCGGGTCGTGCACCCGCCAGACCGCCGCGTCCTCGGGCAGGTGCGCCACCAGCGCGCACACTCGCCGGTAGGACAGGAGTCCGCGGTAGAGGTCGAGCAGATCGACCCCGTACCGCAGCAGGTCTGTTTCGAGGGCTTCAGCGGTCGCCTCGTCCGCGAGCAGCAGGGCGACCGTCAGGGGTTTCCCCGCCCCAGCTCCTTCATGACCACAGCCGAGAAGTCTTCGGCGTCGGCGGCTGTGGCGGCCAAACCGCGCCACTGGGTGTACTGGTCAAGCCCGAGAATGAGTTTCAGCGCCGTGAGGTGCTTGCCCTCTTCCTCGGCTTCGAGGGCTTCGAGCGGGAACCGGTCCGGACTGGGCAGGGTGAACCGCTTGCCCCGCCAGGTCACGGCCAAGCCCGCGCCGGGCGAGGCGGGCTTGCCGGTTGCTTCCGCGCGCTGTCGAGTCGCCATCAGGTGGTGTGCTCCTTCGGTGAGGTGTGTTCGGTGAGGACTTGTCGGTGCGGTGTGGATACTGGGACGGCCAGTTCAAGCTGATGAGGGAGACGCACGTGGGCGCGTTGTTGGATGCCACCGCTGAGATGGGCGAATGGTCGGTGGAGGTGCGGCGAGAGTCGGCCTATCTCACCGGCTCGGGCTACAACGACTACGTGTTCGGCGAGGGCCCAGAGCCGCATCATGTGCCGCGTGTGTTGTGGGACGCGGAGCATCCGTTCGGCCCGGCTGACGCTCCGGATGAGATCGTGCGGGCCGTCGCGTTCGCGGTTCCGGCCGAGGACGCGGGCAAGGTGCTCGCCGCGCTGGACCAGATTCTCGCTCATGGCGAGTACGGCAGGTTCATGCAGGAGCGCCAGCCGGAGACCGGTGTGTGGCGGGCTGAGCGGGCCGAGGATTTGGTCCGGTTGCACGGGCCGGTGATTGCGTTCGGGTCGCACAAGCCGTGGGCTTTGCACGGCTCGGTGGAACTGGAATACAGCTCGCTGGCTGAGCTGCGGAACGTCTTGGCTGCGCTGGCTTAGCGTTACTTCACGCGCGACTGGTCCTCGGTGATCACGTCGAGCGCTCCCGTGGTGACCGCAGGTGCCCCGAACAGCACAGCGGGGTCGTCGGTGAGCCACACGGCGATGTAGGTTTTTCCCTTCGGTGGTGCCAGGGCGGAGAACTTCATGCCCCAGCGCGCTTCCTGGGCGCGGCCCCACTGAGCGTCTTCGGTTTCGGACACCTCGGCGCGTGGCAGGTACAGGCGGTGGTGGTAGACCTCAGTGTCGGAGACGTTGTCGATCCAGTCGACACAGAGCGCGCGGACGTCGCCCTTGGGGATGGAGCTGATCTCGGCCCGATAAACCTTCGGGGTACTGGTGCCGACGGCGGCGAATTTCATGCCACCGAAGTACGCGCTGAGGACTTCACCCTTGGTTTCCTGGAACACCGAGGCCACGGTGAGTTCCTGGGATTTGTAGATGTAGCGGGCGGGGGTGAGTTGCTGCCAGTGCTCGGTGCCCTCTTTTTCGACTTTGCGGGCCAGGGTGGTGCCGTCCGGGGTGGACAGCCCGAGACCGACCCATGGGGCCGCGAGAGGTGCGATCGGGTCGGCGGGTTCGGGGGTGTCGGCTGGCGCGAGCGACACCTCACCGGTACCGGGGACGCGGACGAGCGCGGAATTCATTGCCATGTAGGGAAACCTCAAATGGTGGGGGTGCGCGCGAAGACAGCGGCGGCGCAGGTGGCCAGCGGTGCGGCCGTGTGTGGATCGATCCCCGCGAGCGGCGCGGCGATTGGTTCGGCTCGGATGATGGGGCTTGGCGGTGCGGGTGCGCAGAGCAGGCCGAGCGCGAGCGAGGCGAGGGCCTTCGAGGTGTGCGGGCTGTGGTGCCAGGCGGTCAGCCGGATGACGGCACGTTGCACGGCGGGCCAGGTCCAGGTGTGGCCGTCCTCGGCGACGAGCAGCCACGGCAGCGACGGCGGTCCGCCGTCCGGCCCCGCGCCGGTCTCGGTCGAGACCTGGACCCGTTCGGCGACCGCGAGGCCCTGGCCGGCGAGCAGACCGCGCAGGCGCCGCACGACCAGCCCGGCGACGTCGACCGGCACCGGCACAGGACCTGTCACGTCCCGTCGTCCTGTTCGCTCTCGACCGACAGGCCCGCGGTTTCCGCCGCGCGTTTGAGCAGCCCGTAGCGTGCTTCCATCCCGAGTCCGGCGGGGTGGCGGATGGCGACCGACCAGCCCACACGGTCGGTGTCTGGGTCGGAGTAGACGTCGATCGGCAGCGGCTCACCCGAGGTCACCACATGCCCGGACGCGCGGACGGTCTCGCCGACCTTTTCAGCAACGGCCCGGATCTCTTGCTCGAACTCGGCCGAGTGCAGGAGTTCCGCGACGGCGGCGTAGTCGATCGTGACGCGTTCCAGGGCCATCTGTTCAGCCCTCCACGTGGGTCAGGGTGAGTTCGTAGTGGACGTAGCCGAACCGCGGTGACCACCGCGCCGGTTCCCCGGACACCTCGAACGTCCGCCCGTCCCACTCGATTCGTTCCCGCGCGGTGACCGGTACGGCGGTGAACGCCCGCCAGCCGGTGACCACTGCCTGACGGCCGGGCGCGGCCGGTTCGGTCGAACTCCCCGGCTGAACGAGTCCGGCCACGGTCCGCCGAGGTGCGTCCGGGCCGTAGGTGAGCCGAGGTACCGGGTTCTCGTACTCGTCCGGCTGCGGGGCCGGGGTGACGACGATCAAGCGATGCGGGAAACGCACGAGGGTTCACCGCCTCACACAGTCCAAATGGTGAACGCCGCACGGGGTGCCGGGACTGGTGCGCGCAGCAGGGCCAGTTCGTCTTCTGTGAAGTACAGGCCGCCCCCGGCATGGGCGGCGGTCCGGGAATGCCCGCCGACGGTTTCGGAGGTGTTGCCGTCCGCCGGGGACGCCAGCGCCCGCAGGACCGCCGTGCAAATGACACCGGGAGCGGTGTCCGGCGGTGGGTCCGACAGGTCGGGAACCTCGTGCCGGACCCACGCGGAGGCGTCCTCCAGGAGCACGGCGGCACGGGCTTCCTGCTCGGTGGTCAGCGGGGCTTCGGATCGTTTGCGGACGTCGGCGACGGTCGCCAGCGGCGGAAGGGACACGAGGTGATCACCTCCCGCCACCGGCTGGACGTGCTCAGCTGTCCGGACCGTCCTTCGGCGGACGTCCACCGGCCGCGCGGACCCCGACCTCGGACGGCAGTTTCTTGAGCGCGTCGGCGGTGGCCTTGTCGGTGACCTCTGCCTCACCGTCGACGAAGGTGACGCCGAGGTCGTGCACGGTCAGCCCTGGATACTTCGTGCTGGTGAACTTCATCAGGCACCCGCCACGGTCAGGCCGGTGATCTTGCCGTGGGCGTTCTCCGGCCCGTACTCCAGCCCGATCTCGCCGTAGATCTGGGCCTTGTCCACCGAGCCGGTCTTGGCCAGGGGTTCGGAGAACAGGAAGCCCTTGCCGGGCGTCTCGAGCAGCACCGGCGCGCACTGGTCCAGGGACACCACTTCGACGGCATCGGCGGGCATGTAGCGGTTGAGCATCACGTTCAGCGTGCCGAAGTCGGTTTCGATGGTCGTCAGGGAGACTCCGGCGACGTTGCGGGTCTGCTCGCGGTAGTTCTTCTTCGTGATGAACTCGTTCGTCAGCTGCCGTTTCTGCCACGCCCCGCACATCAGGGTCGCGGTCTCCGACACCTGGATACCGCCGCTCGTCCAGACCTTTTGCAGCAGGTCCAGCACCATCGCTTCCGTCAGCGGCGCGGGGGTGGCGTTGGTGATCACGTTCGTCTTGGTCGCCTCCAGGATCCCGCGCGTCTTGCGCACCTTGGAGTTGTCGGTGGGCTCCTGGAACGTGCCGGTGATGAACCCGGCTTCGACGTCGCGGCCGATCTGGATCAGCGCCTGACGGGTCTGCCAGTCCATTTCGTTCACGACCGGGTTCGTGCCGCCGATCGACGCCGCGTTGGGGTTGGCCGAGCCGGTGCTCGCGAACATCTGCTGGGTGGCCTGGCGGGTGTAGGTGACGCCGATGGTTTCCTGGTGGATCTCCAGGACGTTGCGGTCGGTACCCCGAACGCGGGTGTCCGGGCTGGGCGCGTCCGCGCCTTCGGCACGCTGCCGGTTCGCGTCCGGGGCGCGCAGGTCGTAGACCTGCCAGGTGTGCACGACGGCGTTGGCGCGCTTGCCGCCGGTCAGACCACCGATGGCGGACAGGAACGGAGTGTCGGTCGGAGTGAGGGCGAACAGTTCGCCCACGAAGTTTGGTGCGTTGTAGGTGTTGGCGATCGCGGCCACACCAGGCATAACGGTCTCCTAAAGGTGTACAGATGGTGTGCCGCCGGTGCGGCCGGGAACAAGCGCGGCTAGCGCTTCTGAGCTGCCTGTTCGGCGAGGCGCTGGTTCTTCAGCGTGATCGCGGTGGCCCAGTCGCCGCGCTTCTCCGCGTCGGCGATCTGCGAGTCATAGCCCGCCGGGCCGGACTGCCGCGCGCCCTGTGACGGGTCGGGCGCAGGCCGGCGAGGACCGGCCGGTTCACCGGTCCGGGCCAGATGCGGGCGGGCGAGGAGAACCGCGGCGAGGTCGGCCGCAATGGCGGTGGTGTCGATCTCGCCATCGGTGCTGACGTAGCGGTCGCGGTCGTCGAGGTAGCGGGGCGCGTCGGTCGGATCCGCCCACCCGGATGCGGCGGCGCGGATTTCCGCGTCCACCGCCCGCCGCCGCAACACGGCCACCTGTTTCTCGGCGGACTCGGCGCGCTTGGCGGCTTTCTCTGCGTCGGTCTGCTGCTCGGCCTCGATCGCGTCGAGCTTCGCCACCTTCGCCTTGTGGTCTTTAGCGGCCTTCTCGGCCTTGCTCAGCTTGGCCTGAGCCTGCTCGAACAGGGCCTTGTAATCCACTTCGGCGGCCGGTCCGGCCTCGGCCGGTGTGCTGGTCTGCCCGGTTTCGGGCGGGGTCGTGCTCGGCCCCGGCGGGGTCTGCGAGGTGGGGGCGTTGTCGCCGGGTACGCGGGAATCAGTCACTACCTGTCCTCATGGAGATGCGCTGAGTGCCACAGAGGCACGTATGAAAAACTCGTGGCGTGAACGCCAAGCCGACGCGAACCCAGGCCGCTGTGGCCGTCCTTGGCGCGTGCTCGGTCGGAGCTCAAGTCGTCGCCGGTGCCAGCAACGGCATCACCGCGTGGCAGCTCACCTGGATGCTGGCCGCCATGATCACGTTCGCAGGCGGCGCGATTGCTGCTGCACCTTCAAAAAAAAGCCTTTAAAACGACGATGTTTGCTCCGTAGTTTGCGTTACAAAGCCGCCACGGAAGCGTTCTGAACAGCGCATGTGACCATCTAGCTATGGCTTGTTTGAGACTTTGACACGCGGAAGTAGCGCGTCCGCCAAGATCCATTGTCGGTGTGGCGTGCCGCCCGAGCCGGGTGTTCCGAGCGTGAAGCTAACCCAGCCGACCCAGTGACCGGTGGTCGTTGCGATCCAGGCGCTGAGCGTTCCCGGAACCAGGCCAGTGAGGTCCAGTCCATCGGGGACAGACCCCTTGGGCGTCCCGATCGGAAAGACGTGGCGCAGGTCGACCCACACGGGTTGACCTGGGTCAACCGTGTGCAGGTACGGCACGCCTCTGCGATCGGACATGTGTTCGATTATGCAACGCCCTCCGGTGGCAGGCTATACGGCCTGAGCTGCGCTGATACGTCGCGCGCCTGGTATGTCCACGCTGGCCAGCCAGCGTTACGACGCGCTTGCCGGTTCGCGGAACTGCACCGCCAGCGCGGGCCGAAGCCGTGATCCGGCAAGCACGCTCGGCCGGTCCTGTTCCTGACGGTCCGGCAGCTCTGCGGGATCTCGATCCTGCGTCGAGCCGTTCTCGGTCGAAGCATCTCGGTCGCCGTGCTGGGTGTTGACCTCGCGGTCCTCGGTCTCCATGTCGCGGATCTGCGCGTCGGAGTAGCCGAGTGCACGGCGGGCCGAGCGACGCGGCAGGAGCTTGTCCGCCGAGTACAGCTTCACCACGCCGTCGGCCTGCGCGGCGAACGTCGGCGTAGCCGGATCGACCCACTGGGTTTCGACCCGTAGCGCCTCGTCGGGCACCTTGCCGTCACGCACGTGCAGGATGCGCTGCGCCACGCGGTTCCAGCCGCTGCCGAACGAGCGCTGCCGCCGCTCGGCCCGTTTGATGTGACGGGACTCCGACGACCGGATCCCCTCCGCGCTGGCGGGGTTCTCCGTGCTGTAGCCGAGGAAGTGCGGCGGGAGCCCAGACAGGCTGGCCACGAGACGGGCCAGGGTGTTGAGCGTGTTGTGGAAGTTCGACAGGTCGGCTTCGGGGAACTGCCCGACCGCCACCCCGTCATCCTTCGGCGATTTCGAGGACGCCCAGAGAACGCCGGCGACGGCCTCCCACGGAGTGAGCGGGTTTCCCTTGCTGTCAACGAAATCGTCCTTGTCGAAACCGAGCGCGTACCGTCTCGGCATCGCGTGGAACTCCGCGCTCACCATCATGTCGGTGGCGATCTTGCAGGCCGCGTCCGACAGCGGAAGGACGCTCGCCAGCTCCGAGCGACCAAGCCGCGGGGGCGCGCTGCGGCGCCGCCGCGTGCGGGGCCGGTTCACCAGCGGCACGACGGGCACGACGCCCATGCCGTGCCCGTCACGGTCGGTCTCTTCCCAGACCCCGCCGCCGTTGTCGGAGGAGTACCAGATGGTTTCGTTCGGCAGGTACAGCGTGGCGTAAGCCTCGGACTGGTCCCCGTCGCCGTCCTCGGAGAACTGCCGCTTCAGCGCGGCCCGGACCTCGCGGGTACGCGGGTCAATGTCCACATGAACGTCGAACGGGGACTCGACCGTCACCAGCGGCATCGACGGCCGGGCCTCGTTCGTGCCGACGATCGCGAAGGACCGGCCGAGCACCAGGGCGTCGATGTGCGCCTGCTCGGAGTGCAGTCCCAGTTCGTTCGCCGCCCAGATGTTCCACAGCTCGCGGTCGGCGGCCTGCTCGCCGCCGAGCCGGAACCCGGTCACGTCGAGGCGCTCATCGAGTGAGTCCACGACCAGCTCAGGCCAGTTGATCACGACCTGGCGCACGCGGGTGTCCAGGCGGCGCAGCAGCTCCGGGTGCATGTACGACAGCGACTGCTCGCCCTCGTAGTAGGCATCGAGGATTTCCAGACCCGGGATCTGCGCGTCGTGCTGGCGAGTGATGCGGGTGATCCACTGTTCAGACGTCAGCTCAGCGAGGTTCACAGCCACGGCGACCTCCGTCCGTCGCGTTCAGCCCATGACGACCATCCGGCCGGACTTCTTCGGCTTCTGGCCGCGCAGCCGCCACCCGGAGACCGCCATGGCGGCGGTGGGTACCGCGTCGATGCGCTTGCCGGTCTTCCCGCGCTGGGGTTTGTCGGGTCGGATGAGGTCGGGTTCTCCGGGTGGATGGCGCACCTCCACGGAGTCGAAGCAGAACGCCGCCACGGGATTGCCGTGGTGCGACCACGAGCGGGAGCGGGTGAGCGTCATGAGTTCGGTCATGCCGTGGGTCATTCCGCGGAACGTCTGCGGCACCGGATACATCGGTACTCGCGTGACCCGTTCCAGGCGCTGGCGGACGGGTTCGCCGCTCCACTCGTCGTAGTTGATATCGGCGACCCGCAGCGCCGCGCAGTCGGCGGCGACGTCGGCCTCGATCACCTCGTAGTCGATGACCTCGCCGGGCGTGGTGGTGATCCACCCTTGATCGACCCACTGAGAGACACGGTGGTCGGTGTGCTCGTCGAGGAAATCCACTCCGGCCTCGGGCAGCCAGAACCGCCACAGCGCCGAGACGTGGCCGTCGATGCCGTCCGGCACTATCAGGCACCAGGCCGTCAGGTCCAGCTTGGACGCAAGGTCCAGCCCGCCCCACGCTGGCCGGCGAGCAACCAGCTCCCGCAGTCGCGCCGGTTCGGCGAACTCGGTTCCGGTGCACGCGATGTAGAGGTGCATGGGCATCCACCGCGTGGACTGCGATACCCACTGATTCAGCCGGTACTGCCGGAAGCTGTTCTCCCGCGCCGGGTCGTTGCGCGCTTCCAGCGCTTCTTCGCGCAGCGCGGCCAGGGAGAGGAAGTCCCCCAGGGCGGGGTTGGCGTAGTACCAGTTCGCTTCGTCCCAGGGGTCCGCGTCGGCGGGCAGGTTGCGCAGGTAGACGAAGCGGTGCGGTGCGCGGGACGGGTCTTCGGCGATCTTCACGCACTCGTCGTGCTCGGACTTGGCGAAGCTGGTGGGGTCGTTGCCCGCCGTCGTGGCCGCGAGCAGCAGCGGTTGCACGCGGGTTCCCATGCCGGTCCGCAGCGCGGCCCACAGGTCACCGTTCGGCTGGGTCAGGACCTCGTCGAAGATCACGCACGACGGGTTTGACCCGAGGTTGCCCAGCGCGTCGGCCGCGACGACCTGATAGACCGAGTTGGTTTTCTCGTCCACGATCCGGGCGGCGTGCTCGACCACCCGTAGCCGTTTCGACAGCACCGGGGACAGCGCGACCATGCGGGCGGCGACGTTGAACACCAGCCGCGCCTGGTCCTTGTCGCGGGCAGCGCCGTAGACCTCGGCGGACTCGACGCCGTCCCCGACGAGCATGTACAGCGCGACGAACGCCAGCAGCTCGGACTTGCCGTTCTTCCGCGCGAGTTCGATCCAGCCGGACCGGTAGCGGCGGACGTAGGTCTGCCACTCCGGATCCCACCGGACCTCGCCGAACAGCGGCCGGACAATGTCGTCGCGCTGCCAGTCGGCGAGGATGAACGGGGTTCGTGCCCACCGGTCTTTGGTGTGCACGCAGATCTCTTCGGCGAACGCCTGCGCATGGTCGGCGCGCTGGTGGCAGAGGTGGTCGCCGCGTTGGCGGCAGGCACGTCCGTCGAACGACCAGCCGCACACCGGAAGCCGCGGGGCCTTCGGCGTGCCGGTCTTGGAACTGGGTTTCCGCGTGCGGGAACGGGGTTTAGGAGAGGAGGCGGCCCGCGTCGCCCGAGGTCCCGCCATCGGCGCTCACCTCGGCCTTAATCGCCTGCCGGTCCGACGGAGTCAGCCCAAACCGCGCCGCGAACGTCAAGAACGTGCGCTCAGAATCGGCCTGCACCTTCAACGCCGGATTCGGCACCAGGCCACCGCCACCAGGCACCAGGAGCGCCGAGCCGTTCACCAGCGCGGTCGCCACGGCATAGCGAGCCAACGCCTCGCACAGCACACCGAACGCGTCGACGTCCCACGCGGTCAGCACCTTGCGGGTGATCATGCTCGGCGCGAGCCGATCCCAGACCGCCCGCCCCTTCTCCGACAGCCACTCCGGCGGCACGACCTCCACTACAGGCGGCACCGGCTCCGCATCGTTGATCCGGTCCTTGCGGTCACCGTGCAAAATCCGCAGCGAGGTTGGCTTCCCCGCAGGTCCGCGCTTTCCCATGTGGCAACCACCACCAGCGGGACGTGTAGCGAGCAACGCTTTAGTCTTACGAAAGACTAGTCAAAGACTAGTTCTGAACTAGTTATAGAGACGCGTACTAGTCCAGGTTTAAACCCGAAGAGTAAGCAGACTTAAGATCCTAGTGTGGCTGTAGCTTATAAATTACACGCCAACTTAGCTGTCAACTAGAAGTTACATCGACCTTAGCGTCAACCAAATCTAACATCGCAGAGAGCAAACTTGTTGCGCTGCAACAAGTTTGCACCGTCGGGAACGACCCCGCGTCACCGGGCCGTTTGGGGTCGGTTATTCTCGTGCGCGGCGTCACTCGCTTCGTGGTCTCCTCGTTCTCGATCGTCCGGGGTAGGCGATCGGAAGATCGGCAGATCGCCGGAAAGGAGAGAACACGAATGAGTGAAAGCCGAAAGGATGGAGACGGCTCCGGTGAACCACCGCCGGACAAGTGTCGCGGCTCGTCGCCGGAGAAAACCGGTGGCCCGCCGTTGGATCACGTCTCCAGTCGGGACAAAAATCCCAACTGGAGACGCAACCTCATCACGGTGACCCAGCTCCTCAAGGTGCTGGCTGACCTGGCCCACGAGTTATGGAGACTGCTGGGCTAGGCAGGAGGCGGCGTTCGTCCTAGACGAACGTCGCCCTCACCTGGGTTATTGCTGCTTTGACACTTAAGTGTCAAAGCAGCAATGGCCTGAGAC
Source organism: Amycolatopsis roodepoortensis (assembly GCF_014873915.1). Lineage (GTDB taxonomy): Bacteria > Actinomycetota > Actinomycetes > Mycobacteriales > Pseudonocardiaceae > Amycolatopsis > Amycolatopsis roodepoortensis. The sequence goes on from NZ_JADBEJ010000001.1 coordinate 1,660,092, forward strand.
TACCGCGTAGTTACGCGTAGCCCTCACGGCGCCCTAACGCTGGGCGCTGCCGCTAGAACTCAGCTAGAGCCGCTCGACGCCTTGCCGCGCCCCTTCGCCTTGGGGGCGGTGGTGGCCTTCTTGCGGGCGGCTCCGCGTCGCTTGGCTGCGGCGGCGGTCTGTCGCTTGCGTGGAGGCATTCAGTTCACCCCCTCTCGGTGTCGTCGGGTTCGGGCATCGTGACGCCGAGCAGTTCCGCGGTGGCGTAGCCGTCGAGGTACTTGTCCCCGATGACGACGAGACCGGCGGCGGAGAGGAAGGCGTCCTTGTCGTCCTGGCTCTTGAAGCAGACGCAGAACCAGTACTCGCTTTCGGTCGCGAGCTGCATCCGTTCCAGCTCGCGGGCGGTGCGTTCGCGGAAGCCGCGGTGCAGCGCGTCGAGCTCGGCGCGCGCGTCGTCCTCTTCGTCGCCCGTGTATTCGACGCCGGCGAGCGGATCGGGGTCCGGCTCGGCCGTGAGCAGGGCCAGCACGTCGTCATTGGACTTCATGCCGGACACGGACGACGACATTTTGAGCTGCGCGAGCAGCGCGGCGTTCGGATCGTCAGCGGGTGAGGTCATGGCGCAGCAACTCCAGCTCGGCGAGGGGGAACCAGTCCAGGACGCGGGCGTAGTCCTCGGGTGCGTGACGGCTCAGCGGTTCGATGAACCGGTAGTCCAGGCCGTCGAAGGATCGGCCGTACCACTCGTAGTCGATCGGCAGCGGGCAACTGTGCCGGGTGATCGCGGCCCGGACGTCGGCGATTTGCCAATCCCAGATGGCCGAGACCTTGCGCGTGTCCTGGCGGATCGGGCCGTGGGTGGACATGGCCATGCGACGCATCGGGCTGTCGGTGGCCCGGACGCCGTCGACGTTCCACGCGTCGGCGGGCAGGCCGACGTCCTGGCGCAGCGTCGCGGCCACGTCCTCGTAGGTGAACTCCGTCAGCCCGGCCGCGTCGATGATCCGCCACCGCTCAGGCGGGCAGAACACGTAGTTGACCAGCCACCGGTAGAGGCTGGGGTGGGGCAGATCGTAGATCTTCTGCCCGAAGAAGTCCTCATACATCTTGAGGCTGTCGGCGACGAACTGCAGGCCGGGCACGCTGTAGAGGTGATACGGCACCACGGGGATGCCGCGTTCACGCAACGCCAACCACGCGCTCAGCGAGTCCTTACCTCGGGAGAAAGCGAGCAGAACCGGTTTTCCCTCGGCCTCCATCTCGCCGAGGATGCTGTCTGACGACGGCAAGCCGTCGATGGTGATCACGGGCACCTCCGTAGCTCATGGCGGGCACCGAGTGCACGAATGTGCACCAGGGCAACGGTTTCTCCGGTCTCAGCCGTCCCGGTCGCGGCGGACGATCTTGCCGACGCCGGACGCCGAGAGCCGCGCGGGCACTGCGGTGTCGCGGTAGGACTCACCCGCCGCTACCAGCTCGATGACCAGGCGATTTCGTTCCGCGTGCCACGCGTCCGCCTGCTCGGCGGCGCGCTCCAGTTCGTGGGCGAGGTCAGCGCGCCGCTGCTCGGCGCGAGCGATCGGGTCAGACGTAGGGGAAGGGGCGCTCAAAACCTGGCACCACCCCTCCGGGGTTCAGGGGCTTGTGCGCCGAGACCTCGTCCAGGGGACCTCCCCCTGGGGTCGCAAGTGGACGGTACGCGCCCTGCCCGAGACGCGGCCGTCGATATCGCGAAACGTTCAGCGCTGGTTCCAGCCGCCGCGCGTCGTGCCGGTGAGTGCAGTGACTCGGCTGTGGCAGCGGGAACACAACCCTCTCCCATGCACCGGGTTGTCAGGGTCAAGGCCAGCAACCACAAGGTCTCTGCGGATCAGTGGCCAATGATCGGCCACTGTGGACGGTTCAGTGCATTCAGTCTCGGCATGGTGCGGACAGGTTGTGCTGTCACATCGGCAGACAGGGTCACGAGCGAGGACGCCGGGCCTGAACCGGGATCTATGAGCGCCGGAGTACCCCCGCTGCGCAGAGGTGCCGAAGGCCGCTCGGGCTCTCGATTTGCAATCGGGGCAACGGCCGCCGGTCCGGGTTGAATTTGAGCAGCCGACACCGGTACAGGGACGCCGTGGGCGATCAGGCAAGCCACGCCCCTTTGGAACTGCCGACGAGACCATTGTCAATACCTCTAATTAGTCCAATCGGGTGAACTTTTCCGGAATTCTTGATTTAGTTTCAGATTGCCTGACACTCTCAATTTTGTTCGGCAGGGGTTCAGCAAAACCCCGAAATCGAAAGGTGAACCAATGAACGACGAAAAGCCAACACGTGAGTATGGAAGCAGATACAACGCGACCGCCAGTCTCGTAGATCTGCCCGTCTTGGCGGAAAGAATCCTCGCAGACCTGGGCGAGGAGATCTGGGCTTTGCGGCGCGAGGCGGCCGCTTCACTGTGGGCGCGCTCCAATGGTGCCGCTTGCCGAATCGAATCGAGCCTTCACGTCGAGGAAGGTGAATTGCTGCGCCTTTACATCGCGGGCATCCCGGACTCAAAGATCTTCGCGAGCATCGGCACTGACAGGTATAGCGATTGGGCGAACTCGCTGATCTACCAGCTGTCCGAGATGCTGGAGCTGTACAACTGGCGCAACCTGCAAGACCTGTCAGATCGACGCTTCAGGGCGAGCATCGTCCTCGTCAGCGAAGACGATCACCGCGATCCCGCGTGGACAACTGGGGTTGTCCGGAAATTCTGAGTTATTCGATCTCCCGATTTGGTGCAGCAACACCGAATCGGGACCAGTGAAAGGTGAACCGTGTCTTCTCTTCTTTTGCCCAATCATGCCGAGTGGGTGCAAGCTAGGTCGTTTGGCGACCGAGTGTTCGCCACTGGCAACATTCGCCGCTTGTCAAAGTTGGCGCGCTGCATCGTGGATGACATTCAGGACGAGTATGCGGAGGCGTTTCCGCTCGTTTCTCGGCAGCGTTTCGGTGTGAACGCCTGGGTGTACGACGGCCGCTTCGTGGACTTCGAGGTGTCCGGCTTTCGTGACGCGGAGCTGGCGGAACCCGAATTCGTGATGGCCGCCCGCGAGGATTTCGCGGCTTTCGTGTCTCGTTACAACTGGACCCGCGAGGGTGTCGAGGATGACCGCCGGTTCTTCGGCGCCGAGGTCTTCCTGTGCAACGAGGCCGAGCAGGACTTCCGACAAAAGCGCGGGAAGGTCTGGATTTACCGGTCGTGGCGGCGCCTGCTCAGTCCGCGGTTTCAGCCGTTCCTGCCCCTCGCGACCGCCTGACTCGACCACGTAACCCATCCTGATGTGACCGTGCCCCCGGTCAAACGGTGCAGCAACACCTTCCGGGGGCACGGCGCGGAACCCAGAAAGGCAAACCGAAAATGAGTTCCGACGCTCAGTATCGTAACGCAGAACGCCTACTCCAGGGCGTCACACTGATCCGGGCCGCCCGCCAGTCGTTGGCCAGAGAGACGGCAGCGGCGGTTCGCGAGGACCCGGAGCTGCGCGAGGCCCTGTACGAGTGGTTCAACAGGGACTGGCAGATGGTGCGCATCCTGTATCTGATCGCCGTGGGCTACTCCGGCACGCCCACCTTCTACCGGGCAACCACATCCACCGATCAGCGTGAAGCCAGCTTGTTCGGCATGATCGAGTTCCACTCCGGCTCAAGGGTGTACGTCCTGACCCCGCAAGGGCGCACGGCTCTCGACCGGTGGACCGAGCTCATGGAATGGCTCAAGGAACACCCGCGTTTCGCGGACCTCTGGGCGCGGGTGACCGTGGTCTAAGACGCGAAGGCTGAGGCCGGCGACGGGAAGGGGCAAGAAAGGTTCTGGCGCCCTCCCGTCGTCGGCCTTTCGCGTGTTCGGCGCATCGACCCATCGACGGGAGATGATGAGGGAGGATGGAACCATGAACGCGCCGTCGCAGGGCCTGACCGCCCAGGAACGCAAGGCCCGCCGGGAACGTCAGTTCGCCCGCGTCGACGGGCTCCGCCGCCAGCTCGCGGACGCGGAAGACGAACTGCGGGCCATCGTGGTCGATGATCGCCGCGCCGGAGTGCTCACGAAGGATTTGATCGCGGACACCGGCTGGTCGCACGACACGATCGCGACCATTCTCAAACGCGCCGGAGTGGTGGGCGGCAAGAACGCGCCCCGCAAGCCTCCCGCTGGCTCGTAGTCCCTGACCTGCGGGTTTCACCCATTTGGCCTAGTTACTAGTATCAGGTGCCCTGAGACTATGGAGGGGTTGGATTCACGGGTCTGGCTGGTGCAGCAACACCGGTCAGACCCCGGAGGAAAGGCAACCTGTTCATGTCTAGTGCGGTGAAGGCTGCCCCGGAGGCAGCTAGCAAGGCTTCTGAGGCCCCTGTAGCGGCTCCTGTCCTGCCCAAGGTGAAAGATGCCTGGTCGGCCCTGGCAACGGCGGTCAATGGTTCCAGGACCCCTCTGGAGCTTCTGGGCAAGGCTGGCCTGAAAGGCTGGGATGTTCGGCCGGAGCCGGTGTTTGCCTGGGTGCCCACCGGCACGTGCAGCGAGTGCGGGAAGCAGGTGGGGACGAAACACGCGGCGAAGTGTTTCCTTGGCGGGGTCGAGCCCGGCGAGGAGAGTGACGGCCTGGTGGACGCCGACGACACCACGGAGTCAGTGGAGGTCCCCGGCTGGTATGCGCTGGTGCGGAACAACCCTGAGACCGGGGGTATCGAGTCGATCGGGGCGGTGGCGCGTGAGTTCACGCCGGAGTCGTTCGAGCGCCGCGCGGGCGTCCTCGCGGAGATCGCGAAGGAGCTCAAGGCGAAGTGTTCAGCCGCAGGTCCGTTGTGGAACAACACCGGGGCGTTCATGTCGCTGCGGATGCCCGAGCCGATCAAGATCGGCAAGGTCGACCAATTGGAGCTGAGGATTGTATGTCTCGCCTCGCTGACTCCCGGTCGCCAGTCGGTGATCAAGTTCTCTGTTGTGCGCTCGGCCTCGAACACGGTGCAGCCCATTACGTTGCCCGAATCCCAGATGGGTGCCGCCTTCTCCGTGGGTATGGACGGCTCCCACGTCAAGGCGATCACGGGTTGGGCGGAATCCGCTCCGCAGCAGATCGCCGAGGTGGCCAACAAGCTCAAGGCCAAGCGCATGACGCTGGCCGAGTTCGAGGCTGTGTGCGAGAAGCTGTGGACGTCTCCGGCAGAGACGGCGAACACGTGGCTCAAAGAGCAGCATGAGCGCCGGAAGGCCATGCTGCGGGTGATCTTCAACGGCGATTTGGACATGTTCGCGGGCATCGGCAAGACCCGCTGGGGCGCGCTTCAAGCCATCCTCACGGTTGCACAGCACTTGCCGCACGTCGAGCTCAAGAACGACGACGACCCCGCCGAGACCGCGCGGGCACGCGCGGAGTCGACCTTGTTCGGACCGGCCGCCAAGCTGTGCGCCTCGGCGTTCGAGAAGCTGGCGGTCTGACATGCCTGAACTTGACCCGCAGACCGTGAAGCTTCCGAGGATCCCTCGTCAGTACGTCGACTCCTACGACGGTCACGAGTGGCGCGAGAAGGCGACGGAGTTCGGCTGGTACGTCCCCGGCTCGTGGGGGCGTGGCGGCTGGAACCTTGGGAAGTGGCCGTATATGCAGATCGCGTTGTGGGACAGCTTCGAGACGATGGTCTACGCCTTCGTGGTGTACATCGAAGGTGATCTGGAAGTCCACGCCTACAACACGCCGATTGGGCGCGATGGGGCGGTGACCGAGATCGCGGCCCGGTGGTGGCGGGCGGGCTGGGCGGACGGGCCGGATGATGTGCCCGAGTCGGGGTACCTGCCTCACCACTACGGCCCTTATCGGCCCTAGCTGCACTGAACGGCAACAGCCCCAGGGGGCCGGATTCCCGGCCCCCTGGGGCTTTCCCGGCTCTCCGGGGCCTCTAGGCGGCCCGGAACAGTCGGAGGTTTGAGGGGGTTGTGCGGACAGCGGCTCACCGCGTGCGGCCTGCTCAGTGAGGGATGCCGGGGCCAGCGTCCGGTGGCCGCTGTCCGCACATGAAGAAGGCCCCGCGCCGGAGGGGGAGGGAGCGCGGGGCCTTCAAGAAAGCTGACTACTTGGTGGGTATAGCTCCGCCAAGCCCTGCCAGTATCGCTGGTTCGTGATCATCGTGTCAAGGCTATTCACAGTCCAGGGCAAGGGTTTCCGCCCGCTGGCTGGCCAGCACCTGGCCGAGATGTGCCCAATGTTCCAGTCCCCAACGCGAATCGCAGGCCGCGCACACCGTCTCCACTCGGTCAGTGTCCACAGAGAGCGCGGGTCGGCGCAGCCATTCCTGTTCGGTGTCGGACCACACGAGAACCGTTGTGTGTTGGCAGGTCGGGCACGCGTGCCCGCGCAGCCGATACGCCGGAGCGGGATTGAGCACCGACCTGCCAGCGGCAACCCACCGCTCTGCCTCCTGGGCCGCGAAGGCGAGGTAATCGACGTCCTCCAGCTGCCAGGACCCCGCGTGCGAGGCCCACAACCTCAGCTGTCCGGCGAGAGACGGTCGCGCGCCGGTTCCGAAGAGATCGTGTCCCAGAGCCGCCAGCGCACTCCGGAGGGTCTGACTGATCTCGGCTACCAACGCGAGCGCGTTCAACGATGCGGGTGGCCGTGATCCTCGCGCGGAACCGCCCGTGCGCTCGGTGCCCGGCTGGGTCGCGGTCACCAGCTGGTCGATCAGGCACGGTGCCAGAGCGCGTTCCACGGCTCCGGAGTCGCGGAGCAGGGTGTGCATGTTCGGCTGGATGAGTTGATCGATCGCGGCGTCGAAGGCCAGCCGCGCGGCCAGCGGGTCGGCTTGATGCTCCTCGGCCGTGTGAGGGGTGAGGGTGCTGGTCATCGGGTGGTCTCCTGTTCGGGGGTGCCGTTGGCGCGCTTGAGTTCGGCTTGGGCGCGGCGGAGGCGGGAGGGGTGCATCCGGTGCACGGGGTCGCGCATCTCCCGGACACCCGCCCGGTTGCGCGAGAGCGGCCCGCACACCGCCCAGGCCCGTGCCTTGCAGAATGGGCAGGCCACGGATCGAGCGAGATCGTGATCCGGGTTGCGTTTCCAGCCCATCGCCGCGTACACCGCTCGGATTCCGAGCATCCCGGCTTGCCGGTAGTAGTCGCGGGTGCTGGCGCGTGGTGAAGCCGCGGACTGAACCGGCGCGGGTTCGCCCGTAGCGCGGTCGCGGGCCGCGTCGCACCGACCGGCGATCTCGGACGGTGTCGCCCGCCGCGCGGCTGGGCCGAACGCGGCGAAGGCACGATGACACTCGGCGAGGCTGTAGCCGGCGAGGCCGGACTCCCAAGCCGAGACGACGTCCTCCGACGCGTGTACGCCGGTGTGCCGGATCAGCAGGCCGCGCACGTCGGAGCGGCTCATCACCGCGTGCAGCGTGCTCACGCGATCGCCTGATCGAGTGCGGCGTCGAGGATCGCGGTCAGCTGGTCGGCGTCCGCGTGCTGCGGCTGAGCCTGCCGCACGAGCAGGCCGACCCCGTGTTGTTCGTCCTCGGCGATCGCGGCTGAGCGCAGGCTCTCGAACCGGTCCACCATCTCCGCGTCCCAAGCACGCTTTTTCGGATCGGTCGCGATACGGGCCGCACGCATCCGCTCCCCGACGAGCATCGGCAGGAAGGTCGGCGGCAGCGCCTTGCCTGACCAGGCCGCCAAGCCCGAGCCGATCACGTTGCTGCCGATGCCTTCTCGAATCAGCGGGATCACCTGCGCCACGAGCTGGGCCCGGACAGGTGCGGGCACCGACGAGCCATAGAAGTCCACCAGCCGCTCGGCCTCGGCCCGTCGACGCCGACGCACCGAGCCCGGCGGGGCAGCGCCCGCGGAATCGCCGGGGCTGTCCTCTTGCGCCGCCGGGGTCTCGGCTGCTATCCGCGTCGCGCGGGCGCCGTGCGCGTCACGCGCGGGTAACCCCACTTTCTCACTACGAGAAACGAAAGAAGGTTCTCCAGTCTCCCGCTCCCTACTCCCTTCTCCCAGGTCCTTCGCCGAAGGGTTCAGCGAAGGGGTCGCGGAAGGGTTCGCCGAACCCCGTGAGCTGGGCGCGGGCCGGTCGATGCCAGGTGTGATCGCCCCGCCGGAGTCCGGTTCGGACGCTCCGTCCTGGTGTGGGGGTCGGCCCGCCGGCGAGGGGCGGCCGGACGGGCGGACCGTCATGGCGGCCTTGACGACCGGTGGCAGCTCAGGCGCTCCGGCCTCCAGTTCGTTCGCCGCGATCGCCGGGGCGGGGCCGGTCACGTGCGCGGGCAACCGCCGCAGTTCGGCGGCGAGCGCGGCCCGCAGGATCGGGGACTCAATGTCGAACGCGACGCGCAGCGCGCCGCGCAGCATGTTCGGCTGCTTGTACAGCTCGTCACTGCGAATGAACGACCTGACGAGGAGTTCCTCGGTGTCCTGGTCGATCACCACGAACCGGGCGGCGTCCAGCTCTGACAGCGCTGCGCGGATCTCCGTCAGATCCAGGTCTGCGTGCGGCCGGTTCCAGCGCTTCACCGCCAGGTCGAGAACCCCGGCGTAAGAGAGCTTCCGCTGGGAGAAAAGCTGGATATACAAGAGCTTCGCTTCGCGCGAGAGCGCGCGGAAGTCGTCCTTGTCCCAGATGTTCAGATCGAGGCGTGCGTGATCACGCGCCATGAAGAAATCCCCCTACAGGACAAAATGGGCACGGTGAACACCGCCACGCGTCCGCGTGGCGGTGTGAAGCGGGTTGGTCAGGACGCGGTGGCCTGCGCCTGTAGCTCGTGGTCGCGCAGGGCTTCGGCGTCGAAGGCGTAGACAGCTTGGAGTTTGCCGACGTTGCGGCCTGTCGAGTCGGTCGAGCGCACGTAGCGGCCGGTGTGGACCAGCAGCCCGGCGGCGCGAAGACGGTTCACGGTCGAGCCGATCAGTTGCGGCTGCACCCAGCTCGGCAGCAGCGACCGCCAGCGGTTCGCGGTGGTCTCGCGGAACGGATCAGCAAGGCTGTCGCGGACGATGACGGTGACGATCGCGAGGATCTGGGCCTCATTCCGCGGTTCGGCCGTGAGCAGAGCGGCCACGGTCGCGGCGGTCTCGCCGTCGCCGGGCACACCGGCTGGGCTGGTCGCGCGGGCCTGGGCAACCATGGCCCTGGCCAGCGCGACCAGTTCACCGAACGGAACCGTCATACGCCCAGCAGGCGGAACGTGGCGACCTCCGAAATGTCGGCACACTCCTTCGCGATCTCCGGGTAGCGCTCCTTGAGCAGGTTCTGATCCAGCGCGATTCGCAGAGCATGGGTGAAGCTCACGACCGGGACGCCGTTGACCGTGCCGACCTCTGCTCCGGCCGCCACTAAGGCGGCCTTGATCACTGCCTCATGCTCTTTGCGTTCCTGGGACAGTTTCGCCTGCTTGCGCTTGATCCGGCGCAGCGAGGCGATCAGGTGAGCGAAGGCGTCGACCGGCCTCGTGGGCTGCTCGGCGTGCTCGTTAGTGCAAGTGGGTGTGTCATGCTTCACGTACAGCGATCCCCTCAAACTCGTTAACGCAGGGCGCGACACCTGCGATCAACTAAGACACGACTTGATCAACAAAAGGTGTGTGAGTACCGGCGGGCGTTCGTAGGGGAACGAGCGCCGGAAAACTAAAGAATGTTTATGGGCGTAAACACTTTCGAGTCTTGCGTGTGTGCTGGCGAAGCAGCGCGGTAACCCGACCATAGCCGGGTGAGGTGCAAGTTTGTCAACGCGATTCGCGAGATCGCTGGAAAGTGTTGACAGCCGTAAACAAAAAGAGGATGCGATGACGCTTGAGGGGGTCGTCTCGATCCAGGAAGCCCTGAGTTTCCTGTACGAGAATCGACGAAGGGAAGACGGGAAACCGCACAGCGACCGGGACGTTGCAGACGCTCTAACGGCGGCGGGTGTCGACGTGTCGTACTCGTCGCTGTGGCAGATGCGAACGGGAAAGCAGCCACACCCGCGCACCAACATCATCGTGGGGCTGGCGAGGTTCTTTGATGTGCCAGCAGGGTTCTTTCTCGACCGCGACGTCTACGACGACTGGCGGCACAAGCTGTCCGGCGAACCTGAGATGCCGCGCCAGCGCGTGGACTCGGGGGCGACGACGATGCTGCGCAGCTTCGCCATATCGGACCGCAGCGCGAGCCTGATCCAGGAGCTGACCGAGCACGTGCGCGGACTCGAAGCCCGGGACGGTGGGCACGGCACATGACCTGGCCCGCCATCGGGCGGGTACTTCTGAACTGGATACGACGGGGACAGCGACGGACTCAACGCGTCGTGACCGGCAGCGCGCCGGTCACGCAGCTCGATGACGTCCGGGCGCTGGTGAGCGCTCTCGACCTGCCCGCCACCGCCACGCCTGACGAGCTCGCAGCCCGTCTGTCTACAGTGCGCCGCCGCCCCATCCAGATCCAGCCCTACCCGCCGAACATCGTGGCCGAGGCCCGCCGATCCGGCGAGCCTTTGCCTTACGGTGTCTGGGTTTCTGGTGCCGCTACCGACTTCATCTTCTTCCGAGACGACACCACGCACAGCCACCGGCGGCACATCGTCCTGCACGAAGTCGGGCACATCGTCTGCCGTCACGTCGGGGACGACGCCGGCGAGGCCGACTCCGGCGAGCCTGATCACGCCATGATCACCCGCGCGGTAAAGCGCGCCGGGGGCTTCGCTGCGGATCAGGAGCAGGCCGCCGAAACATTCGCCTACCTGATCGAGCGCCACACCAGGCCCAACCTTTCCGCGACCGGCGAAACGCCCGCCGCGCGTTACCGCCTCCTGGAGGACTGAATGCCCATCCCCGTCGCCCAGGTCCAGCAGCTCCTGACCTGGCTGGCCGTGACCGCCGCACTGCTCTACTGGATCAGATCCTGGCGGCGCTCCCGCACCCCCGGCCTGCTGGCCATGGTCAAGGCGCTCGCCGCGCTCGACGTCGCGTTGATCCTCGGCACCGACTGGGGCGTGCACGACTGGCTGTTCGGCATCCCCACGCTGCCGAACTACATCGTTCACGTGCTCACGTTGTCCTCGGCCTACTGGCTCCAGGTCTTCGTGCTCTACCTCGCTCACCCGGTCGAGACCATTCCCGCCAAGGTCCGGACCCGGACCCGCATCCTCATCGGGGCGCAGCTCGCACTGTGCGTCCTGTACCTGCTCGGGCTGTTGCCGGGCAACCTGCCCGCCATCACCGCCGAGGCGGGCAACCACACCTTCGTCGTCGCCTACCTCGCCGTATTCGAGCTGTACCTCGGACTGGCCATGTTCGACGTCGTCTACGTCGGCCGCCACGCCAAGGACCTTCCCCGCGGCTACCTCCGCACCGGCCTCCGCCTCCTGCGCTGGGGCGGCATCTGCGGCCTGGCCTTCGTCGCGCACAAAGCGCTGTACTCCCTCGCGGTCCGCTTCAACCTCAATCCGCCGTGGGCCGAACTCGGCAACATCGGCGCTAGCCGCGTGCTCACCACGGCCGGAATCCTGCTGCTCATGGCCGGGGTCACCGTGCCCGCCGTCGTCCCTCGCCGACAGCTCCGCCGCCACTACCGCGCACTCGAACCGCTGTGGCGCGACCTGACCACCTTCGCCCCCGAGCTGCGGTACGACGCACCACCAGCCCGGCGAGTCTTCGGACGGCCCGACGTCACCGATCTGGTCCGCACCCGCCTGACCGAGATCAACGACGTGCTGGTCGGGCCGTTGCAGCCGTACCTGGACCCGGCGGCCTACACCGCCGCACTCCAGTCGGCCGAGGCTGGTGCCTCCAGCGCGAACCGGGCACACGCGCAGGCCGTGACCATCGCCACGGCCCTGGTCACTGCGGAGCACGGCGCACCCGTGCACGCCGAGCACCCGGTAGCGTTCACGCCGGACGAGGCCACCGATGACTACCGCGAGGAAGCCGCGTGGCTCGCGACGGTCGCCACCGCCTACAGCACGTCCACCACCGTCGCCGAGATCCTGAAGGAGACCAGCAGTCATGCCGCCGACCCTGTCCACTGAGACCGCCACCAGCGAGACCCGGCGGCGCGCGGCCCGCATCGCCACCGAAGTTCTCGCCCCGTGGGTCTGGGTCCTCGGCCTGCCGCTCGTCGTTGCCTGGAAAGTCACCGGTTACCACCTCGGCCAGAGCCTGCTGTGGGGGCTCATCGTCGGCGTCACCGGCTCGCTGATCCCGATGGCTGTCATCGTGCGCGGGGCAAAACAGGGGAAGTGGGACAGCCACCACGTCACCAACCGCGCCGGACGGCTCGTCCCGTTCGCCGCGTGCATCGGCTCGCTCGCACTCGGGTTCGTCATCCTCATCGTCGGCAACGCGCCGCACCAGATGATCGCTCTCGCGGCCGCCGAACTCGCCTGCCTCGTCCTCGCGCTCGCGATCACCTTCGGGTGGAAGTTCAAGATCTCGATGCACGCTATCGTCGCGGCCGGTGCCACCGTAATGCTCATGCGCGTCTACGGCCCATGGCTCGCCCTGCTATTCCTCGGCGTCGCCTGGGTCTGCTGGTCCCGCGTCGAACTTAAGGACCACACAACAGCCGAAGTCAGCTTCGGCGCCGTCGCCGGTCTTCTCGCCGGTGGCGGAATCTACATCGCACTTGCCGCCGCGCTGGCCTAGACAGGAGTGGGGCGCTGTTAGTAGCAGCGCCCCACTTCAGTCACGCCGACTTCTGGCCCTGCTGCTCTTCTTCCCTGCGGGTGTCCTCGAACTCGTCTTCGGTGTTGGGGTTCGTGGACTCGGTCCGCCACCAATCCGCGGGAACGTCCACAAGAGACGAATCGTTCGCCATCTCGATGGGCTCACGGTCCACACGGTCAGTCCACATGAGAGCGTCCCTTTGTCCACTCGCTGCGGAGAATCGAGTAGAGGACAGAATCGCGCCAGGCCCCATTGGTGAAGACGTGATCGCGGAGGACGCCCTCCTGCTTGAACCCGAGTCGGTCTACAACCCGCTGAGAGGCAGGGTTGTCCGGGCCGATCGCTGCGGTGACCCTGTGCAGTTCCAGGTTGGCGAACGCGAAGTCAAGCATGGTCGAGACCGCATCCGATGCAAACCCCCGGCCCCAGCAGTCTGCGGCCACGGCGTATCCGAGCTTCGCGGCCTGCACTCCTGATAGGGCGAGTCGGCAGAAGCCGATCAGACTGTCGTCGTCCGTGCGCGTGATCGCAAGGTAGTACTCGTTCCGAGGCAGAGATCGCGCACGTTGGACCGCTCCGTCGACCATGGCTTGCGCAGCCGCTTCATCGCGGCTGTCGAACGAGAGGAAATGCGTCACCCGATCGTCGCCGACGATCCGGTGCGCGGCGGGCCCGTCGGACGCTCGGAACTCCCGAAGCCGGGTCGTGGTGCCCATCAAGTGAACGCCCGTCCACGTTTCTTCTGTGCCCTTGGCGGTCACTGGGGCAGCGCCAATCGCTGAGAGGTGAACGCACGCATCGAATCACCTAACTCGTTGAGGGCGCGGCCTTCTGCTTCGATCGCGGCGAGACTTCGCTGTACGTGCCCTACGGCCGTAACGACGCCGTGCGTTCGCTGACCGGTGGGCAACTCCAGAACCTCGGTCATCGCGTCGGCGGCCCCATCGAATTCGCTTCTGGCGATCCTTGCGACGGCGAGGGCGCACCGTGTTCCCGCCTCGTCGCCGAACGCCCGATCGCCGGCGGGAGCGGTCTCATATGCGGCGATCGCTTCGAGCGCAAACCGCTCGGTCGATGCGGCAGCGTCGCTTCCTGCCCAAGCCAACGCTTCCGCAGCGTAGTAGAGCTGGCGCGGCCGATTGAACGTGCAAAACCCGCCCAAGTCGTCCAGGTCATCTCTGCGAACGAGCTCGCGCGCCTCAGTCGCCCTATCGACTGCCTCGCGGGCGTCATCAAACTGGCCGAGTGCCGCTAGCGACCGTGCTTCCCCGGATGCGAGCCACACCGCAGACGTGTTCCTGCTCCGCTCCGCGAACTCCCCACCTTGGCGGGCGTACTTGATGGAGTCGGAGTAGCGACCAGCCCAATAAGCGATGAGTGACTGTAAGCCCTTAACCCAAGCCTTCAAGCCATCGTGTCCGGCATTGTCTGCGGCCGCGAAGGCCGCTCGCGCATGGACCATTGCTTCGTCCGACGCGCCGATATCGTGCGAAGCACGTGCCATGAGTCCGGATGCGACACCAGCAAGAAGATAGAGATCCCGACTCTGCTTCGGGCGCTGGCGGCCCTCAAGCAGACCGAAGACCTGGTTCTGCGTTTCGCTCATGTCGCCCACCAGGGCTTCCAGTGGCTCCTGCTGATAGGCCACTGTCAACCGGCGAACGTCGTCGGTCAGTTGGTCCAAGGTTTCTGTTCCCACGTTCGATACCTCCGTCCTGCTCAGGAACTCGCGTGCCCGCATTGCGCTCCTCGCGATCACCTGTCGTTGCCAGTCGTACCGCTCGTGGTCAGGCGGTAAACCGATTGTCTCCATCGGGCTTGCCTGGAGGACGAGTCCGCTTCCCACGGCCGGACCCAACAATCGAGAAGCGGCTTCGCCGAATATCTGTTCGAGTGCCGCCTGAGCGTGGGCATAGGGCCGCTTCTTCAGATCGCCGTTGACCCACCGGTACGCCTGGCGCTCGGACATCTCGGTTCCAGTGATCTCCCGGTACCGGTCCATGAGATCCCTGAGCGTCATGCGCTTCTGCTTCATCAGCTGGTCAAGGCGGGTACGCGGCAACTCGCTGTCGACCATCACGCCCTCCTCTATCCCGATGCCTCCACATTAGGGCGAGTGCGCTCGTTGGAGCGAGCTCAGCTGGCAGAAGGCAGAAGAAGGCAGAAGAAGTCAGGGATCACGGCATTCCGAAGTCAGAGTCCGGCGCGCCAACCTGGAGGTATCCAACACGCTGCGTTACCAGCGGCGATAGGCGAACGACCAGGAGCAGCACATGTCTCAGCTGCATGATCAGAAGCACGGCGCCGCCGCAGGCCACGTCGTAGGCGACACCGTGATGCCCGCCAAGGGCGACCTCGGACCGCACGCCGCAGGTCCGGAACCGGACATCAAGCCTTCCGGGCCTGCGGTGTGCCCAATCGCGAGCGCTGCGGTTGGGCTGGATTTGGTGAAGGTGGCACAGGGGTGCTGACACTGGTGTCTGACGAACGAACCGCGCCCGGCACGTTCGACCGGTTGAGGGACACGTGGACTCGGGCCTACAAGGAGTACCGAGAAGCGCGAACAGTTGCCATAAATGCACCGGAAATCGCTGACTTTGCTATGCAGACCTCGTATGCGGCTCGTCGAGTGGCGCGGGCATGGCACGAACTGTCGCTGCTTCCGGGGCTCGACTGGTGGTGCATAGCCGCGTTGGCTGCGGCTTCAGAGGGCATGAGTGAAGTTGCGGTCCAATGGATGACGAGAGCGCAAGTGTTGGCCGAGGCATCGAACGCGGGACACGCCACAACGGCCAAGGCAGGTTTGGTAAGCCGTCACCCATCACCCGTTCGCAGACCGCGTCCCGGTCGGCAGGACCGTTAGCGTCTTCAGACTAGTTCAATTATGTGATTTAGAGATTTCCGAATGCCAAAGGGGCAGTCGGCAGATAAAGAAAGTAGTGACATGACCGCAAGTGTTTTGGAGCGTTTCGCGAGTGATCCGGTAACGAGCCACAGCGGACAGTTCCCGCTCGGGCGCCTGGAGGAGACAGCCGACCACAGCAGCCCGTCACCCGCCGGTGTCCGGCCGTGGGTTCTCGGCGGGATGCGCCCGGCTCGCCACCAAGGCAACCCGATCCGTGAGGCATTCACCTACGACCACGACCTGCAGGTGGCAGTGAGCCAGACCGGGGTGCCGTTGACTATCACCGCGGCTACCGCGAACAAGGTCACGAACAACGATGGCGACGAAGGACCGTCGGAGGACTTCACCTACGACTACTGCCCCGATTCGCCCTTCGCTGCCTAATGTCCGTCCTGATCCTTGCGGAAGACATCGATGCGACAGCCGATCTCATGGTCCGTGCGTTGATGGATCGTGAGGTGGTGGTCCACCGGGTCAACACTGCTTGGTTCCCTGCGCAGCTCAGCGTCACCGCTGAGCTGCGCGGCGAGCGCTGGGCCGGACGGATCAACACCCCCGCGCGGGTGATTGACCTGGAGGGCATCACAGCGGCCTGGTACAGGTCGCCGCGCGCATACCGGTTCCCCGACGACATGAACCCGGCCGAGCGGGCGCACGCCAACCTGGAGGCGAAATACGGCCTGGGTGGTGTACTCAGCTCTCTGCCGGTGCTTTGGGTCAACCACCCAGCACGGCTCGCTGACGCGGCATACAAGCCGGTGCAGCTCGTCACGGCGGCGCGTTGCGGTCTCGATGTACCGGAGACAGCAATCACGAACGATCCCGACGTAGTTCATGCGTTCGTCAAGGGCGGCAAGACGGTCACCAAGACCTTCGGCACCAACACGATCATGGAGGAAGGAGTCCGCAAGATCAGTTTCACCCGACTGGTCCAGGAGTCCGACCTCGATGACCTTCGGGGGCTCGATCAGACAACTCACCTGTTCCAACGCTGGGTGCCCAAGGCATTCGAGGTTCGCATGGTGGTCATCGGTGACCACATCACCGCAGCTTCCATTCACACCAGGAGCGCGACCGCGTACATCGACTGGCGAACTGACTACGACAGCCTGGACTACAGCTTGATCGAGCCCCCACCCGATGTGGTGGACGGCGTGCGTCGGCTCATGACGTCGATGGGCCTGGTATACGGTTCGCTCGACTTCGTTGTTCATCCTGACGGTGCATGGACGTTCCTGGAGATCAACGCGGGCGGGCAGTACGGATGGCTCGAAGATGCCACCGGGGCGCCGCTGACGGATCAACTCGCCGACCTACTTGCAGGGGGCCAACCATGAGCACCGTAGACACCGATTGGACAAGTTACGCCGAACGCCTCGCGGACACTCTGCGGGAACGTGGCGACCTGCGTTCGCCGGAGTGGCACCGGGCCGTCTCGGCTGTGCCTCGGCACCTGCTCGTCCCGACCGCCTTCGAGCAGGACAGCGCCGGCGAATGGACCGAGTTCGCCACAGCTGGCCACCTGAAGAGGGTCTACTCGCCGGAAACCCTGATCACGGCGCTCACCAACGACAAGCCTCACCGGACGCCGATCTCATCGAGCACCAAGCCGGACCTCATGGTGCGGATGCTCGAAACGCTGGACGTGCGCAACGGCCAGCGCGTCCTGGAGATCGGCACCGGCACGGGCTACAACGCCGCATTGCTCGCCTACAGGCTCGGCGACGACAAAGTGTTCTCGGTCGACGTTGGCGCCGATCTGATCGACCTGGCTCGGACGAGGCTCAGCGCCGCGGGCTTCTTCCCGACCTTGAGGGCCGTGGATGGCGCCGACGGGCTGCCCGAATTCGCTCCTTACGACCGGATCATCGCCACCTGCTCCGTCCCGGCGGTGCCCTGGGCGTGGGCGGACCAACTCGCCGACGGCGGTGCCGTCCTTGTCGATCTCAAACGAGCGATCAGTGCAGGCAACCTGGTTCACCTCCGACGTAACGGCGATCGGCTGGAAGGACGGTTCACAGCCCGTTGGGCGGCCTTCATGACCATGCGGCACAGCGAGAACCCGCCGCATGCTAACCAGGCAGATCGGGTATCGGGAAGCGGGCAGAGCCGGTCGACGAACACGCCAGGGAAGCCGTGGAACGATGTTCCGATTGTGTGGTTCCTGGCTCAGCTGCGGTTGCCGCCCGGAACGACGTTCGGGTATGAACTGGCCCCGGACACCCTCCAACCCACCTTCAGCACGCTCTCGGCGCCGGACGGCTCCTGGGCCAAGGTGGGTCTTGCGGACGGCACTGTGACTGAGGCAGGCGAGACAGGCTTATGGGAAGCCGTCGAGTGGGCCCATGATCAATGGACTGCGGCGGGAAGCCCGACGTGGGAACGGCTGGGGCTCACGGTGACCCAAGACGGAAGGCACCGGCTCTGGCTCGACCAACCGGACAGTTCGACCCGCTGGAATCTGCCGGACGTTCCAGCCGCTCGATAAGGGATGGGGGGTGGAGTTGGACTCCACCCCCCCCGTCAAATCGGCTTCAAAGCCTGAACCCTGCTAGGTGCGACGCGGCCAAAAAGTGTCCCTGAGCTGCGGTTATTCGGCCAGCCTCTTTAGGTACCTCAGTGTCAACTTGACTTTCGCAACGTTGAAGGTTGCGAAAGTGGCTTTCGCAACGCGTCGCTGGGGCAGGGTGCGGGCCGATCGTGACATGACCCGCGGCGCTGGCGCGCGTGCCGCGAAAGCCACTTTCGCGACCTCTGATGTCCCGAGAGTGGCTTTCGGGACATCGGCGCCAGGCAACCGACCGCCTACCCGAACGCGACACGCGCGCGTCTTCACCCCGATACAAGCCCGTTGACCGAGGACTGGTCAGCGGGCTATTCTCGATATACGAAAGAAAGTTTCCGCATAGCGAAATAACAGAGGTTTCGATGGCTGATCTTGCCGGTTCGCGCCACGCGCTGCCTTACGTGCTGAACCTGTCGCTGGTCTTCACCGAGTTGCCGCTGCTCGACCGTGCGGAGGCGGCGCGCGCGGCGGGCTTCACCGCGGTCGAGTACTGGTGGCCGTTCGAGACGCCGGTGCCGGACGACGCCGAGGTCGACGCCTTCGTGGCGTCGGTCGAGCGGGCGGGCGTCGCGGTGACCGGGCTGAACTTCTTCCCCGGTGACATGGCTGGCGGCGATCGCGGCCTGGTCACCTGGCCCGGTCGTGAGGACGAGTTCGCCCGCGGCATCGCCTCGGCGATCGACCTGGGCGAGCGGCTCGGCTGCCGCCGGTTCAACGCGCTCTACGGCAACCGGATCGATGGCGCGGATCCGGCCGCGCAGGACAAGCTCGGGCTCTCGAATCTGGCGCTCGCGTCGGACGCGGCCGCGCGCATCGGCGCCGAGATCGTCCTGGAGCCGTTGTCGGGGGCGGAGAAGTACCCGCTCAAGACCGCGGACGACGTACTGAAGGTGCTCGACGAACTCGGGCGGGACAACGTGAAGCTGCTGGCCGACCTGTACCACCTGGCGGTCAACGGTGACGACCTCGACACGGTCACCACCGTCCACACCGGACGGATCGGCCATGTGCAGATAGCCGATGCCCCAGGGCGCCACCAGCCGGGGACCGGAACGCTGGACATCGAGGGATACCTGGAAAAGCTGCAGACGGCGGGCTACCGCGGGCAGGTCGGCGTGGAGTACAAACCCGACGGGCCGAGCGCGGAATCGCTGTCGTGGCTGCCTTTCGAACGAAGGGGACTGGCATGACCAAGCTGGGATTCATCGGCCTGGGGATCATGGGCGGGCCGATGGCGGGACATCTCGTCGCCGCCGGCCACGAGGTGAGCGGATTCGACACCAACGCGGACGCGCTCGCGAGGCTGGAGGCCGCGGGCGGCCGGGCCGCGAACGGGGTGACGGACGCCGTGGCGGACGCGGAGGTCGTCATCACCATGCTGCCGAACCACCCGCAGGTCGAGGCCGTCGTGCTCGCGGCGGGCGGGGTGCTGGAGTCGGCGAAACCGGGCACGTTGCTGATCGACATGAGCACCATCCGGCCGGAGACCTCCATCGAGGTGGCCGAGCGGGCGGCCGAACGGGAGATTCGCGTGCTGGACGCGCCCGTTTCCGGTGGCCAGGCCGGGGCCGAGCAGGCGTCACTGTCCATTATGGCCGGTGGTGATGCCGAGGATTTCGCAGCGGCGCTCCCGATCCTGGAATCGGTCGGCAAGACGATCGTCCACGTCGGACCGCACGGCGCCGGCCAGGTCGTCAAGGCCGCGAACCAGCTGGTGGTCGGCGGAACCTACGCGCTCATCGCCGAGGCCATCGTGCTGCTCGAAGCCTCCGGCGTGGACGCCGGTGTCGGGCTCGACGTCCTCGCGGGCGGCCTCGCGGGCAGCCGGATCCTCGAACTGAAGCGGAAGTCCATGGTGGCGCGGGAATTCGCGCCGGGCTTCCGGATCGACCTGCACCACAAGGACATGGGCATCGCGCTCGCCGCCGCCAGGCAGGCCGAGGTCGCGCTGCCGCTCACCGGGCTGGTCGCCCAGCTCGTCGCCGCCGGACGGGCGATGGGCCACGGCTCGCTCGATCACTCCGCGCTGCTGAAGGTCGTCGAAACGCTGTCCGGCGCGGAAAACAAGGAGTGACGCATGCCAAGAATCCCCGCCATGCAGGCCGTCGTCGACGTCCTGGTCAGTGAGGGCGTCGACACCGCGTTCGGCTGCCCCGGCGCCGCGATCCTCCCGCTGTACCACGCGATGCAGGACAGCGGGATCGAGCATCTGATCGTGCGCCACGAAGAGGGCGCGACCCATATGGCCGACGGCTGGGCGAGGACCACCGGCAACGTCGGCGTCGCGATCGGCACCTCCGGGCCCGCCGGGACGAACATGATCACCGGCCTCTACACCGCACAGGCCGACTCGATCCCGATCCTGTGCATCACCGGGCAGGCCGACTCGCGGAAGCTGCACACCGAGGCGTTCCAGGCCGTCGACATCGTCGAGATCGCCAAACCGGTGACGAAATGGGCCGTGCAGGTCAAGGAGGCGGCCCAGCTGCCGTGGGTGTTCCGGGAGGCGTTCCGGATCGCACGGTCCGGCCGTCCGGGGCCGGTGCTGATCGACCTGCCGATCGACGTCCAGCGGCAGGAGATCGAGTGGGACTCCAGTATCGACTCGCCGTTGCCGGTCACGAGGGCGACGCCGTCGCCCGCCAGGGTCGAGCGGGCGCTGGACCTGCTGCTCGCCGCCGAACGGCCGCTGATCCTCGCCGGTGGCGGCGTGGTGCTCGGCGACGCGAGCGACCGGCTGCGCACCGCGGCCGAACTGCTCGGCGTCCCGGTCGGTGTGACGTTGATGGGCAAGGGGACCTTCCCCGAGGACCACGAACTGTTCGCCGGCATGGCGGGTATCCAGACGTCGCAGCGATGGGCGAACGCGGCCTTCCTCGAAGCGGATCTGGTGCTGGCGCTCGGCGCGCGGTTCGGCGACCGGCACACCGGTGATCTCGACGTCTACCGGGGGAACCGGAAGTTCATCCACGTCGACATCGAGCCGACACAGCTGGGCAAGGTGTTCGGGCCGGACCTCGGCATCGTGTCGGACACGGGCGCCTTCCTGGACGCGCTGATCGAGGCGGCGTCCAAGCGTTCGCCGGTGCGGGATCGGGCGTGGCCGCGGCGGATCGGCGAGCTCAAGGAGAGCCTGCCGCGCCGCGAGGACTTCGAGGACACGCCGATCAAGGCGCCGCGGGTGTTCAAGGAGATCAACGAGTTCTACGGCGAGGACGCCTACTTCGTCACCGCGATCGGGCTCTACCAGATCTGGTCCGGCCAGTTCCAGCGCGCGCACAAGCCACGGCACTATCAGGTGTGCGGCCAGGCGGGCCCGCTCGGCTGGGAGATCCCGGCGGCGATCGGGGTCAAGAAGGCGAAACCGGAGGCCGAGGTCGTCGGCGTCGTCGGGGACTACTCGTTCCAGTTCCTGGTCGAGGAGCTGGCGGTCGCCGCGCAGTACGACGTCGGCTTCGTGCTGATCATGCTGAACAACGAGTACCTCGGGCTCATCCGGCAGGCCGAGACCGGCTACGAGATGAACTTCGAGGTGGACATCCACTACGACAAGATCGGCACGGACAACGTGAAGGTCATGGAGGCCTACGGCTGCTCCGGCACCCGCGTCACCGAACCGGGCGAGATCCGGACGTCGCTGGAGTGGGCGCGCAAGGAGGCCGAGCGGACGTCGCGGCCGGTGCTGGTGGAGATCATGATCGAACGCGAAGGGAACGCCGCGATGGGCAAGGCGCTCGACAGCGTCGTCGAGTTCGAACCGATCGCGGGCTGATGACGGTGTCCCGGCGGCCCGCCCGCCGGGACACCGTCATGCGGTCAGGCCTTGCTCTGGTCGTTGCTCAGCCACTTCTCCGGCCGGACGCGCACCAGCACGGAGTTGTCGCTGAGCGCGCCGTCGACGTACTTCGTGCCCTCTTCGCCAGGCAGGTAGCGATGCGCGATCTTCAGCGCCTGCTCCCTGGTCGGCGGCGCGTCGTTGGCGACGACCGGCCCCTCGGCCGTCACGTACTTGTAGGGGAAGGTCTCCGTCTGCGCGACCAGGCTGAGCCTGCCCGCCTTCTTGATCGCCTTGTCCTTGACCGAACCGCCGTCCATCCAGATCAGGAGTTCGCCGCCGGGCTCGTAGTCGTACCAGACCGGCACGGCCAGTGGGGCCCGGCCTTCCCGCTCCACGGCCAAGACCCCGATGTGGACCTCGCTCAGGAAGGCTTCCCGTTCTTCGGCGGTCATGACGAAAGACGACATCCGTGTCTCGCTTCTCTCGGTTCGGTGAGCTACGAGAAGCGATAACGCGGCCGGTCTTCGTGACATTCCGGGCGCTCGGACTCGTGAGTGGTAAGGACGGTTCTAACCGTCCTTACCACTCACGAGGCGTTACGGGGTCGGGGAAGGGGTCGTGCTGGTCGGGCTCGTCTCACCGGTGTTCTCGGCCGGGGTCGAGGCCGGCGGCGCGGAAGACGTGCTGGACGGAGGAGGCGTCGTCGAGGGCGGAGGCGTGCTCGAAGGCGGTGTCGACGAGGGAGGCGTCGACGAAGGCGGCGTGCTGGTCGGCTTCGAGGGCGACGTGCTGCTCGGCGGTGTGGTGCTGCTCGGCGGGAGCGACGTGCCGGGCTGGGAGGTCGGCGGCGGCGTGGTCGTGCCGGGCGGGGGAGCGCCGGGCAGGGTCGGCACCGGGACCTCGCCGCCGGGCGTGCCGGCGGCGACGTCCGGGGAGTCGGGAGCGCCGACGGGCACCTGGCTGTCCGGCGTGGTCGCGACGCCGCCGCGGTAGGCGACCGCCCAGCGGATCACGGTGTCCACATAGGACAGTGAGTGGTTGTAGCGGTACACGGCCACGCGTTGCGTCTGCTCGGACGTCAGGTCGACGCCGCCGGAGCACAGGTATCGACCCGAGGCGAGCGTCGCGTCGTAGATGTTGTTCGGGTTGGACTCGCCGTCGCCGTTGCCGTCGGAGGCGTAGCCCTTCCACGTCGACGGGATGAACTGCGTCGGGCCGACGGCGCGGTCCCACACCGTGTCGCCGTCGTACTTGCCGCCGTCGGTGTCCGAGATGGCTGCGAACGGCCCGGCGCCGTTGAGCTGCGGCCCGAGGATCGGTTCGAGGGTGTCGCCCTTCGCGTCGACGTAACCGCCGCGCGCGTGATTGGACTCGATGCGGCCGATACTCGCGATCAAGGCCCAGTCGATGTGGCAGCCGGGCAGTTCCTTCGCGAGGATGTCGGCCGCGTTCTTGTACGCCTTCATCATGCTGGCGGGGATGCCGAGCGCGCCCGACGGGGCGAACGCGCCGCCGACGTTGCCGCTGTAGCCGGGGACGGTCAGCGGATCCGGCGTGGGCGGCTGGGGGAGGCTGCCGTCGACGGCGATCTCCGGGACCGTGCCCGCGGGCGGCTGCCAGGCCGCGGCCTGGTTCTGCGGCGCGGCCGGTTTCGGCGCGGCGACCGGGGCGTCCGGGCCCGCCGACGCGGTGACCGCGGGCAGGACGGCGAGCGCGCCACCGGCGAGCGCGAAGGCCGTCCGGTGCCGGGCGGACAACTTGTCCGTCTGTCGAGGGCGGTGCTTCGGCATGTTCTCTCCCGCTAGGTCGACTCCGGGCAAAACTATCCGATACAACCGAATTTCGGGGACGACGCAACGAAAAACCCGCGAACCTGTCGAGTTTTCGTCCGCCCGGCACAAGACCTTCGTAGTGAAGTTGTCAATTTCACGCTGAGTTCACCGAACCGTCAGCAGAATCCTCGCTCGCTCCGCGGAGGTGGTCTGAACCGCGTGCAAAGAGACCTTTGCACAATCTTCTTTGCACGGCTACCTTGGTGTCATGACCGGTCCGCCGCCACCCGAAGAGATCGCCGACGCCGCCGTGCTCAAGGCGGTGATGCACCCGCTGCGCCGCCGGATCATGGAGGCGCTGGGTCGCGGACCCGCGACGGCGACGAAGCTGGCCAAGGAACTGGGGGAGAGTTCGGGCGCGACTAGCTACCACCTGCGGGAACTGGCGAAATACGACTTCGTCGACGAGGCGCCGGAGCTCGCGCACGGCAAGGAGCGCTGGTGGCGTGCCCGGCCGCGCGACATCCGCTGGCCTCGGCACAGCGAGCAGAACGACGAGATGCGCGCCGTGTTCGACGAGGCGCAGCGCGCCGCGTTCACCGAGGACCTCGAACAGCTGGCGCGTTTCCTCGAGCGACGCGGTGAGCTGGGCGAATGGGGTGACGCGCTGGTGTTCTCCCGCGGCTCGGTCTATCTGAACCTCGAAGAGCTCAAGGAGTTCTTCGACGAGTACCTGGACCTGCTGCGCCGCTATTGGCGGCCGGAACCCGGTCCGGACGCGCGGAAGGTGCTCGTGCGCTGGACGGCGTTCCCGGACGCCGACGGGGAGGTGAGGGAAGGGAAGTAAAACCGGTGGGAGAGCGGCCACTCGACCACCGGTAACGCGTCACCACGCCGGACGGCGTGTCTTCACGAACGACTCCACAGACAAGGGGGAGCAGCATGCTGCTCTGGAAGAGGATCGCGGCCGTCTGCGCCGCGGCGGGCCTGCTCGCGGCGGGGACCGCGACGGCCGCGCAACCGCCGGACGGGGTATCCCGGCCGGACGCCACCATCCGCTACACCGAATACGGCATCCCGCATATCGTCGCGAACGACTGGGCGGACCTGGGCTTCGGGCAGGGGTTCGCCGCGGCCAAGGACAACATCTGCGCGATCGCGGACGTCGCGGTCACCACGCGGGCCGAGCGTTCCCGCTGGCTGGGGCCCGACGCGCCGCCGACGAGCGGAGTGAGCCAGGCGAGCACGAACCTCGCGAGCGACCTGTACTTCCAAGGCCTGAACGACAGCGGGGTGATCGAGCGGCTCCTTTCGGCGCCCGCGCCGCGCGGGCCGTACCGGGAGGTCCGCGAACTGATCCGCGGGTACGTCGAGGGGGTCAACAAGTACCTGCGCACCGGTGAGATCACCGATCCGGCCTGCCGGGGCGCCGGCTGGCTGAAGCCGATCACCGAACTCGACGTCCACCGGCACGCCCACGCGGTCGGCATGATCTTCGGTCAGGGCGGTGTCGCGGACTCGATCACCGCGTCGGCGCCGGGTGCGCCGCCCGCGGGCCGCGGTACCGAACAGATGCTGGGAGAGACCGGGATCGGCAGCAACGCGATCGCGGTCGGTTCGGCCGCGTCTGCGAACGGACGTGGCGTCTCGCTGGCCAACCCGCACCTGCCGTGGCAGCTGAGCGGCACCAGGCTGTGGCAGTCGCAGATGACGCTGCCCGGCAAGCTGAACGTCAGTGGCGCCGGTATCCCCGGCATTCCGCTCATGTGGCTGGGACACAACGAAACCGCCGCCTGGAGCGGGACCGCGACCGACACCACGCGTACGTACACGCTGTTCGAGCTGAAGCTCGTGCCCGGCTCGCCGACGACGTATCTGGTCGACGGGAAGCCCGAGCGGATGCGCCGCCATGACGTGAGTGTCCTGTCCCGCAAGGCGGACGGCACCCTGGAACGGGTCGTACGTCCACAGTGGACGACCAGGTACGGACCGGTGACGACCCGGCTCGGGCAACGGGAATTGCCGTGGACGGCATCGACGGCGTTCACCATCGCGGACGCCAACGCCACGAACCTCGGGATGACGAACTCGATGTTCGCGATCGCCCGCGGCCGGACGGCGGGGGAGATGATCGGCGCGGTCCGCGAGACACAAGGGTTGCCCTGGATGAACATCCTCGCCACCGACGACCGCGGCCGGGTGGAGTTCAGCCAGATCCACGGGGTCCCGCACGTCACCGACGAGAAGGCGGCGCGCTGCAACACCCCATTGGGCAAGGAACTGTTCGACGCTGACGGCGTCGCGGTGCTCGATGGCTCCAAGACTGCCTGCGCTTGGGGGCGTGACAGGGACGCGCTGCGGCCGGGTGTCTTCGGCCCGTCCAGCCTGCCGAGCCTGAGCCGCACCGACTACGTGGCGAACTCGAACGACAGCTACTGGCTGCCCAATCCCGCGGTGCCGAAGACCGGTTTCCCCCGGATCGTGGGCCCGGCCCGCTACGAACAGAACATGCGGACGCGAGGCGGCTTCGTCGAGATCGCGGATCAGCTGAAGAAGGGCGGCTTCACCGGGCAAGCGATGCGGGACCTGATGTTCTCGCACCGGGACCACGCCGCCGAACTCGTCCGGGCCGACGTCGTCGCGATGTGCCGCGCGATGCCGGGGATGGAGGCCGCGTGCGCCGCGCTGGCGGCTTGGGACGGCCGTTCGGACGCGGACAGCCGGGGCGCGCTGCTGTTCGACCGGTTCTGGGCTCTCGTCGATCGCATGGGTTCGTCGATCTGGAAGGTCCCGTTCGACGCCAAGGATCCGGTCCACACGCCGAACACCCTCGACACGGGTAACGCGGCGATCCGCCAGGCGCTTTCCGCTGCCGTCGCGGAGTTGCAGGCGGCGAAGATCCCGCTCGACGCGCCGTACGGCGACAACCACTACGTCGTCCGTGACGGCCGGAAGATCCCGCTGGGCGGCGGAACCGCGGCTCGCGGCGTCTACGACTCCCTGGGCGGCCCTTGGGATCCGGCCCGTGGGTACACCGAGTTCACGCACGGCGGAACGTACCTGCACGTCGTGGCGTTCAACGGGACCGGCTGCCCGGACACGACGACGCTGATGACCTACTCGCAGTCCGCGAACCCGGAGTCCGCGCACCACAGCGACCAGACGGAGCTGTACTCGCGCAAGCGATGGGTCACCGAACGGTACTGCGAGAAGGACATCCTCGCGTCGCCGTCGCTGGAGGTCATCCGGGTGAGCAGGCGATGATCGCCGCGTTGCTCGCGGCCGTCGTGGCGGTCTCGTCACCGCTGCCCGCCGCGGCTCCGGACGGCGAAGTCTCGTTCACCAGCCACGGGGTCACCCTGCGGGGAACGGTGGTCGCGCCGGCGGGCGGCGGTCCGGCGCCGGGCATCGTCATGGTGCACGGATCCGGCGAACACGACCGGGAAGACTACCGCGCCGAGGCGGAATCCTTCGCCAAGGCGGGGATCGCGACCTTGATCTACGACAAGCGGACCGAGGGCTATTCGCTGTTCGAGCGGGACTACTCGGTACTGGCCGAGGACGCTCTCGCGGCCGTCCAGGCGCTGCGTTCGCGCCCGGGAGTGGATCCGGCCCGCGTAGGCGTATGGGGTCTGAGCGAAGGAGGCTGGGTCGCGCCGCTGGCGGCCTCGAAGTCGAAGGACGTCGCCTTCGTGGTCACAGTCGGGGCGAATGGCGTTTCGCCCGACCGCCAGCAGTCGTGGGCCTTCGAGACCTACCTGCGCCGAGGCGGTGTCACCGGTTCGATGGTGGACATGGTGTCGTCGACGAACATGCGCACCCTCGCGGGCGCGGGCGTGTTCCCCGAGGCCGGCTACGACCCGGTCCCGGTGCTGGAGAAGGTGCGTCAGCCGGTGCTCGGGCTGTGGGGTGAACTGGATCGGCTCACCCCGCCCGGCGAGGCCGTCCGGATCTTCCGGGAGACGCTGGACCGGGCCGGGAACCGCCAGTACACGCTGAAGGTGTTCCCGCAGGCCCAACACGGGCTCCGGCGGACCACTGACGGTTTCGACAAGCTCGACGGCTTCGCTCCCGGCTACCTCGACCTCGTCGCGAACTGGGTGACCGGAGCGAAGGAAGGGCCGTCCGCCGACCCGCCACCGGTCCAGGCGAGCCAAAGTGCCGCGCTGGCACCGCTCGCCTGGTACGAGGCGCCGTGGCTGCAGATCGGGGTCTGGGCGCTGGCGTTGCTGGCGTTCGCGGCCTACCCGGTGACGGCGTTGTTCCGCCGTCGTAAGGAGGTTCCGCTCGCCGGGCCCGCACGCTGGCTGGCGTCGGCCGGCCTGCTCGGGACGGTGGGATTTCTCGTCTACTACGTCGTGCTGACGACGGGGGCGGCGATGGCGCCGGGCCCGGTCCTTTTAGGACGGACGTTGCCATGGCTCGCGTTGCAGCTGATCGCGGTCGGGGTCGCCGCCGGGGCGGTGACCGCGGTCTCGTGGTGGCGGAGGAAGGAACGCGGGGGAGTGCGTGTCGGCCTGCTGCTGGCCGGGGCCGTGCTGTTCGTCCCGTGGGCCGTCCACTGGGGACTGCTGGTGCCGTGAAATGAGCCTGGGTGCCGGGCGGCCACCCGGCACCCAGGCGAACGGAAGCCGCGTCACCACGCCCGAGGGCGTGTCTTCACGAACGGACCTCCGGTTCAGAAGATACTCAGGACTTCGGGGTGACGGCGAACCGGCGCAGCTGCAGCGCCGGGTTCTTGGCGCGTACCTCGGAGATCCGCTCGGCGGAGACCTCGCCGGTCGCGGTGCCCGTGCGCTCGCCGAGCGAGGCGACGACGACGCCCATCGGGTCGACGATCATGCTGTGGCCCGAACCCGCCGGCGCGGCTTGCCCCGCCGCGACGAGGTAGATCGTGTTTTCGATCGCCCTGGCCCGGACCAGGGTGGTCCAGTGGTCCTCCTTGAGCGGGCCGGGCATCCACTCCGCGGGCAGCAGCACCGCGTCCGCGCCCGCGTCGACCAGGCGGCGGGTGACCTCCGGGAACCTCAGGTCGTAGCAGGTCTGGAGACCGAAGGTGATCCCGTCGACCTCGAACGTCTCCGGCGCTTCGATGTCGCCGGGCCGGACCAGTTCCGATTCGCGGAAACCGAAGGCGTCGTACAGGTGAAGCTTGCGGTAGAGCGCGGCGATCGCGCCGTCGGGGCCGGCCGCGACCAGCGTGTTCGAGATCCGCTCGCCGCCGGGGAGCGCTTCGTTGATGCCCGCGACGACGGTGATCTGCCGGTCCTTCGCGAGGCCGCGCAGCTCGGTGACGAACGGCCCGTCGAGTTCTTCGGCCGAGGTCACGAATTCCCGGCTCATCGTCGGTACGGTGAACAGCGAGTACTCGGGCAGGGCGACCACCCGCGCACCGCGGTCGGCCGCTTCGCCGACGAGGGAGGCGACTCGGGCGAGGTTGGCCTCTTTGTCGTTGCCAGGCGCGAACTGCGCCACCGCGACGTGCACCATGGGACCCCTTCCAATCAGTGGAACTCTTGTATACATGATGGATACTTGGCTGGTCCAGGTGTAGGCTCTGTCGCGGAAAGTGACGGAATAGAGGGGGAACGAGATGACTGTGACCGCCGAAGGGGGCGGCCCGGCGCGCGAGCGGGTCTACACGTGGCTGCGCGACGGAATCATCTCGGGTGAGCTGGAAGGCGGCCGCTTCCTCGACGAGATGTGGGTTTCCGGCGTCGTCGGCGTCTCCAGGACGCCGGTGCGCGAGGCGTTCCACCGCCTGGCCGCCGAGCGGTTCATCAGCCTCCTGCCCCGCAAGGGCGCCCAGGTGCGCACGGTCACCGCCAGGGAACTTGAAGAGGTGTACCAGAGCAGGCGGCTGATCGAAGGCCATGCCATCGCCGCGCTCTGCGCGAACCGGGCGGGCGCTCCGGCCGAACTGCCGGAACTCATCGAGGCGATGGTGAGCTCCGGCGCCGAACGCGACTGGTTCGCCGTTTCGGGGTTCGACCGCCGGTTCCACCGCGCCATCGTGAACGCCGCGGGCAACACCGTCCTGACCGAGCTGTACGACACGCTCCGGTCACGGCAGCAGCGGGTCACGGTCCGCGCGCTGGAAGCCCGCCCGGAGCGGCTGACGGTGATCAACGAGGAACACCGGGCGCTGGTCGCCGCCCTGAACGCCCATGACGTCAAAGAGGCGTCACGGCTGCTGGAGGAGCATCTGCGCCCGGTGTCCGAAGTGATGTCGGCGCTGCCGCAGGAGGGCTGACCTCGATGGGACTCGAAAAGGTCGTCGGCGCCATGCGTGACAACCTCACCGTCCGGCGCGTCTACGGCGAACCCGTCGAGAAGGACGGCGTCGTGGTCATCCCGGCCGCGAGGGTGATCGGCGGCGGAGGCGGCGGGCACGGCGCGGAGCAGGACAAGGAAGGGGAGGGCGGCGGTTTCATCCTCGCCGCGCGGCCTGTCGGCGCGTACGTCCTCAAAGGCGGCGAGGTCCGCTGGGTCCCGGCGGTGGACGTGACCTTCCTCGGCGCGGTCTTCGCGATCACGGTCGCCGCGATCCACCGGCGCCGGCTATCCCGGCGAGGATCAGCTCGATCCCGGTGAGGAACTGCGCCCGGTCGTCGTGATCGCGGGCCTCGGCGGCGACGGCCCGGAGGAAGGGGAACTCGCCGGGGTCCAGTTCTTCCCAGGCGTTCGCCGCCGCGTGGAGGAATTCGGCGCGGTCCACTCCGGGCCCGAGCACCCGGGAGTTCGCCGCGTTCTGGCCCGCGGCGCCGAAGATGTAGTGCACCAATGCCGAGGTCGCCGTGAACCAGGCGGTTTCGGGGATGCCCAGCGCACTGACCCGCTGTCCGATCCCTTCGAAGATGCGCGGGGTCACCGAGCCACGAGGGCTACGGGAGAGCTGGAGGGCGAGCTGCGGGGAGAGCCACGGGTGCCGCTCGATCGCTTCGAACAGGCCGAGTCCGATTGCCCGGATCTCGTCCTCCGGCGAGCCGCCGGCCTCGACGTTCAGCGCGGTGGCGATGACGGACGCGGTCGCGGCGTCCAGCAGCGCGCCCTTGTTCGGCACGTGCCAGTAGATCGCTCCGGGGCCGGTGGCGAGGCGTTCGGTCAGCGTCTTGAAGGTCAGCCCGCGCTCGCCCGCCGCGTCGAGCAGTTCGACGGCGGCCTCGACGATGCGCTCGCGTGACAGTGCCTCCGCGCGGGTCCGTGGTGCCATGCCGGTCATCCTGGCAGAGCCAGGATCGCCGTCGAGCGGACGCGGACCGGCGGCTTTCGGGCTAGTTTCCCTGTATGGCGAAAAGCTCGGCGGTGGAGATCGAGGTCGGCGACCGGACGGTGCGCATCTCGAACCCGGATCGCGTCTACTTCCCGGCACGGGGCGAGACCAAGCTCGACCTCGTGCGCTACTACCTCGCCGTCGGCGACGGGATCGTGCGGGCACTGCGGGAACGGCCGTGCATGCTGCACCGGTTCCCGTCCGGCGTTTCGGGGGAGAAGGTCCATCAGAAGCGGGTGCCGAACGGCGCTCCCGACTGGTTGCAGACCGTCCGCGTCGACTTCCCCTCCGGCAGGCACGCCTACGAACTGTGCGTCACCCATCCCGCCGACGTGATCTGGGCGGTACAGATGTCGACCGTCGAGTTCCACCCGTGGAACTCCCGCCGCGCCGACACCGAACGCCCCGACGAATGGCGGATCGACCTCGACCCGATGCCCGACTGCCCGTTCTCCACCGTGCGGAAGGTCGCCCACACGGTCCACGAGATCCTCGACGAACTCGGGATCACCGGCTGGCCGAAGACCTCCGGCGGGCATGGCCTGCACGTCTACGTCCGGATCGAGCCACGCTGGGGTTTCCAGGAGGTCCGCCGGGCGGCGCTGGCCTTCGCGCACGAGGTCGAGCGCCGGATGCCCGACGAGGTCACCACCACCTGGTGGCGCAAGGACCGTGACCCCTCGAAGCTGTTCGTGGACTACAACCAGAACGCCCGCGACCACACCATCGCGAGCGCGTACTCGGTTCGCGGGGTGCCCGAAGCCGTCGTCTCGACGCCGATCCGGTGGGACGAGATCGACGACGTCGAACCGCGCGAGTTCACCATCGCCACGGTGCCCGCGCGCTTCGCCGAACTCGGGGACCTGCACGCGGGTATCGACGACACCGCTTACTCCCTCGACACCCTGCTCGAGTGGGCGGACCGAGAAGGCCTCGACACCGACGGCGAGTGACCTCCCCGCATTCAGTCCTCTAAATGCGGGTCGGGTGGGGCCGGGTGAGGGTTGCGAAAGCCACTTTCGCAAAGTTGAAGGTTGCGAAAGTGGCTTTCGCAACGTGCCCTGCCGCCGCCTCCCGTGGAGCCCGCCCCTCGCCGGCGCCGGCTTCGGCTGTCGCGAAAGCCACTTTCGGGACGCCAGATGTCCCGAAAGTGGCTTTCGCGACGCGTGTGACCCCCTTCCGCATTTAGAGGACTAAATGCGGAAGGAGGAGGGCTCACTTGCCGACGTAGGCCGCCAGGTGCTCGCCGGTGAGCGTCGAAGCGCTCGCGACGAGGTCGGACGGCGTGCCCTCGAAGACGATCTTGCCGCCGTCGTGGCCGGCGCCGGGGCCGAGGTCGATGATCCAGTCGGCGTGCGCCATGACCGCCTGGTGGTGCTCGATCACGATCACGGACTTGCCCGCGTCGACGAGCCGGTCCAGCAGGCCCAGCAGGTTCTCGACGTCGGCGAGGTGCAGACCGGTGGTCGGCTCGTCGAGGACGTAGACACCGCCCTTGTCGCCCATATGCGTCGCGAGCTTCAGCCGCTGTCGCTCGCCGCCGGAAAGCGTGGTGAGCGGCTGGCCGAGGCTGAGATAGCCGAGCCCGACGTCGTCGAGCCTGCTGAGGATGGCGTGCGCGGCCGGGATGCGCCCGTCGCCCTCGCCGAAGAACTTCACGGCCTCCGACACCGGCATCTCGAGCGCTTCGCTGATGTTCTTGCCGCCGAAGGTGTACTCCAGCACCGACGCCTGGAACCGCTTGCCGTCGCATTCCTCGCAGGTGGTCGCGGTACCCGCCATGATGCCGAGGTCGGTGTAGATGACGCCCGCGCCGTTGCAGTTCGGGCAGGCGCCCTCGGAGTTGGCGCTGAACAGCGCCGGCTTCACCCCGTTGGCCTTCGCGAAGGCCTTGCGGATGGGTTCGAGCAAGCCGGTGTAGGTGGCCGGGTTGCTCCGCCGCGAGCCGCGGATGGGGGTCTGGTCGACCGAGACCACGCCCTCGGCGGCCGGGATCGAGCCGTGGATCAGCGAACTCTTGCCGGAACCGGCCACACCGGTGACCACGCACAGGACGCCGAGCGGGACGTCGACGTCCACGTTCCGGAGGTTGTGGCGGTCCGCGCCGCGGATCTCCAGTTTGCCGGTCGGCTTGCGGACGCTGTCCTTGAGCGACGCCCGGTCGTCGAGGTGCCTGCCGGTGATGGTGTCGCTGGCGCGCAGGCCCTCGACGGTGCCCTCGAAGCAGATCGTCCCACCCGCGGTACCCGCGCCGGGTCCGAGGTCGACGACGTGGTCGGCGATGGCGATGGTCTCCGGTTTGTGCTCGACGACCAGCACCGTGTTGCCCTTGTCCCGCAACTGCTGGAGCAGGTTGTTCATCCGCTGAATGTCGTGCGGGTGCAACCCGATGGTGGGCTCGTCGAAGACGTAGGTGACGTCGGTGAGCGAAGAGCCCAGGTGCCGGATCATCTTCGTGCGCTGCGCCTCACCGCCCGAAAGCGTGCCGGACGGCCGGTCGAGGGAGAGGTAGCCGAGACCGATGTCGACGAAGGAGTCGAGCGTGTGCTGGAGTTTCTCCAGCAGCGGCGCGACCGACGGCTCCTTGAGCCCGCGGACCCAGTCGGCCAGGTCGCTGATCTGCATCTTGCAGGCGTCGGCGATGTTGATCCGCTTGATCTTCGACGAACGCGCGAGCTCGCTGAGCCTGCTCCCGTCGCATTCGGGGCAGGTGGCGAAGGTGACCGCCCGGTCGACGAACGCGCGGATATGCGGCTGCATCGCCTCGCGGTCCTTGGACAGGAACGACTTCTGGATCGTGGGGATCAGACCCGAGTAGGTCAGGTTGATGCCCTCGATCTTGAGCTTGACCGGCTCCTTGTAGAGCAGGTCGTCCAGCTGCCGCTTGGTGTACTTCTTGATCGGCTTGTCGGGGTCGAAGAAGCCGCAGCCGCGCAGGATGCGGCCGTACCAGCCGTCCATGGAGAAGCCGGGGATGGTCAGCGCGTGCTCGTTGAGGGATTTGCTGTCGTCGTACAGCGCCGTGAGGTCGATGTCGTTGACCTGCCCCCGGCCTTCGCAGCGGGCGCACATACCGCCGGTGATGCTGAACTCGCGCCGTTCCTTCGTGGTCCGCCCGCCCTTCTCGACGGTCACCGCGCCAGCGCCGGAGATCGACGCGACGTTGAAGGAGAAGGCCTGCGGCGAGCCGATATGGGGCTTCCCGAGCCGGCTGAAGAGGATGCGCAGCATGGCGTGGGCGTCGGTGGCGGTGCCGACCGTGGAACGCGGGTCGGAGCCCATCCGCTGCTGGTCGACGATGATCGCCGTGGTCAGGCCGTCGAGCACGTCGACCTCGGGCCGGGCCAGCGTCGGCATGAAGCCCTGGACGAAGGTGCTGTACGTCTCGTTGATCAGCCGCTGCGACTCGGCCGCGATCGTGTCGAAGACCAGGGAGCTCTTGCCCGAGCCGGAAACCCCGGTGAACACCGTCAGCCGTCGCTTCGGCAGCTCGACGGCGACGTTCTTGAGGTTGTTCTCGCTCGCGCCCAGCACGCGAATCAGGTCGTGGCTGTCGGCGGGGTGTACCTCGGGCGCCTGCGGCCTGGTGGTCTTGCGCATCTTCTCTCCATCCTCATGGGGGCCGCGTGCACTGTCCGTCAGCCTCACCGGGCTCGATCTAACCAGGTTCGAGCCGTTCGTCCTCGACGTTGGTCACGCTAGGTGAGTTCGGGCGCCGCCCGCTTCTCGATTCCTGACCGGTGACGTTCAGACGCTCCAGCCCTCGCTCTTCGTCGCCTTCAGGTAGTCCTCGACCGGCGGGCCGACCGGCCTGCCCTCGTACTGCGTCGACAGCACGACCGACGAGCGGATCTCGCCGTGTTTGCCCAGCCGTTCGAAGAGACCTTCGAGGTGTTCGAGCGACACGGCCCGCACCTTCAGCATGGTGCAGCGGTCGCCGCTGAGCCGATGCAGCTCGACGACCTCGGGATAGTCCTCGGACTTGCTGGTCCGCAGCAGGCAGCTGCCGAGCGAGCAGCGCATCTCGACGAACGCCTGCAGGCCGTACCCGGCGCGGTTGGCGTCGACCTTGGCGCGATACCCGGTGATGACCCCCGCCTCCTCCAGCCGCCGGACCCGTTCGGCGACGGCGGGGGCGGAGAGGTTCACGCGGCGGCCGAGTTCCTTGAACGAGAGCCGCCCGTCGCTCTGGAGCGTTTCGAGGAGCCGCCAGTCGAGGTCGTCCAGCGCCCTTTCCGATCGTAAGGTCATACCGCCCGGATTCCTTCCATCATGCGCCTCGCACCCCCGCGAGGCCTTCGACAGCCTATTCGCCGCGGCGCCCGGAATCCTTAGGTTTGAAGCATGAAACCGATGTTGGCGCTCTTCGTGGGCGTCGCCTGTCTCAGTACCGCGGTCGTCGGCCTGTCGACCACGGCGGCGCTGATCGTGGTCGAGCACGCCGGCGCGGCGTGGAGCGGGCTCCCGAACGCCGTGCTGGTACTCGGTTCCGCGGCGGGTTCGCTGTGGTCGGGGGCACTGGCCGCCCGCTACGGCAGGCGGCTCGTCCTGGTGCTGATGTACGGCGCCGCGGTGGCGGGCGCGCTGATCTCGTTCGCCGGCGTGCTCGGCGGATCCGTGCTCGCGCTGGTCGCGGGGATGCCCTTGATCGGCTTCGGCAACAGCGGCGCGCAGCTGTCCCGGTACACCGCCGCCGACCTGTCGCCCGAGCACCGCAAGGGATTCGCACTGTCCACAATGGTCTGGGCGGGGACCGTCGGCGCGATCGCGGGTCCTGCGCTGATCGCACCGGCGGCGGCGAAGGCGGAAGCCGCGGACCTGCCTGCCCTGTCCGGCCCGATCGTGGCGGGCGCGGTCGTCGTGGCCATCGCCGTGGTCGCCGTCGCCACCCTGCCGCGCGGCCTCGCCGCCCCGGCGGAGGGGGTGCCGAGGCGGGAGCGGATGTCCGTGCGGAACCCGGCGATCCTCGGGCCGCTCGTGGCGATGGTCGGCGCGCAGCTGGCCATGGTGGCGGTGATGACGATGACACCGGTCCAACTGCACCAGCACGGTCAGGGACTCGACGTCGTCGGCTGGGTGCTGAGCGCCCATCTGGCCGGGATGTTCGCGCTGGCGCCGTTGTCCGGCTGGATCGCCGACCGCTGGGGCGGCCGCGCGACCATCTTCGGCGGGATCGGCACGCTCGCCGTCGCGGCGATGACCGTCATCGCCGCTCCCGCTTCGCATCACGTGGGAATCCCGGTCGCGCTGTTCCTGCTGGGCTACGGCTGGAACCTGGTGTTCGTCGGCGGCAGCAGCCTGCTCAGCCGCGATCTCCCGCCCGCTCAGCGGACGAGGGCGCAGGGCACGGTCGACGCCTTCGTCTGGGGGACCTCGGCCGCCGCGAGCCTGCTCGCCGGGCAGCTCTTCGGCCTGGGCGGATACGTTCTGGTCGCGGTCGCGGGCGGGCTGTGCGCCCTCGCCCCGCTCGCGGTGATCGGCCGCCGGGTGCCCGCGCCGGAACCCGCCGAAAAAGCCGGGCTCCGCTGATCTGCGAAACCCGGGGCCTGCCGTCATACTGCTTCACTCCGACACGAACGAACCCGTGATGACGCAGATCACGTGGGTGACCGATTCGGAGGGTCCTAGGGTGAAAGCAGACAAGGTGCGGGAGATCGGGGGTGCACGATGAGCGAGTTCGCGGTGAATCTGCGGGACCGGGTACGGCAGGCGAGGGAGGACGTCCAGATCGCCAAACAGGCCTCGGATGAGGACAGGGCTTCGGCCGTCGGCGCCGATCTGGCCAACCTGGAGCGACTGGCCGCCGAGCACGGCGTGGAACTGCCGGAGCAACCCTCTGGTGACGTCCGGGCGTGACCCCGGGTTCCGGGCCGGTGATCGGGATTTGACACCCTGGGGCGTGTGACCGCAAGCCTGAACCGGATCCGCGCCTTCCTGGCGGACCGCGAGCCGCCGACGCCGTGCCTGGTCGTCGACACCGACCTGGTCGCGGAGCGTGCGGCCGCGGTCTCGGCGGCCTTCCCGGACGCGCTGATCCGTTACGCGGTCAAGGCGAATCCGGCTCCCGAAGTCCTCGACGCGGTGGCGTCGACCGGCGCCGGATTCGACGTGGCGGGCACGGCGGAGATCGAGCTGTGCCTGTCCCGGGGCGCGCGGGCGGCGGACCTGGCCTACGGCAACACGATCAAGAAACCGGCGGACATCGCCTTCGCCCACCGGCGCGGAATCCGTGAATTCACCACGGATTCCGCCGGCGATCTGGCGAACCTGGCCGAGCACGCGCCCGGTTCGCTGGTCTCGGTCCGTCTCCTGACCGGCGGCCCGGACTCGGTCACGCCGTTCGGCGACAAGTTCGGCTGCGAGCCCGCGGTGGCCGCCGCCCTGCTCCGCCAGGTCGCGGAAGCCGGGCTGCGGCCGGGGATCGCGTTCCACGTCGGCTCGCAGCAGCCGGATCCGGCCGCCTGGGAGATCGGGATCGCGACCGCGGCCAAGGTCGCCGCCGACGCGGGCGTCGTGCTGGAGCGGCTCAACATCGGCGGCGGGTTCGCGACCGAACACCGGGAGCCCGTGCCGTCGCTGACGGACTACGCCGCGGTGATCCACGACGCCCGCCGCGAGCATCTGCCGGGGCCGGAGTTGCTGCTGGAGCCCGGTCGCGTGATCGTCGGTGACACCGGGCTCATCAGGACCGAGGTCGTCCTGGTCACGACCCGCGCCGCCGCCGACGAACGCCGCTGGGTCTACCTCGACGTCGGCAGGTACAACGGAATGGCGGAGTGCGAGAACGAAGCCGTCGCGTATCGGCTGGAGGCCGTCGGCGTCAAGGGACCGCAAGGGCCGGTGGTCCTCGCGGGACCGACCTGCGATGGTGACGACGTGCTCTACCAGCGGACGCCGTGCGCCCTGCCGATGTCGTTGAAGGCGGGCGACCGGCTGGACATCCCGGGTACCGGTGCGTACACCGCCAGCTATTCGTCCGTCGCGTTCAACGGAATCGAGCCGTTGCGTACTTATTGTGTGGGGAGGTTCGCCGATGCCGGGTGAAGTACCACTCGTCGGCCGGTTCGCCGGCCGCCATGTACTCGCGGAGTTCGAGGGGATCGAGCCGTCGTTGCTCGACGATGCCCTGCTTCTCAAGCAGACACTCGCCGAAGCGGTGACCGAGGCGGGGGCGACGGTCTGCGAAGTCGTGTCGCATTCCTTCGCCCCGCAAGGGGTCACCGTGCTCGCGCTACTGGCGGAATCGCACGCGTCGGTGCACACCTATCCGGAGATCGGCTCGGTGTTCGTGGACGTGTTCACCTGCGGGGACCGGGCTGATCCGGAACGCGCGGTCGCGCTGCTGGCGAAGATGCTGGGCGCCGGGACGGTCCGGATGTCCACAGTGGAACGAGGAGAGAAGTGATGGCGCAGCGAGTGATCGTCGAGCCGATGGGCGCGGGGCTCACCCGGAACTGGGACGTCGAGGAGGTCCTGTTCGAGGGCCGCACCGCGTTCCAGAACGTCCTCATCGGACGGACGGCGCAGGGGATCTCCCTGTTCTGCGACGACGAACGGCAGAGCACCGAGCTGAGCCAGCTCGTCTACCACGAGGCGCTGATGGTCCCGTCGCTGCTGCTCGCCGAGCGCGTCGAGCGGGTGCTGATCATCGGCTCCAGCGAAGGGGTCGCTTCCGAGCTGGCGGTCGCCGCGGGCGCCGAGGTGGTCGATCACGTCGACATCGACGCGGAAGCGGTGCGTGCCTGCGCCGAACACCTTCCCTACGGCTACACCCTCGACGATCTGGCCCGAGCCGAGCGCGGGGAGGGGAAGATCCGGATCCATTACCGCGACGGGTGGGAGTTCCTCGCCGAGGCGCGTGAACGCGGGGACTCCTACGACGTGGTCGTGATCGACCTGCCGGACGAGAACGACGATCCGGAGGCGCAGCACAACCGGTTGTACGGTACCGACTTCCTGGCCCGGTGCGCGGATCTGCTCACCGATGGCGGCGTGGTCGGGTGTCAGGCGGGCTGCCCGACGCTTTGGCGCAACCAGACGCTGATCTCGTCGTGGCGCCGGTTCACCGAGTCGTTCGGGACCGTTCTCTACTACGGTTCGGACGAGCACGAGTGGGCGTTCCTGACCGGCAGGGCGGACGCGCTCGAGGATCCCGGCGCGTTCGTCGCGGAAAAGATCGGCAAGGCGGGCATCGGGGAGTCCACAATGGACGAGGACGCGTTGAGGGCGAACACGGTCCCGCCGTTTTCGTTGCGGCGGAACTGAGAACCTTCGCCCGTTATCCCGCCGAGATC
This sequence comes from Amycolatopsis roodepoortensis, assembly GCF_014873915.1. Taxonomy (GTDB): domain Bacteria; phylum Actinomycetota; class Actinomycetes; order Mycobacteriales; family Pseudonocardiaceae; genus Amycolatopsis; species Amycolatopsis roodepoortensis. The sequence continues at coordinate 1,699,313 of NZ_JADBEJ010000001.1, forward strand.
AACGGTCGTCGCCGTGCGTGACACCGTCGGTACAGGATCCTCCATCTGGTCGTTGCCGCTGGTCGCGGTGGAGGCCAGAATCGCTCGGGTGAGCAGCTGGCGAGCGGACCGGGAACCCGCGGTCTGTGCCGCCTTCGCGAGTTTGACCGCGAGTGTCGCGGAAGACCTCGGGCCGGACCGGGTGGTGGACACCTTGTCCAGCGAATGCGCGCGGCTGCTTCCGATCGCTTCCACGGAGATCTTCCTGCCGGGCCTGGAGCTCGAACGTCATCCCGCGGTGGTGGAGGAAGGGCCCGCGCGCGAGTCGTTCGAAACCGGGAACGACATCGCCGTCCACGACCTCTCCGCGGAGGTTTCGCGCTGGCCGGGTTATGCCGCCAGAATGGCGAGGAAGGGCTATGCCGCGGTTTCCGCGCTGCCGTTGCGCGCGATGGACGAAACCGTCGGTGCGATCGCCTTCCTCAGTGCCGAAACCGTGGTGCTGAGCGTCGAAGACCGCCGTCTGGGCCGGGCACTGGCCGACGTCGCGACGTCGTGTCTCCTGCAGCAGCGGGAACTGCGGCACTATCGAACGCTTTCGGAGCAGCTGCAGACCGCGCTCGACAGCCGGGTCGTCATCGAACAGGCGAAAGGCATGCTCGCCGAACGCGGCGGGGTCGACGTCGGCACCGCCTTCCATCGCTTGCGTTCCTTCGCCCGCAGCACGAACAGGAAGCTGTCGGAGGTCGCGCGCGGCGTCGTCGACGGCACGCTGGACACCCGTTAACCCCGGCCGAAACGCTGGTAGGGCCGTTGGTCACCGGAACCGGGGACTTGTCCCGGGCGACGCGTGACCGTGCGCCCTAGGGGGTGAGGCCGGCATCGGAAAGGCTTCACGCAGCAGAAGGGTGCGGTGAGGTCATGGCGTTGCTGGGAAGTCTGCGTGGGCGGGGCCGGTCGGTGCGGCTGAGCCTGCTTCCGTTGCTGGAGCTGAGGTCCGCGGCATTGGCGCTGCGGTCCGGGTACGGGCTGGCGCCCACCGGATCGGGGACGGTCTGCTTCGTCGCGGAAGGCCGTCCGGGCCGGGGGACGGATGCCGAGATCGTCGCCGGGCTCGCCGGGGATCCCGTCCGCCGCAACGTGGTCGATCACGACGCGCTCGGGCGGACGATCGTGCGCTGCTGGCGGGAGAACGGGGACCTCGGCTGGCTGCTCGACGATCTCGCCGACGTCAACGAACGGTTGGCCCAGGCCGGGTTCGCTTCCTGGTTGCTGCACACGACGGTGGACTTCGCCGAGTTGCGGGACATGCGTCATCCGAAGCTGACCATGGTCTATCGCCGGGAGCGCGGCACTTTCTACCCGTACGCGCCCCGCGGATCCAGGGGCCGGGACAGGGCGCTGGAACTGAAGATCCGCTCGTCGCTGACCCGGATCGTGCCGATGGAGTCCGACATCGGCCGGTGGCGCCCGGTGTGACCGTCGCCCGCCGGTCAGCCGGGGGCGCCGCTGAGCCAGCCGCGCAGTCGCTGGACGCGGCGGTCTCGCGGGCTCCATCCCGGCAGACGTCGCCGTGACCGCGTGGCCAGGGCGGCGCCGTCGAAATGCCGGATGGCGATGAGGACGTCGTCGAGCAGCGAAGCGTGCGTATCGGGTTTCACCACGACCCTCGGCAGCCGCTCGGGTTCGGCCGCGCCCCGTGCCCGGCGTCCGGCGGCGTGCATCCCGGGACGGCGGCGGGTCTCGCAGATTCTCGTGGTCACGTCCCGCTCACCCTTCGGTCCGATGTCGTCACGTACGACGATGGCTCACCGAGGGCCGTTCCGGTCAGCGCCGAAGGTTGTGCCGTCGAGGGCACAAAGACCCCACTCGGTCGCCAGGCGGGTACGGCGGGTCACGGGTTGGCCTCGAAACGACGGCCGGGCCGGACCCGGTGGGACAATGCGCCGGGCTTCGCGAGTTCGCACCAGGGTGAAAGCCGCCGCGGGCGGGATCGATTTCCGGGAATCCGCCGGACAATGGCCCGGCGAGACGACGATCGACGGAGAAGGTGCATGCCGAACCCGAACTCCCCGCGGCCCGTGCCCCCGGCCCCGATCCGGGTGCTGCTCGTCGAGGACCACAAGATGGTGGCCGAAGCGCTGGGCGCGGCCTTCGAGGAATTCCCGGAGATCGACCTGGTGGCGTCGGTGGAGTCCTTGGCGCACGGGATGATCGCGGCCGGGGAGCAGCTGCCGGACATCGTGCTGCTCGACCGGCGGCTGCCGGACGGCGACGGGATCGAGGCGATCGCCGGGTTCCGCGAGATCTCGCCGTCGAGCAGGGTGCTGGTGCTGACCGGCGACGCGAACAGCGCCATCGCCGCCAGGATCCTGGAGGTCGGCGGGGCGGGGCTGCTGCTGAAATCCGGTCTCCTCGACGAACTGGTCACGGCGATCCGGACCATCGCGGCGGGCGACGTGGTCATCGACCCCGAACTGCTCAGCGGCGCGCTGGCCATGCTGGCCGGCAGCCCGGGCAGGCTCGGGCCGGTGCTGACCCTGAGGGAACGACAGGTGCTGGGGCTGATCGCCGAAGGCGCGGGAACCGACCGGATCGCCGAAGAGCTGCGGCTGGCGCGGAATACCGTGCGGAATCACGTGCAGCGGATCCTGGTGAAGACCGGGACCCATTCGAAACTCGAAGCCGTGGCGCACGCGCGCAAGAATGGCCTCCTCGAACGGCCGTAGCGGCGAGACGTATCCGAGTGCCAAGCTGCACTATGGCCATGCTGCCATCGGAACAGGCGCCCGATCACCGCAGCGCTGTGCTCTTCGAGTTGTTCATGCACAGCGTCGTCGACTACGCCATTTACCTGCTGGACGTCGAGGGCCGGGTGATCAGCTGGAATCCGGGGGCGGAGCGGATCAAGGGTTATTCCGAGGAGGAGATCCTCGGCCGTCATTTCTCCGTCTTCTACACCGAGAACGACGTCGCCGACGGCAAACCCGCCGCGGAACTGCTGGTCGCCGCCGAGATGGGGAGTCACGAGGACGAGGGCTGGCGCGTCCGGCGCGACGGCGAACGGTTCTGGGCCAACACCGTGATCACCGCCTTGCGGGACGAACAGGGCGACCTCGTGGGTTTCGGCAAAGTCACCCGCGATCTCACCGAACGCCGGAAAACACTGGAGGAAAGGACCGAACGCCGTCAGGCCTTCGCGCATTTGGTCCGGGCGCAGGAAACCGAACGTCGCCGTATCGCGTGGGATGTTCACGACGATTCCATTCAGTCGATGATCGCGGTGAGCATGCGGTTGCAGATGCTCGCCGCGCAACGCCGGGATCCCGCACTGAAGCAACTCGACGAAGCGATTCAAGGGGCGATCCGGCGATTGCGGATCCTCGTCGCCCAATTGCGGCCGCCCGCGTTGAACGACGAGGATCTGATCGCTTCCGTCCGCGACTATCTCGACGAGGTCGTCGCGGGCTGGGGCCTCGAATGCACGCTGCGGCACGACCTCGCGGTCCGGCCGCCGCCCGATCTCGTCGTCACCGCCTTCCGGATCCTGCAGGAGGCGTTGGTGAACGTGCGTAAACACGCGAACGCCACCTCCGTCGTGGTCTCGCTGACCGGGCAGGACGGCGGTCTGCTGGTGACGGTCGCCGACGACGGCGACGGCATGAAACCGGACGGCGAGAGCGGGCACGAAACGTTGTCGGGCGAGCACATCGGCATGGCGTCGATGCGTGAACGTGCCGAAGCGGCGGAAGGCTGGTTCCGGATCTCCAGCAGACCCGGCGAAGGTACGTCGGTGACCTTCTGGATTCCGCTGGGCCCTCCCCGCGGGTAGGCAGAACGAAGGAGACATCCCGATGCCGGAACCGGGAAGCAAGCGTGGATCGCGAGAGACCGCCCGGGCCGCCGGGGCGATCGACGACCAGGGCCTGCAGCGCCTGCTGGAGGGGCTGAAAGCCGTCCGCGACGGTGATTTCAGCACCCGGCTGCCTCAGGTGGACGACGTCCTGATGGACGAGATGGCGCTCGTCTTCAACGGGATGGTCGATCAGCTGGCGCTGTTCACCTCCGAGGTCACGCGGGTCGCGCGCGAGGTGGGGACCGACGGGAAGCTCGGCGGACAGGCGGCGGTGCCCTCGGTTTCGGGGACGTGGAAGGACCTCACCGATTCGGTGAACGCGATGGCGGGCAACCTCACCGGCCAGGTCCGCGACATCGCCGAGGTCGCGACGGCGGTGGCGAAGGGTGATCTGTCGCAGAAGATCACCGTCGACGTCAAGGGCGAGATGCTCGAGTTGAAGAACACGATCAACACGATGGTGGATCAGTTGTCGTCGTTCGCGGACGAGGTGACGCGGGTGGCGCGCGAGGTCGGCAGCGAAGGACGGCTCGGCGGGCAGGCCGAAGTCCCCGGGGTGGCGGGGACCTGGCGGGATCTGACGACGTCGGTGAACTTCATGGCGGGCAACCTGACCGATCAGGTGCGGTCGATCGCCGAGGTCACCACGGCCGTGGCGAAAGGCGACCTGTCGCAGAAGATCACCGTGGACGCGCGGGGCGAGATCCTGGAGTTGAAGAACACGATCAACACGATGGTGGATCAGTTGTCGTCGTTCGCTGACGAGGTCACGCGGGTGGCGCGCGAGGTCGGCACCGAAGGAGCGCTCGGCGGGCAGGCCCAGGTTCCCGGGGTCGCCGGCACTTGGCGGGATCTGACGACGTCGGTGAACTTCATGGCCGGCAACCTCACCGCGCAGGTCCGCTCCATCGCCCAGGTGGCCACAGCGGTGGCGAAAGGTGACTTGTCGCAGAAGATCACCGTGGACGCGCGGGGCGAGATCCTGGAGTTGAAGAACACGATCAACACGATGGTGGATCAGTTGTCGTCGTTCGCCGACGAGGTCACGCGGGTCGCGCGGGAGGTCGGTACCGAGGGGCGGCTGGGTGGTCAGGCGGACGTCAAGGGTGTGTCGGGGACGTGGAAGGGCCTGACCGAATCGGTGAACGTCATGGCCGACAACCTGACCGATCAGGTGCGGTCGATCGCCGAGGTCACCACGGCGGTCGCGAAAGGCGATCTGTCGCAGAAGATCCGCGTCGACGCCCGCGGCGAGATCCTGGAACTCAAGGACACCATCAACACGATGGTCGGCCAGTTGTCGTCGTTCGCCGACGAGGTCACACGGGTCGCCCGCGAGGTCGGTACCGAGGGGCGGCTGGGTGGTCAGGCGGACGTCAAGGGTGTGTCGGGGACGTGGAAGGGCCTGACCGAATCGGTCAATGTCATGGCCGACAACCTGACCGACCAGGTGCGGTCCATCGCCCAGGTCGCGACCGCGGTCGCCAGGGGAGATCTGTCGCAGAAGATCACCGTCGAGGCCAAGGGCGAGGTCGCCGCGCTCGCGCAGACGATCAACACCATGGTCGACACGCTGTCGGCCTTCGCGGACGAGGTCACGCGGGTGGCGCGCGAGGTCGGCACCGAGGGCATCCTCGGCGGGCAGGCGAGGGTGCCGAACGTCGCCGGAACCTGGAAGGACCTCACCGACAACGTCAACTCGATGGCGAACAACCTCACCGGCCAGGTCCGCAACATCGCGCAGGTGACCACCGCGGTCGCGCAGGGCGACCTGTCCCGCAAGATCGACGTCGACGCGAGGGGCGAGATCCTGGAACTCAAGACCACCATCAACACGATGGTGGACCAGCTTTCCGCGTTCGCCGCGGAGGTCACCCGCGTCGCGCGCGAGGTCGGCAGTGAGGGGCGGCTCGGCGGCCAGGCCGAGGTCGAAGGCGTTTCGGGCACCTGGAAGCGGCTGACGGAGAACGTCAACGAGCTGGCCGGGAACCTGACCCGCCAGGTCCGGGCGATCGCCGAGGTCACCAGCGCGGTGGCCACCGGCGACCTCACCCGGTCGATCTCCGTCGAGGCGCAGGGCGAGGTCGCGGAGCTGAAGGACAACATCAACGCGATGGTCCAGTCGCTGCGCGAGACGACGCGGGCGAACGAGGAACAGGACTGGCTCAACACCAACCTGGCGCGGATCTCCGGCCTCATGCAGGGGCACCGGGACCTGCGGGTGGTGGCCACGCTCATCATGAACGAGCTGACCCCGCTCGTCGGCGCCCAGCACGGGACGCTGTTCCTCACCGAATCCGGTGAACACGGCACCCGGCTGCGGCTGATCACCAGCTACGGGCACAGCGAGGACCCGGACACGCCCTCGGATTTCGCGATGGGGCAGTCGCTGATCGGCCAGGCCGCGCAGACCAAGAAACCGATCGTGGTCGACCGGACGCCGCCGGGTTTCGTGAAGATCTCGTCGAGCCTCGGCTCCGCCCCGCCGGTCACCCTGATCGTGTTGCCGATCGTCTTCGAGGACCAGGTGCTCGGCGTCATCGAACTGGCCTCGTTCGGCGAATTCACCGCCGTCCGCAAGGATTTCCTCGAACAACTGATGGAGACCATCGGGGTCAACGTCAACACGATCATCGCCAACGCGCGGACCGACTCCCTGCTGGAGGAGTCCCAGCGGCTCGCCGAGGAACTGCAGGCCCGCTCCGAGGAGCTTCAGGCGCAGCAGGCGAAACTCCAGGTGTCCAACGCGGAACTGGAGGAGAAGGCCGAACTCCTCGCGCGGCAGAACCGCGACATCGAGGTGAAGAACTTCGAAATCGAGCAGGCACGTCAGGAAATCGAAGAACGCGCACAGCAGCTGGCGCTGGCCTCGAAGTACAAGTCGGAGTTCCTGGCGAACATGTCGCACGAACTCCGCACGCCGTTGACCAGCCTGCTGATCCTCGCCGGGGTCCTCTCGCAGAACTCGACCCAGAACCTGACGCCCAAACAGGTCGAGTTCGCCAAGGTGATCCAGTCCGCGGGCACCGACCTGCTGCAGCTGATCAACGACATCCTCGACCTGTCGAAGGTCGAGGCGGGCAAGATGGACATCCACCACGAGCCGTTCCCGCTGCGGCAGCTGCTCGACTACGTCGGCACGACGTTCCGGCCGCTGACCGCGGAGAAGGGGCTCGACTTCCAGGTCACCGTCGAACCCAACGTGCCGGAACTGCTCTTCACCGACGAACAGCGGCTCCGGCAGGTCCTGCGGAACCTGCTGTCGAACGCGGTCAAGTTCACCGAACGCGGCAGCGTCGAACTGCGGGTCAAACTGGTCGACACCGTCGTTTCGCCGTCGGGCGCGCTCCCGCACGAAGCGCTGGTGGCGTTCAGTGTCATCGACACCGGGATCGGGATCGCCGAGGAGAACCTCGAATCGATCTTCGGGGCCTTCCAGCAGGCCGACGGCACCACCAGCCGCAAGTACGGCGGCACCGGGCTCGGCCTGTCGATCAGCCGTGAGGTCGCGTACCTGCTCGGCGGGGAGATCCGGGCGGACAGCGTGCTGGGGACGGGCAGTACGTTCACCCTCTACCTGCCGGTGGCCAGGTTCGCCGCACCCGCGACCCTCGACGAGTCCACTGTGGACAACGTCGGCGCGGAGCGGCGGGTGCTGGTCGTGGAGGACGAACGGAACAGCCTGCTGACCCTGCTCGCGCGCGGTGTCGCGGCCGACGTCGCGGACAGCCACGGCTCGGTCCAGGTCCGGGCGGTGGCCGATCCGGTGGAGGCGTACGAGGAGGTGAAGCGCGAAAGCTATCGGTGCGTCGTGCTCGACACCAGCATTCCCGGCACGAGCGCGCTGACATTCCTCAAACGGCTCGCGGAGGGGCCGGGCCCCGTCGAGGTCCCGGTGCTGGCGCACGCGACCCGCAAGCTCAGCGCGGCACAGGAGCGATTGCTGCACGGGCACGCGAAGGTGCATCCGGTCGAGCTGCTGCCGTCGCTGGACATGCTGCGGGAACGCATCATGTTGCACATCTCGGCCAGCGAGCTCGAAGGCATCCTGCCGCTGATGCAGCAGCCCGAGGAGACGGTGCCGTCGCCGGACCGGCCGTCCGGCCTGCCCGCCGGACGGCCTCGGCTCCAGGGCCGCAAGGTGCTGCTCGTCGACGACGATCCCCGCAACGTGTACGCGATCTCGGGGATGCTCGAACTGCACGGACTGTCGGTCGTGCACGCGCCCAACGGCCGCAAGGGCATCGAGGAACTGCTGGCCGACGACGGTATCGACCTGATACTGATGGACGTGATGATGCCCGAGATGGACGGCCACGCGACGACCGCCGCGATCCGCGAGATGCCGAAGTTCGCCGGCCTGCCGATCATCACGGTGACCGCGAAGGCGATGGAGGGGGACCGGGAGAAGAGCCTCGCCGCCGGGGCGAGCGACTACGTCACCAAACCCGTGAACGCGGAGGAACTGCTGGCGTGCATGGAACGCTGGCTCGCGGAGTGAACGGTGGGCTACTCGGTCCCGTTGGCGCCGCTCGCGCAGACGCGGCGGATGGCCGCGACGATCTCCGTGTTGGGGCTGCCCTTCACGAGGTATTCGGTGACACCCGCGGACGCCATCTGGGCGATGGACCGGGTGTCGCTGTGCGCGGAGAACGCCATCAGCCGCGTATGGGGCACCCGCCGCCGGATCTCCCGCGCCATCCACGCGCCGCCCCCGCCGGGGATCCGCACGTCCAGCAGCGCGACCTCCGGGACCAGCAGCTCCGCGAGCGCGACCGCTTCTCCGGCGTCGACCGCGACGGCGACCACCTCGATGTCCGGTTCGGATTCCAAGAGGGCCCGCAGGGCGTCCCCGATGACCGGGTTGTCGTCCGCGACGAGCACCCGGAGCCTGGGGGGCGGCGTTCGGTTCATCACCCGGTCCGAGCCCGCGCGGTCTGCGGTGCCGGTGGTGGTCGCGGGCCCCCCGCCGAACTTGGCGTGACTCAGCAAGAGATCCGGCGGTCGCCCTCGCCCGGCTGCTCGATGAGCTTCCTGGCGACGTCGTGGATCTTCATGTTGTTGTTGCGGCAGAACGACCGCAGCAGTTCGAACGCCGCGTCGACGTCGATCTGGTACCGCTCGGCGAGGATCCCCTTCGCCTGTTCGATGGGAAGCCGGTTGTCGAGCGCGTACTGGAGCTGCTCGGCGCGGGCACGGTAGAAGCGGATGCGATCGCGCATGGCCACGAGGTCGTCGGCCGGGTCGGGGGATCCGGCCGGAGGGGCCGTCGAAAGCGTGGTCTCGGACATGAGGTCGATCGTCGCAGCGGCCGGATTGCTCCGGAAGAAGAGAACGTCCTGACTCGAATGATGCAAATGGACCTGGTCCGGCCGGTGGCGGCCACTCGAACGGGCGCCGAACAGGGCCCTTTGGCCTGTCGCAGTGACCGGCCGTGCGCCGTACGCTCATAGCCGAGGGGGAAACCGTGGAGGTCGGAATGCTCCGGGTGTTTCTGGTCGACGATCACGAGGTGGTCCGTCGCGGGGTCGCGGACATGCTCGAGGAGGACGCCTGCCTGTGCGTCGTCGGTCAGGCCGCCACGTTTTCCCAAGCGCTGGCGAGGATCCCGGCGTTGCGGCCGGATGTCGCCGTGCTCGACGTGCGGCTGCCGGACGGCAACGGCGTCGAACTCGCCCGCGAACTGCGCTCCAAGATGCCCGAGCTGAAATGCCTGATGCTCACGTCCTACACCGACGAGCAGGCGATGCTGGACGCGATCATGGCGGGCGCGAGCGGATACGTCATCAAGGACATCCGGGGGATGGACCTGGTGGCGGCCGTCAAGGAGGTCGGCCTCGGCCGGTCGTTGCTGGACACGCGGGCCGCCGCGACGCTGATGGCGAAGTTCCGCGACGACGCGGTCAAGAAGGGGCCGCTCGCCGGGCTTTCCGACCAGGAACGCACCCTGCTGGAACTGATCGGCGAGGGACTGACCAACCGGCAGATCGCCGAGCGGATGTTCCTCGCGGAGAAGACCGTGAAGAACTACGTGTCCCGGCTGCTGACGAAACTCGGGATGCAGCGGCGGACCCAGGCGGCCGTGCTGGCCACGGAACTGCGGCGGCAGTGAAGGCTCTGTCCTGGCTCACGCGGAGATGAGCGTGTCGAGCAGCATGTCCTCCAGCGGGCGCCGCGGCGTCCACGGCAGCCGCGACCCGTAGCCGAGCCGCAGCAGCACCTGCGGCCACACCCCGCAGCCGAGGAGCCGCCGGAGTTCGGCGCGTGCCCCGCGGACCATGATCGGCGGCGAGATGAACGACGCGTCCAGGCCCGCGGAGGTCGCGGTCAGCAGAACCCGTTGCAGCGCCTGGCCGGCTTGCAGCCGGTCGAGCCGTTCGTCGGTCAGCGAACCGATCACCACCACGAGGGGAAGTGGCAGCGTGCCGCTGTGGCCTTCGCCGAATTCGTCGAGGAGCCAGCTTTCGTCGATGGGGGAGCCCTCGGTCGCGTAGGACGGCACTCCGTCGCGAGTGCTCGCGGCCAGCCCGGTCCAGCGGCCGAGTTCGGCGAGGAACGCCGGGTCGGAGAGCTGCTCGCGCCGGGCGCGGGAGGTGAGGTCGTGCAGCAGATGGCACTGGTCCGCGTCGAGGCTCGACATCCACGCGTGCTCCAGCTCGGTCGCGTGGCGGAGCGCGGTGAGCGTGGGTTCCGGGACCGCGTTGGACAGGAAGGGCCGCCGGTTGGTCCGCCGTCGGGGGATCGCACGCGCGAGCCGGACGACCTTCGGATCAGGCGTGCGCTCGGCGAGCGGGCGGACGACGGCCAGCAGATCGGGATCGGCGCGGCTCGGCATCAGCGTCGTCGCCGGATGGAAGCCCAGTGCGTGAATCGCCGTCCGAAGGGTGAACAGGGCCGCGCCGCACGAGAGAACGATTTCCCGGCCGTCCGGATCAGTGGCGGGCAGGAGCCGGCGCGGATCGGAGTGGATTTCAATTCCGGTGGCGGTGCACCGGAAGAGCCACGGCTGGGTGTTGTGCGTCGACGGGGCCAGCGTCGCCGACCGGAGCACCGAATTCACCTGTTCGGAGTTCAAACGGCCGACCCTGGTGACTTGTATGGTCATGGTTTCCCCCGCCGCCGCGCCACGGGCAATAAGGTTGTCTCGTGAAACGGTCCCCGCCCGCGGTGCGGGGCCGAAAGAGGAGAAAGTCACCACGGCAGCAAGTCGTCCCGATCTTCGGAGGCGCGGCAGGATGTCGGCTCATGACCGGCTGGGCGGAAACGACGACCGGATCACGGGCGCCCTTTCCCAGCTGCGGATTCGTGAGGTGCTGCGGGATCTGCAGGACCGCGTCGAACGGCTCGTCGGCACCCGCGACAAGATGGACGGCCTGCTCGAAGCGGTGCTCGCGGTCGCCTCGGGGCTGGAGCTGGACGCGACGCTGCGCCGGATCGTGCAGGCGGCCATCGATCTCGGCGAAGCCACTTATGGCGCGCTGGGGGTGATAGCGGACGACGGTTCCCTCGCCGAATTCGTCTACCTCGGTATCGACGGCGAGACGAAGGAACAGATCGGGCATCTCCCGAAGGGGCACGGGCTGCTGGGTTTCGTCATCGACGAGGCGAAACCGGTGCGGCTGGCCGACATCTCGCGGCATCCCGCGTCGGCCGGGTTCCCGCCGCGCCATCCGCCGATGAGCTCGTTCCTCGGTGTGCCGATCCGGGTGCGCGACGAAGTGTTCGGGAATCTCTACCTCACCGAGAAACGCGGGGAGAATTTCACCGAGGACGACGAGGTGGTCGTCCAGGCCCTCGCCGCCGCGGCCGGGATCGCGATCGAGAACGCCCATCTCTACGAGCGGGCGCGGATCCGCCAACAGTGGCAGGCCGCCACCAGCGAGGTGACCACGGAACTGCTGGGCGGCACCGACCCGGTGGACGCGCTCAACCTGATCGCGGGCCGGGCCCTGGAACTCACCGGTTCCGACCTCACTTTGCTGGCACTGCCCGGTTCCGGCAGGCTCGACGTCGGCCCGGACGAAGAGGAAGAGGCCGGCGAACTCACGATCGCCGTCTGCGCGGGCACGCGGGCGGCGGAGCTGACCGGGACACGGATCGAGGTCGCCACCTCGTTGCCGGGGGCGGTCTACCGCGACCGGACCCCGCGCAGCGTGCCCGAACTCGCGCTCGGCGCCGAGGAGGAGCTGCGCTTCGGGCCGACGCTCGTGGTGCCGCTACGGGCGCGGGAGCGGACCTCCGGCGTGCTGATGGCGGTCCGGAATCCGGGTGCCGTCCCCTTCGAGCTCTCCCAGCTGCCGGTGGTGGCCTCGTTCGCCGACCAGGCCGCGCTGGCGCTGCAACTGGCGGCGCGGCAGCGCACCGCGAGGGAACTCGACGTGCTCGCCGACCGCGACCGGATCGCCAGGGAACTGCACGACCACGTGATCCAGCGGCTGTTCGCGGTCGGGCTCGCCATGCAGAGCACCCACCGCCGGGCGGACTCGCCGGAACTGCGGCGGCGGATCGGCGAGAGCATCGACCAGATGCACGAGATCGTGCACGAGATCCGCACGGCGATCTTCGATCTCCACGGTGGCGAGGCCGGCCAGCAGGGAGTGCGGCTGCGGCACCGGCTCTACGACTCGATCACCGAACTCACCGACGACACGCCCATCCACCCGACGGTCAGCCTGTCCGGGCCGCTCGACTCCATGCCGCTCGCGTTCGCCGAACACGCCGAAGCGGTGGTGCGGGAAACGGTCGGCAACGTGGCCCGGCACGCGCGGGCGAGCGGGGTTTCGGTGAGCGTGGCGGTGAAGGACGACGTTCTGCGGATCGTCGTCACCGACGACGGCACCGGTATCGGCGGTGAGCCCGTCGAGCCCGGCGGGCTGCGGAACCTGCGCGATCGCGCGGAGAAGGCGGGCGGAGCCTTCCGGGCGGAGACGCGGAAAGAGGGCGGAACCAGGATCGAGTGGTCCGCCCCCTTGCGCTGACCGCGGTCAGTTCGTCGACTGCGTGGTGAGGACCCCGTCGACTTCGACCGAGCGGGCGACGTCGGAGGCGACGGTCTCCAGCAGTTCGGCGGTGAGGTCCGAAAGCGCCCGCGTCACCGCGAGGTACGAGCCGATCTGGGAGGCCGAGCCGTTTCTCAGCCCGGCTTCCGCGATTCCTACACCGACGAACTCGCCGCCGTCTTCGAGCCGGAGCAACGCTTCCGCGCGCACCCGGTACGGCTCGTGCTGCAGGGACACGTCGATCGTCCACTTGTCCGTCATCGTCGGCTCCGTTCCGGTCATCGAGACTCCCATCACCGCCGTTCGTGGCACAGGGTCCTAAGTCCTCGCTCCCGCGAATCGGGGGCGAAAGTCCTCGGAAGTCGTGACCGGCGGCCGCTGCGGTCGCCGGGTACCCCGGCCGAAGGTGGACCAACCCTCGTCTTCCGGAGAGAGGCCACGATGAAGATCCCGCTGCCGACCCATGTCGACCAGGCGGTGGCGGCCGCCGTCCGCGCGCCGTCCCCGCTCAACACCCAGCCGTGGCGGTTCGTCGCCGACCGGGACCGGATCGAGGTGTGGCTCGACCGCACGAGGGTGCTCCGGATCGCCGACCCGGACGCCCGCGAGGCGCGGCTGTCGTGCGGCGCGGCGATGTTCAACCTGATGATTTCGTTGCGATCCAACGGCAAGACCCTTTCGCTGCGGGTGATGCCGAAGCCGGACGAGCCGGATCTGCTCGCCGAACTCGAGATCGACGGCGACCGGTTCTCCTCGCCGGAGGAGCGACGGCTGGCCGAAGTCGTCTTCCGCCGTCACACGAACCGCCGTCCGTTCCTGGACCGGCCGGTGCCCCTGTGGGCGCGGACGACGCTGCGGGCGGCCGCGCTCGTGGAAGGCGGGCTGCTGGAGCTGTTCGGGCGTGGTGACCGGGCGAACGCGGTCGCCCGCGTGCTGCACCGGGCCGAAACCGCACAGGCACGCAACGGAGCGTTCCAGGCGGAGGTCGCGTTGTGGACCAGGCGGACGCCGCACGCGCCGGACGGCGTCCCGGCTCCGACCAGGCCGCCGTCACCCCATCCCGTTCCCGCGCAGGAGCCCTTCTTCACCGCCGAGCCCGAGGGCGGTGATCCAGTGCTCGGCGCGGTGCTGACCGCGGACGGCGGACCGGCCGCGGATCTGCGGGCGGGAATGGTGCTGCAGCGGGTCCTGCTGACGGCGACGGCCGCCGGCCTCGCGACGTCGTTCGTCGGCAGGCCGTTCGAAACCCCCGAGACGCGGGCCGCGATGGACCGGATCTTCGCCGACCTCGGCCGGCCGCACGCCATGGTTCGCTTCGGGTACGGCCGCCCGGTGCCGATGACCGCCCGCCGCGAGGTCGGTGAAGTCCTGCTCCGGCGGTCCGAGGCGAGCCTCTGATCCGGGGTCATCTCGTCGACATCCACGTTTCGGGCCGCCGCCACCCACCCGTCACCCGGGGCGGGTTCGGTCTCCCTTATGAAGATCATGCGGAAATCCTGGGTGGCGCTGGTCATCGCTGGCCTCTCGGTCGCGGCGTCCGCGCCGGCGGTGGCGGACGCCGGCGCACGCGATCGCGGTTCGATCGTCATCACCGAGCAGGCGTCCAAGCGGATCCTGGTCCTGCCCGCCGACCGGGCCTCCTGGCGGGACCGGAAGGTGAGCTGGGCGTGGGCGCCGAACGCCGCCAACGGCCTGGCGGATCTGGCGGGTTCGTGGAGCAACCCGAGCGACGCGAAGCTCGCCGAGCGAGGCGGAGAGAAGTACCTGCTGACGTCGGCGTCGGGCGGTTTCGCCGCCGTCGTACCGTATCCGGCCGGTGACCGGGCGTACTGGGCGGCGAACGTGGGCGGGCCCGCCAACCCGCACAGCATCGAACTGCTGCCGGACGGGAACGTCGCCGTGGCGGCCAGCACCGGCGGCTGGGTGCGGATCTACACCGCTTCGCAGGGGCAGCGTTCGACGACCTACACCGAGTACCGGCTGGTGGGGGCGCACGGCGTGGTGTGGGACGCCGGCCGGAACGTGTTGTGGGCGCTGGGCACGGACGCGCTCGTCGCGTTGACCGTCGGCGGCACGCCCGCCGCGCCGGTGCTCACCGAGCAGCGCTCCGTGCCGGTGCCGACGAAGGGCGGGCACGATCTCCAGCCGGTCCCGGGACGGCCGGATCTGCTGTGGGTGACCAACGAAACGGGGGTGTACCAGTTCTCGAAGACGAGCGGCGGGTTCACCCAGCGCTACGCGGGCGCGCGGGAGATCGACCGGCCGCATGTGAAGAGTGTGTCGACGAACCCCCGGACCGGGCAGGTCGTGACCGCCTCGGTGCAGGACGGGCACCTGTGCACGTGGTGCACGGACACCGTCCGGCTGGCCTTTCCACGCGCCGAGCTGGCGCTGCACGGCGCGTGGATCTACAAGGCCCGCTGGTGGATCGGTTGAGCTGAACTTCCGTGTCGGTACCGGCCGTTCGGGGGGCTTTACGGCCGGTACCGACACACCAGAGAAGAGGGGACCCCGTCGCGAGAATGACGCGTGGCCGCGTCTTTCACCTGACCGAGTGAATCGGTCCGTTCGGCGGGCGGAATTGACCCATTCGGGGTATAGGGCTCACCCGAGGAAGGTGCGCAGCTCTTCGACGACCGCCCGCGGCTGTTCTTCGGCGACGAAGTGCCCGGAACCGGAGATCTTCCGCACCCGGACGTCGGCCGCCTTCGACGGCAGGACCGCGGCGAGGTAGTCGTAGTTGAACTCCGATCCCAGCCCCAGCATCGGGGCGGTGATCTTCGCGTAGGCCTTCTGGTCCTCGATGTCCGCTCCGAACGCCTGGTACCAGCCGTTCCCCGCGCGGATCGCGTCCGGACGGTCGTACGCGGCGGCGTAGATCGCCCGGTCCCGGGCACCGATCGAGGCCGGATCGGCCGCGAGATGGTCGAACATCCAGTCGACGAGGAAACGCGACCGGCCGGCCAGCAGCTGCTCGGGCAGGGCCGCGACCTGGTTGAAGGCGAACCACCAGACGTTCACCGGTTGCCCGGGCGGAGCCAGCATGGGGAGCTGGTACAGGCTTTCGTCGGGATGCGAGACGTCCATCAGCGTGACGGTCTTCGTCGCCTCGGGGTGGTTGGCGGCGAAGGCGAACGCGACCATGGCGCCGACGTCGTGCCCGGCGATATGCGCCTGCCGGAGGCCGAGCGAGCGCAGGAGTTCGAAGATGTCGCGGGCCATCGTCTTCTTGTCGTACCCGCCTTGGGGTTTGCCCGAACCGCCCATACCCCGCAGGTCGACGGCGATGACGCGGTACCGCTTCGCCAGCTCGGGCATGACCTTGCGGTACTGCCACCACGTCTCCGGCCAGCCCGGCAGCAGGATCAGCGGCTCGCCGCGGCCGCCCGCGACGTAGTGCAGCCGCGTCCCGTTGACGTGGGTGTACTCGCTGCGGAAACCGCCGGGGAGGGACCGGGCGAGGTCCGCGTCGCCCGGGACGCCGGACTGGCCGGCCTCGGCGATGCCACCCGAGGCCACCAGCGCGGCCGCGGCACCCGCGCCGAGGGTGAGCATGGACCGGCGGTTGAGGAAGGAACGGCTGTTCTCGGTCATGCTTCGATCGTCGCCGGACCGAGGCGCCGGCCGTGAGCGGTGTTTTCGCCAAACGAGGTTCGTTTCAGGACAGGATGGGTTCGGGCACGCCCAGCCTGGTTCCGAACGTCTCGCGGTAGGACACCGGCGTGACCCCGACCTGCCGCCGGAAATGCGGGCGGAGCGCGGCGGACGAGGAGAACCCGCAGTACCTGGCGATCTCGTCGACCGGGAGGTCGGTCGATTCGAGCAGTTGCTGCGCGCGGATGACACGCTGGTGGGTGAGCCACGTGCCGGGGGCGGCGCCGGTGATCTCGCGGAACCGGCGGTCGTAGTTGCGCCTGCTCATATGCGCCCGCCTGGCGAGTTCGTCGACCGGGAGAGCCGTGTCCAGCCGGGTCAGCGCCCAGGCCATCGTCTCCGACACCGGGTCGCCCTCGTCGAGATCCGGCATCGGCGACTCGATGTACTGCGCCTGCCCGCCGGGCCGGTGCGGCGGGACGACCATGCCCTTCGCCAGCCGGTTCGCCACCTCCGCGCCGCACCACGAGCGGATCAGGTGCAGGCCGAGATCCATCCCCGCCGCGCCGCCGCCCGCGGTCAGGATGTCGCCGTCGTCGATGTAGAGCACCGATTCGTCGAGGAGGACGGCCGGGAACCGGGCGGCGAGCAGCGGGGCCATCGCCCAGTGGGTGGTCGCGGGACGTCCGTCGAGCAGGCCGGCCGCGGCCAGGACGAAGGCCCCGCTGCACAGCCCGGCCACCCTGGCTCCGCGGTCGTGTGCCGCGCGGAGCGCCTCCAGGGCGGCTTCCGGCGGATCCTCCATCGGTGACCGCCAGTTCGGGACCAGCACCAGATCGGCGTCCCGGACCGCGGCGAGGTCTTCGGGGACCGGCACGGTCAGCCCGCCGCCACGCAACGCGGTCCCCGGTTCGCCGCCGACTACCTTGAGTTCGAGGTCGGGCAACTCCCCGAAGGCCGAAGCCATCTCGAACACGCCGAACGCGAAGGACATCGCGCCGAGCGACGCCCCGTCGAAGACCACCACGGCCAGCCGTCTCATGGGGCGATTCTAGAGACTCGTGAGTGGTGAGGACGGTTCTAACCGTCATTACCGCTCACGAGACCTGACCTGCGGCGGAGCCGGTGATCGACTGTCCGAAGGGGACGGTAGATTCCTCCCGCACAGGTTGCCGGGGGAAGGAAGCGTAGATGTCGTACCCACAGGGACCGCAAGGGCCACAGTGGCAGCAGGGCTATCCCCAGCAACAACATCCCCAGCAGCAGTACCCCCAGCAGCAATATCCGCAGCAGGGCTACCCGCCGCCGGGCTACGGCGGGCCACAGTATCCGGGTCAGCAGCCGCCGAAGAAGGGCAACGGCCTGCTGATCGGGCTGATCGCCGGCGGCGGCGCGCTCGTGGTGGTCGTCTTCGTGATCCTCGCGTTCGTCGCTCCCGGATTCCTGCTGAGCGACAGCAAATCCTCGAAGTCGGCGAGCCCGACGCAGGCCCCGCTGCACCTCAATTGGGGCCCGGTGCTGGCGGGCAAGTTCATGCTCGCGGTGTTCGGCGACGAGCCGGCCAAGGCCGCCGAGTCGGCCTGCGCGGATTCGAAGGACAAGATCCGGGCCGCGGCGAAGGCGTTCGGCGACCGGAACGCGTCGCTCACGGCCGAGGAGCCGAAGCAGGCGGGTCCGGACCTGATCTCGGTGACCATGTCCGGGACGCTGAACTACGAAGAGAGTTTCACCGCGACCATGGAGGTCCGGCGGGAAAGCGCCGACAAGTACTGCATCGCCTCGGTGTCACCGCTCCCGCCGCCGTCCTGAGTCAGGGGAGCAGGCCGATCCGCCGCGCGTGCGTGACGGCCTGCAACCGGGAGGTCGCGTCGAGCTTGCGCATCGCGTCCCGCAGGTAGCTCTTGACCGTCTCCGCGGTCAGCCCCAGCCGGTGCGCGATCTCGGCGTTCGTCAGGCCGAGCGCGACGAGCGCGACGGTGTCCAGTTCCCTCGGCGCGAGGCGCACCGCCGGGGAAGCGGCGCCGGTGAGGTTGGCGCACACCTCGTCGAGGCGGTCACGGAGAACGCCGTCGGTGATCTGTCCGGAGAGCGCCCGGAGCTCGCCGTAGACCTCACGCAGCCGTTCCCGCGGCGCGGCCTCCTCGCGATGCTCCGCCAGCGGCCGTGCTTCCGCCAGCCGCCGCTCGATCTCGTCCTCGACGGCCAGGGTCTGTTCGAGATCGCGCGCCGCGTGCAGGGCGGCGGTGATCGTCCGGTCGGAGAGGGTGGCCTCGTCGCGCAGGCCGCCGTAGAGCACGGCGCGGACACGGCGGCGCACGACGACGGGGATCGCGACCACCGAGTGGATGCCCTCGTCGCGGACGGGCTCGTCGTAGTCGTGACTGATCGTGGTCGCGCTGTGGTAGTCGTTGGCGACCACCGGCCGGGTCAGCGCGAGCGCCTTGCCGCCGAGGCCGCGGCCCGCGCGGACGGACAGGCCGTTCAACGCGGTGCCCCGATTGCCGAGGAACGCGGTCAGCCGCATCCGCGGTGACGTGCCGGCGACCCCGGCGAAGCCGACCGGCAGGCCGGTGTCGCGGCGCAGGTCCGAGACCGCGCCGAGGAGCTGGGCGTCGTCGACCGGCATCGGCTCACCCTCCTTGGTGATCCCCCTCGATCGGGGGTGGTGGACGGATCGGGCCCGCCCGCACGATTCCGGGAACTGTACGCCTTCGCCAACGTCCCGGGAGAAACGATGACCGAAGCTCACGTCCGGCGGTTGCTCGAGGTCTACGACGACGAGCGGGCCAGTGCGGCGACGCTGCTGTGCGACCGGCATCCGGCGGAGGCGGTGGCGTTCACCGTGGTCGAAGCGGATCTGACCAGCCACGCTCTCACCTACGGCGAGCTGCGCGAGCAGTCGGAACGCTTCGCCGGGGCACTGCTCGGCCTCGGGGTCGGGCCGGGGGACCGCGTCGCGACGCTGATGGGAAAGTCGGCGGAGCTGGTCGTGGCGCTGCTGGCGATCTGGCGGCTGGGCGCGGTGCACGTCCCGCTGTTCACGGCGTTCGCGCCGCCCGCCATCGCGTTGCGCGTCACCGGCAACGACACGAAGGTCGTCATCGCCGACGCCGGCCAGCGCTCGAAGCTGACGCCGTCCGCTGATCTGCCGGACGACCCTTCGCGGCGGATCGTGGTCGTCGGTGACGGCGAGCCGGGTGATCTGTCGTTCCGGGAGATGCTGGCCGGCGCCGCGCCGCTGCGGGGAGCCGCGGTGACCGGTGGGGCCGGTGTCCTGGTCGAGCTGTTCACCTCCGGGACCACGGGAACGCCCAA
This sequence comes from Amycolatopsis roodepoortensis, assembly GCF_014873915.1. Taxonomy (GTDB): domain Bacteria; phylum Actinomycetota; class Actinomycetes; order Mycobacteriales; family Pseudonocardiaceae; genus Amycolatopsis; species Amycolatopsis roodepoortensis. The sequence continues at coordinate 1,719,056 of NZ_JADBEJ010000001.1, forward strand.
AGCCGTCCCGATTCCGCTCCGCGCGCTCGCGGGTTTCCAGGCGTACCAGGACTTCGCGCTCGACGTCCGCGCCGACGACGTCTTCTGGAACGCCGCCGACCCCGGCTGGGCCTACGGTCTGTACTACGCGATCATGACGCCGATGGCGACCGGCAGGCGGAGTCTGTTGCTGCACGCGGGTTTCTCGGCCGAACTGACGTGGGCGGTACTGGAGCGGTTCGGTGTCACCAACTTCGCCGCCGCTCCGACGGTGTATCGCGCGCTCCGGAACTCGGCCGCGCCGGTGCCGGACGGTCTCCGCCTGCGGCACTGTTCTTCGGCGGGGGAACCGTTGACCCCGGACGTCCTGGAGTGGGCGTCGTCGAAGCTCGGCGTCGGCGTTTACGACCACTATGGACAGACGGAACTCGGCATGGTGGTGGGCAACGCGTGGCATCCGGACCTCCGCTCGGAGGTCAAACCCGGCTCGATGGGGCGGGTCCTGCCGGGCTTCGCGGTCGAGGTCCTCCGCGAAGACGCCGACGTGGTGGCCGAGCCGGGAGAACGGGGACGCGTCGCCGTGGACCTCCCGGCGAGCCCGCTGGTGTGGTTCCGGGGCTACCGTGACGCGCCCGAGCGCACCGCCGCGCGCTTCAGCCCCGATGGTCGCTGGTACTACACCGGCGACGTCGCCGCCAAGGACGCCGACGGTTACTTGACCTTCGCTTCGCGGGACGACGACGTCATCCTGATGGCTGGCTACCGTATCGGCCCGTTCGACGTGGAAAGCGTTCTGCAGCAGCATTCCGCGGTGGCCGAATGCGCCGTCGTCGGTGTCCCGGACGCGTTGCGCGGCGAGGTGATCGTGGCGTACGTGGTCGCGCGGGACGGTGCCTCCGCCGACACCGCGTTGGTGGCCGAGTTGCAGCAGCTGGTGAAGACCCGCTTCGCCGCGCACGCCTACCCGCGTGAGGTGCACTTCGTGACGGAGCTCCCCAAGACGCCCAGCGGGAAGATCCAGCGCTTTCTCCTGCGGGAGCGGCATTCGAACGCGCAACACGCGTGATCAGAGGCGTAACTCGCGTGATTGGAGAGGTAACACGCTCTTCCGCCTCCAATCACGCGAGTTACGCCTCCAATCACGCGAGTTACGCCTTCGATCACGCGAGTTACGCCCCGGCGCACGTCGGGTCACTGGTCGATCGGCCAGGTTTCGTCCCTCAGCAACCGCTTGAGTACCTTGCCGGTCGCGTTGCGGGGTAGTTCCTCGACGAAGTACACGTCCCGCGGGACCGCGAAGCGGGCCAGCCGGTGGTGGATGTAGGCGCGGACGTCGTCCGCGCTCATGCGGGCACCGCGTTTCGGCACGATGTACGCCGCGAACCGTTGCCCGAACTCGCGATCCGGCACGCCGATCACCGCGGCTTCGTGGACGCCGGGCAGGGCGGCGATGGCCTCCTCGACCGGGCGAGGGGACACGTTCTCCCCACCGGACACGATCATCTCGTCCGCCCGCCCGGTGACGAAGAGCCGTCCGGCGGCGTCCTGGTAGCCGACGTCGCCGGTCGCCATCAGGTTCTCGGCGCGGGGCACGCTGGCGCCGTCGGTGTAGCCATCGAAGAGCATGTCGTTGCCGACGAAGATCTGTCCCTCCCAGCCCGGCGGGACCCGATTGTGGTCGTCGTCGAGGATGGCGACGCGGGTGCCGGGCGGGCACCGGCCTGCCGTCGTCGGCGCGGCGCGCAAGTCCTCGGGCGTGGCGATGCTGGCCCACGAAACCTCGGTGGAGCCGTAGAAGTTGTAGAGCACGTCGCCGAAGGTGTCCATGAACTCGGTGACGATCGTGCCGGGCAGCGCTGATCCGCTGCTGGCGACGATCCGCAGCGACGAGAGGTCGTAGCGGGCGCGGATCCGTTCCGGCAGGTCGAGGATGCGCTGCAACATGATCGGAACGGCGAACAGCACACCGCAGCGGTGTTCGGCGATCGTCCGCAGGATCTCCTCGGCGTCGAACCGGCGGATCAGCGACAGGGACGCGCGCACGGCCATCCCGATCTGCATCCCGGCGAGCCCCCAGCTGTGGAACAGCGGCGCGGCCACCACGAAACGGTCTCCGGAATGGAGCGGGATGCGGTCGAGCATGGCGGCCGACGTCGACAGTCCTTTCGGCGTCGGACGGCGTGCACCTTTCGGGGTTCCGGTGGTGCCCGAAGTGAGGACGACGAGCCTGCCGATCCGGTCGACCGGTTTGAGTTTGGTGGCTGGCACCCCGGCGATCAGCTGATCGATGGTCGGGTAGCCGTTCTCGGTCTCCGGCCAGGTGGACAGCCGCAGGAAATCGCCGGGGATGCCGGCGATGATCTGCGAGAACTCGTCGTCGGCGAGCACCGCGACCGGTTTGTGCAGCCCGATCACGTCCGCGACCGCGCCGGCGGAAAGCCCGGTGTTGAGCAGGATCGCGTCCACACCGAGTTTGCTGCACGCGATCAGTGACTCGACCATCGCGGCGTGGTTGCGGCACAGCAAGGCGATCCGGTCACGGGCGCGCACGCCGCGGGCCGCGAGCGCGTGCGCGAGCTGGTTGCTGCGATCGGCCGTCTGCTTGAACGTCCGGACGTTGCGTTCGTCGCGCAACGCGACGTCGTCCGGCACGCGGGCGGCGTTGGCCGTGTAGCCGCCGGCGACGGTGGCGCCCCATTGCGACAACGACGTGAGCTGCCGGGCGATCTTGTCCGGGCGCGCGGCCGCGAGCACCCCGGCCTTGATCAGCGTGCTCGCCGTGTGCAGCGTGGTGGCCTTGCTGTGCGCCGGTTCCTCCTGGGGCGTCGCCGCCCGGCCCGAAAGGTGTAGATCGATCCGGCGGGCCGTCGCGCGGACGGTGCGTTTGAAGGACGCGGCGGACACCAGACTGGCGTGCGGCGCCGGAAGCATCAGCTGAGCGATGAGTTCCGTGCCGCCGCCGGGAGCCTGCCGCAGCTCGACCGAGACCCAGTTCCCGTCCTCCTCGACGCCGCACCAGACGACGTGCTCGCCAGGGCGCCAGACGCGGGCTTCGATGTCACCGACGACGAGTGTTCCCGGCCGCGGCTCCAGCCGGACGAGGCATTTCGGACCGCGCCCGCGTTCGGCGGGGCGCTGGATCTCGCACCAGCTGATCTCCGCGACGAACCTCGAGTAGGACTCGGGATCGCCGATCACTTCCCAAACCTGGCCGGGGGAATGCCCGAGAATCGAGCTCGCCTGGACCACATCGTCTCGCATGCGATTCGCCTCACCACGCGCGTTCGGGTGTTGACCGGGCCGCTGCCGGCGCCTCCTTCGTCGTCAAGTTCGGCGAACCTACCAGCAATCGGCCGAACGCAATACTCCGAACGATCGCGTGCCCGGAAAGGCCACCAGGAAAGGGTAAGTGCTCCGGCGGCGCGATGCCGTCCGCCGACGGTGTTGATCGCGACGTCCGATTCTCGCCAGCCTCCGGCGCGCGAGGCGGCGAAGCTGACGGACGTGACAGTTTCCACGACGGCGGCCGAGGCCGCGCACACCCGTATCGAGCCGGGAATCCTCTACTTCGGTACTCCGGTGGTGCTCCTTTCGACGGTCGACCAAGCGGGCACCCCGAACCTGGCCCCGATGTCGTCGGCGTTCTGGCTCGGCTGGCGGGGCATGCTCGGACTGGGCGCGAAATCGAAGACCGCGCAAAATCTCATGCGTAACCGCGAATGTGTTCTGAATCTCCCTTCCGACGCGCTGGCCGCCGCCGTCGACAGGCTGGCGCTGACCACCGGATCGGATCCCGTGCCGGCCCGCAAGTACGAACGCGGCTACCGCCACGAACCCGACAAGTTCGCCCGCGCGGGTCTCACGCCGGTGGATTCCGAGACGGTCCGGCCGCCGCGTGTCGCGGAATGCCCGGTGACGATGGAGGCCGTCGTCGAGGCCGTCCACCCACTTGCGGAGGACGACCCGAAACAACGCGGCGGCGTACTCGTGTTCGAGGTCCGCGTGCGGCGCGTCCACGTCCACGACGACGTGCGGATGCCGGGCACCGAAGACCGGATCGATCCGGACCGGTGGCGGCCGCTGATCATGAGCTTCCAGAAGCTCTACGGCCTTGGCCCGCAGGTCCATCCGTCGACACTGGCGCGGATCCCGGAACGGCTCTACCGCGGGCCGGACATCGAGCGATCGCGGGCGAACGAGAACCGGTTCACCAGCGGCAGCCAGCGCTGATAGGACACTGCCAGCTGCGGCCACAGTTCGCCGGACAGGCCGCGTTCGAGCTTCGGCCGCAGTTCGTGGTCGTTCATCGACGACACGATCTCGACGGCCTTGTCTTCGGGGTCCGTCCCCTCGAGGCTCGAGAACCATCGGACGGCGTCCGGATGCCCGACGTGGACCGCGAGCAGCACCAGCACCGCGCGGAACGGTGCCTCGCGGTCGCCGTCGGAGAGGAATTCGGCCAGTTCCTCACCGGCGAAACGCGCCCGCAGCAGGCGATACAGGTTCAGCAGTCTCTTCGCGGCCCGCGGGGACCGGATGAGCGGGGCGAGCGTCGGCAGGAAATCCAGTTCCGCCCGTGAGATCACCAGTCGAGGAGGTCGGACGTCTATTGTGGACTGTTCGGACGACGGTTTCGGTGCTTCCGCACGAGGAGACGGAGCGACCGTGGCCAGGAGAAGACGGTCGCCGGTGGCTTGATCCGTTCCGGCGGGGGCGGGCGCCGGGCCCGCGTCCGGGATCTCGGTATCGGCGAGCCCGCGCACGAGCCCCGCGAACCCTGGATCGTCCATGGGGGACAACGTGAACGGCACCTGGAAGATCTTCTCGAGGTAGCTCTCGGCGAAGGATTCGGGATCGTCGCCGATCATCTCCTCGTAATGCTGCTCGACGGCCTTCTTGAGCCAGCGGGAGTCGACACCGACCACGACGACGAACACCGGCAGCGCCAGCAGGAGATGGATGGCTTCGAGGACCTGGACGACGACCTTGGGCGGGCAGCGGTCGAGGTCGTCGACGTACAGCACGGTCCGTTCGATCTTCCCCGAACCGTGCGGTACCTCGGCGAGCATGGTCGCGAAGGTCTCGAGATCCTTGCGCAGCAAGGAGACCACGCCCAGATGTTCGACGTAGTCCGAAACCCGGGACTCGGCGAACGAGACGAGGTCCAGCCCAGGGGCGAGTTCGGCGACCGCCTTTTCGAGCCGGTCGGATTCGGCGTCCAGTTCGGCGAGGCGACGCTCGGTCTCTTCGTCCTCTTCGGACGGTCCGCCGAGTTTGTCCAGCGCCTGGTGGATCCGGTCCGCGCTGGCGCGCATCCGCAGGACGACGGTCAGCACGGAGCTCACCACGGTGAGCCCGCCGAGCATTCCGGACACCTGCGACCGGCCGACGAGCAGCGTCACCACCAGGACCGTCACCAGCCCACCGATCAGGACCAGCAGCGGGACCGGGTCCTGCCGCAGGCGTCGCCAGAATTCGGCGACGTCCGACCGCAGCCCACCGGTTTCCTGTGCCAGCCGTTCGAGGTCTTCGGCGGTGGGCCGGTCGACGCCGATCCTGGACGCGATCCACGCCTTGTCCGCCTCGGTGAGGCTGTCGAACACCGCGCGGACGTATTCGCGCGGCTTCCGTCGCCTTCGCTTCGCTTGCTTCTGTTGAGCTGTCAAGGTTCTGCGTTCGAGGCGGACCGCGCTGAGCCTGCCGAGCAGGGTCTTCTCTGCCTTGCGGCGTTCGGCGAGCAGGTCGGCCTGGCGCTGAAGGTCGTTCTCGGCGCCGCTCGCGGCGAGGTTGTCGAAGATGTGCGTCGCGAGGCTGGCGAGGAGGTTCGCCTCGCTGTAGTGCCAAGCGTTGAAGCTGATCTGGCGAACGCTCGAACAGTAGGAGGACACGGACTTCCCGTGCGTGCCCGCCTCGGTTTCGGCCACTCGCGCGGAATCGGCGAGCTCGCGGACGCGCAGTTGCATCTGGCGCATGAAGAAGCTCTTGCCCGAACCCCAGCTGCCGAACAGGCCGATCGACAGGGGAGGGGTGATCATCCGGGAGACGACCAGGTCGGCGAGCATGCGCACGTCGGGACCGATGCCGAGGCGGTCGACGCCGTCGTCGGTGTCGGGCCGGTAGTCCGCGACGTGGGCGGCGAACGGATCAGGCTCCCCGCTTCCGGAACTCACCGGGTTTCGTGCGACGGCGATCTCGTCGATCGTGCGGATGGGCCCCGAGCCGGGGAACATCGCCTTGGCTTCCTCGCGTTCGACGGCGGAGAGCGCCGGGCCGATACGGAGGACGGTCGGTCCGAGGCGATCGATGGCGGCACGCAGTTCGGGATGATCGTATTGGCTTTCGCCGACCAGCCCCAGCAGGCGGCGCCGAGGATCCTTGTCGAGCCACTTGGCCACCGCGGCGGGGTCGCGTCCGAGGGTCTGGGGCAGTTTCCGGTCGAGCCAGAGCACCGCGTCGCTGTCCTGCCGGTCCGTCGCGAGCTCGTCGAGTTCCGGCTCGATGACCAGTTCCGTTCCGGCGTGCATCGTCGTCAAGGCTTCCAGGGCCGAACGCCTCGCACCCGAGTAGACCTCGTGGACGAGGAGGGTGAACGGCGTGGTCGCGAGCGCCGACCTGAGCGGACCGTCGACATCCCTGGGCAGATAGGCCCCGGGTTTCTCGCCCGGCGCCTTGTTCATCAGCAGAACCGACGGATCGACGTCGCGCACCAGCACCATCCGTGCTCCCTCCCAAGGCCGAACGGAAGGGCAGTCTAGGGGGCAGTCGCTCAGCTGTGGGTGAAACTCCGCATCCGCTCGGTCACCGGCCGCTACGTTGGTCCCATGACGGGGGAGAGGCTCGACGGAAGGTACGCGAAGCTCTGGGCGGCGAGTACGACGTCCGCGCTCGGCAGCGGTCTCGCGACGGTGGCGGCGCCGTTGCTGATCGCCTCCCGCACCGACGAGCCGCTCGTGGTCTCGGGCGGGTTCGCCGTGGCGTGGCTGCCTTGGCTGCTCTTCTCGCTGCCCGGCGGAGTGCTGGCCGACAGGGTGGACCGGCGCAAGCTGATGATCACCCTCGACTGGATCCGCGTACCCGCTGTCGCGCTGCTGGCCGTCGCGATCTCGATGGGCGACGTCAGTATCGCCTTGCTGTACGCCGTGCTCTTCGTGATCAACGCGTGCGAGGTCGTGTTCCGGACGTCGAGCGGGGCGATGCTGCCCGCGATCGTGCCGAAGGCGTTGCTGGAGCGGGCGAACGGGCGGCTGTACGCCGGGACGACGCTGGCCCACGGCATGCTTTCCGGGCCGCTGAGCGGATTCCTGTTCGGCGTCGCGGCGAGCATCCCGTTCTACGTCAACGCCGGCACGTACGCGGTCAGCGCGCTGCTGCTCGGATTGATCGCCGGCGCCTACCGGTCACGGCCCGTCGAGCCGGCCGCGCGCCGGTCGATGCGATCGGAGGTGGCCGAGGGGTTCCGCTGGCTCGCCGGCCAGCGTCTGCTGCGGACCATGATCGGGTTGATCGGGATGCTGAACCTGACGCTCGTCGCGGCCACCTCGGTCCTGGTGCTGCTCGCGAAGGAGCGGCTCCAGCTGGGTTCCGTCGGGTACGGCCTGCTCTTCACCTGCATGGCGGTGGGCGGGCTACTCGGCTCGGTCATGGGCGACCGGCTGATCGCCTGGTGCACGCCGACCTGGACGTTGCGGATCGGGCTGCTGATCGAGGCCGGGACCCATCTGGTGCTCGCGACGAGCACGAGCGCACCGGTCGTCGGGGTGACGTTGTTCCTCTTCGGGGTACACGGCGCCCTGTGGGGAATCGTCGGCAGTTCCCTGCGTCAGCGGCTCACCCCGCCCGGCATGCTGGGCCGGGTCGGCAGCACCAGTCTGTTCGTAATCGCGGGCGGCAACTGCGTGGGTGCGCTGCTCGGTGGGGCGGTGGCGTCGACGTTCGGGCTGACGACGCCGTACTGGGCCGGTTTCGTGGTGGCGGTGATCGTTTCCGCGCTCACCTGGCGGGTCTTCGATCGCGAGGTCGTCTCGGCGGCCTACGCGCAAGAGCCCACTGTCAGCCGTTGATCCCGGTGAGCGCGAAGAACTCCTGGCGCGAACGAGCGTCTTCGCGAAGCGTGCCGAGCAGGGTCGAGGTGACGGTGCTCGACCCGACGGCCTGGACCCCGCGCAACGTCATGCACGAGTGCTCCGCTTCGATCACCACGCCGACGCCGCGCGGTTCGAGCTGCTCTTCGAGCCAGTCGGCGACCTGTTTCGTGAGCCGTTCCTGAACCTGCGGACGGCAGGCGAAGTGCTCGACGATCCTGGCCAGCTTCGACAGGCCGAGGATCCGCTCTCCCGGCAGGTAGCCCACGTGCGCGACCCCGACGAACGGCAGCAGGTGGTGCTCGCAGACCGACCGGACCGGGATCCCCCTGGCGAGGACGAGCTCGTCGTAGCCCTCGTCGTTGGGGAACGTCGTGAGATCGAACGGCCGGGGGGTGAACAGCTCGGCGTACGCGCGCGCCATCCGGCCCGGCGTGCCGCGGAGGCTTTCGGAGTCCAGCGGGATGCCCAGTGCGGTGAGGAGATCGGCGGCCGCGGTCTCGGCCGCCGCCAGGTCCGGCCCCGGCCCGGATTCGTGCACGACGCGCAAGGCAGGAGTGGACATTGGGCCTCCTAGGCTGAAACCGATCCCCCGGTGGATTAAACCAAGACTTTTGGGTGTTTTGCCACCCGGTGGCTCATCTTACATGGTAGATCGACACTCCAGAATGTTCCGCCGGTTGAGATAGGCGATATCGTGGTGAACGTGACAGTGTCCGACCCGCCAGACCCGGACGGCCTCGACGCCCCCGCCATCGCCGCGGTGGCGGCGCTCGACGACGACCTCCGTCGCGGCATGTACGCCTACGCCCGGCGCGCGAGGCGGCCTGTCACACGTGACGAAGCCGCGGCGGCGGTCGGGATCTCCCGCAAGCTGGCCGCCTTCCATCTCGACAAGCTCGTGGCGGCCGGGTTGCTCAGATTCGGCTTCGCGGCGGGCCCGGTGGTGAAGGTGGGGCGCAGGCCGAAGGTCTACGAACCCGTCGACGAGGCCATCCAGGTGCAGCTTCCCGCCCGGCGGCACGAGATCCTGGCGGGCATCCTCGCCGAGGCCGTGCTCGCCGAAGGGAGCGGTGAGACAGCGCGGGAAGCGGTGTTGCGGGTCGCGGGGGAGCGCGGTTTCGCGGCGGGCGAAGAGGAACGCGCGCGAACGCGGCCGGGCAGGCTCGGCGCGGAACGCGCGCTCACCGTCGCGGAAGGGGTGCTTCGCCGCTACGGCTTCGAGCCGAGCCGGGACAGCAGGACCTGTGTCCGGCTGCGGAACTGCCCGTTCCATCCGCTGGCCGCCGAGGCCCCGGAGCTGGTCTGCGGGATCAACCAGGCCTTCCTGGCTGGTTTCCTGAACGGCGTGCGCGCCGGGAACGTGGAGGCGGCCCTCGTTCCCGGCGCGGCCGAGTGCTGTGTGGAACTACGGCAGGCGGAGTAGCCGGTCAGGCGGCGCCGGCGATCTGCCGCGTGGCGACGTTGAGCCGGTTCCAGGTGTTGATGGCGGCGATGGAAAGGACCAGGCTCGACAGCTGCGCTTCGTCGTAGTGACGGGCCGCCTCGTTCCAGACCTCGTCGTCGACCGGGTCGGTCCGGTCCGCGATCCGGGTGATGGCCTCGGCCAGCGCGAGCGCCGCCCGTTCGGCGTCGGTGAAATAGGCCGTGTCGCGCCACGCCGCCACGGTGAAGATCCGCTCGTCGGATTCGCCCGCCTTGCGCAGCTCCTTGGTGTGCATCTCCAGGCAGCCGCTGCATCCGTTGATCTGGCTCGCGCGGACGTGCATCAGGTAGTGCGTGGTCTTCGGGACACCGGTGTCGCCGGTCGACTCCGCCAGCGCGATCAAGGCCTTCAAGGTGGAGGGGTTCGCGAGGGCGGGATTCGGGATGCGGGTTTCCATATTCGTTCTCCTTCGGGGTTTCCGTCTTGCTTTCATCGCACTGACGGATCCCGGCACGGAGATGTGACCGGTTGCTGAAAGTCTTAGGCGGCCACCGACGCCCGGTCGCGGAGCGAGACCTCCAGCTTGAAGCCCTCCGGCTTGAGGGTCAGCAGCTCCTGCACCTTCAGCCGATAAGACGGGTCGCCGCGCAGCTCGTACCGGCTCAGTAGCATCCCGAGCACCAGCGTCGCCTCGTGCAGGGCGAACTGCCGCCCGATGCAGGCCCGCTCGCCGGTGCCGAAGGGTTTGTAGACGTGAGCCGGACGGGCGCGGTTGCGTTCCGGGGAGAACCGGTCCGGATCGAACGACTCGGGATCGTCTCCCCACACGGGATCACGGTGCAGCGCCGGGATGAGCACCAGCGCCCATTGTCCCTTCCGCATCGGATACTCACCGCCGACGACGGTGTCCACCTGGGCCTGGCGCGCGAAGGCCGGCGCCGTCGGCCAGAGCCGGAGCGCTTCGTCGAGGACTCGCCGGACGTAACGGAGTTTCGCGACTTCCTCGTAGGACGGGTCCGGGTTCGCGCCCCAGACCTTGTCCACTTCGGACTGTGCGCGGGCCAGGACGTCCGGATTCCTGGCTAGGTAGTACAGGGCGAACGACAGCGCGCCCGAGGTGGTCTCGTGCCCGGCCACGAGGAACGTGATGATCTGGTGCCGGATGTTGTCCTCGTCCAGCGCCTCACCGGTGCTCGGCTGCGTGGTGTTCAGCATGAGCCCGAGCAGGTCTTCGGTGCTCGTGTCGTTCCGGCGCGCCTCGATGACGTCGGCGACGACGGAGTGGAGGAACGCCAGGTCGGCTTCGTTGCGCTGGTTCGCCTTGCGGCTGAGGAGCGGGCCGATGACCGGCGGCTGGATGGCCATCCGCTGCGCGTGCCGCAGCGTGCGGACCATCGCGGCGACGAACGGATGCGGCTCGGCGCGTTCGAACGACGAGAAGCTGTAACCGAATCCGGTCCGGCCGATGGTCTCCAGCGTCAGCTTGGTCATGTCGTCCGCGACGTCGACCTCGCCACCCCTGTCCCACGTGTCCAGCAGCTGGCGGGTGATCGCCAGCATCGTCGGGTGATAACGCTGCATGGCGTTGCGGCTGAACGCGGGCGCGAGGATCTCGTGCGCGCGCCGCCAGTTCGGCTCTTCGTTGTGGGCCGTGAACAGACCGTCGCCGCCGAGTGGGCGCAGGTTCGAGATCGCGGGCGTGACGTGCTTCGCGAAGCGCTTCTCGTCGGAGAGGTCGGCGACCATCTCGGCACCGTTGACGAACACGATGCTCCGGCCGAACACCTTGCGCTCGAAGACGGGGCCCAGCTCGGCCGCGTGGCGCATCGAGTCCTGGACCGGCGTCTTCGGCGACACGCCGAGCACGTCGCCGATCAGCGGGATCCGTCGCGGGGGATGGGGGAGAGCGGTGGCCATCGAGCCCCTCCAGGTGAGCACTGCGAGCACTGTTGAACCGGTATCCAATAGCGAGCGTGGCCTGTTACTGAACTCGTGTCAAGTAAGTACGATGCCCAGATGGCGCCTAGTACCTCCGGGAAACCCCGCAGCAGGCTGAGCACCGCCGAGCGGCGGGAACAGCTGCTGCGGATCGGCGCCCGCCTCTTCGCGGAGCGGCCGTACGACGACGTGTGGATCGAGCAGGTCGCGGACATCGCCGAGGTGTCCCGGGGGCTGCTGTACCACTACTTCCCGACGAAACGGGACTTCGTCACCGAGGTCATCAAGGCGCAGGGTGAACGCCTGCTCGAGATGACCAAGTCCGATCCCACGCTCCCCGTCGCGGAGCAGCTGACCGCTGGTCTCGACGCTTACCTGCGCTACGTCGAAGCCAACGAGGACGGCTACCGGGCGCTGCACTCGGGCACGTCGATCGCCGTCGACGGCGTGCGCGAGGTCCTGGACAACAACTTCGCCGAACAGGGACGCCGGATCCTGGAGGTGCTGTGCCCGGACGGCGAGCCGCCGGAGACCCTGCGGGTGCTCGTCCGCGGATGGCTGGCCTTCGTCGTCGCGGTCTGTCTCGACTGGCTCAAGTACCGGAAGCTGACCCGGGAAGAGATCCGGGATCTGTGCGCGAAGGCGTTGCTCGACCTCGTCGACGTGCCAACATGACCTCGGCGCGCTCCTCGATCAGCTTCATCCGCGCGAGCCGCTCGCCGTCGTCGTTGTGCGCCGCGGACCGGGTGACCTGCCCGGCCCACTTCCGGTAGAACATGCCGCACGTGGAGACGAAGTAGCCGTCGGAGCTGGCGTTGGCGGCGAGGATCAGCCCGGTGTCCTCCGACGCGGGCAACGCCATCCAGCCGCCGAGTTCCAGCAGCAGCTCACGGCGGATGCACAGCGTCCCGGCCACCACCGACGACACGTAGCCGTTGCGCTGCCAGTGGCGCAGGATCGCGCCGCGTTCGATCCTTCCCTCTTCCGGGTCGCTGTCGACGCCGGCCGTGGTCCCGTCGGGAAAGAGGTCGAGCACCCGGCAGGTCGTCCAGCCGACCTCGGGATCCTCCAGTGCCGCGATGTCCCGCGCGAGCGCGCCGGGTGCCAAGAGGTCGTCGGCGTCGAGTGCCTTGATCAGCTCGCCGGTGGAGCGCGACAGGGCCAGCATCCGCGCGACCCCGGGGCCGCCCCGCCGCCCCGAGCCGGCCAGTACGCGTTCGTCCGCGGGGAGGACGCCGTCGAGCAGACCGGTCTCGCCGTCCTCCTGTACCAGCCATTCCCAGGCCCAGCCCGGCGGGAGTTCCTGCGCGGCGAGGGATTCGTACGTCTCGGCCAGGTACGGCAGGCTCGGCGGGTGGACCGGCGTGATCACGCTGACGACGCGCATGGTCAGACCGGGCGCCGAGCCGTGATCAGGAGGTGTTCCTCCGGCGGTGTCCCCGGTTCATCCGCGGTGAAGACCTCCGTATGGGTGCCGGTGACCTCCATCCCGGCCGCTTCGACTCGCCGGACGAGGTCGTCCGGGGCGAAACTGGTGACGCGGAAGGTGCGGCCGAAGAACTCCGCGGGCGCGTCCTCGGCGTCACGCGGAACGGTGACGAGCGCGAAGAGCCCGCCCGGTACCAGCCAGCGCGCGATGTCGGCGAGCACGGCTTCGGTGTCCCTGCGCGGCATCTGGAGGAACGGGAAGAAGGCGCAGACGGCCTCCCACGACTCGGGCGGCGAGGTCCAGTCACGCACGTCGGCGTGGACGAAGGTGGCGGCGGGAACCTGCTCACGCGCGAGGTCGATCATCACCGGCGACACGTCGAGCCCGGTCACCCGATGGCCCGCGGCGGAGAGCTCCTCGGCCACCGGCCTGCCGGTGCCGCTGCCGAGGTCGAGCACCCTGGATGACGGCGGCAGGCCGTCCAGCAGCTGCCGCACCGCCCTGTCGACCACCGGCGCCCGTCCGAAGACGTCTTCGTAGGCGGAACCGATGGCGTCGAACAACTCTGCCGCCGTGGCCGGACGGTCCATCGCACAGCTCCCCGGATCGAGTGGATCTTCCTCCGGCGAATCTACCGATCGACGTCCTCAAAAGCCGGACAGACCCGGGCACCTAGACTGAAGCCGACGGAGTTACTGGGGTTTGGGGTTCACGATGAGCGTGTCGAGTGACGAGTTCCACCGGATGCTGAAGTCGCTCGCCGACGTCGAGCGATCCGACGCGAAGGAGTGGGAGTCGTTCAGTGTGCGGGGGAAGCGGTTCGGCTACTACTGGCCGCGCACCCAGACCGTCGGCCTGAAGCAGACGCTCTCGGAACAGGAAGCCCTCGTGGCCGAGCGGCCGGACGTCTTCGAGGTGCAGTTCACGGCCGGGGGATTCGGCTGGGTGGTGGTGTACCTCGACGGCATCGAATCCGACGAGCTGAACGAATTGGTCTACGAGGCATGGCGGCTGTCCGCTCCCGAAGAACTGGTCGATCAGGTTCCGCCGCCCTGCTGAGGGTTACCGCATTCGGGTGTTGACGCGCGTCACTTCTTTCGCGGGGAACGTTTTCCGGGCCGTGGCGTTGTAGAGGATGTCGGTACGGATGGTGCCCCCGGGCCTCAACCTCCGCCTTCATGGAATACCGGTCCGGCCGGAGCCATGTCGTGCCATTCGCCGAGAGGCGGCCCACCGTATCGGCCTTCGCTCCCGCTTCCGCTCGCAGGTGACCCCCAGACCTTCGCTGAGCGGGAGCGGGTCTTTTTTGCCCGGCCGTTTTCGGGTTGACCCAGATCACTCGGCCCAGGGGAACAATTCGGTGTGTCGTCGCGTTATAAGAATTGTCCGCTTCCGCTCGCAGGTAACCCCCAGGCCTTCGCTGAGCGGGGGCGGACCTTTTTCGTGCATTCGAGTGTAGACGCGGGTCACACCTATTCGGGATCGGCGCCGGGGAACATTTCGACCGGTGGTGCGTTGTAGAGAGTGTCGGTACGGATGGTGCCCCCGGGCCTCACCCTTCGCCTTCACGGAATACCGGTCCGGCCGGAGCCGTGTCGAGCCACTCGCCGAGAGGCGGCCCCCGTACCGGCCACAAACTCCCGCTTCCTGCTCGCAGGAACCCCCAGCCTTCGCTGAGCGGAAGCGGGACCTTTTCTTTTCCTCGCCCGTCGCCGGTTCGGCGGCGGGCGTTTTCGTTGTCGGGTGCTTTTGAAGCGCCGGTGCTTGGGTCGTTGCCCGACCTGGATGCCGTCTCGCTCTCCGCTCGGGTGGTTGTGCGTCATGGCAGGAGAACTCGCGTTGTCCGGTTGTGGCCCGCCTTCGGAGGGGCTGAGCGGGCACGTTCATGCTCTTACCACCACCGCGGCCTCAGGATCGAGTGCGATCGCGTCGTGGCGAGTAGTGCGCGATCTGACTGGCTGGCTGCCGAGGAGCCCGTCGCCTTGATGGCTGGCGGCTTCTCGCGTTCAGTGGTGTCGCACCGGGGTTCCGCTGTTGCACGACTGTGTGGATTTCGGGACATCTGACGTCCCGAAATCCACACAGTCGTGCGTGATCGGTCCGGTCAGGCAGGAGCCTCTGAACGGCGGGACGTGGGGCCGCCGGTGGGCATGCCGAAGGGCCCGTCGCCGGTGTGGCTGGCGGGCTCCTCGACGTTCAGCGGTGATGCAGGGCATTGCGGCGGGGTTGTCGGAGCGGATCTCGATACTGGGGTGGGATGAACTCCGGTAACCCATCGGCCGCCATCCGCACTTCCCAATCACCGTGATGAATCAGCCGATGGTGGAATCCGCACAGCAGCACCAAGTTCCGGAGATCGGTGGGGCCGTCGTCTGCCCAGTGGATGATGTGGTGGGCGTGGCAATTCTTGGGTTTGCGATGACAGCCAGGGAACGCGCAGCCGCCGTCGCGGATGTTCAACGCCCGGCGTTGCCCTGGGGTGACGAATCGTCTGAGTCGTCCCACGTCGAGGGGTTCACCGGCGGCGCTCAGCACGACCGGGAGCATCAGGCAGTCGCAGGCGGCGAGTCGGGCTTCGCGGGCGGTCATCGTTCCGACGAAGTCGAGGCAGGCGGTGCCGAGGCCGGATTTGAGTTCCTCAAGCCCGATGGTGACGTTCACCAAAGTCCGATAACCGCTGGTGCCCGGCTGGTCCGGGCACGCGATCGCCAGATCCAGGAGGTCGGCCCACGCGTCGCCCATCCGCTCGCATTTCATCCGCAGATCCGCTTGGCCGAACTCGTCCACCGGCCGTGGCTGGGCATACGCCTCCAGCGCAGCGGCGGTGCGGGCACCGGTCTCGTCATCCAGCAGACCGGTCAGCTTCCAGAATCCGTCCCTGCGGCGCTCCAGCGTGATTTCCCGGCGTGGTTCCTTCGGTTCGGGGTCTTTGGGTTCGTTGCCGTCGGGGTCCAACCATCCCAGCAGGTTCGCTTCAGCCTTGGCGAGCTGGTGCGGACCGGCATTCGGGGCCAGGTCGGCCAGGATCTTCTCCGCGACCGCCCGATCCTCAACCGAGGTATCAGCAGGCAGCCTCTTCAAAATCTCCAGGATCTGATCGATCCGTTCATCCCCGACCAACCCCTCCGCCGCCACCGCAGCGGTCGCAGGCGCCACAGGAGGAACATCCGTGCCATCCAAAGCACGGGTCGGGTTCAACGCGATGGCCCGCTTCACCACTGCACCCGCTTCACCCCGCGACAGTCCCGCCATCTCCGCGAGCCAACTCGCCGTACTGCCATGCCCATATAAGTCTTTCGCGCCCCGAGACTCGACCTCCGCCAAAAACCGCCCCAAACCAGCGGTGGCCACCCGAATCACCCGCAAAGACTGCAGCACGCCATGGGCAAGCTCCAGCTTGCCGGCGCGCCACAGTTCCTGCGGCAACTCGGGGAGGAAGGTCTCGGACACCCGTCAATAATACCGCGATTTAACGAACAGATGTTCGTAATTTTGCGCTACCAGTGAAACGCGCGAACAACACTGAAGAGTGATTCGATCGAGAAGCACTGATTACCCGAAAGCAATTAGCCGACTAATTGCGCGTTCTCCACGAACCCGTAGTGTCCAGGGAGAATCCCGTGTAGATCTAGGAGCCTCGCCGCGCCGTTTGCGTTCGAGTGACCGGCCGGGTGTCAATTGCCAGGCTGGAACACCGGACCTACTCGTGCAGCAAGGAAACACCTCAAATCACGAGCAGATCCGGCGCGAGAGGGAACGCGAGCCTCACGACTCCACGAGCGTTCCATCGGTCAGCCGCACCCGCCGGTCCACCTTGATCTCCCGGAGGAACCGCTCGTCGTGGCTCACGACTACGAAAGCCCCTTGATACGCCCCCAACGCGCTCTCCAGCTGCCCGACGCTGACCAGGTCGAGGTTGTTGGTCGGCTCGTCCAGTAGCAGGAGTTGCGGCGCGGGTTCGGCGAACAGGACGCAGGCCAGGGTGGCTCGCAGGCGTTCGCCCCCGGAGAGCACGCCGACGGGAAGCTGACTTCGCGCGCCTCGGAACAGGAAGCGGGCGAGCAGCGTCATCCGTTGCGACTCGGGGAGGCTCGGGGCGAACGTGGCGAAGTTCTCGGCGATCGTCCGGTCGAGGTCCAGCAGGTCGAGTCGCTGGGAGAGGTACGCGATCCGGCCTTCGGCGCGTTTCACCACGCCGCTGTCCGGCGTGAGATCTCCCTTGAGCACCCGCAGGAGGGTCGACTTGCCGGTGCCGTTCCCGCCGGTCAGCGCGATCCGTTCGGGGCCGCGGATCGTCAGGTCGACGCCGTCGCCCGCGAAGACGTTCCGGTCGCCGTAGCGGACTTGGATGTGCTCGCCCTGGAACATCGTGCGCCCGGCGGGGACGTTGGTGCCCGGCAGGATCAGCGCGATCTTCTGGTCGTCGCGGAGTGAACGTTCGGCCTCGTCGAGGCGGTTCTTCGCTTCGCTGACCCGGGCGGCGTGCGTCTCGTTCGCCTTGCCCGCGGACTCCTGGCGTTGCGCTTCATGGTGCCGGCGAAGATCTTCGGCAGGCCGGCGTTGCCGAGGTTCCGGGCGGCGTTGCCCGCGCGGCGCGCCGCCCGCTCGCGGGCCTGTTGCATCTCCCGCTTCTCGCGTTTGACCTCTTGTTCGGCGCTGCGGACGTTGCGCTCGGCCACCTCTTGCTCGGCCTTGACCGCCGCTTCGTACTGGGTGAAGTTCCCGCCGTGGTACCGGAGATCGCCGCGGTCGAGTTCGGCGATCCGGTCCATCCGGTCGAGCAGTTCCCGGTCGTGGCTCACCAGCAGCAGGCAGCCGGACCAGTCTTCGAGCACTCCGTAGAGCTTGCGGCGCGCGTCGAGGTCGAGGTTGTTGGTCGGTTCGTCCAGCAGCAGGATGTCGGGCCGCTTCAGCAATTGCGCGGCCAGGCCGAGGGAGATGATCTGCCCGCCGCTCAACGTGCGCAGGCTCCGGTCCAGCGAGATGCCGTCGAGGCCGAGCCGGTCGAGCTGGGCGCGGGTGCGTTCCTCGATGTCCCAGTCGGTTCCGATGGTGGTGAAGTGCTCTTCGCTCGCGTCGCCGGACTCGATCGCGGTCAGCGCCGCGAGCTGCGGCGCGATGCCCAGCACCTCGGCCACGGTCAGGTCGGCGGTGAGCGGCAGCGACTGCGGCAGGTAGCCGAGGACGCCCTGGGCGGAGACGGACCCGGACGTCGGACGCAGTTCGCCGGCGATCAGCTTGAGGAGCGTGCTCTTGCCCGCCCCGTTCGGCGCGACCAGTCCGGTGCGGCCACCGGGCACGGTGAAGGACAGGTCGTCGAAGACCGGGGTGTCGTCCGGCCAGGAGAAGGACAGGGCGGACACGACGACGAAGGCGTCTGACATGGAAATGACCTCGTGAAAGACAGCGGGCGCCTCGAAGGCTGCACCGCGGTGGACGTGGCTTGAGGGGACGACAAAAAGGCCACCTCGGCGTCGACGCCGGTGGCCTGCCTACTCCGGCTCACCCGGAGATGTCGTCTTCACCTGCCACGTCTGGTCTCCACTGCTCGTTGATCAGGTCCACGTCCACGATAACAAGACCCGCCGGGACGCGGCCACCGCAATCCCGGCGGGTGACGGCGATGCCGTCAGCTCAGCCCGTTGAGACTGATCGCCCGGGCATACCAGAGCGCGCTCTGTTTCGGCGTCCGCCGCTGCGTCGCGTAATCGACGTGGACGAGCCCGAACCGCTTGCCGTACCCCTCGGCCCACTCGAAGTTGTCGAGCAGCGACCAGTAGAAGTAACCACGCAGGTCGACGCCCGCCTCGATCGCCTCGTACGCGGCGCGCAGATGCGAGTCCAGGAAGGCGATCCGGTCGGTGTCCGCGATGTCCCCGCCGATCAGCGCGTCCGGATAGGACGCGCCGTTTTCGGTGATGTACAACGGGATCGGCCGATAGTCGCGATGGACCTGGAGGAGGCACTCGGTGAGCCGCGAGGGCTGGACCTCCCAGCCGGAGTCGGTGCGGGGCGCCGCTTCGTCGGGCACGAAATGGACGTCGGGGGAGCCGAGCCAGTCGGCGCCCGCCGGTTCACTGCCGGACAGCGGGGTGCCCGCGACCTGGTAGCCGCGGTAGTAGTTGATGCCCAGCCAGTCGATCGGTGCGGCGATGGTCGCGAGGTCGCCGTCCCGCACCAGCTCACCGATGCCGAGGTGCGCCAGATCGGTCAGCAGATCCTCGGGGTAGGAGCCCCGGAGCACCGGGTCCAGGAACAGCCGGTTCTGCAGGCCGTCGATCCGGCGCGCGGCTTCGGAGTCCACAGTGGACGACGGGTCGACCGCCGACACCGGGTACAGGTTCAGCGTGATCCCCGACGACGCGGCCGGCGCGTGCCGACGCAGGACGTCCATCGCCAGTCCGTGTCCGAGCAGCAGGTGGTGCGCGGCCGCGACGGCGGCGCGGGGTTCCTGCCTGCCGGGCGCGTGGATCCCGCGCGCATAGCCCAGCATCGCGGCGCACCACGGCTCGTTGAGGGTTGACCAGCGTGGCACTCGGTCGCCCAGGCGCGCCACGACCGTTTCGGCGTACTCGGCGAACCGGAACGCGGTATCCCGTACCGCCCAGCCGCCCTCGTCTTCCAGCGACTGGGGAAGATCCCAGTGATACAGCGTGGCCCACGGCTCCACTCCGGCTTCGAGCAGCTTGTCGACGAGCCGGTCGTAGA
Source organism: Amycolatopsis roodepoortensis (assembly GCF_014873915.1). Lineage (GTDB taxonomy): Bacteria > Actinomycetota > Actinomycetes > Mycobacteriales > Pseudonocardiaceae > Amycolatopsis > Amycolatopsis roodepoortensis. Next base: position 1,738,617 of record NZ_JADBEJ010000001.1, read on the forward strand.
ACGCGAGACCCCGGGGATTCGGAGCGCCGCCGTCGGGCCGGATCCGCGGCCACGAAAGGGAGAAGCGGTACGCACCGAGCCCGAGCCGCCGCATGAGGTCGACGTCTTCGGCGTAGCGCCGGTAGTGATCGGCGCCCGGTTCCCCGGTGTCGCCGCCGACGACGGCGCCGGGACGGCGGGCGAAGACGTCCCAGATCGAGTCGGTCCGGCCGTCGGCGGTCGTCGCCCCTTCGACCTGGAAGGCGGCGGTGGCGGCGCCCCACACGAATCCGGGCGGGAACAGCAGCGCGGTCTTCGCCCGGACACTGTCGGGATGAGCTGACATGGTCACCCTTTCACGGCACCTTGCATGATCCCGGCCACGATCTGACGGCCGAGGAGGAGGAAGACGATGAGGATCGGGATGGTGGCCAGGGTCGTTCCGGCCAGCACCAGCGAATAGTCGACGTAATAGCCGCTCTGCAGCTTCTCCAGAGCCAGCTGGACGGTGGGGTTGCCGGCGTCCAGCACCACGAGCGGCCACAGGAAGTCGTTCCACGACGTCATGAACGTGAACATCGCCAGGATCGCCGCCGCCGGGCGGACCGCGGGCAGGCAGACGTTCCAGAAGATCCGGATCATGCTGCAGCCGTCGACCCGCGCCGCCTCGATCAGTTCGTACGGTACGGCGTCCACTGTGTACTGACGCATCCAGAAGACACCGAACGCCGTCACCAGGTTGGGCACGATCACCGACTGCAACCCGCCCGCCCAGCCGAACTCCGACATCGCCATGAACAGCGGGATGATGCCGAGCTGGGTCGGTACGGCGAGGGTGATCACGATGAACACGAACAAGCCGTTCCGCCCGCGGAACCGCAGTTTGGCGAAGGCGAACCCGGCCAGAGACGAGAACAGCACCGTGGTGAGGGTGACCGTGCCGGACACGATCAGGCTGTTCGCGAGCGCCTTCCAGAACGGCACCGTGTCGAACACCCTCGCCGCGTTGGCGAAGAAGTTCCCGCCGGGCAGGAAGGGCGGGACCCGTTCGGTGAGCATCCCGCTGTCCCGGCTGGCGACCAGGAACGACCAGTAGAACGGGAAGAGCGAGCCCAGCACGAAGATCGTGAGCACGACATAGGTCGCCCTGCGTGGTTTACCCAGCGCCGAAACGCTTCGCTTGAGTCCACTGTGGATCACTGTCATTTCTTCTTCACCGCCGTGAGCCTGCCGGTGAGGAAGAAGTTCACCAGCGCGATCAGCACGATGATCACGAACAGCACCCACGCGATCGCCGAGGCATAACCGAGTTCGTAGTTCTCGAAGGCCGTTTGGTACAGGTACAGCGTCACGGTCTGGAACTGGTTGGACGAGCCGCCGTTGTTCGACCCCGGCATGGCGTCGAACAGTTTGGGCTCGGTGAAGATCTGCAGGCCGCCGATCGTCGAGGTGATCGTGACGAAGATCAGCGTCGGCTTCAGCAAGGGGAGCGTGATGCTGAAGAACCGGCGCGTGGCACCCGCGCCGTCGATCAGCGCGGCCTCGTGCAGTTCCTTCGGGATCGCCTGCATCGCCGCGAGCACGATCAGTGCGTTGTACCCGGTCCAGCGCCAGTTCACCATGATCGCGATCGCGGCATGGCTGCTGAACCGGCCGGCCTGCCAGTCGACCGGATCCAGCCCGATCGTCTGCAGCAGGCCGTTGACCAGCCCGTACTTCGGCCCGAACAGGTTCGCGAAGATGATCCCGAGCGCCACCAGACTGGCGGCGTAGGGGAGCAGGACGCCGACACGCCAGCCGGTCGCCCCGCGCAGCCTGGCGCTGAGCAGCGCCGCCAGGAGCACCGCGATGATCAGCTGCGGAACGCTGGAGAGCAGGAAGATGCTGACCGTGTTCTCGAGCGCGTTCCAGAACTGGGTGTCGGCGAACAACTCCTTGAAGTTGTCCAACCCGATGAAGACGGGGTTGTCGTCACCCGCCTCCCAGCTGAACAGGGAGACGTACGCCGTGTAGAGCAGCGGGAACAGCCCGACGATCCCGAACACGACGAAGAACGGGGCGATGTAGAGGTACGGCGAGACCTTGACGTCCCACCGGCTCAGCCGATGGCGGAGGGTGGGCCGGGGCGACGTGCGCACCCCGGCCTTCTCCTCGTCCGGCGCGATCTTGTCGACGACGGTCATCGGTCAGCGCGTGATCTTCTTCGCGGCGTCGATCAGTTGCGCCCAGCCCTCGTCCGCGGACTTGCCCTGTTCGACGGCCTGCAGCGCCGGGCTCGACGCGTTCTCCTGGATCTGGCCGTCACCGGGGCCCTTGTACTGCGGCTTCGCGACCTTCTTCGCCTGCTCGGCGAACAGCTGGCCGATCTTGGCGCCGCCGAAGTAGGCGTCGGTCTCGCTCAGCAGCGCCTGGTCCTCCAGCGCCTTGACCTGGCTGGGGAAGGTGCCCTTCGCCTTGAACGCCTTGATCTGCTGCTCGGGCGCGGTCAGCCAGGCGGCGAGTTCGGCCGCCTCCTTCGGGTGCTTCGACTGCGTGGGCACGGTCAGATACGAGCCGCCCCAGTTCCCGCCGCCACCGGGGAAGGCCGCGGTGACCGCCCACTTGCCGGCGTTCTCGGGACCGGAGTGCTCCTCGATCACGCCGAGCATCCACGCGGGGCACACCTTCGTGGCGAACGCGCCCTGTTTGAAACCGGAGTTCCACTCGTTGCTGAACGCCGTCAGCTTGGCCGACTGTCCTTTCGCGACGGCGCCGGTCACCTTGGTCCAGGCATCCCTGATGCCCTGGTTCGATTCCAGCGTCGGCTTGTCGTCGTTGCCGATGTAGCCGGTGGGTAGCTGGTTGACCATGGCGTTGAAGTTCTGCGCGGCCGAGTCGAACCACGCCTTCCCACCGGTCTTGGAGACGTACTGGTCACCGGCGGCGAAGTAGCTGTCCCAGGTCGCGAACAGCGGCTTGACCGCTTCGGGATCGGACGGCAGCCCCGCCGCTTCGAGCATGTCCTTGCGGTAGCACATCGCCAGCGGGCCGATGTCCGTCCCGTAGCCGATGACCTTGCCGTCCTTGGTCTTCGCCGCGTCGTACTTCCAACCGAGCCAGCGGTCGGGCGACGCCTCCGGCGGGCCGATCTTGGTCAGGTCGTTGAACTTCGAGCCCTTGTCGAGAACGTTCGACAGGTGTCCTTCCTCGACGGCGGTGACGTCGGCGAGGCCGGACCCCGCGGCCAGTTTCGTGATCAGGTCCTGGTGGTACGGCCCGCCCTGACCGGTCTTACGGTGGGTGATCTTGATGTTCGGATGCAGCCGTTCGTACTCGGGGATCAGCTCCTCGTAACCGAATTCGGTGAACGTCGCCAGCGACAGTTCGACCTTCGCGTTCGGGTCCGACGCGGCGGGGGCGCCGCCGTCGTCACCGCCGCACGCCGCCAGGCCGAACGTCGTCATCGTGATACCCAGTGCCAGCACCAGGCCGTTCCGGATGCTCTTCACGGTTTTTAGCCCCTTGCGCCGATGGGTTGGTGGACTCTTTTCACGCTCTTTGTGTCCCTTGCTGGTGGGGGGTGAGGAGAAAATGGGAGCGCTCCCAGGATGCGCCGAGTCTGTCGCCAAGGTATGGCGGTGTCAAGGGCTTGTAATGAGAGTGTTTCCATCAGGGGAGCGCTCTCAGTGTCGGCGCCCGCCGAGCATTAAGCTGTCGGTGTCCGGATGGAGCTGAAGAGTGAAGGTGGCGCGGGTGGGGCCTCGACCAGAGGAAGACGGCAGGCCGACGCTGGAGGACGTCGCCGCGTCCGCCGGGGTCAGCCGGTCGACGGCGTCCCGTGCGCTGAACGACGACGGGTACGTCAGCGCGCGCTCCCGCGAGAAGGTCCAGGCCGCGGCGCGCGAACTCGGCTATTCCCCGAATCAGGCGGCCAGGTCGCTGGTCACCAGGCGGACCGGCGCGGTCGCGGTCGTGCTGTCGGAGCCGGAGGCGCGGCTGCTCGACGACCCATACCGCACCGCGGTGATGCGCGCGGGCTACCGCGAACTCGCCGACGTCGGCTGCCAGATGGTCTTGATCTTCAGTGACACCCGCGAGGATCTCGACCGCACGGTCCGGTTCCTCGACGGCGGGCACGTCGACGGCGTGCTCGTCTTCGCGCCGCACCGGACCGATCCGCTGCCCAAGGCACTGCGGCAGCTGAGGATCCCGGTGGTGTACGGCGGGCAGGCGGCCGGGCTGAAACGCGGTGTCCACGTCGTCGACTTCGACAACGAGGGCGGCGCGAAGCTCGCGGTCGCACATCTGGTCGAGGCCGGCCACCGCCGGATCGCCACGATCGCGGGCCCGCAGGACCAGAGCGCGGCGATCGACCGGCTCTCCGGCTGGCGCAAGACCCTCCTCGATGCCGGGCTCGACCCGGCGGACCTGATGGAGGAAGGCGACTTCACCCTGACCGGCGGGGCGAAGGCGATGTCGAACCTGCTCGCCCGGCGCCCCGACCTCGACGCCGTCTTCGTGGCCAGCGACATGATGGCCCTCGGCGCGCTCCGCACCCTGCATTCCGCCGGGCGGCGGATCCCGTCGGACGTCGCCGTCGTCAGCTTCGACGACAACGCGACCCTCGCGCCGGAGATGGACCCGCCGCTGACGTCGGTCCACCAGGACCCGCGCGAACAGGTGCGCGTGATGGTCGAGACCCTGCTCGCGGTGATGGACGACCGGGAGCTCAAGCCCCGCCAGCGGATCTTGCCGGTCTCGCTCACGCATCGCGCCTCCAGCTGACGCGGCACCGCTTCCGCGCCGGACGTGGCAGCCCAGCGGGCGGCGTCGCGAAAGCCACTTTCGAGACGTCAGATGTCCCGAAAGTGGCTTTCGCGACACGCCACATTCGACTCACCCCTCCGCAAGCCGGATCGCCGCGAGCCCGGCTCCGTGACCCGACTGTGACTCGGTGAGCGCTTGACCCGGCTCGTGTTATCGCTAACACTTGCGGCACTCGTCACACGGTACTGGGATTGGGAGACAGGCGATGGCGCGCGACACCACCGAGAGCAAGCAGGCCAGTCTCACCGACGTGGCCGCGCTCGCGGGTGTTTCGCATATGACGGTCTCGCGGGTCATCAACGGCACCGGGCCGGTCCGCGCCGAGACACGGGTCCGGGTCAACGCCGCCATCGAGCAGCTGGACTACCGGCCGAACTCGGTCGCCCGCGCTCTGGTCACCGGTCGTTCGGGCACGCTCGGCGTGGTCGCGCTGGAGGCCAACCTCTACGGTCCGGCCAGCACCTTGAGCGGGATCGAGCACGCCGCCCGCGAAGCCGGCTACGCGACGACCATAACCAGCATCAGCCGTCCTGGCCGGTCGTCCATCGCGGACGCGGTGGAGCGCCTGCGCCGCCAGGCCGTCGAGGGCATCGTCGTGATCGCGCCGCACGTCACGGCCGCACGCGCGCTGGAGGCTGCGCCCAGCGACGTGCCGCTCGTCGCGGTCGGCGGTGGGCAGAAGGCGCCGGTCCCGGTGATCTCGGTGGACCAGTACGACGGCGCACGGCGCGCCACCGAGCACCTGCTCGGCCTCGGCCACGAGACGGTCTGGCATGTGGCCGGGCCCGAAGACTGGCTGGAGGCGCTCGACCGCGAACGTGGCTGGCGCGAAACCCTGCAGCGGCACGGCGCACGGATCCCGCCCGTCATCCGCGGCGACTGGAGCGCGCGTTCCGGGTACGCGGCGGGGCGATCCCTCGTCGGCGAACAGGGGCTGGACGCGGTGTTCGTGGCGAACGACCAGATGGCCCTCGGTTTTCTCCGCGCCTGCACCGAAGCCGGGGTGAACGTGCCGGGGGAGATGCGGATCGTCGGTTTCGACGACGTTCCCGAGGCGGCCTACTACACGCCGCCGCTGACGACGGTGCGCCAGGACTTCGTCGAAGTCGGGAGGCGCACGTTCGACCTGCTCCGCCGCCGGATGAACGGCGGTGAGAACCGTGATCGCGACCTGGTGGTCCCCGAACTGATCGTGCGGGAGAGCACCGGTCTTTCGTAGCACCGGGAGCCGTTTCCGCGGCTCGAGGTGTGAGTGTTAACGCTAACTCAACTGATCAGTGCGGATCTAGGAGTCGATGTGGCAAGAAAACCGTGGACGGCGATCGTGGCCGGAGTGGCCGGGCTGCTCATGCTCTCCGCGTGCGGCGGTGGCGGCGGGGCGGGTGGTGGCGGCGCCCTCACCCTCGGCTTCGCCCAGGTGGGCGCGGAAAGCGGCTGGCGCACGGCGAACACGAAGTCCATCCAGGAGTCCGCGAAGGCGGCCGGGATCGAGCTGAAGTTCTCCGACGCGCAGCAGAAGCAGGAGAACCAGATCGCCGCGATCCGGTCCTACATCCAGCAGAAGGTCAAGGTGATCGCCTTCTCGCCGGTCGTGGAATCCGGCTGGGACACCGTGCTGAAGGAGGCGAAGACGGCGAACATCCCGGTGATCCTGACCGACCGGGCCGTCGACTCGCCGGACAAGTCGCTGTACAAGACCTTCCTCGGCTCGGACTTCGTCGCCGAGGGCAAGAAGGCGGGCGAGTGGCTGGCCAAGGAGTTCGGCTCCGCGGCGGGCGACGTCAGCATCGTGGAACTGCAGGGCACCACCGGTTCGGCGCCGGCGAACGACCGCAAGAAGGGTTTCGCGGACGTCATCGCCTCGAACCCGAAGTTCAAGGTCGTCGCGTCGCAGACCGGTGAGTTCACCCGGGCCAAGGGCAAGGAGGTCATGGAGGCCTTCCTGAAGTCCCAGCCCAAGATCGACGTGCTGTACGCGCACAACGACGACATGGCCCTCGGCGCCATCGAAGCGATCGAGGCGGCCGGGAAGGTACCCGGCAAGGACATCAAGATCGTCTCGGTCGACGGTGTCCGCGACGCCCTGCAGGCCTTGGCCGACGGCAAGATCAACCACGTCGTCGAATGCAACCCGCTGCTCGGCCCGCAGCTGATGGAGCTGGTGAAGAAGGTCGCCGCCGGTGAGCAGGTGCCCCCGCGCATCGAGACCACCGAGACCGAATTCGACCAGGCCGCCGCGAAGGCCGCCCTGCCGCAACGCCAGTACTGATCCGGACCCGCGTCCCCCCGAGAACAAGGTCAGCGATGACAGAACCCCCTGCGATTCTGCGGATGAGCCATATCCGGAAGGAATTCCCCGGCGTGGTCGCCCTCGACGACGTCTCCTTCCGGATGTTCCCCGGCGAAGTGCACGCACTGATGGGCGAGAACGGCGCCGGCAAGTCCACCCTGATCAAGGTGCTCACCGGCGTGTACGGGGTGGACGCGGGCACGATCGAACTCGACGGCTCCCCGGTCGCGTTCAGCGGCCCGGGAGAAGCACAGCGCTCCGGCGTGAGCACCGTCTATCAGGAAGTGAACCTCTGCCCGAACCTGTCGGTGGCGGAGAACATCTGCCTCGGCAAGGAGCCGCGGCGGCGCGGCCGCATCGACTGGCGTGAGACGCGCCGCCGGGCGGCCGCGCTGCTGGCCAGGCTGGACGTCGAGGTGGACGTTTCGGCCGAGCTGAGCAGCTGCTCGATCGCGGTGCAGCAACTGGTCGCGATCGCCAGGGCGCTCGACGTCGACGCCCGTGTGCTCGTGCTCGACGAACCTACGTCCAGTTTGGACGCCGGGGAGGTCGAGCAACTGCTGAACGTGGTGCGTTCGTTGCGGGACCAGGGGATGGCGATCCTGTTCGTCTCCCATTTCATCGAGCAGGTCTTCGCCGTCGCCGACCGGATGACGGTGCTGCGCAACGGGAAGCTGATCGGCGAGTACCGCACCGAGGAGATCACCCCGGTCGACCTGGTCACCAGGATGATCGGCAAGGAACTCGAAGCACTCGAAGACATCGAGGACGCGGGCCACAGCCGGTCCGACCTCGCCGGAGCGCCGGTGTTCCTCGAAGCCGGTGACGTCGGCCGCAAGGGCGGTGTCGCGCCGTTCTCGCTCGACATCCGGGCGGGCGAGGTCGTCGGCCTCGCGGGGTTGCTCGGTTCGGGCCGCACCGAACTGGCGCGGCTGCTGTTCGGCGCCGATCACGCGGACAGCGGATCCGTGCGGATCGACGGTGCGCCGGTGTCGCTGAAGACGCCGCGTACCGGGCTCGACCACCGCATCGCGTTCTGCTCGGAGAACCGCAAGACCGAGGGGCTCGTCGAAGAGCTCACCGTGCGGGAGAACATCGTGCTCGCGCTGCAGGCTTCACGGGGCTGGGCACGGCCGATCCCGCGGAAGCGGCAGGAAGAGATCGCCGAGCGCTACATCGAAATGCTCGACATCCGGCCCGCGAACGCGGAGGCGAAGGTCGGTGACCTGAGCGGTGGCAACCAGCAGAAGGTGCTGCTGGCGAGGTGGCTCATCACCGAACCCCGGCTGCTGATCCTCGACGAGCCGACGCGCGGTATCGACATCGGGGCCAAGACCGAGATCCAGCGGCTGGTCGCCCGGCTTTCGAGTGAGGGGATGGCCGTCGTGTTCATCTCCGCAGAACTCGAGGAGGTGCTGCGATTGAGCCACCGGGTCGTCGTGCTGCGCGACCGCGCGGTGGTCGCCGTACTGGACAACGAATCGCTGACCGCGGACCGCGTCATGGCGACGATGGCCGAAGGAGTCGCACGATGACCAAGCATCGTCTGTTCTGGCCTGTCGTCGCGTTGCTGGCGCTGCTGCTCGGCGACCTCATCGTCCATCCGGCGTTCTTCGCGATCGAGTTCCGCGATGGGCATCTCTACGGCAACCTGATCGACATCCTCAAGAACGGCGCCCCGCTGATCCTCATCGCGATCGGCATGACGCTGGTGGTGGCGACGCGGGGGATCGACCTCTCCGTCGGCGCGGTCGTGGCGATCAGCGGCGCGCTCGCCTGCCTGCACATCAGCGGGCTCGGTGATCAGAACAGCCTCGGCGGGACGCTCGCCGCGGTCGGGATGGCCTTGGGGCTGGCGCTCGCCCTCGGGGTGTGGAACGGCTGGCTCGTGGCGGTGCTGGGTATCCAGCCGATCATCGCGACGCTGATCCTGATGGTCGCGGGCCGCGGTATCGCCCAGCTGATCACCGGCGGCCAGATCATCACCGTCAATTCGCATCCCTACGAGTGGATCGGCAGCGGGTTCACCTTCGGCCTGCCCAGCGCGATCCTCATCGCGCTCGCGGTGTTCGCCATCGCCGCGGTGCTGGTGCGCCGGTCGGCGCTGGGGCTGCTGGTCGAATCGGTGGGCGGGAACCCGGAGGCGGGCAGGCTCGCCGGGCTCCGCTCGGCACGGCTGATCTGGCTCACCTACGTCTTCTGCGCGCTCTGCGCCGGCATCGCCGGGCTGATGATCAGCGCGAACGTGCACAGCGCCGACGGAAACAACGCCGGGCAGTTCATCGAACTGGACGCGATCCTCGCCGTCGTCATCGGCGGGACGCTGCTGACCGGCGGCCGGTTCTCGCTCACCGGCTCGGTGATCGGCGCGCTGCTCATCCAGACGCTGACGACCACCGTCTACGCGCTCGGGATCGCACCGCAGGCGATCATGCTGTTCAAGGCCGTCGTCGTGCTGGCGGTCTGCCTGCTGCAGTCGCCGGTGTTCCGCAAGAAGCTCGCCCGGCGGCGAAAGACGGCACCGCCGCCCACCGCCGTCGTGCCGGAGAAGGTGGAGGCCGGGGTATGACCACACTCGACCGCATCAAGGGCTATCGGCCTCGGCAGCGGCACCTGCCGATCCTCGCGACGATGGCGATGCTCGTCGCCGCGTACCTCTACGGCGCGTCGAGCTACACGGCGTTCGGCTCCGGGCAGGTCGTGCTCGACCTGTTCATCAACAACGCGTTCCTGCTGGTGGTCGCCGTCGGGATGACGTTCGTGATCCTCACCGGCGGGATCGACCTGTCCGTGGGTTCGGTCGTGGCGCTGTCCACTGTGGTCTCCGCCGACCTGCTGCAGAACCAGGGCTGGCCGGTTTTCGCGGTGATCCCCGCGGTACTGGCGATCGGCGCGGCGCTGGGCTTCGGGATGGGCGTGCTGATCCAGGTCTTCGAGATCCAGCCGTTCATCGCGACGCTCATCGGGATGTTCTTCGCCAGGGGGCTCTGTTACACGATCAGCACCCAGGCGTACTCGATCGACGACCCGACGGTCGCGAGCCTCGCGCAGACGCAGATCCCGCTCGGCGGGGAACTGCACATCTCGATCGGCGTGGTCGTCGCATTGGTCGTGGTCGCGGCCGCCGCGTACGTCCTGTACGGAACGCGGTTCGGCCGGACGGTGTACGCGATCGGCGGGAATCCGAAGTCGGCGCTGCTCATGGGGCTGAACGTCGGCCGCACGCGGATCTCGGTCTACACGCTGAGCGGGTTCTGCTCGGCGCTCGGCGGCCTGCTCCTGGTGCTGTACAAGTCTTCCGGCGATCCGCTCAACGGTGTCGGGCTGGAACTGACCGCGATCGCGGCCGTCGTCATCGGCGGCACGCTGCTCACCGGCGGTTCCGGCTACGTCCTCGGAACGGTGCTCGGGATCATGGTGCTGGGCATCATCCAGACCCTGATCACCTTCGACGGCACGCTGAACTCGTGGTGGACCTCGATCATCACCGGCGCGCTGCTGTTCGCCTTCATCGTCCTGCAACGCCTCGTGGGCAGGCGGACCACGTGACTCGCGTGATCGGAGCCGGATCGCCTCCAATCACGTGAGTTACGCCTTCAATCACGAGAGTTACGGCTTCAAACACGCGTGATCGTGGTTTCCAACCAGAAATGTGAACGCTAACAATGCGGGAGAAGAAGTGAGTACAGGGGAGCCGCTGGTCGTCGGCGTCGACTTCGGGACGCTGTCCGGCCGGGCCGTCGTGGTCCGCGTCCGTGACGGCGCGGAACTGGGCAGCGCGGTTTCGGAATACCGCCACGGCGTGATCGACCGGATCCTGCCCGAGACCGGGCACGGCCTGCCGCCGGACTGGGCGCTACAGGTGCCGTCGGACTACGTCGACGTCCTCCGCACCGCCGTGCCGGAAGCCATCCGCTCCGCCGGGGCGGACCCCGCCGACGTGATCGGCATCGGCACCGACTTCACCGCCTGCACGATGGTGCCGACCACCGCCGAGGGCACGCCGCTGTGCGAGCTGCCCGAGTTCACCGGGAATCCGCACGCCTACGTGAAGCTGTGGCGGCACCATTCCGCGCAGCCGCAGGCCGACCGGATCAACGCGCTGGCGCGCAAGCGTGGCGAGTCCTGGCTTCCGCGCTATGGCGGGCTGATCTCTTCGGAGTGGGAGTTCGCCAAGGCGCTGGAGGTCTTCGAAGAGGCGCCTGAGGTCTACGACCGGATGCGGCACTGGGTCGAACTCGCCGACTGGATCGTCTGGCAGCTCACCGGGACCTACGTCCGCAACGCGTGCACCGCCGGGTACAAGGGCATTCTCCAGGACGGCCACTACCCGAGCACGGAGTTCCTGGAGGAGCTCGCGCCCGGCTTCGGATCCTTTGTGGACGACAAGCTCGTGCATCCGCTGGGCGCTCTCGGTGCCAAGGCGGGAAGCCTGAGCGCCCAGGCGGCGGAATGGACCGGGCTGCCGGAAGGGATCGCGGTCGCCGTCGGCAACGTCGACGCGCATGTCACCGCGCCCGCCGTCCAGGCCGTGGAGCCGGGCCAGATGGTCGCGATCATGGGCACCTCCACCTGTCACGTGATGAACGGCGCCGAACTGCGCGAGGTGCCGGGGATGTGCGGCGTCGTCGACGGCGGGATCGTCTCCGGGCAGTGGGGCTACGAGGCGGGCCAAAGCGGAGTCGGCGACATCTTCGGGTGGTTCGTCGAACACGGCGTTCCGGCGTCCTATGTAGACGACGCCAGGGAAGCGGGGATCTCCGTCCACGAACTGCTCACCCGACTCGCCGCGACGCAGGAGATCGGCGAGCACGGACTCGTCGCGCTCGACTGGCACAGCGGGAACCGGTCGGTGCTGGTCGACCACGAACTGTCCGGCGTCGTCGTCGGGCAGACCCTCGCGACCCGCGCCGAGGACACCTATCGCGCGCTTCTGGAAGCGACCGCGTTCGGCACCAGGACCATCATCGAGACCTTCGACCGCGCCGGGGTCCCGGTCACCGAGCTGATCGTCGCCGGCGGCCTGGTCAAGAACCCGCTGCTGATGCAGATCTACGCCGACGTCACGAACCTGCCGCTTTCCGTGGCGGGCTCGGCGCAGAGTCCCGCGCTGGGCTCCGCGATCCACGCCGCCGTCGCCGCCGGCGCGCATCCGGACGTCCCGGCCGCCGCGCTCGCGATGGGCTCGGTCCGCCGCTCGGTCCACCGGCCGATCCCCGAGAACGTCGAGGCCTACGACGACCTTTACGCCGAATACGCCGCGCTGCACGACTACTTCGGCCGCGGGACCAACGACGTCATGCACCGGCTCGCCGCCCGCCGCCGTGCCGCCAGGAAAGGACAGCACCGATGAGCCTCGCCGTGGAGATCACGGACACCTTCGAAGAATTGCGGGACACCGTCGCGCGGCTGCACAGCGAGCTGACCCGGTACGAACTGGTCATCTGGACCGCGGGCAACGTGTCGGCGCGGGTCCCCGGGCACGACCTGATGGTGATCAAACCGTCCGGGGTGTCCTACGACGAGCTGAGTGCCGACACGATGGTCGTCACCGACCTGTACGGCGAAGTCGTCCAGGGTGACCTGGCGCCGTCTTCGGACACGGCCGCGCACGCCTACGTCTACCGGCACATGCCGGAGGTCGGCGGCGTTGTCCACACGCATTCGACCTACGCCACTGCCTGGGCGGCGCGCGGGGAGCCCATCCCATGCGTGCTCACGATGATCGCGGACGAGTTCGGCGGCGAGATCCCCGTCGGGCCGTTCGCGCTGATCGGCGACGACTCGATCGGCCGGGGCATCGTCGAGACGCTGCGGTCCAGCCGCTCGCCCGCGGTGCTCATGCGCAACCACGGCCCGTTCACCGTCGGCCGCACCGCACGGGACGCGGTCAAGGCCGCGGTGATGGTCGAGGACGTCGCGAAGACGGTCCACATCGCTTCCGCGCTGGGAACGCCGGAGCCACTGTCCGAACAGGACGTGGACCGGCTCTACGCGCGCTACCAGAACGTCTACGGCCAGCAGGGAGAGAAGTGAGCACACAGCGGAAGACCGAGGTCTGGTTCCTCACCGGGAGCCAGGCGCTGTACGGCGAGGAAACCCTCGAACAGGTCGCGGGCCAGTCGTTGCAGATCCAGCGGATGCTGGCCGACACCGGCCGGATCTCGGCCGGGATCGTCGCGAAGCCGGTGCTGACCGAGCCGTCGGCGATCCGGCGCGTGATGCTCGAGGCGAACGCGGACGACGCCTGTGTCGGCGTGATCGCGTGGATGCACACGTTCTCGCCGGCGAAGATGTGGATCTCCGGCCTCGACGCGCTGCGGAAACCCTTGCTGCATCTGCACACCCAGCTCAACGAGGCACTGCCGTGGCAGTCCATCGACATGGACTTCATGAACCTGAACCAGGCCGCGCACGGCGACCGCGAGTTCGGCTACATCCAGACCCGGCTCGGGGTGCCGCGCAAGACCATCGCGGGACACGCGGCGGATCCGTCGGTCGCCGACCGGATCGACGCCTGGGTCCGCGCCGCGGTCGGCCGCCAGACGATCGGCTCGCTCAAACTCGCGCGGTTCGGTGACAACATGCGCGACGTCGCGGTCACCGACGGGGACAAGGTCGAGGCGGAGCTGAAGTTCGGTGTCTCGGTGAACACCTACGGCGTCAACGAACTCGTCGCGCTGGTCGACGCGGTGCCCGACACCGAGGTCGACACGCTCGTCGAGGAATACGCCGACACGTACGCGCTCGCGCCGGAGCTCGCCAAGGCGGGGGAGCGGCACGAGTCGCTGCGGTACGCCGCCCGGATCGAGAAGGGGCTTCGCACGTTCCTGACGGACGGCGGTTTCGGCGCGTTCACCACGAACTTCGAGGATCTCGGCGGCCTGCGGCAGCTCCCGGGTCTCGCGGTGCAGCGGCTGATGGCCGACGGCTACGGCTTCGGCGGCGAGGGGGACTGGAAGACGTCCGCCCTGCTGACCGCGGTGAAGGCGATGGGCCGCGACTCCGAACGCGGAACGTCCTTTATGGAGGACTACACCTACCACTTCGGGCCCGGTGAACCGAAGATCCTCGGCGCGCACATGCTCGAGGTCTGCCCGAGCATCGCCGCCGCCAAGCCTTCGTGCGAGATCCACCCGCTCGGGATCGGTGGCCGCGAAGATCCCGTCCGGCTGGTGTTCGACGCCGCCGCCGGTGACGCCGTCGTGATCGGCCTCGCCGACCTCGGCGACCGGTTCCGCCTGGTGGCCAACGATGTCGAGGTCGTCGCGCCGGACGAACCGCTGCCGAACCTGCCGGTCGCGCGTGCGGTCTGGAAGCCGGCGCCGTCGCTGGCGACGTCCGCCGAAGCGTGGATCACCGCGGGCGGGCCGCACCACACGGTGCTCACGCAGGCCGTCGGCGCCGAATCGATCCGGGATTTCGCCACCATGCTCGACGTCGAACTGCTGGTGATCGACCAGGCCACGACCCCTGCCTCGATCGCCGACCGGATGCGCTGGAACCAGGCCTACTACCGGCTCGCACAAGGATTCTGATCGGTCCCCACCGGAGAGAAGGAACAATGAAGTTCACGAAACTGGCCACACTGGCCGTGGCGGTCGGCCTCGGTGCCGCGCTCACGGCCTGCGGTTCGAGTGAGAAGACCGTCGATCAGCAGGCGGCCGCGAGCGGTGCCGCGGGCGGCCTGGTCGGCGTCACCATGCCGACCAAGTCGTCGGAGCGCTGGATCCACGACGGCGACAACATCAAGGCGGCGCTGGAGAAGCTGGGCTACCAGGTCGACCTGCAGTACGCCGAGGACGACATCCCCACCCAGGTGAACCAGATCGAGAACCAGATCACCAAGGGCGCGAAGCTGCTCGTGATCGCCTCGATCGACGGCACCGCGATCACCACCCAGCTGCAGGAGGCCGCGGACAAGAAGATCCCGGTCATCGCCTACGACCGGTTGATCCGCAACACCCCGAACGTCGACTACTACGCGACCTTCGACAACTTCAAGGTCGGCGTGCAGCAGGCGACGTCGCTGCTCACCGGGCTCAAGGTGCTCAAGGAGGACGGCACGCCCGGCGAGGGCAAGGGACCGTTCAACGTCGAGCTCTTCGCCGGTTCGCCGGACGACAACAACGCGACGTTCTTCTTCAACGGCGCCATGTCCGTGCTGAAGCCGTACCTCGACAACGGCACGCTGGTCGTCAAGAGCGGCCAGACCGCTTTCAACGTCGCGGCGATTCTCCGCTGGCAGGCGGCGACCGCGCAGCGGCGGATGGAAGACCTGCTGACCAAGACCTACAGCTCCGGCGACAAGGTGCAGGGCGTGCTCTCACCGTACGACGGGCTCTCGATCGGCATCCTCTCGGCGCTGAAGAGCAACGGCTACGGTACCCCGGGTCAGCCGTACCCCGTGGTCACCGGCCAGGACGCCGAGGTCGCGTCGGTGAAGTCGATCATCGCGAACGAGCAGTACTCGACGATCTTCAAGGACACCCGCAAGCTCGCCGAGACCACGGTCAAGATGGCCGACGCGGTGCTCAAGGGCGGCAAGGCCGAGACCAACAACACGACGGACTACAACAACGGCCAGAAGGTCGTGCCGGCGTTCCTGCTGGAGTCGGTGATCCTCAACAAGGGGAACTACCAGAAGGAACTCATCGACTCGGGCTACTACAAAGCGGAACAGCTGAGGTAGCGACGTGACCGACGAAATCCTTCGGATGCGGGGGATCACCAAGACCTTCCCCGGCGTCAAGGCGCTGCAGGACGTCAACCTGTCGGTGCGCCGGGGAGAGATCCACGCGATCTGCGGCGAGAACGGCGCGGGCAAGTCCACGCTGATGAAGGTGCTCTCGGGCGTCTACGCGCACGGCTCGTACGACGGCGAGATCGTCTTCGACGGCGAGCCGTGCGCGTTCTCCGCGATCCGCGACAGCGAACGCCGCGGCATCGTGATCATCCACCAGGAACTCGCGCTGTGCCAGCAACTGTCCATCGCGGAGAACATCTTCCTCGGCAACGAGAAGGCGCGCGGCGGGCTGATCGACTGGAACCGGACCAACTCCGAGGCCGGTGAGCTGCTGCGGCGCGTCGGCCTGCGGGAGAACCCGGTGACGCCGGTGCTCGACATCGGCGTCGGCAAACAGCAGCTGGTGGAGATCGCCAAGGCACTGTCCAAAGAGGTCAAACTGCTGATCCTCGACGAGCCGACGGCGGCGCTGAACGACGACGATTCGGCGCATCTGCTCGAACTGCTGCGCGGCCTGCGCGACGACGGCGTCACCTGCGTCCTGATCTCGCACAAGCTCAACGAGATCGCCGCGATCGCCGATTCGATCACCATCCTGCGTGACGGCAGGACGATCGAGACGCTCGACGCGAGCACGGTGACCGAAGACCGGATCATCGCCGGGATGGTCGGCCGGAAGCTGGAGAACCGGTTTCCGCCGAGGGAACCGCGGATCGGCGACGAGGTCCTCCGGATCGAGGACTGGACCGTGCACAGCCCGACGCAACACGGCCGGGTGGTGGTCGACGGCGCGAGCCTGACGCTGCGGCGCGGCGAGATCGTCGGGCTGGCGGGATTGATGGGCGCCGGGCGGACCGAGCTCGCGATGAGCGTGTTCGGCCGCTCGTACGGCAAGGACATCTCCGGTCGCCTGGTCAAGGACGGCAAGGAGATCGAGGTGCGCACGGTCGGCGACGCCGTCGCCAACGGGATCGCGTACGCCACCGAGGACCGCAAACGCTACGGGCTCAACCTCATCGAGGACATCCAGCGCAACATCTCCGGCGCGGCGCTGGGCAAACTCGCCCGGCGCGGCTGGGTGGACGAGAACGAAGAACATCGTGTCGCGGAGGAATTCCGCAAGAGCATGAACATCAAGGCACCGGACGTGCGCAGCGTGACCGGCACGCTCTCCGGCGGCAACCAGCAGAAGGTCGTGCTGTCCAAATGGATCCTCACCGATCCGGACGTGCTGATCCTCGACGAGCCCACCCGCGGCATCGACGTCGGCGCGAAGTACGAGATCTACACGATCGTCAACCGGCTCGCCGACGAGGGGAAGGCCGTGCTGGTCATCTCCTCCGAGCTGCCGGAGCTGCTCGGTCTGTGCGACCGGATCTACACGCTGTCGGCGGGCCGGATCACCGGTGAGGTCGGCCGGGCCGAGGCCACCCAAGAGGTCCTCATGCGGGCGATGACCAGGGAACAGGAGTAAGACATGAGCACCGCCTCCGCCGACACCGTCACCGGTGTCGGTGACCAGCAGGGAGCCGCGCCGGCCAGGGCGCCGCGCCGGATCTCGTTCAACCCGCGAGAGAGCGGCATCTACGTCGCGTTCGCGCTGATCGTCGTGTTGTTCTCGATCCTCACCGGCGGCGCGCTGCTGGAACCGCAGAACATCTCGAACCTGATCGTGCAGAACTCGTACGTCCTGATCCTCGCGATCGGCATGATCCTGATCATCATCGCCGGGCACATCGACCTGTCGGTGGGGTCCGTGGTGGCGCTGACCGGCGCGATCTCGGCCGTGCTGATGGTGAACATGGGCATGGCGTGGCCGCTCGCGCTGCTGATCACGCTGGCCGTCGGCGCGGTGATCGGGGCGTGGCAAGGGTATTGGGTCGCCTACTTCGGCATTCCCGCGTTCATCGTGACGCTGGCGGGGATGCTGATCTTCCGCGCCCTCACCCTCACCGTGCTCGGTAACCAGGGCATCGGCCCGTTCCCGGACGAGGTGCGGACGCTGGCGAACGGGTTCACCGGCGGCTACCTCGGCAACATCGGGCTCGGCCCGCTCGGCGGCGCCGACGTGGTCAGCCTGCTGGTGGGCGCCCTGGCCATCGCGGGCGCGGTCGTCTCGCGGTGGCGCAAGCGGACGGCACGGCTGAACTACCTGCAGGAGGTGGACCCGCTGCCGATGTTCCTGCTGAAGATCGTCGCGGCGGCCGCCGTCGTGCTGTTCGTGGTGGTGCAGCTGGCGCGGTACAAGAACCTGCCGTGGGTGCTGATCCTGCTGTCCGTGCTGGTGATCGGCTACTCGCTGGTGACGACGCGCGCGGTGTTCGGCCGCCACATCTACGCCATCGGCGGGAACCTCCAGGCCGCGACGCTGTCCGGCGTCAAGGTCAAGTCCGTGACGTTCTGGATCTTCGTCAACATGGGCGTGCTGTCGGCCCTCGCGGGGATCATCGTGGCCGGACGGCTCAACCAGGCCGGACCGACCGCGGGCAACATGTTCGAACTCGACGCGATCGCCGCGGCGTTCATCGGCGGCGCCGCGGTCCAGGGCGGCGTCGGCAAGGTGGTCGGCGCGATCACCGGCGGCCTGATCATGGGCGTGATCAACAACGGCATGTCCCTCATCGGCGCGCCGACCGAGAGCGTGAACCTGGTCAAGGGTTTCGTGCTGCTCGCCGCCGTCGCCTACGACATCTGGACGAAACGGCGGGCCCGGACCGCCGCCTGACGGTCGTGAGTGTTTCGGGTCGTTCCGACGGCCCGAAACACTCACGACCCGCTCGACCCATTCCTCGCAACGTCGCGAAAGGAAGTGCTGTGCGCAGCAGGTCAACCCGGATCAGTGTGCTGTCCCTGACCATCGCCGCCGGTGTCCTCGTGCCCGTTCAGACCGCTTCGGGCCAGACACCGACGACCGACTACAGCCTCGCCGTGGACGCGGCGGGACGCGGCGCCACGATCGACCGTTCGATGTACGGCGTCTTCTTCGAGGACATCAACCGCGCGGCGGACGGCGGCCTGTACGCCGAACTCGTGCAGAACCGGTCCTTCGAGTACGACAAGGCCGACAACGCGTCGTACACGCCGCTGACCGCATGGGCGCCCACGTCGCTCAACGGCGGGACCGGTACGGCGACGGTGGCCGACGACGACCGGCGGCTCAACGAGCGGAACCGCCGCTATCTCAAGCTCGACCTCACCCGTGGCGAGTACGGCGTCGCGAATTCGGGCTACAACTCGGGCATCCGGGTCGAGAAGGGCAAGCAGTACGACTTCTCGGTGTTCGCGCGGTCAGATCGCGCGGCGGGAACCCCGCTCACAGCCGCCGTCACCGATCCGGCGGGCAAGGCGCTCGCCGATCCCTTGCGGGTGCAGGTCCGCGGCGACGGCTGGGTGAAGTACACCGGCGCCTTCCGGGCGCGGGAGTCGAGCGCGCTGGGCAGGCTCGCGCTGACCGCGTCCGGTGGTGGCACGCTGCGGCTGGACATGGTGTCGCTGTTCCCGCGCGACACCTACAAGAACCGGCCCAACGGTATGCGGGCCGATCTCGCGGAGAAGATCGCCGCGCTCAAACCCGGTTTCGTGCGGTTCCCCGGCGGCTGCCTGGTCAACACCGGCAGCCACCAGGGTTACGAGGCGCCGAACTGGGAACGGAAGCGCTCGTACCAGTGGAAGGACACCATCGGCCCGGTCGAGCAGCGGGCCACGAACGCGAACTTCTGGGGCTACAATCAGAGTTACGGCATCGGCTACTACGAGTACTTCCAGTTCTCCGAGGACATTGGCGCGATGCCGTTGCCCGTGGTGCCGGCGCTGGTCACCGGCTGCGGGCAGAACAAGGCGACCGACGATCCGGCGCTGCTGCGGCGGCACATCCAGGACACCCTCGACCTGATCGAGTTCGCGAACGGCCCGGTCACCTCGACCTGGGGAAAGAAGCGAGCCGAGATGGGGCATCCGGCGCCGTTCAACCTGACGCATGTCGGCGTCGGCAACGAGGAGAACCTGCCCGACGAGTTCTTCGCCCGCTTCACCGAGTTCCGCAAGGCGATCGCGGCGAAGTACCCGGGGATCACGGTGATCAGCAACTCGGGACCGGACGACACCGGCTCGACGTTCGACCGGCTGTGGGACCTGAACCGGAACGCGAAGGTCTCGATGGTCGACGAGCATTACTACAACAGCCCGCAGTGGTTCCTGCAGAACAACCAGCGGTACGACACCTACGACCGCAACGGCCCGAAGGTGTTCCTCGGCGAGTACGCGTCGCTGGACAACAAGTTCGGCAACGCGCTGGCCGAAGCCGCGTACATGACCGGGCTGGAGCGGAACGCCGACATCGTCAAACTCGCGTCGTACGCGCCGCTGCTGGCGAACACCGACTACGTGCAGTGGAAACCGGACATGATCTGGTTCGACAACCAGCGTTCGTGGGGTTCGGCCAGTTACGAGACGCAGAAGCTGTTCATGACCAACGTCGGCGACCACGTCGTCCCGAGCAAGGCCTCGGCCACGCCTGCCACGGTCGCGCCGATCTCGGGCGCGATCGGACTGTCCACCTGGGCGACGAGCGCGGCGTACGACGACGTCAAGGTCACGTCGGCCGACGGCGCGCAGCTGTTCTCGGACGACTTCTCCGGCGACGACTCGCGCTGGTCGAAGGTGGCCGGACGGGGTTCTTGGGCTGTGTCGAACGGCGCCTACGTCCAATCGGACCAGGCCGCCGAGAACACGCTGGTAACCGCGGGTGACCCCTCGTGGAGCAACTACGACTTCTCGGTGAAGGCGACCAAGACCGGGGGCAAGGAAGGCTTCCTGGTGGCGTTCGGCGTCAAGGACACCGGCAACAACTACTGGTGGAACCTCGGCGGCTGGAACAACACGGTGTCCGCTGTCGAGAAGACCGAAGGCGGGGGCAAAACGACCCTGCTCCAGAACGACACCAAGATCGAGACCGGCAGGCAGTACGACCTGCGGGTCGAGGTCCGCGGCCGTCAGGTCACGCTGTTCCTCGACGGACAGAAGTGGGGTTCGTTCACCGACGACAAGGTCGCCGAGCCGTTCCGGCAGGTCGTCACGCGCGACGTCAAGACCGGCGAACTTCTGGTCAAGGTCGTCAACGCCCAGGCCGCGGCCGCCCGCACCCGGGTCGATCTCGGTACCCGCGTCCAGCCGGGGTCGACCGCCCGCGTGACGACGCTCCAGGGCTCGCCGGACGACGTCAACACCGCCTTCAGCACGCCGATCGCGCCACGCGAATCGCGGTTCTCCGGCGTGTCGAACAGCTTCACCTACACCTTCCCACCGAACTCCGTGACCTTCCTGCGGTTCCCGGCCCGAGTGAGGGGATGACCATGACCATCGACCGTCGTGACCTGTTCAGAGCCGGAGGCGGGCTCCTGGCCGTCACCGCCGTCGGCAGCCTGGCGCCGGGTACGGCCCAAGCCGCCGAGGCCTCTCCCGCCTCGCTGACCACCCGGAATCCGCTGGTCGAACAGCGGGCCGACCCGTTCATCACCCGGCCGGTGAACGGGATGTACTACCTGACCGGTTCGGTGCCGGAGTACGACCGCATCGTCGTGCGTGGTGCCGCCACGATCGACGGCCTGGCCACCGCCAGGGAGACGACGATCTGGCGACGTCCGTCGTCGGGGAAGATGGGCGGCCATATCTGGGCGCCGGAACTGCACCGGATCGACGGGCGCTGGTACGTCTACTTCGCCGCGGGTGACTCCGACGACGTGTTCCGCATCCGGACCTACGTCCTGGAGTCCACTTCGGACGATCCGCGGGCGGGAACGTGGGTGCTGCGCGGGCAGATGGTGACCAAATGGGACACCTTCACCCTCGATTCGACGACGTTCGAGCATCGCGGCAAACGCTACTTCGCCTGGGCGCAGAGCGAACCGGGGATCGCGACCAACAGCAACCTGTACCTCTCGGAGATGGCCTCGCCGCTGGCGCTCAAGGGTGACCCTGTCCGGCTCGCGGTGCCGACCCTGCCTTGGGAAGTTCAGGGCTTCAAGGTCAACGAGGGGCCGGCGGTGCTCATCCGCAACGGGCGGGTGTTCATGACCTACTCGGCGAGCGCCACCGACGCCCGGTACTGCATGGGCTTGCTGACCGCGGACGAACGTTCGGATCTGCTCGACCCGCGTTCGTGGACGAAGTCCCCGCAGCCGGTATTCACCACGAACGAGGCCACCCGGCAGTACGGGCCGGGGCACAACTCGTTCACCGTCGCCGAGGACGGCTCGGACGTGCTCGTGTACCACGCCCGCGACTACCGCGACATCACCGGCGACCCGTTGTACGACCCGAACCGGCACACCCGGGTGCAGCGGTTGTACTGGAACGACGATGGCACGCCAAGTTTCGGTGTCCCGGTGGGCAAAGGCGGTCCTTGTGTGCGACTGTCCCCGATGGACGATCCGGCGTTGTACGTGCGGCACTACGAGTACCGGCTGACCGCCGACGGCAACGTCCGGGAGCTCGCCGACTCGCAGTTCCGGATCGTCGCGGGGTTCCGCGGAGCGGGCACCGTCGCACTGCAATCGGTGAACTTCCCGGATCGGTACGTCCGGGTCGTGGACCCGGCGACCGTGCGGATCGATCCGTACGACGAGAGCGACGCGTACGGCCGGGCGGCTAGTTTCACCCAGGTGCCGGGCCTTTCCGACCGGCTGGCGGTGTCGTTCCGCCTCGCGGGTGAACCTGCCACCTATTTGGCCCACGACAAGGGAAGGATCTTGGTCTTCCGCCCCGGTACCGCGGTGCGGGATCGTCAACGGGTCAGCTTCCGGCTCAGCTGAATTCCCTGGGAGGTTGAACGCAGTGCTGCGAACACGCCCCATCGTCCTGGTCCTGGCAATGCTCGCCGGGACCCTTGTCGCGGCCGTCACTCCGGCGGCCGCCGATGTCCAGTCCTATCTCGACGATCCACGCAAAGTCGCCGAAGGCCAGGAGCCACCGCACGCATTCCTTCGCCCCTACGCCGACGTCTCCGCCGCGGCCCGCCGCGATGAACGCAGTCCGTACACCCAGTCGCTGGACGGCAAGTGGCGGATCGCGATGGCGGACAACCCGTCTCAGGTCCCGGCGGGATTCCACGAGGACGGCTACGACGTCTCGCGCTGGCGTGAGGTGTCCGTCCCGCACACCTGGCAGACGGACGGTCTGGACCACCCGATCTTCCGCAACATCGCCACCGAGATCCAGCCCGACGACCCGCCGCGCGTCCCGCGTGACGTCAACCCGACCGGCGCCTACGTCCGTGACTTCACCCTGCCCGCGGACTGGGCGGAACGTGAGACCTTCCTGCGCTTCGAGGGTGTCACGTCGGCGTACTTCGTCTGGGTCAACGGGAAGTACATCGGCTACGACCAGGGCGGCTACACGCCGGCGGAGTTCGACATCTCCTCCGCGCTGCGCCCTGGCCCGAACCGGATCGCCGTGCAAGTGCACCGCTGGAGCGCGGGCGCCTATCTGGAGGACGTCGACCAGTGGCGGTACTCGGGCATCTTCCGCTCGGTGACCCTGCATTCGACGCCGGGGACGTTCATCCAGGACGTCGGGCTGACGACCGATCTCGACGCGACCTACACCGACGCCACCCTCAAGGCCGCGGTCGAGGTCGCCACCAAACCCGGTGGGGCCACGGGCAAGCACCGTGCCGGGCTGAGCCTGCGTGACGCCGCGGGCAAGGAGGTCGGGGCCACGAGCGGGGAGGTCGACGCGGGTGGCAAGACCGCGTTGAGCCTGCCCGTCCGGAATCCGGCGAAGTGGACCGACGAGACGCCGAACCTGTACACGGCGGTGCTCACGTTGACCGCGCCCGACGGCCGCGTCACGCACATCACCAGCGAGACGGTCGGGTTCCGTGAGATCGAGATCCGCGACAAACAGTTGCTGGTCAACGGGAAACGGGTGCTGTTCAAGGGCGTCAACCGCGCCGAGACCGACCCCGACCACGGCAGGCATGTGCCCCGGCGCGCGCAGGAACGCGACGTCGCGCTGATGAAGCAGCTCAACGTCAACGCGGTCCGCACCTCGCACTATCCGTCGGATCCCTATTTCTACGAACTGGCCGACCGGCACGGGCTCTGGATCGACGACGAAATCGACATCGAGACCCACAACCACGAGAACTGCGCCCGGTACTGTCAGGCGAACGACCCGGCTTGGCGGGACGCGTTCTTCGACCGCATGATCGGCATGGTCGAGCGGGACAAGAACCACCCGAGCGTCTTCCTGTGGGACACCGGCAACGAGGCAGGACTCGGCGCGCATCACTTCGCGCTGGCGGAATGGCTGGACGCGAACGAACCGACCCGGCCGATCTACCACCAGTCGAACAGCCCGGACGGGGACGCGCCGTTCGCGGACGTGTGGGGGCCGCGGTATCCGTCTCCGGAGAAGTTCGAGGAGCAGGCGAAGAACACCACCAAACCGCTGATCTTCGGCGAGTACGCCCACGCCATGGGCAACAGCCTCGGCAACTTCCGGGAGTTCTGGGACACCATCCGGGCGAATCCGCAGACCCAGGGCGGGTTCATCTGGGACTGGGCGGAGCAGAACATCCGGCAGCGGATCCGGATCACGCCCGATTCGTCGGGTAACGACATCTCGGCGCATCTCAGCGGGAAGCCGGAGCTGGTCGACGGCCATCGCGGCAAGGCGCTGGCGCTGTCCGGGCTGGACGATTTCGTCGAGGTCTACCGCGACCGGAAGCTCGACATCACCGGGAAGGCGCTGACCCTGGACGCCTGGGTGAAGCCCGGGAAGTGGACCGGCGACTTCCGCATCCTCGGCAAGGGCGATCACCAGTACGCGCTCAAGATGAAGACGGAGGACACGCTGGAGTTCTTCATCCACAGTGGAACGTGGCAGGCGGTGCAGGCGAAGGTGCCCGCCGACTTCTACGGCAACTGGCACCGGGTGAGCGGTACTTACGACGGAACCGCGCTGCGGCTCTACCTCGACGGCAAGGAGATCGGGAGCAAACCGTTCACCGGCGCGATCGACTCGTCCTCGGCGGAGGTCAACATCGGGCGTGACTTCGAGACGTCGTGGAACGACCCGTCGAGTATCGGCTGGATGGGCCGCGGCGCCGTCGACGACGTCCGTATTTATGACAAGCCGCTGTCCGCCGCGGAGCTGTCCGGCTCCACTCCGGCCGGCGGTGCCGTCCTGGCGCTGGACTTCGACAGCGTCGCGGATCGGGGGAGCCACCTTTCCTACGGCTCCAGTCTGTCCGGTGTGGACGGCCTGATCGGCACGGATCGTTCGGCGCAGCCGGAGACCGCGCAGATGGCGTGGGCGCACCAACCGCTCCGGTTCGCCTACTCGGGTGGTTCGTTGTCGGTGACCAACGAGCGTCAATTCAAGGGCACCGACGAGCTGAACCTGCGGTGGCGGGTCCAGGAAGGCTCCCGGATCGTCGCTCGTGGCGAACAGCCGTTGCGGGTCGGCGCCGGGACGACCGGGCGGGTCGCCGTACCCGTGCCGCCGAACCCCGCGGACCGGGAGCGGTTCCTCACCGTCGAGGCGGTGACGACCCAGGGCGAGCCGATGCTCGCGCGGGGACATGTCCTGGCGCACGACCAGTTCTCCCTCGGCGGGAAGCGGGTGCCGGGCCTGGACAGGTCGCCGCTCGACGGGAAGTCCGTCGGTGTCGTCGAGGACGCGGGTTCGGTGACGGCGTCGGCGGCCGGCGTCACGTACCGGGTGGACAAGGCCACCGGTGCGCTGGCGTCGATCCGGCACCAGGGCAAGGAACTGCTGACCGCCGGGCCGAAGCTCGACGCTTGGCGAGCGCCCATCAGCAACGAGACCTTCGCCTGGGGCAGGGCCGAGGGCGAGGACTGGCGCAAGGCCGGCCTGGACCGTTTGAAGACCACGGTCACCGGCGTGCGGGTCGAGAAGGACGGCTCGCGCGGTGTGCGGGTGATCGTCGACAGCCGGGTCGCGGCGCCGGACGTCGCCGGGGCGTGGTTCGACCAGACGATGACCTACGCGGTGGACCGGACCGGGACCCTGAGCCTCGGCAATCGGGTGATTCCGCAGGGGAGTGTGCGCACACTGCCGTATCTGCCCCGGATCGGTGTCTCGCTCGCGGTCCCGGACCGATACGACCGGTTCGCCTGGTATGGGCGGAAAGCCGAGAGTTACGTCGACCGGAAGGACGGGACGCCGATCGGCGTGCAGTCGAGCACGGTGGACCAGCAGTACGTCGAGTACCACCGGCCGCAGGACCACGGAAACCACACCGACAGCCGGTGGGCGCTGCTGACCGATGGCCGGACCGGGGGCCTGCTGGTCGGCGGTGCGAACGACGTCAGCGTGACGCCTTTCGACGACCTCGATCGGGCGGCGTATCCCTTCCAGCTGCAGCGCAACAAGGGCTGGTTCACCCTGCACGCGAGCCACGCGGTGACCGGGGTCGGTGACACGCCGAACCCGGTGCGGGAACGCAGCCAGGTCCAACCGGACAGCACGTACGAGTACACGCTGTCGCTTCGGCCGTTGACGCAGCAGGAAGCGCGGGCGGGGCTGCCGACCGGCGGGTGACCCTATGCGCCTCGTGAGTGGTAAGGACGGTTCTAACCGTCCTTACCACTCACGAGTTGCGGCAGTCGCTAGTCTTGATCTTCGACTGCGAGGGAGACTGAATTCATGGCGGAATGGGCCGATCTGGTCGCGTTCGTACGGCACGAATATCGGGTGGTTAAGGACGAACCGGACGAAATCCGCATCCGGTTGTCCTACGGTGACGACGACTACGAAGAGCGAGCCCAGACCGTGGTCATCGCGCGGGAGGTCTTCGACCGCCGCGAGGACTGGGTGCAGATCGCGACGCCGTTCGCGCGCGTCGACCAGGTCGACCTCACGACCGTGCTGACCGAGATCGGCAACACGATCGTCGTAGGGGGACTGGTGGTCATGGGCGAGCACTTGGTGCTGCGCCATTCCCTGCCGTTGGTGAACCTCGACATCAACGAGTTCACCGACCCGCTGGAACTCGTCGCGGGCTCGGCGGAATTGCTGGAGCAGCAGTTCACCGGACGCGACGACTACTGAGCCGCGTGACCTCGTCGAACGAGGTCACGCGTTCGCATTCCTCTTCCGTCAGCCTGTTGATCGCTGCCCGGTACGCCTGCGCTTGAGGCGTACCGGGCAGTTCGCCGTCGAGGAGAAGCGGAAGGCCGAGTTCGAAACCGCAGCGGGCCCGCGCGCCGTAGCGGTGCCGGGTGCGGGCGACCGCGGTGGCGACGCGGAGTCCGTGCTCCGTGCCTGGCGGTGTGGCAGGCCGGTCGGTTTCGATCGCCGCGAAACGGAACCCATCGGCCTGGTCGCATTTCTCGCAGCCAACGGGACCCGAGCCGAGCCTGTTGCCGCAGTCGGAGCAGGTCAACCTGTCGAAAGCGGCGTCGACGACCCGCCATTCGAACACGGAAGTGTCGGCGACGACCGATTCGGCGAGGTCGATTTCTTCGGTGGTACCGGCGGCCACCCCGTATTCCGCGAGGAACAGCCGCCAGCGGTCCTCGATAGTCGCTTCGACGGCCGTCAAGGCCTCGGCGGGGCGGCCGCCGCGCGGAAGAGCGGTCATGGCGAAGACTCGCTGTTTCGCGTGGATAAGGTGTGTGACATGGGTTCCTCGAGGTGGGGTGGGCTCGCGGCCCTGCTCGCGGGATTCTTCGTGCTCCTGCTGGACACGACCATTGTCGCGGTGGCGAGCCCGAGCATCCAAGCCGATCTCGGCGGGGACGTCGCCGCGTTGTTCTGGGTGACGGCGGGTTATCTGCTCGCGTTTTCGGTACCGTTACTGGTCGCCGGTCGTCTCGGCGATCTCTTCGACCCGAAGCGGGTCTATCTGTTCGGCATGGGAGGTTTCGGCGTCGCCTCGGCGCTGTGCGGGATCGCGCCGTCGATCGGCTGGCTCATCGCGTTCCGGATCCTGCAAGGCCTGGCGGCGGCCGCGATGTCACCGCAACCACTCACGTTGATCCGGCGGCTCTTCGCCGAAGACGAGCGGGGTCGCGCGTTCGGCATCTGGGGCTCGGTGGCGGCGGCCGCCACCTTGCTGGGGCCCATTCTGGGTGGGCTGCTGACAGCGAGCCTGGATTGGCGCTGGATCTTCTGGATCAACGTGCCGCTCTGCGCCATCGCCGTGGTCGTGGGTATCCGCCTGATTCCGGGAAGTCAAGGAAGTGCGACATGCTTCGATCTGCTCGGAGCCGTGTCGAGTACGGCGGGTTTGAGTCTGCTGGTGTGGGCATTGCTGTCATGGAGCCCGCTTTCGCTGCCTGCGACCGCCCTCGCCGTCGCGCTGCTCGTCTGTTTCTGGTTCCGAGAGCGCAGGCAAGGTGAGGACGCCCTCGCGCCGTTGCGGCTCTATCGCTCGTCCGGGTATCTGTCCGCGAGCCTCGCGATGGCGTCGCTCGGTGCGACGGTTCTCGCGATGGCCTTGCCCACGATGCTCTACATCCAAGACGGCCGCGGTTTCGGCCCGATGGAAGCCGCGATCGTCCTCGCGCCGGACGCCGTCGTCGCGATCCTGCTTTCGCCACCGGCCGGCCGCTGGGTCGACCGGGTGGGCGGGCGCCGGCCGGCGATACTCGGCATGAGCCTTCTCGCGACGAGCCTCCTGCTCATCGGGCTGGTAGTGGTACTGAACCTGAATCCCTGGTGGATCTCGGTGGGCGCCGCGCTGCTGGGCGCTGCCAACGCGATGGCGTGGTCACCGCTGTCCGCCATCGCGATGGCGTCCGTCGACCCCGCTGTCGCGGGCGGTGCCTCCGGTCTGTTCAACACGGTCAGGCAGGTGGGTGCGGTGGCCGGGGTGGCGGTGACCGGCGCGATCCTGACGGGCCTCGAATCGCGGCCGGGCTTGGCTTTCGGTGTCGTGTTCGGGTTCGTCGGTCTTGTCGCCGTTGGCGGTGTCGCGGCCGCGCTCCGGCTGCCTGGGCGCTCTCGGGTGATCGCGGTGGCTTGAGGTCACCCGCAATTAGTCGGCTAATTGCGGTGGTTTGGGGGTTTTGCTTGGGCCTGACACGTTAATGCCCTGTTGGATCGGGTGATGTCGCCTCCGGCGGTCCTCGCGGTGGGGTTGCGAAAGTGGCTTTCGCAACACTGATCGGAGAGAGGGCGAGTGGCCGCGGGCTCGACGCGCTCGCCTTGACGTCGCAATTAGTCGGCTAATTGCGAGACTTGCTCAGAGTGAGCCGCCCTTGGTGGTGGAATCACTCTCCAGTGTTGTTAGTGCAGTTCGCTTGTCGCTTAAAATTACGAACACATGTTCGATAAAGTTCGGTATTATGGAGGCGTGTCCGAGACCTTCCTCCCCGAGTTGCCGCAAGAACTGTGGCGCGCCGGCAAGCTGGAGCTTGCCCATGGCGTGCTGCAGTCTTTGCGGGTGATTCGGGTGGCCACCGCTGGTTTGGGGCGGTTTTTGGCGGAGGTCGAGTCTCGGGGCGCGAAAGACTTATATGGGCATGGCAGTACGGCGAGTTGGCTCGCGGAGATGGCGGGACTGTCGCGGGGTGAAGCGGGTGCGGTGGTCAAGCGGGCCATCGCGTTGAACCCGACCCGTGCTTTGGATGGCACGGATGTTCCTCCTGTGGCGCCTGCGACCGCTGCGGTGGCGGCGGAGGGGTTGGTCGGGGATGAACGGATCGACCAGATCCTGGAGATCTTGAAGAGACTCCCTGCCGATACCTCGGTTGAGGATCGGGCGGTCGCGGAGAAGATCCTCGCCGACCTCGCCCCGAATGCTGGTCCGCACCAGCTCGCCAAGGCTGAAGCGAACCTGCTGGGCTGGCTGGACCCCGACGGCAACGAACCCAAGGAGCCCGAACCCAAGGAACCACGCCGGGAACTCACCCTGGAACGCCGTAGAGACGGATTCTGGAAACTGACCGGGCTGCTGGACGACGAGACCGGTGCCCGAACCGCCGCCGCGCTGGAGGCCTATGCCCAGCCGCGACCGGTCGACGAATTCGGCCAAGCCGACCTGCGGATGAAATGCGAACGCCTGGGCGACGCCTGGGCCGAACTCCTCGACCTCGCCATCGCCTGCCCCGACCAACCCGGCACCAGCGGCTATCGGACTTTGGTGAACGTGACCATCGGGCTTGAGGAACTGAAGTCCGGCCTCGGGAGCGCGTGCCTGGATTTCGTGGGGATGATGACCGCGAGGGAAGCCCGGCTGGCCGCCTGCGACTGCCTGATGTTGCCGGTCGTGATGAGCGCCGCCGGTGAACCCCTCGACGTGGGACGGCTGCGACGATTCGTCACGCCCGGGCAAAGACGGGCGTTGAACATTCGTGACGGTGGCTGTGCGTTCCCGGGCTGTCATCGGAAGCCGAAGAATTGCCACGCTCATCATATTGAGCACTGGGTGGACGGCGGGCCGACGGATCTGCGGAACCTCGTGCTGTTGTGCGGATTCCACCACCGGCTGATTCACCACGGTGACTGGGAAGTGCGGATGGCGGCCGATGGGTTACCGGAATTCATCCCACCCCAGTACCGAGATCCGCTCCGACAACCCCGCCGCAACACCCTGCATCACCGCTGAACCCCGAAGAGCCCGCCAGCCACACCGGCGACGGGCCCTTCGGCATGCCCACTGGGCAGAACGGCGTTCGTGTTCCAACTCGAATCGCTGTGGATGCTGGTGCTTGGCGATCACCGAGTCTGCGAAGCCCTCGTCCAGCTCGGCCGAAACCCCCACTTAAGCCGCGGAATCCCACCAGTTCAGCACCCGGCTGCCATACAGCGTCAGCCACTTCGAAGGCTCGCCCGCCGAGACGTCGACCTCGAACCACACCTGCCCGGCGTGCCGATGGGCCTGTAGCCAAGTCCCGTCCGGCTGCCGTGCGGCACGGATGCGTTCGACGGCTTCGGCCATTCGCGGATCCGGAGCCGTACCATCGTGCAGCGAAGCCTCCCGGAAGTAGTCCGCCGCGTTCAGCACGTCGTAGAACCAGCGGAACGGATACGCGAAGACCGTGGTGCACGGCGCGATCTCCGCACCCGTCGACAGCCGCCGGAACAGGCCTCGCTCCAGCAGGTACTCCTCACCCGAGCGCCGCGCGGCCCGCGAAGCCGGAGTGCCACCGGTCGCGGTCTCGAAGGCGAGCAGGCCTTTGAGCGAGTTCAGCGTCGAGTGCACGGACGAGCGCCGGGAACCCGAGACCCACTCGCAGTTCCAGCCACCGTCGGGTTGTTGATGCTCCGAGAACCAGGTGACGAGCGGGGCGACGTCGGCACCGAGCCACAGGCCGTTCGCGAGGGTCCACGCGTTGATGCAGCAGTCGACCTCGCCACCCCAGTACGGGAGATCGTCGTACTCCCACCGGCTGTTCCGAGCGAGGAGTTCGGCCGTCCCGGTAAGGACCGCGGCGTCCATGCCCCACTCACGCAGAGTGTTGAGCGACCACGTCGTCGCGGTCCACGGCTGCTCGCCTTCCGCGCCGGTGAACCCGGCGGGGAAGAACGCGCCGCCCGCCCACTGGCCGTCCGGGTCCTGGTGGGCGAGCAGCCGCGCGCCGAAGCCTTCGGTCGCGATCCGCGCCCGCGTCGCCTCCCAGACCTCGGGCGGTTCGTGCGCGAGGTCGCGTTCCACCTGCCAGCGCAGGGCGGGGTCGGAGTCGAGCAGCCACGGGAGCATGCCAAGACCTTAAGCCTGGTGCCGCCGCGCGAGCGCCTCCGAACCTTGAGCGAGCAGGGTGACGTCGGCGCCGACCAGCACGAACGAAGCGCCGGCGTCGAGGTACCGTTGAGCCTGTGCGGGGTCGAAAGCGTTGACGCCGACCGGTTTTCCCTGCGCGCGAACCGCTTCGAAGGTGCCCAAGACGGCCGCGGTGACGTCGGGGTGCGTCTGTTTTCCGAGCAAGCCCATCGAGGCGGCCAGGTCGGACGGCCCGACGAACACCCCGTCGACGCCGTCGACAGCGGCGATCTCGGCGGCCGCCGCGACTCCCGCCGTCGACTCGATCTGCACGAACAGTGACGTGAACTCCTCGGCCTTCGCGAGATAGTCCTCGACCCGGTTCCAGCGCGCCGACCGAGACAAAGCGCTGCCGACACCACGCACGCCGCGAGGCGGATAGCGGACGGCCCGCACGACAGCCTCCGCCTCCTCCGCGCTGTCGACCATGGGCACCAGCAGGTTCTGCGCGCCCAGGTCGAGCAGCTGCTTCAGCGCGACCGCGTCACCGGACGGGGCACGCACCATCGGCGTAATGGGATACGCGGCGATCGTCTGCAGCAACGACTGCACCGTCTCGAGCCCGGCGGGGGAGTGCTCGGTGTCGACGAGCAACCAGTCGAGCCCGGAACCCGCGCAGATCTCCGCGACGACCGGGCTGCCCGACGTGACCCACATGCCGATCAGCGGCCGCTCGCCCAGCCGATCCCGGAACGGCGGATCTAGACGAAGCGGCATGTGATCGCCCCCAGATCCCGGTAGTCGGCGGTCACGGTGTCGCCCGGGTGCACCCACATCGGCCGCGTGAACGAGCCGGCCAGCACGATGTCGCCCGGATCGAGCTTGTCACCGTGCTGGGCGAGTTTGTTCGCGAGCCAGGCGACGCCGTTCGCGGGATGGTTCAGCACCGCGGCGGCGACCCCGGATTCCTCGATGGTCTCGTTGCGGTACAGCAGCGCCGAAACCCACCGCAGGTCGACGGCGTCCACCGCGACCGGGTTGCCGCCGTAGACCATCCCGCCCATGGCGGCGTTGTCGCTGATCGTGTCGACGATGGTCCGGCCCGCCATCTCGATCCGTGACGACAGGATCTCCAGTGCGGGTACGACGTATTCGGTCGCCCGCAACACGTCGAACACCGTGGCGTCCGGCCCCGACAGGGAGTCACGAAGGACGAAGGCCAGCTCGACCTCGATGCGCACGTTCGAGAACCGGCCGTGCTCGATCACGGAGCCGTTCTCGAACACCATGTCCGCGAAGATGGCGCCGTAGTCGGGTTCGGTGATCCCGGTGGCGGCCTGCATGACCTTCGACGTGAGCCCGATCTTGCGCCCGACCGGACGGCGCCCCGCCGCGATACCCCGGCGCCGCCATTCGTTCTGCACGGCGTACGAGTCCTCGACGGTCATGTCCGGATAGCGCGCCGTCAGCAGCGGGATCGTCTCCCGTGCCTCCTCCGCGGCCGCCAGTTCGTCGGCGATCGCGGCGATCGTTTCCTGTTCGAGCATGTCCCCGCCCTATGGTCTGCTGGTGAACCCGCGACCGCGATCGACGCCGGCAGGAAGCACCCGGTCATCGCCGTCACTGTCGCCTTCCAGATACATCTGCAGCTCCGCCAACCCGCCTCAGAGCTGGTTGCCGAGTTTGTACTCGCCCTGTTTCCAGGCCGGCAGTTCACCTTCGTCGTCACCCTTGCGGGTGTAGGAGAAGCCGTCGGCGCCGATGGTGACCTCCAGTTCGCTTTCCTCGGTCCGCGCGACCACGGGCTGCGGCTTGCCGTCGAGGTCGAGCACGAGCGAGGCGTCGGTGTACCAGGACGGGACCACCGGCGTGCCCCACCAGTCGCGGCGCTGGTTGTCGTGCACGTCCCAGGTGACGACCGGGTTGTCGGGGTCGCCGGTGTAGTAGTCCTGCGTGTAGATCTCGACGCGATGCCCGTCCGGGTCGCGCAGGTACAGGTAGAACGCGTTCGAGACGCCGTGCCTGCCGGGGCCGCGTTCGATGTGGTCCGACATCCGCAGCGAGCCGAGTTTGTCGCAAATGGACAGAATGTTGTGCTTCTCGTGCGTGGCGAAGGCGACGTGGTGCATCCGCGGCCCGTCTCCGCCGGTCATCGCGGTGTCGTGCACGGTCGGCTTGCGGCGCATCCAGGCCGCGTACGTGACGCCCTGGTCGTCCTGGATGTCTTCGGTGACGCGGAAGTTGAGGTCTTCCATGTGCTTCACCGCGCGCGGGACGTCCGGCGTGACCTGGTTGAAGTGGTCGAGCCGGACCAGCGCGCCCGGGACGTGCAGGTCGTAGCGCCAGCTGAGCCTGTCGACGTGCTGGACCTCGTGGAAGAACTCGAGCGGGAAGCCGAGGGGGTCCTGCACGCGCACCGAGTCGCCGATGCCTTTGGTGAACCCGTTCTCGTTGCGCTCGACCCGGCAGCCCAGTTCCGTGTAGAACGCGACGGCCTTGTCCAGGTCCTCCGGCGACCGCACCCGGTACGAGAAGGCCGCGACCGCGGCGACCGGACCCTGGCGCAGCACGAGGTTGTGGTGGATGAACTCGTCGATCGTACGGAGGCTGACCGTCGTCTCGTCCTCCTCGGTCACCGTCAGGCCGAGGACGTCGGCGTAGAACGAGCGCGACCGCGCCAGATCGGTGACGACGAGTTCCATGTACGCGCAGCGCAGGACGTCCGGCGGCGGCGATTGCGGGGTGGGGATCGGCTTCATTGCGTCATCCTTTGTGGACGGGGGAACGGGGTCAGCCCTTGCCGAAGGCGGGGTTGTGCACCTCGCCGAGGTTGATGTGCACCGCCTGCTGGTCGGTGTAGAAGTCGATCGAGCGGTAGCCGCCCTCGTGTCCCAGCCCGGACGCCTTCACCCCGCCGAAGGGCGTGCGCAGGTCACGGACGTTGTTCGAGTTGAGCCAGACCATGCCCGCCTCGACGGACTGCGCGAAGTTGTGCGCCCGCTTGAGATCGTTGGTCCAGACGTAGGCCGCGAGCCCGTACTTCGTGTTGTTCGCGAGCTCCAGCGCCTCTTCTTCGCTGTCGAACGGCGTGATCGCGACGACCGGGCCGAAGATCTCCTCCTGGAAGATCCGGGCGTCCGGTTTGACGTCGGCGAACACCGTCGGCGCCACGTAGTTCCCGGTCGGGAAGCCGTCCGGGCGGCCACCGCCGGCGACGAGCCTGCCCTCGGTCTTGCCGATCTCGATGTACTTCATGACCTTGTCGTAGTGCTCGGGGTGCACCAGCGCGCCGACTTCGGTCTCGGGGTCGCTCGGGTCGCCCACCTTGACCCGCTTGGCCTGCGCGGCGTAGCGCTCGACGAACTCGTCGTAGATCGCGCGCTCGACCAGGATCCGGCTGCCCGCGGTGCAGCGTTCGCCGTTGAGCGAGAAGACGCCGAAGATCGTCGCGTCGATCGCGGTCTCCAGATCGGCGTCGGCGAAGACGATGGCGGGGGACTTGCCGCCCAGCTCCATCGACAGTCCTTTGAGGAACGGCGCGGCGTTGCCGAAGATCAGGCTGCCGGTGCCGCTCTCGCCGGTGAACGAGATCAGCGGGACGTCCGGATGCTTCACCAGCGCGTCGCCGGCGTCCTCACCGAAGCCGTTGACGAGGTTGAACACGCCCGGCGGCAGCCCGGCCTCCTCGAAGATCTCCGCCCACAGCGAAGCGGAAAGCGGGGTGAACTCCGCGGGTTTGAGCACCACGGTGTTGCCGGTCGCGAGCGCGGGCGCGAGCTTCCACGACTCCAGCATGAACGGCGTGTTCCACGGCGTGATCAGGCCGGCGACGCCGATCGGCTTGCGGTTGACGTAGTTGATCTGACGGCCGGGCACCTTGTAGGTGTCGTCGGCCTGCGCGACGATCAGGTCGGCGAAGAACCGGAAGTTCTCCGCAGCCCGGCGTGCCTGGCCCAGCGCCTGCGAGATCGGCAGACCGGAGTCGAAGCTCTCCAGCGCGGCCAGCCGCTTGTCCCGCGACTCGACGAGATCGGCGATGCGGTTGAGCACGCGTGACCGCTCGCGCGGCAGCAGCTTCGGCCAAGGCCCCTCGGTGAACGCATTCCGCGCGGCGGCGACGGCGCGGTCGATGTCGGCCTTCTTCCCCGCGGCGGCCTGGACGTAGACCTCGTTGGTGACCGGGTCGATCACGTCGAAGACGGCGCCGTCGGCCGAATCGGCGAGTTCGCCGCCGATGTAGTGCCGGATCCGCTCCGGGACACCGTCCGGGATCGGCCGGGGAGTGGTGGTGGTCAAGACTAGCCCTCCTCAGTCAGCGGTTCGCGCGCTCTCGAGCGTCCAAAAAGGCCTGCATGGTGGCCCAGCGGTGATTGCGCGCGGCGAATTCGATGTCGAGCGGATCAGCCTTCTCGGTGATCAGCCGGAGGATCTCTTCGTGTTCCTCGACCGACCGGTGCGCGCGGTCGGGCACGAACGCGAACGTGGAGTCGCGCAGCCCGGACAGCCGGGTCCAGCCCTGGTGCACGAGGTCGAGGATCTGCGGGTTGGGACAGCATTCGAAGAGCAGCGAGTGGAACTGCTGGTTCAGCGCGGTGAACTCGTGCGCGTCGAAGTGGTCCAGCAGCGTGATCATGCGTTCGTTCACCCGCCGCGCCCGCGCGATGTT
The DNA here is from genome assembly GCF_014873915.1 of Amycolatopsis roodepoortensis. Classification (GTDB taxonomy): domain Bacteria; phylum Actinomycetota; class Actinomycetes; order Mycobacteriales; family Pseudonocardiaceae; genus Amycolatopsis; species Amycolatopsis roodepoortensis. The sequence goes on from NZ_JADBEJ010000001.1 coordinate 1,774,777, forward strand.
CTCTTCGGACAGCTGCGGCGCGGACAGCGCGGTGGCGACACCTTCGACCACGCCGAGGGTCTGCATCGCGTGGACGTACTCGTTCTGGTCCACCATCGCCACGCGCGCGCCGACGTTGCGTTCGAAGGTCACCAGCCGTTCGGCCTCCAGCCGCCGGATCGCCTCGCGCACCGGGACGACGCTCATGTCGAGCGCGCCGGCGATCTCGGCGAGCACCAGCCGGTAGCCGGGTCCGTACTCGTGCCGGGCGATCCGCTCACGCAGCCACTCGTAGGCGAGTTCGGACTTGCTGGTCGTCTTCACTGCTTCTTCTGCCATGCCTCATACCTTTCCCGCCACAACGGGTTCAGCGGGAAGAGCCCCTCGATCGGGCGGCCCTGTCCGACCTGCTCGGCGATCCACGCGTCTTCGTCCTCCTGGACGAGCGCCGCGTCGGCGATCTCTTCGGCCAGCGACGGCGGGATGACGACCACGCCGTCGTCGTCACCGACGATGAGGTCGCCGGGCAGCACGGTGGCCCCGCCACAGGCGACCGCCACGTCGGTGTCCCACGGCACGTGTTTGCGGCCGAGGACCGCCGGATGCGGGCCCTGCGAGAACACCGGCAAGCCGGTCGCGGCGACTGCCTCGAAGTCGCGGACCCCGCCGTCGGTGATCACCCCGGCGGCGCCGAGGTAGCGCGCCCGCAGCGCCAGGATGTCCCCGAGCGTTCCGGAACCCTTGTCACCGCGTGCTTCGATGACGATCACCTCGCCGGCACCGACCGAGTCGAAGAGGCGCTTCTGCGCGTTGTAACCGCCGCCATGGGACTTGAATAGGTCCTCGCGGTTCGGGACGAAACGCAAAGTCCTCGCCGTGCCGACGACCTTCGAACCGGGCAGATTGGGCCGCACGCCATCGATCGCGACGTTGTTCAGCCCGCGTTTGCGCAGCTGGGCGGACAATCCCGCGACAGGCGCACGAAGAAGCTTGGCGCGCAGTTCCTCGCTGAGCGTTGGCGAGTTCTCTTCGACCGCTTCGGCGGGAGTTCCCCAAGCTTCGGCGCGCTGCTTGTCGTCGACCTCGGGCAGGCTGCCGATGTCCGAAAAGGACCGGATGCCCTGGGTGACGGTGGTGTGGAGCCGTCCGCTACTGAGCGATGTGCCCGGAACGTCCACTTCGACCACGACGACGTCGCCGGGGGAGACCACCGTCGACCCGGCCGGGGTCCCGGTGAGGATGACGTCGCCCGGTTCGAGCGTGAAGTGCTGGGAAAGGTCGGAAACGAACTGCCGCAACGGGAACAGCAGCCCGGCCGTGCTGTCCTCCTGCACCAGGTCGCCGTTCACCCAGGTGCGGACGCGCAGCGACGAGGGATCGATGTCGCGCGCGTCGATGAGGCCGGGGCCGAGCGGGGTGTAGCCGTCGCCGCCCTTGGAACGGACGTTGGAGCCCTTGTCCGCGGCGCGCAGGTCGTAGAGGCCGAAGTCGTTCGCGGCGGTGACCGCGGCGACGTGCTCCCATGCCTTGTCCGGTTTCACCCACCGGGCCGTCGTGCCGATGACCAGCGCGATCTCGCCTTCGAAGGCCAGCAGTTCGGTGCCCGCCGGACGTTCGACCGTGCCACCGGAAGTGCCGATCGAGCTCGACGGCTTGAAGAAGTACGACGGGTTCGCCGGCCGCCGTCCGCGCTGCTCCGCGCGGGACGCGTAGCTGAGATGGACGGCGATGATCTTGCCCGGCCGGCTGTCCAGCGGACCGGACGCGCGGCCGGAAGGCGATGCTGCCTCGTAAGTGCCCATGTTCCCCTGAATCCTCGACCCTTGCTTCGTATCTAATAACGTATATGATTCCGTGCCACAGTGGCAAGGCGGTCACCGAGTGGCCTTCGCCTCGCCCGGGATCCCTGCGGGCCGCCACTCGCGTCAGGCCTATGTCAAAGGAGTCAAGGTGTCGAATCCAGCGCAGGATGAACGCACGCCCGGCCGGACCGCTCCACCGTCTTCCGATCGGCGCCGGGTCGCGTTCGCGACCGTCGTCGGCACCACGGTCGAGTGGTACGACTTCTTCGTTTACGCGTCCGCCGCCGGTCTCGTCTTCGGCAAGCTGTTCTTCTCCGGCCTCGGTGCCAACAGCACGCTCGTCTCCTTCGCCACGGTGGGCGTGAGCTTCCTGTTCCGCCCGCTCGGCGCGTTCCTCGCCGGGCACTTCGGTGACAAGTACGGCCGCCGGGTGGTCCTGGTGCTCACCCTGATCCTGATGGGCGTCGCGACCACGCTGATCGGCGTGCTCCCGACGTTCGATCAGATCGGTGTCCTCGCGCCGGTACTGCTGATCCTGCTGCGGATCCTGCAGGGCGTTTCGGCGGGTGGTGAATGGGGCGGCGCCGTGCTGATGGCCGTCGAGCACGCGCCGTCGAAGCGGAGGGGGCTCTTCGGCGCCTCGCCGCAGATCGGTGTGCCGCTCGGGCTGCTGCTGGCCTCCGGTGTTCTCGCGCTGACCAGCCTGCTCGTCCCCGGTCAGGCCTTCCTCGACTGGGGATGGCGGATCCCGTTCCTGCTCAGTGTCGGGCTGATCCTGGTCGGCCACTATGTACGGCGCCGCGTCGAGGAGAGCCCGGTCTTCCGGGAGATCGCCGAACGCCGCGAGCAGACCAGGACCCCGATCATCCAGCTGTTCCGCAAGCACGCCGTGCTCGTTCTGGTGGCCGCGCTGGTGTTCGCGGGCAACAACGCCGTCGGCTACATGACCACCGGCGGCTACATCCAGAACTACGCGACCAACCCGAAGGGGCCGATCGGGCTCGATCGCGGCCCGGTCCTGTGGGCGGTGACCGCGTCGGCGGCGACCTGGCTGCTGTCGACCTGGGCGGCGGGCGCGGTGTCCGACCGGATCGGCAGGCGGCGTACCTACGTGGTCGGCTGGATCGCGCAGCTCGCCGGCGTCGCGCTGCTCTTTCCCTTGGTGGACACCGGGAACATCGTGTTGCTGGCGCTGGGCCTGATCATCCTCAGCGTCGGGCTCGGGTTCACCTACGGCCAGCAGGCGGCGTTCTACGCGGAGCTGTTCCCCGCGTCGATCCGCTTTTCCGGTGTTTCGATCTCGTACGCGCTCGGCGCGATCCTCGGTGGTGCGTTCGCGCCGACGATCGCCACCGCGCTGGTCGACGCGACCGGAACTTCGGTGTCCGTGGCCGTCTACTTGGGCGGGATGACCGTCATCGGCCTCATCGCCACCTTGCTGCTGCGTGACCGATCGGGGATCCCGCTCGGGCCGGATCACGAAGCCGAGCAGGCGGTCAGCCCGCTGCGCTTCTCGAAGTGATCCCGCCGTCCGTGACGCTCACCCGCCGAGAGCGTCACGGACGGCCTTCCCCGCCGCCTTGAGCCGCTCCGCGAGCTCGGCGGGGGTTCGCGTGCTGGACAGGTAGACGACCGCGAGGGCGGCGGGAGCGTGCCCGCGCAGGGGGAGCGGCACGGCCACCGAGCTGAGGTTCTCGATCACCTCGCCGTGGCTGTCCGCGTAGCCGCGGTCGGTGACTTCCTCGATCCCCTCCGGCCAGTCCTCTTCCGGTAGCTGGGAAAGAATCGCGCGGCCGGGGGCGCCCGCGGTGAACGGATGCCTGGACCCCGGGCGCTGCGCGACGGACGCGACGGCGTGCCGGGGTTCCACGCTGACCAGGGTCACGCATTCCTCGCGGTCCATCACCGCCACGAAACACGTCATGCCGAGTTCGTTCGCGACCGCCGTCAGCTCGGGCAATGCCGCGGCCTGTAGATCGTGTTTGATCCCCGCCGCGAGGGCGGCCAACCGGGCGCCGAGTTCGTATTTCCCCCTGGGTTCCCGCGTGAGGAGCCCGTGCTCTTCGAGGGTGCGGATGAGCCGGTACGCGATCGACCGGTGCACGCCGAGCCGTTCGGCGATCCGGTCGACGCTGAGCGGTTCTTGGGCGTCGGCAAGGACTTCGAGGACACGGATGCCGCGGCTGAGCGTCTGGGACGTGCTCGCGGTCTTGCGGGACTCCGAAATCATCGTATACGATCCATTTCGATAGTTGAACTGGCTGTTCGATTATAGAACAGGAACAGACGATGATGTCACGCGAAACCAGTTTCTCGCCAGGTTCGAGCCTGTATCGGCCGCCCGCGCAGTTCTTCCGAGGCTGTCTCGGCCGGTTCGCGACGGGAGTGGCCGTCGTGACCTTCGATGCCGCCACCAAACGGCACGGCCTGACGGTGAACTCCTTCACCGCGGTCTCGATGGATCCGCCACTCGTTCTCGTCTCGATCCAGCGCACCGTGAGAAGTCACGACCTGCTCGCCGGGCGCCCGTTCGCGGTCAACGTCCTCGGCGCCGAGCAGGAGGCGCTGGCGATGAACTTCGCCGGCCGTCCGACCCCCGAAGGCGCGCCGACGTGGGTCGAAGGCGGGCACGCGCCGCGGCTCGCCGGCGTCCTCAGCTGGTTCGACTGCACGCCGTGGGCCGCCTACGACGGTGGCGACCACACCCTGTTCCTCGGCGAGGTGCGGGAGTTCGACTACCGCTCCGGTGACGCGCTCGGCTTCGTCAACGGGCAGTTCTCGACCATCCACGAATCCGCGCAAGGCCACGAATCCCTGTTCTGACAACGACGTCCACCCCGAGAAGGAGCACGACATGGGAGCCCGTACCGGACAGCAGTACCTCGACAAGCTCAACGCGATGACGCCGGAGCTGTACGTCGACGGCGAGAAGGTGACCTCGAAGGTCGCCGAGCACCCGGCGTTCCGCAACAACGCGCTGACCTACGCGAAGCTGTTCGACCTCCAGCACGATCCGGCGCACCGTGACGTCCTGACCTACGAATCGCCGACCACGGGGGAGCGGGTCGGCACGTCGTTCCTGGTGCCGCGCAGCGAGGAAGACCTCAAGCGCCGTCGCGCCGCCTTCTCCGTGTGGGCCCAGTACTCGAACGGCTTCCTCGGCCGCACCGGCGACTACATGAACTCGTCGCTCACCGCGCTCTCGACCGCGAAGAAGTTCTTCTCCCAGGCCGATCCCGTCTACGGCGAACGCATCCAGAAGTACTACGAGATGGCGCGCGAGAACGACCTCCTCGCGACGCACACCCTGATCCCGCCGCAGGTCAACCGTTCGGTGTCGGGCGGCCAGCAGGGTGGCGGCAACCTGTCGGCGAAGGTGGTCGAGGAACGGGAAGACGGCATCGTCGTCCGCGGCGCCCGGATGCTCGCCACCATCGCACCGATCGCGGACGAACTCCTGGTCTTCCCGTCGACGGTCCTGCGCGGAACCCCCGAGGACGCGCCGTATTCGTACGCTTTCGCCGTCCCGAACGACGCGCCCGGCCTCAAGTACTTCTGCCGGGCCGGGCTCGACCACGGCCGATCGCACTTCGACGAGCCGCTCGCCTCCCGGTTCGAGGAGATGGACGCGGTCGTGGTGTTCGACGACGTCTTCGTCCCGAACGAGCGCGTCTTCCTCTTGGGGCACCCGGAACTGTGCAACGCTTGGTACTCCGAGACCGGCGCCGGTGCGCTCATGACCCACCAGGTCGTCACGCGCACGCTGGCCAAGACGGAGTTCTACCTCGGTCTCGCCAGCGAGATCGCCGCCGCGATCGGCATCGGCGGCTTCCAGCACATCCAGCAGGACCTGTCGGAACTGATCTCCTACGTCGAGATCGAGAAGGCCGTGCTGCGCGCGGCGGAGGCCGACGGGAAACTCAGCGAGGACGGCGTCTTCCTGCCCAAGTGGGAAGTCCTCAACGCGGCCCGCAACTGGTACCCCACGAAGGTCTCGCCGCGGCTGACCGAGATCATCCGCAAGTTCTCCGCCTCCGGCCTCATGGCCTTGCCGGGTGAGGCGGACTTCGAGGCCGAAGGCCGTCCCGACATCGACACGTACCTCCAGTCGGCCACGCTGCCGGCCAAGGACCGCGCGCGACTGTTCAAGCTGGCGTTCGACGCGTCGGTCTCGAGCTTCGCCGGACGGGAGTCGCTGTACGAGTACTTCTTCTTCGGCGACCCGGTGCGGATGGCGGGCGCCCAGGTGAACGCGTACCCGAGGGAGGCGCTGCAGGAACGGGTCCGGGAACTGCTGGCGCGCGACGAGTGACGGGTTCCCCTCGGTGTCCACTGGCTCCCGGCCGTTGTTGATCCTGCGCCAGGGGTCTGGAGGCGGCGTTGCGAAAGCCACTTTCGGGACACCAGACGTCTCGAAAGTGGCTTTCGCGACCCCGGCCAAGCCCAGCACGCGCCACCGAACCGTCCTAGCCACCACGATGCCGGCGTGGGCGGGGACACGCCCGGGATGCAAGAACTTGATTCATTCCAGAAAATGGGCCAGACTGCGGCCGTGCCCACGACCCCGGACTTCGAGCGGATGCTGCGCGGGGCCTCCCTGCGCGTGACGCGTCCCCGGGTGGCCGTGCTGACAGCGGTACGCGACCACCCGCACGCCGACACCGACTCGATCATCGGGGCCGTGCGCACGGAACTCGGCGAGGTCTCTCACCAGGCCATCTACGACGTGTTGCGGGCACTGACCGCCGCGGGTCTCCTTCGGCGGATCCAGCCGTCCGGATCCGTGGCACGGTACGAGTCCCGGGTCGGGGACAACCACCACCACGTCGTGTGCCGGACCTGTGGTGCCATCGCCGACGTCGACTGCGCCGTCGGTCCCGCACCCTGTTTGACCGCGTCGAACGACCAAGGCTTCGTGATCGAAGAGGCCGAGGTCATCTACTGGGGCCTGTGTCCCGATTGCGCCACCGAACCCCGTTCCTGAGCCCTGCAGTTCTGATTCCCGGAAGGATTCCCGTGTCTGACAGCCCGGACGCCGTCATCGGCGAAATGAACGAAGAGAGCGCGGGCGGCTGCCCCGTCTCGTCGGGCCGCCGCAACCACCCCACCGAAGGCGCGGGCAACCGCGACTGGTGGCCGAACCAGCTCAACCTGAAGATCCTCCGGAAGCACTCGGCCGCGTCCGACCCGATGGACGCCGGGTTCGACTACGCCGCCGAGTTCAAGACCCTCGACCTCACCGAGCTCGCGAAGGACGTCGACGCCGTCCTCACGACTTCGCAGGACTGGTGGCCCGCGGACTTCGGCCACTACGGCGGCTTCATGATCCGCATGGCGTGGCACAGCGCGGGCACCTACCGCATCGAGGACGGCCGCGGTGGCGCGGGCGCGGGCATGCAGCGGTTCGCCCCGCTCAACAGCTGGCCGGACAACGGCAACCTGGACAAGGCCCGCCGCCTGCTCTGGCCGGTCAAGAAGAAGTACGGCCGCAAGATCTCGTGGGCCGACCTGATGATCTTCACCGGCAACCGCGCCCTGGAGACCATGGGCTTCAAGACCTTCGGCTTCGCCGGTGGCCGCGCGGACGTCTGGGAACCGGACGAGGACGTGTACTGGGGTCCCGAGCGCACCTGGCTCGGCGACGAGCGCTACACCGGCGACCGTGAGCTGGAGAACCCGCTGGCCGCCGTGCAGATGGGTCTCATCTATGTGAACCCGGAAGGCCCGAACGGCAACCCGGACCCGCTGGCCGCGGCTCGCGACATCCGCGAGACGTTCGGCCGGATGGCGATGAACGACGAGGAGACCGTCGCGCTGATCGCCGGCGGCCACAGCTTCGGCAAGACGCACGGCGCGGCGGACCCGGACAAGTACGTCGGCCCAGAGCCCGAAGGCGCTTCGATCGAGGAGCAGGGCCTCGGTTGGAAGAACACCTTCGGCAGCGGCAAGGGCCGCGACGCGATCACCAGTGGTCTCGAGGTCACCTGGACGCCGACCCCGACCCAGTGGAGCAACTGGTTCTTCCACAACCTCTTCGAGTACGAGTGGGAGCTGACCAAGAGCCCGGCGGGCGCCCACCAGTGGGTCCCGAAGGACGGCAAGGCGAAGAACACCGTGCCGGACCCCGAGGACGGCAAGCTCAACCGCGCGCCCGGCATGCTCACCACCGACCTGGCGCTGCGTTTCGACCCGGTCTACGAGCAGATCTCGCGCCGGTTCTACGAGAACCCGGACCAGTTCGCGGACGCCTTCGCCCGTGCCTGGTTCAAGCTGACCCACCGTGACATGGGCCCGATCCAGCGCTACCTCGGCCCGCTGGTGCCGCAGGAGACGCTGATCTGGCAGGACCCGGTGCCCGCCGTCGACCACGAGCTGATCGACGACGCGGACATCGCCTCCCTCAAGGAGAAGCTGCTCGCGTCGGGCCTTTCGGTCTCGCAGCTGGTCTCGACCGCTTGGGCGTCGGCCTCGACCTTCCGCGGCAGCGACAAGCGCGGTGGCGCGAACGGTGCCCGCATCCGCCTCGAGCCGCAGCGCGACTGGGAGGTCAACGACCCGCAGACGCTGTCCCAGGTGCTGCGGACCCTCGAGGGTGTCCAGGAGGCGTTCAACAGCGCCCAGACCGGCGGCAAGAAGGTCTCGCTCGCCGACCTGATCGTGCTGGGCGGCGTCGCCGCCGTCGAGCAGGCCGCGAAGGAGGGCGGCTTCGAGGTCACCGTGCCGTTCACCCCGGGCCGCACCGACGCGACGGAGGAGCAGACCGACGCCGAGTCGTTCGCCCCGCTGGAGCCGACCGTCGACGGGTTCCGCAACTACCGCGGCAAGGGGCACCGTCTCCCGACGGAGTACCTGCTCATCGACCGCGCGAACCTGCTGAACCTGAGCGCGCCCGAGATGACCGTCCTCGTCGGCGGTCTGCGTGTGCTCGGCGCGAACGCCCAGCAGTCCAAGCACGGCGTGTTCACCGAGAAGCCGGGGTCGCTGACCAACGACTTCTTCGTGAACCTGCTCGACATGGGCGTCCAGTGGACCGCCACGTCGGAGGACGCCGAGACCTTCGAAGGCCGCGATTCCGCGACCGGCGAGGTCAAGTGGACCGGTACCCGCGCCGACCTCGTGTTCGGGTCCAACTCCGAGCTTCGCGCGGTGGCGGAGGTCTACGCCAGCGACGATGCGAAGGAGAAGTTCGTCCGTGACTTCGTTTCCGCGTGGGACAAGGTCATGAACCTCGACCGGTACGACCTGGTCTGAAGCTGATCCGAACGTCCGGGCCCGTCGCATTCCGCGGCGGGCCCGGACGTTTTCATTGGTGTTGCATATCGGGTTCCGGGTAGTCGCCCGCCTTGCGTTCGAGCGCGGTGGTGAAGACACCCAGCGCGATCATGCCGACGCCGAGGCCGAGATGCAGCCAGTTGTCGGCGACGTTGAACGGCAGGAAGTTCCCCGGGCTGCTCTGCGGGATCGCCAGGCCGATGATCCACAGAAGCAGATAGCTCCCGCCGCCGATCATCAGGAAGATCCGGGAAGCGGCGCGTTTCCGGGCGGCCAGTACGCCGACCACGCCGAACAGCAGATGAACCAGGTTGTGCAGGATCGACACGGCGAAGACGCCGAACAACCGGGCTTCGGAATGGTGTCCGGCGAATTCGAGCCCCTCGTAGCCAGTGGTGATGCCCGGGATGAAGCCGAGTACGCCGACCACGAGGAAGACCGCGCCGACGACCAGCGCGGCCAGTTGCGGCGGGCGCCGCGCGGTCGCGGTCATGATGCCCGACCACCCGGTCCCCGGGTCTCGTCCTGCTCGACGCTCTTGCGTTGTTCCGACGGCGAGTTCGGGTCGTCGCGGTGGTCAGCGCCTTCGGCCGGGTCCGAGGGGCGGGAGTCGCGCGCCGTGTCTTCTCGTTCCATATCCGCCGGGTACCCCTGGTGTGCGGGGATAATCCTCGGCTTCCGGCGCGCGGCCGGCCACCGGTTCGGCCAGACTGGGATCCGGGTTGCGAGCGGGGAGCGGGAGGAACGGGTGCCGGATCTGCTGGCGGCGGGAGGCTGGGGTCTGCTGGCCGGGTCGGCGTTGCTGCTCGGTGCCGTGGCCGGTTTCCTGATCCGGATTCCGGGCAGGGTGGTGGCAGGCGTAATGGCCTTCGGGAGCGGCGTGCTGATCTCCGCCGTCTCCTTCGAGTTGATCGCCGAGGCGCACGAAAGGGGCGGCTTCCTGCCGACCGCGCTCGGCGCGCTCGGCGGTGCGCTGGTCTACACCGTCGCGAACGTCGGGCTCGCCCGGCGAGGCGCCCGGCATCGCAAACGCTCGGGTGACCAGCAACCGTCCGAGGCCGAGCAGGCGGGCTCCGGAACCGCCATCGCGCTCGGCGCCCTGCTGGACGGAATCCCCGAATCGATGGTGATCGGCACCAGCCTGCTCGGCGGCGGAAGTGTCAGCGTCGTGACCGTGGCCGCGGTGTTCATCAGCAACGTCCCGGAAGGGCTGTCCAGCGCCGCGGGGATGAAGCGGGCCGGCCGGAGCCCGCGCTATGTCTTCGCACTCTGGAGTGGCATCGCCGTGCTCAGCGGTATGGCCGCGTTGCTGGGCTACGGCGTCCTCGGCGAAGCCTCCGGTGCCACCCTCGCGGTGATCACCGCGATCGCGGGAGGTGCCATCCTCGCGATGATCGCCGACACGATGATCCCCGAAGCCTTCGAGGACGCGCAGTTGTGGACCGGGCTGATCACGGTCGCGGGCTTTCTGACCGCTTTCGGCCTTTCCCACCTCGGGTGATCGGCGATCAGACCTCGCCGGAAGCCAGCAAGCTCAGCAGTTCGGCGTGCCCGGCCTGGGTGATCAGGCTGGCGGCGTCGAAGTAGATGCGCTCGTTGGTGATCCGGTCCTCGTCGAAGAAGAACACCGCGATGATCGGCACCCGGAACGCCTTGCCGGTGGGCGGGCGGCCGTAGAACTCGCCGAGGTTGGTGCCGAGCAGGTCGAATTCGACGATGACCGACTCGTCGGCGAAGTGGTACCGGACGTTGTCGTGCCGCTGGTCCGGGAACGCCGTCCGGGTCATGCGGTAGTACGCCATGACCTCTTCGTCACCGTCGAAGATCTGCCCGGTGGCCATGATCTCGTAGTGCGGATGGCCGTTGAAGGTGCCCAGGGTGCGGTCGAACTCGTGGGCCACCTCGGTGTCCATGTGCTCTTCGATGATCTTGAGGCGGCGCTCGCGCAGGTCTTCGCTGATCACTGGTCCTCCGGGTCGGTCCTGGTCGCGATCCGGAGCCTACCGCCCGCGGCCTCGTCGTCGGTGCCGTAGAGCAGGCTGCCGCACGAGCGGGACAGGCACGTCATGGCCTCGATCTTGTGGCCGGGGAAGTCGCCGATCTTCACCGGGACAGGGGAGAGGGCGATCGAGCCGTCGGAACGGAGGACACCGGCCTCGTACACGGCCGAGTCGAAGGGGCCTTCGTCGCCGGGATCCGAGGCTGCCGAGATCAGGACTCGGTCGTCCGCGGTGATCTCCACGTCCGAGGTGTGCCGGACGTGGGTGGCCGGGTACGTGACGCGGAACGGGATCGACTTCGGCTTCTTGAAGGACAGCTTCGAGACCGAGAACTCCGCCGAGTAGAGCGTGGCCGGGCGGGCGTCCTGGCCGCGGTCCGCCCAGACCGCGAACAATCGGTCATTCACCTTTTTCAGCGCGAAACCCTCGTAATTGTCCTCCGGGTCGCCCTTCGGTACCTGGAAAGTGCCGAGGACTTTCAGGCGCCTGTCCTTCAATGTGAAGTGGAAGCCTTTGCCGTCGCTGGCCAGTGCGATGAATTCGCCGTTCTTCCCCGGTACGGGTTCGGCCGCTTCGAGATCGACCGGGAGTTCGCCTGGCCAGTCGATGGTGTCCACCTTGGACACGTTGCCGTGGTCGAGACGAACCCGGACGGCGCGATTCTCGCCGGGTTTCTTGTTGTCCCGTAGGACAAGCGCGTCGATCCGGTCGTCGTCCCGGTCGAGGACGGCGATACCGCTGGCGCCGGACGTCATGCCGGTGCCGATGGATTCCCAGCCGTCGTCCGCCAGTGCGGCGGATGGCAGGAACAGGGGAACGGTCAAGGCCGGGAGAATCGCGAGGGAGGCGAATTTCATGCCGACAAACTAGTCCAGGAAGCGGGCGGGAGAAAGGCCGGAATCGGTGCACTCCATTCCGGCGCGAATCCGCGCCGGAATGGAGTACCGGTTCAGCCGCAGGACAGGGTGCCGGCGCGCAGCGCGTGGCCGCCCTCGTTGCCGTCGTCGGCCCAGACGACCTGCTTGCTCCCGGCCGCGCACGTCGCCGAAATCGCGAACCCTTCGTTGTTGTAGTCCGGCATCCCGGCAGGCCGGTCGTAGGTGGCCGTGACGGCGAACTTGCCCTGCGCGTCGACGGCCAGCGTCGTCGAGTCACCGCCACAGGTGTCGTCGCAGACCGCCCACAGCTTGCCGGTCGAAGCCTCGTACTCGAGTTCCATGATCGAGCCGAGCCCGCTCGCGAAACTCGCGACCCGGGTGTACTTCCCGCCCGTCTGGTCGAGCGCGTAGGCGTAGATCATCCCGTTGCTTTCGAGGCCGACGAGGTAGAGCCCGGTGCCGTGGCCGGGATAGCTGCTCGGGTTGTAGGGCGCCTTCGTGCGCTGATCCACGAATCCCTTGGCGGTGAGGGCGCTGTCCGGGATCCACGAAACGGCTTCGAGGCCGTCGTTGGCCGAAACCTTCGGCAGGTCCGCCGTCAGGTTCCATTCGGCCTTGGCGCTGAGCGTCTTGGCCGAACCGGACACGTCGTACCGCAGCACCTTGAGGGCGCTCGTCTTGCTGTTGTCACCGTCGCGTTCGGTGGCCGCGACCACGCCGTCCGGGGTGGCGACGACGGCTTCGGCGTCGGGGTCGCCCTTGCCGTCGCGGTAGCGCAGCGCCTTGCCCGACGACCAGCCGTTGGCGGTGTCCGGCCGCCACTTGGCGCCGTCGCGCACGAGGCGGTACAGCGTGCCGGGGCCGTTCTTGACCGCCCACAGGACGTCGGGACCGCCGAAGGACAGGCCGCTCATGTTGCCGCCGAGGACATTCGATCCGTCGGCGTTCGTGACGGCCGAAGCGCCTGGCCAGGGGCTGTTCGCCACCGTGCTCGCGGCGGCGGGCGTGGCGGGCAGGACCAGCAGGGCGGCGGCGAGGGTGGCCGCGGCGGCGGGCCGGATCCGGCGGGGTGATCGGGGCATTCGCGCTCCTTCGGGGCGGACGAAGTGGGTCGCGGCGTGTCGTCACAAGTTAAGTAAGTTTCCTTACGAATACAAGATATCGCCAGGTTCTCACGAAATGAAGCAACGCCGGATTTACAAATGATGTCCACTTGTCAAACTGGGTGTACATCAACTACAGTTTTGTAAACCCAGCCAACGGAGGAGGGTGCGATGAGCGAGATGACGGGCACGATCCCGGCGGGCTCGACCGAACGGTGGACCGACCGCAAGCGGTACCTGTGGCTGATCGGCCTGGTGGTCCCCTCGCTCGCCTTCCTGGCCATCGGGCTGCACGCGGCCACCGGCTGGGGTGTGTGGTTCTGGATCGGGCCGATCGTGATCCTGGTGATCGTGCCGCTGATCGACCTGCTCGCCGGGCTGGACCGCAGCAATCCGCCCGACGACGTGATCGAACGGCTGGAGAAGGATCGCTACTACCGGTGGATCACCTTCGCCTTCCTGCCCATCCAGTACGCGGGGTTCGTGGTCGCGTTCTGGCTGATCGCCCGCGGCGACCTTTCGGTGGCGGACAAGATCGGGCTGGCGATCTCGATCGGCTGCATCGGCGGTATCGGCATCAACACCGCGCACGAACTGGGGCACAAGAAGGAGAGCCACGAACGCTGGCTGTCGAAGATCGCGCTGGCGCAGAGCTTCTACGGCCACTTCTACATCGAGCACAACCGCGGCCACCACGTCCGGGTGGCGACCCCGGAGGATCCGGCCAGCAGCCGGGTGGGGGAGAGCTTCTACCGGTTCTGGCCGCGCACGGTGTTCGGCTCGCTGAAATCCGCGTGGGGTCTGGAGCGCAAGCGGTACGCCCGGCGCGACCGGCACCCGTTCCGCATCGGCAACGACGTGCTCAACGCCTGGCTGATGTCGGCGGTGCTGTGGGCGGCGATGACCGTGTGGCTGGGGCCGGGGATCCTGCCGTATCTGGTGATCCAGGCCGTGATCGGCTTCTCGCTGTTGGAGGTCGTGAACTACATGGAGCACTACGGCATGCGGAGGCAGAAGGTCGGCCCGCCGAACCGGCGCCGCTACGAACGGGTGGACCCCAGCCACAGCTGGAACTCCAACAACATCGCCACCAACGTGCTGCTCTACCACCTGCAGCGGCACAGCGATCACCACGCCAACCCGACCCGCCGCTACCAGACGCTGCGTGACTTCGCCGAATCACCGGTGCTGCCGACGGGCTACGCCGGGATGATCGTGCTGGCGCTGTTCCCGCCGGTGTGGCGGCGCGTGATGGACCCGCGCGTCCTCGCGCATTTCGACGGCGACATGTCCCGCGCCAACATCCAGCCCTCGAAACGGGCCAAGATCCTGGCGCGCTATGGAACACGCGTCACCGCGCCCTCCCGGGTCGTCACCGACACGCACGGCGACGCGACCGAAGGCGGGATGTGCCCGGGCTGCGGCTACGTCTACGACGAGAAACTCGGCGACCCGCGTGAGGGTTTCCCCGCCGGAACGCCGTGGTCGGCGATCCCGGACACGTGGTGCTGCCCGGACTGCGGCGTGCGGGAGAAGGTCGATTTCGTGGCACCGGGAAGGGTCGGAGCATGATGAGGATCGAGGCGGACCGCGCGAAATGCGACGGGCTGGGCATGTGCGAGGCGATGGCGCCCGACTTCTTCGAGGTCGGCGACGACGGGACGGTCGTCGTGCTCGACGAGCGGCCCGGTGAGGAACACCGCCAGGACCTGTCGGCCGCCGTCGACTCCTGCCCGGTCCTCGCCCTGAAGCTGCGGGACTGACCGTGGCACTGGTCGTCGTGGGAGCGTCGCTGGCCGGACTGCGCGCGGTCGAGGCCGCGCGCCGGGACGGGTACCGGGGGCGGATCGTGCTGATCGGCGCGGAGGACCACCCGCCCTACGACCGGCTCCCGCTGTCGAAATCCTTCCTGGCCACGGAAGGCCCAGGGCGGGTCGACCCCTTCCACACCGAAGCCGCGCTGCGCGACGAGTTCGGCGTCGAACTGTTGCTCGGCGCGCCGGCGGACGGGCTCGACACCGCCACTCGTGAGGTGTCGGTCGGCGGGACGACGGTTCCCTACGACGCACTGGTGATCGCGACCGGCGCCACCGCGCGGCGACTCCCCGGAAGCGACGGGATCACGGGGGTCCACGCGCTGCGGACCGCCGAGGACGCGCTCGCCGTCCGTGCCGCGCTCGACGACGGCGCGCGCACGGTCGTGATCGGGGCGGGTTTCATCGGCTCGGAGGTCGCCGCCGCGGCTCGGAAACGCGGGCTGCCGGCGACGATCGTGGAGGCGCTCGACGTCCCGCTGACCAGGTCCGTCGGGGCCGAGGCGGGCGCGGTGTGCGCTTCGCTGCATCGCGAGGCGGGCACCGAACTGAGGTTGTCCACGACGGTCACCGGCCTGGAAGCCGGCGGCGGCGCGGTGACCGGTGTCCGGCTTTCGACCGGCGAGGTGCTACCCGCGGATCTGGTGGTCGCCGGCATCGGTGTCGTCCCGGCCACCGGCTGGCTGGCGGGGAGCGGGGTCCCGCTGCACGAGCGCGACGGTGGCGTGGTGTGCGACGCGACGCTTTGGACCGGGGTCCCCGGCGTGTACGCCGCCGGGGACGTCGCGCACGCCTCGAACCCGTTGTTCGACGGCGAGCTGATGCGGCTGGAGCACTGGACGAACGCCGCGGAGCAGGGTGCCGCGGCCGCTCGTCACGCGCTCGCCCCGGAGTCGGCCCGCGAGCTGGCGCCGGTGCCGTACTTCTGGTCGGACTGGTACGACCGCCGGATCCAATTCGTCGGTATCCCGCGGGCGGACGAGGTGGTGGCCGCCGTCCCGGAGGCCGGCGGTTTCACCGCGCTGTACCGGCGCGGGGACCGGGTCGTCGGGGCGCTGACGATCGACCGGCCGCGCGAGATCATGAAGTACCGCCGCCAGATCGCGGGGCGGGCGCCGTGGCCGGAGGCGCTGGCGTTCGCGGCGGGAACGGCGGCTTAGAAGTGCCACTCGGAAAGAGTTCGACGACGAGGGTGAGGGCAGGCGCGCGTCTCTTTTCGGCCGAAGGCCTCGGATTTGTGGAGGTGGGCCGCCGGCCTGGCCGGGTGAGTGATCAGCGGATGCCGCGGCCCGGCTGCGGAAATCCGAAAACGCGCCTGGAGAGGCACAGCTTAGAATGACGATCATGAGCGAGGCACCGGTCACGGGAGGTCCGTACCGTCAACCGATCGTCTCGGCGGCGATCGAGTTGACCGTGCGTTCCGGCTGGTCCTCGGTGACGATGAGCAAACTCGCGGAGATCGTCGGCGTCAGCCGTCAGACCGTGTACAACGAACTCGGTTCGAAGAGCCGGCTGGCCGAAGCGATGATCTCGCACGAACTCGCCCGGTTCCTCTCCGTGGTCCGGGAAGCCTTCGAACGGCACCCCGAAGACCTCGTCGAGGCTATCCACGACGCCGTCCGCGGCGTCCTCGAACTCGCCGACGACAACCTCCTGCTGCGCGCCATCGTCTCGGCGACGCACGGCGCCGACACCGAATTGCTGCCGCTGCTGACGTCGCGGGCAGGGAGCCTGCTGAGCGAAGCGACGGTCATGCTGCGCGGTCGTGTCCGCGCCTACGGCCCGCCGCTGGACGCTTCACAGCTGGATGTGGCGATCGACGTCGTGGTGCGGACCGTGCTGAGCCACATCATGCAACCGTCGGACACCCCGGCGCGCACGGCCGATGCGCTGGCATGGATGGCTTCGCGTGTGCTGGGCGCGACGACGGCTCGGTCGCTGCGGCATCCTTCGCAGGATTAGGGCGCTGCCACTCGCGGAAAACTGTCGGACCCGTGTGCGAAGCTCCACCGATGATCGTCGTGTTCGATGCCGAGCTCTGGGTCTGGGACGCCCGCCGCGGGGAGACCTGGACCTTCGTCAGCCTGCCCCAGGACGTCTCCGAGGAGATCCGCGAGATCACCGACGGACCGCGCCGGGGGTTCGGCGCGGTCCGGGTCCAGGCCGGTATCGGTGGCAGTGAATGGAAGACGTCGATCTTCCCGGACGCCAAACGAGGCGCGTACGTGCTGCCGGTGAAGAAAGCCGTTCGTAAAGCCGAGGGGATCGAGGAGGGTGATGTGGCGAAGGTGACCGTCGAGCTGATCGACCTCTGACCGTCAGAGCAGGCGTTCGCCGAGCGGTGTCGTGAGATAGAGAACGCTGCGGCCGGACCGTTGCCGTGCGACCAGGCCGCTGTCCCGCAGGACCTTGAGGTGCTGGGAAACGGCGCTCGGTGTCACGCCGAGAGCCCGGGCCAGATCGGTCGTGGTCGCGGGGGACGACAGCGCGGAGAGAAGGTCGGCCCGCGTCCGGCCCAACAGCCGGACCGTGGCGGAACCGGGCGGCCGGGTCCCGGCGGCCCAAAGGGCGCCGGTTCCCCGCGCCGGATAGCGGATCGTGGTCTGGGTCGAGGTGTTCTCCTTGACCAGGACATACGGCGACCCGAGGACGACCGGAATCAGCACGAGACCGCCCGGCCCGCGCGCGACGACACGATGCTGATCGCGCCACCGCTCGCCGGCCAGGATCACCCGGTCGTCGTGCCAGCGCAGATCCGGATGCAGGTCCGCGAACAACCGCTCGGCACCGCCCGCGGTCAGCGCACGGGCGTGGTAACCGACGTCGGCGTCGAGTACCGCTCGGATCCGCGGCCAATGCGGCGCGACAAGACGGTCATGGGCGGCGCGTAGTTCCTCGGCGACCTCCGGCAGGACGGACGCGGGGTCGTCGGCGAGGGCCGCGACGGCACCCGGAAGGTTCGCGCCGAAGACCCGGCCGAGGCTCGCCCTCACCCGGTCTACCGGGGTTCGCCGCAGCGCGTCGAGGTCGTTGTCGAGGGAATCCCCCGAGTCTCGCGGGGCGGGGACGAGGAACTCCGGCCAGCCGAGCCTGCCGGTCACGAGCAACGGCCACGTCCGCGAAAGGTCGAGTGGCTCGCGATCGAGTTCTTCGCGCGCCCACCGAAGCCAGGGCAGGTTGACCGCGTTCCGGTCGATCCCGGCGAGCTGCTGCACGCCGGCCACGGTCTCGGACAGCGGCGAGATCGCGAACCGGGTCGCGGCCAGTTCGGCGACACCGACTTCGATGGTCATCGGCATCGCCCGAGTATGTAGGCGGGAGCTAAATGGTGTATCTGGAACACCGGACCCGGCCACGATCCGATCATGCGCAACCTGCCCCGCGCCTACCGACGACTGTGGTGGGCCACCGGAATCGACAGCCTCGGGAACGGCGTCTTCACGGCGGCACTGCCGTTGCTGGCGGTGACGGTGAGCCGCGACGCGCGGGATGTCGCCCTGGTCTCCGCCGCGACGTACCTGCCGTGGCTTCTGCTGTCCCTCACCGCCGGTTCCGTCGTCGACAGGGTCGACCGGACCACCCTCATGTGGCGAACGCAGACGCTCCAAGCCCTGATCGTCGGCGTGCTCACCGCGCTCGTCGCGGCCGAGGCCGTCACCGTGCCGGTGCTCGTCGTACTCGCGTTCGCGCTGGGATCATGCGATGTCTTCTACGACAACGCGGCGCAGACGACACTCCCGGACTTCGTCCCGGAAAGCCTGCTGCACCAAGCGAATGGCAGCCAGCAGGTGGCGCTGGTCGTCGGCAGGCAGTTCGTGGGCCCGCCCCTGGGGAGCCTGCTCTTCGCGCTCGCTTGGACGCTCCCGTTCGCCATCGACGCCGCGTCCTTCGTCCTCGCCGCCTTACTTCTGGCCGGGCTGCCCAAGCGACGACCTGCGCCCTCGGAACGAGTGAAGGTTCTCGACGGACTTCGCTGGCTGAGCAAACACCGCTTGCTCCGCACTCTTGCTCTGCTGCTGGGCGTCAACACGTTCTGCGGTCAGTTCGGGAACGCGACTCTCGTCCTGTTCGTGACCGACGTGCTGCATCTCGGCGCGGGAGTGTTCGGTCTGCTGCTCGCCGGTGCGGCGTTCGGCGGCATCGTGGGCGGACTTGTGATCGCGCGCCTGGCCGCCCGGCTCGGCGACCTCCGGGCGCTCCTCGTCTCGCTCGCCGTGAACGCCGCCATCTTCGTCGGAATGGGGTTCAGCCCGAACGTCTTCGTGCTCGGCGGGCTCCTGGCGGTGAGCGGTTTCGTGACGACGATCTGGAACGTCGTCACGGTCAGCGTCCGGCAGCGAGACGTCCCCGCGTCGCTGCTCGGCCGCGTCAACAGCGTCTACCGGCTGCTCGGCTGGGGACTGATGCCGCTCGGCGCGTTGACCGGGGGACTGCTCGCGCACAGGTTCGGGCTTCGCGTCCCGTATCCGGTCGCGGGTGTCGTGCGTGGCCTCGCGCTCTTGGCCGCGCTTCCCGTGCTGATTCCGGCGATGCGAGACCGGCCTACTCCTCGGTGAGTTCGGCCAGTTGCTCCGCGGCGTCCCGGTTGCCACGTTCCGCCAGCCGACGCAGTTCGTCCAGCGCGCCGAGTTCGGTCGCCGTTTCGATCAGCTGGTCCGCCGCGTCGCTGCTGCCGGCGTCGGCCAGTCGCCGCAGTTCGTCCAGGTCGCCACGTTCCCCGGCGTCCTGGATCCGCTCGTCGATGGCGTCCTGCTCCTCGCCCATGTCACCAGGTTACGGGCAGCTCGCGGCTTTCATTCCCGGCCGGTCTTCGCCAGCTTCGACGGCCACCAGATCTTCCGCCCGACGTCCACCGCCAGAGCCGGTACCAGCAGCGAGCGCACCAGGAGCGTATCGAGAAGGACGCCGAACGCGACGATGAACGCCAGCTGCGCCAGGAAGAGGATCGGCAGGACGGCCAGTGCGGCGAAGGTCGCGGCGAGCACGACTCCCGCGGACGTGATCACGCCGCCGGTGACGCGGAGGCCGCGCAGCGTCCCGTCCCGCGTGCCGATCCTGCCCGCCTCTTCGCGGACCCTGGTCATCAGGAAGATGTTGTAGTCGATCCCCAGTGCGACAAGGAATACGAAGCCGAACAGCGGGACGACCGGATCGGCGCCGGGGAAGTCGAAGACGTGGTTGAACACCAGCGCCGAGACGCCCATCGTCGCGGCGAAGGACAGCACCACGGTGCCGATCAGCAGTAGCGGCGCGAGCAGTGACCGCAGCAGGAGGGCGAGCACGAGGAAGATCACGACCAGGACGATCGGGATGATCAGCAACCGGTCGTGCTCGGAGGTCTCCCTGGTGTCGAGCAGCGTGGCGGTGGGGCCGCCGACCTTGGTGCCGTCGACGGTGTGCACGGCTTCGCGGATCCGCTGAACCGTCGCGACCGCCGCGTCGGAGTCCGGGGGATCCACGAGGACCGCGTCGATCTTCGCGAGCCCGCCCGCTTCGCCAGTTTGGCGGACGTCCGAAACGCCGGGGACACGGGCAAGCGCGGTGACCGCCGGGGCCTGGCCGGCGGGGGTGATGATCACCGTGGGCGAACCGGAGCCGCCGGGGAAGTAGCGCGAGAGGACTTCCTGCCCCGCGACGGAATCGACCGGGGTGAGGAAGACGTCGGACTGCGCGGTGCCGGAGGCCTTGAGCTGGGGGAGGAACGCGCCGCCCGCGAGCAGGACGACCGTGGTGACGATCCAGATCGTGCGCGGTGCGCGGGCGACCCAGCCCGACACGCGACTCCAGAGTCCTCCGTTCTCCTCGCGCGGCGGAGACACCACTGGGCGGAACGGCCAGAAGGCGTTGCGGCCGCACAAGGCCAGGACCGCGGGAAGGAACGTGATGGTCGTGAGGAACGCGGCGCCGATGCCGATGGCGGCGACCGGGCCGAGTCCCTTGTTCGAGTTCAGATCGCTGAACAGCAGGCAGAGCACGCCGAGGATCACGGTCCCGGCCGACGCCGCGATCGGTTCGATGGTCGAGCGCCAGGCCGTGCGGAGCGCGGAGCGCGCGTCGTCGGTCGTCCGGAGTTCCTCGCGATACCGCGAGACCATCAGGAGCGCGTAGTCGGTGGCGGCGCCGAAGACGAGGATGAACAGGATGCCCTGGCTCTGCCCGTTCAGCGCCAGCACGTCGTGATCCGCGAGCAGGTACACCGCGAGACTCGCCGTTCCCAGCGCGAACACCGCCGACAGCAGGACGAGCAGGGGAAGCAACGGGCTTCGGTAGACGACGATCAGGATGACCGCGACCACCGCGCCCGCGACCAGGAGCAGCAGGCCGTCGATCCCGCCGAACGCCTCCTTCAGGTCGGCGACCTGTGCGGCCGGGCCGGTCACGAGCACCTTCAACCCGTCCGGGGTGTCACGGGCGAGCGCTTCCCGCAGCGCCTCGACGCCGTCCCCAGGGTCACCCGTGGCGTCCAGGAGCACGACGACCTGGGCGCCCGCGTCGCTCTGCGGGGCGGGGAAGAGCCGGGCGTTCGACGTCCGGTCGGCGAGGAACCGCTTGTCGCCCTCGGTCAGGCCGGAGGCCCGTTCGGCGACCACGATCGCCGGGATGACGGCGGCGCTGGAGAACTGTTTCTGGAGCTCGCCGACCTCGGTCGCCTCGGCGGACGCCGGCAGGAAGCTGCTGCTGTCGTTCTCGGTGACCTGGCTCAGCTTGCCCGCGTACGGGCCGCTGAATCCGCCGAAGATCAGCCACGCGACCGCGATCAGGGCGGGGAGCAGCCACCGCAGACGTGACCGCGTGCGGGCGGGGCGTTCGACTTCCGAGATCATGGACGGATGGCTCCCGTGGCAGTGCTACTTCGACGAGTGAATAGTTCGACCATCGAAATAGTAGAGTGGTGGCCCGGACGGGGCAGCGTGAGGGGAGGTTTCGGACATGCCTGAGGACACGGAGCCCGTCACGGACGACTTGCTCGTTCTCCTCCTGCGGCAGCTGACGGTCGAGTCGGACCGGTTCGCGGAGATGTTCGGCGAGGCGCACGGCCTGCACCGGACCGACCTCAACGCGCTCGCGGTGATCATGGACGCCGCCCGCATGGGGGACCCGATGAGCCCGAGCAGGCTCGCGAGCGCTCTGCACCTGAGCGCGTCGGCGACGACGGCGGTGCTGGACCGGTTGGAGCGGGCGGGGCACCTCTTCCGGGACCGGAGCGCGACCGACCGCCGCAAGGTCGAACTGCGGATGCACGAGAAGGCGCGGGAGATCGGCTCCGAGTTCTTCCAGCCGCTCGGACGGCGCTACGCCGAAGCGTGGCGAGACATGGGCGAGGACGAGCGGCGGACGGTCGCCCGGTTCCTCCGGAGCAGTATCGCCGCGACCGTCGAAGTGCGCGGTCGCCTGGCACCGTGAACACTCGGGGACATGCGATGTGTGGTGCTGGGAGCGACGGGTTATGTCGGCGGACGGCTGGTACCCCAATTGCTGGACGCGGGTCACGAGGTGCGCGTGGTGGCGCGCTCGCCGGAGAAGGTCGCCGAGGAGCCGTGGCGTGACCGTGTCGAGGTCGAACGCGGCGACGTCACCGATCCGGCCTCCATCGAGACGGCACTGAGCGACTGCGAGGTCGTCTACTACCTCGTACATTCGTTGGCCCGCAAGGACTTCGTCGACGTCGACCGCGAAGGGGCGCGCACGGTCGCCGAGGCGGCCAAGGCGGCGGGCGCGCGGCGGCTGGTGTACCTGGGCGGCATCGTGCCGGACGACGAGGAGTTGTCGCCGCACCTGGCGTCGCGTGCCGAAGTGGGCCGGGTCCTGCTGGATTCCGGAGTGCCCGCCGTCGTCCTGCAGGCCGCGGTGATCATCGGTTCGGGTTCGGCGAGCTTCGAGATGCTGCGTTACCTCACCGAGCGGCTCCCGGCGATGGTGACCCCGCGCTGGGTGCGCAACCGTATCCAGCCGATCGCGATCCGGGACGTGCTGCACTATCTCGTGCACGCGGCCGATCTCCCGGCCGAGGTGAACGGCGCCTTCGACATCGGCGGGCCGGACGTGCTGACCTATTTGGACATGATGCGCCGGTACGCCGTCGTCGCCGGTCTGCCGAGGCGAGCCGTCGTACCGGTCCCGGTGCTCACACCGTGGCTGTCCGCGCAATGGGTCAACCTGGTCACTCCCGTGCCGAAGTCGATCGCCGTACCGTTGATCGAATCGCTGGTGCACGAGGTGGTCTGTCATGACCACTCGATCGCCGAGCACATCCCCGACCCCGAGGACGGGCTGACGCACTACGAGCACGCCGTCGAATTGGCGCTGACCCGGATCCGCAACGCCGACGTGCCGACCCGCTGGTCGGACGCGTCGAGCGCCGCGGCGCCTTCGGACCCGCTGCCGAGTGATCCGGAGTGGGCGGGCGGGACGGTGTACGAGGACGATCGGGCACAGCGGACGGACGCCTCGCCGGAGGCGTTGTGGGACGTCATCGAGTCCATCGGCGGAGAGCACGGGTGGTACTCGTTCCCACTGGCCTGGTCGGTCCGCGGCTGGGCCGACCGGCTCGTCGGCGGCGTCGGGTTGCGACGCGGACGGCGGGATCCGCGGCGGCTGCACCTCGGCGAGGCGCTGGACTGGTGGCGCGTCGAATACCTCGACCGGCCGCGCCTGCTGCGGTTGCGGGCGGAGATGAAGCTGCCGGGGCGCGCCTGGCTCGAACTCGGCGTCGAGTCCGATGAGGACGGTCGGACCGTGTACCGGCAGCGGGCGGTGTTCGAGCCGCACGGACTGGCCGGGCACGCGTACTGGAAGGGGATCGCGCCGTTCCACGGCGTCGTCTTCGGCGGCATGGTCCGCAACATCACCGGTGCGGCGCAAGGAGAAGCCTCGTGAGTGGCAAGGACGGTTAGAACCGTCCTTGCCACTCACGAGACCCACCACCTACAGAGCCGGGTAAGCGTTCCTCATCAGTTCCTGGAACTGGGCGGAGAACCAGTGCCCGGAGAGCGGCGCGTCGGGCAGCGCGCCGGACATGTTGTTCTGGTTCCGCGGGTTGCCGGTGTACGTCGGGTCGCACATCCGGTCGAAACCCTTGCCCTCGGTGTTCGGGATCTCCTTGCTGGCACCGTCGGATTCACCCGGCGGCTTGATCCAGACGTAGGCGTCGATCCCGGGTTCCGGCGCGGTCTTGGGGCGCTCGCCGAGTCCCGCGCCCGCCTGGTTGCACCAGTTCCCAAGGTGGATGCGGCGATCCGTCTTGCTCCCGTTCACGTAGGCGTCGACCGTGGTGGACGGCCCGGGCCCGGTCGGCCGTGCGGCGCCGCCCCAGCCGTTGCGGGAGGTGTCGATGAGCATGCCGACGTCCGCCGGGAAGCCCGCCCGGATCGCCTCCTGCCGGAACGCCTGCGCGTAGGACAGTTCGTCGACGTAGCGGTTCCAGTCCACCCACTTCGACGTCCGCACCGAAGTGCCGCCGACACTGTCGTTCACCGTGAAGTACGGCTCCTTGAGCGCCCCGTAGTTCGCGGTGTTCGCGATGAAGCCGTGCACATTGGCCAGCGTGCTGCCGGAACTCTTCGCGGCCTGCGCGAACAGCGCGGCGGACGGGCCGAGGTTGTCGTCCCAGCCGAGCCAGCCGTGGTGCCCGGCGTCGATGTAGTTGTACACGTTGGGGATCGCGCCGAACTTCGCCAGCGCGTAGCCGACACCGGCGACGTAGTTCCCGTTGGCCTTCATGACGTCGCATTGGGGCGTGGCCGTCGGCCGCGGTGTCACGTTGGTGACGAGGTTCGGCAGGGAGTCGATCTCGATCACGGTCACCACCCGCAACGCCGCGTACTTCGGATCGGCGAGGATCGTGGCGATCGGGTCGATGTACTCGGCCTGGTAGCGCGGGAGTTCGTCCGCCTTGAGCTCGCCGTTCGACGCGAGCGCGGCGCAGTCACGACCGGGCAGGTTGTAGATCACCAGCTGGACGACCAGCGGTTTCCCGGCGGCCTGCTGGAGCGCTCCGTCGAGATGGCCGCGTAGCCCTCGGCTCGTGGCCGTGCCCTCGATGGCGGCGATCCGGTCGAGCCAGACGCCGGTCGGCTGGTTCGCGATCCGGGTGCCGCCCGGTTCGGCCGCGGCCTTCGCCGACCAATCCGGGTTCACGTACACCCCGGCGCCGGCGTAGGGGTTGTCCGCCTTGGGGCCGCCGGGACCGGGGGTCGTCGTGGTCGTGGTCGTGGTCGGGGTGGTGGTGGTCGTGGGGACGGTGGAACCGGTGCAGGTGGTGCCGTTCAGGGTGAAGACGGCGGGTTTGCCGTTGGTGCCGGAGTAGCTGCCGTTGAAGCCGGGGGAGACGGTGGCGCCGGTGCCGAGCGAGCCGTTCCACCCCGCGTCCCGGACCGTCACCCGTGCGCCCTGCTGGGCGAAGTTGCCGTTCCAGCCCTGCTGCACCTGCTGGTTTCCGGGGAAGTCCCAGCTCAGCGTCCAGCCGCCGGTGATCGGGTCGCCGAGGTTGGTGACGGTGACGGTGGCCCCGAAACCGGTGTCCCATTGGTTGGTGATGGTGTAGTCGACCTTGCAGCCCGGCGCCGCTTCGGCGTTCGAGCCCAGCACCACCGGCACCGCCACCATCGCGAGTACCGCGCAGACGGCCGATGGTGCCGAAACACCCTTTCTGCGGAATCTCATACGTCGCCTCCTTGCGACCGGAATCCGATTTGTGGGAGCGCTCCCATCGAGGACCGTAAAGGGGCTGCCGGGCCGTGACAAGGCCGAGCGATCCGAAATGTGGGATCGCTCCCAGAATACGACCAAAGGATTGAGCCGCCCGGCGGAAGACTCGTCCTGACGGCGGCGAAGCCTTCACCCGGACAGCGGGCGGGCGGTGACCGAATGTGGCCGGGCCGTATGGGATCGTGAGCGGATGAGGATCTTGCTCGTGGAGGACGAGCGACGGCTGGCCGAGTCGCTGCGCGCGGGGCTGAGTGCCGAGGGCTATGCCGTGGACGTCGCGCACAACGGCCGCGACGCGCTTTGGTACGCGGCCGAACATCCGTATTCCGCGATGATCCTCGACATCATGCTGCCGGGGCTGAACGGCTACCGCGTATGCCGGAGGCTGCGCGAACGGGGCGACACCATGCCGATCCTCATGCTGACCGCGAAGGACGGCGAGGACGACGAGATCGAGGCGCTGGACACCGGCGCCGACGACTTCCTCCCGAAGCCGTTCTCCTACGGCGTCCTGCTCTCCCGGCTCCGGGCGCTGATCCGGCGCGGGGGAGCGACCCGGCCGGGCACGCTGCGGCTCGGCGACCTCGAACTCGACCAGGCGAGCCGCGTCTGCCGTCGCGGTACGGCCGAGATCCCGTTGACCACCAAGGAGTTCGCGCTGCTGGCGTATCTGATGAAACGGCAGGGCGAGGTGGTCACCAAGGCCGAACTGCTGGAGAACCTCTGGGATTTCGCCGCGTCGGCGACCGCGAATCTCGTCGAGGTACACGTGAGCGCGCTGCGGCGCAAGATCGATCTGCCGTTCGGGGTCGAGACGATCCGCACGGTGCGCGGCGCCGGCTATCACGTGGTGGGCTCCGGTGCGTGAGTTCCTGCGGACGACCCGCTTCCGGGTCGCGCTGACCTCGTTCGTGACGTCGCTCGTCGCGCTCGGCGTCGTTTCGGCCTGGCTCGTGCTCGACGCCGAGAACCGGCTGGGGGCGGGGGCCGCGCAGGTGGCGAGGGCGCGCGCGGCGGCGATCGTGCAGCTGCTGAACACCGGCGCCGCACCGGCCGATCTGCTCCTGCTCGTCCGGGATTCGGCCTACGAGGTGGTCGACCAGTCCGGCCGGCGCGTCGTCGGATGCCCGGGCCTGCGGCACGGTCTGCTGGTCCAGGCGGACGATTATCAGCGCGGTGATTCCGTGTCGGTTCTCGAGGCGGGTGCGGTCGACGAGTCGATGGCGGGCTCGGTCGGCTGCCGGGGAGTGCTCGGACGTGAGGTCGAGACCACCGAGACACGCGTGCACGTCGCGGCCGAGACGAGCGGCGACAGCAAGTACCGGATCTACGGCGCCGCCGTGGTCGACGAGTCCGGGCAGGCGGCGCTCGACGCGGTGCGCGTGACGCTGCTGGTGGGTGTCCCGGTGATCGCGCTGCTGATCGGGGCGGTCGCGTGGCTCGCCGTACGCCGTTCGCTGCGGCCGGTCGAGGCGATCCGCTCGGAGGTCGCGGAGATCGGCGCGCACGACCTCTCCCGCCGGGTCCCGGCCCCGGACAGCGCCGACGAGATCGCGAAGCTCGCCGAAACGATGAACACGATGCTCGCCCGCCTGGACACGGCGGTCACCCGGCAGAGCCGTTTCACCTCGGACGCGTCGCACGAACTGCGTACCCCGCTGGCCTCCCTGCGGACCCAGCTGGAGGTGTTGCTCGCGCATCCGGACCGGCTGGACTGGCGTGACGCCTGCCGCAACGCGCTCCTCGACATCACCCGGCTGCAGGACCTCGTCGGGGACCTAGTGCTGCTGGGCAAGCTGGACAACGCGGAACCGGAACGGACCACCCCGGTGCGACTGTCCGAAGTGGTCGAATCCTGTCTGTCCGGGCGGCAGGGTGTCCGGGCCGGGATCGACGAGGATCCGATGGTCCTCGGCGACCGCGGCAGGCTGGAGCGGTTGCTGCGCAACCTGGTGGACAACGCGCAACGCCATACCCGCACCGGCGTCGAAGTGCGGGTGTCCACTGTGGACGAGTTCGCCGTGGTCGAGGTGACCGACGACGGGCCGGGCATTCCCGCCGCGGACCGTGAGCGGGTGTTCGATCGCTTCGTGCGTCTCGACGACGGACGTGCGCGTGACGACGGTGGCGCGGGTCTGGGGCTGGCGATCGTCGCCGAGATCGCCCACGCGCACGGCGGCACCGTCGAAGTCGCCGACCACGACGGCGGTGCCCGGCTCGTCGTCCGCCTGCCCTTGGCGAAAGCGCGAAGCTGAAGACGTCTTCAGCTTCCTTAAGCTTCGGTTCAGCGTCCGCGCACGAACCTTCGGGGCATGTTCGCTCCCGCACGCCGCTCGTGGTGGCGCCCCCTCGGACACGCCGACTACCTGGCCTCGTCGTGGTTCCCCGGCCTGACCGGCGTACGCGCGCTCGCCGCCGTGGCCGTCGTGTTCTTCCACTACGGAGGCCCGGTCGTCGACCGCCTCCAGGGCTGGATCGCCGTGCAGTTGTTCTTCGTGCTGTCCGGCTTCCTCATCACGACGCTGGCCCTGCGCGAGGAAGACCGTGACGGCCGGATCTCACTGCGCGGGTTCTACCTTCGCCGGGTCTTCCGGATCATGCCGGTGTACTTCCTGCTCCTGGCGCTGACCACGGTCGCGGTCCTGCTCGGCGGGACGTACCAGAGCAGCAGGCTCGCCGACGCCATGCCGTACTACCTCGTCTTCGGCAACGAACTCGTCGACTTCAACACGCCTTATCCGACGTCGTGGTCGCTGGGCGTGGAGGAGAAGTTCTACCTGGTCTGGCC
This sequence comes from Amycolatopsis roodepoortensis, assembly GCF_014873915.1. Classification (GTDB taxonomy): domain Bacteria; phylum Actinomycetota; class Actinomycetes; order Mycobacteriales; family Pseudonocardiaceae; genus Amycolatopsis; species Amycolatopsis roodepoortensis. The sequence goes on from NZ_JADBEJ010000001.1 coordinate 1,803,120, forward strand.
CGCCCTGCTGGTGCTGACTTCGTTCGCGCGAAGCGGGAAGACGGCGCTGCGCCTGCTGCTGGGCGCCTCGGCCGTCTTGGGTGTCGCGCTGTTCGCGCTGCCGCTGGCGCCCTCGCACACGTGGGCGAGCCTTTCGGTGCACTACTGCTCGCTGGTCATCGGCTGCCTGCTGGCGATGACGCTCCACCATCCGCGCGGGTTCGCCCTCGTCCGGCCGCTGACCAGCCCGGCCGTCGCCACGGCGATCGGCTGCGGGTTCGTCGTGCTGCAGTTCTCCGTCGGCCCGCTGTCGAAGGCGCTCGGCGGGCACTGGCAGTCCGTGGTGCCGGTCTACGCGGCGGGCTCGGCGCTGCTGCTCGTGGCCGTCGTGTCGCCGGGCCCGGTCCGGACGCTGCTCTCGAGCAGGCCGCTGACCTTCGTCGGAGACCGTTCGTACGCGCTCTACCTCGCCCAGACCGGCGCGGCCGGGGTCACGGGCTGGCTGCTGCCCAGCGGGCTCGCCAAGGCCGCCGCGACCACCGGTGTCGCGTTGGTGTTCGCCTGCGCGCTGCGCCGCTGGGTCGAACAGCCCGCCATCGCCTACGGCCGGAAGGTGATCGGACGACGCGCGCCCGCCGTTCCTCCGGCGGAGGCGACGGCGGGCGCGAGGCGAACGTCAGTGGTGCGCGGCCACCGCACCGGTGCCGGCGCTCTTCTTGACGAAGAGCGACCCGACGAACGCGGCCAGACCGACGCAACCGGCGACCATGAACGTCGTGCGGATACCGCCCGCGTCGGGGCTGACCGCCCCGGCCGTGGTCGTGCTGGCCGTGGCCACCGCGATGAACATGGCGGTGCCGAGCGCGCCGGCGAGCTGCTGAAGGGTGGCGAGGATCGCGCTGCCGTGTGAATAGAGGTGTTCGGGCAGCGAACCGAGGGATTCGGTCATCAGCGGCGTCATCATGAGGCCGAGCCCGCCCATCAGCAGGACGTGGATGGCGATGACGGCGATCAGCGGTGATTCCGCGCCGAGCAGGGCGAACAGCCACAGCGAGATCGCCATCGCGGCCGCACCGGGGATCACCAAGGGCCGCGGGCCGAAGCGGTCGTACAACGCGCCGACCGGTCGGCCCAGCAGGCCGAGGACCAGCCCGCCGGGCAGCACCGCGAGCCCGCTGACGAACGTGGTGGTGTGCAGGACGGTCTGCAGGTACAGCGGGAGCAGGATCGCCGCGGCGCCGAGCAGGCACATGAACAGCAGGGCCGTCAGCACCAGGGAGACGACGAAACTGCGGTGGGTGAACGGACGCAGATCCAGCAGCGCGCGGTCTTCCTTCTGGAGGCGCAGCTGGCGCCAGGTGAACACCACGAGCGCCACGACACCGACGGCGATCGGCGCCCACGGCGGCACGGGCTGATGCCCGCCCGCGGATTCGCCGGACACCGACAGGCCGTACAGCACGCCACCGAAACCGAGCGCGGACAGGACCACCGACAGCACGTCGAGCGGCACCTTGCGGGTGTCGCTGTCCAGCCGCAGCTGCAGCATGCCGACCACCAGGGCGGCGAGCGAGAGCGGCAGCACGATCCAGAACATCCAGCGCCAGCCGAGCGAGGAGAGCACGGCGCCGCCGATGGTCGGGCCGATCGCCGGGGCGACCGCGATGACGATGGTGATCGTGCCCATCGTGGCGCCGCGCTTCTCGACCGGGACCAGGCGCATCACCGTGGTCATCAGCAGCGGCAGCATCACCGCCGTCCCGCAGGCCTGGATGACGCGGCCGGTCAGCAGCAGGGCGAAGCCAGGGGCGAGCGCGCTGACCAGGGTGCCGGTGCTGAACAGGGTGAGCGAGGCGAGGAACACCTGGCGCGGGGTGAACCGCTCGAGCAGGAACCCGGTGGTCGGGATGACGACCGCCATGGTGAGCAGGAAGCCGCTGGTCAACCACTGGACGGTGGTGGTCGGGACCTGGAGGTCGACGGTCAGGTCACGCAGCGCGACGCTCAGGATGGTCTCGTTGAGGATCATCACGAACGCGGAAAGGACCAGGACCCCGATCAGGAGGCCGGCTTTCGCCGGTGCCCTTTGCTGGTCATGGGCGGTTTCGGGCAGGGTCTCGGTCATCAGTGAAGGGCTCCTGGAAGGGCGCGGGTCCGCGTTGGGCCGCCTTCGGGCACAGCGAAGGCGAGGCTGAGTCTTTCGTTCAGTCTGCCCGTGCCGGTCGGGGTGTGTCACGTGAATTTCCGTAGTGAGTACGGTCACTGCGCTTTCGGGCAGCGGCGGACCGCACGTGAGCGGAACGGTTTTCCGGTGGCGGCACGATAAAATCGGGAGGTGACCAGAGCGATCACGGCGGATCGGTGGCAGTCGGTGCGGCGAGCCTATCGGGTGACGGGCGCGCGATTCGCGGAACTGGTCGCCCGCGTTCCGGATCCGCACGCGATGGTCACCGCGGACTGGACGGTGGCCGAAACCGTCGCCCACGTCGCGATGATCGCGAAGATGTACACCTCCCTGGTGCGGCCGGAAAGCGCGTCGATTTTGGACGACCGCGGACAGAACCAGGTCGAGAAGACCACTGTGGACACCGTTTCCGTGCTGAACACCTTGGTGTTACGTGATTTTCGCGAACGCGACACCGAGGTGCTCGTCGCCGGACTGCTCGCGGACATCGAGGAAGTACTGCGGGTGACCGAGGACGCGGACCCCGGCACCCCGCTCGACTGGCTCGGGAGCTCGAAGGTGCCGCTGGCCGGTGTCCTCGCGCATCTGGTCAACGAACTGCAGATCCACGGCTGGGACATCGCCAAGGCGCTGAAGCTGCCATGGACGATCGACCCGGCTGACGCGGCGTTGTTCTTCGATCTCTTCCTGGTGGGTGTGCTGAGCCACGATGTCGGGCACCTTCTCGACACCGACGAACCACCGCGGGATCGGCGGATCGCCGTGGCGTTCCGGTCGGCGTACACGTCCCCGGTCGTGCTGGTGCTGCAGCGGGGACGGGCGACGGCCGAGGAGCCCGGCGGGCCGGTCGACGTGCGGATCTCCTTCGACCCGCCGACGCTGAACCTGATGTTGTTCCACCGGGTCGGCAAGGTGCGTTCCGCGCTGACGCGCAAGATCGTCGTCAGCGGTCCGCGACCGTGGCTGTTGCCCGCCTTCCTGCGAGTCGTGCGTTTGCCGTAGTGCCGCTCGTGTCGTCCGGCCGATCACGTGACATCGCCGGTTCGGGACCTCGTCAACTGATGACGGGCGCGTCGAACCGCCGTCGCGAGTCTTCGATGTGGCCGAGGAACCGATGGGTCCAGTCGCACATCCCGTCGACCGTCGCGCGCAGGCCGTGCCCCGCCTCGGTGAGGGTGTAGTCGACGCGCGGTGGCACCGTCGGGTGCACCGTCCGCTCGATCAGGCCGTTGCGCTCCAGCATGCGCAGGTTCTGGGTGAGCATCTTGTGGCTGATGCCCTCGATCTCGTTCCGCAGTTCGGTGAACCGCCGGGTGTGGTCACCGATCGTCTCGATGATCAGGAGCGCCCACTTGTTGGCGACGTCGGAGAAGATCTCCCGCGCCAGCGAATCCGCCCGCATCACATCGGCGTCGTCCGAGCCGTTGAGCTGCTTGGTCACCATGAGGTTCCCCAGTCACGAAAAAGTGCGTTCTTCCAGGTCGCCGCACACTCTCCTACAGTTCCTGGGTAACCACAAGTGACTAAGAGGAGTACGGATGAGCATCACCCTGGTGAATCCCGCGGGACTGCCGGAGATCCCCGCCTACCGGCAGGTTTCGATCGCGACCGGGTCGAAGCTGGTCTTCGTCGCGGGGCAGGTCTCCTGGGACGCCGACGGCGCCCTTGTCGGCGAGGGCGACCTCGCCGCGCAGGTCGAACAGTGCTACCTCAACATCGGCACCGCGCTCGCCGAGGCCGGCGCCACGTTCGACGACGTCGCGAAGATGACCGTCTACGTCGTCGACTGGACGCCGGACAAACTCGCGCTGTTCCTCGAAGGCGTGGACCGGGCCGCCGCCAAGCTGGGCGGCACCCCGGTCCCGCCGGGAACACTGATCGGGGTCGCGGCCCTCGACGTGCCCGAGCACCTCGTCGAGGTCGAGGCGACCGCGGTCGTCGACTGAGCGTTCACCGGCCGCGCGCGGCGCGCCAGACCGGGCTGTCGACGTAGTGGTTGTCGTACTGCTTCGAGGACGCCGCGATCTCCGCCGGGTCGGCTTCACCGCGCGCGACCCGGTCGAGGAGCCGGTAGTAGTCGAAACGGGCCATGCCCGGCGTGAAGGTGACCAGGACGTCGGCGTCCGATCCGGCGGCGGGGCCGAACGCGTGCGGCACCTTGGGCGGCACCGCGAGGAAGTCGCCCTTCTCCAGCGTGTGCAGGGTTTCCTCGACGAGGACCTGGAGTTTCCCTTCGAGCACGAAGAAGAATTCGGTCGCCCGGGTGTGGAAGTGGGCCGGGGTACCGAAGACGCCGTCCTTCAGGGTCGCGCGGTTCGCGGTGAAGCCCCCGTCGGTGGTTTCCGAGTCGGCCAGCAGCGTGATTTCGCTGCCCGGCGCGTCGCTGACGATCTCGGCGTCGGCGGCTCGGAGCAGGATGGGGTCGAACATGGCGGCGTCTCCTTGGTCCTTCGTGATCAGCGGGCTCGCTGACAGGACCAGCTTCTCGCCGCGGCTGCCCTTGATCAACGCGGAAAACCACACCGATCGATAATTCGGAGGTTATCGATTGCGTGCCCGCCTTAATGTGCTGGGAAGGTGTGAAGGTCGAGTTTCCTCGGCTGAGCCGAGGGAAGGGGGCCTTCACGCGCGGCCGCTGTGGCTGTTGTGGTCGCTGGTGTACCTGGGCCGAGAGTGGCGACCCTGGCGGGTAGTGAAGGCCTCCTTCACTACCCGCCAGGGTAGGCAAGGAGGCCTTCACGGACCGCGGTCAGGCGGCGAAGACCTGCGAATCGTCGGCGAAGGCCTTGAACTCCAGCGCGTTGCCCGCGGGGTCCAGAAGGAACATCGTCCACTGTTCCCCGGTCTGGCCCTCGAAACGGACGTAAGGCTCGATGACGAACGAGGTGTCCACCGCCCGCAGCCGGTCCGCGAGCTTCCGGAACTCCGGCACGGTGAGGATCAACCCGAAGTGGGGCACGGGAACGTCGTGTCCGTCCACGGGGTTGTGGATCCTCTGCGGCCGCTCCGGCGCGAGGTGAGTGACGAACTGGTGGCCGTGGAGGTTCCAGTCGATCCACGTGTCGGAGCTGCGGCCCTGTTCGAGGCCGAGGACCTCGCCGTAGAAGGTGCGTGCGGCGGCGAGGTCGTCGACGGGCATGGCGAGGTGGAAGCGGGGGATGGGGGAGTCGAGGACGGTCATATCCGGGGCATCCTTTCCAGCGTGACGGCGGTTGTCGCAATGTTAACATTAGGACAAGAGCGGGCTCGCTAGTATCGGGCGTTCCGGTCGGAAGGATGAGGATGAGCGAACCCGGCAGGGTGGTGCCGGCACGTCGTCGCGGGCTGGCGGACGAGGTCGCCGACAGGGTCAGGGACGCCATCTTCGGCGGCGCCTATCCGCCCGGCGCGCAGCTGCGCGAGGTCGAGCTTTCGGAGGCGCTCGGCGTCAGCCGCGGTCCGGTGCGCGAAGCGTTGCTGAAACTGGAGCGCGAGGGCCTGGTCCGCAGCGAATGGCACCGCGGCGCGATCGTCACGGCCCTGTCCGATGTGGACGTCGCGGAACTCGACAGCCTGCGGTCGGCGCTGGAACAGCTCGCCGTCCGGCTCGTGGTCGCGAACGCGCCGGACGCGGACCTGGCCGCGATCGACGAGGTCGTCGACCGGATGGACCGGGCGCGCGACGAGCACGAGATGGTCCGCTGTGACATCGACTTCCACGACGCGGTCTATGCGGCGTCCGGTCATCGGCGGCTCGTCGAGGCGTGGCAGGCGATCCGGTCGCAGGTGCACCTGTTCCTGCTGACCCGGATCGGCGTGAGCTCCGACGGCTACCTCGCGAGCATCCCGGCCGAACATCGCCGGCTGGCGGTCGCTCTTCGTGCTCGTGACGGCGAGAAGGCGCTCGAACTGTTCGCCGTCCATCGCGGCGAGGCCTTCGCCGTGCTGACGAGGGAGTGAACGAGCCGGACGAATTGGCGTTCAAGGTCTTGACGGCAAGGTTGGCCAAGGCTTAACTCAAGCCCTGAAATAAGACGTGTCCCGGGTCACAGGCTCCGGGCGCGGCTTGGCCACTCACCCCGAGGACCATCGATGCGAATCGGAAAGATCGCTCCCGCGCTCGTCCTGGCGCTGGCGGCCGCCGCCACGACGGCGTGCGGCGGCGGCGACACGTCGTCCAGTGCCCCCAAGGAGCTCGTGTACTGGGCGTCCAACCAGGGCACCAGTCTCGACAACGACAAGGCCGTCCTGCAGCCCGAACTCGACAAGTTCGAGAAGGCCTCCGGGATCAAGGTCAAGCTCGAGGTCGTCCCGTGGACGGATCTGCTCAACCGGATCCTCGCGGCCACCACCTCCGGCAAGGGGCCGGACGTGCTCAACATCGGCAACACGTGGTCCGCCTCGTTGCAGGCGACCGGGGCGTTCCTGCCGTTCGACGACACCGCGCTGGAGAAGGTCGGCGGCAAATCGCGCTTCCTTGGCCCGTCGCTGGCGGCCACCGGGGCCAGCGGGCAGCCGCCGGTCGGCGTACCGCTCTACGGCCAGGCGTACGGCCTTTACTACAACAAGAAACTCTTCGCGGAGGCCGGCATCACCAAGCCGCCCGCCACCTGGGAGGAACTCGTCGAGGACGGCAAAAAGCTCACCAAACCCGACAAGGGCCAGTGGGGGCTCTCGTTGCAGGCCGGTCAGGTCACCGAGAACAGCCACCACGCGGCGATCCTCGGCGCCCAGCACGGTGCGCAGTTCTTCACGCCGGAAGGCAAGCCGCAGCTGGCTTCGGATCCGTCGGTCGCGGCCGTGCAGCAGTTCGTCGACCTGATGCAGAAGGACAAGATCGTCGACCCGGCCAACGCCGAGTACGCCGACACCGCCAAATCCCTCAAGGACCTGTCGGACGGCAAGGCCGCGATGTTCATGAACCAGGCCTCCGCGGGGTCGTTCAAGAACATCGGGATGGACATGGCGAACCTCGGCGTCGCGCCGATCCCGCTGCCCGCCGCCATGCCGCCGAACGGCCGGAAGGTGACCAGCTTCGTCGCGGGTATCAACATGGCGGTCTTCAAGAACACCAAGAACCCCGACGCCGCACTGGACTTCGTGAAATTCATGGTCTCGGCGCCGGAGCAGGCGTTGCTCAACAAGACCTACGGATCGCTACCGACCGTCCAGGACGCCTATGGCGACGCGGCGTTCCAGACCGAGGACGTCAAGGTGTTCCAGAACGTGCTCGCGAATTCGGCCGAGCCGATGCCGCAGGTTCCTCAGGAGTCGCAGTTCGAGACCCTGATCGGCACCGCGATGAAGGCGATGTTCGCCGACGTCGCCGCGGGCAAGCCGGTCGACGGAGCCAAGATCCGTGACCAGCTGAACCAGGCGGACCAGCAGATCGCGGCCGGTAGTTGATGCCGACCGCTCTCGACGACGCCCCGGCCGTGAGGGCGGCCGGGGTGCCCCGGCCGCGGCGTGTCCGGCGCAAACGGCGGATGGTCGCGCTGCCGTATCTGCTCCTGCTGCCCGCGATCCTGCTCGAACTGCTCGTCCACCTGATCCCGATGATCGCCGGGCTCGTGATGAGCTTCTTCAAGCTGACGCAGTTCTACATCCGGGACTTCTCGTCCGCCCCGGCCGCGGGCCTGGACAACTACAAGTTCGTCCTCGACTTCAACTCCGCTGCGGGGAAGTCGCTGCTCGGCTCGTTCTGGATCACCATCCTGTACACCGTGCTCTCGGTGGGGTTCTGCTGGCTCTTCGGAACGTCGGTCGCCGTGCTGATGCAGAAGAACTTCCGGGGACGCGGCCTGCTCAGGACCCTGTTCCTGGTGCCGTACGCGCTGCCGATGTACGCCGCCGTGATCACCTGGTCCTTCATGTTCCAGAAGGACACCGGCCTGGTGAACGATCTGCTGGGCACCGATTCCTTCTGGCTCATCGGGGACAACAGCTTCTGGTCGCTGGTGGTGGTCTCGGTCTGGCGGAACTGGCCGTTCGCGTTCCTCATCGTGATGGCCGGGCTGCAGAACATCCCCGGCGAACTGTACGAAGCGGCGGCCATCGACGGCGCGGGCTGGTGGCGCCAGTTCCAGGCGATCACCCAGCCGATGCTGCGGCCGGTCAACCAAGTGCTGCTGCTGGTGCTGTTCCTGTGGACCTTCAACGATTTCAACACGCCGTATGTCCTTTTCGGAGCGTCCGCGCCGAGGGAGGCGTCGTTGATCTCGATCCACATCTACCAGAGTTCCTTCGTGACCTGGAACTTCGGCCTCGGCTCGGCGATGTCGGTGCTGTTGCTGCTGTTCCTGTTGATCGTCAGCACCGTCTACTTGGGACTGACCGCGCGGAGGAGGAACGCCGTTGTCTGAGCCCCGCTGGGTCCCGTGGGCCCGCCGATTCGTCCTCGGCTTCCTAGCCCTGTTCACCCTCATTCCGCTGTACGCGATGGTTTCGTCGTCGCTGAAGCCGCTCGGGGATGTGCAGGGCGCCTGGGAATGGGTGCCGACGACGCTGACCATCCAGCCGTTCTTCGACATCTGGGAGACCATCCCGCTCGCCGAATACTTCGTGAACAGCCTGGTCATCTCCGGCTCGGCCGCGATCCTCTCGGTGGTGATCGCGATCTTCGCGGCCTACGCCTTGAGCCGCTTCCGGTTCCGGGGCAAGAACTTCTTCAAGATGACCGTGCTGTCCACGCAGATGTTCCCCGGCATCCTGTTCCTGCTGCCGTTGTTCCTCATCTTCGTCAACATCGGCAACACCACCGGCATCGTCCTGTACGGCTCGCGGCTCGGGCTGATCATCACCTACCTGACCTTCTCGCTGCCGTTCGCGATCTGGATGCTGGCCGGCTACATCGACTCGATCCCCAAGGAACTCGACGAGGCCGCGATGGTCGACGGCACGGGGCCACTCGGCGCTCTGATCAGGGTGGTCATCCCCGCGGCCATGCCGGGCATCGTCGCGGTCGGGATCTACTCGTTCATGACGGCCTGGGGCGAGGTGCTGTTCGCGTCGGTGATGACCGATTCGGGCACGCGGACCCTCGCGGTCGGTCTCCAGGAGTACTCCACCCAGGTCCAGGTGTACTGGAACCAGGTCATGGCCGCGTCCCTGCTCGTCTCCGTCCCGGTCGTCGCCGGATTCCTGCTGCTCCAGCGTTATCTCGTCGCCGGGCTCACCGCCGGTGCCGTGAAATGACCCGCCCGTCGCTCCGTACCGAGAGGTCCGCCTTGAATCTGCACCTGCCCGCCGATTTCCTGTGGGGTGCGGCCACCGCCGCGTACCAGGTCGAAGGCGCCGTCGACGCCGACGGCCGCCTCCCGTCCATCTGGGACGACTTCGTCCGGGTCCCGGGTGCCGTCCTGAACGGCGACACCGCCGACGTCGCGTGTGATCACTACCGGCGCTGGCCGGAGGATCTCGCCATCATGAAGAAGCTGGGCCTCGACGCCTATCGTTTCTCGGTCGCGTGGCCGCGGGTGATCCCGACCGGGCGCGGCGCCGTCAACGCGGCGGGTCTCGACTTCTACGACCGGCTGGTCGACGCGCTGCTCGAAGCCGGGATCCGGCCGTTCGCCACGCTGTTCCACTGGGACCTGCCTTCCGCGCTGGAGGGCGGTTGGCCCGAGCGTGACACGGCGTACGCCTACGCGGACTACGCCGCCGTCGTGGCGGCCCGGCTGGGCGACCGCGTGAAGGATTGGAACACGGTCAACGAACCGCTGTGCTCGGCCTGGCTCGGCTATCTCGAAGGCCGTTTCGCCCCCGGCGTCAAGGATCTCAAGCAGGCCGTCCACGCGTCGCACCATCTCCTGCTCGCGCACGGCCTCGGCGTGCAGGCGATCACCGCGAACGCCGTCCAGCCGGCGAACATCGGCCTCGTGGTCAATCTCAGCGGGATCGAGCCGGCGTCGGACTCCGCCGCGGACGTCGAGGCGGCGGAGCGGATGGACGGGCACGTCAACCGCTGGTGGCTCGACCCGTCGAACGGCCGCGGCTATCCCGCGGACATGATCGAGGTCTACGGCGTCGAACCACCCGTGGTCGGTGACGACCTGGAGGTGATCTCGGCACCGGTCGGCTTCCACGGGTTGAACTACTACTTCCGGCAGATCGTCGAGGACGACCCGGGCGGTCCGGTCCCGCGTGCCCGGCAGGTGCCGGTCGAGGGCGCGGCCACCACCGCGATGGGCTGGGAGATCCACGGGCAGGGGCTGGCGGACCTGATCCATCGGCTGGCCGACGAGTACGGGGCCCGCGCGATCTACGTCACCGAGAGCGGGGCCGCCTTCGACGACAAGGTCGCCGAGGACGGATCGATCCACGACGCGGACCGCATCGCCTACCTGGAGGAACATCTGGGAGCGGTGGCGGGCGCCGCCGAAGCGGGGGCTCCGGTGAAGGGCTACTTCGCCTGGTCGCTGCTCGACAACTTCGAATGGGACAGCGGGCTGAGCAAACGGTTCGGGCTCGTGCGGGTCGACTACGACACGCAGGTCCGCACGGTCAAGGCGAGTGGGCGCCGGTACGCGGAGATCATCGCGGAGCACCGGAACCGCTGAGGGCTCGTGAGTGGTGAGGACGGTTAGAACCGTCCTCACCACTCACGAGGGTTCGTGCGGGCGGATGGATCGAGGGGTCCGGATTCGTCGCGCGGTACGAACGGACGCCCGCCGAAACCTCCTAGGGTCGCCATGAACGAGGCGATCCTAGGAGGCGAAGCATGCGGACACTCTTGCGTGGCGGTCGTGTCATCGATCCGGCGACGGGGTTCGACGGCACGGCCGACGTGCTGGTATCCGACGGGGTGGTCACCGCCGTCGGCGAGGGGCTGACCGCGGAGCCGGGTGACGTGGAGATCGACGTCGCCGGGCTGGTCGTCGGCCCGGGTTTCATCGACCTGCACAGCCACGTGCACACCATCGCCGGCCAGCGGCTCCAGGCGATGGACGGGGTGACCACGGCGCTCGACCTCGAAGCCGGGTTGATGCCGATCGAGCGTGCCTATGCCGAGGCGGCCGCGGCGGGACGCCCGCTGCACTACGGTTTTTCCGCGTCCTGGGGCGCCGCGCGGGCGCAGGTGCTCGCCGGGATCGAGCCGGACGCGAATATCGACAGCGGCCTCGCCGTGCTCGGGAACCCGGTGTGGCAACGGTCTTCGTCGCCGACGGAGCTCGCCGCCTGGCTGTCCCTTGTGGACGGTGAACTGGCCGCGGGCGCGCTCGGCGTCGGCGTGCTGCTCGGCTACGCGCCCGACACCGACCCCGGTGAGTTCCTCGCGCTGGCCCGGCTGGCGAAGGAGGCCGGTGCGCCGACATACACCCACGTCCGTGAACTGGTCGAGGTGAACCCGGCGACACCGATCGACGGTTCGGCCGAGATCGCGATCGTCGCGGCCGAGACCGGTGCCGCGATGCACCACTGTCACGTGAACAGCACGTCCGGCCACCAGATCGAGCGGGTGCTCGCGGCGCTCGAAACGGGACGGGCGGCCGGGTCGCGGGTGACCGTCGAGGCCTATCCGTACGGGGCGGGCAGCACGGGGATCGGCGCGGCCTTCCTTTCGCCCGAGCGGTTGAAGATGAAGGGGCTGTCCCCGTCCAGCGTCATCATGCTGGAGTCGGGGGAGCGCATCGCCGACGAAGGCCGCTTGCTCCAGGTGCGTGCCGAGGATCCCGGCGCGCCGTGCATCCTGGAGTTCCTCGACGAGAGCAGCCCGCACGACCTCGGCCTGCTGCACCAGGCGCTCGCGTTCCCGGACGCCATCGTCGCCAGCGACGCGCTGCCCGTGTACTGGAAGAACGGCACCAGCGAGAGCACCGAATGGCCGCTCCCGCCCGGCGGCGCGACACATCCGCGCACCGCCGGCACGTACGCCAAGACGTTGCGTCTCATGGTGCGTGAGAGCAAGGCCTGGACCTGGCTGGAGGCGTTCCGGCGCTGCTCCTACCTGCCGGCGCGGGTGCTCGACGAGGTCGCCCCCGGGGCGCTGGCCAAGGGGCGGCTCAACGTCGGTGCCGACGCGGACATCGTCGTGATCGACCCGCACGCGATCACCGACGCGGCCACCTACTTCGACCCGACCAGGCCCTCCGTCGGCGTCCGGCACCTGTTCGTCTCGGGTGTCCCGGTCGTCACCGACGGGAATCTGCGCACGGACGCCTTCCCCGGCAAACCGCTGCGGGGTGAGCCGCGATGAGCGACCTGCTCGCGGACATCGAGACGCTCGTCCGCTGCGAATCACCGTCGTCGGACCACGAAGCGGTGGCCCGCAGCGCCGGAGTGGTGGCAGGCCTCGGCCGGAGGCTGCTCGGCGTGGATCCGGAGAGGATCGTCGTCGACGGCGTCACCCATCTGCGCTGGAGCTTCGGCGCCGGACCGCCGCGTGTCCTGCTGCTCGGTCACCATGACACGGTGTGGCCGCACGGTTCTCTGGAGACCCATCCGTTCTCCGTGCGGGACGGAGTGTTGCGTGGACCCGGATGCTTCGACATGAAGGCGGGAGTCGTGATGGCGTTGCATGCCGCCGCGACCGTGCCCGATCGTGACGGACTGTCCATTCTGGTCACCGGTGACGAGGAGATCGGCTCGCCGTCCTCCCGCGCGCTGATCGAGGAGAGCGCCGCGGGGTGCGACGCCGCCTTCGTGCTGGAGGCCTCGGCGGACGGCGGCGCGCTGAAGTGCCGCCGTAAGGGCGTTTCCCACTACCGGGTGGAGGTGACCGGCCGCGCCGCGCACGCCGGGCTCGAACCGGAGAAGGGCGTCAACGCGGGAATCGAGATCTCCCACCAGATCCTCGCGGTGGCCGCGCTCGCCGATCCCGGTGCAGGGACCAGTGTGACCCCCACCGTCGTCTCGGCGGGAACGACGGTCAACACCGTTCCCGCTGCCGCACGTGTGGCTGTGGACGTCCGTGTCTGGAACGAGGCGGAACAACTCCGTGTCGACCGGGCCATGCGGGAACTTCGCCCGGTCTTGGCGGACGCCGAGGTCCGGGTGACCGGCGGGATCAACCGCCCGCCGCTCGAAGAAGGCTCGTCGGCGGCATTGTTCGCCCTGGCGCAGGAGCTGGCGGAGGAGCTCGGTCTCGGAGAACTGAGTTCCGCGTCGGTCGGCGGTGCTTCGGACGGCAACTACACCGCCGGGATGGGCGTCCCGACCCTGGACGGCCTTGGCGCCGTCGGTGGCGGGGCGCACGCGGATCACGAACACGTCGTCGTGGCGGAACTGCCGCGCCGGACCGCTTTGCTGGCCGCGCTCGTGGAGAACGTCCTCGCGAAGCGGGGTCCGTCCGGCGCGACGAATCCCGCGGGCGAATCTGGTCGGGCACGACGGTGACTCGGCCGACGCACCGGGAAAGGATTGCCCCGTGACGAATCTCGCTACGAACGCGGACAGCCCGGCACCGGCGGTGGTGCGTGACGAGGCTGTCGCCGCCGCGCGGGCCGCGGCCGTGGCTTCGGGCGTCGAAATCCGCGAACTGACCGAAATCGCCGATCTTGCCGCGGTGGTCGGCCTGTTCGAGTCGATCTGGCGGTCCGGGCCGGGCGGCAGACCGGTGAGCACGGAACTGCTGCGCGCGATGTCCACGGCCGGGAACTACGTCGCGGGCGCGTTCGCGAACGGTGAACTGCTGGGCGCCTGTTTCGGTTTCTTCGGGAGCCCCGGAAAGGCGAGCCTGCACAGCCATATCGCCGGTGTCGCCAAGGCGGGCGCGGGCCGCGGGATCGGGCACGCGCTCAAACTGCACCAGCGCGGGTGGGCACTGCTGCAGGACGTCTCGGTGATCACCTGGACGTTCGACCCGCTGGTGCGGCGCAACGCCTACTTCAACCTCGGCAAACTCGGCGCGCGCCCGATCGGCTACCTGCGCGACTTCTACGGTCCGATGGAGGACGACATCAACGGTTCGGGCGATACCGACCGGCTGATGGTCGGCTGGAACCTCCGGAGCCCGGAGGTCCGCGCCGCCGCCTTCGGCGAGCCGGTCCTGATCGACGCGGAAGCGCTGGGCGCGGCGAAGGCGCTCACGGTCGGCCCCGACGGCGGCCCGAGCATCGGATCCACCGCCGGGCCGACCGTCCTCGTCGCGGTCCCGCCCGACATCGAACGGTTGCGCCGCACCGATCCCGGTCGCGGCAACGCGTGGCGCGTCGCCCTACGCGAAGTCCTCGGCGGACTGATGGCGGACAACGCCCGGGTCGCCGGTTTCGATCGTGCCGGCTGGTACGTGATCTCCAAGGAGCAGTCGTGAAACTCAGCGGTGTGGAACTGCGCCGGGTCCGGATGCCGCTCGTGGCCCCGTTCCGGACGTCGTTCGGGACCCAGTCCGAACGGGAACTGCTGCTCGTCCGCGCGGTGACCCCGGCGGGCGAGGGCTGGGGCGAATGCGTGGCGATGGAGGCGCCGCTCTACTCGTCGGAGTACAACGACGCCGCCGAGCACGTGCTGCGGAACCACCTGATCCCGGCCCTGCTGGCCGCCGAGGACGTGACCGCGCACAAGGTGACGCCGTCGCTGGCGAAGTTCAAGGGCCACCGGATGGCGAAGGGCGCGTTGGAGATGGCGGTCCTCGACGCCGAACTCCGCGCGCACGAACGGTCCTTCGCGGCCGAGCTGGGGTCCACCCGGGACTCCGTGGCCTGCGGGGTCTCGGTCGGCATCATGGACTCGATCCCGCATCTGCTCGACGTCGTCGGCGGCTACCTCGACGAGGGCTACGTCCGGATCAAGCTCAAGATCGAACCCGGCTGGGACGTCGAGCCGGTCCGCCGGGTGCGTGAGCGCTTCGGCGACGACGTGCTGCTCCAGGTCGACGCGAACACCGCATACACCCTGGGCGACGCGCCCCTGCTGTCCCGGCTCGACCCGTTCGACCTCCTGCTGATCGAGCAGCCGCTCGAAGAGGAGGACGTGCTCGGCCACGCCGAACTGGCCAAGCGGATCCGGACACCGATCTGCCTCGACGAGTCGATCGTCTCGGCCAAGGCCGCCGCGGACGCGATCAAGCTCGGCGCCTGCCAGATCGTCAACATCAAACCGGGCCGGGTCGGCGGGTACCTCGAAGCCCGCCGGGTGCACGACGTCTGCGCGGCGCACGGCGTCGCGGTGTGGTGCGGCGGGATGATCGAGACCGGCCTCGGCCGGGCGGCCAACGTCGCGCTGGCCTCGCTGCCCGGATTCACACTGCCGGGTGACACCTCGGCGTCCGGCCGGTTCTACCGCACCGACATCACCGAACCGTTCGTGCTCGACGCCGGGCACCTGCCGGTACCGACCGGACCGGGACTCGGCGTGACTCCGATTCCCGATCTTCTGGACGAGGTCACCACGGAGAAAGCGTGGATCGGTTCGTAGCGGGCTACGAAATCCGGGGCTAGATTTGGTCGGATCGGACCAGTCGGTTCGGTGAGGCCGGGTTTAACTTCGGGGGGTGCTGACACCGGTGCCCAGCAAGCCGCACACGAGCTTGGGACGCGTCCTCGAGGACCTCGGGGACGTGCTCCTGGAGCCGGTCGTGGTCGGCCGGACCACCCGCAAGCAGCTCGGCGGGGTGGTCATCCACGATCCGCACGACGAATCCGAAATCCCTGGCGGGGCCGTCGTGCTCGGCGTCGGGGTGCGGGACCGGGACGAGGTCGTCCGCCTCTTGCACGACGTGGGTGCGCGAGGAGCGGCGGCGCTCGTCGTCCGGTCTCCCGTCACCCCGGCGCCGGAACTCCGGCGGGCCGCGGAGTCGTCCGGCGTCGCCCTGCTCGGGCTCGCGCGCGGCGCTTCCTGGGCGCAGCTCGCCGCCATGTTGAGGACGTTGCTCGCCGAAGAGGACGTCGGCGAGGTCTCGCCGCAGACCCTCGGCGGAATGCCTTCGGGTGATCTGTTCGCGCTGGCCAACGCGATCGCCGCGCTCATCGACGCGCCGGTGACCATCGAGGATCGCAACAACCGGATTCTCGCGTTCTCCGGACGCCAGGACGAGGCGGACCCGTCCCGGGTGGAAACCATCCTCGGCAGGCAGGTGCCGGAGCGGTTCGCCCGCGGCCTCGAACAGGACGGCGTCTTCGAGAAGCTGTACCGGGACCACGCGCCCGTGTACGTCGATCCGCAGCGGTACGACGACAACGCCATCGCGCTTCCCCGCGTGGCGCTCGCCGTCCGCGCCGGCGACGAGGTGCTCGGCTCGATCTGGGCGGCGGTCAGGGAACCGCTCAGCGCGGAGCGCACCCAGGCGTTGATCGACGCCGCCAAGCTCGTCGCGTTGCACCTGCTCCGGTTGCGCGCGGGCGCCGACGTCGAACGGCGGTTGCGCGCGGATCTGGTGAGCACGGCACTCGAAGGAGGCTCCG
This sequence comes from Amycolatopsis roodepoortensis, assembly GCF_014873915.1. Lineage (GTDB taxonomy): Bacteria > Actinomycetota > Actinomycetes > Mycobacteriales > Pseudonocardiaceae > Amycolatopsis > Amycolatopsis roodepoortensis. The sequence continues at coordinate 1,819,602 of NZ_JADBEJ010000001.1, forward strand.
GCGCGCCGGAGGCCATCGCCCGGCTCGGATTGCTCGGCCAGCCGTCGATCGTGCTCGCGATGGGCCTGCTCGGTGCGCCCGACCCCGAGGACGACCTCCGGCTGGTCGCGGATCGCCAGCGGGTCGCCGACGCGCTGGCCATGCACCTGAGCGCCGTCCAGCCGCGTTCGGCCGTGGCCCTGGTCGGCGACGTCGCCTACGGCATCCTGCCGATGCCCGGCGGTCAGACCGACTGCCAGGAGCGTTCGGTGCGGGTCGCGTCGACCTTCCTGGAGCGCACGGGCCGCCGGGCGGCGGCCGCGATCGGCATCGGACCGCTCGCACTCGACGCGTCCGGACTCCACGCCTCCCGCGACGGGGCGGACCGGGCGTTGCGCGTGCTGCTCACCAACGGCGGCGCCAAACGCGTCGCGACCGCCGAAGACGTCCACGTCGACGCGCTCATGCTGGAGCTGGCCGACCTCGCCACGGCCAGGGGAGACGTCGCGACCGGACCGGTCGCGCGGTTGCTCGCCTACGACGCCCAGCACCAGTCACAACTGGTGCACACCCTTCGGTGCTGGCTCGACGCCTTCGGTGACATCGGGGCCGCGTCCGCGTCGGCCTACGTCCATCCGAACACCTTCCGCTACCGGCTGCGGCGCCTCGCCGAAGTCGGCGAGATCGACCTCGACGACGCGGGGGAGCGGTTCGCCGCGATGCTGCAATTGCGGCTGCTGCCCCGTGACGCGCGGACCGGGCCGCCGGGCGCCGAAGACTGACCTTGGTCTCCTGTCCCGAAAGGACGGCCGATGTTCGTGTGATCGGACGAACTCCGCCCGGCGACCGCGTTTCAGAATGAGTGATCGGCGCCACGCTCGCGCCGTTCTTCCTTTCTCTCCCGAAGATCCCGCGGAGGCGCCATGACGGCAGTGGTCGACGAGGACACCTGGACAGCACGGCGGATCAACCGGACGGCGCTCATCACGATGGTGGTGATGGTGTGCGCGTGGGCGGTCGACTACATCGACCGGTTCTCGATCGGGATGGCGCTGCCGATGATCGGCGCCGAATTCGAGCTCAGCAAGACCGAACAGGGCTGGCTCGTCACCGTGTTCGCGCTGGTGTACATGGTCTGCCAGATCCCGGCGGGTTTCCTCGCCGACCGATACGGCTCACGCGGGCCGATGCTGGTGACGCTGCTGCTCTGGTCGGCGTTCACCGCGATGACCGGGATGGCGGGCACCTTCGGCATGCTGCTCGTCGTCCGTGGCCTTTTCGGTGTATGCCAAGGACTTTTCCCGGCGGCGTCGTTCAAGGCGATCGCCGAACGGACCACCCCCGGCAATCGCGCGACGGTGACCGGCGTGATGCTGTCCGCGGGCGGTATCGGCGCCGGCCTGGCGCCGCTGATCGTCGGCCCGCTGCTGATGGCGGTCGGCTGGCGGCACACGTTCTTCTGGATGGCAGGCGTCGGCGCGCTCATCGGCGTGGCCGTGTGGACGATCCTGCCGAAGGCACTGCCCGAAAGGCTGAGCAGCCTTCCGCGCGACGAGGTCAAAACCCCCGAGGTGTCCCGGAAACAGGTGCTGAAGTCGCCGGTGATCTGGAAGTTCACCCTGCTGTTCTGCGTCACCAACATGCTCAACTACGGGATGATCACCTGGGTGCCCAGCTACCTGCTGGAGTCGAGGGGACTGTCGCTGAGCCAGACCGGGATCCTGGCCGCGATCCCGATGCTGGTCAGCATCGGTACGACCATTCTCGGCGGCTGGCTGTTCGACCGGTACTTCCACGATCACGGCCGCTGGTACCTCGGCTCGATCTCGCTGGTGACCGTGGTCCTGCTGACGTTGATGGTGAACGCGGACAGCACCGCGGAGTTCACCCTCTACGAGACGCTCGCCCTCGCGGTGTTCGGTATGGCGACGATGGCCGTTTTCGGCCTGCCGCTACGAGTGCTGCCCACCGCGGTGACCGGGATCGGTATGGGAGTGATGAACTTCGGCGGCCAGGTGGCGGGCGCTGTCGCCCCGGTCGCGATGGGGTGGCTCGCCGACACCTTCTCCTACACCGCCGCGTTCGGATTCCTCATCGGTACCACGTTCCTCACCGCCGTGATGGCGTTCTGGGTGCCGCAGAACCCGGGGCAGTTCTCTTTCGCGCCAGCCAAAACCAGCTCGGCCGCGTGAGTGTTCGGTAGTTCGGCGCGTGTCGCGAAAGCCACTTTCGGGACGCCTGATGTCCCGAAAGTGGCTTTCGCGACACGGCGTGCTCACGACCACCTGGGCCCTATGCCCACCTGCCACGTGAGCCACCGGAAGACGTTGCGAAAGCCACTTTCGCAACCTTCAACGTTGCGAAAGTGGCTTTCGCATCACCGCCCCGGCCCACCTCGCCTCGACCAGACAGGAGTCCCATGCCCACCGAGTCCGAAGTAATCGAAACGATCACCGAACGAGCGGAGGAGGCCGGCGTCCGCGTCCGGTTGCACGCGGCCGAAATCGACGGCACCCGGCGGATCGGCGTCGACGAGCACGCCCCGGTCGTCACGGCGTCGGTCTTCAAGGTCCCGATCGCGCTGGAGCTGGCGAAGCAGGGCGCCGAGGGCGGGCTCGACCTCGGCGAGCAAATCACCGTCCCACCCGGACACCCCACGCCGAGCCCGTACGGCCTCGCCACCTTCCGGCACGAGATCTCGATGTCCTGGTACGACCTCGCGATCCTGATGATCGGGATCAGCGACAACGTCGCCACCGACCTGATCCTCGACCGCGTCGGGAAGGCCGCGACGGAGAAAACGTTGCGCGGCCTCGGTTTCGAGCACACCACCGTGTCACAGGATTGCGGGGAGGTACTCCGCGGTATCGGCGAAGACCTCGGGATCTCCTACGAGGACGACGAAAGACTGCTGACCGAACTCCCGATGGAGCGCATCGCGTCGTTGCACGCGCTCCGGCCGGAGCACACCTGTGCCACGACGGCCGAGGAGATCACCAGGTTGCTCGGGATGATCTGGCGTGACGAGGCCGCGTCGCCGTCCGCGTGCGCGGACGTCCGGCGCTGGATGGAACTCCAGGTGTGGCCGCACCGGCTCCGGTCCGGGTTCCCGGACGACGGGATCCGCGTCAGCGGCAAGACCGGGACACTTCCGTCGGTGCGCAACGAGGTCGGCGTGGTCGAGTATCCCGACGGCGGCCGTTACGCGGTCGGAGTCTTCACCGACGCCGTCGACGCACGGTCCCGGGTGCCGGAGCGGGACGCGTTCATCGGGTTCGCCGCGGCGCGGGCCGTCGAATGGCTCAGGCTTTCCGGCGAGCCAGATGGCGAATGATCAGCAGCACGATGCACACGATCGCGATGGCACCGGCGATCATGCGGAAGGTGTAGTCCATCCCGGCGAACTGGCCGATCGCGTTGGTGGCCGCGCTGACGAGGAGGACGAGCCAGAGGGAAGCGGTGACCAGTGCGCCGCTGGACTTTTCGGTGTCGTTCATGAGAAAGACGCTACGGTCGGGCGGCGCGGGCGAACAGGGGAGTGACCCCCGTCGCGAGGTGGTGCTGGCGCTACCTTCGCGACCGCGCCGAGCGAGAAGGAGGCCCAGCGTGGCGATCCAGCGGATGGACAACGTGCTCATCGTCGTCGAAGACCTTGACGCGGTCATCGCGTTCTTCGTCGAACTGGGAATGGAACTGGAGGGCAAGGGACCACTCGATTGGCCCGGAGCGGAACGGGTGGTCGGGCTCGAGGACGTCCGCCAGGACATCGCGATGCTGCGGGTCCCGGACGGCCCCGGCCGGATCGAGCTGGCGAAGTTCCATCGGCCGAAGGCCATCACGCCCGAACCGAAGGACGCTCCGGCGAACACGCTGGGGATCCGCCGTGTCATGTTCGCCGTGGACGACATCGATGACGTCGTCGCCCGCCTGCGTGGCCATGGCGCGGAACTCGTGGGGGCGGTGGAACGGTACGAGGACATCTATCGGCTCTGCTACGTCCGAGGTCCCGAGGGGATCGTCGTCGGGCTGGCGGAAGAACTCGGAGGCTCGTGAGTTCAGCCCTTGCCGCCCAAGTAGGCCAGCACCGCCAGCACCCGCCGGTGCCCGCTGTCCTCCGGCAGCCCGAGTTTCGCGAAGATGTTCCGGATGTGCTTGTGCACCGCGCCGTCGCTCACCACGAGCAGTTCGGCGATGGTCGTGTTGTTGTAGCCCTCCGCCATCAGCCCGAGCACCTCGCGCTCCCGCGCGGTCAGCCCTTCGAGCGGGTCGGTCGCCCGGCGGTGCGCCATCAGCTGGGTGATGACCTCGGGGTCCATGGCCGTCCCGCCCTTGACGACGCGGTCCAGCGCGTCGAGGAACTTCTCCACCTTCCCGACCCGCTCCTTGAGCAGATACCCGACGGCGCCCTTGCCGTCGGCGAGGAGCTCCGCCGCGTAGCCGGTTTCGACGTGCGCGGACAGCACGAGCACGGGCAGCCCGGGGTACATCTTCCGCGCTTTGACGGCGGCCCGGAGGCCTTCGTCGGTGTGGGTCGGCGGCAGCCGGACATCGGTGATGACCGCGTCGGGGCGGTCCTTGGTGACCAGTTCGAGGAACTGGTCCACGTCGTCCACCGCCGCGGCGACGTCGATGCCCGAGGTGTTCAGCAGCATCACCAGGCCTTCGCGCAGCAGCGCGTCGTCCTCGACGATCACGACCCGCATGGCAACTCCACTTTCACTACGGTCGGCCCACCGGATGGGCTGGACAGTTTCAAGGTCCCGTCGAACGCCTCGGCCCGTTTGCGGATCCCGGACAGGCCACTGCCCGCGGCTTCGTCCGCGCCGCCGTGGCCGTCGTCGCGGATCTCGATGAGCAGGGTGTCGGCGGTGCCGTCGAGGGTGATCCAGGCGTGTTCGGCGCCGGAATGTTTGGTGATGTTGGCCAGCATCTCGGCGACCACGAAGTAGGCGGCCGCTTCGACGGCGGCGGGACGGCGGCTGCGGCTGCGCACGTCCACGCTGCACGGCACCGGGCAGCGATCGGCCAGCGCGGTGACGGCGCCGTCGAGGCCGCGGTCGGACAGCAACGGCGGGTGGATGCTGCGCACGACGGTCCGGAGTTCGGCCAGCGCGCCGGTCGCGGTGTCCTGCGCCTTGCCGAGCAGCTCCCTGGCCCGCTGAGGGTCCTTGTCGAACAGCGAATCGGCGATCCCCAGCTGCAGGACCACCGCGGCGATCCTCGCCTGCGTCCCGTCGTGCAGGTCTCGTTCGAGGCGGCGGAGTTCGGCGCCGTGCGCCTCCAGCGCGGCGGCACGCGACGCGGCCAGTTCGACGACGCGGTCGGTCAGCACTACACCCGGCGCGGGCGCGAGCAACCTGCGCGCGACGGCGGCCTGCCATCGGGCCACGCGGGGGTACAGGAAGATCAGCGCGACCATGCCGACACCGGTGACCAGGCTGAGGGCGGCCATCGGCCACGACGTCACCATGAAGCCGAGCGAGCTTTCCACCCCGCCGGGCACCATCGGCCAGATGAACGCCGTGACGATCTGCCGGAGCCCGCCGAGCGGCAGCGCGATGGCGAAGATGCCGACGACGAAACCGGTGGCGCCGTGGAAGAGGAGCCAGCCCAGGTCGCGGCGCGACGCCGGATCGGTCACCGGGTTGCCGGACCGGTACGGCTCGGGGATCGGTTCACCCAGCAGGCGGGCGGCCCGGCGGCGTTCGAAGCCGACCGGACGGCGGATCAGCTGGAGCGCGATCGGCAACGCCGGGATCCCGACGCCGAACGGGCACATCAGCAGCACGAAGAGCATGCCGACGAGGACGAACCAGGCGACCATGGACGAGACCGCGCCGACCGCCAGGTACCGGATCGCGGACCAACAGGACTGGAGCCGCGTGATCACGGGGACAGTCTTTCATCCGGCCTCGGAGCGGAGCGCGTGAAGGTCCGCTTTGCGATACTCGGGCCATGATCCTGATCGTCCTCAAAGCACAGATCCGTCCCGAGAAGCGCACCGAATGGCTCGCGGGTATCGAGCGCTACACGCAGCAGGTGCGCAGCGAACCCGGGAACATTTCGTTCGACTACTACCAGAACGCCGGCGACGAGAACGAATTCGTCCTCGTCGAGGTGTTCGCCGACAGCGCCGCCGGTGACGCGCACGTCGCCACCCAGCACGCCCAGGACTTCTTCCCGTTCATGGCGACCGTCGTCGCCGAGAAGCCCCGGATCAACTACCAGAACCTCGACGGCGACGCGTGGTCGGAGATGGCCGAGGTCACGCCGGTCGACTAGCGGCCTCCGCGGCGGTGCGGTCGATGATCGCGGCCAGCGTCGTCGCGGCTTCTTCGGGGACCCAGTGGCTGACGCCGGTCAGGATCTCGAGCCGGTAGCCGGCGTCGACGTACTGGCCGGCGAGTTCGGCGCCGCGCCGGGACAGCGCGGCGTCGCCGTCGCTCCAGACGTGCGTCGTCGGCACGGTGACCCGGGCGCGGAGGGCGCCCGGGTGCTGGAAGGGCATCGCGCGGTACCAGTTCAGCCCGCCGGTGAGGGCCCCGCCGAGCAGGATTTCCCGGCGGACCTGGTCGATCTGGGCCGGGTTCATCCCGGTGCCCGCCAGCGTGCGCTCCAGTACGCGTGGCAGGCGCCGGAGGACGAATTCCGGCAGCCAGGGGAGCTGGAACAAGAACATGTAGTAGGACCGGAGGAGCTGGTCGCTGCTGAGCATCGCGCGGAGGAACGCTCCGGGATGCGGCACCGACACGGTGGTCAGCGAGCGGACCAGGTCCGGCCGTCGTGCCGCCGTCGACCAGGCGGCGACGGCGCCCCAGTCGTGTCCGACGAGATGGACCGGCCCGGAGCCGAGGGTCTCGATGAGGGCGGCGGTGTCCGCCACGAGGCGGCCGGACCGGTAGGCGAAGCGGCCTCGCGGGCGGGCTCGGGGTGAGTAGCCGCGCTGGTCGGGCACGATCGTGCGGTATCCCCGCTGGTGGAGCAGGGTGGCGGTCTCCGTCCAGGAGTCGCCGGTCTGCGGGAAACCGTGCAGCAGGACGACGACGGCGCCGTCGAGCGGGCCGGTGTCCCGCACGTCGAAGATGAGTCCGTCGTGGTCGAAGGTGGCGATGCGGCGGGGCGCGGTCATGGGCGGTTCCCCTTCTTTCGTCGACTGCGGCTATATGTTACCTTGAGTAACAGTGAATCGCGGTAACAGGTAGCCGCGCACTCTGTCGACGTCGTCAGGGAGGTCCGTATGACCAGCACCGATGTGCCACGCACCGCGGCAACGGCCGGGGCAGGCCGCCACGAGACCGCGCAGCGGCTCCTCGATTCGTCCGCGATGCTGTCCTACGACCCCGCCACCGAGGTGGACTGGGAGACGCCGCTGGACAAGAACTTCCACGGCGCCAGCCCGGAGTGGAGCACGCTCTACGGCACGAGTTACTGGGCCGAGATGAGCACGGAGCAGCAGAAGGAGCTCACGCGTCAGGAAGCCGCTTCGGTCGCCAGCACCGGCATCTGGTTCGAGATGATCCTGCAGCAGATGGTGCTCCGGGATTTCTACGCCAAGGACCCGACCGACCCGGCGTTCCAGTGGGCGCTCACCGAGATCGCCGACGAATGCCGCCACTCGATCATGTTCGCACGCGGCGCCGAGAAGCTCGGCGCGCCTCCGTACCGCCCGCGCAGGCTCGCCGTCGAACTCGGCCGGGTCTTCAAGGCGACGGCCGGCGGCGAAGCGGCGTACGCGGCCATCCTCGTGGCCGAAGAGGTCCTCGACGTGATGCAGCGCGACTGGATGCGTGACGAGCGCGTGGTCCCGTTCGTGCGCACCATCAACAACATCCACGTGGTCGAAGAGTCGCGGCATATGAAGTTCGCCCGTGAGGAGACGCGGGAACAGCTGGAGGGCGCGGGTTTCGTGCGCCGCCGGATCAACGCGCTGGTCATCGCGATCGCGTCGTACTTCATCGTCAGCAGCATGATCAACCGCGACGTCTACAAGAACGCGGGGCTCGACACGAAGCGCGCCTTGCGCGAGGCGAAGGCCAACGAGCACCACAAGGCGATGATGCGGTCGAGCTGCGCGGGCCTGATGGAGTTCCTCGGCTCGTGCGGTCTGCTCACCCGCCCCGCGCTGGTGTTCTACAAGCGGGCGAACCTGATCTGACATGGCCTTCGCGATCACCCAGACCTGCTGCAACGATGCCACCTGCGTGTCGGTCTGCCCGGTCAACTGCATCCACCCGACGCCGGACGAGCCCGACTTCGGCACCACCGAGATGCTCTACGTCGATCCGGCCTCGTGCATCGACTGCGGAGCCTGCGCGGACGCCTGCCCGGTGGACGCGATCTTCCCGGCGGATCTGCTGACCGGTCCGCTGGAGGTCTACGCGGGGATCAACGCGGCCTTCTACGCCGACCGTGAGCCCGTCCCCTCGGCGGATCCCGCGCCGAACTTCCATCGGTGGGCGCCGCCGACGTTCGACCGGGCCATCCCGAGCGATTTCGCGCCGCCGGACATCGCCGTCGTCGGCACCGGCCCGGCCGGGATGTACGCGGTGGAGGACCTGCTCCTCCACACGAACGCGCGGGTCACCCTGATCGACCGGCTCCCGGTCGCGGGCGGGCTCGTCCGCTACGGCGTCGCCCCGGACCACCCCGCCACGAAGCGGATCGGTGAGACTTTCTCGCGCCTTCACGAACATCCGCGGTTGCGGATGCGCCTGGGCACCCAGGTCGGCCGCGACGTGTCCGTGGACGAACTGGCCGAGCGTCACGACGCGGTCGTCTACGCGATCGGTGCCTCTTCCGCGCGAGGTCTCGGCATCGAGGGTGAGGAACTGCCCGGCAGCATCGCCGCGACCACCGTCGTCGCCTGGTACAACGGTCATCCGGACGTGCCCGCGAACGCGGTGGACCTGTCCGCGGAACGAGTCGTGCTGGTCGGCACGGGGAACGTCGCGCTCGACGTCGCCCGGATCCTCACCGCCGACCCCGACGACCTCGCCGGGACCACGATCGCCCCGCACGCGCTGGAATGCTTGCGTACCAGCAAGATCCGGGAAGTCGTGCTGCTCGCCCGGCGTGGCCCGGAGGACGCGGCGTACACCTCGCCGGAGCTGCTCGCGCTGGCGGGGCGCGCCGGTGTGCCGCTCGTCGTCGACGACGTGGACCCGCGCACCACGGCCGCGATCGACGCGGGCACCGGCAAAGCGGCTCTGCTACGCGAACTCGGCCGCGAGACCGTCGAGTGGACCGTTCCGCCGGCCTCGGACGCGCGCCGGATCGTCCTGCGCTTCCACTCCGCGCCCACCGCGATCATCGGCGACACCCAGGTGCGAGGCCTTCGCGTCACGGGCCGGGAGGAGCCGGTCGAGATCGCGGCGGGTCAGGTCGTCCGCGCGGTCGGCTACCGGGGTGTTCCGGTGCCGGGTCTTCCGTTCGACGACGACCGCGGCACGATCCCGAACACCGCCGGTCGTGTCGACGGGCGCAGCGGCGCCTACGTGGTCGGCTGGATCAAACGTGGTCCCTCGGGCGGTATCGGCGCGAACCGTACTTGTGCGCGGGAGACCGTGGCGACGCTGCTGGAGGACATCACGTCCGGCAGGTTGCCGGTGCGGGAGCGGCGGTCGCCGGTGGCCGCGCTGGCCGCGCGGTTCCGACGGCGCTGACGCCCTGGCGGGTTGCGAAAGCCACTTTCCCAACCTTCAAGGTTGCGAAAGTGGCTTTCGCAACGCCGCTGGACGGGCCGACCCTGGCGTAAGGCGTGGCGGCTTCGGGAGCACGTCGCGAAAGCCACTTTCGCGACGTCTGATGTCCCGAAAGTGGCTTTCGCGACATGCGCGCCAGGACTGAGCTACGAGCCGGCCACCCCGCGGTGCAGCGAGACCGGCAGGGCGCGATGCCCGTTGGAGATGAACGAGTCGAGGTGCCTCATCCCTCCGGGAGGGGTCGCGAGCGTCATGCCCGGGAATCGTGCGAACAAGGCCGGAAGGGCGATCGCCGCTTCCAATCGCGCCAGCGGAGCGCCGATGCAGTAGTGCGCGCCGTAGCCGAACGCGACATGCGCCTTGTCGGCGCGCGTGACGTCGAAGGCGTCGGCGTCCTGCCCGTGCACCGCCGGGTCGCGTCCAGCGGCGGCGTAGCCGGCCAGAATCGCGTCGCCCTTCCGGATGACGACGTCGGCGACGGCGATGTCCTCGACGGCGTAACGCAGGGGCAGGTTGGCCACGGGTGCTTGCCAGCGCAGCGTTTCCTCGATCGCGTCGGCCCACGAGACGCGGCCGTCGCGGATCATGGCGAGCTGGCCGGGCTGGGTCAGCAGGGCGGTGATGGCCTGGTCGAGCAGGTTCACGGTGGTCTCGTGGCCCGCCGAGATGAACAGGATCAGGGTGTCGATGAGTTCGGTTTCGTCCAGCCGGGCGCCGTCGTCCCGCGCGGCGATCAATGCGGTGGTGAGGTCGTCACCGGGATTCGCCCGCTTTTCGGCGACGAGTTCGGTGAACACCGAGTGGATGTCCTGATAGGCGGCCAGCATCGCCTCCTGGCTCGCCGAAGTCCGGAAGAAGGCGTCGACGGAGTGGCGCAGTCCGCCGCGCGCGGAGTCCGGTACGCCGAACAGGTGGCAGATCACTTCGATCGGCACGGGGTAGGCGAAATTCTCCCGCAGGTCGACGGGTTCGCCGGCGGGCAGGGCTTCGAGCCCGGTCAGCAGGTCGTCGACGACCTTGGTGATCCAGGGCTCCAGCGTGGCGATCCGGCGTGCCGTGAAGGCCTGTGTCACCAGCGAACGCAGCCTTTTGTGGTCGGCGCCGTAAGCGGTGAACATGTTCCGCACCGAGACCCACACCAGCAACGGCCAGTCCGCGCTGACTTCGGCCAGCGCCGGCCAGTGCTGACGAGCGTCTTTGGACACGCGCGGGTCGCTGAGCAGTTCGCGCAGGAGTTCGTAACCCGTGACCGACCACGCCACCACACCGCCCGGCAACTCCACCCGGGTGATCGGGCCGAGCTCGCGTAATCGCTCGTTCTCGGCGTGGATGTCGTGGCCGTTCGGGTCCAGCACCAGGGGACGCGTCACCGGGGATCACCCTTTCTCGGCGGAGCGGACCGAATCCACCCTGCCAGCGGAGCGATCGCCCGGCTATTCGCCATTCGGTGGCGAGTTTTCGCTCAGTACAGCTCGATGACGAGCCGGTCGGTGAGCGCGCGTGAGACGCAGAGCGCCATCTGGCTCTCGCGATCGGCGGCGGTCAGGCAGTTGTCCCGATGGTCCGGGGTGCCCTCCAGCACGCCGGACACGCAGGAGCCGCAAATGCCTTCCTCACAGGACTTGAAGACCTCGATGCCGTTGTCCTCGAGGACCGACAGGATCGATTTCCCCGCCGGCACTTCGAATTCCTCACCGGTGTCGAGTTCGACGGTGAACGGCCGGTCGGCCGACGTGTCCACCTCGGCGGCTTCGAAATGCTCGACATGCACGTGGTCCGCGCCGACGACCGGGCCGAGCGCATCACCGACCTGCCGCATGAAACCGTCCGGGCCACAGGTGTAGACGTGGGCCGACGGCGTCAGGTCTTCGGCGATCGCCCGCAGGACGGCGGGATGTTCGCCGCGGGGGACGCCGAAATGCGGCCGGATCCGGTCGGCGAACTCCACGCGTTCTTCCAGCAGTTCCACGAACGCCGCGGTTTCCCGTGAGCGCGCGAAATAATGGAGCTCGAATTCGCTGCCCCACGTGTAGAGCTCGTAGGCCATCGACAGCAGCGGAGTGATCCCGATACCACCTGCCACGAGGACATGCCGGTCCGCGTCTTCGGCAACCTTCAGCAGATTGCGCGGCTCGCTGATCTTCAGGTGATCGCCGACCGAAACCTGATGCATGGCCGCGGAACCGCCCCGCGAATTCGGCTCCCGTTTGACCGCGATCAGGATCGAACGCGGATCGTCGGGGGCGCCGCACAACGAATACTGCCGCAACACCCCCGTCGGGCCGACCACGTCGACGTGCGCCCCCGCCCGGTACCGGACGCGCAGCGGCTCGTCGTCCTGCCGGACCAGCCGCAGGGTACGGATCTCCGGCGTCTCTTCGGTGATTTCGACGACGCGGAAGAGGACGTTCGTCATCCAGGTGCCTCCAGGTCAGCGCATGAACAGGCCGCCGTTCGCGTCCCAGCAGGCGCCGGTGACGGAGGCGGCTTCGGGGGAGGCGAGCAACGCCACCATTTCGGCGATGAACGTCATACTGCCCAGCCGTCCGACCGGGATCCCGGCCGCCAGCCGGTCGAGGTTCTCCTCGCCGACGAGCCGGTGGACCATAGGGCTGTCCTGCGGGCCGGGGGAGACCGCGTTCACCGTGACTCCCCGTGCGGCGAGTTCGCGGGCGAACACCTTGGTCGCCGTCAGGATCGCGCCCTTGGACGACGCGTAATGCCCGCCGGTCGTGGTGCCGCCGTTCTGCCCGGCCAGCGAGGCCATATTGACGATCCGGCCGTACCCGGCCTCGGCCATATGCGCGCCGAACAGCTGACAGGCGTGGAAGGTGCCGTTGAAGTTCACCGCCATCACCTCGTCGAGCTCCTGCGGCGTGATCTCCAGCAACGGCCGCGCCTGGGTGCGGGCGGCGTTGTTGACCAGCACCTGGACACCGCCGAAGTCACCGAGCACCGACGCGAGCAGCTGGTCGATGTCGGGACGGCTGGCGACGTCGACGCGGTAGCTCTGGGCGTGTGCCCCGCTCCGGTCCAGTTCGGTCGCGAGGCGTTTCGCGGCCGCTTCGTCGAGGTCGGCGATCGCCACCCGATGACCGCCGCTGTGCAGACGCCGCGCGATCTGCTCGCCCAGCCCGGTCGCCCCGCCGGTGACCACGGCGACCGGCGCGGTGCCGCTCACAGCAGGAATCCCGCGGCGGGAACGGCTTCGTCGGCGTTCACGAGCCGGACGACCTTGCGGGCGAAGCGATCCTCGTCGCCACTGGCGCCGAGGCGGACGACGTAATCGACGTCCGCGGCCCAGAGATCGTGGCGGCCGCGCTTGTACGCCACGATGATCTGGGCGGCCCTAAGCGTGACCGTCCGGTCGTCGACGTCGGCGGGGATGAACCGGGAGACGGTCCGCACGGTGATCGCCGAGTCGACCGCGGCGAGCGCGTAACCCTCGGTCATCCGCCGCACTCGCAGCCCGCGCATCCGGGCGTCGTCGTGGACCATGTTGAGGACGTCGTCGAAGGCCTCGGCGTCGCGGTCGATCGGGATGATGTACATCCCGTCGTCGGCGTAAAGCCGTTGCCAGGCCTCGTAGTCCTTGGCGTCCAGCAGTGCGGCTTCGCGCCAGGCCAGCTCGATCGCGCGGACCACCCGCGGATCGGTGAGGGTCTCAGTCATCGCTCATCATCCGCTTCCATTGGGCGTACGCCGCCCGCATTCCGGTCTCGTCGGTGACATGGCTGGTCGGCCAGCCCTCGGCGGAGGGCTTCTCGCGACCCAGACCGCGGTTGACCATGATCGGCATCTCGGGCGCGCCCTGTGCGCCGCGCTGGACCCGGTCCCAGCCCTCGGAGTCGTCCGGCGTGCCGAAACCGAACGGGCCCTGGAAATGCTCGTGGGCGCGCAACCGCTCCCGGTTGACCGGGCCGACGATCTCGGGCGGGCCGTCACTGCCGAGCGCGACGTGCTCGATGACGGTCTCGTCGACACTGATCGGCCGCAGAACCCGGAAGAACGAGATCGACATCGACACGTTGGGGAACAGGTTGAGGTTGAACCCGGTGCCGTGCACGGCACGGACGAGCCTCCGGACCTCGGCTTCGTCCGCTCCGGCGGCTTCCAGCTGGGCGACCAGTCCGTCGAACCGGGGCTGGAGCGGCTCGCTGCCGTCGTCCGCCTCCAGATCGGAGTGCTCGGGGACCATCTGCATCACCGAGTGGCCGTTGCCCAGATCGTGGGTGACCGCCGTCGGGTCGGTCATGAACGACATCATCTCGGCGGTCTCCGCGTCGACCGAGGCCATCCAGGAGCGGTGGACGATGGGGAAGTGGTACCCGTCGGTGGTGTTCTCCAGCTGGATCTTCCAGTTGCCGCGGTAGGTGAACCGGTGCGTGCCGAGCACCTTCACCGGATAGCCGCCGCCCTGCGCCATGAAGCGGTCGATCCACAGTTTGACGTCACCGAGGAAATCAGCCAGCGGTTCGGCGTCGGCGTTCAAGGTCGCGAAGATCATCGCGCCGTAGGACTCGGTGCGCAGGGTCTTCAGCCCGAGATCGGCCTTGTCCATGACGCCCTCGTACCCGTCGGGGTACGGGATGCCGCGCAGTTTGCCGTCCAGGCCGTAGGACCAGGCGTGGTAGGGGCAGGTGAACCCGTTGGCGTGGCCCGATTTCTTCTCGCAGAGCGACGCGCCCCGGTGACGGCAGCGGTTCACGAGCGTGCGGATCTCGCCCTTGCGGTCCTTGGTGACGATGACCGGATGCCGTCCGACGTGGGTCGATTTGAAGCTGCCCGCCTTGGGCAGCTCCGATTCGTGCGCGACCCAGATCCAGGACCGCTCGAAGATCTTCGTCATCTCCTGGTCGAAGATCGCCGGGTCGGTGTACATCCGGCCGGCGACGCGGTCGCCGAGGACGAGGTCCGCGGGCGGGAGGTCGTGCACGGTCGCGGCGGTGAATGTCGTGTTTTCGATAGTCATCGCGATCAGCCCCGGTATTCGCGCGGAGTGAGGGCGCGGCCGATACGCGCTTCGATCTTGGCGTACTTCCACAGCTTCCACGGGCTGTCGCCGACCGGCGTGGAGCGCAGGAAGTCGCACGCCTGCTTGACGGTTTCCTGCGTGTCGACGTCGCAGAGCAGGTAACACGTCCATGGCCAGCCGTCGGACGGGCCGACCATATGCGAGTCGTCGTCGATGTCGCCGATGAAGTCCACGCCGGGAAGGCCCTTGATGCCGTCCATCAAAGCGACGAAGGCGGTCCAGACGTCGCTCGCGGCGACGCCGCCTTCGGGAAGGTCGAAGAAGTTCTGGTTGATACCGATGCAGAACAGCACGCGCAGCGGGGTATCGCTCATGGTGGTTGGTCCAACTCCTCGTCAGCGGTCGGTGGTGGTCACTGGAAGCCGGGAACGGTGGGCGGATGTCCCATCAGCACGGCACCCGCGGCGTCGTACATGGCCGGGCACAGGAAGGCGTGCTGCTGGGGGACCAGTGCGTCGCCGAGCAGCCACTGCAGTGGGTGGTCGTTGGCGATGGCGCCGGTCCCGGACAGGCCGATGACCCGGTTGACGGTCTCCGCGGCGGTCTTGGCGAGGTGGGTCGAGGCGAGGCGGAGATGCGCGTTCTGCTCCGGCGTCACGGGGTCACCGTCAAGCACGGTCCGCCATGCCTCGTCGGTGACCTCGTAGAAGTACGCGCGCGCCGAACGCATCGTCGCCTCGGCTTCGGCAAGGCCCGTCCGGTAGTAGGCGCGGTCGGCGAGTTTCGGCGCGCCCGTGACACCCGAACGGCCGCTCCCGACCTCGGTCGCGAAGTCGAGCGCCGCGCGAGCGACCCCCGCGCCGACGACCGCGAGCACCTGGGAGGCGTAGGCGAGGGTGGGGTAGCGGTACAGCGGCTCGTCGATGGTGGGCTCACCGCCGCGGATGAACGTCCACTCGCGCGGAACCTCGACCTTGTCGACGACCAGGTCGAAGGAACCGGTGCCCTTCATCCCGACGACGTCCCACTCCTGGACGATCTTGACCTGCTCGGGCCGCAGCAGCGCGGTGCGCGGCTTTCCGGCGGTCGTGTCGTCACCGGGGATCCCCACGCCGAGGACATCCGCGCCCATGGAGCCGCTCGCGAACTTCCAGCGTCCGTCGACCAGGAAGCCGGAGGCGGTGGGTTCGGCCCGCTGCACGGGGAAGAGACCACCGGCGAAGCACACGTCCGGACCGTCGGCGTACAGCTCCGCCTGCGTCTCGACGGGCAGGGCCGCGAGATAGACGAGCGCGGAACCGAAGCTGGCCACCCAGCCGGTGGAGCCGTCGACGACGGAGATCCGCTCCACGATCCGGAGGAAGTCGGCCGGGGGAAGGGGCTCGCCGCCGAACCGTTCGGGTGTCGCGGAGCGGTAGACGCCCGCTTCCTTGAGCCGGGTGACGAAGTCGCGGGGCACGTACCGCTGGTCGCGGAACTCCTGACGGCGCTCGAGGAGTTCGGCCAGGACATCCTCGAGCGTCGTGGCCGGGCTCTCCTGGATCTGGGCCATCTGGCGCTCCTCGCGTCGTAGGGAAGATGTCTCCGACGCTAGGGATCACCGCCGCGCGTGGCCATTGGTCATTGCCTGCCGACGGCGGGGGATTCCCACGCAGGGCGGTAGGGGAAATCCTTACCCGGGGACCCGGCGGCGAACTCCTATGCTGAGGCCGTGGAGGTCGATCCGATCGCGCCCGAGCTGGCCACCGGCGACTTCGTGGCGATGATGAACGCCTCGAAGGTGTGCGTGCTCGTCCACGACGCGGCGACCAAGAACATCCTGTGGGCCAATCCCGCCGCGTGCGAGATGCTCGAATTCAGTCTTTCGGAGCTGCGGCCGCTCAAGGCCAACCACATGAGCAGTTCCGCGCAGCAGTACGACCGGGTCATCGGGCGAGCCTGGCTCCAGGCCGCGGTGGAACACGGTTCGAGCCGCATCGTGTGGCACTACCGGAGCAAATCCGGCCGCGTGATCCCCACCGACGCGGTGGCCATCCGGGTCGAGCTGGAGCGGGGACCCGCGGTGATGGTCCAGTTCCGCGACATCCAGCGCGCGGAGGAGGTCGAGCGGGAGCTGAAGCTGACGACGTCGTACGTCGACGCGCTGGCGCGGCACACCTCGACCGTGGCGTTCATGCTCGACGCCGCCGGGGCGGTGCGGTTCGCCACGGACAGCGCGCTGGCCTTCCTCGGCCTGACCGGTGACGACGATCGGCTGGCAGGCGAGCCGCTGACCGAGTACGCGCGGCTGCATCTGGGCGGCAGGCCGGTGCGCTGGACCGAGGTGGTGGCCGGCGCGGATCCGGTCGGGCCGGTGCAGCTGGAGTTGCCGGGGGAGAACGCGACCTGGCTGGAAGGGAGCCTCGAGCGGCTGTCGGAGTCCGAGGTCGACGCGTATCTGATGATCCTGCACGACGTCTCCGAACGGGTGCGCGGCGAGGCGCGGCGAGAGCTGGAACTGCGGCACGAGAACTATCTGGCTCGCTACAACGCCATGGGGGACATGGCGATGGCGATCGCGCACGAACTCGGCCAGCCGCTGGCCGCAGCCGCGAACTTCATCGCGGGCATCCGCGCGCGTGCCGCCACGATCGCGACCGGTGGTGACGTCCGTGAGCAGATGGGCTACGGCCTGGACAGCGTCGCCCGCCAGATCGACCGGGCGAAGGACATCGTCGGTTCACTGCGGTCCTTCGTCGGGCATCTGGAACAGGTCGAGCAGCTGGTCGACCTGAACGAGATCGTCCGGGAATGCCTGTACTTCATCGAGCTGAGCGCCGCGCCGCACGCGGTTGAGGTCCGCGTCCGGCTCGATCCGGCACCGGTGCTGGTGCGGTGCGAACGCGTCCTCACCGGTCAGGTGGTGATGAACCTGTGCCTCAACGCGATCGACGAGACCGCGGAATGCGAACCGGTGCAACGGCGGATCACGGTGGGCACCCGCGCCAAGGAAGGCGTCGGCGTCCTCACCGTGGACGATCACGGGCGCGGCGTCGCCAGGGATCCCTTCGCCGAGTCGTTCACCAGCAAACCCGGCGGGAGCGGTATCGGACTGGCGCTGAGCCACCGCATCATCACCCGGCAGCACGGAAGCATCTGGGCGGAGCGGCGCGACGGCGGTGGCTCCCGGTTCGGGTTCGCGCTGCCGCTGGCCACGTAAGGGAAATCCTCAGGCGGCGCGGTGGAACTCGGGATATCGCCGGTTTCGGCCACGGCTCTAGCGTCGGGGTATGCCCGATGAGCTGACCACGACCCAGCGACGGTTTCGCGCGGCGATGGCGAACCTTTCGACGGCTGTCAACATCGTCACCACCGACGGCGTCAGCGGCCGCGCCGGCATCACGGTGAGCGCGGTCTGCTCGGTCACCGACTCGCCCCCGACCCTGCTGGTCTGCGTGAACCAGTCGAGCTACACGCACGACATCTTCCGCACCAACGGGCGGATGGCCATCAACGTCCTGGCGCCCCAGCACCAGGACCTCGCCCTGCAGTTCGCCGGTGCGACGGACGTGCCGATGCTCGACCGGTTCCGGTCCGAGGTCTGGGACCACGACCGGTTCCGCATCCCCGTCGTCCGCGACGCGGCCGCCGTCCTGATCGGAGGCGTCGGCGCCGAGTTCACCCAGGGCACGCACACCGTGCTCTTCGTGGAGGTCGAGGACGTCTTCGTCGACGAGGGCGCCGGCGGCCTCGCCTACTTCCGCCGCGAATTCCACCGGATCGCGCCATGAGCGAACGCACGACGTTGATGTGTTACAACGACAACCACGGGTACGGCTGGCGTCATGTGGACCTGTTCGTGCACGACGCCGAGGGCCGCGAACTGGAGTGGGTCCACTGGCAGGTCCCGGCCGACGGTCCCGACGCCGCCGACGAGGTGACCGCGCGGGTCGAACCCCTGCTGAGGCGCACCTCGGAGTGGCGGCACGGGGTGAGCGCCGGTGGCGTGGACTTTTGGGAAGCGGATGCCGCGTGGGTGGAGCAATGAGCCCGGCGCGCCCGTGGTCGCTGCGGGAGCTGGTCCGGGATCTGCGTGAGGGGCGGACAACCCCGGAGGACGCTCACCAGCGCGCGCTGGCCCGGATCGCCGAGACGGACGCGGAACTGCACGCCTGGGTCGACCGGACGGAATTCCTGCCGGGCGCGGGCGTGCCACTCGGGGTCAAGGACATCATCGATCTGGCGGGTGTGCCCACCCGATGCGGTTCGGCGCTGCGCGCGGAAGCCGCTCCTGCGACCTCGGACGCGGCGATCGTGACCGCGTGGCGCGCGGCGGGCGCCAGGCCGCTCGGGAAAACGGTCACCACCGAGTTCGCGTTCTTCGCCCCCGGCCCGACGCGCAATCCCACGGCTCCCGGTCATACCCCGGGCGGCTCGTCGAGTGGATCGGCCGTCGCCGTCGCGTCCGGGCAGGTTCCGCTGGCGCTGGGCTCGCAGACCGCCGGATCGGTCACCAGACCGGCGTCGTACTGCGGGGTCGCGTCGCTGGTCATGAGCCGTGGCCGGTATCCGGTCACCGGGGTGACGGGGCTGAGTCCCAGCCTGGACAGCCACGGCGTCTTCGCGGCCACCGTCGCCGACCTCGCGATCGCCTGGTCGGCGCTGACCGCCGATCCCGATCCGGAACCGCGGCCGCCGCGGATCCTGGTGTGGTCCGCCGACGCGCTCGACGTCGTCGAAGCGCCGATGCGGCACGCCGTGACACAAGCGGCGAAGCGGCTGCGGGAGGCAGGGGCGACCGTCTCGGCTTTCCGGGGCGAACGGCTGATGGCCGAGCTCACGGCCGCACATCCCGTGGTGATGGCCTACGAAGCGGCCCGCGAAAGGGCCGCCGAGCTCGCCTCGGCCGACCGGTTGAGCGCTCCCTTGGCGCAACTGCTCCGGACCGGTGCCGCGACGTCGTCCGACGAGTACGAAAGCGCCCGCGCGACCATCGCTACGGGCTCTGTTCGGTTGGCCGAGGTGTTCGACGCCTACGACGTCGTGCTCGGCCCGGCCGCGCCCGGCGCGGCGCCGCGAGGGCTGGACGCGACCGGGAATCCCGTGCTGAGCCGAGGCTGGCAGGCGCTCGGGCTTCCCGTGGTCGGGCTGCCCGGGTTCACCGACGCGGCGGGGCTGCCGCTGGGTCTGCAACTCGTCGGGCGCCACGGCGGGGACGCCGAACTGCTCGGGCACGCCTGCTGGGTGGAGCGGGTGTTGCGAAAGCCACTTTCGCAACCTTGAACGTTGCGAAAGTGGCTTTCGCGTCATGGCCTCCGACCGTGCGCGTCCGGCCCTTGGCTTACCCTTCGACCAGGAGGAGCTCCGCATGACCACCACTGATTCCGCGTCCGGCGGCGAGACGTCGCCGGTGGTCTACATCGTCGACGACGACGAGGCCATCCGCCAATCCCTGGTGTTCCTGCTGGAGAGCGTCGGCATCCAGGCGCTCGTCTACCCGGACGGGCCGACGTTCCTGGAGGAGTTCGACCCCGACGAGCCGAGCGTGCTCATCATCGACGTCCGGATGCCCGGCCTGAGCGGGCTGCAACTGCAGGAGAAGCTCGTCGCGCGCGAATTCCCGGCCCCGGTGATCTTCTGTTCCGCGCACGGCGACATCCCGATGTCGGTGCGGGCGCTCCGGCTGGGCGCCGTGGACTTCCTCGAGAAGCCGTACGAGCCGCAGCGGATGCTGGAAGTCGTCCAGGCGCAGCTGGTGGTCGCGTCGGAACGGTTCTCCGCGGCGGCCTGCCGCAAAGCCGTCGCCGAGCGGATCGCGACCCTGACCCCGCGTGAGCGGGAGGTGCTGCGGCTGGTGATCGACGGCCTGCCCAGCCAGCTGATCGCGCGGCAGCTGGGCACGAGCGTGAAGACCGTCGACGTGCACCGGGCCCGGATCAAGGCCAAGACCGAGTCGGACAGCCTCGGCACCCTCGTGCGCGACGTCCTGCAGCACCAGGTCACCGTCTAGGCGCAGCTGGCTCGTGACTGACTGGACGACACGCGTGATCCGGCTGACGACACGCGTGACTGGATGGACGACACGCGCATCGGCAGTAGGTCGCCAAGACACGCGAGGCCCTTGCCCGCCGGAAGTACATGAAGGCCCCCTTCCTGTACCTAGGCGCAAGGATGGGGGCCTTCATGTACTTCGTGAGGTGTGAAGGTCGAGTTTCCTCGGCTGAGCCGAGGGAAGGGGGCCTTCACGCGCAGCCGCTGTGACTGTTGGTGCCTATGGGGCGAACGTGACGATTGTGGAGTCAGTGAAGGCCTCCTTGCGGGACCCAGAGTCCCCTCAAGGAGGCCTTCACGGACCGGGCACCGGGCCCGGCGCCATCAGCACCGACGACGCCGGGAAGTCCGACGCGAAACCCCCGGGCAGCGGGGCGATGAAGACGTTCTCGGTCCGCGTGCGGGTGATGAGCCAGCGGCCGTCCTGGCGCCGGAACGCGTTGTTGAGCCTGCTCGATCGCAGCAGGCCGGTGCCGTCGGCGTACAGCCACGGCTGGACGTGGATCCATTGCCCCTCGGCCCGGCCGCCGTCGACGTGGATCTGCTCGGACGTCAGGTAGTGGGCGTTGAGGACCAGCGCCGGATCCCGCTTCTCGCCCCAGAACCGCTCGAAATGCGCCCGGATCCGGTCCTTGCCCACCGCGCGGCCGAACTGCCCGTCGTAGTACTCGCCGACGCCCTCCCACGCGGCGTCCTCCGTGTAGAGCTCGAGGATCAGCTCGATGCGGTGGTCGTCGCCGGTGACGCCGTACTCCGGGCAGGGGGTGTCGCAAAGGAACATGTAGCGGGCCTGGATCCGGCGGATCTCGGCCTCGGCCTCCAGCACCTCGACGCGGTGACGCAGCTCGGCGAGTTCGTCGGTCATCGGCGGGTCCTCACTGGTGCGGTTTCGGGAAGGGCCAGCAGGCAGACGACGGTCAGCGCCATCCCGCCGGCGAGGTAGTAGCCGACCGACGTCGAGGAGCCGGTCCATTCGATGAGCCGGTTCGCCATCGACGGCGCGAGGCCACCACCGAGCACCGCGCCGAGCTGGTAGGCGAGTCCGGCGCCGGACTGCCGTTGTTCGGGCGTGAACAGCTCCGTCAGGTAGGTGATCAGCGGGCCGAACAGGAAGCCGGTGAGGGCGAAACCGACGGCGATGGCGAGCGCCCACGCGGTCAGCGTGCCGATCCGCGCGATCGGGAACAGCAGGAACATGTAAGCCAGTACCGCGACGGCCGACGCGAGCATCACGGGTTTGCGGCCCAGTTTGTCGGAGAGCCGGGCGCCGATCACGACCGTGACCGCGTGGAGCGCGAGGCCGGGCAGGGTGCCCCACAGCACGTCCTGGATGTCGAGGCCGAGGCCCTTCGGCGCGGGACCGGCGGCATAGGAGAGCATGAACCCGGCCAGGACGAACATGACGCCGTTGAGCCCGGTGTTCGCGCCCGCGGCGAGCAGCAGTTTGCCCCAGTTGTCCCGGATGACGTTCCAGATCGGCAGCTTGACGATCTTCTTGTCCAGTTTGCTGGCCGCGAGCTCGTGGAACACGGGCGATTCCTCGAGGGCACGCCGCGCCCAGACACCGATGGCCAGGACGACCGCGCCCGCGATGAACGGGATCCGCCAGCCCCAGCTGGTGATCACCCCCGGCGGCAAGTAGAAGATCAGCACGAAGGCCAGGTTCGCCAGCAGCGCCCCCACCGGCGAACCCAAGGCGACGAACGCGCCGAACGCCGCCCGCCGTGACGGCGGCGCGTGCTCCACGGCGAGCACCGAAGCGCCGCCCAGTTCCCCGCCTCGGGAGAACCCGTGCACCAGGCGCAACAGGACGAGCAGCAACGGCGCGGCCACCCCCATCGTGGCGTAGCCGGGCAGCAGTCCCATCAGGACGGTGGCCGCGCCCATGAGGTAGAAGGTGATGAGCATGGCGCGGCGGCGGCCGTAGCGGTCGCCCACCCAGCCCATCACGATCGCGCCCAGCGGCGCGACGACGTAGCCGATCGTGTAGGTCGCCAGGCTCATGAACGAGGCGAACCAGGGATCGGTGTCGCCGGAGAAGAACACCTTCGGGAAGACCAGCGCGGAGGCGACCGTGTAGATCGAGAAGTCGAAGAACTCCAGCGAGGTTCCGGCGCCCGCGCCGATCGCGAGCCTGCGGGTCTGGGCGGAGGTGGTCTTGGATGGAGCGGTGGATGCTGTCATGCGCTCTTCCTTGAACGGTGACGGGACGGTCGACGTTGCGCCCCTCCCGGCAACGTTCGTCCCAACGTAGGAAGCTCCGCGTGCCCCGCCTATTGGAGGAACCCGCTGCCGGACTGAAGGATTTCCCTACCGAGTCCCCGACCAAGAGGAGGTCCGCGCGTGAGCGCGATCAACGATCTGCCCGCCACCACCCAGGCCCGGATGCTCGCCTCCGGCGAGTTGTCGGCGAGGGAACTGCTCGACGCCACCCTCGACCGCGTGGCCGAGCTGAACCCGACGCTGAACGCCGTGGTCAGCATCGACGAGGAGAGCGCGCGGGCCGCAGCCGCGGCGGCCGACGAAGCGCACGCGGCCGGGCGGTCGCTCGGGCCCCTGCACGGGCTCCCGCTCGCGGTGAAGGATCTCCACGCGACCGCCGGGATGCGTACCACCTTCGGCTCGCCCGCGTTCGAGGACAACGTGCCCGACGCGGACGAGCTCGTCGTCGCCAGGATGCGGGCGGCGGGGGCGATCGTCTTCGGCAAGACGAACGTTCCCGAGTTCGGCGCGGGCTCGCACACCTTCAACCCGGTGTTCGGCCTGACCCGCAATCCTTACGCGCCGGACCGTTCCGCGGGCGGTTCGAGCGGAGGCGCCGCCGCCGCGCTCGCGGCTGGGCTGACGTCGCTGGCCGACGGCAGCGACATGGGCGGATCGCTGCGGAATCCGGCCTCGTTCTGCAACGTCGTCGGCCACCGCCCGAGTCCGGGGCGAGTTCCGGCGTGGCCGTCGAAAGACGCTTGGTTCACCCTCGGCGTCCAAGGCCCGATGGGGCGCACCGTGACCGACACGGCCCTGCTGCTGTCCGTCCAGGCGGGACCGGACGAACGCGCGCCGCTGTCGTTGCCCGAACCCGGTTCCGTGTTCGCCACCGGACTGCCGACGCGGCTGGACGGCCTGCGGATCGCGGTCTCACCCGACCTCGATGGCCGGGTGCCCGTCGACGCGGAGGTCGCGGCGATCGTGGAAGCCCAGGTGGACGTCCTGCGCGGCCTCGGTGCCGAAGTCGTCTCCGGCTGCCCCGACCTGACCGGTGCCGAGGAGGTCTTCCAGACCTTCCGGGCTCTGTACTACGCGCAAGGGGTCGGTGACCTCATCGACGCCGAACCGGGCAAAGTCAAGCAGGCCATCCACTGGAATGTCGCGAAAGGACGCGCGCTCACCGGGGCCGACGTCGCCACGGCCAACCGGCTGCGCACCGAACTCTTCCACCGTGTCCGCGCCTATTTCTCCACTGTGGACGCCGTCGTTCTTCCCGCCAGCCAGGCGCTTCCGTTCGACGCGGGACTGGAGTACCCGAAATCGGTGGGCGGGTCCGAAGTGGAGGACTACCTGCACTGGATGCGGGCGGCCTACCTGATCTCCGCCACGGAATGCCCGGCGACCGCCGTCCCGGCGGGCTTCACCGGCGAAGGGCTGCCGGTCGGGGTCCAGGTGGTCACGGCACACCGCGCCGACCTGCGCGCTCTCGGAATCGCGCACGCGCTGGAGAAGGCCGGTGGTCACACCGCCCGCAGACCGGGGTGACCGGCGTCATGGTGGTGCCAGCGCTACCACGAGTCTTCCCTCACGCGGGATCGATCCGGACCCTCGCCGGCCGTAGGTTTCCTCGAGAGAGATCACCACCGGTTAAGGGGAAATGATGAATTCAGGGGGCACACGCGCCTTGACGCTGGAATCCGTGAGCAAGGTCTACGGATCCGGCGACGGCGCGGTCACGGCCTTGAACGGGGTGACCGTCGAGGTGCGCAAGGGCTCGTTCACCGCGGTGATGGGACCGTCGGGATCGGGCAAGAGCACCTTCCTGCACTGTGCGGCGGGGCTGGACAAGCCGAGCTCCGGCCGGGTGCTGCTGGGGGACACGGAACTGAACAGGCTGCGCGAGAAAGCGCTCACCGAGCTGCGGCGGACTCGGATCGGGTTCATCTTCCAGGCCTACAACCTGTTGCCGTCGTTGAACGTGCTGCAGAACATCACGCTGCCGACGCGGCTGGCCGGGAAGAAGCCGGATCCGCAGTGGTTGCGCGAGATCGTCGAGGGAGTGGGGATCGCGAAGCGGCTCGAACACCGCCCGTCGGAGCTCTCCGGCGGCCAGCAGCAGCGGGTCGCGATCGCCCGCGCGCTGATCACCCGGCCCGAGGTCGTCCTCGCCGACGAACCGACCGGGGCGCTGGACACGCGCACCGCGCGCCAGGTCCTCGACCTGCTCCGCTCCATTGTGGACGGTATGGGCCAGACCGTGCTGATGGTCACCCACGATCCGGTCGCGGCGTCGGCCGCGCACGGCGTGCTGTTCCTCGCCGACGGCAAGCTGGCGGGCCATCTTCCGCAGCCGACTCCGGAGCGGGTCGCCGAGCGTATGACGCACCTCGGGGAGTGGTGACGTCATGTGGGATTTGGCTTGGCAGACGACGAAGACCCGCCTGAGTGGTTTCGTCGGCGCGTTCGTCGCGATCCTCTGCGGGACGGCGCTGGTCGCCGGTTGCGGCATCCTGATGGAGTCCGGTCTGCGCGCGGGTGTCCCGACGCAGCGGTACACGGACGCGGCGGTCGTCGTCGGCGGTCAGCAGACGGTCGACCCGCCGGGCGCCGGTCCGCTCGAGACCCAGCAGGTCGCCGAGCAGGCTTCGGTGCCGGTGAGCCTCACCGGCGTGATCTCCGCGGTGCCGGGGGTCCGCGACGTGGTGGCGGAGCAGAGCTTCCCGGCGACCGTGGTGACGGCCGACGGCCGGACGCTGACCGGGCCCGAAGGCGGTCAGTCGCTGGGGCACAACTGGGACGCCGCGGCCTTGGCGCCGTTCTCGCTGCGTGACGGCCGGGCACCCGCGGGCGCCGACGAGGTCGTTCTGGACGCGGACCTGGCGTCGCGGAGCGGGGTGTCGACCGGCCAGCGGGTGAAGATCGCCGTCCGCTCGGCGCCGGTGGAGTTCCTGGTTTCCGGTATCGCCGCGCCGAAGTCGGGTGACGGACTCGCCCGGCAATCCGCGGTGTTCTTCTCGCCGGAGAAGGCCGCCGAACTCGCCGGGACACCAGGGCAGGCGCACGCGATCGGTGTACTGGCGGACCCTGGTGTCACACCGGGCGACCTCGCCGACCGGATCCGCGCCGCGGTCGGCACCGACAAGGTGACGGTGACGACCGGGGTCGAGCGCAGCACGGTCGAGTTCCTCGACGTCAGCCAGACCCGGATGCTGCTGATGGCGCTCGCGGGCTCTTTCGGCGGTTTCGCTCTCCTCATCGCGGTGTTCGTCGTGGCCAGCACGCTGGCGCTGGTCATCAACCAGCGGCGCCGGGAGTTCGCGCTGCTGCGGGCGATCGCGGCGACCCCGCAGCAGATTCGCAAGCTCATCGGCGCCGAGACGATGATCGTCGCGGTGGTCGCCGGGGTACTGGGCAGCGGTCTCGGTGTGGCCGTGGGATTCGGGCTGAGGAACGCGTTCGGGGCCATCGGCGTGATCCCGCCCGACTTCGAACTGGCGATCAGCCCGATCCCGCTCGTCGCCGCGCTGGCGCTCGGCCTCGGCACGGCGCGCCTTGCCGCCTGGTCGGCTTCGCGGCGCCCGTCGTCGATCCGTCCGGTGGAGGCGCTCGGGGAGGCCGCGGTGGAGCGGCGCGAACTCGGGCGCGTGCGCGTCCTCATCGGCTGCGCGCTGGTGGTGGCCGGCCTCGCCGGATCGATGGTCCCGATCTTCGTCCGCGGCGACGCGGGTCTCGCGGCTTCGGGTAGTTCGTCGCTGATCATCGTGATCGGGCTCGCCGTGGTCAGCCCGAAGGTGGTCGCCGTAATGACGCGGCTGATCGCGCCGGTGCTCAACCGGACGTCGCGGATCAGCGGCTACCTGGCCGCGGCGAACAACCAGGCCAATTCGCGTCGTCTCGCCGCCGCGGTGACGCCGGTGATGCTGGCGGTCTCGTTCGCGCTGACGATGTTCTACAGCCAGACCTCCGCGGCCGCCGCGCGCCAGGAGGAGACCGTCGAGTCGACCACCGCGGATCACGTGCTCGCCAGTGCCACGGGCGGGCTCTCGCCGGAGGTCGCCGAGGCGGCGCGGCGGATCCCCGGCGTCGCGGCCGCGACCCCGGTCGTCCGCACCGAGGTGATCAACACGGTGCGGGAACAGGACAGCCTGCGCGTCGAGCGGTACGCGGCGCAAGGACTGGACGGCGCGCAGATCCGCGGGAACCTCGAACTGGGCGTCGTGTCGGGCAAGATCACCGACCTGACCGGGAACACCGTCGCGATGAGCGAATCGGAAGCAGGCTGGTACGAGAAGAAGATCGGTGACGAGGTCGAGTTCTACTTCGGTGACGGCGCTCCGGCCAAACTGCGGCTGGTCGCCACCTACACCCGCGACCAGGCTTTCGGCCGCTACGTGCTGCCCGCGGATCTCGCCAGGGCACACACCGGGGACCGGATGGACGACGCGGTGCTGGTGCGGCAGCAGCCCGACGCGGACGCCGCCACCGTCACCGCCGCGCTGAACGACCTCGCGACCCGCTACCCGGGACTGGCCGTGACACCGGGATCGGCGGTGGCCGCTCCCGTGGGCGGGCAGCAGCAGGCCCAGTTCTACGTGAACCTGGTCGCGGTCGGCGTGATCCTCGGCTACGTCGTGATCTCCGTGGCGAACACGCTGGTGATGAGCACGGCGCAGCGCTCCCGGGAGTTCGCGCTCCTGCGCCTGGTCGGCACGTCGAAACGCCAGGTGGTGCGGATGATGCGCTTCGAAGCGCTGGCGACGGCCGGCATCGCGGCCCTGCTGGGGACCGTGGTGGCGGGGGTTCCGCTGGTACTGCTGAACCTCGGCCTGCGCGGCACGCCGCTCCCGTCCGGCACGATCACCGTCTTCGGCGGTGTCATCGCCGGGGCGATCCTGCTCGGCGTCCTGTCGCTCGGCCTCGCCACCCGCGTGGCCTTGCGGTCGAAGCCGATCGAGGCGATCGGTCTCCGCGAGTAGCGCGCCCCCGTCGTCCGGTCAGCCCTCCGCGGCGGGCCGGACGGCGGGGATCTTCCCGCCGCGGAAGGCGTCCACGAACAGCCGGTGGTCGTTCCGTGACTGCTCGGCGTAGGCCATCCCGAATTCGGTCAGCGTGCGGACGAACTCCTCCTCGCGGTCGCCGATCACTGCGGCGATGGCCGCTTCGCTCTGGAAATCGACGAGGGTCTGCTCGGAGTCCGAATCGGACACACAGTGCATCTTCGCGGTGGCCCGGCCGAGGTAGTCGAGGACCGGCCCCATCTCCGACGGTTCGGTCAGATCCGACCAGTCCAGGTCGTCGACGTAGGGCGAGAGCTCCGAGACGACGAACCCGGTCCCGTCGATCTCCGTGTACCCCAGCCAGGGATCCGCGTGCGCCTGCAACGCGCGCTGGGAGACGGCGGTGCGATGCCCCTCGTTGGTGAAGTAGCCGCGGATGCTCTCCTCGGACACGATCCGGCTCGGTGCCGCGACGTTGCCTTGTTTCATCGAGAGGACGACGTCGTTCTCCAACGCCTGGGTGCGGCCTTCGACGAGGATGTTGTACGCGGGCAGCCCGGCCGAGCCGATGCCGAATCCCGTCCGGCCGACGATGTCCTTGACGCGGTAGGTGATGCTGCCGAACCGCTTGTTCTCCGGGATGGTGTCCAAATAGGACTCGAAGGCCTTGGCCGCGATCTCGTGCTCGGCCTTGTCCAGTACCCGGACGCCCGGCCCGTGCCGGAACCTGCGGTCGTAATCCTCCACGGTGGTCAGCTCGTCGAGCAGGTCGATCCGCGTCTTGAGCCGGGCCCTCAGCAGGACCTGGTGCAGCGCGCCCTCGGTGCTGTCCAGCTGGAGACGGACGAGTTCGTCGCCGGGACGCTCGGCGTACTCGCGGACCTGCTTGACGTAGGCGCGCAGATAGGTGCCGATCAGCGTCTCGATGTCGTCGTCGGAGATCGCCTTGCTCCACGCCAGCAGCGCGACACTGGCGGCGAGTCGTTTGAGGTCCCAGGTGAAGCAGCCGAGGTACGCCTCGTCGAAGTCGTTGACGTCGAACACCAGGGTCCCCGAAGAATCCATGTAGCTGCCGAAGTTCTCGGCGTGCAGGTCGCCCTGGATCCACACGCGACTCGTCTCCGCGTTCGCCCACGGGTCTTCCTCGTGCGCCATGTCCGCGTAGAACAGGCACGCCGAACCCCGGTAGAAGGCGAACGGGGCGGCGGCCATCTTGCGGAACTTGCGGCGGAACGCGTCGGCGTCCGCGCACATGAGGTCCTCGAAGGCCTCCACCAGCACTTCGACGATCCGCGCTTGACGGTCGTCCTCGCCGCCCTCGCGGATCAGTTCGATCACACCTGCCATCACGACCTCCAGACGTCGTTCACGGTGCCACAGGTCGGGTCGGCGGGCAGATCAGATCTTGCGGAAGCGCGCGTCCAGCAGCGCGAAGGCGCCGAACGCGGCGATACCGGCCGCGAGCGCGAGGAGCATCGGGCCGCCGTACGGCTGGGCGGAGAGCGTCTTCAGCGCGGCGTCGAGGCCGCTCGCCTTGGCCGGATCGAACGTCACCGCGGCGACGACCGTCAGCACGCCGATGGTGCCGTACGCGGCGGAGAGCGCGATCCAGCCGATCTGCCCGAGCCGGATCGTCGTGGTCCGGGTATGGCTGGAGGCGCCGCCGAAGTCGAGCTCCCGCACGAAGGTCTTCCGGAATCCGCGCTGGGCGAGGAACACGGCCACCGCGACGACGGCGATCCCGGCGGCGGTGACCAGGACCGGTCCGTACGACTCAGCGAGGATCCCGGCGACGAGAGAGCCTTGCCCGTCGTCGGCGCCCGCGGTGGCGAGCTTCACCGCGCTGTAGGACACGAGGCCGTACAGCACGACCTCGATGGCGCTGACGATCCTGCGCACGGTCCGCCGCCGCGCCTTGACGTGCCGGTGCCCGGTGATCGCCTCGCTGAGCTGCCACAACGCCAGGACCGCGAGGCCGGCCGCGATCAACCACAGCAGCCACGCGCCCCCCTCGGCGACGACCATCTGCAGTGCGCCCGCCTTGTCCGCCTTCGCCTTGTCGCCGAGCGCGACCTGCGCCGCGAGCCAGGCGACGAGCAGGTGCACGATCGCGTAGCAGACGAGCCCGCCTCGGGCGATCAGGCCGAACGTCTTGCTTTCGCGCATCGGCCGATCCTTGTCGAGCCGACGCCCGCCCGCCAGACCCGGCCGGAGCAACGTGCCCGGTTCACCGTAGTTTCGCGAAGGTTTCGGGGAGCCGTGCCGCCAGCCTGCGGGTCGCGAGGGCACCCCCGAGCCAGGCTCCGGCGACGGCGTTGACCAGTGCCACCGCGAGCGTAGCCGCCCCGAACCAGGCCGGGAGCGAATCGCCCGCGAAGGTCAGCGTCGCGGCCATCGCGGACGTCGGAGCGGTCGCCCACAGCTGGAGCTGGAACGCCGCGAAGATCCCGGCCGTGTTCTCGCCGGCGTCCGTGGCGTTGACGCGGCGGTGCGGGTCGACGCCGGGTGTCGCGCCGAGCACCGACATCACCAGCGCGGTACCGCAGCCGACCCCGAGCAGCGCGATCAGCACCGCGAGGATCGGCACGGCGTAGGTGAAGATCCCCGTCACGGCCATCATCGCCGCGGACAGGACGAGGGCGGGCAGTCCGAAGAGGACGGTGATGGCGATCTGGCGGCCGCGGACGTCGGCACGCACCGTCGCCGGGCTCTCGGCCACCACGAGCTGCCACAGCGCGGTGCCGTCCTGGCCGTAGAGGTTCGCGCCGCTGAGCGCGACCGTGAGCGCGACGGCCGCACCGGCGAGCCCGGCGATCTCCGGTACTCCGGCGATCGCGCCGTAGATCGCGATGAACACCCCGAACCAGATGGCCGAGCGGACCTCCAGGCTCCGCCAGGGATCCCGCCACCAGGTACGGAGTTCCTTGCCCACGACGGCGCCGAGCGGGCTCGCGGGGAGCAGCCGGGCGCGGGTGAGCACGCGGCCGCCGAGGGGACGGCGGCGGCGTCGCGCGGTGCGGGCGCCGACATGCGGGGTCAGCAGCACGATCGCGGCCGTCGTCACGGCGGCCGTCGCCCCGGCGAGCAACGCGAGCGAGCCCAGCGCGGGTATCGGCCGTCCCGCGGCCATCTCGCCGACGGCGCGCAGCGGCAGCCCGAACGGCGTCCACTCCAGCGCCGCACGGGCGGGAACGGTACCGAAACCGTCACGCAGGAACGCCGGGATCGACTCCAGTACCGGCCGGACGATGGCCCAGCCCGCCGTCATCGACGACAACAGCAGGCCGTACTGGACCGCGGCGAGCTCCACGCCGAGGTGGGTGCGCATCGCGGCGCCCAGCAACGCGTAGACGGTCCGGGAGAGCGCCACCAGGAACACGACCAGGAGCACCGCGCCCACGAGGGCCACGGCGACCGAGGCGATCGCGGTCCCGCCGGTCGCCGTGGCGAGGGCGTACGGGATCAACGCCAGCGCCGCGATCGTCGTCACGGCACCGCCGACTCCGGCGAACGCGGACGCCAGCAACCCCGCTCCGAGCCCACGCCGCGCGAGCGGCAGCAGGGTGAAGTACTCCGGGCGCAGCATCGCGGCGCCGGAGGTGAGCACGGGCCCGACCAGCCAGCCCGCCGTCCAGCAGGCCAGGACGAGCAGCAGCACGTCGGTGCGGGAGGCCGGTTCCGCGACAAACACGGCCGCCCAGGTCGCCGCGGCGCCCAGCACTCCGGCGACCAGGCCGAGCACTCGCTTCCAGCTGACCGTATGCCGCTGGATCGCGAGTTTCAGCCGGATCAGGTCGCCAACCACAACAGGTCCTCCGCTCCGACCGAACGCTCGCCGACGAGCCGCACGAACACGTCTTCGAGCGTCGAATCGCCCCGGACCTCGGCCAGCGTGCCGCTCGCCACGACCCGCCCGTCCGCGATGATCGCCACCCGATCGCACAGATCCTCGACCAGCGACATCACGTGCGACGAGAGGACGACCGACCCGCCGGCCGCGACGAACCGCCGCAGCATCGCCCGCAGCACCCGTGCCGAAACCGGGTCGACGGCCTCGAAGGGTTCGTCGAGCACGAGCACTTTCGGCGCGTGCAGGAGCGCCGTCGCCAGCCCGATCTTCTTCCGCATCCCGGTCGAGTACTCGATGACGAGCACCCCGCGTTCCTCGGCCTCTTCGAGTTCGAGGATCCGCAGCAGCTCGGCCGCCCGCGAACGGACGACGGCGGCGTCCATGCCCCGGAGAAGCCCCCAGTAGGTCAGTAGTTCGGCGCCGGTCAGGCGCTCGGGCAAAGCGAGGCCGTCGGGCAGGACACCGAGCATGGCCTTCGCCGTGGCCGGTTCGGCCCAGACGTCGACACCGTGGACCAGCGCGGTCCCCGAATCGGGGCGCAGCAGCCCGACGGCCATCGCCAGCGAGGTGGTCTTGCCCGCGCCGTTCGGGCCGACCAGCCCCGTCAGCGATCCGGGCGGCACGGTGAGCCCTACGTGATCGGCGGCGGTCTTCCCGGAAAACGCCTTGGTCAGCCCGTCGAGTCTCAGGGCGGGCGCCGTTTCGCTCAGCATGGGCTCCACGATGGCCGCGGGGGTATGCCCGCCGCTTCGGTCGACGGGACCGGCTCGATGGCCGGGTGACCAGGAAGATCGTGGCCACTTGTCCGGTCTGTCGGTATCTACACTGCGACGATGGCCGTGACGGTGGACCGCTGGATGCTGCCCGGTGAGCTCGCCCGTGCCGACGAGCCGGGGGAGTGGTCCGGGACGCGCACGCCGCGCGACTGGGCGGTGGACGTGACGATGTTCGCGGTCGCGGCCCTCGTCTGGTTCCTCGAGTTCCGGTATTTCGTCCTTCCCAACGTGCTCGGGCTGCCGAGTTGGACGCAGGTGGCGGATGCGGTCCTTGGCGGGATCGTCTGCTTGGCGCTCTGGTGGCGACGGCGGTTCCCGGTGACGGGCGGTGTCCTGGCCGCGACGGCCGGGGCGCTCGCGAACACCGCGGCGGCGGCGATGATCCTGCTGCTGTTCTCCCTCGCCCTGCACCGGGGCTGGAAGCCTGCCGTCCCGATCACGTCGGTGGCGGTGCTGATCAGCGTCCCGTACATCCACGCGTACTTCCCCGGCGCGTCCGCGCAGCCCCTGCCCTGGCTGATCAGCCTGGTGCTCGGGGCCGCGCTCGTGGTGACGGCCGGGATCGGCGTGCGCGCCCGCCGTCAGGTCGTGCTGGCGTTGCGGATGCGCGCGGACGCCGAGCGGCGGGCGCACGGCCGTGCACTGGAGGAGAGCCGCCTGGCCGAACGCCAGCGGATCGCGCGCGAGATGCACGACGTCCTCGCGCACCGGATCTCGCTGCTCGCGGTGCACGCCGGAGCGCTGGAATACCGCACGGCGCAGGCGGAACGCGGTGCCGCGCCGGAACCGACGGCGGCCGAAGTCCGCGACGTCGTCGCGGTCGTGCGGTCCAACGCCAACCAGGCGCTGGACGAACTGCGCGAGGTCCTCGACCTCCTGCGTCAGCCACCCGACGGCGAGGACGGCCGCGAGGCACCGCAGCCGACGGTGGCCCGGCTGCCCGCCCTGGTCGACGAAGCCCGCCTCAGCGGGCAGCAGGTGCGGGCCGATTTCGCCGAGGGACTCGAGGAGTTGCGACCGCAGCTACAGCGCACGATCTACCGCATCGTCCAAGAAGGACTGACGAACGCGCGGAAACACGCTCCCGGTGCGGCCGTCGACGTGGTGGTGAGCGGCTCGGCGTCGGGAGAGGTGCTGGTGCAGGTGGCCAACGCCGCGCCGATCGGCGTCACCACGAGCGAGATCCCCGGCGCGGGCGCGGGACTGATCGGGCTCGCCGAGCGGATCGCGCTGCACGGCGGGGAACTGAGCAGGGAGATCAGCGACGGGAAGTTCCGCGTGCGGGCCCGGATACCGTGTGCGTCGTGATCAAGGTACTGGTGGTCGACGACGATCCTCTCGTGCGTGGCGGGCTCGGGCTCATGCTGGGCGGAGCGGGCGACGTCGAGGTCGTCGGTGAGGCGGCCGACGGAGCCGACGTCGCCGGCGCCGTGGCCCGGCTGCGGCCGGACGTCGTGCTGATGGATGTCCGGATGCCGGTGCTCGACGGGATCGCCGCCACCGCCGCGCTCGCCGGGCGGACGGGGGAGCACGCGCCGGCCGTGGTCATCCTGACGACGTTCGACGCCGACGAGACCGTGCTCGCCGCCTTACGCGCGGGCGCGGCGGGGTTCCTGCTGAAGCACACCCCGCCCGAGCAGATCGTCGAGGCGGTCCGGCGCGCGGCGGCCGGGGAACCGGTGCTGTCGCCGGAGGTGACCCGGACCGTGATCGCGATGGCGGCGCGGCGGGGCCCGGATCGCGGAACCGCGAGGAACCGGATGGAGCTGCTGACCGAGCGGGAACGTGATGTCGCGCACGCCGTCGCGGAGGGGCTGAGCAACGCGGAGATCGCCGAACGGCTGCATCTTTCCCGGTCGAGCATCAAGGCGACCGTTTCCAGCGCGCTGACCCGGCTCGACCTGACCAACCGGATCCAGCTCGCGATCGTCGCCCATGAGGCGGGCAGGCCTTGATCTCCAGTTAGGTGGAGGGTGAAGCCTGGTGTTCACCGAATTGCGTCAAGGAGTGAACATGGGTGAGGACAAGGGTTTCTACTCGATCATCGAGTACGCGGTCGACGGACCGGAGACCCAGGCGGCACTGGTGGAGGCCTTCGCGGAGATCCAGGACCGCTGGGTCCGGTTCTACCCGGGCTACGTTTCGGCCCGCTTCCACGCGAGCGTGGACGGGACGAGGGTCGTGAACGTCGTCAGCTGGGCGAGTGAAGCGGACTACCGGCATTTCGAAGAGACCTCGGATACCGCGGGACGGCTGGCGGCCATCCAAGCGGCGCTCGACGGCCTGCCCGGCGAGGTCGAGTCGCTGGTCAGTGCGAATCCCCGCTACCGCGTCGTAAGGGAGACGGGCCCCGGCCCGCGAATCGCCGGCTGACGGCACGGATCCCGAAGGCCACGAGCAGGCCGAGGACGGCCAGCCCGAACGGCCGGAGTGTGACCGTCCACGGCCACGCTTCGCCGTCGAGCGCGAGGTGGGCCGGCCGGTATTCCAGCGTCCTCGACGTCCATCGCGTGGTCGCGGCGTCCGTCGTGCGTGCCAGGTCTTCGAGCACGGCGTCGAACGGGAATCCCGGTTCGGCGTGCAGGTACACCGGTGAGCGCCCGGAGTATCGGTCGGCGGCGTGACTCGCGGCCGCGTCGGTGCCGGGCACGATCAGCCGGTCGAGGCCGGGGCTCGGGGTGCCACGCGGCGCGAAGGTCAGGCCGTGGCGCGACCGGATCGGCGTGCCGTCGAGGCCGAC
Organism: Amycolatopsis roodepoortensis; assembly: GCF_014873915.1. Taxonomy (GTDB): domain Bacteria; phylum Actinomycetota; class Actinomycetes; order Mycobacteriales; family Pseudonocardiaceae; genus Amycolatopsis; species Amycolatopsis roodepoortensis. The sequence goes on from NZ_JADBEJ010000001.1 coordinate 1,854,855, forward strand.
CGCCCGCGTTTCGACCGCGAGGGACTGGCCGTAGGTGTCGAACACCGCGGCCAGTTCCAGCTCACGGATCCCGGTCGTCAGCAGGACTTCCAGCCTGGGCTTGTCCCACCGGAAGGCGGTGTTGAACCCGACCACGGTGTCCGCCGCTTCGAAGCTGTTCAGCTCCATCGGCGGGCTGGAGCCGGGGGAGTAGTGGGCCCAGCCGACGGCTTCCGCCGTCTTCCGCGCGGTCTCGGTGCCGGCGAAGCGCTCGGTGAGCCGGAGCGCCCCGTCGATCCCGGAGAGGATCCCGGCCGTGGTCAGGATGTTCCCGTCGTCGACGTAGCGTGTGCCGCGAATCCAGTCCACGGCGGGGAACTCGTCGTCGAAGCCGTCGATGCGGATCCAGTGCGAGGTGGCCTTCCGCCCGTCGAGGAGCCCGGCCGTGGCGAGCACGCCCGAACCGTTGCAGACGCTCATGAGCAGCGAGCCCCGCGCCGACTGCCGGTTCAGCCACTCGGTCACCGGCCGCGTGGTCGGCTCGCCGAGATCCGGCAACGCGGGCACCACCACGACGTCCGGCGCAGCGGAAGGGAGCAGCCTGTCGAGATCGGCGAAACCCAGGTCCGGGACGAGGTCGAGCCCGCCGGTCAGCGTGACCGGCCGGACCTCCGGCGCGACGGTGTAGACGTTGAACGCGCCGGACGCCGCCAGGACCTCGTAGGGCGCGAGCGCGTCGGAGACGACGGCACCCTCGTTGCCCACCACGACCACCGCGGTCGGTTTCGCGGGATCGTGCGGCCGGTGGGCGGGACGCGGCACGATGCCGTCGTTTCTCGGCGTGTACCGGTCTTCGAAGCTGGCGTTGAGGGTGACCGCGCCGAGGGTGACCGGCAGGGCCAGGGCGGCGACGGTGAACGCCAGCGCGGTCAGCGTGACACGCAGGAGAGATCGCATGGTCAGAGCCCGTACTCGGAGCGGCGGCGGAACATGGCGGCGAGCATCGCGGGCACCATCAGCACGTGGCCGGCCGTCATCAGCGTCGATCCCGAGATCAGGCCGGTCCAGAAGAACGGCAGGAACAGCAGATACGGCACGTACATCGCGGCCGACATCTCGGCGATCGAAACCCAGCCGTGGCGCCGGATCCGCATCCACAGCGCCATGCCGATCGACATGTTCGTCGCCATGACCAGTGCGTTCGCGGTCACGTTGCCCGGAAGGCCCGGCCACAGGAACGACCAGACCGGCTCCAGCACGATCATCCCGGCCACCATCGCGATCAGCATCTCCACGGCGTGGCGGACGAAGTGCAGAACGGCCTGCTTACGGGTCTTCGGTTCGGTCGTGTGCTTCATTTCGGCTCCCTCGGTCGGTGCGATGGGAGCAATGTTCGGGCGGGGCGGGTCACGCGGGCAGGTGCCGGAAGTCATGCCCGAGGTCATGTGACCGGTGCGTGCGACCCGCCTCTCAGAACAGGCCGAGTTCCTTCGCGCGCAGGGCCGCCTGGGTGCGATCCCGCACCTGAAGCTTGGACAGGACACTCGTCACGAGATTCTTCACGGTGCCCTCGGCGAGGAACAGCGTCTTGGCGATCTCACGGTTGCTGCGGCCGTCCGCCAGGAGCCGGACGACCTCCAGTTCACGCTCCGAAAGCGGCGTCGTCGACGGCCGGGGCGTCTCGGCGGGCAGTCGCGCCACGTGTGCGACGAGTTTCGCCGCGACCGACGGCTGCAGCACCGATTCGCCCCGTTGGGCCGCGACCAGCGCTTCGACCAGCCGCGTCGACGAAACGTCCTTGAGCAGGTAGCCGACCGCGCCCGCGCGCAACGCGGCGAAGACGTCTTCGTCGTCGTCGAACGTCGTCAACGCCAGGACGCGCACGTCCGGTTGCTCGGCGCGAAGCCGCGCTGTGGCGGCGATTCCGTCCAGCACCGGCATCCGCAGATCCATCAGCGCGACGTCGGGACGGAGCTCGGCACAGAGCCGGACGGCCTCCTCACCATCGCCCGCCTCGCCGACGACGTCGATCTCCGGCTGGACCTCCAGCAGGGTCGCCAACGCTTCGCGGAACAACGCCTGGTCGTCGACGATCAGCACCCGGACGCTCATCCCGGCACCTCCACGGTGAGCGTCGAGCCGTGCCCTTCCGCGGAGTCGACCGAGACACTTCCGCCGAGCCCGGCGACCCGCTCGCGTAGTCCCACGAGGCCGAAACCCTTGTCCGGCTGGGGATCTCCGGTGAACCCGATACCGTCGTCGCGGACCTCGAGCCGGACTCGATCGGTCACGGCGTAGTCGAGCACTACGGTCGCGGCGGTCGCTCGCGCGTGCTTGCGCACGTTGGTCAGTCCCTCCTGGGCCGCCCGGAACAGCGACTCCTCCACGTCGGCGCGGGTCTCCCTCGCGGTGCCCTTGACCTCGAATCCGGTCGGCACGCCCGCCGTGGAAGTTTCCTCCGTCAGCGCCCGCACCGCGTCCGCGAGTGGTTCGGAACGCGGCTCCCGCAACGCCGACACCGACCGGCGGACCTCCGCCAGCGCCTCGCGCGACTGGTCCTGTGCCTTGGCGAGCATCCCGTCGGCCCGCTCCGTGTCGCCGGTGCCGATCACCGCGCGGGCGGCCTGCAACATCATCTGGACGACGGTGAGATGGTGACCGAGCCCGTCGTGGATGTCGCGCGCGACGCGGTTGCGCTCCTGGATCGTGGCGAGTTGTTCGGCCTGCGCTGCCTGGTCGCGGAGACGTTCGTGCGCCTCGGCCAGTTCCTCCCGGGCCCGCTTCTCACGGACGACCAGCTCGGTCACCACGGCGGCGAAGACCATGACCGCCAGCGTCCCGAGCCCCTCGCGGAGCCCGTCAAGCGGCGCCATCGGCAGGTGGATCAACGGGATCACCACCGCGACCCCGAAGGCCACCGGCAGCGGCAGCAGCAACACGGTGTGACACACGAGGACCACGAGAAGCAGGACGGCGCCGACGGCGGCGCCCGAAAGCGAGAACAGGGTGAAGCCGAGCGGTAACTGAACGCAGACGTACGCGATCGCCCACGCGCGCCCGTGTTTCTGCACCCAGGGGAAGCCGGCGATCGCGATCGCCGCGTAGACCAGCCCGGCGAGGAGCGTCGGCAGCACGAGCGTCTCGTATCGGGCCGAGCCGAGCGGCAACGTCACGTACGCGACGAGGGTCAGCACGGCCAGGGCCCGGTTCACGGACACACAATGCCACGAGTCCCGCGTTTCGTCCTCTGAATGCGGTCCTAGCACACGCAACTACCGCATCCAGAGGACGAAATGCGGGGGCTAGGCGATGGTGCTGTTCCGGATCTCCAGCGAGAACGGGGTCTGGACGTCTTCCGGTTCCAGGTCGCTCCCGCCCGCGATACGTCGCCGCAGCAGATCGACCGCGGCCCGCGCGATCGCCGCCTTGTCCGGCGCGATCGTCGTGAGCGAAGGCAGGCTGTACGCGCTCTCTTCGTTGTTGTCGAAGCCGACGATCGCCATGTCCGACGGCACCTGGACGCCGCGTTCGGCCGCGGCGCGCAGGGCGCCGATGGCGAGAAGGTCGTTGAAGCAGAAAACCGCGTCGGGCGGCTCCGGCAGCGCGAGCAGATGCGCCATCGCCTCGGCGCCGTTGGCGCGGTGGTAACGCAGGGCGGGCAGGACCAGCTCGGGAATGGGCGTGAGACCGGCTTCCTCCAGTGCGGAGTGGTAGCCCTCCAGCCGTTGCGCGGCGGTGTGGCGTTGCGGATGCGCGCCGATGGCGGCGATCCGCCGGCGGCCGAGCGAGATCAGGTGCCGCACCGCGATCCGGGCCGCCTGGACGTTGTCGATGCCGACGTGGTCGATCGGGACGTCGACGACGTGCTCGCCGAGCATCACCAGCGGCACGCCCGGCGCCAGGTCTTCGAAGTCGTTGGTGTGCAACGCTTCCGGGCTGATGATCGCGCCGTCGATCAGATGCGGCCCCAGCGCGGACAGGGCGTTGCGCTCCCGCTCCCTGGTGCCGAGGGTCTGTTCGATGAGGACGTTCCACTCGTGTTCCTGCGCCGCCTGCAGCACCAGGCCGGCCAGCTCGCCGAAGTACGGGATGCTCAGCTCGGGCAGCATCAGCCCGAGGAACCCGGTGCGGCCGCGGCGGAGGTTTCGGGCACCGAGGTTGGGCCGGTACCCGGTCGAGGCCAGTGCCTCCTCGACGCGCTTGCGGTTCTCCGGCTTGACGAAGTCGTAGCCGTTGACCACGTTCGACACGGTCTTGACCGAGACGCCCGCCAGCTTGGCGACGTCCTTGAGCGTGGCCACCCTCGCTCCCCTCTGCAGTGCTCCGGCACAGATCCGGCACAGCCTAGCCGCGCGAACGGCGGATTTACAACGTTGTACCAACGATGTAAATCTGGCATCGTCCCTATGAGTGACATGGGTCACCGCAGATCCGTGTGCTCGACTTCCCCGAGGAGCGATCGATGTCCCTGCCCATCCGCCGCACCCTGCTCCTGGTGACCGGCCTCGCGCTCGCGCTGACGGCCTGCACCAGCCGCGAGACCCAGCAATCCGCCCCGTCGGGGGCGGGACCGGCCGCCTCGGCGGCGCCGAGCCAGGCCGCCGGGCCGGGATGCGCCCGCGAGAAGACCGGCTACCCGCAGGTGGACGTGAAGAACGCGGTCATCGGCTTCTCCCAGTCGGAGAAGGAGGCGAACCCGTTCCGCATCGCCGAGACGCAGTCCATCAAGGACGAAGCGACGAAGCTCGGCGTCCCGGCGGACAAACTCCTGATCACCAACGCGCAGAGCGACCTCAACAAGCAGGTCAGCGACATCAAGTCGCTGCTGGACCGGGGCGCGCAGCTGCTCATCGTCGCCCCGCTCAACTCCGACGGCCTGCAGCCCGCCCTCGACGCGGCGAAGGCCAAGAAGGTCCCGGTCGTCACGATCGACCGCAAGGTGACCTCCCAACCGTGCACCGACTACCTGACCTTCATCGGCTCCAACTTCGTCGAGCAGGGCAAGCGCGCCGCGCAGGAGATGGTGAAGGCCACCGGCGGCACCGGCAAGGTCGCGATCCTGCTCGGCGCGTCCGGCAACAACGTGACCACCGATCGCACCAAGGGATTCAAGGACGAGATCGCCTCGACCACGGGGATCCAGATCGTCGCCGAGCAGACCGGCGAGTTCGACCGGTCCAAGGGCCAGGCGGTCATGGAGCAGCTCATCCAGAGCAACCCCGAGATCACCGCCGTCTACGCCGAGAACGACGAGATGGGCATCGGCGCGGTCACCGCGCTCAAGGCCGCGGGCAAGACACCGGGCAAGGACGTCAAGATCGTCTCGATCGACGGCACCCGCAACGCCGTCCAGTTGATCGCCGACGGCAGCTACAACGCGGTGATCGAGTCCAACCCGCGCTTCGGTCCGCTCGCCTTCTCCACGCTGCAGGACTTCGCCGCCGGCAAGGAGATCCCGCCGACCGTGGTGATCTCCGACGACCAGTACGACTCGGCGAACGCGGCCCAGAAGCTCGGGAACGCGTACTGACGATGGAACCGGTTCTCGAGGTCGAAGGCGTGACGAAGACGTTCGCCGGGGTGCGCGCGCTCGACGACGTGTCGTTCGCGCTAGGGCCGGGCGAGGTGCACGCGCTGGTGGGCGAGAACGGCGCCGGGAAGTCGACGCTGATCAAGGTGCTCACCGGCGTGCACAGGCCGGACTCCGGCACGATCCACGCGCGGGGCGCGATCTCCACGATCTACCAGGAGGTCAACCTCATCCCGCTGATGAGCGTGGCGAGCAACGTGTACCTCGGCCGCGAGCCGCGGAAGCGGTTCGGGCTGGTGGACTGGGCGCGGATGAACGCCGACGCGGCGGCACTGCTGAAGGACTACGGCATCGACGCCGACGTCCGCCGTCCACTCGGGACACTCGGGGTCGGCGCGCAGCAGATGGTGGCGCTGGCCCGCGCGGTGTCGGTCGACGCCGATGTCGTGATCATGGACGAGCCGACGTCCTCGCTGGAACCGCGTGAGGTCGAGACGCTGTTCGAGGTCATCGGCAGGCTGCACGAACGCGGGATCGCGATCGTGTACGTCAGCCATCGGATGGACGAGCTGTACCGGATCTGCGAACGCGTGACGGTGCTGCGGGACGGCAAACGGGTCCACACCGGACCGCTCGCAGACCTGCCGCGGCTGGAACTGGTGTCGATGATGCTCGGCCGCAGTGTGGGCGACATCCGCTCCCACGGCGCGACGGCGTTCGAGGGCGACCACGAGGCCGGCCGGGAGCCGGTGCTGCGCGCGGAGGACCTCACCAGCGGGAACCGGCTCAGCGGCGTCTCGGTGGAGATCAGACCCGGCGAGATCGTCGGCCTGGCGGGCCTGCTCGGCTCCGGCCGGACCGAGACCGCCCGCGCGATCGTCGGCGATCTACCGCTGTCCGGCGGCACCGTCCTCGTCGGCGGAAGGCAAGTCCCGCAAGGGAACGTGGCCGCCGCGATGCGCGCGGGCGTCAGCATGCTCGCTGAAGACCGCAAGACCGAGGGCATCATCCCGCATCTGTCGGTACGGGAGAACATCGTGCTCGCCGCGTTGCCGAAGCTGTCGCGGTTCGGTCTGGTCAGCCGGGCGAGGCAGGACAGGATCGTCGACACGTTCGTGAAACGCCTGCGGATCAAGGTGTCCAGCCCGGATCAGAAGGTCGCGGAGCTCTCCGGCGGGAATCAGCAGAAGGTGCTGCTCGCCCGGTGGCTCTGCACCGAACCGAAGGTGTTGCTGCTCGACGAGCCGACCCGGGGGATCGACGTCGGCGCGAAGGCGGAGGTGCAGGCGCTCATCGACGAACTCGCGAAGGACGGGCTCGCCGTCCTGCTGATCTCGTCGGAGATGGACGAACTCCTCGATGGCGCCGACCGGCTGATCGTGCTCAAGGACGGCGCGGTGGTCGGGGAGCTGGCGGGGGAGCAGTTGACGCAGGACCACGTGCTGGCCGCGATCGCTTCGGGAGGCGCGGATGACTAGCACCCAGCGGAGAACGGAGGAACCGGGGCCCACCATGACGGATACGGCGAAAACGGTGGACCGGACCCGGGCGGCGCGGTGGCTCCAGGAGTACGGCGTGTACGTCGCCGTCGTCGCGCTCGTACTGTTCAACATCGCGTTCACGGCGAACTTCCTGACCGTCGGCAACTTCCGCACCCAGCTCATCCAGGCCGCGCCGGTACTGGTGGTCGCGCTCGGAATGGCGCTGGTGATCGGCACCGAGGGGGTCGACCTGTCGGTGGGCGCGGTGATGGCGCTGTCGGCCGCGCTCGTCCCGCTGTACCTCGGCTACGGAACGCTGCCCGCGGTCGCCATCGCGCTCGCCGCGGGGCTGGCGGCGGGGGCGTTCAACGGGGTTCTCGTGGCCAGAGTCGGGATTCAACCCATCGTGGCGACGCTGGCGTTGCTCGTCGGCGGGCGCGGCCTCGCGCTGGTGCTCGCCGACGGCCAGCTGATCCAGCTGCACGATCCGGGTTTCCTCGCGCTCGGCACCGGCGAGGTATTCGGGATCCCGGTGAGCGTGCTCATCGCGGCCGTCCTCGCCGTGCTCATGGCCGCGCTGGTCGGGAAGACGGCGTTCGGCAGGCGGCTGGTCGCGATCGGCGGCAATCGGCGGGCCAGCGTGCTCGCCGGGCTGCCGGTCACCCGCGTCCTCATCGGCGTCTACGCGATCTGCGGGCTGCTCGCGGCGCTGGCCGGAGTGCTCTCCACCGCCCGGCTCGGCGCGGGGGACCCCGCGGACGCCGGCCTGCTGATGGAACTGTCCGCGATCACCGCGGTCGTGGTCGGCGGCACCCCGCTGACCGGCGGGCGCGTCCGCATCCTCGGCACGGTGATGGGGGTCCTGCTCATGCAGCTCGTCCGCGCCACGCTCATCAAGCACAACCTGCCGGATTCGACCGCGCAGATGATCCAGGCCGCGATCATCGTCGTCGCGGTGTACGTCGCACGGGAACGGAGCAGCCGATGACCGCGGCGCCCACGATGGCCGCTCAGGACTCGACGCGGCGCGAGCTGATGACCGGGGTCCTGCAGAAACAGGGCGCGGCGATCGCGCTGGTGCTCATGGTCGCCGTCGCGTGGCTGCTGTTCCCGCGCTTCGGCAGCCTGGACAACCTGCGCGACATCGCGTTGCAGAGCTCCTTCCTCGCCATCATCGCGCTCGGGATGACGTTCGTGATCATCACCGGCGGGATCGACCTGTCGGTGGGGTCGGTCTACGCGCTCGGCGGGGTCCTCGCCGCCTACGGGTCACAATGGGGTTTCCTCGTCGCGCTGCTGCTGCCGCTGGCGGTGTGCGGGCTGATCGGCCTGATCAACGGGCTGCTCGTCGCGAAGACCGGGATGGCACCGTTCATCGTCACGCTGGCTTCGCTGCTGTTCGCCCGCGGGCTGCTGCTCGCGATCACCTCCGAGGGCGCGACGACGTACAAGATCCCGGAAGGCGAGGCGTTCGTCGAACTCGGACGCGGCACGCTGTTCGGGTTCGGCTATCCGGTGTTCATCGCGGCGGCGCTCTGCCTGATCGGCGGGCTGTTGTTGCGGCGGACCCGGTTCGGGCAGTCGGTGTTCGCGACCGGGGGGTCGGAACAGTCCGCGAAACTGATGGGGCTGCCGGTCGCCCGCACGAAGGTCACCGTCTATGTGATGAGCGGCGTCCTGTCCGGGCTCGCGGGCGCTCTCACCGCTGCGTACCTGCAATCCGGCGTCACGGTGATCGGGGTCGGCCTCGAACTGGACGCGATCTCCGTGGTCGTCATCGGCGGCACCCTGCTGACCGGCGGAATGGGCACGATTCTCGGCACGGTCATCGGAGTGGGCATCCGGACGGTGATCCAGAACGTCATCAACCAGATCGGAACTCTCGACAGCAACTACCAGTCGGTGGTCAGCGGTGCGTTCCTCTTGGTGGTCGTTGTGCTGCAACGGTCATTGGCCCGTACGACCGCCCGGAGATAGGGAGATCGCATGCACCGAAGAACCGCGCGCGCCCTGAGCGTCGTGGCCGGTCTGCTGGCCGCCGCGACGACACTCGTCCCCGTCGCCCAAGCCGCCCCCGTCCCGCTCCCGACCCCGTGGACCGACCAGGTCTCCCCGTCGAACGCGCTGCCCGAGTACCCGCGCCCGCAACTGGTGCGGTCGGAGTGGCTCAACCTCAACGGCACCTGGGGTTTCACCGGCGCGCCGAACCTGAACTCGCCGCCGATCGGCAGGCCGCTGAGCGAGAACGTCCTCGTGCCCTACCCGATCGAGTCGATGCTTTCGGGGATCAAACGGCATGAGGACAACATGTTCTACCGCCGGACGTTCACCGTTCCGTCCACTTGGGACGGTCGCAGGGTGAAGCTCAACTTCGGTGCCGTCACCTGGGAGACCAGGGTCTGGGTCAACGGGACGGCGATCGGGAGCCACACCGGTGGGTTCGACGCCTTCTCGTTCGACATCACGCCGGCGCTCAAGGCGGGGGAGAACGAGATCGTCGTCGGCGTGGCGTCACCGGTCGACGGAAGCCGGTACCCGGTGGGGAAGCAGCGGAAGACACCCGACGGCATCTTCTACACCGCGGCATCGGGAATCTGGCAGACCGTCTGGCTGGAGCCTGTGCGTGCGGAGCACATCACGCGGCTCGACACCACTTCCGACGTTCCTGGTGGCGCGCTCGACCTCGTCGTCCAGGGCACACCCGGCCAGCAGGCGACCGCCGAAGTGCTTTCGGGTGGCCAGGTGGTCGGGACCGCCACCGGCGCGGTCGGTTCCCACCTGCGGGTCCCGGTTCCGAACGCGCGGCTGTGGTCACCGGACGATCCGTTCCTCTACGACCTGCGTGTCCGGCTGCCGGGCGGCGACGTCGTCACCGGGTACTTCGGCATGCGGTCGCTGGGCAAGGCGATGGTCGGCGGCGTGATGCGGCCGCTGCTCAACGGCAAGTTCGTCTTCCAGCTCGGCACGCTGGACCAGGGATACTGGCCGGACGGCATCTACACCGCGCCGACCGACGAGGCACTGCGGTTCGATCTGGAACGGCAGAAGGCGCTGGGCTTCAACATGGTCCGCAAGCACATCAAGGTCGAGCCCGCGCGGTGGTTCTACCACGCCGACCGGCTCGGGCTGATGGTCTGGCAGGACATGCCGTCGCTCGACTCGGTCGGCGAGGTCCCGAACGGGCACGCCAACTTCGAGGCCGAACTGCGGCGGATGATCGAGCAGCACAAGGGCATCACGTCGATCGTGCAGTGGGTGCCGTTCAACGAAGGCTGGGGCGAGTACGAGGCCGGGCGCATCGTGGACCTGGTCCGCTCGATCGACGACACCAGGCTGATCAACCACAACTCCGGCTCGAACTGCTGCGTGTCCGATCCGGACCCTGGCAACGGCGACGTGATCGACGATCACGCGTACCAGGTCTCCACCGGTACGCGGCAACCCGACGCACGCCGGATCGCCGTCCTGGGTGAGTACGGCGGCCTCGGGCGACGCGTCATCGGCCACGAATGGGAACCGGGCAAGGGTTTCGCGTACGGCGCCCTGTACCCGGACGAGACGTCGCTGACGAACCGGTACGTGGAGATCACCAAGCAGGTGGGGCGGTTCGTGCACGGCCGAGGGCTTTCCGCGTCGGTCTACACCGAGCCGTACGACGTCGAGAACGAGGTCAACGGCTTCTACACCTACGACCGCCGCGTGCTGAAGATGACCGAGGCGCGGGTGCGCGAGATCAACCAGAAGGTGCTCGCCATCGCCAAGGGCACCGAGGTCGGCCGGGGCGAACTCGTGTCGTTGCGGGTCACCACGGCGGGGTACACGGATCGCTATCTGCGGCACCAGGACGACTTCGTGAGGACCGACGTCCTGGGTGAGGGCAGCGCGGATCTCGCCAAGAAGGACGCGACGTTCTGGGCGCGCCAGGGGCTGGCCGACGCGTCGTGCCTGTCGTTCGAGTCGCGGAACTACCCCGGGCACTTCCTGCGGCACGCGTCTTCGCGGATCCGCAAGGACGCGAACGACGGCTCGGCGCTGTTCGCCGGGGACGCGACCTTCTGCGCGAGGGAAGGCGCAGGCGGAACGGCCTTGGAGTCCTTCAACCAGCGTGGCGCGTATCTGCGGCACTACGGCGCGACCGTCTATCTGGCGCGCAGCGGCGGGCCGAACCCGTGGGACACGCCGTCGAGCTTCGCGGCGGACACGACGTGGGCGGCTTCGGTCCCGCTTTGGCGCAGCGGCGCGGATCTGCCGCTGGACCAGGCGCGGTCGTTCAAGGTGACGACTCCCGGCTTCACCGACCGGTTCCTGCGGCACCGTGACGGCCTCGCGCGAACGGACGTGGTGAACGCGTCGAGTGCGGCGTTGCTAAAGGCGGACGCGACGTTCGTCGTGCGACGCGGTCTCGCGGATCCGTCGTGCTACTCGCTGGAGGCGCGCAACTATCCTGGCCAGTTCCTGCGGCACGCGGACTTCCGGGTGCGGCTGGGCGGGAACGACAACACCGACCTGTTCCGGAAGGACGCGACGTTCTGCGCCCAGCCCGGGGCCGGTGGAGTGCGGCTGGCGTCGGTGAACGAACTGGGCACGAACATGCGGCATTACGCCGAGGAGGTCTACGTCGCCGTCAGCGGTGGTGGTCACGCGTTCGACAATCCGGTCTCGTACGACCAGGACGTGACCTGGGCGGTCTCCGCGGCCTGGGCTCCGTAGCGGGGTCTCGTGAGTGGCAAGGACGGTTAGAACCGTCCTTGCCACTCACGAGGGCGATGACCACTCCCGGTAACCTTGCCCCCATGACCGGCCCGGACACACCCGCCTCCTTCAAGCTCGCGTACGTCCCCGGCGTGACGCCCTCGAAGTGGGTCCGGATCTGGAACGAGCGGTCGCCCGACGTGCCGCTCGAACTCGTCCAGACGACCGCGGCCGAGGCCGCCGGGCTGGTCCGGGAGCGCGAGGTGGACGCCGTCCTGCTGAGGCTCCCGATCGACCGCGAGGGGCTGCACGCGATCCCGCTCTACACCGAGACGACCGTCGTGGTCGTTCCCAAGGACCACCTGGTCGCCGCCGCGGACGAGGTCTCCGTCGACGACATCGCCGACGAGATCGTGCTGCACCCGCTCGACGACACGCTGGACTGGGACGCGCCTCCGGGAAAGCCCGCGCTGGAGCGACCCGCCACCACGGCGGACGCCATCGAGCTGGTCGCCGCCGGTGTCGGGCTCCTCGTCGTCCCGCAGTCGCTCGCACGGCTGCACCACCGGCGCGATCTGACCTACCGCCCGATCTCCGGCACGCCGGAATCCGGCGTCGCGTTGTCTTGGCCGGACGACGAGACCTCCGACCTGATGGAGCAGTTCATCGGGATCGTGCGTGGCCGCACGGTCAACAGCACGCGCGGGCGGCAGCAGGCTCCGGAGAAGCAGGCGCCGGAGAAGAAGACTCCGCCGAAGAGCAAACGCCCTCAGCCCGCCGGCCGGAAGCCGCAGGCCGGTAATCGCCGCGCTCCCCAGGGCGGGAAGCGCGGCAAGCCCCGTCGACGCGGATAGCGGTGCGGGCGGGGCAACTCCTGGCCGCGGAGGACGTCGCGAAAGCCACTTTCGGGACATCAGGCGTCGCGAAAGTGGCTTTCGCGACGTCCTCCGGCACGGCCTGAGCCGAGGTCAGCCGTCGCTGCGGGCGGCCTTGAGCCGCGCCTCTTCCTTGCGGACCTCGGCCTGCGTCTCGCGCTCCCGCTTCAGCCAATCGGGGTTCTCGTTCTTGATCGCGTCGATCTCCTCGGTGGTGAGGGCGCCGGTGATCCCGCCCCGCGCCAGACCGCTGATGGAGACGCCCAGCTTCGCCGCGATGACCGGACGCGGATGCGGCCCGTTGCGGCGCAGTTCCCGCAGCCACTCGGGCGGCTCGGCCTGCAGTGCGTTCAGCTCGTCGCGGGAGACGACACCCTCCTGGAACTCCGCCGGGGTCGCCTCGAGGTACACCCCCAGCTTCTTCGCCGCTGTCGCGGGCTTCATGGTTTGAGGGGTTTTCTGCGACGTCATTCCCTCAGGGTAACGAGCGGCCCGGGCACCGCCGATCACACCCGGTGATCAGCCCTCGGCCTGGTCTTCGAGCAGGTTCGGCAGCGGACGCCGCGGCTCGCGGACGCCGGCGGGGTCGCCGCCGCCGGTGATCCAGACGGTCACCACGCTCCACCGCGGCAGCCGCGTCCCGGCCGCGGGCACCTGCGCGACGACCTGGCCGTTCAGCAGGGGATGGGGGCTGTCCGGATCGGGGCCTTGCAGCGACAGGCCCGCGTCGTGCCCGGCCAGCCAGGCGTCGAGCGCCTGCTTTCCCACGAAGTCCGGCACCACGGCCACGATTCCTCACCCACGACCAGGGTACTCTCAGCCGCCCTTCGCCGGGAGGGTCACGACACCGAGCCCGGCGAGCACCCCGGTCACGGCGACCGCGGCGAGCACGACCCAGGCGATCGGATGCCCGAGATTGAGTGTCCAGTAGGTCCCGACCCGCCGGTGCACCAGGAGCGCGGGATCGTTCCGGTTCAGATAGACCATTCCGGCGGCGTGCCAGTAGCGGTCGTCGTCGCGTTGTTCGTACCGGGTTTCCGGCCCGTCGCCGGTTGGCGACAACCGGTGGCCGGCGTCGCCCGCCTTGACGGAGAAGACGATCCACGCGACGAAGGCGGCGAGGAGGGGCAGGTAGGCCACGATCGTGGTCGGCACCGTCGTCTCGACGACCTGCCAGAGCTGGAGCGAAACGACGAGCATGGTCGCGTTGACACAGCCCGCGGAGATCAGCAGCAGGCTGAGCACCCCATGCAGGTACTCCCGGTACCGCGACGCCGACGCGGACGGCTGTGCGGCGTCGATCTCGGGCCGGGCCCGTGAGATGGCGATGGTCAGGAGCGGGACGAGCACCAAGACCAGAAGCTGCGTGAGGACCGTCGAGAAGTTCGTCGTTCCCTCGAACAGGCCGATGACCGCCGTGACAACGGTGAGCAGCACCGCCGGCGCCAGCAGGATCCACTGTGGACGGACCGGATCGGAGCGCAGCGTCGTGTCGGCGGTGACCGCCTGCCGTGTTCCGGTGTACCAGCCCTCTTCGCGTTTCGCGGCGGCGATCGAACGACTGGCCAGGCCGCCGAGCAGCGAATAGACCGCGACGAGACCGATCAGGACGATCTCGGGGCCGGGCCCGCCGACGAGGACGACGCCGCAGGCGGCGATCGCACCCACCGCGATTCCCCGGTTGTAGCGACGGCGTGCGAGGAGGATGACGGCCTCGCCGGTGCGCCGGGCCGGGACTCGGACGCCGAAGGGAAGGGTCGGCCGTGCCAGCGCGGGTGCCGAGGCGAAAGTGGCCGCGGTGAACGCGATCAGGGCCAGGTTCAGCCAAAGCGGTCCGGTCATCGCCGGGCGCTCACGGCGAAGGAGTCCAGCACGGACTCGCACCGGCCGGTCACCTCGCGCGGGCTGAGGCCGAGAGCGACGGCTTCGGCGAGCAAGGTGCGCAGGCGCTCCTGCCATTCGTCCGCGTAGCCGTCTTCCGCCGGACCGGAGGACGCGTCCCGCCGGACGACCGCGCCGGTCTTGCGATTGATCCGGATGAAGCCCTGCGTCCGCAGCAGGTCGTAGGCCTTGTTGACGGTGTGGAAGTTGATCCCGAGATCGGCGCCGAGCTGCCGGGTGGAGGGCAGGGCGCTGCCCTCGGCCAGCGCGCCGTCGGCGACCGCTTCGACGATCCGGTCGCGGATCTGCTGGTAGATCGGAACCTCGCTGTCGAGGTCGAGAGTCAGCAACACCCCGCAAGGATATCTGCTATACACTTGCTATAACAACTACATCAGCTGGCTATGGAGGGAAGTGGTCACGATGGCGACGATGGACGTCACCGAGGGCGGAGTGCGGGTGAGGTTCTCGGCCTGGGAGCGATTGGCCGTGTGGCGCGACGAAGTGGTCGTGCCGCAAGCGGCGATCAAGGTCGTCGAATACGTCGACGCGCCCTTGCGGCGGACGCGCGGGGGACGGGCCGGCGCGCTGATCAGCGGAGTGCTGAAGGTGGGCTACTGGGGCCTGGGCGCAGGGGTCCGTCAGTTGGTGTCGGCCCGCAGAGGTATGCCGGGGTTGCGGATCGAGATCGATCGCGGGGCCGCCGGGCTCCCGTTCGACGAGGTGCTCGTCAGTGTGCCGAACGCGGCGGAACTCGCCGGCGCGCTCACGCCGAGCAACGCCTAGAGATAGTCGAAGAACCGGTTCCACCACGACGGCGGCCGGTCCGGAGGATAGAGGGCGTCGAATCCGCTGATCCCGGTGTACTTGGTCCACAACGGGTGCTCGGAGACGGGCAGGTAGCCGAGCGCTGCCAGCTCGTCTTCGACCTGCGCCCGGACCGGTGCCGGGAAGAACTCCCGGCCCTCGTCTTCGTCGTAGCTGCCCGGATTTCCCAGTGTCACCGCGACGAGACCGCCGAAATTGCTGACCGTGACGGTCACCTGGTCCCGCGCGGCGATCGCGCTAGCCGGGATCACGATCCGGCCGAGGTGGCTGGCGTCCTGGACGTGGCGGTCGACTTCGCAGGTGCAGCCGAATCGGTGGCCGAGCCGTTCGGCCAGTCGCTCGAAGCGGGCCCGTTCGGCCGGTCCGTCGAAGTCGTGCGGCACCTCCCAGTGGCCGGGTTGGTCCAGCTCGCGCAGCAGTGCCCAGGTCTGCTGTTCGTCGAGGGGCATCGTCGCCTCCCGGCCTCGGGTGGTCTAGTCCACTTACCGAACTGACCTTAGTCAGCCGCATCCCGCGCCGACAATGGTGGGACGAATTCTGGTCCGAAAATTTTCGGCGGGGTAGCGCCTGCGCTACCCGGGATTCGGTAGCCGGCACTCCTGATCTTCGCGCCCGGTTCGGCCAAGGTCGTGGATGTCGATCCGATCGAGCGAGGAGTGCGAATGACAGTACGCAAGAGTGTCGTGGTCCTGACGGTCGCGGGCCTGATGGGCGCCGCGTGGACCACGGCGGCGGACGCGGCCCCGGCCAAGGGGACTGAACTGCAGAAGGGCCTGGACTCGTTGGTGCGTCAGGAGAAGTTCCCGGCCGCGCTCGCCTACGTGGCGGATGGAAGGCGGACGGCGTCGCTGGTCGCGGGGTCTTCGCGGATCGATCGCCAGGTCCCCGTTCCCCGGGACGGCACGGTCCGGGCGGGCAGCAACACCAAGACCTTCACGGCGGTCGCGGTCCTGCAGCTGGTGGCCGAGGGCAAGGTGGAACTGGACGCGCCGATCGAGAAGTACCTTCCCGGGATCGTGCGCGGCGAGGGCATCGACGCCACGAAGATCACCGTCCGGCAGCTGCTGCAGCACACGAGCGGGCTGCCGAACTACACCGAGTACCTCGGGCTGGAGAACTTCGAGCAGGTGCAGCACCGTTACTTCCCGGCCCACGAACTGCTCGCCGCGGCCTTGAGTCACCCGGCGAAGTTCGCGCCCGGCACCAAATGGGAGTACAGCAACACCGGTTACCTGCTGGCGGGCATGCTGATCGAGAAGGTGACCGGACGCCCGATCCAGGAGCAGATCACCGAACGCGTGATCAAGAAGGCGGGCCTGAAGCACACCTACTGGCCGCAGGTCGGCGACCAGACCATCCAGGGACGGCATCCGCAGGGTTACGCCATCGGCAACACCGCCACCGGAAAGGTGATCGACGCGACCGAGCTGGACCCGTCCTGGGGCGGCGCCGCCGGGCAGCTGATCTCGACACCCAGTGACCTCGGCAAGTTCTTCAAGGTGCTGCTCGAAGGCAGGCTGCTGCCCGCCGCGCAGCTGGCCGAAATGCGGAAGACGGTCGACGCGCCGCTGTTCCCCGGCACGAAGTACGGCCTCGGCCTGATGAGCAATCCGCTCAGCTGCGGCGGCGTGTACTGGGGCCACGGCGGGGACATCCACGGTTTCGAAACCCGTGGTGGGGCAACGGAAGACGGCCGGATCGTCGGGCTCGCGGTGACCGCGATGCCGGGCACCTTCGGCGACGGGGAGAAGGGTTCCAAAGCGGTCATGGCCACCGTGGACGCGGCGTTCTGCAAGTGATGGGTACAGGGGGTCGTGAGTGGCGATTCGGGTTCTAACCCGAATCGCCACTCACGACCACCCCGACCCACGGGCTACAGGTTCTCGATGGCCGTCCGGAAACCCGCCAGGGCCGCGAAATAGAAGCGGGGGCCGTACGACACCCGTGCCACGCCGATTTCCCTGAGCGCGGCCAGATCCAGTTCCTCGCCGACGTTGCCGTTCACCGGGCAGGCAAGTTCGGTGACCAGCGCGGCGATATCGGCGCGGCGTCGCACGCCGATCGGATACACGCAGTCGGCACCGGCGTCGCGGTAGAGCCTGCCCCGCCGGATGGCCTCGGCGAGCCTTTCCCGCTCCGGGATCCCGCGGTCGCCCAGGAACGCGTCGACGCGGGCGTTGATCACGATCGGGACGCCCGCCTCGGTCGAGGCGGAGCGGATGTCCGCGAGCCGCTGGGCGTGTTCGTCGGCATCGATCAGCTCACCGGTCCGGTGATCGGTGTCCTCGAGGTTGCAGCCGACGGCGCCGGTCTCCAGCAACCGGTCCACGAACTCCCGCGGCGCCAGGCCGTAGCCCGCTTCCGCGTCCACGGTGACCGGCAAGGAGACCGCGCGGGCGACCCGGCCCGCGGCCGCGAACATCTCCTGCCACGGCGCGCCTTCACCATCGGGGTAGCCGAGCATCGCCGACACGGCGGCACTGGCGGTGGCGATCGCGGGGAACCCCGCCTCCGCCACGACTTCGGCGCTCGCGGCGTCCCAGACATTCGGCAGGACGAGCATTTCCCCGCTGTGCAGGGCACGGAGCGTTTCGGCTCCAGCGTTCAGATCGGTCATCGGTGTCCTCCTTGATCGGTACCGGACAGGGCGGGTGCCCGTGGTGCTTCGGCCGGTCGCCTGCCCGGCATCCCCAAGGCGACCAGCAGTCCCGTGAAGGCGAATGCGACGACGGTGCCCATCGCCGCGGTGAAACCTCCGCCGAATTCCTCCGGTGACCCATGGCTTCCGGAGCCGGCGAAGACGGCGACCGCCACCGCGACGCCGAACACCCCGCCGAAGATCCGCAACGTCATGAACGCGCCCGACGCCTGCCCGATCTCGGGCGGCCGGACGGCGCCGACGACCGAACGCTGTGCGGCGGGCATGGCCGAAGTGAGGCCGACGCCGCTGACGATCAGTCCTGGCAACAGGGTGGCGTAGCTCGTGCCGGGCGCGGCGACCAGGGCGATCCAGCTCATACCCGCGGTCTGGAGCAGCAGCCCGGCGGCCACGAACGTGCGCGCGCTGTGCTTGTCCGCCAGTCTGCCCGCGACGGGCGCGCAGATCATCAGGGTCGCGGTCCACGGCATCAGGCGTAGTCCCGCCTCGAACGGCCCGAGTCCTTGCGCGGTCTGGAAGTACTGCGGCAGGAAGAACAACGTGCCGTACAGCGAGGCGAATACGCAGAAGTTCGCCGCGTTCGCCGTGGAGAAGGCTCGCAGCCGGAAGAACCGCATCGGCAGCATCGGCGCCTCACTGTGCCGTTCCCAGAACACGAACGCGATCACCAGGGCGACGCCGAGCGCCAGTGAGCCGAGTACTTCGCCACTGCCCCAGCCCGCGAGGTTTCCCCGGACCAGGCCCCACACGATGCCCAGCGATCCCAGTGTCACCAGGACGACGCCGCCCATGTCGAATCGCGTGGCCGGTCCGACGCTCTCGTCGACGCGCCGGAGGGTCAGCAGCACCGCGATGGCGCCGATCGGCAGGTTGAGCCAGAAGATCCCTTGCCAGGACAGCCCTTCGGCGATGACACCGCCGATGAACGGGCCGCTGAACGTCGCCAGTCCGGTGAGTCCCAGATAGAGCCCCATCGCCTTGCCCCGCTGTTCGGGCGGGAAGATCGCACTGATCAGGGTGAGCGACAACGGCAGCACCATCGCGGCACCGACGCCCTGCGCGGTCCGCGCGACGATCAGCGTGTCGATATCGGCCGAGAGCGCGCAGCCCACCGAGGCGAGGGTGAACACCGTGAGGCCGGTGACGAACATCCGGCGGCGGCCGAACCGGTCGCCGAGCGCCGCGCCGGTGAGCAGCAAGACGGCGAAGCTGAGGTTGTAGGCGTTGACGGTCCATTCGAGCTGCTCGATCGACGCGGTCAGGTCCTGGCGGATCGTGCCCAGCGCCGTCGTCACGACCTGGCTGTCCAGCGCCATCATGAACGACGCCAGTGAGGCGAGGCCCAGGGTCCAAGCCTGTTTGGGTGTCAAGGTTTCTCCTTGTTCCGGGCATGACGGGACACACGCCCGGCGGGCGTGGCCACGGAAGAGCGGGTGGTCAGCCGCGCAGCGAGCGCGGAAGGCCGAAGGCGGCGAGCAGCGAATTGTCGAGGAACCGGGTCACCGCGGTGATCCGGTCACCGGCCAGTTCCAGCACGAGCACCCCGTGCGCGTGGCCGATCGGCGTCCCCGGATCACGGAGGTAGCAACCGAAGGCGGGCTGGCCGTTCGCCCGGGTCGGGACCAGCGAGTACCGGCGGCCGTCGCAGTACGCGACGGTCGCCAGGAAGTGCCCGACGGCGTCCGGACCCTGATACTCCAGGGGGAGCGGGGGCATGGTCAGCCACGCGTCGTCGGTCAGCAGCGCCACGATGGCCTCGACGTCGCCGGCTTCGAAGGCGCGGGTGAACTCGTCGACGACGCGGCGTTCCCGCGGCGAATCCGGCAGGGGAGCGGTCTCGCGGCCGCCGGGCATCTCCTTGGCCAACGCCGAACGAGCCCGGTTCAACGCGCTGGTCACGGCGTTCTCCGTGGTGTCGAGGATCCCGGCCACCTCGGCGGCGCGGAAACCGAGGACGTCCCGCAGCACCAGCACGGCCCGCTGCTTCGGGGGAAGTTGCTGGAGCGCCGCCAGGAAAGCGAGCGAGATCGACTCCCTTGTCTCGTAGCGCGCCTCCGGGCCGGGAAGCTGATCGGCGATCCCGTCGAGCAGGACGTCGGGGTAGGGCTCCAGCCAGCTGGGTTCAGGGCGGCGGCGCGACGGCTCGGGCAACTCGACCTCCGGTCGGTAGGCCGCGTGGTCGTGCGGGCGGCGGTCGCCCGCACGCAGCGCGTTGAGGCAGCGGTTGGTCGCGATCCGGTACAGCCAGGTCCGCACGGAGGCGCGTTCCTCGTACGTGCCGATCCCGCGCCACGCGGCCAGCAACGTCTCCTGCAGCAGATCCTCGGCGTCCTGTACGGAGCCCAGGATGCGGTAGCAGTGCACCTGCAGCTCACGGCGGTACGGCGCGACGAGGTCACGGAACGCCTCGCCGTCACCGGTCTTCGCCAAGGTCAGCAGCTCGTCCGCCCCCATGCCGGTTCCTTCCTCCTGTGGTGTCCCTCGAAAGGATGGACACCGGCGTCGCCGGAAACTGGTCGGTCGTCGCCCAGTTTCCTCCGAAACCGCGGAAAACCGGTTCCCGGCCCACCTCCGGCTGGCTACACTCCTCGCGAATCATCCCGGCGAGGAAGGACAGGACAGTGCGTCATCACCACGCCGTCGTCGTCCCCTCGGCCCGCTACGAGGTGATCCTCGTGTCTCCGCGCGTCCGGTGCCTGCCGCGCGGCTAGCACCGGCCCGCTGACGAACGCCTGACTTTTCGCGCCCTCTTCCCGTCGTGCCTCGACGGCGAGGGCGCCTGCCCGCGTTCGCCCGAATCGCGCGATCCGAGCTCTGGAGATCACTTTCGAAAGGCCCGCGCCATGCGCACCGTTCCGCTGTCCGCTGTCCGCAATCTAGGCATCCTCGCCCATGTCGACGCCGGAAAGACCACCCTCACCGAACGGATCCTGTACGTCACCGGCACCACCTACAAACGCGGTGAGGTCCATGACGGCACGACCGTGACCGACTTCGATTCCCAGGAGCGCGACCGTGGCATCACCATCTTCGCCGCCGCCGTCAGCTGTACCTGGGACGGCCATCTCGTCAACCTGATCGACACGCCCGGCCACGTCGACTTCTCCGACGAGGTCGAGCGGTCGCTCCGGGTCCTCGACGGCGCCATCGCGGTGTTCGACGGCGTCGCCGGGGTCGAACCGCAGAGCGAATCGGTGTGGCGCCAGGCCGACCGGCACGGCGTACCGCGGATCGCGTTCGTCAACAAACTCGACCGCGCGGGCGCCGATCTGGACGCGGCCGTCGAGTCCATTCGGGAGCGGCTGCATCCGCGTCCGCTGGTGGTCCAGCTTCCGATCGGTGTGGAAGACGGTTTCGTGGGCGTCGTCGACCTGCTGAGGATGCGGTCGCTCGTCTGGGCCGACGGCGCCGGGAAGGCCGAGGACGGACCGGTTCCGGAGTCCCTTGTGGACGAAGCGAACCGGCGCCGCCGGCTGCTCGAAGAGACCGTGGCGGAACTCCATCCGGCCGCGCTGGAGGAGTTCTGCGAGTCTTCGGCGGTGTCGACAGACACGCTGGTCTCGGCGCTGCGCGAGCTGACTCGCACGGGAGACGGCGTCGTGGTGCTGTGCGGCTCGGCCTACCGGAACCGCGGTGTGGAGCCGTTGCTGGAAGCCGTGGTGGCGTACCTGCCCTCGCCGTCGGACGTTCCGCCGGTGCGGGGCGAGTACGAAGGCACGGCCCAGGAACGGCCGGCCGATCCGTCGGCGCCGTTCGCGGCACTGGTGTTCAAGGTGACCTCGACCGCCACCGGGCGGTTGACGTACCTGCGGGTGTATTCGGGCACGATCCGGACTTCGGAGGCGGTGATGGACGTGGGCGCCGGTCGTGTCGAGCGCGTCGGCCGCATCCTGCGAGTCCAGGCGGACCGGCACACCAGGGTGGACAGTGCCGTCGCGGGCGACATCGTCGCGGTGGTCGGACTGAAGACCGCGCGGGCCGGTGCGACGCTGTGCACGCCGTCGGAGCCGCTCCTGCTCGAGCCGCCCGTCGTGGCCGATCCGGTCGTGTCGGTCGCCGTCGAGGCACGGACGGGAACCGAGACGGAACGGCTGATGACGGCGCTGGCGCGGCTGGTCGAGGAGGACCCGTCGCTGGGCATCCGGACCGATCGCGAGACCGGCCAGACCCTGCTGTCGGGAATGGGTGAACTGCATCTGGAGGTGGCGGTGGAGAAGATCCGGCGCGACCACGGGCTCGACGTCGGCGTCGGACGGCCTCGCGTCGCCTACCGGGAGACGGTGGCGCGCGGCGTGTCCGGTTTCGTCTACCGCCACGTCAAGCAGGACGGCGGCGCCGGGCAGTTCGCCCACGTCGTCATCGACACGGAACCCTTGGCGGACGGGGAATTCGAGTTCGAGTCCACTGTGGTCGGTGGCCGGGTGCCGAGGGAATACGTCCGCGCCGTCGAAGCGGGCTGCCGTGACGCCTTGGCGGAAGGGCCGCTCGGCGGTCATCCGGTGACCGGTGTCAGGGTCACGCTGACCGACGGGGCCACCCACTCGAAGGACTCGTCGGAGATGGCGTTCCGGACGGCCGGGCGGTTCGCGCTCCGGGAGGCGTTGCGTGCCGGAGCGATGACACTGCTGGAGCCGGTCGCCGAAGTGACCGTCACCGTGCCCGAAAGCGCCGTCGGCGTGGTGCTCGGTGACCTCGCGGCGCGGCGTGGCCGGGTGCTGGATTCGGCGGTGCGCGCGGGAACGTCCGTGGTCACCGCGACCGTGCCGCTGGCCGAACTGTTCGGCTACGCGACCCGGCTGCGCAGCCGGACCCAGGGCCGGGGCACGTTCACCGCCCGGCCGACCGGGCACGCCCCGGCACCGGTGGAGCCGGTCCGGTAGCTCGACGATGGCCCGCCCACGGCACTGTGGGCGGGCCATCGCCCGAACCGCCGTCACCCGGCGATCGGGCGCCGGGTGACAGCCGTCTTCAGCCGGTCAAGCCACCGGCCACGGCGGACGGCAGTTCTGCCGCGGCAGCGCGTGCGATCCGTTGGTGTACACGCCGTCCGCGATCGTGTCCTCCATGATCGAGCGCCGATCGGTGGGCCGGGCCCACTGGTAACACAGGTGCTGGGCGAAGTACCCACCCGGCGCTTCGATGGTGTCGAAGTGGCAGACACCGTCGGTTTCGATGCAGTAGCGGATGTACGGGATACCGCCGAAGTCGGTGCGGCCGGAGCCGAACGACACGTAGCCGCCGAACGGTGACGGCGCCCCGGTGCCCGGCGGGAGCACCGCGCTGATCCCGCGTCCCGGCGGACCGACGGGCTGCATCGGGTCGGCGAAGATCTTCGCCCTGAACCGCGACTTGTCCACCGCCAGCTTCCCGTCGGCGATGTCATTGAGCACCAGGTTCGCGACCAGCGCGCCCTGCGAGTAGCCGACGACGACGAATTCGGCGCCGGGGTTCTCGTCGAAGGAGCTCTGGGCGACACGGCGGGCTTCTTCGTGCCCGCGCGCGACGCTCTGGTCCATCGGCGTCTGGTCGCAGTTCGGTGCTCCGGCGGCCCCTGCCGGGTAGTGGACGACCTTCTTGATCCCGCCCCGCAACCAGGCGTCGTTGTAGACGGTCGCGGCCCCGTCGCAGGTGCCGCCGATGAGGATGTAGTAGCGCGCCTGGTCGGCCTGTGCCGTCGGCGCGACGGCACCGAGCAGGCCGGCGGCCAGTGCGGTGGCGGCCAGTACCCCCCTGAGTTTCTTCATTCATCGTCCTTTCGTTCGATTACGGTGCGTGTCCGAACGCTAGGGACGAGTCATGAAATTTTGATGAAACCCCCTCAGCGGTGCGCGAGCACGTTGACCACGTGACCACCGGGGTCGCGGACGAAGAACCGCCGGACGCCCCAAGGTTCGTCGGTCAGTTCGTGCACGATCTCGGCACCGGACGCCTTCGCTTCCTCGTACGCCGCGTCGACGTCGTCCACCTGGATCGAGACGGCCGGGACGACGGGCGCCGTCTCGTCGTGGGTCATGAGACTCAGCTGCACTTCCGGCCGCTCCGGATCGGCCAGGGTCACGATCCAGCCGTGGTCCATCACCACTTCGAAGCCGAGCACCCGCTCGTAGAAGGTCTTCGTCTGCTCAAGTGACTTGGTCTCGAGGTCGGCTACCACTCTCTTGATCGGCATGTGCGGATACTGGCACAGGGGTCCGACGGTTTCGGGGGAGCAGGAGCGGGGTCGCCAGCATGAGCGCCCCCGCGATGCCGACCGCCGCACGCGGTCCGATGATCGCGGCGAGCAGGCCCCACAGCGCGGTCAGCGAGGCGGTGGTGAGTTTGCCGGCGATCGACCAGGCCGACAGCGTGCGCGCCGCGCGGTCGATGGGAACTTGTTCGAGCCTGCTGGTGGCGAGCACCGGGTTGAACACGCCGATGCAGGTGATCAAGGCGAACTCGACGACGATGACCAGGATCAGACCGGGAACACCGGGCTGGATGAACACCAGCCCGACGGGCCAGCAGACCCGAAGCCAACCGGCGCCGAAGAGGACCCTGTCCCGGCCGTACCGGGCGACCACGGTCCGCGAGAGCCTCGCCCCGAGCAGCCCGCCGAGACACGGCACGGCGAAGGCCACCGCGTACTCCCACGGCGCGAACCCCAGTTGCCCGAGCATCAGAACGGCCATCAGCGGCGCGGTCGCCATGATCAGGCCGTTGACCACGATCGTGTTGACGAACAGCGGCCGCAGCAACGGGTGGGTGAGGATGAACCGCCAGCCTTCCCGGAGGTCGCGGCCGGTCAGCCGGAGGCCTTCCGGTTTCGCGGGTGGCGGCTCCGAACCACCGACCGCCCGGATCCCGAGCGCCGAAAGCAGATAGCTGACCGCGTCGGCGGCGATCGTGACCACCGGACCGAACAGGCCGACCGCGAACCCGCCCAGCGGGGGGCCGAGGACGGTCGCCGTCCAGGTCGTCGATTCGAACCGGGCGTTCGCGACCAGCAAGTCCTCCCGTGGCAGCAGGGTTTTCAGGAACGCCCCGCTGGCGGCGAGGAAGGTGATGTCGGCCGCCGCGACGACGACGGACACGGCGAGCAGCTGACCGAAACCGAGCAGCCCGAACGCGTACGCCACCGGGACGGTCAGCAGCGCCGCACACCGGACCAGGTCCATCGCGATCATCACCGGCCGTTTGCGGCGGAACTCGACCCAGGGGCCGAGCGGCAGCGCGACCACCGCGCCGGCGACGAGCCCGGCGGACGCCAGGAGCGACACCTCCGTGGTGCCCGCGCCCAGCGCCACGATGGCGATCAGGCTGAACGCGTCGAACGCGAACCTCGTGCCGAACGCGCTCGCCGCGTACGCCGCCCACAGCCAGCCGAACCGTCGCCCCAGCGATCTCCCACCCACTCGCGAGATCCAAGCAAGCCGGGACCCGCAAGTCGAACAACGGTTCGTTGGCGGGTCACAACCGCGGGTTGTGCGACCCGCTCAGAGCTCCCCGAGCGCGGTGACCGGCGATTCGACGCAATCGGCGACGAACCGCAGGAATCCGCCGGCGGTTCCGCCGTCGCACACCCGGTGGTCGAACGCCAGGGTCAGCTCGCAGATCTTGCGCGCCACGAGTGCGCCGTCGACCACCCAGGCGCGGTCGATGATCCGGCCGATGCCGAGGATCGCCGCTTCCGGGTGATTGATGATCGCTGCCGAGCCGTCGACCCCGAACACGCCGTAGTTGTTGACCGTGAAGGTTCCGCCGGTGAGGCCCGCCGGGCCGAGTTTCCCTTCCCTGGCCTGCGTGGTCCGCTCTCCGATCGCGGCCGAGAGCTCCCTTGTGGACAGTGAGCCCGCGTCACGGACCACCGGCACGACGAGACCGCGGTCGGTCTGCGCGGCGAAACCGAGGTTGATGTCCCGCAGCTGGACGATCTCGTCGCCCTCGACGCGCGAATTCAGCTCCGGGTACTTCCGCAGGCCCGCCACGGCGAATCGGGCTACGAGACCCAAAAGACTCACCGGACGATCCGGTGCGGAGGCGTTGAGCGACTTGCGCGCCGCGACGAGCCCGGTCGCGTCGACGTCGACCCAGACCGTCGCTTCGGGGATCTGACGGCGCGAAGTCGTCAGCTTGTCGGCGACCGCCTTGCGCACGCCGGTCAGCGGGATCCGCGTTTCGCCGTCCCTCTGCTCGGGGACGGTGAGCGCCGCTTCGACGTCGGCGCGCCGGATGATCCCGCCCGGACCGCTGCCGGTCAGCTTCGTCAGGTCGATCTTGTTGTCCGCGGCCATCTTGCGGACGAACGGGGAGATCACGCCGGGCGCTTTCGACGGCTTGTCCGGAGCGGTCACGACGGTACGGGTGCGGCGGCGTCTCGTCGTGGTGGTCGTGCCGTAGCCGATGAGGACGTTGCCGCTGCCTTCGCTCGCGGTCGTCACGCCTGGTTCGGCGAAACCGGGGCCGATGGTGAGCAGCGGAGCGCCGACCGGCAGCGACTGGCCGGGTTCGCCGTGGAGGCGGGTGACCACGCCGGCGAACGGCACCGGCACCTCGACCGCTGCCTTCGCGGTCTCCACTTCGACGACGGGCTGGTCGACGCCGACGGTGTCGCCCTCCGCGACGAGCCAGGTGACGATGGTGCCTTCGGTCAGCCCTTCGCCGAGGTCCGGGAGCAGGAAGTCAGGCACCGGCCACCACCGGTTCGTCGTTCCACTGCAGCCGGGCGACGGTGTCCAGGATCCGGTCGACGTCCGGAAGCTGATGGCGCTCCAGTTTCGGCGGCGGATAAGGGATGTCGAGGCCGGTGACCCGCAGGACCGGCGCGTGCAGCTGGTGGAAGCACTGCTCGGTGACCCGGGCGACGACCTCGGCGCCGTAGCCGCCGAACCCGGCGGCCTCGTGGACGACGACCGCGCGCCCGGTGCGGCGCACCGAAGCGGTCACGGTCTCGTCGTCGAACGGGCTGAGCGACCGGAGATCGACGACCTCGACGTCCCAGCCCTCGGCGGTCGCGGCCTCCGCGGTCTCCAATGCGGTGGCGACCATCGGGCCGTACGCGATCAGCGTGACGTCCTTGCCCTCGCGGCGCACGACGGCGCGGTCCATGGCCGCCCCCTCCCGGGTGAAGGACACGGTCTCCTTCGACCAGTAGCGGCATTTGGGTTCGAGGAAGACCACCGGATCCGGTGAGTCGATCGCGTCACGCAGGAGGTCGTAGGCGTCCTGCGGAGTGCCGGGCGTGACGACGCGAAGGCCGGGGGTGTGGGTGTAGTAGGCCTCGCTCGAATCGCAGTGGTGCTCGACGCCGCCGATCCCGCCCGCGTAGGGGATGCGGATGACCATCGGCAGCGACAGCGCGCCGCGGGTGCGGTTGCGCAGCTTCGCGACGTGCGAGGTGATCTGCTCGAAAGCGGGGTAGGCGAAGGCGTCGAACTGCATTTCGACCACCGGACGGAACCCGCCCATCGCCATCCCGACCGCGAACCCGACGATGCCGGACTCGGCCAGCGGCGTGTCGAAACAGCGCTCCTCACCGAAGTCGGCGGTGATGCCGTCGGTCACCCGGAACACGCCGCCGAGCGGGCCGACGTCCTCGCCGAAGATGAGCACGCGGTCGTCGTCCTTGACCGCGTCGCGCAGGGCGGCGTTGAGCGCCTGTGCCATCGAGATCTCGGTCATCGGGCCTCCAGTTCGGCGGCGACCAGCGCGCGCTGGGCGGCGAGCTGGCGGGTCGGGACGGCGTACACGTGCTCGAACAACGACAAGGGGTCGGGCTCGACATCGGCGTTGAGGGTGTCGCGCACCCCGGCGGCGAACGTCTCGGCCTCGGCCCGGAATCGCTCGATATCGTTGCCGGACAACAGGTTCTTGGTGGTCAGATACGTTTCGAGACGGCGCACCGGATCGGCCGCGCGCCACTTCTCGACCTCGGCCTGGTCGCGATAACGGGTCGCGTCGTCGGCGTTGGTGTGCGCGTCGATCCGGTAGGTGTGCGCCTCGACCAGGACGGGCCCGCGACCGGACCGCGCGTGCGCGACGGCGTCGTCCAGCACGGAAAGGACCGCGACGGCGTCGTTGCCGTCGACCTGCTCGGAGCGGACGCCGTAACCGACGCCCTTGTAGGCGAGCGCGGGGGCGGCGCTCTGCTTCTCGAACGGCACCGAGATCGCGAAACCGTTGTTCTGCACGAAGAACACCACCGGCGCCTTGAACACGGCCGCGAAGTTGAGCGCCTCGTGGAAGTCGCCTTCGCTGGTGGCGCCGTCACCGATGAGCGCGAACGCGACGCTGTCTTCGCCGCGGCGCTGCATCGCGTGGGCGAGCCCGGCCGCGTGGAGGGTCTGGGTGGCCAGCGGGGTGCACTGGGGAGCGACACGGGTCTCGGCGGGGTCGTAGCCGCAGTGCGCGTCGCCGCGAAGCAGCGTCAGGATCTCGCCCGGTTCGAGCCCGCGGGCGACGAGCGCGACGGAGTCACGGTAGGTGGGGAAGAGCCAGTCGGCGCCGGTGAGGGCCAGCGCGCTCGCGACCTGGCAAGCCTCTTGGCCGGCACTCGAGGGGTAGACCGCGAGGCGACCCTGCTTCGTCAATGCGGTCGCCTGGGCGTCGAACCGGCGGCCGAGCACCATCAGCCGGTAGGCCTCGACGAGCCGCTCGGACGGCGGCTCGGAGTAGTGACCGTGCTCGTCGACGCGTGTGCCGTCCTCGGCGAGGAACCGCACCGGGACTTCGGACGGCAGCAACGCGGCGGCAGGGGTCTCCCGCGACATGGCGCAGCACCACCTTTCACAGACATATGATGCTGAGATGGTGGTTTCCGGAGTCCCAGTGTTCAAGAGGCACGCGAAATGAGCGACAAACTGTCCGCCGGATCGGTTCAGTCGAGCCAACCGTCCAGTAGTGGCGTGGCTCACGGGCCGGATCCGGGACGAACGGTCCTTGCCCTCGACGACATCGATCGCGCGATCCTCGCCGAACTGACCGCCGACGGCAGGCTCGCCGTCCGCGCCCTGGCGGAACGGCTGCACATCTCGCGCACCAACGCCTACGCGAGACTGGACCGGCTGATGTCCGAAGGCGTCATCACGGGCTTCGGCGCGAGGATCGATCCGCGGCGCGCCGGACTCGGGACGAGCGCGTACATCCTGATCACCGTCGAGCAGACGTCATGGCGGACGATGTCGGCCGAACTGCGGCAGATCCCGTTCGTCGAGCACGTTTCGCTCGTCGGCGGCGACTTCGACATCCTGCTGCTGGTGCGGACGCCGGACAACGCTTCGCTGCGGGACGTCGTGCTGGAACGGCTGCAGGCGCTGGACGGCGTGCGGTCGACGCGGACTTGGCTGATCTTCGAGGAACAGCCGGGCGCTGCCCCTCGTGAGTGGTGAGGACGGTTCTAACCGTCATTGCCACTCACGAGCCTGTAACGCTCTTCGCCTACTCGCCGAATACAGGCGGGTTCGATGGCGGAGATGGAGGGATCATGGCGTGCATGCCAGGCCGGTGGCTCCGTCGGCATCCGGGTCGGTGCGCCGCGGGGGAGACCGGAGCCGTGGCACCCTGTTGACCGAGACGCGCCACCGAACACCCCATTCGGGTGATAACGGTTCGGCATTCGATGTATCTGACCCACTCCCCATTGACACCTTCCTACGATCGCGGCGACTGGGTGGAGGAATGCGGTGACGGTGGAGGGCGCGGGTCAGGACTACCTGACGCGGCAGATCGGGGCTCTGCTCGAAGCGATTCGCGAGGAGGGGCCGGTCGGCGAGGGCAGGCGCAGTTTCCGCATCGCGGGGCATCTCGCGGCGGAGGGCGGGTTCCACCTCGGTGACATCCTCGCCGCGACGGCGCAACTGCTGGCGGTCCACGCGTGGAACAACGGCTACCTCGCGGCGGCGGAGCTGCTGACGCGGCGCATGCGGGATTTCGGTGCCGAATCGGTGGAGCTGGTGCGGTACCTCGTGCGTTTGGAGACCGGCTGCGAGCAGGGCTGGCTCCCGCACGCGGATCGCGACGAACTGATCGCCTACGCCCGGCGCGTCCAGCGTGCCGACATCGAGGAGCGCGCGCAGTCCATCGAGCCGTCGTTGCCTGGGGTCACCGATCCCGAGCGTCCTGATCGGATGGCCAGTGAGTCGTGAGATGGTGCTCGGGGTCCGCGAGGATGCCGCGGATCACCGAGCCGGCGGCCCCGCGAACGGCGGCTCCGGTGCCGAGCGCCGAGCGGACGACCCGCACCGGCGACCACGCCGTGCTGGGCACGCGGCGTTCCAGCTCGGCGAGGAGTGGCTCACGCAGCCACGGCTCCAGTCGCGCGTAGGTTCCGCCTAGCACCACCGCCGGAACGTCCATCAGATTGACCACAGTGGACAGTCCGACGCCGAGGTGCCCGGCGGCGGTGGTCACCGCGGAAACCGCCGCGCCGTCGCCGGATTCCAGTGCGGAGACGAGATCGTCCACCGTGTCCGCGCCCGCGAGCCGCAGGATCTCCTCCTGTCCCGCCATCCGTTCCAGACAACCGTTCGCGCCGCACGAACACGGCGGGCCGTCGGGCGCCACCGGCAGGTGGCCGATCTCGCCGCCCGCGCCGCGGACGCCCTCGAACAGGGCGCGGTCCAGCACGATGCCCGCGCCGATCCCGATCTCCCCGGACACGTGGACGAAATCCGGCAACGCCGAGCCGTGCCAGAGCTCGGCGAGGGCCGCGAAGTTCGCTTCGTTGGCGACGGTGAACGTCTCGCCAAGCCGGTCGGCGAGATCGACGTCGCGCCAGCCCAGGTTGGGCGCGAGCCGCACGAGCCCGGATTCGACCAGGCCCGGAACCGCGATACCGACGCCGCCGACGGGCACGCCCAGCGCGTCGGCCTGCTTCCGCGCGTTGCGCAGGAACGCCGAAACACGCTGGAAGACGCGCGGGGTCCGGTTGTCCGCGTACCGGACCTCCTGCGCCCGGACGGTGCCGGTCAGGTCGACGAGGCAGGACGCCAGGTAGTCGACGCCGATCTCGATGCCGAGCCCATGCGGGCCGGTGGGGGAGAGCGACACCACGGTGCCGCGCCGTCCGGGGCCGACGCGCTGTTCCGGCTCGCCTTCGGCCACGAGATCCGCCGCGATCAGGCGGTCGACCACGGTCGACACGGTGGCCTTCGTGAGTCCGGTGGCGGCGGCGAGGCCTGCCCGCGAAGTACCCGGCCCGTCCGCGATCGCGCCGAGGACGAGGGCGGCGTTGTGCTGCCGCACGGTGTGCTGTCCCGCCGGGCGCGTGCCGATCATCGCGCGATTGTATTCGTTCGATGCCTGAACGAAAGCCTTGACCCGCCGGAGCGCCGCCGATAAGTTCAGGCATCAAACTAATTGGGAGGCGAGATGGCTCAGGCGCCGACGCGTGAGGACAAGTTCAGCTTCGGGCTGTGGACCGTGGGCTGGCAGGCGAACGACATGTTCGGCCCGGCGAGCCGGCCGCCGCTCGATCCGGTCGAAGCCGTGCACCGCCTTTCGGACCTCGGCGCCTGGGGGATCACCTTCCACGACGACGACCTCGTCCCGTTCGGCTCGGCCGACGCGGACCGCGCACGGCACCTCAAGCGCTTCCAGGGTGCGCTCGACGAGACCGGTCTCGTCGTCCCGATGGTCACCACGAACCTGTTCAGCCACCCCGTTTTCAAGGACGGCGGCCTCACCAGCAACGACCGCGACGTCCGCCGGTACGCGCTGCGGAAGGTGCTGCGGAACCTCGACCTCGCCGCCGAACTCGGCGCGTCGACGTTCGTGCTCTGGGGCGGCCGCGAAGGCAGCGAAACCGACGCCGCGAAGGACGTCCGCGCGGCGATGGACCGCTACCGCGAGGGGATCGACTTCCTCGCCCAGTACGTCCTCGACCAGGGCTACGGCCTCCGGCTCGCGCTCGAACCGAAGCCGAACGAACCACGCGGCGACATCCTGCTGCCGACCATCGGGCACGCGCTGGCGTTCATCTCCACGCTGGACAACCACGAGATCGTCGGCGTGAACCCGGAGGTCGGGCACGAACAGATGGCCGGGCTCAACATCGTCCACGGCATCGGGCAGGCCCTGTGGCAGGGCAAGCTGTTCCACATCGACCTCAACGGCCAGCGCGGCCCGCGGTTCGACCAGGACCTTGTGTTCGGGCACGGTGACGTCCTGTCGTCGTTCTTCCTGGTCGACCTGCTGGAGCACGGCGGCTACGACGGACCGCGGCATTTCGACTACAAGCCGCTGCGCACGGAGAACATGGACGGCGTCTGGGCCAGTGCCGAGGCCAACATGGCGAGCTACCTCCTGTTCGCGGAACGCGCCCGCGCGTTCCGCGCCGATCCCGAGGTGCGTGCCGCGCTGGAAACCGCGCTCGTCCCCGAGCTGGCGACGCCGACCCTCGGCGAGGGCGAGACGGCCGCGGATCTGCTGGCCGATCGATCGGCGTTCGAGGACTTCGATCCGGACAAGGCCGCGGAACGCGGCTACGGCTTCATCCGCCTGTCCCAGCTGGCCCTCGAACACCTCACCGGGGCACGCTAGAACCGGTCGACGTCCAGGACGGCCTTGGCGAACTCCGCCGGGGCCTCCTGCGGACGTTGTGGCCGATCCCGCTCAGCACGCAGTGCTCGGACTTGCCGGAGAACTTCGGCCGGTACGCCTTCCCGTCGGTGTTCGGGCCGTCGAAATCGCCGCCGATGGTGATGGTGGGCACCGAGACCGCCGGCCCCTGCGCGAACCTTCTCCTGCTGGTGCGGCGACCGTCGGACGACGTCACCGGTGCAAGTCACTAGGCGACTTCCGGCTCGACGGCCACGAAGGCCGCTTCCAGCCTGCGGATCCGGGCCCAAAACTCGGACTCCCGGCCTGATTCGAGTACGCCCAGATATCCACCGGGTACGACGCGCCCCACGAACGGACCGGACGTCCAGACCCGCCAGCCGCCCGTGGCGTCGTCGCCCGAAGCGGACGCGGGATCGTCGGTGCCGCGGATCGCCGCGATGGGGCACGGGAGCCGCGTCCTGGCGGGCCCGCGGTAGGCGTTCAGCAACTGGAGGTCGCCGAGAAGCAGGTCCAGGGCGTACTCCCAGCTTTCGGGCGAGTCGCGGTAGCCCGCGACGGGGGTGAGCCCGGTGCGGCCGAACACCCGTCCCATCGCCGACGCGCCCGCCTTGGCGTTCTTGTCCGGTGAGCGCCGCTGCGGCGCACACGCGTCGACGACGATCAGGGCGCCGGGGGCGACGCCGAGCCGTTGAGCGGTCTCCAACGCCACGAAGGCACCCATGCCGAAGCCGATCGCCACGGAACGGGAGAACCACGCCGTCGGTGTCGCGGCGGCAAGGTGTGTGGCGAGTTCTTCGAGAGACGACGCCGGGGATTCCGCGAGCCGCTCGCCATGTCCGGGATATTCGAAGGCTCGGATGTCCGCGTCGACCGCGCCCGCGAGCGCGTCGAACGCCCGGCTGATGCCGCCCGCGGGCGGAAACAGCAGGTAGCCGGGTCCGCGACTGTCTGATGTGGACAGTGAAACCAATGCGGCCGTCATGATCCGAAAGATACGCGCGATTAACCCGAACGGGGTAACGGTTCGGATTCGACCAAGATCAATTCACCCGGCTGAGGGAGGTTTCGGCGAGAAGGTTGCCCGGCCGTGTCGTATCTGGCGCTTCCCGTTCGACGTCCTGATAAGAGCCGGAAGGAGAAAGCGATGAACACCACGACACTGGCCTCGACCACGCGGCTGAACCCGGTGAGCCGCACCCTGCCGGTTCTGCTGGCGATGGAGGACGACGCCGAAGACGTCGGCCGCCTGTCCCCGGACGACCGCCTGACCTGCCACGTGCACGGCCGCTGGATCCACCAGTGCGTGGCTTCTCCGCTGCACGTCAACCCGATCACGCGGCACCGCTGGTGCCGTTCGTGCGCGACCGCGTTGACCGTTTCGGTCGACGAACTGTCCGGCGACGTCACGATGTCCTGTCCTCGGTGCGGCCACGGCGAAAGCGCCGCCTCGGCCCGGCTGATCGCCGCCTGTCGCGCGAGTTTGGCGGCGGCACGCCGAGGCGCCGGCGCGCGGGCGGCCTAGGCAACCGTGCCGAGGATTCGCTCGATGATCAGCTCGCGATCCCGCGGGCGGAGATAGAGGTAGTGACCGGCGTCCGGCAGGATTTCGACGTCGGCATGGGGGAGCAGGCTTTCCAGCCGGGCCGCGGCAGCGGCGGAATCGTGCACGACGCTGCGCCCGCCGAACAACGCGAGCGTGGGAACTTCGATGGACCGCAACGCCTCCTCGGCCGGGCAGGCCTGGAACGGCACCCGGGCGCGATAGCACCGGATCCCGGCGAGCACGAGCCGGGCGGCGGGCTGATCGAAGACGTCTTCGCCGGCGGACCACGTCAAGAACCGGCGCCACAGCCGGTCGCTGTCGAGTACGGCGGCGACCAGCCCGTACAGGAACACCTTCCGGGTGAAGGGCGCCGAGACGGTGGTCGCGTCCAGCAACGCGATGGAGTCGAGTCTTCCGGGCGCGTGGATCGCCTGGTTGATCGCGTGCCAGCCACCGGTCGAACCGCCGACGAGACGCACTCCGGTCAGCCCCAGGTTCTCGAAGACGTCGTCGAGGGCACTCGCGCGGTCGCGGACCTCCTTGAACGGAACCTTCTGCACGCTTCGACCCGCTTCGCCGAGAGTGTCGATCGCGTAGACGGTGTGCCGTGACGCCAAGGCGGGGATCAGTGCCGCGAAGCAAGCCGAGGTCGCCAGGAGTCCAGGCAGCAGGACGATCGGAGTGCCACCGTCGCCGTAGCGGTAGACCCGCGTGGTGCCGTGACGGGTTTCGACGTCGAAGACCGCGCCCGGTTCCGGACATTCGGCCATGGCGCGGTCATAGGCGGCGAAGTAGCGTTTTTCGGCCGCAGGATTTCTGAAACCCCCGATTTTGTTCATGAGCGGAACGGTAGGAAAGGCCGTCATCCTGGTCTTGAACGAAAGTAAGATGACGGGCATGGGCGGGTGGGGACTCGTGGTGCCGCGGCGGGACATCGTCCGCGCGCCCGGCGAGCGGGTCCTCCGATGGCCGCACCCCGCCCTCGGCGCTCATGTGTCGAGCTATGTCGCGCACGATCTTCCCGACGCGGGAACGAACTCCTGGCAGGTCACCCCGTTGTCCGTGCTCACCTGGGTGATCGACCTCGACGCGCCGGCCAGGGGGCCGGACATCCCCGTTTCGCCGGTAATGGGCTTGCGAGACCGGCCGTTGCGGGTCGACCAGGCCGGCGCTTCGCGTGGGATCGTCGTCACCCTGACGCCGCTCGGTTCGTACGCGTTGTTCGGAATTCCGTTGCGGGAACTGTCGAATTCGGTTGTCGCGGCGTCGGATCTGCTGCCGTCGGCGTCGTTGACCGAACAACTGGCCGAGGCCGCGGACTGGCCGGAGAGATTCCGGCTGCTGGACGAGTACCTCGCGGCGAGGCTCGCTCGCGGCCCCGCACTGGCACCACCTGTCCGATACGCGTGGGACAGGCTTTGCGCTGGCCCTGTCCGTGTCGACGTCCTCGCGGACGAGATCGGCTGGAGCAGACAGCACCTCAACGTCCGGTTCCGGGAACAGATCGGCCTGAACCTCCGCAAGGTCGGACGGATCGCCCGGCTCAATCGCGTGCTGGCACTGCTGGACAGGGCACCGTCGCTGTCCTGGGCGGAGGTCGCGCATTCGAGGGGTTTCAGTGACCAGGCGCACCTCGTCCGAGAGTTCCGGGCGTTGACCGGACACAGCCCGACCGAGGCCGGGAAACCGGCGGGGTTGTTCGTTCCGCCCCGGTGAAAGGCCGTTCGTCTCTCGAAAGCACACGCACGCGGATTTCCCGCCGTACAACGAGCGTTCACCCGATCGGCGGAGGTAGGTTGCGAGCATGACCCAGGTTTCGACTCCTGCCGAGGCTGCCACGAAGATCACCGGACGCGCCGTCGCCGGGCAACGGAGCCTGTCGAGCGGGGTGACGGAGGTGGTACTCGACAGCGGCGACACCGTGGTCGTCAAACGAGGCCACGCCCGGAACGCGACACCGGCCGAGGCCGCGGGCCTGCGGTGGTTGGGGGAACCCGGCGCGGTGCGGGTGCCCGAGGTTCGCGGGCACGACGGCGAGTGGCTGGTCACGGAACTGGTCGGTGGCGGACGGCCGACGCATCACGCGGCGGAGCGGCTGGGGAGGGGGCTCGCGGAGCTGCACGCGGCGGGCGCGCCGTCGTTCGGCGCGGCGCCGCCGGACGGGCCCGCCGACGCGTGGATCGGCCTGGCCCCGATGGAGAACACGCGGGGCGACGACTGGCCGACGTGGTACGCCGAACATCGGGTGCTGCCCTACGTCCGTCGCGCGGTCGACGAGGGCACGCTGACCGGTGACGAAGCCGCTGTCATCGAGCGGGCATGCGCGCGGCTCCCCGAAGTGTCCGAACCTCCCGCGCGCCTGCATGGCGACTTGTGGAACGGCAACGTGCTGTGGGGAGCCGTCGAGGCGTCGCTCATCGACCCGGCCGCTCATGGTGGGCATCGCGAAACCGATCTGGCGATGCTGCAGTTGTTCGGCTGTCCGCTGCTCGACCGGGTGCTCGCCGCCTATCAGGAGGTCGCCCCGCTCGCCGACGGCTGGACCGACCGGATCGGCGCGCACCAGCTGTTCCCGCTACTGGTGCACACCGTCCTTTTCGGACGGTCCTACGCCGGGCAGGCGGTCGCGGCGGCCAAGGCCGTCGGCCGGTAGCTCAGCGCGCGAGCCGGTCGAGCCATTCGCCGAGCATCGCCTGTTCGGCGGGGGTCAGGGCGTCAACGGGTTCCTTGTCCAGCGCGGCTTTGAGCGCGATCGCGCGGCTGGGGATGTCCGAAGCCTTGTCCGCCTTGTCGTCGCTGTCGGTGGTGATCGCCGCGATCACGTGTTCGCGCGCGGCGATGATCAGGTCCGGATCGCGTTGCTCCGGCGGGCTCGCGAGGAACGAGAGGATCACCCCCATCCCGGTCGCGTGCACCAGCTGCGCGGCCTGTTCGACCGGGACGCGCAGCCTGCCCGCCTCGGCGATGCGTTCGATGATCCGGCGGAGCATCGCGTCGGCCTCCCGGCGCGCTTCGCGGACCCGGGGCTCGCCGTACATGAGCATGTAGAAGGCGGGCTGGTGCAGGCCGAACTCGACGTGCAGGTCCCAGCCTCTCCGGAGGTCGCGCACCGGGTCGCCGGTCTGCCCGAGAGCGTGCTTTCCCTCCAGGTAGCTCTTGAAGCCGTATGAGGCGACGGCATCGAGAAGACCGTTCTTGTCGCCGAAGGTCCGGTAGAGCGTCGGCGCCTGCACCCCGGCGGCGGCGCTGACCGCACGCGTCGACAGCGCCTCGCGCCCGCCCTCCTCCAGGAGCTCCGCCGCCGCGCGGATCAGCCGGTCCTTCGTCGTCGAACTCATGTATCGATGATAACACCGATCAGGTAGCGGTGGTTCGATATCGCTGATAAAGTGATCTCGTTAGCAACGGAAACCCCTGATGGGAGTACTGACATGGCACGCATAGCGATCGTCACCGGCGGGTCGCGGGGCATCGGCAGGCAGTCGGCCGAACGGCTGGCGTCCGACGGGTTCGCGGTCGTCGTCGTATACGGCGGCAACAAGGACGAGGCGCGGGCCGCGGTCGACGCGATCACCGCCGGCGGAGGTCAGGCGATCGCGGCGCAGGCCGACGTCGCCGACGAGCAGGCCGTCGCGGCCGTGTTCGACACCGCGGAGAAGACCTTCGGCGGAGTCGACGTCGTGGTCCACGCCGCGGGCGCCCTGCACCTCGCGCCGGTGGCCGAACTGGACCTCGACCAGTTGGACCGGTTGCACCGCACCAACATCCGCGGCACCTTTGTGGTCGATCAGCAGGCCGCCCGCCGCGTCCGCGACGGTGGCGCGATCATCAACTTCTCCACGTCGGTGCTCGGCCTCGCGCTGCCGGGCTATGCCGCCTATGCCGCCTCGAAGGGCGCGGTCGAGGCGATCACCCTGGTCCTGGCCCGTGAGCTGCGCGGTCGCGACATCACCGTGAACGCGGTCGCTCCCGGTCCGACCGCCACGGCGTTGTTCCTCGACGGCAAGGACGAAGCGACCATCGCGAGCATGGCGGCGCAGCCCCCGCTCGAACGCCTCGGCACGCCGTCCGACATCGCCGAGGTCGTCTCGTTCCTCGCCGGACCGGCGCGGTGGGTCAACGGCCAGGTCCTTCGTGCCAACGGTGGCATCGTCTGAGCGGTGACCCGGATTCCGGGCCCGGGCGCGTCGCGAAAGTCGCTTTCGCGACATGAAAAGCGGGCGGGCCCGCCGCCGAAGCACGAGCCCGCCCGAGTCCTTTGTAGACGGTAGATCAGACGACGGTGCCCTCGGAGTCGTCGTCCGAGTCGGTCTCGTCGATCTTCCACTTCAGCTGGAACTCGACCTCTTCCTCGCCGTCACCGCGCTCGTGCTCGATCGAGAACTGCGCGCGGGCCGGGACGCGGAACCGTTCCCCGGCGATCTGGATGCGGAAAGAGGTCTCGGATTCGAGCGCGTCGGCGAGCCGGCGCAGTTTCGCGACGACGTCGGCGGTGGAGTAGACGCGTTCGACGTCTCGGGGAGCGGTTCCGGTCACGGTTTCCTCCAGGGTCCGACACCCTGGCCGGGTGTCCGTGCCGTCATTCAATCGCGTGATCATCATGCCGTGGCGGCGGGGTCACAGTGACCGGGCGAGGCGGAAGCCGACGTCGTCGACACGGAAGGTCGGGTGGCTGCGGCGCCGGACCGAGGCCCGGCAGCTCCAGTGCTCGTCGAACCAGCCGCCGCCCTTCAGGACGCGGTACTCGCCGTACACCTCGGCGTCGTACACGTCCCAGCACCACTCCCAGACGTTCCCGAGCATGTCGTGCAGGCCCCAGGCGTTGGGCGCCTTGCGGCCGACTTCGTGCAGGGACTCCGCGGAGTTCTCGCGGTACCAGGCGATTTCGTCGAGCGGCCCGTAGCGGGGGCCGGTCGTGCCGGCGCGGCAGGCGTGCTCCCATTCCGCCTCGGACGGCAGCCGGTAGCCGTTCGCTGCCCGATCCCAGGCCGGGGGATCGAGCTGGTAGACGGGAGTCAGGCCTTCGCGTTCGGACAGGGTGTTGCAGAACGCGAGGGCGTCTTGCCAGGAGACGTCGACGAGGGGGAGCCTGCCGGTCTCACGGGTGACCGGAACCGGGGCGAGCAGAAAGGACGCGACCTCGACGGTCCAGTTCCGCTGTGTCCGCCGGTCCGTCAGCGTCACCTCGCCCGCGGGCACAGTGATCATCTCCATGATGCGGCCGATGCTACCCAGCGTGCGGGCGGGTGGCTCGACGTCCACCCGCCCGCACGGTTCACGAGCGCTTCTCTCGCAGGACGAGCGGCAGCGCGAGGAGAGTGATCGCCGCGCTGATCCAGATGGCGTATCGGTAGTCACCGGTCGACTCCGTGACGAAACCGGCGAGCACCGGGCCCAGGAACGCGCCCGCGTTGAGCGCGACCGTCGCGAACGAGCCACCGAGCGTCGGAGCTCCCGGAGCCACGTGCATGACCCGGGCGACGAGTGCGGAACCACAGCCGAACGAAAGTCCACCTTGGACGGCCGTCACGACGAACAGGGCGACCGGGTGCGTGCCGACGATCGCCAGCACCGCCCAGCCCACCGGCAGGGCGCACAACCCGACCACCAGGCCGCGCCGGAGCTCACCGTCTCCCTTGCGACCCGCGACGGTGACGCCGAGGAACGCGCCGACGCCGAAAGCCGCCAGCAGGCCGGAAACCGCCCCTGCTGGGAGGTGGGCGACATCCGTCGCGATGACCGCGAGGAAGGCGAACGTCGCGAAGGTGGCGCCGTTC
This sequence comes from Amycolatopsis roodepoortensis, assembly GCF_014873915.1. Taxonomy (GTDB): domain Bacteria; phylum Actinomycetota; class Actinomycetes; order Mycobacteriales; family Pseudonocardiaceae; genus Amycolatopsis; species Amycolatopsis roodepoortensis. Next base: position 1,894,635 of record NZ_JADBEJ010000001.1, read on the forward strand.
ACCAATGCGCCGAGGAGCATCGCCTGCCGCACGGGAGGAGCCTTCAGCTCACGTGCTTCGCGCCTGATCGAGACTTCGTGTGGCTCCGCCGCGCCGGCCGGCGCGGAACGGAACACCAGCACCAGCGCGGGAACGCACAACGCGGCGACGGCCCAGAACGCGGAACGCCAGCCCGCGAGGTCGCCCAGCACGGCACCCGCCGGCACTCCGGCGACACACGACAGCGTGATACCCGCCAGCAGCACCGCGGTCGCCCGCGCTTGCTTTCCCGGCGGCGCCAGGGCGACCGCCACGGGCATGGCGACGGCGAGGAAGCCGGCGTTGACGATGGCCGCGACGATCCGGGTGGCGAACAGCAGCGGGAAACTCGTCGTCACGGCGCCGATGACGTGCACCACGACGAAGGCGGTCAGGAAACCGGCCAAGGCCCGGCGGCGAGGCCATCGCGCGCTGAGCACGGCCATGGCTGGTGCGCCGACGATCATCCCGACGGCGTAGGCCGACGTCAGCGCGGCGGCGGCACCCACCGGGACGGACAGGTCACCGGCGATCCCCGGCACGAGACCGGAAGCCATGAATTCGGAGGTGCCTTGCGCGAAGACGGCAAGGCCGAGGACATAGACGAACAGGGGCAACGGACGACTCCCAAGGGAAAGTGAGCAGGAGGAGCCGCGCGCGAGGCAGCGGGGAACCCGGCCGGGCGCACGGAAACAGCGCTCCGGTCACCGGGAAGCGAGAGGACCGACCCCTAACGGCCGGACACGACGACTCGCCGCCGGATGACCGGCGGCGAGGTTCTGTCCGACTCGGGGCTCGTCACGGGACGCACACTACACACGTCCGCCGTCGCGTCTCAACCGGATTGGAACAGCCTCCGTTCCGCGTACCGGAACGCTTTCGTTGCCCGCCGGAATGAACCCGAGTAATGCGCTCTGACCTGCGGTTTTCCTAATTGTTTCGGTACTTGGATTCGGTTAACCTCGACCTCATGATTCCCACCGTTGTCTGGGGTACAGGCAACATCGGCCGTGCCTCCATCCGGGCCGTCGACGCGCATCCGGCGCTGGAACTCACCGGGGTGCTCGTGCACGATTCCGCGAAGGTCGGTCGTGACGCGGCCGCGCTCGCGGGAATCGACGGCGAACTGGGTGTGGCTGCGACCGATGATGTCGAAGCGATTCTGGCGGCGGGCCCCCGGGCGGTGGTGTACGCGGCGTCCGGAGACATTCGGCCCGCCGACGCGCTGGCCGACATCGTGCGCGCCGTCCGGGCCGGGGCGGTGGTGGTGACGCCCGCGCTCTACGCGCTGTACGACCAGCGCAACGCGCCCGCGGAACTGCGCGAGCCGGTGCTGGCGGCGATCGCGGAGGGCGGCGGGTCGCTCTTCGTCTCCGGGGTGGATCCGGGGTGGGGCAACGACATCCTGCCGTTGCTGATCAGCGGGTTCGGCACCACCGTGGACGTCGTCCGCTGCCAGGAGATCTTCGACTACTCCACCTACGATCAGCCGGATTCCGTCCGCTACCTGGTCGGGATGGGGCAGCCGATGGACTACGAGCCGCCGATGCTGGCCCCGTCGGTACCCACGATGGTGTGGGGCGGGCAGGTACGGCTGATCGCCCGCGGTCTCGGCGTCGACCTGGACGAGATCCGCGAGACGCTCGACCGCCGTCCGCTGGAGAAGACCGTGACCACGCGGGCGATGGGCGATTTCGAAGAGGGCACTCAGGGCGCGGTCCGCTTCGAAGTGCAGGGGATCGTGGCCGGTGAGCCCCGGATCGTCATCGAGCACGTCACCCGGATCCACTCGTCGTGCGCGCCGGACTGGCCGATGCCGCCCAGCGGCGACGGGGCGCACAAGGTGATCATCGAGGGCCGTCCCAGGATCGAAGTCTCGGTCGAGGCCGTCGACGAGGACGAGAACCGGTCCGCCGGCGGTAACGCGACCGCGGTCGGCAGGCTGGTCGGCGCCATCGACTGGCTCGCGGACGCGAAACCGGGCCTCTACGACGCACTCGACGTCCCCCTGCGACCGGCGACCGGCAAGCTCGGAAGGAGCGCGCGATGAACATCGACATTCCCGAGGGCAAGGACCCGATCGGCTACGTGTGGGGCGAGATGGTGCCCGGGATCGGCGTCGCGGCCTCGCAACTTTCGCTCGCGGTGTACTCGCACACCACGCTGGGGCTCCGCGAGTTCGAGGCGGCGCGGTTGCGGATCGCGCAGATCAACGGCTGCGTCTTCTGCCTGGACTGGCGGACCGAACGCGACGGGGTGAAGGTCGACGAGGAGTTCGCCGACGCGGTGACCGAATGGCGCACCACCGACGCGTTCGACGAGCGGACCCGGCTGGCCGCCGAGTACGCCGAACGCTACGCGCTCGACCACCACGGCATCGACGACGAATTCTGGAAGCGGATGGCCGAGCACTACAGCCAGAAGGAAATCGTCGAACTGAGTATGAGCATCGGCTCCTGGCTCGCCTTCGGGCGGCTGAACCACGTTTTGGGAATCGACACCGTCTGCGTTCTTCCGAAAATTTGAGAATAGACCGGGGTGGCGGCCCCGGCCTATTGCGGATCGTCGTCACAGATCGGTGGCGACGATCTTCTCTATGTTCCTTTCCGCCAGCGCGGTAATGGTGACGAACGGATTGACCGAGGTGTTCCCCGGAATCAGCGCGCCGTCGATCACGTAAAGCCCCGGATATCCGTGCAGCCTGCCGTAATTGTCGGTCGCCTTGCCGAGTATCGCGCCGCCGAGCGGGTGGTACGTGAGGTGGTCGCCCCAGATCTTGTACGCGCCGAAGAGGTCGGTCCGGTAGATCGTGCCTTCCTTGGAATTGATCTTGTCGAAGATCGTCTTGGCCATCTCGATCGAGGGCTGCTTCCACGCGGTCTGCCAGTCGAGGTCGACCCTGTTCGCGCTCGGGTTCCAGGAGAACGTCGCGCGGTGCGGGTTCTTGGTGATCGACAGATAGAACGAGGCGTAGGTCTCGATGCCGGTCGGCAGGGGCGCGACCTCGGCGAACGCGCCGCCCGCCGCCCAGTTGTCGATACCCGCGGTCGGGATGGACGACTGGAGCGCCCCGGTGGCGTCCCACATGTGGTTCGCCCGGCCGCACATGACGTTCCCGTTGTCGCCCCAGCCTTTTCCGACCTCGTTGCTGAGGTTCGGTAGCGCGCCGGTTGCCTTGAGCATGACCAGCAGCTTGCTCGTGCCGACGCTGCCGGCGGCGAAGAACACCTTGTCCGCGGTGACGGATTTCGTCGCCGTCACCGTGCCGCCGGTGTCGAGCTGCTCCATCACCACGGTGTACCCGCCGCCGGACGCGGGCGTCATCGACGTGACGCGGTGCAGCGGCGAGATCGTCACCCGGCCGGTCGCCTTGATCCGCGGGAGATAGGTCTGCTGCAGCGATTTCTTGCCGGCGTTGTTGCCGTAGAGGATCTCCCCGGCGAGCGCCGACCTCGGCACCGTGCCCGCCTGCTCCTTCTTCATGTACTCCCAGTCGTACACGTCCGGGACGAACAGGAACGGAAAACCGGACCGCTGCGCGTGTTTCCGGCCGACCCGCGCGTACTGGTAGCACTCGGCGGTCTCGAACCAGTCCGGGTCGATGGTGGCGACACCGAGACCCGCGTTGGCGCGCGGGTAGTAGACGCCGTACATCTCGTCGGCGTTCACCGTGGGAAGGACGGAGCCGAAGTTCTCGCGCTTCGGTGTGACGGCCATGCCGCCGTTCACCAGCGAGCCGCCGCCGACACCGCGGCCCTGATAGACGGTGATGCCGCCGAACTCCTCGGCGTCGAGGATCCCGGTGTGGCGCGGGACGTCCTTGTCCAGCGGGAAGCCGAGGAAGTTGCTCAACGGCTGCTTGGTCCTCGTCCTCAGCCAGAACGAGCGGTAGTCGGGCTTGGTGGTGTTGGCGAAGATCTTGCCGTCCGTGCCCGGTGTGTCCCAGGCCATGCCGAGTTCGACGAGATGGACGTCGACGCCGGCCTCGGCGAGCCGGAGCGCGGCGACGCAGCCGCCGTATCCGGAACCGACGACGAGTGCCGGGATTCGGGCGGCATCGGCGATCGAACTTTTCGCGGAAGCGGTCCCGCCGAGGGCGGCCGCGCCCAAGATAGAACCAGTTCCTGCAATAAAGAGGCGGCGGGATAACTGTCCGGAAGCGCTTCTCCGCATGGTTTCGTCGCTCACGTGATCTTCCTCACCGTTGAGGGATTTAGAACAAGTTATACCTGCGGCTATGCCGGGTGGCAATAAAGCGGACGGATGGGCCACTATGTACGGTTGTGGAGTCCACTCGAGTTGATCGCTGGCTGTGGGCCGTCCGGCTGACCAAGACGCGCCCGGACGCCGCGGCGGCGTGCCGTGGCGGCCATGTCCGCGTGAACGGCAAACCGGCCAAACCCGCGACCACGGTCGTGGCCGGTGACGAGGTGCGTGCGCGGGTGCACGACACGACGCGGATCCTGGAAGTCACGCGCGTGATCCAGAAACGGGTCGGCGCCGCCGACGCCGCGACCTGCTTCATCGACCGGACGCCCGCGCCGCCGCCCGAGGCCGCCATTCCGGTCGCGCGGCGGGAGCGTGGCGCTGGGCGTCCGACGAAACGAGAGCGCCGCGTGCTCGACCGGTTCCGCTCAGGTGAGCACTGACCCGTTGGCGCACAAGGTGTCGCCGAGCGCCGAGCGCGCGTAGAACACCTCGCGCCCGGTCCGGCGCCGGGTGATCAAGCCGGTGTCGTGCAGCACCTTCAGATGCTGACTGACCGCGCCGGGCGCCATCGAGAGCCGCCGGGCCAGCGCGGTCGTCGTCACGCTCTCGGTGAGGGCCACGAGCACGCGGGCGCGGGTCCGCCCGATCAGGGCGTCCAGTGCGCCGGTGGTCGGGACGACGTCCCGCGTCCACACGGTGGCGACGCCGGGCGCGGGATAGACCAGGATCGGCTGATACGGCTCGGCCATCACCGCGGTGTCGGGCCAGTGGAAGACGCTCGGGATCAGGATGAGCCCGTCGCCGCCCAGCGGCCCGCTGCGGTTCCATGCGCGGGTCCGCACCCGCAGCCGTCCGCCATCCCAGGAGATGTTCGGGTGCAGGTCGTTGAACAGTGCCCCGGCTCCGTCGCAGGCCAGCTGGCGGGACCGGCGGAGGATCTCGGCTTCGAACAGTCCCCGGATCTGTGGCCAGAACCGGGCCAGCGCGACGTCCCAGTACAGCCGCAGCTCTTCGGTGGCGCGCGCGACCCCCGCGGCGGGGTCCGCCAGGAACCGCTGTACGACGTCGCTCGCGGCGGCGGGGACCCGGGAGGCCTCCGCGACGGCCTCGTCGAGATCGGCGCGGGCGATCCGGTCGAGTTCGGCGTCGATGTCGGGAACCGGACTGGACGGCGGCGGAGTCAGGAAGTCCGCGAAGTAGGCGCCGAGCGGGACCAGCGCGAAGAGCAGACGCAGGTCGAGGTCGCGGAGGAGCGGACGAACGGCGCGGATCCACGGTAAGTGCACGGCATGCCTGCCGGGGTCCTGGAGCAGCCGCAGGCTGGCGATCGCCTCGGAAGCGGGGGAGAACGCGAAGCGCAACCGGGCCAGGTCGCTGGACGTGAAGTCGAACTCCGCCCACGAGGATTCAGCCACGATTGAAACTTTTATCGGCTCCGGTACCTCCGGTCAACGATGGACCGCATGATCACCCACACCTCCCCGCTCGCCGGGTCGCGGTCACTCCCGCGTCCGTTCTGGATGCTGTGGCTGGGGATCGTCGTCAACCGGGCCGGCGCGATGGTGCAACCGTTCCTGTCCGTCTACCTGACCCGCGTGCAGGGCTTCGGGATCGGCGAGACCGGCGCGGTGATGGCCGCGTTCGGGGTCGGCTCGGTGCTTTCGCATATGGTCGCGGGCAGGCTCGCCGACCGGTTCGGCCGCCGGGCGACGCTCACCGGCGGCATGCTCGCGACGTCGGTGTCGATGGTCCTCATGGGTGCCGCGAGCGGATTCGCGTTCGTGGCGGTGACGGCGTTCCTGCTCGGGCTCACCATCGAGTCCTACCGTCCCGCGTCGCAGGCGATGGTGGCCGATCTGGTCCCGCCTTCGGTCCGGCCGCGGGCGTACGGCCTGCTTTTCTGGGGCGTGAACCTCGGTTACGCCGTCGCGATGGTGGCGGGCGGCTGGTTCGCCGACCGCGGTGCGACGGCGATGTTCGGCGTCAACGCCGCCGTCGCGGTCGCCTTCGCGGTGCTCGTCTGGCGGGCGGTGCCGGAGTCCAGGCAGGCCGCACCGACGGGCGGCGCCTGGCGGTCGGTGCTCCGTGACCCGGTGATGCTCGCCTTCAGTATTGTGACGGCGGCCTACGGCGCCATGTACGCGCAGGCGTTCACCACCTTGCCGCTCGCCATGGCGGGCCAGGGGATCAGCGGAGTCCACTTCGGACTGGTCATGGCGCTCAACGGTGTCCTGATCGTCGCCGTGCAGCCCTTGGCCGGGAAGCGGCTCTCGCGGCTCGACCCCAACCGGGTGCTGGCGGCGGGGACGGCCATCGTGGCCACCGGGTTCGCCCTGACGGCCTTCGTGCACGATGAGGGAGGGCTCGCGGTCACGGTGGTGGTCTGGACGGCGGGGGAGATCGCGGTCGCGGGCTCGATCCCGACCATCGTGTCCCTCCTGTCGCCGCCCGCGCTGCAAGGCACGTACGCGGGGGTGTCCGGGATGAGCTGGTCGGTGGGCGCGGTTCTCGCGCCGGTGCTCGGTTCCCTGCTGCTGCCGTTGGGGCCGGGCCCGCTTTGGGGCGGTGTCGCCGCGGTGGGGATGGCCGCGGCCTTGGGGTCGATCGCTCTGGGCGGGCCGGTGCGGCTCCGTTCACATACATGGACATGATTCACATCCGTTGACGAGCGACAGGGACGTGAACTATAAAGACGAGGTCCGGGTGTACACGCCGCAACACCTTCCGTCAGTCCGTCACGGAGGTTTCGGGTGTCCCGAAAAAGTCCTCTTCGTCGTGCCGTTCTCCCGGCGGTCGCCGCCGTGGTCGCCACCGCCGCGCTCCTGCAGGTACCGCCCCAGGTGGCGTACGCGGCGCCGGGCCCCGGCGCGCTCCTCGGCCTCGACCTCGGAGCGGCCAATCGCCGCGCGCCGGTCCCTGGCCTCTACGACTGGTCCAAGGCCGGGTATCGCGGCGGTGCCGCGCTGCCCGGCTCTGGTGAGGTGAATCCGAACGCCACCTGCCAGGTCACCGCGGCCGAGCTGGCGAGCCAGTACAACGTCAAACCGGACGACGGCGCCGACGACACGAACGGGATCCAGGCGGCGATCGACGGGGTCAAGAGCGCGTGCTCGCCGTCCGGGAGTTACACCAAACTGAGCACGATCACCTTCCCGGCGGGCCGGTTCGACGTCACGCACGAGATTCACGTCGACGCCGACTACCTGATCCTGCGTGGTGCGGGCAAGGACGCCACGAAGTTCGTCTACAAACCCGACGCGAACACCCTCTACGACACCCTCACCCCGGACGGTTCCGACTGGGACGAGGACGGGATGACCTCGGGTGCGGGCAAGGGCGGATGGCTGTGGCCCGGTCGCGGCTTGTTCCGTGTCCAGTCCCGGGGAGTGCACACGTCCTACGCGAGCGACCACGCCTCGGCGCCCGCGAACCGCAAGGACATCTTCGAGGGCACGATCAACGTCCATTGGAAGGCCGGGGTGAAGCTGCGGGGCAAACCGGGCGACACCGCGTTCGCCGCGCGGACGGGGGACAAGGTCGTCCATCTGGCGAGCAGTGGGGCGCTGACCGCGCTCGCCGCCGGGAACCTGGTCAACATCAGGGCGGCCAACTCCCGGAAGTTCTACGAGCAGCAACAGGCGACGCCGACCACGTTCCCGTTGCTGAACATGCACATGCGCCAGCAGATCTTCACGATCGCGGCGCTCGACACGTCCGCGCGCACGATCACCCTGGACAAACCGCTCGAGTACGACGTCCCGGTGAACTCCACTTCGGACGGTTCGGCCCCGATCGACGGTGCCACCTACGACTCGAAGGCGGCACCGCTGGTCGACCCGGTGCTCGGTGTCGGGTTCGAGAACCTCGGCTTCACCCAGGATATGCCGGGCCTGCACCCCGCGGAGGCGAACAACAACTACGGGAACATGGCGCCGGCGGCGGAGATGCACGGGATCGTCTTCAAATGGGCGGCGAACTCCTGGGTCCGCGGTATCCGCGCGGATATGACGGGATCGCATCCGATCGTCACCGAGGAGGCCAAGAACCTCCAGATCGTCGACAACGAACTCCACGGATCGTGGAACAAGGGCAAGGGCGGCAACGGCTATTTCCGCGGCTCCCGGGTCTGGGATTCGCTCTACGCCGGCAACACCTCCACCCTGCTGCGGCATTTCACCTTCCAGTGGTCCGCCGCGGGCAACGTGGTGATCGGCAACTCGTTCGACTCCGATCTGAACCTGCACGGCGGCTGGGAACGCAACAACCTGTTCGAGCTCAACACGGTCAAGGTCCCGTACGCGCACCGCTCCGGGAACTGCCGGGCGAACTGCGGTGAGGAGGGCGGCGGCGGTCCCGACGACTCGAACTGGTTCCCGATCTGGTGGGGCGCGGGCAAGAAGGCGGTCAAGTGGTCGGGCGCTTCCGGGTACCGCAACGTGTTCTTCAACAACGCCATGACCAAGCAGCTCGCGGACAACGGCCCGTATAACGACTTCTACGCCGACCGGCATCGCGTCTACTCCTTCGGCTGGGACGGCGCCGCGTACAAACACCTCGACATCGGCGGCACACCGATCGCCGACTGGGCGAAGAACGAGCAGCGGGACTACACCGGAGGGCACGGCGTCGACGCGAGCAAGACCGACGCCGCGTCGTCGCTGTTCCTGAAGTCCGTCGACGGCACCCCGCCGTCTTCCCCGACTTCACCGACCTCGCCGACGAGCCAGAGCCCCACCACTTCGACGACGACCCAGACACCGAGCGCGTGCCTGAACGCGACGTTCACCCGCAAGTCGGTATGGGACAGCGGCTACGGAGGCGCCTTCACGATCAGCAACACCTGTTCGGCCGCCGTCGGTTCGTGGGCGGTCGAGTTCGACCTGCCCGCCGGGACAACGATCACCGGTTCGTGGAGTTCGGTGCTGACCAGGACCGGCCAGCACTACCGGTTCGGGAACGCGGCCCACAACGGGAGCGTCAAACCCGGCGGCACGGCGACGTTCGGCTTCAACGCCGCCGGTCAGGGACTGCCGGTCGCGTGCTCGATCGCCGGAACGAAATGCGGAGGCACGGAATGACGAGGAAACGACTGCTCGCCGCGATCGCGGCCACGGCGTCGGCGGCGGGCCTGTTCGGCGCTGTCGTCACCGCCGAGGCCGCCGCGCCCAGCCTGACCGCGACCTTCGCCCAGAGCTCGGCGTGGGACAGCGGATACGGCGGCAAGTACACACTCACCAACGCGGGTGACGCGAACAGTACACAGTGGACGATCGAGTTCGATCTACCCGAAGGCACCACGATCACGACGTCGTGGAGTTCGGTGCTCACCAGGACCGGCCAGCACTACAAGGTCACCAACGCCGGCTTCAACGGCACGATCAAACCCGGCGGCACCGCGTCGTTCGGCTTCAACACCAAAGGGCTCGGCCTGCCGACCGGTTGCACGGTCAACGGCAGCCCGTGCGGGGGAGGGGCGCCGAGCACCACCACGAACCCATCCACGACCACGACCAAACCGCCGACCACGACCACCAGCGTCCCCGCGGGAGACGTGATCGACGTGAGCACGGCGGCGGAACTACAGGCCGCGCTGGCCGCCGCGAGGCCCGGCCAGACCATCCGGCTGGCCGCCGGAACCTATCGGGGTTCGTTCGTGGCCACGAAACCCGGCACGGCGGGCGCGCCGATCACGGTGACCGGACCGGCGACGGCGGTCCTGATCAACGACGGCCCGTCCGGTGAAGCGCCTTCCTGCCCGGCGCCGACCGCGGGCTGGGACTCCGGGTACGGGTTCTGGCTCTACGGCGCGCCGTACTGGCACCTCAAGGGCTTCACCGTGCAGGAGTCGAAGAAGGGCATCGTCGCGGACAACTCGCACCACACCGTGATCGAGGGAGTGCGAGTGCACCGGATCGACGAGGAGGCCGTGCACTTCCGCCGTTCCTCGGCGGACAGCGTCATCCGCGATTCGACGATCAGCCACACCGGCCTCGTACAGGCGGGTTACGGCGAGGGCGTCTACCTCGGCTCGGCGAATTCCAACTGGGCGTGCCACGGGAACTCCGGCGGGGCCGACCGCAGCGACCGGATCCAAGTGCTTGACAACCACATCGGACCGTACGTCGCGGCGGAGGCCATCGATGTCAAGGAGGGCACCGTGGACGGTGTCATCCGGGGCAACACCTTCGACGGCCAAGGGGTTTCCGGGCAGAACTCGGCCGATTCCTGGGTCGACGTCAAGGGATCCGGTTACGTGATCGAGGGGAACACCGGCACCTTCGCTTCGCCGGGGACGTTCGCGAACGGCTACGAGACGCACAATCCCGGGACCACCCCGTCGTTCCCGAACGGGTGCGGGAACGTGTGGCGGGACAACAAGTCCGATCTCGGCGGGGTCGGCCAGTACGCCATTAAGATCACGTCGACGTCGAAGTGCTCGGACCGGCCCAACGTCGTCCATGCGTCCAACACCGTGTCGAGGGCGGTGAACGGGCTGACCAATATCCCCGTCACGCCTTGACGGGCGCCGGTGACGGGAGCGGCGCGGCTCCCGTCACCGGCGGGTCAGTCCCGGACCGCGGTGATCGCGACGGTGGCGTAGCGGACGGTGAACCGTCCTCCCATCTTGTCGATCGCCGCGCCGACCTCAGCGAGGATCTCTTGTCGCACTGCGGATTCGACCCAAGTCAGCGAGCCGAACGTCGGAAGCTGGTCCAGCCATTCGTCCCGGGTGTAGACCCGGTCCCAGTCGTGGCGGCTTCGTTCCGGCTCAGCGAACCCGCCCGCTTCGCGCAGGCCGTCGGCGACCTTCACGATGAGTGGCCCGTACGGGTCAGAGGGTTGTTTCGGCACGCTGTCGAGGTCGATCGGGGAATCCGGCACGAGCCGCCGGTACGCGTCCGCCAAGGCGTTCGCGACCTCTTCCGGCGGTTCGGGTACGTGCCAGAACGCGGCCAGGAGTCCGCGGGGCCGTAGTACTTCGGCGGCTTTCGCGGCGCCCGCCACCGGGTCGACCCAGTGCCAGGCCTGCCCGGAGACGAGCAGATCGAACCGGCGTCCGGCCGGCTCCCATTCCTCGAACTTCGCGACGTCGACGTCGATGCCGCTCCGGCGGGCGAACTCGGCCATCCGCGAGTCCGGCTCGACGCCCAGCACGCGACAACCCGCGGCCTGGAACTGGCGCGCTTCGATTCCGGTGCCGGCGCCCACGTCGAGGACCTCGCGGCCGGGGGCGGCGGCGATGAGGTGACCGATGAGTTCCGGGGGATAGGCGGGCCGGGTCCGGTCGTAGCGTTCGACGTCCGCGCCGAAGGATTCCGCGGCCTGTCGATAGCGGTGAGGCTCTTGCCCCGAGGGTAGAGTGGGCATGCGCCCACCTTAAGTGGGCACTTGCCCACTCGTCAACGCAAGGGAGCCGTATGCCGACCGGGGTAGCCCTGCGCGCCGTCCGCGCGCAACTGTTCGACGCGGCGGAGCGTGTCCTGCTGCGGGACGGGCCGAGCGGGCTCACCAGCCGCGCCGTGACCACTGAGGCGGACTGCGCGAAAGGCGTGCTCCATCGGCATTTCGACGACTTCGACGGATTCCTGGCCGAGTTCGTGCTGGACCGGATCGAGAAGTTGGACGAGAAGGGTCTGCGGGAGGCCGTCGGTACCGGAACGGTGGTGGACAACCTCACCTCGGCGCTCACCGCGGTGTTCGAGTCGGTCGCGGTCGCGATCGTCCCGCTCGTGATCTTCCGCGACGAACTACGCGCCCGCTTGCGCCGCGAGTGGCCAGCGGGGGTTCCGGTGCTGACCCAGGCCGCCGTCATGATCGGCGGCTATCTCGACGCGGAACGGGCGAAGGGCCGGGTCGCGGCGGACGCCGACGTCGAGACCCTCGCGGCGACGCTCATCGGTGCGACACACCTGCTCTACGCCGACCGCACCGCTCCGGCGCCGGAGGTGGCCCAGGTGCGGAAGGTGGTGGAGACGGTGATCGGGACGTAACTCACGTGCTTGAAGGCGTAACTCACGTGATTGGAGGCGTAACTCACGTGATTGGAGGCGTAACTGGCGTGATTGGAGGCGTAACTTCGTGTGCTGTCTCTGATCACGCGAGTTACGCGTCTGATCACGCGAGTGCGGCGCCTGATCACGGGCAAGCGAAAGGCGGCGAGTCCTCAGTGGACTCGCCGCCTCCGGTGGATCAGGACTGCGCGGCGGTGACGGTGTGCCGCAGCAGCAGCGACGTCGTGACCGGGCCGACGCCACCGGGGACCGGCGTGATCGAACCGGCGATCTCCTGGACCGTGGCCTGGTCGACGTCGCCGACGAGACCGCCTTCGGGAGTCGGGTTGGTGCCGACGTCGATCACCACGGCGCCGGGCTTGACGTGGTCCGCGCCGATGAAGTGCGCGCGGCCGACGGCCACGACCAGGACGTCGGCGGTCTTGGTGACCGCCGCGAGGTCCTTGGTGCGGGAGTGGCAGACGGTGACCGTCGCGTGCTCGCCGAGCAGCAGCAGCGCGGCGGGTTTGCCGACGATGGTCGAGCGGCCCACCACGGCGACCTGGGCACCGGACAGGGCGACCTGCTCGCGCTTCAGGATCTCCAGCACCGCGGCGGCGGTGGCGGGCGCGTAGGTCGGGAGGCCCGCGGTGAGACGGCCGAGGCTGACCGGGTTGGCGCCGTCGACGTCCTTGGCCGGATCGATATGCGCGCCGACGTGGTCGAGCGTGACCCCTTCGGGCAACGGGGTCTGGCAGATGATGCCGTGGACCGACGGGTCGGCAGAGAGCTTGTCGAGTTCGCGGGTGACGTCCTCGCCGGTCGGCTTTTCGAGCTGGACCACGCGGCAGTCGACGCCGACCTTCTTCGCGGCACGCTCGATCGAGCGGACGTACCAGGCGGTGGCGTCGTCGTCGGTCGGCACGAGCACGGCGAGCGTCGGGGCGGTGCCCGATTCGCGGAGCTTGGCGGCGGTCTCGGTGACCTCGGCGGTGATGGCGGCGGCGATCGCGCGTCCGTCGATCAGGGTCATCGGGCGAGCCTTTCGCGAACCTGGGCGATGAGGGCGTCGGCGCGCCCGGCGGCGGGGGTGTACTCGGTGAGGCGGGCCTCGGTCTCCTTGCGGAGCTGCTCGTCGGCCATGGACGCGAGGTTCACCTCGACGTTGACCACGCCGGATTCGAGCGCGGACTTGGCGGACGAAGCCGCGACGGCGATGTCGGAGATGACGTTGGTGTTGGCGCCTTCGAGGATCGACGCGGCGACGTCGATGACCTCGGCGGCGAGGGCGGCCGTGCGCAACGGGACCTCGGCGGCGCCGACCAGCGCGGCCTGGATCGCGGCGGTGCGCGCCTGCTTCTCCTCGTCGGTGGCCTTGGGGAGCTTGTACGCGGCGACCACGGCGTCGAACGCGGCGGCGTCGTCGGCGGCGAGGCCTAGAGCGCGCGCACGGAGGTCTTCGGCCTTGGCCAGCGCCTCGGTCATGGTGGCCTCGTGCTCGGCGTACTTCGGCTTGCCGATGGTCAGGTTGCACACCATGGAGACCAGGGCGGCACCGACCGCGGCGTTCATCGCGGCGCCCGCGCCGCCACCGGGCGTCGAGGCCTTCGATGCCAGCTCGTCGAGCCACTGACCGACCGGTTGAGCCTCCACGCGATGTTCCCTTCCCGCTGGTTTTGCCGTCGCGCCGAAGCCTACCCGGGGGTTCCCGGACAGCCCGAAGGCCACCTTCGCGACGATCGACGTCGGCGAAGGTGGCCTTCGGCCAGCGGGGTCAGGACCGCTGGTACTCCTCCCAGGTCAGCTTCGGCGTGACGGCGGGGCCGTCGTCGGAACCGCGGCCGGCGAGGCCGTTGTAGCCGAGGTAGTAGTCACCGGCCTGGTGCTGCGCACCCGACGACAGGTCCGGATCGGACAGCGCGATGGCGTGGATGTGGTAGGCGAAACCCTGCGCCGGGGTCCGGACCCAAGCCGCGAAGCCCACCTGACGCAGCTTCCGGGCGACGTCGGTCCGCGTGGTCGAGGACATGCCCTCGACGCCGATGTCGAGCGCGCCGCCACCGTCGTGCGTCCCGGCCGAAGCGCCGACGCCGCCGGGGTTGTACGAGCCCTGCGTGATGGTGAGCTGCCTGCCGAGCAGACCCTCGGCCTTCACCAGCATCGCCTTGGTCCGCGTGTTCATCGTCTTGCCGTGGTAGGTCAGGCGGCTACCCGCCGAAACCACCGCGGTGACGGTGTACCGGCCCTCGCCCAGCTTCTCGAGCGACGTCTTGCCCGGCAGGCCGGAGGCGTCGATCCCGGTGTAGCCCAGCGACTTCTGGTAGCTGGAGTACGCCGTGATGGTCGACGTCCCGAAATGGCCGTCGACGTACTGCTGGGCGAGCAGTCCCTTGTCGGCCAGCGCCTGCTCCACCAGCACCACGCTGTCCTTGGCGCCGGGGGTCAGGGCGCTGTCGGCCCGGCGCGGGTCGATCTGTGCGGCCTTGAGCACCGCTTCCATGCTGGCCGCGGGCAACGCGGTCACTTCGGCGCCGGCCGGTGCGGCGGCCACGCCGAGGGAGAGCGCGGTCGCTGTCGCGAGCACGGCTACCTTGGTCAACAATTCCTGCCTCCTGAGCGGATTCGGTTGTCCGGGCAGCATGGGCAGCGTGAATACAAGGGCCGTACAAACGAACCTTTCTCAGGTCCCTGTCCCCCGGACGGGTGTCACTCCGGCGAAATCGGAAACGAGCTGATAAGACTTCCGGTGGACGCCGAAAGGTCGAGACCCACATGGTGCTACGGACTCAGCCACCCTCAAGGGCTCATCTCAGACTGCTCTCGGCGGCGGACTCGGCCCCGCCGGCGCGGCGCCGGGACCGGTACAGCGAGATTCCCGACCGGCGGCTCGCCGCGATCCTCGCCGCGGAGGACGTGGCCGAGGAACACGGGCTGAGCGCGCACGTCCGGACGACGTGTTACGTCCACCGCGGCTGGGTGCATCAGTGCATCTCGGATCCGATGCACGTCCTGGTCGTTACCGGGCATCGCTGGTGCCGCCGCTGCGATCGCACGGTCGAAGTCCGGGTCGAGGAGGCCTTCCCGGGCTCGGTCGAGCTCTTCTGCGACGGTTGCGGTGTCCCGCCGGACACCGTCGCGAACCGCGAGGTCCTCCTGGCCTGCCGGACCAGTCTGAGCGCCATGCACGGCGGGGAAGCGTCGACGCTCTACGTCGTCCCCGACCGCTGACCGGCACCCGATCGCACCCTCGGCGGCCGCCGAACGGCCGTATCGCCTTGCGTCGTCCGGGGCAGCCAATGGTTTGGACCACCACTGTTACCGAAGCGTGATCTGGACATATCGCACGGACGGCTACTTTGTTGTGGCGCGCAACGAATTGCTTCGCCCGTGGATTTCCAACGCCGGAGGTGTCACGACGTGAACCGGATCCTTGTGCGGCCCCCACGGCGGAAAGGGGTGCGCGGCGTGCTCGCCGCCGGCCTTTCCGCGCTCCTGATCGCGAGCGGGCTGGGCGGTGCCACCGCCGCGGCCGCCGACTACAGCCAGAGTGCCGCCTCCTTGAACACGAGTCAGGCACAGTTCTCCTTCACGCCGTCGACACCCGCGCGGTACGTCGACATCCACTACACCGGCGTCCCGGGGGTGGGGCAGCAGAACGTACGGATGACGGAAAACGGTGGGACGTGGCGGCACACCGTCGGCTCGCTGTCGGCGGGCACGGTGCTCGACTACTGGTTCACCTACGAGAAGAGCGGGCCGCAGTACGACACCCCGCACTTCACGTACACCCACGGCGGCAGCGGCACGACCGTCGCCTCGCCGACGTTCGATCCACCGGGTGGCAGCTATCCGAGCGCCCGCTCGGTGACGTTGTCGAGCGCGACCGCCGGCGCGACCATCCGGTACACAGTGGACGGTTCCACGCCGACCGCGTCGTCCACTGTGTACACCGGCCCGATCACGGTCTCCGCCACCTCGACGATCTCCGCGATCGCGCTCAAGTCCGGTTCGGCGAACTCCCCGGTGGCGTCGGCGAGCTACACCATCGGATCGACGCAGGCCACGTGCCCGGCGCAGGCGGAGGTCCCGGACTTCGGCCCGAACGTGCGGATCTTCGACCCCGGGATGTCGGCGTCGTCGATCCAGGCCAGGCTCGACGCGGACTTCAACGCGCAGAAGGACACCCTGACCGCGCAGTTCACCGAACGCCGGTACGCGCACCTGTTCAAGCCAGGCGTGTACAACGGCATCCACGACAATATCGGCTACTACACCTCCGTCGCGGGGCTCGGGCAGAACCCGGGCGACGTGGTGATCAACGGCGACGTGACCGTCGACGCGTTCAACGAGTCGGACAAGGGTGTGGCGCTGCAGAACTTCTGGCGCTCGGCGGAGAACCTGGCCGTCGTCCCGAGCAGCGGATCGACCCGCTGGGCCGTCGCGCAGGCCGCGCCGTTCCGCCGGATGGACATCCGCGGCGGGCTCCAGCTCTATCCGGCCAGCTACGGGTTCGCCAGCGGTGGCTACACCGCCGACAGCAAGGTGTCCGGACAGACCGCGTCGATCTCGCAGCAGCAGTGGTACACCCGGGACAGCAGCTACGGCAGCTGGGACGGCGGGGTCTGGAACATGGTCTTCTCGGGGACGAGTGGCGCGCCCGCGAACACCTTCCCGAACCCGCCGGAGACGACGCTCGGCACCACGCCGGTGTCCCGTGACGTCCCGTATCTGTACCTCGACGGCTCCGGCAAGTACCGCGTCTTCCTGCCTTCGTTGCGCACCAACGCTTCCGGGCCGAGCTGGGCCAACGGCGGCACCCCCGGCAGCTCGCTGCCGATGAGCCAGTTCTACGTGGTGAAGGCGGGGGACACGGCGGCGTCGATCAACACCGCGCTCTCCCAGGGCTGCAACCTGTTCTTCACGCCGGGCGTCTACCACCTGAACCAGACGCTCAACGTGACGAAGGCGAACACCGTCGTCCTCGGCGTCGGCTACCCGACGCTGGTGCCGGACAACGGTGTCGACGCGATGAAGGTCGCCGACGTGGACGGCGTCCGGATCAAGGGCCTCCTGTTCGACGCCGGGACGACCAACTCGCAGTCGCTGCTCACGGTCGGGCAGGCGGGCTCGACGGCGAACCACTCCGCGAACCCGACCACCCTGCAGGACGTGTTCTTCCGGATCGGCGGCCAGATCGCCGGGAAGGCGACGAACAGCCTGATCGTCAACAGCCGTGACACGATCATCGACCACATCTGGGCCTGGCGGGCCGACCACGGCAACGCGGGCACCTACGGCTGGACGATCAACACCGGTGACACCGGCGTGGTCGTCAACGGCGACAACGTGCTGGCCACCGGCCTGTTCGTCGAGCACTACCAGAAGTACCAGGTGATCTGGAACGGCCAGAACGGCAGGACGATCTTCTTCCAGAACGAGATCCCGTACGACGTCCCGGATCAGGCAGGCTGGAAGAGCCCCAACGGGCTCAACGGATACGCCGCGTACAAGGTGGGGGACAACGTGACCTCGCACGAGGCGTGGGGTCTTGGCAGCTACTGCTTCTTCAACGACAACCCGTCGGTGAACCTGTATCACGCGTTCGAGGTGCCGAACCGCTCCGGCGTCCGGTTCCACAACATGGTGACGGTCTCGTTGAACTACAAGGGGACCATCACGCACGTGATCAACGACGCCGGGGCGGTGACGCCACCGGACACGCGGCCGAGCAACCTGGTGAGCTACCCGTAGCGCCGGCCTGGGGCGCCAGAAGTACGTGAAGGCCCCCTTCACTGCGCTAGACGCAATGAAGGGGGCCTTCACGTAGTCTGTATAACGCCCTATACCGAGCGGCGACAAGCGCCCGCGGTTAGGCTCAGGACCATGATCAGCAAGGATGCCCAAGCCGTCGTCGGAGAATTGCGTGACTTCTTCCGATCCGGCGTCACGAAGCCGGTGGACTGGCGGCGGACGCAGCTCGCAGGCCTCAAGAGGCTCCTGTCCGAGCAGGCCGACGTCTTCGTAGAGGCGCTCTACGCCGATCTGCGCAAGAACGCCGTCGAGGCCAAACGTGCGGAGATCGCGCTCGTGCGCAACGAGATCGACCACACGCTGGAGAATCTCGACGCCTGGCTGACCCCGGAGCCCGCCGGTCTCCCGAACCCGCTGCGACCGGGCGAAGGCCGCGTCGTACGCGAGCCGCTCGGGGTCGCGCTGATCATCGGGCCGTGGAACTACCCGTTGCAGCTGGTGCTCGCGCCGCTCGTCGGGGCGTTGGCGGCGGGCAACTGCGCGGTCGTGAAACCGAGCGAACTGTCCCCGAACACCTCGGCGGCGATCGCGGAGCATCTGCCGGACTACGTCGAGGGCGTCCGGGTCGTCGAGGGGGCGATCCCCGAGACGACGGCGCTGCTGGAGCAGAAGTTCGACACCATCTTCTACACCGGGAACGGCACGGTGGGCCGGATCGTCATGGCCGCGGCGGCGAAGCATCTCACGCCGGTCACGCTGGAACTGGGCGGGAAGAGCCCGGCGATCGTCGAGCCGGGTGCGGATCTCGCGGTGACCGCGCAGCGGCTCGCGTACGGCAAGTTCGCCAACGCCGGCCAGACCTGTGTCGCGCCCGACTACGTCCTCGCGATCGGTGACACCGGCCCGAAACTGGCTGAGCACCTGGCCGAGACGGTCCGTGCGATGTTCGGCGAGGACCCGGCCACCAGCGACTCCTACGGCCGGATCATCTCGACGCGCCATCACGACCGGCTCGCCGCCTTGCTTGGTGACGGAACGGTCGTCGTCGGCGGTCAGGCCGATCGCGACGAGAAGTACATCGCGCCCACCGTGCTCACCGGCGTCTCTCCGGACGCCCCGGTGATGCGGGACGAGATCTTCGGCCCGATCCTGCCGATCATCGACGTTCCCGACGTCGACGCGGCGCTGGCGTTCGTCAACGAGCGCGACAAGCCACTGGCGTTGTACGCCTTCACCGAATCGGAGGAGACGAAGCGCCGCATCGAGACGGAGACGTCGTCGGGCGGGCTGGTGTTCGGTGCCGCGATCATCCACCTCGCGGCGCCGGAACTGCCGTTCGGCGGTGTGGGGGAGAGCGGGATGGGCCGCTACCACGGGCGCTACTCGATCGACAACTTCAGCCATGTGAAGGCCGTGCTGGACAAGCCGCTCGCGGGGTGAATCAGCGGCCTGCCCGGCTGCCCTCGTAGGCGCGCTCACGGAGCCCGCTGATCCAGCCGGGCCGCAGCTCCCAGCCGGGCGGTGGGTTGAGCATCGGATCGATGGCGGGACGAGGGGAGTCGTCGTCGACCTCGTCGAGGGTCAGCCTCGCGCAGGGGTTCCGATGTCCGTTCGCGCGGACGGTCTCGAAGAGGAAGGTCACCGGCCTTCGGTCACCAGCCGCCTCAATCCGTCCAGCGACGCTTCGGCGTGCCGTGGCCTCTCAGCGCGGGCCGACAGCCAGACCAGTCCGCCCTTGGTGCGGTAGGGCAGCAACGTGCTGTAGCGGCCGGCGGTCCAGGTGCGAGCCGGCCGCGGGAGCACGCGGCCGACGAGACCGGTGCCCGAAGTGGTCAACGTGAGATCCCACGGATGGCCTCCGACGGCGGGGATCCGCACCGCCAGCCCCAGCGCGTCAGGCACGCGTCCCGGAAGACCGGCGCCCTTGGACATCCGCACGGTGACGGCGACCGGTTCCTCCGGCAGGGCGAGCTCATCGCGTCGTAAAGCCTGAAATTCACCATTGAGCAGTAGACCGTTCGGGTGGAAGGCCCTGGCGCCGCGAAGTGCCGCCAGCGCGTGAAATCCGGCGCGGAAAAGCCTGCCGGCGGGCCCGGCCTGCGGTGTGTCGTCCTCGGCCACGATTTCCACCCTCCTGATGACGTATGTGCTCCGCAGGGGCTACCCCGGACAGGCCGGGTTACACGGGAATTCGCACGGAATCGAAAACCCCCGTTTCCCGGTGTGACGGGCTTTCCCCCGGGTACTCGCGTGCTGTTCGCCCATCGGGCGTCCGACAGTCCTGTTCCACCTGGATCGGAGGAAATCATGACTGCATCGCCGGCCACTGTTCGGCGGGCACCGCGCCAGCTCATCGCCCTCGGCGTGGGCGCGGTCTTCCTGCTCGTCGGCATTCTCGGCTTCATCCCCGGCGTCACCACGAACTACGACCAGCTGGGCGGTGCCGGGCACGAGTCCGGTGCGTTGCTGCTCGGCGTGTTCCAGGTGTCGATCCTGCACAACATCGTCCACCTGGCGTTCGGCGTCGCGGGCATTCTGCTGGCCCGGACGGTGAGCGGCGCGAAGGCCTTCCTTGTCGGAGGCGGGGTGATCTACCTCGTGCTCTGGCTGTACGGGCTGCTGATCGACCACGGGTCGGCGGCGAATTTCGTGCCGGTCAACACCGCCGACAACTGGCTGCACCTCGGGCTCGCCATCGGGATGATCGCACTCGGGCTCATTCCGCTCTCCGGTTCCAAGGCGCCGATCGCCGACTCGCGCTGACCTGTTCTCCCCTGAATTCTCTGGAGGTTTTCTGTGTTCCGTCATACCAAATCGCTCCAATTCGAGGCCAAACCCGAAAAACCGGACGCTTTGTACGCCCGTAAGCTGCAGGAGCTCATCGGCGGCGCCTACGGTGAAATGACCGTCACCATGCAGTACCTGTTCCAGGGCTGGAACTGCCGGATCGAAGGCAAGTACAAGGATCTGATCATGGATACGGCGACCGAGGAGATCGGGCACGTCGAAATGCTCGCGACGATGGTCGCCCGGCTGCTCGAAGGGGCGCCGGCCACCACGATGGCCGAAGCCGTGAAGGATCCGGCCACCGCGGCGATCCTCGGCGGGATGGATCCCCAGCAGGCGATCATCTCCGGTGGCGGCGCCACACCGAGCGACAGTCAGGGCTACCCCTGGAACGGCCGCTACGTCGTGGCGTCGGGCAATCTGCTGGCCGATTTCCGGGCGAACGCCGCGGCCGAGGCACAGGGTCGCTTGCAGACGGCCCGGTTGTACAACATGACCGACGACCCCGGTGTGAAGGCGATGCTGCAGTTCAACCTCGCGCGGGACACGGTGCACCAGAAGCAGTGGCTCGCCGCGATCGAGGAACTCAAGGCCGACGGCCTGGAAAGCGACATCGCGCCGACGGCGTTGTTCGACGAGGAGAACCAGGAGCACAACAACACCATCTGGCATCTGTCCGACGGCCCGGACGGCTCGAAGGGCGGCTGGAGCTTCGGCGAAGACGGCATCGAGTACCTGATGGAGCCTGAGCCGCTCGGCGGACCGGGCACCGCTCCGAAGCCCGATCCCGCGCTTTACGGCACCTACGCCCCGCTGCAGGACGCGGTCGGGACGGTCAAGGGCAAGGTCAAGGACGCCAAGAAGAAGGCCACCAAGTCGAGCAAGAGCTAGCGCTCCGATGTGAAGGGCTCCTCCCCGCGGCCGAGGGGAGGAGCCCTTCACATGCGTGGGTGATGGCCTTGCCACAGGGGCGCGGGCGCTTCCTTGACTGTCCACAGGGGACTGTTCCGGGATCGGCGATATCCGATATGGGTGCTTTACGAGGGGGTCGTGAGTGGCAAAGAGGGTTAGAACCCTCTTTGCCACTCACGACCCCCGCGCACACCGTACAAATCGCTCAACTCGGGCTCTGGCGCCGTGGAAGTGTCCCTTATGGACAGTCAGGAAGTGCCTCTTCGGCGAGACCCGCGACGATGTCCAGGTCGTGTGTCAGTCGGCGTTCTTCGTTTCGGCTTCGGCGACCGCGGCCGCTTCGTCGTCGTCCATCGCCGCGGTGTCACGCGGCGGGAGGAAGGGCTCGTCGTCGGCGGGGTATCCGGAGGCCTGCTCCTTGCCGCGCGCGAGTTCGGCGTCCAGTTCGGCGCCGAGGAGGACCGCGATGTTCGAGATCCACAGCCAGATCAAGAACACGATCACACCGGCGAGCGAGCCGTAGACCTTGTTGTACGAGCCGAAGTTGCTGACGTAGAAGGCGAAGCCGGCGGTGGCCGCGGCCCAGAGCAGCACGGCAACGATGCCGCCCGGCGTCAGCCACCGGAATTTCGGCTGCCGCACGTTGGGGCTCACCCAGTACAGCATCGCGAACGCGAGCCCCGCCAGCAGCGCGATCACCGGCCATTTCACGATGTCCCAGACGAGGACGCCGGTCGAGCCGAGACCGATCAGGTCGCCGAGGTAGCGGGCGATCCCGCCGGTCGCCACCACCCCGGCGGCACACAGGGCGAGCACGATCAGCACGGCGATGGTGAGCCCGATCCGCAACGGCACGGTCTTCCAGATCGGGCGGCCTTCGGGCATCGAGTAGATGACGTTGGACGCTCGCATGAACGCGCCGATGTAGCCGGAAGCGGACCACAACGCGCCCGCGGTGCCGATGATCGCCGCCGTTCCGGCCAGCCCGCCGGTCTTGGACAGCTCTTCGATCGCGCCGATCAGGATGTCCCGGCCCTGACCGGGTGCGATCCGGCCGACGTTCTCGACCAGTGCCTGGGTGGCCGACGGACCCATCAGACCGAGGATCGCGGTCAGCACGAGCAGACCGGGGAAGAGCGAGAGCACGCCGTAGTAGGTGAGCGCGGCCGCCCAGTCCAGCATGTTGTCGCGGTTGAACTGGGCGAATGTCCGCTTGAGCACCGCCCACCACGATCGTCGGGACAATTCGGTGGGACCGTCCGGGTCTTTCGCTGTGGCAGCCAAGGGAACCTCCTGCTGGGGATTCCTTGGCGTACCCGGTGACGCCGGGGCGAAACGGGTGGTCAGGCCGGGCGGGCACGCGGCGGTGGTGGGGGCGGGACCGTCTTCGCCAGCACGATGTCGGCCAGCCGGATCGTGGCGAGTCCGCGTTTGGTCTCCACCGTGCATTCCGTGTCGCCGCGGGAACGGAGGTAGCCGAGCGCGTCGGTGCACCCGCCCTCGATCCGGTACCGCACGACGACCCTCGTGCCGAGCGGGACGTCCGGCAGGGTCACCGGTTCAGGTGGGCGGTGAGCTCGTCGTCGCTCGGCTCGACCAGATGGGTGCCGTCCGGCCAGACGATCGTCGGGATCCGCCGCTCACCGTTCTGCAGCGCCCGCACGGTCTCCTCCGCACCGGAATCCGCTTCGACGTCGACGTAGTCGTACTCGATGCCCTTCGAGTCCAGGAGGGCACGGCTGCGTTTGACGTCGGGGCACCAGCCGGCGCCGTACACGATGAGGTCGCTCATGGATCACAGCATGCCAGGTCGCGGTCCGGCGGCGCGTTCGGCGAGTGCCGCACGGTCGGCGAGCCCGGTCTTGGCGAGCAGGCTCGCGACGTGTTTCTCGACCGTCCGCGGCGAGATGTGCAGGCGGGTGCCGATGTCCTTGTTGCCCATCCGCTCGGCGAGCAGCACCAGGACCTCGTACTCGCGCACGGTGACGCCGGACGCTCGCAGATCCCCGGGGACGCGGTCGACCCCGGAGCGGCGCTGCCGGACGGGTGCGCCGAGTTTGCGCAGGAGGGTCCGGCAGGCGGCCGCCACCGCCGGGATCTCCCTGCGGTGGAAGTACTCTTCGGCCTCTTTGAGCCAGCCGGCCGGATCACCCCAGCCGTCGGCGGCGGCCGGTTCGGCGATCAGCCGGAGCCCGAGATGCCGGGCGAGGGGATAGGGCGCCGACGTCTCCAGCGCGGAGGCCACCGCCTGTCCGGCCGCCACCGCGTCTCCTCGTCTGCCGTGCTCGACCGCGTGCGCGAATTCGACGAACTGCCGGTTCCACCGCATCCCGCTCACGGCGGAGCCGTCCTCCGGGCAGGGCGCGCCGTGGAGGGTCTCGACCAGCGTCCGGAGCCCGTGCCTGCCGGCGAGGTGGAAGCGGCTCGGCCGCAGTTCCTCCAGCTCGACGACCTGGCCGAGTTCGCGGCGAGCCCGGTCAAAGTCCTCTTCCAGCAGGGAGCAGAAGACCCGCGCGAGCCCGATGCTGAGCACCATCTCCTGCGCGTTCTCGCCGCCGCTCTCCCGGAAGTCGTCGAGCGCCTGCTCCATCGCCGGGCGGTCCGCCCGGTGCCCGGCGGACATCGCCCTGGTCATATGGGCGTACTGCAGCAACGCGGTCAACCGGAGCCTGCCGAGCACGGCGAGGTTCTCCGCCAGCAGCGCGTGCGCGATGCCGAATTCGCAGCGCAGGATCGCGTGCATGGTGCGCACGGAATCGACCGCGCAGTGCAGCGTGATCGATCCGGTGCGCTGGGCGTCCGCGCGGGCGAGCAACAGGGTCTGTTCGTCGCCGTTCATCAGCACGCGGTGGCCGCCGAGGCGGACCAGCGCCTGGGTGCGCAGATGGTGGAGGTGGTTGTCCTCGGCGGTCCGCCGCGCGAGCTGCATGTAGTGCTCGGATTCGGTGAGGTCCCGCGACAGCGCGAGCATGCCGAGCACCTGCAGGGCCTGGCAGACGACGAACGGCTGATCGGTCGCCTCGGCTACCTTCCAGGCCTGGCGCGCGAGCCGTTCCGCCGTGTCCGTCCGGCCGGGAACGTCCAGCCAGAGGTTCGCTTCGACGGCGTCGAGCGCGGCTCGCTGAGCCGGCGAGATCGCCGAACCGAGGGGAGCGCGGGCGCGTTCGATCTGGGCGAGGCATTCGTCGTGCCGCCCGGCGATGTAGGCGGCCCAGGCGAGCTGGGTATGCAGTTTCGCGGCCCGTTCGAGGGTGCCGATCTCGCCGAAGCCGGCGGAAAGCTCGACGGCGCGGTCGAACTGACCGGTCTGCCCGAGCGCGTGCACCAGCGTCTCCAGCACTTCGGCCCGATCACCTGAGTCGGCCCCGGCGAGCAGGTCGACGGCCTTGGTGAGCATCGTGACCGCGGAGTCGGCGGCGCCCGCGTCGAGGGCGCGGCGGCCGGTTTCGGCGAACAGGCGTCCGGCCGCCTGTTCGTCCAGCGCGGTCAGCCGGAGCGACGCGACGAGCGCGCACAGGTCACCCGGCAGCCCCGGGTAGAGCTTTTCGACGGCGTCGGCGGCCTGGCGGGCGAGCGCGGCCTTCCGTGCCGGTGACTGGCGGGCCAGCAACGCCTCCGCGGTCAGCGGATGACGGAAGGCGTACCAGCCGGGTGTCGTCTCGTCGGTGGTCACCAGGTTCGCCGAGACCGCGGCGCTCAGGTGGTTGTGGAGGGTCCGGTCGTTGGTGCCGGTGACCGTCTGGACCACCGTCAGCGGGAAGCGGCGGCCGATGATCGCCGCGACCGACAGCAGTTCGCCCGCCTGCTCGCCGAGTTGCTCCATCCGGACGCCGATGCTGGTGACCAGCGCGGCGGGAACGCGGGCGCGGAGTTCGCCGATGACGCGCCAGCCGTCGGTGCCCTCGACCAGCAGTCCGTCGTTCACCATGCCGTGGAGCAGTTCCTCGACGACGAAGGGAAGACCGGCGCTGTTGCGCCACAACAGTTCCGCCGCGGCCGGCGGAAGCCGCTCCGGCTCGGTCTCGAGGCAGGCGGCGGCGAGGGCGCGGGTGTCGGCGAGGCCGAGCCTGCCCAGTTCGACGACGGCGCAGCTCATCCGTTGCGCGCCGGAGGTCGCCAGGCGCAGGGCGTCGGAGGGTTCGTTGCGGAGCGTGCCCACGAAGAGGACGTGCGCCGCGGACAGGTTGTCGACGAGGTATTCGAGAATGAACAGTGTCTCCGCGTCGGCGTCCTGGAGATCGTCGAGGACCAGGAGGGCGCCGCGGTCGCGGCTGGTGACGGCCAGCAGCCGGAACACCGCTTCGGCGAGCACCAGCAGGGAGCCCGACTCCCGTGGCCGGTCGCCCCGGCCCCAGTCGGGGATGAGCTGGGCGAGCACGGGGATGAACGGGTCGAGTTCGGCCGCCGACGGCGGCCCTCCGCCGCGGAAATGCGACCACAGTGCCTGGGCCAGCGGACGGAACGGGACGAGCGGGCCGATCGAACCGGCTCGTCCCTGCAGCACCGGGATTTCGGCGGAGACCGCCCGTGCGGCGGCTTCGATCGCGAGCCGGGACTTGCCGATCCCGCCTTCACCCACGAGGAAGATCGCGCCGCCGCGACCCGCGATGGCGCGATCGAGAGCTCCGGAGAGCTCGGCCAGTTCGGCGTCGCGGCCGATCACCCGCGACGAACGGATACCCACCGCCGTGACTATAGCGAGCGGATTCCCCCGTCACCGGCGCGAAATGATCACGGAGGCGGGCGGCGCGAACCCGCCTCCGTGAGCCTGTCTCAGATCCAGCCGCCGGTGAAGACGCTGACGACGGACGGCGAGCCGGGGTCCGTGGACAGGGTGGCGAGCGGGTTGGCGCTCAGCCGGGGCTTGCCGCCCGCCAGCGCGTGGTTGCGCGAGCCGACCTCGAGGGCGCGCGGCAGGTTCACGGCGCCGAGGACGTCTTCGGTGGCGGGCAGTTCTCTGTCGTACATGCGGTTTTCTCCTCATACTCGATTTACCGGCGGAACTACGCTGGCCGCGGGATGCGGCCGGTCTGGGCGGAGCAGGAGCGCGGAGGGGACCCGGTCACCGAATCCCAGCCGCAGCAGGCCGTAACCGATTCCCGCCAGACCGCTCAGCAGCCCTGGCGAGGGCACCGCGCCGGGTGTCCCGCAGCGGGCGCCGCGCTGGTCGATGGCGGCGAGCAGATGACCGGTCCGGCGGCGTACCGCGGCGGCGGCGCCAGTGTGCCCGTTCTCCGCCAGCACGCACAACACGTCCAGCACTCCGGACTCGCCGTGGCAGAGGCTGAGATCCTTGAGCGGTGCCCCGTCGGCCAGCCGTTTGATCGTCCGGTCGAGGTCCCTGGCGTGCCCGGGATCGGCTAGGTGGGCGGCGAGGCCGAGCGCGTCACCCGCGAGACCTCCGCACCAGCCGCCGGTGCTTTCCGCCCGATCGTCCGCCCTTCCGGGTGGTTCTTCGCCGGAACGGTCGTGTGCCCGCAACACCCAGTCGATCCCGGCCGAACCGCGGGCGAACGACTTCTCTCGCGGACGTTCACGGCCGAGCAGTTCTCCGGTGTAGCGGTCGGCCCGCGCCAGCGCCGTGTCCAGTCCTGTTTGGACATACACCGACCGCATCGACGCGACACCGCCCGCCAGTCCCGTCGTGAACCCGGACGGTGTTTCCGGGGTGGCGTCGGGCATCAGGTCGACGGCCTGCTCGATGAGATCGCCCGCGGGAAGGCCGACCAGGGTGCTGAGCCGGGCGATCGTGTATGCGACGCCGCCGAGGCCGAGAAGGCCACCACATCCGGCTGTGGCGGCCAGCTCCCGGTCGGCGCGGAGCGTGGCGAAGAGGCCGGGGAGCGGGCTGATCGCGTACGCGGCCAGGTCGCGGTATCGCGCGATCCCGGTCAGTTCGGCGAGCTGGGCGAGGAACAACGCGACACCGCAGTAGCCCTCGCCGAGCCCGGCGCCCATCGGCAGTACGGTCCAGTACCGGTCGTCGACGAGTTCGATCCCGAGCCAGTTGGAGCGGTGTTCGTCGGAGAAGGCGTTGGCGACGATCTGGTCGGCGATGCCGCACGCGGTGACCAGCAGTCGTTCCGCGTCGGGCGCCTGGTTCGGCGCCGCCGTCTCCGCGGTCTCGCCGCCGAGATGGCCCACGGTCGCCATGCTGATGGCGAGGGTGGCCGAGATCAGCCATTCCTGGTCGCGCTGGTCGAGCGGGTCCATGTCGGCGAGCTTGGCCAGCACGGTGTCCAGCGACGGCCGTTCGACCACGCCTTCGACGTTCTCGCCGCGGGAATCCACCAGCGACGTCGAGCCGGGGTTCGAGGTGAACATCGGCACGTCGCCCGCCCAGAGATCGTCCCGCTCGTGGGGCACCAGGCGGAGCAGCTTCTCCTCGTCGGCGGAATCCTCTTCGAGCAGGTCGAACGCGCGGTCGCGGTCGGCGGCGTCGCGAAGCAGGTCGGGATGGGTGGTCTCGTCCAGTAAGCGGAAGTAGAAGTTCGTCGGCCGGATGAGCACCCGGATGGGATCCTCGGCGCAGCGCCGGAGGTGCTCGGCGAGCTCGTCCCGCGCGCTGGAGATCGCGTCGTAACCGAGCCGGAATCCGGCCAGCAGCGCGGCACTGTGCTCGGCGGGCGTGACGTCGCGGCCGTCGAGACGCGGCAGGTTGTTCCCGCCCGCGAGTTCGCCGGGCACCCGGACCAGTCGCATGCGGTCGGTGCCCGGATCGGCCCAGTCGACGCGGTCGGTGGGCAGCTTGCCACCGCGGCCGGCGAGGCCGGAGATGTCGACGGCACCGTGTTCGCCCGCGAAGAGCTGGGGGAGCAGCAGCGTGCGCTGGACCGAGCGCGCCAGCATCGCCGCCGCGGGGTCGCCCTCCGGCGGATCGGGCGGCGATGGCTGGAAGAGCGTCTCGATGTCGATCAGCACCGGCTGGTCGCCGCAGGCGATGATGTTCTCGTAGTGGACGTCGGTGGCGTCGAGCGCGTACAGGAGAGCCAGGAGGATGCCTTGCCGCCGGTAGAAACGGTCGACGTCACCGATATCGGCGCACGGCCGGTGCTCGACGAACCGGAGCCAGCCGTAGCCCGCACGCGGTAGCGCGTCCGCGGTCCGCAGTTCGAGTCCGGGCAGCCGTTTGTTCAGCAGGGTGACGACGTCGGTGAACCGCTCGTGCAGGATCAGCGGCCGGGGTTTGTAGATCACCTTGGCGCCGCTGGAGAACCGGAGCAGTTTGACCGAACGGCCGCGGGCGTGCGAGTCACCGATCCCGCCCGCGACCTCGACGAGCGTGCCGAGCTCGCCGTCGACGACCGAGCAGGGCAGCAAGGCGGCGTCGGCCGAGAACCGGGCCAGCGTTTCGGCGTGGGCCTCGACGGCGTGGAGGCACGCCTGGGCGACGAGCCGGGCCAGCACCGGGTACTCGCCGAACAACCGGACGAGCCCGGCCGGAGTGGCTTGCCGGCGCACGAAATCCGAGAAGCGCTCTTCGGCCGTCTCACCCTGGAGGTGTCCGGCCTTGCGGTCGCGGTGGAGTTCGAGGACCAGTGTCCGGACCGCGAGCTTCAGCAGATGCTGGTCGAGCTGAGCCGCGAAACCCCGGCGGAGGGCTTCGACGTCGGCGCCCGGGAGATCGTCCGGGACCGCGTCATGGGAAGCGGCGTGGACGAGCGGCCTGAAGACCCCGGCGAAGTCGACACGCCAGTCACCGGCTGGGGGACGCTCCGGCAGAAGCGCGGCGACCGCGTGTTCGGCGAAGTCCGCCCAGGCGGGCTTGTCCGCTGTCCGTTCGCGCGGGGTCTGGCCGGGCACCCACCACCTCGGCGGCAGGGACGGCGCGGCTGGTCGGGGCGTCACGGAAGTCATGGTTTCAGCCCGGCGTCGCACGCACATGGGGGCCTCACCCCCACATTCAGCGCACGCACGAAGGTGTCCGGAGAGTGACGGACGAGAGAGTCTTCAGCGGAATATGGGGTCCAGGCACCCATGCGCGGGGACCGGTCCCGGCCGCACCATGGTCGGGTGGCGCGGAACTCGGGCGCGGGCCGGTTACTGGGGGTCCGGCCCGCGCCCGCCCGGAACCCTTGAGAATCGACGCGCTTTCCTTTTCGGTGGTGAAAAACCGGAACCCGGTAAAGGGACACGGTCATGTCCCTTTACCGGGTCGCAAACACGAGGGGCCGACCCGCGCCAACAGATTGGCCCCCGTCAAACCCTGTGCTTAGAGCGTCAGACCAGCCATCCGAGCACGTGGGCCAGGTGCGCGAGCAGACCCGAGATCAGGTCGTGGCCGTGGTGCACGTGCTGGGTGAACATCTGCATTGAGGGGCTCCTTGTATCGGATTTCGTGTTCGGTTGTGCTCTCGCGAGGAGCGATCGAAGATTTTCACCACGTTGGCACGCTGTCAAAAAACGATTTCCCGGGCCGTCGGCGGGTCGTGAATCTTCCTACGATAAACACGTAAGTCTTTCGTGTTTTGCGCCAGGGGTGGGCCTCGCGGGCGATGACACTGTGCGTAGCGAGCCCCAGGTCGGCCGATGTGGAATCTAAGCCTCCGCTACGGCAAGTGGGCGGGCGAGTGACACGAACCGGTGATCCACACGCCACGAATGGTGAGTCGGTGAGAATCACCGATACGGGTGACGCCACCCCGCGTCCGATAGCACGAAGGAAGACGCTTCGCTCCGGCCGATTGCGGGACGGTGATCGTTCACGCACTCACCGGAAATGGGGTTTTCCGGTGTTTCGTCGAACAATCGCGGCCGTCTCCGTCGTGCTGGCGACAGCGTTCGGGCTGACCGTCGCGGCGGATTCGTCCGCGGCCGGCACCGTCACCCAGACCTGGAGCTGTCATCCGAGGCTTGCCGGCCAGACCGTGCACGTGACCGTCACCGCGCCCGCCGTCGTGAAAAAGAATGTGGAGGCTGCTGTTTTCGTCAAGGTCGAAAACGTCAGGCCTTATCCGGGTCCGGGTTGCTTCCTGAGACAGGGAGGAGCGGGCACCGGCGAGGTCAAGATCGACTCACGGAAGAACCCGGCCACGATCCCGATCGGTGGGCACTTCAGCGTCGAGGGCACACAGCAGGTCACGTTCTCGGCTCGAGGCACGGTCACCCTCGGCCTTCATCGCTCGGCAGGCCGCTCACCTACTGGTGGTGCGCCTTGCCCGCGGACCAGCAGCCGCCGAGGCCGCGACCGTGACGGTGATCTGACCGCCCGGCTCCGGTGGTGCGGATCCGCACCACCGGAGCCGGCGTCGCGCCTTACCGCTTGATGTAGAGATCCCACGTCCAGGTCGACGCGGAGCAGAAGTAGGCCGACCAGCGGCCGGCCTGCTGGCCGGAGTGGCCATTGATCCGGCAGTCGCCCTCTGTGGACCAGCTGGACTCGTAGTAGTACCTCGGATCGACACCCGCGCCGGCAGGCTGCGCGAACGCGATCGTCGACGCCAGCGCGCCCAGGACGGCGGCGGTCGCCGCGATCTTCCTCTTCACTTGTGTAGCCCCAGTTCTCTTCTTGGAACACTTGCGTGCACAAGTAATCATGGATCGGGGTCACTTGTCCTCCGAACGGGCGAGTTCGTGACCTTGGCCGTCGGCCGAGGCGATGGTCAAGAGGTTCGCCCGCCCGTTCACAGCAGCTCGGCGATATCGAACGCGAGGTCGAGCGACTGGCTGCGGTTGAGCCTGGGATCGCACGTGGACTCGTAGCGGTGGTGCAGGTGGTCGACCAGGACTTCGTTACTGCCCCCGACGCACTCGGTCACGTCCTCTCCGGTGAACTCCACATGGACGCCACCGGGATGCGTACCGAGTGCGCGGTGGACCTCGAAGAAGCCGCGCACCTCGTCGACGACGTCGGCGAACAACCGCGTCTTGTGGCCGCTCGAGGCCGTGAAGGTGTTGCCATGCATCGGGTCACAGATCCAGACGGACACTCCGCCGACGGCTTGGGCGGCCCGGATCAGGGCGGGGAGCCGATCACGGATCTGCCGCGCGCCCATCCTGGTGATGAAGGTCAGCCTGCCCGGCTCGCGGTCCGGGTCGAGAATGTCCACATAGGATCGCACTTCGGCGGGGGTCGTCGTCGGACCGAGCTTGACCCCGATGGGGTTGGCGATGCTTCTGAAGTAGGCGACGTGGGCGCCGTCCAACGCGCGGGTGCGTTCGCCGATCCACAACATATGGCCACTGGTGGCGTAATCGCGCCCAGTGCTGTGATCGGTGCGGGTGAGCGTGTCCTCGTAGTCCAGCAGCAGGCCCTCGTGGCTGGCGAAGATCTCGGCCGAGCGCAGTTCTTCGGGCTGGGCGCCGCAGGCGCGCATGAACCGTAACGCGCGATCGATTTCGTAAGCCACCTCCTCGTACCGGGCACCCGACGGTGAGTTCGCCACGAAGTCCCGGTTCCATCGATGCAGCTGATCGAGGCTCGCGTATCCGTTACGCGCGTAGCCGTCCACGATGTCCAATGTGGCTCGTGATGCCTCGTACATCCGCCACAGCCGGGCCGGATCGGGTCGCCGCGCCGCGGCGTCGAAGGGGTAGCCGTTCACCGCGTCGCCCCGGTACACCGGCAGGGCGAGGCCGTCGCGAGTCTCGGTGGAGCTCGACCGCGGCTTCGCGTACTGCCCGGCCATCCGGCCGATCTTGACGATCGGCATCGCGGCCGCGTGCGTCAGCACGACGGCCATCTGCAGCAGGGTCTTGGTCTTGTCCTGGATCGCCCTCGGTGTCGCACCGTCGAAGGTCTCCGCGCAGTCGCCGCCCTGCAGCGCGAAGGCCCGGCCGGAAGCCACCTCCGCGAGGCGGTGCCGCAGGTCGTCGCACGCGCGCGGGGTGACCAGCCCGGGCGCGGCCGACAACCTGGCGAGCACCTCGCGCAGGGCGGCGCGATCCGGCCATTCCGGCTGGTGCGCCGCGGGCGCGTCCCGCCAAGGGACGAGTACTTCGGAATTCGTCACGAAAGGCAGACCACCACGATTTCGCGCTTGTGCGCAACGAATTCGCCGAGTGGTCCGGTCGAGCGGAGTCGAAGTGGTCTGGGCGCGGGCGCTCCCGGCTTGGTTGTCTTTTCCAGCGGCTGAATCAGGGAGGTGCGATAGCGTGAGGACGCAATTCGTGGACGTCGCCGTCGACGCGATCACCGTGCGAACCACCGCGTCCGCGCTGGCGGTGAGGAACGAACTGTGCCGTCGGTTCGGTGCGGAAGACGTCTACCTACTGGAAGACCTGCATCCGGGCAATCTCGACACCCGCCGGAGTACGGGAACCGTGGTGGGGTTCGGCAGGCTCGTCGAGATCTCCGTGCTCGGCGACGAGGTGACCGTCCGGGGCGACGGCCGGGTGGCGGATCTGGTCCGGGTTCTCTGCGGCCGGCCGGCGGCGAACGTCTGGGACACGCTGCGCGAGGTCACCGGCTCGTTCCGGGTACGGACGGAGGTGCCGGGGTTCGCCTTCGGGTTTCTCACCACCGTCGGCTACGACGCCGCCGCGTTGATGGAGGACTTGCCGCCACGCAGGGGCGGACCCGATGTTCCGGACCTGACTCTCACCCTGTTCCAGCACACCTTGTGGTTCGACCGCGAGGACGCACCGCCGGTCTTGCACGTGGCCACCGGGCCCGACCTCCCGGAGTCCTCGCCCCAGGATGTCCTGCGGAACATCCCCGGTGTCGATGGTCCGATGCCGGAAGCGACCAAGCCGCGGTCGGTGCGCGATTCCGTCGAAAAGGACACCTTCCTCGGCTGGGTCGAGCGCTGTCTCGAGCACATCCGCGTCGGGGACATCTACCAGATCCAGGTAGGTCACCGGATCGACGTGCACAGCGACCTGACACCGGAAGACGTGTACCGCCGCTTGAGGCATCGAAATCCTTCGCCCTACATGTATCTCGTCACCCAGTCGGGCAAGACGCTCGTCGGAGCGAGCCCGGAGGTGCTCTTCCGGGTCGACGACGACGCCAGGATCACCATGCGGCCGATCGCGGGCACCACACGCCGTGACCCGGCCGGGTCGGACAACGAGCGCCGTATCAAGGAACTGGTGGCCAGCACCAAGGAACAGGCCGAGCACGTCATGCTGGTCGACCTCTGTCGCAACGACGTGGGCCGGGTGTGCCGTCCGGGCACCCTCTCGGTGGACGACCTGATGGCGGTCGAGGCCTTCTCCCACGTGTTCCATCTGGTGTCCACGGTGACGGGCACGATGGCGGGTGGGCATGACGTCTGGGACGTACTGTGCGCCACTTTCCCCGCCGGGACGATGACCGGGGCGCCGAAGCTGCGCGCGATGGAGATCATCGACGAGATCGAGGTCGAGCGCCGCGGCGTGTACGCGGGTGCCGTCGGTCTCGTCGACCTTCGGGGCTGGGCCGAGCTGGCGTTGTGCATCCGGACGATCACGCACCACGAGCCATCGCCGGGTGAACACCGGTACTCCACGCAGAGTTGCGCGGGTGTGGTGGCGCTGTCCGAACCGGAGCGGGAATGGGACGAGACCTTGGCCAAGATGGGGGCCACCTATTGGGCGCTCACCGGGGAGGAGCCGGCGTGAAGGTGCTCGTGGTGGATGCCTTCGACAGCTTCGTCCACATCATCGACCAGTATCTGCGACAGCTCGGTGCGGACACCGCGGTCGTGCGATCCGGCACGCGCACACCGGAGGAGCTGGCGGCGACGCGGCCGGACGCGGTCGTGCTCGGCCCGGGCCCCGGTCATCCCGCCGACTCCGGCCACGTGGATCTGGTCCGGCGGTTCGCGGGCGAAGTGCCGCTGCTCGGTGTGTGCCTGGGGCACCAGGCCATCGCCTTGGCCTTCGGTGGAGCGGTCCGGCTCGCGGACAACCTCATGCACGGACGCACGAGCGTGATCGAGCATGACGGCCGAGGTGTGTACACGGGTTTGCCCGAGCGGCACGAGGTCACCCGGTATCACTCGATAGTCGTCGCCGAGCCGTTGCCCGGCGATCTCGTCCGCACGGCACGGTCCCTCGACGACGGCTACGTGATGGGAATGCGGCACCGGGAACTGCCCATCGAAAGCGTGCAGTTCCACCCGGAGAGTGTCGCCACCGTCGACGGCACGAGAATGATGGCGAACTTCTTGGCCGCTGTCACGACGCGAGCAGACCGCTGACCTCGTCCATCACGCTCGCGAGCAACTTGACGGAGTCCGCGAGCCGCCCGCGCCGCACAGCGCCATAACCGAGCACCAACCCGGACGAGGCAGGACGGCGGTCGAGCTGGAAGTACCGGACCGGTTGGACGAGAGCCGATCGCCGCCTGGCCTCGGCGGACACCCGTCCGTCGTCGATTCCGGCGGGCAACGCGACGTACGCGTGGGTGCCCGCCGGCACACCGGTCATCCGAGCGCCCTGCAGGTGTTCCTCGATGGCGTCTCCCAAGGCCGCGCGCCTCGCCCTGCAGGTGCCGCGGATCTGCCGGATGTGCTGGTCGAGCAGACCCGACGAGACGAAGTGGGCGAACGCCAGCTGGGTCAGCGCGTCCGGTGCCCCCAGCTGCGCCTGGCTGAGCCGCTTGGCGACCACGCCGGGTACCACCGACCAGCCGAGCCGCAGGCCGGGACCGAGCAGGCCACGCGTCGACCCGGCGTAGATCACCCGGTGTGTCCGATGCCGTTGCAGGGCGAGCGGACCACTGCCGGCGCCGAACCACAGGTCACCGTCCCGGTCGTGTTCGACCACCCAGCCGTCCACTTGGTCGGCCCAGCGCAGGAGCTCTTTCCGGCGGCTCGCCGAGAGCATGACGCCGGTCGGTACCTGTGAGACCGGCGTGATCAGCACCGCCCGGGCTTCGGAACGAGCGAGCGCCTCGACGTCGATGCCCTCGCGGTCCACCGGCACTCCGGTCACTCGCAGGCCCGCGCGTTCCGCGATCCCGGCCAGCCACGGCGTACCGGGGTTCTCCACGGCGATGTGTCCGGCACCGAGGTCGTGCAGGGCGTGGCACAGGCCCTCGAAGACATGCGCGAAGTCCGCGGCGACGACGACCTCGGAAGCACCGGTCAGTACCCCTCGCGAACGGCCGAGGTACGCGGCGAGTTCGGTACGCAGTTCCGCGACACCGAGCGGGTGCCGTCGCGGACCGGTGCCCCCGATCGATCGAGCCATGTGCCGGTAGGCGTGCAGCCATTCACGCTCGGGGAAGAACGCCGTACTCGTCGCGTCGACCCGAAGGTCGAACCGCACGTCCACGAGCTCGGACGGTCGCCTCACCCCAGCCGTGCCGAGACGAGGCAGATGTGTCGCCACCTGGGTGCCCGATCCCTGAGTGGCTCTGAGGTATCCCTCGGCGATCAGCTGTTCGTAGGCCTGGACCACGACACCGCGTGAGACCCCGAGATCCGCGGCGAGGGTACGGCTCGACGGTAGCCGCACCCCTTGATGCAACGTGCTGTCCGTGATCCGCTCACGGATCGCCGATTCGACCTGCGCGGTCAAGGACAACGGCGAATCACGGTCGATGGTGATCGGCAACATTCTTCCCCCACGACGGAAATGGTCCGCTTCAAGCGGTGTCGAATGGTCTAGGCCGGCACCTCCGCCGCCTGGAACGCTGAACCCGGCATCCGAGCGGAGGAGGAACGATGGCGGGCGGGGAGACCACGATCGAGACGGATCGGAAGCGGTGGGCGGAAATACTTTCGGCGCTCACCCAGGGGCATGACCTCGCCGCTGAGGACACGGAGTGGGCGCTGGGAGAGGTCATGCGCGGCGCGGCAGGCGAGGCCAGGCTGAGCGGCCTCCTGATCGGCTTGCGGTCCAAAGGGGAGACCGCCCCGGAACTCGACGGCCTGGTGCGGGCGATGGACGCGCATGCGGTCCGGATCGCGGTGGACGGGCCCCTGCTGGACATCGTCGGCACCGGTGGCGACCAGGCGGGCACGGTGAACATCTCCACCATGTCGGCGATCGTCGCCGCGGCGACGGGAGCGCGGATCGTCAAGCACGGCAACAGGTCGGCGTCCTCGCAGTGTGGTTCCGCCGATCTGCTCGAAGCGCTCGGCGTCGTCATCGACCTTCCGGCGGCGACGGTGCGCCAGGTACTTTCCGAGGTGGGTATCGCATTCTGCTTCGCCCCGGTGTTCCATCCCGCGATGCGCCATGCTTCCCAGGTACGCCGGCAACTCGGCGTTCCGACGGTCTTCAACGTACTGGGCCCGTTGACGAATCCCGCCGCGCCGGCCGCGTCCGCCATCGGTGTGGCCGAAGCCCGGATGGCGCCGATCGTCGCCGAGGTCCTGTCCCGTCGAGGACGCTCCGCCCTGGTCTTCCGCGGGGACGATGGGCTCGACGAGCTGACGGTCACCACGACCTCCCAGGTGTGGACCGTGTACGACGGAACCGTACGGCAGGAGACCTTCGACCCGCGCGACCTCGGTATCCCGCTGGTGTCACCGGACCGGTTGCGTGGGGGAGGGCCGGCGCGCAACGCCGAGATCACCCTGGATTTCCTCGACGGCGCACCAGGTCCGGTTCGTGACGCGGTCCTCCTTTCCGCCGCCGCGGGACTCGCCGCGGCCGCGCCCGGCACCGCGCCGATCACGGAGCGGTTGGGTGTGTGCTTCGAGAAGGCCTCTAGCGCAGTCGACAGTGGTGACGCCGGGGCCCTGCTCGGCCAGTGGGTCAGGGTGACGGGCAAGCTGGCCGAATAGCCTTCGGTCATTCCGCCTCCTCCCTCCGTCCCGCCGCCAGCATCGCCGCGACAGCGTCGGCGGGACGGTCGTCGATGACGAGAGCCGAGCCGACGAGCACCGCGTCGGCACCGGCTCCGGCGTACGAGCCGACGTCGGCCGGCCCTCGTACGCCGGACTCGGCGACCGTGACGACGTCGGCGGGTATCCCGGCTGCCAGCCGGGGAAAAGTGTCCCGATCGACCTGCAGCGTCGTCAGATTCCTGGCGTTCACACCGATGATCCGGGCACCGGCGGCCACCGCTGTCGCGACCTCCTGTTCGGTGTGTGTCTCCACCAATACGGCCAGCCCGTACTCGGCCGCCTCCTTCAGCAGTCCGTCGAGTTGCCGCCCGCTCAACGCCGCGACGATCAGCAGCACCAGGTCGGCGCCGGCGGCGGCGGATTCGGCCAGCTGGTACGGATCGACGATGAAATCCTTGCGCAGCAAGGGAACACTGACCGAATCACGGACGGCGCGCAGGTCGGCCAGCGAGCCGCCGAAGTGTCTCGGTTCGGTCAGCACGCTGATCGCGGCCGCCCCGCCCGCGACGTATTCGGCGGCGAGCGCCTCCGGCCGCTCGATCGCCGCCAGCCTGCCCATGGCCGGGCTGACCCGTTTGACCTCGGCGATCAGCCGAACGCCGTGGGTGCCGCGCAACGCGGCCCCCACGGCGTCCGGCGTCATCCGGGGGCCACGGGCCTCGGCGCGGCGGCGCAGGACCGCCGGGCTCACCTCGGCCATCCGAGCAGGCAGGTCCGTGCGAACTCCGGCCACGATCTCCGCCAACACGTTCACCTTGTCGCCCCCTGCCGCGCTTACCGGGAAACGGTCGTGTTCGCCGGCGACACGAGCGTGTCGAGCGAGACCACGTAGTCGATCATCTGCTCTTGACTCCGCATCGGACGTTCAGGATCGAAGCGGATCTCCTCGAAGGTCTCGACCACTCGCTCCACCACGACACGGCCGAGCGTGCGTACCAGCGGCAGCCCCAGGCAGATGTACATTCCCTGCCCGAAGGTCAGATGCGGGTTCGGCGAGCGTGTGATGTCGAACCGGTGCGCCTGCGGGAACCGGGCCTCGTCGAAGTTGGCCGCCGAGTCCCAGACCACGATGTAGCTGCCCGCTTTGATCTCGCGTCCGCCCAGTTCGGTGTCGTGCCGCGCGGTGCGCCAGAGGTTGAACCACGAGAAGTCGAAGCGCAAGACCTCCTCGATCGCCCCGGGGATCAGCGAAGGGTCGCTCCGCAGGGCCTGGTAGAACTCCGGATTCCGGCAGAACCTGGCGAACATGTAGGACAGCAGCAGCGACGTCGGCGCGTTGCCCGCCGTCACCAGGTCCAGGCACATGTGGATGATCTTTTCTTCCGGCAGCCGGTCGTCCTTCGCCCGTGCCTGCAGCAACGCGCTCATCAGGTCGCCGGTCGGCTTGCGCTTACGCTGGTCGAGCTGATCGGTGAGCATGCCGACGACCTCGGCGTGATCCGGCTGGAAGATCCCGACGAGCTGACCGAACATCTGGTCCGACCATTGCCGGAAGCGGTCGGGCCCGGGGATCTGCAGCCCGAACAGATGCCCGATCACGTGCTCCATCAACGGGTAGCCGAGGTCGCCGAGTACCTCCAGGCGACCGGAAGCCAGTGCGGGCTTCAGCAACGCGTCGACCATCGGTGCGAAGTCCGACGCGTGGGCTTCGATGTTGCCCGGCACGAAGGAACGGGCCACGAAGCTGCGCAGAAAGCGGTGCTCCTGGATGTCGGCCCGGCCGAACGAGAACGGCAGACCCATGTGGGTCTTGTTGGTCACCGAGAAGGTGTCCGGGTCCTTGAGCACCCGTTGGACGTCCTCGTATCGGAACACCTCCCACAGGTTGTATTCCGGACGGTGCCGCAGTGGCTCGACCCGGTGCTGGTGCTGGAACCAGGCGATACGTTCCTCGATCGAGTCGCTCAGATCGGGGAACAACAGATCCCTGGTCGGCTTACTGGAGGTACTGGTCACTTCTTGCCTCTCCTACGACTTCGGTGCGTGTCCGCCGGAGCCCGGCGGTCAGAGGCGTTCCGCGGTGATCCAGATGAGGTCCTTCGTACGGAAGGTGCTTTCCCAGACCGCTTGGCCGACCTTGGGCAGCCGGTCGATGTGCTCGTCGGCCACCTTGCCGAGAACGGGGCCACGCAGTGTCTCCGTCGTCGGTCCGTATTGGACGATCAGCTTGTTGCCGGTCGCCTGGCTGAACCGGAGCCGTCCGGGCGGCGCGTCGCAGATGCGTTCGGTCACCGGTGTCGGTGCCACGCTGACCAACGGCGCCCACGCGTACATGGATTCGCCGCTGACCACGGCATGGTCCTGCAGCACCGTGAACGGCAGGCAGTCGAGGAAGTCCCCGCACAGCTGCTCGTTGAGGTCGCAGGCGAGCTCGGCGTCGACGCTGAGGCCGAGTGGCTCCCAGGTGAGCCGGATGGGAACGCGCCGGGACGGCTCCTCCTCGACGCTGACCGGCGTGGGGTTGTACTGCTGCCGCAGCGCGAGGTCGCTCGAGTTGTAGCGATAGTGCTCGCCGACGTGCCAGGGGAAATAGTGGTGCGACCAGGCGGTCAGCCGGTTGACGTATTCGGTGAAGGTGGACAACCTGTCCACGAGCTCACGGCGGTCCGCCACGGGGGCGTGGATCCGCTCGGCGTACTCCGCCAGCGTCGGGAAACCGCTGTAGCCGAGGTACTTGCTGTAGATCGGGTCCCACGTCCGGAAGACCGTCAACACGTTCTCGACGGGCAGGCTCTCGTCGTGAGCCATCCGGACCAGCTGATAGAGATTCATCGAATAGTCACGAACGATGCCGTTCGCGAAATCCCACGTGGTGAAGTACTGATCGTAGGATCCCGGTGCTTCGCTGAGCGTTCCGGTGCGCATCTGTCGAATCTCCGACGGTTCCTCGGCCGCCAGCTTCCGGGTCAATTCCTTGAGATCGGAAAACGCGGATTCCCTGAGATCTGGATATGCGGTGGACATGCTTCCCCCTAGGGACGTATGGCAATGAACTACTCGATGGTTTGATTGACGTTTACGCGGCTACCCGGAGACGATCGGGTGAACAGTCGCGCAAGAGTGAAGGGATTTCGCCGGTGGTTATCTGGGTCGCCAATGCCCGCCCGATGAGCGGAGCGAGAATGACGCCGCTGTTGGCGAACGCCTCGTAGTATCCGGACACGGTCGACAACGCTCCGGCGCTGGGCAGGCCATCCGCGGGGAACACCGCGGTACCGATGCGTTTTCGTTCGATGGTGAAGGCTTTCAGTGCCGGAATCGTGCGGTAGGCGCGATCCAGCAGGTTCTCGACATTGTCGCGGCCGAGGTCGGACTCGGCCTCACCGGTCAGAACGGCGTCGACCTGTTCGGACCGTACCCGCACCCTGCCTGGACCGGCGGAACGCGCGTGTAGTTCCGCCCCACGCAGGACGTGCCGCAACGGATCACTGTCACCGGCCAAGTCGAGTACGAGACTGCTGCGGTCGGCGATACCGCTGACCATGGGGGACCCGAGCGTCGCCGCCACGGCTGGGGCCTGCGGCCCGGCCGCGTTGACGACGGCGTCGACCTCGAGGCGTTCCCCGTCGTCCAACCGGAGCGCCGTCACCTGCCGGCCACGGAGTTCGATCTCCTGGACGCCGGCGTTCGACAAGGTCACCTCGCCGATGGATTTCGCCGCGTCCAGCACCGACGAGACCATGAGCGGCCCGTCGATCCAGCCTTCCTCGGTCAGGTGCGCGACCGGCGTCTGGGCTGGGGAGAAGGGGATGGCGGGCTCCAGCTCCCGGCTCACTTTCGCCGCGTCATGCCAGATGACGCGGTACCCCCAGGAACGAAGTCGCTCGGCTTCCTCGACGAAGGACCGGGTGCTGACGCCGCATCTGCCGTCCGCGCCGGCCCAGGCCAGGCTGCCGGTCGGATGCCACCAGGGTGCCGAATCGAACAGTCCGGCGAAATGCGCGTGCTCGATGATTCCCGCATGGCTCAATTCGAAACGCCGGTAGGTCGGCTGCTGATAGGCGCTCAGCCTCGCGAAACTGGCGTCCGTGGTGAGTCCCCCTGGCCGGCCACGATCCACGCAATGCACGCGCACGCCGCATTGTGCCAGAAACAGGGAAACGCAAGACCCGATGACGCCTGCCCCTACTACTCCTACGGTTGGCAAATTCCCTCCTCGTTGATGGCGCACGCCATCGACCCCAGTGCAAAAGCCATCTCGGCAAAAGACATCCCCAGTTGAATTCCTCAGCCCCAGTCGCTCCCATGCTAACCAATGATCGGCAGGTCCAACTGGTCCGATCGAGTGGTTACCACTATGTGGGCGACCGGGATTTCGATCTTTTCATGCGATGCCTGAATGGACCCGTGGCGAAAACGGCGATGAGCGCCGCCAGGGTCAGGAGAATCCCCATTTGGAACTTATGGTGAACAAACTCTTCGGTCCGACGTGTGCGATATGGGCACGATGTTCATCGGCACGACAAAGCGACGGGACGAATGCTCGTCCTGTCGGCTCGAAGGCAGTTATCCGATTCGATCAGCTGGCACGGTGATTATTCGGCTCGGCGCAAAGTGATCCCCCTGGTTTTTGCTTTCTTGTCGAAGCCGCACGCCGTTGTGCCGGATCGAAACGGATACCGGGACTTCGTCGGTCCCGGCAAGTTTCACGAGATGGAACGCAGTCGACCTCGGGACTGCCGGTGCAACTGGTCGACGGCCTGTGCCGTCTGGTCGTCCGCGGGCAGGAACACGACGATCTGC
This sequence comes from Amycolatopsis roodepoortensis, assembly GCF_014873915.1. Lineage (GTDB taxonomy): Bacteria > Actinomycetota > Actinomycetes > Mycobacteriales > Pseudonocardiaceae > Amycolatopsis > Amycolatopsis roodepoortensis. The sequence goes on from NZ_JADBEJ010000001.1 coordinate 1,936,771, forward strand.
TGATCATCGGCGGGCAACTCCAGTGTTTCGCGCGTCAGCCGAAGTTCAGGGCCGGCCGGATGCTTGAGTCGCAGCACGCCTCGTCGTGGTACCTCATGGCGGTTCAGCCTGCGGGTGAAGTCGGTGCCCGCGAGCGGAATCAGCTCGGCGGTGAGCCATTCGAGATTTTCGACGGAGGGCGCGAGCCACAGGTCGAACGCCTGCTCGTCGGCGATGGCGTCCCAGTCGGTGAAGAAGGTGCGCGCGCGTGGATCGGTGAAGACGTAGCGCGTGATGTTCGGTGTTTCGGCGTCGAGCAGACCGGTTCCGCTGGTGACCGTCGCGTACGTGCCGGTGTAGGCGAGTACGTCGCCCAGCCTGTTCGTCACGATGGCGATTCCCTGTTCGAGCATGCGCAAGGTGTCCATGATGGACTGACGCACCTGACGGCGCGGCGGCGCGGGCTTGAAATGGGCGGAGCATTCGTCCCCGGTGATCTTCGCGAGATAACGCAGGTGGTTACGCTCCGAGGTGCCGAGGCTGAGCGCGTCGGCGATCGCGTTCACGACCGCGGTGGACGGGTTGCGGTCGCGCCCCTGCTCGATGCGGGCCAGGTATTCCATGCTGATGCCCGCTCGAGCGGCGAGGTCCAGACGGCGTAGTCCTGGTGACCGGCGACGGCCTCGGTCCGGCAGCCCCAGGGATTCCGGCTGGATAGCGTCTCGTTTGGCTCGGATGAAGTCACCCAACGGCGTACCCATGACCCTCAGCTTACGGTGCCATTCGCCAAGGGCGTACCAGTCAGGGTAGCCCTGTGGGGGCCAGCCTAAGCATGGCCTGGTTGCCGACGCGGGATGACCCGAATATGGGCGCATGAAGAACTGTTGCACTAGGGCGGCCGGCTGACATGAGTTCCGCATTGGACGCACAACGGCCGACGCGTCGTTCCGGTCAGGCGCTATTGCTTTGGGGTTTGCTGGTCATCGCGGCGAACCTGCGGCCCAGCTTGACCGGTGTCGGACCGCTGCTGGATCAAGTGCAGGCCGACCTCGGGCTGTCGGCTGCCGTGGCCGGCCTGTTGAACACGTTGCCCCTCCTCGCTTTCGCGGTGATCTCCCCGCTGGTGCCGCGGCTGGCCGCGCGCCGCGGGCCCGAGCGGGTACTCGCGGGCGCGCTCTTGGTGCTGACGGTGGGGATCGCGATCCGGTGGATCCCGACGGTGGCCGGTCTGTTCGGCGGGACCGTACTGATCGGGGCCGGTATCGCGGTGGGCAACGTGCTCCTGCCGAGCCTCATCAAACGCGACTTCCCCACGAAGGTGGGCCTGCTGACGAGCGCGTACGCCACGGTCATGGGTGGTGTCGCGGCGGTGGCCTCCGGAGTGGCCGTGCCGATCAGCGAGGTCGCGCCCGGTGGGTGGTCGACCGCGCTGGGCTGCTGGATCGTGCTCGCGCTGCTGGCGATCGCGCTGTGGTCGCCGCAACTGCGGACGCCTCCGCCGGTCGCGGCGGCGGTGCACGGTGGACATCGGCTGCCCTGGAAATCGGGCCTGGCATGGGCGGTCACGGCGTTCATGGGACTGCAGTCGCTGGGCTTCTACGTCGTCGTGACATGGCTTCCGGGGGTGGTCCAGGACACCGGGATCAGCCCGGCCTCGGCGGGGTGGCTGCTGTTCCTCTTCCAGGTGGTCGCGGTGCTGACGAGCCTGGCCGCACCCGCGTTGCTGCGCCGAGCGCGTGACCAGCGCGGGTTGGCGACGGTGAACTCGCTGATCATGCTCGCCGGCTACGTCGGACTGCTTTTGGCGCCGGAATGGGCCGTGGTGTGGACCATCGTCCTCGGCTTCGGTGGCGGCGCCTGCCTGGTGCTCGCCTTGGCCTTCCTCGGCCTGCGTGCTCACGACGCGGCCGGAGCGGGAGCGCTGTCGGCGATGGCGCAGTCGGTCGGCTATCTGCTGGCGGCGGTCGGGCCGGTCCTTTTCGGGTTGCTGCACTCCGTCAGCTCGGGCTGGCAGGCACCGCTCATCCTGATGTGCGTCGCCGCGTTCGGCCAGGCTGTCGTCGCGATGGTGGCGGGGAAGGGCACCGTGCGTCCCTCCGGCGATCACCAGGCACCCGATCAAACTCCAGCGCCTGCTCGGTGATCAGACGCGGTGCCACCGCGGGGGTGGGCGGTCACACGCCGTCCACCACGCGGTGGCAGCGGGTCGACAGGCTCCACCAATGGTAGGAATGCCTGGTGACCGAACCGAATTTGATCGAAGCAGCCGCCGAAGAGGCAGTCACCCTCACCAGTGAACTGATCCGCATCGACACCACCAACACGGGTGACCCCGACACGCTGGTCGGTGAACGCGCCGCGGCGGAGTACGTCGCCGAGAAGCTCACCGACGCGGGCTACGAGATCACCTATGTCGAGTCCGGCGGCAAGGACCGCCACAACGTGATCGTCCGGCTGCCGGGCGCCGACCCGTCGCGCGGCGCGCTCCTGATCCACGGTCACCTCGACGCCGTTCCCGCCGACGCCTCGGAGTGGTCGGTGCACCCGTTCTCCGGTGCGATCCAGGACGACTACGTCTGGGGCCGCGGCGCGGTGGACATGAAGGACATGTGCGGCATGGCGCTCGCGCTGGCCCGCCACTACAAGATCAACGGCATCGTCCCGCCGCGTGACCTCGTCTTCGCGTTCCTGGCCGACGAAGAGGCGGGCGGCAAGTACGGGGCGCAGTGGCTGGTCGAGAACCGGCCCGAGCTGTTCGAAGGTGTCACCGAGGCGATCAGCGAGGTCGGTGGCTTCTCGATCACGCTGAAGGACAACGTCCGCGCGTACCTCATCGAGACGGCCGAAAAGGGCATCCGCTGGATGAAGCTGCGGGTGCGCGGCACCGCCGGTCACGGCTCGATGATTCACCGCGACAACGCCGTCACCAAGCTGTCCGAGGCCGTCGCGAGGCTGGGCAACCACCGGTTCCCGCTGGTCATGACCGACTCCGTCCGCGAATTCCTGGACGGCGTCACCGAGATCACCGGCTGGGACTTCCCCGAGGACGACATCGAGGGTTCTGTCGCCAAACTCGGCAACATCTCCCGGATGATCGGCGCGACCCTGCGCGACACGGCGAACCCGACGATGCTCACCGCGGGCTACAAGTCGAACGTCATCCCGTCCGTGGCGGAGGCTTCGGTCGACTGCCGGATCCTTCCCGGCAGGCTGGAGGCGTTCAACGCCGAACTGGAGGAGATCCTCGGCCCGGACATCGAGAAGGAATGGATGGAGCTGCCGCCGGTCGAGACGACCTTCGACGGCGCCCTGGTCGACGCGATGACCAACGCGGTCCTCGCCGAGGACCCGGGCGCCCGCACGCTCCCGTACATGCTCTCCGGCGGCACCGACGCGAAGTCGTTCCAGTCCCTCGGGATTCGCAACTTCGGCTTCGCCCCGCTGCAGCTGCCCGCGGACCTCGACTTCTCGGCGCTGTTCCACGGGGTCGACGAGCGGGTCCCGGTCGACGCGCTGAAGTTCGGCGTGCGGGTACTCGACCGCTTCCTCCGCTCTGCCTGATGCCCGGTCTGCTGGCCGCCGACGGAACACCCCTGCACTTCGAGCGCTGGGGTGATCCGTCGGCGCCGGTGACCGTGGTGCTCCTCCACGGGTACGCCCTCGACAGGCGAAGCTGGCGTGCCATCGCGCCGGTGCTGGCCGAGGCGTCCGCGGAGGAATCGCTGGCCGTGGTGGCCTACGACCAGCGCGGCCACGGCGAATCCGGTGAGGTCCGCGCCTCGTCGGCGACCATGGGGCACCTCGCCGACGATCTGGCAGAGGTGCTGGAGAAGGTGATCCCCGGCGGCAAGGTGGTCCTGGTCGGTCATGACATGGGCGGCCTCGCGATCCTGTCGCTCGCCCAGCGCCATCCGGACGTCTTCGCGGCGCGGGTGGCCGGAATCGGGTTGCTCGCCATGTCGGCGGGCGGTGTCACGCCGGACGCGATCTGGCCGAACGCGCTCGGGAAACTCGGCCGCGACCTGGAGATCGTCTTCGGGACGAAGCTGATCGGCCTGGTGCGGGAGCACACGAGCAAGGCGGTGACCGCCGGGCTGCGGTGGTGGCTCTTCGGCGACGACCCGGTGCCCGCCGACGTCGAACTGACCGTGCGGATGATCCGCGGCAACTGGCCACAGACGGTCTCCGCGTTCCGCCCCGCGCTGGACGCCTACACGCGGGAATCGGCGTTGTCGCAGGTCGGGGCGGTGCCGGTGACGGCGATCGTGGGGGAGCGCGACAAGCTCGTGCCTACAGCGGACGTCGAGGAGCTGGCGGGCGCGGTGGAGAACGGGACGGCTGTGGTGCTGCCCGGCGTCGGGCATGTCGTCCCGCTCGAGGCGGCCCCGCAGGTGATTCCCCGTCTTCTGGCGCTGGCGAACGAGGCTCGCCGACAACCTGGACTGTCTTGACAAGTTCTGTTTTCGGTGACACCGTCTTGGCATGTTCTCCGTTGCGGTGATCGAGGACGCGGAAGCGGCCGAAGTGTCGCTGGATCCGGTCCGGGCCAGGCTGCTCGCCGAACTCGCCGAACCGGCGTCGGCCACGATGCTCGCCGCGCGGGTGGACCTGCCGAGACAGAAGGTGAACTACCACCTTCGCGCCCTGGAGAAGCATGGGCTGGTCGAGCTCGTCGAGGAGCGGCGGAAGGGCAACGTCACCGAGCGCATGATGCGCGCGACGGCGTCTTCGTACGTCATCTCGCCGACGGCGCTCTCGGCCGTGCAACCCGATCCGGCCCAGTCACCCGACCGGCTGTCCGCGCGCTGGCTGCTCGCCGTGGCGGGCAGGCTGGTGCGCGACGTCGGCCTCCTGATCACCGGCGCGACCAAGGCGCGCAAACGGGTCGCGACCTTCGCGATCGATGGCGAGGTGCGGTTCTCCTCCGCCGCGGACCGGGCCGCGTTCGCCGAAGAGCTGACCGTCGCGATCACGAACCTGGTGAGCAAGTACCACGACGAAGGCGCCGAACAGGGCCGGGACCACCGGATCGTCGTCGCCGTCCACCCGAGCGTCCGCACCGAGCCCGAGGAGCGCTGAATGGGCCACGAATTCGAGATCACCGATCGCGTCGAGGTCGACGCGACCCCGGAACAGGTCTGGGACGCCATCGCGACCGGGCCGGGGATCACGTCGTGGTTCATGGGACGCAACGAGGTCGACGGAGGCGTCGGAGGAACGGTGAAGACCGCTTTCGGGGGCTTCGAGCCCACCTCGGCGATCACGTCGTGGGATCCGTTGGAACGGCTCGTCTACGGCACGGAACCCGCGCTGGACGGGCGTTTCGTCGCCTACGAGTTCCTCATCGAGGGCCGGTCCGGCGGAAGCACCGTGCTGCGGACCGTGACGAGCGGCTTCCTGCCCGGCGACGACTGGGAAGACGAGTTCGAGGCGATGACCGCCGGCGGTCAGCTGTTCCTTCGCACCCTTGTCGAGTACCTCAACCGTTTCGCCGGCCGGAAGGCCGTTCCGGTGACGGTGTTCGGGCCGATGATCTCGGACTGGGACAGCGCGTGGCTGACGCTGGGCCGGGAGCTGGGCCTGGCTGGGCGGCCGGAGACGGGGGACCGGGTCCGGCTGTCCACCGGACCGGTGTCCACTGTGGACGGAGAGGTCTACTTCACGAACGCGCAGACGGTCGGGATCCGGACCGAGGACGCGCTACTGAGGTTCGTCCGCGGCTTCGCCGGGCCGATCTGCGCGATGCATCACCTGTTCGGCGACGTCGACTCCGCGGAACAGGACGCGCTCTGGGCCGAGTGGCTCGGCCGGGTGTTCAAGTGATGAGGCCGGGCAGGGGTGTGGCGGTGCGCTTGCGGCGCAACCACACCCTCCGCGTCCCATCGGAGTAGAGCCGGACGGTCGACAGCTCCCAACCGGCGAACTCGGCGTGGATCGACAGCTGCGTCGCCGCCGCCCGCCGGGAAACACCGGGCGGAAGCTGCAACCGCCGGTACTCCCAATCCCCTTCGACCACCGCCTCGTCCACGACTGTCATGGCGTGATCACCTGGATCCCTTCTCCGATGGCCGAGCCGACGACCACACGGCCGCCCTGCTCGTCGACGGTGACCGAATCTGGCTGCCGCACGGTGGGGAACCGGTGCTTCTCGATCGGTTCCCCACCGCGGACGTCGAAACCGACGACCTCGTTGCGTCCGGTGAGCGTGACCCAGACGAGGCCACGAGGTCGGTCGTAGGCGATGCCGTACGCGCCGCCGGGAACGGGATAACGCTGGCGCAGCAGCAACGGCGTCGTGGAGAACGCCAGCAGCGCGCCCGCCCGCGCGTCGGTGACGAAGACGCGGCCGAGATCGTCGGTGACGGCGTTGGCCGCACCGTCGCCCGCCCGCAGACCTTCGCCGATCTTGCCCTCGTCGAGGTCGACGGCGAACAGGGCGGTGCGGAGCTTGTCGAGGACGACCACGCCGTCGCCGGTGTTCAGCACGTCGTCGGCGCTGTAGATCTGGCCGGTGATGGTCTTCGGCCCCGCGTTCTTCGACAGCACCTCGACGGCCTTGCGGTCCCGCACCGAGACCAGCGTCGCGTCACCGGCGGCGAGACCGGCCGACGGCTGCCCCGCGACCGGGACCGTCTCCAGCGCGCCACCGGGCAGCGAGATCTTCGCCAGCAGGCTCTTGCCAGGGACGCTGGCGAGCACCTGGGATCCCGAGACCGTGAGTCGTTCGGCCGGGCCGGGCAGGGCCACGGTCGCCTTCGGGGCGTCCAGGGCGGCGAGATCGTAGATACGCAGCGACGGTGGCTCGGAAACGGCGACGACCAGCGTCTTGCTCGCCTCGTCGGTCACCAGCGCCTTCACACCGGGCGCCGCGAACACCGACCCCGCGGGCTTGACCGTCACCACGGGGGAGACCGCCGCGGTCGCCGCGACGGGGTTCTGCACGATCTGCAAGGTGTCGTTCGGTGTGTCGTCCGTACTACAGGACGAGAGCACCAGGACACCGGCGAGCGGGATCGCGATCCGGGAAACGGCGGACAGCCGACCCACCTTGGTGCCTCCACCTGCTACTCGTCGTACGGACCTGTCCAGCATCCTCCAGGAACTCCACCACGTCACGTCCGCGTCACCCAACAGTCACCTAATCCAGTATTCGAGACGGCTCACAGGCCGCGTTCCGGGTATCCGACCTCGATCGCGCTGACGTCGTCGAGCGCCGAGCGGATGGCGGGCGGGAGGGTGATCTCCTCGGCCGTGAGCGAACCGGTCAGCTGACCGGTGTCACGGGCTCCGACCACGGGCGCGACCACTCCGGGCCGGTCGCGGACCCACGCCAGCGCGACGGCCAGCGGCGACGTCCCGAGGCCGTCCGCGGCCGTCGCGACCGCCTGCACGATCCGGGCGGCGCGATCGGTCCGGTGATGTTCGACATAGCCGGCGAAAACACTCGAAGCACCACGCGAATCCGCGGGTGTCCCGGTGCGGTACTTACCGGTGAGCACACCCCGGCCGAGCGGTGCCCACGGCAGGAGCCCGATGCCGTGGTGCTCCGCGGCCGGGACGACTTCGCGATCGACCCCGCGCTCCAGTAGCGAGTACTCGACCTGCGTCGAGACCAGCGGGGCGACGGCGGAGCTGCGGGCCGCGGCGGTCGCGAGCTGCCAGCCCGAGTAGTTGGAGACGCCGACGTAGCGGACCTTTCCGCAGGTCACGGCGTACTCGAGGGCGGCGAGCGTCTCGTCGACCGGCACGGTGGTGTCCCACGCGTGCAGCTGCCAGAGGTCGATGTGATCGGTGCCGAGCCGCCGGAGCGAGCCGTCGAGCGCGCTCAAGAGGGCGCCTCGCGAGGCGCCGCCACCGAACGGGCCGTCGGTGCGGCGGGCAACGGCCTTGGTCGCGAGGACGATGTCGTCCCGGGGGACGAGGTCGCCGAGCAGCGCGCCGAGGACGCGTTCGCTCTCGCCCTCGCCGTAGATGTCGGCGGTGTCGACCAGGGTGCCCCCGGCGTCGACGAACGCGACCAGCTGGCTGGCCGCCTCCTCCGAGTCGGTGTCGCCACCCCACGTCATGGTCCCGAGGGCCATCCGCGAGACCCGAAGTCCCGACCGGCCGAGCTGTCGCTTTTCCACGACGGGCGAGCCTAGCCGGAAGGCAAGTGCGGGACGCGGAGCAGGTGAGCGTGTCGTGATCGAGTACCACCGTGCGGGTCATCACCGTGTCAACACCCTGAACGGAGGAGTGACTCTCCGGTGGATACATTCACGCCGTGCGACTCGGACTGAACTTGGGCTATTGGGGCGCGGGGAACGACGCGGCCAACCTGGCATTGGCGAAGAAGGCGGACGAACTGGGCTACGCGGTCGTCTGGGCCGCGGAGGCCTACGGGTCGGACGCGCCGACGGTGCTCTCGTGGGTGGCGGCGCAGACCTCACGGATCGACGTGGGCAGCGCGGTGCTCCAGATCCCCGCGCGGACACCGGCGATGACCGCGATGACCGCCGCGACCCTGGACACGCTTTCGGGCGGCCGGTTCCGCCTCGGCCTGGGTGTTTCCGGCCCGCAGGTCTCCGAGGGCTGGCACGGCGTGAAGTTCGCGTCCCCGCTGGGCCGCACCCGCGAATACGTCGAGATCGTCCGCAAGGCGCTGAGCCGCGAGCGGGTCCGGTACGACGGCGACCACTTCCAGCTGCCCCTGCCCGGCGGGCCGGGCAAGGCGCTGACCCTGACCGTGCACCCCGTCCGTGACGAGATCCCGGTGTACCTGGCCGCCATCGGCCCGAAGAACCTCGAGCTGACCGGCGAGATCGCGGACGGCTGGCTGCCGGTGTTCTACTCGCCCGAACACGCCGGTGAGCAGCTGAAGCTGATCCAGGCCGGGGCGGACAAGGCCGGGCGCACCCTCGACGGCTTCGACGTCGTCCCCACCGTCCCGCTCGTGGTCGGTGACGACTGGAAGGCCTGCGCCGACGCGGTCCGCGGGTACGCGGCGCTGTACATCGGCGGGATGGGCAGCCGGGAGAAGAACTTCTACAACCAGCTCGCCTGCCGGATGGGCTTCGAGCGCGAAGCCGCCGACGTCCAGCAGAAGTACCTGGGCAGGGACTACGAGGGCGCCATGAAGGCCGTCCCGCTGGAGTTCATCGACGCGACGTCGCTGCTGGGCCCGAAGGAGCGCATCGCCGAATGGATGCAGGCCTTCGCCGGGTCCGGCGTCACGACGCTGACCGTCGCGCCCGCCATGCCGGATCCGGAGGGCTCCGCACGTGCCCTCGAGGTCGCGGCCGAGGCGATCGAAACGGCCGGTGTCGCCTGATGGGCTGGTTCGAAGCGCTGGTCCTGGGTCTCGTCCAGGGCCTGACCGAGTTCCTGCCGATCTCCTCCAGCGCGCACCTGCGGATCACCGCGGCGCTCGCCGGCTGGGACGACCCGGGCGCCGCGTTCACCGCCGTGACCCAGATCGGCACCGAACTCGCGGTCATCCTGTACTTCTCGGCCAAGATCGGGAAGATCCTCCGCGCCTGGTTCTTCTCCATCTACAAGAAGGACTGGCGCCAGGACCCCGACGCCCGGCTGGGCTGGCTGATCATCGTCGGCTCGCTGCCGATCGTGGTGCTGGGCCTGCTGCTGCAGGACGCCATTGACGAAACCTTCCGTGACCTGCGGATCACCGCGACGACACTGATCGTGTTCGGCCTGATCCTCCTGGTGGCCGACCGCATCGGGAAGCAACAGCGCACCCTCGACCACCTGACCGTGCCGCACGGCCTCGGCTTCGGATTCGCCCAGGCGCTGGCGCTGATCCCGGGCGTCTCCCGCTCCGGTGGCACCACCAGCGCCGGGCTGCTGCTCGGCTACACCCGCGCGGAGGCGGCGGAGTACTCGTTCCTGCTGGCGTTGCCCGCGGTGTTCGGCTCGGGGCTGTACAAGCTGACCGACATCGGCAAGGACGGCGCCCCGGCGCAGTGGGGGCCGACGATCCTGGCGACGCTGGTCGCGTTCGGCGTCGGGTACGCCGTCATCGCCTGGCTGATGTCCTACATCAAGACCAAGAGCTTCGTGCCGTTCGTGATCTACCGGCTCGTGCTCGGTGTCCTGCTGTTCGTGCTGATCTTCACCGGGGTCCTCGACCCGGGCGCGGGTCCGCACATCTGATCCCGCGCATCCAGAGGACTGAACGCGGGAGGGGGCAAAGCACGACACGTAGGGTGGGCCACGTGAGTACTGTGATCCTTCTGCGCCACGGCAAGTCCACGGCGAACGGTTCGGGCGTCCTTGCCGGGCGCACGCCCAAGGTCGGCCTGGACGACACCGGCCGGGCGCAGGCGGCCGCGCTCGTCGAGCGCCTGGCGCCGGTCCCGCTCGCGGAACTGGTGGTCTCGCCGATGCTCCGCTGCCGTCAGACGGTCGCGAAGCTGGCCGAGGCACGCGGTCTGGACAAGCTCAAAGAGCCCGGTTTGTCCGAAGTGGACTACGGCGAATGGACCGGACGCGCGCTCAAGGATCTGTTCAAGGAACCGCTGTGGCGGGTCGTGCAGGCGCATCCCTCGGCGGCGGTCTTCCCCGGCGGGGAAGGGCTCGCCGAGATGCAGGCGCGCGCGGTCGCCGCCGTTCGCGCGCACGACGCGAGGATCACCGCGAAGCACGGTGAAAACGCGGTGTGGCTCTTATGCAGCCATGGCGATGTGATCAAGGCGATCCTCGCCGACGCGCTCGGCCAGCACCTCGATTCCTTCCAGCGGATCGTGGTCGACCCGGCGTCGGTCTCGGTCGTCCGGTACACCGAGACTCGTCCGTTCGTGTTGCGCGTCAACGACAACGGCGGCGACCTGGCCGGTATCGCCCCACCGGAACCCCCGGCCAAAGCCAAGCGCGGCAAGGGAAAACGCAGCTCCGACGCGGTGGTGGGCGGTACCACCGGAGCGTGACCACTTCCGCCGTGGCGTCACCGCCACGGACGGCATCCACCGGCCCCTCGCTGCCCGTAAGGTGGCCAGACCAGCAGTTTCGACGACCCGGGAGCAACACCGATGATTTCGCAGGACAACCCGTTCGCCGCGCCGAGTGAGCTGCCCTACGCACTTCCACCGTTCGACCGGATCGCCGACGAGCACTTCCTTCCCGCCTTCGAAGCGGGCCTGGCCGAGCACGCCGCGGAGATCGAGGAGATCGCGAGTTCGGCCGAGCCGCCGACCTTCGAGAACACCATCGTCGCGCTCGAAAAGTCCGGCAGGCTGCTGTCGCGGGTGTCCAGCGTGTTCTTCAACCTCGCCGGGTCGAACGCGAACGACGAGATCCAGCGCGTGCAGGCCGAGATGGCGCCGCGGCTGGCCGCGCACGCCGACGCCATCAACCTGAACCCGGCGCTGTTCGCCCGGATCAACTCCCTGTTCGAGCGCCGGGACGAACTCGGGCTCGACACCGAGTCGCTGCGCCTGCTGGAGCGGCACCACACCGACGTGCGCCGCGCCGGCGCCGGTCTCCCCGAAGCCGACCAGAAGCGCCTGCGTGAGCTGAACGAGCAGATTTCGACGCTGTCGACCCGATTCCAGCAGAACCTGCTCAAGGACACCAACGAACTGGCCGTGGTCGTCGACGACGTCGCCGAACTCGCGGGTCTCGGCGAGGACGAGATCGCCACGGCGGCCGAAACCGCCGGCGAGGAGGGCAAGTACGTCCTCAAGCTGACCCTGCCGACCGCGCAGGCCGCGTTGGCTTCGCTGGAAGACCGCGCGCTGCGCGAGCGGATCTTCACCGCGTCGGTCTCCCGCGGCAACCGGGGCAACGAGTTCGACAACAACGAGGTCGTGGCCCAGCTGGTCCGGTTGCGTGCCGAGCGGGCCGCCGTGCTCGGCTTCCCCGACCACGCCTCGTACGTCATCGAGGACGAGACCGCGAAGACCGCCGAGGCCGCAGTCGGTCTCCTGGAGCGGCTCGCGCCCGTCGCGGTCGCCAACGCCAAGGCGGAGGCCGAAGAACTGCAGCGGTACCTCGAAGCCGACATCCCCGGCGCGATCCTGCGGCCGTGGGACTGGGCGTTCTACGCCGAACGCGTCCGCAAGGACCGGTTCGAGGTCGACACCGCCGCGCTGCGCCCGTACTTCGAGCTGAACCGGGTGCTGACCGACGGCGTCTTCTTCGCCGCGTCCAAGCTGTACGGCCTGAGCTTCACCGAGCGGGAAGACCTGCCGAAGTACCACCCCGAGGTCCGGATCTTCGAGGTCTTCGACGCCGACGGCGCGGAACTCGGCCTGTTCCTGCTCGACTACTACGCCCGGGACTCGAAGCGCGGCGGCGCCTGGATGAACAACTTCGTCGACCAGACGAGGCTGCTGGGTACCAAGACGGTCGTGGTGAACGTGCTCAACGTCGCCAAGCCGCCGGCGGGGGAGCCGACCCTGCTGACCTTCGACGAGGTCGTCACCGCGTTCCACGAGTTCGGGCACGCGCTGCACTCGCTGCTTTCCGACGTCGAGTACCCGATGTTCTCGGGCACCAACGTCCCGCGTGACTTCGTCGAATATCCCTCGCAGGTCAACGAGATGTGGATGCTCTGGCCCGAGGTGCTGGCCAACTACGCCAAGCACCACGTGACCGGTGAGCCGCTGCCGCAGGAGCAGATCGACAAGCTCCTGGCGTCGCAGCAGTACGGCGAAGGCTTCTCGACCACCGAGTACCTCGCGGCGTCCCTCCTCGACCAGGCGTGGCACGCGCTGGGCACGGAGGACAACGTCGAGGACGTCCAGCGGTTCGAGGCCGAGGCGCTGACCAAGGCCGGTGTCGCGCTGGAAGCCGTGCCGCCGCGCTACCGCACCACCTACTTCGCGCACATCTTCAGCGGCGGCTACAGCGCCGGGTACTACTCCTACATCTGGAGCGAGGTCCTCGACGCCGACACCGTCCAGTGGTTCCGGGAGAACGGTGGGCTCACCAGGGAGAACGGCGACCACTTCCGCCGCGAACTCCTCGGACGTGGCGGCAGCGTCGACCCGATGGCCGCCTTCCGCGCGTTCCGCGGCCGCGACCCGGAGATCGAGCCGCTCCTGAAGCGGCGCGGCCTCGCGGGCGCCTGACCCGCTGACGGTTCCCGCCCGGACACCCCCAGTGTCCAGGCGGGGAACCGCGCTCAGGCGGCCAGTTCGGCGACGGCCGCGGCCACGTCGTCCACCTCCCGTTCGGTGTTGTAGTAGTGCGGGCTCAGCCGCAGGCACCAGTCGACGTCCTTGTCCCCGAAGTCGAACTGCGCGAACTCCCGGTAGCTGAGCGCCGAGTTGATCCGGCGGGCGTCCATCGCCGCCTTGAAGGGCACGGCTTCCCAGCCCTTGATGGAGAACGTCACCAGCGCGCCCAGTTCCGGCCCCCGGTCGAGCACTTCGACACCGGGAATGGCGCCGAGCCCGTGCCGCAGTCTCGCCGCGAGTGCGGGGGTGCGCCGTGAGATCGCCTCCAGGCCGACTTCGCGGGCGTACCTCGCGGCGGTGGCGCATCCGAGCACGGTGGCGTAGGGGAATTCCCATTCTTCGAACCGGGAAGCGGACTTCGCCGGTTCGTACGCGCCTGGCGCGCTCCAGCGGGCTCCGTGCATGTCGATGAACAACGGCTCGTGTCCGGCGTCGAGAAACCGGTCGGAGACGTACAGGAAGCCCGAACCACGCGGCCCGCGCAGGAACTTCCGGCACGTCGAGGTGAGCAGGTCGGCGCCGATCTCCTCGACGTCGACGGGGTACTGGCCGATCGACTGGCAGGCGTCGACCAGGTAGGTCAGGCCGAGGTCCCGGCAGTACCGCCCGATCTCGGCGACGGGCTGGACGAGGCCCGAGTTGGTCGGGATATGCGTGGCGGCGACCAGCTTCGGCCTCTTGGCGCGCATCAGAGCCGCCATCGCTGCGACGTCGACACCGCCCTCCCGCGAGTCCGGCGCGTGCACGACCTCGACGCCGAAGCGCTTCCGCAGCGACAGGAACGCGATCTGGTTGGAGATGAAGTCGTTGCGGGTGGTGAGGACGACGTCGCCGGATTCGAACCGGATCGACGACAACGCCGTGGAGTAGGCGTGGGTGGCGCTCGCGGCGAAGGCGATGTTGCGGGGCCGCGCGTTGATGAGCGCGGCGATCTGGTCGTAGAAACCGGTGACCTCGGCCGCGCGGGCCGCGGCGGCCTCATATCCGCCGATCTCGGCTTCGAGGTTCAGATGATCGAGCATCGCGGCCAGGATCGGTTTCGCCAGAAGCCCGCAGCCGGCGTTGTTGAAGTGGACGACCTTCTCGCTGCCCGGTGTGTCGGCTCGCAGGGCCGGGACGTCCAGTAGTGATTCCGCCCGATTTCCAGTAGCACTATCATGTAGCTTCATGTCGGATAGTAGCACTTCCGCGCTCGTCGCCCAGCTGCGTTCCCTCATCCGCTCGGCGGCCGCGGGGGAGAGGTTGCCCAGCAGCCGGGAGCTGATCGAGCGCTATCGGGTCGGCCCGGGAACGGTTTCTCGCGCCATCGCCCTGCTGGCCGCCGAGGGCACGGTCGTGACCCGTCCCGGGAGCGGGACATACGTCGCGACGAAGCCGGCGGCCGCGGGCGAACCGCTCGACACGGCATGGCAGACGGTCGCGCTGACCGATCGCAGCGTCGACACCAGATCCCTCACCGGAGTCCTCGGCCCGCCACCGGAGGGCGCGATCCTGCTCGACGGCGGCTATCCGCATCGGTCGTTGCAGGCGACTCGCTTCCTGAGCGCGGCACTCGCGCGGGCGGGCCGCCGCCCGGACGCCTGGGATCGCGCACCCGCCGCCGGTCTGCCCGCGCTGAGGTCGGTGTTCGCGGGCCCGTCCGGTGCGTCACCGGACGACGTCCTGATCACCGCCGGCGGACAGAGCGGGCTGTCCATGGCGTTCCGTGCCATCGCGGCTCCTGGCAGTCCGGTCCTCGTCGAATCGCCGACCTACCCGGGGGCGCTCGCCGCCGCGCGGGCGGCGGGGCTCCGGCCGGTGCCGGTCCCGATCGACGAGGACGGGGTCCGCCCGGACCTGCTGGCCGAGGCGTTCGCGATGACCGGAGCCCGGCTGTTCTACTGCCAGCCGGCCTTTCACAACCCGACCGGGACGGTGCTCGCGGCCGAACGGCGTACGCGGGTACTGGACGTCGCCCGGGCGGCGGGCGCGTTCGTCCTGGAGGACGACTTCGCCCGGTATCTCTCCCACGGTGCGGCCGCGCCACGTCCGCTGATCACCGATGACCGGGACGGCACGGTCGTCCATCTGACCTCGGTGACCAAGGCCGCCGCGCCGAGCCTCCGGATCGGCGCGCTGATCGCGCGAGGGCCTGTTCTCGACCGGATGAAGGCGATCCGGCGGGTCGACGACTTCTTCGTCTCCCGCCCACTGCAGGAGGCCGCCCTCGAACTGCTCAGCGCGCCTTCGTGGGAACGGCACGTCCGGAGGCTCGGTTCAGAACTGCGGGAACGGCGCGTGAAAGCGGCCGCGGCGCTGGCGGGGAAGTGTCCTGAGTGGACTATCGCGCGGCTCCCCGAGGGGGGCCTTCACCTGTGGGTGCGGCTGCCGCCGGGGAGCGATGCGAACGCGCTCGCTCGCGTGGCGAGAGAGCGAGGGGTCGTGGTCGGGGCAGGGGAGAGGTTCTTCGCCACCGAGCCGTCCGGACCGTTCCTCCGGCTGAACTTCGCGGCCGCCGCCGACATCGCCGAACTCACCGAAGGCATCCGGCGGCTCGACCCCAATGTATAACGACCTATACGGCGTGGCTCAAGTCAAGATCATCTTAAGGGCAACTTGAATTCCTCCTGTATCGCACGACCCTCCAAGCAACTCATGTCACGTAGGCTGGACCGCCGTGCCTGACAAAAGACTGTCGGTCGGCCTCTTCGTTGTGGCCGGCGCGCTCGTACTGGCCGCTTGCGACGGCTCTGCCGCGCCGGACGCTGCCGCGCTCGACCCCGCGAAGTGCGCCGACCCGAATTTCGCCGGTACTCACACGGAGTTCTGCGCCGGCAACGCCGCCACCCCGGAAACCCCGGCGACCGATGCCGCCATCCTGCCCAACGGCTTGAAGGTCCGGATCGTCTCCGCGAGGTCCGAGACCACGGATACGAACGCCTACGACTCCGGCCCGACCGTGAACGTCGTGGTGATGATTACCATCGAGATCACGAATACCGGCAACGCGCCGTTCGTCTTCCCGCCGGTGAAGACCAACGTCCGCACGGAGTTGTGGTACGGCGCCAACCACGGCAAGGCGACGAACTCGGCCGTTCAGCAGGGCAACTCCACCGACCTGCCGGGGCAGCTCGTCGCGGGCGGCTCGGTGACGATGACGTCGACCTTCACGATGCGCGCCGGGGGCGCGGACAACGTCGTTTTCCGGTTCAACCCCGACAGCGCCACCACGGACGACATCACCTTCACGAATGTCCAGGCCTTGTACAAATAGCGCTCACACGCCTTTCCCGGCCCGAGTCGGCGTCGCGGGGAACATTTGTCCAAGACCGAAGCCCGGCAGCCCGGGCATCGTCCCGGGTATGAGTGAGTACGACGTCGAGCAGTCGCACAGGATGTACGTGGTCCATGAGGGCCCGCGGCAGGCGCCGCCGCTGTTGCTCGTCCACGGCTCGGGAGCTTCGGGCGCCTGCTGGGGGCCGATGGTCCCGGCGCTCGCCAAGCATCACCACGTCATTCGAGTCGACCTTCCTGGCTGTGGCCAGTCTCCGCCCGCGGCGTCATACGACGTGCCCGCGCAGGCGGATCGCTTGGCGGCGGTACTCGATGGCCTCGGCCTCGGCCAGGTCGCCGCGGTCGGGCATTCCAGCGGCGGCTACGTCGTCACGGCGCTGGCCGAACAGCGCCCCGACCTGGTGGGTTCACTCGCGCTGATCAGCACGGGCCCGAGTCCCGATGCGCTGCTTCCGCAGCCGGTCATCCTTCGGGTCCTGCTGGCCCCGCCGCTCGGCAGGCTGCTCTGGGCGAGGCGTTCGAACGCGATGATCCGCGGCGGGATCAGGGCGACGGCCGTTCGCCCGGTGGACGTCCCGGACGACCTGATCGCCGACCTTCGGGGCATCACTTACCGCACGATGAGGGCGGTGCTGAGCCGGAACAGCGCGTACCTCACCGAGCGAAGCATGCCCGAGCGTCTCACCGCCCTCGACGCCCCGGTGCTGGTGATCTTCGGCGCCGCCGACCCCCGCTGGGATCCGTCGTCGGCGCACCAGTACGACTCGGTGCCGACCGCGCGGGTCGAGCTGCTGCCCGGCGTGGGGCACCTGCCTGTACTCGAAGCGCCGGAGGAGACCAGCAGGCTGCTGCTGGACTTCGCGGCCACGGTTCACCGTCGGTGATTTCCGAGGCCTAATCTGGTCTTATGCCGTCAACCGGGACACCACCCGACTGGGCGGAGGTGGACATCGCCGTTCCGCGCCGGTCAGTGCGGCTGCCGGGGATCAGCATGGCCGGATTCCGGCGACGCGTCCCCGGCGCCGCCGACATCGCCATGGTCGCGCACCCATCCGTCAGCCTGCTCGTCGACCTGACCGAGGGAGCGGGTCTCGTCTACGAAACCCATGACCGGCGCGAGCGCGGCACTGTCGTGATCGGGCTCTTCCCCGGCGAGCTTCGGGTCGCCGGCTCGGGTCCGGCGATCGAGTGCCTCCAGATCCGGCTGTCGCCGCCGGTCGCGGCCAAGGTGCTCGGCGCGTCGACCGGGTTCAGTGGGACGGTGGTGTCGCTGGAGGATGTCTGGGGCCGCGACGCCGAGCGCGTCGAGGGCAGGTTGCGCGCCGCCGTGACGTGGGACGAACGGTTCACGATCGCGTGGGGAATCCTCGGCCGTCGGCTGGACTCCCGCCCGCCGGTCGATCCGGAGGTCGCCTACGCCTGGAGGCGGATGCACACCAGCCGAGGGCGGATCCGGGTCGACGGCCTGGCCGACGAGGTAGGCTGGAGCCGCAAGCGCCTATGGTCCCGCTTCGGGGCCCAGCTCGGCACCACACCCAAACGCGCCGCCCGGCTGGTGCGCTTCGACCATGCCGCCCACCTGCTCGCGGCCGGGCGCGCACCGGCCGACGTTGCCGCCGACAGCGGCTACGTCGACCAGTCCCACCTCCATCGTGAGGTCAAGGCGATCACCGGAGCCGCGCCCGCCGCCGTGGCCGCCGCGCCGTGGCTCGCGATCGACGACGTCGCGTGGCCGGATCGGCTCCCCGGGACTTGCGCCCGGCCGGAGCGATGATCAGCGCTCCAGACCGCGGCGCCCCGCTCGCGCGAGGATGTCGGCGCCGGCCGGATCGGCGCGGACGGCCTCGTCGAAGCCTTCCTTCGGCAGCACGGTGTTCGCGGCCACGGTCACTGTCTCGGGCGGGGTGTCGTAGCCGTCGGGCAGGACGTCCCAGAAGTTGCCGACGAAGGCGACGTTCTCCATCGGCGGGCCCACCTGGAGCACGATCGGGGTGTCGGCCCGGCAGACGATGTTGCCCAGCACGGTGATCCACGCCGCGCCGTAGTCGGCGTACAGCCCGAAGTTGTAGGAGGTGAGGACGTCGCGGATCACGTTCCCGCGGACCAGCGCCCCGCCCGCGAACGACGAGCCCTGTGGGGCCGACAGGTAGATCCCGCCGCCGTCCATCAGCCTCCCCATGCTGCGTTCGACGAGATTCGAGAGCACCTGGGTGGCCTTGGCCTTCTCGCCGCCGGTGATCACGATGCCATTGTGCGGGACGTCGTGGATCTCGTTGTGGGCCACGGTGGTCTCTTCGGACTCGACGACGAGGACGGCGGGGGAGCCGTGGTACTCGGTGCCGATGTGGTGGACGAGGTTGTCCTCGATGGAGACCCGGGTACCGGCGTGGACGGCGATCCCGCTGCCGGAGATCTCGTCGAAGACGTTCGCCCGGATGCCGACGTCGGCGCCGCCCTCGATCAGGAGTGCTCCCGCGCCGAGCCGGGTGAAGTGGTTGCCCTCCAAGGTGACCCGGTTCGCCGACGTGAGGCTGACGTTGGCGGGCAGCTGGACCGGCTCGGCGGGCACATGGACGTAGCCCACTTCGGCGCCGAGGTCGATCTTCTGGAATTCGCCCCGTTCATAGCGGGCGTTGCCGTGATAGTGCAGGTAGCCGCCGGTGCGGGCGACGCCGGACCAGGTCGCGTCGGCGAAGGTGAAGCCACGCAGCACGAGGTCGTGCACGCCTTGTCCGGTGATGAGCGACTCGAGCATCGGGGCGACGACCCTGGTCTTGCCGATCTCCTCGCCGGGGCGGGGACGATAGTGCAGGACGTGGCCGTCCCCTTCGGTGCGGCTGACGGCGAAGGTGCCCGGTTCGGTCAGGAAGGCCACGTTGTTTTCGAGTGCGGAAGGCGCGGCGAGCCCGTCCCAGGTGCCGTCTCCGCCCGCGCCGTACCACTTGGAGTCGTAGAGGGATTTGGCGTGGTCGAAGGCGGGCTGAGCCATGGTGACGGTGGTTGAGGTGGCGTCACCGGTGATCGACGCGACCGCGAGGCGGGCTTCGGACCACGGGTAGACGCCGGAGTAGACGAACTCCAGGCCGGACGGGTCCGGCCACGATTGCGGCTCGGTGCTGTCCGTGACGTAACCAGTGGCTGTTTTCGTCACGGTTCCGGGGAGGCCCTCGATGCGGGTCGCCCTTCCGGCGGGCCGGCCGTCCACGGTGAGCCGTCGCGGGGCGTGGTCTCCGATCGGTGCCGTCCAGATGCCGCCGCGGCCCGTTGTCCAGCCGGTGATTTCGCGGCCGCCGCTCAGTTCTACCTTCGCCTGCCCCGCGGTTCCGTAGCCGTCCGCCTGGTAGATCACGCGGAAACCGTTCGAGCCGGAATCGCCGAGTGCGTCGTCGAAGACAAGGGGTGCCTCAAGATGGTGCACACCTGTGCCGAAGGTGACGATGACGTCGCCGGTCATTCCGGCGGTGATGGCGCGGACGGCCTCCTGTGCTGCTTTCGGGGTGCCGAACGGCCGGTCGGCGGTGCCTGCCCAGTCGTCTCTACCCTGGGGGGACACGAAGAACCTGATCTCAGGCATGCTGAAGCGCTCCTGTGGAGTGGTTTATGGGATATACTGAGGTTTATCAGCTAAACACGAACGAGCGACGAGCGTCAAGGGAGTGCGGGTGGCGGAAGACGACGCGCAGCCTGATCCGGAGCGTGCGATCGAGCTGCTGTGGGGAACTCCCGAGCCGGAGCGCCCGGGGTTGAGCCTCGGCCGGATCGTCGCGGCGGCCGTCGAAGTCGCGGACGCGGAAGGGCTGGCCGCCCTGTCGATGCGCAAGGTCGCGGAACGGTTCGGCACCACCACCATGTCGCTCTACCGGTACGTGCCCGGCAAGGCGGAGCTGGTCGAGCTCATGCGCGACGCCGTGTACGGCAGGTTCCCGATGGAGCCTTCGGATGGTCTCGGCTGGCGGGCGGGGCTCGAACGGTGGGCGCGGCGGGCATGGGAGATGCATCGCCATCACCCGTGGCTGGTCGACAGCGCCGGGAGCCGGCGGCTGCCAGGGCCGAACATCATGGCCGAATACGACCACGCGCTGGATGTCGCCTCGCGGAGTGGCCTGGCGCCGGCGCAGGTGATCGCGGTCGTGAACCTGGTCGGCGGATTCGTGGAGTCCGTCGCGCGTCAGGCGGGGGAGACCGCGGAACTCCAGCGGGGCACCGGTGTGTCCCATGAGCGCTGGTGGAGCGAACGTGAGTCCCTGTTCGAGCGGATGGACGCCTATCCGGCCTTGGAGCGGCTGTGGAAGGACGGAGGGATGGACGCTCCGCTCGACCCGTTCGAATTCGGGTTGCAGCGCACTCTCGACGGCGTGCAGGCGCTCGTCGAAAGCCGGGGACGTGAGGTAATGCGTGACGAAACCGAGCTCGGTGAGTGTGCCGTCTGTGGCAAGGAGCTGGATGGGGGCGGGCGGGGCAGGCCTCGGGACTATTGCTCCAGGGCTTGCCAGCAGCGGGCCTATCGCCGCCGTCAGGCTGGGACTTCCTGAGGTGGTCCGTCCCGCGGCGGGGCGGACCTGCCGCCGAGAGGCGAGTGTCCGGAGATTTGCCCGCTAGGCCGAACCCAGGGGAGGGGAGCACCCCATACGGGTGAAGCCTCCGGGTGGGGGAGGGAGACGGCAGCCTCGAAACCCGCGCCGGGGCCTGCCGCTGAAGCCTTCGATCCGTCTATCAAAGTGTATAACGACCTATTCAGCATGGCATTGAAAAAGATCATTCCACTCATCTGGAAAAGATCCGCAAAGACTGTCGGGGATCCTGGCTAGGGTTGGCGAGTGATCACCGAGGTCTTGCTGGAGCAGCCCGAAGAGGACGTTCGGACGCCAGTGCTCTTCAAGGGTTTCCTGGAACCCGGAGCGCAGGCGGCCCAAGCGCTGCTCGTGCTGGGGAAGGTCGCCCGCACCCGGTTCTGGATGCCGCCGTCCATGGTGAACCGGCTCATCGCCGAGTCCGATCCGGTGTTCACCGCGGACAGGACGACTCTGCGTGTGGAAGCCTTTTCCCCGTGCTGCGGGTTGTACGCCAGGCTCGATCTGCCGGACGTGGGAGATCTCGGCGAGGGCTGCACGAACGTCGATCTGTCCGACGCGACGAGGACCGTCCTCGCGGGAGTCGTGGCCCAGGATCCCTTGCACCTGACCGTTCGTGGTAAAGGAATCCGCCTTCGCACGCTGGACGGGCGGAACGACGAGTCCGTGGTGCCACTGCCGGACCGCTGGGTGGCGGGGTTCGCCGAGGTCGCCGCTGTCACGGAGGGTGCCGCCGAGAGGGCGAAGCTGGACAAGGCGGAGACGCGGAACTTCCTGAGGCGGCTTCCCACCGCCGTCGGCCGGTCGTGGGCGGTCCCGTCCGGCCGCGGGCTCCGGCTGACCTCAAGGCCGGGACGTGACTCGATCCCGGCGACCGGGCTGCATCGGCTGCGAGTGATCGAGCCCCTCGTCCGGTTCGCCCAAGGGCTGACCGTCTACACGCGACCGGACAGTGAGGTCGCCACCTGGGTGCTCCAGCTGGACCGAGCGCGGCTCGTCGTCACATTGTCGCCGGAGCCGTCCCGTGGCTTCTCGGGCGAAGGCGGGTGGCTGAACTCGCTGGCCGCCGGGCTCGAAGCACCGGATCTCGTCGCGGGTCGCGCCGGTCACGACGTCGTCGACGGCACGTGGTTCCCGCGTGAACTCCCGAGCGGGAAAGCCCCGGCGAACGGCCGCCTGGCGAAGGCCCGCGAGCTCGTCGCCGCCGGAGCGGTCCGCTTGCTGCCGGACGGTGGCTACGAGATCACGCGCGGCGGCTCCGTGCAACGCGTCCGGCTTTCGCCGGCCGGGTGCACGTGTGCGTGGTGGGCCAAGCATCAGGAGACCCGAGGCCCGTGTTCGCACGTCCTGGCGGCCCGGATGTCATCGGCGGAGTCGTGATGCCGCCTTCGCCGCTTTCGAACTGCCTTTGAAGCGGGCCAGCCATTCCTTCGTTTCGGCGCTGATCGTTCCCGCTCCGCGTTCCACGAGGTCCGCGGCGAGTTCCAGAAGCGCGAAGATGCCGCGTTGCGAATGCTCCAGCTCCGGCAGCAGAGTGTCCAGTGTGGACAGGACCGCTACCGGGTGTTCGTTCGCGATGATCGAAAGCCGGGATGCCAGCCGGGGTGCGATGAGGTACGGGCCGAGCACTCCGAGGGCCGCGCCGAGCGCACGGGGGCCGAGCATCCGACGGTCGAGGAGGGTCAGCACGGCGTCCGTGCCCAGTTGGACGGCGGTGGAGCGTTTCAGTGTGAGGGTGGTGGCGAGGAGCATCGTGCCGGGGTAGCCCGGGATCGAGGGGCTGTCCAGGAACGGGGGCAGTGCGGCCTTCTCCACGGGCTCGCCGAATTCGGTGTCGTTGAAGAAGAGGCTTCCGGCGACGGCGGCTTCGATGTGGTCTCGGTCGTAGGGGGAGGCGACCGCTTCGTGGCATTCGGTGAAGCCGAGCCATTCGGTGGCCGGGCTGTCGAACGGCACGCCCAGCCAGGGAACTTTGGGCGAGGCCGCTTCCGGTGTCGGTTCGATGTCCAGTGTGATCAGGTTGTGGCGGCCGCTGGGTCCGGCTTTCGCCGTCCAGATGAGCGGCGGTCCGGGTTTTCCACGGCGCGAGGCGGCCGGGTCGGCGGATTCCGGGTGCCGGGCGCGGGCGGCGGCGAGGGCGATCCAGCCGGTTTCTCGGCTGGCCGGTCCGCCGAGCGCGTAGCGGATGCTGTCGGCGTGAGGCCCGGTGAGTTCCGAGGCGAGGGCGAGGGCTTCGGGTCTGGTGTCCGGGGCGAGTCTCAGGAGGGCGTCGACGACGTCGTCTTCGGCCGCGCCGGGGTGTTCGAGCATGCGGGAGACGAACACGACGGGATCGAGCCAGCCGCCTTGGTGGGTGGCGGCGGAAACGGGGGTGGCGGTGCCTTGGAGCAGGGCGGTGATCCGGTGGTGGAGCGGACGTCGCCAGCCGCGGACCTTGGGTGGGTGCGGAACGTCGTGGCCGGTAAGGCCGAGGACGAGGGTGGCGATCATCTTCGGCACGGCCGGGCTGTATCGCTGGCCGTCGATTCTGGCCGCGCGTTTCACCAGTGGTTTGAGGGCGTCCGGGAGTTCGTCCGCGACGCGGTGGGCGCCGTCGAGGGCGGCCAGGAGGAGGTCGGGTTGGTCGGGGTCGGCGAGCAGGGACGAGAGGGCTTCGGCGACCGCGGCCGGGGTGTCGGGGATGTCGAGTGGGATGGTCAGGGTCTTGCGTTGGTCCCATGGCGGTCGCGTGGGTTCCGGGTATTCGGCGGTCTCGATGGCGGGTGTCTCGTCCGGGGTGACGCCGAGTCGGGCGATGGCGAGAGCGCGGACGTCGGAGGCCTCGTGGGTGAGTGCCGCTTCGAAGACCTGATCGGCGAGGTCGCTGAGTTCGGGGCGTCGGTCGGCGATGCGGCCGGCGAGTTTGAGGGCGCGTTCGGCGGTGGTGGCGCCGCGTCCGGCCGCTGCCGCGGGGAGGTGCTGGAGCGCGACTTCGTCGTCGAGCGTGCCTTGTTTGTCCACAAGGGACAGTGCTTTGACGGCGAAGGAGACGGTGCGCGGGAGGCCGCTTCCGCACAGCCGGGCGTAGCGGTGTTGTGCGTTCGTGCGTTCGTCCGGGGTGGGGGCGAGTGCTTCGTGGAGCGCGGCGTACCACTGGGCGCGGAAGGCGGCGAAGTCGCGGGCGAGGATGTCGAGGGTGAGGTCGAGCAGTCTGGTGCGGTCGACTTCGCCGGTCTCGGTGAGTTCGAGCAGGGCGGTGGACCATTTGTCCTGGTCGCGGACGTACTTGTCGAAGGCGGCGAAACTGGCGTCCCCGTTGCCTTCGATCTCGAGCAGTTCCCAGAGTTCGGTGAGGGCTTCGGGTTCGGTTCGGAGCCGTTCTGCCAGGGGTTTCCCGCCGAAGCGTCCGGCCCAGCGGAACCAGCCGGCGTGGTAGTCCGGTGTCCGGATGGGGTCGAGGTCGCCGTCGAGGATCATGCGGCGGACAGCTTCCCAGCCGGTCTGGTGGCCGATCATGCGCAGCGCGATCGTCTTGCGCTCGGCGAGTGGCCGATCCTGCAGGACACGTTCGAGGATCGTGGGTGAGGCGATCCAGAGTTTGGCGAGCAGGGGGTCGCTCGCGGGGAGGGCGGCCCAGAGTGCGGTGGCGGCTTGCTGGCCCCTGAGCGGATTGCGGACGCCGTAGGTGTTGGGCTTGATCTCGATGAACTCGCTGCTGTCGTTGAACGCGGCCAGGAGTTCGGGGACGAGGGCTTTCCGCTCGGCGCGGGTGAGTGCGAGGACCCGGGTGAGGACTTCCGAGGGTTGGCCGGTGAGGAGCGCGTTCAGCTGCACGGGCTCATTGTGTCGTGTGTGGTGGGGACGGTCAGAGCCAACCGGGAGTTCGCGACCGGCGCGGGCCGCCGGGTGACGCGAAAGCCACTTTCGGGACGTCTGATGTCCCGAAAGTGGCTTTCGCGACCTCACTTCCGACCGGAGGTCACGTGACTGGATGGACGACACGCGTGATCAGGCGGACGTCACGCCAAGGCACGGTCGGTTCCGACCATCCCCACCACTCACGAGGTCAGGGGACGAGGATGGCGCGGCCGCGGATGCGTCCGGCGTCGAGGTCGTCGAGCGCGGCTTGGAACTCTTCGAGCGGGTAGCGCGCGGTGTGGAGTTTCACGCGGCCTTGTGCGGCCAGGACCATGAGTTCGCAGAGGTCGGTGTAGGAGCCGACGAGGTTGCCGATCAGGTTGATCTCGGTGGAGATGACGTCGATGGTGGGGACGTCGATGTTCTCCCCGTAGCCGACGACGTGGTAGTCGCCGGCGCGGCGCAGCATGGCGAGGCCGTCTTTGGTGGCGCCGCCTTCGCCGACGAAGTCGATGACGGTTTCGGCGCCTTCGCCGCCGGTGAGGTCGAGTACCTGGTCGATCTGGGTGCCGTCGGCGATGACGCCGTGGTCGGCGCCGATGGTGACGGCGAGGTCGACGGCGTCGGGGTTGCGGTCGACGACGACGAGTTCGGCGGCGGTGAGGGCTTTGAGCACCTGGATCCCGATGTGGCCGAGGCCGCCGGCGCCGATGACGACGCAGCGGTCGCCGGGCCTGAGCCGTCGGGCGGCTTTCGCGGCGGCGTGGTAGGCGGTGAGGCCGGCGTCGGCGAGGGCGGCGACGTCGGCGGGTTCCAGGCTGTCGTCGATGCGGACGACGCTGCGGGCGGAGGTCTTGAGGTACTCCGCGTAGCCGCCCGCGGTGTCGATGCCGGGGAACTGGGATTGGGCGCAGTGGACGTCGTCGCCGGATCGGCAGGCGCGGCAGAGGCCGCAGGTGATGAGGGGGTGGACGATGACCTTGTCGCCTTCGGTCACGTTGGTGACCGCGCTGCCGACGGCGTGTACCCAGCCTGCGTTTTCGTGGCCGATCGTGTACGGGAGGGTGACGCCGGACTTCTCGGCCCATTGGCCTTCGAGGATGTGGAGGTCGGTGCGGCAGACGCCGGCGCCGCCGATGCGGACGACGACGTCGTAGGGGCCGGTGGGTTCGGGTTCGGCGACCTCGGTCAGCTGGAGCTTTTCGTGGTAACCGATGACCTGGATCGCTTTCACGATGCGTGGACCTCCTGGTTTCGGGGTGTCTGGTCGGCGGCGGATTCGGGGTAGCGGGTGCGCAGCAGACCGCGGCAGAAGTGGGCGTTGCCGTCGATCGAGATGCGAACGGAGCGGGCGAACCGGAGCCTGAGCGGGATTTCTTCGCGGGGATACGGCGTGCCGTGGTCGTCGACGAGGACCGGTGCCTCCGGCGCGGTGTCGAGGCCGAGGGCGGCTCGTCGGCGCAGGAGTGCGTGGGTGGTGCGGTGGTCGGGCAGGTCGGCGAGGGTGATGTCGTGGAGCCGGTCTTCGGTCAGTTCCCGGTTCTCGCGCAGGAGCCGGGTGAGGGCGCGTTCCATGGCCGCGGTGTGGGCTTTGCGGCGGAAGGTGAGCCGGAGTTCGTCGAGGTCCTGGTCGGCTTCGTCGCCGAAGGTGCCGCGGTAGCCGGCGTCGGCGGCGAGGCCGCGGTTGATGAGGTCGGAGTCGTGGTGGTCGTCGAGGACGACGTGGACCCGGGAAACGCCGTCGAGCGCGGTGAGGACGTCCTTGGCGTCGGAGGCCATGAGGTAGGCGAAGTTCGGTGAGCAGAACGACGTCGGGAGCCTCAGGTGAACGGTGACCTCGGTTCCGTCGACGGTGAGGGAGCGGACGAAACCGAGGTCGGTGACGGGTTCGTCGAGTTCGGGGTCGTAGACGGCGTGGAGTGCGGTATAGGCGTCGTGTTCGAGCATGTCAGGCCACCGAGACGGCTTGGGTTTCGATGCGGCGGACCTGGAGCTCTTCGGGTACGGGGAGGTCGTACATCGCGGCGGCGTTGAGGCCGAGGATCTTGCGCTTCTGGTCGGTGGTCAGCGGCGCGTATTCGGTCATGTCCTCGGGGATCTGGAAGTCGACGAACCGTTCGACCAGCCATTTCGGGGTCCAGAGCGCGTAGTCGCTGGAGAACTGGATGCGGTCTTCGTCGAGCCAGTAGAGAAGTTCGCCGATGATCTGGGCGAAGTAGCGCGGGCGGGTGTGGATGAACGGCATCGCGACGGCGAGTCCGGCGTGGACGTTGGGTTCCTGGGTGGCGATCCAGCAGAAGTCTTCGAGCCGGGGGAGCCCGCAGTGTTCGACGACGAAGTTGAGGTCGGTGTAGTCGGTGGCGACCTTGTCGACGTCGGCGACGTCGAAGGCGTCGCGGTCGAGGGGGCGGATGGTCGGGCCCTTGTGGATGTGGATGTTGCGGATGCCGAGGTCGAGGCAGGTTTCCAGGTAGCGGCGGCACCAGGGGTCGTCGAGTTTGTAGCCGCGGGACTCGTCGCGCCATTCCGCGGTGTAGAGCTTGACGCCTTTGAGGCCGAAGCGTTCGGCGTCGCGGCGGAGCTGGTCGAGGCCCGCTTGTTCGAGGCGTGGGTCGAAGCAGTGGTTGTAGGTGAGTTTGTCGGGGTGTTTCTTGGTGAGGGCGAAGGCTTCTTCGGTCTGGCCGAAGCCGTTGTTGTAGAAGGCGCCGAGGTGGGCGGGCTGGAAGATGGCGTGGTCGACGTAGCCGTCCTGGAAGAGGTCCTTCATCAGTCGCTCGCCGCCGTAGTAGAGGTACTCCTCGTAGGACCACAGCTCGGATTCGGGGCTGAGGTTGCGGTGGTAGTCGTAGAAGCAGTCGATGAACTGCTTGCCGTGGATGTTGGCCTGGTTCTCCGGCCGGGCGTCCCAGAGCGCGACGTGCGCGTCCACGATGAAGTAGCTTTCGCCGTCCTTGGTGTACATGGCTTTCCTCCGCGTTCGTGACCGCCGTTGGCACGTTGGAGGTGAACGGTAGGGGTGTCGGCGCAGGTCAGGGAGGCGCGCGGTGTCTCAGTTTGAGACATCGGCGGGCCTGTGTGCCGGTGGTCGCGGACGTACGCTGGGCGGAGGTCCGAACGCAGTGTGGCGTCCCGGGAGGTCGATGTGGAGAGCGCGAACGCGGTGATCGCGCCGCGGTTGCGGGCGTCCTGGCAGCGCAGCGCCCGGTACGGTGCGCCCGAGGACGAGGTGCGGCCGGTGTTCACCGGATCGCTGGACACCGGTTCGCTGCTGTACGAGTGCGGTAACGAGGTGTTGCGCGGCTTGCAGGCCACGCTGGCGAACGAGCCGGTCAGTTTGATGATCACCGACAGTGAAGGCCTGGTGCTGAGCAGGCTGTGCACGGACGCGTCGATCGTGCGGTCGTTGGATCGGGTCCATCTGGCGCCGGGGTTCTATTTCGCGGAGAGCAACGCGGGGACCAATGGGCTGGGTTTGGCGCTGGCCGATCGTGCGCCGACGCTGGTGCGGGCCGCGGAGCATTACTGCACGGGTTTGCGGGGGTACACGTGCGCGGCGGTGCCGGTGCTGGATCCGCTGACCGGCGCGTTGGCGGGGAGTGTGAATCTGACGACGTGGTCGGATCAGTCGTCGGAGTTGCTGCTGGCGCTGGCGCAGGCGGCGGCCGGGAACACGGCGGCGTTGATGCTGGCACGGGCGTCGGGGCGGACTCCGCGGCCGGCGCCGCGTGGTGAGGTTTTCCGGGTGCGGCCGGATCGGTTCGATCCGGCCGACGTGCCGAGTCTGTCGCCGGGCTGGTCGGACGCGCTCGGCGAGGTGGGTTCGGCGTTGAGCCGTGGGCGGGTGGTCGCTGTCGTCGGTGAGGCCGGGGCGGGGAAGACGGCGCTGGCGTCGGCCGCGCGGCGGGCGACGCGCCCGAGGGATCGGGTGCTCAACGCGCGTCCGCCCGCGCCGGACGACGTCGACACGTGGCTGACGTTGTGGACGCCGGAGCTGGTGAAGGACGGGACGTGCGTGATCGTCTCGGGGGTGGACACGCTTCCGGCGTGGGCGGCCGCGGAGCTGGCCGGCTTGTTCGCCGATGCTCGGCGGGAGGGGGAGCCGCCGCCGTTCGTGCTGACGGCGGAGGACGCCGGCGCGATTCCGGAGGCGCTCGCGCCGCTGGTGGAGGTGGTGGTCGAGGTTCCGGCGTTGCGGTTCCGGCCGGACGACATCGTGCCGCTGGCTCGTCATTTCGCCCGCCGCGACCGGGGGCGCGAGGTCGCGTTCACCCCGGCAGCGGTGCGGGCGCTGACCGCTTGTGACTGGCCGGAGAACGCCAAGCAGCTGCGCCGGGTGGTGCGGGAGGCGGCGTCGCGGTCGGATGTGATCGACAGCCGTCATCTGCCGGCGGAGGTGTTCTCCGGGGTGGGGCATCGGTTGGGCCGGTTGCAGGCGATGGAGCGGGACGAGATCGTGCGCTGTCTCGCCGAGCCGGGGGCCACCGTGGTCGGTGCGGCGGAGAAGCTCGGGATGGGCCGGGCGACGTTGTACCGGAAGATGGGCCAGTACGGGATCAAGGCGCGGCAGTTCCGGTCTTAGAGTGCGGCGAGCCTGGCGAAGCCGTCGGAGCCGTGGCCGGCGTCGATCGCCTGCCCGACATGGGCTCGCGCCGCGCTGAGGACGCCGTTGTCGAGGCCTTGCGCTCGGATCGCGTCGAGGATGTGGTCCATCGTCGCGGCGGTGGATTCGAGGGTGCCGGCGTCGCCGGAGTAGTTCTCGGTGGCGACCTGCTCGGCGAGCAGGTCGATCATGTCGGGGAAGAAGCCGAGCAATGCCTTGGCGTGCGCGGCGATGTCGGTGGCGGCGATGTTCTCGGCCTTGGCGAGCGCGAGCATGTGGATCACCCCGCTCATGGAGGTCCAGAGCATGTCCTGCAGGGCCGCGTCGAACGCGGCGGCCTGGCCGGGGGAGTCGCCGACGTACTGTGCGTTCTCGCCGAGTGCGGCCAGGGTGGGCCGGTGTGTTTCGTAGACGTCGGCGGGGCCGCTGAAGAACAGGGCAGCGTTCGGGCCGCCGATCGCGTCGGTCGTGGCCATGATCACCCCGTCGAGGTAGTCGATGCCGTGGTCGGCGGCCCAGGTCGCCATCGCGCGGGCCTGCCGTGGTGATCCGCCGCTGAGGTTGACGAGGGTGCGGCCTTTGAGCGCGCCGGTGTCGAGGATCGACTGTGCCACGGCGTAGTCGCGTACGCAGACGATCACGAGCGGGCTCGCCTCGATCGCCTCGGCAGCGGTGGCGGCGACGGTGGCGTCGAGGCCGTTTTCCTTGCCAGGAGTGCGATTCCACACGGTGGTGGGGTGGTCGACGGCGGCGAAAGCGGTGGCGAGGGCGTGGCCCATGGGGCCGAGTCCGAGGACGGTCACGGTGGTCATGGCGGCTAAGCTAAACCTTGACATTGACGTGAGAGTCAAGTCGGGAGTGTGGATGCGGATCGGGGAACTCGCGCGGCGGACCGGCGTCAGCGAACGCGCGCTGCGGTACTACGAGGAGCAGGGTCTGCTCACTCCGGAGCGGCGTCCGAGCGGCTACCGCGTCTACGGGGACGCTGACGTGGCCGCGGTCCGGCGGATCAGGATCCTGCTCGCGGCCGGGCTGAACACCGCGCAGATCCTCGAGATCCTGCCCTGCATCGTGGACGAGGACGGCTGGCTGACGCCGGACTGCCCGGAATTGGTCGAGGCGCTGCGGCAGCAGCGGAGCCGGATCGACGACGCGATCGGTGAGCTGGAGACCACCCGCGCGAACCTCGACACGATCATCGGCAGCGAAAAGGCGGCCGCGTCCCGGGGGACACGGCCGCCTTCGTGAAGCGGATCAGGCTCAGATGAGGCCGAGCTTCTTCACCGCGTCGCGCTCTTCGGCCAGCTCGTTGACCGAAGCGTCGATGCGGGCACGCGAGAAGTCGTCGATCTCCAGGCCCTGGACGATCTTGTACTCGCCGTTCGCGGCGGTGACCGGGAACGAGGAGATCAGGCCCTCCGGGACACCGTAGGAACCGTCGGACACGACCGCCGCCGAGGTCCAGTCACCCTCGGGGGTGCCGTTGACCCAGGTGTGGACGTGGTCGATCGCCGCGGAGGCGGCCGACGCCGCGGAGGACAGGCCGCGGGCCTCGATGATCGCCGCGCCGCGCTTGGCGACGGTCGGGATGAAGTCGTCGGCCAGCCACTGCTGGTCGGTGACGACCTCGGTCGCGGGCTTGCCGGACACCTCGGCGTGCGCGATCGACGGGTACTGGGTCGCGGAGTGGTTGCCCCAGATCGCGACCTTCTTCAGCTCGGTCACCGGAACGCCGAGCTTCTTCGACAGCTGCGCGAGGGCGCGGTTGTGGTCGAGGCGGGTCATCGCGGTGAAGCGCTCGGCCGGGACGTCGGGCGCGTGCGCCTGCGCGATGAGGGCGTTGGTGTTGGCCGGGTTGCCGACCACGAGGACCTTGATGTCGCTCGCCGCGCCGGCGTTGATGGCCTCACCCTGCGGCTTGAAGATGCCACCGTTGGCCTCGAGCAGGTCGCCGCGCTCCATGCCCTTCGCGCGGGGACGGGCGCCGACCAGCAGGGCGACGTTCGCGCCCTCGAAGGCCTGCTTCGCGTCATCGAAGATGTCGATACCCGACAGCAGCGGGAACGCGCCGTCTTCGAGTTCCATCGCGGTGCCCTCAGCCGCCTTGACCGCCTGCGGGATCTCCAGGAGCCGCAGCTTCACCGGGGTGTCCGGGCCGAGCAGCTGGCCGGACGCGATGCGGAAGAGCAGCGCGTAGCCGATCTGGCCGGCCGCACCGGTGACGGTGACGTTGACAGGGGCTTGGGTCATTGCGGTTCTCCAGCTTGAGGCGACATCGACTTGTACCGAGATGCTAGTCCTGTCCGGAGTCGCCGTTCGGGTGCGTCCAGTCACTGTTTTCTTGATCGATGCGGTCCGCGCCCGCGGCACACCACCGGGTGACCTGGCTCACGCCGGGAAGGCCGTGTCTCGCCGGAATCGTCAACCGCGAATCCGCGAAAGCCTTTTCCATATCGTGCGAAGTGAATGGTGTTTTCCCGGGTCCGCGGCCTTCCTATTGGATCCGGAAAACGGTTACAGACCATAACTCAATTTCATGAACCGATTGCCGGGATGTTTGCGTCCGATCGGCGGGCGGTATCGTGAAGATCGTTTCGCTAACATGAGTCCGCCCAGTTCCCCGCCCCCGTGTGAAAGTCTCCGGGAAGGACACCATGCTCAATGCAATGGTCGCCGCCGTATCCCTTTTCTCGTCGATAATAACGCCGAACGGCATGTCTCCGCCGCCGGGACCGCCGCCCGACCGCGTCGTCATCGACGTCGTCACCGTCAACGGTTCCGGATGCCCGCCGGGTTCGTCCGCGGTCGCCGTCGCCAAGGACAACACCGCGTTCACCGTCACCTACAGCGAATACACCGCCCAGGTCGGCGTCGGCGCGAAACCCACCGACTTCAGGAAGAACTGCCAGCTCAACCTCAACATCCACGTACCGCAGGGATTCACCTACGGTATCGCCAGTGCCGACTACCGCGGTTTCGCCTCTCTCGAATCCGGCGCCAAGGCGCTGCAGCGGGCGAATTACTACTTCCAGGGGAATTCGCCGACCGCACACGTCAGCCATCCCGTCAACGGGCCGATTTCGGACAACTGGCAATTCCGTGACGAGGCCGAAGGCGGCGTCATCATCTACAAGCCGTGCGGCGAGGACCGGAACCTCAACGTGAACACGGAACTGAGGGTCGGCGCCGGTTCGTCGGATCCGAAGAAGACCACCAGTTCCATCACGATGGATTCGACCGACGGCGCGTTCAAGACCACCTACCACTTCTCGTGGAAGACCTGCCCGACCTCCTGACAGCCGCTCCCGGGTGACGGCCTGCTTCCCGGTTCGGAAGAAGGCCGTCCCACCCATGCCCGGTCAGGGTCTTGGCCGCCCTGGAAGAGGGCTTCAGCGCTCGTCACCGCCCGCCCGGCGGCGACGAGCCTTCTCGACGACCTAGTTTTCGGCGGTCACCCCTGTCCGGTGACCGAATCCGTTTCGTCAGATCGTCTCGCTGAGATCGAATCCTTTGGGAAGGATCCCATGCTCAACGCGCTGGTTGCTGCCGTAATGCTTTCCTCTTCGGTCGTCACTCCGAACGCCTGGGTGCCGCCTCCGTTGCCGTCGGACAAAATAGTCATCGACGTCGTGACCGTCAACGGAACCGGATGCAAACCGGGTACGGCGGCCGTTTCCGTCTCACCGGACAACACCGCGTTCACCGTCACCTACAGCGAATACACCGCCCAGGTCGGCGTCGGCGCGAAACCGACCGATCTGCGCAAGAACTGCCAGCTCAACCTGTATGTGCACGTGCCGCAAGGATTCACCTACGGCATCGCGGGCACGGACTACCGAGGCTTCGCCTCCCTGGCCGCCGGGGCCACTGGACTGGAACGGGCCAACTACTACTTCCAGGGCAATTCACCGACGTCCTATGTGACCCACAGCCTCAAAGGCCCGTTCGAGGACAACTGGCAGTTCACCGACGATATCGAAGTCGGCGCCATCGTCTACAAACCCTGCGGCGAGGACCGGAACTTCAACATCAACACCGAACTGCGGGCCGCGGTCGGCACTTCCGATCCGAAGAAGACCACCAGCTTCGTCACGATGGATTCGACCGACGGTTCCATCAAGACCACGTACCACTTCTCGTGGAAGAACTGCCCCAAACCGAAGAACTGATCCCTGACGGCTCGTGAGTGGTAAGGACGGTTCTAACCGTCCTTACCACTCACGAGGCTTTCGGCTTACCGGAGGGCTCCGGATCCGTGGCCTCGACTCCGAACGCGCGGCCCAGCGCGATCACCGTCTCGTCGAGGTGCCCGAGGCTGGTGAGCACCGAGCGCGCCCGCGGATCGTCGATCCGGTCTGCCACCGGCGTACCGTCGTCCCGGATCAGCGTCCCGTGCCCCGAACCGCCGGGATCCCCGATCGCCTTCCTCAGTACCGCGATGTTCTCCCGGATCCGCCCGGTGTACAGCAGCAGCCGGTCCGCCTCGTTGAGCAGCAGCCCGGCCTGCGACCGCGCCGCGACGTGTCGGGCGCGGAAGGCGATCGTCTCCACCGTGGTGAGCACGTGCCAGCCGTAGTCACGACGGCTGCTGAGATTCACCGGATGGGTGAGCGGCTCGATCGTCGTACGGACCTTGTCCACCGCCCGGTCCAGGTCACGCGACTTCTCGATGACACTCACGTTCTCCGCGCCGGACAGCAGGCCCGCGGCCTTCTCGACGAACTCGTCCAGCTCCTCCAGCAGCGCCGAGACGTCGTCCAGCATCACCGCCCGCGTGCGCACCGGCACGATCACCACCGCCGCCAGCACCCCGGCCGCCGCGCCCACCGCGGTCTCCGCGACCCGGATCCAGAGCACCTCGATGCTGAACGTCCCCAGCAGGCTGTAGAGCAGCCCGAGCATGCTGGTGATGAAGAACGCCATGATCACCTGGGACACGCGCGCCATGTAGACCATGCCGAACACGCACACCAGGATCAGCGCCAGTGTCGCCGGCACACTTCCCGACACCAGCAGCGTCAGCACCAGCCCGCCCACGATGCCGATCAGCGTGCCGCCGAGCCGCCGGACACCCTTGACGAACGTCGCTCCCGCGGTCGACGAGCCGATGAACACCACGAACACGGTCAGCACCGCCCAGTACCACCGCTGGCTCGACACCAGCTCCCCGCCGAGCACGGCCAGCCCGCCGCCCACCACGGCCTGGATGGCGCTGCGCGTCTGGTTGTCGTAGGCGAACGCCGACGACTTCTCCTCGTCGGGGTCTTCGGGATCGTCGACGGCATCGGAGACGTCGTGCTCGGCCACCCGCTGCGCCCGCACGTCGGCCAGCGCCAGCTCGGCGAGCGCGCGACGGACCCCGTCGCCGGGCGCGGCGTGCTCGTCGATCCGGCTGCCTTCCACCAGCATCTTGCTGAACTCTTCGGTCTCGCTGATCAGCGGCAGCTCGCGCGGGTCGCGCTCGATCAGCGACCGGAACCGCCGCATTCGCGCGATCAGGTCGTCGCGGACGTCCTCGTCGAGGTCTTCGGCGCAGGTGCGCTGCACCGTGATCGTCAGCCACTGCACCGCCAGCTCGACCTCGATCGCCCGGCGGCGGAGCCGGTTCACCGAGTCCGCCCCGATCACCTCCGGAGCGGTGTCCTCGATGAGCAGCACGGACTCGTGCATCCGGGCGTTCGTCCTGCGGAGCCGTTTGCGGGTGCGCTCGCTGCCGCCCACCGCCAGGTGATCCTCGGCCGCGCGCACCACCGCGGCGAGCCGGGCCCGGAACGCCCGCCGGATCCGCAGGAACTCCGCGTCGGTATGCCGGCGCAGCAGGACGAACCGGACCACCGCGTTGGCCGCGATCCCGATGGTCAGCGCCAGCAACAGCGCCGGGACCTGCTTCAAATGCGTCTGCAGGAACATCGCGAAGAAGAAGAGGAAGAACGACAGCGAACCCAGCGCGATCCCGCGTGAGCCGAACCGCTGGGCGTAGACCGCGACGAAGATCAGCAGGACGAACACGACGCTGTCCAGCGGCGGCACCGCCGAGCCGACGCTCGCCGCCGTGAGCGACGCCGCACCGAGGACGAGCCCCAGCACCAGCGTCACCGCCTGCTGCCCCGGGGTCTCGTCGTTGACGGTGAACGCCGAGGTCATCGCCGCGATCGCGGCGACCAGGATCACCGTGAGCGGCTGGTGGAACGGCAGGATCGCCAGTACCGCGACGATGATGCTGAGCACGGCCGAGAAACCGAGCCGGAGCCTGACCAGACCGGGATCGGAGGCGACCAGGCGGTCGGTCGTGGCCTGGGTGATGCGGGAGATCATCGGGCGAGCAGCTCTCCTTGGGCGAGGGTGACCCGCCGGGCGGTGGACGAGGTGACGCGAAGACGGTATCTGGCGTGCCGCGCCGGCCCGGCGAGGGCGAACGGCCGCGTCTGACGGCGCCACCGGAACTTCTCGCCCTCACGCTGGTCCAGCAGCGTCCAGTGCTCGCCGTCGTCGGATCCCTCCAGCACCCACGAACGCGGGTCACCCCGGCGGCTGCCCGAGGTCAGCGTGTACATCACCACGTCCCGCGACCCGTCCTCGACGGGGAACTCGATGACGGGTTCGCGTTCGGGGAAGGTCACCTCGGTCCTGGTGGTGTCGTCGAACAGGGGACCGTCGGGCACCGTGATGTCCATGAGCGGTCGCGGGGCGGCGGGCTCGACGGGGGAGCGGCCCCACTCCGACGGCTGCTCGCCCATCGTGAACTTCAGCACGGCGCCGTCGGCGATGGCGGCATGGGGGAGCGTGCCGCTGTCGTGCGGGCGTCCGTCGATCGTGAGCCCCTGGACGTACACGGTGTCGCCGGTGTTGCCGGGTGCCTCGACGACCAGGTCCTTCCCGTTCTCCAGATGGACGGTCGCCTTCGTGAACAGCGGCGCGCCGATCACGTACTGGGGGCCGCCCATCGCCAGCGGATAGAACCCGAGCGCGGCGAAGACGTACCAAGCGGACATCTCGCCGTTGTCCTCGTCGCCCGGATAGCCCTGGCCGAGGTCGCTCCCGACGTAAAGCCGCCGCAGGACTTCCCGCACGATCCGCTGCGTCTTGGCAGGCGCGCCCGCGTAGTGGTAGATCCACGGGATGTGGTGGGACGGCTGGTTGGAATGTCCGTACTGTCCCATCCGGACGTCGCGGGCCTCGGTCATCTCGTGGATCAGCCCACCGTAGGAACCCGGTTTGCGGCCGGTCTCCGGTGTCGCGAAGAAAGCGTCCAGTTTGGACTCCAGCGCTTCGGTGCCGCCGTGCAGCGCGGCGAGGCCGGCGCCGTCGTGGGGCACGGAGAACGCGGTGTTCCAGGAGTTCGTCTCGGTGAAGTCGCCGCCCCACGCCTCGGGGTCGTAGCCCTCGGCGGCGAAATGGCGGCTGCCGTCACGGTTGCGGCCCTGGAAGAACCCGATCAGCGGATCGAAGTGGTTCGCGTACTGCCGCGAACGCTGCCGGAAGTACGCGGCGTCGTCGTGGCGCCCGAGCGCTTCGGCGAAATTGGCCAGCCCGAAGTCGTTGACGCAGCCCTCCAGTGCCCACGACAGCCCTTCGTGGACCGACGTCGGCGTGAAGCCGAGGAAGATCGACTCGTGCAGGCCCTTGCGGCCGACGCTCTGCCCGCGCGGCGTCACCGTCGCGTTCTTCAGCGCCGCTTCGTAGGCGGCCTCGACGTCGAAGCCGCGCACGCCTTTGAGGTACGCGTCGGCGAACGCCACGTCGGAACTGGTGCCGGTCATGAGGTTGGCGTAGCCGGGGGAGGACCAGCGCGAGATCCAGCCGCCTTCGCGGTACTGCTGGACGAACCCGTCGATCATCTTCCCGCAGCGGGCGGGCGTGAGCAGGGCGTACGCGGGCCACGTGGTGCGATAGGTGTCCCAGAAGCCGTTGTTGACGTACATCTCGCCGTCGACGACCTTCGCGCCGGTACTGGTGCGCGTGCTGGGCCAGAGGCGGCGGACGACCGGGCTCGCGTGACGCACACCCTTCGGGGTGACCTCGTGCGCGGAGTTCGGATACAGGAACAGCCGGTAGAGGTTCGAGTAGAACGTGGTGCGCTGGTCCTCGGTCGCGCCCTCGATCTCCACTCGGTCCAGCAGCTCAGCCCACTGCGCGCGGGCTTGGTCACGGACCTGCTCGAAGGTCGTGCCCGCCGGGATCTCCTGGTCGAGGTTCCGCTTGGCCTGCGCGAGGCTGATCAGCGACGTCGCGATCCGCATCGTCACCTCGCCCGTGGCGAACTCCAGGAAACCGGTCACCGTGCGCCACACCGGGCGCCGGATCCTTCCACCGCGCTCGGCCGGGACGTCGAACTCGGCGTGCACGAACATCCGCCGCGCGCCGGCCGACAGCCGGCTGCGCACCCAGGTGTGGCCGGTGACCACGCCGTTCGCCGCGTCGAGCCGCAATCCGCCCCGGTTGCGGGCGTTGTCGAACAACAGCCACCCGCGATCACCCGGGAAGGTGAAGCGGAACAGCGCCGCGTGATCCGCCGGGGCGATGTCGGTGGTGACGCCATTGGCGAACCGGACACCGTAGTGATGCGGCCGGTCGATCTCGTCGTCATGGGAGAACGCGAGCGCGCGTTCGGCCCGATCGGCCTCGACCGGGCCGATCCCCGGCATGACCTGGAAGGTGTGCCGGTCGCCCATCCACGGACTCGGCTGATGCGACAGCGCGAACGCCTGCAACGCCGGCCGGTTCGCGGCGTCGTTGTGCCGGTGGTAGCTGTAGATCCAGTTCGTGGCACCCGCGTCGGTGACCGGGGTCCAGAAGTTGAAGCCGTGCGGGACCGCGGTCGCGGGGAAGTTGTTGCCGCGCGAGAACTTGTCGCTGGAATGCGTGCCGCGGGTGGTGCGGACGTGGTCGACCGGCTCGCGGATCCCGCCCGCGCGTTCGGTGATCCGGACGTCGTCCACCCAGCCCGCGCCCTCGCCGTCCGGCGGCTCGCTGACCAGGACGATCCGGGCGATCCGCCGTCCGGCGAACCCGCCCAGGCCGCGGCGCACGAGGTTCCACTGGTCCACGTACAGCGTCTTGTCCAGGCCTTGCTCCGTGGCGCTGAACCCGGCCGACGTCCCGTCGGCGAACTCGACGTCCAGCGCCACGAAGGTGCCGCGGTAGTCGGGCACGTCGGAGTCGGACTCGGGGAAGACCACATAGGACAGTTCGGTGCACCCGGTGACCTCGACGTCCACTTCGAACACGGTCGCGCGCAGCGTGTTCTCGTAGCGGAGGGCGTGCGCGCCGGTGAACCCGACACCGGTCTTCGCGGTCGGCGACGACGCCGGGCCGGTGCCGACGCGCAGGGCCGGATCCACCGGCTGCGGATCACCCGTTTCGAAGGAGGAGAAGAACCCGGTGATCGTCACCAGGCCACCGTAACTCGGACGCGTGAGCACGGCTCGGTGTGCCGCATCGAGAGGACTAAACGCGTGAGGAAAGGAACTCCTCGAAGGTGCCCGCACCGGTCGCGTTCTCCGGCGTCAGGTTGCCGCCCGCCCGGAACGCCCGGGCCGCCTTGCCCGGCAGCCACAGCGACACGATCGGCTTCCGGCGCCCGGCCGACCGCTGATACGCCTCCGCCAGGTCGCGGGCGCTCCGCACCTCGGGGCCGCCCATGTCCGGCACCCGCCCCGACGGCGGACCCGACACCAGCGCGACCAGCCTGTCCGCGACGTCACCGGTGCTGACCGGCTGGAACCGGAACCCCGACGGCACGATCGTCACCGGCAGCCGCCGCTGCGCCGACGACATCCGCGCGACGAGCTCGTGGAACTGGGTCGCGCGCAGCACCGTCCACGGCAGACCGGACTCCTCGATCACCTTCTCGCAGGCCAGCTTCTCGTCGTAGTAGAAGAACCGGATCACGTCGATGCCGACGATCGAGATGTACACCAGATGCGGACCGCCCGCCCGCTTCGCCGCCTCGACCAGGTTCCGCGTCACCTGCTCGTCCCCGCGGCCCAGCGTCGACGCGCAGTGGACGATCGCCGAGACACCGGTGACCGCCTCGACCAGGCCGTCACCGGTCTTCAGATCACACCGCGCCCATTCGTTCGGCTCATCGGCGGGACGTGACCGCCTGCTCATGATCCGGACCGGCCTTCCTCCGGCCACCAGCCGCCGCACCACCTCGCGGCCGAGATCGCCGGTACCGCCGGTCACCAGAATCGGGTTCGTCACCTTGGTCCTCCGTTCACGAGAGCTTCCACCCTCCAGAACCGGCGGGCCACCCGGAACGTGACAGCTGTCCGGAAAGGAACGCGAGCTTCTCCGGATTCGCGACCGCGCGGAGCCCGCGGATCCGCCCGCCCACGACCTCGAACCCAAGGATGCCGAACAGGACGTCACCGGCCCTCGCGACCACCGCGGGTTCGCCGTTGACCTCGAGGATCCCGATCGACACCTGCCCGGCACCGGCGAACATCCCGGCGTACAGCCGCGCGACCTTCGCCGCGCCGTGCACCGGACGCCGGGCCGCGGTGGCCTTTCCGCCGCCGTCCGACCACGCCGTGACGTCGGCGGTCAGCAGACTCTCCAAAGCGGGCAGATCCCCGTCCCGTGCCGCCGACAGGAAGCTCTCGACCAGCTTTTCAAGCTGTCGCGGGTTCGAAACCCGTCGCTCAGGCGATCGGTCCAGCGCCTTTCGCGCACGGCGGTGCAGCTGGCGCGAGTTGACCTCGGAGACGTCGAGGATCGCGCCGATCTCGCGATGGCTGTAGGCGAAGGCCTCCTTCAGCACGAACACCGCGCGCTCCACCGGGCTGAGCTGCTCCAGCAACACCATCATCGCCAGCGACACCGAATCCCGCTGCTCCGCCGTCTCCAGCGGGCCGAGCACGTCGTCCGAAGTCAGGACCGGTTCGGGCAGCCATGGCCCGACATACCGCTCCCGCTGTGCCCTGGCCGAAGTCAGCCGATTCAGGCAGAGATTGGTGACCACCTTCGCCAGCCACGCCCGCGGCGACGTGATCGACTCCCGTTCGGCGCCCGCCCACTTCGGGTAGGCGTCCTGAACGACGTCTTCCGCCTCCGCGGCCGATCCGAGCAGGCGGTACGCGAGCCCGAACATGACGGGCCGCAGCCGCTCGAATTCCGTCGCGCCGTCCATTTTCCCCTACGAATCCCGCTCAATCCACTGTGGACACCCCGTTCGGTGAGGGTACCGCTCACCGGGATCGCCGTACCTGATCGGCGCTGATGCCACCCGTGACCGTATCGGTACGAATGGAACGTCTGCGTCACCACCGAGAGAGGGGTCTGGAGTGACGTCACGTTCGTCGCGTTCGCGTGCCTCGTTGTGCGCCGCGACCGCCATCACAGTGTTAGCGCTGGTCACAGCGCCCGAAGTCGGCGCGGCACCGGGCGCGGTGCACACCACGCCGGACAGATCCGGGAAGGACGTCGATGTCCGCGACACGGCGAGAACCAGCCCGCGCGTCCTCGCCGCGCGGGACCGGCTCACGGCGTCCCGTGCGACGTCCGTCACGAAGGCACGGGCGGAACTGGGACACCAGGCACTGCTCGACTTCGACGAGCTGACCGGCACACCCCGCGTCCTGGCCCGCACTGACGGCTTCCTCACCGGGCCGAGCGGCGCGTCACCCCGCGACATCGTGCTGAACTACCTGCGGGAGAAGGAAGGACTCGTCGGTCTCAGCGCCGGCGACACCGCGAAACTGAACCTGCGCAAGGACTACGTCGACGTCGAAGGCACGCACCATCTCTCCTTCACCCAGTCTGTCGGCGGCGTTCCCGTGTTCGGCAACGGGTTGAAGGCGCACGTCACCAAGGACGGCAGGCTGATCCAGCTGGACGGCGCGCCCGTGCGCGATCTTCCCGCCTCGCTGGGCGCGAGCACATTGGCCGCCCCGGCCCCGGACTCCAAGCAGGTCGCGTTCCTGACCGGCGACGGGCTGCGCCCCGCCTGGTACACGCTGACCAAACCCGCCGTGGACAAGATGTTCCAGGAGGTGACCGACGCCGGCACCGGCAAGCTGCTCTACCGCAAGAACCTGGTGAACCACGCCAACGACGACACTGCCGGTGCCAAAGGACTCGCCTGGGAAGCCCAGCCAGGCCCGCAGAAGCAGGTGGACCTGAGCCAGAGGGGCTGGCTGCCCGCCGACGCCAAGACCTTGGACGGCAACGTCGCGCACGTCGCCGCCGACGTCAACGGCGACCTGAAATTCCAGCCGCAGGAAGAGATCGGCCGGAACACCGACGGCACCTTCCGGTACAGGTTCACCGACTTCACCGCCGTCGTCGGCCCGCCGTGCTCGGCAGCGAGGCCGTGCTCCTGGGACCCGAAAACCCCGGGCTCCTGGGCGAAGAACCGGGAACAGAACGCCGTGCAGGCACTCGCCTACGTCGGGAGCTTCCACGACCACCTCGCGTCCTTCCCGATCGGCTTCACCAGGCAGGCGGGCAACTTCGAGAAGGTCGACGGCGACGCCGTCCAGGTCCACACCCTGCTCGGCGCGCAGGAACCGGGCTACTACGACAACGCGTTCATGGGCACCCCGCCCGACGGGCAGCCGCCGACGATGGGGATGTTCCTGTTCCACGACCCTAGGAATCCCGACGACCCGTTCCTCGCCGCGAATTCCGCCGACGACGCCACGATCATCCACCACGAGTACACCCACGGCCTGTCCAACCGGCTCGTCGTCGACGCGCAGGGCAACTCCACGCTCAACTCCTTCCAGTCCGGCGCGATGGGCGAAGCGTGGAGCGACTGGTACGCCTTCGACTACCTCGTCGGGCGGAACGCGGTCAAGGACACCTTGGCACCCGGTGAACTGCTCGGGGGCGATTACGTCAGCAACGGCGTCCCCCTCGCCCGCACCCAGCCGCTGGACTGCCCGGTCGGCGCCGGTGCGCCCCAGTGCCCCGGCACGCCGGGGGCCGGGCCCGGTGGCTACACCTACGGCGACCTCGGCCGGATCATCGGCTTCCCGGAGGTCCACGCCGACGGCGAGATCTGGGCGAGCACGCTGTGGGACATCCGTTCGGCGCTCGGTGTGCAGTTGACGCGGGCGCTGGTCACCCGCGCGATGGAGCTTTCGCCCGCGTCGCCGTCCTTCCTGGACATGCGGAACTCGATCCTGCAGGCCGACACGGTGATCAACGGCGGCCGTGCGCACGCGAAACTGTGGAAGGCCTTCGCGGCACGCGGCATGGGCTACTTCGCCGGTTCGATCACCGGCGCCGACACCGCACCGGCCGAGGACTTCTCCACGCCGCCGCCCGCGGGAACGCCGACCGGCACCGTGACCGGCAAGGTCACCGACCGCGAAGGCGGGGCGCCGATCGCCGGTGTCGCCGTCCGGTTCAGCGGGCACGACTCCGGGTTCGCCGGATCGCTGTCCGCGGTCACCGACGCGGCCGGCGTCTACACCATCCCCGGCGTGCTCCCCGGCACCTATCCGAAGGTCTACGCGCACGGGGGCGGCGCGGACGGCGAGATCCGCGCGGTCTCGGTGCGGTCGGGGACCACCAGGGTCGACTGGTCGCTGCGGTTCAACTGGGCCTCCAGCGGCGCCGGGGCCGGCGTCACCGCCTTCAACGGCGAGGACTTCACCCAGTACGGCTGCGGTCCCGGCGATCTGCTGGCCTCGTCGGTGCTCGGCGGGGGCGGCTGGTCGACCGACAAGGTCGTCCGCCCCGACGGCACGGTCGAGTCGCGGTTCGTCACGATCAAACTCGGCAAACCGGTCGACGTCAGCGCCATCGAGATCGACCCGGCCAACGTCTGCGGCGACGACCCGCCCGCCGCGGCCAAGGACGTCACCGTCGAAACCTCGGTTGACGGCACGACCTG
The DNA here is from genome assembly GCF_014873915.1 of Amycolatopsis roodepoortensis. Lineage (GTDB taxonomy): Bacteria > Actinomycetota > Actinomycetes > Mycobacteriales > Pseudonocardiaceae > Amycolatopsis > Amycolatopsis roodepoortensis. Next base: position 1,980,052 of record NZ_JADBEJ010000001.1, read on the forward strand.
GGTGAAGGCGGGCACCGGTGACTTCAAGCCCGCCGATCTGAACAAGCTCACCGCGCTCCGGCTCGCGCCGGGCAGCGCGACCGGTGTGCGGTTCGTGCGGCTGACCGTTTCGTCCAACCAGCTGTCGTTCTATCCGGACAGGACCTGTTCGCCGCAGCCCACGACGGCCGGGTGCCTGTACCTGGACGTGCAGAAACTGGCGGTGCGGGGCGCTTCCGCCTGACCTGCCGCGATCGGCCTCGTGAGTGGTAAGGACGGTTCTAGCTGAACCTGTCTTATGTACCTACTGTGGATCACATGGGATTCAGTCATCAGGTTAGTGCAGGTCAGGGCGGGCGTCAGCCGGTGTTGGACTCGTATGCGCGCCTGTCGCGGAATCAGGCTGGGAAGCTGGAGAAGTGCGAGACCCAGCACGCCGACAACCGGGATGTGATCGACCGGTTGGGCGGCGTGCTGGGTGAGGAGATCTCGGACCCGAAGCTGTCTGCCTGGAACCCGAAGGTGCATCGTCCGGGCTGGGAACGGATCATGAAACGGGTCGCGGCGCGGGCGTCGGATGGGGTGGTGTTGTGGAACACCGACAGGGGTTGGCGGCAGTCGCAGGATCTTGAGGACCTGTTCAAGCTGATCGAGGGCACGGGCTATGACTCGTACACGGTGGCGTCCTCACACGGCCGCTACGACCTCACCGACTACAACGACCGGTACCAGCTACGGCAGGAGGTCGCGCACAATCAGCGCAACTCCGATGAGGCGTCTCAGCGGATCTCACGGCGGTTCGAGGTGCTGCGCAAGCGCGGTATCCCGCATCACCAGGGGCGCCGGTTCGGGTTCCCCGGTCTGGACCGGACGGTGCCGCGTGAACAGTGGCTTGACGAGGACGGGAAGGACACCCGTAAGCCGGTTCCGGCGGAGTTGGTGGAACGCGAACGCAGGGCGTTGAGGGACGCCACGGATGCGGTGTTGGCGGGGGTGTTCCAATCCACGATCGCGGATGAGTGGAACGCGGCGGGACTGCTCACGATCACGGGTAAGAGGTGGCTGCCGCGCCAGGTCGGGGAGGTACTGCTCAGGCCGATCAATGCTGGTCTGATCGAGCATGACGGCGTGGTGGTGGGCACGATGCCGGGTGAGCCGATCGTGAAACCGGAGACGTTCACCAAGCTGCGCGCGTTGTGTGCGGGGCGGACGCAGGGCCAGCATCCGAGCGGGGTCTACGTGGGGTCGGGGATCTTGCGCTGCCCGTTATGTGGGCGAGGTGTGAGCGGGCGCCCGCATTCGGGGAACTACCCAGATGGTGAGCGGCGACGGCAGTACGGGTGCTCGAAGAGTTCGGGCGGGTGCGGCAAGGTCGGCGCCGATATGCGGCGGGTGGATCGTGAATTGCGCGGGCTGGTGATTTCGCGGTTGTCGGACGCCAAGCACGCGGCGGCGATCCGGGCCGCGCGTGCGCGTGTCTCGGAACGGTTGGCCGAGATCCACATGGAACTCGGTGAGTGTGAGCGCTTGTTGAAGTCGATCGCGGCGAAACTCGGCGCGGGGAAGATGACCGAGGACGCCTATGACGCGGCCAATGAACCGCTGATGGCCACACGCGCGCGGTTGGAAGCGGAGCGGGACGAACTGACCGGCGGGAACCCGGACGGTCCTACCGAGGCGATGAGCCGTGAGGACGCGGCGGCGCAGTGGGACGCGGCCGAGTTCGATGAACGCCGCGCGATGCTTACCGACGCACTCAGCGGCGACACCCTCTATCTGGACCCTGCCGCCAAGAACGGGAAACGGCAGTTCGACCCGAAGCGGGTGCGAATCGACCCGCGCAAGCCCAAGCGCCGTACGCGCGGCCAGCACGCGGCCTGATAGAGCAACGACCCGAGGCCACACCACCCCGGAAACGGGGCGGGTGTGTCCTCGGGTCGTCGGTGTGTCAGGCCGCGCGGCGGCCTTCGTCGTTCCTCTCAGTGTTGGCGGCGCGGCGGCGTTTGTCGATGCGGTTCAGGATCACCGCGAGTGAGGTGATCCGTTCTTCGGTGAGCGGCGGGAGGTCGGCGACTTTCGCGGCCCACCGGTCAACCGCTTCGGCGTCGAGCCGGGCCTGTTCTTCGGCGTAGGTTTCCCTCCTGCGGGTGGCTTGCTGGGTGGTCTTGAGGTGGCGGTGCGGGCGTGATTGCCGGGTGGGCATGGCGGCGGTGTCCTCTCGGCGCGTGGTGCGGGAATCGGAGGTGTGGGGTCGACTGGCGGCTCCTTTCCTACGACGGGCAACGGTGCGGGAGGTACGGGTATCGACGTGGCGGCGTCGAGGTCGAACACGGCGCGTTGCCCGGCGTCGCGGCCGAGTTCCAGCGCGGCGTGCAGTGTGGCGACGACGGCGGACACGTCGAGGTACACCCGCCGTGTGCCGGGGTCGCACCATCCGCCGAACACCCGCCCCGGCAGCGCGAGGACGTGCCGGGTGCGGATGAGGTAGTCGGCGAGATCTTCGGCGGTGACATGGCCGTCGCAGATGTGTTCGTACTCGGGGTGCACGGCGACGGCGTAGCCGGTGCGGGCGGCGTCACCGGTCGCGGGATCGACGGTGAACCCGCCGTCCGGCACGGTCAGCGCGTCGGCAATCGCGGCCAGCCGCGCCGCCGACAACCCGCCTGTGCTGGTCGTGCTCTCGTGGTTGTGGGTGTGCTGGTTCATGCCGCCTCCCGGCGCGGTGTGTGACGGCGTGCGGACGTGGCGCGCCGGGGTGCGAGCTGGGTCAAGGTCCGGCGTTGCTGGTGTCCTGCGGGCAGCCATACCGCGTCCGTCGCGACCGCCGTATCGCCGGTTGCGGTGGTGGCCACGGTGACCGGTGGCCCGGTCGGCCAGCGGCGCGCCCACGCGTCGTGAAGGTTGCGTTCGCGCGCAATGCTGGGAAGTCCGAACAGGACAGGACGACGGATTCCGGAACGGGCGAGTTCGGCGTATTTGGTGATCTTGTCGGTGAGGGTGTCGAGGGTTTCGGTTCCGGTGTCGTGTTCGTAGAAGAACCCGATGGTTCCGTGCGGGTCGCTGTATTCGCCGTAGCCGTCCGGGCGGACGATGCCGCCGCACGCGTCAGCGGTGACGGCTTCGGGCGTCCACTTCCGCAAGGCGCATCCGGGGCGGGTGCGGGCGTGTCCGGCGAGGACAGTGAAGAACTCGTTCACGCCGAGCAGGTGTTCGGTGTGTGGCGAGTGCGCCAGCCGGAGAACCTTCTCCGTGACCGCCGACGGTTTCGGTAGCGGCGCGTCGGTCGCGGCAGCGTGCACCGCCGCGCCGACGTGCCCGAGGGTGTAGCGCCACGACTGGGAGCCGGGCCAGACTTCGCGCCGGAACCGCGCGAGCACGCCACGGTGATACAGCGCGGCCAGCCGGTGACGGGCGTGGTGCGGCGAGCCGAACAGCAATCGGGTGATCTGAAGTGCGGTCAGCACACGGTGCCGATCGAGGTAGCCGATCAGGTACAGATCCCGGTCGGTGAGCCCGCGTGAGCGGGCCAGCGCCTCACCGGTACTGGCGGGCTGTAGTTGCACCCTTGGGGGTTGGGGGTTGGTGTTCCTAGGAAGTAGGGGCGCGGGCATGGGTCCTCCACAGTGGACGTGCGCAGGGGTTTAAGGCGCCTCGGGCGGCAACTCGGCAGGCAACTCATAAGAGGCCCACCGAATTGCCCACCGAGTTGCCTGCTCAGTTGCTGTCGCCGAAAGCGTTGTCGTGATCGCTGTTCCAGTGCTGCCGCAGGGCTTGCGCCGCGCCGCTGGCGGCGGGCGTGGTGTCGAGCCTGCGAGCCGAAGCGCTGCCGTCCCGCAGCCGGTGTGACAGCCCGGTCCGAGCCCGCGCCGCACGCCGCACCAGCTCGCCACGGCCGGGCGGGGCGGGCGGCATCGGGAGCGTGTCCAACGTGCACGCCGGGGTGTCCCGGCCACCCGCCACGGCGCGGGCCACGATCTGGAACGCGGGGCGCCGCCGCAGGCCGTGTTCGTCGATATCGGGGGCGACGTGCCGCACCAGGCGGCGGGCGTCGTCCGGCGACACGGTGAAGTACACCTTGGTGCGGGCGTTGGCGTCGATCCCTTCCCGCACATCCGGCAGTAACTGTGCTTGGTGCTGGTGTGCCAGCACCAGTGACACCCGGTATCCCCGTGCCTCAGCCAAGGCGTCTTCCACGCCGATCGGGAGGTGCAGGAAGTTGTGACACTCGTCCACCACGACCGTCGCGTCCGGCCGCCGCTCGGGCGACCGGACGGCACGGCGGGTGATCTCCTGCCACAGTCCGGCGATCAGCAGCGACCCCACCAACCGCGACGCGTCCTCACCGATGTTCCCTTTCGGCAGACGGGCTATCAGGATGCCGCCGTCGAGCACATCGGCCAGCGTGAAACTCGACCGTGCAGCGCCGAGCAGGGTTCGGGCGAACCGTCGCGTCAGCACCCCGCGAAGCCGTGACACGACGGGCGCGCACAACTGGGCACGCTGTGCCGGGGTGGCCTCATCGAACGCCGTCCAGAACCCTTCCAGCCCGTCCGGTTCGCCGACCTCCGCCAGCACCGCGCGCCGGAACGGCGCGTGATGCAGCAGCGGCGGGATATCGGCCAGCGTCGAACCCTCACGCCGGATCAGCGTCAGGCACGCGGCGCGCATCAGGTCATCCATGCGCGGTCCCCACGACGCGGCGTAGAGACGTCGGAACACCGACACCACCCCGTCCGCGACCAGTTCCCGTTGCGTGGGGTCGGTGGCGTCGAGGACGTTGAACGCGGCGGGGGCGTCGCGTTCGTCCGGGTCGAGGATCACCAGCCGATCCCCGCAGTCGGCGGGCAGCCGGTCGATCACGTTCGAGGCGAGGTCGCCTTGCGGATCGAGCAGCACCACACCGCGTCCGGCTTCGGCTTCACCGAGGACGTGATGGGCGAGCCAGGTGGACTTGCCCACCCCGGTCACGCCTTGCACGTGAAGGTGATGCCGGGCGTCGGCAACGCTCACGCCGACCAGTTCTGACACCCCGGTGGTGGTCGCACCGAGCAGCTTCGGTGACTGGCGGCGCGGGTCGTCCCATCGCGACACGATGAGCCCGCGCCGACCGTTCCCGCCGTCACTGTGGAGGGTGGTGTCAGGCCGCATTGCGACCACCGCCGAACCCGTCGAACCCGCGCCGTCCGGGGCGGCGGTAGCGGTCACCGTCGAGCCGAGGCAAGGCACGGTCGGCCTTCCGCAACGGCGCCTCCGGGTGGGGCAAGCCATGGCTACCGGGCTGGTGCGGCAGGTGCCACACCGACGCCAGCTCACGCACGCTCGCGACGAAACCGCGCCCGTGCGCGTACCGCGCCACCTTGCCCGCCGGACGCCACACCCGAAGCCGCGCGGTGTCGTGTTCATCAGTCGCCAACGCCGCCAACACGGCGGCCAGCCCACCGGACGCGCGCCGCATCGTGCGCGGGTTGCCCTCGCCTGCGACGACCAACCGGACCGTCGTCCGCAGATGCGGCCCGGCCTTCTGCTTGGCCTCCCGCGCCCGCCGACGCGCCACGGTCACCGGGTCATCCTCACGCCGCGCGGACGACCGCGTGTCACGTCGAGAATCGTGCGACGAAGCCGACGACAACATGAGTTCCACCGCGCCGACCACGCCGCGCGGGACCGCGAGCAGAGCGGCGCCGATCAGGTTGGTCAGACCCCGCCGGCGACCCGTCCCGCGGCCACGCCGGCGACTTCCGCGGGATGGGGAAATCACGACCTGAACCGACGCGAAACGACCCGCCACCGCGTGGTCGGAAATCCCCTCCAGCACGGCGCGCAACGGTTCGTCCTCGACTGCCACCACACCGCGTTCAGGGCGATGCAGGTGATCGACCAACGGTGCCCACGGCCCCTCACTCGGCACCAGTTCCGTCGCACCGAGCACGCCCGCAGGCAACCGGGGTGCCACGGTCGGGACCAGCCCGCAACCGGGCCACGCGTGCTCCACCGCACGTGCCACCGACCGCGCCGGGCCACCACCCGGAACCCACATCCCCGCGCGAACCCGGCCATCCGGATCATCGGCCCACAACACCATCGCGACCCGCGCTCGTGCCGACACCCCGGCCAGCGTCGAAGCCATCAGCCGCCACAACGGCACCGCCCCGTCAGCGGGCAGACGATGCGGCGGAGTGATCTCGTAAAACCGCGCTCCCGCCATCTCCCGCTCACGGCGCAACCGCACCACCTGGGCAAGTACCGCACCCGCCACCAACGCCAGCACGGCGCCCACCACGAGCAGCGGCCACCAGACCGTGATCCACGCCCACAGGGTGTAGGACACCCACGCCATGAACGCGTTGAACTCGCCGGAGGGATCACACACCAACCGCGCCAATGGCGACCCCGTACACGGGTCCGCCAGCGCAAACGCGTCCCACTGCTGTTCTGTCTTGAACATGCTGCATCAACTCCTCTTAGGGCATCGCGTTGCAGCCATGCAGAATGCGGCGCAGCACGATGCAACCCCGCCCGTATCGACGCCGAACCAGCGCACGACAGTGCGCGGGTACAGCAAGCCGACAACAGCGGGATAGCTGTTTCGCTTGGCACAAAAGGGGATCAGCCGACCACGGCAGAAGATGACCGGAACACACGCACATCAGACGTGGACATCGGTCAGCAGAACGCCGTTCGGCGGGACATGTTCAGCAGCGTGGAGGGAACCATCCGGCAACGGGAACCCCGATATATGCGCGGGTACCGCCGTGCACGTGGACAAGATCGGACGCTGCGCGCCACTGGGATCTCTACTCCGGAGCTATTCCGGCCGATCAACCAAAGTGACGCCCGGTCGCGCTAGCCCGGTCACCCTGCTACGCTCCTTCCAGTCCTCTCGCGGGCAACTCGCCGACGCAACCTAGGACCCTCCAGTATTCCCATGATCAAATCTGATGCGCAATAGATCATTCGAGTGATCATGACGATGATTCTTGTCACTGTGCGTTACGGCCGTCGCTGGGGCGTGCAACCGGCTCACGGGTCGGATCGTCAGGTCATCTGCACCGTGGCATGACGGCAAGAGTCCCATAGCATGTGTCTTTATGACCGGCTTGAACTTGCGGCTACCGTCGCCCCTTATCGAGGTCCACGACGGCCGTTTGGACGCCAAAGGCGTTCGCCTTCACCTCAAGCGCGATGACCTTATTCATGCGGAGTTTCCAGGCAACAAATGGCGCAAGTTGAAATACAATCTGGATAGGGCAACGAAGGATGGCCACTCTAAACTTTTGACCTTCGGCGGCGCCTACTCGAATCATGTTCGAGCGGTGGCGGCGGCGGGCAAACACTTTGGATTTAGTACCGTTGGTGTCATAAGGGGCGAGGAACACAATCCGCTCAATTCCTCGCTAGAGTACGCCGTCGATTGCGGAATGGCGCTGACGTACATGGACCGCGAGACCTATAGGCACAAAGATGAATCGGATGTAATTGGGCGCCTGAATGCCGAGTTTGGGCGATTCTATCTAATACCAGAAGGCGGGAGTAACGCTCTCGCTCTACCTGGTTGTGCGGAGTTGATTGAAGAAATTGCGGTCGATTTCGACGTTATTTGCTGTGCATGTGGCACGGGCGGCACTCTAGCTGGCATCGCTAGCGCATTGCGCAGAGATCAGCAAGCCATAGGGTTTGCGGTACTTAAAGGCGCAGGATTCCTGGTAGACAACGTTCGCGAACTTCAAGAGCAGGCATTCGGGTACAGTAGCGACGGCTGGTCAATCGAGCTGGGATACCACTTTGGTGGGTACGCCAAAGTGGATCAGACATTAGGGCTTTTCATTGCCGACTTCGAGTCGCGTCTTGGTCTTAAATTAGACTGGGTTTACGAGGCGAAGATGATGTACGGATTGATGGATCTAATCGACCGCAACCACTTCAAAGCCGGAGCGTCGATAGTGGCCCTGATATCCTAGTTGCCATAAAGCTACTTTCTGTTGCGATATTCCCGCTGAGCGTTCTTCCCAATAGAAGAGCTTTCCAGGCTGAGCGACCACTGACCGCTATTGATGACAAACTCCCGGCCGAACCCAAGCCACATGCCGTTCATGCGTTGCGCACTCGGGTCGACAAATAGTTGCAAGGTGCCGTGATAAGTTGCTCCTTTGTAGTAGCCATGCGGTGATGTAGTTTCTCGCCAACTTCCGGTTGCCACGGAGTCGTCAACTACAAGTTCAATTCGAAGACTAGAACCAGTGGAATGCGGAAGACTCTGGCCTACTAGCTTGTTTCCCTGCTGGCGGATAACAATAAAGTGTTCGCCCACGAAATCCTTGCCACGACCACTGCTGGGATATGTATACCGGCTACGCCAAATTCCCGTCATTCCTTCCCTTTGCGAAGATAATTCCAGCGAAGAATCGGCCGGTTTTACGTCGTCCGCCAGGGCGGGCGAAGCGGCGGCAAGGGATAGACCGGCGCTCAGCTTCAGTAATAATGCCCGCCGATTAGATGATTCGCCGAGCGTGTTAGACCATTCAGCAGCAAGGCGCGCCAATTCATTCACGTCGGTCAGCTCCAAGGTTGATATTAGCTCTCCGAGGTCTTGCGCTTCATCGTTGTCGAGCGATGGAACATCTTTCTTTGGAATCCTTGGAATGCGAACTAGTCCATTTGCATTGCTTTTGTAAGCTGAGTCATTTGAGCGGAAGTTTGCACAATCGCCGAGCAGGTCGGATATACTGCATTCATAAAGTTCCGCGAGGCGCCCTAGAACATCAAGGGATGGCGCATGACCGGTTGAGCCAGGCCACAGCTCCCAGTATGAAAAATTCTTGAAAGTCTTTGGGTCTGCTGGCCAGCGGGCGTTCCATTGATCGGCCGCATCGCGTTGACTCCAATCGTGAACCATGCGCATCGCAGCCCTAAGGTTAACGCCATAGCGGCTACAAAATATGGCGGCGATTTCGACCCACGTTTTGTGGTCGGCACGTTGAGCGGCGACCACTTCTCGCTGCTCTTGTCGCAGACTTCGCAGAGCTGATGGCATTACGGCTGTCTCCTCTCGCCTGTGAACATGGACCGTAGTACCACGTCCACCCTTGCAAGACGTACCGGTTGAACAGGGACATAGTGTCCCACAAGATCACGGTACTACGGGGTGTCTTGTCGCGCTGACCTGCTGTTTCGTAGACGCAAGTACGGCTCGACCGATAACTCTTTAGGAGGGCGGACAGGATGACTCAGGCGAGTTCTGCGACCGACGGGCCGCTGTGCTTCATGTTCGACAATCGAGGCCATCGGGTAGGTGGCGAGATAGACATCGCGAACCGCAAGCACGCCACGACGATCGCGGACATGACCCCCGAGGATTGGGCGGACGCTGCTCGGATGCTTCGCGAGTGGGAAGCGGGACGGCGCCGTGAGCAGTGCTGAAGCACTCGGGGGTCAGGCGGCAACCCACGAGCCTCCGGGCGACCGTTTTGAGGTCGCAGTGGACGGCCTGACGTGGTCACAGTGCCTCCCGCGTTACCGGCGGGCATTACCAGGACTGATGCTGTCGGATGGCCTGACGCAAGTTACTTTCACGGCGGGAGCGCGGCGACATGAAGCGCAAGCAGCCAGAGAATTCGCGATCAGCTTGGCCTTAAATGCACTTGCATTCGCGCACGAATGCAACAAGAGGCTGACTCTTTGCACTAATGATTGGCCTGAAGATGACAAAGATTTCTAATCGTGCCTTGCACGTACATTCTCGGGCCATGCGCGACACGCGTTCGAAGTGTATTCGCTGGATAGCTGGCCAATGTTCAGTCGGCTGCCGCTGCTTCCCGGCCTTGGCAGCGATCGACAGTGACAAGCACAAGACTGCCGAGGTCAGGCCATGACTCTGGACGGTAGATCATCCCTCTCGACCTCTCGTCGGTAACCCACAAATAGAAACAGAACAGGACAGAATATGAGGGTGTGCGACGTGGTGGCCGGTGTGGACGATGCGAACGACGATGCGGAAGCCATGCACGAAGTGATCCGGGTTCAGTCTCAACTTGGCCGGATTCGCAAGTCTCGGGGCTGGTCCCTGCTTGACGTGGGAAACAAGCTGAACGTGCATCCGTCAACTGTCTGGCGGTGGGAGAACAGCCCGGCCTACGCAAGCAACATCACTGAACTTCAAATGTACGCGCGAGTACTCGGCTACACGTTCCGAGTCCTTGTCATCGCCAACGGCGACGACAAGCCAAGTGAATCACTTCAACCCCTGCGACCCGGCAAC
>NZ_JADBEJ010000002.1 GCF_014873915.1 Amycolatopsis roodepoortensis
AGCGAATACACTTCGAACGCGTGTCGCGCATGGCCCGAGAATGTACGTGCAAGGCACGATTAGAAATCTTTGTCATCTTCAGGCCAATCATTAGTGCAAAGAGTCAGCCTCTTGTTGCATTCGTGCGCGAATGCAAGTGCATTTAAGGCCAAGCTGATCGCGAATTCTCTGGCTGCTTGCGCTTCATGTCGCCGCGCTCCCGCCGTGAAAGTAACTTGCGTCAGGCCATCCGACAGCATCAGTCCTGGTAATGCCCGCCGGTAACGCGGGAGGCACTGTGACCACGTCAGGCCGTCCACTGCGACCTCAAAACGGTCGCCCGGAGGCTCGTGGGTTGCCGCCTGACCCCCGAGTGCTTCAGCACTGCTCACGGCGCCGTCCCGCTTCCCACTCGCGAAGCATCCGAGCAGCGTCCGCCCAATCCTCGGGGGTCATGTCCGCGATCGTCGTGGCGTGCTTGCGGTTCGCGATGTCTATCTCGCCACCTACCCGATGGCCTCGATTGTCGAACATGAAGCACAGCGGCCCGTCGGTCGCAGAACTCGCCTGAGTCATCCTGTCCGCCCTCCTAAAGAGTTATCGGTCGAGCCGTACTTGCGTCTACGAAACAGCAGGTCAGCGCGACAAGACACCCCGTAGTACCGTGATCTTGTGGGACACTATGTCCCTGTTCAACCGGTACGTCTTGCAAGGGTGGACGTGGTACTACGGTCCATGTTCACAGGCGAGAGGAGACAGCCGTAATGCCATCAGCTCTGCGAAGTCTGCGACAAGAGCAGCGAGAAGTGGTCGCCGCTCAACGTGCCGACCACAAAACGTGGGTCGAAATCGCCGCCATATTTTGTAGCCGCTATGGCGTTAACCTTAGGGCTGCGATGCGCATGGTTCACGATTGGAGTCAACGCGATGCGGCCGATCAATGGAACGCCCGCTGGCCAGCAGACCCAAAGACTTTCAAGAATTTTTCATACTGGGAGCTGTGGCCTGGCTCAACCGGTCATGCGCCATCCCTTGATGTTCTAGGGCGCCTCGCGGAACTTTATGAATGCAGTATATCCGACCTGCTCGGCGATTGTGCAAACTTCCGCTCAATGACTCAGCTTACAAAAGCAATGCAAATGGACTAGTTCGCATTCCAAGGATTCCAAAGAAAGATGTCCATCGCTCGACAACGATGAAGCGCAAGACCTCGGAGAGCTAATATCAACCTTGGAGCTGACCGACGTGAATGAATTGGCGCGCCTTGCTGCTGAATGGTCTAACACGCTCGGCGAATCATCTAATCGGCGGGCATTATTACTGAAGCTGAGCGCCGGTCTATCCCTTGCCGCCGCTTCGCCCGCCCTGGCGGACGACGTAAAACCGGCCGATTCTTCGCTGGAATTATCTTCGCAAAGGGAAGGAATGACGGGAATTTGGCGTAGCCGGTATACATATCCCAGCAGTGGTCGTGGCAAGGATTTCGTGGGCGAACACTTTATTGTTATCCGCCAGCAGGGAAACAAGCTAGTAGGCCAGAGTCTTCCGCATTCCACTGGTTCTAGTCTTCGAATTGAACTTGTAGTTGACGACTCCGTGGCAACCGGAAGTTGGCGAGAAACTACATCACCGCATGGCTACTACAAAGGAGCAACTTATCACGGCACCTTGCAACTATTTGTCGACCCGAGTGCGCAACGCATGAACGGCATGTGGCTTGGGTTCGGCCGGGAGTTTGTCATCAATAGCGGTCAGTGGTCGCTCAGCCTGGAAAGCTCTTCTATTGGGAAGAACGCTCAGCGGGAATATCGCAACAGAAAGTAGCTTTATGGCAACTAGGATATCAGGGCCACTATCGACGCTCCGGCTTTGAAGTGGTTGCGGTCGATTAGATCCATCAATCCGTACATCATCTTCGCCTCGTAAACCCAGTCTAATTTAAGACCAAGACGCGACTCGAAGTCGGCAATGAAAAGCCCTAATGTCTGATCCACTTTGGCGTACCCACCAAAGTGGTATCCCAGCTCGATTGACCAGCCGTCGCTACTGTACCCGAATGCCTGCTCTTGAAGTTCGCGAACGTTGTCTACCAGGAATCCTGCGCCTTTAAGTACCGCAAACCCTATGGCTTGCTGATCTCTGCGCAATGCGCTAGCGATGCCAGCTAGAGTGCCGCCCGTGCCACATGCACAGCAAATAACGTCGAAATCGACCGCAATTTCTTCAATCAACTCCGCACAACCAGGTAGAGCGAGAGCGTTACTCCCGCCTTCTGGTATTAGATAGAATCGCCCAAACTCGGCATTCAGGCGCCCAATTACATCCGATTCATCTTTGTGCCTATAGGTCTCGCGGTCCATGTACGTCAGCGCCATTCCGCAATCGACGGCGTACTCTAGCGAGGAATTGAGCGGATTGTGTTCCTCGCCCCTTATGACACCAACGGTACTAAATCCAAAGTGTTTGCCCGCCGCCGCCACCGCTCGAACATGATTCGAGTAGGCGCCGCCGAAGGTCAAAAGTTTAGAGTGGCCATCCTTCGTTGCCCTATCCAGATTGTATTTCAACTTGCGCCATTTGTTGCCTGGAAACTCCGCATGAATAAGGTCATCGCGCTTGAGGTGAAGGCGAACGCCTTTGGCGTCCAAACGGCCGTCGTGGACCTCGATAAGGGGCGACGGTAGCCGCAAGTTCAAGCCGGTCATAAAGACACATGCTATGGGACTCTTGCCGTCATGCCACGGTGCAGATGACCTGACGATCCGACCCGTGAGCCGGTTGCACGCCCCAGCGACGGCCGTAACGCACAGTGACAAGAATCATCGTCATGATCACTCGAATGATCTATTGCGCATCAGATTTGATCATGGGAATACTGGAGGGTCCTAGGTTGCGTCGGCGAGTTGCCCGCGAGAGGACTGGAAGGAGCGTAGCAGGGTGACCGGGCTAGCGCGACCGGGCGTCACTTTGGTTGATCGGCCGGAATAGCTCCGGAGTAGAGATCCCAGTGGCGCGCAGCGTCCGATCTTGTCCACGTGCACGGCGGTACCCGCGCATATATCGGGGTTCCCGTTGCCGGATGGTTCCCTCCACGCTGCTGAACATGTCCCGCCGAACGGCGTTCTGCTGACCGATGTCCACGTCTGATGTGCGTGTGTTCCGGTCATCTTCTGCCGTGGTCGGCTGATCCCCTTTTGTGCCAAGCGAAACAGCTATCCCGCTGTTGTCGGCTTGCTGTACCCGCGCACTGTCGTGCGCTGGTTCGGCGTCGATACGGGCGGGGTTGCATCGTGCTGCGCCGCATTCTGCATGGCTGCAACGCGATGCCCTAAGAGGAGTTGATGCAGCATGTTCAAGACAGAACAGCAGTGGGACGCGTTTGCGCTGGCGGACCCGTGTACGGGGTCGCCATTGGCGCGGTTGGTGTGTGATCCCTCCGGCGAGTTCAACGCGTTCATGGCGTGGGTGTCCTACACCCTGTGGGCGTGGATCACGGTCTGGTGGCCGCTGCTCGTGGTGGGCGCCGTGCTGGCGTTGGTGGCGGGTGCGGTACTTGCCCAGGTGGTGCGGTTGCGCCGTGAGCGGGAGATGGCGGGAGCGCGGTTTTACGAGATCACTCCGCCGCATCGTCTGCCCGCTGACGGGGCGGTGCCGTTGTGGCGGCTGATGGCTTCGACGCTGGCCGGGGTGTCGGCACGAGCGCGGGTCGCGATGGTGTTGTGGGCCGATGATCCGGATGGCCGGGTTCGCGCGGGGATGTGGGTTCCGGGTGGTGGCCCGGCGCGGTCGGTGGCACGTGCGGTGGAGCACGCGTGGCCCGGTTGCGGGCTGGTCCCGACCGTGGCACCCCGGTTGCCTGCGGGCGTGCTCGGTGCGACGGAACTGGTGCCGAGTGAGGGGCCGTGGGCACCGTTGGTCGATCACCTGCATCGCCCTGAACGCGGTGTGGTGGCAGTCGAGGACGAACCGTTGCGCGCCGTGCTGGAGGGGATTTCCGACCACGCGGTGGCGGGTCGTTTCGCGTCGGTTCAGGTCGTGATTTCCCCATCCCGCGGAAGTCGCCGGCGTGGCCGCGGGACGGGTCGCCGGCGGGGTCTGACCAACCTGATCGGCGCCGCTCTGCTCGCGGTCCCGCGCGGCGTGGTCGGCGCGGTGGAACTCATGTTGTCGTCGGCTTCGTCGCACGATTCTCGACGTGACACGCGGTCGTCCGCGCGGCGTGAGGATGACCCGGTGACCGTGGCGCGTCGGCGGGCGCGGGAGGCCAAGCAGAAGGCCGGGCCGCATCTGCGGACGACGGTCCGGTTGGTCGTCGCAGGCGAGGGCAACCCGCGCACGATGCGGCGCGCGTCCGGTGGGCTGGCCGCCGTGTTGGCGGCGTTGGCGACTGATGAACACGACACCGCGCGGCTTCGGGTGTGGCGTCCGGCGGGCAAGGTGGCGCGGTACGCGCACGGGCGCGGTTTCGTCGCGAGCGTGCGTGAGCTGGCGTCGGTGTGGCACCTGCCGCACCAGCCCGGTAGCCATGGCTTGCCCCACCCGGAGGCGCCGTTGCGGAAGGCCGACCGTGCCTTGCCTCGGCTCGACGGTGACCGCTACCGCCGCCCCGGACGGCGCGGGTTCGACGGGTTCGGCGGTGGTCGCAATGCGGCCTGACACCACCCTCCACAGTGACGGCGGGAACGGTCGGCGCGGGCTCATCGTGTCGCGATGGGACGACCCGCGCCGCCAGTCACCGAAGCTGCTCGGTGCGACCACCACCGGGGTGTCAGAACTGGTCGGCGTGAGCGTTGCCGACGCCCGGCATCACCTTCACGTGCAAGGCGTGACCGGGGTGGGCAAGTCCACCTGGCTCGCCCATCACGTCCTCGGTGAAGCCGAAGCCGGACGCGGTGTGGTGCTGCTCGATCCGCAAGGCGACCTCGCCTCGAACGTGATCGACCGGCTGCCCGCCGACTGCGGGGATCGGCTGGTGATCCTCGACCCGGACGAACGCGACGCCCCCGCCGCGTTCAACGTCCTCGACGCCACCGACCCCACGCAACGGGAACTGGTCGCGGACGGGGTGGTGTCGGTGTTCCGACGTCTCTACGCCGCGTCGTGGGGACCGCGCATGGATGACCTGATGCGCGCCGCGTGCCTGACGCTGATCCGGCGTGAGGGTTCGACGCTGGCCGATATCCCGCCGCTGCTGCATCACGCGCCGTTCCGGCGCGCGGTGCTGGCGGAGGTCGGCGAACCGGACGGGCTGGAAGGGTTCTGGACGGCGTTCGATGAGGCCACCCCGGCACAGCGTGCCCAGTTGTGCGCGCCCGTCGTGTCACGGCTTCGCGGGGTGCTGACGCGACGGTTCGCCCGAACCCTGCTCGGCGCTGCACGGTCGAGTTTCACGCTGGCCGATGTGCTCGACGGCGGCATCCTGATAGCCCGTCTGCCGAAAGGGAACATCGGTGAGGACGCGTCGCGGTTGGTGGGGTCGCTGCTGATCGCCGGACTGTGGCAGGAGATCACCCGCCGTGCCGTCCGGTCGCCCGAGCGGCGGCCGGACGCGACGGTCGTGGTGGACGAGTGTCACAACTTCCTGCACCTCCCGATCGGCGTGGAAGACGCCTTGGCTGAGGCACGGGGATACCGGGTGTCACTGGTGCTGGCACACCAGCACCAAGCACAGTTACTGCCGGATGTGCGGGAAGGGATCGACGCCAACGCCCGCACCAAGGTGTACTTCACCGTGTCGCCGGACGACGCCCGCCGCCTGGTGCGGCACGTCGCCCCCGATATCGACGAACACGGCCTGCGGCGGCGCCCCGCGTTCCAGATCGTGGCCCGCGCCGTGGCGGGTGGCCGGGACACCCCGGCGTGCACGTTGGACACGCTCCCGATGCCGCCCGCCCCGCCCGGCCGTGGCGAGCTGGTGCGGCGTGCGGCGCGGGCTCGGACCGGGCTGTCACACCGGCTGCGGGACGGCAGCGCTTCGGCTCGCAGGCTCGACACCACGCCCGCCGCCAGCGGCGCGGCGCAAGCCCTGCGGCAGCACTGGAACAGCGATCACGACAACGCTTTCGGCGACAGCAACTGAGCAGGCAACTCGGTGGGCAATTCGGTGGGCCTCTTATGAGTTGCCTGCCGAGTTGCCGCCCGAGGCGCCTTAAACCCCTGCGCACGTCCACTGTGGAGGACCCATGCCCGCGCCCCTACTTCCTAGGAACACCAACCCCCAACCCCCAAGGGTGCAACTACAGCCCGCCAGTACCGGTGAGGCGCTGGCCCGCTCACGCGGGCTCACCGACCGGGATCTGTACCTGATCGGCTACCTCGATCGGCACCGTGTGCTGACCGCACTTCAGATCACCCGATTGCTGTTCGGCTCGCCGCACCACGCCCGTCACCGGCTGGCCGCGCTGTATCACCGTGGCGTGCTCGCGCGGTTCCGGCGCGAAGTCTGGCCCGGCTCCCAGTCGTGGCGCTACACCCTCGGGCACGTCGGCGCGGCGGTGCACGCTGCCGCGACCGACGCGCCGCTACCGAAACCGTCGGCGGTCACGGAGAAGGTTCTCCGGCTGGCGCACTCGCCACACACCGAACACCTGCTCGGCGTGAACGAGTTCTTCACTGTCCTCGCCGGACACGCCCGCACCCGCCCCGGATGCGCCTTGCGGAAGTGGACGCCCGAAGCCGTCACCGCTGACGCGTGCGGCGGCATCGTCCGCCCGGACGGCTACGGCGAATACAGCGACCCGCACGGAACCATCGGGTTCTTCTACGAACACGACACCGGAACCGAAACCCTCGACACCCTCACCGACAAGATCACCAAATACGCCGAACTCGCCCGTTCCGGAATCCGTCGTCCTGTCCTGTTCGGACTTCCCAGCATTGCGCGCGAACGCAACCTTCACGACGCGTGGGCGCGCCGCTGGCCGACCGGGCCACCGGTCACCGTGGCCACCACCGCAACCGGCGATACGGCGGTCGCGACGGACGCGGTATGGCTGCCCGCAGGACACCAGCAACGCCGGACCTTGACCCAGCTCGCACCCCGGCGCGCCACGTCCGCACGCCGTCACACACCGCGCCGGGAGGCGGCATGAACCAGCACACCCACAACCACGAGAGCACGACCAGCACAGGCGGGTTGTCGGCGGCGCGGCTGGCCGCGATTGCCGACGCGCTGACCGTGCCGGACGGCGGGTTCACCGTCGATCCCGCGACCGGTGACGCCGCCCGCACCGGCTACGCCGTCGCCGTGCACCCCGAGTACGAACACATCTGCGACGGCCATGTCACCGCCGAAGATCTCGCCGACTACCTCATCCGCACCCGGCACGTCCTCGCGCTGCCGGGGCGGGTGTTCGGCGGATGGTGCGACCCCGGCACACGGCGGGTGTACCTCGACGTGTCCGCCGTCGTCGCCACACTGCACGCCGCGCTGGAACTCGGCCGCGACGCCGGGCAACGCGCCGTGTTCGACCTCGACGCCGCCACGTCGATACCCGTACCTCCCGCACCGTTGCCCGTCGTAGGAAAGGAGCCGCCAGTCGACCCCACACCTCCGATTCCCGCACCACGCGCCGAGAGGACACCGCCGCCATGCCCACCCGGCAATCACGCCCGCACCGCCACCTCAAGACCACCCAGCAAGCCACCCGCAGGAGGGAAACCTACGCCGAAGAACAGGCCCGGCTCGACGCCGAAGCGGTTGACCGGTGGGCCGCGAAAGTCGCCGACCTCCCGCCGCTCACCGAAGAACGGATCACCTCACTCGCGGTGATCCTGAACCGCATCGACAAACGCCGCCGCGCCGCCAACACTGAGAGGAACGACGAAGGCCGCCGCGCGGCCTGACACACCGACGACCCGAGGACACACCCGCCCCGTTTCCGGGGTGGTGTGGCCTCGGGTCGTTGCTCTATCAGGCCGCGTGCTGGCCGCGCGTACGGCGCTTGGGCTTGCGCGGGTCGATTCGCACCCGCTTCGGGTCGAACTGCCGTTTCCCGTTCTTGGCGGCAGGGTCCAGATAGAGGGTGTCGCCGCTGAGTGCGTCGGTAAGCATCGCGCGGCGTTCATCGAACTCGGCCGCGTCCCACTGCGCCGCCGCGTCCTCACGGCTCATCGCCTCGGTAGGACCGTCCGGGTTCCCGCCGGTCAGTTCGTCCCGCTCCGCTTCCAACCGCGCGCGTGTGGCCATCAGCGGTTCATTGGCCGCGTCATAGGCGTCCTCGGTCATCTTCCCCGCGCCGAGTTTCGCCGCGATCGACTTCAACAAGCGCTCACACTCACCGAGTTCCATGTGGATCTCGGCCAACCGTTCCGAGACACGCGCACGCGCGGCCCGGATCGCCGCCGCGTGCTTGGCGTCCGACAACCGCGAAATCACCAGCCCGCGCAATTCACGATCCACCCGCCGCATATCGGCGCCGACCTTGCCGCACCCGCCCGAACTCTTCGAGCACCCGTACTGCCGTCGCCGCTCACCATCTGGGTAGTTCCCCGAATGCGGGCGCCCGCTCACACCTCGCCCACATAACGGGCAGCGCAAGATCCCCGACCCCACGTAGACCCCGCTCGGATGCTGGCCCTGCGTCCGCCCCGCACACAACGCGCGCAGCTTGGTGAACGTCTCCGGTTTCACGATCGGCTCACCCGGCATCGTGCCCACCACCACGCCGTCATGCTCGATCAGACCAGCATTGATCGGCCTGAGCAGTACCTCCCCGACCTGGCGCGGCAGCCACCTCTTACCCGTGATCGTGAGCAGTCCCGCCGCGTTCCACTCATCCGCGATCGTGGATTGGAACACCCCCGCCAACACCGCATCCGTGGCGTCCCTCAACGCCCTGCGTTCGCGTTCCACCAACTCCGCCGGAACCGGCTTACGGGTGTCCTTCCCGTCCTCGTCAAGCCACTGTTCACGCGGCACCGTCCGGTCCAGACCGGGGAACCCGAACCGGCGCCCCTGGTGATGCGGGATACCGCGCTTGCGCAGCACCTCGAACCGCCGTGAGATCCGCTGAGACGCCTCATCGGAGTTGCGCTGATTGTGCGCGACCTCCTGCCGTAGCTGGTACCGGTCGTTGTAGTCGGTGAGGTCGTAGCGGCCGTGTGAGGACGCCACCGTGTACGAGTCATAGCCCGTGCCCTCGATCAGCTTGAACAGGTCCTCAAGATCCTGCGACTGCCGCCAACCCCTGTCGGTGTTCCACAACACCACCCCATCCGACGCCCGCGCCGCGACCCGTTTCATGATCCGTTCCCAGCCCGGACGATGCACCTTCGGGTTCCAGGCAGACAGCTTCGGGTCCGAGATCTCCTCACCCAGCACGCCGCCCAACCGGTCGATCACATCCCGGTTGTCGGCGTGCTGGGTCTCGCACTTCTCCAGCTTCCCAGCCTGATTCCGCGACAGGCGCGCATACGAGTCCAACACCGGCTGACGCCCGCCCTGACCTGCACTAACCTGATGACTGAATCCCATGTGATCCACAGTAGGTACATAAGACAGGTTCAGCTAGAGCCGTCCTTACCACTCACGAGCCCTAGAACAGCCCGCAGTTCCCCACGGCCGGCAGCCCCGCGAAGCGTCCCTCAAGCCAAGCGAAAGCCTCCGGGAAGGCCCGGATCGCCCCGCCGACGTGCGTCGGGACCAGCGAAGTCGAGAACTGCACCTTCGCGCCCTTCGCACACCACGAGCGCGCCATTGTCCGCCCTTGCGCGTAGGGGACGATGTCGTCGAGTGCACTGTGGACGACCAGCGTCGGCGCGCCCGGCTTCCGCGCTCCGATGAGCTGCTCGCCGACTCGCGTCTTGTACGGCTCTTCGCCGAGGTACGCGGTCAGCGGCCTGCCGTCCTTCGTCAGGTCCTTCGACTGCGTGAAGGCGTGTCCGAAGATCGCGTCCCCGGTGCACTCCTGCTTGACCTTCTCGAACGCTTCGACGCCCTTCGCGTTCAGCAGGGACGGGATGTTCAGCTCCGGGTACGCCGCGTCCATGCTGACCAGCGTGAATCCGAGGAACCCGAAGGCGTAGTGCCCGTCGATGTTCTTGCCGACCTCAGCCAGATCGGCCGGGACGGCGCCCGCGTACGAGCCCTTCAGCTTGAGCTCGGGCGCGTACGACGGCTGGAGTTCGGCGGCCGACGCCGACGCCCCGCCGCCTTGCGAGTAGCCCGCGGTCGCGACCGGGCCGTTGTCCGGCAGGTTCGCTTCGGGCAGGCGCTGCGCCGCGCGGATCGAGTCGAGGACGGCGTTGCCCTCGGCGACGCGGTTGACGTACGTGTGGACGCCCGGGGTGCCGAGGCCCTCGTAGTCGGTGACGACGACGCCGTAGCCGCGAAGCAGCAGCCCGGCGATGAAGGGCCCTTCGTACTCCATGCCCGCCGCGAGGGCTTTCGACGGCGCGCACTGGTCGCCGACACCCTGCGTCCCGGCCGCGTAGCCGATGACCGGCCGTTCGCCCGCGCCGGTCCACGCCTTCTTCGGGGTGAGGACGGTGCCGGTCACGGCGTTGGCCTTGCCGTGGGTGTCGGTGCTGCGGTACATGATCCGCCGCACGTCGGCGTCGGCCTTGATGAGTTTCACGGGATCGACGTAGAAGGTGGACGGTTCGTGCCGGATGATGTCGCCGGGAGCACCCGCGGGCAGTGGCGACGGGGGATCGTAGAAGGACGGGGCGGCCGTGGCCTGCGGTGCCCCGAAGGTCAGCAGGGCCGCGATGGTGGCCGCTGAGACGGCGGCGGACACTCCGCGCCGGGATCCTGGACGCATGCTTGCTCCTCGTTGAGCACGAACATTTTCGACAGACGTGTCGAAAAAGAGAGTCAGTGAGGTGGCGCACAATGTCAAGCCCGGCGCCGCGAGGGAGACCCCGCAAACTCCCGATCGGCGAGCAGCGCGCGCGGGTGCTGAGTTCGGCCGCCGGCGTCTTCGCGGTGCACGGCGCGCAGGCCGCGACGATCGAGCAGATCGCCCGGCGCGCGGGGGTCTCCCGCCAGGCCGTCTACGAGCAGTTCGGCGATCGCACGACGTTGTTCACGCAGGTCGTCGCGGATATCGAGGAACGGGCCTTCGAGGCGATCGGCGCGCCCGCCCTGGATCTCTCGCAGCCCGAACTGCGGTCCTGGGCGCGCGCCAACTACGCCAACATGTTCGCCTTCGTCGCGGCGAATCCCGACGCCTTCCCGGTCCTGCGCGAGGCGGAGCGCATGGGCGACCCGGCCCTCACCCGCCTTCGCGAACGGCTCGCGGGCGTCTACACCGAGGCGAGCAGGCAACGCTGGGCGCGCCACGGGGTCGACTCCGGGCGCGCGGACAAGGCCCTGGTCACGTTGTTCTTCGCGATGACCGAGGCGCTCGTCCAGGCGAGCTGGGACGGTGAGCCGCCCGACGCGGACGCGCTCATCGACCTGCTCACCGAATTCACCGTCGGCGGCGTCGTCCGGCTTCGGACCGCGGCCGCCGACGTGATGGAAAGACTGCGCTAAGCGGCGACGGGCTCCAGCGCTTCTTCGGTGACCGAAGCCAGGTCCGGTGACGAGACGACGCGGTTGCGGCCGTTGCGTTTGGCCGCGTAGACCGACGCGTCGGCCGAGGCCATGACCTCGTCGATGGTCCGGCCGTCCAGCGGGTACGTCGCGACGCCGACCGACGCCGTCCGCTGTTCGATGACCACGGGGTTGCCCTCGTTGTCCTGGGTCCTGATGACCATCTCGCTGATCCGCTGCCGGATACGCTCGGCGACCGCGACGGATTCGTGCTTCGACGACGAGGTCAGGAGCACGACGAACTCCTCGCCGCCGAACCGCCCGGCGAGGTCCTGCGTCCGCGTCTCGGCCTTCACCAGCGCCGCGACGCCCTTGAGCACGTCGTCGCCCGCGAGGTGGCCGTACGTGTCGTTGATGCTCTTGAAGTGGTCGAGGTCGATCATCAGCGCGCCGAACTGGCCGTTCTCGCGCTCGGCGCGGGCGACCTCGCGGACGGCGCCCTGCTGCCAGGTCGTGGCGTTGAGCAGCTGGGTCTTCTGGTCGGTGGTCGCGAGCTCTTCCAGCTGCTTGATCAGCACCGAGCGCTGCAGCAGGTACAGCGGCAGGAAGACGAGCAGCACCAGCACCGGCTGATGCGGCAGGACGGCGAGCACGAGCGCGCCGATGCAGACCGTCGAGGCCTCGAGGATGTTGTCGTCCCAGGAGCCGAGGAGCGTCTGGACGGTCGCCTTCTTGGGCGCCGCGAAGTACAGGCCGGTGCCGGTGAAGACGGCGTTCATCAGGAAGAAGACGAGGCTCGCGGCGCAGATCGACGTGACCGACGCCGTGTCCGCGCCGACGACCTGGACGGCCGCCCAGGCGGCGAACGCGGTCAGCGTCATGGATGTGGCGTTCGCCACAGTTCGGTGGGGATTGACCGTGTGAAGGCCTGCCCAGCTGCGGTATCCGAGGTGAAGATAGATCACGGTCACGAGAAGCGCGGTCAACTGCGGCGGAAGTAGAATCGCGCCGGGCAGGACCCAGACCGAGGTCATGTTGATATGCGGGGTGACGCTCATGCTGCGGCGCTGGCGCTCGATCCGGCGGGTCGCCTCGGTGTGCGCGATGGCGAGCCCGGCGAGCAGGAAACACAGCAGGACCTGCGAAGACGTGATGGCGATGGATGCGGCGAAGACCCCCGTCAGTGCCAGCATCGTCGCGACGGACAGCCCGGTGTAGGCGATCCAGTGCTTAGGCCGCTTCCACAGCTCCCACGCGCCTACCGTGAGAGCCGAACGATGTCCAGCACGTTCCTCCGATGTGATCATCTTTCCCCCTGACTCTTGCGTCATTCTCCGAAACCCCCTACTTACGGACAGCTTCTACCGACTTGCGGGCTGTCGACAAGCTCCCTAGGTGTGTACTTTTCTCTGAGAGGTCGAGGGAAAGGTGCCAGCGATGGCCGGTAGGGATCAGTGAACTGGGGCGCGCGCCAGACGTCCGCGCGATCGGGCCGGCGCGTGGAACACCTCAATGTTCTGCGCGCGCGGCGTCCTTTTCCTGCCACCGTTCCGGGTCGCGGCTGAGGGTCCGGAACCAGCTCAACGCGAGCGGGACGGTCAGCACCAATCCCGCAAGCCCGAAGACGCCGACGGTCGACTGAGGGCCGACCTGATCCGCCAGGATGCCGCCGATCAGGGGACTCACGCCCATCGTCGTGGTCAGTCCGGTGTTCGACAGCCCCATCACCTGTGCCCGGCTCTCGTCCGGCACGGCCAGCGTCAGCGACGCGGTCGCCTGCATCAGCGCCACCGTGCCGAAGGCGCCGCAGAGCACGAACAGCGCGATCGACGCCCACGGCCCCGGCTGCAGGAAGCACAGCAGCAGCGGGATCGCCGTCAGCGCGGAAAGCGGCCCGATCAGTTTCGGTCTGACGTGCGCCGGCACCCAGCGCGAATAGATGAACGCGCCGATCACGCTGCCGATCGGGTCGGCGGCCAGCAGCAGGCCGATGACCTCGGGGCCGCCGCCGGACGAGGCGACGTACGGCGCCGCGATGCCTTCGTAGACCGGCAGCAGGCCCATCAGCCAGGTGAACAGCAGCAGTGAGCGCAGCCCTGAGCTGGCGAAGACGATCTTCCCGCCCGAACCGATCGACGCGAAGAACGACTTGCGTTTCTCGCCGGTCGCCGCGGCCGGCCGCGACTTCAGCCCGAACCGGACGAACAGCGCCGAGATCACGAAGGTGACGGCGTCCAGCGCGAGGGCGATATGGGGTTCGAGCGCGGTCAGCAGGAGACCGCCGCCGGCGAATCCGGCCAGCTGTGCCGATTGGACGGTCATGCTGCGGATCGCCATGCCGACGACGAACCGGTCGCCTTCGAGGATCTGCGGCAGCAGGGCCAGCTGGGCCGCCTTGAACGGCGGATTCAGCAGCGAGACCGCGCCGACGAGGACGCACAGGACCCAGAACGGCATCACCGGGATCGCGACCAGCGCGATCAGCAGTGCCCGTAACAGGTCGACGACCACCATCACGGTCCGCCGGGGGAACCGGTCCGCGAAGCCGGTGAGGAAGATGCCGCCGAGCAGCGAGGGGGCGTAGGTCAGCGCGTAGGTGAGACCGGTCAGGGTCGCGGAGCGGGTTTCGGTGAAGACGAGGACGGAGAGGGCGACCCTGGCGAGCTGATCACCGAAGATCGAGAACAGCTCGGCGAACCAGAGCGAACGGAACTCGGCTACACCGAACACCTCTCGGTAAGTGACCCGTCCGGCCGAAGCCATGCTGCCCCCAATAGGGTCCTTATTACGCGACAAACTCGTGACCGAGAGTAACGCGGTCACGAGCTCGTCACGAAGCGTCATTCGTTCACGTAAGTGTCTCCTGACTGTTGGTGATTGGCTAGGTTCTTTCGCCGGGTTTCTGGAGTTGGAGATCTTTTTCGTGGATGAACGACCGGTCGCGAAGATGTCCCGGTGGCCGGTCCCTCGGCTCGGACCTGCGGCTTTCGGTGTTTTTGGGGTTTTCGCCGGGAAAACCCGCGCAACGACGCGTCACCCGGCCCGGGGATACGACGCGCCGTGCGTCCTCCGGGGCGGCAGTGTTCGCAGGGTGCGCGAACGCCTTTCGACTCCGCTCCGCGACCGTGAGGTCCAGCGGGCGGCATCGACGCGGTCCGCCGAATGGCTGACCGATACGCCATTCGGTGGAGTGACGGCTCAGCCGTCGACCGCGAGCACTTCGCGGGCCGAAGCCGCGTCCCGTTTGGCGACCTCTTCGCGCACGATCGGAATGACGTGGCGGCCGAAGTCGATGGTGTCGCCGAGCATGTCGTAGCCGCGCGCGGAGAGGATGTCGACGCCGAGGTCGTAGTAGTCGAGCAAGGCCTGCGCGACGGTTTCGGGCGTGCCGACCAGCGCGTTGGAGTTTCCGGCGCCGCCGGTCGCGGCCGCCGTGGGGGTCCACAGTGCCCGGTCGAACCGTTCCCCTTCGGCGGCGACCGCGAGGAGCCGCTGCGAGCCGGTGTTCTCCGGGATCGTGAGCGAATGCCGCCGGGTCAGCTGCTTGCCCCCGCTCGTCCGCTTCTTGATGGCGTCGACCGTGCGATAGGCCTTCTCCCAGGCGAGTTCCTCGGTCGGCGCGATGATCGGGCGGAAGGCGACCTGGATCCGCGGTACGTCGGTCCGCCCGGCGGCCTTCGCCGCGGCCTTGACGGACTCGATCTGCTCGGCCGTCTGCGCGAGAGGCTCGCCCCACAGGCAGAAGATGTCCGCTTCGGCCCCGCCCGCCGCGTACGCCGCCGGCGACGAGCCGCCGAACGAGACTCCTGGGCGCGGCTGCTGCACAGGGCGGACGTCGAGGACGAAGTCGGCGAAGCGGTAATGCTCGCCTTCGTGGTCGAAGGGCTCTTCGGACGTCCAGGCCCGCTTCACGATCTGGATGTATTCGCGCGTGCGTGAGTAGCGCTCGTCCTTGGTGAGATAGTCGCCTTCGCGCTGCTGTTCATGGTCGCTGCCGCCGGTGATGAAGTGGACCGTGAGCCTTCCGTCGGAAAGCTGGTCCAGCGTGGCGAACGTCTTCGCCGCGAAGGTCGGGTACGAGACGTTCGGCCGGTGCGCCAGCAGGATCTGGAGCTTGTCGAGCTTCGACGCGACGTACGCGGCCGCCTGCGCCGGATCCGGTCCGCTGGAGCCGTACGCGAACAGCACCCGGTCCCAGCCGAAGTCCTCGTGCGCCCGCGCGAGGCGCAGCGTGTAGTCCTTGTCGAAGACGCCGCCCGATCGTGGATGCGTCTCCGAACCGTCGTTGGTGCCTCCGATACCCAGGAATTCGACCGGCATCGCGCGTTCCTCTCGTCCGTGTCCCCCTGCTCGACGAGTACGCGCCGGTTCTCCGCCGTGGCAACGGGTTCCGCTCCTTGAGAACCCGCACACCGCCCGGAATCCCGGCGTAGCTTCGGCTTCGTGGGTACCGCAGACCTTCCCTACGTGCTCGCGGTGGTCGGCGCCGGTCCACGTGGGGTGGGCGTGCTGGAACGGCTCGGCGCCAACGCCGCCGAACTGCTCGGCGGACGGCGGCTGGTGGTGCATCTCGTCGATCCCTTTCCCGCCGGGGCCGGGCGGGTCTGGCGGTACGAACAGTCACCGTTGCTGCGGATGAACTCCATGCCCGAGGACGTCACGGTGTTCACCGACGACACCGTGCGGATCGACGGCCCGGTCAGGCCGGGCCCGTCACTGATCGAGTGGGCGCGGCTGGTCCGTGACGGCAGGCTCGACGCCGAGATCGACGACAGTCTGCGCGCCGAACTGGAAGCACTGCAAAGCGATCACTTCCCCACGAGGCGGCTGCAGAGCGCGTACCTCGCGTGGTTCCACCGCAAGGTACGCGCCGAACTTCCCGCCGGGATCGAGGTCGTCGAGCACCGGGCCCGCGCGGTGCGGCTCGAAGACGGCGAGCCGCAGTCGCTCTGGCTGGAAGGCCGCGCGGAACCCCTGGAGGTGGACGCCGTCCTGTTCACCGTCGGGCATCTCGACGCCGAACCGGACGAACGGGAGGCCGAACTCGCGGATTTCGCCGCGCGTCACGGGCTCGCCTACTATCCGGCCGGTTACACGGCCGACGTCGACTATTCGGCGATCGAGCCGGGGGAAACCGTGCTGGTGCGCGGATTCGGCCTCGCCTTCGTCGATCTGATGCTGCTGCTGACCGAAGGCCGCGGTGGCCGGTTCGAGGAGCAGGCGTGCGGCGGGCTGAAGTATCACCCGTCCGGCGCCGAGCCCGTATTGCACGTCGGGTCACGTCGCGGGGTGCCGTACCACGCGAAGATCGGCTACCGGCTACGCGGGAAACCGTTGCGGCTGCCCAAGTTCTTCGACGCCTACGCCATCGAAAAGCTGTGCGCCGTGCCCGGACGGATCGACTTCCGTCGTGACGTCTGGCCACTGATCTCGAAGGAGATCGCGTGGGCCTACTACAGCGAGCTGTTCACGGCTCATCCCGAGCGGGTGCGCATGGATTTCGCCGTCTTCGCCGACGCCTTCGCGGACGCCGGGCCCGGCGAGCTCGACGAGCTGGTGACGCGCGCGGTTCCCGCGGCGGACGACCGGCTCGATCTGGAGCACCTGGACCGTCCGATGGCGGGTGCCCGGTTCGGCAGCGCCGAAGAGTACGGCAAGGAGCTACGCGAGTACGTCGAAGCGGACTTGAGCCGGCGGGCGGACCCCGCGTACAGCGCGGATCTCGGCGCCTTCACGGCACTGTTGTCCGTGATGGGGCAGCTTCCCGCGCTGGTGCAGACCGGGCGGCTCGACGCGATCTCTCAACTGTCCAATTTGGACGGCTGGTTCCTCGGCTTCTTCTCCTATTTCGCCAGCGGCCCGCCTCCGCGACGGCTCGAAGAACTGCTCGCGCTCCAGGAAGCAGGACTGGTGTCCTTCCTTGGCGCGGAAACGCTGGTTTCGGCGGACGAGGAACGCCGGGCCTTCGTCGCTTCCGGTGCCAGTTTCCCCGGCGAGACCGAGGCACGCACGCTCGTCGAGGCACGGCTGCCCGAGCCGAGTATCACCAGGGCGTCCGATGTCCTTTTGCGACAGTTGCACGCCAGTGGCGCGCTCGGTGAGGAGGCCGTCGTCGACACGGTGACCGGCGACAGGCTGCTCGCCGGCCGGATCCACACCCGCGTCTCCGACGGCCGGATGCTCGACGGTGCGGGCCGTCCGCATCCGCGCCGGTTCGCGCTCGGACCGCACACCTCGGCGCGGTCGGCCGGCGCGTTCACCCGCCCGAGGACGAACGCGCTCCCGTTCCGGCAGAACGACGTCGTGGCGCGGGAGATCCTGAAGCTGGTCGCGGAGGCGTAACTCGCGTGATTGAAGGCAGAACTCGCGTGATTGAAGGCGTAACTCACGTGTGCGCCTCCGATCACGCGAGTTACGCCTCCAATCACGCGAGTTACGCGTCTGATCACGCGTGATCGGCGAACTCCTCCAGCCGCCGGACGACCTCCGGCGGCGCGGGCATGGCGGCGATCTCGTGCCGGGCCCTCGCCGCCACCTCGCGCACGCGGGCGTCGTCGAGGAGGGTCTTGGCCCTCTCCTCGACGGCGTCCGCGGTCACCTCGTCCCCGGTCAGCGCCCGCCCGGCGTTGGCCGTCTCCAGCGTTTCCGCGTTGACGAACTGGTCCGCGCCCTGCGGCAGCACGAGCTGCGGCAGGCCCGCCGAAAGCGCGCCGAGCACGGTCCCGGTGCCGCCGTGGTGCACCACCAGATCCGCGCGCGGAAGGACTTCGGACTGTGACACGAAGCCGGTGACGTGGACGTTCGACGGCAGATCGCCGAACTCGCCGGGGTCACCCGGGCCACGCGCGACCAGGACGTCCACCGGCAGCCGCGAGAGGCCGTCGATCGCGGCGCGCAGCACGCCGGTGGCACCGAACGCGACGGTGCCCAGCGTCAGGTACACGAGCGGCCGGTCGCGTCCGTCGAGCCACGACGGCACCGTGCCGGGTTCGTTCCACGGCACCGGCCGGAGCCGGAAGACCGTCGGCAGCGAGCTCGCCACCGGGTCGCGGACGACATCCGGCCACACGTCGATCCCGGCGTCGCCCAGCATGAGGTCGGCAGGCGGGTTGCCGTCCCACAGCGGCGCGAACCGGTGCGCGGCGGCGGCCATCAGCTCGGCGGGCATCGACCGCCCGATCACGTGGGACACCACCGGGATCCCGGCCCGGCGGGCGGCGGCCGCCGCGCCGGCATCGCTCATCTCGTAGACGACCAGATCCGGCCGGAGCGTGGGGAGCAGCGGGGTCAGGTCGGCGATCGTCGCCTGCGGCAGGATGTCGGCGAAGGCGGTGAAGATGGCCTCGAGCGCGTCCCCTTCGGCCTGGTCGACGGCGTCCTGGATCGAGATCCCGACCTTGTGCGCGTCGAAACCGAGCCCGCGGACCTTGTCCACGAACGCTTCGCCGGTCCCGAAGAGCACCTCGTGCCCGGCTGCGCGGGCGGCGAGCGCGAGCGGCATCAGCGGGTACAGGTGGCCGTAGGCGGGGCGGCACGTGAAGAGGATGCGCACCTCCTCGAAGTTACTAGCTTTCCCAGACCCGCGAGGGCAGTTCCTTCCGCACGATCGGGACGACGTCGGAGGCGAAGAGCTCCAGGACGTCTCGCGCTTCGCCGGAGGTGAGCCCGTCGACGGACACCGCCTGCACCTCGTGCCCGAACGACGCGTGGTAGTCACCGATCTTGTCGATCACCTGCTCCGGGCTCCCCACCAGCGCGGAACCTCCGGTGATCTTGTCCTCCAACGTGGTGAACTCGGACTTGTTGTGCTGATACGCGGGTGTCTTCATCAGCGCCTCGAAGTACGGCCGGTAGCCGTCCAGCGCCTCTTGCGAGGTTTTGGCGACGTACAGCCCGCCCGCGCCCGAACCGACGAGCGCGTCCGCCGGATCGTGGCCGTACTCCGCCCATCGCCGCCGGTAGTGGTCGATCAGGTCGGCGTACTTCTTCTTGGGGTGGAAGCCGTTCGCGGTGAACAGCGGATCGCCGAACTTCGCCGCCAGCTCGGTCGACTCGGTGCTCGACGCGCTCCCGTGCCAGATCCGCGGCCGCGCGTGGAACGGCCGCGGCTGGGTCGTGACGTCGGTCAGCGGCGAGCGGAACTCGCCCTCCCACGTCACTCCTTCCTCCAGGAACAGCCTGCGCAGCAGGGCGAACTTCTCCGCCTGGTACTCCCACTGCCGCTCCTCTTCGAGGCCGAACAGCGGGAAGTGCCGGGGATCGTTGCCCTTACCGATCATGAGCTCCAGCCGCCCGCCGGAAAGCTGGTCGAGCGTCGCGTAGTCCTCGGCGACACGCACCGGGTCGAGCACGCTGATCACGGTCAGCGTGGTCAGCAGCCGGACGCGCCGGGTGCGTTCGGCCACCGCGGCCAGGATCACCGGCGGCGCCGAGGAGAGAAACGGCTCGCCGTGCCTTTCGCCGACGCCGTACGCGTCGAAGCCGAGTTCCTCGGCGAAGATCGCTTCGTCGACGACGTGGCGCAGGCGCTCATGCTGGGTCGGTGTCGCCCCGGTTTCGGGGTCGGGATGGTTGGCGACCAGGGAGAAGAGCCCGAACTTCATCGTGTCTCCAGGGGTTTCCGGCCGGGGATGGCGGCGAGCAGCTCCCGGGTGTAGTCCGCGGACGGCCGTTCGAGGACGTCCTGAGCGGGGCCGAGTTCGACCAGCTCGCCGCCGCGCAGCACACCGACGGTGTCCGCGATCTGCCGGACCACGGCGAGATCGTGCGAGATGAACAGGTACGTCAGGCCGAGTTCGTCCTGGAGATCGGCGAGGAGCCGGAGGATCTGCGCCTGCACCGAGACGTCCAGCGCGGACACGGGTTCGTCGGCGACGATCAGCTCCGGGCGCAGCGCGAGCGCCCGCGCGATGGCCGCGCGTTGACGTTGCCCGCCGGACAGTTCGGCGGGTTTGCGCTTCAGCACCGAAGACGGCAGGGCGACCTGGTCGACCAGCTCCGCCGCCCGCGCCCGGCGTTCCGCCTTCGTGCCGACGCCGAAGGCCCGCAGCGGCTCGGCGATGACGTCTTCGATGCTGAACTTCGGATTCAGCGACGCGTACGGGTTCTGGTACACGAGCTGGAATCGGCGCCGCAGCCGCCGCAGCTCCTCGCCACGCAGCGCGGTGATGTCCTCGCCATCGAACTCGACGACGCCGTCGGTCGGCGTCTCCAGCCGCAGGATCATCCGCGCGGTGGTCGACTTGCCCGAACCGGACTCGCCGACCAGCGCGAGTGTCCGGCCGCGTGCAATAGCGAACGAGACGCCGTCGACGGCGCGGACGGCCCCGAAGGTCTTGCCGAGGTCGCGGACCGAAACCAGGACGTCGGCCGACGGCGGCTTCGGCGCCTGCAACGGGGTGTCGGACAGGCTCGGCGCGGCCGCGAGCAGATCCCGCGTGTACCTCTGGGTGGGCGCGGCGAGGATCTCGCCGGTCGTGCCTTCCTCGACCACTTCGCCCTGGGACAGCACCACGATCCGCGACGCCCGGTCGGACGCGACGCCGAGATCGTGGGTGATCAGGAGGATGGCGGTGCCCGCGTCGGCGGCGAGTTCTTCGAGATGGTCGAGGATCTGCCGTTGCACGGTGACGTCGAGCGCGCTCGTCGGCTCGTCGGCGATGATGAGTTTCGGCCGTCCGGCGAGCGCGGCGGCGATCAGCGCTCGCTGGCGCAGCCCGCCGGACAACTCGTGCGGATACTGCCGCGCCCGCGCCTCCGGGTCCGCGATCCCGGCCTTGCGCAGCAGTTTCACCGCCTCCGCGCCGGCGCCGCGTTTGTCGGCGAGGCCGTGGATGAGCAGCACTTCCGCGACCTGGTCGCCGATCCGGTGCACGGGGTTGAGCGACACCGTCGGATCCTGGGGGACCAGCGCGATCTCGCGGCCGCGCACCGAACGCCAGGCGCGGTCGGAGAGTTTCGTGAGGTCACGGCCGTCGAAGGTGATCTCGCCGCGGTCGATCCGCCCGCCGCGCGGCAGCAGCCCGATGGCCGCGTGCGCCGTCGTGCTCTTGCCGGATCCGGACTCGCCGACCACGGCGACGATCTGTCCCTTGTGGACGGAGAGTGAGACGCCGTCCACGGCGGGCACGTTCTTGTAGGAAACCGCGAGATCGCGGATGGTCAGCAGTTCGCTCACCGCACGTCTCCTTCGATCGCTCTGGACAGCCGGTTCGCGGACAGCACCACGGCCGCGACGGTGAGCCCGGGGAAGGTCGTCATCCACCAGGCGGTGGCGAGGAAGCCGCGGCCGCCCGCCACCAGCGAGCCCCATTCCGGCGTCGGCGGGGTGGCGCCGTAGCCGAGGAAGCTCAGCGCGCTCACCTCCAGCACCGCCGTGCCGAAGGTGAGCGTCGCGAGCGCGAGCACCGGGCCGAGCGCGTTGGGCAGCACGTGCCGCCCGAGCACCCCGGTCCAGCGCACGCCTCCCGCGCGGGCGGCCTCGACGAACACGCCACTGCGGACACGCAGCACCTCGGCGCGCATCAGCCGGGCGAACTGCGCGAGGTTCGCGACCCCGACCGCGATCGCGACGTTGGTCGTGCCGAAACCGAGCGCGGTGACCAGTGCCAGCGACAGGAGAATCGACGGGATCGCCAGCAGGACGTCGACGCAGCGCATGATCGCCGAATCGAGCGCACCGCCCCGGAATCCGGCGAGCAGGCCGAGGGCGGAACCGGCCGCGAGCGCGACGACGACGGCGATCACGGTCGCCTGCAACGAAAGCGCGGCACCGTGCACCACCCGCGCGAAGATGTCGCGCCCGGTTTCGTCGGTGCCGAAAAGGTGTCCGAGCGATGGCCCTTGCATCTTCTCCGCGGGGACGCCGGCGAGCGGATCCTGCCCGGTGAAGAGGCCGGGGGCGACCGCCGCCAGCAGGGCGAACGCCAGGACGGCGATCGCGATGATCAGGCCCGGCTTCCGCCGGGTGCGCACGAGAACGTCAGGCATCGGCGGTCTCCCGGTGTCGGATGCGCGGGTCCAGCAGGGGATAGACGAGGTCGACGAGCAGGTTGATCACCACGAACACCAGCGCGGCGAGCACGATCACCGCCTGCACCACCGGGATGTCCTGCGCGGTGACCGCCGACGACGTCACCCGGCCGAGGCCGTCACGGGAGAACACCGTCTCGGTGATCACCGAACCCGCGATCAGGTTTCCCGCGACCACTCCTGCGATGGTCAGTGTCGGCACCGCCGCGTTGCGCAGCAAATGTCCGAAGTGGACTCTCGACCGGCTCGCTCCCTTCGCCAGCGCGATCTCGGCGTAGGGCTCCGCGAGTTGCGTGCGGAGGCTCTTCGCCAGCACCTGCCCGATGATCGCGCCGGTCGGGATGGCGAGCGTGATCGCGGGCAGGATCAGCGACTCGAAGCCGTTCGAACCCAGCGCGGGCAGCAGCTTGAGCTGGAAGGAGAAGAACTGGATGAGCAGCAGCCCGACCCAGAACGGCGGCAGCGAGATCCCCAACGGCGGCAACGCGAGCAGGAGATTGCCCAGCCAGCGGTGCCGCGTGAGGGTGCCGGCGAACGCGATCCCGCCGCCGAACAGGATCGCGAGTACCAGGGCGAAGCCGGTCACCGCGAGCGTCGGAGGCAGGGCTGAGACGACCATGTTCGTGGCGTCGTCCCCCGTGGCGATCGAGCGGCCGAAGTCGCCCTGTACCGCCGCGACCAGCCGCTTTCCGTACTGCAGCGGCAACGGATCGTCGAGTCCGTACTCCGCCTTCGCGGCGGCCAGCTGTTCGGGGGTGACCGAAAGGCCGGCCTCGCCTCCGCCGAGCTTCGCGCTGACCGCGTCACCCGGCAGGAGGTAGAGGATCACGAAGGAGACGGTGAACGCGGCCCAGAGGACGAAGACCGCCTGCAGGACCCGCCGGAGCAGATACCGCCTCACGAGCCGGACACCCAGGCGTCGAACAGCTGAAGCCGGGACGACGCCTCGAAACCGATGCCGTGCGCGTTCGGCCCGTGCGCCAGCACCTGGGTCAGCTCGAACACCGGCGCCGAGTAGCCGTGCTCGATGATCGCGCGCTGCGCCTCCTCGGCGGCCGGCTTCCGTTTCGCCGGGTCCACAGTGGACGACTGCGCGTCGAGCGGCGCGTCGACGGGGTTGCCCGCGGACAGCTTGCTGCGGTTGTTCGCCTTGGTGGAGAACAGGTTGCGCAGGATGTCCGGATCCGCGCGAGTGGTGTTGTACCAGAGGTACTCGTAGTTCCCGCTTTGCGTGATCTGCACGCTTTCGGCCGTCGTGCGCTGCTCGATCTGGAGGTCGAAACCGATCTTGCGCAACTGCTGCTGGACGAGTTCGAGAACGCTCTTGTTCTGGTTGAACACCAGGGAGAAGACGACCTTCGCGGTCAGCCGCTGCCCGTTCTTGGTGCGGATGCCGTCGGGGCCGGGCAGCCAGCCCGCGCTTTCCAGCAGCGCCGTCGCGCCCGCCGGATCGTAGGCGAGCAGCGGGGAAAGGTCGGTGTAGAACGGCGTCGCCGAGCCGAGGATGCTGGTGGCGGGCTTGTAGTTCGGGGTCAGCACGGTGTTCGTGACCTCGGGCCGGTTGATGCCCTTGACCACCGCCTGGCGGACTTTCTCGTCGGTGAGCACGCCTTTGGTGACGTTGGCGTGCAGGTTGAACACGACGCCCGGATTCGGGCGGGTGGGCTCGGTGAAGCCGTTGCCGGTGAACTGCGGTTCGTCGACCGGCTGGACATCGGTGATGGCGTCGAGCTGCGCGGACGCGAGGCTTCCGGTGCGCACACCGGGTTCCGGCACGATCTTGTAGGCGATCTTGTCGAGGTACGCCTCACCCTGGTGCTTGAACAGCGACGAGCCCCAGTTGTAGCCCTTGCGTTTGGCGAGGACGATTTCCTGGTTCTGTTTCAGGCTCTCGAAAACGAACGGCCCGGAGCCGATCAGGCCGTCGCCCTGGCAGCGCTGGTCGGCCGTCTTCTTGTACGCGGCGGGCGCGAGGACGCCGAGCGACATCGTCGAGCTGGCCTGCAGGAACTGGGCGCTGGGCACGGAGAACTCGATCTTCACCGTCTTCGGATCGACGACCGTCGTTCCCTTGTAGACGGCCAGATAGCCCGAGCCGAGCTGCGATTTCGGGCCGAGCGCCTTGATCGCGTCGAAGCTCGTCTTGACCGCGGCGGCGTCGACGGGGCTGCCGTCGGAGAAGGTCGCACCGTCGCGCAGGTGGAAGGTGAACGCGGTCGAATCCGCGTTGCTCTCCCATTTTTCGGCCAGCCACGGCTTGATCTCGCCGGTGGCCGGGTCCTGGTCGGTCAGCGAATCGACCAGCTGGCGGCCGACGTTGAGCGAAGCGTTGGTGCCGACCTGTTGCGGATCGATGCAGTCCGGGCTGGACGAGATCCCGAGGCGCAACGTGCCACCGGGTTTGGGCGGCCCGGCGTCGGCGCCCGTCGAGCCGCCCGCGGAAGAGCAAGCGGTGGCGACAAGTGCCGTGAGGGCGAGTAAGGACGTGGCGGCGGTACGGGACACCGGATGGCCTCCAGCGGGGAACGGGGCGCGCTTTCGTTTGCGCTGACCCGATTCACGCTAATCACGCCCTTGAGGCCCGCCCACATACTGAGCCCGGCTCCCAGCCCGCGAAACGTCCCACGTTTCCGCTTGACAGCGCCGATCGCGCGTGAAGGCCCCCTTCCCGCGGCTCAGCCGAGGGAAGGGGGCCTTCACGCGGAAACCGGTCTAGCAGCGGTTGAGCATGTCCGTCAGCGCGGTCTTCTCCGCGGACTTGATGCTCAGCTTGTACTTGTACTTCACCGTGGTCCACATCTTCGCGTAGGTGCACCAGTAGCCGACCGTCGGCGGCTTCCAGGCGTCCGGCGACTTGTCGCCCTTCTCCTGGTTGACGTTGTCGGTGACGGCGATCAGCTGCGGCGAGCTGAGGTCGTTCGCGAACGCCTGCCGCTGCGCGGTGGTCCACGACGACGCGCCGGTGCGCCACGCGGCGGCCAGCGGGACGACGTGGTCGATGTCCACATCGGACGCCGCGCGCCAGGTGGCGCCGTCGTACGGGCTGAACCAGCTGCCGGAGACGGCGGCGCAACTGCTGTCCTGCTGGACGTTCGTCCCGTCCCGCTTCAGCACGACCTCACGGGTGTTGCAGCTGTTGCCCTGGTCGGACCAGTGCGGGAACTTGTCGCGGCTGTACCCGGTCGACGAGCCGTCCGGCTTGACGGTCAGCGAGGCGAGCTGGGACTTGGCGGTGTCCGCCGACGGGATACCCGGGGGCGTCGCTTCGGCGACGCCGACCACACCCGCCGAGACGATCGCCGAGACGGCGAGAACGGTGAAGGAGCGACGAACAGCAAGCGCAGTTGGCATATTGCTGCCTCCGTGTCAGGTTTGGGGACCTGGTCACCTTGCGGTACGGATATGGCCCACGCAACACCATCGGATGACACTCTGCTGGCTATTCGTGAACGGAGGGTGTCACGAGCAGGTCGGACAGGGTGCCCGCGGCCGAAAAATCTTCGGAAAGTCCAGCTGAAGGTTCTGAGCCGAACGGGCTACTCGAGCCCGCGGACCAGCCGGAGGTCCTCCGTGTGCCGGTACCAGGTCCACCGGCTCATCGCGCGGGGATGGGCGACGCCGTCGATGCTCGGCCGGGTCGGGATGCAGCCGAGCTGGAACGCCCGCGCGTAGTGCGTCGAAGGCCGTTTGAACAGCGTCCCCTTCGTGACCCGGACCATGAGCCCCGGGCCGCTCGTGTCCGGCTCGACCTCGATCGAGCGCGCGGGCCCGCGCAGCACGGTGTGCTCGTCGCAGTAGGCCACCCCGCGGATCATCCCGATCACCCCGCGCCCGACCAGCACCCCGCCGGTGTCGTCGCGGATCAGCGGTACCGGGTCGACTTCGCCACGCAGGGCGAGCGAGAGGGCATGCAGCGGCTGCGTCGGCAGGCTCCAGATCCGGGCGACGTCGGAATCCGGCGACGACGGCACGAAGCCGAGCGACACGCCCGAGAGCTGTTCTTTTCGTAACAGCCGCAGCGCGACCGCCGCGAGGTCCGCGTCGGTGCCCACGACCACCAGATGATCGTGTTCCCCCAGCAAGGGGTCGATATCCGCCTTGCCGGGGCGGCTCGGGACGTGCACCATTTCGACGTCGTCGATCTCCGGGAGTGTGGGCTCGCCCTCGGGACAGACCACCACTATTCCGCGCACCCGAAGGCCCTCCGTTACGCTCATGCACCGGCATTTACCAGCGCCAAACCACAAGTCGCCGAACACCTGGAGTGTCACATGCCGGCCATCGTGCTGATCGGGGCCCAATGGGGGGACGAGGGCAAGGGCAAGGCCACCGACCTGCTCGGCGACCGCGTCCAGTGGATCGTGCGTTACCAAGGCGGTAACAACGCGGGCCACACCGTAGTCCTTCCCGACGGGCAGAACTTCGCCCTCCACCTCATCCCGTCCGGGATCCTCACGCCGGGCGTCACCAACGTCATCGGCAACGGTGTCGTGATCGACCCGGGCGTGCTGCTCGACGAGCTCGCCGGGCTGGAGGAACGCGACGTCGACACCAGCAAGCTGCTGATCTCCGCCGACGCGCATTTGATCATGCCGTACCACGTGGCGATCGATAAGGTCACCGAGCGTTACCTCGGCAGCCGCAAGATCGGCACCACCGGCCGCGGTATCGGCCCCTGCTACCAGGACAAGATCGCCCGTGTCGGCGTCCGCGTGCAGGACCTGCTCGACGAGAAGATCTTCCGGCAGAAGGTCGAATCGGCACTGGAGTTCAAGAACCAGGTGCTGGTCAAGGTCTACAACCGCAAGGCGCTCGACGCGGACCAGGTCGCCGACGAGGTGCTGGCCGCGGGCGAGAAGTTCGCGCACCGCATCGCCGACACGCGTCTCCAGCTGAACCAGGCCCTCGAACGCGGTGAGACCGTGCTGCTCGAAGGCTCGCAGGGCACCCTGCTCGACGTCGACCACGGCACCTACCCGTTCGTGACGTCGTCGAACCCGACCTCCGGTGGCGCGAGCGCGGGTTCGGGCATCGGCCCCGGCAAGATCGACACCGTGCTGGGCATCCTCAAGGCCTACACCACGCGTGTCGGCTCCGGCCCGTTCCCGACCGAGCTCGACGACGAATCCGGCGAGTACCTGCGCAAACAGGGTGGCGAGTTCGGTGTCACCACCGGCCGCTCGCGGCGCACCGGCTGGTTCGACGCGGTCATCGCGCGCTACGCGGTGCGGGTCAACGGCATCACCGACTACTTCCTCACCAAACTGGACGTGCTGTCCGGGCTGGAGAAGGTGCCGGTGTGCGTCGGCTACGAGGTCGACGGGTTCCGGACGTACGACATGCCGATGACGCAGACCGACGTGCACCACGCGCTGCCGATCTACGAAGAGCTGCCGGGCTGGTTCGAGGACATCTCGGGCTGCCGCACCTTCGAGGAGCTGCCTGCCAACGCGCGGGCCTACGTCGAGCGGCTCGAAGAGCTCTCGGGCGCGCGGATCTCGGCGATCGGCGTCGGGCCGGGCCGTGAGCAGACCATCGTGCGGCACGAGTTCGTCTGACCTCGTGAGTGGCCAGGACGGTTCTAACCGTCCTGGCCACTCACGACTCAGGTGAGCGAGGTCTTCACCGGCGTCGGGTTCCGGGCGCACATCGCCGAAACCCGGCCGGGTCTCCGAGAACCCGAAGAAGCCGTGCAGGTCGATGTCTCCGTCCACGGTCACTTTCACGCCGGGTTCGCCGCGGTGTCGGTGCCGCCGAGTGCGGCGGGCTCGTCCACCCCGAACGAGTGATCGCGAACCCGCACGTCGACCTGCGTCGCGGTGCCGGGGTTCAGCGCGTTGGCGACGCTGAACGAGACGGCGGCGTTGCGCGGGTCGGCGTCGACGGCGGTCTTGGTTCCTTCGATGACATCGGTCAGCGACATCGGGTCACTCCAGGTCGAGGGGTCGGACGCCGCCAAGGGTGTGCCAGCGGCGGAAACCGCGCGCGTGATCTCATCTGGTGAACGGCGAAATATCCGTTGGCCGGCGCGGTTGCCGTTGAACATGACCATCGGAGTGGCACTCCCGTCCGGGGACACCGCGGACGCCGTCAACATCGTCGACGAACTCATCACGCAGACCCGGCAGGCCGCGGACGCGGGCCTGACGTCCGTCTGGTTCTCCCAGCAGATGGAGCACGACGCGATCACCGTCGCCGCCCTCGCGGGCCGCGCCGTCCCGGGGATCACCGTCGGGACCGGCGTCGTCCCGATCTACCCACGGCATCCCTTGCTCATCACCGGTCTCGCGCAGACGGCGCAGGCGGCCACCGGGGGCCGGTTCGTCCTCGGTCTCGGAACCGGCGCGAAGAACTGGCTCGAACCGGCGTACGGCGTCGAGTACCCGTCACCGATCAAGCACCTTCGCGAGTACCTCACGATCCTTCGGCAGGTGTTCGACGGCGGCGAAGTCGACTTCCAGGGCGAGACGGTCCAGGCGCACGCCGAGGGTTTCGCGGCTTCGCTGTCCGTCGCGGGTTCTTCGGACATCCCGGTGATCATCGCGGCGATGGGACGGCAGGCGCTGCGCGTCACCGGCGAACTCGCCGACGGCACGATCCCGTTCCTCGCCGGGCCGAAGGCCCTTTCCGGGCTGATCGTCCCGGAGATCACCAAGGCCGCCGCCGGCCGTCCGGCGCCGCGGATCATCGCGATGGCGCCGGTCGTCGTGACCGGCGATCCCGATGCCGTCCGCGCCCAGGTCGACCGGCAGTACGCGTTCTTCCGCGACATCCCGTCCTATCGCGCGGTCTTCGACCACCAGGGCGTGGACTCCGCCGGTGAACTGGTGATCGCCGGTGACGAGGAGACCATCGCGGCCGAGATCCGGCGGTACTTCGACGCCGGCGCGACCGAGGTCGTCGCGACGCAGAGCGGCATCCGGAACAGCGAAGAGCGGCTTCGCACCTGGAGCGTCCTCGGAGACCTCGCCAAGCGCTGACTCCACGTGTCGTGAGAGGGGCGTTCGGGACATTCAGCGTCCTGAACGCCCCTTTAATGACTTTGACAGGCCCAGTGGCCTTGCTCACAGCGTTCGTATTGTGCATACTCGTGCGCATTGCGAACACAGCTGGAGGTCTTCAATGTCCACTGCCGCGGCCCGTTCGTGGGTGGTCCCACTCGCCTGGACGGCGGTCCTGCTCGACGGATTCGACCTGGTCGTCCTGGGTACCGTGCTGCCGTCGCTGCTCCGTGACCACGTCTGGGGCCTGACCCCCGGCACGGCGTCGGTGATCTCGACGTTCGGCCTGATCGGCATGATGATCGGCGCGATGGCGATCGGCACGATCACCGACGTCATCGGCCGCCGTAAGGCGTTGATCATCGCGGTCACGGCCTTCTCCGCGTTCACCGCGCTCTGCGCGATCTCGCCGTCGGCATTCGTCTTCGGTCTGCTGCGTTTCCTCGCCGGGCTGGGCCTCGGCGGCTGTCTGCCGACGGCGATCGCGCTGGTCACCGAGTACGCCCGCAAGGGCAAGGGCGGCAGCGCGACCACCACGGTGATGACCGGCTACCACGTCGGCGCGGTGCTCACGGCCCTGCTCGGTATCTGGCTGATCCAGCCGCTCGGCTGGCGCGCGATGTTCGTGGCCGGTGCGCTGCCGGCGCTCGTGCTGGTGCCGCTGATGATCAAGTACCTGCCGGAATCCGAGTCCTTCGAGCGGGCGCGGGAGACGCAGGAGAAGTCGGCGACACAGGTCGTCGGAGGGCTGTTCCGCGGCGGGCTCCTGCGCGCCACCATCGCCTTCTGGGTGACGTCGTTCATGGGGCTGCTGCTGGTCTACGGGCTCAACACCTGGCTGCCGGAGATCATGCGCCAGGCCGGGTACCCGCTGGGCGCGGCGCTCGGGCTGCTGCTCACGCTGAACCTCGGCGGCGTGGTCGGCCTGCTCGTCGCGGGCCGGGTGGCGGACAAGGCCGGCGTGCGGCCCGCGGTGATCTCCTGGTTCCTCGGGGCGGCGGTGTTCCTCGCCCTGCTGAGCGTGAAGCTGCCCGCTGTCGGCCTGTACGTGGCCGTGTTCCTCACCGGCGGTTTCGTGTTCAGCGCGCAGGTGCTCGTGTACGCCTACATCGGCAAGACCTACCCGGATGTCATGCGTGCCACCGGGATCGGCTGGGCGGCGGGTGTCGGCCG
Source organism: Amycolatopsis roodepoortensis (assembly GCF_014873915.1). Taxonomy (GTDB): domain Bacteria; phylum Actinomycetota; class Actinomycetes; order Mycobacteriales; family Pseudonocardiaceae; genus Amycolatopsis; species Amycolatopsis roodepoortensis. The sequence continues at coordinate 30,664 of NZ_JADBEJ010000002.1, forward strand.
CGTCGGCGCGATCTGCGGCCCGATCCTCGGCGGCGCGCTGCTGAGCGCCGGAATCGCGTACCCGTGGGGTTTCTACGCCTTCGCCGGAGTCGGGGCGCTGGGAGCGGCCGCGGTGACCGTGGTCCGGGCCGGCCGCTCCCAGGAAAACGCCGCTACCCCAGTTCCTTGAGTTCCCTTTCCACCGCGGCGAGTTCTTCCTCGGAACCCTGCACCTTCGGGCCGGTGAACCACTTGCGTGCCGAGGCGAACCACCACACCGCCGCACCGCCGAGTACGACGAGGAAGGCGATGGGCGTGTAGTTGAAACTGTCGATGGTGACCGGTGATCCTTGCGGGAGCATGAAAAGCACGAAGATGAAGCACACCCACACGGTCGCGATGGTCCCGACGAGCTTGCCCCAGCGGCCGAGATTCCACGGTCCTGGTTCGAAATCGTCGCCCTTGCGCACCCGCAGGAACACCGGGATCACGTAGGCCACGTAAAGGCCGACGACGGCGATCGAGGTCACCGCCGCGTACGCGGTCGCGCTCCACAAGTACGGCAGGGCGAGCAGGAGCGCGCCGCCCGCGGCCAGCCACACCGCGTTGGTCGGCGTCTGGGTGCGCTTGTTGATGCGGTGCCAGAACTTCGAACCCGGGATCGCGCCGTCGCGGGCGAAGGCGTAGATCATCCGGGAGTTCGCGGTCACCGACGCCATCCCGCAGAACAACTGTGCGCCGATGCAGATCAGCAGCAGGAACTTGCCGGTCGTCGCGCCGGTCGCGTCGATGAAGATCTGCGCGGGCGGCACCCCGGTTTCGGAGCCGGCGGCGCCTTCGTAGTCCTGGATGGCGAACGTGAGGCCGATCAGCAGGATCCAGCCGGCGACCAGCGAGACGAGGATCGAGTTGATGATCCCGCGCGGCCCGGCCTTCGCCGCGTTCTTGGTCTCCTCGGTCATATGGGCCGAGGCGTCGTAGCCGGTGAGTGTGTACTGCGCGAGCAGGAGGCCCAGTAAGAAGACGTAGACCGGCGACGCCCAGCCTGTGTTGTTGACGAACTCGCCGAAGACGAACGACGCGTCCTGGTGCTTCTCGGGAACGATGATCAGCACCCCGACGATGACCAGCACACCCGCCAGATGCCACCACACGCTGATGCTGTTCAGCAGCGCGACGATCTTGACGCCGAAGGTGTTCAGGAGTCCGTGGATCACCAGGATGATCGCCAGCAACAGGATCGTGTTGCCCGGTGTCGCCTCGAAGCCGAACTGCAGATCGAGGAAGGCGTTGAGGAACAGCGCCGCGCCGAAGTCGATCCCCGCGGTGACGGCGATCTGCCCGATGAGGTTGAACCAGCCGGTGAACCACGACCACGCCGCGCCGTTGCGCGGGGCGAGCTTCGCCGCCCAGTAGTAGAGGCCGCCCGCGGTCGGGTAGCTGGAGCAGACCTCGGCCATGCCCAGCCCGACCAGGATGACGAACAGGCCGACCAGCGGCCAGCCCCAGATCATCGCGGCGGGCCCGCCGGTCTTCATGCCGAACCCGTAGAGGGTCAGGCAGCCGGAGAGGATCGAGATGATCGTGAAGGAGACGGCGAAGTTGGAGAAGGCCGACATCGTGCGCCGGAGTTCCTGCGCGTAGCCGAGTTGGTGGAGCCGGGCACTGTCTTCGTCGGCGGGTTCTGCGGCCTGCTTGTCAGAGACATCCATCGGGCACCCACTTCAAAGGTATGCGGACAGACCATTGAGATCCGCCGAAATTAGGCCCGCCGACCTGCGCATGTCAAGGTCCCGTCAAGACCTCGCCCCCTCCGGACGCAAGGAATAGCTCGCCCGGCGCGGTGCGAGTGTCACCGTGGGTGAGGGGTGTGTGGAAATAGGGACGTTGAACGTCTCTATCTCCACACACCCGTCACGTCTCAGGCGATCTGGCCGCGGTGACCAGACCTGTCACACGGTCGGCGCCCCACCTGGGCCAACCGAACCGGCGCTCTCGAAATACGTGAAGGCCCCCTTCACTGCGCTAGACGCAGTGAAGGGGGCCTTCACGTACTGCGGAGGTCAGCGCCCCTGGAACGCCTTCACGGCCTCCAGTGCGGTGTCCGGGTGGTCCGAGAAGTACCCGTCGACACCCGCCTTGAGGAACGCCTCCTGCTCGGCGAACGTGTTGCCGTACTCGGCGAGGTTCGCCGACGAGCGCAGGCTCTGCGGGAGGAAGTTGTTCTCGTTGCGGAACGTGTACGGCCCGACCTTCAGCCCGGCCTGGTGCGCGTCGGCGACGAGCCTGGTCGGCTGCCCCAGCGCGCCGTTCACCACCGGGATGACCTGCGCCTTCTCCGGGCCCAGGTAGTCCGCGTACTTCGAGATCTCCTTCAGGCCCGCCGGCGTCACGAGGTCGGCGTACGTCCGCGGGTCACCCTTCGCGACGAAGTCGGCCGGAGCGCCGGTCGCCGAGGTCAGCTGCAGCAGCGGCACCCGCACCTGCCGCGAGAGCGCGATCAGGTTCGACACCTCGAACGACTGGATGATCACTGGCGCCTTCGGGTGGTTGAGCCCGTTGCGCTTGATCAGCTCGACCAGCTTCGGCTCGGTCGGGTTCTTGATCGACGAGAAGTAGGTCGAGTGCTTGATCTCCGGGTACGTCCCCAGCTCACGGCGCAGCTCGCGGCCGAGACGGCGCGTCAGGTCGAGCACCTCCTGGTAGGTGGCGATCTGGTAGCGGCCGTCGTAGATCTTGTTGTTCGGGCGCAGCTGCGGGATCCGCTCGGTCGCGCGCAGGGTCTTCAGCTCGGCGAGCGTGAAGTCCTCGGTGAACCAGCCGGTGTACGACGTGCCGTCGATGACCTTCGTCGTCTTCCGGTTCGCGAACTCGGGGTGCTTCGCGACGTCGGTGGTCCCGCCGATCTCGTTCTCGTGCCGGGCGACGAGCTGGCCGTCCTTGGTGGGCACGAGGTCGACGTCGACCCAGTCGACGCCCTGGCGGTAGGCGAGCTCATACGAGGCGAGCGTGTGCTCCGGCCGGTAGCCGGGGGCGCCGCGGTGTCCGACGATCACCGGACCATCGTGACCCTTCGCCAGCGCCGACACATCTTGGGCGCTCGGCTCGGCGGCGCCGGCCAGCCCGGTGACGCTGAGTACGGCGAGTCCGGACAGGGCGAGCACGCCCAGGCGCTTTCGCATGGTGGGGAACCTCTTTCGCTTGAACTCGGGGTACCGCGCAACCCTTGACGCAGGAGGCGTCCGGACGGCGAAGACGGACCGGCGGAGCGCTGACCGCCGGGTGAACGCCGGATGGAACCACCCGCTCGAGGACGGCGACGTCTCTGTAGCTCACCGGCCCGGTTACCCTGTGCGTCGTGCGCGTACTGGTAATCGGGTCCGGCGCCCGTGAGCATGCACTCGTCCTCGCGGTCGCGGAAGACCCTTCCGTCACCGCACTGGCCTGTGCCCCGGGCAACGCCGGCACCGCAGCGGTGGCCGAGCAACTCGGCGTGGACGCGGCCGACCCCGAGTCCGTGTCCGCCCTCGCCAAGCAGTGGCAGGCGGATCTGGTGGTGGTCGGTCCCGAGGTCCCGCTGGTGGCCGGTGTCGCCGACGCGGTCCGGAAGGCGGGCATCGCCTGCTTCGGCCCGTCCGCGTCCGCGGCGAGGATCGAGGGCTCGAAGGCGTTCGCGAAGGACGTCATGGCGGCCGCGAAGGTGCCGACGGCGCACTGCGAGGTCGTCGACAACCCGGCCCGGCTCGACGCCGCGCTCGGCCGTTTCGGCCCCACCTGGGTGGTCAAGGACGACGGTCTCGCCGCGGGCAAGGGCGTCGTGGTCACCACGGACGTCGACGTCGCGCGCAAGCACGCCCTGATGCTGCTCGACGGCGGCCACCCGGTGCTCCTGGAGTCCTTCCTCGACGGCCCTGAGGCCTCTCTCTTCTGCTTCGTCGACGGCCGCACGGTCGTGCCGTTGCTGCCCGCGCAGGACTTCAAGCGTGTCGGCGACGGCGACGCGGGCCCGAACACCGGCGGCATGGGTGCGTACGCGCCGTTGCCGTGGGCGCCGAAGGACCTGGTCGACGACGTCGTCGCCCGCATCGTGCAGCCCGTGGTCGACGAGCTCGACAACCGCGGCGCCACCTTCTCCGGCCTGCTCTACGCCGGTCTCGCGCTGACTTCCGAGGGCCCGCAGGTCATCGAGTTCAACTGCCGGTTCGGCGACCCGGAGACCCAGGTCGTCCTGGCGCTGCTGCGCAGCCCGCTCGGCAAGGTCCTGCACGCGACGGCGACCGGCAAGCTCGCCGAACTGCCGCCGCTGGAGTGGGACTCCGGCGCGGCGGTCACCGTCGTGCTCGCCGCGGACGGCTACCCCGGCAAGCCGAGGACCGGCGACGTCATCACCGGTGGCGAGCTCGAAGGCGTGCTCCACGCCGGCACCCGCCGCCGCGACGACGGCGCCGTGGTCTCCTCCGGCGGCCGGGTGCTGTCGGTCGTCGGCACCGGCAAGAACCTGAAGGCCGCCCGCAAGGACGCCTACGCGACGGTCGAGAAGGTCCACCTGGCCGGCTCCCACCACCGCACCGACATCGCCCTGCTCGCCGCCAAGGGAGAGATCGCCACCCCGGTCTCGTGAATCCCGGACGGAACCGCCCGGGCGACCGCTGCGTCTAACCCGGTATTTCCTGAGAAGCTTAGGCGCTCGATACATCGGCGTTGGTAGCCTCGACAGGGCGAACGGTCACCGTGCGTGTTTCCAAGGGGTGGGGAATGGCAGCATCGAGCAAGATCCAGGACCTCACGTCGGCGGTCCCGACGCCACCGTCGGTGGCCGACATCAGAGTCGATCCGTCGAAGCTGCTCGAAGTCGCGAAGATCGTCGAAGAGCAGGTCGACGCGTTGCAGGACAAGCTCATGACGCGGCTGGACCAGCTGCGTATCGACACACCGGCCAACGACACCGTGAGCGTGCACGCGACCAGCGTCTGGAACGAGCTCGTGGCCGACGGCGACCAGTCGTACGCCGCGCAGGTCCGCGCCTACGTTGCCGGTCTCCGTGGCCTGGTCGGCCAGCTCCGCACGGCGGCCAAGGAGTACAAGACCAGTGATGCGGACAAGGCCGCCGCGTTCGGGGACCGTGGTGTACACCGGGCGTAGGCCTCGTGTGCTGGTGACCGGCGGGGTGCTCACCCTCGCGCTGGCCGGATGCGCCACGGACACGGGCGGGCAGGCGTTCCCCGACGAACCGGCGCTGGCCTCGGTCACGCAGGGCGCCAAGGCGTCGGCGCTGCCCGCCAGGCCCGCCGAACTGAGCCTCCAGGGTGTCGACCCGTGCGCGCTGCTCACCGATCCGCAGCTCGACCAGCTCAAGATCAACAGCAAACCGCGCGCGGCCGCGGAACCGATCGACGGCCCCACCTGTGTCCTCGACGCGGACGCCGCGCAGCCCTTCCACAGCTATTACGTCCGCACGATCACCGCGGACGTCGAAGAATGGTTCACCGGCAAGCGCCGCAAGAACAGCATGACGACGGAACCGACGGCGGTCGGCGGGTTCCCCGCCATCAGGAACCACCGTGACGCCGGCACACCGGGCGACTGCGAAACGCTCGTCGGGGTCGCTCAGGGACAGACGCTGGCGGTGCGGGCGGTCACCGTCACCGCCGGCGCGTTCACCATGCCGCAGCTGTGCGAGATGTCCGCACAGGCGGCCGATTCGGCTTTGCAGACCTTGAAAGCACGCAACTAGGGAGGGCGGCGTGAACGTTTCCGACCTCGCGGGCAGGCTCCGCGATCTTCGGTTCGACGGCTACACCGACACCGGGATCGCGACCGAGATCGAACGCTTCCGCAGCGGTGACGGCACCGGAAGCATCGGTATCGCCGTCGACGCGTTGAAATCCGTCGCGGGCGCGCTCGCCGACACCGACAAGACGCTGCGTGACGAGCTGGGCAAGCTCGGCGTGGAATGGCAAAGCGAGGCCGGCGGTGCCGCCGGTCAGGTGTTCACCGAGCAGGCGGGTTTCTCCCAGGACGCGAACTCGAAGGTCTCGCACTCCGCGGAGATGATCTTCGCCCAGGGTGAGGCCTTCAACCGGACGCTGCACAAGCTCCCGGATCCGGAGGTGGTCCGGAAGGGCGCCGGCGGCCTGACCGTCGGTGACGTCCTGCTGAGCCTGATCGGGTTCGAGACCGACCACGCCAAAACCGTCAGCGCCGCGAACAACGCGCGGGCGCAGGCGCAGGAGGCGTTGAACGACTACGCCAAGACGAGCGGCGAGAACCTGCTGTCGACCGGCACGCTGGCCGACCCGCAGGCGATGAACCTGACCCAGACCACGACGGCCGCCGGAGCGGGCGGTGGTTCCGCCACGCTCGATCTGGCGGGCACGGCCACGGATCTGACCCCGGACGGCAGCGTGCGGCCCGCGTCGGCCGCCGTCGAATCGAAGTACGTGCCGCCGGTCGCGCAGCCCGTCAGCAACCCGAAGGCGCCGTCCTACGACGCGCCGACCCCGGCCTACGGCGTCGCCATGGGCGGCGGGACGGCCCGCAAGACCGGCGCGTCGGTGCCGAACGCCGGGGCCACGGCGCCCGCGGCCGCCGCTCCGACCACGCCCTCCGGCACGTCGAAGCCCGCCCCCGCACCAGGTGCCGGCTGGGTGACGCCGAACCGGCCGTCCCCGCAGCCCGAACAGGGCAGGCCGTCGTACCCGGTCACCGGCTCGCCGACCTCGCCGCCGTTCGCTCCGCCGGGCGCGCCGAACATCCCGAACACCCCGAACGTGCCGCCGGGCCAGTCCACCGGCAGCGCGCCGCCGAACAGCACCACCTCGGCGCAGCCGGTCGGCAAGTCGTTCGGCACCGGCCCCGGTCTCGACAGCGCCGTCGGCAAGGGTCCCGGCTCCAGCTCGGGCCCTGGTGTCTTCGGCAACGTCGGCGGTGGCGCGGGTGGCGACCAGGCGCTCGGCAAGGGCCGCTCCGTCGGCTCCGGACCGCAGGCGCCGATGGCCCCAGGCAACGAATCCGGCCGCGGTTTCCCAGCCGTCCCGAAGATCGCCGGCCCGGCCGCGGGCGACCTGGGCGCCGGTGCCGCGGCGCTCGGCGCCGGTGTCGCCGGTGGCGCGCTCAGTGGCGACCGGGAACGCGACCGCCGTCCCCGTCAGGAAGGCGGCGGCGTGAAGCCGACCCGCCAGCTCCCGATCGGTGAGCTTCCCGAAGAGGAGGCCATGCGGCGCTCGGAGAAGATCGGCGCGAAGCAGCCGAAGCCCGAGTCGAAGTTCATGGAGCGTGCGGCCACCCAGGACGTCGAAGAGGACGCGGAGCACATCAGGCGTTACGGCGTCGACGACAAGGACCTGTTCACCGACGAGCGGCTGGTGTCCCCGGACGTCATCGGTGACCACGGCAACCGGGAAGCGCGCTGAACCTGTGCCGAACGACAACGGCAGCCTGGTGCTGTCCGCACTCGAGTTCGAAATGCTCTGGGAAGCCGAACGGCTGCCCCGCCGTCATGCCGCACTCGACGTGCCGAGCCCCGGAACGACCCATACGGAGCGGGCGGCGCTGATCGAAGAAGCCTGGGAATCCCTGCGCGCGCGAGGTCTCGCGCGGGGACACCAGGCGTCGGGCGAGCTGGTCGACATGCTGAACCTGTTCGCGCACCCCCGGATCGCGATCGACGTCTGGGTGTGGACCGACCGCGAGATCAAGGGCCAGGCGGTGAGCGTCGGCAACCAGGCGTTGCTCGGCGTGATCGACTCCGGCCAGGTGTGGCTGATCCCCGCCAGGGAGAGCTCCCTCGCCGAAGCCGCGGTCTCGGTCGCGGGTGATCTCGGCCCCGGCGTCGGCCAGTCGATCAGCGTCCCGCACGACGTCCTCGTCCAGGCCGACGCCGCCGCCCGCGGCGACGCGAAGGCTCTGGTCACCGCACTGGAAGACCTGGACGTGCCCCTCTGGCAGGCCCAGGAGGTGGCGGGCATGCTGCTCGGCCAGGAGGCACGCGGCCAGTTCGGTGTCGAACGCGCGGGCCGCGACGGCCGGCCCCGGCGCGCGGACAGGGTGGTCGCCTTCTACGACACGGACGCGGGGCGGTACCTGTTCCAGGTCGCGCGGAACCGGGACGGGCGGGATTGGGCGACCATCACCCCGGCCGACAACCAGTTGCTGGCGACCAGGATCCGGGAAGTCACCGATTTCTGATTCGCCCGATTATCGGCGGGGTGGAAGTTGGCGTGGATACGCGCACGGCCAACTCCGGAGGTCTTAAAGTAGGCGCCGGGAACCGTCCTGACCGGCCGCGCGTCTGATCGGGCGGATACGAGTTTTTCCGTGAAGGGGATGACGAACCGTGCCTGTGTACGACCCGGATTCCATGGGGATCGCCGCCGGTCAGGTGGAGAAGCTCAAGGACGAGTTCGAGAAGACGAAAAAAGGCGTCACCGGGATGGATGACGAGAAGGAATCCCCCTTCGGCGGAGTGGACGAGCACGGCGACGCGCACGGCGCGGTCGGCAAGTTCAAACAGGGCGTCCACAACGAATTCGATTCGGCCGGTCAGCTGATGGAGGCCACGGCCTTCGTGCTGCGAAAGGCGGCGGGGTTGATCAAGGAGACCGAAGCGGTCCACGTGGACAACCTGAAGGTGCACGGGGAACTGTGACGACTCGCCAGGCCTGGGGGCCGCGGACCAAGGGGGCTTGAGCAGTGGCTTTGAACGGTGTCGGCGCCGGCACGCCGGACGGCTGGGACGGACTGACCCAGAAGGCCGAGCAGATCAGCAAGGTCAACCTCGCCGCCATTCAGAACGCGTCGAGGCAGTTCAAGACGGCGGCCGACAACGCGGGTGACCACAGCGCGGCGTTGAAAACGTCGACCGAAGCGTTGAACGGCGGCGTCTGGGCCGGACCCGCCGCGGAGGCCTTCTTCGAGTACGTCAAGTCGATCACGAGCGCCGGGAAGAACGTCGAGGAGCAGCTCGGCAAGGTCGTCGACGACCTCGATCGCGTCCACACCGATCTCGGCAACATCAAGATGCAGGTGAAGGGCGTCTACGAAGACGCCGAAGCCGCGGTCAACAAAAGGAACACCCAGGCGGAGGCGGACAAGAACGCCGCGATCACGGCCGCCGCGCAGGCGGAGAAGGATCACAAGCCGGCGCCGAGCCCTTCGGCCGACGAGATCATCCAAAAGGCCAAGACCGACATCAACGCGATCGCCAAGGACGCCGACGGCCGGGTCAAGGGACTGCTCGACCAGGCCAACCAGATGATCCAGAAGTCCCAAGAACTGATGAAGAAGGACATCCAGGGCGGTTACTCCACCGTCCCGATGCCCGGCAAGGACGGCTCCGTCCCGAAGCGCACCGGCGGTCTCCACGCCGGTGGCGGCGGTGGTGGAGGCGGTGGCGGTGGTGGCGGTGGGGGCGGCGGCCTCGGTCCGAGCGGCGGCCCGCCCTCGACGACACCGCCGGGCAACGTCCAGCAATGGATCCAAGAGGCCATCAAGATCCTGCAGGCCAACGGGATCCCGGTGACCGAGGCGGATATCCAGAAGATCTGGACGATCATCGAGAAGGAGTCCGGCGGCAACCCCAACGCCATCAACAACTGGGACTCCAACGCGGCGAAGGGCACGCCGTCCAAGGGGCTGATGCAGTGCATCGACCCGACCTTCAACGCGCACAAGCTTCCCGGGCACGACGACATCTACAACCCGGTGGACAACATCATCGCGGGCGTCCGGTACACGTTCTCGCGGTACGGCGGCTTCGAGGGCCACCCGGGCCTGAAGTCCATGGCCGGTGGCGGCGGTTACCAGGGCTACTAGCGAGATTGACCGGCTCGGTGCCAGCGTCTTGGCCCGTCCGAAGTCCGTGAAGGCCCCCTTCACTGCGCTAGACGCAATGAAGGGGGCCTTCACGCGCCGGAACTGGGTTCAGGTCGCCCATCTGGACGGACGACACGCGTGATCCGATGGACGTCACGCGTGATCAGACGGACGACACGCGTGATCCGATGGACGACACGCGTGACTGGATGGCCACCACGCTCGCGGCCGTATCGCGTCGCGCGTCGTCCGTCTGGACACGCGTGTCGTCCGTCTGGACACGCGTGTCGTCCGTCTGGACACGCGTGTCGGCCATTCCGTCACGGGTGTCGTCCCTCCAATCACGCGAGTCCCTGGCCCTCGTGTCGCGAAAGCCACTTTCGGGACATCTAGCGTCGCGAAAGTGGCTTTCGCGACACGCCTTCGGGACCCGAGGCTCCCGAGCGCTTCAGTAATCCTTGAGCACCAAGGCGTTCGCCGCCTCCGTCAGCGGCCGCATGGCCGCCTTCATCACCCGGTCGCGGAACGGCAGATAGGGCAGCAGCCGCATCGACTGGATCTGCTTCCACTGCCGGAACCGCGTCTGCTTCTTCTGGTTCAGCGAAGCCAGCGCTTGGTTCCGAAGAATGAACGGCCGCATTTCCCTTTCGTACGAAGCGAAAGCGGCACGGTGGTCAGAAGAAGCAGCCAGTGAGCCGGCGAGCACATAGGCGCCGACGAGCGCCAAACTGGTGCCCTGCCCCGAAAGTGGCGAAGGCCCGTACCCCGCATCACCGACCAACGCGACGCGGCCGTCGGTGAACCGGTCCATCCGGATCTGCGTCATGGAATCGAAGTACAGCTCGCTCGACGCCATTTCCCGAAGCAGCCGCGGGATTTCCCAGCCCTGCCCCGGAAATCGGTCCGCGATCAGCTTCCGTTGCTGCTCGACGTCGTGGCGGTCGAAGTCGAGTTCCGGCGACTGGAAGCCGAGCATCGCCCGAGCCTCGGTGTTCTTTCGCGCGCTGTACAGCCCGGCCAGCTTTCCCGGGGTCATGTGGAAGACCTGCCAGCGGTCGAGATCGAGGAAGTTCGGCACGGTGAACACCGCGAGATAGGTGTCCAGGTAGTGCGAAAACTGTTTCTCCGCCCCGAAAACCAGCGATCGCACGGCCGAGTGCTGGCCGTCCGCGCCGACGACGAGGTCGAAGTCCCGCGCCTCGCCGCGAGCGAAGGTGACCCGGACACCGTCGGTCTGCTGCGCGATTCCGGTGATCCAGTCCCCGTAGACGTACTCGACACCCTCCTGGGCGACCGAGGCCAGCGTGTCGGTGAGGTCGTCCCGCAGGATCTCGACGTCCTCGCTGTCGGTGAGCCCGCCGGTCAGCGTGTGGTCGGTGACCTTCACGAGCGTTTTCCCCTCGCCGTTCACGAACGACATCCCGCGCATGTCCGTGCTCAGCTCCCGGAGCCGCCCGAGCACCCCCATCCGGTCGACGACGCCGAGCGCCGTGCCCCGGATGTCGACCGCGTGCCCGCCGACGCGGGGCGCGGGGGCCCGCTCGACGACCGTCGGCGCAAAACCGTGCCGACGCAGCCAGTACGCCAGCGTCGTACCGGCTATTCCCGCTCCCGAAATCAGGACCTTCCGCATGCCCACTCCCTGTGTACGGTGTTTTGAAGCACTGCGTACAACGTATGGACACCGCGTCAAAACCCCAGGAAAAGTCGCAGAAAATCCCCAGTGCACTAGTGCGGTCGAGCTAGTGCGCCCGATAAGGTGCCGTCAGGTGCACTATGGCAAGGAGCCGACCATGACCGAGCCGCCCTACCTGCGGATCGCCGCCGAGATCCGCCGCCGGATCACCTCCGGTGAGCTGCGCGAGGGCGACAAGGTCCCGTCGACGCGCCGGATCATCGCCGAATGGGGCGTCGCGATGGCGACCGCGACGAAGGTGCTCGCCACGCTGAAACGGGACGGCCTGGTCGTCGCCAAACCCGGCGCGGGCACGGTCGTCGCGAGCCGCAACCGGAAGCCCGCGCCGAGGACCGAGGCGGAGCTGTCACGCGAGCGGGTGGTCAAGGCGGCGATCCGGATCGCCGACGCCGAGGGCATCCGCGCGCTCTCGATGCGCCGCGTCGCCTCCGGCCTCGGCGTCGCGACGATGGCGCTTTATCGCCATGTCACCGCGAAGGAGGAGCTGATCCTCGAAATGGCGGACCTGGCGCTCGGCGAGATCCGCTTCCCGCCCGAGCCGCCGCCCGGCTGGCGGGCGCAGCTGGAGCTGATGGCGAGGGCGCAATGGGCCCTGTTCCGGCGGCATCCGTGGCTCGCGCAGGCGCTCTCGATCACCCGCCCGCAGCCGCTGCCGAACCTGCTCGCCCACGCGGACTGGGCGACCCGCGCGCTCGACGGCCACGGCCTCCCGCCGTCGACGATCATGTACGCGCACATCACGATCTTCAACCACGTCCGCGGGATCGCCCTCAGCTTCGAGGCCGAAGCCGACACCGAATCCGGGACGGCGGTCTCGGCCGACGCCTGGCTGGCGGAGCACGAGCCGATCCTCTGGGATCTGGTCTCCGGCGGTCGTTTCCCGAACTTCGCCGGTGTCGTCTCGCGCGCCCCGTTCGACTACGACCTCGACACGCTCTTCGAGTTCGGGCTCCAACGACTCCTCGACGGCTACGCGGCCCTCCTCGCGAAGGCGAGTTAGCCTCACCCGCATGTCCTTCCCCGGTCCCGCCGCACGTTCCGCCGTCCCGCCGTTCCATGTCATGGACGTCCTTTCGGCCGCGCAGGCGCGCCAACGCAGCCACGGGGACCTGGTCCCGCTGCTCGCCGGCCAGCCGTCCGCGCCGGCGCCGCGACCGGTCCTCGAAGCCGCGCAGCGGGCGCTGAAGGACCACAACCTCGGCTACACCGAGCAGCTCGGCATCCCCGAACTGCGCGAGGCCGTCGCGGAGCACTACAGCCGCACGTACCCGGTCGACGTGAGCCCCCAGGACGTCATCATGACGACCGGTTCCTCCGGCGGCTTCCTGCTCTCGTTCCTCAGCGCCTTCGAGGCGGGAGACCGGGTCGCGATGGCGCGTCCCGGCTATCCGGCCTACCGGAACCTGCTGAAGGTGCTCGGCTGCGAGGTCGTCGAGTTCGCCACCGGGCCCGAGACGAACTTCCAGCCCACCGTCGCCCGGCTGGACGAGCTGGGGCCCATCAAGGGACTCATCGTGGCCAGCCCGAGCAATCCGACCGGCACCGTCCTGCCACCGGGTGAACTCGCGGCGATCAGCGGCTGGTGCGCGTCACACGGCGTGCAGCTGATCAGCGACGAGATCTACCACGGGATCTCCTACGGCGCCGGGCTCGACTGCGCCTGGCAGTACGGCGACGAGGCGCTCGTCCTCGGCTCGTTCTCGAAGTACTTCGCCATGACCGGCTGGCGGCTCGGCTGGATGCTCGCGCCCCAGCGGCTGCATCGCGCGATCGACGTCCTGACCGGCAACTTCACCATCTGCCCGCCCGCGGTCTCCCAGCACGCCGCGGTCGCCGCGTTCACCCCGGAGGCGTACGCGGAGGCCGACGGCCACGTCGAGCGCTACCGGGCGAACCGCGACGTGCTCTTCGCCGGCCTCAAGGGCATCGGCATCGACAAGCTCGCGCCGGCCGAAGGCGCCTTCTACGCCTACGCCGATGTCTCCGCGTACACGAACGACAGCCTCAGCTGGTGCCAGCGGCTCCTCGCCGACACCGGGGTCGCGATCGCACCCGGGATCGACTTCGACCCGGTCGACGGCGGAAGGTTCGTGCGGTTCTCCTTCGCGGGATCGCGCGAGGACATCGACGAAGGGGTCCGCAGGCTCGGCGACTGGCTCGCTCAGCGTCCATAGGTGAACCCACGTCGCCAGGGCGCTTCCGAGGCCTTCTCGCGTCGTGTGGGCAGGCGCCCTGCCGCCGTGATAGCGGGGCCTTCGGCCGAGGCGGGTCCACCGGTCAGGGGGAACCCGGAAATCACCCTGAACGTTAGGCGGAACGAAGGCGCTCGCGAGTTCCGCCTGACAACCTGGACTCACCGGGTCCGCATGGGCACGGCGAGGCAATCGGAGGATGCCATGTTCTGGAAGATCGTCGGCGGGCTGATCCTGGCTTGGGTGGCCTTCATGGTGCTCGGATCCGTGCTCGGTTTTCTCGTGAAGGCCGTCTTTTGGATCGCCGTCATCGGCGGTGCGGTCTTCCTCGGCACGGCCGCGTATGGCGCCATCAAGGGCAAGGGCACCCCGAAGCAGCTGCGCCGCTAAGGCTTACGCGCCACCCCGCCGAGCGACGTGAAGTTCACGGGCGAAAGCGGGGTGAAGCGCGGGCCGTCCGGCCACCACAGGTGCGGATATGTCAGTCCCGGCTCCATGAGATCGAGTCCCTCGAAGAAGGACTCGATCTCTTCGCGCGTCCGGTACAGCGTGTCCAGCCCAGTGCCGTTGAAGCGCTTTTCGAGTGACGTCGCGACGTCGGCCGCTTCGGTGCCGTCGGCGGGATTGTGCTGGTGCAGCAGCGCGACGAACGAGCCCGGCGCCAGCGCGTCGACGTAGGCGCGGACGATCTTCCGCGCCTCGTCGAGATCCTGGATGTGGTGGACGATCGCGCACAGGATCAGCCCGACCGGCCGGTCGAATTCCAGCCGGTGAGTACGGGCGAGTTCCTCGATGACCTCGGCCGGTTCGGTCAGGTCCGCGGCCGCCATATGCGCGAAGTCGTTGGCCGCCAGCAGCGCGCGACCGTGTGCCTGGACCACCGGATCGTGGTCGACGTAGACGACCTGCGCCTCGGGGTTGTACCGCTGCGCGACCTGGTGCGTGTTGTCCATGGTCGGGAAGCCGGAGCCGAGGTCGAGGAACTGGTCGATGCCTTCGCGGTCGGTCAGGTAGCGCACGGTCCGGACCAGCCAGTGCCGGACCTCCTTGGCCATGGCCCGCGCGTCCGGCGAGATCTCCAGGATCTGGCGCAGCGCCACCCGGTCGGCCTCGTAGTTGTCCTGGCCGCCCATCAGCGCGTCGAAGACCCGCGCGATGCTCGGCCGGTCGAAATCGACGGGCACGAACGGGCGTCGGTCCACGGACATGGGCACCTACCGGGGGTGAATCGGTTCGGACTGGTTCAGCGTAGGTCATCCGCTTCACCGCGCGTAAGCGGATGAGCGACGAGGGTGAATTATTCCTCCGAAGAGCCGAAGCCGGATTTCGCCGTGGTCACGCCGACCCAGCGTTCCGCCCGCATCCCGACCGCCCGCGCACCGTCCACATTGGACTGACGGTCGTCGAAGAACAGGCAGTCGGCCGGTTCGGCGCCGAGTTCGGCGAGCAGGATCCGGTAGATCTTCGCGTCGGGCTTCATGCAGCCGAGGTCACCGGAAAAGAGCTTCACGCGGAACAGCTTCGCCCATTCCTGCTCGCGCACCCAGCGGCCGAAGGTGGACGACGCGTTCGAGAGCAGCGCGAGCGCCGCGCCCGCTTCGTGCAGCCCTTCCAGCAGTTCGATGACGTCCGGTTCGAGGTGCGTCCAGCCCTCGACGTCGATGCGGGTCAGCTCGTCGGAGAACGCCTTGTCGACCGGGACGTCCAGCGCGCGGCCGATGCTTTGCCAGTACTCGAGGTCCGTGCCGCCGGAGTCGTACCGGATCCGCTCGGCCCAGTAGTGCGGCTCGAAGTCGGCGACTTCGAGCCCGAAGTTCTTGGCCAAGGTCGGCAGCGCGTCGGTGTGCTCGCTGATGACGTCGCCGTAGTCGAAGACGATCCAGTTCACGTTCAGCCCCCGGTCTTGATGCGTTGAAGGGTTTCTTCGATGTCCGCCGCGGAAAGGTCCCGGTGTGCCACGAACCGGATCCGGCCCGAGCTCGGCAGGGTCAGGATCCCGAGGTCGGCCAGCCACGCCAGCCGTCCTTGGAGGTCGGGCGCGCCGACCTGCACGATGTTGGTCTCGGGAGCGTTGACCTCCCAGCCGTGCTCCGCGAGCCCGGCCGCGAGCCTGGTCGCGTTCTCGTGTGTCTCGGCGAGGTCGTCGATGCGGTCCAGAGCGACCATGCAGGCCGCGGCCAGCACGCCGCCCTGCCGGACACCGCCGCCGAGCATCTGGCGCATCCGCCGAGCCTTCTCGACGAACTCCTCGCTGCCCGCCACGACTGAGCCGACAGGTGCGCCGAGCCCCTTCGAGAAGCAAGCCGAAACGGTGTCGACGCCGACCGTCAGCGCCGCGGGCGGGATTCCCAGCGCGACCGACGCGTGCCAGATGCGGGCGCCGTCGAGGTGCACGGTCAGCCCGGCCTCCTTCGCCACCGCGACCAGCTGCGCGTGCTCGTCGGGCGGGGTGACCGCGCCGCCGGCCGTGTTGTGCGTGTTCTCCAGGCACAACAGCGGGGTGCGCAGCGCGTAGTACGGCCCGCGCGGGACGCCGATCGCGGCCGAAAGCGTTTCCGGCGTCGGACGGCCCGGTCCGGCGTCGTGTTCCAGCGGCTCCGGCATGCCGCCCGCGAGCCAGGCGGCGGACCCGAGTTCGTCGGTGATCACGTGCGAGCCGCGCGGCGCGAGGAACCGGTCCCCGCGCTGGAGATGGATGCTCAGCGCGATCAGGTTCGCCATGGTCCCGCTCGGCGTCCAGAGCGCGGCGGGCATGCCGAGGAGTTTCGCGGCGCGCTGTTCGAGCGCGCCGACGGTCGGATCACCGTCGAGGACGTTGTCGCCGACCTCGGCCTTCGCCATGGCCTGGCGCATGACGTCGTCCGGCCGGGTCACGGTGTCGGAGCGGAAATCGATCTGCGGAAGCGAGCGCGAGGTCACGGTACGATCACATCACATCGACGGGCCCGCGGTGAATCTCCTCCCCGGCTGGTCCGCCGCGCCCGCTCATGCAACCGTGGACGCCCCCGGTTCCGTCCTACCCACCGACGAGGCAAGAGCGGAGACAAAACCCGCGTGAACCAGCGCGACGAACAAGAGTTCGCGGAGTACTTCGCCGCGAAGAGGGACTCCGTGCGCAGGACCGCGTACATGCTCTGCGGTGACTGGCATCGTGCGGACGACCTCGCGCAGACGGCGTTCGTCGCGCTGCACCGGAGGTGGAAGAAGATCAGAGAACGGGCGGCGACCGACGCCTACGTGCGGAAGACGCTGGTCAGGGCGGCCATCGACGAGTCGAGGCGGCCGTGGCGGCGGGAGTGGCAGACCGAGGAGCTGCCCGAACCGCCGCAGGACGGCTTCGACCTCGGCGAACAGGTCGTCACCAGGGAGGACCTGCTGGCCGCGTTGCGCGAAGTGCCCCCGAAGCAGCGGGCCGTGCTGGTGCTCAGGTTCTTCGAGGGCCTGGACGTCGGTGCGGCGGCGAAGGCGCTCGGATGCAGCGAGGGGAACGTGAAGAGCCAGACCGCGCGCGGGCTGGCGAACCTCAGGCAGGTCATGGAGAAGGAGGAGGTGGCACGGGATGGACGAGAATGACCTGAAGGCGTTGTTCCGTGACGCCCCCGGCGACGCGCCGTCGCCGACCTTCGACACCGCCGACGTGGTCCGCGCCTCGAAACGCGCCACCGCTCGACGCCGAAACGGTATCGCGGTGGCCTGTAGTGCGGTGGTTTTGGTCTTGGCCGGAGTGGGCATGTTCGGCGTGCTCGGCGGAACCGAGCTCCAGACGGGAAGCGCGGCCAAATCCGAGAACGAAGCGGCCTCCGCGGGGCAACCCGGGGCGGAGTCCGTACGTCCTCTTGACAGCGGGGACCCCTCGAACTTCTCGAACCCGCCGCCTCAGCAGGGGGGCGACGGGCCAGAGAGGACCGGCCAGATGACGGCCGAAGGCACCTACGGGTGCGACCAGGTGGACCGGGAGCTCGCCACCGCCCTCGCTGGCGAGCTCCCGGTCCCCGTGGATGTCGCCAAGTCGACGCCCGGCGACCTCTGTACGACGGGAGCCAGGTCCGCGGGGTTCCAGGTGCCGGGCGGCACGGTGTCCGCCGCGGTCTTCCCGGCCGGTTCGGCCGTCCCGCCGGTGCCCACTGGGGCTGCTGAAGCGCGCCGGACCACCGCCAAGGGGTCGCTCGTGGTCGTGGTGAGCCTCGGTGACGGCTCGGGCAGGCCGGCGCTCCCGGAGTCCGACGTCGACAGGCTGGTCGGCGTCCTCGCCGCCCGCTACTGACCGAGCTGGCAAAATAGCCCGTCATGACCGCCGCAGCGACCACGCCGAAGGGTGAGCGACGCCGTGCCGAGCTCATCGAGGCCGCCGCGTCGCTGCTGGCCGAGGGCGGTTTCGACGCCGTGCGGCATCGTGCGGTCGCCGAACGCGCGGGGCTGCCGCTGGCGTCGACGACGTACTACTTCGACTCGCTCGAAGAGCTGGTCACCGCCGCGGTGGAGCATCACGCGAAGGTGGAGTTGGAGACCGGGCGGCGACGCCTCGACGAGCTGGCGACCCGCAACCGCGGTGTCGAGGCCACCGTCGACCTGGTGCTCGACATGCTCCTCGGCCCGCTTCGCCCGGATCGTGAGGCAGACGCCGAAGCGGTCCTCCTGCGCTACGAACGACTCGTCGGGACGGGCCGCCGTCCGTACCTTCGGCCGCTGATGCGGACGCTGTCCGCGCAGCTGTACGAACTGCTCCACGAGATCTTCGCGCGCTCCGGCACGCCTGTGGACGGCACCGAACTGGAGCGGTTGGTCGCCCTGGTCGACGGCGCCGTGGTCAACGCGCTGATCGAGGTCGACCCGGAGCCGCGGGCCGCCGCCGCCCGGATGCTGCAGGCCGCCCTCGCCTAGCGCCCGGTTAGTCTGGCCGCGTGACGGACAAGCCCCGCATCCCCAACGTGCTCGCCGGCCGCTACGCCTCGCCTGAGCTGGTCGAACTCTGGTCCCCGGAACGCAAGGTCGTGCTGGAGCGCGAGCTCTGGCTCGCCGTGCTCCGCGCGCAGGCCGACCTCGGTGTCGAGGTGGGCGAAGGTGTCGTCGCCGACTACGAACGCGTGCTGGAGCAGGTCGATCTCGACTCGATCGCCGCGCGCGAGCGCGTCACCCGGCACGACGTGAAGGCCCGCATCGAGGAGTTCAACGCGCTCGCCGGGCACGAGCACGTCCACAAGGGCATGACGTCGCGGGACCTCACCGAGAACGTCGAGCAGCTGCAGGTGCTCCGTTCCCTGGAGCTGATGCGGAGCCGTGTCGGCGCGGTGCTCGCCCGGCTCGCCGCGATCGCGGTCGAACACTCCGACACGGTGATGGCCGGCCGTTCGCACAACGTCGCCGCGCAGGCCACGACGCTGGGCAAGCGCTTCGCCACCGCCGCCGACGAACTGCTGGTCGCCTTCGACCGGCTCGAAAACCTCATCGGCCGCTACCCGCTGCGCGGGATCAAGGGCCCGGTCGGCACCGCGCAGGACATGCTCGACCTGCTCGGCGACGAGTCCACTTTGGACGAATTGGAGTCGCGGGTCGCGGCCCACCTCGGTTTCGAGAACGTGTTCACCAGCGTCGGCCAGGTGTACCCGCGTTCGCTCGACTTCGACGTGCTGTCCACCGTCGTCCAGCTGGCGGCCGCCCCGTCGAGCCTGGCGAAGACGATCCGCCTGATGGCCGGCCACGAGCTGGTCACCGAAGGCTTCAAGCCGGGACAGGTCGGCTCGTCGGCCATGCCGCACAAGATGAACACCCGTTCGTGCGAGCGCGTCAACGGGCTCGCCGTCGTGCTGCGCGGCTACCTGTCGATGGTCGGCGAGCTCGCCGGCGACCAGTGGAACGAAGGCGACGTGTCCGACTCCGTCGTCCGACGGGTCGCGCTGCCCGACGCGTTCTTCGCGCTCGACGGCCTGCTGGAGACCTTCCTCACGGTGCTGGCCGAGTTCGGCGCGTTCCCGGCGGTCATCGGACGTGAGCTCGATCGCTATCTGCCGTTCCTCGCGACCACCAAGGTGCTCATGGCGTCGGTCCGCGCGGGTGTCGGGCGTGAAACCGCTCACGAGGCGATCAAGGAGAACGCCGTCGGCGTCGCGCTCGCGATGCGGGAGCAGGGGCTGGCGGAGAACGACCTCCTCGACCGGCTCGCCGCCGACGAGCGCATCCCGCTCGACCGCGGTGAGCTGGACAAACTCCTCGCCGACCGCATCTCGTTCACCGGTGTCGCGCCGCGTCAGGTGGCCGCGATCGCGTCCCGCGTCGAGGCCATTCTGGAGCGTTTCCCGGAGGCTGCGAGCTACTCGCCGGCACCGATTCTCTGACCGCGCGTGAAGGCCCCCTTCCCTCGGCTCAGCCGAGGGAAGGGGGCCTTCACGCGCGTTGTGAGCAGCCCCACCACGGGGCGTTCACAGAGTGAGACGAAGTTACTCGATCGGGCGAAATGCCTAATCTCGATCGCTGAACCCGGAGCGCCAGGCCGCCCATGAGGCGGCCTGGCGTGTTTGTATCGCGCCTTGCGCGCCGACACCCACGGAAGAAGCGATGAGATCCACGCTGTCGAAGATCGTCGCCGTTGTCACGGCCGGAGCGGCCACCCTCGCCCTCGCCGCCTGCGGCTCCGGTGACGCGAGCACGACCGGCCAGAAGCTGCGGGTCGGCACCCTGACCGACGCGCCGCCGTCCATCTACCTGGAGAACGGCAACTTCACCGGCTACGACAACGAACTGCTGCGCGACATCGCGAAGCGCGAGGGCTTCGAGGTCGAGTTCGTCGGCACCGAATTCGCCGGTCTGCTCGCCGCCGTCGCCACCAACAAGTTCGACATCGGCAGCTCCACGATCTCCACCACCGAGGCCCGCAAGAAGACCGTCGCCTTCAGCAACGGCTACAGCACCGGGTTCACCTCGATCATCACCAAGAAGGGCGCGGGTCTCAAGGACGTCGGCGCCTTCAACGGCAAGCGGCTCGGCGTCGTGCAGGCGTCGGTCCAGGACGACTTCGCGACCGGCAAGGTGCCCGGCGCCAATGTCGTCCGCTTCCCCGACTACAACGCCGGTTTCGCGCAGCTGAAGGGCGGCAGCCTCGACGGCTGGGTCGTGCCGAAGGACATCGGGCAGAAGTACATCGACCAGAACCCGGATCTGCAGCTGGAGTTCGGCTACACCGTCGAGACCAAGGACACGCCGTCCGCGTTCGCCGTCCGCAAGGACAACAAGGAACTGCTGAAGAAGCTCAACGACGGCCTCGCGAAGGCCGTGGCGGACGGCACCGTCGCCCGTCTGCACGCTCAGTTCTTCAAGACCGAGCCGCTGCCCAAGGAACTCGAACAGGGCGGCCCCGGCCTGCCCGTCCAGAACGCGGGGGTCTGAAACATGAAGAAAACCTTGCTCGCCACGTTGGCCGCCGGCCTCGTCGCCGTGCTCGCCGCGTGCGGTGGTGGTGAGTCCGCCACCGAGAAGACCCTGCGCGTCGGGACGCTGAGTGACGCGCCGCCGAACATCTACGTCGAGAACGGCAACTACACCGGCTTCGACAACGAGCTGCTGAAGGCCATCGCCGCCAAGCAGAACCTGAAGCTCGAGTTCGCGTCGACCGACTTCTCGTCGCTGCTGGGCCAGGTCGCGAACAACCAGTTCGACATCGGCAGCTCGGCCATCGCGCAGACCGACGAGCGCAAGAAGAACGTCGACTTCTCCAGCCCGTACAACTTCGAGGTCATGAGCATCCAGACCAAGGACGGCTCGCCGATCACCGAGGAGAAGGGCTTGTCCGGCAAGCGGGTCGCGGTCATCCAGGCGACCGTCGGCGACAAGTGGCTCACCTCGACGGTGCCCGACGCGCAGGCCGTGCGCTTCCCGGGGTACGCCCCGGCGCTGGCCGCGCTGAAGAGCGGCGCGGTCGACGCCTACATCCTCGACCAGGCGATCGCCGAGACGAACGTCAAGGAGAGCACCGACGCGAAGCTCAAGGTCGTCAAGTCCTTCACCACCGACGTGCCCCACGGCTTCGCGGTGAAGAAGGGCAATGCGGAGCTGCTCACCAAGATCAACGAGGGCCTGAAACAGGTCATCGCCGACGGCACCTGGGTCAAGCTGCACGAGAAGTTCCTGCCGACGGCCCCGGTCCCGGACCAGTTCAAGGCGTGAGGATCACGATGAAGAAGTCACTCGCCGCCGTCGTCGGCGCCGCCCTCGTGGCGGTGCTGGCGGCGTGCGGTGGCGGTGATGGCGCGAGCGGCGACACGCTGCGCGTCGGCACGCTCAGCGACTCGAAACCCAACGCCTATCAGGAAAACGGCGTGTTCACCGGGTTCGACAACGAGCTGCTGAAGGCCATCGCCGCGCACCAGAACCTGAAACTCGAGTTCGTCTCCACGGAGTTCTCGACCCTGCTGAGCCAGGTCGCGAACGGCAAGTTCGACATCGGCAGTTCGGGGATCTCGCAGACCGACGAACGCCGCAAGACCGTCGACTTCTCGGCGCCGTACAACTACCAGTCGCTCGGTATCGAGACCCGCGAAGGAGTCGGCATCACCGACGAGAACTCCTTGGCGGGCAAGCGGGTCGGGGTCGTACAGGGCACGGTGTCGGACAGCTGGCTGGCGGCCAACGCGCCCACCGCGCAGGCCGTGAGGTTC
Source organism: Amycolatopsis roodepoortensis (assembly GCF_014873915.1). Lineage (GTDB taxonomy): Bacteria > Actinomycetota > Actinomycetes > Mycobacteriales > Pseudonocardiaceae > Amycolatopsis > Amycolatopsis roodepoortensis. The sequence goes on from NZ_JADBEJ010000002.1 coordinate 52,992, forward strand.
CCGCAGGACGCCGCCGCGCTCGCCGCGCTCAAATCGGGCGCGATCGACGGCGCGATCTTCGACCAGGCGACCGCCGAGGATTACGCGGCGAAGAACCCGGACGCGAAGCTCAAGGTGGTCAAGGCGATCACCACGACCATCCCGCACGGCTTCGCGGTCAAGAAGGGCAACACCGAGCTGGCGGGCAAGATCAACGCCGGGCTCAAGGCGGTCATCGCCGACGGAACGTGGGAAAAGGTGCACCAGCGGTTCGAGCCGAACGCGCCGGTGCCCGCGGAGTTCAAGGCCGGGCAGAAGTAAGTGGACGATTTCCTCAACACCTTCCTGAACTGGGAGTACATCTGGGAGGTCTTCCCGGACCTTCTCGGGACCGGCCTGCTGAACACGCTGATCCTGTCGGTGTTCTCGGCGCTGATCGGCACCGTGCTCGGCATGCTGCTGGCCACCATGGGCCTGTCCAGCAAGGCATGGCTGCGCTGGCCCGCCCGGGTGTACACGGACATCTTCCGCGGCCTGCCCGCGATCCTGACCATCCTGGTGATCGGGCAGGGCGGCGGGATCCTCATCCCGTCGCTGTCGCGGAATCCGTACCCGCTGGGCATTCTCGCGCTGAGCCTGATCGCCGCCGCCTACATCGGCGAGATCTTCCGCGCCGGTATCCAGAGTGTCGAAAAAGGACAGATGGAGGCCAGCCGCGCGCTGGGCATGAGCTACACCAAGGCGATGACGCTCGTCGTCATCCCGCAGGGTGTGCGGCGCGTGCTGCCCGCGCTGGTGAACCAGTTCATCGCGCTGGTCAAGGACTCCAGCCTGGTGTACTTCCTCGGCTTCCTCGCCGAGCAGCGCGACCTGTTCCGCATCGGGCAGGACCTCGCGGCGAACACCGGGAACCTGTCGCCGCTGGTCGCGGCGGGCGCGGTGTACCTGGTGATCACCGTGCCGCTGACGCATCTGGTGAACTACATCGACAAGAAGCTGCGCACCGGCAAGAAGATCCGGGTCGACGACGAGGGCGGCGAGCCGGAACTCCTGAACACCGGAAAGGTGCCGATGCCATGACCGCCGCCGTACGTTCATCGAGCGTCGAACTCCGCGACATCCACGTCTCCTTCGGCACCCTCGAAGTGCTGAAGGGCGTGAACCTCAAGGTCGAGAAGGGCCGCACCACCTGCATCATCGGCCCGTCCGGCTCCGGCAAGTCGACGCTGCTGCGCTGCGTGAACCGTCTCCAGGAGCCCGATTCGGGCGACCTGTTGCTGGGCGGCGAGAGCGTCATCTCGTCCGACCCGGACGCGCTGCGCCAGCGGGTCGGGATGGTGTTCCAGCATTTCAACCTGTTCGGGCACCGCAGCGTGCTGGACAACATCACGCTGCCGCTGCGCAGCGTCCGCAAGCTCGGCAAGGAGGAGGCGGCGGAGATCGCGCACGCCCGGCTCGCCGAGGTCGGCCTCGCCGACAAGGCGCCGTACCGGCCGAGCGCGCTCTCGGGCGGGCAGCAGCAGCGGGTCGCGATCGCGCGGGCGCTCGCCATGGAACCCGAGGTCATGCTGTTCGACGAGGCGACCAGCGCGCTGGACCCGGAGCTGGTCAAGGGCGTCCTCACGCTGATGGCGGGGCTGGCCGAACGCGGCCTGACGCTGCTCGTGGTCACCCACGAGATGGGTTTCGCGCGCGGCGTCGCCGACGAGGTCGCGTTTATGGACGACGGGAAGATCGTCGAACAGGGCGCGCCGGAGGCGATCTTCGACGCTCCGCGGAGCGAGCGGCTGCAGCGGTTCTTGTCGCAGGTGTTGTAGGGCGCCGCCGTTGCCCCGGGCCCGATCTGTGGGGTCTGTGGGGCCTGGAGCCGGTGTCGCGAAAGCCACTTTCGGGACATCAGAGGTCGCGAAAGTGGCTTTCGCGACATGATCACCAGGCCTGGCCACGGCCAACCCCCGGCCAAGCCTGAGCACCCGGCGGTACCGAGCGCCTCGGGTTCTCGTGAGTGGCGATTCGGGTTCTAACCCGAATCGCCACTCACGACCACCTGTACCGACCGACTCCCGGCCAGACTCGTTAACCTGCGGTCATGGCGAGAGTGGCGAAACTGGTCTATTACCCGGTCAAAGGCTGTGCCGGGACGGCGGTCGAAACGGCCGACGTCACCCCGGCTGGGCTGAGGTTCGACCGTGCCTGGATGGTCGTCTCCCCGGAGGGCGAGTTCCGCAGCCAGCGCAAGCATCCGGTGATGGCCGCCATCCGGGCCGAGGTGCTCGACGACGGCGCCCGCCTGCGGCTCGCCGCTCCCGGCGTCGAAGATCTCCTGGTCGAGACGGTCACGGACGGCCCGCGGCATCCTGCCGCGACGTTCACCTGGCAGGGCAAGGGCGTCCACCAGGGTGACGAGGCCGCTGACTGGTTCTCCACCGTGCTGGGCCTCCCGTCGGTCTTCGTCGGGCTCGCGCCGGAGCACGAGCGCGTCACCAACGGCGAGGTCCCCGGCACCGCCGCCTTCGCCGACGCGCACGCGATCCTGCTGACCTCGGAGTCCTCTTTGGACGGTCTGAACGAGCGGATCGCGTCGCGCGGCGCCGAGGCCGTGCCGATGGATCGCTTCCGGCCCAACATCGTCGTCGCGGGCTGGCCGGAGCCGCACCGCGAGGACGACGTCCGCTCGCTCACCGCCGGTGGCCTCGAACTCGGGTACGCCAAGGTCTGCATCCGCTGCACGGTGCCGATGGTCGACCAGGAGACCGGCCGGAAGGCTGGCCCCGAGCCGATCCGGTCGCTCGCCTACTACCGCCGCGAGCCCGAGGGCGGCGTCTCGTTCGGGATCAAGATGGCCGTGACCGGCCCGGGTCAGGTGTCCGTCGGCGACGAGGTGATCGTGCACTCCTGGGCGGGCCCCAGCCTGAGCACCTCCGACGCCGAACCGCCGTTCACCGCGACCGCGAGCCGTCCCGCGGAATCGGTGTAGAGCACGTTCCGGCCCGGCGGCACCGTGCCGAAGGTGTCGCCGACCAGCGCTTTCACCAGGACGTGCTCGCTGCTGACGGAGACCGTGCCGGACAGCCCCGCCAGTTCGAGGTCGGCGTGGCTCGCGGCGAGCTGGACGTTGCCGAAGTGGTCGACCGTGAGCACCTCGGCCACCAGCTTGCCGGGGAACACCGCCACGAACGGGTCCGGCAGGCGCACGAGGTCGTCGACGGGCGGCCCGAACCGTTCGGGGGCGACGCCGAGCGCGAGATGCGCCGCCGCGGGGGCGAAGACGTCGCGTCCGTGGAAGGTCGACGACGTCACCGGAAGGCGGTATTCCGGCGCCGCGAGTTCGTACGCGGCTATCACCCCGCTGAGTGTTTCGGCGGCCGGAATGAGGAGCCCGTTGTCCGGGCCGACGAGCATTCCGCGCTCGGTGACCACCACGACACCGCGCCGAGCGGTGCCGACGCCGGGGTCCACGACGGCGAGATGGACCGACTCCGGCAGATACGGCACGGTCTGGGCGAGTACCTCGGCGCCGGTCCTGACCTGCTGCGGAGGGATCTCGTGGCTCACGTCGATCACCCGTACGGACGGCGCGATCCGCGCGATCACACCGTGGCACGCGGCCACGAAACCGTCTCTCAGCCCGTAGTCGGTCGTGAACGAAACGCAGTGGATCGGCATGATCAGCCATCATCCTTGATCGCTAGGGTGCAGCCGTGACGACGCTCGAATACCCGAAGATCGCCGCCGGCAAGGTCCGTGAGCTCTACGCCGTCGATGACGAGCATCTGCTGCTCGTCGCTTCGGATCGGATCTCCGCCTACGACGTCGTCTTCGACACGCCCATCCCGGACAAGGGTCGGGTGCTCACCGCGATGAGCGTGTTCTGGTTCTCCCTGCTCTCCGATGTCCTCCCCAACCACCTGGTCTCCTACGAAGACGAACGCATCCCCGCCGAGGTCCGCGGCCGGGCGCTGCTGGTGCGCCGGCTGGCGATGCTGCCGCTCGAAGCCGTCGCCCGCGGATATCTCACCGGTACCGGTCTCGCCGATTATCGCGCGCGCGGCACGGTTTGCGGCGTCGAACTTCCGCCGGGCCTGACCGACTCGTCCCGGCTCCCCGAACCCATCTTCACTCCCGCGACCAAGGCCGACCGCGGCTCGCACGACCAGAACATCGCCTTCGACGACGTCGTCGGGCAACTCGGCCGCGAACGGGCCGAGGAGGTCCGCGAGGCGACGCTGGCGGTGTACCGCCGCGGCGCGGAGTTCGCCGCCGAACGCGGCATCCTGCTCGCGGACACGAAGCTCGAATTCGGCATCGACCGCCAGGGGAACCTCGTGCTGGCCGACGAGGTCCTGACGCCGGATTCCTCGCGCTACTGGCCCGCCGGCGGTTACGCGCCCGACAGCCCGCAGCCGTCGTTCGACAAGCAGCCGCTGCGGGACTGGCTCACCAGCCCGGCGTCCGGCTGGCACCGCCGGGACAGACCGGAGTCGCCACCCCTGCCCGAGGACATCGTCGCCGCCACGCGGGCGAGGTACATCGAGTCCTACGAACGCATCACCGGCCGGTCGCTGCAGGATTGGCCCGCCTGACCTGCGGAGTTCACTCCGACGTCAGGCGAGCGCAAGCCCGGGCTGGCTCACTGGTGGGGTGGATGCACGTTTGCTGGTTTCCCTGTCCGGCGTGACCACCCGGACGTTGCACCGCTGTGCCGATCTCGCGGCCGAACTCGACCGGCGCAGGGTCCCGCTGTCGGTGCTCTACGCCGCTCGCACCGGCGAGGGCCCCGTGACCGAGTGGGTCAGGACGCGCCGCACCAACGGCGATTCCGTCCTCCTGCACGGCTACGACCACCAGGTCCCGCCCACCCATCGCGCCGTCTACCTGGGCAAACGCGCCGAGTTCGCGGCACTTCCCGCGCACGAGGCGCGGCTGCGGCTGATCGCGGCGAAGGCCGCGCTCGACGCCAACGGCATGGCCGTCGACGGTTTCGCGCCGCCGCGCTGGATCGCGTCGGAGGGCACCGTGCAGGCCCTGCGTGAGCACGGCTTCACCCTGTGCGCGGACCTGGTCTCGGTGCGGGATCTGGTGTCCGGCCAGGTCCAGCGCGCCAGGGTCCAGGAGTTCGGCGGGCCGTCGCACCGCACGGAGACCGTCCGCTGTTTCGCGCTGGTGTTGGCCGCCGCCAGGGCCGCCCGCCGCGGCGGGCTCGTCCGGCTCGGCATCGACGCCGCGGACCTCGCCCGGCCGGGGCTGCGGCAGGCGTTCCTCGACGCCGTCGACGTCTCGCTGGAGAACCGCGCTTTCGGAACCACGTACGGCTCGCTCTCGCGAACGCGGGTTAAATTGTCGGGATGACCGACGAGGGTGGCGCACCGGCGACGCTGATGCGGCTCTGGCGGCAGGCGGAGCGCCCGACGCGCGGCAGGCCGTCCGTGCTCGACATCGACAGTGTCGTGGCGGCCGCGGTGGATCTCGCCGATCGCGAAGGCGTCGTGAACGTGACGCTGGCGAGCGTGGCGAAGGACCTCGGCGTCACGAAGATGTCCCTGTACCGCCACATCGGTTCGAAGGCGGAACTGCTGGAGCTGATGGCCGATTTCGCCATCGGTGATCCGCCGCGCGTGGAGCCGGCCGGTGACTGGCGGACCGAGCTGACCACGCTGGCCGAGGCCAACCGCGATGTCCTGATGAAGCACCCGTGGCTGGTCGAGCTGCCGCTCACCGGCCCTCCGGCCGGACCGCACGCGGTCGCGTGGATGGACGCGATCCTGCGGACGCTGCGCGACACCGGCCTCGACTGGGGCACCAAGGGCGGGGTCCTGGTGCTGATCGGCGGCTATGTCCGCCTCGCCTGCGCGCAGGCCATCCAGCTCGCCGAGGGCAGGAAGGGCAGCGAGCTGAGCCAGGCTCAGGCCGAACGGGCCTACGGCAAAGGCCTCGCCGAGCTGATCGACCCCGAGCGTTTCCCCGATGCCGCGGGCTTCCTGACCTCAGGGCTCGGAGACTCCGAACAGGACTCCGATTTCGACTTCGGTCTCGGCGTCGTGCTCGACGGCATCGCCGCTCTCGTCGACGCCGGCTGACAAGTACCCGCCTCCTCCTTTAGTATCCGCCGGACATTAATTAGTGTACGTTGGATACTAAAGGGGGCTTCATGACATCGACACCGACGAGCGAGCGGGTGCTCGCTCCGGATCTGGCCAGGGGTTTCGCGCTCCTGCTCGTCGCGCTGGCGCATACCGCCAGCATCTTCCTTGGGAACACGCCGGGCGTCGATCAGACGCCGGAAGGCCTGGAACGGCCGTACTTCGTGCTGCTGTTCGTGTTCGTCCACGCGTGCGCGCTGCCGCTGTTCGGCATGATGCTCGGCTACGGCATCGTGCAGTTCGCCAACCGTCAGGAGGCGCTGGGACAGCCGTGGCCGCGCACGCGCGGCATCCTGCTTCGCCGTCACGCGTGGCTGCTGGTCTTCGGCGCCGTTGACGGGGTGCTGTTCTTCTCCGGCGACGTGCTCGGCGCGTACGGCGTGATAGGCGTGGTGTTCACCCTGCTGCTTTTGAGGCGTGGCAAGGGTTTCTACCGGATTCCAGTGCTGTACCTCGGGTTCGGCGTCTGCTATCTGGCCGTGCTGATGTACCTGGTGCTCACCGGTGGTTCCGGGAACGCGCCGGTCCCGTCCGTCGAGGACGTGTCATCCCTGGCGCCGACGTATGGCGACGCCGTGCGCGAGCGGCTCACGGAATGGCCGATGAGCACGGCGATCCTGCTGTCGTCGATCCTCTTCGTCTGGGTGGGTGCCTGGGCCGCGAAGAAGCGCGTCCTGGAGGAGCCGAATCGGAAACTGCTCCTCTTCGGTGTGTTCGGCGGTTTCGGCGTCGCGATCGCGGGTGCGTTGCCGATGGGGCTTTTCGCCGGTGACTACGTCGGATTCGACGAAGGGACCGCCGGGCTCGTCAAGCTGATGTACGAGGGAGCGGGCCTGTTCGGCGCGATCGGTTACATCAGCTTGTTCGGGCTCATCGGTATGGCGGTCGGCGAGAAGCGCCGCGGCGTCGTGGTCACCGCGATCTCGGCGCTCGGCCAGCGCACGCTGAGCGCGTACCTGTTCCAGTCGGTGGCGTGGCTGATCCTGGCGCCGCCGTTCATGCTGGGGCTGAGCGGCAGCACGTTCGTCGCGGCGGCGTGCGGGCTCGGCGTGTGGCTGCTGACGGTCGTCGTCGCGTACCTGATGCACCGGCGGGGGTATCGGGGACCGGCGGAGATCCTGGTGCGGAAACTGGCCTATTGGGCCCCGGAGACTGTGTCGCGAAAGCCACTTTCGCGACGCTAGATGTCCCGAAAGTGGCTTTCGCGACACTGGCGGCCAACCGCTCCGGCGACCGGACGGCAAGAGGCGTTGCGAAAGCCACTTTCGCAACCTTCAACGTTGCGAAAGCGGCTTTCGCAACGCCATCGGGGGCGGCGCGGCGTACCGGAGCTAGAGCTTCACCGGTTCCCCGACATCCAGCACCTTCACCTCGGTGCCTTCCGGCGCGAGATTCGTGAACAGGCCGTAGTGCATCTGCGGCCGCGCGAGGACGGCTTCGTGGATCGGGACGGCGAGGCGCGGCGACACCGCACGCAGGTAGTCGACCGCCTCGCCGGCCTTCAGCCACGGGGCGCCGGTGGGCAGGCCGAGCACGTCGATCTTCTGTTCCGGCACGAAGAACGAGTCGCCGGGGTGGTAGAACGCGCCGTGGTCGACGACGTAGCCGACGTTCGGGATCACCGGGATCTCCTCGTGGATCACCGCGTGCTCACCACCGACCACGTCAACGCTGCTGGAGCCGATTTCGAGGGCGTCGCCGGGGTTCGCGATCTGGAACTCGGCGCCGATCTTCCCCACCGCTTCGGCGGAACCCGGGTCGACGATCAGCCGCACGCCGGGGTTGGCCTCCAGCAGCGAGGGCAGCCTGTCCGCGTCGAGGTGGTCGAAATGCTGGTGCGTGATCAGGATGGCGTCCAGCTCACGCTCGCCCTCGAAGCCCGCCGAGAAGGTGCCGGGGTCGATCAGGATCCGCGCGCCCTCGGTCTCCAGAAGGGTGCAAGCGTGTCCAAAGTGGACAATACGCATCGGTCTTCTCCTTCGCGGTAGCTCGATTCCAGCCTATGCCCGCAGCAGGGCGTCGCCAAGTTCGGTGCGCCGATAACGGACTTCGCGGCCGCGCCGCCGGGTTTCGAGCAGGCCGGCCGCGCGCATCGCGGTCAGATGCTGCGAGACCGTCGGCGCCGAGAAGCCGAGCCGTCGTGCCAGCTCGGTGGTGCTCGCGGGCTCGTTGAGCGTCGTGAGCAGCGCGGCCTTCGTCCGGCCGAGTACTCCGGCGAGGGCGCCGGGCGGACTTTCGGGATCCGACCAGAGTTCGGCCACCCCGCGAGCCGGGTACAGCAGCGAGGGCTGCCACGGCTCCATCGTGATCACCCCGACCGAAGGCCAGGCGAAGACGCCGGGGATCAGCAACAATCCGCGTCGGTCGAGGTGGACGCGGCCGCGTTCCTTCATTTCGATCACCAGGACGTCGTCGACGAGCCGCACCCGCGGGTGGATGTCCTCGAGCACCAGCGCGATACCGCCGGCGGCCAGGCGTCGCGAGCGTTCCTCGATGTCGGCGACCAGGAACCGGCGCATCCGGGGCCAGTGCGGCTCGACCAGTTCGGTCCAGGCGATCTCCATCTGGCTCGCTAGCAGATCCCTTGCCTCGGCGGGATCTTCCGGCAGGCCGCTCAGGTCCGCGTCCACTTTGGACAGCTCGTGGGCGACCTGCTCCGGTGTCGTGCGACGGATCTCGGCGAGCTGGGCGGACGCCGTGGTCTCCGGGCCGCTCGGCGGCGGGCTGAGGAAATCGGTGATGTAGTGCCGCGCGCTCATCACCTTGGCGAAGCCGTCGATGGGCAGGTCCGGCAGTTTCGCGGCGGCCTCGCGCAGCCACGGCAGGTGGCTCGGGTGCCCGCGCCGTCCGAGCAGCGTCTGCATCGCGCCCATGGTCTCGTCGAGCGGGGAGATGCCGAAGCGGACGCGGTTCGCGCTCTCGGCGGTCAGGACCAGCTCGATCATCGGATTAGGCTATGTCCTAATCAATGGTCCTGGCCAGCCCGGGTTCGACAGTGTTCGTGGCATGACGTTGCTGCGTAATTCCGGGTATTGGCGCTGGTCGGCGGGGGTGCAGCTGAACCGGCTGCCCGGCATGATGGCGCCGTTGGCCTTCACCGTGCTGACCACCGCGACGACCGGTTCGTACCGGCTCGGCGGGATCATGATGGCCGTTTTCGTCGCCGCCGAGATGGTCGGCGCCGTGCCGACGGGACGGCTGCTCGACCGCGTCGGCCCCGCGCGCGGGCTCGTCGTGCTGCTCCCGCTGGTCGCCGCCGGACTGTTCCTGCTGGCCGCGGTCGCTTCCGCCGGAGCCCCGGACTGGGTGCTGCTCGCGCTGGCGATCCCGCCGGGGCTGGTCGCGGGCGGGCTGAACGGCGGTTTCCGGACGTTGCTCGCCGCGACGGTGACCGAAGAGGAGCTGCCGAGGGCGGTTTCGGTGGACGCGATGATCCTCGAAGGCGTCATCGTCGGCGGGCCGCTGCTGGTGGCGCTCCTGGCGACGTCCGGCCCGGTCGTCCCGATTCTCGCGATGGCCGTCGTCGCCCTGCTCGCGGCGCTGCTCGTACCGCGGCGGACCGTTCCGCGAGATCCACAAAGGACGGTCGAGCGCCAGTCGATCCCGGTCGCCGCGTGTGTGCCCTGGCTGGCGGGGTTGTTCACCGTCGGGCTCCTGCTGTCGACCATCGAGGTCGGGCTGCTGCCGCTCGTCCTGCGCCTCGGCGCGCCCGAATCGGCGACGGCCATCGTCATCGTCGTGCTGTGCGGGGCCAGTATCGCCGGGAGCGCGCTGTACGCGATGCGGGGGAAGGCCGGCGATCCGAGGCTGTTCCTGGCCGGTTTCGTGGTCGGCGGGATCGTGGTTTCGGCGGGCTTCGGCTGGGACGGGCTGCTCGGCGGGGTCGCGCTGATCGGGCTCTGCACCGGCCCGCTGATGGCCGTCTCGTCGGTCAACCTGCAGAAGCTGCTGCCGGAACGCCGCCGGTCGGAGGGGTTCTCACTGGCCTTCACCGTGCAGGCTTCGGGCTTCGGGCTGGGTTCGCTGGCGATCGGCGTGCTGCCGGTCTGGCTGTGCCCGCTGCTCGGTGTCCTTGCGGCCCTCGTCTCCTGTGCGATGCTGGTGGCACGCCCCAGGCGAGCTATTGGCACGCCGTCAGTAACGTCGTAGCCTGGGCTTTGAGCCGAGACACGGGAGAAGTCGATGACCGCAGTCCAGCCGAAGCCGACCGCGCACAGCGTGGGGGAGACCTTCGATTCCCTCAGCCCGGCGACCGACGAGGTCGTCGGTACCTACCCGGTGCACAGCAAGGAGGACGTCCGCGCCGCCATCGCCCGCGCGAAGGACGCCGCCGAATGGTGGGCCGGGCTCGGCTACGACGGTCGCGCCGAACGCCTGCGCCGCTGGAAGGGCGTCATCACCCGCAGGCTGCCGCAGCTGTGCCAGGTCGTGCGCGACGAGACCGGGAAACCGATCGCCGACGCGCAGCTGGAGAGCGTCCTCGCCATCGAGCACATCGCGTGGGCGGGCAAGCACGCGCGCAAGATCCTCGGCAAGCAGCGCCGCGCGGCCGGGCTGATGATGTCGAACCAGGCGGCGACGGTCGAGTACCAGCCGCTCGGCGTCGTGGGCGTGATCGGCCCGTGGAACTACCCCGTCTTCACTCCGCTCGGCTCCATCGCGTACGCCCTCGCCGCCGGCAACACCGTCGTCTTCAAGCCGAGCGAGTACACGCCCGGCGTCGGGAAATGGCTGGTCGACGCCTTCAACGAGGTCGTCCCGGAGTGGCCGGTGCTGCAGCTGATCACCGGCTTCGGCGAGACCGGCGCCGCGCTCGTCACGGGCGGCGTCGACAAGATCGCCTTCACCGGCTCGACCGGCACGGGCAAGAAGATCATGGCCGCGGCCGCCGAGACGCTCACCCCGGTGATCATCGAGGCGGGCGGCAAGGACGCCGTCCTGGTCGACGCGGACGCCGACCTCGAAGCCGCCGCCGACGCGACCGTCTGGGGCGCGTTCTCCAACTCGGGCCAGACCTGCATCGGCGTCGAGCGCGTGTACGTCCACGAGCGTGTGCACGACGAGTTCGTCGCGAAGGTGGTCGAGAAGTCGAAGGACGTGCGGGCAGGCTCGGACGCGGCCGCGCAGTACGGCCCGGTGACGATGCCTTCGCAGCTCTCGGTGATCAAGCGCCACATCGCGGACGCCATCGAGCGCGGCGGCAAGGCGCTGGTCGGCGGCGTGGACGCGGTCGGAGACCGTTACGTGCAGCCGACGGTGCTCGTCGACGTGCCCGAGGACTCCGTGGCGGTCCAGGAGGAGACGTTCGGCCCGACCGTCACCATCGCCAAGGTCCGCGACATGGACGAGGCCGTCGAGAAGGCCAACGACACGAAGTACGGCCTCGGCTCGACGGTGTTCTCGAAGTCGCGCGGCCTCGAACTCGCCGGACGGCTGCGCACCGGCATGACTTCGATCAACGCGCCGCTTTCCTTCGCCGGTATCGCTTCGCTGCCCTTCGGCGGCGTCGGCGACTCGGGCTTCGGCCGGATCCACGGCCCGGAAGGCCTGCGCGAGTTCGCCCGTCCGAAGGCCGTCGCGCGGCAGCGGTTCACCGCGCCGATCGTGCTGACGTCGTTCTCCCGCAAGGAAAAGACGGACGCGCTGGTCGCGAAGCTCATTACCGTGCTGCACGGAAAGCGGTAGCGGAGCGCTTTGGGTCTCGTGAGTGGTAAGGACGGTTCTAACCGTCCTTACCACTCACGAGCGTCACTTGCCCCGGATGAGGTCCGCGGCCTTCTCCGCCACCATGATCGTCGGCGCGTTCGTGTTCCCGCGCGGCACCACGGGCATCACCGACGCGTCGACCACGCGCAACCCGTCCACCCCGCGCACCTTCAGCGACGGATCGACGACGGCGTTTTCGCCCGTCCCCATCGAGCAGGTCCCGACGGGGTGGTACAGCGTCTGCGTCTTCTCGCGCACGTAGTCGGCCAGTTCATCGTCGGTCAGGTCGTGCCGCTCCGGCAGGAACGGCTTGTCCAGATAGCGCGCCAACGGGCCGGACTTCCCGATCTCGACCAGGGCCCGCATCCCGGCGAGCATCTTCTCCATGTCGACGGATTCGGCGTAGTAGGCCGGGTCGATTTCCGGCTTCCACAACGGATTCGACGACTTCAGCCGCAGGCGTCCCCGGCTCGCGACGTCCACCAGGGTCGCCGCCGAGGTGAAGCCCGGCACCGTCGGCTCGCGCATCCCGTTGTCGTAGAACAACGTCGGCGCGACGTGGATCTGCATGTCCGGCGGTGAGACACCGTCCGCGGCGGGGAAGAACGCACCCGCCTCGCCGATGTTCGAGGCCAGCGGGCCGCGTTTGGTGAGCTGGTACCGCACCAGCCCGCCCGGCGTCGCCGCGTCCACGAGGTCGGTGGTGCCACGCGTCGACCAGATGATCCCGCAGGCGGGATGGTCGTGCAGGTTGTCGCCGACGCCGGGAAGCGCGGCCACGACGTCGATCCCGTGCTCCCGCAGGTGTTCCGCCGGGCCGACGCCGGAGAGCATCAGCAGTTGCGGCGAGTTCACCGCGCCGCCGCTCAGCAGGACCTCCGTCGACGCGCGCACGGTCGTCTCGGTGCCTTTGTCCAAATAGGACACGCCGACGGCGCGGGTGCCTTCGAAGACGACGCGGGTGGCTTGCGCGTTGGTCCGCACGGTGAGGTTCGGGCGCGCCAACGCGGGCCGCAGGTACGCGTCGGCCGTCGACCAGCGGCGGCCCTTCTTGCACGTCACCTGGTAGACGCCGGCGCCTTCCTGTGACTCGCCGTTGAAGTCGTCGGTGCGTTTGAGGCCCCAGGCGACCGCGGAATCCACCCAGGCGAGCGACAACTCGTGGGTGAAGCGGCGGTCCTCGACGTGCAGCGGGCCGTCGGTGCCGTGCAGCGGCCCGCCGAGCCGCTGGTTGCCCTCCGCCCGTTTGAAGTACGGCAGGACGTCGTCGAACCCCCAGCCCTCGGCGCCGTGCCCGTCGCGCCAGCCGTCGTAGTCGGCGCGGTTGCCGCGGATGTAGATCATCGCGTTGATCGACGAACAGCCGCCGAGCGTCTTCCCGCGCGGCCAGTACAGCGTCTTGCCGGTGTGCTTCTGCTCGACCGTCTCGTAGTTCCAGTCCCATTTGGTCTTGAACAGGCCGGGGAACGCGGCGGGGATGTGGATCTCGTCGGCGTCGTCCTCGCCGCCCGCCTCGAGCAGGAGCACCCGCGCCGACGGATCCTCGCTCAGCCGGTTCGCCAGTACGCATCCCGCGCTGCCCGCGCCGACGATCACGTAGTCGAAGGAGTCCTGATCGGCCACGGTGCCTCCTGCTGCTCGCCCGGTGTTGACGCCCCGCCAATGGGCTCATCTTGGCCCAGCGCCGCGCTCCGAGCATCCCCCAGACGAAGGATCGGTGCGAGCTCAGTCCGAGTCGGGTGAAAAAGAGGCCACGCAGGGGCCGCCCTCGGCGTCGTCCTCGGTCTCGATCCGGCCGGGGTTCCGGACGCCGTCGACCTCGCCGGTGAGGTGCAGGATCGTCTGCTTCGCGGTGGTCAGCACGTCGGCGTTGTCGACGGTGTACCTGCCCTCGCCGTGGATGATCTGCTGCACGCCGTCGCGCGTCGTGTCCGGCACTTTCTCGCACAGCACGGACAGCGCCGCCGGGATGTCGCGCGCGTTGATCGCGTCGACGAACTTGTTCCCCGCTTCTTCGCCCGTCTTGACGTCAGGGCGTGGCGACGGCTTCGTCTCGATGCCCGGCAGCGGTTCGGGCTCGCCGCCGATCTTGGCGTCGCGCACGCACCAGCCGCCCTCGCCGGGGATCATCGCGATCCCGACGGTCTGCCCGCCTGCGTTGAGCGTGGCCGAATACTCCTGCGGCGCACGCTGGCGCGCGGGCGTGCCGAGCTGTGCGCCGTCGGTGGCGGCCATGACCTGCTCGAAACTGTAGGACCGCTTCGAGCGGATCGGGCACCAGAGCTGGCTGAGCCGATCTTCGGCGACGCCGTTCACGAACGACTGGCTCAGCTGCTCCGGCGTCGCGCGCGAGGTGGTGTCGGCCTTGGCCTTGAAGAAGCCCGGCGTCACGAACCCGGTGAAGGCGACACCGCCCGCGATCAGGACGAAGACCAGCACCAGCGTGATCCAGAGCCCGGTCTTCGGCTTCTTCGGCGGTGCGTACTGCCCGTAGGTCATGCGGCAACCGTAGTGAAGTAGGCTCGGGCGGTACCCACGACCTGCGTGAATAAGGAGCAGCCTGCCGTGGCCCGAGTCGTCGTCGACGTCATGCCCAAGCCCGAAATCCTCGACCCGCAGGGCCAAGCCGCGCTCGGCGCGGCCGGTCGTCTCGGCTTCACCGGGATCACCGAGATCCGTCAGGGCAAGCACTTCGAGATCGAGGTCGACGACTCCGTCGACGACGCGACGCTCGAAAAGATCGCCGAGGGCTTCCTCGCGAACCCCGTCATCGAGCAGTGGACCATCAAGCGGGTGGACGCGTGAGCGCCCGCATCGGGGTCATCACCTTCCCCGGCACGCTCGACGACGGTGACGCGGCCCGCGCGGTCCGCTACGCCGACGCCGAAGCCGTGCCGCTGTGGCACGCGGACGAGGACCTGAAGGGTGTCGACGCCGTCGTCGTCCCCGGTGGCTTCTCGTACGGCGACTACCTGCGCGCCGGCGTCATCGCCCGGTTCGCGCCGGTGATGTCGTCGGTGATCGAGGCCGCCCACAAGGGCATGCCGGTGCTCGGCATCTGCAACGGCTTCCAGATCCTGTGCGAGGCCGGGCTGCTGCCGGGCGCGATGATCCGCAACGCCGGCCTGCACTTCATCTGCCGTGACCAGTGGCTGCGCGTCGAGAACAACGACACCGCGTGGACCACCCGGTACGACAAGGACGCCGAGATCCTCATCCCGATGAAGAACATCGACGGCTGCTTCGTCGCCGAGCAGGCCACGCTCGACGAGCTGGAGGGCGAGGGCCGCGTGGTTTTCCGCTACGTCGGCGGCAACCCCAACGGCTCGCGCAACGACATCGCCGGGATCCGCAGCGAGAACGGCCGCGTCGTCGGGCTCATGCCGCACCCGGAGCACGCCATCGACGCCCTCACCGGGCCTTCGGACGACGGTCTCGGCATGTTCTACAGCGCCGTCGACGCTCTTTCATTGGTCGCGCGCTGACGTAAACGCGCCGAAGGGGCGCCGTTCCGTATCCAACTCGCGTTGAGTGCGGAGGCGCCCCTTCATCGTGTTTACGTGGGCCTTCGGCCCGAAAGAGGGCGCGCGACGTGAAGTCTCCGTCGGGCGCGGGGCGCCCTTGGGGAGACGCGTCTCCCCAAGGGCGCCCCGCATTTCGTCCTCTAAATGCGTCAGGAGGCAGCGGCCACCAGGGCGGAGTAGGGGCCTCCGGCGGCCAGCAGCTCCGCGTGCGAACCCAGCTCGGTCACCCGGCCGCCCTCGATGACCGCGACCCGGTCGGCCGCGGCCGCGGTGTGCAGCCGGTGCGCGATCGCGATCACCGTGCGCCCTTCGAGCACCGCGCTCAGCGACCGCTCCAGCTCCCGCGCCGAACCCGTGTCCAGCAGCGACGTCGCCTCGTCCAGCACCAGCGTGTGCGGGTCGGCCAGCACCACCCGCGCCAGCGCGAGCTGCTGCGCCATCGCCGCCGGGACGGCGACCGCCCCGGCCCCGACCTTCGTGTCCAGCCCGTCCGGCAGGCTCGCCACCCACTCCGAAGCCCCGACCGAGGCCAGCGCGGCCAGCAGCCGTTCGTCGGCCCAGTCCCCGGCCGGGAGCGTGAGGTTGTCCCGCAGCGTCCCCGAGAAGACGTGCTGCTCCTGCGTCAGCAGCAGGACCTCGCCGCGCAGGACGTCGTCCGGCAGCGTCGACACCTCGGCGCCGCCGATCCGCACCGAACCCGAGGTCGGCGCCGACATCCCGGCCAGCAGCCGCCCGAGGGTCGACTTGCCGGCACCGGACGGCCCGACGATCGCCAGCCGCTCCCCGGCGGGCACCCGCAGGTCGATCCCGTGCAGCACCTCCCGGTCGGCGTTGTAACCGAAGCGCACGTCGCGGACCTCGATGTCCTGGCCGCGCGGAGCCGCCGAGGCCGTCTCCGAAGACGAGGCGGGCCGCACACCCAGCAGCCGCCGCAGCGAGACCCCCGCGACCTGGATGTCCGCGAGCCAGAACAGCGCCTCGTTCAGCGGACCGGTCATGACCTGCGAATACAGCAGCATCGCGGTGATCGTGCCGAGCCCTTCCCAGCCGTTCGAGTAGGCGAGCAGGCCCAGCCCGAGCATCACCGGCACCGGCAGCACGTAACTGATCTCCAGCGACGGGATCCACCGCATCTGCAGCGCCCGGACCTTGCGTTCGCCCAGCATCGCCGCGTCGAGACCGTCGTGCCCCGTCCGGATCCGGCGGCCGGTCAGGTTCAGCGCCTCCGCCGTCCGCGCGCCCTCCGCGGTCTCGTGCGTGGTGGACTGCAGCTCGGACCACTTGTCGAGCATCCGCCGCATCACATCGGGGATCCGCCGCTGGTACCAGATGTTCACCGGCACCAGCAGCGGCAGCGCGACCAGCAGGCCCAGCGCCAGGAACGGCGACGTGATCACCATCGCCACCACGGTGAACACCACCGTGACGGCGGCGATCAGGATCTCCGGCGCGCCGAACCGCACCGCGTGGTCGATTCGGCTGACGTCGGTGGTCGCCCGGCTGAGCAGGTCACCCGTGCCCGCGGCCTCGACCGTGCCGAGCGGCAGGTTCAGCGCGTTCCCGACGAACTCCTCACGGTTCTTCGCCAGGATCCGCTCGCCGAACACCCGCGCGCGAAGCCGCGCCAGGCCCTTGAACCACGCCTGCGCGCCCAGCACGACCACGAACGCGATCGCCAGCCAGGTGATCGTGGCGGTCGTCGTACCTTCGACGACCTCGTCCACCAGCGCGCCCAGCAGCCTCGGCCCGGCGAGCCCGATCGCGGTCGCGACGCAGAACAGGCCGAGCATCACGGAGAACTCGCGCTTGTTGGCGCGCGCGGTCTCCTTGATCCAACGTCTGACGTCCTTCTTGTCTGCCAGCGGCAGCTTTTTCATGCTGTCATTTCCTTACCCCCGAGGTGGTCGTCGCGAACCCGCCGGAGGGCCTTCGGCCCCCCAACGGATTCGCGAGGCCTTCGGCCAAAGGCGGCCACAGCGACTCCGTCTTCAAGCGACCACTTTCGTATCGATGACCACATCGGCCACATGTGTCCACAAAGGACTTTGACTGAACACGACGGTGGTCTTGCCGCGCCGCAGCTTCGCGACGCGTTCGGTTATGCGGGCTTCGGTATGCGCGTCGACGGCCGAGGTCGGCTCATCGAGCAGCAGGACGTCGGCGTCGGTCGCCAGCGCGCGGGCCAGGTTCAGCCGCTGCCGCTGACCACCGGAAACCTCACGTCCGCGTTCGCCGATCACCTCGTCGACGCCGTTGGGCAGCGCGTCCACGATGTCTTCGGCGTCCGCCGCGTACAGCGCTTCGGTGATCTCGACGTCCCCGGGCTCGGCGGGGGTGACCTGCTCGCGCAGCACACCGGAGAACCAGATGTCCTGGTTGTGCGCGAACACGACCCGCCGCCGCAGCTCGTCGAGGGCGACCCGGTCCACCGGAACCCCGCCGACCAGCGCGGGTTCACTCGGATCGGTGAACCGCGCCATCCGCGAAGCCACCGCTTCGGCGTCGGCCCCGACGTCGATGACGGTCAGTTTCCCGGCCTCGACCTTGATCCCGGACGTCTCGTCGTACAGATCCAGCGGGCCTTCCGGCAGCGGCACCGGGTGCTCCGGCTCGGCCAGCGTGCGTTCGGTGGACAGCAGTTTGCACACCTTCCGCGCCGAAACCAGCGCGGCGCTCAGCACGCCCGCGAACTCCGTCGCCGTCGTCACCGGGATCACCAGGAACACCGAGATGCCGTAGAACGTGATCAGCTCCCCGACCCCGATGGTGCCGTTCATCGTCAGCTGCGCGCCCAGCCAGGTGATGACCACCGTGACCAGTCCCGGCAGCGCGACCTCTGCCGCCGCGAGCCAAGCCTCGCTGCGTCCGACCTGGACACCGGCCGCGCGGACCCGCTGGCTGGAGCGGCGGAAGCGGTCGAGGAACTGCTTCTCGCCGCCGACACCGCGAAGGATCCGCAGACCGGAGACGATGTCCGCGGCCAGCGCGTTGACCTCGGTCTTCTCCTCGCGCTGCTTCGTCTGACGCTTCTCAAGCGGCTTCAGCAGAGGCCCGATGCCGACCACCGCCAGCGGGACACCGATCAGCGCGACCACGCCGAGCAGCGGGGACGTCGACAGCAGCGCCGTCGCGCACACGATGAACGCGATCAGCGAACCGAAGGCCCGCCCGAGCACCTCGAAGGAGTCACCGATCGGGTTGATGTCGCTGGTGGTGATCGCGACCACGTCACCCGTGGTGGTCGTGTCGCGCAGATTCGCGCCCAGCTTCGCCGCGTGTTCGGTGGCCAGGCGCTGCGTCACCCCGGCGCCGTGGATCCAGCAGCCGTAGGACGCGAAATGCTGCACCGTGCCCGCGATCGTCTGCGCGATCCCGAGCCCGGCGGCCGCGAGACCCCACAGCCAGACGGAATCGCCGTCGCCGCGGCCGATCGCGTCGATGCCGCGGCCGATCGCGACCGGCAGCAGGGCGATCGGAAGCGACCACAGCGCACCGCTGATCGCCGAGACGGCGAGCAGTCCCGGACGCGCGAGCATCATCCTGACCAGGTACCGCCAGGCGGTCGGCTTGGCGGGCAGGCGTAGCCGCGGAAGCGGATATGTGGCGGAAAGCACGATTACCGACGTTAAGCCGATCACCGTCGCGGGCGCGACCGATTTATCCGTGGGCGACCGCGAGTGGGCTTGAACACTCGCCTATTCTCAAGGCCGTGGCGAACCCTGAGGTTGACACCGTGACCAGCACCGTTGACACCACTCAACGCGCCGAGGCGACCCCCGAACTGACCCAGCCGTACGTCGAGCTCGGCCTCGCCGACGACGAGTACGCCCGGATCCGGGAGATCCTCGGCCGCCGTCCGACCGACGCCGAGCTGGCGATGTATTCGGTGATGTGGAGCGAGCACTGCTCGTACAAGTCCTCGAAGAAGCACCTGCGCTACTTCGGCGAGACCGCCACTCCCGAGATGAAGGAGAAGATGCTCGCCGGCATCGGCGAGAACGCGGGCGTCGTCGACATCGGCGAGGGCTGGGCGGTCACCTTCAAGGTCGAGAGCCACAACCACCCGTCCTACGTGGAGCCGTACCAGGGCGCCGCGACCGGTGTCGGCGGCATCGTGCGCGACATCATGGCGATGGGCGCGCGCCCGCTCGCGGTGGCGGACGCGCTGCGCTTCGGCCCGGCGGACGCCCCCGACACCCGCCGCGTCCTGCCCGGTGTGGTCGCCGGCGTCGGCGGCTACGGCAACTGCCTCGGCCTGCCGAACATCGGCGGCGAGCTGGTGTTCGACCCGAGCTACTCCGGCAACCCGCTGGTCAACGCCCTGTGCGTCGGCGCGATGCGCGTCGAGGACCTGCACCTCGCCTTCGCCTCCGGCAAGGGCAACAAGATCATCCTGTTCGGCGCGCGCACCGGCCTCGACGGCATCGGCGGTGTGTCCGTCCTGGCGAGCGACACCTTCTCGGGCGACGAAAGCTCGGGCGGCCGCAAGAAGCTCCCGAGCGTCCAGGTCGGCGACCCGTTCACCGAGAAGGTGCTCATCGAGTGCTGTCTCGAACTGTTCGCCCAGAAGCTCGTCGTCGGCATCCAGGACCTCGGCGGTGCCGGGCTTTCCTGCGCGACGTCGGAGCTCGCGGCCGCCGGCGACGGCGGTATGCACATCTACCTCGACCGGGTTCCGTTGCGCGCCACCGGGATGACCCCGGCGGAGGTGCTGTCCAGCGAGTCGCAGGAGCGCATGTGCGCGGTCGTCTCGCCGGAGAACGTCGAGGCGTTCATGAAGGTCTGCGAGAAGTGGGACGTCATCGCCACCGACATCGGCGAGGTCACCGACGGCGAGCACCTGGTCATCACCTGGAACGACGAGGTCGTCGTCGACGTCCCGGCGCACACCGTGGCGCACCAGGGCCCGGTGTACGACCGCCCGATCCAGCGTCCGTCCACACAGGACGCTCTGCAGGCCGACACCTCGGCCAAGCTGCCCCGTCCGTCCACTTCGGACGAACTGCGCGCCGACATCCTCAAGCTGATCTCGTCGCCGAACCAGGCGTCGAAGGAATGGGTGACCTCCCAGTACGACCGCTACGTGCGCGGCAACACCGTGCTCGCGCAGCCGTCGGACTCCGGCGTCATCCGGATCGACGAGTCGACCGGCCGCGGTGTGGCCGTCTCGACCGACTGCAACAGCAAGTTCGTCTACCTCGACCCGTACGAGGGCGCGAAGCTCGCGCTGGCCGAGGCGTACCGCAACGTCGCCACCAGCGGCGCGAAGCCGGTCGCGGTGTCGGACTGCCTGAACTTCGGCGCGCCGACCGACCCGGGCGTGATGTGGCAGTTCGAGCAGGCGGTGCACGGCCTCGCCGACGGCTGTGTCGAGCTCGGCATCCCGGTGACCGGCGGCAACGTCAGCTTCTTCAACCAGACCGGTGACACGGCCATCCTGCCGACCCCGGTGGTCGGCGTGCTCGGCGTGATCGACGACGTCACCCGCCGCATCCCCACCGGGATCGGCGCGGAGGCCGGGGAAACCCTGCTGCTGCTGGGCGAGACGCACGACGAGCTGGACGGTTCCGCCTGGGCGCGCGAACTGCACGGCCACCTCGGCGGCCGCCCGCCTCGCGTGGATCTGGCGCGCGAGAAGCTGCTTGCCGACATCCTCATCGCCGGTTCGCGTGACGGCATGATCTCCGCCGCGCACGACATCTCCGACGGCGGCCTGATCCAGACGCTCGTCGAGACCGTCCTCATCGGACAGTGCGGTGCCCGCGTCTTCCTCGACGCGGAACAGGATCCGTTCGTGCAGCTGTTCTCCGAGTCCGCGGGCCGGGTGCTGGTCGCCGTGCCGCGCACCGAGGAACTGCGGTTCACCGAGATGCTGACCGCGCGCGGCCTGCCGTGGCGCAAGACCGGCGTCGTGGACCCGGAGTCGGGCTCGCTCGAACTCCAGGGCATCACGGAGTTCACGCTGGACGAGCTTCGGGAGACCTGGGAGAAGACGCTCCCGGCGCTGTTCGACTGAGCTGAAGGGCCGCGTTCGGCCTCCGGAAGTACATGAAGGCCCCCTTCCTTGCGCCAGGCGCAAGGAAGGGGGCCTTCATGTACTTGAAACGGGGCTCTGCGGGCCCGCCGCCTGAAGTCTGCCCCGGTTCACCTGTCGCGAAAGCCACTTTCAGGACATCAGACGTCGCGAAAGTGGCTTTCGCGACGTCTGTTGGGTCGTGAGTGGCTAGCCCTCACTGGCAGGCAGAGCCGAACCCTCCGCGAACTTCGCGTCCTCCAGTGACGGGGCCTCCTCGAAGGTCGCCACACTCAAGTCGACAGGCGCCTCGACGACCAGGCCGTCCAGCGACACCTTCCGTTCGAACCGTGCCCTCGTGACCTCGAACCTGCCGCGGATGGTCGCGTTCTCCAACAGGAACTTCCCGGACAGCTGAGCGTCGGTGAGGTCGAGATAGGACAGCACCTCGCACCGATCCGCGCCGAACCAGCCGATCCGCCTGCCGAGCAGCCCCAGCTTGTCGAGCCGGGCGTCGCTGAGGTTGAGCGAAAGCGTCGGCCCGGTGGTCCCGGCGTGGGGAAGGATGTCGCGGATCAGCCGCTCGGCCGCACGCCGGACCAGCCTTTCCCGCTCCGCCGCCGCCCGCTTTTCCTTGTCGTCCCAGTCGAGGTCCGGGTCGAAACTCGGGTGCTCGAACGGCCGCCGCAGGTACGCGCACAACACGTCCAGCACCGTCTGCCGGTACTCCGGACGCGTCCTGGCCAGCCCGGCGAGCGAATGCATCGCCCCGATCCGGACCTGATCGGCTTCGTTGCCCAGCAGTTCGATCGACTTGGCGAAGCGCTCGTCGGAGATCCGGCTGCGCTCGATCTCGTGCCGGTCCTCTTCGGTACGCCTTCGCCGGTCGTTGAGCCAGAGCCCGTAGAGCGCGGCGATCGCCCCGCCCGCCAGCGCGCCGGTCTTGAGCGCGTCGCCGCGGCTGGTCGCGCGATCCGTGAGCAGCCAGGCGGTGACCCCGACGAGCACCACGACCGACGACAGCAACGTCCAGAGCAACGGCGACTTGACCAGGCGCCTCATCAGTCCTTCACCGTGAGCCGGGCGCGGCCGTCCGGCAGTGTCTCGACGGCCCAGCCCGCGGGGAGTTCGTGATCCCTCGCCGGCTCCACGGACGTGTTGTACAGCGACACCGTGCCGGGCGGCTTACGGAAGCTCAGGTCCCCGAAGCCCTCGAACCGGGCGCGACGCAGATCGAGCGTGCCCTTGAACTCCGCGTCGGCGAAGACGGCGTCCTTCGCGAAGACGCTGTCCTTGAAGGAGGTCTCGCCCGCGAACACGGTGTCGCGGAACTCGACGTCCTCGGAGAACCGGACCCCGCTGAACCACGCCCGCTGTTCGAACTTGGCGTCACTGCACCGGAAGAAGCCGATGCGCTTCTCCTTTTCCGTGCCCGCGCCGGTCAGATACACCGGCCCGCGGAACACACAGCCGGACAGGTTGGTGCTGCTGTACAACCCCGCGTAGCGGAGCAGCAGCTTGCCGACCTTCCGCTCCGAAAGATCGAAGTACTCCAGCACCGCGCCGGTCAGGTCGAGGTCGTACGCGTTGCCCTCGGAATCCGCGGCCGGGAGCAGTTCCCCGATCAGCCGTTGCGCGGTCTGCCGGACTTGGAGTTCCTGGTCCTGCTCCGCGGAGCCCGCTTCCGGCGCGGCGTTCCCGTCCCGTTTCGCCGTGTCCTTGTACCGCGGATGCTCGAACGGCCGCCGCAGGTACGAGCACAGGATGTCCAGCACGGTCTGCTTGTAGACCTCGCGGCCGCGAGCCAGCCCCGCCAGCGCGTGCAGGGCGCCGACCCGCACCTGGTCCGCCTCATGGCCGAGCAGTTCGACGGCCTTCGCGAACCGTTCGTCCGAGATCCGGTCCCGGTCCTGGTCGGCCCGCCGCAGCTCGAGCTCCTGGCGCTGCCGTTCGACTTCCTGGCGCCGCTCCTCGACCCGGCGCCGCCTGTCGTTGAGCCACAACGCGTACAACGCGACGATGGCGCCCCCGGCTATGCCGCCGGTCTTCAGCGCCTCGCTGCGGCTGGTCGCCGGATCCGTCAGCAACCAGCCGCCGACCGCGAGCAGCAGTACGAGCGAGACGACGAAGGTCCAGAGCAGCGGGGAGCGGAGAATCCGCTTCATCCGCTCAGAATACGAAGAAGTTGCGGACGCAGAAGGACTTGTCCGGGTTGTCGTCCGAGGAGATCCCCGACCCGCTCACCTTCTTGCCCTTGACCGTGCCCTCGATGTCACCGGTGATGAACCCGTCACCGATACCGGAGGTCGAGGTGACCTCCAGCTGCGACGGCGCCGGGGCCATGATGTCGATCGAGTCGCCCATGGTCGCCTTCATGTCCGCGCACACCAGCGCCAGCGCGCCGGCCTTGTCCCCGGCGCTCACCTTGGCCAGGAAGTCCTTCAGGTTCTGGATGCCCTTCGGGTTCCCCTCGGAACCCGTGCCACCGCTTTCGGTGCTCCTCGGGCTGCTCCTCGGCGAGCTCGACTTCGGGCTGCTCTTCGGCGCGGAGGTCGGCGCCTGCTCGGACGACGACGCGGGCGGCGGCGCGGCCGTGTTGTTGCCCTCGTCCTTGCTCAGCAGGAAGCCCGGCGCGACGAACCCGGTGACACCGAACGCGATCAGCACCACCAGGCCGATCACGATCCCGATGATCAGGCCGGTCTTGCTCTTCGGCGGCGGCGCGGGCGGGCCGCCGAAGCCCTGCTGGTAGCCCTGGTTGTTCGGGTCCCAGCCCTGCTGGGGCTGCTGCGGGTACTGCTGGGTCTGGTCCCAGCCCTGCTGCGGCTGCTGCGGGTACTGCTGCGTCTGGTCCCAGCCCTGCTGCTGTCCGTACTGCTGCGGCTGACCGTACTGCTGGGTCTGGTCCCAGCCACCCTGGTGCGGCTGCTGTCCCTGGGGGTCCTGGCCATAGGGCTGGCCTGGCTGGGGTGGGTAGGTCATCGGTCTCGCCTTCCGTACTGGGGCCTGAGGCTGCAGATCAGACGACCGGCGGTCAGCGCTGGTTCCGGATCCGCCCGTGCCAGGGATTTTCCAGGGGCAAGGTACCCCGCGCGCGAAAGCGGCTCCCGGCCGAGGCCGGGAGCCGCCTGTTCACGGAATGCGCAGCTCAGCCGTTGGCCAGTGCCTGCAAGCGGTCGTAAGCGCCGTTGAAGGTGTTCTGGTCGAGCGGGCTGGAGGTGTACTGCCACACGGTGTAGTAGCCCCAGCCGTAGGGCAGCGCGCCCACGGTGGAGGCGTAGCGCGCGATCCACAGCGGGACCGTGCCACCGAAGTTCTGCGTCGAGCCGACGCAGGTGCTCCACCAGCTCGTCGAGGTGTAGATGACGGGCCAGCGGCCGGTGCGCGCCTTGTAGCGGTCGTGGAACGCCCGGATCCACGACCCCATGGCGGACTGGCTCAGGCCGTAACAGGTGGCGCCGTACGGGTTGTACTCCATGTCCAGCGCGCCCGGCAGGGTCTTGCCGTCCTTGGACCAGCCGCCGCCGTTGTTGATGAAGAAGTCGGCCTGCGCCGCGCCGCTCGAGACGTTCGGCAGGGCGAAGTGGTACGCGCCGCGGATGAAGCCCTGGTTGTAGGAACCGTTGTACTGCTGGGCGAAGTACGGGTTCTTGTAGCTCGTGCCTTCGGTGGCCTTCGTCCACACGAAGCGCTTGCCCTGACCCCACCAGTAGGCCCAGTCGACGTTCTTCTGGTAGCTGGCCACGTCCATGCCCGCGACGGTCGCGAGCACCCCGGCCTCGGGCTGCGGCTGCGCGGCCTTGGCCTTGGACTCCGGGGTGGAGGTGTCGCCTTCCACGCGCCGGATCTGCGATCCGATCGTGTGGTCGTTCTGCTGGAGATCCTGTTCGATCGACATGATCTCGGGGGACGGGGCGGCCGACGCCGGGACCGTGCTGCCGAGCAGGAGCAGCGCGGAGCCGACGGCGATGGTGATTCTTCGGGAAGTGCGCATTACGACAATCCCTTCACGGATAACCCTCGCTGAGGACGGCGACCTTGCAGGTGGTAGCCGTCCGGGCACGATTGTTGACGACGAGTGCCGGGTTTGTCACTAACTTCCGTGAAATTGGTACTACGCGTGGGTGATTTTCATTTCCAGGTAGCCCTGGTTATGTGATCTTGTAACGCCCACTCGGGTGAGTGTTCAGCCGAGCGAAAGCGCGCGTACGCGGTCGACCGTGCCGTTGAACCAGTTCTGGTCGCCGGGCAGGCTGCCCCGGTCCGCGAACTGCCAGATGGTCTGGTGCTTCCAGCTCGCGGGCAGCTCGCCGATCTCCGTGTTGTAGCGCGCTATCCACAGCGGGTTCTGCCAGAACGCGTTGCTGTTCCCCGTGCAGCGCTTCCACCAGCTCGTCGACGTGTAGATCGTCGGATGCCGCCCGGTGCGGTGCAGATAGGTCGTCGCGAACGACGTCATCCACGCCACCATCTGGGCCGGTGTCTTGCCATAACAGGTTTCACCGTATGGGTTGTACTCGACGTCGAGCGCGCCCGGCAGCGTCTTGCCGTCCTTGGACCAGCCGCCGCCGTGGTCGACGAAGTAGTTCGCCTGCGCGGCGCCGTCCGAGATGTCGGGGCGGGCGAAGTGATACGCGCCGCGGATCAGGCCGACGCCGTAGGAACCGTTGTACTGCTGGGCGAACCGGGGATTGACGAAGCCGGTGCCCTCGGTCGCCTTCACGTAGACGAACTTCGCGCCGGTCCGGGCGGCGGCGGGCCAGTCGACCACGCCTTGGTGGCCACTCACGTCGTGGCCGAGCGTCTGCCCTTCGCCGCCGTACAGCGGCCCCACCACCCCGTCGACACCTTCGTGCAGCGCGATCTGTGAACCGGCGTAGTGCTCCTCGGCCCCGTCGTATCGCGGCCCGCTTTCCCGTGCGACGGCGGGGGTCTGCGCGAGCAGCAAAACCCCCGCCGTGAGGACGGCCCCCCAGCCTTTCGAACACACTCTGCGACTCATCACGTCGCCACGATCCCTCGCGGAAAGGGAATCAGCGACTCGAACATCACTCGAAAGAGTGGCGTTCGCCCTGAATAAATTGGGCCGAGTGGGTTAACCGGGCCCTAACGACGCTCCTCCGAAAGGGCTTTGTCGAGGTGCTCCGAGGGGACGATCGCGGTGAGCCGGTCGTGCGGATTGATCGTCACGGGGTGGCCGGCGAGCAGCGGGACCATGTCCCGGCCCAGCACCGCCCTGGCGTGCGGCCATTCGCGCGGCACCAGCGATTTGGCCGTGTACGCGGGAACGAGCACCTTGCCGTCGGTGTTGTGGAAGCCGATGACCGTGCGCTGCACCGGCGAAAGGGCGTAGACGAACAGCGTCGAGTCGAGGATGACTCGCGGCAGGTCGGCGGCCGGGCGGTGGTTCGTGCGCACCAGCTGCAGCAGCTGCTCGAGTTCGTTGCGCGGCTCGGGGAAGCCGAGCGCCTTCGGCGAAGGACGGTAGCGGTCGTTGGGGTGGAAGTCCTCGACGATCTCGCCGCCGCCGTTCACCGGGTACGCGCCGACGACCGCCCAGGACGGCACCGGGCCGTCGGGGTCGAAGGCCTCGTCGATGACGTACAGCCAGCTGTTGGGGTTGGCCTTGGCGTTGGCGCGCATCTCTTCGGTGATCTTGGGCTTCGCCTGTTTCCGCTTGCCCGCCGGGCTCGACGCCAACCGATCCGCCTCGTCCCGCTGCGCCATCGCCATCCCCACGTTCCGGGTGCCTGAAGGTTTGTTCGCGCTCACTCTACTGTTCTCCCATGGCCTCTTCGCGTTCGGTCGACCCCGCTGAGTTACGAGCCGCGATCGCGGCGATTTCCCCCTGGTTGAGCGGATCCGGTCCGGATCCGGCCCGTCCGGAGCTGGCCGCGGCGGTGCGGCTGAGCCTGCGGACACTGGCCGGGGACGCCCCGGGGAAGAGTGTCGAAGTGCGGGTGCCGCCGTTCGCGGCGGTGCAGTGTGTCGAAGGATTGCGCCATACCCGCGGGACGCCGCCGAACGTCGTCGAAACGGATCCGCGCACGTGGCTGGAACTGGCGACCGGGCTGCTCGGCTGGGCCGACGCCGTCGAGTCGGGGCGGGTCACCGCCTCCGGGAGCAGGGCCGATCTGGCCCGCTGGCTGCCCTTGGTCCGCCTCTGAAACCGGTGAACGGGCCGTTCCTTGCGAGACTGGCAAGGAACGGCCCGTTCAGAGCTGGTCTCAAGCCTTACGGCCGATGCCGCCCGAGATCGTCCGCTGGGCCGTGTTCAGCTCCTTGATCCGCGGGCCGTCCGGCCACCAGTCGGCGCACAGCTGGACGCCGGGCTCGACCATCTCGAGGTCGTGGAACAGCTCCTCGATCTCGGCCTTGGTGCGGAAGGTGCCCGAACCCATCGGGCTGTGGAGGAAGAACTCCTCCATCTTGCGGGCGATCTCGGACAGCTCGTCCTCCGGGTCGGAGAAGTGCGAGATCGCCACGTACGAACCCGACGGCAGCGCGTCGATGTACTTCTTCATGATCTTGGCGGGCTCGTCGTGCGGCCCGTTGTAGTGGTGCAGGGTCCCGAGCTGCAGCAACGCGATCGGCTGCGAGAAGTCGATGTGCCGCCGGATGTCCGGGTTCTCCATGATCCGCTCCGGCTCGAAGATGTCGTCCGAGACGAAGTGGGTGTTCTCGTTCTCTTCGAGCAGCGCGCGCCCGTGGGCGAGCACCACCGGGTCGTTGTCGACGTAGACGACCTTGATCTCCGGGTTGATCCGCTGCACGACCTGGTGCGTGTTCTCGGCCGTCGGCAGGCCGGATCCCAGGTCGAGGAACTGGGTGATGCCCGTCTGGCTGGCGAGGAACCGGCACGCGCGGATCAGGAAGCCGCGGTTCTCGGTCGCCAGGTCCTGCGCCTCGGGGGCCGCCTGCTGGACCTTGCGCAGCACCTCCCGGTCGATCTCGTAGTTGTCCTTGCCGAGCAGGAAGGCGTCGTACACCCGGGCGATGCTGGCCCGGGTCGGGTCGACACCCACGGGCACTCGTTCCGTCCGGGTCGGGGCGTCGGGCATCTTGAACCTCACAAAACTGTGTCGGAAGTCTCGGGCTCTACGTAGAGTAGAACCACGTACGCGAGCGGTAAACCGAGCCATCCCTGTCGTGTCGAGGTCCAAACGTGTACTTTCAGTAATCGGCTTGTTCCCCTGTGAGTGTCGTCGTGCGAAAGGTCCCGGTCGATGAACGCGGTCACCCCGCCTGGCGGTGAGCAGTCCCTGGGTCCCACCGCGCGACGGATGATCCTCGGCTCTCAGCTCCGCCGGATGCGTGAGGACGCGGGCATCACGCGCCAGGAGGCCGGCTACAGCATCCGCGGCTCCGAGTCGAAGATCAGCAGGCTCGAGCTCGGCCGCGTCGGCTTCAAGGAACGCGACGTCGCCGACCTGCTGACCATGTACGGGATGACCGATCCCGCCGAGCGGCAGCAGTTCCTCGACATGGTCAAGGAGTCGAACGAGCCGGGCTGGTGGCGCCGCTACGGCGACCTGATGCCGAGCTGGTTCAACGACCTCGTCGGGCTCGAAGAGGCCGCGGCCCGGATCCAGGTGTGGGAGCCGCTGTACGTCACGGGCCTGCTGCAGACCGAGGACTACGCGCGGGCCATCATGAGCCACGGCCGCAAGGACATGGTCAACGAACAGGTCGACCGCCGGGTCGCGCTGCGGATGCGACGGCAGAAGATGTTGTCCCGGCCGGACGCGCCGCGGTTGTGGCTGGTGCTCGACGAGTCGGTGCTCTACCGCCCGATCGGCGACCGCGAGGTGCTGAAGGGCCAGATCGACCACCTGCTGGAGATGATCCAGCAGCCGAACATCTCGGTGCAGGTGCTCCCGTTCGACCGGAGCGGCTACTCCGCGGACAGCGCGTTCTCGCTGCTTAGGTTCGCGGAAGAGGAATTGCCGAACATCGCCTACACCGAGTACCTGACCGGCGCGCACTACATCGACAAACGCGAAGAGATCGAGCGGTACAGCCGGGCGCTGGACATGCTCGCGGTCGACGCGGAGACGCCGGATCGCAGCCGCCAGATGCTGATGAAGCGCTGCGCCGAAATCTGAGCCGGTCACCGTTGTGGGGCTGGCCGCCGTTCCGGCTCCGGCCGGTTTTTTCTTGCCTGCGCCCAAAATTCCGGCAACAAGTCGTAGTTGTTCACCCAACGGTGGCTCCGTTCGTCACCCGTTAGTGGGACGGATGACGGCCTAAGTCATCACTGCACGCGAATTCTGCAAAAACTTCTGCACGTGCATTTACCGCTGCAGTCACACGTGCTAACTTTGGGATCACAGGCAAATGCACATGCAGATGCATCGCCCGAAGTCTTCTGTCGGGGAAGGTGGGGACCATGGCTGAACAGTTCGACAACGGCATCCCGGCCGATCGTCTTACCGGCGCCCAATGGCGCAAAGCCAGCTACAGCAACGCGATCGGCAACTGTGTCGAGGTGGCGCCGCTCGCTTCCGGCGAGATCGCGATGCGCAACTCGCGTTTTCCGACCGGGCCCGCCCTGGTCTACACCCAGGCCGAGATGGCCGCGTTCCTCGCGGGTGCCAAGGACGGCGAATTCGATGACGTCCTCGGGTGACACCATCACCGCGGAGATCACCGATATCGAAAGCGGCCTGCAGGAACTGATCCGCCGCGGGTACCAGTTCGTGCACCCGTGCGACGCGAACGGCGAGGTACTGGCCGTGGTCGGCGTGCGAGTCCACGACAACGTGGTCGACGTGGTCCGGCTCAACGCCGAGGACGACGTCGTCGCCACCCGCATGCCCGGGACCGAGGAGGACATCCTCGAGCCAGAGGTCTGGCTGTGGCGATACGCCGGCAACGCGGCGACGGTGCTGACCGAGCTGCTCGCGCTTCCGGACGAGCGGACCCCCGGCTCGCTGTACGTCCCGGAGACCGCGGCCAAGGGCTGCTGGGTGCCCGGCCGCGGCGGCACCTCCAAGTGGCTGGCCGCGGGCTGAACGCCTCCTAAGCACAGTCGACCGCCTCTGTCGAGGGGGAGCGGTCGGCTGGTCGGGGGTCGTGAGTGCCGGGCCTTGACACCCGCTCGTCACTCACGGTCATCGCTTGAAGCGTGTCCAGTGCCACGTCGCGCGGCGCGTTGATCTCCTGCTCACCGTTTACACTGGTGGCGGCCTGCCCTCTTTCTCCCTGGGAGCACCTCGGTGGTTTCCGACCCGTCCCTCGCCGGACAGCCCGTGACCGACCAGCCCGATCCGGAACCCCGCGAGGAATGCGGTGTCTTCGGTGTCTGGGCGCCCGGAGAAGAGGTCGCGAAGCTGACCTACTACGGGCTCTACGCACTTCAGCACCGCGGCCAGGAAGCGGCCGGCATCTCGGTCTCCGACGGTTCGCAGATCGTCGTCTTCAAGGATCTCGGCCTGGTCAGCCAGGTGTTCGACGAGCAGGTCCTGCAGTCGCTGCAGGGACATATCGCCGTCGGCCACTGCCGCTACTCGACCACCGGCGCGACCATCTGGGAGAACGCGCAGCCGATCTTCCGCACCACCGCCACCGGTAGCGGCTTGTCCTTCGCACACAACGGGAACCTCGTCAACACCGCCGAGCTGCGGGATCGCACGGTCGAGGCCGGGCTCAAGCCGCACGCGGGCCTGACCGGTTCGTCCAGCGACTCCGACCTGGTGTGCGGGCTGCTCGCGGCCAACGCCGCCGACAAGGGCATCGAAGCCGCCGCGCTGGAACTGCTGCCCACCCTGAAGGGCGCCTTCTGCCTGGTCTTCGCCGACGAGTCCACCCTGTACGCCGCGCGAGACCCGCACGGCGTGCACCCGCTGGTGCTCGGCAGGCTCGAACGCGGCTGGGTGGTCGCGAGCGAGACGGCCGCGCTGGACATCTGCGGCGCGTCGTTCGTCCGCGAGGTCGAGCCCGGTGAGCTCATCGCGATCGACGCCGAGGGCTTGCGTTCCTCGCGCTTCGCGAACCCCGAGCCCAAGGGCTGCGTCTTCGAGTACGTGTACCTCGCGCGCCCCGACACCTCGATCGCCGGCCGCAGCGTGCACGCCACCCGCGTCGAGATCGGCCGCAAGCTCGCCGCCGAGCACCCGGCCGACGCCGACCTGGTCATGCCGGTGCCCGAATCCGGCACCCCGGCCGCCATCGGCTACGCGCAGGGCTCCGGCATCCCGTACGGCACCGGCCTGGTGAAGAACGCCTACGTCGGCCGCACCTTCATCCAGCCGTCGCAGACCATCCGCCAGCTGGGCATCCGGCTCAAGCTGAACCCGCTGCGCGACGTCATCCGCGGCAAACGGCTCGTGGTGGTCGACGACTCCATCGTCCGCGGCAACACCCAGCGCGCCCTGGTCCGCATGCTGCGGGAGGCCGGCGCGCTCGAGGTGCACGTCCGGATCGCGTCGCCGCCGGTGCGCTGGCCGTGCTTCTACGGGATCGACTTCGCCTCGCGCGCCGAACTGGTGGCCAACGGCGTCGACCTCGACGGCATCCGCCGCTCCATCGGCGCGGACACCCTGGGCTACATCTCCCTGGACGGGCTGGTCGCGGCTTCGGAGCAGCCTAAGTCGCGGTTGTGCACCGCGTGCTTCTCCGGCGAGTACCCGATCGCGCTGCCCGAAGACGCGCTGATCGGGAAGCACCTGCTGGAGAGCCTGGACTCGGTCAATGGCGCGGCGAAGCCCGTCAGCCCTGCCGGGTACGGTGCTGAGGACGCCATCCGGCGTCCCTAGACCTCTCTTCCAGAGTTGGAGTCCGCTTCCGTGAGCGAGTCCACGAGCGCCACGTACGCCGCCGCCGGCGTCAGCATCGACGCCGGTGACAAAGCCGTCGAGCTGCTCAAACCGCACGCCGAGAGGGCCACGAGGCCCGAGGTGATGGGCGGGGTCGGCGGTTTCGCCGGGCTGTTCTCCCTGAAGCTGGACAAGTGGAAAGAGCCGGTGCTGGCCTCGTCGACCGACGGGGTCGGCACCAAGATCGCCGTCGCGCAGGCGCTCGACAAGCACGACACGGTCGGCATCGACCTGGTCGCGATGGTCGTCGACGATCTGGTCGTCACCGGCGCCGAGCCGCTGTTCATGCAGGACTACATCGCCGTCGGCAAGGTCGTCCCGGAGAAGATCGCGGCGCTGGTCGGCGGGATCGCCGAGGGCTGTGTCCAGGCAGGTTGCGCGCTGCTCGGCGGCGAGACCGCGGAGCACCCCGGCCTGATGGGCGAGCACGACTACGACCTCTCGGGCACCGGCATCGGCGTCGTCGAGGCGTCGAACGTGCTCGGCCCGGAGCGGGTCCGCCCCGGCGACGTCGTCCTCGCGCTCGGCTCGTCCGGCCTGCACTCCAACGGCTACTCGCTCGCCCGGCACGTGCTGCTGGACATCGCGCGCATGCCGCTCGACGGGCACGTCGAGGAGTTCGGCCGCTCGCTCGGCGAGGAGATGCTGGAGCCGACCAGGATCTACGCGAAGGACTGTCTCGCGCTGGCGGCCGAGGCCGACGTCCGCACGTTCGCGCACATCACCGGCGGCGGCCTGGAGCAGAACCTCGCCCGTGTCATGCCGCGCGGGCTGGTCGCCCGGCTCGAACGCGGCACCTGGACCCCGGCGCCGGTGTTCGCGCTGATCGGTCACCGCGGCAAGGTCGAGCGCGCCGAGCTGGAGAAGACGTTCAACATGGGCGTCGGCATGGTCGCGATCGTCGGCGCCGACGACGTCGACCGCGCGCTGGCGATGCTGACCGCACGGCACGTGCCGGCGTGGATCCTCGGCGACGTGCAGCCCGCGGAAGACCCGGACGGCCCGCGCGCCGTGCTCTCCGGTGACCACCCGCGCTTCTGAATATTCTCTTGGCCCTGGTGGAACACTGAGTCCGTGGCTGATGACGTGGTGGTCGGCACCCGTTTCGTGATCCCGGGTGCCGAATTGAGCGAACGGTTCTCCCGGTCGTCGGGTCCGGGTGGGCAGGGCGTGAACACCACGGACTCGCGGGTCGAACTGTCCTTCGACGTGGCCGGTTCGGCGTCCGTCCCGGAGCATCTCCGGGCCCGGATGCTGGACCGGCTTTCGTCGCGCCTGGTCGACGGCGTCGTCACGATCACCGCGTCCGAACACCGCTCCCAGCTGATGAACCGGGAAGCCGCGCGGGCGCGGCTGGTGATGCTGCTGCTGGACGTGTCGGCGCCCCCGGCCGCCAAGCGGCGTCCCACCAAACCCTCACGAGGCTCGAAGGAACGCCGCCTGGCGTCGAAGAAGCGCCGAGGCGAGGTCAAGAAGTCACGCCGCGGCGGCTACTCAGATGAGTGACAGGTGCACGCATTCGGCCGCGGTCTTGAAGCCGACCCGGCCGTAGACGCGTTCGGCCTGCCCGGCGCCCGGCGTCAGGAACACCGACCGGCCGCCGCGCGCGTGCGCTTCACGCGTCAGGTACTCCGTCATCGCCGCGGCGATCCCGCGGCTCCGGTACCCCTCGACCACGCCGATCCCGGCGATCTCGGTCGCGCCGTCGAGGATCGCGGTCGCGACCCCGCCGCCGACGACCTCACCGGATTCGGCCACGGCCATCACCGACATGGTCTCGCCGCTCAGCTGATCCGGTGAGGGGTCGAGGTGGAGGTCGGGATCGTCCTCCCCGAACGCCACGTTCTGCGCCCGGATCATCTGCCGGAGTTCGCTCTCGGTTTTCGGGGTGACCAGGCTGATCCCGGCCGGTTCCGGTTGCCCGACGACCTGCCCCGGGGAACAGATCATCAGCGGAACCCGCCGCTCCAGCGTGTAACCGCACTCGACGAGCACAGCCTCGGCGGCCGGAACCGCTTCGGTGAGGAACTCCAGACGCGGCACGAGCCCGCGCTTGCGGAACGCCTCGGTGAGCGCGGCGATGTCGGCCTTCGCGGGGACGGCGCCGTCGTCGGGGATCGCGTAGTTGAGGAACGGACTGCCGGACTCGAGGTAGTACGTGGCCAGGAACGGCCCGATCCGCTCGGTCTCCCGGAACTTCGCCGCGGTGAGGCGGATGTAGGACTGCAAAGCACGAATCGTCTCGGAAAGCACTGGTGGAAAGCCTTTCGGGCAGAAGAAGGAGACGCACGGGAGAATCCGCGTGCGTGCTGGAGCTGGCAGGTGCGCCGGCTAGCTCGTGCCGACGCCACCGAAGGCGTCAGGCATGAGGCATCCCTCTTTCTGCGTACGTAGGGCTTTCGCGATCACTCTCGCACTGCGGTCAAGCCGTTTACCTCCGCTGCGGATGCGCGATGCTCGAATACCGCTCGTCCCACGCCGATCTCGGGACCCGCAGCCGGACCGGGGCGGCGCACACCCGCCGGACCTGGACCGGGATCCGCACCGGCGGCCGGACGTCCAGGCGATGCCACAGCCGTTTGCTCAGCGCGGCGCCCGCCACGGCACCGAGCGTGTTCAGCAGGATGTCGTCGGCCGAGGTCACCCTGCCCGCCTGGATCAGATATTGCGTGCCTTCCACCAGCACCGAGACGGCCAGCGCGCCCAGCGCGATCCGGGCGAGCGACCGCAGGCGGCGGGACCGCACGGGGAGGAGGGCGCCGAGCGGGCTCAGCATGAGGACGTTGCCCAGCGCCTGCCAGAGGTTGGCGCTGTCGGTCAGGGCCAGCCGCAGGTCGGTGCCGGGTTCGAGGTTCAGCCTGCTGCCCTCTACGCCGGTCACCGGCATCGTGACCAGGCACAACACCAGGAAGCAGGCCAAGGCGAGCGTCATGTCGACGGCGGCCGTCGCCGACGCGGAGAAGGGGTCGGCACGTCTTCGCCGCCGATGCGCCGCGAGGAGCGGCCAGCCGAGCAACGCGTAGGGAATCGCGATGATCGTCAACGGGATCATCCCGCCGAAAGCGCGGAGCAGCTCACCCATGGCCTTCCTTTCCGGAGCGCCCAAGATCACCTTCGCATCGCAAGATCGACTCGGCATGGCGGAGTCGGCGCACTAAGAGGTGATCTTTTCCGCTGGCGGAAAAGGTTTTCCCATGCTGGTGACCGTCCACAAAGGAACCTGTGGACAAACCTGTGGATGGCCGCGAAGTCTTCGGAAGAAGGCCTTATCGCGTAAGGAAAAGCCTTGTGGGTGACCTGTGTACTACTTGCCGTGTCCGGCGAGTTCCCGCGCGTGTTCGAGCAGCTTCTGGAGGTGAAGTCCGCGACGCACGTCACACGGGTGCGACGTCGTGCCGCTCGCGGCCATCGCGGCGAAATCGTCCAGAAGCGCGGTGTACGACTCGCCCGCCGAGCTCGGCTTGCGACCCAGAGTGCGGTAGCCGTGCTCGCCGTAGACGGCCACTTCGACGACCGTCGGCTGGATCGGCAGCCGCAGCGACAGGGTCGCCGTACTGGTCGCGCCACCCTCGTGGGCTAACAGCAATTGCCACAGATCGTCATCGGTCCGGTTCGCGGCGAGCACTTCGGTGATCTCACCGAGCGCCGCGTCCAGCAGATCGAGGGCGTGCGGGCCGATGTCGGCGAGCGCGCCGGAGTCGTGCCGCCACGCCGAGGACTGATACTGGCCGCCGAGCAGCGCGCCCGAAAGCCACCGCGCTCCGCCGCCGCGCCAGCCGCCGGCTTCCTTGATGCCGTCGAGCCACTCGCGGGTCATCGGCGAAAACCGCAGGATGAGGACCACGAGCGCCGCAACACCGGCGGCCTCCACCGCGTCCGCGAGCCGCCGCGCGCCGTCGAGATCGGCGGCGATCGGCTTCTCCAGGATCAGGTGCTTGCCCGCTTCGGCCGCCTTGGCCGCCAGCTCCGCCTGGACGGCGGGCGGCACCGCGAACGCGACCGCGTCCACCTGATCGAGCAACTCGTCGAAACTGTCGACGGCCTGGGCGCCATGCGCCTCGGCCAGCTCCTTCGCGGCCCCGGGACGCCTGGCCCAGACCGCGCGCAACGTCGTCCCTGGGTGATCGGCGAGACCTGGCGCGTGCACCGTCTTCGCCCACGGACCGGCACCGACCAGACCCGCGCGCAGCTGTCCCTGTCCCACGCCCCCGAGTCTAGGTGTGCCGCCACGCAAGCTGAACGCACCATCGAGTTGCGTTTATTGCGTTTGTTGCGAATAATTCGTTGAGAGCCGATACTGGGAGCACGTTGAACACGGGAGCAGTGATGACTGCGCTGACCATCGACCAGATCGTCCCGGGACGCCACGACATCGACGTGGCGATCGAGGCACTTCCGCACGTCGAGGCCTACCTGGCCCGACGTCATGAGCGGGACACCGTGCGCGTCGCCGTCGACGAGAACGAAGAGTCCGTGGTCGTGCCCCGGGGAGTCGTCGACCTGATGGCCCGCGTGCTGGCCTTGGTGGCGGCGGGCGAGAGCGTGTCCATCGTCCCGTCACACGCGGAACTGACCACGCAGCAGGCGGCCGACCTGCTCAACGTTTCCCGGCCGTTCCTCATCGGGCTGCTCGAATCGGGGCGGATCGAGTACCGCACGGTGGGTAAGCATCGGCGGGTGAAAGCCGGGTCCCTCCACGACTACCTGCGCGAAGACGACCGACGGCGCCGCGCCGCGGCGGAC
The DNA here is from genome assembly GCF_014873915.1 of Amycolatopsis roodepoortensis. GTDB lineage: Bacteria > Actinomycetota > Actinomycetes > Mycobacteriales > Pseudonocardiaceae > Amycolatopsis > Amycolatopsis roodepoortensis. The sequence continues at coordinate 89,914 of NZ_JADBEJ010000002.1, forward strand.
GAGCTTTCCGCCCTGAATCAGGAGATGGGGCTGACCTAGCAAGTGGCCTTCGTGGTCCTTTTCGACGCCAACGTGCTGTACCCGAACGTTCTGCGTGATCTCCTGCTCCGGATCGCGCAGAGCGGGTTCGTGCAGGCGAAATGGACGGACGAGATCCTCGACGAGGTCTTCCGGAACCTCCGGAAGAACCGGCCCGATCTCGACCCGCGCAAGCTCGACAGGACGCGAAACCTGATGAACGCCTCTGTCCGGGACTGCTCTGGTCACCGGCTACGAACCGCTCGTCGCCACCCTCGAACTGCCGGATCCGGCCGATCGGCACGTTCTCGCGGTGGCCATCAAGGCGCAGGCGCGCGTGATCGTGACCGAGAACCTGCGGGATTTTCCCGACCGGGTTCTCGGCCGCTGGAACGTCGAGGCCCAGAGCGCCGACGACTTCGTCCTCGACCGGATCGAGCTCGGTCAGCGTGTGGTGGTGGAGGCGGTGCGGCGCATCGTCGACGCGCGCCGCGCTCCGCCTGCCAGCGTCGCCGAGGTTCTCGACGCTCTGGAGCGCTGCGGCCTACGCAAGTCGGTCGCGGCGCTCCGTCGCGGTGAAGAGCCGGATCAGGAGTAGCTGTAGAAACCGCGGCCGGTTTTCTTGCCGAGCAGGCCGGCGTCGACCATGCGCAGCAGCAGCGGCGGCGAGGAGTACAGCGGCTCCTTGAACTCGGCGTACATCGAGTCCGCGATGGCCTTGATGGTGTCCAGGCCGATCAGGTCCGAAAGCCGCAGCGGGCCCATCGGGTGCGCGGTGCCGAGCTCCATACCGCGGTCGATGTCCTCCGCCGACGCGAAACCCGACTCGATCATCCGGATCGCCGAAAGCAGGTACGGCACGAGCAGCGAGTTCACGATGAACCCGGCGCGGTCCTGCGACCGGATCACCGTCTTGTTCAACGCCGCCGTCGCGTGCTCCTCGGCCCGGCGGGCGGTGTCGTCGCTGGTCAGCAGCGAGGGCACCAGCTCGACGAGCGGCAGCACCGGGACCGGGTTGAAGAAGTGGATGCCGACCACCTGCTGCGGACGGCCGGTGGCCATGCCGAGCTTCATGATCGGGATGGAAGAGGTGTTGGACGCGAACACCGCGTCCTCCCGCTCGACGATCTTGTCCAGCGACCGGAACACCTCGACCTTGGCCTGCTCCTGTTCCAGGATGGCCTCGATGACGAGGTCGCGGTCGGCGAACTCGCCGATCTCGGTGGTGAAGCGGAGCCGTCCGAGCGCCGCGTCGGCGTCTTCCTGCGAGAGCTTCCCGTTCTTGACGCCGCGTTGCAGCGACTTCTCGATCCGCGCTCGCCCGGAGTCCAGCGCCGGCTGGTTGACCTCGGTGACGATCACGTCCAGCCCGGCCCGCGCGTGCACCTCGGCGATGCCCGAGCCCATGAGCCCGGCCCCGACGACACCTACTCGCGCTACGTCAGACATGGCACCTCCTCGTATTTTGGGCAGCACGCGACACGCGAGGGTGGTCTACCGGGCAAGCCCGGATCCACCCTCGCGTGTCACGCGTTGCTCAGCGGCGGTATTCGTCGTACCCGTCGTACGGGTCGTCGTCATACCGCTTGTCGTCCTCGTGCCTGTCTTCCGAGGAACTACTGGACAGCTCGCGCTGCAAAGCATCGAAGTCGGTTTCGTGCGAGCTGTACTTGAGCTCGCGCGCCACCTTCGTCTGCTTGGCCTTAGCCCGGCCGCGCCCCATGGCTCGACCCCCTCGCACAGGGGCGGGGCGGCCGGGGGAATCGGCGGCCCCGCATCGTCTCGACAATTCTTTCCTGCTGACACCGTACCGTGTCCGGGGGGTTGGATGCGACGTGGCACGGTGTGCCGGTGGCGACAGTGTTCACCGAACGCCGGTTACCGGCCGGTCGGTGGCGATAGTCGCAGGTCGGCGTGCCACGATGCTCGTGTGCCCCGTCCGTTCGCGGCTTATCTCCGCGTCTATGAGCCCCTGCTCGCGCTGGGGGATCCACCGGACGAACGCCTGCTCGAGGCCGTCGAAGCGGCCCGGCTCGATCGTTCGGCCGCGGGCGCGCGCGAGCAGGCATTGTGGCTCAAGTCACAGCATGTCGGCCGGTTGCTGCCCGCCGAGCTCGCGGACGGCAGGGCCGCGCCCAGCCTCGTCACCGACGTCCTCGTCCTGGATCCAGAAAACGTGCCGGAGGGTGAGCACGGCGACGCCGGTCCAGGGCCGTTGATCTGTCCGATGGAGATCCGCGCGCGCTCGGCCGCGGCACTGGTGACCTTCCTCGGCGACGCGCATCCCGCGTTGAAGAGCGCGGTGCTCGACGCGGGCGGCGCGTCACTCGACACGATCCGCTCGCGGGCGAAGTCCGCCATTGGCGATCTGTCCGCCTCGGCGTCGCACACGCTGTCGACGACGTGGACCGTCCCGCTTCCGTGGTTCGTGCTCTTCGACCCCGGGATGCGCCGGGTCAAACTCGGCAAGGGCCGTGACGACCCCGAACGCGAGGTGTCGTGGCGGGTCTCCATCGCCGACGCGCGACATCGCGCCCGCGAGGTCGGCGACCTGCTCGAAGCGACCTTCGGCGACTCGGGCCCGGGCCGGGTACTGCTCGAGACGCGGCGCTGGCTCGACAGCTTCCACCCCGGGTCCGCGGTCGAGCTCGACTACGGCGGTCTCGTGCAGCTTTTCGCCGACCCGATCCTGCAGGCCGACACGACGGCCGAAGAGGTGCACGACATCCTGGACGCGCTCCGCACCGGCAACGTCGACGAGCTGGCGGAACTGTTCGCCGACCTGCGGGACTTCTGGGGCGACCTGGCCGCGCGGGAACGCGCGAACTAGCCGTAGAGGCCTTCGGCGACCCTCAGCTCGCCGACCGGTTTCCCGCCGCCCAGCACCGCCTCGCGCGCGAGGGCGCCGGCTTCCTCGCCAGGGTCGATGCCGAGGTGGCGCAGCGTCGCGAGCAGCAGCGGGATCCGGGCCCTGGCCGCGCCGTCGTCGATCTTCAGCGCCAGCGCCGTGCCGTCCGGGAGGGCGAACGCGTGCACTCCCTCGGCGCCGCCCTTCGACAGCAGGCCCTCGACGTTCCGCATCAGCACGGTGTCCTCGCGGCCGGTGCCCGCGACCTGCCACGGATGCGCGCGGACCGCGTCCGCGACCCGGCGTTCCGGTCCGCCCATGGCCGTGACCAGCCTGCCGAAGGAACGGGCGAGACCGGTGAGGGAGAACGCGAACAGGGGCGCCCCGCAGCCGTCGACGCCGACCGTCTCGATCGTCTCGCTGGTGAGGTCGGCGACGGCGGCCTGGACGACCTTCTGCAGCGGATGGATCTCGGCCTCGTAGTCCTTGGTCGGCCAGCCGAGCTGCGCGCAGGTCATGAGCATCGCGGCGTGCTTGCCGGAGCAGTTCATCGCGGCGCGGCGTTTCCCGGCCGAGGCCACGGCCAGCATGCTGGGCTCGTGCAGCGGGAAGGCGGGCGGGCAGGCCAGCGCGTCCTCGGTCAGCCCCGCGCGGGAAAGCATCGCCAGGGCGCCCTCGACATGGCCGGGCTCGCCGTTGTGCGATCCGCAACCGAGCGCGAGCTCTTCGTCGCCGATCGTGAGGCCGGCGCGGAGCATCCCGACGGCTTGCAGGGGTTTGTTGGACGAACGCGGGTACACCGGCCGCTCGATGTCGCCGGCGGAGAACCGCACCGAGCCGTCCGGTGCGGTGATCACGAGCGCGCCGCGGTGCACGCTCTCCACGAAACCGGATCGGACGACCTCGACCAGGACCGGATTCGTCACTCGGAGCCGCCGCGTTCGGTGTCGAGCAGGTCGTCGACCGAGGCCGTGCCCTTGCGGTAGCGGGTGGCGATCTCGGCGTTGATCGTGTCCATCACGCTCTGGACCTCGCGCCGGTACGAGGAGACCGAAACCTCTTCGTCGGCGTACCGGTTGAGGGCGTTGACCAGCTTCTCGTCCGACAGGGTGCTGACGTCGGAAAGGTCCGTGTCGCCGATGAGCGCCTCGGCGAACCGGCGGTGCTCACCCGCGCGCGACGGCTCCAGCCGCTGGTGCCTGCCCGAACCCGTGGCCGGGCCGATCGCGTTGTCCGCCAGGATCGCGGCCAGCCGCTCGACGACGCTGCTCTCGCCTCCCGAGCTCCGGCGCTCCTGCTCGGCCCGCACGATGTCGATCCGCGCGTGCAGCAGGCGCCGCAGGTACGACAGGTCGGTCTCCTCCTGCGCGGCCTCGTCGCGGCGCTCACGCAGCACGGAAAGGGTCAGCTCGCCGAGGTCGCTGAGATACCCAGGGCCGAGCACGCGGTCGATACGACGGCGACCACCGGGCCGGACTTCGATCACCCGCGTAGCTTATCGCGCTCCAGCGGAAATGTTCCGCAGGGAGCGATACCACAAGGATCTCCGCCCCTCACGACACCCACCGCCGCGCAGCCGCTCTTTCGGTTCCTTCCAAAGCGCGCCCCCCACCCGTCCCGGGGGCGGCCCCTGGTCCAGTCTACCGGGGGTGGGGCGGGAAAAGTGCTGGTCGGCGGAGTTGTCCACAGGTGGGCAACGTTGTGGACAACTTGTGGATGGCTGTGTGCAAGTACGTGAAGGCCCCCTTCATTGCGCCTAGCGCAATGAAGGGGCCTTCACGTACTTGGGTCGTGAGCGAAGGGCGAGTTTCCAGCGCTCAGCCGAGGGAAGGGGGCCTTCACGCGCAGCCGCTGTGACCAACGAGGCGGAAGCGGCCGGTGAGGCGACAGTGACGTATCCGCAGGTAGTGAAGGCCTCCTTCAGGGACCCAGAGTCCCTCAAGGAGGCCTTCACGGACCAGCCATCAAGGTAGCGAAGGGCCCCTTCCCAACCCTCAAGGTAGGCAAGGAGGCCTTCACGGAACGAGCAGCCGCACCTACCCCCGCAGCCGCTGAGCCGCTTCCCGCCCAGGCGCCGGAGCCTCACCGGGCACAGAGTCCGGATCGATGGCCGCCTGCACGACGCGATCCTCGGCGCCCACCAGCAGTTCCGCACCCGGCTGCGTGGAGCGTTTGACCAGCGCCAGTGCGATCGGTCCCAGTTCGTGGTGCTGCACCACGCTGCCGACGCGGCCGACGGTCCGCTCGCCCAGCACCACCGGATCGCCGGTTTCCGGCGTGATCTCCGGCGAACCGTCCAGGTGCAGCAGCGCCATGTACCGCGGCGGCCGCCCCACGTTGTGGACCTTCGCGACGGTTTCCTGCCCGCGGTAACAGCCCTTCGCCACGTGCGCGGCGGAGTCGACCCAGTTCACCTCGTGCGGGATCGTGCGCTCGTCGGTGTCGAGGCCCAGCCGCGGCCGCAGCGACTCGACGCGCAGCGCGTCGAACGTCCAGCTGCCCGCCGGTCGCGCGCCCGCGTCGGTCAGGCGCCGCCACCAGCCGGCGAGTTCGGCGCGGGGGACGGCGAGGTCGACGCTGTGCCGTCCCGGCCACGGCATCCGCCGCGCGAAACCGCCGGGGATCGCGACGACCGAGTACGGGTCCGCGCCGACGGGAACACCGACGGCGTCCAGCACCCGGTCGGCGTCGGGGCCGAGGACGGTCAGCAACGCCAGCTCGTCCGAGACATCGCGGATGTCCACTTTGGACCAGAACTTCATCGCTTCGAGGTACTCGCGCAAGGTCTGCTTGCCGCCGGACGGCAACGCGCTGGTGGCCACCGCGCCCCGGTCGCTGTCCAGCCACACCGTGCCGTCCGCGTGCGCGACGACCATATGCGTGTCGACGCGGCCTTGGCTGTCGAGCACGAGCGCCTCGGTGCCGGTGCCTTCGGCGAGCCCGGTGACGTGCTGCGAGATCACCAAATGCAGCCAGGACAGCCGTTCTTCCCCGGTCACGGCCAGGATTTCGCGGTGCGAACGGTCGATCACGACCGCGCCGCGCGCGGCCGTCCGTTGCTCGGCGAACGGGTCACCCCAGTGCCACGGGACACCCTCTTCCGGATGCCCGTCGGGTGCCGCGATCGGTCCGGGAAGGTCGAGCAGGGGGGAGCGGTAGGGCATGAAACCCATGCTAGTGAGTACCGTGTCCCCATGCGCGTGCTTGCCTTCCTCGACGGGACCCTGGCCGACCCCGAAGCCGCCCACCTGCGAGTAGACGACCTCGGGTTGCTTCGCGGCGACGGCGTGTTCGAGACGATCCTCGTCGTCGACGGACGGCCTCGTGAGCTCCGCCCGCACCTCGAGCGGCTGGCGCGTTCCGCGGCCATGCTCGACCTGCCGGAGCCCGACCTCGCCGCCTGGGAGCGCGCCGCGCAGGTCGTCATCGACAACTGGTCCGGCCCGGCCGAGATCGCGCTGAAACTGGTGTACACCAGGGGAATCGACGGCGATCCGGAGGCGAAGCCGTTCGGGTTCGCGCTCGGCGTGGAGATCGACGAGAAGGTCCAGCGGGCCCGCGTCGAAGGCGTCGCGGCGATCACCCTCGAACGCGGTATCGAGCCCGACCTCGCCGAGCGCGCGCCGTGGCTGCTGCTGGGCGCGAAGTCGATTTCGTACGGCGTCAACATGGCCGCGTTGCGGGAGGCCGGCCGCCGTGGCGCGAGCGATGTGATTTTCACCGCCGCCGACGGCACGGTCTTCGAAGGGCCGACCTCGACGGTCGTCCTCGCGAAGGACAAGACGCTCTACACGCCACCGGCGACCATCGGCATCCTGCCGGGGACGACGCAGGCGGCGCTGTTCCGCGGCGCCGAGCGCGCGGGCTGGTCGGTCAAGGTCGAGCCGCTCAACGTCTCGGACCTCACCGAGGGCGAAGGGCTGTTCCTCGCGTCGTCGGTCCGCAAGCTGACCAGGGTGCACACACTCGACGGCGTCGCGCTCACCGACTCCAGCGCGATCCACGCCGAGCTGGCCGCCGCATACGAGAGCGAATACTCGATCAGTTGAGCGGGCTGATGATCAGCAGGTGCGGCAGGATCGCTTCTTCGCGGTAGGCGGCGATCTTGTGGTGCCCGTCGAGGATCACCGCCGCGTCGGTGGTCTCCAGCACGACGGCGACCGGCCGGTGCCCGCTCTTGATCGCCGTCCGGTAGTAGCCGACGCGCGAAACGTCGGCGGGCGGCCAGTCGGCGCTCGGGGTCAGGTAGCGGTCCTCGGCCAGCCTTTCGGGCCCGGCGACCTGGTATTCGCCGTCGGCGAAGAGATTCAGAAGCGGGCGGAGCGTGTCGCCGAGCGGGCGCCGTATCTGACCGGTGGCCAGCGCGATCCGCAGCGACTGCGGAAGCTCTGGTTGGGCGGGGACCCGGTTCGAAGCGATCTTTCCCGCTGAGAACCAGTTAGCGCTGTTCGTGTCGATGACACCCGTGCCACCGTCGACCTTTACCTGTTCCACACCCTCGTGGACGAGTGAAAGCGGAGAAGGGTTCCGGGTCGGGCCTGCGCGAGTGCCGGGAGTGACGCCTGTCTCACCACGGCCGCCACCGGATAACCACCGGTAGTTGGATGATCCGCCAAGAACACCACCGGCAACCCGTTCGGCGGCACCTGGACGGCGCCGGTCAGCAGGCCTTCGCTCGGCAGTTCCCGCTCCGCGTATCCGGCCGCGCGAGTCAGCGCGGGTCCGTCGAGCCGGAGTCCGACGCGGTTGGATTCCGACGTCACCGTCCAGGTCTTCGCGAGCCCGGCCGCCGGGTTCTCGAACCAATGCGCCCGCGGCCCCGGATCGATCAGCACGACGAGCTCGGCCGGCGCCATGCTGGGCAGCACGACGTCGGCGCCGTCGGACACCGACGGTGTGCCGAGCGGGAGGACGTCGCCCGCCTTCAGCGGCGCCGGCCCGATCTCCGAAAGGACGTCCCGCGACCGGCTGCCGAGTTCCTCCTCGACCGTGATCCCGCCGGAAACCGCCAGGTAGCACCGCAATCCGGTGGCGGGAGCGCCGATCGACAGGACCTGCCCCGCCGCCAGCCACACCGGCGCGTGCGAGCCGACGGGACGCCCGTCGACCTCGACCGGGACGGCCGGCCCGGTCACCGCGATGGTGCAGGACGTCGTGGCGCGCAGCCGCAACCCGCCGAACAGGCACTCGACTCCCGCGGCGGCTTCGTCGTTGCCGACGAGCCGGTTGGCCAGCTTCAGCGCCGGGACGTCCAGCGCGCCGGACGGCGGCACGCCGAGATGCGCGAAACCGGGCCTGCCGAGGTCCTGTACCAGCGCGAGCGGACCTGTGTCGACCACTTCGACGGCCCTCATCCGGCACTCCGGAACCGCACGCGGTCGCCGGGCGCCAGCAACGCGGGCGGATCGGCGCGCGGATCGAACAGGACGGTCCGGGTGCGGCCGATCAGCCGCCAGCCGCCGGGCGAGACACGCGGATAAACGCCGGTGAACTCGCCGGCGATCCCGACCGAGCCCGGGGGCACGCGAGTCCGCGGAGCCGACAGCCGCGGCTGCCGCAGCGGCTCGGGAAGCCCTGTCAGGTAACCGAATCCGGGCGCGAAACCGGTGAAGGCCACGGTGTAGACGGCGCCGGTGTGCAGCCGGACGACGTCCTCTGTGGACACTCCGGCGTCCCGCGCGACGAGTTCGAGATCCTCGCCGTCGTAGGTCACGTCGAGGGTGATCTCGCGGGATTCGCCTTCCGGCGGATGGTCGAGGTCGGCGTCCGCCAGCAGCTCACGCACGGCCGCGAGCGCGCCGGAGCCGGGGGTTTCCACCAAGAGCAGGCTGCGGGCGCCGGGAACGAGTTCGGTGATGCCGTCCGGGCGTGCGGCCGAGACCGCCGCGTGCGCCGCCATCGACTCGGTCAGGGAAGCGCAGTCGAGCAGGGCGGCGTGCTCGCCGTAGGCACGCCACCGCATCGGAAGAACGTCAGCCCACCACGCGACGCAGCAGCGCCGACGTGTGCGGCTGCAGTTCCTGGCCCATCATGGCGCGCTCCTCGACGTAGCCGAGTTCGCCGTTGACGATGCCGTAGAGCCGCTGCGAGGCCGTGACGTCCTTCGCGGTCGAGGTGCGGACGACCGCGTCGGTGCCGAGCTCCCAGGCCGGCACGGACGCCTTGCCACGCGGCTTGCCGTAGAACAGCTCCACGATGCCGGTGTTGTGCGTCAGCAGCAGCTCGATCGTGTCGTCGGCCTGCGGGCGCCAGAACCCGGATTCGCGCGCGGCGGGACGGATGACCTTGCCGTCCTCGTCGAGCAGCCAGGCACGTGCCTCGTGGGTGAGGAACGGGCGGCCGTCGTGCGCGATGGTCAGCTGCATGCCGAACCGGTACGGGCCCTCGATGGTCGGGTAGTCGACCTCGCCCTCGCCGCGCCACACGCCGACGAGCGGCAGGAGCGCCAGGCAGGCGTCGTTGAGGTTCGGGCCTTCACGCAGGTTCGCGGTGTCGCCCGGGATGGGCATGTCAGGAAGGGTGCCGTACGGAGGCAGGTTCCGGTCGCGCGTGCTTTCCGCGCGCTTCTCCGCGGCCTGGATGGCCTCGTCGCCACTAGCCGTCATCGGTCAGCGCTGGTCCGCGTAAAGCCGGTAGACGACGTACACGGCGAACCAGGTGGTCGCGACGCCGGCGAGCACCAGCAGGGTCGTAAACAGGATCTCCACGCCACGCACTTTAGTCGCTACCTGCCCGGACAGGCCTGCCGAGGTCGCGTGGCAGTGCCCACACGCGCGTGAAGGCCCCCTTCCCTCGGCTGAGCCGAGGGAAGGGGGCCTTCACGCGCGAATACGTCAGGCGACCGAGATCGCCAGCTGGTGCACGCCGGGTCCCTGCGCGGTGACGGAGGCCTCGCCATTGCCGGAGCGGTGCAGCGCGCGCACCGTCCAGTCACCGGGGGCCGCGTAGAAGCGGAAGTCGCCGTCGGCCGACGAGACCACCTCGCCGGTGAAGTCGCCGCCGCCGTCCAGCAACCGCACGAAGGCGCCGCCGACGGGGCCCTCCGAACCGGTCACCTTGCCCGCCAGCACGACCTGGCCGCGGGTGTCGTAATCGGCGGGCGTGGCCTCCTGGGCCGGTGCGCCGCAGCTGTCAGTGTCGTTGCCTGCCATCACTTCGCTCCCAACTCGACCGGCACGCCGACGAGCGAGCCGTATTCCGTCCACGAACCGTCGTAGTTCTTCACCTGGTCGTAGCCGAGGAGCTCGTGCAGCGCGAACCACGCGATGGACGAACGCTCACCGATCCGGCAGTACGCGATGGTGGCCTTCGACTCGTCGAGGCCCTCGTCGGAGTACAGCTCCTTGATCTCTTCCTCGGTCTTGAACGTGCCGTCCTCGTTGGCGACCTTCGCCCACGGGACGTTCAGCGCACCCGGGATGTGGCCGGGGACCTGCGACTGCTCCTGCGGCAGGTGCGCCGGGGCGAGCAGCTTGCCGGAGAACTCGTCGGGCGAGCGCACGTCGACGTAGTTGCTCTTGCCGATCTCGGCGACGACCTCGTCGCGGAACGCGCGGATCGAGAGGTCCTGCTCCTTGGCCTTGTACTCGGTCGGCTCGCGCTTGACGTCGTCCGAGTTCAGCTCGCGGCCGTCGAGCTCCCACTTCTTGCGGCCGCCGTCGAGCAGCTGCACCTTGTCGTGGCCGTAGAGCTTGAAGTACCAGTACGCGTACGCGGCGAACCAGTTGTTGTTGCCGCCGTAGAGGATCACGCGGTCGTCGTTCGAGATGCCCTTCTCGGACAGCAGCTTCTCGAAGCCCTCCTTGTTGACGAAGTCGCGGCGCACCCCGTCCTGCAGGTCCTTGCGCCAGTCGAACTTCACCGCACCGCGGATGTGTCCGTTGTCGTACGCGGTCGTGTCCTCGTCGACCTCGACGAACACGACACCCGGCGTGTCCAGGTTCTCCTCGGCCCACTGGGTGGTGACCAGGACGTCTTCACGGCTCATGGAGCTGACTCTCTTTCTGGGGTTAGGACGCGCGAGGGCTGGGACTGAAACGCTTGATGAGCAGGTACATCTCGCAACCGAGACAGAAGTTGAACGCCGCGTTGAGGAACGCCGCGAAGAGCGCGAACGCCGTCGCGACGAAGCCGAGCGCGGTCAGGCCGGTGGCGAACCCGACGGTGCCGACGACGGCGAACACGAACCCGACGGCCTGCGCGAACCGCAGCGGGGCGGCGTCCTCGCGTTCGGCCGTCGGGCCGAGCCGCGGCGCGACGAGGTAGCGATAGATCAGGGAGTACGGCGCCGGCTTCAGGCCGATGAAGGCGCCGATCGCGAACACCACCGCCTGCGCCGCGAGCAGTGGCCACCACTGGGTGATGAGCACGACCGCGAGCACGATCGTCGTCAGGATGGCGGCGAAACGCGGACCTCGGGGGTCGACTGCCGGTCCTGCGGACATGGTTCCTCCTGCGAACGAGAGGGAAAGAGGTGCGTGCCGGACGGGCACGCGCAGGCGTGGCTCAGCGAACGCCGGGACACAGGCTGCTGCGAACGCGGCACAGGTCCACTGCGCGGCGCTGGGTCAGCAAGGTTCGGGGCAGCCGGTTCACGGGCACGAGGGTACGCAGAGCTCCCTCAGGTTGGGAACCGTGTTCACACCTTGGGACGCTTCCCGGAATCCGGGATCAGATGAGGCTCCAGGGCGTCGAGAAGGTCCTGACCTCGGGGAACGCCGCCGACCCGGAAGACCTCACGGCCGTCCGCGGTCAAGGCCAGGGTCGTCGGGGTTCGCAACACCGACAGCGCCTGGGCCACTTCGGGGGTTTCGGTGACGTCCAGATCGACGTGCGTGAGGCCGTCGGTCTTCTCCGCGAGCGCCGACAGGATCGCGCGGGTGTGGCGGCACGGCGCGCAGAACGTCGTGGAGATCTGGACCAGGGTGACGCCTTCGGGCGCGAGGGCCTCCGAGACGCGGCCGGGCAGTGTGGGCGCGGTGGACTTGGCCGGTTTGGCCGCGCGGATGCGGCCGTTGCGTGCCTGCAGCAGCGCGCCGGCCACCCCGCCGAGCACCAGTACGCCCAGCAGCACCCACACCCCGGTCATCCGCAAGTCACCCCTGAGGCTTCGCTCCGCTGAAGGCGACGTTCTTGCCCTCGCCCTTGATGGTCACCGAGCCGCTGTTCACCCGCACCGACGTCGGCGTCACCGAGAACGGCATCGCGCCGGTGTCGATGGTCGCGTTGAAGTTCGGCAGCAGCGCGTCCTGTACGGCCTGGGGAACGACGGTGGTCTCCTTGTCATTCCCGAACTGGAGCCGCTTCGGTTCGAGACGGATCTTCTGCCCGTCCAGCTCGATCATCGCGAAGCAGAAGATCTCCACCTTCTGCCCGGCGATCTGGACGTTGCCCGAAACCCGGATCCCGGTGCTGGCGGTGTCGACCGGCTCGCCGTTCTCGTTCGTCGCGGTCGGCTTCGTCTCGCCCTGCCCGCTGTCGCCGTTGCGGACGTAGTCCTCGGTGACCGGCTCGATCTTCAGGTTCTCGATCTTGTCCAGTGGCGCCTGCCGCGCGATGTCCGCGGCCTTGATCGTCACCTCGCCCTTGAGCGTGCCGATGACGATCGACTTCGTGTTGCCGGACGTCAGGTCGGACAGCGGGGCCGTGACGTCGCTCATGTCGGCGTTGAAGTCCACGTCCCGCAGCCTCGGCGGGACGGCGACGCCCTGGGCGTTGATCGTGATGTGACTGTAGTCACCGGAAAGGGCCTGGGTCAGGAAGGGGAAACCGTGCACCGTGACCGCCGGATCGTTGGCCAGCTCCAGCTGCTGGCGGGCCTTCTGGGAGATCGTGTGCTCGGCGTACGCCGCCGCCCCGAAATCGGCCCCGACCAGCAGCACCACCAGCACCGCGAGGGCGATGAGCCAGCCCCGGCCACGGCGCTTTCCTCGCTTGGCCGGCCGGCCGGAAGACGGTCGGTCGTCACGCGCCACGGGCCTGCTCACCATTGTGTCGAATCTCCTTCGTAAACCTCTTTGGCCAGGTGTGATCGATCCAGCACGGGGTAGGTCCTCGGCCCGGCACCCGCTATTCTCACCAAGCACCGGCTGTAGCCACGTTCGAGGCGACCACGACTGAAGGCGGTGCGGCGATGAGCCTGGACCTTCTGGTACTGACCGCGGAAGCAGATGCCACCACGGTATTGCCCGCTCTGGATCTGCTGCCCCACACCGTACGCGTCCGTGCTCCGGAAGTGACCGCGCTGCTCGACGCCGGCCATCGCGACGTCATCGTCCTCGACGCCCGCAGCGATCTCGCCTCCGCGAAGAGCCTCTGCCGTCTCCTCAAGGGCGCCGGCGAGGACGAAACCTCCACGCCGGTCATCGCCGTCGTCGGCGAAGGCGGGCTGGTCGCGGTCAGCGCGGAATGGCGCACCGACGACATCCTCCTCCCGACGGCCGGGCCTGCCGAGGTCGACGCCCGGCTGCGGCTCGTCACCACCCGCGACGGCGGCGCCGCGCAGGTCGACGCCGAGCTCCGCGTCGGCGAACTGGTCATCGACGAGGCGACCTACACCGCGAAGCTCCGCAAGCGCACCCTCGAACTGACCTACAAGGAGTTCGAGCTCCTCAAGTACCTCGCCCAGCACGCCGGCCGGGTGTTCACCCGCGCCCAGCTGCTGCAGGAGGTCTGGGGTTACGACTTCTTCGGCGGTACGCGCACGGTCGACGTCCACGTCCGGCGCCTCCGCGCGAAGCTGGGGCCGGAGCACGAACAGATGATCGGGACCGTGCGCAACGTCGGCTACAAGTTCGAGCGGCCGTCGAAGGGCAGCGCGGCCAAGCAGGCCATCGCGCCGGACTCGAGCGTCTACGAGCCGAACGAGCTTTCCGCGCACTGAATCCCCTTTCTGCCTGACAAGACGTCCGGGCGGGGACCGGGTTCCCGGGTAGGGTCGATTTCATGCTCGATCTGGCTTGGACCGGTGAACCGGACACGGAAGAGATCCACGGCTTCCTGCTCGCCGTGCGTGCGGCCGACGGGCGCCCGGAGGACACCGGTTTCGCCGGTGGGCAGCACCTTCTGGGGCGCCTGGACGGTGAGTTGGTCGCGTACGCGCACCTGGACACCGAAGGCGATTCGCACGGCAACCAGGTCGCCGAGTTGTTCGTTCACCCCGGGCATCGCCGCTCCGGGCACGGCAGGACACTCGTCAAGGCGCTCGTCGACCACGTCGCGGGGAAGCCGCTGCGGGTCTGGGCGCACGGCGATCACCCCGCCGCCGTCCATCTCGCCGGGACCGAAGGTTTCGAGCGCGCCCGCGAGCTGCTGATCCTGCACGCCGATGTGGAAGCCGCGGACTGGCCGGAGCCCGTGACTCGTGAGGGCGTAACGCTGCGGACGTTCGTCCCCGGTCAGGACGAGGAAGCGATGGTCCGCGTCAACGCGCGCGCCTTCGACTGGCACCCCGAACAGGGCGCCCTGACCGCCGACGAGGTCCGGGCGACCGAGAAGGAAGCCTGGTTCGACCCCGAGGGCTTCTTCCTCGCGGAAGAGGAAGGGAAGGTCATCGGCTTCCACTGGACGAAGGTCCACGAGGCCGTCCCCGGCCGGTTCGGTGGCGAGCCCGCCGGCGAGGTGTACGTCGTCGGCATCGATCCGGACGCCCAGGGCGGCGGTCTCGGGAAGGCGCTCACGCTCGCCGGGCTGCGGTACCTCCGTGATCGCGGGCTGGGCCAAGTGATCTTGTACGTCGAAGGTGACAACGCGCCCGCACTCGCCGTGTATTCGAAGCTCGGCTTCACCCGATACGAGGTAGACGTCCAATACGCTCGGTAACGGCGTTCACACGTGCGGCACTTGACCGGTCACGGAGAGCGGACGCGCAGGTCACGGCTGGGACACAGACCACTTTCGGAGTAGTCGCGCTGCTCACATCGGCCGCCTTGTTCACCTGTCGTTCACCCTTAGACGGCCGCCTGTCCACTGTCGGTGCTTAGTGTCCGGGTCCGGAAGGAACGCTCCCGTTCCACCGATCCGGCGAAAGTCTCCCAGTGGAGGAAATGCAGTGAAGATCATGCGGCCCGCGGGCGCGATCGGCATCGTGGCCACCGCCGCCCTCGTGCTCGGCGCCTGTGGATCCGACCCGGCGGCGACCAAGCCCGGCAGCACCGGTGCCGCCGCCGCCCCCAGCGGCGCGGCGAACGTCGAATGCGGTGGCAAGAGCCCCCTTTCGGCCGAGGGCTCGTCCGCGCAGAAGAACGCGATCGACATCTTCGTGCAGGCTTACGCCGCCAAGTGCTCCGGCCAGAAGGTGAACTACAACCCGAGCGGTTCGGGCGCCGGCATCAAGCAGTTCAACGCGAACCAGGTCGACTTCGCCGGTTCGGACTCGCCGCTCAAGGACGAAGAGGCCGAGAAGGCCAAGGCCCGCTGCGCCTCCGACGCGTGGAACCTCCCGCTCGTCGTCGGCCCGGTCGCCGTCGCCTACAAGCTTTCCGGGGTCGACAAGCTGACCCTGACCCCCGAGGTCACCGCCAAGATCTTCAACGGTGGCATCACCAAGTGGAACGACCCGGCCATCAAGGCGGTCAAGGGCAACGAGAGCCTGAACCTGCCGGACAAGGCCATCCAGGTCATCTCGCGCACCGACGAGTCGGGCACCACCGACAACTTCCAGAAGTACCTGAAGGTCGCGTCCAAGGGCGCCTGGACCCAGGGTGACGGCAAGAAGTTCAACGGCGGTGTCGGCAACGGCGCGGAGAAGTCCAACGGTGTCGCCAACGCCGTGAAGTCCGCCGACGGCGCGATCACCTACGTCGAGTCCGCGTTCGCGAAGGACGGCATCAGCACCGCCCTCATCGACAGCGGCTCCGGCGGTGTCGAGCTCAACGCGGCGAACGTCGCCAAGTCCCTCGACGCGGCGAAGTTCAAGAAGGAGGGCACGAACGACCTGGCCCTCGACCTGGACTCGATCTACTCCAGCAACGTGCCCGGCGCCTACCCGGTCATCCTGGCCACCTACGAGATCGTGTGCTCCAAGTACGCGGACGCCGAGGTCGCCAAGGCCGTCAAGGCCTTCCTGAACGTCGCCGCCACCGACGGTCAGAAGCCGCTTTCGGAGAAGGGCTACGTGCCGATCCCGCAGAGCCTGCAGGACAAGGTCCTGACCGCCGTCAAGGCCATCGCCTGATCCTTCCGGTCGAACGGTAAAGACAGGCTGGACAGAAGTAGTCGATGAGCGATTCATCTTCGCCCAGAACGCCCACCGGCGACCCCGGTGGGCGTTCTGGCGTCCGCGAGACCTTCACGGAGGACCCGATTTCGGAGCAATCTGCCGCGTCACCGCCCGAGCAGTCCTCGGTGCGCCTCGCGAGCCCCAATTCCAGGACGGTGCGACCCGGTGACCGCATCTTCCAGATCCTGACCACCGGAGCCGGCGTCTTCGTCGTCTCGCTGATCGGCCTGATCGGGTTGTTCCTGCTGGTGCAGGCCATCCCGGCGCTCCAGGCCGACAACGTGAACTTCCTGACCAGCCAGGTCTGGCAGACCACCCCGGACGACATGCGTTTCGGGATCATGGGCCTGCTGCTGGTCACGGTGTACTCGTCGCTGCTGGCGCTGATCATCGCCATGCCGATCTCGCTCGGGATCGCGCTGTTCCTCACCCAGTACGCGCCGAAGCGGCTGGCGCGGCCGTTCGCGTACGTCATCGACCTGCTCGCCGCGGTCCCCTCGATCATCTACGGCCTGTGGGGCCTGATGGTCTTCGCGCCGGCGATCGAGCCCTTCTCGAAGTGGGTCAACGAGACCTTCTCGTGGATCCCGCTCTTCGCGGCGGGCAACGTCTCGCCGGACCTGCGCGGCACCATCTTCACCGCGGGCATCGTGCTCGCCGTGATGATCCTGCCGATCATCACCTCGCTTTCCCGCGAGATCTTCGAGCGGACCCCCACCCCGCACATCGAAGGCGCGCTGGCGCTGGGCGCCACCCGCTGGGAGGTCATCCGCACCACGGTGCTGCCGTTCGGCAAGGCCGGTTACATCGGCGCCTCGATGCTCGGCCTCGGCCGCGCGCTCGGCGAGACGATCGCGCTCGCGATCATCCTGACCGGCGCGGTCGGCCGCGAGTTCACCTGGAGCCTCTTCGACGGCGGCGCCACGTTCGCCTCGAAGATCGCGGCGGACTACGCGGAACTCAACAACGAGATCTCGGCGGGCGCGTACATCGCGGCGGGTCTCGTGCTGTTCCTGCTGACGCTCATCGTCAACTTCATCGCGCGATCCGTCATCGCCAAGAAGGGGGACTGAGCATGTCCACCACGCTCGAGAAGACCCCCGCCACCACCCCCGCCTTCCAGCAGGTCAGCATGGCCAGGAAGGTCAAGAACGGCTTCGCCACGGCGCTGATCTGGCTGTCGTTCCTGATCGCCGTCGTGCCGCTGGTGTGGCTGCTCGCCACGGTGGTCATCAACGGTGTCAAGCGGATCCCCTACAGCAACTGGTGGACCGAGGACTTCGGCTCGGTGCTGTCGGACGAGGTCGGCGGCGGCGTGGCCCACGCCGTCATCGGCTCGGTGCTGCAGGGCCTGGTCTGCGCGATCATCGCGGTCCCGATCGGCATGCTGGTCGCGATCTACCTGGTCGAATACGGCCGCGGCAAACTCGCGAAGATCACCACGTTCATGGTGGACATCCTCTCCGGTGTCCCCTCGATCGTCGCGGCGCTGTTCATCTACGCCCTGTGGATCACCACGTTCGGCCTCCCGCGCAGCGGTTTCGCCGTGTCGCTGGCCCTGGTGCTGCTGATGATCCCGGTGGTCGTGCGCTCCTCGGAGGAGATGCTGCGGATCGTCCCGGACGACCTGCGCGAAGCCTCGTACGCGCTCGGCGTGCCGAAGTGGAAGACGATCATGAAGATCGTCCTGCCGACCGCGCTGTCCGGCATCATCGGCGGCATCATGATGGCGCTCGCCCGGGTCATGGGCGAGACCGCGCCGCTGCTGGTCCTCGTGGGCTACTCGGCCTACGTGAACTGGGACATCTTCGGTGGCGAGCAGGCCGCTCTGCCGCTTCTGATGAACAACGAACGGGTCAGCAACCCGTTCGACGAAGGTACCGTCGCGTTCGACAGGATCTGGGGAGCGGCGCTCACCCTGGTGCTGATCATCGCGATCGTGAACCTCCTCGCCATGCTCTTTGCCCGTCTTGTCGCCCCGAAGAAGAAGTGAGCTGTTTGAGATGGCCAAACGAATCGACGTCAAAGACGTGGACATCTACTACGGCAAATTCCACGCCGTGGACGGCGTCACCCTCTCGGTGCCGCCGCGGAACGTCACCGCGTTCATCGGCCCGTCGGGCTGCGGCAAGTCGACGGTGCTGCGCACGCTGAACCGCATGCACGAGGTCATCCCCGGCGCCCGCGTCGAGGGTGAGGTGCTGCTCGACGGCGAGGACATCTACGGCGCCGGGGTCGACCCGGTGCAGGTCCGCCGCACGATCGGCATGGTGTTCCAGCGGCCCAACCCGTTCCCGACGATGTCCATCCGCGACAACGTCGTGGCGGGGCTGCGCCTCGGCGGCACCAAGGGCAAGAAGGAACTCGACGAGGTCGCCGAGCGCGCCCTGCGCGGCGCGAACCTGTGGAACGAGGTCAAGGACCGGCTGAACAAGCCGGGCGGCGGCCTCTCCGGTGGTCAGCAGCAGCGGCTCTGCATCGCGCGGGCGATCGCCGTGCGGCCCGACGTGCTGCTGATGGACGAGCCGTGCTCCGCGCTCGACCCGATCTCGACGCTCGCCATCGAGGACCTGATCGGTGAGCTCAAGAAGGAGTACACGATCGTCATCGTGACGCACAACATGCAGCAGGCGGCGCGGGTCTCGGACCAGACCGCGTTCTTCAACCTGGCGGGCGTCGGCCAGCCGGGTCGCCTGGTGGAGCTGAACGACACCGAGAAGATCTTCTCGAACCCGGACGAGAAGGCGACCGAGGACTACATCTCGGGCCGCTTCGGCTGAGTCTCTCTCTTTTGCGCGTGAAGGCCCCCTTCCCTCGGCTGAGCCGAGGGAAGGGGGCCTTCACGCGCTTGGGGCGAGGCTGGGGCGGGGCTGGGGCGGGCGGACGTTGCGAAAGTGGCTTTCGCAACGTTGAAGGTTGCGAAAGTGGCTTTCGCAACGCGTTCCCGCGGTGCGGTGCACAGGTGCCGGACGCGCGCGGGCGGCTGGGGACATCTCGCGTGACTGGGCGGACGTCGCGTGTGTCTGGACGGCCGCCAGGTGTGTCTGGGCGGACGCCACGTGTGTCTGGATGGACGACACGCGAAACGACCGACATCGGTCCCGGTGGTCGTGAGCCTGCCGTAAGAAGACGAAGGGGCCCTTCACCGCGTGAGATGCGGTGAAGGGCCCCTTGGCCACAGAGCGAAGGTCCCTTACAGCTCGTCGGGTCCGTAGCCGGGCATCTTGCCGGTCACCACGAAGATCATCCGGCGCGCGACCGAGACGGCGTGGTCGGCGAAGCGCTCGTAGAAGCGGCCCAGCAGGGTGACGTCCACGGCCGCGGCGACGCCGTGGTCCCAGTTCCGGTCCATGATGACCGTGAACAGGTGCTTGTGGATCTCGTCGACCTCGTCGTCGTCCGACTCGATCGTGCGGGCGGCCTCGACGTCCTTGGACTTGATGACCTGCTCGACCTGGCGGGCCAGGCTGACGCCGACCTCGCCCATCTTGGCGAAGTCCGCCTTCACCTCTTCGGGGAGCACGGGGTCCGGGTGACGGCGGCGCGCGGCCTTGGCCACGTGCAGCGCCAGATCGCCCATCCGCTCCAGGCTCTCCGCCGCGTGGATCGCGGCGAGGACGGTCCGCAGGTCGGTCGCGACGGGTGCCTGCAGGGCCAGCAGCGCGTACGCCTGCTCCTCGCATTCGGCGCGCGCGTCGTCGACCTTCGCGTCGTCGCTGATCACCTGCTCGGCGAGTCCGAGATCGACCTCGAGCAACGCCCGGGTCGCCCGCTCCATCGCGTCGGCGACCTGGAGCGACATGCTCGCTAGGTTCTCGGCGAGCTGTTCGAGTTCGACATGGTAAGCCTCACGCATGGCCCAACCCTACGGGCAACAGGGTCCAAAAGCCGCATCCCAGAGTGAACCTGACGTGAACCCGGACTAACGAATGCTCCTCAGCCTGAGCTGCTGCTCTTTTTGGCGCCGCCGGATTTGGCGGAGCTGGTCGGAGCGGGCGCTGTGTCGCTCGCGGGCGGCGCCGGCGCCTTCTCTTCCAGCGGGGTGTTGTTGATCAGCGCGTCGAAGACGGCCTTCGCCCGGCTCTGCACCAACACCTCGTTGCCGCGCTTGTTCGCCTCTTCGGTGGTGGGCACGGTGAGGAACTTGACCTTGTCCGAACCCATCCCACGCATCGACTTCGCCAGCGTCATCATCTGGTTGATGCCGATGTTCTCGCCGAAGGTGGCTTTGGCGAACGCGTCGATGAACCCGCTGAGCTTGCCGGTGTCCAGGATGACGTCCTTCGACATCACCGTCTTCAACAGCGCGCCGAGGAAGGCCTGCTGCCGTTTGATCCGGCCGTAGTCCGACGTCGGATCGCCCTTGACGTGCCGCGCCCGGACGTAGTTCAGCGCCTGGTCGCCGGAGATCCGGACCTCGCCTGCCTGCGGGATGATCATGCCGAGCGTGGTGTCGTCGACCGGTTTCTCGTTGTACACGGTGACGCCCTGCACGGCGTCGACCATGGATTTGAAGCCGTTGAAGTCGATCCCGACGAAGTGGTTCATCTTCATGCCGGTGATCTGCTGGATGACCTTCGTGACGCACTGCGGGCCGCCGACCGCGTAGGCCGTGTTCAGCTTCGCGATCTTCTGCGCCGGCGCGGACTCCTCCGAGTACGACGACGTCGCCGGGTCCCAGCGCTTGCATTCGGGCCGGTTGATCTCGAGGTCGCGCGGGAAGGAGACCATGACGACGCGCTGCCGGTCGGCGGGGACGTGCGCGATCATGACCGTGTCCGAACGGGCGCCCGGGGTGCCGTCGGCGTCGCCGACGCCGTCTTCGGCGGCCGCGCCGTCACGGGTGTCAGAACCGACCATCAGGAAGTTCTCGTCGCCGGTCTGGCCCGCGGCGTCCTGGATGTCGGCCGAGTCTTCGTCGAGCGAAGCGACGGTGTTGAACTTCGCGTCGAACCAGGTCTGGGCGCCCCACGCCGAGCCGATGGAAAGGAACACGAGCGCGGCGACCACGGCGGCGGCGATCCGTCCCGCCTTGGCCGTCTGCCTGGTCTTGCGTTCCTTCTTCTCCTGCAGACGGGTCTGCGGGGCCGACTCCTCGGCGGCTTCCGCCGGCGCGGAATCGGTGGTCGTGACCACCCGCTGCAGCGCCGTGCGGGTCTGCTCCAGCAGCGCGGCGGGGCGGGCGGCGAGCCGTTCACGGCGCTCGCGTTTCTTGGCCTCTTCGGCTTCGAGCTCGTCGTGCGCGGCGGAGAACCGGGCCAGCGTGTGGTCGATCTTGCGCTTGGTGATCGTCGCGTCGTCGATCGCCTCGAGCTCGTCGGTCATCGTGAGCCGGTCCATTTCGGACCTGGGCGGGATCGGCGCCTGCTGCACCGGCCGCTGCATCGGGCGGCGGGGACGACGCGGAGGCGGCGGGGCCGCGGGCTGCTGCTGCGCGCCCGGGTTCACCAACGGCGGACGGCGCTGCGTCGGGGCTTCGGGGCTGGGCGCGGCCTGTGAAGTGCGGCGCGGCTGACGCGCGCGAGGCGGACGCGAAGCCTCGGTGGGCTGCGGATTCCGCGGCGGCGTCTGTGCCCGCGGCGTGGCGGGGGTGGCCGCGCGAGGCGCGGGCGCCGGGCTTTCGACGGGAGCCGCCGAGCGGGGACGACGCGGTGCGGGCGGCTCCGTCCGAGCGGCGCGCACACCGGGTCTCGGCGGCTCGGGCGCCGGTTCGCTCTGCCGGAGGCGGCGCGGGGCCGGTGCCTCGGCGGTGGGATCGAAGACCGGGCGTTCACCGGTGTGACGTGCGACAACGTCCGAAACGCTGATACCGCCGTGGGTGTCCATCGAGCGGCGTCGGGCCCTGCGACCGCGCTCACCGGCGCTCCTGTCGGTGTGACTGTGGCGACCGGTCCCCGGGTTGTGGTGCTCGTCGGGCACTCGGTCTCCTTTCACGACTCGTCGAAGCTCTTTCGTTATCGTACGGACACCTCGGGTTCGTGACGACAACCATCCCGGAATTTTCTTCACTCAAGGTACCGAGAAGCGCCGAACGGTCCATGCGATCGGGTGAGCGGTCGTGGTTAAAGCTGCGTTAAAAGGACCGAAACCACTACACAGAGTGCGACGCTTGACTGTGTGAGTGGCGGCGAGTAGTACCTAGGCGCCGGCGGACTCGGCCGCGTTCATCGGCTGCGGAATCGTCCCCGACGATTCCGCGTCCTGATAGGCCACTTTGTTTCGCCCGGCCCGTTTCGCCATATACAACAAAGCGTCGGCGCTCCGCAACTGCCGTTCCGGTTCCGCCCCGATATCCGGCTCCGCGCGGCTTTCGTGCGCGAGCCCCACGCTGATCGTCACCGAGAGACCGGGACGGATCCGGCGCCACGGATGGCGGGCCACCCGGATACGGGCGGTGTCGGCGATGCGCACGGCGCGGGCGGCGTCGACGTCGGGGATGACGAGCGCGAACTCCTCGCCGCCGTAGCGGGCGCAGAACGCCTCGGGTGGAAGTCCTTGCTGCAAAAGCTCGGCCACCTCGCGGAGCACCCGGTCGCCGACCAGATGCCCGAACGTGTCATTGACGTCCTTGAACAGGTCCAAGTCCACCAAAGCGATGGCCACACCGGGCGGGCCGCGGTGGTCGACGGCCGGGCCGTGCAGCCACTGATCGAGGTAGCGGCGGTTGTAACTGGACGTCAAAGTGTCGCGCAGGCTGCCCGCCCTGGCGAGATCCAAAGCGGAACTGAGGTGGTGGTACGCGCGGCGCCAATCACCCTGCGTGGCAAGGACTCGCGCGATCGACTCATGCAAGGTGAGCAGATCGGTGGTCGGCGCGCCCGGTGGGAGCGCGGCCTCGTCGTCGGCTGCCACGCTCACCTCCGCCACGAATTGGTTTTCGTCGTATAGGAGGGATGTCTTGAGGTATGAGTACGGGCCAAAGCGAATATCGCTCAAGAGGACGACGGTTCGGCGCCATTGTCACGCACCGGAGTTCCGTTCTGTAAGGACGAAAAGGGCTCGGCGTCTTTGAGCTGCGAAAACTGATCTTTCGCCCAGTAACTCACGTCAGTCACATCGTCATTCAGCAACAGTGCGTAATCATTCCAGCTCAGCCAGCGCCAGTCGCCGACCTCGTCCGGATGCGGTTCCGGATCTTCGTCGACCCAGGCGACGAACACCGGGCAGAACTCGTTCTCGACCACGCCTTCGAACGGCGGCGTCGAGTAGCGATACGCCGGAAGGACGCACCTGAGCCCGTTCAGCCGGGGCAAGCCGAGCTCGAAGGCGGCCCGGCGCCGGACGGCCTCCTCGATCGGTTCACCCGGTGCGGGATGCCCGCAGACACTGTTGGTCCACACCCGGGGCCACACCTTCTTGGTGGCGGCGCGGCTGGTGATCAGGAGGGCCTGGTCGCTGCTGCGCAGCAGATAGCAGGAGAACGCCAGATGCAGGCGGGTGTGCTCGTGGTGGGCGGCCAGCTTGGGCGCGGTTTCACCGGTCGGCTCGCCGTCCTCGGTGACGTAGACGATGCGTTCGGTGTCCACTTCGGTCATGTTGTTCATCCGCCCCACTGAACCAGCAGGCTCGCTGTAACCGGTACCGCGACCAGAGTTACCCCTGTTAGTGGGATGAAAGGTGCTCCACGAGCAAAGAAGTGACGGCCTCGGGCGCCTCCTCCACCACCCAGTGGGAGACGTCCTCGATCATCTCGAAGCGGTACGAGCCGGTGACCCGGTTCGCGGTGTCGAGCGCGGCCGTCGAGCCGAAGGCGGCGTCCTCGGTGCTCCAGATGTAGAGCGTCGGCACCTCGATCGGGCCGATCTTCCCGCCGGGGCGGCCGGCGCGGTACCAGTTGAGCGCGGCGGTCAGCGCGCCCGGCTCGGACAGGCGCTGGACGTACTCGTCGACCTTGCTCGGCGGCACCTTCCAGTCGAACATACGGCGCAGGGCGTCGGCGTTGTTCTCGAGCATCCGCCGCTCGGTGACCCGGGTCTGCCGCCATTCGGTCATGTACGCCGACCGGAGATGCTGGTCCTCGTCGGTCTTCATGGCCTCCGCCAGCGCCGCCGGATGCGGCGTCGAAATCACCGCGAGACTGCGGAGCCTGCCGGGATGCGCGTCGGCCGTCCACCACGCGACAGCGCCGCCCCAATCGTGTCCGACGAGGTCGAATTCGTTCCACCCCAAGCGATCCGCGATCGCGATGACGTCGCCGACGAGGTCGTCGATCCCGTACTCGGACGCCTGTTCCGGCCGGACGTCCGGCGAGTAACCGCGCTGATCCGGGGCCACCGCGCGATAGCCGAGCACGCCGAGCGTTGCGACCTGGTGCTCCCATTCGACCGCGGCCTCGGGAAAGCCGTGCAGCAGCAGGACAGGGCGGCCGTCTTCGGGGCCGGCCGCGATGGCGTCGAAGGAACCGGCCGCGGTGGGGATGCTCAGCTGCTCGATCACGACGCCGACTTTACGGGTCTCCGGTTTCCGGCAGGCGGCAAGGGATTGACGACGAGTGTTCCTTGATCGTCTAATGGGCGCGCTGCCGATCTTCGGCCGCACTGGGGAAACTGGGGTGTCACATGTCGAACAGTTGGAGGCGCCGGCTCGCTGTCGGCGCCGCTTCCGTCGCGCTCGTGGGCGGAATCGGTATCACCGCGGCGAATGTCGCGGTCGCGCAGGAGGCACCGGTTTCGGTGCTCGGGGTCTGCGACGGCAACCCGGGTTGTCATCTCGGGCCGTACCCGACCTACGAGGCGTGTCTCGTCGAGCAGAGCAACATGGCCCGGTATTACACGATCACCATGCGGTGCTTCGAGGTCGACCACGACCAGTGGAAGTTCGCCTACAAGACCAGGGGAACCTGAGTCGTGAACGAGACGCTCCCGCCGCCCGGCGGGAGCGTTTTCGTTTCAGCCGCCCGAATGCATGTCCTCGGTCTCGGGGACGCAGTCGTCGTCCGGGTCGTCGAGCCAGCCGTGCGGCAGCGTGACCTTGCCCGGCGAGCCCTGCCGCCCGCGCGGACCGGTGGCGGCGCTGGGGAACGGGGCGTCGTGGTCGAGCTTGGCGATGAGATCGTCGAGCTCGTCCATGCTGGACAGCATCGCGAAACCGCGTCGCAGCTCGGAACCGACCGGGAACCCCATGAAGTACCACGCCATGTGCTTGCGGATGTCGCGCATGGCCTTGTCGTGGCCGTCGTGCTCGACGAGCAGTTCGGTGTGGCGGCGCAGCACCTTCGCGACCTCGCCGAGATTCGGCGGCGTCGGCTGTGGGCGCCCGGCGAAGGCCGCTTCGAGCTCGCCGAACAGCCAGGGCCTGCCCAGGCAACCGCGCCCGACCACGACACCGTCGCAGCCGGTCTCGTCGACCATGCGCAACGCGTCCTCGGCGGAGAAGATGTCGCCGTTGCCGAGCACCGGAATGCTGGTGACCGCTTCCTTGAGGGCCGCGATCTTCGTCCAGTCGGCCTGGCCGGAGTAGCGCTGCGCGGCCGTGCGCGCGTGCAGGCTGACCGCCGCCGCGCCCTCCGCCTCGGCGATCCGCCCGGCGTCGAGGTACGTGAGGTGGTCGTCGTCGATACCCACCCGGAACTTGACCGTGAACGGCACCCCCGCCTCGGCCGCGGCCTTCGCCGACTCGCGCACGATGTCGGCGAAGAGCTTGCGCTTGAACGGCAACGCCGCGCCGCCGCCCTTACGGGTCACCTTCGCCACCGGACAGCCGAAGTTGCTGTCGATGTGGTCGGCGAGCCCTTCTCCGGTGATGATGCGGACGGCCTCGGCCATGGTTTTGGGGTCGACCCCGTAAAGCTGCATGGACCTGGGCTTTTCGTTCTCGCCGAAGGTCATCATGTGCATGGTGCCGGGGTGGCGTTCGACCACCGCGCGGGCGGTGATCATCTCGCAGACGTAGATGCCGGCGCCGTACTCCTGGCACAGCTGCCGGAAGGCGACGTTGGTGATGCCCGCCATGGGAGCGAGCACGACCGGCGGATCGACCTCGTAGGGGCCGATCTTCAGGCTGGGCTTGCTCAGGGTGGCTGTCACGTCCTCCATTGTCGCCTGTGGTGTCTGTCACGTGCAGGTGGGCTGGGTTCCGCCGCCGATCTCCTCGCCGGGAGGGGCGATCACCGTCCATCTCATCTGCCCGTCGGGGTAGGTCCCGTCGATGTAGGTCAAGCGGCTGGCCACGACCGCACCCGTGTGTTTCGGTGATCTCAGCTCGATCCGCAGGCGGTGGAAGCGGGCCGTGTCGCTCTCGACGGTCACGTCTTCGTCCCTCCATACGGTCAGTTCGGGAAAAGTGAGGTCGTCGAACCGCATCGATCGAACGCCTTCGAAGTAGAGCTCGACAGGCTCGTTCTCTGGCCTGAACCCGGATCGGAGGAACAACTCCGAGTGTCCGACTCCGTATCGCCACAGTTGGAAGGTGCGCGACGTGCTGAGGAGCGTTTCGCCGGGGTTCATCCGGCCAGTATGGAGAAACTTCCGGTACCCCGTGGCCGACATTCGGCTCCCTGCGTGGACCGTGTGGATTTTGGGACGTCAGATGTCCCGAAATCCACACAGTGGTCGACTATCCGCAAGGCCATGCGTAAGGCCGGGTCCCGGTATTCCTCGGGTGCACCTGGCCTTGCGACTCGCGCGGCGCCCGCGGCGTTATGAGTGATCCGTGGGGACCATCGGCCGACCAGCGACACCGCGTCTTGTCAGGACGACTTCGCCAACTGGCTGACTCGCTGGAAGGACATGCCGAGCACCTCACCCGCTTCGCGTTGTGAAACGCCAAGGGCGAGCAGTTCTTGAACCGCCGCACGGTGTTCTGCGGCCGCTTCGGCTTGCTTGCGTTGAGCCTCTTCGCGCAGGACCTCGGCGCGGGCTTGATGGTCCTTCACCGAACTCGGCAGGTGCACGTCAAGATGCAGGTCGTACTCGTCGTCCTTGACGCCGTCCATGATTTCGATGAGCTCGTTGGCCATCGTCACGACGTCCTTGTAACGGAGAGCCTGGGTGGAGCGGTCGATCTCGCGGACGCGGATGAGCCAGAACTTGCCATCGCGAGTGACTTCTG
This sequence comes from Amycolatopsis roodepoortensis, assembly GCF_014873915.1. Lineage (GTDB taxonomy): Bacteria > Actinomycetota > Actinomycetes > Mycobacteriales > Pseudonocardiaceae > Amycolatopsis > Amycolatopsis roodepoortensis. Next base: position 117,048 of record NZ_JADBEJ010000002.1, read on the forward strand.
CGTGATAGGTCTTCACTTCTTCCACCATCCCTTCCCGAGGACGCCCTCGCACTCCTTGAAGATGTCGATGGCGAAGATCTCGCCCAGTTCGGTATGGCGCGGAATGGGCACCACCACGCCGTTCAAGGTGTAGATGGTGTGGTTGGCGCCTTCCCGTTCCAAGATCCATGCCGCGCGTTGCCGCCTGGCGGCGACAGCGATCTTCTTGATGACCTCTCGTCTTCTCGCAGCGTATGTCTAGGCAGGGGTAGACGCAAGCGTCAAGGGCGGGCTAGACATCTCCCGAGATGGGATGGAAAAGGGTGTCTCTTTGCGGCCGCGCATCGCGGTAGGCCTATGGAGGCGGGCTGGTTCCTTGTGAGAACGCCGACCGCCTGCGGGGCGCTCCGCGTGTGGGCCCGATCGCGATGATCTTGCAGGTCGCGACCACATCGTCATCACGATTGAGTAGTGCTACGGATCCCCCAGGGGCGTGCAGGCCGCATGCTGATCGCCATGACCACCGATGGGGATGTGCTCCTCAGGCTCGCCGGGGAGATCGACGACCTTGGGGCCCGCCTCGCGCGGGTCGGCACGGAGCTGCGGACCGTCCAGTCCGCGGCGGAACCGAAGCACGAAGAGGCGCCTGACCAGGCCGAGCAGCAGGCACCGAAGACCGAACAGGCCCAGGCTCAACCGCAGGTGCCCGAGCAGCCGCAAGCCGAGCAGCCCGCACCCCAGGTGCCGCCTCAGGCCCAGCAGCCCCCGCAACCGCAGGTCCCGCAGCAGCCGTACCCCCACCCCCAATATCAGCACCCCCAGCACGCCCACTACCAGCAGCAATACCAGCAGGCCCAGTACGCGCAGTGGCAGCAACAGCAGCAGTACCGCCAGCAGTATCAGCAGCCGTACCGCCCGTACCAGCCCGCCCCGAAGGTGTCCCTCGCCGAGAAGCTCGGCAAGGAAGGCGCGGGCAGCAGGCTGCTGGCCTGGATCGGCGGCGCGGTCACGCTGCTCGGCATCGTGCTGTTCCTCGTGCTCGCGATCCAGCGTGGCTGGTTCGGCCCGTTGCCGCGAGTGATCGGCGGCGCCGTGCTCGGCGCCGCGCTGGTCGGCATCGGCCTGAGGCTGCACCGCACGCCGGCGGGCCGCACGGGTGCGTTCGCGCTCGCCGCCACCGGTATCGGCGCGCTGTACCTCGACGCCATCGCCGCGACGACGATGTACGAGTACCTCCCGGCCTACGCCGGTCTCGCGCTCGGGCTGCTGATCGCGGTCGGCGGGTTGCTGCTGGCCGTGCGGTGGAAGTCGTCGCTGCTCGCGACGGCCGTCGTGCTCGGCTGTGTGGTCTGCGCGCCGATCATCACGCAGGGTTTCACCGCGCAACTGGTCGCGTTCCTGCTCGTCGTCCAGGTCGCTTCGACGCCGGTGCAGCTACGCCAGTCGTGGCCGTCGGTCGCGGTCGCGGCGGGGATCCCGCCGCTGGTCGCGTCGGTCTTCAGCACGGCGTTCACCGGTTTCGGCGGCAGCACGGCCAACACCGCCGCCGCGCTGGCCGTGGGAGGCGTGGGACTCGCGCTTGCCTTGATCGTCACCGCCAAGCGGCCGGGTGACGCCGCCGCGCTCGTCCTGCTCGCCTTCGCCCCCGCGCCTTCGCTGCTCGCCGCCTTGTTCCTGCCGAAGACCCCGGCCGTACTGGTCACGGCGTCGGTCGCGCTGGTGCTGCTCGCGGTGTGGGCCGTCGGGAAGTGGCTCGACGGCTGGACGGGTGAGCTCGCCGGCGCCGCCGGGCTCGTCGCGGCCTTGCAGACGACGATGACGCTGTTCGACGGCAGTGCCCAGTCGGCGATCCTCATCGGCGAAGGGGTCCTGCTGGCGCTTGTGGCGCTGTGGACGAAGAAGCACGTCGCCCTCTTCGGCGGCCTCGGCTTCGCCGTCATCGGCGGCATGATCGCGCTGGTCTTCGACGTCCCGCCGACGCTCTTCTTCCTGATCCGCAACCGCCCGGACGCCGACCTCGCCGCCGCCCTGCTGGTGGCCCTCGCCATCCTGGCCGTCTCGATCACGCTTCCGTGGGTCGCGCACCGGCTCGGGCTGTTCAAGGCCGCGGCGGAGAACGTGGTGCCGTGGCTCTTCGCCGGGGTCTGCGGGCTCTACGGCGCGGGCGCGCTGGTGCTGTGCGGCGCGATGCTGGCCGTCCCCGGCCGCTCGGGTTTCCTGGTCGGCCACGTGGTGATCACGGTGTCCTGGACGGTCGCCGCCCTGGTGCTGCTGGTCCGCGGCATCTCCGCGGTCAACCTGCGGGTGATCGGCTTCGTGCTGGTCGGCGCGGCGGTGCTGAAGCTGGTGCTGTTCGACCTCGCCGCGCTGGACGGCCTGGCCAGGGTCGCCGCCTTCCTCATCGCCGGGCTGGTGCTGCTCGGCGCCGGGACGCGGTACGCGAAACTCGTCGCCTCCCGCTGAGCGGACGAGGAAGAAATGCCGCCGGGTCGTGGTTGGTCGGTTCATGACCTACCAACCCGACCCACGGCTCGCCGAGCGGGCGAAGGAGAACGTCGCCTGGCTGACCACGATCAGCCCCAAGGGCCGCCCTTCGCCCCGCCCGGTGTGGTTCGTGCTCGACGGTGACGACATCATCGTCTTCAGCCAGCCGGACACGGCGAAGACCCGCCACATCGAAGGCAACCCGGAGGTCAGCCTCCACTTCAACAGCGACGAGCACGGGGGCTCGATCCTGGTGATCGGCGGCAAGGCCGAGATCCTGCCGGACGGTCTCGCGTCGGAGCAGCCCGGCTTCCTCGACAAGTACGAGAAGCACTACCCGGCGATCGACTACGACGTCCCGAAATTCGACCGGGAGTACAACGTCCGGATCAGGATCCGGCCCGAACGCACCTGGGGCTTCTAGAAACCGACGGTCACGCAGGCCAGCCGGGCCCCCGCGGTCCCGGCGTGGCCGGGGTGGGTGTGGGTATGCGTTTCGTGGATCACGATGGAGTTCGCGCGCCGGTCGGTGAACGTCCAGTCCACTTTGGACACGGCGGCGCCGCGGCCGGTGGCGTCGGTGGTGAGGTCGAGCCAGATCTCGTTGCGGGGGTTGGCGTAGGCCGGGTCCACTGACGGCTTCACCGGGTCTTCGACGTTCTGGTAGTGCGGCCCGGCGAGGTCGCCGGTGGCGCCGCACGGCTTCGTGTGGGCGTGGGCGCCGTATTCACGGTTGGGCAGCAGGCCGGTCACCAGGATCGCGGTCGAGGTGCCGTGGGCCTTGGACGTCAACCCGAAGACGTGCGCGCGGGCGCCGGGCGGCACCAGTTCGGGTTTGTAACTCGTGAGACCGCTCTTGGCGGTGATCACGTGGACCCGGGAGCCGGGGACGGCGGTGGCCGGCCCGGCGCCGGCGGTCAGGGCCAGTGCGGCCGCGGACAGGACGAGCGAGAGTGCGGGGACGGGGCGCATGCCCCTTGCCTAGTCCGCACGAATCGGACACGCCAGGGTGGTCACTCGGTCGGGCGATCATTCTCGAACTATGGGCAGGAAATGTGAGTAGCAACCCTCCGGATCGCACCTGGCTGGTCGCGGTCGCCGCCGCCCTTTGGGGCACCGACGGCCTTTTGCGCCTCCCACTCGCCGAGGCGCTCCCGGCGGCGACGGTCGTTTTCTGGGAGCACCTGCTGGTCGTGCTCGTGCTGAGCCCCCTCATCCCCGGCGCCATCCGGGCGCTGCGCCGGACCGGCCCGCGGGAATGGCTGGCCGTGCTCGCCATCGGCGGCGGGTCCTCCGCGCTCGCGACGGCGATGTTCACCGCCGCCTTCAAGCTGGGCGACCCCGTGACGCCGTTGGTGCTGCAGAAGCTCCAGCCGGTGTTCGCCGTGCTGGCGGCGTATTTCGTGCTCCGCGAGCGGGTCCGCCCGGGGTACGCCTTGTTCGCGATCCCGGCGCTGCTCGGTGCCTGGCTGCTGGCCTTCAAGGATCCGCTGAACATCCAGGTCGCCGCGGCGAAGGCGGCCTTGCTGGCGATCGGCGCGGCCGCGTTGTGGGCGGCGGGCACGGTGCTCGGACGGTTGCTGTCCACCGAGCTGGCGCCGAAGGAGGTCACCACGCTGCGCTTCACGGTCGGGCTGCCGGTCTCGGCGGGAATCGTGGCGTACCAGGGCGGCCAGTTCGCCGTGGGCTGGGACAACGCGCTTGGGCTCGGCCTGCTGGCGCTGGTCCCGGGCCTGCTCGCGCTGAGCCTGTACTACCTGGGCCTGCGGTCGACCCCGGCCGCCAGGGCGACGCTCGCGGAGCTGGCGTTCCCCGTCACGGCGGCCGTTATCGGCGTATTGTGCTTGAACGCCGATTTGTCGGGTACTCAGTGGCTGGGCCTCGCCGTGGTGGTGGTGTCAGTGACTTCGCTCGGCTGGCATGAAAAGGTCAGGCGTCAACCGATGGTCTTGGAGCCGCTGAATGGTCGAGCACACCGGCGAGACGAAGAACGAACGCCTGACCCGCAACGTCAGTGAGCTCCTGCAGGAGCTGCGGGTCGCGCAGGCCGGTGTCCAGATCCTCTTCGGTTTCCTGCTCACGGTGGTGTTCACCGACGAGTTCCACCAGGCGAGCGGGTTCGAGAAATCCGTCCATCTGACGGCGGTCCTGCTCACGGTCTGCTCGACGGTCCTGCTGACTGCGCCCGCCGCGTGGCACCGGCTGCTGTTCCGCACCGGGAACCGTGAGCGGATCCTCACCGTCGGCAACCGTTCCGTTCTGGTCGGGCTCGCCTGCCTCGCGGCCGCCATCACCACGACCGTCGCGCTCATCGCGAAGGTCGTCTTCGGCCCGATCGCGATGACGATCCTCGGCGTGGTGTCGGGGGTGCTGTTCGTCGTCATGTGGTTCGTCGTGCCGAAGCAGATCGACCGCAACGGCGACTGATCAGCGGCCGGTCCGCACCGGGGTGCTTCCGGGCAGGCCGAACGCGGCGGCCGAAACGCTCCGAGGGTCGTCCGGGCTCGCGCCGTCGAGCACCCGGCGGGCCCCGACCCACGAGAACATCTCCTTGACCGAAGGCGAGTAGCCCGCCCCGTCCACCGCGACCTTCCGGTCGAGCACCCGGTACCCGCCGGGAGTGCGTTCGACGCGGTAGACCATCGGCTGACGGCGGAATCCGCCGCGCGTGACGAGCCCGTCGCCTTCTTTCGCGACCTCGTCGCAGCTCGCGACCAGGCCGATCTTGACCCGTTCGCCGTCCGGCCGGGTCTCGATCACCTTCTGCGTGCACACCCAGCGGATTCCCGCCTCCCGGGCGCCGGCGAGCGAGCGCAGATGTTCGTCGATCGGCGGCAGTGCCTCGCGGGCGACGGCGTCGTCCACCGACGGCATCTCGTCCACGATCCACCAGCCTGCCGCGGCCACCACCACACCGACCCCGGCGAGCACGGGCCAGCGTTTGACGTTCCCCATGGGACGAAGCTACCGAGCGGGGCAAGTGTTCATCCGCGGTTCGGGACGCGTTGCCTCCGCGACCGTAGGTTGCGGCCGTGAACGACTCATCCAGACGGACCTTCCTGCGCGGCGCGGGCCTGCTCGGCGCCGGTGCGGCGGTCTCCGCGTTACCCGCGCTAGGTGCTCCCGCGGCTTCGGCGACCTTCGGCCATCACGGCCCGGATTTCGAAGACGGCCGCTTCACCCTCGCGGTGCTGCCCGACACCCAGTACCTCTTCGACGCCGACCGCGGTGACCCCGCGCCGTTGGACGCCACGCTGCGGTACGTCACCGGCGGCGACGAGAACATCGTCTTCCTGGCGCACCTCGGTGACCTCACCGAGAACGGGCAGCCCGGCGAGTTCGAGCAGATCAGCCGCTCGTTCCAGCACCTGGACCGGCGGCGGTTCCCGTACAGCACGCTGGCGGGCAACCACGACGTCAAGTCCTCGACCGACGACCAGCGCGGCCGCACGCCGTACCTGGACGCGTTCGGGCCGCACCGGCAGCGCGGTTCGCGGACCTTCCGCGGCGCGAGCCCGGACGGCTACAACAGCCACCACGTCTTCCGCGCCGGTGGCCGCGAGTGGCTGCTGCTCGCGCTCGACTGGCGGCCGTCGGCGGGCGGGCTGGAGTGGGCGCGGTCGGTGCTCGCGCGGAATCCGCGGCTCCCGGCCATTCTGACCATCCATGAATTGGTATGGGCCGACGAGGCGGGACAGGCCCAATTCTCGGAGTTCGGGCAGAAGGTGTGGGACGAACTGGTCGCCGGGAACGACCAGATCTTCCTGACGCTCAACGGGCACTACTGGCCACCCGGGCGCATGGTGAAGCAGAACAACGCGGGCCACGACGTCCATCTGCACATCACGAACTACCAGGACCGCTACTACGGCGGCAGCGCGATGATCCGGCTCTACCGCTTCGACCTCGCGCGGAACGTGATCGACGTCCGCACCGTCTCGCCGTGGCTCGCGGACCAGGCGCCGCGGCTGAACGAGCTGCAACGGCAGGAGATCGAACGCACCGGCCCGGCCGACTACTTCAGCCTGGAGATCGACTTCGAGTCGAGGTTCGCCGGGTTCGCGCCGGTCCCGGTCCCGCCCGCGCGGCCGGCCGAACGGCAGCTGATCCGCGGAACCGTGGCCTACTGGCGGTTCGAAGGCCGTGACGGGGCGCCCGTGGATGGTGTCCGTGATCTTTCCGGCCGGGGCAACGACCTGGTCCGGGTGACCCTGCCCGGCAGCGCGCCCGAGGCGCTGCGGTTCTCCGGCGAGTTCTCCGGGCGGCAGCCGTCGAGGTCGAGCCTCCGGTTCGACGGCGGCAAGAAACCGGCTCGCGGCGGCTATCTGCGCACCGCGGACTCCGCGCCGATGAACGCGGAGACGTTCGCGCGCGGCTACACCGTCGAGGCGTTCGTCAAGCTGCCCGCGGATTTCAAGGACGGGAAGCACGCCTGGGCCGCGATCTTCGGCAGGCAGGGTTCCGGTGGCAAGGCGGGTAAGACCGGCGACGATCCCGGCGAGCCCTCGGCCACACTGTCCCTTTCGGACGGTGCGGCGTTCCAGTGGGCGGTGTTCCCGGTGAACCAGAACGGGATCTCCACCTGCTGGGGGCACGAGCTGAAGCTGGAGGAGTGGATCCACGTCGCGGCGGTCAACGACGGCAGGCGGACGACGCTCTACGTCGACGGCTGCCCGGTGCTGCGGAACCCGAAGACGCCGGCCGCGGGGATCGCGAACCCCGGTGGCTCGTGGCTGATCGGCGCCTACGCCTACGACTCGATCGTCGAGCAGGCGTTCCACGGCTGGCTCGGCGACGTCCGGGTGGTGGGGCGCGCGCTGGACCCCCGCGAGTTCATGCTCGGCTGAGTGGATCGTGCGCGGTAATGGCGGATGTTCGTTCCCATTATCGCGCACGATCGTTCACCCGGGAATGCCGGGGTCTCTTGACAAGCGGTGGACAATAAAAAATCGACGCCCGAATCAAATGCTTGATTCGATGCGCCGAATGTGTCGACAGTCTATCCGCTGTGAGGGGAACTTGTCAAATCAGGGGTACGACGAGGAATTGCGATCCGAACGGCAGTACGTGGCGTCGCTCTACCGGCGACTGGACGCCGAACGCGCACGAGTGAAGGAGGCGTACGCCGGTGCGCTGAGGGGAGAAGGCTTCGCCCTTGCCGACCGTGAGGTCTCGGTCGGGGCCAAGGCGCGCGAGATGGCCAGGCTGAAGATCGCCGACGAGGGTCTTTGTTTCGGCCGGTTGGACGCCCTTTCGGGAGAACGGTCGTACGTCGGCCGGATCGGTCTTTTCGACGAAGAGAACGACTACGAACCTTTGGTGCTCGATTGGCGGGCGCCGGCGTCGCGCGCGTTTTACTGCGCGACGGGCGCGTCACCGGAAGGAATGGCGCGGCGCCGTCAATTCCGCACCCTCGGCCGCGACGTCCGCGACTTCGCCGACGAGGTCTTCGGCCGTCTGGAATCGGCGGGTGAACGCGGCGACGCGGCGCTGCTGGCCGCGGTCAACGCGCCGCGCGGCGAGGGGATGCGGGACATCGTCGCGACGATCCAGGCCGAACAGGACGAGATCATCCGGCTGGCGCACCCGGGCGTCGTCGTCGTGGAGGGCGGTCCGGGCACGGGGAAGACGGCGGTGGCGCTGCACCGGGTGGCGTACCTGCTGTACACGAAACGGGAACGCATGGAACGGCGCGGCGTGCTCGTGGTCGGGCCCAGCAGCGGATTCCTCGACCACATCGGCCGTGTCCTGCCGTCGCTCGGCGAGACCAGCGTGGTCTTCGCGACGCCGGGTGACCTCGTGGCCGGTCTGCGCACCGAACGCGAGGATCCGCCCGCGGTCCAGCGGCTCAAGGGCTCGCTGGCGATCCTGGACGTGCTCGCGGCGGCGGTGGCGGACCGGCAGGAGCTGCCCTCCGACGCCGAACCGATCGAGCTCGACGACGTCACCGTGCCGCTGGACGCCGGGGTCGCGGCCGCGGCGCGCGAGCTGGCCAGGGAAAGCGGCCTGCTGCACAACGAGGCGAAGGCCGTCTTCGAGCAAGAGGTGATCACCGCGCTCGCCACCCGCGCGGTCGACCGGCTCGGCGCGGGGTGGCTGCCGTCGGACGACGAGCACACGCGCCCGGAGATGCTGAAGAACGCCCGGCGTGATCTCGAAGCCAGCGAGCAGCTCCGCGCGGTGCTCGACCGCCTTTGGCCGTCGCTGACGCCGCAACGGCTGCTCGCCGACCTCTACGCCTCGCCGGAGCGGTTGCGGGCGGCCGGCGCCGACCCGGCGCTGTTCCGTGCGGACGCGGACGCGTGGACGGTCTCCGACGTGCCGTTGCTGGACGAGGCCGTCGAATTGCTCGGCCGGGACCGCACGGCCGAGCGCCGGGCGGAGGAACGGCGGCGGCGGGCACGGAAGGAGTACGCCGAGCGGGTGCTGGAGATCGTCGAGGTCGAGGAGGACCACGACGACTACGAGTTCGCGCTGCGGCCGACGGACGTGCTGATGGCCGAGGAACTGGCCGACCGGTTCGCCGAGCGCGACGAGCGGGATCTGGCCGAACGCGCCGCCGCCGACCGGGAATGGACCTACGGCCACGTCGTGGTCGACGAAGCACAGGAACTGTCCGAAATGGACTGGCGGGTGCTGATGCGGCGCTGTCCCAGCCGGTCGTTCACCGTCGTCGGGGATCTCGCGCAACGGCGGTCGCCGTCGGGTGCCCGGTCCTGGGACTCGATGCTCTCCCGGTACGTCGCCGATCGCTGGGTGTACCGGAAGCTGACCGTCAACTACCGGACGCCGTCGGAGATCATGGCGGTGGCCGCTTCGCTGCTGGCGAGTTTCGCGCCGGGCGCCGTTCCGCCGGAATCGGTGCGTTCGTGCGGTGTCCGGCCGTGGGCGCGTCGAGTGTCCGAAGTGGACATGGAGGACGCCATCGCCGCGTTCACCCGCGAAGAGTCGGGTCGCGAGGGAACCTCGGTCGTCATCGGGCCGCCCGGAGTGCCCGGCGCGATCGCCCCGTCGGCGACCAAGGGGCTGGAGTACGACGCCGTGCTGGTGGTGGAACCGGAGCGGATCCTCGCGGACGGCCCGAGCGGCGAGGCGGAACTGTACGTCGCGCTGACGCGGGCGACGCAGCGGCTCGGGGTCCTGTACACCGGGACGCTGCCGAAAGTCCTCCGCGGTCTCGATTCCGGGCGGCGGACTCCCGACGTGTTCCTGCGCTGCGTCTGACCCATGCCATGAAAGGTCCCTTCCCAGCGTGATCCGTGAGGAAGGGACCTTTCATGGCGCGGGACGTGCCGTCATCGGGTCAGGTTGCCCCAGGCGTATGTCTGTTTCGCGAGTTTCAGGTAGACCAAGGTCTCCGTGCTGACGACACCCGGGATGGGCCGGATGTCGTCGTTCAGCACACTCAAGAGGTGTTCGTCGTCCCGGCAGGCGACCTCGGCGAGCAGGTCGTAGCCTCCTGCGGTCAGCACGACGTAGTGGACGTCCGGCAATCCGGAGAGCTGGTCGGAGACCGCCCGCGGATCGCCTTGGACCCTGATCCCGACCATCGCCTGACGGCCGAGCCCGACGTTCGCCGGATCCGTGACCGCGACGATCTGCATCGTCTCGTCCCGCAGCAGCCGCTGGACGCGCTGCCGCACGGCGCCCTCCGACAGCCCGACGGCCTTGGCCAAGGCCGTGAACGAGGCCCGCCCGTCGACTTGCAGTAGAGCGATCAGAGTGCGATCGGTATTGTCCAAACCTCTAGGCGTGCGCTGCTCCATCTGCGCGCGTGGTTCGTCACCCATGCCGTCCCTCCCTTTGTTTCGGCATGCGATTCTTGTCGCGCAGCGTATCGATCAATGTCCAGAATGCTACCGCCGTTAAGTTGTTTGTCGCGATTCTCTTTCTCTGCCCCTTCGGGCAAAGGATTCTGTCGCGTGACAGGCCGGGTGCCGAGGATTTCGGACGGCGCCTCAGCCGAGATCGCGTTCGAGCAGGTCCTCCTCGGTTTCCCGGCGGACGAGCAGCGTCGCCCTACCTCGGGAAACGCCGACCACCGGTGGCCTGCCGACGAGGTTGTAATTCGACGCGAGCGAGTGGTGGTACGCCCCGGTGCAGGGGACGGCGAGCAGATCGCCGGGGTGGACGTCGTCGGGGAGCGAGAGCCCGTCGGCGAGGACGTCACCCGATTCGCAGTGCCGTCCGACCACCGTCATCGGCCGCCTGGCCGCACGGCTGCGCCTGCCGATCAGGCGAGCGGTGTACGTCGCGCCGTAGAGCGCGGGCCGGGCGTTGTCGCTCATCCCGCCGTCGACGGCGACGAAGGTGCGCGAGCCGCGTTTCACCGCGCAGACCCGGTACACGGTGATGCCAGCCGGGCCCACGATGGCGCGGCCCGGTTCGATCGTCAGTTTCGGCAGGGGGAAGCCGTGCGAGGAGCATTCGTAGGCGAGCGCGACCCGCAGACGGCGCACGTAACCGTCGATGTCGAAACCCGGGTCGCCGGGCAGATAACGCACGGCGTGCCCGCCGCCGAGATCCAGTTCGCGCAGGGTGACACCGTGGGTCTCGCGGAGCGCGACGAGCACGCCGATCATCTTGCGGGCGGCCAGTTCGTAGAAATCCACCCGCGACACCTGGGAGCCGATGTGGCAGTGCAGCCCGGCCAGCCGGAGCCCCGGCTGCGCGAGCACCGCGGAGACGGCCCGGCCGAGGTTGTCGCGGACCCCTTCGCGCAACGAGAAGCCGAACTTCTGTCCTTCGGTGCCGGTGGTGATCGCCGCGTGCGTGCCCGCCGCGACGTCGGGGGTCACGCGGATCAGCACCTGCTGCGCGCCGGTGGCCAGCGCGCCGAGCTGCTCGATCTCGTCGAGCGAGTCCACCACGATCCGGCGGACGCCGTAGGACAACGCCGCCTTGAGGTCTTCGGGGGTTTTCGCGTTGCCGTGCAACAGGATCCGCTCGGCGGGGAAGCCGATCGCCCGCGCAACCGCGATCTCGCCCGCCGAGCAGGTGTCGAGGGAAAGCCCTTCCTCGGCGACCCAGCGCAGGACCGCGCGGGTGCACAGCGCCTTGCTCGCGTACGCCACCTCGGCGTCCGGCAGGGCCTTGCGGTAGGCGCGGGCGTTCTGGCGGACTTCGTCCTCGTCGAGCAGATACGCCGGTGTCCCGAACCTCGCGGCGAGGTGGGACACCGGCGCGCCGGCGAACAGCAGTTCCCCGCCGGGCCCGAGCCGGGTGCTCCGTGGCCACACCCCGGGTTCGAGGTGGTCGGCGGCCTCGCAGCCGAGGCTGGGCAGGAGCTCGGTGAGCGTCACGGTTACCTCCGCGTCGATCGGTCAGTGCCTTGTCAGCACAACTCCGATCGACCCGGCCGGGCCGTTCCGGCAACGTCTCCCTGACGCTTCGCGAGACCTCGCTGACGCCTTGTTAACGCGCGGGTAACCCCGGTCACGCTCCGGCTGCGAGCTAGCGGACCGGCTCCGGCACGGTGTCGAGCGCCCGCACCATGTGCACGGCCAGCGCGAACGCCTTCTCGTTGTCGAGGTCGGTGTGTTCGTTGACGATCTTCTTCACGGTGTCCACCCGGATCTCGTAGCGGGAGACGGGGACGGTGTCGGCGTTCATGGTGATCCTCTATTCGGTTGTTTCGGGTTTCGTGGCGCAGGTGCAGCCGCGGCTGAAGCCGCCGGCCGCGGTCGCGGTGCAGAAGCGGCGGGCGATCGCGTCGTGCGCGGACATCGGATGCGGGCAGCTCGGGCACCGGTCGCCGGCGGCGGGCTCGGTCACGACCTCGCCGAGGGAACGGACGGAGGAGGTCATCGCGCACCCACCGGTCGAGCACGCAGCGGCGCCCCGACCTCGTGCAGATGCCGGAGCACGTAGCCGTACGACGCCGCCCAGCCGCACTGCGCGTAGTCGATGCCGTGCTTCGCGCAGAACTCCCGCACGATCACCTGCGCGTGCTTGAGGTTCGGCCGCGCCATGCTCGGGAAGAGGTGGTGCTCGATCTGATAGTTGAGCCCGCCGAGCGCGAAGTCCACCACCGGGCCGCCGCGCACGTTGCGCGAGGTGAGCACCTGCTTGCGCAGGAAGTCGAGCTTGTGCCCGGCCGACAGCGTCGGCATGCCCTTGTGGTTCGGGGCGAACGAGCAGCCCATGTACACGCCCCAAAGGCACTGGTGCACGGCGATGAAGACGAAACCGACACCGGGCGAGAGGACGACGAACACCGCGGTCAGGTACGCGGCGACGTGGGCCAGCATCAGCGCCGCTTCGAGCTTCCGCCGCTTGAACCCGCGCTGGAACATCGCCGTCACGCTCGAAACGTGCAGGTTCAGGCCTTCCAGCAAGAGCAGCGGGAAGAACAGGAACGCCTGGTATTTCGCCATCCAGCGCAGGAAACCACGCCGTTCGGCGCCCTGTGCCTTGGTGAAGATGAGCGCGGCGAGGTTGACGTCCGGGTCCTCGTCCTCGTGGTTGGGGTTGGCGTGGTGGCGGGTGTGCGTGCCGATCCACCAGCCGTAGCTCAGCCCGGTCAGTCCACCGTGGACGAAACCGGTGACGTCGTTCGCCCTGCGGCCGCGGAAGATCTGCTTGTGTCCGGCGTCGTGGCCGATGAAGGACAGCTGCGTGAACATCATCGCGAAGAACGCGGCGAGGAACAGCTGCCACCAAGAATCCCCGAGGTGTGCGAAGGCGACCCAGCCGCCCGCGAAAGCGAGCAGGTTCAAGGAGATCTTCACCGCGTAGAACTTTCGGCGCCGGTCGAGGAGGCCGGCGTCTTTGACCAATTTGGACAGTTCGGCGAAATCGCTGCCCTGCCGCGTCTGGGTGGAGGTCATGGTGGATCACACCGTTCCGGTTCTCGTGAAAGTGGGCAATCCAGCAACGGGGTTCACAACACCGAAGGGGGCTGGTGCGGCCGAGAAGAGGCACTGGTACCACAACACGCCACGGACGCTCCGTGGTCTTCCTTCAGCGTCGCACGACGGCGGTCCGGAAGCAATTCACCAAAGCCGCACGATCTGGCGTACAGTCGAAGACATCGAGGGAAATTTCCCCCGGTTCCGTCCGGTCGCGAGAATCGATCGGAGACAGGAGCACCGGCCAGACATCGTTCTTCGCGCTCATGGTCCCACCGGCCTCGCCGGTGAGCAGCCGCCCGCCGCGCAACAGCGCGCCCCGAGGCGCCCATCCGGGCCACGCCGCGATCGTCGATGGCCACGACCTCTGACCTGTCACCGTGTCCGCACCCGCCCCAGTGGGTGCGGACACGGTCAGAAAAACGTCAGCGCCGCGCGGACCCGCTCTCGTTCCGCGCCGGTCAGCGCGCGGCTCGGCGGGCGGACGTCGGCGCGGCACAAACCCAGCTGTGCCAACGCTTCCTTCACCACGCTCACGTTGTTGGCGTTGCCGTCCGCGGCCCGTAACTCCTCGAACGGCCGGACGCGTTCCCAGCAGGCCATCGCGCCGCGGAAGTCGCCGTCGCGCAGCGCGCGGAACATCTCCAGCGAGAGCGACGGCGCGACGTTCACCAAACCCGACGTGAACCCCGTCGCGCCGACGGCGAAATAGCCCGGCGCCGACAGCTCCGCCAGCCCGGCGATCCATGTGAAGCGATCGATCCCCGCGTCCCGCGCCACCGACGCGAACCGCACCGGATCCGGCACCGCGTACTTCACCCCGATGACGTTCTCCGCCGCGTCGGCGAGCCTCGCCAGCCGCTCGCCGTCGATTCGTGCGTCGCGCACGTACGGCACGACACCCAGCTCCGGGACCGCTGCCGCGATGGCGCGGTGGTACTCGACCCAGCCCTCCGCCGAGACGTACGGATGCACCGGCTGATGGATCATGACCAGATCCGCGCCCGCCTCACCGGCGTGCCGCGCCGCGGCGATCGCCGTCCGGACGTCGTGCCCCACTCCGGCGACCACGCTCGCCCGGCCCGCCGCGGCCTTGACCGTCAGCTCGAGGCAGAGCCGGGTCTCGGCCTCGTCCAGCGCGTAGAACTCGCCGGTGTTCCCGTTGGGTGTCACGACGCCGGCCCCGCCGTCGATCACCCTGTCCACCAGTTTCGCGTAGGCGCCCGGATCGACGGCGCCGTCGGCGTCGAACGGCGTCACCGGGATGGCCACGACCCCGGACAGCCGCCGTTTCCGCTCGTCGAAGCGCGAAGAGGAGATCACTGGCATGCCCTATCTGATATATGATGTGACACTCGACGGTACCACGGGTGACGCCTCGGACGGTTGTCCCGGAGATCGGGACAACCGTCCGAGGCAACCGGGAGGGCCGGTTTGCACGTGCTTCAGGTATGCGAAGACGGCGGCTCTGGGGGACCCCGGCGAAACTGGTGCTGTTCGGCCTGGTGCTCGTGTTCCTGAACGCCTCGTGGGGCCCGCCGGCGTTGGGCGACGCGTTCACGTTCCGCCTCGGCGCCTGGACGGTGCTGCCGGACGAAGATCTGCGCCTCGCCTATCTGGCGGTGCTGGACGAGCGGTGCCCGCACGGGGAGAGGTGTGTTTCACCGGGGCGCGCGATCGTGACGATGTCCTACGCCCGGCCGTCGGCCGGCCCGGCGGTGTCTTTCACGATGGACGCGGATCAAGGCCGAGGGGGTCACTTTCGGCGGCTACCGGGTCGACTACGCGGATCTCTCGCCCAGCGCCCAATTTCTCACCTTGCGCCTCGGCCGATAGTCCGTTCAGGACCGTTCGGCGAGGAAGGTTTCCAGCTGCTCGACGACGAACGCGTGGTCCTCGGCCTGCGGCAGGCCCGAGACGCCGACGGTGCCGACCGGGCCCACGCCCTCGACGATCACCGGGAACACGCCGCCGTGCGCGGCGTAGAGATCCGGGTCGAGCCGGGAATCGGCTTCGAACGTCGTGCCCTTCGCGCGGAACCGCTCGCCGACGAGGAACGAGCTGTGCCCGTACCGGTCGACGACGCGGCTCTTGCGGTCGATCCACGCGTCGTTGTCGGCCGAGGTGCCCGGCAGCGCCGCGTGGAACAGCCGCTGCCCGCCGCGGCGCACGGAGACCGTCACCGGGAGGGCGCGGTCCCGTGCCGCCGCGAGCAGGTGGGTGCCCAGCTCCAGCGCGGTCTCGTTGTCGAACCGGCGGAAGACCAGGCGCTCCTCCTGCGTGGCCAGGACGGCCAGGGTGTCATCGCTCATGGCACCCATTAAATCAACGCTGTTGTGTAATGGCTAGCGAAGGGCGTCCAGCGCGAAAGCGGCGTACATCGCGACGCCGTTGGCCATCGCGTCCTCGTCGAAGACCACGCGGTTCGAGTGGTTCGCCTCGACCGTGGCCAGGTCGGCGTCGGGCGGGCAGGCGCCGAGGAACGCGAAGGCGCCCGGAACCCGCTGCAGGACGTAGGAGAAGTCCTCCGCGCCCATCACCGGGTTCTCCATGACCTCGGAGTTGCGGGCGCCGAGGACCTCGGCCGCCAGGTCCAGCACGCGCGCCGCGACCTGCGGGTCGTTCACCGTGACCGGGTAGCCGGGGAGGACTTCGGCGCTCACACGGACGCCGTGGGCCGCGCCGACCGCCTCGCACACCTTCGGCAGCTCCTCGCGGACGAACGCCTGCGTCCGCTCGGACAGCGTGCGGATCGTGCCCTCCAGGAACGCCGTCTCGGGGATGATGTTCGTCGTCGTCCCGGCCTCGATCCGGGTGACCGAGACCACCGCGGGCTCGAACACGCTGACCTTGCGGGTCACCATCGTCTGCAGCGCGCTCACCATCGCGGCCGCCGCCGGCACCGGGTCGATCGCCTGGTGCGGCGCCGAGCCGTGCCCGCCCCGGCCGGTGACGGTGACGTGGAAGCTGTTCGCCGACGCCATGATCGGCCCCGGCCGGGTCTGCACGATGCCCGACGCGACCTGGGTGAAGATGTGCAGGCCGAACGCCTTCTCGACGCGTTCGCCCGAGGCGTCGAGCACGCCCTCGTGGATCATGTGGCGCGCGCCGTGCTCGCCCTCCTCACCGGGCTGGAACATGAACACCACCGACCCGGCCAGCTCGTCGACGTGCTCGGACAGCAGCCGCGCGGCCGACGCCAGCATCGCGACGTGGGTGTCGTGCCCGCAGGCGTGCATCGCGCCGTCGTCCTCGGAGGCGAAGTCGAGGCCGGTGTCCTCGTGCAGCGGCAGCGCGTCCATGTCGCCGCGCAGCAGGATCGCCGGGCCCGGCTTCCCGCCGCGGAGGACGGCGGTCAGCGAGGTGGTCGATTTGCCCTCGATGATCTCGAGCGGCAGGCCGTCGAGGGCCGCCTTGATCGAGGCCTGGGTTTTCGGCAGGTGGAGCCCGATCTCCGGATTCCGGTGGATCTCCCGGCGGAGCTCTACGGTTTTCGTCTGGAGCGCGCGGGCTTCCTCTAGCAATCCGGCGAAGCGGGCGTCGGGGAGGGTGGGCAGGTCGGTGGGTCCGGTCATGTCTCGATAGTGGCGCATGCGGCGCTTCGGGCGCACCGTGCGTGCGTTCCGAATGCGGGCGGAATACGGTGTGCGCATGGCGGTGCAAGAGCCGATCACGGGGTTCGCGGTGGCCGTGGTGCGGGAGGACGGTCGGTGGCGGTGCAGTTCCCTTGATCCGGGGGCGCTCGGCGAGCTCGACGCTGCAATCACCGAGCTCGGCAAACTGCGTTCGACAGGGGCCGCGTTCGGGCTGCTGGCGGTCGACGACGAGTTCTTCGTGATCGTCCGGCCGAGCCCGAGAGGCCCCTCCCTGCTGCTGTCCGACGCCGCCGCGGCGCTCGACTACGACATCGCCGCGGACGTCCTCGACGTGCTGAGAGTCGACCCGCCGGACGAGGACGACGACGCGGTCTGGCCGGAAGGCGACCTGGAGATCCTGTCCGACCTCGGACTCCCCGGGGCCGAACTGCAGGTGATCGTCGGCGAGGTCGACCTCTATCCGGACGAACAACTCCAGATGGTCGCGCAGCGGTGCGGATTCGCCGCCGAGTTCACGAAGATCCTGGACGAGATCTGAGCCCCGCAGCCTCCGCCGCCGACATCGCCGCCGTCCGGGCGGCGATCGTCGCGGCGCGAGGTGCTGGCGACGACGTGCCGATCGGCGCCGTCGTGCTGTCGCCGGACGGGACCCCGCTCGCCTCCGCGCGCAACGCCCGCGAAGAACTCGGGGACCCGACGGCGCACGCGGAGATCCTCGCCCTGCGGGCCGCGTCCGAGATCTACGGCGACGGCTGGCGGCTGGAGGGCTGCACGCTCGCCGTGACGCTGGAGCCGTGCACGATGTGCGCCGGCGCGCTGGTGATGGCCCGGGTCGCGAAGGTCGTCTTCGGCGCTTGGGAGCCCAAGACCGGGGCCGTGGGTTCGCTGTGGGACGTCGTCCGCGACCGGCGGCTCAGCCACCGCGCGGAGGTCGTCGGCGGCGTGCTGGAGGCCGAATGCGCGGCCCTGCTCGAAGAGTTCTTCCACGGGCAACGGGGTAACCGCACCGGGTGACAGATGTGTCGGATCCCGTGGCCCGGGTAACCCGGAGACAGGCGGTCGCAAACGGCGGCCGCAGTCGAAGGAGGAACATCCGCCATGAGCGTTTTCGACAAGGCGAAGGACAAGGCCGAGCAGGCCATCGGCGCCGCCAAGGAGAAGCTCGGCGAGAAGACCGGCAACTCCGACCTCGCGAACTCCGGCCGGGCCGACCAGACCGAAGGCCAGGTCAAGGAGACCGGGCACGACCTGCGTGACCGCGCGGAAGGCGGCGTGCAGGACCTCAAGGACAAGTTCAACAAGTAGTCCCGGACGCAGAAGAGCCGGTCTCCGTGGAGACCGGCTCTTCGCTGCGGTGGCGGTGGGATTTGAACCCACGGACGGGTATTAACCGTCACACGATTTCGAGTCGTGCTCCTTCGGCCGCTCGGACACGCCACCGCCGAGAACAATACCGGAGGGCGTTGGAGGGCCTTCAGGGGGTCAGGGAAGCTGTGCGGTGATCTCGTCGATCGCGGCCGTCTGGTTCTCCACGATCTCCTGTGCCAGCGCTTTCGTCTCGGCGTGCTCGCCCGAAGACAGCACGGTCTTGGCCATCGCGACGCCGTTGCGCAGGTGTTCGGCCATCAGCGGGAGCCACACCTTGTCGAACTCGGCGCCGGACAGGTTCTGCAGCGAGGCGACCTGCCCTTCGGTGATCATCCCCGGCATCGCGTGCCCGGCGTGCCCCGCCGCGGGCAGGACGGCCGCGTTCCAGGACTGCAGCCAGCCGGTCATCGTCCGGACCTCCGCCGACTCGGCCTTGACGATCTTGGCGGCGGTGGCCTTCACGAACTCCGAGGCCGACCGGTCCGAGGCCAGGTTCGCGACCTGGATCGACTGCTGGTGGTGCGGGACCATCTGCTGGGAGAAGGTGACGTCGGCCTGGTTGGCGCCCGGTGTCGCCGGTGCGGCGCCCGTGGCCGTCGAACAGCCCGCGAGCACCCACACGACCAGGCCGAACAGTGCCATCGGCAGTCGCCGTCGCATCGATACCTCCGTAGTCAGGGGAAAACCGGCCCCTCCGCCCGGTGATACGGCTGTGACCTTCCGGCGGTTCAAAATCGGATTAGCCTTGGCCGGCATGACGGATCCGAAGACAGTGGTGACCGGTTTCCTTCAGGCACTCGAAGAGTTCGACATCGATCGGGCGCTCGGCTTCGTGGCGATCGACATCGTCTATCAGAACGTCCCGCTGCCTCCCGCCCGCGGCCTTTCCGCGGTGGAGAAGCAGTTGCGCACCATGGCCCGTTACGGCAGCGGGTTCGAGGCGCGCACCCACCACATCGCCGCCGACGGGCCGATCGTGCTGACCGAGCGCACCGACGTCCTGCGGCGTGGTTCGTGGGAGGCCGAGTTCTGGGTGTGCGGCACGTTCGAAGTGCGTGACGGCCGGATCGTGCTGTGGCGCGACTACTTCGACTGGACGACGTTCCTGGCCGCGAGCGCGAAGGGCGCCGGGAAGGCCGCGGTCGCCGGCGCGAAGTCGCTCATCGGGAAGTACAAGACGCGGCAGAACCTCGAACGCTGATCACGCGAGTTACGCCTCTGGTCACGCGAGTTACGCCTCTGGTCACGCGAGTGCGGAAATGACACACCGCCGGTGTACGGGCCCCGTCCTCCCCCGACGGGTCCCGTGCACCGGCGGTGCGCCCCCAGTTCCCCCTGCTCACCCTCCCCGGTGAGCGTCGAGAAGCCGTTCGCTCAGATCAGCCTCGCGTAGTACGGCGTCGAGCCGCGCGCCGCCGAAATGGGCCACCGGCCGTCCGCCGCGTTCCCGGTCGCGCAGATCGACGGCCAGTGCGATGCTCAGCAGCAGAACCAGTGCCGTACCGACGATGAGCCAGTTCATCGGACACCTCCTCCGGCGACGTGAGCCGAGAATTGTGTCCTCGCTCACGTCGCCAAAGGTAACTCCGGGAATGCCGGCTTGTACCCGGACTTGAGGTTCATTTAAGGCAGCGGAACCCCAATGGGCTATTTGCGCGGGGTTCCCGCGACATAAATGTCACCGTCGGCCACGGAGACGTCACGGGCACTGGAGGCGCCGGTCGCCAGAATGCGGGCCGGGTCCCGGAAACCGGTGATCACTTCGACACGCTGGACCGGTTTCGGTGTGGTGATCAAGGTTTCCGGCTTCCAGCCGCGGCCGTTCTCGAGCAAGAACGTTTCGATGCCCGGCTTTCCGTCGCGCGTTCCGTAAACGCGCCAGGTGCCGCCATTGAGCTGTTCGATCTCGCGCATTCGGAGCCCGTTCGCGACTTCGCGCACTTCCCAGTTCCGGCCGTTCCACGCGCCCGCGAAATCGCGCGGCGAGCCCGCGGCGTCGAACTGGAACCAGGTGACGAACGGTTTGCCGTCGCGCTGGGTGCCGACCTGCAGGATGTAGTCCGGCGACTTGAGCCCGCCGGGGAGTTCGAGCGGCGTTTCGACGACCTTGAGATACCGCTCCTGTTCGGCGTCGTCGACCTGCGTGCCGAGGTCGTGGCCCGCGGCGGAGAAGAAACGCAGGGTGCGGACGTCGAACGACAGGTAGTAGACGTTCCGGTGGTAGACGTCGTGCTTGTGCTGGCCGGGCCCACCGCCCGCGAGCGTGTAGACGAACTGGATCCGCCCGGACGACGGCAGGTACCGAAGCTGCCCCACGTAGATCTCGTCCATGTGGTCGGCCCGGCCCAGCGAGCCGAACGCCCACGGCTTCCCGGTCAGCCGCACGGAGTTCTTCCACGTCTTCCCGTGGTCACGGGAAACGAGGTACTTCATCGGGCGGAAGTCGGAGTCCGCCGCCGGATCCAGTTCCTTCGTGGTCTCCCGGTAGAACAGGAACAGCGTGCCGTCGACGGTCTTCACCGGCATCGGGTAGCTCGCCGCGGCACCCTCGGGGACCTCGACGTCGGTCCAGGTGCCGTCGAGGGAATGCGCGAGCGGCGCGCGGCTGAGCACGGTCCGCTTGTTGTGCATCCCGCGGAAGATCAGCAGATGCCCGTCGCCGGCCAGCAGCATCGTGGGGTAGTTGTGCGGATCGGACTCGCCGTCGGCGATCTTCCTCGGCGCCGTCCAGACGCCGGTCCGATGGTCGTAGGCCTGGACGTAGGTGTCCGCGGCCTTGCCGGACCACGAGATGAAGGTCTTGCGCGCGACCGGATCGAAGATCCCGCCCGCGTTCGGCCGCCGGTCGGTGCGCGATGCGACCGTGCTCGCCGGGGTCATCACTTCGAACGCTGCCTTTTCCGGTGGCTTGGCGGCCGCCGGGGGAACGGGGATCACGAGACTGGCCGCGACGATCGCGCAAAGCAGTCTGCGCATGAAGACGCCTCCTGGTGCGTAACAGGCGGCGGAGCTCGATCTTCGCACGCGAGGGTCCGAACGGGCTAGCGGTGACGAATCGTTGTCTTGTCGTCTTCCTCATTTCACTTGTTCGGGGGAGTATGCCTCGACCGATCTTGTGAAAAGGGGACTCAGCGTGACCATTTCCCGTCGTGCCGCCCGGAGACGGGCCCTGACCGTGGCCCTTGCCTCCGGCCTGGTCGTGAGCGGCATCACCGCTCCGGCCGCGCTCGCCGCGCCCAGCGCCGACGCCGTGATCGCCGAGGTCTACGGCGGTGGCGGCAACTCGGGCGCCACGCTGACCAACGACTTCGTCGAACTCGCCAACCGCGGCGCGGCCGCCGTGAGCCTCGACGGCTTCAGCGTCCAGTACGCGCCCGCGTCGGGGAACAGCTGGCAGGTCACGCCGCTGACCGGCAGTGTCGCCGCGGGCGCGCGGTATCTCATCGCGCAGGCGAAGGGCTCGGGCGGCACCGTCGCGCTGCCGACGCCGGACGCCACCGGTTCGCTGGCGTTGTCCGCGACCGCGGGCACCATCGCGCTCGTCCAGGGCACCACGGCGCTGACCTGCAAGACGGCCGCCGACTGCGCGGCCGACACCCGGATCAAGGACCTGGTCGGCTTCGGCGCGGCCGCCGTCATCCGCGAGGGATCCACGGCGCCGGCACCGTCCAACACCGCCTCCGTCGCCAGGGGGACGACGCTCGCGGACACCGACGACAACGCCGCCGACTTCACCTCCGGCGCGCCCACCCCGACCAACGCCAAGGGTGAGACGCCGGGCGAGACCGGCCCGCCGCCGGTCGACGCGAAGATCCACGAAATCCAGGGCACCACCCGGATCTCGCCGTTCAAGGACCGGAAGGTCGCCGGGGTCACCGGCGTCGTGACCGCGATCCGGAGCTTCGGTTCGGCGCGCGGGTTCTGGCTCACCGACACCGCTCCCGACGCCGACCCGCGCACCAGCGAGGGCCTGTTCGTCTTCACCGGCTCGACGACGCCCGCCGTGGCCGTCGGCGACGCGGTGACCGCGGGCGGCACCGTGCGCGAGTTCTACCCGGACGCCTCCGCGACCTCGCCGTACCAGTCGCTCACCGAGCTGACGAGTGCACAGTGGACGGTCCAGTCGAGCGGGAACGCTTTGCCCGCACCGACCGTCGTCTCACCGGACACGGTCCCGGACACCGTCGCCCCCGCGCCGGGCGGCAGCATCGAACCGTTGCCGCTGGAGCCGGCGAAGTACTCGCTGGACTTCTGGGAGACGCACGAGAGCGAGATCGTCAGCGTCTCCGACGCCCGCGTCGTCGGCCCGACGTCGTCGTACAACGAGCTTTACGTGACCACCAAGCCGAAGCAGAACCCGAGCGTCCGTGGCGGCGCGGTGTACCTGGACTACGACCGGCTCAACACCGGCGTGCTCAAGGTCGCGTCGCTGATCCCGTTCGCCCAGCAGCCGTTCCCGAAGGTCAACACCGGCGACGTGCTCACCGGCGAGACGTCCGGCCCGGTCGAATACAGCAACTTCGGCGGCTACACGCTGTTCGCGACGAAGCTCGGCGCCGCCAAGGACAACGGGTTGCAGCGCGAGAGCACCCGCGCGCAGCGCAGCGGCGAGCTCGCCGTGGCGACCTACAACGTCGAGAACCTGTCCGCTTTGGACAGTGCGGAGAAGTTCGGCGAGCTGGCCAAGGCCGTCGTCGGCAACCTGGCGAAGCCGGACATCCTGAACCTGGAGGAGATCCAGGACAACAACGGGCCGGCGAACGACGGCACCGTGGCGGCCGACCAGACGTTGCAGAAGTTCGTCGACGCGATCGTCGCCGTCGGCGGCCCGCGTTACGAGTGGCGCCAGATCGACCCGGAGAACGGCAAGGACGGCGGCCAGCCCGGCGGCAACATCCGCGTCGGCTTCCTGTTCAACCCGGCGCGGGTGTCCTTTGTGGACCGGCCGGGTGGTACCGCGACCACGCCCGTCGACGTGGTCAAGGAACGCGGCAAGACCCACCTGACCGTCTCGCCCGGACGGGTCGAGCCCGGGAACGAGGCGTGGGAAGCCAGCCGCAAACCCCTGGTCGGCGAGTTCGTCTTCAAGGGCCGCACCGTGTTCGTCATCGCGAACCACTTCAACTCCAAGGGCGGCGATCAGCCGACCCACGGCCGCAACCAGCCGCCGGTCCGGAGTTCCGAGGTGCAGCGGGCCAAGCAGGCGACCGTGCTCCGTGGCTTCATCGACAAGCTGCTCGCGTCGGACAAGAACGCGAACATCGTCGTGGCGGGCGACCTGAACGACTACCCGTTCTCGCCCGCCGTCGAGACGCTGACCGCCGGTGGCGCGCTGAAGGACCTCATCGCGACGCTGCCCGAGAACGAGCGGTACAGCTACGTTTTCGAGGGCCAGTCGCAGGTGCTGGACCACATCCTGGCGTCGAGGGCGCCGCGCGGTCTCGACTACGACGTCGTCCACCTGAACGCCGAGTTCGCGAAGCAGGCGAGCGACCACGACCCGCAGGTGCTCCGGTTCCGGCCGAGCGCGGGCAACCCCGTCCAGGACGCCTTCCACGATCTGGCGGACTACCTGGAGAAGGTGCTCGGTCCCTACCTGCCGAAGCCGTAACTTTCCCGCGTGAAGGCCCCCTTCCCTCGGCTCAGCCGAGGGAAGGGGGCCTTCACGCGTGTTACGCCCCCACCCACGCGAGTTGCGCCCTCAATCACGCGAGTTCCGCCCTCAATCACGCGTGTTACGTCCCCGATCACGCGAGTTACGTCCCCGATCACGCGAGTTCCGCCCTCGAACACCCGTGTCGTCCGCCCAATCACGCGTGTCGTCCCTCCAAACACGTGTGTCGTCCGTTGGATCACGTGTGTCGTCCATCCAGTCACGAGTCCCTCCAACGAGTACGCGTGGTTGGAGGTGCAATTCTCGTGATTGAAGGCGTAACTCGCGTGATTGGAGGCGTAACTCACGTGATCAGGCGGCGCACACGCGTGATTGGAGGGCGAACTCGCGTGATTGGAGGGACGACACGCGGGAGGTCAGGAGCGTTTGGCGCGCCACCCAAGGGAAAGCACCGCCTGCACCAGCTCCTGGTAACTGGGCTTGACCTCTTCCAGGTACTTCTCCAGGTAGCCGGGCCGCGCGGTCGGCACCGGGCGCGGGGCCTCGTCGTCGGGCAGCCACGAGAGGCCTTCGACGTTGTGCTGCGCCATCTTCCACCAGCGCGTGCACCGGTCGACGGCGCGCTGCTCGCGTTCGGCGGCGTCCGCGACGGCCTGGTGCGCCTCGGCGAGGCGTGCCTCCAGCTCGTCCGCGCGGCCGATCTCCCAGTTGCGCAGGTTCTCCGCCGAAGCGCGCGCGAGGCCGACGATCTCCTTGTACCGCATGGCCGCGGTGATGCCGTCATCCATCGAGAAGCCCTTCCGGACGCTGGAACGGGATGATCACCTCAGGGGCACCGTGGGTGGTGCGGTCGAAGAACAGCGCCCGCCCCGGCCGTGGTGACCAGTGCACGACCTGGCCGGCGGCGAACGGCGACAATTCGTTGCCCTGGACGTCCAACGCCGCCCAGGTCCCGATGTCGTCCGTGCCCGCGAAACCGAGCGTGTCCTTCAGCCGCGCGATGCTGCGCCACCAGCCGATGGTGTGGACGCCGTGCGTCGGGCCCTGCTTCAGCAAGACCCGCAGCTGATCCAGGCCGCTCTTGAGCTGTCCGGGCGCCTTCGCCTCCAGCGCGGGGATCGACGCGTCGACGCCGTACAGCAGCAGCACCCGCGCTTTGTCCAAAGAGGACAGATTCTCCGCGATATCGATTACCCGGGCGGGCAGATCGTCGACAAGGGTGGCCTCGTGTCCGTCCGCGCGCAAGCGTTCGACCAGTTCCGCTACGGCGGGGACGGACGCCTCGATGGGGCACGAGAGCACGAACTCCACCGACCCGCAGTGATACTGGCGGGCGAGCGAGCGGGCGGCGGAGTCCATGATGGACAGTGCTTCCGCGGTCGCCGCGCCGAGGACGGCGACGTTACGTCCCGGCGCCTTCGGCAGCTCGACCCCGCAGGCGGCCTCGTCGACGTCGATGGACTGGCCGAGCAGTGCCCGCGGCCGGTCCGTCGGCTTCAGATCCGCGAACGCCGGAAACTGTTCCAGCACCGGGGAATGTGCCCCGTCGAACAGCCGTGGCCGCTTGAAAGACTCCGAGTATCGCTCCCAGAGCCGGTGCTGCAGCTTGTTGAAGACGTCCTTGGTGCTCGCGTCCGGCACGTGGGCGAGCTGGTTTCCGTGCGCCACCCCGGAATCGTGGTTGATCACCGCGTGCCACTTGGGCGCCGAGACCGCCGCGTTGTTGGTCTCGGCCAGCACGCGCCGCGCCTTCGGCATCGCGATCCGCAGCGTGCACTGCTCGAACACCGCCGGTTTGCCCCAGAAGGCCTCGATCCCGGCGACGTCCTGGCTCGCCAGCACCAGGTGGATGCCCTGAGACCGGCCCCGCCGGGCGATGTCCTCCAGCAGCTGGGTCGCGGTCGCGGTCACGCCGTCGCGGCCGGCGAACAGGTACTGGAATTCGTCGATCACCGCGACGATCCGCGGCCAGTGCCCGCCGGGATCCTGTTCGCGCAGGTCCGAGAGGTTGGTGACCTCGTGCAGTTTCGCCGCGGCGGACCGGCGGCGCAGCTCGTCGGCGAGGAACCGCAGCAGGGCCAGGCCGAACTCGCGGTCGGTGTTGACGTTGACCCCGATGAGTTTGGCGTGCGGCAGCCAGCTGGCGTCCCGCCGCCCCGGCGCGAGCCCGGCGAACGACACGCCCTCCTTGAAGTCCAGCAGGTACAGCGCGAGCTCGTCCGGCGAGTACCGCGCCGCGAGGCTGCCGAGCAGCGAGTACAGGAAGTTCGTCTTCCCCGAACCGCTCGGCCCGCCGATGAGCACGTGCGGGCTGGCGTCGCCGATGACGACCTCCACCGGCTCGCCCTCGAAGAACCCGACCGGCGCCCGCAGTTCGCGCGCCGAGCTCTCCTTGCCCAGTTCGGTCGGCAGGAGGTCGGCGAACGCGCGCGGCCCGCCCTGTTTGGCGATCAGCGCCTCGGCGATCCGCCCGGCGGCGCGGATGACCTGCCCGGACGGCATCGGCGGATCGAGATCGACGACGAGGTCCGGGCCGGTCATGCTGCTCTTCGCGTGCCGTTCGTCGTACAGGCTCAGCGATTCGACCGAAGTCGACAGCATGGTCGGCACGTCGATCAGGATCAGGCAGATCCCGGCCGCGAGTGCCCCGGTGGCGACCCGTTTCAGTTCGCGGGCGCGCTCCGGTTCGAGGGTCTCGCCGTTGCCGTAGAGCACCGCGACGCGGAACGGTTCGACTCGCTGGCCGCTCGCCCGTCGGATCTCCCGCAGCGACGTGTGTCCGGCCTGCATCCCGGTCGCGTGGATGCGGCGGATGTGGCCCGCCAGCTCGTCGAGGAGGTCTTCGAGCCGCCCCGGGTCGTACAACGTGAGCGCGCTCGTGCGGCTCAACGGATACAGGTCGGGCAGGATCGCGGTCAGCTGGCCGACGTCCCACAGGTGGACGCGCACCGCGCCGGGCTCGAACGTGCTCAGGATCCGCATCAGCAGGTTCTGCACGATGCCGTCCACCGCGGCCCTGGTCTTGGGCGCCGACGTGATGGACAGATGCGACTCGTCGAGCAGGGGTACCGCGACGTCGAACGTGCGCGGGACGTCCTTGCCCGAAACGGTCGCCGAACCGACGCGCCACAGCCCCGGCGCGGTGATGCCGGGATTCCCGCCGACGCGGCCGAGCCAGTTGCCCGGCGGCTGGCTCGCGGGCCCCGGCGCGTTGTGCGCGACGAGCTCGCGCAACGCGTTCGGGCCCGCTTCCCAGTCCGCGTAGAACTGGCCGCGCACGCTGCCGAGCAGGCCGAACACCTCGTTCGCGGCGGGATGCCGGGACCATTCGGCGTACTGGTCCGAGGTGGAGTTGTTCATCCCCACCCGGACTATGTGCTGCTCCAGTTCGAGTTTGGCCAGCTCCGCCTCGGCGGACTGGCGGGCGCCGGCGGCGGCGCCGAGGACGAGGCCGATCTGGTGCCGGACCCGCTCGAGCGCCGTAACGACGCGATTGCGCTGTTCACTCGCTTTGCTGCCCATACCGGCTCGCCGATCTCAGAGGCGGGATTGGTAACCGCTGACCAGGTCGTCAGCGGCGGAAAGGCGCGTCAGGAGGTTTTCCATTCCCTCGTCGGCCTGCGCCAGCTGCGGCGGCACCCATGGCACGGCTTGGGCCTGGGGTTCCACGATGGCGCGCCGGGACTCTTCGAGCAGGCTCCTGGCCCGCTCCGCGTGAGCGCGTCCGTCGGCGAGGCCGGTTTGGACGGCCGTCAGCAGCTGGTGCAGCTCCTCGAGGTACATGTCAGAGACGGGTCGAGTACGACTCGGCCGACGAGATGCCCGCCTGGATGGTGCTCTGCATGCCGGTGATGCCCTGCAGGGCCTCGGCGAGAAGCCCGTGCGCCTGGCTCACCTCGTGCTGGGTGCTGCCCTGGGTGGCCTGGGAAAGCGAAAGCTGGGCTTCTTCGAGAGACTGCGCTGCCTGCTGAAGTGCGGCGATACTCGCGGATGCCTTCTCGTTCGCGAGCGCGATACCAGCGCGGATCTCTTCGACTCCGGCCATTTTGGCGGACTCCTTGGGACGTCGGGGGCTGGAACGACCACTATTAAACTTAGCGTGATCAACTGACTCTGTTAAGTGAAGGTCCTGCTAAGTAATCAACAAGGCCCCGGACGTCGGAACGTCCGGGGCCTTGCTGACGGCGGAGGATACAGGATTCGAACCTGCGAGGGCGTGAACCCAACACGCTTTCCAAGCGTGCGCCTTAGGCCGCTCGGCCAATCCTCCGTGGGGAACGATACCGGATGCCCTTTCGTCCCCTCGAAGGCGGGTCTGACCTGCGGCCGCGGCTTCGAGGACTCAGGCCGGAGCAGGTGCGAGAACGTCGGCCACGACGCAGGTGATGTTGTCCGGTCCGCCGCCCTCGTTGGCCAGGTCGATCAGCCTCGGGACGGTCTCCGCGGGATCTTGGAAGGCCCCCAGGACGTCTTTGATAACGGTTTCGACAACCGTTGCCGTTAACCCGTCCGAGCACAGCAGGAGACGGTCTCCGGGCGCGGCGTCGAAGGTCCAGATGTCCGCTTCGCCGCTGCCGGTGCTCAACAGCGCCTTCATCAACAGCGAGCCGCGAGGGTGTCCCTCGACCTCCGAAGGGTCGATGCGCCCGTCGTCCGCGAGGGCCTGCGCGAGCGTGTGGTCGCGGGTGAAGCGCTGAAGCGTGCCGCCGCGCAGCAGGTAGCCCTTCGAGTCGCCGATGTGGGCGGCCGTGAAGTGGGAGCCGTCGAACAGCAGCATGGTCAGGGTGGTGCCCATGCCTCGCGTCTCGGGCTCCTGCTCGGCCGTCGCGGCGAGCCGGTCGTCGATGGCGCGAAGGCCGCCGGAGAGCACCTCGACCAGGTCGACGTCCGCGAGGTCGAAACCGTGGAGGTCCTTGTCGAGCCGGGACAGGACGCCCACAGCCTCGGCGCTGGCCACCTCGCCGTGCGGCTGGCCGCCGATACCGTCGGCGACGGCCAGCATCCTGGCGCTGGCGTAGACCGAGTCCTGGTTGACCTGGCGGCGCCGCCCGACGTCCGAGCCGGCGGCGTACCGAAGGGTGTACCTCATGGGACCCAGTAAAGCAGTTGTGTACTGAGTTCACAAACAAAGGGCTGGAATAGTCCGCTGTCGGTTACGATGCGGCGATGGAGGAGCAAGCCACCGTCACCGCGGCGGACATCGCGCGCATCGCCGGCGTCGGCCGCGCCGCCGTCAGCAACTGGCGCCGACGTTACGGCGATTTTCCGCCACCCGTCGGCGGGACGGCGTCGAGCCCCTTCTTTTCCCTGGTCGCCGTCGAAAAGTGGCTGCGTGAGCGGGGGAAACCGGTCGAGATCTCGCTCGGCGACCGGATCTGGCAGCGGCTGCGGAACCTCGGCGACGATCTGGCGCTCGGCGACCGGGTCGGCCGGGTGGGGTCGTACCTGTCGCGGCGGCACACGTGGACCTTGTCGCCGCGGTACGACGACGCCGAACTGCTCGAACTGCTGGACCGCTTCGCCGCCGAGCGGGGCGCGCGCGATGCCTTCGAGTTCCTGTGCGAGCGCTACGTCGAGGCGCACTCACGCCAGCTGTCCGTCACACCGGAACCGGTGGCGGCGTTGGTGTCCCGGCTCATCGGCCCCGCGCCCGGCGTGGTGCTCGACCCGGCGTGCGGGCTCGGGACACTGCTGCTCGCCTCCGGCGGGACCCGGCTGCTCGGCCAGACCGGCGATCCGGCGACCTCGTGCATCGCGGCGCACCGGCTGCTGCTCGCGGGCGCGGACATGGAGATGTACGGGGCGGACGCCCTGTCGATGGACTCCTTCGAGGGGGTTCTCGCGGACGCCGTCGTCTGTGACCCGCCGTTCAACGAACGGGAATGGGGCTACGACGAACTCGTCGGCGACCCGCGCTGGGTGTACGGCCAGCCGCCGCGCGGCGAACCGGAACTGGCCTGGGTGCAGCACTGTCTCGCGCACGTGAAACCCGGCGGGCTGGTCGCGATCCGCATGCCGCCCGCCGCCGCCGGACGCCGCACCGGGCGGCGGATCCGCGGGAACCTGTTGCGGGCCGGGGCCTTGCGCGCCGTGGTCACGGTCGGCGGCGCGGATCTGTGGCTGCTGCGGCGGCCGGAACCCGGGGAGCGGCCACCGTCCCGGCTGCTGCTGGCGACCGATCCGTCCACAGTGGAGGAACATCTGCGTGGTGCCGACGTGCCTGGCACCGTCCGGATCATCGATCTGCTCGACGAGGAGATCGACCTTTCCCCCGCGCGGTACCAGGATCGGGACGAACACGCGGGTGAGGCCTTTCTCGAAGTCCGCAGGTATTTCGAGGGGATCCGGCCGGAACTGCCGTCGCTGGCGGTGTCCGACGAGAAGCCCTCGTTCGTCACGATCGGCGAGCTGCTGAAGTCCGGCGTGCTGACCGTGCCGGAATCGGTGGCGGAGGGGGACGTGGTCGCTTCGCCCTCCGTTCCCGCTTATGTCCACAGTGGAGAGATGGTCGAGACCGAGCCGACGATGTCGAAGTACCGCACCGATCCCGAACGCCTGGACGCCGCCTTCCTCGCCGGATGCCTGCGCGCGGCGGGGCAGATCGCGCCGACCTCTTCGACCAGGATCGACCTCAAGCGCACCCGGATCCCGCGCCTGCCGATCGAGGCGCAGCGCGCACACGGCGAGGCGTTCACCCGGCTCGCCGCCTTCGAGGCCGCGCTCCGTGAGGCGGCGGAATCGGGCCTGGAGCTGGTGAGGCTAGGCTTGACGGGACTGACGGAAGGTCAACTGAGGCCGGGGAACTAGGTGCTGATCGCGGACCGTTACGAACTCGACGAGCTGCCGCTCGGCCGGGGTGGGATGGGCGCGGTCTACGCCGGCCACGACCGGCATCTCGGCCGCCGCGTGGCGGTGAAGTTCCTCGGGCTTCCCGGCGGTCCGGACGCCGAGCTCGAACAACGGTTCATCCGTGAGGCGCGGATCCTCGCGACCCTGGAACACGCGGGCGCGCCGACGCTCTACGACTTCGGCACCTACGACGAGCGGTTGTACCAGGTCATGCAGTTCATCGAAGGCGTGACCGTCGCCGACCTCGCCGCCGAACACGGTCCGCTACCGGTGCCGTGGGCGGCCGCGATCGCCGCGCAGGCGTGCGCCGTGCTGTCCGCCGCGCACGCGCTGTCCATCTGCCATCGCGATCTCAAACCCACCAACCTGATGCTGTGCCCCGACGGCAGCGTGAAGGTGCTCGACTTCGGGCTCGCGATGCTGCGCGAGACCGACGTCGCCCAGTTCACCCGCGCCGGGCAGATCCTCGGCACCCCCGCCTACATGGCGCCCGAGCAGATCCAGCGCGGGATCGCCGGGCCACGCAGCGATCTGTACGCGCTGGGCTGCGTCCTGCACGAAATGCTGACCGGCAGGCAGCTGTTCACCGGGCCGACGGCGTACGCGGTGTTCGAGAAACAGGTCAAGGAGAGTCCGGCCGAAGTGGACGGTGTCCCGCGTGGACTGAACGACCTGCTCGCGGATCTGCTGGAGAAGGACCCGGAACGGCGCCCCGCCGACGCGAACGAACTGTTCGGCAGGCTGGCCGGGTTCGCGCGGGACCTCCCGCCGCTGCCCGGATATCTGGACGAAGGCGCCAATCCGGGCCGGATGTACGCGCGGGTCGTCGGCCGCGTGCCCTGAGACGCGATCGTGACCATCCGATCAACAACCCCGGACGGGTGAGCTCCGTCTTTACCCATGTCGGACGGACTACGGACAACGGGGGTGCGGGTCGTGAAGAAGATCCTGGTGGGGGTGACCGCACTGGCCACCGCGCTGGTGCTGACCGCGTGTTCCGGCAACACCGGTGGCGGCGCGCCCGGTGGCGGTGGCGTCGCTCAGGGCGGGTCCACGACCACGTCGGCGCCGTCTGTGTCGTCTCAGACACCGTCGACCTCGTCCGCGACGCCGACACCGACGCCGAGCAGCAGCAGCTCCACGCCGAAGCCGACGTCCTCGAAGCCCAAGCCGAAACCCACGCCGAAGCCGACGCCCAAGCCCGCCCCGAACGCCGCCGACGTACCGTGCAAGGCCGCGCTGGCCTCGCCGGGTGTGAGCGCTTGCGTCGACCTCTCGGCGCTGAAGACGTGGCTGCTGCAGGACGGCAAGGTCATCTACGGCCCGGTCAAGCAGCTGCCCGGCAAGAAGGGCTACGCCACGCCGATGGGTGTCTTCCACGTTTCGGCCAAGGTCAAGAACTACCACTCGAAGCAGTTCGACGCGCCGATGCCGAACTCCGTGTTCTTCCTGCCGGGTATCGCGTTCCACACCGGCAGCCTCACGGTGTACTCGCACGGCTGCATCCACCTGTCCGCGGCGGCTTCGCAGAAGTACTTCACGTTGCTGCAGAAGGGCGGCGTCGTACAGGTCGTGCCCTGATCGCTGCACCGCGTGACGATCATTGCGGTTCGATTGCTTTGAGATAAATGAAAGCTCCCGACGGCAATGACTTCCCCGCTTCCGGCGACGTGCCATGACACGCCGGAAGCAGGGAAGCGCAGATGATCAGAAGCCGGGCACTAGTTCGCCTGTTCGCCGTACTGTCGGTTTCAATCCTGCTTCTCCCGGGATGGGTGGGCGCGCCGGAAGCGGCGGCAGCGCCCACCTTGCCGTCGGGTTTCGTGCTGCGTGATCAGCCGAGCGGTCAAGCCGCCTTCGATCTGACCGATTTCGCTTATCTGCCCGACGGTTCGGTGCTCAGTATCGGCAAGAGCGGCAAGGTCGCCTGGGTGCCCGCCACCGGGCAGGCGCGGACGATCGCGAACCTTCCCGTCCACGACGACGGGGACCTCGGCCTCGTCGGCTTGGCCGTCGCCCCGGATTTCGCCACCTCGCGCCAGATCTACCTCACGTGGTCGTTCGACACGAGCGGCGGCGCGTTCATCATGCGGGTGGCGCGCTGGACGGTGACCGGCACCGACGTCCCCACGGGGCTCGCGAACGAACGGGTGCTCGTCGACCTTCCCGGGTTCCACGACGTCCACGGCATCAGCGGGCTCGTCGCGGCGCCCGACGGGACCTTGTGGATTTCCATCGGTGACGCCGCCGACTTCACCCGCGTGGATCCCGGCGCGCTTCGCTCACTCGACCTCGATCAGCTTTACGGCAAGATCCTGCATGTCACCCCGGACGGCGCCGGCGTCCCCGGCAACCCGTACTACTCCGCCGCGGCGCCGAATGCCAATCGCTCCAAGGTCTTCGCCGGCGGTTTCCGCAGCCCGTTCCGGTTCTCCCTGGACCCGCGGCTCGGCCTTCCGGTCGTCGGGGACGTCGGCTGGAACACCTGGGAAGAGGTGGACGTCGTGCGGCCGGGGGCGAACCACGCTTGGCCCTGCTGGGAAGGAAACGCCCCCACGCCGGGATATTCCGGGCTCGCCGGTTGCGCGGGGGTGGTCAACACGGCGCCGATCACCGCGTACCACCACGGTTCCGGTGCCGACGAAGGGAACAGCGTCACCGCGGGGATCGTCTACAGTGGATCGTCCTATCCGGACGAATACCACGGCACGTTCTTCTTCGGGGACTACGTCACGCAGAAGATCTGGACGATGACCTACGACAGCCAGGGCAGGCTCGTCCGCGCGCCCGAGCGGCCGCCGAAGTTCACCGGCGTCGGCGGCCCGGTCGAGTTCGCGGCCGCGGCCAACGGGGACATCGTCTTCGCCGACATCCACACCGGGAACCTGCGTCGGCTCAGCTATCCGGGGACGAACGCCGAACCGGTGGCGGTGGCGGCGTCGAGCACCGAACCGTCGACGCGGACGGTGACCTTCGACGGTGCCGGTTCCTACGATTTCGACGGCGATCCGCTGACGTACCACTGGGATTTCGGTGACGGCACGAGCCAGACCGGTGTCCGTGTGACCCACGCCTACGGCGCCGGGGTCGAACGGGCGTCCGCGCGTCTCACCGTCACCGATCGGCTCGGCGCGTCCGCGAGCACCGACGTCGTCGTGGTGCCCGGAAACCATTCGCCGGAACCGGTGCTGACGGATCCCGGTTCGCGGACGTTCGCCGTCGGGGAACCGGTCGTCGTCGAGGCGACGGCCACCGACGCCGAGGACGGCGCGCTGCCGGTCTCGTGGAGCACGCTGATCCGCCATTGCCCGGAGGAATCGACCTGCCACGCGCATCCCGGCTCGCCGGGTGGCGGACCGGTTTTCACCGTGCCCTTCACCGATCACCAGGATTCCCGGGTCGAGATCACCGCGACGGTGACTGACAGCGCCGGCATGACGGCGAGCAGGACCTACGTCGCCATGCCGCGCGAACACCGGTTGTCCCTGGCCGCCAGTGTCCCGGCGGCGGTGAGCATCCCGGCGGAAGGCGGGGTCAACACCGCGATGGTGACCGAGGGTGCGACGTTCGAGGTCGTGGCGGACGAGATCGCCGCCGACGGCGTTTCGAAGTTCGCGAACTGGTCCGACGGGAGGACCACGCGCACGGTGACCGTCACCGTCCCGGCGGGCGACCTGACCCTGACCGCGAACTACCTCACCCCGATCGACCAGCGCTACCAGGCGGAACCCGCGCTGCGGCAACGACTCGGCGCGCCCGCCGGGCCGGAGGTCGCCGACGGGCCCGTGCGCTACCGGCCGTACGCGAACGGCAGGCTCTACTGGAGCGCCGAGACCGGAGTGAAGCAGATTGAGGGCGAAATCCTGGCGCGGTATCTCGCGCTGGGCGGGCATCGGACGTTCGGGCCGCCGGCGACGGACGAGACCGCCACGCCGGACGGAGTCGGCCGGTACAACCACTTCCCGTACCGGCCGGGCCCGGGGCCGTCGTCGATCTACTGGACCCCGTCGACCGGCGCGCACGCGGTTTACGGGCGGATCCGGGTCAAATGGGCCGCGCTCGGGTGGGAGCACGGGCCGATGGGATACCCGACGACCGACGAAATGGGCACTCCGGACGGTGTCGGCCGCTTCAACCATTTCAGCAAGAACGCGTCGATCTACTACACCCTGCAGACGGACGCGCGTGCGGTCTGGGGTCGTATCCGGGTCAAGTGGGCGGCGCTCGGCTGGGAGCACGGGCCGATGGGGTACCCGACCACCGATGAGTCAGGCACACCCGACGGTGTGGGGCGGTACAACCACTTCACCAAGGGCAGTTCCATCTACTGGACGCCGTCGACCGACGCGCACGGGATCTACGGGGCGATCCGGCAGCGCTGGGCGGCGCTCGGCTGGGAGCACGGGCCGATGGGATACCCGACCACCGACGAGTCAGGCACACCCGACGGTGTGGGCCGCTTCAACCACTTCACCAAGGGTGGCTCGATCTATTGGACGCCGTCGACCGGCGCGCACGGGGTCTACGGGGCGATCCGGCAGCGCTGGGCCGCGCTCGGCTGGGAGCGGTCGTACCTGCGCTACCCGACGACGGACGAGTTCGGCATCCCCATCGGACGGCAGAACAGCTTCCAGGGCGGTTACGTCACCTGGAACCGGAGCACGGGCCAGGTGATCGACCGGCGGTGGTGATTACGGTTCAATCAAGCCACTCGAAAGAGTGAAATGCGCAGGTGGGCCCGGTCGATTGGACGTTCGACTGGGGAAAGGGGCCCACCCATGCCTTCGAGATTCCGTGCGCTCTGTCAAGCCGTCGCGGTGGTGCTGCTGGCGACCGTGCTGGTGCCGTCGACGTCCACTCCGGCGGCCGCGGCGCCGCTGTTGCCGTCCGGCTTCGTCCTGCGTGACCAGCAGAGCGGGCAGGCGCCGTACGACCTGACCGACTTCGCCTACCTGCCCGACGGCTCGATCCTGACCACTGGCAAGGCGGGCAAGGTCGCTTGGGTGTCCACCACCGGCCGGATCAGGGAAATCGCGAACCTGACCGACGTCCGGACCGCCAGTGACCTGGGCTTGACCGGCATCGCGATCGCGCCCGACTTCGCGACTTCGCGCAAGATCTACACGGCGCGCGCGGTGAATCAGGCCGGTGGCGGGTTCGTCCTGCGGGCGTCGAGCTGGACGGTGTCCGGCGCCGCGGAACCGACCGGGTTGACCGGCGAGAAGATCCTGATCGAAGGCCCCGGAAACACCGACGTCCACGGCATCACCGGTGTCGTCGCCGCCCCCGACGGCACGGTGTGGGTCTCGATCGGCGACAGCGCCCGCTTCCAGGGCGCGGCGGATCCGTTCGCGCTCAACGTGTACGACCTCGACACGATCTACGGCAAGATCTTCCACGTCACCTCCGACGGTGCCGGTGTACCGGACAACCCCTACTACGCCGCCGCGAACCCGGATTCCGTGCGCTCCAAGGTTTTCGCGACCGGTTTCCGCAGCCCGTTCCGGTTCAGCATCGACGCGAGCACCGGTCTCCCGGTGGTCGGTGACGTCGGCTGGGGCACGTGGGAAGAGGTCGGCTTCGTCCAGAAGGGCGCGAACCACGGTTGGCCGTGCTTCGAGGGGAACCAGCGGACCGACGGTTACTCCGCCATGCCGCAATGCGCTTCGGCCGTGAACACCCCGCCGATGCTGGCGATCCCGCACGGCCAGGGCCCCGACAACGGCAACAGCGTCACCGGCGGCATTGTCTACAATGGAGAGTCGTATCCCGAGGAATACCTTGGTGCGTACTTCTTCGGCGACTACGCCACGCAGAAGCTGTGGACGGCGAAGTACGACACGCAGGGCCGCGTCGTCCGTCCGCCGGAGACGCCGCCGAAGTTCAGCGGTATCGGCGGGCCGGTCAAGTTCGCGGCCGCGGCCAACGGCGACATCGTCTACGCCGACATCTACACCGGCCTGCTGCGGCGGCTCAGCTACACCACCGGGAACAAGGCGCCGATCGCGGTCGCCACTTCCGAGACGAACCCCGGAACCCGCACGGTCTCCTTCGACGGCAGCGGTTCGTACGACTTCGACGGCGACCGGCTGACCTACGAATGGGACTTCGGCGACGGCACCACCGGCACCGGGGAGAAGGTCAGCCACACCTACGCGGCCGGGACCGAGAGGTTCACCGCCGAACTGACGGTGAAGGACGGCTTGCAGGCGTCGGGGAGCACGAACATCGCCGTGGCGCCCGGGAACCACTCGCCGAAGCTGACCATGACCGATCCCGGCGGCAGCCTGTTCGCGGTCGGCGAGGAGGTCGAGGTCGGCGCGACCGTCATCGACGTCGAGGACGGCGATCTGCCGGTCACCTGGACCACCCTGGTCCGGCACTGCCCGGAGAACGCGGTCTGCCACGCGCATCCGGCCGAAAGCGGCACCGGCCCCGCGTTCGCCATGCCGTTCACCGATCACACGGACTCCAACCTGGAGTTCACCGCGTCGGCGACCGACAGCGCCGGGGTCACGGTCTTGAAGACCTACGTGGCGAAGCCTCGCGAGCACCGGCTCACTCTCACCGGCAACGTCGCCGCGGCGCTCGGCATCACCGCGGAAGGCGGGGCGGCGTCGGCGATGGTGGCCGAAGGCGCGACCGTGGAGATCCAGGCGGCCGAGGTCGCTTCGGACGGCGCGTCGACCTTCACCGGCTGGTCCACCGGGGCCGCCGCCCGGCTCACCACCATCACCATGGGCGCCGCCGACCAGACGATCACGGCGAACTACAGCACCCCGATCGACAGGCGCTACCGCGACGAACCCGCGCTGGCGCAACGGCTCGGCGCGCCGACCGCGCCCGAGGCCGTCGACGGGACGGTCCGCTTCCGCACCTACGAGCGCGGACGGCTGTACTGGTCGAAGGACACGGGCGTGCGGCAGATCGAGGGCGAGATCCTCAAGATGTACCTCGCCGCCGGCGGGCACGTGAAGTTCGGCCCGCCCGCGACCGACGAACAGTCCACTCCGGACGGTGTCGGCCGGTACAACCACTTCCCGGTCTGGCCCGGCGTCATGCAGGCGTCGATCTACTACACCGTCGGAACCGGCGCGCACGCGGTCTACGGCATGATCCGGCGGAAGTGGGCGGCGCTCGGCTGGGAGCACGGTCCGATGGGATATCCGGCCACCGACGAAATGGGTACGCCGGACGGTGTCGCGCGCTACAACCATTTCAGCAAGAACGCGTCGATCTACTACACCCTGCAGACGGACGCGCGTGCGGTCTGGGGTCGTATCCGGGTCAAGTGGGCGGCGCTCGGCTGGGAGCACGGGCCGATGGGGTACCCGACCACCGACGAGACCCCCACGCCGGACGGCGTCGGCCGCTACAACCACTTCACCAAGGGCGGCTCCATCTACTGGACTCCGTCGACCGACGCACAGGGGGTCTACGGGGCGATCCGGCAGCGCTGGGCCGCGCTCGGCTGGGAGCATTCGTACCTGCGCTACCCGACCAGCGACGAGTTCTCCGTCTCCGGTGGACGGCGGAACAACTTCCAGGGCGGCTACGTGTTCTGGAACGGCACCACCGGCGCGGTGACCGACCGCCGCTGGTGATCCGCGCGTGAAGGCCCCTTCACTCGGCTGGGGCCTTCACGCGCTTCGGGGTCTCAGCGGAGCAGATCGGCGGGGGTGGTTCCGGTCGAGGCGAGCGGCAGGCCGAGCGCGACGCGTTCGGTGAGCCAGGCGCTCGGCCGGTAGCGCTGGTCGCCGGTGCTCGCGACGAGCCCGCGCAGGACCCGCAACACGAGCTCCGCGCCCGTTTCGTCGCCCCAGGTCAGCGGTCCGCGCGGGTAGCCGAGGCCGAGCCGGACGGCGGTGTCGATGTCCTCCGGCGTCGCGAGCCGCTGCCCGGCGATGAAGCAGGCGGTGTTGACGATCGACGCCAGCAGTCGCTGCGCGATCGGCGCGGGACCGTCGCGGACCACGGTCACCGGCAGGCCGGTCGCGGCGAGTGCGCCCCAGGCGGTGCGGCCGGCGGCCGGGTCGAGCGCGGGGTGGACCGAAAGTGTCAGGCGTTTCCTGTAGCCGCCGAGCGGGTCGACGCCGACGACCCGCTCCGCCGGGAGGCCCGCCGCGCGCGCGGCGTCCACAGTGGACGAACCGATCGGGCTGACGATCAGGACGGTGTCCGGGTAGGCGGAGTGCACGACCTGGATCCCGGCCGAAGAGAGCAGCGTGCCGAGCCGTTCGTCGTCGACCCACACCGGTGTGGCCGGGGCCTCCGGCGCGGCCGGTTCCGGCTCGACCTGCTGCTGTCCGTCGACATAGGAGTAGAAGCCTTCGCCGTTCTTGCGGCCGAACAACCCGGCGGCGACGCGGGGGCGCGTCAGCCACGACGGCCGCAGCCGCGGTTCGCCGTGGAAACCGCTCCAGATGCTTTCGAGCACCGCGTGCGAGACGTCGAGGCCGGTTAGGTCGAGCAGTTCGAACGGGCCGAGTTTCAGGCCGAGCACGTCACGGGCGATGCGGTCCACCTCGGCCGGGCTCGCGATCCCTTCGGCGAGGATCTGCAGCGCCTCCGTGCCCAGTCCGCGGCCGGCGTGGTTGACGAGGAAGCCCGGCGCGTCGCGGGCGAGGACGGGTTCGTGTCCCCAGCCGCGGACGAGTTCGGTCACGGCGGGCGGCAGCCAGGCGGCGGTCCGCGCGCCGGGCACGACCTCGACCAGCCGCATCAGCGGGACCGGGTTGAAGAAGTGGAGGCCCAGCAAGCGG
Organism: Amycolatopsis roodepoortensis; assembly: GCF_014873915.1. Classification (GTDB taxonomy): domain Bacteria; phylum Actinomycetota; class Actinomycetes; order Mycobacteriales; family Pseudonocardiaceae; genus Amycolatopsis; species Amycolatopsis roodepoortensis. Next base: position 156,550 of record NZ_JADBEJ010000002.1, read on the forward strand.
CCGGGATCGGTCAGCGCGGCCCCGATCTCGGTCACCGAGAGCGAGCTGGTGTTGGTGGCGAACACCGTGTCCGGCCCGCACACGCGCTCCAGTTCGGCGAACAGCGTGCGTTTGATCTCCAGGTCCTCGCGCACCGCCTCGACGACCAGGTCGACGCCGTCGGCGGGGGCCAGCGGGCCCTCGGCCGCGATCAGCCTGCCCCTGGCCGACTCGGCGGCTTCCTCGCTGATCTTGCCCTTCGAAGCGAGCTTGCCGAGCATCGCGCCGACGTGCTCGATGGCCTCGCCGACCGCGTCGGGCCGGGCGTCGGCGAGCTCGACCTCGAGCCCCGCCGTCACGGCGAGCTGGACGATGCCCCGGCCCATCACCCCGGTTCCGATGACCCGGATCCTGCCGACCTGCTCCGCCCACTTCTCCACCGCGAGCCGCCTTTCCCTCGAAGTCGTTCCAGGCGTGACGCTAGCCGCCACGCCGATATCTCGCCCGGAAGGGTGATCCGTGCCCTGCTCGGCGTAAGGCCGCCTGCCCGGCGCGGTCTCCTCCGCGAAAACCGAGTGTTCCGCGCCCCACCCCGAAGGGAAAGCTCCCATGGCCACCGTCCCCGCCGCCGCAGCCGTCCGGACCACGCCGTTGCTCCTCGTCGCCGTCCTCTTCGGCGCCGTCGCCGCTTTCCTGGCGAGCCAGGCGTTGTGGTCGCTCACCGCGCTGGCCGTCGTGGTCGCCGCCGCCGTCCTCGCGGGCGGGGTGTGGCTGACCGGCCGGAAGGCGAGCGCCGAACTCTAAGATCGCCGGGTGACGGCGAAACGCTTGACGCGGGAAGAAAGCCGCGAGCAGACCAGGCAGCGCCTGCTCGAGGCGGCCGCCGAGCTGTTCTCCGAACGCGGGGTCAACGGCACGTCCGTCGAGCAGATCGCCGAACGGGCCGGATTCACCCGAGGTGCGTTCTACGGCAACTTCGACGGCAAGCACGAGCTGGTCGTCGAGCTGCTGCGCCGCCGGACCCAGCGCGAGGCCGAGGAGGTCTCGGCGCTGCGAGAGGGCGTCGGCTCCTTCGCCGAGATGATGGACCGGCTGCGCGCGTGGAACGTTGAGCGCGCCGAACACCTCGCCGGCTGGCTGACGCTGCGCACCGAGCTGGCGCTGTACGCGCTGCGGAATCCCGACGCGCGCCCGCTGGTCGGGGAAGGCGAGAAGTCGACAAGGGCGCTGCTGGAGACCTCGGTCCGGACGGAACTCGCCGCGCGCGGCGTCGAACCGCCCGCCGACCCGGCCTTTCTCGCGCTGATCCTGCACGCGCTCGAGGACGGTCTCCTGTTGCAGCGTTTCCTCAGCCCGGAGGGGACCGGCGACGAGGACGTGGTGGACGCCGTCCAGCTGCTGATGCGATCGTGGACCGCGCTCAGCCGGTCATCTTGATCCCGGTGAACTCGGCCATCTGCCGGATCCCGTGCGCGAAGAAGTCGTCCGCCGGATCCACCGAGCCGACGTACTGACCGAACAGCTCGAAGTTGATCATCCCGAACAGCTGCGTCCAGGCCATGATCAGCCGGGAGGCGGTCTCCGGGGCCAGGTTGATCTTGAGGATCCCGGTGAGGGCGTCGAGCTGGTGGTGTAGCGCGACGGGTATGTCGCCGACCTCCGTCTCGATTCGGAGGTTCGCGTCCCGCAGGACGGCGACCAGTGCGAACGCCACCCGGCCGGCGGGGGCGACGGTGTCCTGCGGGGCTTGGTAGCCGGGGATCGGTGAGCCGTAGATCAGCGCGTACTCGTGCGGGTGCGCCTTCGCCCAGGCACGGACCGCGTGCCAGATCGACTCCCAGCGCTCCAGCGAGGTCTTCTTCGGGTCGTCGGCCGCCTCCGCGGCTTCGCCGACGGCGTTGTAGGCGTCGACGATCAGGGCGGTCAGCAGCTCTTCGCGGCTGGAGAAGTACCGGTAGAGCGCGGAGGAGACCATGCCCAGCTCCCGCGCCACCGCGCGGAGCGAGAGGCCGAGCGCGCCGACTTCGGCGAGCTGGCGGCGGGCTTCGTCCTTGATCTCGCGGGTGAGCTCGGCGCGGGCGCGTTCGCGCGCGGTCTGGGTGGCGGCCATGCTCTCACCATAGAGCATCGCACCAAAAAGAGAGCACTGCTCTTGACATGATGCACCGCTCCGGTGTTCACTGCTCTTAACAGAGAGCACTGCTCTCGCAGACTTAGAGGAGACGAGATGACCACCGCCGCTTCCGCCGCCATCACCGCTTCCGGCAACGCTTCCGACAACGCCGCCCGCTACCTCAAGCCGGCCAAGGCGACCAGCGCGTTCAACGAATTCGTGCTCAAGCTGACGAGGCTCGGCGTCAGCGTCCTGGGGAGCCGGGTGCTCTCGGTCCGCGGTCGCAAGAGTGGCGAACTGCGCTCGGTCCCGGTCAACCTGCTGAAGCTGGACGGCGAGCGCTACCTGGTCGCGCCGCGTGGTGTCACGCAGTGGGTGCGCAACCTGCGCGTCGCCGGTGAAGGCGAGCTCAGCGTCGGTCGCCGCACCGAGACGTTCACCTACACCGAACTCGCCGACGCCGAGAAGCCCGAAATCCTGCGCGCCTACCTCAAGCGCTGGAAGTTCGAGGTCGGTGTTTTCTTCGACGGTGTCGACGCGAAGGCGTCCGACGAGAAACTGCTGGAGATCGCGCCCGGCTACCCGATCTTCAAACTCGCCTGACCCCGCGACCCACGCCCACCCACCCACGGCACGCCCCACCCACCCTCTTAAGCACGCACGCGAGTCACGCCCACTCGCGCAAGTCACGCCTCCACTCACGTGAGTCACGCCCCCAGCCACGCGAGTCACGCCCCACTCGCGCAAGTCACGCCTCCACTCACGCGAGTCACGCCCCAGTCACGTGAGTCACGCCCCCAATCACGCGAGTTACGCCCCCAGCCACGCGAGTTACGCCTTCAAACACGCGAGTCGCGGCCCCAATCACGTGAGTTACGCCTTCAAACACGTGGGTTACGTCTCCGATCACGGGAGTCACGGCTCCGATCACCTGCGTCGCGTCTTCAATTCTGCGCCGACCGCCCGCCGCCGACGCGTGCCCAGCCAGCCGACTCGCGTGATTGACAGGACGGCTCGCGTGACTGGATGGCCGACACGCGTGATCAGACGGACGGCTCGCGTGATCAGACGGACGGCTCGCGTGACTGGAGGGCGAACTCGCGTGATCGGAGCCGTAACTCGGGTGATTGAGGGCGTAACTCGCGTGATCGGAGGCGGAAGTCGCGTGATTGGGGGCGTAACTCGCGTGGTTGGAGGTGGAAGTCGCGTGATTGGGGGCGTAACTCGTGTGATCAGAAGGACGGCACAGCCGTGATCGGCCGAGCAAGCGTGTCGTCCCGCTGAACACGCGAGTCGTCCGTCCAATCACGCGTGTCGTCCCGCTGAGCACGTGTGTCGGCCATCCAGGCTCGGGGGTCGGTGGGCTGGGCAAGGTGACGGCGGGGCGGCGGCCAGAGGAGCCCGGAAGGCCGGAAGCGGAGAGGAGGGAAGCGGAGGAGAGGAGGGGGAGCGGAGAGGAGGGGGAGAGAGGGAGCGGAGAGGAGAGGGGTCAGTCGTCGGTGGGTGCCCGCCGCGGGCGGCGGGCGGTGGCGGCCACCAGCACCACCCCGATCAGGAACGCGACCAGCCCGATCAGGAACCACAGCTTCTGCCCGGTCATGAAGCTGCCGGTCAGCACGCCGGCGCCCTGGAGCACCCAGACGCCACCGACCAGCAGGAAGACCAGCCCCACCGTGAGCGTGACCCAGCGTTTCATCCACAGCTCCCCGCCTCGACGTGCCCTGCGGTGATTCTGGCACCGGGCGCCCCGTCCGGCGAACCGATCACCGTCCGCCGACGAGACCGTTCCGGTAGGCGTAGACGACGGCGTGCACCCTGTCCCGCAGCCCGAGCTTCGCCAGGATCCGGGACACGTGGGTCTTCACCGTCTCTTCGCCCACGTGCAGATGCGCGGCGATCTCCGCGTTGCTGGAGGCGTCGGCCACGAGCAGGAGGACTTCGCGTTCGCGTGACGTGAGCCGTTCGAGTTCCGCCGGTTCGGCGGCCGCGGGTTCGATGCTGGTGGCGAAGGTCGACACCAGCCGCCGGGTCACCGTCGGATCGATCAGCGCGTCGCCGCGCGCGGCCACCCGCATGGCGGAGACGAGCTCTTCGGGGGCGAGGCTCTTCAGCAGGAACCCGCTCGCGCCCGCCCGAAGCGCGCGGTAGACGTACTCGTCCGAGTCGTAGGTCGTCAGCACGAGGACGCGGGTGTCGTTCCCCGGCGCGGACATGATCGCCTCGGTCGCGGCCAGACCGTCCAATTTGGGCATCCGGACGTCGAGCACGGCGACGTCCGGCCGCAGCGACGCCGCCTGTGCGACGGCGTCACGTCCATCCGCCGCCTCGCCGACGCATTCGAAGTCCGCCTGGGTGTCCAGTACCGCGCGCATCCCGGACCGGAACATCGCGTGGTCATCGGCGAGTAGTACCCGGATCACTGTGCCTCCAAAGGAAAACCGACGCGGACCCGCCAGTTCCGGCCGTCGTCGAGCGGTCCGCATTCCGCGTGCCCGCCGAACAACGCGACCCGTTGCCGGATACCGGCGAGACCGCGTTTCGTCGACTCGGCCGCGGTGTTCGCGCGGCCGATCTCGTTCGTGATCGTGAGGACCACCTCCGTCTGCCGGTAGGCGAGATCGATCTCGACGATCCCACCGGAGCCGTGCCGGAGCGCGTTCGTCAGCGCCTCCTGCGCGATGCGGTACAACGCGATGTCCACCGAACCGGGGAGTTCGCGCGGTCCGCCGTGGCTCGTCAGCCGCGCGGGCAGCCCGGCGGTGCGGAGGTTGTCGAGCAGCTCGTCGAGGTTGTCCAGCCCCGGTTGCCGCTGCGCGTCGCCGTTCTCCTTGCCGTGCAACAGGTCCAGCAGACGCCGCAGATCGGCCATCGCGGCCCGGCTCGACGATTCGACCGCCGAGAGCGATCGCCGGACGGCCGGTTCCCCTTCCGGCAGCCCGAGCCGCGCGGCGCCCGCGTGCACGCCGATCGCGCTGACGTGGTGGGAGATCACGTCGTGCAGGTCGCGGGCGATCGTCGTGCGTTCTTCGGCGACGGCCCGGCGGACCGCTTCGGCTTCGTGCTGCTGCCGTTGTTCCTCCGCTCGCTGGAGGTCGGCGATGTACGCGCGCCGCGCGGTCGTGTATCGGCCGACCATCCACGGGAGCAGCCCGCTCACACCGACGTCGATGAGCAGCAGCCGCCAATCCCGGTCGGCCCGGTCGACCGGGATGATGTTGCAGGCGAAGAGCCCGGCGAGCATCGCCGCCAGTGCCGCCAGCGCCGGTCTGGTCGAAAGCCAGGCACCCGCGCGGTAACCGGCGATCAGCACGCCCGCGTTGGTGGCCTGCAGGTAATGGTCGTACGGGTACAGCAGGAGCGGCGCGGCGGTGAGCAGCGCGCCGTGCGCGGCCGACACCCAGCCGGAATACCGCGAAGGCCCGGCGAGCGCGACGTTCGCCAGGATTCCGCCCAGCAGCACCACCCACGCCGTCCAGCCGAGTGAGAGCGGCGGGCCCGCGATGAGGAACAGCCCGGCGTCGGCGACCAGGCAGACGGCCGCGACCGCCCAGGCCTGTCTCGCCAGCGAACCACTGATGTCCCGCACGCGCTCAACTCTGCCCTATTTCGCTGGACAGGGGTTCCTAAGATCGAAAGCCATGGGGACCGCGAAGACGCCCGTGCTCTGGACGACCGGAGCGCCAGGCGCCGGGAAATCCACCACGGCCTGGGGTTTGTACCGACGGATCGTGGAAGCGGGCGGCAACGTCGCGTACGTCGACATCGACCAGCTCGGGCTGATCGGGCCGCCGCCCGGCGGCGGGGACGCCGCGCACGCGATCAAGGCGGCCAATCTGCTGCGGGTGCTGGAAATCCTGCGTGCGCGGGGCGCCGCGCAGCTCGTCGTGTCCGGGGTGGTGGACCCGGCGAAGCCGTACATCGAGAGCCCTGGCTTCGACCTCACGCTCGTCCGCCTGACGTGTGATCGCGACGAACTCCGGAGCCGGTTCCTCGGCCGTGGCTCACCCGCGGCGGCCTTGCCCGCTCTCTTCGAGGTGGCGGACGCCTACGACAGCGCCGGTTTCGGCGAAGAGATGGACACGACCGGCCAGCATCCCGGCGAGACCGTCGAGGCGCTGTTCCATCGCTGCGTCGTGGACGCCGGAAGTGTCCGGCCGCCGGACCCCGGACAGCCGCAGCCCGGACCGGTGACCGTGGTGACCGGCCCGACGGCGGTCGGCAAGTCGACGGCCGCGTTCGCCGCGCTGCGTGACCTGTGGGAGCGCGATCTTCCCGTCGCGTACGTCGATCTCGCGCAACTCGGGTTCGCGCACCCCGGCCCGGATCCGTCGCTGGAAGCCGCACTCCTGTCGGCCGTCTGGCGTGGCTATCGCGACGCGGGCGCGAAGCAGCTGATCGTCGTGGCCCGCGAATTCCGCCCGGAGCACCGGCGGGTCTTCGACGCGGTCACCGTCGTCCACCTCGACGCGGACGAACCGTCGCTCACCGAGAGAGTCCGGCGCCGGGCCGAGGGCGAGTCCGCGTTGCTGGCGGGCGACGAACTCCGCGGCGCGCCACCCGGCGTACGGGACCGGGTGGCCGCGCGCGCGATCGCCGAGGCGGCCCGGATGCGCCGTTCCGGCGATCGCGTCGTCCTCGACACCTCCGGACAGGAACCCGCCGAAACGGCCGCCGCGTTGCTCGCCGTCGTGGCTCAGTAGCGCCGCTGGCCGTCCTGGCCCTGTCCGGGCGGCCCTCCGCGCTGGTTCTGCCCGGGTTTGGCGATAGTCGTCGCCGTCGCGGTGCTCCCGGTGACCTTGGCGTTCACCGTCACCGTCTCGCCGGTCTTCGGTTCACCGGTCTTCTTCGTCGACGCGTCGATCGTGTAGACCTGCTTGTAGCCGTCCTTGCTGGTCAGGCTGACGGACGTCGCGCTGATCTCGGTGATCTCCCCGGTCTGCGTCCGCTCGGTGCGGTAGCCGCCGTTGCCGTCGGACACGACGAAGTCGCCGTGCAGCGTGTCGCGCGGCATGCCCCCGTCGGGGCCGATGAGCACCCGGCCGCCGCCGGGGCCGCCCATCATCCCGCCCTGTTCGGTGCCGTTGGCGGCGGTTCCGGCCCAGATCGCGGCCCCGCCACCGGCGGCGATCACCACCGCCGCCCCGGCCGCGATCGCGGTCTTGCGGCCCGACCAGGTCTTCTTGGGCTCGCCTTCCGGGGCGGGCGCGCCCCATTCGGCGGGTTGGGTCGGTTCGGTCATCAGGTCGCCTCCGTGTACTCGGTTGCGGCCATGCTCGGCGCCGTCGCTGTGCGGGAGCTGTGCCACCGGTGGGCACGCGCTGTGATTCCTCCCCGGCAGGGTGATCGTTCACAGGAAACGCACAGGCGGCACACAGAGAAGCCTCATCGGCGCCGCCCACGATGGCACCATGACCAGTGTGAACGTCCCTTCGTCCGGTTCCGCGAAGGCCGGCCTGCGCCGTGCCGACGGCAGCCCCGTGCGGGTGCTGGTCGTCGACGACGAGGCGACCCTGTCCGAACTCGTGTCGATGGCGCTGCGCATGGAGGGCTGGGACATCCGCACCGCCGCGGACGGCACCGAGGCCGTCCGCGTCGCGCGGGAATTCCGGCCGGACGCGGTGGTGCTGGACGTCATGCTGCCGGATATGAGCGGGCTGGAGGTCTTGCGCCGCCTGCGTTCCGAGGTGCCGAACCTGCCGGTGCTGTTCCTGACCGCGAAGGACGCGGTGGAGGACCGGATCGCCGGGCTCACCGCGGGCGGCGACGACTACGTCACCAAACCGTTCAGCCTGGAGGAGGTCGCGTTGCGGCTGCGCGCGCTGCTGCGGCGCGCGGGCGGTGTCGCCGGGCCGAGCGGATCGATGCTGATCGTCGGTGACCTGACCCTGGACGAGGACAGCCGTGAAGTACACCGCGGCGGCGATCTGGTGCCACTGACCGCGACCGAGTTCGAACTGCTGCGTTATCTCATGCGCAATCCCAAACGCGTGCTGTCCAAGGCGCAGATCCTCGACCGCGTGTGGAGCTACGACTTCGGCGGCCAGGCCAACATCGTCGAGCTGTACATTTCCTATCTCCGCAAGAAGATCGACGCCGACAGGGAACCGATGATCCACACGATGCGCGGCGCCGGGTATGTCCTCAAACCCGCGGGGTAGGCGGCCGTGGTCCCTGCGGCGGCGGCTGATCGCGCAGGTCGCGGGGCTGCTCGCGCTCGTCTGCCTGGTGGTGGGCGTGGTGACCGAACTGGCGCTGCGGGACTTCCTGATCGACCAGCTCGACGCGCGGGTCGCCGAGACCAGCGAACGCGCCAGCCGTCCGCCGCCGCCGGGCCGTCCCGGCGGGGAACGGGTGCCAGAAGGCCTTCGCGCGTACGGGCAGAGCACCGGTTCGCTGTTCGTGAACATCCTCCCGGACGGGCGGGTGGTCGCGGCGGTGCTGCGGTCCAGCTACGACGCGAAGGTCGCGGACCCGTTCCCCCACGACCCGCTCGGCCCGGCCCAGCTCTCCGCCCTGCTGCGGTCGACACCGAGCGACCGGCCCACGGATGTGGACCTCGGGTCGCTCGGGGAGTACCGCGTGATCGCCAAACAGGCGGCCAACGGGGGTATCGCGATCACCGGGCTGCCTACGAAGGACGTCACGGACACGTTGTGGAACCTGGGTTTCATCTTCGGCGGGGTCGCCATCGTCGGCATCCTGCTGGCGGGCGCGCTCGGCGCGGTGACCGTGCGGCGCACCATGAAACCCCTCGACCGGCTGGCCGCCACCGCGACCAGGGTCGCCGAACTCCCGCTCGACCGCGGCGAGGTCGCCCTGTCCGAGCGAGTGTCCGAAGTGGACACCGATCCGCGGACCGAGGTCGGGAAGGTCGGGTTCGCGCTCAACCGCATGCTCGGCCACATCTCGAACGCGCTGTCCGCCCGCCAGGCCAGCGAAAGCCGGGTGCGCCGGTTCGTCGCGGACGCCAGCCACGAGCTCCGGACGCCGCTCGCGGCCATCCGCGGTTACGCGGAACTCACCCGGCGCTCCGGCTCCGAGGTGCCGCCGGACATCGCGTTCGCGATGGGCCGGGTCGAATCGGAATCGACCAGGATGACCGGTCTGGTCGAGGACCTGCTGCTGCTCGCCAGGCTCGACTCGGGACGTCCGGTGGTGCACCAGCCGGTCGATCTCTCCCGGCTGGTCGCGGACGCCGTCGCCGACGCGCATGTCGCCGGGCCGGAGCACAAATGGCTCCTGGAGGTCCCGCCGGAGCCGATCACCGTCCTCGGCGACGCGGATCAGCTGCACCAGGTGGTGATCAACCTGCTCGGCAACGCGCGCACGCACACCCCGGCGGGGACCGAGGTCACCACCTCTTTGTCCATAGTGGACTCGACGGTGACACTGTCCATTGTCGACGGTGGCCCGGGGATCCCGCCGGAGATCCTCCCGGAGGTCTTCGAACGTTTCGCCCGCGGCGACGATTCACGGTCGCGGGCCGCCGGTAGCACCGGACTCGGCCTGGCCATCGTCGCGGCCGTCGTCGCCGCGCACGGCGGGCAGGTCGGCGTCACCAGCCGCCCGGGGCGCACGGAGTTCCGGGTGGTGCTCAGGGCGTCCAGCCACTGTTAGCGCCGCACAGCACGACGCAGGGCAGCTCGCCCTCGGTCCGTCCCGCCAGCCACGCGGCGAACGGGACCGCGGCCGCCGGTTCGACGGCGAGGCGGAACTCGTCCCAGAGCCGGTCCCGCGCGGCGAGCAGTTCCGCGTCGCTGACCAGCACGGACGTCACGCGATCGCGGAGCACGACGAACGGGACGCTCCCGATCCTGGTCGCGCCCAGCGCGGACGCGGCCACCGAGTCGATCTCCACGTCCACCGGCTCGCCCGCCTCCAACGCCGCGCCGAGCGCGCGGCACCGCTCCGGTTCGACGGCGAACGTGGGCACCCCGGACAGTGACGTCCCGGCGACCAGGCCGCCACCGCCGACCGCGACCAAGAACGCGTCGACGTCCGGCGCGTCCTGGACCACCTCGGCCGCCACGGTGCCCTGACCGGCGACGACGGCGGGGTCGTCGTACGCGTGCAGATACCGCGTACCCGGCTCGGAAGCGGCTTCGAGCGCCTTCGCGGCCGCCTCCGCGTACGTCGCTCCGTGGCGGATCAGCTTGGCGCCGGCCGCTTCGATCCGTGCCGTCTTCGCCAGCGGAGCCGACTCCGGCACGTACACCGTCGCGGGCAGACCCAGCAGCGAAGCCGCCGTTGCCACGCCCAGCCCGTGGTTGCCGCCCGACGCCGTCAGCACCCGCTCCGGCAACGGACCACTCACCAGCGCGTTCACCGCGCCCCGCAGTTTGAACGATCCGCTCCGCTGCAGATGCTCCAGTTTGAGGATCAGCGGCCGCCCGTCGACCTCGGCGCGCAGCAGCGGCGTGTGTCGCACGAACGGGTGGACGGCCTCGGCGGCCTTGCGGACATCTGCCCAGGTCGGAGTGTTCATACCCCCCACTGTCCCCCATGCCGGGACGGGAGTGACTACACTGGTCCCCGGATCCCGCGCGGCGTCCATCTTGTGAACCTCCCCAGGGCCGGAAGGCAGCAAGGATAAGCAAGCTCTGACGGGTGCGCGGGATCCCCTTTTTTTCGGGGGCTAGAAGATCCCGAACAAGTCCTTGGGCGGCACAGGCGACGGCAGGGCTTCCGCGTCGGCGACCGGACGCGCCTTGCCCTGGAGCTGCCGCAGGTCGTCACCCGCGACGCAGCGCGCTGGGTACGCCGAGGAAGCGGCGCGGCGGGTCAGGTCCATGACCGGGAGTTCGACGCGGGAAGCGGCGACCACGATGTTCCCGAAGCGGCGGCCCCGGAGCACTCCTGGCTCGGCCAAGATCGCCAGGTGGGGGAACGAAGTCGCCAGTGTCGCCAGGAACCGGCGGAGGAACGGCAGGTTCGGCCCGTCGGAGACGTTGGCGACGTAGGTCCCGGCCGGGCGGAGGACCCGCGCGATCTCGCTCGTGAACTCCACGGTCGCGAGGCCGCCGGCCAGCACTCCGCGTTCGAAAGCGTCCACGATGACCAGGTCGGCCGAAGCGTCGTACCTGCCGGAGACGCCTTCGCGGCCGTCGCCGACGCGGACCTTCAACCCCTTCAGGCCCAGTTGCTCCCGGACGAGCGCCACGAGTTCGCCGTCGGCGTCGAAGACCAGCTGCCGCGAGCGCGGCCGTGCCGCGGCGATGTAGCGGGGGAGCGTGCAGGCCGCCCCGCCGACGTGAAGCACGTCGAGCGGGCCTTCGCCGAGACAGTCGACGACGTCGGCGATGCGGCGGATGTAGTCGAATTCGAGATCCTCGGGATCGTCGAGGTTGACATGCGACTGGGCGACGCCGTCGACCGAGATCAGCCAGGCGTTGGGGCGGTCGGCGTCCCGGAGCAGTTCGGCGGTGCCGAAGCGGACCGGATACGTGCCTGGGGTCGGTGCTGGTCTCACCGTCGGACCTTCCCGGTAGTCTCGCCGCGTGGCTCTAGCTCTATACCGAAAGTACCGTCCGGCTACCTTCGCCGAGGTCGTCGGGCAGGAGCATGTGACCGATCCGCTGCGCACCGCGCTGGCCGCCGGTCGCATCAACCACGCCTACCTCTTCTCCGGCCCACGCGGCTGCGGCAAGACGTCCAGCGCCCGCATCATGGCGCGGTCGCTGAACTGCGCGAAGGGCCCGACGCCGGATCCGTGCGGCGAGTGCAACTCGTGCCGCAACCTCGCGCCCGAAGGCCCCGGCAGCGTCGACGTCACCGAGCTCGACGCGGCCAGCCACGGTGGTGTCGACGACGCCCGCGAGCTGAGGGACAGGGCTTTCTACGCCCCGGCCGACTCCCGCTATCGCGTCTTCATCATCGACGAGGCGCACATGGTCACCACGCAGGGCTTCAACGCCCTGCTGAAGATCGTGGAAGAGCCGCCGGAGCACCTGATCTTCATCTTCGCGACCACCGAACCGGACAAGGTGCTCCCCACCATCCGGTCGCGGACGCACCACTACCCCTTCCGGCTGATCCCGCCCAGTTCCATGCGCGAGCTGCTGGAACGCAACGTCGCCGCCGAGGGCGCGAAGGTCGAGCCCGCGGTGTATCCGCTGGTCATCCGCGCGGGCGGGGGTTCCGCGCGGGACACGCAGTCGGTCCTGGACCAGCTGCTGGCCGGGGCCGGGCCGGACGGCGTCGACTACTCGCGCGCCGTGTCGCTGCTGGGCGTCACCGACGTCGCGCTCATCGACGGCATGGTCGACGCGCTGGCCGCGGACGACGCCGCCGCGGTGTTCGGCACCGTCGAGCGGCTCGCCGAGGCCGGGCACGACCCGCGCCGGTTCGCCACCGACCTGCTCGACCGCCTGCGCGACCTGGTGATGCTGCGTTCGGTGCCGGACGCGGGTGAGCGCGGCCTGGTCTCCGCGCCGGACGACGAACTCAAGAAGATGAAGGAACAGGCGGGCAAACTGGAGCCCGCGACGCTCTCCCGCTACGCCGACATCGTCCACAATGGACTCCTGGAGATGCGGGGCGCGACCTCGCCACGGCTGGTGCTGGAGCTGCTGACGGCCCGGATGCTGTTGCCGTCGGTCGCCGAGGGCACCGACGCGTTGCTCGCCCGCCTCGAACGGCTCGAACGCCGTGCCGCTTCGGGGCCGGCACCCGTCGCCGCCGCTCCGGCGCCGGCCGGTCAAGCCGCTCCGGTGGCGCAGTCCGCTCCTGTCGCTCCGGCGGGTGAGCCCGTGCGGGAGTTCCAGCGGCCGTCGCAACGAGCCGCCGCGCCCGCCCAGCAGCCGGCCCCGGCGCAGCAGGCCGCACCGGCTCCCCAGCCCGCCGCGCGGCCCGAGCCGGTCGCCGAGCGGCCAGCCCCGCAACGGCCTTCCGCGCCGACCCCGCCCCCCGCCGCGCCGCCCGCGCCCGCTCCCGCCGCGGCTTCCGGCGGCACGGACGTGGACGGGATCCGCGGCCGTTGGCCTCAGGTGCTCGCCGCGATCCGAAAGGTCCCGGGCGGCCGCAGCACCGAAGCGATGCTCACGCAGGCGAGCGTGGTGAGCGTCGAGGGCAGCGCCGTCACGCTCACGCACAGCGCCGAGCCGCTGGCTCGACGGCTTTCCGAGCCGCACAACGCGGAACGTGTCGCGACCGCGTTCAAGGAGGTCTTCGGCGGCGACTGGCAGGTGCGGTGCGTCCACGGCGCCGCGCAGCCCCGGCAGGCGGCCGCTCCGAAGGCCGCGCCGCCGCCACCCGCGCCCGAGCGATCCTTCACCCGCCGGTCCGCCGAAGCGCCCAGCGCCCCTCCGGCGCCTCCCGCGCCGAAGCCGGAGCCCCAGCGGCCGAAGGTGACGACCTCCGAGCCGGACATCCCGCTCCCGCCCGAGCCGGTCGAGGACGACGAGGACCTCTACAACGAGGACGCGAGCCCCGCGCCGCCGCCTCCGCCGCTCCCGCCCGAAGAGGATCCGGAAGAGATCGCCCGGAAGTTGCTCGCGGACCATCTCAACGCGCGTCCCCTCGACGAACGCAAGTAGTCCTCTGGATGCGGTACTTGCACGCGCAAGGACCGCATCCAGAGGACGAAACGCGGCGTCAGGGAACGAAGTCCCCGGTGAGCAGTGCCGTGCCGAGCCGGGTGAGGTGGTGCTGGATGGCGCTGCCCTGCCGGGCGCTGGCGACGAGGCCCGCCTCGCGCAGCACGGCGGCCTGTTTGCTCGCCGTGCCGATCGAGGTGCCGAGGCACGAGGCCAGCTTGCTGGTCGTGCGCGGGACACGCAGCGCGCCGAGGCTTTCGGCGCGAGTCCTGCCGAGGAGCGCCACCAGTTCGGGTGACACGGCCGCCGGGTGGGTGCCGGCCGCCCTTGCCGGGTAGAGCAGCACCGGCGGCAGCGCCGGATCGATGAACGTGACCGGGGTGTTCGCGCAGAACCGGCTCGGGATCAAGGTCAGCCCCCGGCCGTCGAGATGGACGGTCCGCTCCCGCGGGTACGCGATCTCCAGCACCTCGCCGTCCCAGCCTCGGACGCCGGGGATACCGCGCATCATCGCGCCCGCGCCCTCGGTGGCGAGTGTGCGGACCCGGCGGGCCCGGTCGGCGGCGACGGTCTCGCGCATGCTGTGCCAGAACGGTTCGATCACCAGTCCGTACGCGTCCCGCAGCGCGCCGACGACCCCGCCGACCTCCTCGCGATCGCCGTCGGCGAGCCGTTTCACCCAGGGCGGCGCGGCGCCGGTGAACACGGTCCGGAGGTCGGCGCGCAACCGCCCGCGAGGCGTGCACGCCACCGCCTCGAGCCCGCTTTCGAAGGAGCCCGCCGTGGTGGGCGGGGTCAGGAAGTCGGGAAAGTTCCCCTTCGGCGGAACCAAGGTGAACAGCGTCTTCAGCGCTCGCGCCGCTCCTTCGTGCCGGCGCACGTTCAGCCGGACCTGCTGCCGCCAGGCCGACGGATGGTCCTCCCTCAGCTGATGCGAACCGAGGACCAGTTCCCACAGCGGGTCGGGCGCTTCGGCTATCCGGATCCCCTGGAGGTCCTTTCGATCGAAGATCATTCGCAGAGTCATGCCTCGTCCCCCTCAAGACGGCATTTCCTTCTCCGCCGGCAACTCAAACGTGCCGGACGAGCCGGGACAAGCCATTCGGCCCAATCCGGGAGGGTGAGACGGAAACCCGCCTCCGACCTGCGGAGACACCGGCGCGTGAGACGGCGTGTTTTCGCTGGGACGAAAAGGTGTGTCCCCGCGCGGGTTCGTCGGTGACGCTTGGTGGGCAACACACGGGGAGGGGAACGCGCGGACGCGGCAAGGGGAGATGTCGCGTCCGCGCCTCTCACGGCCTCGCGAGATAGTCCTCGATGGCCTTCGCGATGACGGCGGCGTACTGCTGGCGTCCTTCTTCGCTCGCCATCGCCGCGGCTTCGGCGGCGTTGCGCATGTTCCCGCATTCCACGAGCGCGGCGGGGCGCGTCGAGAGGTTGAGCCCGCCGAGGTCGGCGCGCGGGGCGAGCCCGTCCGACCCGAGGTACGTCGACGTCGGGAAGCCGCCCGCGCGGAGACCGTCCCGCAGCGCCGTCGCGAGTTTCACCGAGGGCTCACCCTGCTGGGCGTTCAGCGGCGGGGCCGAGTAGGCGACGTGGAAACCGTGCGCCCCGGCGGAATTCGAGCCGTCCGCGTGGATCGACACGACCGCGTCGGCCTGGGCGTCGTTCCCGATCGCGGCGCGCTCGTTGACGCAAGGCCCGACCCCGGTGTCGTTCTGCCGGGTGAGGATGACGCGGATTCCCTTGGCCGCCAACGCCTGCGATATCCGCTGCGAGACGTCCCAGGTGAACGCGTGCTCCGAATAGCCGGAATTCGTCGACGTTCCGGTGGTGTTGCACGGTTTCGTCTTGCCGCGCCCCGCCGGGACCTGCCGGTTGATCTCGCCCGGCCTGCCCGCGTTCCCGCCGTTGTGGCCGGGATCGAGTACGACGACCTTGCCCGTCTTCGGAGGCGGCGGCGTGCTCGGAGACGGCGGCGCGCTCGACGGCGGCGTGCTCGTGCTGGGGCTCGGCCGCGGAAGGGTGGTGAAGACCGTGGTGGTGCCAGGGGGAGCCGGACTCGACGGCGACGACGCGGGGGTGTCCACCCCGCACGCCGTGAACAGCGTCAATCCGATCGCCACCACCAGGCCAAGCCGTCGTCGCACGGCGCCCACGGTGCCACACACGTGACGGCTAGGCTGGGAGGCGGCACGGGATTTTCCAGGAGAGGACCGATCGGATCATGGTGCAACCCGGTGGCGGCTTCGACCTGTCGCAGATCATGCAACAGGCCCAGCAGATGCAGCAGAAGCTGGTCGAGGCCCAGGAGGAGCTGGCCAACACGGAGGTGACCGGTACTTCCGGCGGCGGCCTGGTCACCGCGACCGTGTCCGGCGACAGCCAGCTCAAATCGCTGTCCATCGACCCGAAGGTGGTCGACCCCGACGACGTTGAGACCCTGTCCGACCTGGTCGTCGCGGCCGTTCGGGACGCTTCGGCCAACGCGCAGAAGCTGACCGAGCAGAAGCTCGGCCCGCTCGCCGGCGGCCTCGGCGGCGGGATGCCCGACCTCGGCGGCTTCCCCGGGCTCGGCGGCTAGCTTGTACGAGGGTGTCGTCCAGGATCTGATCGACGAACTCGGGCGGCTGCCCGGCGTCGGTCCCAAGAGCGCGCAGCGGATCGCCTTCCACCTGCTGGCCGCGGATCCCGCGGATATCGCGCGCCTGCAGGAAGTGCTCGGCAAGGTCAAGGAAGGCGTGCAGTTCTGCGAGGTCTGCGGCAACGTCTCGGAGCAGGAGACCTGCCGGATCTGCCGCGACACCCGCCGCGACCTCACGGTCATCTGCGTGGTCGAGGAGCCGAAGGACGTGCTCGCCGTCGAGCGGACGCGCGAGTTCAAGGGCCGCTACCACGTGCTCGGCGGCGCGCTGGACCCGTTGTCCGGCATCGGTCCGGAGCAGCTGCGCATGCGGGAGCTGCTCGCGCGGATCGGCGGCGCGGAGATCAGCGAGATCATCATCGCGACCGACCCGAACACCGAAGGCGAGGCGACCGCGACGTACCTCGTGCGGATGCTTCGCGACTTCCCCGGCCTGACCGTGACGCGGCTCGCGTCGGGGCTGCCGATGGGCGGTGACCTGGAGTTCGCGGACGAGCTGACGCTGGGTCGCGCTCTCTCGGGCCGGCGGGCACTTTAGCTTTTAGCGCGTGAAGGCCCCCTTCCCTCGGCTCAGCCGAGGGAAGGGGGCCTTCACGCGCGAAGCGTCAGCAGTAGCCCAGGCGGGCCAGCGTGTCGACGATGATCTCCGAAGGGTGGAACTTGTCGACCCAGGACTCGCCGCGGCGGTTCTGGTAGGTGTCGAGGAAGTTCTGCAGCTTGTCCCCGCGCATCTCGGTCAGCACGACGGTCTCGCCGAGGTGCTGCGGCGTCTCGGTGCGCTCGCGGTGCACGGCGCACGGCAGGCCGAGGTAGTAGCACTCGGCCGACAGGCCACCCGAGTCGGTGACGACGTACTCGGCGCGCGCGACCAGCGGCAGGAACTTCAGGTACCGCATCTTCGGCTGGATGATGAAGTTCTTCTCGTCGAACAGGTTCGCCAGGCCGAGCGAGCGGATCTTCTCGCGCTCGGGCGCGCCCGCCATGTAGAGGATCGGCATCTGCTTGCTCTGCTCGCGCAGGATCTCCAGCGCCTCGCGGTACTTCTCCGCGCGCGAGACCAGCTCGAAGCGGTGCAGGGTGGCGAGGCCGAACTTCTCCGGCAGGCCCTCGACGTCGAGCGGCCCGTTGATGGCCATCCGCATCGCGTCGATCGCGGTGTTCGCCTCGGTGTCGACGACGACGCCGCGCGCGTTGCGGAGGTTGTTCACCTCACGCGCGCTCGGCGCGAAGTGCATGTCGACGATCTTCGCGGCGATCTTCCGGTTCAGTTCCTCCGGCAGCGGCGACATGATGCTGCCCGACCGCGCGCCCGCCTCGACGTGCCCGACCCGCGACTTGAGGATCCGCTTCCCGATGAGCGAGCCGTACGGCGTGGTGAAGGTGTCGCCGTGCACCAAAACCAGCGGCGGGCGGCCGTCCTCGACCAGCGCGGCTTTCAGCTCGGCGCGGCGGCTCCACGCGGTGCGCAGCACCTGCGTGGCCCAGCCCGGCACCTGCGCGGGCGACTCCAGGTTGTGCGCCTTCTCCTTCGGCACGAGCCAGACGTCGGGCTCCGGGAGGTTCAGGTCGGCGAGAACGTCCGAGACCTCGTCGACGTGCTGCGCGGTGAACCAGATCTTCGACCGGACCCCGCGTTCGAGGATGCCGTGGTAGACCGGCGCGATTTTGATCAGTTCCGCCGTGGTGCCGAGAATGAAGGAAATCACCGGAAGAGCCATTCTGTCGGGGTCTGCGGTGCCCGAAGGATACTGGTGGGCCGCGCAAGGTAGCCTCGCCGGGGTGAGTGCGAATTCGCTCCTTCCGGCCCTGTCCGTCGTGATCCCGGTCTACAACGAGCAGGACTGGATCGATCGCAGCGTCGGCGCGCTGATCGCGTCGGCAGCGGCGGCGAACTGGCCGGTCGAGGTCGTCGTGGTCGACGACGGCAGCACCGACGGCACCGGCGCCAAGCTCGCCAGGCTGCAGGAGCTGTACGGCATCACCGTCCTCACCCAGCCGAACAGCGGCCGCTTCGAGGCGCGCCGCGCCGGGATCGCGAAGGCGTCCGGGCGGCAGATCCTGCTGCTCGACAGCCGCGTGATCGTGGACTCCGGCTCGCTCACCTTCCTCCGCGACCAGCTCGTCGACCATCCCGAGCGCACGGTGTGGAACGGTCACATCAACGTGGCGTCCGAACACAATCCGTACGCGGGATTCATGGCGGGACTGGTCAAGATCCCGTGGCGCCGTTATTGCGCGAACCCGCGGCTGATGTCGTTCGGTATCGAGGAGTTCGACGTCTTCCCCAAAGGCACCGGATTCTTTTCCGCGCCGAAGGACGTTCTCGAGGATTCGTCCAACGCGTTCGAGTCGCTCTTCGAAGACGTCCGTTTCGCCAGTGACGACACGGGGGTTCTGCGCTGGATCGCCGAACGTCACCGCATCTTCCTCGCGCCGGAGTTCTCCGCGACCTACCACGGCCGCGATTCGTTCAAGAAGTTCGTCGGCCAGTCGTATTTCCGCGGCACCACGTTCGTCGATTCGTATCTCGCGTCGCCCGGCCCCGCGCGCAACGGACTGTTCGCCGCGATGGCCGTCGGCGTCCTCGGCCTCGGTGTCGCCGCGAAGCGCCCGAAGACCGCCGTCGCGCTGGCCGCCGCCGGGTCGACGGCCGCCGGGTTCGCGGTGACGAAGTTCGGTGCGACCAAGGCCGAGGCCAAGGCCGTCGCCCGGCTCACCCCGGTGTTCGCCGCCGGCTTCGGCGCCGGAGCGCTCCGGGGCCTCTTCATGGCGCTGCGGGCCCGGCTGCGTAAATGAGCAACGCGGTGAGCAGCGAAGAGCTGGCCAAGGACACCGGGAAATCCGCCGGCCGTATCGGCGTCTACCTGCTGATCGCCATCGCGCTCGGCTACGTCCTCACCGTCGTGTGGGGACGGACGCTGTCGCCTGCCGACAACGCGGTCCTGCTCTCCTTCTGGGGCATGCTGATGGGGCTGGGCGCCGCCCTGTCCCCGCTCGAGCAGGAGATCTCGCGACAGTCTGCGCATGCCGCGCTCGAAGGCCGCAAGGCCGGACGCCCCGCGGTGATCGCCTTCGTCACCAGCCTGGTCGCGGTCGGCGTCGCGGCCCTGTTCACGCTCATCCCGGCGGTGACCGACAAGGTCTACGGCGGCCAGTTCGCGCTCGCCGTGATCGTGCTCGCGGGCGGGCTGTCGTTCGCCTTCCAGTTCGCCGCGCGCGGCCTGCTGATCGGCCAGGACCACGTCCGGTCCTACTCGTGGCTGATCCTGGTCGAGGCCGCCGTGCGGATCCTCGTGGTCGCCGCGCTGGTGGTCGCCGGGCTCACCCAGCTGTACTGGTTCGCCATCGCCGCCGCGACTGGCTCCTTCGCCTGGCTGCTGTTCGCCCGCGGCGCCGCCAAGCTGGTCGACCCGAAGCTGGACGCCGACGAGCCCGCGAAGCCGGTCGTCACGAACATGCTGATGCTGCTCGCGGGCGCCGGGCTGACCGCGAGCGTCATCACCGGCTACCCGGCGCTGGTCAGCCTGCTCGCGCCCGGTGGTGACAAGGACGCGCTCGGCGTGCTCTTCCTCGCCCTGTTCGTGGCCAGGACGCCGCTCACGCTGATGGCCCCGGTGCAGGCGCTGGCGGTCCCGACCGTGGTGCGCCTGTCCAGCACCGAGGAAGGCAAGCACCGGCTGCGGAAGCTGCTCGCCCTCGGCTCGGCCGGCGCGCTGGCGCTCGCGGCCCTCGGCGCGCTCATCGGCTGGCTGATCGGCCCGTGGGTGGTGCGCCTGGTCTACGGCGCCAAGAACGACCCCGAAGCCTGGTGGATGGCCGGGCTGGTCTGGTCCTCGGTGCTGCTGGCCGCGATGCAGCTGCTCGCCGCCGTCCTCGTCGCGCAGGCCAAGGCCACGAAGGTGCTGATCACCTGGGCCGCGGTCGTCGTCGCGACCGCGCTGGTGCTGCTGTTCTTCCCCGGCGACACGGTCGTGCGCGCCGTCGTCGGCCTCGCCGCCGGGCCGACCGTCGGCCTGCTGGTCGTCATGGCGTTCGTGGTCCGCGGTCGCCCCGGGACCACGAACGCCGACGCTTAGCTCTGCGGCGGCAGGTCGAGCCGGTAAACGCTGACGCTGCCCGACGAGAAGGTCTTCGTCAGCCCCGGCAGCCCGGCGAGGTTGCTCAGCCCCGGTGCCAGCGCGAAGGACAGGTCGCCGCTCCAGTGGCGGCCGTCGGTCCCGACCGTCGGGGCGACGGTGTCGACGTAGATCCAGCGCACGTTCTTACGGCGCAGGATGTCCTGCACCTGGGGGTCGGCCGGGTAGGTGTTGAACCGCGCGAGCAGCAGCTCGTTCTCCTTGATCGGGCTGTGCCCGTCCGGAACGATGTTGACGATCGGCAGGTCGTAGTCGACATAGAGCAGTGTCGAGCCGTCGTTCGCGTTGTTGAGGATCGCTTCGCCCGGCGCCGCGTGCTCCTTCAGCCACTTCGCGGCGGCGTCGTCCTGATCGGAGTACCGCGAGAACTGCGGGGCGGAGTAGCGCTGGCTGAGTGAGTAGGCGGCGGTGTTCATGTAGCCGCGGAACGTGGTCACGGTGAGCGCGCCGAGCAGCACCACGGTCAGCCCGAAGGCGATCGCGGGCCGGGCCTTCGCCGGGATCGGGTTGCGCACCTTGCCCGAGACCAGCACCAGCCCGATCACCACGAAGATGACGCCGACCAGCGTCGGGATCAGCAGGTAGATGTGACTGTCGATCCGGCTGGCCACCCGGTAGTAGTACCGGCCGACCATCGCGCCGAAGCCGGAGTTGGGCGAGTTGTGGTAGGTCACCACGACGGCGGCCCAGAAGACCCAGGCGCCCACCAGCGTCCACGCGCGCCGCGAAAGCACCGCGAAGACCACGCCGACCAGGCCGAGGACGCCGAGCGTCAGCTGGCTCAACGTGTTGCCGGGATCGAAGTAACCGCCGTAGGGCAGCTTGGCGAGCACGCCGAAGGCGTCGCCGAGGGCGACCCCGCGGATGTTCGCGGGAGCGTCCGAAACCGTGCCGCCACCGAGCCGCAGCAGCGCCAGCACACTCGGGATCAGCAGCACCACGGTGACGACGGCGGCCAGCACCAGCGGCAGCAGCGAGCGGGCGAACGCGAGCCTGCCGGACCGCGTGACCAGCAGGCCGAGCATGGCCGCGACGGTGGTGAACGCGATCGAGGTCAGCGCGCTCGGGTGCAGGTTGAACGCCCCGGCCATGGCGACGCCGATCAGCGCGGCGCGTCCCCAGTGGCGCTTGCCGATCACCAGCATGACGGCGACGAGCCCAGGGGTGATCGCCAGCGCCGCCGCGTTCGGCAGGACACCGCCGTCGTGCGCGAAGGCGATGGCCGGGCGGTAGAGCTGCACGGAGACGAGCGCGGCGACACCGGCGGCGAGCTCGACCCAGCCGCGGCCGACACGGCCGTGCCGGAGGACCGCGGCGGTGAACGCGGCCACCGAAAGCGGCATCACGATCACCGTGAACACGACGGTCACCAGGTTGATGGACAGCATCGTGTCGCCGAAGATGTCCGTCAGCAGCGCGCTGACGTCGGTGAAGCCCGGCGGGTAGTACTGGATGTTGGTGTCGTTGACGACGTCGATCGGCAGTACCTGCCACGGCGCCGCGCGCCCGGTGAAGTGCGTGTACGCGGTCAGCACGGCGTGCGTGACGGTGTCGTGCTCCTGCGTGGGGGTCGCCCAGGAACCGAGGCCCTTGTGCCACATGCGGACGCCGAGCACGACTCCGCCCAGCGCGATCACGGCGCCGAGGATCTGCGCGATCAGGGCCGGCCTGCCGGCCAGGGCGCGCAGCCGGTCGTCCTCGGCGGGCTCGGCGAGCTCGGCGGGCGGACGGCGGCGGACGATCAGCAGCCTGCCCGCGCCCGTCAGCAGCAGCACCACGACCAGCGCGATCACGACGGTGAGCAGCCCGAACCGCAGCCCGGTGACACCGGTGAAGAGCGACACCAGCAGGACGAATCCCATGGTGAGCGGCGCCGAGAGCCCGGCGAGCCACAACCGCTCGCGAAGGCCGGCCGTGAGGAGGATCGCGAGCCCAGGCAGCAGTACGACGAGAGCGCCGACTGCGAGCTGGGCGGCTTCGGACAGCATGTCTTCTCCGATCGAAAAATGCCGCTGACCCGGCGAGTCTATGAGGGGTATCGCGACGTCCCGGACGTGGGTGAAGTGGCCGCTGACTTGGCCGGTTGGCGTCTTCGGGACCACTACCGGCGGGCACACCGCGGTTTTCCGCTCTCGGGGGTCAGCAGCGAGTGATGGAGCGGGTAGCGGCCGCTCACGGCCAGTGAGACGATAGAGTGATCCAGTGTCCAGTACGTCCGTGACCACCCGCCGCGTACTCATCGTGATGCCCGCTCTCAACGAGCAGGCCAGCGTCGGCGCCGTCATCTCCCAGGTCAAGCAGTCCCTGCCCGGTATGGACGTGCTGGTGGTCGACGACGGCTCGTCCGACGACACGGCCAAGCTCGCCCGCGCGGCGGGCGCGGAGGTGGCCCGCCTGGCGGTGAACCTGGGTGTCGGCGGTGCGATGCGCACCGGCTTCCGGTACGCGGCCGCCCGCGGCTACGACGTCGTCGTCCAGGTGGACGCGGACGGTCAGCACGATCCCGGCGAGGTCGCCGCCCTGCTGGACGCGCTCGACGACGCCGACATCGCGATCGGCTCGCGGTTCGCGGGCAAGGGTTCGTACAAGGCGAGCGGCCCGCGGAAATACGCGATGGTCGCGCTCTCGGTCGTTTTCTCCCGGCTCGCGAAGACCAAGCTCACCGACGTGACCTCCGGGTTCAAGGCGATGGGCCCGCGCGCGATCAAACTGTTCGCCGCGTACTACCCGGCCGAATACCTCGGCGACACGGTCGAATCGCTGGTGATGGCGATCCGCGCCGAACTGAAGATCAAGGAAATCCCGGTGATCATGCGCGAACGGGCGGCCGGAACGCCGAGCCATTCGCCGGTGAAATCGGCCATCTACCTCGGCCGTGCCGGACTCGCCCTGCTGTTGGCGCTGGTGCGCCGCCGTCCCGCCGTCGACTCGTCGGATTCGGCGTAAAAGGAGCTGATTATGGCTGGCTGGCGCATTCTCAGCATCGTCGTCGCCTGTCTCGTGCTGTTCGTCGTCCTCGAGATGATGCGGCGGCGGAAACTGCGGGAAAAGTACGCGGGTGTCTGGCTCGTCCTCGCCGTCGGCGTGGTCGTGCTCGCCCTCGTTCCGCAGGCCGCCGACTTCATGGCGCGGATAACCGGCGTGCAAACGCCGTCGAACTTCGTATTCCTCATGGCCGGTGTGGTGCTGGCGCTGGTCGCGTTGCACCTGTCGACCGAGGTCGGGCATCTCGAAGAAGAGGTCCGGACCTCCGTCGAGGAGATCGCGCTGCTCCGCTGCGAACTTGCCGACGCCCAGCGCGACCTGGAAGAACGGGTCGCCGCGCTCGAAGCCAGGACGGCGGCCCCCGACAACGTCAAAGGGCTCCCCGAAGTGAGCCCCGCACGCGCACGCTGATCGACGCGCTTCTCGCGGCCCCGCCGAGGCTGGGCGCCGTCCGGGTGCTGGCCGTCGACGGCCCGTCCGGCTCCGGGAAGTCCACGCTGGCCGGGAAGATCGTCGCCGATCTGGCAGGCCGGGGTGTCCGGGTGGCGCTGGTGAGCACCGACGAGTTCGCCACCTGGGACGAACCCGTTTCGTGGTGGCCGCGGCTGGAAACCGGCGTCCTGGAACCCCTGCGCGCGGGCCGGCCCGGCCGATACCGGCGGGTGGACTGGTCCACCTGCGTCCCGCTGCCGGGTGAAGAGGTCGAGATCCCGGTCCCCGAGGTGCTGGTACTGGAGGGCGTGTCCAGTGGTCGCGCGCGGATGCGGCCCTCGTTGTCCCTGCTGGCCTGGCTGGACGGCGGGAGCGAGGCCGAACGTCTCGACCGCGGTGCCGAGCGTGACGGCGAGGGCTCCCGGGCGGATCTGCGGCGCTGGCAGCTGTTCGAGCGCGGGTGGTTCGCCGTCGACGGGACCCGCGCCGCGGCCGATCGTGTGGTCACCTCTCGTGAGTGGTAAGGACGGTTAGAACCGTCCTTACCACTCACGAGACCCCACCAATGTCCTGCCGGTGTCTTGTTTTGTCCGGCACCCATTGGTCGTAGTGGTGGGCACCCATTTGAGTCAGTGACCCGGCACTCTGCGCGTTAGTGGTCCGGAATTGATTACACTCCGTCCGGAATTGCGGACACTTTGCGGTCGTATTGGCCGTCGTGTAGCGCGATCGTAACCTCGCGTGCTTAAGTGCGGGCTGAGTTCCCGCTAGTGTCGGCGGGCACACCGATCGTCCGTGGAGCTCGACTTTCCGACCGACCGGACGGTGCCTAAACACCGAAAATCTCCTCAAGGGGTGCCAGATGCAGCAACTGCGGGTGACCCGAGCACGCCGTGTGGCCCTGATCGGGCTTGCCGGCGCACTCGCGGTCTCCATTTCCGCCTGTGCCGAATCGAAGCGTGAAGAAGGCGCAGGGGGTGGCTCGGGAGGCACCATGGTCTTCGGTGCCGCCGGTAACCCGAAGACTTTCGACCCGCTCTTCAACGACGACGGTGAGACCTTCCGCATCATCCGCCAGATGATGGACACGCTGATCATGAACAAGCCGGGGACCGCGGACCTCGAGCCCGGCCTGGCGGAGAAGTGGGAAGGCAGCAACGAAGGCAAGACCTGGACCTTCACCCTGAAGAAGGGCGTGAAGTTCCACGACGGCACCCCGTTCAACGCCGAAGCGGTCTGCTTCAACTTCAACCGCATGTACAACATGAAGGGCGCCGCCGCCCAGAGCCAGATGATCTACTACGGCGACGTCTTCGAGGGCTTCGCCAAGAACGAGGGTGACGCCTCCGGCGCCCCGGTGTTCAAGGACTGCCAGGCCAAGGACGAGTCGACCGCCGTCCTGAACCTGAACAAGGCCAAGGGCGCCTTCCCGGCGGCCTTCACGCTGCCGTCGTTCTCGATGCAGAGCCCGGACGCGCTGAAGAAGTACAACGCCGACGCCGTCACCCAGAGCGGTGACTCGTTCTCCTACCCGGAGTACGCGCTGAAGCACCCGACCGGCACCGGCCCGTTCAAGTTCGAGAGCTGGGACCAGGCCAAGGGTGAGATCACGCTGGTCAAGGCCACCGACTCGCCGACCCAGACGGCCAAGCTCGACAAGCTGGTCTTCAAGGTCATCCCGGACGAGAACGCCCGCAAGCAGGCGCTCAAGGCCGGCGACATCCAGGGCTACGACTACCCGTCGCCCGCGGACTACGGCCTGCTGCGCAACGACGGCGAGCAGGTGCTCATCCGCCCGTCGTTCAACATCCTGTACCTGGGCATCAACCAGAAGAACAACCCGAAGCTGAAGGACCAGAAGGTCCGTCAGGCGCTGGCCTACGGTCTCAACCGTGAGCAGTTCGTGAAGTCGAAGCTCCCCGAGGGCGCCGAGACCGCGACCCAGTTCGTGCCGAAGGCGATCGACGGCTACAACGAGAACGTCACCAAGTACGAATACAACCTTCAGAAGGCGAAAGACCTGCTGAAGGAAGCCGGCGCCGAGGGCATGACGCTGAAGTTCTACTACCCGACCGAGGTCACCCGGCCGTACATGCCGAACCCGGCCGACATCTTCACCTCGCTGTCCGAGGACATGAAGGCCATGGGCATCAAGGTCGAGCCGATCGCCAAGCCGTGGAACGGTGGCTACAAGGACGACGTCCAGAAGGCGGGCAAGCACGACGTGCACCTGCTCGGCTGGACCGGTGACTACAACGACGCCGGTAACTTCGTCGGCACCTTCTTCGGTCGCGAGAAGCCGGAGTTCGGCTTCACCAACCAGGAGCTGTTCTCGGCCATCTCCGCCGCGGACGCCGCGCCCGCCGGTGAGGCGCACACCAAGGCGTACCAGGAAGTGAACCAGAAGATCATGGAATACCTGCCCGCCATCCCGATCTCCTACGGCCCCCCGGCGATCGTCGTCGGCCCGAAGGTGAAGGGCCTGGTGGCCAGCCCGTTGACCGACGAGCGCTTCTACACCGTCACGGTCAACTGATCCACCACCACTGAGCCATCAGGGGGTGGGCGCTACCGCGCCCGCCCCCTGTGGCCCATTCCCGGGCTGGCAACAAAGGAACGCACGTGCTCCGTTTTCTCGTGCGTCGGCTGCTACAAGCGATACCGACGCTCTTGATCCTGTCCATTTTGATCTTCGCCTGGCTCCGGTCCCTGCCCGGCGGCCCCGCCGGCGCCCTCCTTGGCGACAAGGCGACCCCGGAGAAGATCGCCGACCTGAACAAGCTTCTCGGCCTCGACGATCCGATCTTCGTCCAGTACTTCAAGTTCCTCGGCCGGGCCATCACCGGCGACTTCGGCAACTCGCTGGTCTCCGCCCAGCCGGTCATGTCGGAGATCGGGAACTTCCTGCCCGCGACGATCGAGCTCGGCTTCTGCGCGATGCTCATCGCGGTGGGCCTCGGCATCCCGTTCGGCTATCTGTCCGCCCGCTTCCGCGGCGGGGCCGTCGACAACGTCATCATCGTGCTCAGCCTGGTCGGCGTCGCCGTGCCGGTCTTCTTCCTCGGCTACATGATGCAGGACCTGCTGGCCGCCCCGCTGGGACTTCCCTCGCAGGGCCGCCAGATGGCGGGTCTCGACGCCACCACCGTCACCGGGTTCGCGGTCTTCGACGGCATTATCACCCAGGAATGGGACGCCGCCTGGGACGCGCTCACCCACCTGATCCTCCCGGCGTTCGCGCTGGCCACGATCCCGCTCGCGGTCATCGTCCGGATCACCCGGGCTTCGGTGCTGGACGTGCTGAACGAGGACTTCATCCGCACGGCCAACTCGAAGGGCCTGACCCAGCCGATCGTGCGGCGCCGTCACGTGCTCCGCAACGGTCTGCTTCCGGTGGTCACCGTCATCGGCCTCCAGACCGGCGCGCTGCTCGGTGGCGCCGTGCTGACCGAGCGGGTGTTCAACTTCCGCGGTCTCGGCTTCCTGCTCGCCGAAGGCATCGAACGGCGTGACTACCCGCGTCTGCAGGCGCTGCTGCTGTTCGGCGCGCTGGTCTACGTGCTGGTGAACATGCTGGTCGATATCTCGTACGGGCTCATCGACCCGAGGGTGCGTGTCCGATGAACACCTTGCTGAACAAGAAGAAGGAGCCGATCGACCGGCTCGCGGCTTCCTCGGCGAAGGGGCACAGCCTCGGTGGCGAGGCGCTGCGCCGGATGATGCGGAGCCCGGTGGCGATCACCGGCGCCGTGATCACCGGCCTGTTCCTGCTGGTCGCGATCTTCGCGCCGCTCCTGGCGCCGAAGGATCCCTACGAGCGGTATCTGCAGAGCCAGGTCATCCTCGGCCAGGGCATCATCCCGGGCGCCCAGCCCGGATTCCCGCTCGGTGTCGACGACTTCGGCCGCGACTACCTTTCGCGGTTGCTGGTCGGCGCGCAGAACACGCTGCTGGTCGGTGTGCTCGCGACGATCATCGGTGTCGTGGTCGGCATGATCATCGGCGGCCTCGCCGGTGCCTTCGGCGGCTGGGTCGACACCGTGCTGATGCGGCTCGTCGACGTCATGCTGTCCGTGCCGTCGCTGCTGCTGGCGATCTCGGTCGCCGCGCTGTTCCAGAAGCCGAGCCAGTGGACGGTGATCGTCGCGGTGTCGATGGTCAGCGTGCCGATCTTCGCGCGACTGCTGCGCGGTTCGATGCTCGCGCAGAGAAACAGCGACCACGTGCTCGCGGCGACGTCGCTCGGCGTCAAACGCGGGGCGATCGTGTTGCGGCACATGCTGCCGAACTCGCTCGGCCCGGTCATCGTGCAGGCCACGCTGACCCTGGCGACCGCGATCCTCGAGGCGGCGGCGCTGTCGTTCCTCGGTCTCGGCGACCCGGACCCGAACCGGGCGGAATGGGGCATCATGCTGAGCCGCAGTGCCCGGCAGTTCCTCGACATCCGCCCCGAGCTGGCGTACTACCCGGCCATCGCGATCATCATCGTCGCGCTCGGGTTCACGCTGCTCGGCGAGTCCCTGCGGGAAGCCCTCGATCCGAAGAACAGGCGGTGATTTCTGATGGCACTCCTCGAAGTACGTGACCTCAAGGTCGTTTTCCAGCGACGCGGCGAAAAGCCGTTCACCGCGGTGGACGAGGTCAGTTTCGACGTCGAACCCGGCCAGACGGTCGGTCTCGTCGGCGAGTCCGGTTGCGGCAAGTCCGTGACCTCGCTGGCGATCATGCGGCTGCTCGCGAAGCGCGGCAACCAGGTCAGCGGTTCGGTGTCGTTCGAAGGCACGGATCTGCTTCGCCTGTCGGACAAGGAAATGCGGGACCGCCGCGGCCGTGACCTCGGCATGGTGTTCCAGGACCCGCTGTCCTCGCTGAACCCGGTCATCCCGATCGGGCTGCAGATCACCGAGGTGCTGGAGCGGCATCGCGGGATGGCGCGCAAGGCGGCGTCGGTGGAGGCGGCGGAACTGCTGGACAAGGTCGGCATCCCCGACCCGACGCGGCGGCTTTCCGAGTACCCGCACCAGCTTTCCGGCGGGATGCGGCAGCGCGCGCTGATCGCGATCGCGCTGGCGTGCCGTCCCCGGCTGCTCATCGCCGACGAGCCGACCACCGCGCTCGACGTGACGATCCAGGCGCAGATCCTCGCGCTGCTGCGGGAACTGGTGCAGGACACCGGGACCGCGCTGATCATGATCACGCACGACCTCGGTGTCGTCGCCGGTCTCTGCGACCAGGTGAACGTCCTCTACGGCGGCAAGATCGTCGAGCGGGCGGAGCGGCACGCGCTGTTCGCCGAGCCGCGGCATCCGTACACGCACGGCCTGCTCGCCTCGATCCCGCGTCTCGACGCGGGCCGCGGCGAGAAACTGATCCCCATCAAGGGATCCGTCGCCGACAACATCCCGTGGGACGGCGGCTGCGCCTTCGCGCCCCGCTGCCCGAACGCTCTCGGCGTGTGCCGGGAGGTTTCACCGCAGCTGACCCCCGACCGCAATGGGCTGCTGCGCTGCCACAACCCGGTGATCCCGGCCGTGGCCGCACAAGGAGGGGTCCGATGACGCACACGGTTCCGCCGCAGGAAGTGCTGCTCGAGGTCGACGACCTCAAGGTGCACTTCCCGATCAAACGCGGCATCGTGGTCGACCGCACCGTCGGGCACGTGTTCGCCGTCGACGGCGTCGATCTGGCCATCCGCAAGGGTGAAACCTACGGCCTGGTCGGGGAATCCGGCTGCGGGAAGTCCACCTTGGGCAGGGCGATCCTCCGGCTGACCGAGCTGACCGACGGCAAGGTCGTCTTCGACGGCACCGACGTCGCCGGGCTCAAGGGCGAGGAACTGCGCAAGGCCCGCCGCCGGATGCAGATGGTCTTCCAGGACCCGATGTCCTCTTTGGACCCTCGGCAGTCGGTGGAATCCATTCTGACCGAAGGAATGAAGGCGCACGGCCTCGCCAAGGACAAGGAGGCGACGGCCGAGCGGCTGCGCGAACTCCTTGCCGCCGTCGGTCTTCCGGAGTCCGCGCTGCGGAAGTACCCGCACGAGTTCTCGGGCGGCCAGCGTCAGCGCATCGGCATCGCGCGGGCGCTCGCGGTCGAGCCGGACCTGATCGTTGCCGACGAACCGGTGTCCGCGCTGGACGTCTCGGTGCAGGCGCAGGTGGTCAACCTCCTGGAGGATCTGCAGGAGAAGCTCGGGCTCACGTACCTGGTGATCGCGCACGACCTCGCGGTGGTGCGGCACATCTCCGACCGCATCGGCGTGATGTACCTCGGCTCGCTGGTCGAAGAGGCCGACGCCGACACGCTGTACGAGAACCCGCTGCACCCGTACACGCGGGCGCTGCTTTCGGCGATCCCCGTGCCGGACCCGACGGTGGAGGACAACCGGGAGCAGATCCTGCTCGCCGGTGACCTGCCCTCGCCGGCGCGGCCGCCGTCCGGCTGCCGGTTCCACACGCGGTGCCCGTGGAAGCAGCAGAGCCTGTGCGACACCGACCGCCCGCAGCTGCGGGAGATCGGCACCGGGCACCGGGTCGCGTGCCACTACGCGGAGGACATCCGCGACGGGCGGATCAAACCGCACGAGGTCAAGGCGGAACTCGTCGGTGCCGGGGAGCTGAACCCGGACGTCGGCGGGCTGCCGGACGTCGGCTCGGCGGCGGAGATCCTCTAGTCCCGAACGCGCGTGAAGGCCCCCTTCCCTCGGCTCAGCCGAGGGAAGGGGGCCTTCACGCGCTACGACCGCATTTAGTCCTCTAAATGTGTGCAGTCGGCGTGCCCGGATGTGTTGCGAAAGCCACTTTCGCAACACGCGGTCCCGTTGGCGAGGGCGCCGAGCTCCCCGCATTTAGAGGACTAAACGCGGGCAGGCGCGGAAGGCCGCTTTCGGGCAGACTCGGTGTCATGCGGGTCACAGTGCTGGGTGCGTCGGGGCGGACGGGGATCCACGTGGTCCGGCTTCTGCGGGGGCGGGGGCATCAGGTGCGGGCGGGGCTGCGCAGCCGCCGCCGCGCGGACGAGGTCGCCGGTCTCGGCGCCGAAACCGTGGTCGCGGACGTCACCGCCGACGCGGAAGACCTCGTCGAGGCGCTCGCCGGCTCCGAGGTGGTGATCAGCGCGATCGGCGCACCCGATCCCGACCAGGCCTCGGTCGACCTCGTCGACCGCGACGGCGTGATCACCGCGATCCGCGCCGCCGAGAAGGCCGGTGTCTCCCGGTTCGTGCAGCTTTCCGCGCAGTTCGCGGATTCGCCGGATCAGGGCGATCGCCTGGTGCGGTCGATCCTGATGGCGAAGCAGATCTCCGACAGCGTTCTCCAGCGTTCCAGCCTGAACTGGACGATCGTCCGGCCCGGCACGCTCACCGACGACCAGCCCACCGGCCACGTCAAGATCGCCGGTCATCTCGAACCGGGCCGCGTCTCCCGCGCGGACGTCGCCGCCGTCCTGGTCGCCACCCTCGAAGAGCCGCTCACCGAGAACCAGGGGTTCGACGTCATCGGTGGGGAGATTCCGATCCCCACGGCGCTGGCTTCGTTCAGCTGAGCGCCTTTTTCCGCTCCCGCGCGGCCCGCAGGTTCGCGACGTTCCCGCAGGTGCGCACGTCGTGCCAGACGCCGCTGTTGTTGCGCGAGACGTCGTAGAAGGCCGAACGACAGCCTTCGAGACGGCACAGTTTCAGCCGCGGCCAGATCCCGGCCTGCTGCGCGAGCAGCGTCTCCGTCCACAACGCCGACGCGAGCCACTGCCGTCCGGTGCCGGAGGGGAACAGCCTGACGACGCCGTCCCGCAGCGTCAGATCCGCCTTCACCGCTTTGCCGAAGTCCGCGTCGCCGCCGTCCACGAGCGAAACGAACGTCTCTCGCAGGTCGCGAAGCGCGCGAAGGTCACCCTGCCCCAGCGTGATCTCGGGTACGTCGGCGTCCCGGGCGCGCGACCATTCCGCCAGCGCCTCGGCGGCCCAAGGCCGCGTCAGGTCGGCGTCGCTCAGCAGGTCGAGGCCGTACGTCTTGATCGCCTTCGTGTTGAGGAAGTCCTGAACGAGCGCCAGCCCCGAGGGGGCGGTGCGTAACCGGTACCGGTCCGTCGCGGTCCATGACATAGGTCAAGCGTACTTGACTCTGTCGTCTGGCGTCGCCATGCTGACGACAGAGGCAAAACTTGAACACTTCTGTCAAGGGAGCAAGTCATGACTTCCATCGAAGGCGCCGTCGCACTGGTCACCGGCGGGCAGCGCGGACTCGGCAAGGCGTTCGTCGCCGAACTGCTCGACCGCGGCGCCGCCAAGGTCTACGCGACCGCGAGGTCGCCGCGTGCGGAGACCGACCCGCGGATCGTCCCGCTCCCGCTCGACGTCACCGATCCGGAATCCGTCCGCGCGCTGGCGGAGCAGGCGGGCGACGCCACGATCGTCTTCAACAACGCCGGCGTCCTCGGCCTCGGCTCGCTGCTCGTCGAAGACGTCGATGCGCACCGCCCGGTCTTCGAGACGAACGTCTTCGGCGCGCTCCGCGTCGCGCAAGCGTTTGCGCCGCAGCTCAAGGACGGTGGTGCGCTGGTCAACGTGCACTCGGTCCTGTCGTGGGCGGCGGGCTCCGGTTCCTACGGCGCGTCGAAGGCAGCCTTCTGGTCGCTCACCAATTCGCTCCGCATCGAGTTCGCCGAACAGGGCACGCAGGTCGTGGGCGTCCACCTCGGCTACACCGACACCGACATGACCCAGGGCCTCGACATCCCCAAGAACGACCCGCGTGACGTCGCCCGCCAGGTCGTCGACGGCCTCGAAAAGGGCGAGACCGAGGTGCTCACCGACGACCTCACCCGCCGCGTCAAGGCCGCGCTGTCCGGCCCGGTCGAGCACCTCGGCACGCGCCGGATCGGCGCGTAGAAAACGGTTGGCACGAGGCAGGTGGCCCGAGGTAGTTTCGCCGCCATGTGTACTTCCGCGTTCACCAGGATCCGCCGCGCCTAGCGGCGGATCCCCGGCGTCAAGCAAGGAACCGCCGCCCGAGCGAGCCATCGCCGGGCAGGCCCAGTGCTGCCCGGCTCACCTCGAAGCCGCGGAGATCCCTTGCGCACACAGCGTCCTGGCCGTCATGAACTCGGCCAGAACTTCCTCATCGACCGGAACATCATCGAAACCGTCGTGAAGCTCGTCGACGGCACGGACGGGCCGATCATCGAATTCGGCACGGGCGACGGTGCCTTGACCCTGCCGCTGGAACGGCTCGGCAGGCCACTGACCGGCATCGAGATCGACGACCGCCGCGCCGCCCGGCTGGCGGGCCGCGCCGGGCCGTCCACGAAGATCGTCACCGCGGACTACCTGCGGTTCCCCCTGCCGCGGACACCACACGTACTGGTCGGCAATCTGCCGTTCCACCTGACCACCGCGACGCTGCGCCACGTCCTCGCCGCTCCCGGCTGGACGGACGCCGTCCTGCTCATGCAGTGGGAGGTGGCGCGCCGCCGGGCCGGGGTCGGCGGCGCGACCATGATGACCGCGCAGTGGTGGCCGTGGTTCGACTTCCGGCTGGCGGGCCGGGTGCCCGCCACGGCGTTCCGCCCGAGGCCCGGCGTCGACGGCGGTCTGCTCACCATGACCCGCCGCGAACGGCCACTCGTCGACGACGGGGATCGCCCGCGCTACCAGGACTTCGTGCGGCAGGTGTTCACCCGTCCCGGCAAGGGAATCGTGCCGAAACGGCTCACCGCACACCAGTGGGCTGAGGCGTTTCGGCTTCGGCGAGGAAATCCGGCTCGCGCACGCGGCGCTTCGCCGAACCGAACAGGACCCCGCCGATGACCACGGCCGCTGCGATGATCTCCACCAGCGAGGGGCGTTCGTCGAGGACCAGGAACGCCATCGACAGCCCGACCACCGGCACCAGCAGCGAGAACGGCGCGACCACGCCCGCCGGGTTGCGGCGCATCAGCGACGTCCAGATCCCGGAGCCGACGATCGTGCCGAACAGCACGACGTAGGCGAGGCCGCCGAGGCCGATCAGCCCGGTGGTGGTGCCGAGCGTGCTCAGGGAGTGCCCGATCTCGGCGGGACCCTCCATGACCAGCGACAGCGCGAACATCGGCAGCGGTGGCACCACGGACATCCAGAGGACGAAATTCAGCGGGTTGTCCGGAGCCGCCTGCCGGGTGCTCAGGTTGCCGAACGCCCAGCTCAGCGCGCCGAGCAGGGTCAGGATCACCGGCAGCAGGGCGGCGTTCCCGGCCTGCTGCCAGGCGATCGTCGCCATCCCGGCGACGGCGAGCAGGATGCCGGTGAGCTGCCGTCCGGACACGCGTTCGCGCAGGAAGACGGCGCCGAGCAGGACAGTGAACGGCGCCGACGCCTGCAGCACGAGCGACGCGAGCCCGGTCGGCATGCCGGTGTCCATCGCGATGAAGAGGAACACGAACTGCCCGGTGCCGAAGCCCAGCCCGTAGCCGAGCAGGTGGCGGATCTTCACCTTCGGCCACGGCACGAACAGGATCGTCGGGATGGCGATGACCGCGAAACGCAGCCCGCCGGCGAAGACGGGCGGGAACTGGCCGAGGGTGGCGTGGATGGCGAGGAAGTTGCAGCCCCAGAGGACGGCGACGAACAGGGCGAGCAGGCGATCGCGGGCGGGCATGTCTTCACTCTTACGTGGCGCGACCCTTTAGGACCAGCGAGAATATTTGCAGCGATCGTTCAGTTCGGCTTCACATATGCTGACGGTATGGACATCGGCCGGTTGCGGACCCTGCGGGAATTCGCCGATCGCGGCAGCGTGACGGCGGCCGCGAAGGCGTTGCACTGCACGCCGTCCGCGGTTTCCCAGCAGTTGCGCGCCTTGCAGAGTGACGTCGGTCTCGCGCTGACCGAGCCTGCCGGCCGAGGCCTGCGGCTGACCGACGCGGGCCGTGCGCTGGTCGCCCGCGCGGACGACGTCCTCGCCGCCCTCGAACGCGCGGAGTCCGAATTGGACACTTATCGCAGCGCCCCGCGCGGCAGCGTCCGGGTGGCGATCTTCCAGTCGGCCGGGCTGATGCTGCTGCCCGGGCTGCTGCACCGGACGGCGGAGTTCGACGGGCTGGACGTCATCGTGCGCGACGTCGACATGACCCCGCCGGAGGTCCCGGGGCTCGTCGCGGACTACGACATCGTGGTGGCGCACCGGGACGAGCACGCGCCGTCGCTCGGCTCGGACCGGCTGGAGACGCGGCATCTGCTGCGTGAACCGCTCGACGTCGCGCTCCCCGCCGGGCACCGGCTGGCCAAGCGGCGCCGCATCGAGCTGGCCGAACTGGCCGACGAACGCTGGATCAGCGTCAACGCCGGATTCCCGGTGGACGACATCCTCCAGTCGCTGATCATCCGCACCGGCGTGCGCCCGCAGGTCGTCCAGCGCATCAACGATTTCCGCATCACCGAACGGCTCGTCGCCGCCGGGCACGGGATCGCGCTGCTGCCCCGGTACACAATGGACACTCGACGCGGCAGTGGCCTCGTCGGCCGCCCGCTCGCCGGGATCAAGGCGGCGCGGCACGTGGAAGCGGTCTACCGGCTCGGGGCGGCTTCCCGGCCGGCGGTGGCGAAGGTGCTCGACGCGCTCGCCGAAGAGGTCGGAGCGCTCACGGGCGAGCGTGACTCTTCAGGTGGTCCAGCGCGATCTCGAGCGCGTCGGCGATCGGCGTGACGTCGTGGCGCAGGTGGGCCATCAGCAGGCCGCCCTGGACGCAGCTCATCGCCGCTTGCGCGAGCCTGGCCGGGTCGGCGTCTTCGGCGAGTTTTCCCTGTTCCCGCAACGACTCCAGTCCGCGCTGGAGATGTGACTCCCATTCGCGGTAAGCCTTGTCCAGCAGTGGCGCCATCTTCGGGTCGTCGCCGAGTTCGCCGGTGAGGTTGCCCAGCGGGCAGGCGATCGGGCCCTTGGGCGTGGTCTGGATGGCCAGGATCTCGCTCGCCCACTGGTCGAAATCGGCCCAGTCGTGCAGCTCGAAGATGGTCGGCTGGTTGCCGAGGATGTTTTCGAGGAAGCGGGCGATGACCGCTTCGACGAGCTGATCCTTGTTCTTGAAGTAGTGGTACATCTGCGATTTCCCGGCGCCGCTCGCCGCGAGCACCTTGTCCACGCTCGTCCCGGCGACGCCGTTGACGTACATCAGCTCGGCCGCCGCGTCGACGATCGCGTCCCTCGTCATCCGCCCCTGCGGGGTCTTCGCCGGTTGACCACTCATGTACCGGATAGTACAGTCGACTGCACTGTACCGATCAGTACAACCGAAGGAGCTGACCATGGGGGATCTCAACGCCGACCTCGCCGAGCTGCGGGAATCCGTCGCGAGCCACGTCCCTGCCGAGGTCGCCGAGGTACTCAAGGCCGACCGGGCGGCGTTCGTGGGGGTGGTCGCCGAGGCGGCCGCGAAGCCGGGAACGCCGATGCCGGACCTCGCGCTGCCGGACGCCGGAGGCGAGCGGGTCCGGGTCGCGGACGGGCCCGCGGTCGTGGTGTTCTACCGCGGTGCTTGGTGTCCGTACTGCAACCTCGCCTTGCGCACGTATCAGCAGGAATTGCTGCCGGAGCTGGAGAATCTTGGGGTGAAGCTGGTCGCGGTCAGCCCGCAGCTTCCGGACGGCTCATTGTCCACAAAGGATCTTGAGTTCGCCGTGCTGTCCGATGTGGACAACGAGCTCGGCCGCGCGCTCGGCATCACCTTCCGGCTGGCCCCGGAGACGAAGCCGGCTTTCGACACGCTCATCGGCGACGTCGAGAAGATCAATGGGGCGGCGGAATGGGAGCTGCCCTATCCGACCGTCCTGGTCGTGGACGGAGAGGGTGTGATCCGGTACATCGACGTGCATCCGGACTACACCACGCGCACCGATCCGGCCGACGTCCTGGCCGCCGTGAAGGCCCTGTAGCCGCCACGTCCCGCGGCCTTTAGGCGTAACTCACGTGAGTTACGCCCCGGCGCACGCGTGAAGGCCCCCTTCCCTCGGCTCAGCCGAGGGAAGGGGGCCTTCACGGAACGCCGGAAACTACCGGTGAGCCCGGTTCACCGCCGAGACGACGGCCCGCAGCGAAGCGGTCACGATCGACGGGTCGATTCCGATGCCCCAGTACACCCGGTCGGAGATCGCGCACTCGATGTACGACGCGGCCCGCGCGTCGTCACCCGGCGAGAGCGTGTGCTCGCTGTAGTCCAGCAGCCGCAGGTCGTACCCGACGGTCGACAGCGCGTCGAAGAACGCCGCGATCGGGCCGTTCCCGCGGCCGGTGACCTCGTGCTCGTCACCCTCGACCCGCACGGTGGCGGTGATGTCGTACTCGCCGTCCCCGTTGTCCCGGACGTGCTGGCGCACCAGCTCCAGCGGCGTCTTCAGCTCCAGGTACTCGGCCGAGAAGGCGTTCCACATCGTGGTCGGGTCGACCTCGCCGCCCTCGGTGTCGGTGTGCCGCTGGACGACCTTCGAGAACTCGATCTGCAGGCGCCGCGGCAGGTCGAGCTGGTGCTCGGCCTTCATGATGTAGGCGACGCCGCCCTTGCCGGACTGCGAGTTCACCCGGATCACGGCCTCGTAGTTGCGGCCGATGTCCTTCGGGTCGATCGGCAGGTACGGGACCTCCCACGGGTGCTCGTCGACCGGCGTCCCCACCTTGTCGGCGGCGGCCTTCAGCGCGTCGAGGCCCTTGTTGATCGCGTCCTGGTGGCTGCCGGAGAACGCGGTGAACACCAGGTCACCGGCCCACGGGCTGCGTTCGTGCACCGGCAGCTGGTTGCAGTATTCGACGGTCCGCTTGATCTCGTCCATGTCGGAGAAGTCGATCTGCGGGTCGACGCCCTGGCTGTACAGGTTCATGCCCAGCGCGACCAGGTCGACGTTGCCGGTGCGCTCGCCGTTGCCGAACAGGCAGCCTTCGATCCGGTCCGCGCCGGCCTGGAAACCCAGTTCGGCGGCGGCGATGCCGGTGCCGCGGTCGTTGTGCGGGTGCAGCGACAGGATCACCGAATCGCGGCGTTCCAGGTTGCGGTGCATCCACTCGATCGAGTCGGCGTAGACGTTCGGCGACGCCATCTCGACGGTCGCGGGCAGGTTCAGGATCACCGGCTTCTCCGGCGTCGGCTGCCAGATGTCGGTGATGGTGTTGCAGACCTCGAGCGCGTACGACAGCTCGGTGCCGGTGTAGGACTCCGGCGAGTACTGGAACCGGAAGTCGGTGTCCGGCTGCTTCGCGGCGTAGTCGACGACCAGCTCGGCGGCCTGCGAAGCGATCTTCGTGATGCCGATGCGCTCCTCGCGGAACACGACGCGACGCTGCAGGATCGAGGTCGAGTTGTAGATGTGGACGATCGCGCGCGGCGCGCCTTCGAGCGCCTTGAAGGTGCGCTCGATCAGCTCCGGACGGCACTGGGTCAGCACCTGGATGCTGACGTCGTCCGGGATGGCGCCCTCGTCGATGATCTCGCGGACGAAGTCGAAGTCCGTCTGCGACGCCGCCGGGAAGCCGACCTCGATCTCCTTGTAGCCCATGCGGACCAGCAGGTCGAAGAACTTGCGCTTGCGCGCGGGCGACATCGGGTCGATCAGGGCCTGGTTGCCGTCACGCAGGTCGACGGCGCACCACAGCGGCGCGGTGTCGATGCGCTTGTCCGGCCAGGTGCGGTCGGGCAGCGAGATGTCCTCGACCAGGTCGTACCAGGGGCGATAGCGGTGTACGGGCATCGACGTGCCGCGCTGGGTGTTCCACGAAGCCTGCTCGGAAGGGGCAGGACGGGTGGGCTTGCGGATGCTCATGAGGGGAGGGTTCTCCTGAAGAATCGGGTGCGACGACCGGCACCACGAAGCCCCGCGACGGGGAGCCGGTCCGATCAGGCCCCGTCGCGGCAGCGAAGCAGGAGAGCTCGAGCCACGACGCCACCTTAACCGCGCGATCTCCCGAAAGGAAACCCGGGCCGCGATCGAACCGTGACTCAAGTGGCGCCCATTCGGGTTACTCGCGGGTAGCAATCGGACCAGGCGGCGTGCCACACTGCCCGGCATGGGCGAGCACGCTGAAGAGAAGGAAACCGCTGATCAGCCGACCAGACGCAAGGTCGACTGGCGAGCGGGCGGCGGTCGCGCGGCCGGGATACTGGCGAGCGTGGTCCGCTGGGCCGGGTTGATCTTCGCGGCCATCCTGGTGCTGCACGTCGTCTTCGTGATCGGCGAGGCCAACCCCGAAAACGGCATCGTGTCGTTCGTCCGGGGCTGGGCCGATGGGCTCCTGCTCGGCTTCAAGGACCTCTTCATGCCCGAGGACGCCAAGCTCCGCGTGCTGATCAACTACGGCATCGCGGCGATCTTCTGGATGGTGGTCACCGGCATCCTCGCCAAGATCATCCGGCGGGTCGGCGGCGCGAACTAGCGCGTTTCGTCCTCTGGATGCGGTCCTTG
Source organism: Amycolatopsis roodepoortensis (assembly GCF_014873915.1). GTDB lineage: Bacteria > Actinomycetota > Actinomycetes > Mycobacteriales > Pseudonocardiaceae > Amycolatopsis > Amycolatopsis roodepoortensis. The sequence goes on from NZ_JADBEJ010000002.1 coordinate 195,791, forward strand.
CGCGGGCAACCACCGCATCCAGAGGACTAAATGCGGTCGGGTGAGAGCCGTTCGTAGGCCTCGACCGCGGCCTTCGGGTCGTCCGCCTGGAACTTCACGACGCGGACGGTCTCGGTCGCGCCGAGCGGCCGGGTCACCGTGATCGGCTCGCGCAGTTCGGCGATCAGGTTCGTCTCGTAGAAGTTGTCGTGACTGAGCCAGGTTCCGTCGCGGAACTTCTGTGCCTTGAGCGGATCGTGGCTCTCCTTCACATGCCGCAGCGCGACGACGTTCTCCCGAGGGATCCGCACGTCGTAAAACGAGCTGTAGCGCACCCGCACCTCACGCGACGAGATCACGTGCGGCCGGACGACGGTGCCGGCGTAGACCCCGAACACCAGCAGCGCCGAGTACACGCCGAGGGCGAGCAGCAGGAGATCGACGACGAGGCCGAAGTCGATCAGCCAGAAGAGACCCGCTTCGACGGCGCTCACCACCGCGAGCACGATGAAGATCGACTTCCCGTTCGCGCCGTACGGCACCGCGACGGCGTCCCCGTCGACACCGTCCTTCCGGCGCCTGACGTACAGCCAGAGTCCGGCCATCGTGCGGGATTCGTTGCGGAGAACACTGCGAACTGCCCCCATGACCCCAGGTTAGCGACCGAATTGGGTCAGGATCTTCAGCGCGTCGGCCGATCCCGGGTCCTTCGGCGTGTAGATCTCCAGCCGGTGGTCGGGGCTGTCGGGCTGCAGCCACACCTGATAGTCGACGTTCACCGCGCCGACCGTGGGATGCCTCAGGTGCATGGGCCCGACGGTGCAGTCGGCGACATCGCCGGTCGCCCACAGCGCCGCGAATTCGTCGCTGCGCATCGAAAGTTCGCCGATGAGCCCGGCAAGGCGCGCGTCGGTGGGATACCGGCCCGCGGTCAACCGCAGATAGGCGACGTGGATCGGCGCGAGTTCGCCCCGGTTCCGGTGCAGCTCGCGGGTCAGCGGATCGAGGAAGAACATGCGCGGCAGCGAAGGTCGTCGTTCGGGATCCTTCGGCGCGTCGAAATCGAGGTGCTCGGCCATCAGTGTGTGCCCGGCATGATTCCACGCGAGCACGTCGCCGCGACGGCCGAAGACGAGGGCGGGCACGGCTTCGCCGAGGTTCTCCAGCAGCGCGAGGACCCGGGGGTGGGGATCTTCCGGTCCCGGGTCCGACAGCTTCGGGAGCGAAGTCTGCCGGGCGAGGTTGTGCAGATGGCCGGTCTCGACGTCGTCGAGCCGGAGCGCGCGGGCGAGCGCGTCGAGCACCTGCCGTGAAGCGGTTTCGGCCAGTCCCTGCTCCAACCGCGTGTAGTACCCGGCGCTCACACCGGCGAGCTGAGCGAGTTCCTCGCGACGCAGACCGGGCACGCGGCGCGAAGTGCCGTACGTCCGCAGGCCGATCTCGGCGGGGGTCACCCGGTCACGACGGCTCTTGAGGTACACGCCGAGGCTTTCCATGACTCCGAGCCTAAGTACTTCGCCCACCTCGTGGGTGTACCCGCGAGGTGTACCCATGGCATAGGGATGGTTGTCCCTGCGCCGGCGGCACATCGTCGAAGGCATGACACGACAGCACTCCCGGGCCTGGTTCGGCCTGCTGGTGATCCTCTGCCCGGTGTTCCTGGTCTCCATGGACGGATCGATCCTGTTCCTGGCGATGCCCGAGATCAGCCAGGCGCTGACCCCCACGGCCGATCAGGCGCTGTGGATCCTCGACGTCTACGGCTTCGCCGTCGGCTCGCTGCTGATCGCGTTCGGCAACATCGGTGACCGGTACGGACGCCTGAAGCTGCTGATGATCGGCGCCGCCGTGTTCGGCGCCGGTTCGGCGGGCGCCGCGTTCGCACCCAGCCCGGAACTGCTCATCGCGTTCCGCGCCCTGATGGGGCTGGCGGGAGCGACCCTTCTGCCGTCCGCGCTCGCGGTGCTGAGCGAGCTCTTCCCCGACGCGCGACGCCGGGCGCGGGCCATCGGGATCTTCGCGGCCGCGTTCGCCGCCGGTTTCGCGGTCGGCCCGGTCGTCGGCGGTGTCCTGTTGGAACGATTCCCGTGGGGTTCGGTCTTCCTGGTCAACCTGCCGGTGATCGCGGTGTTCCTGGCGCTCGCGCCGGTCCTGCTGCGGGAGGTCCGGGCCGCCGGGAAGGGGCGCGTCGACGCGTTGAGCGTCGTGCTCTCCGCGGCCGGCCTGCTGCTCGCGATCTACGGGATCAAGCACGCGGCCGCCGACGGCCTGTCCGTCACCGCGGTCTCCGCGGCGATCGCCGGTGCCGGGCTGCTGGTGTGGTTCGCCCGGCGTCAGCGTGGTCTGGAGTACCCGCTGATCGAGTTCTCCCTGTTCCGCGACCGCGTCTTCACGATCGCGATCGTCACCGGGCTGCTGCCCTTGGCGGCGTGGTCGGCCTCCGCGTACCTGTCGGGGATCCTCCTGCAGTCCGTGCTCGGCCTGCCGGTCCTGCACGCGGCGCTGCTGGCGCTGCCGGGCGCGGCCGTGCTCACGATCATGTGCGTCGTCACGCCCGCGCTGGTCGACCGGATCGGCGCCCGCGCGGCGCTGATCGTCTGCCATTTCTCCATCGCCGCCGGGTTGGCGCTGCTGCTCATGACCGGGGTCGCGGGTGGGGTGGGCTGGTACGTCGCGTCGACGGTGGTCGCCGGTGTCGGCTACGGCATCTCGTTCAGCGTGGTGGCGGACACGGCCGTCGGCGCGGTGCCCGCCGAGCGCGCGGGAGCGGCGGGCGCGATCGCCGAGACGAGCAACGAGATCGGCAACGCGCTGGGGATCGCCCTCATGGGCTCGCTCGCCGCGCTGGTGTTCCGCCTGGCCGGACCGGATCTCGCGCCCACCCTCGGCGAAACCCTCGATATCGCGCCCACGGCCGCCCATGACGCGAAGGAGGCCTTCGTGGCGGGCCTCCACACCGCCGTCACCGTACTCAGCCTGCTGCACGTGGGGCTCGGGATCCTCGCCCTTCGCTGGCTCCCTCAGCCGGCGAAAGCGCTCGTGCCCCAGGCGTCGGCGTAGGCGAATTCGGCCAGCGGGACCCGTTCGCGCGGCGCCTTCTCACGCTCGATGCGCCAGTCTTCTTCGAGCACGGAGGGGTCTGCGGGGTGACCGACCGCGATGGCGACCTTCGGGACGACGTCGTCGGGGAGGCCGAAGAACTCCTTCGCCGCTTCGGCGGAGAAGCCCGCCATCTGGTGCGCGATCAGGCCGAGGTCGACGGCCTGGAGCACGAGGTTCTCACTCGCCAGCCCGAGCCCGTACTCGGCGTACGGGACGTCGCCCTTCTCGTTCGTGGTCACCATCACGCCGATCAGCAGCAGCCCGGCGCGATGGGCCCACGCGCGGTTGCCCGAGTTGAGCGTCGAGAGGATGCGGTCGAACGACGGCGTGCCCCGCAGGCCGACCAGGTAACGGGCGGGCTGGGTGTTGCCGAACGACGGCGCCCAGCGGGCCGCTTCGAGCAGCGCGCGGAGCTGGTCCTCGGTGACGATCGCTGACTCGTCGTAGGCGCGGGGACTCCACCTGGCTGCCATGATCGGCGCGATCGGGGCACTCGTTCGGGCGGGTTTGTGCATTGGCGGACCTTAACAAGGGGGTGCTCTCCGTCACTAAAGTGAAAGCCCTCCGACTATTTCTTTGGTGTTAAGGAAGATTTACTTCCGGGAGTCCTCGAAGTGGTGGTCAGGCCCACTTACGAGGGTGGCGAGCGTGCGCGACCCCGGTAGGCTTTCGCCCAAACATGGGACGCGGGGGCTCCTCGGTGCCCACCAGGAGCACGCCCGGCCCGTCGAGGAGGTTCGGGCGTGGCCCTCGTGGTCCAGAAGTACGGCGGTTCGTCGCTGGAAAGTGCCGACCGGATCAAACGCGTCGCGGAACGCATCGTCGCCACCAAGAAGGCGGGCAACGACGTGGTCGTCGTCTGCTCCGCCATGGGCGATACGACCGACGAGCTGCTCGACCTGGCTCAGCAGGTCAACCCGGCGCCGCCGGAACGCGAGATGGACATGCTGCTCACCGCGGGTGAGCGCATCTCCAACTCCCTGGTGGCGATGGCGATTTCGGCGCAGGGCGCGGAGGCCTGGTCGTTCACCGGCTCGCAGGCCGGTGTGGTGACGACGTCGGTGCACGGCAACGCGCGGATCATCGACGTCAGCCCCAGCCGCGTGACGGAAGCCCTCGACCAGGGCTACATCGCGCTGGTGGCGGGGTTCCAGGGCGTGTCGCAGGACACCAAGGACATCACCACCCTCGGCCGCGGGGGTTCGGACACCACCGCCGTCGCGCTGGCCGCCGCGCTGAACGCCGACGTCTGCGAGATCTATTCCGATGTGGACGGTGTGTACACCGCCGATCCCCGGGTCGTGTCCGACGCGCGGAAGCTCGACACCATCGCCTACGAGGAGATGCTGGAGCTGGCGGCGAGCGGGTCGAAGATCCTGCACCTGCGCTCGGTGGAGTACGCGCGCCGCTACGGCGTCCCGATCCGAGTCCGTTCTTCCTACAGTGACAAGCCGGGCACCACGGTGACCGGTTCTATCGAGGAGATCCCCGTGGAACAAGCGTTGATCACCGGTGTGGCGCACGACCGCTCCGAAGCCAAGATCACGGTGACCGGCGTGCCCGACACCACCGGTGCCGCCGCCCGGATCTTCCGCGTGATCGCCGACAACGAGATCGACATCGACATGGTGCTGCAGAACGTGTCCAGCACCTCGTCCGGCCGCACCGACATCACCTTCACGCTGTCGAAGGCCAACGGGGCCAAGGCCGTGCAGTCGCTGGAAAAGATCAAGGACGAGATCGGCTTCGAGTCGGTCCTCTACGACGACCATGTCGGCAAGGTGTCGCTCGTGGGCGCGGGGATGCGCTCGCACCCCGGTGTCACGGCGACGTTCTGCGAAGCGCTCGCGCAGGCGGGCGTCAACATCGAAATCATCAACACCTCGGAGATCCGGATCTCGGTGCTGATCCGGGACGCGCAGCTCGACGACGCGGTGCGCGCGATCCACGAGGCGTTCGAACTCGGCGGCGACGAAGAAGCCGTCGTCTACGCGGGGAGTGGTCGCTGATGTCCGAAGGTTTGCGGGTAGGTGTGGTCGGGGCGACCGGTCAGGTCGGCGGCGTGATGCGCCGTCTGCTGGCCGAACGGGGTTTCCCGGTCGCCGAAATGCGGTACTTCGCCTCGGCGCGGTCCGCCGGTTCGAAGCTTCCTTGGGGTGACGGGGAAATCGTCATCGAGGACGCGACGACCGCGGATCCGTCCGGTTTGGACATCGCGCTGTTCTCGGCCGGTGGCGCGACCTCCAAGGCGCAGGCGGAGCGGTTCGCCGCGGCCGGTGCCACGGTCATCGACAACTCGTCGGCGTGGCGGATGGACCCGGACGTCCCGCTGATCGTCAGCGAGGTCAACCCTGAGGCGGTCAAGGAAGCGCGCAAGGGGATCATCGCGAACCCCAACTGCACCACCATGGCCGCGATGCCGGTGCTCAAGCCGCTGCACGCCGAAGCGGGCCTGGTGCGGCTGGTCGCCAGCACCTACCAGGCCGTGTCCGGCAGCGGGCTCGCCGGCGTCGAGGAGCTGGAAGGCCAGCTCGCCGCCGCGGCGGCGAACGCGGGCGCGCTGACCCACGACGGCTCGGCGGTGGACTTCCCCGAGCCGAAGAAGTACGCGCGGCCCATCGCGCACAACGTCCTCCCGCTCGCCGGGTCCATTGTGGACGATGGCGAGTTCGAGACGGACGAAGAGAAGAAGTTCCGCAACGAGAGCCGCAAGATCCTGAGCATCCCGGAGCTGCTGGTCTCGTGCACCTGTGTGCGGGTGCCGGTGTTCTCGGGGCACTCGATCTCGATCAACGCCGAGTTCTCGCAGCCGCTTTCGGTCGCCCGCGCGACCGAACTGCTGACCGGCGCCCCCGGCGTGGAGCTGTCGGACATCCCGACGCCGCTGCAGGCCGCGGGCCGGGACCCGTCGTACGTCGGGCGTCTGCGGACGGACCCGGGCGTCGACGGTGGCCGCGGTCTGGTGCTGTTCCTGTCGAACGACAACCTGCGGAAGGGCGCGGCGCTCAACGCCGTGCAGATCGCGGAACTGGTCGCCGCGAACTCCTGACATCCGCTCGCGCGTGAAGGCCCCCTTCCCTCGGCTCAGCCGAGGGAAGGGGGCCTTCACGCGCTAATTGCGTTTGTCGGAGGCCGTCGGTCAGTGCATGCTCTGTGGCGACAAACGTTTCCACGAAGGGAAAATCATGTACACGGCGGTCGAAGGCTCGCGGGTTCCGATCCGGATGTGGGCGGACCCCACATCGGTCGAGGACCAAGCCATGCGGCAGCTGCACAACGTCGCCAACCTGCCGTGGGTGCACGGCGTCGCGGTCATGCCCGACGTCCACTACGGCAAGGGCGCGACCGTCGGCAGCGTGATCGCGATGCGCGACGCGGTGTCCCCGGCCGCCGTCGGCGTGGACATCGGCTGCGGGATGAGCGCGGTGCGGACCTCGCTCACCGCCGCCGACCTGCCCGACGACCTCCTGAAGCTCCGCCGCCGGATCGAATCGGCCGTCCCCGTCGGGTTCGGCCTGCACAAGACGCCGGTGAACCCGGCGAAGGTGCACGGTGTCGGTGGCTGGGACGCGTTCTGGAAGTCCTTCGGCGACCTGCATCCCGGCGTCCAGGACCTGCACGACCGCGCGTCGCGCCAGATCGGGAGCCTCGGTGGCGGCAACCACTTCATCGAGGTCTGCCTCGAACAGGGCGGCGAGGACGAAGGCCGCGTGTGGCTGATGCTGCACTCCGGTTCGCGCAACATCGGCAAGGAACTCGCGGAACGGCATATGTCCGTCGCGCGGAAGCTGCCGCACAACGCGGACCTGCCGGACCCGGATCTCGCGGTGTTCGTCGCGGGTACGCCCGAGATGCAGGCGTACCGGCGCGACCTGTTCTGGGCGCAGGACTACGCGGCGCGCAACCGCGCCACCATGGTCGCGCTCGTGAAGCAGGCGCTGAAGGACGTCGTGCCGCAGACGACGTTCGACGACGCGATCTCGTGCCACCACAACTACGTGGCGGAGGAGACCTACGACGGCGTCGACCTTCTGGTGACCCGCAAGGGCGCGATCCGCGCGGGTTCGGGCGACCTCGGGATCATCCCGGGCAGCATGGGCACCGGTTCGTACATCGTGCGCGGACTCGGGAACGAGTCGTCCTTCCAGTCCGCGTCGCACGGCGCGGGCCGCCGGATGTCGCGGAACAAGGCGAAGAAGCTGTACACCGCCGAGGACCTCGCGGCGCAGACCGCCGGTGTGGAGTGCCGCAAGGACTCCGGTGTGGTGGACGAGATCCCGGCCGCGTACAAGGACATCGAAACGGTGATCAAGGCGCAGACGGATCTCGTCGAGGTGGTCGCGCACCTCAAGCAGGTCGTCTGCGTGAAGGGCTGAATCACCGGGCGGTTCGTGGGTGGTGGCCGGGGGAACCCGACATACCACCCACGTTCTCGCTACTGTGGTTCTCATGAAGAGGTTGGGAATCGCGGCGCTCCTGGCGGCCGCCGGGCTCGCGCTGGCGGGCTGCAGCGAGGTCACGAACGCGGTCGATCAGACGAACAAGGCGGCGACGAAGGTCAGCGCCTGCGCCGAGGCGCTCAGCCTCGCCGACCTCAATCCGGACCCGGCGACGCTCCAGGAGCGCGCCGCGGACAAGGAGAAGCGCCTGCGTGAGCTGGCGAACAGCGTCGGCGAGCAGAACGTGGCGACCGCGCTCACCGGCATGGCGGACTCGTACCTTCAGGTACAGAAGGAGAACATCCAGGACGCGGGCAAGGTCGCGGACTGGACCAAGCGCAACCTCGAGCAGCTGGAAGCCCTCCGGAAGGTCTGCGCCTAGCCCCGTCTCGCGTTCAGTCCTCTGGATGCGGTAGTCGCACACGCGACGACCGCATCCAGAGGACGAAACGCATCAGGAGGAAGTCAGCGCGGGCACCGGGGCGGGCGTCCGGGACCGGCGCCAGAACAGGCCGACCGAAGCGATCGCCAGCGCGCCCAGCGCCGAGGCCGCGAAACCCCAGCCGGGGCTGGAGTGGTCGATCACGAACCCGATGATCGGGCTCCCGATCGCCAGCCCGATCCGGCTGGCCGCGTCCAGCAGGCCCATCGCCTCCCCGCGCACGCGGGCGGGCGCCGCGGCGCTGACCGTCTCCGTGCTCGCCGCGAGGGTCGGCGCGCACAGCACGTTGCTCGGGAAGAGCACGATCGCCAGCAGCCACCACGGCCCGGCGATCAGCCCGACCGGCAGCGTCAGCACCGCGAGCAGCAGCATCAGCGTGCCCTGCGAAAGCGACCGCCGGACCGCGCCGTGGATCGCCCCGCCGAGGACCGACGCGACGCACATGAACGTGATCAGCAGCCCGGACCAGGCGATGTCACCGCTCGCGCGCAGGGTCGCCAAGGCGGCCAGTTCCATGCCGACCAGGCAGAACAGGGCGCCGGCGGCGATGAACATCGCCATCACGAGCCGTCCGGTGAGCCAGCTCCGCACGGGCGGCCGCTCGCCGGTGAACACCTCGGCGTCGGCCTCGGCGCGGATCGGCGGGTTCTGCCGGTAGATCAGCGTCGCCGAAAGCGCGAAGCAGACCCCGATGCCGGTGAGCGCGTAGACCGCGGGCAGTTGCGTGATCGCCATGATCCCGGCCGACGGCCCGATCATGAACGACGCCTCCACCAGGATCGTGTCCAGGGAGTAGGCGGCCCGCCGTTGTTCGAGCGGCACGAGCGCGGTGAGCACCAGCCGCGCGAGCGTCCCGGCGGGCACCGAGAGCACGCCGGCGGGGAGCGCGACCGCGAGCAGCACCTGATACGGCAGATGCGGCGCGCTGATCCAGAACGTCGACGAGGCCAGCCCGCAGATCGCGACCACCGGCCGCAGCCCGTAGCGGTCGACGTACCGGCCGACGAGCGGTGCCCCGATCGCGCTGCCGAGCGTGGTGGCGGCGCCGATCAGCCCGGCCGCGCCGTAGCCGCGGCCGAGGTCGTTGACCACGTACAGCGTCATCGTCACGCCCATGGCCGTCATCGGGAGCCGGGCGAGGAACATCAGCAGCATCGAGCTGGGAACTCCGGGCACGGCTAACACGCGACGATACGGAGCGAGGGCCATACGTCCGATGAGAACGTAACTTGGTACGCGCGTGCAAGTTTTTTTCGCGTAGCGCGGGTCACCCGGACCGGGGGGTTTTCTTGACTGATTCCAGATTAGGCGAGAGGGTGGGGAGGACTGACCGCTCACCACCACGAACCAGGAGGCACCGGCGTGACCCTGCCGACCACGAACAACGTGGGCATCCCCGTCGCGAGCGACAACGACTCCCTGACAGCGGGTGCCAACGGCCCGATCCTGCTCCAGGACCACTACCTGATCGAGAAGAACGCCCAGTTCAACCGTGAGCGGGTGCCCGAGCGGGTCGTCCACGCCAAGGGCGGCGGCGCGCACGGCTTCCTCGAAGTCACCGAGGACGTCAGTCAGTTCACGAAGGCCGCGCTGTTCCAGCCGGGCGTGCGCACCGAGAGCCTGGCCCGGTTCTCGTCCGTCGCCGGGGAGAACGGCTCGCCCGACACGTGGCGCGACCCGCGCGGCTTCGCGGTGAAGTTCTACACCTCCGAGGGCAACTACGACCTCGTCGGCAACAACACCCCGGTGTTCTTCATCCGCGACCCGATCAAGTTCCCCGACTTCATCCATTCGCAGAAGCGCCGTGCCGACAACCACCTGCGCGACCACGACATCCAGTGGGACTTCTGGACGCTGCGGCCCGAGTCCGCGCACCAGGTCACCTGGCTGATGGGCGACCGCGGCATCCCGTCGAACTGGCGGGAGATGGACGGCTTCGGCTCGCACACCTATCTGTGGGAGAACGCGGGCGGCGAGAAGTTCTGGGTCAAGTACCACTTCAAGACCGACCAGGGCATCGGCTACCTGACGCAGGCCGACGCGGACCGGATCGCCGGCGAGGACTCCGACTACTACATCCGCGACCTGTTCAAGAACATCAAGCAGGGCAACCACCCCAGCTGGACGCTGTACGTCCAGGTGATGCCGTACGCCGAGGCCGCGGACTACCGCTTCAACCCGTTCGACCTGACCAAGGTGTGGCCGAAGGGCGACTACCCGCTGATCAAGGTCGGCCGCTGGGTGCTCGACCGCAATCCGGCGAACTACTTCGCCGAGATCGAGCAGGCCGCGTTCGAGCCGTCCAACCTGGTCCCGGGGATCGGCCCGTCGCCGGACAAGATGCTGCAGGGCCGCCTGTTCGCCTACCCGGACGCCCACCGCTACCGCATCGGCGCGAACTACACGCAGCTGCCGGTCAACGCGCCGAAGTCCCCGGTGAACAGCTACTCGCGCGACGGCGCGATGCGCTACAACAACCCGGGCGACCCGGTCTACGCGCCGAACTCCTACGGCGGCCCGCACGCGAACGCGGAGATCGCCGCCGAGACCGCTTCGGGCTACGGCGTCGAGGACGAGGTCATCCGGTCGGCGTACAAGCTCCACGCCGAGGACGACGACTTCGGCCAGCCGGGCACGCTCGTCCGCGACGTGATGGACGACGCGCAGCGCGAGCGGCTCGCGAGCAACATCATCGGCCACGCCTCGAACGACGTCTCGCGCCCGGTGCTGGAGCGGGTCTTCGAGTACTGGCGCAACGTCGACAAGGACCTCGGCGACAAGGTCGCGGACGCTTTCCGCGAATAAGGACCTCTCCTTCGAGAGGCTGCTCCCACCACGGAACGCCCCCGGTGCCCGCACCGGGGGCGTTCCCATGTCTCCACTCGCATGTGAAACCAGAAGAGGGCGTGGCGTGCGTGGGGGACACCCCGAGTGGAGCAGCGCGACACGCCTGTCCGACGGAGTGATGAAGCCAAACGATCACCGTTTACACCGCTGTGGGTGAACGAGCCGCACCACCGTGTCGATCGGTCACAGGTGGTCATAAAACGGCGGGAAAAGGATGATCTTCAGGGGGAGGCGCAAGATTTCGCCGTTAATCAATTGCGGGGGTCTTCCCCGGGATTGAATCCGGCACGTAAGGGTTAGAAAAGTGTTCCAACCGGTGATCGGGTGGTGTTCGGCCGATACGGCGGGTATCGATTTACCTCGTCAGGTCCCAGAGGCCAGGAGGTAAGGGAATGAAAGGCAACATTGCCCGGACGATTGCCGCGGTCGCCGCAGGCAGTCTGTTGGCGGTGGCCTCGGCCGGCGCCGCGACCGCCAGTACCGACGGTGGGAAGGGCTCGTCGAACACACAGGCGCTCGCCGCGCAGGTGCTGCAGATGCGCGACGGCCTCACCAAGGTGGCCTACGCCGGCGACGTCGCCAAGACGCGGGCGGACTTGGACAAGCTCAGCCCCGTCCTCGGTGACATCGCCGCGGGCAAGCGCTACCAGATCCAGACCGAAACGCAGAAGCTCGGCGACCTGGCCCAGGGCCGCTCCGTCGAGTCCAGCAGGCTGCTGGCCGACCCGACGGCGAAGGCGCGTCAGCTGCCGCCGCTGCCGGTGCCGATCCCCTCGCTCCCGGACCTTCCCGGACCGCTGAAGATCGTCAGCGACCTGGTGAAAGCCCTGCTCGCGGCCGTGACCGGCATCCTCGCGGGCCTGCTCGGCGGAGTCCCTGTCCCGCCGCTGCCGGTGCCGCCCGTACCGCTTCCCACGCCGTAGCCTCGCCGCGTGCTGACGGAAACCTTTCGCAGGGCGCGGGATCGCGACCCGCTCGCGCGGGCAGGTAGGGGCGCCCTACGAAAGGTTTCCGTGGCCTTCGGCCGAAAGAGGCGCGCGGGCTTCCGGGAGACAGGCGTGGGTCGCTAGAGAGTCGTCAGGTTCCGCCGTGCAGGGCGGCGGGCCACGATATGGGGGCCGGAGCCCGAGTGGGGACATTTCTCCTCACTCGGGCTCTGGCTTTCACTTCGGCGCGAGCCCCAGCCGCAGGGCTCCCGCCGCTTCGGCCGTCGCCTCGCGGAACCGCCGTCCGACGCCGAGGAAGTTGATGTAGCCGTGGATCAGGTCCGGCTGGCGGCTGAGCGCCACCGGGACCCCGGCCTTCCGCAATTTCTCCGCGTAAGCCTCGCCCTCGTCGCGCAGCGGATCGAAACCCGCCGTCGCGATATACGCGGGCGGCAGTCCGGAAACGTCACCGTGCAACGGCGACAGTTTCGGGTTGTACAGATCGGTGCCCTTCGGCACGTAATGTCCTTCGAACCAGGTCATATCCGAATCGGTGAGGAACAGGTCCTCGGCGAACAATTCCCGGGAGCGGCGGCGCACGGTGAAATCGGTCGCCGGGTAGAACAGCAGCTGGAACGCGGGGACGCCGCCGCCGCGTTTCACCGCCTGCTGCGCGGTCACCGCGGCGAGGTTCCCGCCCGCGCTGTCACCGCCGACGGCGATGCGCGCCGGGTCGGCGCCCAGGTCCCGCGCTTTCGCGAAGGCGTACTCGAACGCCGCGATCGCGTCTTCGGTGGCGCCGGGGAACCGCGTCTCCGGGGCGAGCCGGTATTCCACCGAAAGAACCCGCACTCCCGCCTGTTTCGCCAGGTAGCGGACGGTGTTGTCGTGGGAGACGCGACTGCCGACCACCCAGCCGCCGCCGTGGAAGAACACCAGCAGCCCGGACGGATCCGGCAGCCCGGCCGGCGTGTAGAGCGTGGCGGGCACGTCGCCGTCACCCGTGGGGATGAGCAGCTCCCTGGTGGCGACCGGTTCGATCGTCGGCCCGCTGACCAGATGCCTGCTCGCCAGGAGCATGCTGCGCGACTCTTCGACGGTTCCCCGCACCAGCGACGCCTTCGCCAGCTTCTGCAGGCGGAGCAGGAGCTGGGCGTCCAGCGCGAGTTCCTGTCCGTCCAGGCGGAGGGGCGGTCCCGCGATGGCCCGTCTGACCGGCTTCGGGAGCCAGAACGCCAGCTGCGAAAACGCGGCCTCGGCACGGATCTGGAGCGGTATCGCCATGCTTCCTCCTGAGGGCTTCCCGTCAGGTTACTTTCGAGTAGGTATGCCGTCCAGCGGGGAACGCGGGCCTTGCGGCGAACGGGTGTGACGCAGGCCTCCGTTCCAGATCCTGGTCCTCCACTTAAGTAGAGGGGTTAGCCTCGAAAGCGTGACTTCGACGAACGCGGTGCATGTCCTCGGTATCGGCGGCTCCCTCCGGGAGGGCTCGCAATCCGAGCGCGCGCTGCGTATCGCGCTCGGCGCCGCGGCCGAAGCCGGAGTCACCACGGAGCTGATCTCCGGGCCCGAACTGGTGCTCCCGTTCTACGACACCGCGCTGGCGGAACGGCACGAGCGGGCCACCCGGCTGGTCGAAGCGATCCGCCGCGCCGACGGGATCGTCGTCGTCTCGCCCGGCTACCACGGTGCGCTGTCCGGGCTGGTGAAGAACGCCTTGGACTACGTCGAAGACCTGCGCGACGACGCCCGCCCGTACCTCGACGGCCGCGCGGTCGGCCTCGCCGCCGTCGCGTACGGCTGGCAGGCCGCGGTCACCACGCTGGAGCAGCTGCGCACGATCACGCACGCGTTGCGCGGCTGGGCCACCCCTTTGGGTGGTTCGATCAACACCGCGGAGACCAAGTTCGACGAAGCAGGCGGCGCCTCGGACGAGAAGAGCGTCCGCACGCTCCGCCTGATCGGAACCCAGGTCGCCGAGTTCGCGCTGAGTCGCGCCGGTCACTAGCCGTTTGCTCCGGTCTTCGTCCGGGTAGTTCCCGGACGTGATGCCTGCCATGGGGTGGCAAGGTTTCGCGGTTGCGGGACGTTGACACCGAAGAGACGCTCAACGGGGCGTGTCTTGAGACCAGGAGGTAGGCGAAGAATGGCTGAGGCTCTGTACACCGCTGTGGCCACCGCTCGCGGCGACGGCCGCAACGGTGAGGTCACGTCCTCTGACGGCGTCATCGACGAGTCGCTGGCGATCCCGAAGGAGATGGGCGGCCCTGGCGGGGACAAGACGAACCCCGAGCAGCTCTTCGCCGCCGGCTATTCCGCCTGTTTCCACTCCGCGTTGCAGCTCGTCGCGCGCCAGGCGAAGGTGACGCTGGACGGCTCCACCGTGACCGCCGAGGTCAGCGTGCTCAAGCAGGGCGCGGGCTTCGGTCTCGCCGTGGCACTCAAGGTTTCGCTGCCCGGCCTGGAGCAGGCGCAGGCCGATCAGCTCGTCGAGCAGGCGCACCAGGTGTGCCCCTACTCGAACGCGACCCGCGGCAACATCGAGGTCGCACTGTCCGCGACGGTCTGACCCCGGCCGCGGCAGGTCCATTCCCGAACCGGCAGTTTCTGAAAGGAAGACCGAACATGGGCAAGTCTCCGATCAAGAGTCCGCTGAGCGAAGCCGACAAGGAGATCACCGGTAACGCCTTGCAGGCCACGCTGGTCGATCTGGTGGACCTGTCGCTGATCGCGAAGCAGGCCCACTGGAACGTCGTCGGCGCGAACTTCCGCAGCGCACACCTTCAGCTCGACGAGCTGGTCGCCACCGCGCGCCAGTACGTCGACGAGGTCGCCGAGCGCGCCAACGCGATCGGGATCTCGCCGAACGGCCAGGCGAAGGCCGTCGTGGAGAGCTCCGGCCTGCCGGACTATCCCGACAACTGGCAGTCCGTCGAGTCCACGGTCGCCGCGATCGTCGACATCCTCGCGGCGCTGATCGAGCGGCTGCGCAAGCGCATCGACGAGACCGACAAGAGCGACCTGGTCACCCAGGACCTACTCATCGAGATCACCCAGGAGCTCGAAAAGGCACACTGGATGTGGCAGGCGCAGCAGGCCTGACCCCCTT
>NZ_JADBEJ010000003.1 GCF_014873915.1 Amycolatopsis roodepoortensis
CCTCGATCGTGCACACCCTCTGACCTGCGGTTTCTGGTATTCAGCGTAGTCCACTGATGACCACTCTTATAGGCCGTATGTGCAGGTCAGCCAGTGTTTGAGTGCGAGTCGTTCCCACTCTCGTCCACTGTCGTGCCCTGAACATCTGCCCCATGATCTGCCCCACGCACCTCTTCGTGCCCCATGGCGGCGAGTTCGTCCTTCACAGCGCGGAGTTCGACAGGGTCGCCCATTCTCGCCGTGAACGCGTTGAGCGCGGTGTCCGTCAGCTGCACGTACTCGGCAGTCTGGTCGAGCGTGGCGTGCCCCAGGATGGCCTGGAGCGTGAACGGATCGACGCCATTCTCGACCGCGCGTGTGGAGAAGCCGCGACGCGCGTCGTAGGCGCCACGCTTCGGCATCTTGGCGCGGCCGGACGCCCGGTTTATCGCGTAGAAGTAGTTCCGCGGCTTGGCCACCTCACCCCTCGGCGACAGGAACACGATCGCGGATTTGCACTTGGTGCCGTTGGCGTGCGGCACCCCGCACCCGGCCGCGAGGTCCCGGCCCTCCAGCGCTTCGTCGACAAGCTGAAGCGCCCGCTGCGTCAACGGAACCTCGCGTTCTTCCCCGTTCTTCGTGTACGCGCGGATGACCTTCTTGTTGCTGACGTAGACGTCCGCGACCGTGATCCGGCGGCGCTTGCGGTCGACGTTCACGGCGTGAAGACCGCAGAGCTCGTTAGGGCGCAGGCCGGTTTCGAGCTCGAACTCAAGCATCCGCTTGTATCGCGGGTGCAGCTTCTTCCCCAGTTTGGCGGCTTCATCGGTGGTCGTGTGCGTCTTCTTCTGTCGCTTCGGCGCCTTCGGCAGCTCGATCCCGACGCACGGTGAGGCGTCCAAGATCTTGAGCTTGATCACCGCGTAGTTGATCGAGGCGCGGAACGGCGTGTAGACCGTGCGCACGTAGTTCGGTTTCCTCCCCAGGATGTCGATGTCCTCGTCGATCCAGTTCTGCACGGCGACGTGGCTGATCTTGTTGATCGGAGTGTCACCCCAGCGCGGCATCACGTACCGCTTGACGTTCTCCGACTGCACGAATGTCGTGCCGCTGACCGCTTTCGCGCGCTTGGGTCGCGTGTTGTAGATCTCCCACAGGTCCCGCCACAGCATTTTCGCCGAGGCGGTGCCAGCCTCGGCGGCAGCACGCCGGCGCGCCTTGACCTCCTGCTCCTGCGCGGCTTCCTTGGCGTCGGTCTTGCGGTCGTAGCCGCGGCCTTCGTTCGTGATGGACTGCTTCCGCTTGGCGGTGTCTCGCCAGCAGCCGCGCCATCGGCCAGAGGGCATTCGTTCAGCCCATGCCATGCGGTCCCTCCACAGAGTGAAGACGGGTCTTCTGGGTCGGCGTGAAAGCCGCGGTGATCCGCAGCGCCTCGCGTTCGTCGAGGCTTCGCTGCCACGCGGCGAGGCGCTTCTCGAGCGCCTTCTGCGCCTTGGTCATCTCGGTGCGCATCGCGGCCCGGTGCGCTTCCTGCGCCTCCCGGTGCTCCTCGTGGCACGTCGCGAGGTAGTCGATGATCTTCTGCGTGCACCACACGAGTAGTGAGGTCGCGCCGAAGAACGCGGCGCTGATGCCGGCGAGGTTCACGGCGGCGCCCGGCCAGTCGTAGACGGAGCTAAAGGTCGCGAGGATGAGGGCGGCAATGCCGGTCGCCACTGCTCCGATGCCTAGCCCGAGGGCGAGGTGACGGGGGATAGGGCGGGGCGACATCGGGTAGGACACGTGGCCCTCCGTTCGTGGTGGTGGTGTGTGTCCGTTATGGACTCATTCGGTACTCGGCCTTTCGTGTGGATGTTGCTCAGCGTTAGTTAGCTTGGGAAAGTTACGACAAGCGGGTGATTTGTAACGTTGCAACTTGATTAAGAGGCATTAGCCCACTTCATCGTCGGTCTGTTGTGGACTAGAAAGCGGTTCCTCGTCGGCGTCGGCGATCAGCTCGATTACCCTCTGTCGCCACTTCTCGGCCTCTTCTGGCCCAAGGACGGCGCGGATCCGCCGGTACGTCGCCGTGCGCTCTTCTGGCGTCATGGCGAGGATCTCGCGCCGGATGGCCGCTGACTCGGCCTCCTTCGCGTCGATGCCTTCGAGTTCGGGTTCTCCGCCGTGCAGGACCGTGACCGCGCTCCCGGGCTTCCAATGCAGGTATCGCTCCAGGATCCCCAAGGTGTTCGGGCTGACCGGCTGCGCCGCTCGCTCGATGCGCAGGAGCGTCTTGTACGACATCTCCTTCCGCGGCTCGGTGACGTCCGCGAGCGCTCGCGGGGTCGGGTAGCCGGCGAGCTGTCGAAAGCTGATGACGTGCGACGCCAGTCGCTGCCAGTTCAGACGGTTCCAATCCTGTCCAGTTGCCACGCGTCGAGGGTGGCGTCCTGGTCCTCTGCTGTCCATCCTCGCGGGCGGTCGGGCGCCTCGTCTGGTGTCCATCACTGTCCCCTCTGTTCCAGTGGTGTCCAACGGTATCCACTCAGTCGCGAGGTGTATACCCAGCTCCACTACGTCGTAACCAATCCGTGATGTCCATTCAGTTCCATTTCTTCCACTTTGGGCCTACGGTGTCCACTATGAACACCGCAGACGCCGCGAACGGCGGCGGCGGCGGCGCCGGGACCAACGGGCCGCCCACGAAGCCCATCAAGAAGAAGACGGCAGCGCAGACGATCGCCGAAGCCCCGAAGCAGTGGATGTCCGCATCGGACTGCGCCGACGCGTCGCCGCGCCACCACAACTCCGTGCTGCTCGCGCTCCGCCGAGGCCTGCTCGTCGGGAGTCAGTCGGGCCCGAAGGGCACGTGGCTCATCGAGCGCGGCGACTTCGACGCCTGGCTGCGCGACGGCGCCAAGTTCAAGCGCACCGCCTGATCTCGACAGCGTCGCGCCGCGACGGAAACGCGGCCAGACAAAGGAAAAGCCCGTCTCGTGCTGGCACACGAGACGGGCGGCAATCAAGAGGAGGAACCCCTCGTGATCAGTTCGAAGTGTCTCACGGACCCCAGATCACCGCGGCATGCGATGCCGCCGGAGTTCGAGGACCGACCCGACGAGCACGAACACAACGTCGCTCGGATCGTCGCGAACGCGACGGAGACCCCGGAGCTGCTCGGCGGCTTGCGGCTGGTGACTCCGTACGTGCACGGCGTGCACCGCAAGGTCGAGCCGGGCGACACGATCCCACTGCCTCGGATCGAGGCGATGGCGCACGCCGCTTTCCTGTTGGGGGCGCAGCTCGGCGCGATGGGCGCAGACGTGCGGATGGCGCGGGTCGAGCGCGGCCTGTGCGCGCACTGCCAGCGCACGAACCACTACACGACGGTCCGCATCTACCCGCTTCCCGACCCGAGGGACCCGGACGCGCCCCAGACGGTGCCGGACGCGTGCGCCTGCTGCGCGCCCGGAGTGCTTCGGGCCGTCCAGGACGCGTCGTCGGGTCGTGCGCCGATCGTCGTCGAGGTCTGGCACCCGAAGCCGGAATCCATCAACGAGAACACCGACACCGAAGGGGACGACCGGTGAAGACCGAGGACAAGCCGTTGCACGTCAGGCAGGCCGAGGCGCTGCGCCGCCAGGCTGAGGGACTCCGGCGCCTGGCCGACATGGTCGAGGCGCACCCGGAGATTCAGGCGTACTACCTCAAGCCGGACGAGCCGATCACGATGACCGCCTGGTACGCCACAAGCCCGGCGGAACTCACGGCGATTATGCGCGCTGCGCGGCAGCACAAGGCGAAGGTCGAAAAGGACGCCTTTGACGACGTCTACCAGCTGAAGGTGTCGTGGGACGGCCTGACCGTGGCGGCGCTCGCGAACCGCGGCGAGGTGTGCGAGCGCGTCGTCACCGGGACCGAGACGGTCACGAAGACCGTGCCGGATCCGGTGAAGCTGGCCGAGGTCCCGACGGTCGAGGTGACGGAGACCGTCGACAAGGTCGAGTGGGTGTGCCGTCCGCTGCTGGCCGCCGAGAAGGCCCCGGCGGTGACGGCGTGAACACGGACCTGCACCTGACGGTGGCCGGGCTCAAGTACCTGTCCGACCGCACCACCGAGGAGTACGCCGCCGCGCGCCTCAAGGCCGAGTCCGAGGTGACCAAGGGCAGCCGGATCGCGGTGTACGCGCCGGACGGGACGAAGCTCGGCGCGCTGTCGCGGAGCGCGCCGGAGAAGACCGCCGGAGTCGGCGACGCGGGCGCGTTCCTGGACTGGGTGAAGGAGCACCACCCGGACAAGATCGAGTTCGACCTGGAGATCGTCGGCTCCGACGAGAAGGTCAAGGCCGTGCTGTACGAGCACGCCAAGGAGCTCGTGAAGCCGGTCGAGAAGGTGTCGCCCGCCTTCCGTGCGAGCGTGCTGGAGGCGTCGACCGCGTACGGTGCCCCAGCCGGACCCGGCGGCGAGCTCGACGTCCCCGGCATCGTCGTGTCGGCGAACGCGCCCACGGTGGTCTCGTTCAAGCCGTCCGACGGATCGCGGCACGCCATCGTCGAACTGCTGCGCGAGGGCAAGGTGCAGCTTCCCGACCTGCTCGCCGAACCGTCCGCCGTGGACGGTGCCGAGTGACCGCCGAACCCACCATGCAACAGCTCGACGAGGCGGGCCGGGCGCTGCGCGAGACCCTTGACCGGCTGGCCGAGCCGTTCGGGCCGGAGGCGATCGGGAAGAAGCCGATCGTGGTGTGCCAGGCGTGCGAGCACGCTGACGGCATCTGCGCCGCGCACGTCGAGCGCCCGTGTGACACGTGCGGGAACACCCTCACCGAAGCGCACGAGCACCTCGATTTCGTCGGACACGCCCACGTACGGCAGAGGTTCAACGAGGTCGATCCCAACTGGAACTGGCGTCCGCTCGCCAGGACCGGGAGCGGGCTCCCGGTGTTCGACGACTACCGCGGCTTGTGGATCGAACTCACCATCGGCGGGAAGACCATGCTCGGCTACGGCAATGCCACGAGCAGGCGCGGCGGCGGTGACGCGGTCAAGGAGTGCATCGGCAACGCGCTACGCAATGCTGGGCAGTCGTTCGGGGTCGCGCTCACGATGTGGATGCGCGAGCCGCTCCGGGTCGTCGAGCCGGTGAAGCCACGTCCCGCCGATGCGCACCTCACCGACGAGCAGCTCGCCAAGCGGCTCCGCAAGGAGATCACGAGCTACAACCACGGCAAGGGCAAGCCGTTCGGCCAGACCGTCGGCGGATTCAAGGCCTGGACCAAGGGCGAACACGAGTTCCGCGAGGCACCGCCCGGTGTCCTCGCGCGCTACCTGGAACACCTGAAGGCGTCGTGAACCCGCGCGGGTTCTTCCCCGAGAGCGAGGCCCGCACCATCGTGCGGGCTCGCTCCGGCGGACTGTGCGAGAAGTGCGGTCAAGCCGAGGCGATCCATTGGCACCACCGGCTGAACCGTTCGCAGGGCGGCACCTGGCACCCGTCCAACGGGCTGCACCTGTGCCTCGCCTGCCACCTGGAGATGGACCAGGCCGACGAGGTGCTGTTCGCCAACGGCTGGCGGATCAGCGGCAAGGACTCGCGGCCGTACACCGAGATCCCGGTGACGCACTGGCTGTACGGCCGGATGCTGCTCGACGACCTCGGCGACTTCCAGTACCCGCCGCCCGCCCTGGCGGTGGCGTGATGTCCACCGCCGGTTTCGTCTTCCTCGCCTCGATCGTCGTCTGCTTCGGCCTCATCCCCCGGATTTTCCTTGCTCTCCTGGACTTCCTGATCCGAAAGGACCAACGATGACGACCACATTGGACGGTCCCGTCGCGACCGGCTGCGAGACCTGCAAGGGGCCCGGCGGGAAAAAGGATTGCCCGGTGCACGGCGATACCGTCGAGCTCGCGACCCGGGTCCGGCCGCACGGGCGCGCGAAGTACGTGTTCGAGGGTTGCCATTGCGAGGTGTGCCGGAAGGCGAACACCGCCTACGCGCAGAAGCGGTACCGGCGGAACGCGTTGCGTCGCAGCGCCACCGTGGAGTCCGGACCGGTCCGGGAGCACGTGCTCCGTCTCAAGGCGGCAGGCCTGGGCCTGCCGCGTATCGCCGAGCTGGCCGGGATCCACAAGCAGACCGTGCAGTACCTCATGCACGGGGCGGCCGGGCGTGAGTCCGGTCCGGCGCGGAGGATCCGGCGCGCGACGGCAGAGCTGATTCTCGCGGTCGACCCGGCCACCGCGCCGCCCATGGACCTCGCCGTCGTCGACGGCACCGGGACGAGACGACGCCTGCAAGCGCTGTGCGCCCTGGGCTGGTCCCAAACGGTCCTAGGCCGACGTCTGGGGCTCTCGCAGCAGAACCTCAGCGCCCTGATCAACGGCGGCGGCGTCCGCTGGACACGATCGCGTCAGGTCACCCAGCTCTACGACGAGATGTGGAACCAGAAACCGGCCGAGGACACCGCGATTCAGCGGCGCGACGTCGCCGCCGTCCGCCGGAACGCGGTTCGCCGCGGCTGGGCGCCCCCGATGGCATGGGACGACGACGCGATCGACGACCCGGCCGCCCGGCCCGCCGGTGTCCGTCGCCCGGCGCGGGCAGCGTCGTGAACCGCCGGCAGTGGCGCGCCCGGCTCGCCACCGTCGCGACCAACGTCAACACGGCCTTGCGCCGCAATCCCGACCGCATTCCCGAGGCCCCGCTGTGGATCCTCGCGGACCAGACCGCCGCCGATGATGCGGCACGAAAGAAGACCCGATGGCTCTGAACCGCATCGCGGCGGCCTACCTGATCCGGCACAACGCGCGCACCGCCGTGCACGAGTTGTTCGGCGCGGCCCGGCTGAACGTCACCGCGGACGAGGTCGGCCCGACGCAGATCCCGCGCTACCTCGTGTCGGCGAGCACGCCGAAGGTGCCCGCCGCGCCCGGCCTGCTGACCCCGCGAGAGCTGCAAATCCTGCTGCTGATCGCGGCTGGGCTCGAGAACCCGGAGATCGCCCGGTCGCTGCACGTGTCCGTCGACACGGTCAAGACGCACGCGCGGAGTCTCTTCCGCAAGCTCGGTGCCCGAGGCCGGGCGAACGCCGTCCACATCGCACACCAGCGCGGCATCATGGGCGGCGAGTGATGGGCGCCTATCCCGAGATCCTCCGGCGGTTCAAGCCCGAGACCGCCGAGCACGAGATGACCGTCGCCCACGACGAAGGCCTGTACCGGCACCTGAAGTTCAGGCACACCGGGACCTGCTATTCCGGCTACTACTGGTTCGACCTGATCACCGTGCCGGGCGCGCTGATCTTCCAGGGAGACGGCGACGGGTTCATCTTCCAGCGCGTCGAGGACATGTTCG
Source organism: Amycolatopsis roodepoortensis (assembly GCF_014873915.1). Taxonomy (GTDB): domain Bacteria; phylum Actinomycetota; class Actinomycetes; order Mycobacteriales; family Pseudonocardiaceae; genus Amycolatopsis; species Amycolatopsis roodepoortensis. Next base: position 7,312 of record NZ_JADBEJ010000003.1, read on the forward strand.
AGTTCTTCCGGGGACCGGTCGGCCGGATCAATCCCGCCTACTGGCAGGAGAAGGTCGTCAGCGGCCGCGAAGGCCTTCTCACCTACAGCGAGAAGGCTTTCCGGGACAAGGTGATCGAGGAGTTCCGCGACGCGTGCGCGGTTGGCGTGCCGCGCGGGACCGGTCGGGCGCTGCGCGAGCAGATCCTCGCCGACGACTACGCCGAGATCCACTACGAGCAGGGTGCCCGCGAGGCGGTGGAGCTGTTCGAGCACGACGGGTTCGAGTTCTCCGACGTCGATGACTGGGACCTGAAGGATTTCAACTGGTGGTTCCTGTGGGCGTGCCACGCGATCGTGTGGGGAATCGCCTACTACGACACGAAATCCCGGCCGACGGTGCCGGACCCGGCGCCCGCCAGGCCGCGGCCGAAAGTCCGCCCCGAACCGCGCGTCATCGTCGGATCGCCCTCGCCGAGTCGGCAACTGCCCGTGATGCTGGGCGCGCGCCGGATCATCGATGTGCACCTGCCGGAGCCGGTCGGCGAGGTGATCACGTGACGCTCACCAAACCGGCGTTCGGCAAGCACCTGAACCACATCCCGTCCAGCGCGTACCCGTGCCCGGAGTGCTTCCGCGCCGAGGCGCTGGACATCTACGAGCACGTGGCCGTGTGGGCGTGCGGGTTCGTCCGGCCGCTCCCGCCGGTGCGGCAACCCCGCTGGATGTCGGCATCGCGGACAAGGAAGGCACGCGCATGAACCCCAACGACGTCGACGAGCTCCGCGAGCTCCTGCACCCGCTCGTGCTCGACGTGGAGTCCGTGCCGTACCCGCCGATCACCGCCGACACGCTCGCCCGCCGGAAGGAGGCGCGGACGCGATGACGTCTCGGTGCCAGCGGCCGCAGTGCGGCAGGCGACTCACGGACCCGGCGAGCCAGCGGCGCGGCTACGGACCGGACTGCTACCGCATGACGTTCGGCCGCTCGGCGCCGCTCGACGTCGCCGAGCGCGTCGGTCCGGCGACGCTGTTCGACCTGCCCGACGCGCCGCCGATCGACGCGCCCCCGCCGAGCCGGGACGCGCGCCGGACCGCCCGGCAGGCGGAGGCACTTCGTCGCGGCTACCACCCGCTCGGCGTCGCCCTGCGAATCAACATCCCGCTCCACCCGGACGCGCCCCGCTCCATCGACCGGAAGGCCCCCGGCCTCCGATGCGGCTCGTGCGTCCTCCGCGTCGTCCCGCTGCGCGACGTCGCCGGGACCTACCCCAAGTGCTCCTACGGCGGCGACTGGCGACGCGCGACTGGCGGCCCCGGAACCGACGTCCGCGCCTGGTGGCCCGCCTGCAAGGAATACCGACCCAAGGGAGACAACAACAAGTGATCAAGATCTACGGCGCCAGCGACGACCTGATCGAGGTCGACGGCGACATCCGTGCGGAGTTCCCCGTCACCGACACCGGCGAGGACGGCGTCCTGCTGGCCGTCTCAAGCGGCGTCGTCATTCGGATCCGCTACCGCACCTGCTGGCGGATCGACCTCGTCACCGGCGCAGGTGTCGAGATCGTGCCATGCCCGGAAGACGACGAGGACAACTACTCCGACGTCGCCACGATCACCGACCCCGTCACCTGGATCGTCTGCCGCGACGAGTTCGTCAAGGCCTGACCGAGATCTGTTTCACCACAAGGAAAGGAACACGGAAGTGAGCAACGAACAGTCCACCGAGGACGAGACTGAGACGACCGACTTCGCGGTCATGCTCGCCCAGCTGGCCAAGGGCAAGAGCAACACCCAGCTCTCCGAGGAGCTGCGAGCGGTCGTCGCCGGGGTCGCCAAGACCCACAAGAACGGCAAGCTCACGGTCACCATCCACGTCAAGCCTCAGCCGAAGGTCGCCGGCGCCGTCATCGTCTCGGCCGTCTCGAAGGCCACGGTGCCCGTGTTCGAGCAGGCCGCCGAAATCCTCTACGCCACCAACGACGGCGACCTGGTCCGCGACGACCCGCAACAGCACCGCCTCTACTGACCCCGTCCATCCCGGAATCCCGCTCTACCAAGGAGAAGTCTTGAGCAACCCCGAACTCACCCGCGAACCGTCCTACGACGGCGACCTGATCGAGTCGTTGACCCGCCGCGCCGGGTACACCGAACCGCCGAAGTCGTACGACGTCCACGCCGACGGCGGATACATCGTTCGCGTCGTCCGCGACGACGAGCAGATCCAGAAGCTCAACCTCGAAGGTTGGCTGACCGTGCCGGATCGCACCCGCGGCGCGGCCACGGTCTACGACCCGATGAACTTCGTCGAGTACGTCAAGCGGCTCGGTAACCTCCGCACGACCGTGTGGGGCGACGAGGACAGCCTGTCGTTCACCGCCGTGTTCAACGACCACTCCGGGCCTGAAGCCGCCGGGTGGCGCGACCACACCGCACGGCTTCAGCTGCGCAACGACCCGGAGTGGTCCCAGTTTCAGCAGCGTTCCGGCCAGTACCTCGATCAGATCACGTTCGCCGAGTTCCTCCAGGACTACGCCCCGTCGATCGTGCGGCCGGACGGCGCGACCTTGCTCACCGTCGCGATGAACTTCAAGGCGCACCGCAAGGCCGAGTTCGAGACCGCGGTGGACCTCAGCACCGGTGACGTGTCGTTCACCTACACCGAGCAGACCACGCCGAAGGTCGCGCCGAAGGCCGGGCAGATCGAGGTCCCGCGCGAATTCACCGTCGCGCTGTCCCCGTTCCTCGGCCTGCCCACGGTCGAGGTGAACGCCCGCCTGAAATTCGACATCACGCGGGATGGCCTGCGAATCGGGTTTCAGCTCGTGCGCCCGGACCTCGTCCGACGGCAGGCGTTCGCCGACATCCGCCAGACCATCGCCGACGGTCTCGAGGAAACCGGGATCCCGGTTCTCCTCGGCGCCGCCCCCGGCGCGGTGACACCGCAGCAGTAGCCCTGTCCCGATGACCGGCGCTGGCCGGACCGTGCTTCCTCCGGCCCGGCCAGCGCCACCCCACCCACGACGAGGAGGTGACCATGAGCGTCCAGATAGGACGGCCCGACATCGCGCCGATCGCCCGGGGGCGCCTCATGCTCGCCTGCCGCCTCGGTGAGCTCCCGGCCGAAGTCCTTGAACCGAAGGACCGCGAGCGCCTCGTCTACGACTTCTGGGCCGCGGGCTGGTCCGACGTCGAGATCGCCACGCGTACCCGCATGACCACCTACACCACCGGTCGCATCCGAGCCCGTCTCGGCCTTGCGGCGCACCCTGCACGAGAAAGGGCCACGGCCTAATGCCCGCTCCTACGACCCGTCGTCTCGGGAACTACGCGCCACTGTCGGCGAAGTACTGGACCGACAGCGCGCTCATGCAGGCCGGAGAGAAGGCCGAAGTCCTGTACGCGCGGGCCCTGTCGTTCTGCGTCGATCAAGGCACGGACGGGTTCATCTCAGACCTTCAGCTGACGCGCGCCGTCGGTCACGGGATGCGCGACGCGATGAAACGCGCACAGATCTTGTCGGAAACCGTCACCGGTGACGGCGACACCCTGTGGACGCGTGACGACGTGCGCGGCGGATTCTGGGTCACAGCGTGGTTGCGGTGGAACAAATCCGTGGAGGAAATCGAAGCCCTCCGGGAGAAAGACGCAGCTCGCAAGGGCAAACGGCCCCCGCTTCCGCCAGGACCCGACGGGGAGAAGCCGAAGGATTCCGGACGGAATCCGAACGGAATCCCTACGGAATCCGACCGGACTCCGAGTGCCAAGACACTACAAGACAAGACAACTACAACATCAAGACAAGAAGAACCTTCCGCGCCTGACGGCTCTGACCTGTTCTCCGAATTCTGGGACGCCTACCCCCGCAAGGCCGGGAAGGCCGCCGCACGCAAGGCATGGCCCAAGGCCGTGAAAGCGATGAAGGCGACCGAGGACGCGACCTCGGCCGAACGGCTCGTCGCCGCAGCCCGCTACTGGGCGGGTCTGTGGGAACGGGCGGACATCGAGACCCAGTACATCCCGCACCCGGCGACGTGGCTGAACGGCAAACGCTGGGACGACGAGCCACCCCCGCCGAAACTGCGCGCCGTCTCCGGCGGCTACCAGCCCTACCGCAACCCCGACGACCAAAGCGTCTACGACGAACCCCTCGGCTAGGAGAACCCCATGACGGAACCACGGAAGGCGTTCAGCCCGCCGTCGGGCGCGATCCCGCCCCCGATCGACTGGGCGGCCGAAGACGCCCGCGTCGCCACCGAGTACCGCGAAGAAGCCCGCCTCAGGGCACGCCGCGAGCTCGCGAAGGCCCTGCCCCCGCGCTACGCCAGCGCCGACACCGACCTCCCCGAGCTCGCGGCGTGGGCGGCAGCTCTCGCGGTGAAGGACATGACCAACGGCCCGGCCAAGGGCCCGGCGCTGCTGCTGCTCGGCGGGACCGGCGTCGGCAAGACCCACGCCGCGATCGCCGCGCTCCGCCGCTACGTCGCCGCCGGCGGCGACGCGACCCCGGTGATGACCACCGCCCCCGACCTGTACGCCGACCTCCGCCCCAAGAGCGGCAAGACCGGCGATGTAAGCCTGGAGCGCTACACCGACGCGAAGCTCCTGATGGTCGACGACCTCGGCGCCGCGAAAACCTCGGAATGGGTCGAGGAAGTGAACTACCGGCTCATCAACCACCGCTACAACCACGAACTCCCGACCCTGTTCACCTCGAACGTGCCTCCCCGGGAACTCGGCGCGGTGCTGGGCGAGCGCGTGACCTCTCGGCTGACCGAGATGTGCCGCATGGTCGTCCTCAAAGGACCGGACCGGAGGAGGGCGGCGTGATCGCGCTCTTCGCCGTCCGGCCCCAGCGCGGCTCTGTCGTCCACCTGCACGGTCCCAGCTACAGGCCGAGCGCGAAGCCGCGGGGAGTCGACCGCGTGGCCCTGTGCGGCGCCCCAGTGTGGCCGAGCAGCCACGACACCCCGTTCGAGGACACGCTGAGCCAGCTGGCCGACGCCGTGCGCTGGACGAGCATGGAGCCGTCGCCCACCGACCCGCGTCCGGCGTGGCGCTGGTGCCGCTCATGTACCGGCCACGCCCTCGACCTGGCCGGGCTCGTCACCGAGTTCCTGATCGCGGCCGCCGAGCGGCAGCCCAAGTCCACGAGCAGCCCGCCATGACCCGGCGAGACGACGGACGGTTCCCTGCCGACCTCGACGGCCCGACACCGTTCACCCGCCCCTGCCCGTACTGCCACGCGGCACCACGCCAACCCTGCACCCGCCCCAGCCGCCGACGAGGCGGCCGTGTCGAACTCCGCGGCTACCACGACAGCCGCGTCTACCCGCCAACAAACCCCGAAAGGACGCTCCCATGATCCAGATCTACCGGCCCCCGAACCACACCGACGACGATCACCGCTACGCCTTGGTGGTCGACGGCGGCGACGGCGGCATCGAGCTCTACGACCAGGGCGGCGAGCTGCGTGACCTCGACGAGCTCCCCGACGGGTGGGTCGAGCAGGTGCCCGTCGACAAGCTGCTTCGCCCCGAACGTGACCGGTTCTACGGGTTCACCGACCACGGCCACCCGGTCGGCCCGAAGCCCGACGACGTCGAGTGGCCAGACCTGGTTGCGCGGTGCGGTGCTCTCGCGGGCTGCCCGGCGTGCCGGGCCGACGCCGGGCGGCTGCGCCAGGAGGCCGACCGTGGCTGACCAGACCGAAACCGCCGGCGCCGACGGCATGATCGACGAAGCGGCCCGTGTCATCCACGACGCCATCGCCACCGAACTCGAATGGGCGCCAGGCGGTGAACCCGAGATTGTCGACCTCGCCGCGGCCCGTGCCCTCGCCCGTCGCGGCCAGCTCGCCGATCCCGGACAGCGCGCGGAGATCGAGCGGTTGAGGTTCCTGAACGGCGAGGCCGAGCACCAGCTGAACCGGGCGCTCACCGAACTGCGTGAACGCACCGCCGAGAGGGACAGCCTCCGCGCCGACTACCAGCAACGGGACCGCCAGCTCCGCGAACGCACCGCACAGCGGGACAAGGCGCTGCGCGAGCGGAACGCACGGCAGGCCCGCATCGAGGCCGCGCTCAAACTCACCGAGCCGCATCCGCTCCGGCACTGGGACACGCAGTGGCCGATCCGCGAGGTGCTGCAAGGCGACCAGCCCGCCGAGCCCGAGCCGCGGCTCAGGCGGGACAACCTCGGCGCCGTCAGCATCTACTTCGGTCCGAACGGCGAGCGCGTCGCCTACGACGAGACCAACGACAGGTACGTGCCCGCGCCGACTTCGCCGTCCGCTGTGGACAGTGGCGAAGACGTGGCGAAGCAGTGCCAGTACCAGGTCATCCCCGGCACCGAGCCGGACCGGCGCGGGCTCTGTATAGCGGCGGCCACCGACGACGGGTTCTGCCAGACCCACGCCGAAGCGATGCGCGCGAAGACTGAGCCGCCCGCGCCGTTCGTGCCCGCAGCCGACGCCTTCCGCGAGGCGACCGATGGCTGACCGGCTGATCCGCGTACGGCGCAGCCCCGCCCGCGCCGGCGGTCTCCGGTGGGGCGGGTATCCCGGCTGGGCGTGGCGGTGCCCGTGCTGCCAGACCGGCGGCCGTGCCTCGTCCTGGTCGCAGGTGCGGAAGACGTCCCGGCTGTCGGCGTTTGAGCGGGTCATCCGCGCCGTCAACAAGCACCTGCGAGACCGGCACCGCGACGAGCACTTCGCCTACGTCCTGCGAAAGGCGGCGTGATGGACCACGAGACCGACCTCGACCACGACGAGGACGACCACGACCCCGATTCTGACCCTCTGGAGGACACGACCATGCCCGACCCGAACCGCTACCGCCGCGCCGTCATCCCGATCAGCACCGACCTCGTGAAACTCCTCCTCGGCCTCCCGCCGGACATGGACGTCCACCACCTGTTCCTCAGCCCGGACGGCTACAACGTCATGGCCGCGGTCACCTCGCCCGACCTCCCCGAGGTCGAGCCGGGACACGCAGCGCCCGGTATCTGCCCGATGTACGAGGTGGTCGACGGTCGCGGCGTCCTCGTCAACAGCGGCGTCTCCGCTGTGCCCGGCGCGCGGCGATGGGAATGGGCCTACCGGTACGCCGACCACAACGCGCCGATCTGGCACCCAGACCAGACCGAGGCCGACGTCCGCCGCAAGGCAGCCCGCGACCTGTCCGTGATCGTCCTGCGCCGCGAGCCCGGCACCACCGAATGGGAGGCGGCGCCAGCATGACCGACTACACGATCACCTCACGCGACCCGCGCGTCCTCGACGCCGTCCGCGACTTCCTGACCGGCAACGGCATCGATCCCCGCGACGTCCCGCGCTACTCGACGATCACCGTCGAGGACGACCGGCTCACCACCGACCGGTACCTCCGCGACGAAGACGGCAGGCTCGCACGCGTCGGCGGGCAGCCCGTGATCGAAACCGTCGCCGTCGACCTCGTCGTGCCGTGGCCCGCCGATCTCGTCCTGCACCCGCTGTGCGTCGTCGAGGAGGACGGCGCCCCGTGCCCGTATCTCGCGGTCGGCGCGACCATGCGGTGCTTGCAGCACGCCGAACCCGCCAAGGGCGACACCTACCACGGCAAGTACCTCACACCCGCCCACGCCTGGACCACGGGCATCGTCGAGCCGCCGCCGGCGCCCATCCCCGCGCGGCCCTACAGCGAGGACCGCGGCATGGTCGAGCTCGGTGCCGAACTCGACCACGTCGACTTCGCCGAGGCTCACGGCGAGATCCGCCCCGAACTCGCGGCCGCACTCCTGGCCGCCGCAGAAGACCAGCTCACCGGGATCGTGACGACCACGGCGCCGTCGCGCGCCGAGCCGGTGACGCTCGACGACATCGCCGACCTGGTCGAGACCATCGATAAGTCCACGCCATACCAAAGGCGCTATGCCATGCCTGGGCCGGTCAGGTTCAACGGCGAGCTATCCGAAGGGGAGCGCGCCGACTTCCTCCGCCGCTTCGAGAAGGCGCGCATGGACACCCGCCTGCGCGTGGTCGAGCCGCGGTACACCGAGCGCCACACCACCGACCAGGGCGGCCGTGCAGCCTCCGAGCCGCAGCGTTCGCTCGGCGGCCGGATCTGGCGGCGGCTCCGTCGGTGGTCGCGATGAGCAGCATGTACCGCATCCTCTGCCTGTCTCACGACCCCGCGATCGTGCTGGAACCCGAGTTTCACTCCGGCGCGGACGGGCAGGCGCGCGCCGAAGCCGCGGTCATCGCGGGTGTCGAAGGCCACCAGGGCTGTGACCTCCTGATCGGCCGGTACTCCTACCCGCTCGTCGAGGTCGGTTGCCCACGGCACGGAGGCGAAACCCACCGGCTCCGGACCGAGTGGCTGGACGTCGTGTTGCTTCGCCTCGTTGGCCTCGCATACCGCCGGCCAGATGGCACACCTGAACGGCTGTTGGCGGGACAGGTGGCTCGCTGCTGGTCCTCGGAACGGCTGCACCGCCTCCGCCACGAGCTTGACCTCCCCGAGGGAACGGCGCAGCGAACCAGCACGAAGTAGCCGAGCTGCACGACGAAGGCCCCCGGCATGATCGCCGGGGGCCTTCTGGGGCGTGCTACCGCATAAGGTTGTCAGCCACCTCGTTTGCTGCCTGCGCGACGCGTTCGAGAGCCGCGTAGGTGTCGCTCGACGACTTCATCGCGTCGTTGATGGCCTCCTGGATGCGTTGGGAACCGGGGTGGTCGCTTCCGAGGCTTCCCGACACGCGTGCGCCGAGTTGTTCGAGCTGGTTGGCCACGTCCTGTTGCTCGTGGTACGGCATCTCTCCAGCTATGGCCCGGAGTTGCGCGGCCGCCGCGAGCGGGCGTGTGTGCCCGCGCTCGGCGTGCTCGACGAGGGCGGGCCCATGGTCGTGGGCGACGCGTTCGGCCAAGGTGTCGATACACATCTCGTGGTCGTGCTCGTGGTCGCCGGGGAAGGCGCAAGTGCGGGTGTCGGCCTGCTCGGTCATGTCCAACCTCCATGTTTCGATTCCCTGTTGCGATACACGGTAGCGCAATAGGGATAGGGAACGCAACAGGGTTGCGCTACCCTGTAGCGCATGACCGAGCTCGACGCGCTCGCCGACGCAACCCGGCACTACCACCAGACCAAGGACGACCACGACAAGGCACAAGAAGCCGTCGCCGCCGCCACCGTCGCCGCGCTCAAGGCCGGCCACCGACCGACCGACGTTGTCGAACACTCGCCCTTCACTGCGGCCTACGTTCGCCGCCTCGCCCGTGAGGCGGGCATTGCTCCCGCACGTCCGGGGCCCAAGCCCACCAAGGAGACCTGAGGGATGATCCCCATCGAAGACCCCAACCAGATGGCCGACTACCTCGCCAAGATCGCCGCGCGGTTGCGCGCACGAGACGGCTTCCGGCGCGGCACCGTGCAGATGGACGCCGCCAGCCTCGACGTCAGCAGGGCGACCGATGGCGTCACCGCGGAGGTTCCAGCCGGTGAGCGTCTCTCCATCGAGATCGAGTGGAGTGGCCCCGTGCACCTCGACAGCCCCCACAAGAAGCCACGCCGGTCGGTGTTCGACACCAGTGACGAAGACGCGTACTGGCACAGCCGGAACCACCGAGACGAAAGCTGACCCCCGTGGATGACCTGATCGCGTTCCTGCGAGCCCAACTGGACAAAGACGAGCAGGCTGCTCGGGCCGCCAGTCCGGGACCATGGCAGGTGGACAAGGAGACCTATCCGGAAGCGATCCACGGGGCGGATGGCGCTACCCCCGTGTCCGGTGGTCGCTGGGGTGGTGAGGCCAGCGTGTTCGACAAGGACGAGGACGCGATCCACATTGCCCGTCACGATCCCGTTCGCGTGCTGGCCGACGTCGCCGCCAAACGCCAGATCATCGGCCTGTGCAACCTCGACTTCAATGACGACGGCGAGCCGAGCTGTCTCGGTGGCTACGGTGAGGCGTACTGGGACGTCGTCCGCCTGCTCGCCCTTTCATACGCCGAGCATCCCGACTACCGCGAGGAGTGGCGACCGTGAGCGACGAGCCGACTGTGTGGGTGATCCGGATCCGGGACGACATCCGCGCGCACATGGCCACGAACCCGCCCGCCTCGTTCGCCGAGACCCCAGAGACGCGCGACTGGTACGTGCGGAACTGCATACGGCCGCTGGAGGACTACGTCATCGAAGAAGTACCCGGCCCGCTCGACCGCGCGAGGGAAGCCGAGCAGGAACGGTGGGAGCAGGCCAAGGCCGAGATCCGGCGTGAGGCACGGCAGAGGTTCCTCGACGGCAAGCGCAGAGGCTCCGGAGGATGAGCACGAGCTGGGCGGGCGGGAGCACACGTCGATGGCGCAGGATCCGCGAGGCCATCCTCGCGCGCGACGGGTGGATATGCCAGCTGTGCCAGCACGCCATCGACCCGAGGCTGAGCCACCCGCACCCGCGTAGCGCACACGTGCACCACCTCGACGGCAAGGTGTACGGCGACGACCCGGACCGCATGGTCGCGACGCACCGCGAGTGCAACCTCAAGGTCGGCGACCCCACGAAAGCACCCGACCCAGAGCCCCGGCCCATGACCGCGTGGTGACCGCGACATCGAGCAGCACGCATCATGATGATGACCAAGAGGGGAGGCCAACGTGAACAACATCAACAGCGAACGACGCGTACAAGGCCCTGACCTGCGGAAATGCGCGTCCATAGTGGACATGGCGCCTGACCTGCGGTTTTTCCCATACCCGCCCGGCCCGGACATCCACGTCCCTGTGTCCTCTCTCTCCCCGCGCCCCCACGGTGCGCCGCGATGACCGGCAAGGAGCTCGACGCACCGGTCATCGTGACCGTGATGGACGGCTACAGCTCGGTTTCTGAGGCGCTGTCGGTGACGCTCGACGAGCTGGATCTCGGGCGCGAGGACGCGGCGGCCAGTCAGCTCGCGCGACGCGTCGCCGAGGTGCTCGACAGGGAGCGGGACGGTCGGAAGACCGCCGAGCTCGCGCGGCAGATGCTAGCTGTGCTGGAGAGCCTCGGCGCGACGCCGGCCGCGCGCAAGGCGGTGCTTCCACAGGGCGGACCGGCCGAGCGCTCGCCGACGCAGCAGGCCAAGGACAGCCTGAAGGCTGAGATGCAGGACGAGCTCAACGTGCGGCGCGCGGCGCGCGGGTCGACGTCATGACCGCGGTCGCTGAGCCGGAGCTCGTCCTCGGCTCGACGACGCCGAGGATCTTCACGCCGCCGCTCGTGACCGGCCCGCCGGGGCCGTGCGGGTGCGGGTGCGCGCTGACGCCCGCGACGTCGTACGGGTTCAAGGTCGAACGGTTCGCCCGGGACACGCTCGAACGACCGCTCGATCCCTGGCAGCGGTTCGCGGCGATCCACGCCGGGGAATTGTTGCCGGATGGCCGGCCGAGGTTCCTGCAAATCCTGATCATCGTTGCTCGCCAGCAGGGCAAGACCGAGCTGCTGGTGATCCTCGTGTTGTTCTGGATGTTCATGGAGGAGCGGCGTCTTGTGCTCGGCACGAGCACGAACCTGTCGTACGCCGTGGAGTCGTGGGAGAAGGCGGTCGAGCTCGCCGAAGGCTGCGACGCACTCGCCGAGGACATCCCCGCCAACGGTGTCCGCCGGACCAACGGCGAGAACACCTTGCGCACGATCTACAAGACCCGGTACAAGATCGCCGCGTCCAACCGGAAGGGCGGCCGGTCGCTCACCATCGACCGGCTGATCCTCGACGAGCTGCGCGAGCATCACGACTGGACCGCGTGGAACGCCGCCGTGCCCGCGACGAACGCGGTGTGGGATGCGCAGGTCTACGCGATCAGCAACCAGGGCGACCACCGCTCGGTGGTGCTGAAGTCCCTGCGCAAATCGGCGATCGAGTTCATCAAGACCGGCGAGGGTGACCGGCGGCTCGGCCTGCTGGAGTGGTCGGCGCCGGAAGGGTCCCGGCCGACGGACGAACGCGCGCTCGCGATGGCAAACCCGAACTACGGGCGGCGCACCGACCCGGACTCGCTGCTCGGCCAAGCCCGCCGGGCGCAGAAGAACGGCGGCGAGGAACTGACCGGCTTCCTCACCGAGATCATGTGCATCGACGTCCCGATGATGGACCCGGCCATCGACGCCGCGGGCTGGGCCGCCGGTATCGAGCCGGGCACCCTGGCGGACGTCCGATCGCGCGTCGCGCTGTGCTTGGACGTCTCGCCGGACGGCCAGCACGCGACGTTGTCGGCCGCGGCGATGCTCGAGGACGGTCGGGTGCGCGTCGAGGTGGTGGGGACGTGGCGGGATCTGGCGTCGCTTCGCCGCGATCTGCCGAAGGAGGTCGCGCGGGTGAGGCCCCGGAAGTTGGGCTGGTTTCCGAACGGCCCGGCCGCCGCGCTCACCGCCGACATGAAAGCCCGCCAGCGCGAGGGCGACATCGCCGCGTGGCCGCCGCGCGGCGTCGAGGTCGACGATCTGAAATCGGACACGCCCGCGGTGTGCATGGGCTTCGCCGAATTGGTGAAGGCGGGCGAGGTCGTGCACTCCGACGACCCGCTGCTCAACGCACACATCGGCGGCGCGGAGAAGCTGCGACGCGGCGATGCGTGGGTGTTCACGCGCAAGAACGGGACCTTGGCGAGTGTCGATGACGAGGTGACTGGCCACGTGGACGGTGCCTACGCGACCGCTGGGGCGGTGCACCTCGCGCGGACCATGCCACCACCCCCTCGGAAACCGGTGATTTTGCGGGGACGGCGCCGCGAAGACACGCCGAACTGAAGGATTTACGGCAATCAAGCCGCCTCGCAGGAAATTCTCCTGCTAACCTGCGCGCATGGGACTGTGGCGCGACCTGTTCACGTGGGGGTACGGCCCTGAGCCGACGCCGCCGCGTGCGGCCGCCCAGCCTGAGCGCCCGGAGCGAGGGCGCCGCGGTGTCGCGTTCGAGCTGAACGCGCCATCGGAATTCCTCAACGGTGGCTCGACAACGGGGGCACTCGTTCCGCGAGTCGGCCGCGCCGAGGCGTTGACCGTCGGCGCGGTGAAGCGGGCCCGCGACCTGATCGCCGGAACCCTCGGCACGCTGCCGTTGCGGCTGCTCGACTCCGGCCGCAATCCGATCTCGTCCGAGCTGCTGGAGCAGCCGGAGGAAGACGTCGCCCGGTCGGTGACGATGACCCGCACGGTCGAGGACATGCTGTTCGAGGCCCGGTCGTGGTGGCGGATCACCGAGTTCGGCGCGCACGGCTTTCCCTCGAAGGTGCGGCGGCTGGAGCCGCGGTCGGTGCTGGTCCAGACCGACGCGAAGGTGTACGTGTCCAGCGACGGCGGCCGTCCGCAGGGCATCGCGAACGAGATCGTGCCGGACGCTGAGCTGATCCGGATCGACTCGCCGAATGACCCGCTGCTCACCGTCGCCGCGCGGGCGATCCGGATGGCGATCGCGCTGGACCAGCGCGCGGACTTGTACACCAAGGATCCGCTGCCGCTCGGGTACTTCAGTCCCGCCGACGGGATGGCCGACCAGGACCCTGACGAGGTGCAGCCGCTGCTCGACGAGTGGGAGGCCTCTCGCTCCGAACGCAGCTGGGGCTACGTCGGCGCGGCGTTGCAGCCGCACATCCTGCAATGGGACCCGGAAAAGCTTCAGCTCGCGAAGGCCCGGGAAGCCGCGGTGCTGGAAATCGCCCGGCACGCCGGCGTCGACCCCGAGGACCTCGGCGTCTCGACGACGACCCGGACCTACCAGAACGCTGAACAGCGCAGGCTCGACCTCGTCGACTTCACGCTCGCGGCGTACGTCTCGGCGATCGAGTCGCGTCTGTCCATGCGGGACGTCTTCCCGCCGGGGCACACCGTCCAGTTCGACTACGCGGGTTTCCTCCGCAGCGACACCTTGACCCGCATGCAGACCTACGAGGTCGGCCGCCGCGTCGGTGTCTACAACGACCAGCGCATCGCCGAGATCGAGAAGATCCCGAGCGCGAAGCCCCAGGCAGCGCCCGCCCCGGCGCCCGCACCCGAGGAGTCCTCTGTGGAGCAGTCGCAATCGCGCCCCGCCGCCGCGTTCGCCGACACCAGCGACCCCATCACCATCGGCTTCGACTCGCGGGGCGTGGCCGCACAGTTCGCCGCGGACAGTGCGAAGAGGACGGTGTCCGGCATCGCGGTGCCCTGGAACCAGGTCGCGCGCTCCGGGTTCTCGCGGTGGAAGTTCGCGCCGAACTCGCTGCACTGGGGCGGCCAGCCGTCGCGGGTGAAACTCAACCGCGACCACGACCGCTACAACTCCTTCGGCCGCGCGACCACCCTCGAAAGCACCGACGCCGGTCTTGTCGCCGCGTTCAAGGTCGGCCGCGGTCAGGTCGGCGACGAGATGCTCGCCGCCGCCGAAGACGAGGTCTACGACGGATTCAGCATCGAGATCGACTTCGAGGACGGCGACGGCTGGACGCCCGACCCGTCCGACGAATCCGTCCGGCTGGTCCATTCCGCCACGCTCCGCGCGGTCGCGCTGACCGCCATGCCCGCGTTCGACGGCGCCCGTGTCGCGCACGTCGCCGCGTCCCAGAACTCCCCAGGGGCGCCCGCCCCGGAGAAAAAGGAGAACCCCGCCATGACCACCGCCGAGCAGCAGCCCGCTGCCCCCGCCGCTCCGGCTGCTCCGGCCGCCGGTCCCGCCCAGACTCCCGCGCCCGCCCCGGCGGTCGCGGCCGGCGCGCAGACGCCCGACATGGCCGCGTTCGCCGCCCAGCTCACCGAGTCCCTCGGCGAGACCGTCGGCACCGCGATCACCGAGGCGTTCGCGAAGCTGCCGTTCCCCCAGGCACCCACCCCGCCGCCCGCCGAGGCCCGCCAGGTCGTCCCGGCCGGACGCGCCGTCGTCACCCGCGAAGCCCCGGTGTACTCGATGAACGGCGTCGGGAACTCGCTGGTCCGCGACTCGTGGCACGCCGCCCGTGGCGACCAGGACGCGCGCGACCGGCTTCGCAAGTTCGAGCAGCAGACCAGCGAGGTCGCGCGCGACACCGCGTCCGCGATGTTCGCGGCGAACACCACGAACGCCGCGGCCGTCATCCCGCCCGGCTACCGGCCGGACCTGTACGTCACGCAGCTCATGCGCGGTCGCCCGCTCGTCGGCGGCGTCTCCCGCGGCGCGCTGGAGGACGCGACCCCGTTCACCATCCCTTCCTTCACGAGCGCGTCCGGCATGTCGGCGGACAACGTCGAAGGCTCGAACCCCGCCGAAGGCACCCTCACCCTCGGCACCGTGACCGTGACGCCGAAGGCGATCAACGGCCTGTTCACCCTCACCCGCGAGATCGTCGACAGCTCGAACCCGGCAATCGACGCCATCGCGATGCAGGCGATGGGCGAGTCCTACTCGCAGCAGACCGAGGCGAAGGTCTACACCGAGCTCAACGGCGCCAACGGTCAGGGCGGTGTCATCACCAACGGGTTCGTTCCGTCCGGTGCGCAGGTGTCCACCACGACCGGCGGCTCCATCGCGGCGGGCACCTTCGGCGGTGAGAAGCTCATCGCCGGAATCCGCGCGGCCGAGGCCCTGTACCCGTTCCGCCGCTTCGGTCCGCCGTCGCGCGGCTACCTGTCGCAGGAAGGCACCTCGGCCCTGGCCACCGCGGTCGACGCCGAGGGGCGGCCGCTGCTGCCGTCGGTCGGCGCGCAGAACTCCGCCGGTGTCGGCAACGCGGTCGGACAGGCCTGGTACGTCGACGGGCTCACCTTCGAACCGTGCTGGTCGATGACCGGCAACGCCGCGGGCGACGCCGACGTCCTCATGGTCAACAGCAACGACGTGTGGGCGTGGGAGTCCGGGCTCCTGACGTTCCGCTACGAGGAGCGCAACGGGCCCGCGAAGATCGATTTGGCGTTGTTCGGCTACTTCGCGACCCGGGTCCTGCGCCCGGTCGGCGTGGCCGGCATCCGTCACACCGTCGGCGCGTGACCCATGGCTGAGACAACGCCGCCGGAGCGGCCCGCGAACTCGGCGAGCAAGGCCGAGTGGATCGCGTACGCGACCGCGGTCGGGGCCGACACGTCCGGCACCCGCGACGAGATCATCGCCCGGATCGACACCAAGGAGGCGACCGCGGCCGAAGCTCAGCCGGAGACGGGGGCGGCCCCGGCAACTCCGGTCGAGCAGGCCGCGCCGGAGTCGGTGACGTCCCTGGCCGAACCGGTCGCCGCCGAGGCACAGCCGGCGGCCGTGACGTTCCCGGCGACCCCGGTGCACACGTTCGAGGTCGTCATGTCCGAGGACGAGCCGGTCCGCGCGGGCGGGCACGTCCTCACCGATCAGGGCTGGGTGACCGAGGCGTCCTTGCAGACGCCCGTGTCCGACGAGAACGGGGACGTTCAGTGACGCACCCTGCCGTCGCGGAGAAGCTGGAGTTCTTCGAGTTCGAGCACCTGCCCGCCGAGTTGCGGGCGGTGTCCGAGCCGTGTGCCCGGCTGGCGCACCTGATGGCCACCAGCCTACCGCAGTCGTCCCAGGTCACCCTCGGGCTTCAGAAGCTGTTGGAGGCCAAGGACTGCTTTGTCCGCGCCGCGCTGCCGAAGCGTGAAGGCGAGGCGGGCTGATGAGCTGGCCGCCCACGCTCGAACAACTCAAGGAGGACCAAAAGGTTCCTCTTGACGACACCCGTGACGACGAACGGTATCAGTCCAATTTGGACGCCGCCGTCGCCTGGATCGAGCGTGTGCGGCCACAGTTCAACTACAACGCCGACCCGCTCGACACCCGCCCGGCGCCGAGCGATGACCACGTCCTCGGCACCATCCGGCTGGCCGCGCGCTGGTTCACCCGGCCGCGGTCGCCGGACGGTCTCGTGTCCATGAACGACCTCGGCACCGCGCGGGTCTCCTCCTTCGACCCGGACATCGACCGGATGCTCCGGATCGGCCGGTACGCGAAGGCGGTGATCGGATGAGCACGGTGTCCGACGCGGCTGGTGTCCTCGGCGCGGCGCTCAAGACCGTGGCCGGGGTCCGGCTGCACGACCTCGGTGACAACGTCGACCCGCCCGCGCTGGTCATCGGCATGCCCCAACTGACGTTCGAGGCCTACTGTCCCGGCCAGATCACGGCGGTGACGTTCCCCGTATTCCTCGTCGTCGCGCTGGACAACCGCGCCCAGGCGCAGCTGTGGGACCTGGTCGAGCCGGTCGCCGCCGCGATCGAGGACGTCGACGGCGCCACGATCGCGAGCGCCGACCCAACCATGTATCAGGCCGGGACGCAGGATCTCCCGGCCTACACCTTCGTCGTAGAAATGAGCCTGACATGACGCATCAGCGGCGCCTCAAGGTCATCACGTTGTCGATCGGCGCGAATCAGTTTCAGTGCCAGCTCAAGACCTGGAAGCTCGATCCCGGCGTGGAGGACGGCGACCGGCAGTACACCTAC
Source organism: Amycolatopsis roodepoortensis (assembly GCF_014873915.1). GTDB lineage: Bacteria > Actinomycetota > Actinomycetes > Mycobacteriales > Pseudonocardiaceae > Amycolatopsis > Amycolatopsis roodepoortensis. The sequence continues at coordinate 24,697 of NZ_JADBEJ010000003.1, forward strand.
TGCGACGGTCCCGACAACTCTTTCGTCGAGGAGACCGACGGCGAGCCGACGCTCGAACTGGCGTGGTTCAGCGACTGGCGGTCCGCTGGGCTGGACGACTACCTGTGGTCCAACAACAACGTCGCCGCGGACTTCGTGCTCGACCACCACCCCGGCATCGTGGGTGAGCATGTCCGCTGGACGGGCAAGGTCCTCCTCAAGCCTCCGGCCGCCGGCGGCGACGTCCGCGCGACGGAGACCTCCGAAATCACGTTGCAGGTGCTCGGCACCCTCGGCGACGGCCTGACGTACGAAAGGATCTGACGACGATGGCGAGGATTTCCGTTGTCACACAGGCGGCCCCGCTCGCGGGACTCGCACCGAACCACACCGCACCGAACGCCGACGGCGACATCGTCGACGTCTCGGCGGGCACCTTCCTGTCCGTCATCAACGGCGGGGCGGCCCCGATCAACGTCACCGTGGTCACTCCCGAAGTGGTCGACGGCGACCTGACCATCGCGGACCGTGTCGTCGCCGTCCCGGTCAGCACCACGCCGAAGCTGATCCCGCTGACCAGCGTCCACTACCGCCAGCCGGTCGGCGACGCCAACGCGGGCAGGGCACTCGTCGACTACTCGGCGATCGTCAGCGTCACCCGCGCTGTCATCAAGATCTGATCGTCCACTTCGTACCGGAAGGCCTCACACCCCGATGTTCAAGTTCACCCTGACCCCCGAAGACGGCGCACCGTTCGAGGTCGATGCCGACTCCCGCGACGTTCTCCAGTGGGAGAAGCGGAACAAGGGCGCCACCCTGAAGCGGCTTCTCGAGGAACTGGCGATGGCCGACCTGTACAAGGTCGCCTACATCGCCGCGAAGCGGCAGAACAAGTTCGACGGCACGCCGGACGAGTTCGAGGCCTCGGTCGTGCTCGACTTCGATGTGGAGGAGGGGTACGACGACCCTTCCCAGAGGGGTCGCTGAACCGCTGGATCGTCGCCCTCGCGCTCGCCACCAGGACATCACCGTCCGAATGGGAGAACGAGGACCCTCGAACGATCTACACAGCGATCCAGCTGTTGAGAGAGCAGCGAGCCGCCGCGTCCGGCAAGCACGACGACGCGCCCGGGGCCGGTGGCCCGATCCAGTGGTCCGGCTGAACGCCGGAAACCGGTCCCGGGAGGTGAAGGCACATGGCGGTACGGCGATCTCTCGTCGTGCGGATGCAGATCGACGGCGTCCGCGACACCCTCAAGGCCTTCGACCTCCTGCCGAAGAACGCGGCTGACGCGCTCCGGGACGCATCCCTCGACCTCGCGTCGAAACTCGCAGTGAAGGCCGCCGCCGATCTCGCTGCGCACGGCGGCCCACAAGGGCGGCTCGTCGCGCAGACCGTCAAGGCACGCCGCGACCGTGTCCCGGTCGTCGAGGCTGGTGGCACCCGGCGCCTCGGCCGCCACCGTGCACCCGCCTACGGCTTGGTGTTCGCGTCCGTGTTCGGCATGACCCGTCGCTCCGGTTGGTACGCCAGCCCGCGCTACGGCGGGCAGACCGGCACGCAGTACCGGGAGCACCGCGGCACGAACGCCTACGCGTTCTTCCCCGTCATCGAGCGGGAACAGCGAGAGATCTCCCGCGCGTGGCACGCCGCCGCGGACCGCGTGGTGCGCGAGTTCGCCGAAGGTGGTGACCTCTGATGGCGAGCGGCGAGCGCACCGTCAGGATCCGGTTCGACGGCACCGCGAAAGGCCTCGCGAAGGCCGCCTCGGAATCCAAAGCGCTGATCAAGGACGTCGAGCGCGCAGAGGCCGCGGCCTACGCCGAGTCGGCGCGGCGGGAGAAAGCCGCCGAGAGGGAACGGATCGCCTCGGCGAGGGCGCAGGCGAAGGAGGTCGCGGACGCCGAGCGCGAGATCACGCGCGCCCAGCGGGAAGAGATCGCGAAGCAGAAGGCCGCGATGAAGGAGGCGGCCGACGCGGCAGACGACCGTGGCCGTCGGATCGACCGACTCCGGAACAAGATCCTCGGCTTCGGCAAGGCGATAGCGAGCAAGTTCAGCGTTGCCGCACTCGGCCTGTCGTCGATCAACGGGCTTATCGGGACGCTCGTGGGCATCGTGTCGTGGGCGGGAGCGGCTTCGGGCGCGCTCGGACTCATCCCGGGTGTGCTCGCTGCGGGCGTTGCCGGGATGCTGGCGTGGAAGCTCGGCGCAGACGGGATCAAGAAAGCGTTCGAGGGCGTCAACCCGCAACTCGATGCGCTGAAGGTCAAGGTTGGAGCGACGTTTCAGCAGGGGCTCGCTCCGGCCGTGCGGGACATCAACACCCTGCTACCCAAGACCACCACGCATTTTCAGGGGATCGCGCGGTCGATCAGTGCGTCGATCATCGAGTTCACCGGCATGTCCCGGCAGAAGAGCAACGTCGACGCACTGAACACCACGCTGGACCACTCGGCTGGGTTCATCCGCAACGTCGGGCGCACTCTGGCTCCGCTCGGGCGGGCGTTTCTCGACCTCGCGCAGGTCGGTTCGGAGACGATGGAGAAGCTGACCGGCGGCGTCGGTCGATCGGCGCAACGGTTCGCCGACTTTATCCGCGAGGCCAAGGAATCCGGCAAGATCGAGCAGTGGATCAGCGGCGGGCTGGGCGCGTTCAAGGACCTATGGGCGCTGCTGAACGACCTCGCGTCCATCGTGCGGTCGGTGTTCGGCTCGCTGCAAGAGGGCGGCGCCGGCGTCGCGCCGATGCTGTCCCCCGCCATCGACGCGGTGCGGCGGTTTGTGCAGAGCCCGGAAGGACAGGAAACCTTCCGCACACTCGGCGAGGTTCTGTCCAAAGTGGGCGAAGCCGTCTCGAAAATCCTAGGCCCTGCGCTGGAAGCCGTGCAGCCGCTGATCGAGCCACTCGGCGATCTGCTGGTCACGATCGCCGAATCCGCCTCGGACGCGCTCGCTCCCGCGCTCGAAACGCTCGGACGGATCCTCGGCCCGCTGGTCAAGGCGCTGTCACCTGTGGTCGAGCAACTCGTGAAGGGGCTGGCCCCGATCCTGCCGGTGCTGCTCCGATCCCTCGCGCCGCTCGCTGCTGCGCTGATCCTGCTCGCTCCGGTGATCATGCTGCTCAACATCCCGCTCCTTGGTGCTATCACGATGTTCACCGCGCTGGCGCAGCTGATGCAGGGCGACGTTGTTGGTGCTGGACAGACGATGTCCAACGGGCTCAAGGCGTCCTCCGAGGCGATGCGCACGATCACCCAGACGAACTGGGGCGGCATGGCCACCGACGTGATGACCGCGATGTCCTCGGCCGGATCGGCGGTGTCGACCGGCAGCGACGGAATGTCCGGCGACTGGGGCAGCGGAATGCAGCTGATGGGCAGTGAGACGTCCACAGCTCTCGACGGCATGATCGGTAAATTCGGTGAGTCGATGCCGCAACTGTCCAGTATGGCGGGAGAAGGCGGGCTGACCGCCGCGTCGCGCTTCGGGCTCGGCATGGACCAGATGAACTCGGGTGCGCGGACCGGAATCGGCAACGTGGTGGCGAAGGTCGTGCAGCTGCCTGGAATGGTGCTGCGCGGTCTCGGGAACATCGGCTCGATGTTGCTGCACTCCGGGATGGAGCTGCTTGCCGGGTTCGGCCGCGGCATCGAGCGGATGGCCGGCCGGATCGTCGACAAGGTCCGCGGCTTCGTGGGCCGGATCCGGGACATGTTCCCGTTCTCACCGGCGAAAACCGGGCCGTTCAGCGGCCGTGGCTGGGTCCTGTACTCCGGCATGTCCATCGCCGAATCCTTCGGTGACGGCGTGCTGGCACGCACCAGCTCGGCCGTCGCCGCCGTGCGCGCGATGTCCGGGCGTGTGGCATCCGCCGTCCCGGACGAGCTGCTGCCTCTGGCCCCTTCGGGCGCGGCGTCCGGCTCGCTCGCGGCCAGCGCCGCACCGAGCGGCGGCTCGGCGACGAGCCGCTCCGGGGAGCCGCGGGTGATCGAGCTGATCGTGGACCTCGGCAAGGGCATCACCGAGCGCCTCCATATCGAGATCGACGAGGCCGACCGCGCGACCGTGCGCGCCGCTGGCGCGGGCACCGGAGGAATGCGATGACCACGACGATCGGACTGGAGGAGTAGATGCCACCGCCCTACACGTCCTACGCTGCTCTGTCCGCCGAGCAGGTGGAGAACGTCGACTACACGCGTACCGCAGTCGTTCCGGCCGGGGCGACGTGGGCTGCGATCGCCATCCACGGTGGCGCGATCGAGGCCGGTACCGGAGAGCTGGCCAAACAGATCGCCGCCACACGGATGGCGTTCTACGAGTTCGCCGGGATCAAGACATCCGGGAACTCGGACCTGCACATCACGAGCAGCCTGTTCGACGAGCCGCAGGCGCTCGCGCTCGTCGCTGCGTCGACACACACGGTGTCGTGCCACGGAATGGCCGGCACTGACGGGGTCGCCGAAACCTACATTGGCGGACTCGACGGCCAGTTGCGGGACCTGATCCAGGCGAAGCTCGGCGCGGCAGGGTTCACCGTCACCGTGGCTTCTGCCGAACTCGCGGGGACGAACCCGGCGAACATCTGCAACAAGAACCAGCGACGGGCCGGTGTCCAGCTGGAGCTGTCGAACACGTTGCGTGCGTCGTTCTTCCCCGGCGGCGATCTCTCGGCCGCCAACCGAGCCACAGGGCTGCGTACGCCCGCGTTCTACGCCTACGCCGCAGCCGTACAGGCCGCGGTGATCGAGTCGCTGACCTACGACGATTCGATTTCGCGTGTGCGGCTCTTGGGCACTGCGCCGGGGATCAAGGATCTGTTCGCCCGCACGGTGTCCTCCGGGTGGGGCGAGGCACCCTCGGGGCACACCTGGACGACCAGCGGCGGTACAGCGGCGAACTTCTCCGTGTCGGGCAACCTCGGCCGCCACACGCAAACCTCCGTCAACGTGTCCCGCTGGTGCCTGATCGGGCCGCCGCTGACAGACGTTGACTACACCATCACCGTCGGAGCCGACCAGGTAAGCGCCGGCGGATCGCAGTTCCTGCACGCCGTCGCGCGCGCGGCCGACACCAGCAACTGCTACCTGGCGCGCGTCGAGCTGACGACAGGCAACGCGGTGCTGCTGACGCTGCGCAAGCGCGTCGCCGGAGTCGAGACCCTGCTCGGTTCCACGGTCACCACCGGCCTGACTCACACCGCCGGGGCGTCCTATTCCCTGCGTTTCCAGGTGACCGGCTCCGTGCTGGCCGTCAAGCTGTGGGCCACCGGCGCCGAACCTGCCGCGTGGACGATCAGCCTGCTGGACAACGCGGTCACCGCCGCCGGACAGATCGGCGTCCGGTCGCTGCTGTCGAGCAGCAACACCAACACCAGCCCAACCGCGACCTACGCCAATCTGGCCACCGTCGGCGCTGTCGCCGTGGAACGCTCGACGGACACGATCACCTGGCACACGGTGCGCGGCGGGCTGAACCTGCCCGGCAACGCCCGCCAAGAGGTGAAACTCGACGACTACGAATTCGCCGCCGGACTGCCGAACTTCTACCGAGTCCGGGTGTACGCACCCACCGGGGCGACCCTGTTCACCGAGACGGACGTGATCACTCCCGTACTCGACTCGGTGTGGATCAAGAACGTGCGCCGCCCGTCGCTGAACCGGAAGGTCACGGTCACCGGCGTCTCCGACATCATCGCGCCCTCGCGCACCGCGACCTTCGACGTGGTGGGTCGTACCTATCCGGTTGCGATCGACGACGTGCGCGGATCGAGGCGCCTCACGTTGCAGGTGACCACCACCGACCTGGGCGCCGCCGCCGACTTCGCGAACGCGCTGGCGCTCGGGACCACGGTGTTCATTCAAGCGCCGACCGAGTTGTCCGCCGTGCCGACTCTGTACGCCTCCATCGGCGACGCCACCCAGTCACGGCCGCGCAGCTCGGCGAGGTCGACGCGCCGGTACTTCGACCTGCCGTTGACCGAGGTCGCCGCCCCCGCGTCCACCGTGTACAGCGACACGTTCGTGTACGCGGATGTCCTGGCGACCTACGCCACGATCGCGGACGTGGTGGCCGCCAACCCGAGCTATTCGGCGCTGGTGGACAAGGTGAGCGACGCGGTGGTGATCGTCCCATGAGACCGGCCACGGACTCCTTCCTCGCGTCGCTGCGCGGATCGCACACGATGGCGACGCGTTGCACGCTCGTCGCTCCCGGGCAAACCGGTGTGAATCCGGTGGGTATCCCGGTCCCGGGTGTCGACCTCGACGGCCGCCTGCCCCCCATCTCTGGCGCGGTGAATGTCGACATGACCGCCGACATACAGTCCACCTTGGACCTGACGACGCGGTACCCGTGGCCGACGAAGACGACAGACCCCGGAACCCCGTACGGGCAAGAGATCTACGTCGAGCGCGGCGTGGAGTACGGCATCGGAACCCGCGAGTTGGTGGGCCTCGGATACTTCCGCATCGACCAGATCGAGCAGCTGCGCGTCCCGGACGGCGCGATCCGGATCACCGCGTCCGACCGGATGGCCATGGTCCGCGACTGCCGACCGGTCACGCCGGTGCGCTTCTCCGCAAGCGCCTCGGTCGGGGCCGTGATCGACTTCGTGGTAGGGGAGGCCGTGCCGAACCTGGTCACCGTTTACCCGCCCGAGTTCGACGCGTACACGATCCTGCTCGGCGCCGAGCACATCCTGAATGACGACCGACTCAAGTTCCTTCAGGAACTCCTTGCTTCCTACGGCATGTACGGGTACTTCGACTACGCCGGCCGTCTCCAAGTGAAGGCCGTCCCGGACCTGACCAAAACGAAGCCCGTGTGGGAAATCAACTCCGGTGCCAAGGGTGTGCTCGTCGAGATGAAGCGCGCCATCTCTCGCGCGGGCGTCTACAACATCGTCGTCGCCCGCGGTGAGCCGATCGGGGAACTCCCGCCGGTGCAAGGGATCGCGCAGGACGACGACCCGGACTCACCGACATTCGTCGACGGTGATTTCGGCGCCATCGCAACGTTCTACAGCTCGTCGTTCATGACCACCGTCGCGCAGTGCGAAGCGGCCGCGGCCGCGAAACTCGCAAAGGTGACCGGACTCCCGTACCAAGTTTCCCTCGGCACCATCCCGAATCCAGCGTTGGACGGATGGGACGTGGTGACCGTCTCCTACCCGGGCGGATCCGAGGTGCACGTCATCGACCGCATCACCTACGGCCTCGCGCCGGAGGACTCGATGGGCATCGACACCCGCAAGAGCTACTTGACCCGGAAGGCGGGCTGATGGACGCGTTGGGAATCGCGCAGCTGATCGCCGCCGCGTCGGCGCCGCCCTCGGGCGGAGAAGATGCAGCGTTCTACACCGGACAAATCCAGTCGTGGGACGACGCGACCGGCGTCAATTCCGTGCTGGTCAACGGAACCGTCGTCCCGAACATGCGGTGTCTCAGCATCGGCGCCGGGATCGTGCTCGTCCCCGGCGACGTGGTGATGATCATCCGGAAGCAGACGCAGTGGTTCATCCTCGGCAAGGTCGCCGCACCCGGCGCCGGTGCCGCGCTCGGCGTCCGCCAGGACTACGTGGGCGCGTCCGGCTCAACCTCCAGCGCCACGTATGCGGATCTCCCGGGATCGTTCGGGCCGAGCGTGAGCACCTACATATCCTCGGCGCGGCGGGCGCTCGTGCTGGTAGGAACTCAATCGAGCTGTATCAACGGCTGGGCCCACATGGGCGTCGAGGTGTCCGGCGCGTCGTCGATGGCCGCGGGCGCGCTGACCAACCAGGCCGCTGCCATCAGCGGGACATTCGATATCGCGCACCCGGGCGCCGGGACGATCATCGGGTGGGGCAGCCCGTTGTCGGTGCACGTCTATACCGCGGCCGATGGCCTCAACCAGGGCACCAACGTCTTCACCGCGAAATACAAGCGCGAGACGGCGGGCGGTTACACCGCCGATCTGGCCGACTTCATTCGTCGTCGTCTCGTCGTCATCCCGTTCTGACACAAGGAGAGGAGGCCCGACCATGGGCGCCACAAGCCGCTACGGCTGGCCGTACCCGGAACTGTACGACCCGCCGAACACTGCCGCGCACATCAAGGCCGCGCTGGAAAGCGTCGAGGCCACCACGGGCGCGCTCGATGACACCGTGGCCGAGTCCTCGGTGTTGTCCGACACCCCCGTCACCACGAACTCGGCGCTCACATCCGGCACCGGGAAAGTGATTTGGGTGTCGCGTCAGGTCACGCTGGTGGGAGGAAAGCAGTACCGGGTCTCCTTCGATACCGGGTGGGACGTGGTGGCCGGATCGACCGGTGTCTTCGAAATGCACTACGTGTCGGGATCCACAGCCACGCTGACCGGCGCGACACGGTTCTACGTACGGCGCAAGATCGCATCCAACGTCGGCGCGTACCTGGCCGCTGAGGGCAAGAAAACCTTCGTTGCCCCGAGCTCGGGTACCTACACGATCATGGGCGTCATCTGGAATCTGGATTCCGTGGCGATGAAAACCAACGGTGGGACACCGAACGGCGTCGACAACACGGGCGTCTTCATCATCGAACGGGCATGAGGGCGGTTGTCCAATGTGGATCAGAGCATTAGAAAATGCCTTAAGGGAGGCGAAATCATGGCACAACCCGGAGACGTGGTGATCACGACTCGCGAGCTGTACGACGAGATGCGAGCCGTGCACGACGAGGTGAAGAGCATCGGGGAGAAGGTCGCCGACATCGCCGACCATGAAGCCCGGATCCGTTCTCTGGAACGGAAAGTGTGGGTCGCGCTCGGCGGCGGCTCGGTCCTCGGTGGACTCGCCGGAACCCTCGCGACGGTCCTGCTGGGGGGCGCGTGATGGCCGATCCGATCACGTTCGTTATCGACATCTCCCACCACCAGGACAAGAGCCTGAACCTGGCGCAGACCCGGCGTGACGGTTGCGAGCTGTGCCTCATGAAGGCGGGCGAGGGCTCGTCCTTTGTGGACCCGGATTTCGCCTCGAACCTCGTGGAGGCGCGTGCGGCGGGGCAGCTCGTCGGGGCGTACTGGTACCAGCGGGGGAATGTCTCGGCGGCCGCGCACGTCGCGAAGATCAAACAGGTTGTGCCGAAGGACGTGCCGGTCATCCTCGACGTCGAGCACGGGTCCGGCGGGATCGCGCTCACCCGCGAGATCATCCGGCTCCTCAACGGCGACGGCTACCGCACGCCGCTGCTCTACATCCCACGCTGGTACTGGCAGCAGATCGGTTCGCCATCGCTGGTCGGGCTGCCGCCGCTGTGGTCCTCGCGGTACCCGGACAACGTGGTCGGCACGCTCGCCGACGAGTGGGCGGACGTCCCGCCGCACTACTGGAACGGCTACGGCGGGCTCGGCGTGCTGCTGCTCCAGTTCACCAGCTCGGCCCGCATCGCGGGCTACCAGCCGCTCGACGCGAGTGCGTTCCGCGGCACCCGCGCACAACTCGCCGCCGTGCTCGGCGGCCAGACCCAGGAGGACGACATGCCCAGCGTCGAAGATCTGATCCACGCGAAGGTCATCCCGAACAAGGTGTACGGCGATGCGCCCGACTCGCTCGGCTCTTTGGTCGCCTGGACCAACGCGGAAGCGCACTGGGCGAACGCCAAGCTGGACGCGCTCAACTCCACCGTCGGCCAGCTCGTGAAGGCGGTCGCCAACGTCGGCGACCTCGACGAGGCCGCACTCGCGCGGGAACTGGCGCCCCTCGCCGAAGCCACGATCAACGCCACGCTCGAGCGGATCCTCGCGGACAAGGACACGGTCGACGAAAAGGCCGTCGCCCAGGCCGTGTTCGACGAGTTCCGCGCGCTGCTGGGGCGTGACCAGTGACCCGGCTCGGTGACCGCCTGGTGTCGTGGCTGCGCACCATCGTGCCGGGCCTGTGGGCGTTGGGGATCGCGTGGCTGGTGGGGCTCGGCCTGCCGGACAGCGTGACCGGCGCCGTCGACGGGCTCGGCCAGATGGTGCTCATCCCCGCGGCGCTCGCGATCGTGTATCCGCTGCTGCGTGCGGTCGAGGAGAAGATGCCGCCGTGGCTCACCCGCGTGCTGCTGGGCTCGAATCAGCCGCCGAACTATGGCACGAGCGCGGACGGGACACCGGTGGTGAACAGCCTGCCGCCTGCGCCACCGCCGCGTGGCGGCGACGTCGACTGAAGGATCGGGGCCCGCGCTTGCAGGGGAGCGCGGGCCCCCGCCTTGCTATCCGACGTTCCACCAGTCGATGATCATTGGCAGGCCTCCTTTCGCTAGTCGGTTTCCAGGTCAGAGAGCGGAACCGGCTACAGCCGTTGCCCCTTCTGCCGCAACGTGACCCCCGCCGCGAGCAGCATCCGGCGCGTCACCCCGAACGAAAACCCGTACGCGGCGGCGACTTCGTGGATCGTCGCGCCGTCCTCATACCTGGCCGCCATACCCGGCGGCGCCGGCGGAGTCTCTGGGCCGACGTGGCGCAGCGTCACACCCGCTGATTGCACGAGGTCGCGCGCCTTGTAGTAGGTCAGCCCGTGGCGGCCGGCGAGTTCTCCGAGCGTGGCGCCCGCGACGTATGCGGCCGCCAGCGCTGCGGGATCGTGGTCGTTCGGCATTCCGTTCCCTGGTTGTTGGCGAAACGCGAGGGCCCCGGCGCGCTGGGAATCACGCCGGGGCCCTCGCTCCCATTCGGCCCGCTCTCACCCGGGCCCCACCACATACTGCAACCCGACGTGGTGGGCTGGTCCGCTCGCCGAGTGGGGGGCCGAATCCTTCGGGGAGCCAAAAGGACGGACTCGGCGAGCGGGGTGGACACCCGGTCGGCACGCTGGTTCGGGGACCGCGTGCCGGCCGGGCAGCTTCAGGCGGGCGGGATCACGAGCCCGCCCGGGGTGACACGGTGGCCGGCGACGACGAGTTTCCGTTCGTCGCGGCGCATGAACCGGCGATGGTCTAGCCGCCGGATGCCGTACTGGATGGCCTCGAACGGCGGGACCTTCTTGCCGTTGAAGACCACGGTGAGGCTTTTCGCTTCGACTGTTTGCCGCTCCACCTCGACGTCATGTTCGATGCTCAGCTTGATCAGGTCGCGGCCCCACTCGTCGTGATCTTCGACCTGCTCCCATGGCAAGAGCATGAATCTGCCGAGACGGAGCTTGCCCAATGCGTCACGGTGGTCACGGATGAACTCGATCGGCGGCTCCATCAGTCCACCACTCCTTCGACGTGGTCGGTCTCGCGAACAGGAAGCGGGGCCAGGCAGGCGCACCACGCGCACGCCGGAGCGAACCCAAGCTCCTGGGACGCCCATCCCGCCGCGCCCTGCGGCGCGTCGGCGAACCGTGACTCCTGGCACCACAGGCCGACGCGTCGGACACGGAGCTTGGCCTGGTGGGCCCAGTGGACGTGGTCGTCAGATCCCCGAACCGGCACGTACACCGCACCGGCCTGTCGAACCTGCAAACCGCCGAGCTCGATCACGGCAGGAATCGGCGGGAACGAGCTGTGGAACTCCACGGGCATCGTCATCGCCTCCAGACCAGCGGGCAGCGGACGACTTGGTCGCGGCGCTGAAGGGACGCGCACGCGTCACAGGTCCGGGCTCGCGGGGGAGCCTCGGCCCGCACGTTCATCCGAGGGATGAGCCGCGGTTCGGCGGCGCCTTCCTGACACCGGGGGATGAACCAGAGGATCGTGTCGTCGGCGACGTCGGCTTTCAGGAGATCGTGCACCTGACCGCCGAGGATCCGGTCCGCGCAGTAGCACGGCACGTAGTCCTCGTCGGTCATCGCGATCACGGCCGCGGTCACCGTCGACCCTCAACGCGCGCAAGGTCTCGCTCGGAGTCGTCCAGATTGGTCTTCAATCGGGCGATGGCGTCGTCGGTGAGCAGTGCGGTCGGCCCGTCCCCAATGCCCATAGCCCGGCTGAATCTGCCGTGCCGGTCGGTCGTCACGCCGATGGTGATATCGACGGCCGTGCCGGTCGAGTCCACCACGTGGACCACTCGTGTTCTGCGCCATCCCCGACTTGTCACGGGTAAGAAGCTAAGAGCGATAATGCCTGGTGAGAGGAGCCTCGCGAGGTGGCCATTTCCAGGGGGTGGCCAGAAGACGAGGCCAGAGAGATGATGGCCACTTTAGGCCGGGCGACGTGAGGGGTACCTGTGGAGCAGGACAGCATCGGCGGACTGCTCCGGACCTTGCGTGAGGACACCGGGCGATCGCAAACCGATCAAGCCTCGACCCTGTCCGAGCTTTCAGGGCAGGCCATCACCAGAAACGAGGTCTCCCGCTGGGAGACTGAGAAGCGCCTACCGACACCCTTCTGGCAACAGCACATCGCAGCCAGCTTCGGAGTCGAGGAGAAGACGATCAGCCGCGCCGTTTCGACTGCACGGGCGAAACGACGCAAAGAAAGGGGCGGGGTGCAGCGGCGTGAGTTCATCGGGGCAATGGCCAGTCTGGCAATCCCGCTCGCTCGCACCGACCAGCCCACCGCCCGTCTGATCGGCCGCTCCGACGTGGCGGAACTACGCCGCCGAACTGCCCGCCTACGGCGCCTGGACAACATCATGGGCGGCGCCGAAACCTTCCCCGTCTACGCCGCCGAAGCCGACTACACCCAACGGCTGATCCGCGAATCCAGCCACACCGAGGACATCGGACGAGAACTACTCGCCCTACTTGCCGAACAGCAGCAGCAGGCCGGGTGGGCGGCATTCGACCACGGGCAGCACGCGCTCGCGGAACAGCTGTACGACGACAGCCGGGAGAATGCCGAAGACGCACAGGCGTTGGATCTCGCCGGGAACGCGATTGCGTACGCCGCGTACCAGCAGACAGCGACGCAACAGAGCGGCACGGCACTCGCGGCGGACTCGTACGACGTTGCACGCCAGGTCGCCACACCGAAGGTGGGAGCGCTGCTGCTGGAACGGAAGGCATGGGCGCACGCGACGGCGGGGGAAGCACAGGAAGCCGACCGGGCGCTGAACCTCGCCCGCGAGGCACTGAACACCCCGGCGACCAGGCCGGAACCGGATTGGGTGTTCTGGGTCGACGCCGCCGAAATCGACATCATGGCCGGCCGCTGCTGGACGGAACTCCGACGGCCGCTGCGCGCCGTCCCGGTGCTCGAACGGGTTCTCGGCGAGTTCGACGACACGCACGCGCGGGACAAGTCCCTGTATCTGACCTGGCTGGCGACGTCGTATCTCCAGGCCCGCGAGGTCGAGCAGGCGGCGGAGACTCTGGGGCATGCGGCGGACCTCGCGGCAGGCGTCACGTCGGTTCGTCCAGCCCGCCGCATCGAAACGGTGGCGCGCCGTCTCGCCCGCCACCGTTCGACACCAGCCGTCGCCGATCTCCTCGCCCGACTAGAGGTCTAGCGGGGACGCGTCGACTCCTCGGCCCACGCCAGATAGTCGGCCGAACCGCGAGCCAGCTCGACGGCCGTCACCTCCGGCTTGTCCCACGGGTGGTTCTCGATGATGTACGCCTCCAGTTCGGCGTACCTCGCGTCGGTCGTCTTGAACGTCACGTTGAACTCTTCGCCGCGGCCGGACTCGCCGAGGTGCCAGAAGAATGACGTGACAGGACCGACGACCTGCGCGGTACCGGCGAGCCGGGCAGCGACGGCCGAACCCGCCAGCCGCTCGCCGGATTCCCGATCTGGGGTTGCTGTGGTCACGACAAGATGAACGGTCATGACCATCAGGGTAGGGCCCCGGAGATGGCTCGCGATCGGACAGCAGAACGCCCCGGCGCCGACAGGCACCGGGGCGCTACGACGAGCGATCGCTAGTAGCTCCATTCCCAGCCGCCGCCGGCGTTGGTCAGTCCGCCCGGAATCAACGCGAGCGTTCCCGACTTGGCCGGCACTTCGAGTTCGATTTGGCCGGTGTACTTCGAGTTCGATGCCCACGTGTTCGGAAGGCGTTTCAAGCTCATTACCTTGCAGCTGCCCGCGTTCACGGGGGCGGTGACACCGTCGGCGACGGTCTGGAAGGCGAACGGGTTGATCGTCGCGCCCAGCTGCGCGGCGTCCTCGGGGGAGAGCTGTTCAGTCGCGACCCGGACGTCCAGCACGAGCGTGTGCGTCCCGGCCGCGCGGTTCATGTACTCGTCGCACTTCGGGTCAACCGTGATCTTGTCGATGGAGAACGTCACGGCCTGCGTCTTGCCATCCTGGCCCGTGAACCCGGCTGCTTCGCCGAGCTTCTTCGGGATCCGGCCCTGCGCGTTCGACCCCGCGGGGGCGCCGTCGCTCGGCGCCGCGGCGGCCGCCGAGTCCTGTACGGCCGGGAGGTTCGCGGCGTCCGGGGTGCCCGGCTTGGGCTGCGTTCCGCACGCGGACGTCAGGGCGGCCACGGTGGCGATGACGGCGAGGGTTTTAGAGGTGGTGCGCAAGGTGATCTCCTGGGTTATGTGTCGATCGAAGTAGGTCGTGTTGGTGGGCGGGGTCGTTACGGCACGAACGGGTGGTCAGCGAGGCCAGCCGAGCGCGTAGCGAGCCGAGTCCAGCTCGTCCGCCGTGCAGCCCTCTTGGCCGGTCGCCTTCTTCCGGCGCTCGAGATACGGGGTGATCGGTGAGCCGAGCAGCATCGAGCCGCAGTCGGCGACGATCTCGAACGCCTCGCCGTAGGCGCGCATCGCCCGGCCCGGGAAGAGGGCTTCTTGGCGGGCGTGCATCCACTCGTGGTTCACGACGGTCACGATGGCGTCGCACGGTGCGGTGTCCGAGATCGTGATGTCCTTCGACCCCGGATAGCCGGCAGCGCCCCACGCGCCATCCGGTATGAAACCGAACTGCCACCTGTACCCCGCGCGGCCGAGCTCGTCGAGCCGCGCGTTCATGACCGCCACGCGATCGCACGACGGCGCCGCGGTCGCCGGCCGCTCCAGCTGGATCGCGGTGAGAAGGCCGGCCACAAGCAGCAGCGCGACGGCGACCGGCAGGCATCCGGCGAGTACGTGCCTGGGTCTCGGTGGTTCCCCCATGCCACCACTTACGTGTGGATCATGCTCGGTGTTACGGCTGTTGCCGATTCGTTTCGTTGCGTACTGCACCTCTGCCCCATATCTGCCCCACGTGTGGGGCTAACGGGCAGGTCAGAGCAGGAATGCGCACTATTCTC
>NZ_JADBEJ010000004.1 GCF_014873915.1 Amycolatopsis roodepoortensis
AGGTGACGAGCTCTTCTTCGGACGTACGGAGGCGCTGCGAGATCACCTTCGTGATGCCGTCGCCCTGCATCGAAACGCCGTACAGCGCGTCGGCGATCTCCATCGTCGGCTTCTGGTGGGTGATGATGATCAGCTGCGAAGAGTCCCGCAGCTGCTCCAGCAACCCGATCAGCCGCCGCATGTTGGTGTCGTCGAGCGCGGCCTCGACCTCGTCCATGACGTAGAAGGGCGAAGGCCGGGCGCGGAAGATCGCCACCAGCATGCCGACGGCGACGAGCGACTTCTCGCCACCGGAGAGCAGCGAGAGCCGCTTGACCTTCTTGCCCGGCGGCCGTGCTTCGACGTCGACGCCGGTGGAGAGCAGGTCGTTGGGCTGGGTGAGCACCATGCGCCCCTCGCCACCCGGGAACAGCACGCTGAACACCGTCTCGAACTCGCGCGCGACGTCCTCGTACGCCGACGCGAAGACCTCGAGGATCTTTTCGTCGACCTGCTTGATGACGGCTTCGAGGTCCTTGCGGGTGTCCTTGAGGTCTTCGAGCTGGGTCGAGAGGAACTTGTAGCGCTCCTCCAGCGCCGCGAACTCCTCCAGCGCCAGCGGGTTGACCTTGCCCAGCAGGCTCAGGTCCTTCTCCGCGCGCTTCGCCCGGCGGGCCTGGGTGTCGCGGTCGAACGGCATCGGCGGCGGCGGGGTGACGTCCTCGCCGCGCTCCTTGGCGGCCTCGTACTCGGCCATCTCCCCCGCGCTCGGCGGCACGGGAACGTCCGGGCCGTACTCGGCGACGAGGTCCTCGAGACCGATACCGAAGTCTTCGGCGATCTTGGTTTCGAGCTGTTCCAGCCGCAGCCGCTGCTCGGCGCGCAGCACCTCGTCACGGTGGACGGCGTCGGTGAGCTTCTCCAGTTCACCGGTCAGCTCGCGGACCTTGCTGCGGACCTGGGTCAGCGCGGTCTCCCGGGACTGCCGCTGCGCCTGCGCCTCGTCCCGTTCGTGGGCGGCGCGCTGCACGGAGACCTCGATGCGCTCCAGCGCGATCTCGCCGCCGTTGACCACCGCGTTGGCGATCTCGGCGCCGCGTTTCCGCGCGGCCCTGGACTTTTCGGCGCGTTCGCGCGCCTGCCGCTCGGCGTGCGCGGCCCGGCGGAGCGATTCGGCCTTGCCCTGGATGCTCCGCGCGCGCTCCTCGGCGGTGCGCAGCGCGAGCCGGGATTCCATCTCCTCCTGGCGGACCGTGCCGAGGTCTTCGGCGGCCTGGTCGCGCTCGGCGGTGTCTGGATCCTCGTCGACCTCCTGGTCGGCGACGGCGGCCAGCCGCTCTTCGAGTTCGGCGAGCTGCCGCAATGCCTCTTCGCGGCTCTGCTCGACCTTGGCGCGCTGGTTGCTCAGCCGGTCCATTTCGGCCTGCGCGGCACGGGCGGCCTGCTGCATCCGGTTCAGCCGCTCGGACGAGCGCGCCTTGCGGACCTTCGCGTCCCCGAGCGCTTCCTTGGCCCTGCCGACCTCTTCGCGCCTGGCGGCCTGTCCCGCGCGGGCGCCTTCGAGTTCCGCGGCGGTGCGTTCCAGCGCGCGCTCGGCGGCGCTCAGCCGATCGCTCGCCTCGTCGACCGCGGCCTGCACCTCGATGACGCTCTCACTGCGGGCCGACCCGCCGACCGCCCAGCGCGCGCCGAAGACGTCGCCTTCGGGCGTGACCGTGCTGACTTCGGGATACACCTCGACGAGACGGCGCGCGGACTCCAGACCGTCCACAATGGCCACCCGGTCCAGCGCGTGCTCGACGGCGGACCGCAACGCGGGCGGCGCGTTGACCACTTCACGCGCCCAGCGCGCACCCTCGGGCAGCGACGGCCAGGAGCTGGTGTCCACAGTGGATTCCAAGCCGCCGAGCAGAATGCCCGCGCGCCCGGAGTCGTTGTCCTTCAAGAACTTCAGCGCGGCGAGCGCGTCTTCGCCGCCGTTGACCGCGACCGCGTCGGCGACCGGCCCGAGCGCCGCGGCCAGCGCGACCTCGTGTCCGGCTTCGACGGTGAGCAGCGCGGCGACCGAACCGAGCAGGCCCGGAAGTTCGTGTTGTGCGCCGAGCAGCGCCCCGGCGCCGTCCTTGCGCCGCAGCCCCATCGACAGCGCCTCGACGCGCGCCTTCTCCGACGCGATCTCGCGTTCGGCGGCCCGCTCGGCCTTGACCAGCTCCTCGACGCGGGCCTTGGCGGCGTTGTTGGCCTCCACCGCGCGGTCGTGATGGGCCTGCAGCTCGAAGTCGTCGGATTCCTCGACGCCACCAGCCGCTTTGGCCTCTTCGAGTTCCTCGACGGCGATCTCGGCCCGCTCGGCCGCCTCTTCGAGCGACACGGTGAGCCGGTCGATCTCGTCGGAGGTGGCGCCGTTCTTGCTGCGCAGGGCCTCGACCTGGCCGGAGAGCTTCGCGAGCCCTTCCCGGCGGTCGGCGATCGCGCGGACGGCGGCCATATGCGCGCGCTCGGCGGCCTGGACGAGGTGTTCGAGCTGCTCGCGCCGCTGGACGGTCTCCGAAAGCACCATCCGTGCCTCGGCGACCGCCTCGTTGAGCTCCTGCTCCCGTTCGGCGACCTGCTCGGCCTCGGCGAGCAGCTCGTCGGGGTCGCGGCCGGTGCTCGCCTGCTGGACGTCGGACGACAGGTGCCGCTGACGCTCCAGCGCGAGCCGCACGGTGCCGCGCAACCGCTCGGTCAACGCGGAAAGCTTGTACCAGGTCTCCTGTGCGGCGGCCAGCTTCGGCGCGTCCTCGGCGAGCGACGCTTCGAGCTCGGCCTCCTCGGCGGCGACGATCTCCAGCGCCTGCTCGACCTCGGCGCGCCGCTGACGGGCGACCCGCTCGTCGGCCTCTTCCTTGGCGATGCCTTCGCGCTGGGTGACCAGGTCGTGGGCGAACAGCCGGAGCCGCGCGTCGCGCAGTTCGGACTGCACCCACTGCGCCTTGCGGGCGATCTCGGCCTGTTTGCCCAGCGGTTTGAGCTGGCGGCGGAGCTCGGTGGTGAGGTCGCCGAGACGGTCGAGGTTGCCCTGCATGTTCGCGAGCTTGCGCAGGGTCTGTTCCTTGCGCTTGCGGTGCTTGAGGACGCCCGCGGCCTCTTCGATGAAGGCGCGGCGCTCCTCGGGCTTCGATTCGAGGATCGCCGAAAGCTGCCCCTGCCCGACGATGACGTGCATCTCGCGGCCGATACCGGAGTCCGACAGCAGTTCCTGCACGTCCATCAGGCGGCAGCGGTCGCCGTTGATCTCGTATTCGCTCGCGCCGTCACGGAACATCCGGCGGGTGATCGAGACTTCGGAGTACTCGATGGGCAGCGCGCCGTCGGCGTTGTCGATGGTCAGGGTGACCTCGGCGCGCCCGAGCGGGGCGCGGCCGGCGGTCCCGGCGAAGATGACGTCCTCCATCTTGCCGCCGCGCAGGTCCTTCGCACCCTGGGTGCCCATGACCCAGCGGAGCGCGTCGAGGACGTTCGACTTGCCGGACCCGTTCGGTCCGACCACGCAGGTGATGCCCGGCTCGAAACGCAACGTCGTCGCCGAGGCGAAGGACTTGAAGCCCTTGAGCGTCAGGCTCTTCAGGTGCACGTCGTGCTGACCCCTCTGGCTGCGGGAACCGGTCTTTCAATCGACCCAGGCTACCTGTGTGCTCACGGTGATCGTGGGACGCCGGGCTTCAGCGCTCCACGAACCCGCGAAGCCCGCCTTTCGCGGGCGACCACCGCTCGACGACGTGATCCACACTTCCGGGTGATTCCCCAGAGCGCAGGGCGGCCAAAAGCCGCTCACAGTGTTCACGAACACCCTCCGCTATCACCTCGACACGTCCGTCGGCCAGATTGGCCGCGCTGCCGGCCAACCCCAGCTCAAGCGCCCTGCTACGGGTCCACCAGCGGAAACCGACACCCTGCACCCGGCCGTGCACCCACGCGGTCAGCCTGATGTGCGTTACTTCTTCACTCACGACCCCTATCGTGCACCATGCGGATGAACGCGGAGGGTGAACACGACGTCCGCTGTAGTTCGCAGACGGTGAAGCGGCGGTGATAATCTCCGCGCCGGGTCCCCACTTGGGCTACCTCGCCCGGGTAGCCGAACTCCCCGAAGTCCCCCATCCGAGGAGCCAGCACATGCCCCGTCCCGACGGGTCTGATTCGAGCGCACGCGTGTCCGTGGCACCGCCGCGCGGCGCGACCGGCAAGCTCAACCGCGCGGGCTACGCCGTCCTCGGCGTCAGCGGCCTCGTGGTGGCGACGGCCTTCGCCGCGATCGCCGAACTCGCGGGCCCCGGCGTCTCCGCCACCGCGGGCGGCACCGGCGTCCCCGGCGGCGGGCAGGGCATCGCCCCCGCCGGCGTCCAGCTGGTCCCGGGCAACGCCGTCCCCGGCGGCCCGATGACCGTCAGCGGTTCGCCCACGCCGGGCGCGCCCTCCAGCTCGACGGCGCCGCCGACCACGGTGACCTCGGTCGGGCCGGACGGCAAGGAGACGACGAGCGTCGTCACCCCGCCCCCGCCGAACCCGGGCCCCGGTCCTGGGCCGGGCACCACGGTCTTGCCGCCTACGACGCCGACCAAGCCCACCACCACGAAGACGACTCCTACAACCACTCCGACCACGTCGACGCCCCCCTCGTCGGACCCGTCGGATCCCCCGTCCAGCCCGCCGGGTGGCGGCTCCAGCTCCAGTGGCGCTCCCAGCGAGTCGACTCCGGGCAAGTCCAGCACTTCGGGCACGGACACGTCCACGAGCAGCGCCCAGTAAGACTTGGGGTCTGTGAAGGCCTCCTTGCCTACCTTGAGGGTAGGGAAGGAGGCCTTTACTACTTCCCGGCCTTCACTACTTTCGGGCCCGCACCGAAAGCCGCCGCAGTTAGCCGACTAAGTGCGGCACGGTGCTGGGCGGCAGGAGGTTGCGAAAGCCACTTTCGCAACGTTGAAGGTTGCGAAAGTGGCTTTCGCAACGCGTCAGCCCGACGCACGCGGGGGGCTCAAACCTCGAAGCGATAGCCCATCCCCGGCTCCGTCAGCAGGTGCCGCGGCCGCGAGGGTTCCGGTTCCAGCTTCCGCCGCAGCTGCGCCAGATACACCCGCAGGTAGTGCGACTCCGTCTCGTACGTCGGGCCCCACACCTCGTGCAGCAGCTGCTTCTGCGCCACCAGACGCCCCCGGTTGCGCACCAGCAGTTCCAGCACGCCCCATTCGGTCTTGGTGAGGTGCACTTCCTTGCCGTCCCGGCGCACCTTCTTCGCCGCGAGGTCGATCCGGAACGATCCCGTGTCCACCACCGCGTCCGCACCGTCCACACCGGACGACGCCGATCGGCGCACCGCGGCCCGCAGCCGCGCCAGCAGTTCGTCCATGCCGAAGGGTTTGGTGACGTAGTCGTCGGCGCCGGCGTCGAGGGCCTGGACCTTGTCGGCCGAGTCGCCGCGCGCGGACAGCACGATGATCGGCACGGTCGTCCAGCCGCGCAGCCCGGCGATCACCTCGGTGCCGTCGAGGTCGGGCAGGCCGAGGTCGAGCACGACGACGTCGGGTTTGGTCTCGGCGACGGCCTTCAGCGCGGCCGTCCCGTCGTGCGCGGTGATCACCTTGTAGCCGCGGGCGGACAGGTTGATCCGCAGGGCTCGCACGATCTGCGGTTCGTCGTCGACGACCAGCACGGTCGCCGACGCGGTGTCTGCGCTCATCGCACTCGCTCCTCCTCTTCGTTCTCGAGGCCCTCGTCATCGAACGCGAGGAGGCTCTTTTCCGGATCCTGACCAACATATGCGGGCAGCGAGATGACGACGGTGAGCCCGCCACCGGGCGTGTCCTCCGCCCGGATCCGCCCGCCCATCGCCTCGGTGAACCCCTTGGCGACCGACAGCCCCAGTCCCACGCCGGGCACGCTGTCCCGGTCTCCCCCGAGCCGCTGGAACGGCGCGAACGCCGAGTCCGCGGTGCCCTTCTTCAGCCCGCGCCCGTGGTCGATGATGCGCAGTTCGACGTGTTCCGAATGCGTGCTCGCGCGGGCCGAGACCGGCTGGCCGGACGCGCCGTGCCGCAGCGCGTTGTCGATCACGTTCGCCACCACCCGTTCGAGCAGGCCGGGGTCGGCGCACACGGACGGCAGCCGCGAGTCGATCGAGACGAGGACCGAAGCCGAGTTGTCCACATTGGACAGAGCGTGCGAGACGACCTCGTCGTAGCCGACGGGGCGCAGGTGCGGGCGTACCGCGCCGGTCGCCAGCCGGGAGGAGTCGAGCAGGTTGTCGATCAGCCCGGCCAGCCGGTCCGCCGATTCCTCGATGGCTTCGAGCAGTTCGTCGGTGTCCTCTTCGGACAGTGAGATGTCGGTCGCGCGCAGGCTGCCGATGGACGCCTTGATCGACGTCAGCGGCGTCCGGAGGTCGTGGCCGACGGCCGACAGCAGCGCCGTGCGGAGTTCGGTCGCCTCGGCCTTGCGCTCGGCCCGGATGGCCGCCTTCGCCGTTCGCTGCTGCCGCAGGGCCAGCAACGCCTGCCCCGCGACTGCTTCCAGCACTCCCCGGTCCGACGCGGGCAGCGCGCGGCCCCGCAGCGTCAGGTGGACGTCGGCGGTGACCGCGATGTCGACGTCGGCCTGGTCCGGGTCGGCACACGGATCCGTGCCCGCGTTCGCCACCCGTTTCCACTTCCCGTCCCGCTTTTCCAGCAGGGTCACCGAAGTCAGACCGAAGTTCTCGCGGACCTTCTCCAGCAGCCGTTCGATCGGGTTGGCGTGCGTGAGCACCGTCCGCGCGTACGACGCCAGCAACGCCGCCTCGGTCCGCGCCCGCGCGGCCTGCGTGGCGCGCCGGGCCGCCGTGTCGACGACCGCCGCGACGAGGACCGCCACCAGCACCATCGCGATCAGCGTGATCACGTTGCGCGGCTCGTGGACGGTCAGGTTGTACAGCGGCGGGGTGAAGAAGAAGTTGAGCAGCCCCGCCGAAAGCACCGCCGCCAGGAGCGCGGGCCCGAGCCCGCCCGCGAGCGCGACGAGCACCGTCGCCAGCATGTAGGCGACCATGTCGGTCGAGAAGTCGAGCTGATCTCTCAGCAGGACACCGAGCAGCGTCGCCAGCGCCGGCAGCACCAGTGAGAGCACCCAGCCGGTCAGGCGGCGTGACGGCGTCAACGGGCTCCGGTTGAAACGGGCGCGCAGCCGCCCGCCCGCTTCGTCGTGCGTGACCATGTGGACGTCGATCGGGCCGGACCGCTGGACCACGGCCGCGCCGATGCCCTCGTCGAACAGCCTCGCCACGCGTGACCGCCGCGAGGTCCCGACGACCAGCTGGGTCGCGTTCACCCCGCGCGCGAAGTCGAGCAACGCCGTCGGCACGTCGTCGCCGACGACGGTGTGGAAGGTCGCGCCGACCTCTTCGGCCAGTTTCCGGTACTTGCCGACCGCGGTCGGCCCCATCCCGGCGAGCCCGTCGCCGCGCAGGATGTGCAGCACCTGCAGTTCGGCGCCCGCGCGGTTCGCGATCCGGGTCGCGCGGCGGATCAGCGTCTCGCTCTCCGGGCCGCCGGTGATCGACACGACCACCCGTTCGCGGGCTTCCCACGTGTCGGTGATCTTCTGCTCGGCCCGGTATCGCTGCAGCGCGACGTCGACCTGGTCGGCGACCCACAGCAGCGCGAGCTCCCGCAGCGCCGTGAGGTTGCCGGGGCGGAAGTAATTGCCGAGCGCCGCGTCGATCCGCTCGGCCGGGTACACGTTGCCGTGCGCGAGGCGCCGCCGGAGCGCTTCGGGCGTGATGTCGACCAACTCCAGCTGCTCGGCCCGCCGCACGACCTCGTCGGGCACCGTCTCCTGCTGGGTGACGCCGGTGATCCGCTCGACGACGTCGTTGAGGCTCTGCAGATGCTGCACGTTCACCGTGGACAGGACGTCGATCCCGGCGGCGAGCAGTTCGTCGATGTCCTGCCAGCGCTTCTCGTTGCGCGAACCCGGCACGTTGGTGTGCGCGAGTTCGTCGACCACGGCGACCTCGGGGGCGCGCGCGAGCAGCGCGTCGAGGTCCATCTCCTCGAACTCGTGGTCCCGGTGCGCCGACCGGCGGCGCGGCACGGTCTCCAGACCCTCGACGAGCTCCGCGGTCTTCTTCCGCCCGTGCGTCTCGACCAGGCCGATGACCACGTCGGTGCCCCGGTCGAGGCGTCGCCGCGCCTCGCCGAGCATCGCGTAGGTCTTGCCGACGCCCGGGGCCGCGCCGAGGTAGATCCTCAGCTCACCCCGGCGCGGCTTGGTCGTGTTCTCGTCCACGTCTGTCAGTGTGCTCCTCCGGCCGCGTCGCGCACGGCCAAGTTGACCTTCAGCACATTGACGCCCGGCACCCCGATCCCGGCACCGCCGGTGTTCTCCGCGACGAGCTGCCGGACCTTCTCCTCGGGCAGGCCCGTGTTCCTGGCCACACGCGGGATCTGCAGGTCCGCGTAGGCGACGCTGATCGCCGGGTCCATCCCCGATCCCGACGCCGTCACCGCGTCGGCGGGCACCTGCGACTCCTCGACACCCTCGCGGGCGGCGATGAGCTTCTTGCGCTCACCGATCGCGGCGACCAGGTCCTCGTTGTACGGGCCCTTGTTCGACGGGCCGGACGACGACGGGTCGCCGGGGCCGAGGACGTCCTTCGATCCGGCGGACGGGCGGTTGTGGAACCAGGGGTCCTTGGCGGGGTCCGCCGCGACCGGGTCGACGCCGATCCGGGCCGAGCCCACCGCTTGCCCGTTCTGGGTGATGATCGAGCCCTCGGCGTTGCCTTCGAGGCCGGGGATGCGGGAGACCGCCCACACGGCGAGCGGGTAGACCACGCCCAGCAGGACCGTGAAGACGAGCAGGACACGCAGCCCGGCGAGGGTCTGCTTCAACAGTGCGTTCATGGGGTCACCCGATTCCAGGGATGAGACGGACGAGCAGGTCGATCAGCCAGATCCCGAGGAACGGGCTGACGATGCCGCCGAGGCCGTAGACCAGCAGGTTCCGGCGCAGCAGCGCCGAGGCGGACGACGGCTTGTACCGGACGCCGCGCAGGGCGAGCGGGATCAGCCCGATGATGATCAGGGCGTTGAAGATGACCGCCGACAGGATCGCCGACTTCGGCGTCGCCAGCTGCATGATGTTGAGCGCGCCGAGCTGGGCGAAGATGCCGGTGAACATCGCGGGCAGGATGGCGAAGTACTTCGCGAGGTCGTTGGCGACGCTGAAGGTGGTCAGCGCGCCGCGGGTGATCAGCAGCTGTTTGCCGATCTCCACGATCTCGATCAGTTTCGTCGGGTCGGAGTCGAGGTCCACCATGTTCCCCGCCTCCTTGGCGGCGGAGGTCCCGGTGTTCATCGCGACGCCGACGTCGGACTGCGCGAGCGCGGGGGCGTCGTTGGTGCCGTCACCGGTCATCGCGACCAGCCGCCCGCCCTCCTGCTCCTTCTTGATCAGCGCCATCTTGTCTTCGGGCTTGGCTTCGGCGAGATAGTCGTCGACGCCCGCGTCCCGCGCGATGGCCTTGGCCGTCAGCGGGTTGTCCCCGGTGATCATGACGGTCTTGATGCCCATCGAACGGAGCTGCTCGAACCGCTCCTTCATTCCGGGTTTGACCACATCGGACAGCCGGATCACACCGCGCACGAACGCTTTGCCGCCGTCGTACTCCGCGACCACGAGCGGCGTGCCGCCCTGCCCGCTGATCTCGTCGACGACGCGTTCGGTCTCGTCCGGCATGTCGCCGCCGCGTTCGCGGACCCATTCCCGGACGGCCGCGGTTGCGCCCTTGCGGACCTGGCGTTCGTCGATGTCGATGCCGCTCATCCGGGTCTGCGCGGTGAACTCGACGAACTCCGCGAGCTTCTCCTCGCCGGACGCGGTCTCCGCGAGCCCGTGCTCCCTCGCGACGAGTTCGACGATGCTGCGGCCTTCCGGCGTGCCGTCGGCGAGGCTGGACAGCCGGGCCGCCTTGGCGATGTCGCCCATGGTGGACTCGCCGACCGGGATCAGCTCGGTGGCCTTGCGGTTGCCGAAGGTGATCGTGCCGGTCTTGTCCAGCAGCAGCGTCGAGACGTCGCCGGCGGCCTCGACCGCACGGCCGCTGGTCGCGAGGACGTTGCGCTGGACCAGCCTGTCCATCCCCGCGATCCCGATCGCGGACAGCAGCGCCCCGATCGTCGTCGGGATCAGGCAGACCAGCAGGGCGGTCAGCACGATCACGGACTGCTGGCTGCCGGAGTAGCCCGCCATCGGCTGCAGCGCCACGACGGCGAGCAGGAAGATGATCGTGAGCGTCGAGAGCAGGATCGTCAGCGCGATCTCGTTCGGCGTCTTCTGCCGGGAAGCGCCTTCCACCAACGCGATCATTCGGTCCACAAAGGACTCACCGGGTTTGGTGGTGATCTTCACGACGATCCGGTCCGAGAGCACCGTGGTGCCGCCGGTGACCGCGCACCGGTCACCGCCCGATTCACGGATGACCGGGGCGGACTCGCCGGTGATGGCCGATTCGTCGACGGTCGCGATGCCCTCGACGACGTCACCGTCACCCGGGATGACCTGCCCCGCCTCGACGACCACGAGGTCGCCGACGCGCAGATCGGCGCCCGGCACGGTCTCCTCGTCACCGTCTTCGGTGAGACGGCGCGCGACCGTCTCCTTCTTGCTGCGCCGCAGGGTTTCCGCCTGCGCCTTGCCCCGGCCCTCCGCCACGGCCTCGGCGAGGTTCGCGAACAGGACGGTGAACCACAGCCAGATGGTGATGAGGATGGTGAACACACTCGGGTCGGTGATCGCGAAGACCGTGGTCAGCGCCGAGCCGATCCACACCACGAACATGACCGGGTTGGCGAGCTGGTGCTTGGGATTCAGCTTGCGCAGCGCCTCTGGCAAGGAGGTCAGCAGCTGGCGCGGGCTGAAGATCCCCGCCCCGACCCGGCCGGTGTTTTCGACGTGGTGCTGGGTTGTTTCTTCGGGAGTGCGTTCCTGGGTGACGGTCATGCGAGTGCCTCTGCGATGGGCCCGAGCGCGAGCGCCGGGATGAAGGTGAGGGCCGCGACGAGCACGATCGTGCCCGCGAGCATCGTGCCGAAGAGCGGCCCGGTGGTGGGCAGCGTGCCGGCGGTCTCCGGAACCTTCCGCTGGGAGGCGAGGGATCCGGCCAGGCACAGCACGGCGAGGATCGGGACGAACCGGCCGAGCAGCATGGCCACCGACAGCGAGGACTGGAACCAGTCGTTCGTCACGGTGAGCCCGCCGAACGCGCTGCCGTTGTTGTTGCCCGCCGAGGCGTAGGCGTACAGGACTTCGGAGAGGCCGTGCGCACCCGAGTTCGTCATGGCGGCCGGCGTGTCGGCCAGCATCAGCGCGACACCGGAGCCGAGCAGCACCACGGTCGGCATCGCCAGCATGGAAACGGCGGCGCAGGTGACCTCGCGTTTGCCGAGCTTCTTGCCGAGGTACTCCGGCGTCCGGCCGACCATCAGCCCGGCGAGGAACATCGCGATCACGGCCATCACGAGGATGCCGTACAGACCGGTGCCCACCCCGCCCGGCGAGATCTCGCCCAGCAGCATGTTGAGCAGCACGCCCCCGCCGCCGAGCCCGCTGTAGCTGTCGTGCGCGCCGTTGACCGCGCCGGTCGACGTGCCGGTGGTGGCGTTGGCGAACAGCGAGCTCAGGCCGATGCCGAACCGCTGTTCCTTGCCCTCCAGATTCGCCCCGGCGGCCAGCGACGCGGGGCCGCTCGCGTTGGCTTCGGACAGCCACGTGACCGCGAGCATCGC
This sequence comes from Amycolatopsis roodepoortensis, assembly GCF_014873915.1. Classification (GTDB taxonomy): domain Bacteria; phylum Actinomycetota; class Actinomycetes; order Mycobacteriales; family Pseudonocardiaceae; genus Amycolatopsis; species Amycolatopsis roodepoortensis. Next base: position 11,781 of record NZ_JADBEJ010000004.1, read on the forward strand.
GGTGAACAGCGCGGCCATCACCGAGAGCAGGACGTAGCCCTGCCGCTTGTTGCCGACGAGGTTGCCGAACGTGCGCGTCAGCGACACCGGGATGACGAGGATCAGGAAGATCTCGATCAGGTTGGTCCAGGCGTTCGGGTTCTCGAACGGGTGGGCGGAGTTGGCGTTGAAGATGCCGCCGCCGTTGGTCCCGAGCTCCTTGATGGCTTCCTGGCTCGCGGCGGGCGCGAGCGCGATCTTGCTCGTGCTGCCGTCCGGGTTGAGGACGTCGACGCCGCTCTTGAGGCTCTGCACGACGCCGAGCGCGATCAGCACGATCGCCGCCACGAACGCGATCGGCAGCAGGATCCGGATCGTGCCGCGCGTCAGGTCCACCCAGAAGTTGCCGAGGCGGTCGGTCTTCGAGCGGACGAACCCGCGGACGACCGCGATGGCGACCGAAAGGCCGACGGCGGCGGACAGGAAGTTCTGCACGGTCAGGCCGGCCATCTGCACGAAGTGACCCATGGTCGCTTCGGGGCTGTAGGACTGCCAGTTCGTGTTGGTCACGAAGCTGACGGCGGTGTTGAAGGCGACCGCCGGCGAGACCGGTTCCTTGCCGAGGCTCCACGGCAGGATCGCCTGGAGCCGCTGAAGCAGGTACAGGAAGACGACGGAGACGAACGAGAAGCCGATCACGGCGGACGCGTAGGTCTTCCAGTGCTGTTCCGATCCGGGGTTCACCCGGAAGAGGCGGTACAGGCCGCGTTCGGCCTTCGTGTGTTTCTCGGTCGAGAAAACGCGCGCCATGTAGTCGCCCAGTGGCCGGTGGACCACGGCGAGCGCGACGAGGAGGAGGCCGGCCTGCAGGAGGCCGGCCGCGGTGTCTGACATCAGAATTTCTCCGGCCTGACCAGTGCGATGAACAAATAGACGATCAGCCCCAGCGCCAGCAGTCCGCCGACGACGTTGGCCACGGTCCCCGTGCCGGTCACAGCTTTTCCAGACCGCGAAGGGTCAGGGCGAGAACCACGAATACGCCGATCAGGAGCACGGCGTAGAGCAAGTCGGCCACTAAGCACCTCTCAGGACAGGTCACCCCATCGGTGACCAGGACCTCGCAACACTGCGCCAGGTCACGGCGCTTCCGGCGCGGGACTGACGGCCTCTTGATGCCCCGATCGGGTGCCTTTACGACTTCTTGATGCCCGGTGACGTGTCCCACAGACGGTGACGCACTGCGGACGGAGCGTGCAATTCGGGCAGACAAGCCCGCCGATGCGTGTTACACCGGTGTTACGGATAGTTGTATGCGCTAACTAATCACCGGGAGGTAGCGATGTGCGGAATCGCAGGGTGGGTCTCCTATGACACGGACCTGACACAGCGTCGCGAGGTCGTCGACGCGATGACCGAGACCATGGCGTGCCGTGGACCGGACGACTCGGGCACCTGGGTCCGGCCGAACGTCGCGCTGGGCCACCGGCGGCTGGCGATCATCGACCTGCCGGGCGGCAGGCAGCCGATGGCCGAAGCCGGGCTGGCCGCGATGGTCTACAGCGGTGAGGCGTACAACTTCACCGAGCTGCGCGAGGAACTTCTCAAGCGTGGCCACAAATTCGAGACCGACAGCGACACCGAGGTCGTGCTCCACGGCTACCTCGAGTGGGGCGACGAGGTCGTCGACCACCTCAACGGCATGTACGCCTTCGCGATCTGGGACGAGCGCGACGAGAAGCTCGTCATGATCCGCGACCGCATGGGCATCAAGCCGTTCTACTACTACCCGACTGGAGACGGCGTCCTCTTCGGTTCCGAGCCGAAGGCGATCCTCGCGAATCCCTTGGCGCGCAAGGTTGTGGACACCGACGGCCTCCGCGAGCTGATGTCCATGACCAAGACCCCGGGCTGGTCGCTGTGGAAGGGCATGCACGAGGTCGGACCGGGCACCATCGTCACGGTCGACCGCTCCGGGATCCGCACGCGGACGTACTGGAAGCTCGACGCGAAACAGCACACGGACGACCAGGAGACCACGGTCGAGCGGGTGCGCGAGCTGATGACCGACATCGTGCACCGTCAGCTGATCGCCGACGTGCCCCGCTGCGTCCTGCTGTCTGGCGGGCTCGACTCCAGCGCCGTCACCGGTCTCGCCGCCGCCCGGCTGGCCGAACAGGGCGAGCGGCTGCGCACGTTCTCCGTCGATTTCCAGGGCCAGGAGGAGAACTTCAAACCGGACGAAGTGCGGGACACCCCGGACTCGCCTTTCATCCGCGACGTCGCGCGGCTGGTCGGCTCCGACCACAAGGACGTCGTGCTGAACCCGGCCGAGCTCAGCGACCCCGAAGTCCGGCGCAAGGTGCTGGCCGCGCGGGACATCCCGGCCGGGCTTGGCGACATGGACACCTCGCTGTACCTGCTGTTCAAGGCGATCCGCGCGGAGTCGACGGTGGCGCTGTCCGGCGAGTCCGCCGACGAGGTCTTCGGCGGCTACCGCTGGTTCCACGACGAGGCCGCGGTGAACTCGGGGACGTTCCCCTGGCTCGCCTTCCGCATGGGGCTCACCAGCGAGCGGGGCGCCCTCCTGCGCGGCGAGGTCCAGGAGAAGCTCGACCTGCCGGGCTACATCGCCGATCAGTACGCCACCGCCGTCGCCGAGGTCGAGCACCTCGACGGCGAAAGCGAGCAGGACCGCAAGATGCGCACGGTCTGCAACCTGCACCTGAGCCGGTTCGTGCGGATGCTGCTGGACCGCAAGGACCGGGCGTCGATGGCCGTCGGGCTCGAAGTGCGCGTGCCGTTCTGCGACCACCGCCTCGTCGAGTACGTCTACAACACGCCGTGGTCGCTGAAGACGTTCGACGGCAGGGAAAAGAGCCTGCTGCGGCACGCGACCGAACACGTGCTGCCGACGTCCGTGCGGGACCGGGTCAAGAGCCCGTATCCGTCCACTCAGGACCCCGGCTACGCGGCGGCGTTGCAGCAGCAGGCCAAGGAGGCCCTGACCGAACGGGACAACCCGGTGTTCGAACTGGTGGACCGCGACTGGCTGCACCGGGCGTCCGAAGTGGACCCGGCCACGATGTCGTCGGCCCAGCGCTCCGGGATCGACCGGGCGCTGGACCTCTACCACTGGTTCGACCTGTACCGGCCCGAACTCCAGCTGGACTGAGGTTTTGGTCCGCCGCCGTCTCAGCGACGGCGGCGGACCGTGCCCCCGACCGCGGCACCCCCGAGCACCACGGTCGCGGCGAGCAGGATGCCCGCCTCGGTCCACTGGAACCGCCAGAACCGGTCGACCGGCTGGTAAACGGTGAAGTCCTGGTATCCCGCCGCCTGAGCGCACGCGTTCTTTCCCAGCCCCAGCGGGCAACCGGGCACTTCGTCCAGCGAACTCGTCTCGCGGCCGTCCGGCGTGACCCTGCCCAGCTTGACGATCAGCGCCCCCTTGGTGGCCGGATCCGCGCCGATCGTGCGCACCGGCTCGGCGTAATGCGGCCTCAGCACCAGCAAGGCGATCGAAGCCGCGAGGAACACCGCGACGGTGATCGCGATGGCGGGCAAGGTCTTGCGCACGAGCGCCCCGGCCGCCGCACCGAGGACGAAGGCGAACAGCCACCAGGCCGCCGGCGCGATCCCGAGCGCACCGAAGTAGGACGTCTCGGCGAAGCTCTCCGACTTGCCGGGGAACATTTCCAGCCACGCGCCGAACATCTGCCCGGAAGCGAGCCCGGCGAGCATCGCGCACCCGGCGAGAACCCCGAACTTGACGGCCAGCCAGTGTCCGCGGCCGACCGACTGGGTCCACGCGAGCTGGTGGGTGTTGCGCTCGTACTCCCTGGCCAGCAGCGGCGCGCCCCAGAAGACACCCGCCAGCAGGGGAACGAACGGCACCAGCACGACCAGCGGGTAGGCCTTCTGATAGAGATCCTCCAGCCCCGCGTCGTATTCACGGCACGGGACGCCGCCGCCATGGCAGTACAAGGAGGTCCTGCCGTTCGCGGCGTCGGCGGCGAGCTGTCCGGAGAGGAACAGGATCCCGCCGAGCACGGCGAGGAATCCGAAGGTGACGAGCAGCTGGGTGCGGTGCTGCCGCCAGGTGAGCCAAAGCAAGAAGCTGTGCCTTTCTAGGAGCGGCGGCGGATGGCGAAGGTGGCGGCGACGGCGAGCAGGAGCGAGACGCCGGCAAGGATCGCGGCTTCGGTCCACTGGAAACGCCAGTACCAGTCCGCGGGCAGGACCTTGAGCGCGGTGATCTCGCCTGCCGCGTCCCTGACCATTTCGACCACCCGGCCGACGGGTTCCGCGCCCAGCGCGACGAGCCGCGGTTCCGCGTAGAGATCACGGACGTTGCTCACGCCGATCATCAAACCCACCGACACCGCGATCGTGACGGCGATGGCGGGAAGCGTCTTGCGGATGAGGGCCCCCGCGGCCGTGCCGAGCACGAACCCGAAGAGCCACCACGCACCCGGCGCGACACCGGTCATCGCGAACAGGACCGGATTGTCGAAACGGCTGGTGAAGGCGGTGTCGCCGCGGTCGGTGGGGAAGACGGCCACCCAGCGCTGCATCATCGTGCCGAACGCGAGCCCGCCGAGGGTGGCGAGAACCGCGAGGAATCCCAGTTTCACGCCGAGCCAGTGGAATCGCGAGATCGACTGGGTCCAGGCGAGCTTCGTGGTGCCGCGTTCGAATTCGGCCGCGACGAGCGGGGCGCCCCAGAACACGCCGATCGCCACCGGGACGACCTGAAGCCAGGAAAGGTACTGGTAGAGATCCGCGAACAGCTTCGCCGGGGTCGGGCTGTCCGCCGCGGCGTTGCCGTTGACCAGCAGGACGATCCCGACGACGACGAGCAGACCGGCGGTGATCACCAGCTGCATGCGATGCTGACGGTAGGTGAGCCAGAGCATCGTTCCCCCTTACGCCGAAGCCAGTGTCGGGCGAGGCAGGCTCGCGGATTCCGGGCGCCGCAGGTAGGCGAGCACCAGCTCTTCCAGGTTCGCCGGCCGCTCGGTCCACTGTGGACCCAGTGGGACCGGTTCGGTGCGGGCGAAGACGGTCGCCTGCCGCCCTGCCCTCGCCTCGTCCACGATCGCCACCCGCCGGGCCAGCGCGTCGGCCTCCTCGGCGGGGCCGACGAAGGTCCGGTGCCCGGCGACGAGTTCGTCGATGTCGCCGCTGACCTGGACGCGGCCGCCGTTGAGGACGATCAGCCAGTCACAGGTGTTCTCCAGGTCGGAGACGACGTGGGACGAGAGCAGCACGGTCATCCCGGTCTCGGCGACCGCCTCCATCAGCCCGCGCATGACCTCGTGGCGGGCCAGCGGGTCGAGGTTCGCGAGCGGTTCGTCGAGCACCAGGAGATCCGGGCGTTTCGCGAGGGCGAGGGTGAGCGCGACCTGCGCGCGCTGTCCGCCGGAGAGCTTGCCGACCTTGTGCTTCAAGGGAAGCCCGAGCGCGTCGATGCGCTTGAGCGCGAACTCGTCGTCCCAGCCGGGGTTGAGGCGCCTGCCGAACTTGAGCATCTCCGCGATGCTGAAGCCCGCGTACAACGGCTTGTCCTGCGCGAGGAAGGCGGCGGTGCCCTGGATCGAGACCGAGCCGAGGGTCGGGTCGAGCAGCCCGACGGCCAGGTGCAGAAAGGTCGTCTTACCCGCGCCGTTGGGCCCGACCAGCGCGACGACGCGACCTTTCGGGACGGCGAGGGAACAGTCACGCAGCGCCCACTTGCGGCGATAGCGCTTGCCGAGTCCGGTCGCCTCGATGACGGGTTTATCGGTCATGCCGTCCGCTCCCCTCGAAAGCCATCGACCACCACCGAGGTGAACAGCGCCTCGACGTCTTCCTGATCCAGCCCCGATTCGCGCGCGTCGCGGACCCACGCGCCGAGGCTCTTCCGCAGGCGGGTGTGCTCCGCGAACGAAGCGCCGCCGAGCGTCTTCTTGACGAAGGTGCCGAGGCCCGGCTTCCCCTCGACGAGCCCTTCGCGCTCCAGCTCGCGATAGGCCTTGAGGACGGTGTTGGGGTTGATCGCCAGCTCGGCGACCACTTCCTTCGCCGTCGGCAGCCGGTCCCCCGGCTCCAGCAATCCCAGGCGGAGGGCGTTCTTGACCTGCTGGACGAGCTGGACGTACGTCGCGACGCCCGAGCCCTTGTCCAGGTGGAAGGTGACCACTGGCAACACCCTTTCACTAATTAAGTAGTGAAAGGGTGCATGCAGACCGGTTCGCCTGTCAAGTGATCACGTGGAAAAGCCGTGAAGGCCCCCTTGAGGGACGTTGGATCCCTCAAGGGGGCCTTCACGGAAAACCCCAGCCCCAGTAAAGAAGAAGCGCCAGTTCGACGACACGGGGGAAGACGTCGAGCTGGCACTACCCCCAACCCCCACCGCCTTCAGATCGGCGGTGCCTGTGCAAGCGAAGGTGCCCACCGTCGTACCGGAACCGAATGGGGGGGTCCTGCCCGTCTGGTTGGTTGGGCACGGTTCCGGCGACGGGTCCTCGGTGGACACGTGGGCAAGCATCACGCCGTCCGGATGCAGGGCGCTTGCACTACGCTTGCAGGCTCTGACGAGGGTGAGCGGAGGTGGCCGCGTGGAGTTCCGCGTCCTCGGCGCCGTCGAGGCGTGGGCCGACGGCGTCCCGGTCGATCTCGGCTCGCCCAAACAACGGCTCGTGCTGGCGGTTCTGCTGCTGGAGGCGGGCAAACCGGTACCGCGCGACCGCATCATCGACCTGCTCTGGCCCGAAGAACCCCCGGCCAGTGCCCGGAACACCGTTCAAGCGCTGGTGTCCAGGCTGCGTGCGGTGTTCCGCGGCGCGGGCGGGCCGGAGATCGTCTCCGAGGGGACCCGGTACCTGCTCAAGGTCGATCCGCGTCAGGTCGACCTGCACCGCTTCACCGAGCTGACCGCGCAGGCCCGCGACGCCGACGACGAGACCGCCGTCGAGCTTTTGGACGAGGCGCTCGGCTTGTGGCGCGGCGAGGCATTGTCCGACGTGGTGAGCGGCGAGGTCGCCCAGCGGCTCCGCGGCGGTATGCACGAAGCACGCTGGACGGCGCTGGAGGATCGCGCCGAAGCGCAGCTGCGGCTCGGCCGCGGCAGGCAGGTCCTCGCGGAGCTGACCGAACTGGTCGCCGCGCATCCCCTGCGCCAGCGGTTCGTCGGGCAGCTCATGCTCGCGCTGCACCGCGAAGGCCGCACCGACGACGCCCTCGAAGCCTTCCGCGCTCTGCGAAGCCGGCTCGGCACCGAGCTGGGTCTCGATCCCTCGCCGGAACTGCGACGGCTGGAATCCGCCATCCTCGGTGCCGATCCCGCGCTGGAACCCGCGACCCGGCCGGAGCCGGTCCGCCCGGCCCAGCTGCCGCACGACGTCCGGGGGTTCGCCGGGCGGGCGGCCGAGCTGGGACGGCTCGACGAGGCGGCCCAGGCGGGCGGGGGCACCGATATCTGGGTCATCAGCGGGACCGCCGGAGTGGGCAAGACCGCGCTCGCCGTCCGCTGGGCCCACCGCGTCCGCGACTCGTTCCCCGACGGCCAGCTCTATCTCGACCTGCGCGGTTTCGACCCCGACCACGAGCCGCTCACCCCGGCCGTCGCGCTCACCCAGCTCCTGCAGGCGCTCGGCACCGCGCCCAAGGCGATCCCGCCGGACACCGACACGCGGGCCGCGTTGCTCCGGTCCCTTCTGGCCGACCGCCGGGTGCTGCTGGTGCTCGACAACGTGCGTGACAGCGGCCAGGTGCTGCCGCTGCTGCCGCCTTCCGGCACCGTCCTGGTCACCAGCCGCCAGCGGCTCGGCGACCTGATCGCCCGCACCGGAGCCCGCGCGCTGCCGCTGTCCGTACTGCCCGCCGAGGACGCGCGGCATCTGCTGGAAGCCGTACTGGGCAGCGAAACCGTCGCCGCCGAGGCCGTCGCGGCCGCCGAACTGGCGCGGCTGTGCGGACATCTCCCGCTCGCCCTGCGGATCGCGGCGGCCAACCTCGGCGCCAGTGGCGAACCCGAGATCGCCGAACTCGCCCGCGAGCTGGCGGGCGGTGACCCGCTGGCGGAGCTGACCGTCGACGGCGCCGAGGAAAGTGCCGTGACCACGGCGTTCGGTGTCTCCTACCGGGCGCTTCCCGAGGAGCACCGGGAGCTGTTCCGGCGTCTCGCGCTCGTTCCGGGCCAGACGTTCACCGCTCCCGCCGCTCAGGCGCTGACCGGTGTCACGCACTCGAAGGCGAATCAGCAACTCAAGGCGCTCGCGGCGGCACATCTGGTCGAGCGCTACACCCCGGGGCGCTACCGGTTCCACGATCTTCTCCGCAGTTTCGCGGCGGGACGCACGCTCTCGGAGGACTCGAAGGCCGACCGTGACGCCGCGGAGAGGCGGCTCTTCGAGAGCTACCTGAGCACCGCCGACGCCGCGGGGCGTGTCCTCATCCCGCACTTCCTGCGCCTGCCGCGCGAAGAACCGGCGGACAAACCCTTCGCCGACACCGAAGAGGCGCTGGCCTGGCTGGACGCCGAGTGGCCGAACCTCGCCGCCGCCGTCGAGCACAGCGCCGAACACGGCCCGCCCGAGTTCTCGTGGCATCTCGCCGACGCGCTCCGTGCCTTCTTCCACCAGCGCGGGCATCACGCGGAATGGATCGACACGGCCTCGACCGCGCTCAAGGCCGCCCGCCGCAGCGGCGCCGGGCAGGCACAGGCCGCGATGCACCTGAGCATCGCGCTGGCCTGCGTCAACAGCGGCCGCTACGACGAAGCGCGCGAACACCTCACCAGCGCCCTGCGCGGCGATCTCCTGGACGGCTGGGACGCGGGCCGCGCGGCCGTGCTCAACAATCTGAGCGCGGTGCACCAGCGGCTCGGCGACCCGCAGGAGGCGATCCGCTGCGGGCTGGAATCCCTGCGGCTGTGCGAAGAACTGAACATGCCCGCCGTCTCGATGGCGCTGGCGAACCTCGGTTTCCCGTACTGGCAGACGGGTCAGCTCGACGAGGCACTCGCCAACTTCACCCGCGCGCTCGCGGTCTCCGAACGCGACGGCGCCCGGTTCAGCGTCGCGGTGCTGCTGGTCGACCTCGGCAACGTGCACCGCGACCTCGGTCTCCTCGACGACGCCTACGACTTCTACACCCGGGCGCTCGCGGCAAACCGCGAGCTGGGCTACACCTACGGCGAGGCGACGGCACTGTCCGGCAGGGCCGTGCTCGAAAGCAGGCGCGACCCGGGCGAGCAGAACCACGCGGACGCGCTCGAAGCCGTCGAGCTCACCCGCAAGATCGGCGATCGGGGCACCGAGGCCTGGACACTCGTCGGGCTCGGCGAGGTCTGCCTGCGGCTCGGCCGGCCGGAGGAAGCCGCGGAGCACCACCGGCTCGCGTTGTCCATCGCGCGGACGACGAGCTTCTTCTGGTGCGAGGCCGCCGCCCGGACCGGGCTCGCGGAAACCCTGCTGCAACTGGGAAAGCTCGCGGAAGCCCGGACACACGGCGAACTGGCGCTGGAACTCGCCGCGCGCTCCGGCTACCGGCTCGTCGAGGAACGCGCGAAGCTGATCCTGGACGAGCTCTAGCCCTTCCTGTCGTGGGATTTCACGCTGGCGGCGATCGCCGCCGCGACCGCCGCCAGGACGCAGAAGACGATCATCAACGCCATCGCGGTGCTGTCACCGTCGTCGAAGCTGAAGAGCCACTTGACTTGACTGCTGAACGGCGTCCCCCAGACGAGCGGCATCCCCACGAAGACGGCCACCACGTAGAACACGCAGAACCCGAACAGGGTCCACGCGCCGGGAATCCGCCGGGCGAACGTGAACGCCGCCGCGATCACCAGGACCACGGCGGAGATGACGCCGCTGACCATGTTCTGCACCGAGATGACCGACAAGCCGCCGTTCGCCTCGGTGGCGACGAAGACGTTGTAGAGCACGAACCAGACGAGCATGGCGGCGGCGAGCAGCGCCAGGACACCGGCGATCACCGCCGCCGGCGTGTTGGCCCGCGGCTTGGGCCGTGCCGCCTGGCCCCACGGCGCGGGTCCGCCCGGCGGCTGGCCGTACTGAGGAAAACCGGGCTGCGGTGGATCCGGCTGCATCCGCACTCCTCGCGCGTTCGGCGGCACGACCCTGCCGCCTGTCGTGGTTCGTGATCACCGTAGCGAAAGCCGGCCCATGGCGGACCGTTGATGGCAGGAAACTGCCTTCGCGGTGCGCGGTGAGTCCGGGCGGGGTGCAGCGAGGTCGGCCCCGCCCGTGTCGCGAAAGCCACTTTCGCGACGCTGGATGTCCCGAAAGTGGCTTTCGCGACACGGCCTTGAGTGCTCGGCTGAGAAAACCCGACCTTCGCACGGGCACCCGGCGACAAGCACTCATGACTTCTTCGGGTCGAGTGGACGTCTCGCGTGATTGGACGGACGACACGCGTGATCAGAAGGCCGACACGCGTGATTGAGCGGACGACTCACTGCGAGCCCCGGCCACGCGCGTGTCGTCCATCCCGTCACGCGTGTCGGTCTGTCAGACGCGGACCTCGTCCACGCGGACCGGGCGCCGTTCGCGACGCGAGACCTCGCACGCCTCGGCGATGTAGAAAGCCTCCAGCGCGTCCGCCGCCCCGCACGGGCTCGGCGCGCGACCGGCGGCGACGTCGAGGAACGCCTTCAATTCGCTGATGTACGCGGGGCGGAAACGTTCCATGAAGCCGGGGTAGGCAGGGCCGGGCAACGGCTGGACGCCGGGCTCCACCGACGTGAGCGGCGCGCGGTCGTCCAGGCCCACCACGGCGTTGCCCGCCGAGCCGAGGACTTCCAGCCGGACGTCGTAGCCCGCGCCGTTGTAGCGCGTCAGCGAAACCACCGCCAGCGTCCCGTCGTCGAGCGTCAGCGTCGCGGCCGCGGTGTCGACATCACCGGCGTCGGCGAAGAACCGCTCGCCCTTGTTGGCGCCGACCGCGTAGACCTCGACTACCTCGCGGCCGCTCACGAACCGGACGACGTCGAAATCGTGCACCCCGCAGTCGCGGAACAGGCCGCCGGAGTGCACGACGTATTCGGCGGGCGGCGGTGCCGGGTCGAGCGTGGTCGCGCGCAAGGTGTGCAGCCAGCCGAGTTCGCCGGACGCCACCGCCGCCCGGGCCGCCGCGTAACCCGCGTCGAACCTGCGCTGGAAACCGATCTGCACCGGCACGTCCGCACCGGAGATCTTGTCGATCACCGCGAGCGTTCCCGGGATGTCGGCGGCGACCGGCTTCTCGCAGAACACCGGGATGCCCGCGTCCACCGCCTTGAGGATCAGCTCGGGATGGGCGTCCGTCGCCGCGGTGATCACCAGACCGTCCAAAGAGGACGCGAAAAGCGAGGGGATGTCCTCCGCCGCTTCGACGCCGAGCTTCGCCGCGGCGGCCTGGGCACGGGCGGCGTCGACGTCGGCGACGACCACGGAGGAAACCTCGTCGAAGCTCTTCAAGGTCTCGGCGTGCGAAGTGCCGATCCGGCCGGTGCCGGCGAGTCCCAACCTCATGTGGTTACCTTTCTGGAGCGGCGGTGGTCGAACGGACCACCAGCGACGGGTGCAGCAGATGCCGGACCGGTTCGGCGCGTTCGCCCCGGATCCGTTCGAGCAGCGCTTCGACGGCCAGCCTGCCCATTTCCGTGCGCGGCTGGTCCACAGTGGTCAGTGAGACATGACGCAGCGCGGCGAGCGAGGTGTTGTCGTAGCCCACCACGGAAACGTCCTCCGGCACACGAAGGCCCACCTCTTCGAGGGCGGAGATCGCGCCGACGGCGTTGAAGTCGTTGCCCGCCACCAGGGCCGTCGGCATTCCGGCCATCGGCGGATCACTGAGCAGTTCGTGCACGGCCTTCTCACCGGCGGTGTCCGTATGCTCGCTGTGCACGATGATCGGGTGCAGCCGATGCCGCCGCATGGCCTGCTGGTAACCCCGCCGCCGGGCCGCCGCACCGGCCGCGAGCCCGCCGTCCAGATGGGCGATCCTCCGGTGCCCCAGCGAAACCAGATGATCGACGGCGAGCGCGGACCCGGCCTCGCCGTCGTCGTTCACCGTGTCCACCCCCGCGGCGCGCGAAGTGCGCGACACCAGGACGACGGGACCTTGCGCGGCCGCTTCCTCGATCGCCGACGCGGGGACCACCGGCGACAGCAGGATCACCCCGGCCGGCCGGAAGGACAGCAGGCTCTTCAGCGCGGCACGCTCGCGCGCGGGACTGCGGCCGCCGGTGTTGAGGATCAAGTGGAACCCGGCCGCTTCGGCCGCCGCGTCCAGCCCCTCGACGACGTCGGCGAAGAAGGCGTTGCGAAGGTCGGAAACCATCACGCCGAGGACGGTCGACGTCCGGCTCGCCAGCGATCTGGCCATCGCGTGCGGCTCGTAACCCAGTTCGTGCGCCGCGCACAGCACGCGCGTGCGCCGTTCGTCGGAGACGTTCGGCGCGTTCCGCATCACCAGCGACACGAGCGCACGGGACACCCCCGCCTTCGCGGCGACGTCCTCCATCGTCGGTCGCGCCATTTCCACCGTCCCCCTGCTCTTGCGCCCCTGCCCTTGACTTTACTGTGACGGACGCTACATGATTAGAGCGCTCTAATCAATAGAGCGCTCTAATCCGATCCCCGTACCCACCGCAGGAGGCCGCCGATGACAGCGCCGACATCCCGGATCCGGATCGCCGCCGCCCCGATCTCCTGGGGCGTCTGCGAAGTCCCCGGCTGGGGCCGCGTGCTCGACGCGGAGACCGTACTGGGCGAAATGGCGGAGCTGGGGGTCCGCGCCACCGAGCTCGGCCCGCCCGGATATCTGCCGCGTGACCCGGCCGCGCTGCGTGAGCTGCTCGGTGGATACGAGCTCGAACTGGTCGGCGGCTTCCTCGCCGTGGTGCTGCACGAGAATCCCGGAGCCGCGCTGGCCGAAGCCGAAGAGTCCGCCGCGTTGTTCGCGGCCTGCGGCGGCGACGTGCTCGTGCTCGCCGCCGCCACCGGTCTCGACGGCTACGACGACCGGCCGAAGCTGAGCGAAACCGAATGGGCGACCCTCGTCGAAACCTCCGGCGCGATCGAGGAAATCGCCGCGCGCCACGGCCTTCGCACCGTGCTGCACCCGCACGTCGGGACACACGCGGAAACCGAGGAAGAGGTCGAGCGTTTCCTCGCCGATTCCGATCTCCCGCTGTGCCTGGACACCGGGCATCTCCTGATCGGCGGGACCGATCCGGTCGCGCTGGCGAAGCGGTACCCCGAACGGGTCGGGCATCTGCATCTCAAGGACGTGCGCGGTGAACTCGCCGAAGACGTCCGCGCCGGCAGGCTTCCTTATGCCGAAGCCGTGGGTAAAGGTCTGTATGTGCCGCTCGGCGACGGGGACGTCGACATCGAAACGATGGTCAGGTCCGTCCACGAGGCGGGCTACGACGGGTGGTACGTGCTCGAACAGGACACCGCGCTGGGCGAGGGGAGCCCGGAGGATCTGCCGAAGCGGGACGTGGCCAGGAGCCTGGCGCATCTCGACGGAATCGTCAGCCGGCTCCCGGCTGCCAGGTAACGGAAGAAGCGAGGAGAGACGACGATGTCCCATCGCTTGAAAGCGGCTTTGGTGGTCGCGGCGGGGCTATTGCTCCTGTCCGCGTGCACCGGGCCGAAGGCCGAGGAGAAACCCACCGCGGGCGCGGGCCCGGAGACGACCCAGCCCAGCGGGCCGCTGCGGGTCGCGGTCATCTCGCACGGCACGGCGGGCGACGCGTTCTGGAACGTGGTCAAGAACGGTGCCGAGGAGGCGGGCAGGCAGCTCGACGTCCAGGTCGAGTACAACTCCGACGGAGACCCCGGCAACCAGGCCAAGCTGATCGACAACGCGGTCGCCCAGCGGGTCGGCGGGCTGGTGGTGTCGATGGCGAACCCGGAGGCGCTCAAGACCTCGATCGAGAACGCGGTCCGCGCCGGGATCCCGGTCATCACCATCAACTCCGGCGAGGACAAGAGCGCGGGCTACGGCGCGCTCACCCACGTCGGGCAGAACGAGACCATCGCGGGCGAGGAGGCCGGGAAGAAGTTCCGGGAGCTCGGCAAGAAGAAACTGCTCTGTGTGGTCCACGAAGCGGGCAACGTCGGGCAGGCACAACGCTGCGACGGCGCCAAGACCGGCTTCGCGGGCGACGTGCAGACCCTGCAGGTCGACATCAGCAACCCCACCGACGCCGAATCCCGGATCAGGGGCGCGGTGCAGACCGACTCCACCCTCGACGCCGTCCTGACGCTGAACTCGCAGGTCGCCGCTCGTGCGGTGAGCGCGATCAAGGCGGTCGGCTCGACGGCCCAGGTCGGCACGTTCGACCTCAACACCGACGTGGTCGGCGCGATCAAGGCGGGCGACGTGGTGTTCGCGGTCGACCAGCAGCAGTACGAGCAGGGCTATCTCCCGGTGCAGTTCCTCAAGCTCTACCGGGACAACGCGAACGTCGTCGGCGGCGGGAAGCCGGTGCTCACCGGGCCCGACCTGGTCGACAAATCCACTGTGGACACCGTCGGCAAGTACGTGCAAAGGGGCACGCGATGACCACCACCACGCTCGACGAACGGATCGCGAAACCCCGCCTGCTCGACAGGCTGGTCGTCCGCCCCGAGATCGGCGCGCTGCTCGGCGCCGTCGTCGTCTTCCTGTTCTTCACCCTCGTCACCGACCAGTTCTTCAGCGGCAGCGGCGTGGCGACCTGGCTCGACGACGCCTCGACGCTCGGCATCATGGCGGTCGCCGTGTCCCTGCTGATGATCGGCGGCGAGTTCGATCTCTCCGCCGGTGTCATGACCGCGTCCACCGCGCTCGTCACCGCGACGCTGGCGACGCAGGCGGGCTGGAACGTCTGGCTCGCGCTGTTCGCGTCGCTGGTCTTCGCCCTCGCGGTGGGCGCGTTCAACGGCTGGCTGGTGATGCGCACCGGGCTGCCCAGCTTCATCGTCACCCTGGGCACCTTCCTGGCACTGCAGGGACTCAACCTCGGCGTGACCCGCCTGGTCACCGGCACCGTCCAGGTGTCCGGGATGCGCTCGACCGACGGTTACGAATCCGCCGGCTTCGTCTTCGCGTCCACAGTGGACATCGGCGGGACGGCGTTCCAGATCTCCATCGTCTGGTGGATCGGGTTCGCCGTGCTGGCGGCCTGGTTGCTGGTGCGGACCCGCTTCGGCAACTGGATCTTCGCCGTCGGCGGCTCCGCGCAGAGTTCGCGCGCGGTCGGGGTCCCGGTGGTGCGCACCAAGATCCTGTTGTTCATGACCACCGCGCTCGCCGCGTGGCTGGTCGGCTCGATCAACATCCTGCGGTTCGCGAGCGTCCAGGCGAACCAGGGCATCGGGCTGGAGTTCCAGTACATCATCGCGGCCGTGATCGGCGGCTGCCTGCTCACCGGCGGGTTCGGTTCGGCGATCGGTGCCGCGATCGGCGCGCTGATCTTCGGGATGGCGCGGCAGGGCATCGTGTTCGCCCGCTGGGACAGCGACTGGTTCATGCTGTTCCTCGGGGTCATGCTGCTGTCCGCGGTCCTGGTCAACAACGCCTTCCGGCGGCGCGCGGAAAGGGTGCGGCGATGAGTCGTCTTCTCGAGGTCAAGGACGTCGGCAAGACCTACGGCAGCGTGATCGCGCTGCGCGACGTCTCCACCGTGGTCGACGCGGGCGAGGTCACCTGCGTGCTCGGCGACAACGGCGCCGGCAAGTCCACCCTGATCAAGATCCTCGCCGGGGTCCACCAGCACGACCGGGGCGAGTTTCTGGTCGAAGGCGAGCCGGTCAAGTTCGCTTCGCCACGTGAGGCGCTCGATCGCGGGATCGCGACGGTGTACCAGGATCTGGCGGTCGTCCCGCTGATGAGCGTCTGGCGGAACTTCTTCCTCGGCTCCGAACCGACGGTCGGCTTCGGCCCGTTCCGCGCGCTCGACCGGAAGAAAGGCCGCGAGACGACCAAGAAGGCGTTGTCCGACATGGGCATCGACCTGCGTGACGTCGAGCAGCCGGTCGGCACGCTGTCCGGTGGCGAGCGGCAGTGCGTCGCCATCGCGCGCGCCGTGCACTTCGGGGCGAAGGTGCTGATCCTCGACGAGCCGACGGCGGCGCTGGGGGTCAAGCAGGCGGGCGTCGTGCTCAAGTACGTCGCACAGGCCCGTGACCGAGGGCTCGGCGTCGTGCTGATCACGCACAACCCGCATCACGCGTACCCGGTGGCCGATCGCTTCCTCCTGCTCAAACGGGGCGCTTCGCTCGGCGCGTACGAGAAATCCGAGATCGATCTGGCCGAGCTGACCCGGCAGATGGCGGGCGGCGCGGAACTCGAAGCCCTCGAACACGAATTGCGAGCCGCGGAGTCCCCTTCATGACCGCTCTCGAAGCACTGACCGTCGGCCGCGTCGGGGTGGACCTCTACCCCGAACAGAGCGGCGTGCCGCTGGCCGGGGTCAGCACCTTCGCCAAGTCGCTCGGCGGCACCGCGACCAACGTCGCGGTCGCCGCCGCGCGGCTCGGCCGCTCGACGTCGGTGCTGACGAAGGTCGGCCCGGACGGCTTCGGCGAGTACGTGCGGCAGGCGCTGCGGGAGTTCGGCGTCTCGCCCGAGCACGTCGGCACGTCGGCCGGATTGCAGACGCCGGTGGTGTTCTGCTCGCTGGACCCGCCCGCGGACCCGCCGCTGCTGTTCTACCGGTCCCCCATCGCCCCGGACCTGACCATCACGGAGAACGACGTCCCGTGGGACGTCGTGGAATCCGTTCCGCTGCTGTGGGTCACCGGAACCGGTGTCTCCGTCGAGCCGGCGCGCGGTACCCAGCGCAAGATGCTCGAACGGCGCGGACGCCGGTCGCACACCGTGCTGGACCTCGACTTCCGGCCGATGTTCTGGCCCGACACCGAGACGGCGCACGAAGAGATCCGCTGGATGCTCGACCACGTCACGGTCGCCGTCGGCAACCGCACCGAGGCCGAGGTCGCCGTCGGCACGGCGGATCCCGACGAGGCCGCGTCCCGGATGCTGGCCAGGGGTGTCGAACTGGCGGTGATCAAGAAGGGCGCCGAAGGGGTGCTGGTGGCCACCGCCGAAGGTCGCTGGACCGTGCCGCCCCAGCGGGTCGAGGTCGTCTGCGGGCTCGGTGCCGGAGACGGTTTCGGTGGCGCGCTGATCCACGGTCTGCTGTCCGGCTGGGATCCGGTGCGCATCGCCACCTACGCCAACGCGGCGGGCGCGCTCGTCGCTTCCCGGCTCGCCTGCGCCGACGCCATGCCCACCGCCGACGAGATCGAGGAGTTGCTGTGAGCAAGCTGCACCGTCCACTCGGGACGCTTTCGGACGAGCGGGACCCGGTCCGGCTCACCCCGGATTCGGCGGGCTGGGATTACAGCGGCCTGCGGGTACTCTCGCTGGCCGCCGGGGAGTCCAGGCTGGTGCGCACGGGCGAGTACGAAGCGTTCGTCCTGCCCCTGTCCGGCGCGTGCACCGTCCGGGTCGACGGACAGGTCTTCGCACTCGACGGGCGGGATTCCGTGTTCACCCGCGTCACGGATTTCGCCTATGTGCCACGGGACGCCGAAGTCGAGTTGTCGACAGTCGAGGGGATCGAGGTCGCCCTGCCGATGGCCCGCTGCACCCGTCGTCTCGAACCGCGCTACGGGCCGGCCGAGAACGTGCCGGTGGAGGTGCGCGGCGCGGGACAGGCGACCAGGCAGGTCACCAACTTCGGCGTGCCCGGTGTCTGGGACCACGCGGACAAGCTGAACGCCTGCGAGCTGATCACCCCGGGCGGCAACTGGTCGTCGTACCCGCCGCACAAACACGACGAGGCGTCCGACTGCGAGGTCGTCAACGAGGAGATCTACTACTTCCGTATCGCGGGCCGCGACGGCGTGACCCCTTCGCGCGAAGGGTTCGGCCTGCACCGGACGTACACCGCCGACGGTGAACTGGACGAGGACGTCGCGGTCCGGGACGGCGACGTCTTCCTGATCCCGCGCGGCTACCACGGTCCTTGCGTCGCCGCGCCCGGCTATCCGATGTACTACCTGAACGTCCTGGCCGGGCCCGCCGACGAGCGTTCGATGGCCTTCTGCGACGACCCCGCGCACGGCTGGGTCCGCGACACGTGGAACGACCAGGAGCTCGATCCGCGTTGCCCGGTCACGAGCCACGAAGGGCGGGTCTCATGAAGCTGACCACGGCACAGGCCCTCGTGCGCTGGCTGCTGGCACAGCGGTCGGAAACCCTGGACGGGCGGGAGGTCTCGTTGTTCCCCGGGGTGTTCGCGATCTTCGGGCACGGCAACGTCCTCGGTCTCGGCACCGCGCTGGAAGAGCACCGGGACGAGCTTCCCGTATGGCGAGGGCAGACCGAGCAGGGCATGGCGCTCGCGGCGGTCGGCTACGCCAAGGCGACGCACCGGCGGCAGGTCGGCGTGGTGACGTCGTCGATCGGTCCCGGCGCGCTGAACATGGTCACCGCGGCCGGGGTCGCGCACGCGAACCGGTTGCCGGTACTGCTGCTCCCCGGGGACACCTTCACCAGCCGCGCCCCCGATCCGGTGTTGCAGCAGGTGGAGCATTTCGGTGATCCGACGGCCACGGTCAACGACGCCTTCCGCGCGGTGAGCCGGTATTTCGACCGGATCACCCGGCCGGAGCAGTTGCTTTCGACGCTGCCGCAGGTCGCCAGGGTGCTGACCGATCCGGCGGACGCGGGGCCCGTGACGCTGGCGCTCCCCCAGGACGTCCAGGCGGAGACCTACGATTTCCCGGACGCCTTGTTCGCGCCGGTGACCCATCGCCCGCAGCGCCCGCGGCCCGATCGCCGGGCGCTCACCGAAGCGGCGGGCCTGCTCCGGGCGGCGCGGAAACCGTTGCTGGTACTAGGCGGCGGCGTCCGGTATTCCGGCGCGGGCGCGCGGGCGCTGGCCTTCGCCGAGCGGCACGGCATCCCGGTCACCGAGACCACGGCGGGGCGCACCCTGGTCCCGCACGGCCATCCGCTGCACGCCGGCCCGCTCGGGGTCACCGGCTCGACCTCGGCGAACGTGCTGGCCGCCGAGTCCGACGTCGTGCTGGCAGTCGGCACTCGCCTGCAGGATTTCACCACGGCGTCCTGGACGGTGTTCTCCCCGGACGTCCGCCTGATCACGCTGAACGCCGCCCGGTTCGACGCGGTCAAGCACGGTGCGCTGGCCGTCGTGGGCGACGCCGACGCGGGTCTCGTGGATCTGTCCGCCCAGCTCGAAAACTGGCAGGTCGATCCACTGTGGACGGAGCGCGCCTCGGCGGAACGCGCCCGCTGGGACGCGCATATCGACACCCTGCGTGCCGCTTCCGGCGAGGTGCCGACGTACGCCCAGATCGTCGGCGCGGTCAACGACCTCTCCGGACCGAACGACTACGTGATGACCGCGTCCGGCGGGATGCCGGGCGAACTGATCGGCGGCTGGCGCGGTTCGGGCTCGATCGGCATGGACGTCGAGTACGGGTTCTCGTGCATGGGCTACGAACTCGCGGGTGCCTGGGGTGCGGCGATGGCGCATACCGAGGGCCTGGTCACCACGATGCTGGGCGACGGTTCGTACCTGATGCTGAACTCCGAACTGTTCTCGGCCGCCTTCGCCGGTCATCCCTTCGTGGCGGTGGTCTGCGACAACGACGGCTACGCGGTCATCGCCCGGCTGCAGGAGGGGCAGGGCGGCAAACCGTTCAACAACTTCCTCGGTGACTGCCGGAGCGCGCACACCGCGCCGCCTCGGGTCGACTTCGCGCGGCACGCGGAGTCGCTGGGTTGCGCGGTGTTCACAGGGTCCACTGTGGACGACGTACGGGCGGCGTACGCGAAGGCACGGGAAGCCGCGGTGGCCGAGCACCGGCCGGCGGTGGTCGTGGTGCGCACCCGGCCGGACGCGTGGACCGAAGCCGGTGCCTGGTGGGAAGTAGGCGTTCCGGAACACCTTTCCGGACGTGCGGACTTCGAGGAGAACAAGGCCGGACAGGTCAGGTACTTGACGAACTGACGAGACGCACCGCCCGCACGAACGCTCCCACCAGCGGGCCGGTGCTCTCCTTCGGCCAGGCCAGTGCGATCCGCAGTGGCTCGATGTCGGCGATCGGGCGCCACACCAGATCCGGATGCGCGTAGAACCTCGCCATCGACTCCGGCGAGATGCAGACCGCGTCGGTGGTGGCGACGAGTTCGAGCATCTCCTCCACGTTGCCGTTCTCCGGTCCCCAGTTCGGGGCCGAGCCGTCGGGACGCGGGTTGACCGCCCACCAGTCGACCCACTCGGGCGGAGCGTTGCGGGTCCACAGCAAAGGCGCGTCGCGGAGATCGCGGATGACGACTTCTTCCTTGGCAGACAAGGGATGCGACGCGTTCATGGCGACCCATCGCCGTTCGGTGGCGACGACTTCGGCGTGCAAACCGGTCAGATCGGCGGGTAGCCAGACGAACGCGATGTCCGCGAGTCCGTCACGTAACGCCTGCGCCTCACCACCCCAGTCGAACCGCTTCGGTTCGATGGTCGCGTCGGGGTGGCGTTCGGTGAACAGGGTCCGCGCCCGCCGGGCGAGCGGACCGCCGCCGGTCGCGACGAAGCCGACCCGCAGGACGCTGCCCGCGGCCGCGGCGGCCGTGCGCACGAGACGGCCGGTGAGCTGCCAGTCGGCGAGGAGGCGGCGCGCGGCGGGCAGGAGTACCTCACCGGCGGCGGTCAGCCGGATCTCCGAGTTCCCGCGGGTGAACAGGTCCGTGCCGAGCCGGGACTCCAGTTGCCGGATCTGGCGGCTCAGCGACGGCTGCGTGACGAACAGGGCTTCGGCGGCCCTGGTGAAGCTCAGATGTTCCGCGACGGCGACGAAATAGCGCAGCACCCTCGTGTCGACATCCATGTCCCGATCCTCCCGATGCCCAGAACGTATGGGTACGGGCATTGGACCGCCGTGAGGTTCCGGTGATTGCGTGGACGGCATCCACTTCTGGAGGGAAAAGACCGTGGAAGACCGAAGGACACCGATCGACCGGGCGACGTTCCTGCGGGCAGGCGGCGCCGGCGCCGCCGCGCTGCTGGCCACGTCCCTGACCGGCGGGACCGCCTCCGCCGTGCCGGAGCGGACCCGGGAGCACCCGAACGTCGCGCTGATCCGCCGTTACTACGAGGCTTACGGGTCCGGCGATCTCAACGCCCTCAAGCAGTTCTTCACACCGGACATCCGGTGGACGATCCCGGGACACCATCCGCTCGCCGGGACCAAGACCGGTGCGGACGAGGTGATCGCCTTCTTCGGCGAGCTCGCCCGTGCTGGATTCCGCGCGGAGGTGCTGTACCTGGCCGCGGACGGCGACCGGGTGGTCGATCTGCACCGCGGCTGGAGCACCACGCCCGCCGGGCTGGACATCACCTGGGTGCTCGCCTATCGCATCCAGGGCAGGCGGATCGCCGAGGCGATCAACTTCGCGTCCGACCAGCACGCCGCCGACGCGTTCTTCTGGCGGCAATATCCGCTGGCACGGATTCCCGACCGTCTCGCCGAGGGCTGAGCGATGGACACCTCACGCAGGCGAGTGCTGACCGCGGGTGCCCTGGGGCTCGCGGCGACGGCCATGGCGCCGACCGGCGCGGCCACCGCCGCGGAACGGTCACGAGGCCGGTTCGACGGCAAAGTCGTGCTGATCACCGGCGCGACCTCGGGCATCGGTGCCGCCACGGCACGGGCGATGGCGGACGAGGGCGCGAAGGTGTTCTTCTGCGGCCGCCGCGAAAAACTCGGCCAGGAGGTCGCGGCCGGAATCCGGGCGCGGGGCGGCGAGGCGACCTTCCGCCGCGCGGACGTCCGGGTGGAGGCCGACGTGCGCGGCCTGGTCGACCAGTGCGTGCGCCGTTACGGCCGCTTGGACATCGCCGTCAACAACGCGGGGATCGAAAGCCCCCGCGCGGTACCGCTCGCCGAGCAGACCCTGGCCGACCTGGAGGACGTCTGGCGCACCAACACGGCCGGGGTCTTCCTCGGGATGAAGTACGAGATCCCGCGGATGCTCGCGCAGGGTGGTGGCGTCATCGTCAACACCGCCTCGATCTCCGCCGAGGTCGGGTTCGCCACCATCGCGCCCTACAACGCGAGCAAGCACGGTGTCACGTCGCTGACCAAGGTCGCGGCGCTCGAGTACGCGGACAAGAACATCCGGGTCAACGCGTTCGCTCCGGGCGCCGTGGATACCCCGATGCTCCGCCGCGCCGCGGAGGCCTTCGGCCTGACCTACGAACAGATCGCGCAGGACTATCCGATCAAGCGCATCGTGCGGCCGGAGGAGATGGCGACCGTGGTGATGTGGCTCAGCTCCCCGGATTCGAGCGCGGTGACCGGGACCGACGTCGACGCGAGCGGCGGTTACCTGACGGGCTGACTCACTTCACGAAGCTGGCGAAGTATCCGGCCGCCATGTCTTCCGCACCGTGTCCGGCCGCGGAAGCGCGGGCGAAGCGGGCTCGTCCGGCCTCGACGGCGTCCAGCCGGACACCCGCGCGGCCCGCGGCCTCCAGTACCAGCCGGGAGTCCTTCTCGGCGTTGTCGACCGAGAAGGAGGTGGTGTAGTCGTTCTCGAGGATCGCGGCGGATTTCGCCTGGAAGTAGCCGTTGTCCATCGGGCCGCCGGTGACGACGTCGACGAAATGCCGTGGGTCGACACCGAGCCCTTCGGCCAGCGAGAGTGCTTCGCCGACACCGTGGGTCAGCGCGATCACCCAGGTGTTCAGCACCAGTTTGAGCCTGCTCGCCGCGCCGGTGCGCCCGTCTTCGCCGACCCACAGCGTGCGCTTGCCGATGGCGTCGAACAGCGGCTGGACGGTCTCGCGTGCCTCGGCGGCGCCCGCCGCCAGCACGATCAGCTGGCCCAGCTCGGCGGGCTGACGGGTGCCCTGCACCGGTGCGTCGACGAACACGAGGCCGTGCTCGTCCGCGTACGCGACCAGCTCGTCGACAGCGTCGCCGACGGTGCTGAGCTGGACCCAGATCGTTCCGGCGGCGGGGCCTGCCGCACGGATCGCCTCCAGTACCGCCGGGCCGTCGGTGAGGACCGTGATCACGACCGGCGCGCCCTCGACGGCTTCCGCGGCGCTCGCCGCGACCCGGACACCGTCCCCGGACAGGGCTTCGGCCTTGGCCGGGGTGCGGTTCCAGGCACGGACCTCGAACCCGGCCTTGCTCAGGTTGCGGGCGACCGGGGCACCGATGATTCCAGTGCCGAGCACCGCGACGGTCTTCGTCATGACTTGGCTTGCTCCTTGCCAATAGTGGAATGGACGTTAAAGAACGAAACTTGGAAGATCACAACGCTTGGACGGTGGTTTCGACGATCTGGGTGAGCGCCCGCCGGTCCGCGGTCTTTCCCAGCACCCGCAGGCCGTACATCGCGGCGAGCGTGAACCGCGCCAGCGCCCGCGGGTCCCGGTCCGGGCCGATCTCGCCCGCGTCCCTCGCGGCGGCGAAGGCGGCGTGGAAGGCGTTCTCCACCCGTTCGAAGTCGTGGCGGACGAGGGCGGTGACCTCGTCGTCGATCCCGCCGAGCTCGATGGCGGCGTTGACGGCGAGGCAGCCGCGATGCCCGGCCGACTGGTCCAGCTCGTCGTCGGCGACGTCCATCAGAACACGCCTGACCCGCGCCCGGATGGACTCCGGCGCGGCCAGCATCTCCTCGATCCGGACGGCCGTCGTCTCCTCGTACCTGCGCAGCGCCTCGCTGAACAGCTGCTGCTTGCCCGAGAACGTGTTGTACAGGCTTCCCCGGCCCAGCCCGGTGCCGTCGACCAGATCCTGGGCCGACGTGGCCGCGTATCCCTTGCGCCAGAACGTACTGACGGCGGCATCGAGTACTTCGGTGGGATCGAATCCCTTGGGGCGCGGCATGGCGCCAGCATGCCACGTTTTGTAACGATCGGTCAAATATCGACGACCTCAGCGTCCGAGCAGGCGCCGGATCTCGGTGACGGCCGCGCGGCCCGCCCGGTTCGCGCCGACGGTGCTGGCGGACGGGCCGTAGCCGACCAGGTGCAGCCGCGGTTCGGCGACGACGCGGGTGCCGTCCATCCGGATGCCCCCGCCGGCCGCCCGCAGGCGCAGCGGCGCGAGATGGTCGATCGCGGCACGGAACCCGGTGGCCCACAGGATGACGTCTGCGGGCTCGAAGGTGCCGTCCGCCCACTCCACGCCGTCCGGCGTGATCCGCTGGAACATCGGGTGCCGGTCGAGGATCCCCGCGTCGATGCCGGCGCGCACCTCGGGGGTCACCGCCAGATCGGTCACGCTGACGACGCTCTTCGGCGGCAGGCCCTCGCGGACACGCCGATCGACCTTCGCGACGGCCTCGCGGCCCCAGTTCTCGTCGAACGGCTCGTCCCGCCACACCGGCGGGCGCCGCGTCACCCAGCGCGTCGAGCGCGCGAACGGCGCGATCTCCAGCAACAGCTGCACGGCCGACGCGCCACCGCCGACCACGACGACGCGTTTGCCGCGGAAATCGCCGACGCCGGTGTAGTCGGCGGTGTGCAATTGGCGGCCGCGGAAGGTCTCCTGCCCCGGGTAGTACGGCCAGAACGGGCGGTCCCAGGTACCGGTCGCGCTGATCACCGCACGCGCGGCCCAGCTTTCCACCGCGCTCGCGACCACCAGCCGGTCGCCCTCGGCGCTCACCGACAGGACGTCGACGGGCCGGTGGACCGGAAGGTCGTAGGTGCGCTCGAACCGGCCGAAGTACTCGGCGACGGCCTCCGACGCGGGCTGTTTCGGATCCGGGGTGCCGAAGGACATGCCAGGAAGGTCGTAGACACCGTGGACCTTCTCCATCACCAGCGAAGGCCAGCGGTACTGCCACGCGCCACCGGGCCGTTTGCCGTGGTCGAGCACGACGAAACCACCGCCCGAGGCACTCTTTCCCGCCGAGGGCGCATTGGCGCTGTCGTTGGCGAATCCCGCGCGGCGCAGGTGATACGCCGCCGACAGACCGGCCTGCCCCGCCCCGATCACCGCCACGTCGACTTCGTGATCCGCCTTCATACCGGGTTCAACGGCTCCCGGAAGCAGCTATTTCCTTCTACGTCACTGTGTCCGCTGCGTCACAGCCCTGACGATGGCGACGATCAGGAGTACCCCGGCGAGCACCACCAGCACCGGTGCCACGCGTTTGACCACGGAATCGCCCGCGTACTCCATCAGGTCGATGGCCTCGCCCTCCGGCACCGGCTTTACCGCTTTCAACGGCGGGCGTTCTTCGGGCTTCTCAGGCTCAGGGGTACCGAGCTTGCCGGACAGGCAGTCCGCGAACGAGTCGAGGATCTTGCCGCCGACCTCGGAGATCATCCCGCGCCCGAACTGCGCGGGTTTACCGGTGACCGCCAGCTCCGTGGCGACGGCGCCATGGGTGACGCCGTCCTTCTCGGTCAGGGTGAGCGTCACCGTCGCCGACGCCGTGCCCGCGCCGCGGGCGTCCTTCCCGGCGGCCTTGATGACCACCTTCTTCGCGTCGGCGTTCTTCTCGACGAACTGGCCGGTTCCCTTGTAGAGCAGGGAGATCGGCCCGAGCTTGACCTTCACCGTGCCCTTGAAGGCGTCCCCGTCGACTTCGGTGACGGTGGCACCCGGCATGCACGGCGCCACCCGTTCCGGATCGATGACGGCCTTCCAGACCTCGCCGACCGGGGCGGGAACGGTGAATTCGTGGTCGAGCCGCACGGGCCGACCTCCCTTCTGTGTCTCAGCTACCTGCCGCGGCGAGGACCGCCCGGCCGGTCAGCACCCGCGCGAGGTGCTGCCGGTATTCGACGTCGGAGTTGCCGTCGGCCGTGGGATTCGTGCCCTCGGCCGCGCGTTCGGCCGCGGCGCGGATCGCCTCGGCGGTGGCCGCGCAGCCGACCAGCGCCTCCTCGACCCCGGCCGCCCGCACCGGCGTCGAACCCATGTTGGTCAGCGCGACTCGCGCCTCCTCGATGGTGCCGGCCTCGGTGCGGACACAGGCCGCGACCGCGACCATCGACCACGCCTGCGCGACCCGGTTGAACTTCTCGTAGTGGGCGTGCCAGCCGGTGTGCTTCGGCACCCGGACCTCGACCAGGAGTTCGTCCGCGGCGAGCGCGGTGGTGAACATGTCCTGGAAGAAGTCCGCCGCGGCGACCGTCCGCCGCCCGCCCGGCCCGGCGACGACGAGTTCGCAGCCGAGCGCGAGAACGGGGGCGAGCAGGTCACCGGCGGGATCGGCGTGCGCGATCGCGCCGCCGAACGTGCCGCGGTGGCGGATCTGCGGATCGGCCACCGTGTCGGTGGCGGCCTTGAGCAACGCGGCGTGCTCGGCGACCAGCGCGTCCCGCTGGACGTCGTAATGCGTGGTCATCGAGCCGATGACCAGCGCGTCGCCGTCCTCGCGGACGCCGCGCAGTTCGGCGACCTTCCCGAGGTCGACCAGCGTGGTCGGCGTGGCGAGCCGCATCCGCAGCACCGGCAGCAGGCTCTGCCCACCCGCCAGCACCTTGGCGTCCTCGCCCGCCTCGGCGAGCGCGCTGATCGCTTCGTCCACTGTGGACGGAGCGACGTACTCGAACGGGGCCGGGATCACTGGGCACCTCCGGTGGCGTCGATCGAACCGAGACCGCCACCGGCTTCGGAGCCCAGCCCGCCCGCGGCGGCCGACCCGTGCTGGATGGCGTGCCAGACCCGCATCGGGGTCAGCGGCATTTCGATGTCGTTCACCCCGAAATGCCGCACGGCGTCGACCACGGCGTTGACCACCGCCGGGGTCGAGGCGATCGTGCCCGCCTCCCCGACTCCCTTGGCGCCCAACGGGTTCGTCGTCGACGGGGTCTCGGTGCGGTCGGTGGTGAAGCTGGGCAGATCCGCCGCCGACGGGAGCAGGTAGTCGGCGAAGGTCCCGGTGGTCAGCGTGCCGCCCTCGTCGTGGACGGCTTCCTCGAACAACGCCTGCGCGATGCCCTGCGCGAGCCCGCCGTGCACCTGGCCCTCGACGATCAGCGGATTGACGGCCACGCCGACGTCGTCGACGCAGACGTAGGAGCGCAACCGCACGCGCCCGGTCTCGGTGTCGACCTCGGCCGCGCACAGATGCGTGCCGTGCGGGAACGAGAAGTTCTCCGGATCGAACGTGTCCGCCGAATCCAGCGAGGGCTCGACGCCGTCCGGCAGGTTGTGCGCCGAGAACACGGCCCACGCGATGTCCTGGATGGACGTCGAGGAATCCGTGCCCTTGACCGAGAACTTGCCCGCCGAGAATTCGAGATCGTCCTCGGAGCACTCCATCAGATGCGCCGCGATCGGCTTGGCCTTGGCGAGGACCTTGTCCGCCGCCTTGACCACCGCGATCCCGCCGACCACCAGCGACCGGGAACCGTAGGTGTCCATGCCCTTGTGCGAGGACTGGGTGTCTCCGTGGATGACCTCGATGTCCTCGAACGGGACACCGAGTTTGTCGGCGACGATCTGGCTCCACGCCGTCTCGTGGCCCTGGCCGTGCGCGGAGGCGCCGGTGATGACCTCGATCTTGCCGGTGGGCAGCACACGGATCTCCGCGTGTTCCCAGCCGCCCGCCGCGTAGTCCAGCGAGCCGAGCACCCGCGACGGCGCGAGACCGCACATCTCGGTGAACGTCGAGATGCCGATGCCGAGCTGGACCGGGTCGCCCGATTCCCGCCGTTCCCTCTGCTCGCGGCGGAGGCCGTCGTAGTCGAAGAGTTCCTTGGCCTTGGCGGTGGCGGCCTCGTAGTCGCCCGAGTCGTAGGTCAGCCCGGCCACCGTCGTGAACGGGAACTCCTCGTGCTTGATCCAGTTCTTCTCGCGGATCTCCATCGGGTCCATGCCCAGTTCGACGGCGAGTTCGTCCATCATCCGCTCGATCCCGAACGTGGCCTCCGGCCGCCCGGCGCCGCGATAGGCGTCGGTGAGCGTGGTGTTGGTGAACACGTTGGTGCAGGCGAAGTGGTACGCCGGGAACTTGTAGATCGCGTTGAACATGAACGCGCCGAGGATCGGCACGCCGGGGCCGACGAGGCCCAGGTACGCCCCCATGTCGGCGAGCAGTTCGACCTTGAGGCCGGTGACCGTGCCGTCGCGGTTCGCGGTGATGGTGAGGTCCTGGATCTGGTCACGGCCGTGGTGCGCGGCGACCATCGTCTCCGAACGGGACTCGGTCCACTTCACCGGTTTGCCGAGCCGCTGGGCGATGAGCGTCGACATCATCTCTTCGGGCAGCACGGCGATCTTGCCGCCGAACCCGCCGCCGACGTCGGGCGCGATCACCCGCACCTTGTGCTCGGGAAGCCCGAGCGTGGCCGCGGTCATCGTCTTGAGGATGTGCGGGACCTGGGTGGCCGACCACATGACCAGCTGATTGCCCGTCGGGTCGACCACGCACGCCCGCGGTTCCATGAACGCCGGCACCAGCCGCTGCTGGCGGAAGCGTCGTTTGAGCACGACCTCGGAATTCGAAATCGCGTCTTCGACGCTGGAACCGGTTCCCGCGTCGGCGGAATCGAAGACCCAGACCGCGTTCTGGTTGGTGCCGAGATCCTCGTGCACCAGCGGCGCACCCTCGGCGAGCGCGTTCTCCAGGCCGAGGACGACCGGCAGTTCGTCGTAGTCGACGTCGATCATTTCGAGGGCGTCGTGCGCTTCGGCCGAGGTGCGGGCGACGACCACCGCGACCCCCTCACCGGCGAAGTTCACCGTGTCCGAAGCGAGGATGGGCCGCCTCGGCGACTTCATGTCGGGCGTGATCGGCCACGCGCACGGCATGCCGATGGCGCCCTCGGGGTCGAGGTCCTTCCCGGTGAAGACCGCGACCACGCCGGGCGCGGATTTCGCCTCGGCGACGTCGATCGAGACGATCTTGGCGTGCGCGAACGGGCTGCGGAGCACCGCGAGATGCAGCATGCCGGGCAGGGTCAGGTTGTCGGTCCAGCGGGTCCTGCCGGTGATGAGGCGTTCGTCCTCCTTGCGGCGACGGGACTTGCCGACCTCCGGCTCGATCGTGGAGGTCATCACTCACCACCCGCGCCGACACGGGAAGCGGTGTCCGAAGCGAGCCGCTCGGCTTCGGGGCCGGCACCGGGCCGCATCTCGTGGGCGGCGTCGCGCACCGCGCGGACGATGTTCTGGTAACCCGTGCAGCGGCACAGGTTGCCTTCGAGTCCCTCGCGGACCGCCTTCTCGTCCGGATCGGGATTGTCGGCGAGCAGATCGATCGACTGCATGATCATGCCGGGAGTGCAGAAACCGCACTGGAGCGCGTGGTTTTCGTGGAAGGCCTTCTGCACCGGGTGCAGTTCGCCGTCGCGGGCGAGTCCCTCGATCGTGGTGACCTCGCAGCCGTCGGCCTGGACCGCGAGTACCGAACAGGATTTCACGCTGTGCCCGTCGAGGTGGACGGTGCAGGCGCCGCAGTTGCTGGTGTCGCAGCCGACCACGGTGCCCACCTTCCCGAGCCGTTCGCGCAGATGGTGCACGAGGAGGGTGCGGGGCTCGACGTCGTCTGTGTAGCTGGTGCCGTCGACGGTGACGGTGATGCGCATCAGGCCTCCAAAAGCAAGAGAAACCCCGCGCTGGTCCGGGGTCGTTCGGGAGCGGCCGGTCATTCGGTTGTCACGGACCGACCCCGGAGCGACCGTGATCGGACTCACAGTCGAGCGTGCTACTCAGCGCCTGCCAGGGCAACCCCCACCAGGGGTGACACACGGACCGGCTCCGCGAATGCGGTCACACAGAACGAAAAACAGTGCAGATGCGGAAAAGGCGCGAGTGTCCTTTAGGTATGGACCGCCCCTCTCCCGTCGGCGTGTTGCGAAAGCCACTTTCGCAACCTTCAACGTTGCGAAAGTGGCTTTCGCAACACGCCCCCTTGCCTCACCGGACGGATGGAACCCTCCTCACCACTCGGGAGGCCAGACGGCATTGGCCCCGGTGACCACGGTGGCGACCCGGTCACCAGGGAGGTCGTGCACGGTCAGCGCGGCCAGGCCGGCGGCCCCGGCGGGTTCCGGCAGGACACCGAGGGTTTCCGCGCCCAGCCGCATGGCCGCGCGCAGATCGTCGTCCTCGACCAGCACGAAGTCGTCCACCAGCGACCGCAGGCGCCGGATGGATTCGGGTTCCGGAGTGCGGATCGAGATGCCACCGGCGAACGAGTTCACCCGGTCGACGGTGACCGGCTCACCGGCCCGCCAACTCGTCGCCATCGCCCGCGCCGACGTGGTCCCGACGCCGACGACGCGGACGTCCGGCGTGTGCGCCTTGAGCCAAAGCGCGACGCCGGCGATCAGCGCCCCGTCACCGACCGGGAGCACGACCGTGTCGATCGCGCCCGCCGCCGCCAGTTCGAGCCCGATGGTGCCCGCCCCTTCGGAGATCGCGGGATCGCGGCCGTCGACCACGAACACGCGGTCCGGCGCTTCGGCGGCGAAGGCGGCCGCGGCGACCTTCACCTCACCCTCGACCCTCCGCACCCGCGCCCCCAGGGTCTTGATCCGCCGCAGCTTGACCGGGGAGACGTCGGCCGGGACGAACACCTCGGCCCGCAATCCGCGTTTCCTGGCGGCGTACGCGACGGCCTGCCCGAAGTTGCCGCTGGTCCCGCACACCATCGTGGTGCCCGGCTCCAGCCCGGCGGCGAAGTAGTCCGCGCCCCGGCCTTTGAAGCTGCGCAACGGATTCAGCGTCTCGATCTTCACCAGCACATTCCGGCCGAGCCGTGCGTTCAGCTGTTCGTCGCCGTACTGCGGGGAGTTCAGGAAAACGGGATCAATCACCTTCGCCGCCTCGGCGATGTTGTCCAGCTTCAGGTCCATGACCCTCAAGCTAGGCCGCGAGCCGAGCACGCCGATTGTAAATATTCCCGCCCGCGTGCAAAAATCTTGCGTGCCTCTCGACGAGATCGACCATCTGCTGCTCGACCTCGTCCAGGCCGACGCGGCGCGCCCCCTGCACGACTTGGGCGACGCCGTCGGCCTCTCCCCCAGCGCGGTCCAGCGGCGGCTGACCCGGCTGCGCGCCGAGGGGGTGATCCGCGCCGAGGTCGCCGTGCTCGATCCGGAGACGCTCGGCGCGGGGATGACGTCGGTCATCCTGGTCGCGCTGACCGACGACGACGAGAAAAGCCACACGGCCTTCCGCGAGCGCATGCTGGCGGAGCCCCGGGTCCAGCACTGCTACAGCATTGTCGGGCAGTGGGACTACGTCGTCGTCCTGCTCACCCCGGATCTCAAGGCGAGCCGGTACCTGTCCAGGAAGCTGTTCGACAAACACGTCAAACGGTTCGAGACCCTGCCCGCCTTCGAGGTGGTCAAATCGAGCCAGGCGGTACCGGTGCCCGGCGTCAGCCGTGGATCCGGCCGCTGAGCTCCGCGAGCCGCGAGCCGGAACCGCTCCACCGCAGCGCGATGATCTCGGCCGCGATCGACACCGCGGTCTCCTCGGGGGTTCGCGCGCCGAGGTCGAGGCCGATCGGCGAAGACAGCCGTTCGAGCTCCTCCTCGGTGACCCCGGCCTCGCGCAGCCGCGCGAACCGGTCGTCGTGGGTCTTGCGCGAGCCCATCGCGCCGACGTAGCCGACGTCGAGGCGCAACGCGACCTCCAGCAACGGAACGTCGAACTTCGGGTCGTGGGTGAGCACGGCGATCGCGGTCCGGCCGTCGACCCGGCCGGCGTCGGCTTCGGCCTTGAGGTAGCGATGCGGCCAGTCGACGACGACCTCGTCCGCGTCGGGGAACCGGCTCTTCGTCGCGAACACGGGCCGCGCGTCGCAGACCGTGACCTGGTAGCCGAGGTACGCGCCCATCTTCGCCATCGCGGCGGCGAAGTCGATCGCGCCGAAGACCAGCAGGCGCGCGGGCGGCTCGAAGGAGTTGACGAAGACCGTCATCCCCTCGCCGCGGCGCTGCCCGTCCGGCCCGTAGTGCAGGGTGCCCGTGCGGCCGCCGGCGAGCATGCCGCGCGCGTCGTCGACGACGGCGTCGTCCATACGCGACGAACCGAGCGAACCCGCGACACGATCCGGCCAGACGATCAGATGCTCGCCGACCATGCCCTCGCGTTCGTGCTCGATCACCGTGACCACGGCGACCGGCTGTCCACTGTGGACCGATTCGACGACGTCGCCGAGCTCCGGCATCGAGTCGCGGTCGATGTGCTGGACGTAGATGTCGATGATCCCGCCGCAGGTCAGCCCGACGGCGAAGGCGTCGTCGTCGGACACGCCGTAGCGCTGCAGCACGGGCGCGCGTTCGGCGACCACCTGCTGGGCGAGCTCGTAGACGGCGCCCTCGACGCAGCCACCGGAGACACTGCCGGTGACCGTGCCGTCCGGGGCGACGAGCATCGCCGCGCCGGGGCTCCGCGGGGCCGACGAGAACGTCGCCACCACCGTGCCGATCCCCACCGTCTCGCCTGCCGCCCAGCGGCGGTGCAGTTCGTCCAGTACGTCACGCATCGGCGATCTCCACGAGAAGTCGTTCCAAGGTGGCCAAACTGTGCCCGGCGAGCAGCCGATCGAGGTGCGGGAGCGCGGCCACGATGCCGGACTGCACGGGAGCGTAACCCGCCCGCCCCGCGTGCGGATTGACCCAGAATACGGCGTGCGCGAGCCTTCGCAGCCTCGCGAGCTGCTCGCCGAGCAGGCCGGGGTCGCCCCGTTCCCAGCCGTCGGAGAACACGGTGACCACGGATCGCCTGGCCACACCGCGTTGTCCCCACCGGTCGAGGAACGCCCGCAGGGTCTCGCCGAGCCTGGTCCCGCCCGCGAAATCGGGGACCGCGGCGGCCGCGGCGAGCATCGCGTGCTCGGGATCGCGCAACTGGAGCTGCCGGGAGACCCTGGTGAGCCGGGTGCCCAGGGTGAACACCTCGACCCGGCCGGGAGCGCGCCGCGCCACGACGTGCGCGAACCGCAGCAGGGAGTCGGCGTACGGGCCCATCGAGCCGGAGACGTCGATCAGGAGGACGACGCGGCGCGGTTTGCTCCCCTTCCGCCGGTACGCCAGGCGCACGGGCTCGCCGCCCCCGGCCAGCATCGCGCGGAGCGTGCGCGACGGATCGAGCGTGCCCCGCCGGGCGGCGCGACGGCGTGGGGACGGACGCACCGGGAGCGCCGGGCGCAGTTTCGCGAGCAGTTCCCGCAGGTGGGCGCGTTCGGCGACACTCAGCTCGGCGAGATCGCGGTGCCGCAGAATCTCTTCGTCGCTCGCCGCGACGCGGAGTTCGTCGGGCTCCGCGCTGGATTCGCCTTGGCCCGCCTGCGCGAGGGTGGCGATCCTGGCCCGCTTCGGGGCCGCTTCCCGGCTTCGCCGCCGCGGTCCGGTTTCCTTTTCGGTGAACCAGCCGTCGAACGCGGCGTCGTAGCGCGGCAGGTCGTCGGGATCCGCGCACAGCGTCAACCGGCCGGCCCAGTACAGCTGGTCCGGATCGGCCAGGTCGATCTCGCCGACGGCTCCGAGGTACGCCTGCACTCGGTGCGCGTCGCACGGCAAACCGGCTTCGCGCAATGCCTCCGCGAAGCCGACGAAGCCCGCCAGTGGATCGCTCACTCCTCCATTGTGCGCGCGTTTCGGGGGTCAGCGGCGGGCGAAGGCCGGGGTCTTCTCGCGCATGGGACCCATGCCGCCCAGGAACGCGCCCACCGCCGTGAGCATCGGGAACCGGTCCGAGAGCCTGAGCAGCAGCGGGATGGTTCGCTCGTTCAGCGTGCCGTCCAAAGCGGGCTCGATGAGCATCTTGTGCTCCCCCAGTTGCTGCATCTGGATCAGGGTGACGGCGAAATTCCGGCGGCGCTGCACCCGGCCGAGGTCCCGCGCGGCCAGCGTCCCGCGCCGCAGCGGCTCGGCGAGGAGTCGCGCGGCCGCCACGGCGTCCTGTATCGCGACGTTGACTCCCATCCCACCGGCGGGCGACATCGCGTGCGCGGCGTCGCCGATGCAGAGCACCCGTTCGGAGTACCAGTGCGGGAGCTTGGACATCCGCACCTTCAGCAGCTTGACGTCGTCCCAATCGCGGATCGCGGCGAGTTCCTCCTCTCCCCAGCCGAACAGGCCGCCGATCCGTTCGCGGAACTTCTCGATGCCCTCGGCACGCAGCGCCTCGTCCTGGCCCTTCTTGATCAGGTACGACGTCTGGTAGTAGTCGCCGCGGTCCATCGTCATGCCGGCGAGGCCGTTCGCGAAGCAACCGAACACCTCCGCCGCCTCGCCCGTCTCCTCGAGTTTGGGCACGCGGACCCACCAGACGTCCATCGGCACCTCGTACTCATTCGGCACAAGTCCCGCTTCCGCCCGGACAAGGGAATCCCGGCCGTCGCAACCGACCACCAGGGTCGCGGCCAGCTCCCGCTCGACCCCGCCGGAATCGCGGTAGCGCACGCCGCCGCCCTCGCGCAGACCGGTCACCTCGGCGCCCATCCGCAAGGTGAACGTCGGTTCGTCGGCGGCGGCTTCGGCGAGCAGGTTCAGGAAGTCCCACTGCGGGACCATCTCGATGTACTTGTGCGGCCCGGGAACCCGGCTGAAATCGGCGGCGACGATCGTCACGTCGCCGAACACCATCCGCATCTTCTCCAGCCGTTTCGACGGCAATTCCGCGAAGCGCTCGCCGAGCCCGAGGTCGTCGAGCAGCATCAGCGTCGGCGGATGCACCGTGTCACCGCGGAAATCGCGGAAAAAGTCCTGGTGTTTCTCGAGAACGGTGACCTCGACTCCGGCTCGCGCCAACAGGAGCCCGAGCACCATCCCCGCCGGACCGCCCCCCACCACACAGCACTGTGTACGTTCCATAGTCGAGTTGTAGCGCGCGGAATGGCGCCGCCGCCATGGACCTAGGTCCTGAGGCCCGCGATGAGGACGCCGACCATTTTGCGCGCGTTGTAGCGCGGATCGCTTTCGGCGCCGATGCAGAGGTTCCCGACGCCACGCATCACTTCGAGCGCCTCGAGATCGGAGCGGATCTCGCCCGCTTCCGCCGCCGCGCCGAGGAGCCGGGCGCACACCGGCAGGAGGGTGTCGAGGAAGTACGTGTGCAGCGTCTCGAATCCGGTGTTGTCGGACTGCAGCACCGCCGCCAGCCCGTGTTTGGTGACCAGGAAATCGACGAAGAGGTGGATCCAGCGCCGCAGGGCTTCATAAGGGGAATCGCTCGACGCCAGCAGTTCCGGCCCGGCTTCGGCGCACGCGTCGACCTGATGCCGGTAGACGGCGACGATGAGGTCGGCCCTGGTCGGGAAATGCCGGTAGATCGTGCCCATCCCGACGCCGGCCTTGGCCGCGATGTCACGGACCGGCGCCTCGACGCCCGAGGTGACGAAGACCGCGGCCGCGGCGTCGAGCAGGGTCTTCTCGTTGCGGCGGGCGTCCGCGCGTTTGGACTTGGTGCCCTCTTCACTCATCACGCCACTCCTCTGCCACCGGGGTTGTCAAACGGAACATTGCTCCGTATCGTTACCGGAGCAACGTTCCGCTTGCTCATTTTGCCATGGAGGACATCGTCATGCAGTACCGCACCTTGGGCAGGACCGGCGTGCAGGTCAGCACCCTCGCGCTCGGCGCGATGAACTTCGGCGCGATCGGGCGCACCACCCAGGACGAGGCCACCGCCATCGTCGACGCCGCCTTGGCCGCCGGCGTCAACCTGATCGACACCGCGGACATGTACAGCGCGGGAGAGTCGGAGGTCATGGTCGGGAAGGCCATCGCGGGCCGCCGTGAGGACATCGTGCTGGCCACGAAGGCGAGCATGCCGATGGGTGACGAGCGCAACCACCAGGGCGCTTCACGCCGCTGGCTGGTCACCGAACTGGACAACAGCCTGCGGCGCCTCGGCGTCGATCACGTCGATCTCTACCAGATCCACCGCTGGGACCCGAAGACCAGCGACGAGGAAACCCTTTCCGCGCTGACGGATCTGCGGCAGGCGGGGAAGATCCGCTACTTCGGTTCGTCGACGTTCCCCGCGTATCGCATCGTGCAGGCCCAGTGGGCCGCCCGCGAACTCCGTCTTGGCCGCTACGTCACCGAGCAGCCCAGCTACTCGATCCTCCAGCGCGGGATCGAAGCGCAGGTCTTGCCGGTGACCGAGGAATACGGGATGGGCGTGCTCGCGTGGAGTCCGCTGGCATCCGGCTGGCTGTCCGGCGCGGTCCGGGAAGGCCGTGAGATCAGCACGAACCGTTCGGCGGTCATGCCCCAGCGCTTCGACCTGACGCGGCCGGCCAACCGGGCCAGGCTGGAAGCGGTCGAGCGGCTGGTCAAGGTCGCCGACCAGGCCGGGCTCAGCCTGATCCAGCTCGCGCTCGGCTTCGTCGTCGCGCATCCGGGGGTGACGAGCGCGATCATCGGCCCCCGCACGCTGGAGCACCTCGAGTCACAGCTCGCCGCCGCGGACACCGTGCTCTCCGCCGACGTCCTCGACGCGATCGACGAGATCGTCGCCCCGGGCACCGACCTGGCCCCGGAGGAGAAGCACGACACCCCGCCGGCCCTGCTCGACGCGTCGCTGCGGCGCCGCTGACGTTCAGGCGAGCAGCTTGTCCAGCTTGGCCCGGACCCTGTCCAGGTCTTCGCTGTACTTGAGCACCGAGCCGAGGGTCCTGGCGGCGGTCGCGGCGTCCAATTCGGACATTCCGAGCGCGAGGAGCGCCTGCGCCCAGTCGAGGGATTCCGCCACGCCGGGCGGTTTCAGCAACTCCATCGCGCGAAGCCGCTGCACCGCCGTCGCGACCTGAGTCGCGAGCGCCTCGCCCAGGGCCGGGATCTTGCGGCGCAGGATCTCGATCTCGCGGCCGAGGTCCGGGTGTTCGAGCCAGTGATAGAGACAGCGGCGCTTCAGCGCGTCGTGCACCTCCCGCGTCCGGTTGGACGTGAGCACCACGAGCGGCGGATGCTCGGCGCGCACCTCGCCGAACTCGGGGATCGTCACCGCGTTCTCGTCGAGAAGCTGCAGAAGAAAGGCTTCGAATTCGTCGTCGGCCCGGTCGATCTCGTCGATCAGCAGGACACACGGCGCGGTCTGCAACGCCTTCAGCAACGGCCGGGAGAGCAGGAAACGCTCGGTGTAGAGGGACTGTTCGGCGGCCTCGACGTCGAGGCCGCCGTCACCGGCGGCTTCCAGCGCCCGCAGATGCAGCAGCTGGCGCGGGAAGTCCCATTCGTACAGTGCCTGCGCCGCGTCGATCCCTTCATGACACTGGAGCCGGATGAGCGGCATGCCGAGCGCCTCGGCGAGGCCCAGCGCGAGCGAGGTCTTGCCGGTGCCCGGTTCGCCCTCGCAGAACAGCGGACGGCCGAGCGCCACGGCGAGGAACCCGGCCGTGGCGATGCCGTCGTCGGCGAGATAGCCGACCGTTTCCAGGGCTTCGGCCAGTTTCTCGGGCGATTCGACGGTCACGTGCCGATCGTAAGCCTCGGTGAGCCGGACATCAGCCCGGAAGATCCTCGCGGCGGCAGCCGAAGTCGCCCGCTGACGACGACTGGGCGGTGTCGCGAAAGCCACTTTCGGGACATCAGACGTCGCGAAAGTGGCTTTCGCGACGTCCGCGGGCCGGGAGATCAGCCCGGAAGATCCTCGCGGCGATCCACGTCGTGCCCGGTGCCGAGGTCGCCGCATTCGACGAGCCGCAGGTCCTGGCGTCCCTTGAGCCAGTCGCGGGCGCCCTTGTCCCCGGACGCGCCCGCGACGATCTCCGGCCACCATCGGCGGCCGAGGACGACGGGGTGTCCCGGAACGCCTTCATACGCGGCACGCGCGACGGTGACTTCGCCGGCTCTGGCGGCGACCCGGCGGACCACTTCGGCGCCGACGCCGGGCAGATCCACGAGATGCACGACAGCGGCTTCGGCATCGGTTCCGGTGAGCGACCTCAGCCCGGCGCGCAAGGACGCGCCCATGCCGGACTCCCAGTCTTCGGCCACGACAGCGGCCTCGGGGCCGGGCAGAAGCGCGCGGACTTCCGCGGCCGCGGCACCCAGCACCACCCGGATCGGCGCGCAGCCCGCGTCGGTGAGCACGCGCAGCGACCGGACGACGAACGGCTCGCCGTCGAGGACGGCCAGCGCCTTCGGCCCGCCGAACCGGCGCCCGGCTCCGGCCGCGAGCAGCAGCCCGGCGACCTCAGCCATGCCGCGCTTTGGAGGGCGGGGCCGAGGCCAGATCGGTCTCGATGGCGCGTGCCGCCGCGAGCAACGGCGGCAGCAGTTCCCGTTCGACCGACTCACGGGTGGTGCGGCTGGCGTGGGTGGAGAGGTTGACCGCGGCCACGACCCTGCCCCGCCGGTCGTGGATCGGCGCGGCGATCGAGCGGAGACCCTCTTCGAGTTCCTGGTCGACCATCGCGTAGCCCTGCTTGTGGACCCTGACCAGCTCGGCGCTCAACTCGTCCGGCCTGCTCTTGGTATGCGCGGTGAGCTTGTCGAGCCTCGCCCCGGCGAGGTAGTCCCGCAGGTCGGCGTCATCGAGGCCGGCCAGCAGGACATGCCCCATCGACGTCGCGTGGGCGGGAAAGCGGGTGCCGACGTTGATGCTGACCGTCATGATCCGCGAAACGGCCACCCGGGCGACGTAGACGATGTCCGGGAGTTCGAGCACGGAGACCGAGCTCGACTCGTGCACCTCGGCGGAGAGCCGCTCCAGATGCGGCTGGGCGACCTCCGGCAGCGACAGGCTCGACAGATACGAGTAGCCGAGTTCGAGGACCCGCGCGGTCAGCGAGAAGTACTTGCCGTCCGTGCGGACGTACCCGAGATCGACGAGGGTGAGCAGGAACCGGCGGGCGGCCGCCCTGGTGAGCCCGGTCGCGCGGGCGACGTCGCTCAAGGTGAGTTCCGCCGCGTCCGCGTTGAACGCCTTGATCACGGCCAGCCCGCGCTCCAGCGACTGGACATGATGCGCCCCGCGCTCGGTCACCTCGCCTTCGTCCATACGAGAACCCTAACTGTCACCCTCCTTCTGGGCGGCAGGCTCACCGAGTTCGGCCAGGACCCGCTGCGCGACGGCGAACGCGGCGTTGGCGGCCGGGGCACCCGCGTAGACGGCGGTGTGCAGCAGGACCTCGGAGATCTCCTGCGCGGTGAGTCCATTGTGGACGGCGGCGCGGACGTGCATCGCGAGCTCGTCGTGGGCGTGCAGCGCGGTGAGCGCGGCCAGGGTGACGCAGCTGCGGGTCTTGCGGTCGAGCCCGTCGCGCGACCAGACCGATCCCCAGGCGCCCCGGGTGATGTAGTCCTGGAACGGGCGGCTGAACTCGGTGGTGCGGGCGACCGCCCGATCGACGTGCGCGTCCCCGAGGACCTCGCGGCGCACCTTCATCCCGGTCTCGTAGGTGTCGTCGGTCATCGGGCGGCCTCCAGGTGTTCGAGGATCAACGCGGTGAACCGCTCGGGCTGTTCGAAGCTCCCGAGATGCGCGGCGCTTTCGACGACTTCGAGCCGCGCGTCGGGGATGCCGCCCGCGATCACCTCGGCGTGCTCCACCGGGGTGGCCGGATCGTCGGCCCCGGCGATCACCAGGGTCCGCGCCGCGATCTTGGGCAGGTCGCCGACGAGGTCCATCGTTTCGATGGCCTGGCAGGACGACGCGTAACCCTCGGCGGGAACGCTGGCGATCATTTCGCGCAGGTACGCGGTCCGCTCGGGGTGGGCGGCGGCGTACCCCGGGGTCAGCCAGCGGCCGACCCCGGCGTCGGCGACCGCGGCGGTGCCTTGCTCGCGGACCGTCTTCGCCCTGTCCGCCCACATGCTCGGCGGCCCGAGCTTCGCGGACGTGCAGCACAGCACGAGGCTCGCGATCCGGTCCGGCGCGTTCACCCCGAGCCACATCCCGGTCATCCCGCCGAGTGAGAGCCCGACGACGTGGGCACGCTCGATCCCGTGCTCGTCGAGCAGCGCGAGCAGGTCGCCGCCGAGGTCCGCGAGGGTGTACGGCCCGGGCGGGACGGGTGACGCGCCATGCCCGCGGGTGTCGTACCGGATCACCCGGAAACCCTGCTCCACCAAGGGTTTCACCTGCGGTTCCCACATGCGGTGATCGCTGCCGAGCGATCCGCTGAACACCACGACGGGGCCGTCCGCGGGCCCTTCCGCGACGCTGTGCACCGGCTCAGACATCGAAGAACACCGTCTCCCCCTGGCCCTGCAACCGGATGTCGAACCGGTAGCCGCCGTCGTCCTTGGTGGCGACCAAGGTTCCCCGGCGG
The DNA here is from genome assembly GCF_014873915.1 of Amycolatopsis roodepoortensis. GTDB lineage: Bacteria > Actinomycetota > Actinomycetes > Mycobacteriales > Pseudonocardiaceae > Amycolatopsis > Amycolatopsis roodepoortensis. Next base: position 51,990 of record NZ_JADBEJ010000004.1, read on the forward strand.
GCCTCCGGGACCGATGCCAGCACCGGATCTTCGGAGTTGTCGTTGTCCTCGAAGTAGATCCGGGTGACCACCCGGTGCAGGAGGCCGCGGGCGAACACCGAGACGTCGACATGTGGCGCTTGCGTGCTGCCGGCCGGGCCGGGCAGCGAGCCGGGCATGATCGTCCGGATCTCGTAGTGGCCGCCCGGATCGGTGGGGCAGCGTCCGAAGCCCCGGAACCCGCTCGCGACCGCTCCGCGCGGGTCGTCGAGATGGTCGAACCGGCCGTCGGCGTCGGCCTGCCAGGTCTCGATCATCGCGTCCGGCACCGGTTCGCCCGCGCCGTCGAAAACGCGGCCGTGGATCCGCACGGCGGCGGGGTCGTCCGCGGGGACGACGTCCGGCCCGTCCGGCCAGGGCAGGCCGATGGACAGGTACGGGCCGACGGTCTGGGAAGGCGTCGTCTCCGGCATCAGTGCTCGTCCTCCTCGTCCTCGAAGACCGACGCCTCGCGGCCGCGCACGACGATGTCGAACTGGAAGGCCAGCGCCCACTCGGCCTCCGTGCGGTCGAGATCGAAGCGCGCGATCATCCGCTGCCGCGCCTTCTCGTCCGGGATGGAGTTGAAGATCGGGTCCTGCGAGAACAGCGGGTCTTCCGGGAAGTACATCTGGGTGACCAGCCGTTGGGTGAACGCGCTGCCGAACACGGAGAAGTGGATATGCGCCGGCCGCCAGGCGTTGTCGTGGTTCTTCCACGGGTACGCGCCCGGTTTGATGGTGGTGAAGGTGTAGCGCCCTTCGGAGTCGGTGAGCGTCCGGCCCGCGCCGTCGAAGTTGGGGTCCAGCGGCGAGGGCCAGCGGTCGCCGGTGTGCCGGTACCGGCCGCCCGCGTTCGCCTGCCAGATCTCCACGAGCGAATCGCGGATCGGCCGCCCGTCGCCGTCGAGCAGCCGTCCGGTGACGATGATCCGCTGTCCCTGCGGCTCCCCCGCGTGCCCCTTGGTGAGGTCGTTGTCGAATTCGCCGATCCGGCCCGGCCCCAGCGCGGGCCCGGTGACCTCGGTCAGCAGATGCGGGAGCACGATCAACGGCTCTTTCGGGTGCCGCAGCGCCGTCGACCGATAGCCGGGGTAGCCCAGCGGTGGATGCGTGCCGTCGGGATCGCGCCGGTAGCGCGGGAGCCTCAGTTCTGCGGGTGCGGACATGGTGTTCCCTCCAGCGCGACTCAGTGGGCTTCGAGGACGACGGCCAGCCCCTGGCCGACGCCGATGCAGATGGCGGCCATGCCCCACCGGCCGCCGGTGCGGCGCAGGTGGTGGGCCAGCGTGCCGAGGATCCGGCCGCCGGAGGCGCCGAGCGGATGCCCGATCGCGATCGCGCCGCCGTTCACGTTGACGATCTCCGGGTCGAGTTTCGACCAGTCCCGCAGGCAGGCCAGCGACTGCGCGGCGAAGGCCTCGTTCAGTTCGACGGCGGCCAGGTCCTCCCAGCCGATCCCGGCCCGCTCCAGGGCGATCTCGGCCGCGCGCACCGGGCCGATGCCGAAGACGTCCGGGTCGACGCCCGCGGCGCCACGGCCGGCGATCCGGGCCAGCGGCGCCTTGCCGAGCCGCTTGCCCGCCGCCTCGTCACCGAGCAGCAGCGCGGAGGCGCCGTCGTTCAACGGCGACGCGTTCGCGGCCGTGACCGTCCCTTGTGGACGGAACACCGGCTTCAGCTTCGCGAGCTTCTCCGGGCTGGAATCCGGCCGGATGCCTTCGTCACGGGTGAGCTCGACTCCCTCGACGGGGACGACGTGGTCGTCGTAGAACCCCTCGTCCCAGGCGCGGGCGGCGTTGACGTGACTGCGGACGGCGAACGCGTCCTGCTCGTCGCGGCCGATGCCGTAGCGCTCGGCGAGCTGCTCGGTGGACTCGCCGAGCGAGACCGTCCACTGCTCGGGCATCTTCGGGTTGACCATGCGCCAGCCCAGCGCGGTGGAGTACAGCGTCTGGTTGCCCGCCGGGAAGGCCTTCTCCGGCTTCTGCATGACCAGCGGCGAGCGGCTCATCGACTCGACCCCGCCCGCGACGGCGAGCGAGGCGTCGCCGACCTGGACCGACCGGCTGGCCTGCATGACGGCGTCGAGTCCGGATCCGCACAGCCGGTTGACCGTGGCGCCGGGCACGGTCGTCGGCCAGCCCGCGAGCAGCGCCGCCATCCGCGCGACGTTCCGGTTGTCCTCGCCGGCGCCGTTGGCGTCGCCGAGCACCACCTCGTCGACGGTGGCCGGGTCGAGGTCGTTGCGCTCGGCCAGCGCCCGCAGGACGGTGGCGGCGAGGTCGTCCGGGCGGACGCCGGACAGGGCGCCGCCGTACTTGCCGAACGGGGTACGGATGGCGTCGAACAGGAAGACGTCGGTCATGCGCTCGCCCTTGTGAGGTCTCGGAGGATGCGGAGTTCTGCCTCGGTCGGCGCCGGGGTGGTTCCCAGGTCGCCTGCCACCTTCAGTTTCCACCCGGTCGCCGCGACGACCTGATCGACCTCGACCCCGGGGTGCACTTCGGTGAGAGTGAGCTCGGCGGTCTCCGGGTCGGGCCGCATCAGGCCGAGGTCGGTGACCACCAGCGTCGGCCCGGCGCCGGGGAGGCCGAGACGCTCGCGATCTCCCTTGCCGGTGCCGTGGCCGAACGACGTCACGAAGTCGACCTTCTCGACGAAGGTGCGGGTGCTCTGCCGGAGCACCACGAACACCTCGCGGCAGGAGGCGGCGATCTCCGGGGCGCCGCCCGCACCGGGAAGGCGCACCTTGGGATTGGCGTAGTCCGGGCCGATGACGGTGGTGTTGATGTTGCCGAACTTGTCCAGCTGGGCGGCGCCGAGGAAGCCGACGTCGATCCGGCCGGGCTGGAGCCAGTAGTTGAAAACCTCGGGAACGCTGACCACGGCGTCCGCGGTGTCGGCGAGTTCGCCGTCGCCGATGGACAACGGGAGCCTGCTCGGTTTGGCGCCGAGGCAACCGGATTCGTAGATGAGCGTGAGGTTCGGCGCGTGCCCGCGGCGGGCCAGGTTGGCGGCCGTGCTCGGCAGGCCGATGCCCACGAAACAGGACATCCCGTCGCCGAGCGCGCGAGCGGCGGCGACGCTCATCATCTCGTCGGAGGTGTACTCGGTCATGCCTTCACTCCCGTCAGCTCGCCGAGCCAGCGGGTGAAGCTCTCCCGGTCCCGGCCGATCGCGTCCCATGCCTGGTAGGCGTCGTTGTCCCGTTCGTAGTAGCCCGCCGCGTACGACGGCCTCGCGCCGCCGGGCACCTCGGCCACGGCGGTGACGGCCCACGACGGCAGCACGATCGCGCCCGGCCGGGGCTCCAGCTCGTCCACGATCTCCTCGACGGTGACCAAGGATCGCTTCGCCGCGAGCACCGCCTCCTTCTGCACGCCGGTGATGCCCCAGATCTGGACGTTGCCGGACCGGTCCGCGCGCTGGGCGTGGACGATCGTGACGTCCGGGTTGAGGGCGGGCACGGCGGCCAGCCGCTCGCCGGTGAACGGGCAGGTGATGGGTTTGATCGTGTCGGTCTGCGCGGCGAGATCGGTGCCGGTGTACCCGCGCAGGACGGCGAACGGCAGACCCGAGGCGCCGGCGACGTACCGGTTCGCCATACCCGCGTGACTGTGTTCCTCTATCTCCAGCGGTACCGGCCAGGAATGCTGGACGGCGTCACGGAACCGGTGCAGCGAGCCGACCCCGGGGTTTCCGCCCCACGAGAAGATCAGCTTGCTCGCGCAGCCCGCGCCGATGAGCTGGTCGTAGACGATGTCCGGGGTCATGCGGACCAGCGTCAGGCCGGTACGGCGCTGGCGGATGATCTCGTGCCCGGCGGCCACGGGGATGAGGTGCGTGAAGCCTTCGAGCGCGACGGTGTCCCCATCGTGCACCAGCCGTGCCACGGCCTCCTTCAACGACAGCAGCTCAGCCATCCCCACTCCCGGCTTGTTCGTATCGCGCACACATGTTCTTCATATGAACGTAGCACAGCCGAGTGGACCATGACACTGCTTCTACCCGGTGAATCCGGGTCAGCTCGCGCGACCGCGCAACCAAGTGCGGTACCGGCGAAGCGCGACGGCCTGCAGCACCGTTTCCAGCACGAGCGCCAGCTTCGGATCGATGCCGGGCTTCGTCGGCCGTCCTGCACCGAGACGGCGCAGCTGCCGCCGGACCCGGGCCATGCCCGCGGCGGACGCGACGGCCTTGTCGCCGATCCGGACCGGTTCGAGTGCCACCTTGGCGTCCTCGTCGTGCCGCCATTTGGCGGGCAGCCCGGGATCGACGGCCAGCGCGCTGCCCATGCCGACGAGTTCGACGCCGCTCGCCAGCACCTCTTCCGCGACCGGGCGCCGGACCACGCCGCCGGTCAGCATCAGCGGCAGCGCGCTCGACCGCACGAGTTGTTCGGCGAGGGTCAGGAAGTAGGCCTCCCGCGCACGGGTGCGATCGTCGCCCGACTGCCCGGTCATCGCCGGGCTCTCGTAGCTGCCACCCGAGAGTTCGACCAGGTCGACGCCGAGGGGCGCGAGCATCGCGATGACCGACGCGGCGTCGTCGGCGTCGAAGCCACCGCGCTGGAAGTCGGCGGAGTTGAGCTTGACGGCGACGGCGAATCCGGGCGCCACGACGGCACGGACCGCTCGGACGACGTCGAGCAGGAGCCTCGCCCGGTTCTCCAGGCTGCCGCCCCACCGGTCTTCACGACGGTTGGCCAGCGGGGAAAGGAACTGGGAGAGCAGATAGCCGTGCGCCGCGTGGATTTCGACGCCGTCGAAGCCGGCCTCCTCGGCGCGGCGAGCGGTCTCGGCGAACCGCGCCACGGTCTCCTCGATCTGCCGCGGGGACATTTCGACCGGGACGGCGAATCGCTTGCTGTTCTTGCCGATGTCCACCCGGACGGCCGACGGCCCCCAGGCCACGCCGGGCATGTCCGCACCCACCTGACGGCCGGGATGGTTGATCTGCATCCACACCCGCGCGCCCCCGCTTTTCGCGGCCGACACCCACTCGCGGAACGGTTCCAGCGGGGAGCCCGCGTCGAGGACGACACCGGCCGGGCCGGTGAGCGCCTCCGCGTGGACCATGACGTTGCCGGTGACGAGCAGCCCGGCCCCGCCCTCGCTCCATCGGCGGTACAGCTCGAACAGCGGCTTGCCGGGCACCTGCCCACGGCTCGCCATGTTCTCCTCCATCGCGGCCTTCACCAGGCGGTTCGGCAGGGCCGAGCCGTTGGGCAGGGTGAAGGGTTCGAACACCGGCGAGGAGGTCTTCTCGACTGCGGATGACATCGTTGCTCCCGAACGCGTATGTTTACATTGCTCACATGAGCATAGGAAGGGAATGTAAGCAGTGTCAACATCGACGAAGAGTGGCTACCATCACGGCGACCTGAGGGCGTCGTTGCTGGCCACGGCGATGCGCATGCTCGAAGCCGGCGAGCAGTTCTCCCTGCGCGCCGTCGCCCGCGAAGCCGGCGTCTCGGCGACAGCGCCGTACCGGCACTTCGCCGACAGGGACGCCCTGGAGTCGGCCCTGGCCGCACAAGGCTTGCGCGATCTGAAGGAAGACCTCTCGAAGGGACGCGAACTCCCGGCGTCGGCGGCGGACCTGGCGGAGCTCGCGGTCGCCTACGTCGATTTCGCCCTACGCCGCCCGGCGTTGTTCCGGCTGATGTTCGGGAACGCCTGCGACACGGGAAGCGAGGAGCGCGTCCAAGCGGCGGCCGACATCCACGAACTGCTGCGGCTGGCGATGGCGCACGTGTTCTCCGAGCCGTCGGACGCACTCGCCGCGGCGGGCTGGGCGCTGGCGCACGGACTGGCGTACTTGTTCCTCGACGGCAAGCTCCAGGTGGAGTCGGACGACGAGGTCGCCGAGCACGTGCGCGCCGCCTTCACCGCGATCCTGGCGGCGCGACCGCGCTGACCGGTGTTGACAGTGCTCACATCACGCCTTACCGTGGTCGATGTAAGCACCGTAAACATTGGAGATCCGATGGCTCAGGACACGGTCACCGTCGAGCTGGGCGGGCGCTCGGTCGACGTCCCGAAAGGCGGGCTGTACGACCGCTACCGCATGGACACCGACCTCGACACCGTCGCCGCCGACCCGCGCGTGAGCGGCGTCGGCTTCTTCCGGCGGCTCCCCAAGGCGCGGGTCGACTCACCCATCGGGCCGACGCTGACGCCCAACTTCTACTACCGGATCGCGACGGCCCGGCTGACGCTGACGGCACCTTCCCGGGCGATCCGGCGCCGCCTCCCCGAGGAGCTTTCGCCGCTGGAGGTCGCGCCCGGCCGCGGCCTGGTGTCGGTGATGGTGTTCCGGTACGACGTCTGCGACATCGACTTCTACACCGAGGCCGCCGTGGGCATCGCGGTCCGGCCCGCCCGGCACGGACGGTTCGGGTTCTTCGACCTCGTGACCGGGCTCAAGAACGAGCACCTTCACTCGTACGTGCTTTCACTGCCGGTCAGCAGCGAAATCGCCCAGGTCCGCGGCCATGACGGCTACGGTTTCCCGAAATGGGTGACGAGTCTGGACGTCGACATCGACGCCGAGCGCACCGAAGCGCACGTGGCGAACGACCGCGGCGAGACCGACCTCGCCCTTTCGGCGGCGACGCCGCGCCAGACCGCACACCGGTCCGGCGAGCAGGTCTCGAGCCTCACGTCGTACACCACCATCGGGGACGCGTGGCATGCGACACTGAGCCAGACGAACGTCCTTTCGGCGGGCAGCGCGACGTTCCCGCGCGGCGTCGGCCTCCGGCTGGGCGAGGGCCGGCTCTCCGACGACGTCCGCTCGCTCGAACCCCGCCGTCCGATCCGTTTCGACGTGATGACCGAGGGACAACTCGCCCTCCACATGCCGGTCCCCACCTCCGTCCGGGAACAGGAGGCCCGCGAATGACCAAACGCGTTCTGCACGTCGTCACCAACGTCGGTCACTACGACGATCCGTCCCACCCCACGGGTTTGTGGCTCTCCGAGCTCACCCACGCCTACCACGTCTTCGCCGAGCGAGGCTTCGAGCAGACGATCGTCAGCCCCCAGGGCGGACGATCGCCGCTCGAACCCCGCTCGCTCAAGTTCCCCAGCTACGACAAGACGGCCAAGGCCTGGCGTGCCGACCCGGAGCGGATGGCGCTGCTGGAGAACACCTCGGCGCCCGGCGAGATCGACTCGGCGGACTTCGACGCGATCTACTTCACCGGCGGCCACGCGGTCATGTACGACTTCCCGGACAGCGAAGAGCTGCAGCGGATCACCCGGGAGATCTTCGAACGCGGCGGCATCGTCTCCTCCGTCTGCCACGGCTACTGCGGGCTGCTGAACACGAAACTGTCCGACGGCTCGTACCTCGTCGCGGGACGCAAGGTCACCGGTTTCGCCTGGCGCGAGGAAGTCCTCGCGAAGGTGGACAAGCTCGTGCCCTACAACGCCGAAGAAGAGATGAAGAAACGCGGCGCGCTCTACGAAAAGGCCAAGCTGCCCTTCGTCTCCTACGCGGTGGTCGACGGCAACCTCGTCACCGGCCAGAACCCGGGATCGGCGAAGGAGACCGCGAAGAAGGTGGCCGAACTCCTGTGATCAGCCGATCCCGCTGCCGGGCGGGAACCATTCGACGGCCTTGAAGTCCCCGCTCTCGACGCGTTCGAAGGTCGCGGTGCTCAGGCACGGCGGCACGATCTGCTTGTTCTCGGGGTCCGGCCCCCAGCTGTAGCCGAGCCGGTCGCGCCTGCCGTCGTCGTACACCGTCATCCCGACCCGGCGGTCCTTGAGGCCGGGGACGTCCGTGTCCTCGACGATGCCGGTGACCACCGCGACCGGGCCACCGACGACCAGGCAGTCGATCCTGCCCCGGAAGTAGGCGGAGAACCCTTCACCCGCGTGGCTCACCCGGAAGGTCCCCCTGCTCTCCGGGAAGAGACCGTGCGCGTCGAAGGCGAACCGGACGTCCTGGCCGTCCTTGCGCAGCAGTTTCGCGCTTCCCACCAGGCTCGGTTCGGACGGCTTGCCCTCCTCCGCGGCGGACACCGGACCGGCCGCGACGAGCGTCGTGGCGAGGACCATCGCGGCGCCGGCGGCGGCGAGTTCTCGTGATCGTTTCATCTTCCACCCCTGGAATCCCCTGCTCGCGGAGCCTTTCCGCATTCATCACCATCCCGGGGCGCCCGGCCGTGACGACTCCCCCGCGCAGGGGAAGCGCCTCCCTCATAGCGGGGATTTCCACATTTGGGATACCAACCGCCGCGCACTAGGCTGACGACGTGACCTCGAAGATCGCGGTGACCCGGTGGATCCCCGACGAAGCGCTGAAAGTGCTCGCGGAAGCCGGGGAGGTGAAACTGTCGCGCGCCGACCGGCCGCTGACGCGGGACGAGCTGCTCGAGTTCGTCCGCGGCGCGTCCGGGATCGTCGGCATGCTGCACGACCGGCTCGACGGCGAGGTCGCCGACGCGGCGGGCCCCGGGCTGAAGGTCGTGGCGAACGTGGCCGTCGGCTACGACAACGTCGACGTCGCGGCGCTGTCCGAGCGCGGGGTCACCGTCACCAACACCCCCGGCGTGCTCACCGACGCGACCGCGGATCTGGCGTTCGGGCTGATCCTCGCGGTCACGCGGCGGCTCGGCGAGGGCGAACGGCTGATCCGCTCGCAAACCCCGTGGTCGTTCCATCTGGGCTTCCTGCTCGGTTCGTCGCTGCAGGACAAGACGCTCGGGATCGTCGGGCTCGGCCAGATCGGGCAGGCGGTCGCGCGGCGGGCGCTCGGTTTCGGTATGCGGATCGTCTACTCAGGACGGTCGCGGGCCGCCGAAGACGTCGAGACGACGTTGGGCGCGAAGTACGTGCCCTTCGACGAGTTGCTGCGAAGCTCCGACGTCGTGTCCCTGCACTGCCCGCTCACGCCGGAGACCCGGCACCTCATCGACGCGGACGCGCTGAAGTCGATGAAACCGGGCGCGTACCTGATCAACACCACCCGCGGCCCCGTCGTCCACGAGGCCGCGCTGGCCGACGCGCTCGAAGCCGGCGAGATCGCCGGGGCGGGTCTCGACGTGTTCGAGGCCGAACCCGACGTCGAACCGCGGCTGCTGAACCGCGAAAACGTCGTATTGACGCCGCATCTGGGCTCGGCGACGGTCGAGACCCGTACCGCCATGGCCGTGCTCGCGGCCGAGAACGTCGCGTCGGTGCTCACCGGCGGAAACCCGCTGACGGAGGTTCGTCCATGACTCGCGTGGTCATCGCGCCCGACAAGTTCAAGGGAAGCCTGACCGCGGTCGAGGCCGCGGCGGCGATCGCCGACGGCGTCCGCGACGCGCTGCCCGGAGCCGAGGTCTCCTCCTGCCCCGTCGCCGACGGCGGCGAGGGAACGCTCGACGTCCTCGTCGCGGCGGGTGGCCGTCTCGTGGAAGTCCCGGTCCGCGGACCGCTCGACGACACCGTCGACGCGAGCTACGTGATGCTCGACGGAACGGCCTACATCGAGTCGGCCCGCGCGTGCGGTATCGAATTCGTGGAGCCGAGCCCGGAAGTGGCGCTGGCCGCGCACACGTGGGGCGTCGGCGAACTCCTCGCCCACGCGCTCGACAACGGCGCGCGGCGTCTGGTGCTGACCGTCGGCGGGACGGCGAGCACCGACGGCGGCGCCGGGATGCTGGCGGCCTTGGGTGCCGGGGTCTTCGATGCGTTCAACGCGCCGGTGGGGCTCGGCGGCGGCACGCTGGGCCGCGTCGCGCTGGCCGAACTCGGCCCGGTGCGCGAACGGCTCGGCTCCGTCGAGGTCGCCGTCGCCACCGACGTGACGAACCCGTTGCTCGGCCCCCGTGGCGCGGCCGCGATCTTCGGCCCGCAGAAGGGTGCGGGCCCACGCGAGGTCGAGCAGCTGGACGCGTCCCTGGCCCGCTGGGCGCAGGCGTTGCGGAACGCCGGGGCCCCCGACGTCTCCGATCTGCCCGGAGCGGGCGCGGGCGGCGGGGTCGCCGCGGGCGCGATCGCGGGACTCGGCGCGAGCGTCGAATCCGGGTTCCAGCTCATCGCCGGGCTCACCGGGGTCGCCGGCGCCATCGAAGGCGCCGACCTCGTCATCACCGGCGAGGGCTCACTGGACGAGCAGAGCCTCGACGGCAAGGCCCCGGCGGGTATCGCGGCCCGCGCGCGGGAGCACGCGGTGCCGCTGATGGTGCTGGCCGGGCGGATCCAGCTGGACCAGAGCCAGCTCGCCGGCCTCGGTGTCGTGGGCAGCGCCGCCCTGATCGACCACGCGCCTTCGCTCGACCACGCGCGTGCGCACGCGGCGGAGCTCCTGCGCGAACGGGCCGGCGAGCTGGTCCGCGCCTGGGCCCGGACCTAACTGCCGGGCTGGGGCTGAGCCTGCGGGAGTACGGCGAAGGCGACTTCGCCGGTTTCGTCCTGCTGGACGTCGAGCACCTTGTCGTCGAGCAGCTCGGCCGCTTCCGGCTCCAAGAACACCTTCGGGCCGCCGTCGGCGCCGAGGACCTTGTCGCCGCTTTCCGGCTCGGGGGCGACGGAAACCGCGAGCTGGGGACTGTCCCCCTGCTGGGAATGCATCGCGAACCGCAGGCCGCCCCCGTCCTGGCCGTTCTCCTGTCCGGTCAGTGCGGTGATCGCCTCGGCGGCGGCTTCGGTGACTGTCAGCATCTCTGCCCTTCCTTCGTCGCGGTCTTGCACTTGACCGACCACGCTAGGGGCTGTCGGCATGGCCCGCCGTCTGAGTGAAAGATCATTTCTCGCCGACGTCCGGCTCCTCCTCGGCCAGCCGCATCGCGTGCGACTCGCCTTCGCGGATCTCCGCGGGCGTGGTCCCGAAGCGGTCTGCCCCGCTCCAGTGCTCGGGTGGTTCGACACCTTCCTCGAGCGGGTCGACGCGGAGTTCGTCCTCGTCGAGTGCCTCGCTGGGATCCAACGTTTCCGGCTCCGCGGTCTCACGGTCGCTCATCGGCCGCTCCCTCCTGGTCGGACGTTGGCCGGGACATGCTGTACTCGACCCGGTCCCTGTGGCTTACCCGGCGTCTCCGCAGGCCAAACGGCGACGCTGTCGCGGGGATCACAATTTCTCAGGTGGTTCATTACCTTCACAAGTTTGTGAAACAAGGAGTAGCGTCGTCGGTATGACCACCACCAGGTGGGCGCCAGGGCACCGGATCATCCGGCGCGCGCCGGAGCGGCATCACGAACTCGGCAACCATGCCGCTTGGTACGTCGTCGCCGGCGTCGCCGCCACCGGTTTGCAGGCGGTGCTGTTCCTGGCCCTGCAGCCGATCCTCGGCCCCCAGCTCGCCAATCTGGTCGCGCTCGCGGTCACGACCGTCGGGAACACCGAGTTCCACCGTCGGGTCACCTTCGCCGCCCGGAAGAGCAACGCGGGGAAGCGGCATTTCCAGGACTTGGTGACCTTCGCCTTCTACGCCGCGTACGGCTCGATCGTGCTGGCGTCGCTCGACGCGGTGATCACCGAGCCGACCGCGCTGGAACAGACGGGCGCCCTTCTCGCGGCCAGCGTCGTGGGCGGCATCGCGCGCTTCGTGGTCCTTCGCTGGTGGGTCTTCGCGCGCCGGAACGCCTAGTCTCCTTCAGGTGGCGTCCCGTAAGTCTTGTTGACAGCCTCAGCACCCCAGTGTCGCGAAAGCCACTTTCGGGACATCAGATGTCGCGAAAGTGGCTTTCGCGGCACGCTCCGACTGCACGACGATCTGCGGGACGCCGTCGCCCGAGCCCACAGTCCACAGTCCCCGAGAGGACAGTGGCCGGTTAGTCCGACTTGGGCAGTTTCACGGTGGGGCGTGAGTGGCGTTTCGGGTTAGAGCCCGAAACGCCACTCACGACCCCACATGAAACCGCACACACAAGCATCAAACGGACACCAGGCCGCCAAAATCGTCCTTTGTGGACATTTGAGGAAAGGCGCGGACTTGCAGGACAGCGCCTAGTCTCCTTCAGGTGGCAGAGATCAACGGCCCGCACGAAGGCGGCTCCGAACCCGATTACCGATTCACGCTCGCCAACGAACGGACCTTCCTCGCCTGGCTCCGGACGGCGCTCGGCCTGCTGGCCGGCGGCGTCGCCGTCCATCAACTGGTTCCCGACCCGAGCGCGCTGAGCACCGTCCTGGCGGGGCTGTGCGTCCTGCTGGCCGCCGTCCTCGCGGCGAGCGCGTATCCACGCTGGCGGCAGGTGCAGAGCGCGATGCGCGCGGGACGGCCGCTGCCGAAGAGCGGGATGCTGGTCCTGCTGACCGCCGGGATCCTCGCGATCACCCTGACGGCGGCGGCACTGGTGGTCTTTTCGTGAGCCCGCACGATCACGGAGCGCAAGCGGAACGGACCGGGCTGGCGTGGCGGCGGACCGCGCTCGCGGCTACTGCCTGCACACTCCTTCTTCTGCACACCGCGGCCCGGCGAGGCTGGGGGACGGCGGTCGTCCCGGTCGTGTTCGCGGGCACCATGGTGATCACCTTCGTCGTCGCCGGCGCGATCCGTGAACGAGCACTGCGCCGTGCGGAAATCCCGAAACCTCTCAACCCATCCCTTGCTGTCACGGCATCGGCACTCGTCGTAGCGACGGCGATCGCCCTGATCGCGGTACGCTAAGTGCCGCGCACATCCTGCGACGGCGAAGCCCGTTTTCCCGCCGCAGAGTCTCGGTTGTATTAAGCCGACTCCGGCGAATGGGCTATCTCTAGTTGAAATCTTTACTGCCGCCCGACCGGCGCCTACGATTACGCTGCGTCGCAACGGCGGCAGATGGATCTGATCTTACGGAGCATCTGCCGCCCTCAATCGTTACGGAGTGTTGACCCCTCGACAGCGACGGTCGCAGGGTCGGCCGGGGAGGACGACCATGCAAGCACCTTCCAGCGCGTCCAGAACCGTCACCCCCGACGCGGTCCCCGGGTACACGACTCCCGAGAACCTGCCGCGGCCGGGCGGACGGCTGACGAAGGAAGACCTCGATCCGCTCGTCAAGGACGCGGGCGACGGGAATCCCGCCGCGATCCAGTCCCTCCTGCGGATGATCGGGCCCGTCGTGGTCCGCTACTGCCGCGCCAGAATGGGCGGCCGCGACCTGTCCTACCTGTCGGCGGACGACGTCGCGCAGGAAGTGTGCATGGCGGTGCTGAAGGCGCTGCCCGGCTATCAGGATCGCGGCGGTTCGTTCCTCTATCTCGTGCACGCCATCGCCGCCAACAAGGTCGCCGACGCCTATCGCGCGGTCTCCCGTGACCGGTCGGAACCGGTCCCGGAACTGCCGGAACGGCCCATCGGCGACAACGAACCCGAAACCCACGCCCTGCACCTCGACCTCGGTGCCCGGCTCAGCCGCCTGCTCTCCACCCTGCCGCGGGTGCAGCAGGAGATCCTCGCCCTCCGCATCGCCGTCGGCCTTTCCGCCGCCGAAACGGCCGAGGCGCTCGGGATCTCCGCCGGCAACGTGCGCGTGACGCAGCACCGCGCACTGGCCCGCCTGCGGACGATGGTCAAGCAGGACGAGTTCTGATCTTTCCTCCCCCCGCCGCGGGTCATCGACCGGCGGCTCCAGGCGCCCGGACCCCGCGCCGACCACTTTCCTCTTTCCCGGAGCGGTTCACCGCCACAGTCCGGCGAAGCCAACTGCCCGGAGCACCTTCGAAACCACCGAGGGATCCGGTTCCGCCTGGGGTGTCTCCTCACGTAACCGCTCGCTGAGCGAGTCCGCGCGGGCGCTGGCCCGCCGCGCCTGGGCGCGTGACTCCATCGCCCGGCGTTGCGCGACGAAGGCGACGCGCAACGCCACCAGGGCCACCACGAGCGCGACCCCGCTGATCACCAGAGCCACGACGATCACCGGTGGGGTTCTTTCTCCATAGTCACGAGCAGTCGATACCCGCCCCGCCATCGGCCAAACCGGTGCGGCACGTGGGGCTCGGCACATCCGGCCCGCTCACGCTCCCCGCTGCACGACCATCGTGTCGAGGACGGACGCCGCCAGCCTGAGCTCGTCCTCGTCCGGGTGCGGTTTCCCGGCGACCCTGGCCCGGAGTTCCTCCGCGGTCGTCACCACCATCGCCCCGTCAGGGTGCGCCTCACCGCCGGCGGCGACCACCCGGAGCTCGCCCCCGACCAGGATCAGCACCGGTTCCGGCAGATCGGAATCGAGCAAACGGCGGAGATCCGCACTGGTCACCGTCATCGCGGTTCTCCCTCGTCCTCATCGTCCGTAGGAACGGACGTGTCGTCCTCGTTGTCGACGGGCCCGAAGCCTTCGGCGGGCTCCGGTGCGCCCGGTCCGGCGTCCGCGGCCGCGATACGGACTTCCCCGGTGTGGGGGTTCGGTTCGAAGGGTGCTGTAGTCATGAAGGCCGGGTACCCGCCGAGGGGAGCCGGTAAGCACGCTTCGCGTTGCCGTCGAAGAACTCCAGCCGCTCGGCATCGCTCAGCGAGCCCGTCAGCGAAAAAGCGGTATCCACGACGACTTCGTACGCGGCCGCGAGCTCGCAGACCGGCCAGTCGGAGCCGAACATCAGCCGCGAAGCGCCGAAAGACTCCAGGACGTGCTCGGCCCAGCGCGCCAGCTGCCCGACCTTCCAGCGCGCCCAGTCGGCCTCGGTCACCAGCCCCGAAAGCTTGCAGTACACGTTGTCCAGCTCCCCCAGCGCCGCGACACCGTCCGCCCACGGCTGCCATTCACCCGAGGCGATCGGCGGCTTCGCGGCGTGGTCGAGCACGAAAACCTGGTCCGGTAACGCTTTCGCGGCGGCGAGCGCGGCGGGGAGCTGCGGCGGCTTCACCAGCAGGTCGTACGCCAGCCCTGCCTCGCCGAGGGCGGCGAGACCGCGCAGGACCTCGGGCCGCGTCAGCCAGGACGGGTCCGCCTCGTCCTCCACCTGGTGCCGGATTCCCACCAGCGGCCCGGAAAACGAGGCCACGCGCTCGGCGACGTCCGGCGCGGTGAGGTCCGTCCAGCCGACGACGCCGGCGACGAGCGGTTCGGCCTGAGCCACGGAAAGGAACTCGCGCGTCTCCTCTTCCGACGAGACCGTCTGCACCAGCACGGTCCCCTTCACCCCCGCCGCCTTCGTCACCGCGCGGAGATCGTCCACTGTGTACGGATGGCGGATCGGATCCAGTGCCGTGCCGGTCATCCACGGGTACTCCCGCCGCGACGGATCCCAAAGATGGTGGTGCGCGTCGATCACGGCCGTCCCTCCTGTCGCAGCACGATGTCCTCACGCAACAGTCCCGCACGGATCAGGTCCGTCCACAACTCGCGAGGCACCGGGCGCCGGAAACGTTCCGCGTTGAGCCGGACCTGGCCGGGATCGTGCGCGCCGACCACGACGGACACCACCGACGGATGCGCGGCGGGCAGCGCCAAAGCTGCTTGCGGGAGTTCGACCCCGTGCCGCGCGCAGACGTCGGCGATCCGCTGGGCGCGCTCGACCAGTTCGGCGGGAGCCTCGGCGTAGTCGTACATCGTGCCCGGCGAAGCGGTGGCGAGGATCCCGGCGTTGAACGCCCCGCCCGCCACCACGTCCACGCCGCGTTCCGCGCACAACGGGAGAAGGTCGTCGAGCGCGGGCTGGTCGAGCAGGGTGTACCGGCCCGCCAGCAGGATCACGTCGAGATCGAAGCGGCGGACGAACTCCGTGAGCATCGGCGCCTGGTTCATCCCGGCCCCGATGGCGTCGACGACACCCTGCTCCCGCAGTTCGAGCAGCGCGGGGAACGCGCCGTCGACGGTGTCCTCGAAATGCTCGTCCGGGTCGTGCACGTAGACGACGTCGACGCGGTCGAGCCCCAGCCGCTCCAGACTGTCCTCAAGCGACCGGAGGATCCCGTCGCGGCTGAAGTCCCACCGGCGCTTGTACGCGGCGGGAACGACGAAACCCTGCGAGTCGGTGCGCGAAGCGCCTTCGGGATCGGGTTCCAGCACGCGGCCGACCTTCGTGGAGACCACGAAATCCGCGCGGGGATACGCCGAAAGCGCCGCGCCCAGCCGTCGTTCCGACAGCCCGAGACCGTAGTGCGGCGCGGTGTCGAAGTAGCGGATGCCTTCGTCCCACGCCTGCCGGACGGTCGCTTCGGCCGTCTCGTCGGTGATGGCGTGGTACAGGTTGCCCAGCTGCGCGCAGCCGAGCCCCAGTGGGGACAGGGGGATCTTCACGGAAGCTCCCAGACGAGGCCGAGCCCCGAATCGCCGCCCGAGTAGTCGTCTTCGACGTCGAGCAGTTCCGACATCCGCGCCTGCCACGGGATGTTGGCCGGATGATCGCGCAGGACCGCACGCATCTTCGCGTAGTCGTCGACCTCCACGACGTGGAAAAGGTCGAGCCCGTCCCGCCAGATCCGCCACGAACGCACGCCCGCACCGCGCAGGGCTTCGTCCAGGTCGGGCGGGATGACGGCGTGGACCGACTCGTATTCGGCCTCCTTGCCCGGCTTCAGCCGGGTGTGGAGTGCCACTCTTTGTGGTGCGACACCGTGGGTCACCGCGCCTCCTTCATTCGAAACATGGCACTCTGTCAACTAACACTCAAACATCCGAGGTCTTCGGGGAGGGCGGTGGAACATGCCGGTCACCGATGTCGCGATCGACAAGATCAAGGACATGATCATCTCCGGTGAGCTTGCTCCGGGCGACAGGCTGCCGAAGGAGGCCGAACTGGCCCAGCGGCTCGGTCTGTCCCGCAGTTCGCTGCGCGAAGCGGTGAAGGCGCTGTGCCTGATCCGCGTGCTCGACGTCCGGCAGGGCGACGGGACGTACGTCACCAGCCTCGAACCGAATCTCCTCCTCGACGCGATGACGTTCGTGGTGGACTTCCACCGCGACGACACCGTGCTGGACTTCCTCGCCGTGCGCCGGATCCTCGAACCGGCTGCGACGGCGATGGCCGCGGTGCACATGAGCGACGAGGACATCGAGGAACTAGGCCGCCTGCTCGACGAACTGGCCGACTCGCCGACCGTGGAGGCGCTGGTCGCGAACGACCTGCAGTTCCACCGCAAGATCGCCGACGGCTCCGGCAATCCGGTGCTGTGCTCGCTGCTGGACAGCCTGTCCGGCCCCACCGCGCGCGCCCGCATCTGGCGCGGGCTCACCCAGGAGGGCGCGGTCGCGAAGACCCGCGAGCAGCACACGGCGATCTACGAGGCCATCGCGGCCCGCGAGCCCGAACTCGCGCGTTCGTGGGCGACCGTGCACGTGGCCGGCGTGGAGCAGTGGCTCCGCAACGCGCTCGGCACCGCCGACGACCCCACTTCGGCCGCCGAAGCTTCCTGACACCGCACTCTCCTCCGATCGTCCCGTGAAGGCCCCCTTCCCCCGGCTGAGCCGAGGGAAGGGGGCCTTCACGCGCTCGACTGCTAGGTCTGAGCCTTCCCACCGGCATAGCGGGAGATGATCAACGCGACCAGGATGATCACGCCGTAGATCGCCTTCAGCCATTCCGGCGGCACCTGCGCCACCTGCAGCAGGTTCGTGACCGTCTGCAGGAGCAGCACGCCGGTGAGCGCCCCGACCAGCGTGCCCTTCCCACCGTCCAGTGAGACACCGCCGATCACCGCAGCGGCGAACACCTGAAGGATCAATCCGTCGCCCTGATCGGCGCCGAGCGCGCCGACGTAGCCGGTGTACGCGAGCCCGCCGAGCGCGGCCAGCACCCCGGCCACCACGAAGACACCCCACGAGATCCGGTCGACGCGGATGCCGGCGGCCCGCGCGGCCTCGCGGTTACCGCCGATGGCGTACAGCGACCGGCCGATCCGGTGATACCGCAGCCCCAGCCCGAACACGGTGAACAGCGCCGCGGCCAGCCACACCGACATCGGCAGCCCGATGAACGTCGTCGTGGCCAGCGCGGTGAACACGTCCAGCTGGTCGAAGAGCGTCTTTCCCTGCGTGGACCCGATCTGCGTGCCGCGCAACACCGTCAGCATCGCCAGCGTGACGATGAAGGCGTTCAGCTTCAGCTTGACGATCAGGAAACCGTTCACGAAGCCGACCGCGGCACCGGCCACCAGCACGGCGAGGATGCCCGCGAAACCGGGGATCTCCGTGCCGAAACCCGAGGACGCCACCGGGATGACCAGCATCGCGCCGAGCGCGGGCGCCATGCCCATGGTGGATTCCAGCGACAGGTCGAACTTCCCGGTCAGCAGCACGAGCGATTCGCCCAGCACCACCATCGACAGCGCGGCCGAGGCGGACAGGATCCCGACGATGCTGCCGAAGGTCAGGAAGGTGTCACTGATCAGTCCTCCGATGATCAGCACCACGATGAGCGCCGGAATCAACGCGAGTTCGCGCAGCCAGCGGAACTTCCGGCGCTTCGGCGGCGCCGCGAACGTCGAAGTCTTCGGATCGGTCATCAGTTCGGTCACCGTTCGACTCCTTCGATGTCGGCCACCAGGTCGCCGTCCGGCCAGCCCGCCCGGTGTTCGGCGACCACGGCACCGGCGCGCAGCACCAGCACCCGGTCGCTCAGACGGAGATCGTCCAGCTCGTCGCTGACGATCAGCACCGCCTTGCCCTCCGCGCGCACCCGGTCGACGACCGCGAGCAGCGCCTCCTTCGATTTCACGTCCACCCCCGCGGTCGGGTTGATCAGCACCACCAGACGCGGATCCCCGGCCAGCGCACGGGCCAGGACGACCTTCTGCTGGTTGCCGCCGGAAAGGTCGGACACCGGCTGGTCCGCGTCGGCCGCGACGATGTCGTAGTCCCGCAACGCCTGGGCGGCCCGGCCGTAGCGCGCGCCCGGTGACGCCAGGCCACCCTTCCCCATGCGGTCCAAGATGGACAGTGTGGCGTTGTCCGCGATGGAGTGCTCCAGCACCAGTCCCTCGTGATGCCGGTCCCTCGGCACACAACCGATCCCGGCTCGGATGGCGGCCGGGATGTCGCCCGGTTTCAGCGGCTTCCCGTCCACCCGGATCGTGCCGGAGGACGGCGAACGCAATCCGTACACGGTTTCGGCGACCTGGTGCTTGCCGCTGGCGTTGCTGCCCGCGAGCCCGATCACCTCGCCGCGGTGGATCCGGAACGTCACATCCTCGAAGCCGTCACCGGAAAGCCCGTCGACGGTCAGCACCTCTTCGGCGCCCTCGTCCAACGCCTCGCGCGTGGCGGCGTCACGGACGGAAAGCCCGCCCTGCTCGCCGGTCATCGCGTCGATCAGCTCGGCACGGCCGACCTCGGAAACCGGCGCGGTCAGGATGTGCTTCGCGTCGCGCAGCACGGTGACCGCTTGGCAGACCTCGTAAACCTCATGGAGGTGATGTGAGATGAACAGGAACGTCACCCCGTTGTCCTGCATCTGGCGCATCCGCGCGAAGAGCCGCTCGATCGCCTGGCTGTCCAGCTGCGCCGTCGGCTCGTCCAGCACGATGAACCGGGCACCGTAGGAGAGCGCCCTGGCGATCTCGACGAACTGCCGGTCCTCCACCGAAAGCTCGCCCGCCGGGGTTTCGACGTCGACCCGCACGTCCCAGGAGTCGAGCAGTTCCCGCGCCTGACGGCGCAACCGCTGCCAGCCGATCGCGAACCCCTTGCCGGACTGGCGGTTCAGGAACAGGTTCTCCGCGACGGTCAGCTGCGGTACGACCATCGCGTGCTGGTAGACGCAGGCGACCGCGCGTTTCCAGTCGTCCTGCTTGGACAAGGGCGGCGCGGGGACACCGCCGAACTCGACGTGCCCGGTGTCCGTTTTGGACAGTCCGGTGAGGATGGAGACGAGGGTCGACTTTCCCGCACCGTTGCGGCCGACGAGCGCGTGCGACTCGCCGGGGTGCACGGTGAGACTGACGTCGGACAGCGCCACGGTGGGCCCGTAGCGTTTGCCGACGCCCTGTGCGCTGACCACCGGCACGGCGGCGGATCCGGCGGGCAGCGCGCTCACAGGTTGTTCCCCCAGAGGGCTTTGTCGTCCACGTTGTCCTTGGTGACGACGGGCGCGGGGAGCTGGTCTTCGAGGATGCCGGGCCGGACCTCGACAACGGTGCTGCCGTGGTCGGTCGGTCCCGCCTTGAAGGTCTCCCCCGCCATCGCCTTCTTGATCCAGTACATGCCGTACTTGGCGTAGTCGTCGGCGGGCTGGGAGACGGTCGCGTCGAGTTCGCCCGCGCGGATCGCGGCGAGTTCCTGCGGGATGCCGTCGTTGCTGACCAGCACCACGTGCTTCGGGTCGCCGACCGGGAAGTAGAGGTTCTTGCGCTTGAGCGCCTGCTGCGTCGGCGCCAGGTACACGCCGCCCGCCTGCATGTACACGGCCTTGATGTCCGGGTTCGCGGTCAGCAGGCTGTCCAAACCGGAGGAAGCCTTGTCCGCCTTCCATTCGGCGGCGACCTCGAGTACCTGGACCTCCGGGTACTTGGTCTTCATGCACTGCCGGAACGCCTCGGAGCGGTCACGGCCGTTGACCGAGGCGAGATCGCCCATGACCTGCACGACCTTGCCCGACGTCACCTTCGCGCCGATCGCCTCGCAGGCCTTGGTGCCGTACGCCTTGTTGTCCGCGCGCACCACCATCGCGACCTTGCCGCCCTCCGGCGCGACGTCGACCGCCACCACCGGGACACCCTTGTTCTCCGCCGCCTTGAGGCCCGCCACGACGGCGGCGGAGTCCAGCGGGGTCACGACCAGGCCCTTGACGCCCTGGTTGAGCAGGGTGTTGATGTCGGTGATCTGCTTCGCCGGGTCGCTGTCCGCGTTGACCGTCGGCAGCGCCTCGACGCCCTGTTCCTTCGCCTTCAGCGGTACGTAGTTGTTGTAGGCCTGCCAGAACGGCGAGGTCAGCAACGGGATCGTCGCGCCGACCTTGCCACCGCCACCCGCACCCGGCTGGGGAGCATTGTCCTTTGTGGACCCACAAGCCGACAGCGCCAGCCCGAGCGCGGTGGCCGCGGCGGCCACCTTGATCACCCTCGTACGCACCGCATCCTCCTTGATGGCAGCGAAACTACTGGTGGTGGACCGGGCCGCGCGGACGCAGCCCGTACATCCCTCCGTCGACAGCGAGCGCCGTGCCGGTGGTCGAAGCCGACAGCGGGCTGGCGAGGTACACGACCGCGTTCGCGACCTCGTCCGCGGTGACCAGCCTGCCCATCGGCTGCCGGGCCGCCAGCGCGGCGCGTTCGGCCTCCGGATCGCCCGCCGCGTCGAGCAGCCTGCCGACCCAGGGGGTGTCCGCGGTTCCAGGGCAGACGCAGTTGACCCGGATCCGGTCGGCGAGGTGGTCGGTCGCCATCGCCAGGGTCAGCGAGAGCACCGCGCCCTTGCTGGCCGAGTACAGCGCGCGGTTGGGCAAGCCCGCCCACGCGGCGATCGAGCAGGTGTTGACGATCGCGGCCGACGGCGAGTTCTTCAGGTGTGGCAACGCCGCCCGCGCCAGCCGCACCATGCCGACGACGTTGATGTCGAGCACGCGGTGCCATTCGTCGTCGCCGTTGGCGGTGACGTCGCCCTGCGCGCCGATGCCCGCGTTGTTGACCAGGACGTCGAGCCTGCCGAACCGGTCCACGACCGCGTCGATCGCCGACCGGACCTCCTCGTCGGAGCCGACGTCGCAGCGGAATCCGGCGAGGCCTTCGGGAAGATCACCGGGATTCAGGTCCAGCACCGCGACCTTCGCCCCGCGCGACGCGAGCAGGTCCGCGGTGGCCCGGCCGATTCCCGACGCGCCTCCGGTGACCGCCGCGACGAGGCCTTCGAACTCACTCACTTGCTTGTCTCCGTCCATTCCGGACCGTCGGGGAAGGTGAACCGGCGCAGCGTCGCGTCGTGCATCCGGGCCGAGAAACCAGGCGCGGACGGGGCGACGTAGCGGCCGTCGACGACGGCGGCCGGATCGGTGAAGTGCTCGTGGAGGTGGTCGACCCATTCGATGGACCGGTCGGCGTCGGAGCCGGAAACCGCCACGAAATCGAACATCGACAGGTGCCGGACCAGTTCGCACAGCCCGACGCCGCCGGCGTGCGGACAGACCGGGATGCCGAACTTGGCCGCCAGCAACAGGATCGCCAGGTTCTCGTTGAACCCGCCGACCCTGGCGGCGTCCAGCTGCAGCACCGAGATCGCGCCCGCCTGCAGCAGCTGCTTGAACACCACGCGGTTCTGGACGTGTTCGCCGGTGGCCACCCGGATCGGGGCGAGCGCCTTGGCGATCGCGGCGTGCCCGAGCACGTCGTCCGGCGAGGTGGGTTCCTCGATCCAGTACGGGTCGTACGGCGCCAGCGCGGTCATCCAGGTGATCGCGGTCGAGACGTCCCAGCGCTGGTTCGCGTCGACGGCGACCCGGATGTCCGGGCCGACGGTCTCGCGGGCGAGCTTCATCCGGCGGACGTCGTCCTCCAGATTCCCGCCGACCTTCAGCTTGATCATCTCGAAGCCGTCCGCCACCGCCTGTTCGGCGAGCCGGATCAGTTTCGCGTCCGAGTAGCCGAGCCAGCCGGGGGAAGTGCTGTACGCGCGGTAGCCGTCGCGCTCGATCTTGGCGATTCGCTCGGCGCGGCCGGGCTCGGCGGCACGGAGGATCTCCAGCGCCTCCTGCTCGGTCAGCGCGTCGGTCAGGTAGCGGAAGTCGACGAGGGAGACCAGCTCCTCCGGCGACATCCCGGCGGCGAACCGCCAGACCGGGAGGCCGGCGATCCGCGCGGCGAGATCCCACGCGGCGTTGACGACGGCGCCGATCGCCATATGCGCGACACCCTTTTCCGGGCCGAGCCAGCGCAGTTGCGAGTCGCCGACCAAGGCCCGCGACAGGTCACCGAGCGCGGCCGCGTCGGTGGGCACGTCCCTGCCGACGACGTGCGGTTCCAGGGCGCGGATCGCCGCGGCCTGGACGTCGTTGCCGCGCCCGATGGTGAAGGCGAGCCCGTAGCCGTCCGGACCGCCGTCGGTGTGCAGCACGACGTACGCGGCCGAGTAGTCCGGGTCCGGGTTCATGGCGTCCGAACCGTCCAGCTCCCGCGAGGTGGGGAACCGGACGTCGAGCACCTCCATGCCCACGATCTTCGCCATCACGCCTGCCTGACGTTCTGGCGCTGACGGCCGAGGCCGTCGATTTCGAGCTCGATGACGTCCCCTTCGCGCAGGTATGGCTTGGGGTCCGGCTGCCCGAGGGCGACACCCTGCGGGGTGCCGGTGTTGATGAGGTCTCCGGGGCGCAGCACCATGTACTGGCTCACGTAGTGCACGATCTCGGCGACCGAGAAGATCATGTCCTTGGTCGACGAGTCCTGCTTCTTCTCGCCGTTGACCCACAGCCGCAGGCCGAGGTCCTGCGGGTCGGGCACCTCGTCGGCGGTGACCAGCCACGGGCCGAGCGGGTTGAAGTTCTCGCACGACTTGCCCTTGTCCCAGGTGCCGCCGCGTTCGAGCTGGAACTCGCGCTCGGACACGTCGTTCGAGACGGTGTAGCCGGCGACGTACTCCAAGGCTTCTTCGGCGCTTTCGAGGTAGCGCGCGGTCTTGCCGATGACGACGCCGAGCTCGACCTCCCAGTCGGTCTTCGTCGAACCGCGCGGCACGAGCACGTCGTCCTGCGGGCCGACGACGACGTCAGGGGCCTTCATGAAGACGACCGGCTCGGCCGGGACCTCGGCGCCGGACTCCTCGGCGTGCTGCCGGTAGTTGAGGCCGATGCAGACGACCTTGCCGGGCCGCGCGATCGGCGCGCCCACCCGGGCCCGCGCGGCTTCGGGACCGGCTTCGGGCAGCTCACCGGCGGCCAGCGCGGCGGCGACCCTGGCGACGCCGTCGCCCGCGAAGAAGCCGCCATCGATGTCGGCGGTCAGCGCCGAGAGGTCGCGCAGCGTGCCGTCCCCGGCACGTACGAACGGACGCTCACTTCCCGGCTCCCCGAGTCGCAACAGCTGCACGGATCTTCCCTTCAAGCCGAACCGCCAACAATCAACGGCTCCCACAGCAACGAACAGACATCCGATGTATACCCGACGACCTTCCGGGAGATCTAGGGGCCGTTCGGATTTGGGTCGAAAATTGATCGGATCAGTCTTGCGAAGTCCGGGTGGCGAGACTCACAGCGGGAATAGTTACCTACTCTAAGCAAGTTGTTCCTCGCGGAACCATGACTGGGGAAGGAACGAGCATGACCATCGCGCCCGAGCGAGTGGAAGAACCCGTCGCGCGGCCCGTCACGACCGGCCGCGCCCGGTTCGTCCTGATCCTCGGCGGCCTGTCCGCCTTCGGGCCCCTGTCCATCGACATGTACCTGCCCGCGTTGCCGCAGATGGCGGGCGAACTGCGCGCGGCGGACGCGACCGTCCAGCTCACGCTGAGCGCGTTCATCATCGGGCTCGCCATCGGCCAGCTGATCCTCGGACCGCTGTCCGACGCGATCGGCCGCCGCAAACCGCTCGTGGCCGGCCTCGCGCTCTACATGGTCGGCTCGATCCTGTGCGCCGTCGCCCCGACCGCCGAACTGCTCATCGCCGCACGCGGCGTCCAGGCCTTCGGCGCCGCGGCCGGCATCGTGATCGCCAGGGCGACCGTGCGCGACCTCTACTCCGGCACCGCGATGACGAAGTTCTTCTCGCTGCTCATGCTGGTCAACGGGCTCGCCCCGATCCTGGCGCCGATCATCGGCGGCCAGATCCTGAACTGGACCTCGTGGCGCGGCGTGTTCGTCTGCCTGACCGTGTTCGGCGCGCTCCTGCTCGCCGTCGTCTTCTTCCTGCTGCCGGAACCTCTTCCCGAGGAACGCCGCACCCCCGCGCGGTTCGGCTCGGTGCTGCGGAAGTACGCGAGCCTGCTCCGCGACCGCGGCTTCCTCGGCTACGCGCTGGCCTCCGGGCTGATGTTCGGCAGCCTGTTCGCCTACATCTCCGGCTCGTCCTTCGCGCTGCAAGGCGTCTACGGGCTCAGCCCGCAGGCGTACAGCCTGGTGTTCGGGCTCAACGGCATCGGCATCGTGGCCGTCGGCCAGCTGAACGGGCGCATCGTCGGCCGCTTCCCGGAACGGACCCTGCTGACCGTCGGTCTCGTCATCGCGGCGATCGCCGGATTCGGCGTCCTGGCCGCGACGGTGCTGGACCTCGGCCTGATCGGGCTGCTGATCCCGCTGTTCGTCCTGGTGTCGAGTATCGGCATGGTCGCGCCGAACGCGAGTTCGCTGGCGCTCGCCGAACAGGCGCGGTCCGCCGGTTCGGCGTCGGCGCTGCTGGGCGTGCTGCAGTTCGTCGTCGGCGGGCTGGCGACGCCGCTGGTCGGGCTGGGCGGTCCGGGCACCGCTGTCCCGATGGGGATCGTGATGGCGGCCTTCGGCGTGCTCGCGCTGCTGGCCTTCGGGACCATGACGCGGCCCGCCACGGCGGCTTTGGCGGTCGCGCGGGCGTAGGGGTTCGTGAGTGGTTAGGACGGTTCTAACCGTCCTAACCACTCACGAGTCCGTTGAGGTCAGCGGTCTTCAGCTGCTCCGCGGTCACCGTCGCGCGTCCCTCGACCAGTGCCTTCAAGGCGTCCCCGTCATCCCACTGGTTGACGTTCATCGCGGCGGTCACCTGCCCGTCCCGCAGCCAGAACGCGGTGAAGTCCCGCGCCGCGAGGTCACCCCGCACCACGAGCTCGTCACGTTCGGGATCGGCGAGACCCCGGTATTCGCAGCCGAGGTCGTACTGGTCCGAGAAGAAATACGGGCTCCGCAGGTACGGCTCGTTCTCGCCCAGCAGGTTCCCGGCGACGTGCTCGCCCTGCCACTTCGCGTTCGACCAGTGCTCGACGCGGACGCGTTTCCCGTAGCGGGGATGGAAATGCGCGGCGATGTCGCCGATGGCGTAGACGTCGGGCGCGGCCGTCCTCAGGCCGGCGTCGGCGCAGACCCCGCCGTCGTCGGACAGTTCCAGCCCGGCGGCGTGCGCGAGATCGACCCGGGGCGCGGCGCCGACGGCCACCAGCACGACGTCCCCGGGAAGCTCGTCACCACTCTGAAGACGTACACCGGTCACCCCGTCGGGACCGCCGGTGAATCCGGCGACGCCTTCACCCAGCCGCCAGTTCACCCCGTGCTCGGTGTGCAGATCCTTGAAGACGCCGGACACCTGCTCGCCCAGCACCGCGAGCAACGGTGAGCCGACCTGGTCGGCCACGGTCACTTCGGCACCGTGTTCCCTGGCGGCCGCGGCGGCCTCGGTGCCGATCCAGCCCGCGCCGACGATCACCACCCGCCGGGCGTCCTTGAACGCCGAGCGCAGCGCCAGCGCGTCGTCGAGGGTGCGCAGGGTCCGCAGTCCCGGCAGATCCCCGCCGGGCACCGGCAGCGAGCGCGGTCGGGAGCCGGTCGCGAGCACGAGCCGGTCGAATCGGTGCTCTCCGCCCGCGTCGTCGTGCACGAGGCGGGCGCCGAGCTCGATCTTGGTCGCGGTCACTCCGCTCCGGAAGGCGATGTGCTTCTCCGCGTAGAAACCGTCGTCGTGCACCCAGTCGGGTTCATCGGTGTTGCCCATCAGGAGCCCTTTGGACAACGGCGGTAGTTCGTACGGGCGATGCGTGTCGGTGCCGAGCAGCAGGATCTCTCCCGCGTAACCGCGTTCCCGCAGCGTCCCGGCCGCCGTCGCTCCGGCGAGACCGGCGCCGACGATGACGATCTTCCTGGGTTCGGACATCCATGACCTCCCAAGCAGTCCCTCCCCCGGACGCTACTCCCGTACCGCCACTTCCGGCCTAGCGAGAACGGAAGTCGATCACGATACGAAGGATCGGTTAACCCATCAGTAGGAATGTCGGGTAACCCGCGTCACGGCCCCGAAAGCGGCTCGTCCCAGCCTCGGACGAGAAAGGGAGATCATGGGATACGGGAGGATGAGGACGTTGACACCCCGGGACGAATGGTCGGTCGGCTGCCGGGATCTCGCGGGCAGGCGCAGAGACGTGACGGTGTTCGTGAGCAGCGACAAGATCGTGCTCGTGGCGCCGCCCGGAGAGGCCGCCGTGCTCGGGCCGCTGGACGTGGGGCGCCTGCGCGCCGCGCTCCGCGACGCCGTGGTCGCGGTGGCCGAACATCCGGATCACCATGAATGACAACTACCGTTCCTACTTCTGAGTAGGTAGAGTCGGCCCCGTTCGGAAGGAGCCGGCCATGACCACCTACTTCGTGACGGGCGCGACGGGTTTTCTGGGAAAACGCCTGGTCGCGCGCCTACTACGGCGACCTGAGACCGTAGCCGTCCACGTTCTCGTGAGGGAGACCTCACGCGGGAAGCTCCCGAGCCACGAGAAGCTCGTTCCCGTCACCGGCGATCTGACCGAACCCCTGCTGGGCGTCGATCCCGCCTGCTTGGAGCCGCTCGACCACGTCGTGCATCTCGGCGCGATCTACGACCTCACCGCGGACGAAGCGGCGAACCGCGCGGCCAACGTCGACGGCACCCGCAACGTCCTGGAGTTCGCCGCCGCCGCGAAGGCCGGGCTCTTCCACCACGTCTCTTCGATCGCGGTCGCCGGGCAGTACGCCGGGCGGTTCACCGAGGCCGACTTCGACCTCGGCCAGAGTTTCGCTTCGCCGTACCACGCGACGAAGTTCGAGGCGGAGAAACTCGTGCGGCAGCACGGGAAAACCCCGTTCCGGGTGTATCGGCCGTCCGCCGTGGCCGGTGATTCGCGTACCGGTGAGATGGACAAGATCGACGGTCCGTACTACTTCCTGCCCGCGATCTCGCGGCTCGCCGCGCTGCCCCGCCGTCTGCCGCTGGCCGCACCGGATCTCGGCGCCACGAACCTCGTTCCGGTCGACTACGTCGTCGAAGCGATGGAACACCTCATACACGCCGACGCGCCCAGCGGGAGCACGTACCACCTGGCGTCGCCCCGGCCGCAGCCGCTTCACGAGGTCTACAACGCCTTCGCGCGGGCCGCGGGCGGGCCGAAGATCTCCGCGGTCCTTCCTCCCGGGCCGTCCGGAGCGCTGAAGCGGGCCGAAACCCGGCTGGCGAAATCCGCGGCCGCCGGATTCGACCGGGTCCCCGGCGGGCGGCCGGCCCGCGCGGCGGTGCTGGCCGAGCTCGGCATCCCGCTGGAAGTCCTGCCGCATCTGAGCATGGAGGTCGACTTCGACACGAGCGTGACGACGGCCGCGCTCGAAGGCAGCGGGATCACCTTGCCGCCGCTGAAGGAGTACGCCGGCCCGCTCTACCGGTACTGGCTGGAGCACCTGGACCCCGACCGCGGCCGCCGCCGTCCGGGGCCGGAACCCCTCGACGGCCGCAAGGTGCTGATCACCGGCGCGTCCTCGGGTATCGGTCGCGCGTCCGCGCTCGCCGTCGCCGCGAAGGGCGCCGAAGTGATCCTCGTGGCCAGGCGCGCCGACGAACTCGAACAGGTCCGCGAGCAGATCGTCGCGGCGGGCGGGAAGGCGTCGGCGTACCCGTGCGACCTCACCGACGGGGGTGCCGTCGACGCGCTGGTCAAGGACGTGCTCGCCGCGCACGGCGCCGTCGACATGCTGGTCAACAACGCGGGCCGCTCCATCCGGCGGTCGCTTTCGCTGTCCACCGAACGGTTCCACGACTACGAGCGGACGATGGCGATCAACTACTTCGGCCCCGTGCGGCTGACGCTCGGCCTGCTGCCGTCGATGACCGCGCGCGGATTCGGGCACGTCGTCAACGTGACCACCCAAGGACTGCAAACGGACACCCCGCGGTTTTCCGCTTACCTGGCCTCGAAGGCCGCGCTGGAGGAGTTCGGGCTGACCGCCGGCCGGGAAACGCTTTCCGACGGCGTCACCTTCACCTCGGTCCGGATGCCGCTGGTGCGCACCGACATGATCGCGCCGACCGGTTCGTATCGCGGCATGCCGTCGAGCTCCCCCGAACGCGCCGCCGCACTGGTGGTGAAGGCACTGGAGAAACGACCCGAGATCCTGAACCTGCCCGAAGGAACCGCCGCCGAACTCGTGACGCTCGTCGCACCGAAGACGGCACGGTTCTTCGCCCACCTCGTCTACCGCGCCATGCCGGAGTCCGCGCCGGAATCCCGTGGCCTGCCCCGGAAGGCTCCGCTCGCGTCGGTGGCGGGCGCGGTCACCCGGCTGGTCTGGCGCCGCCGTCCCTGAGAGCCTGCCGCCGGGGCTCGATCGGGGGACGCCCCCGGCCGCTACCATCGGTTTCCGATACGCCGGGGGGTCGGCGGGCACGGGCCGAGGCAGGACGACCGGGAAGGGGCAGTGTGGACGTCGCCAGTCCCCCGCTGTCGACCGGACCGGACGCCGCTGGGAGGTCAGCGGTACGTCCGTCCAGGACAGTGCTGCGGCTGTCCCTGCACGCGCTCTGGGTGCTCGCGCTCGCCGTCGCCACCGAACTCCGGGTGGGGCGCTTCGGTTTCCACCCTTCGGACCAGGGCTTCATCCTCGCCCAGGCGTGGCGGGTGCTGCACGGCGAAGTCCCGCATTCCGACATCATCTCCGCGCGGCCGCTGGGTTCGGCGTACCTGCACATCGTCGACTTCGTGCTGCCGGGGCCGTTGTTCTTCGTCTCCAGCGTGCTCAGCATGCTGGAGATCATCCTGGCGACCATCGCGTTCGCCGTGCTGGTCACCCGCCGCCGCGTCCGCGACTGGGGCCCGGGGCTCACCGGGCTGACGGCGGCCGCGTCGCTGCTGAATCTCAACGCCTTCCCGCTGATGGCCTGGCACACGATCGACGGGATCTTCCTGACCGCCTGCGGCGCCTGGGCACTGGATTCGGGGCTGCGCAACGGCAAGGCGTGGCCACGGCGGCTCGGCCTGGTGCTGCTGGGCACCGCGGTGTTCGTCAAACAGAGTTTCGCGCCGGTACCGCTGATCGCGCTGTGCTGGCTGCTGCTGCACCCGTCGCTGCGGGAAGGCGCGTTCCGCACCGGCCGCTGGTGGGCCCGGCTGGCCTGGGATCTGCTGGCGCTGGGCGCTTTCCTGGTGGTCTACCTCGGAATCGTCACCCTCGACGGCGGGCTGGGCGCGATGGCCGAGCAGCTCACCGGCGGCCTGCCCGCGTACGGCGAGCGGCTTCTCGGGCTGTGGCTGGAAAACCCCGCGTCGCTGCTGCGGCCGCCGGTACGGGGCTTGACCTTCTTCGCCATCGCCGGGGTGTTCCTGGCCCTGCTGGGGATCTTCCGCGAGCGCGCGGGCCGCGCCGGGGCGGTCCTCGCGCGGCTGCTGCTCCTTGCCGGAGTCGCGGTGGTGGTCGGCACCGTTGTCGACGGGCATTTCACCGGCGCGTCGCGCTGGGCGGACGTCCTCTGGTGGATCCTCGGTGTCGCGCTGCTGGTGAACTGGGCGGCGACGCGGCGGTTCTCGCGGATGGGCGCGCTCGTCTACGCGACCGGCTTCATGACCAGCCTGTCCTGGGGGAACGACACGCCGACGCTGTTCACCGGAACACTGGCGCTGACGGCGATCCTGCTGGTGGCGGACGCGCTGCCACCACTACCGGAGCCGTCCCGCCGGCTCAGGCTGGCCGGCGCCACGGCGATGGGCCTGGTCGCGGTGCTGGCGTCGGGCTGGGCCGTGGTCGCGCACCACGACGAAGCCGCGTACCTCGACATGGCCCACGAGAAGCTGACCGGCGATCTCGGCGAAGTGACGCCGTCGATGCGCGGGATCCGGACGAATCCGGGCACCTTCACCTACATCTCCCAGATCCAGGACTGCGTCGCGCGGTTCCCCGCCGGGCGCACGGCCGTCCTGCCGGACAACCCGTTCGCGTATCCCGCCTTCGGCCTGCGCAACCCGTTCCCGCTGGAATGGCCGCTGCCGCTGGAGATCGTCGCCGACGCTCCGGAGCGCATGCTCGCGACCGCCGACGTCCTCAACCGCGAAGGCGACTACCTGGTGCTGTTCCAGACCGTCGGCATGCCCGCGCTCGCCAAGGGCGGGCCGGTACCCGCCGAGGTCGCCGGTGACGCGCCGATCTTCGACTACCTCGGGCTGGAGAACGCGCTGCGGTCCCGGCTCACCGGGCAGACCGTCACCTGCGGCAGCTTCGTCGGCAAGTGGGCGCCGCGCCCCTGACGCGTGGGGTCAGTCGACGCCGGCGTCTTCGGGGCGGCCGGAAGCGAGACCGGCGAGGACGTCCAAAGCGGCGCCGAGCGTCTCCAGGGGCGGCGACGAGACGGCGAGACGCACCGCGTTCGGGGCGTGACCCGGGACGACGGCGAACGCGGCCGCCGGGGTGACCGCGATCCCGCGCCGCGCGGCCGCGGCGACGAAGGTCTCGGCGCGCCAGTGCTCGGGGAGCTCCCACCAGCAGTGGTACGCCTGCGGATCGGCACGCAGGGTGAACCCGGCCAGCCGCGCCGCCGTCACCCGCTGGCGTTCCGCGGCGTCGAGCCGTTTCGCCCGCTCGACGGTTTCCAGCGTCCCGCCGGTGATCCACCGGGTCGCGGCTTCGACGGCGAGCCGGGGCGCGACCCAGCCGCCCGAGCGCACGGCCGCGGCCAGCCGTTCCCGCCATTCCGCCGGGACGGCGAGGAAGCCGGTGGTCAGCCCCGGGGCGAGCCGTTTCGACATGCTGTCGACGAACACGGTGCGCTCCGGCGCGTACGCCGCGAACGGGCGGACCTCGGGCCGGAGGAAGGTGTAGATACCGTCCTCGATCACCGGGATGTCCATCCGCCGCACGGTTTCCGCCAGCTCGGCGCGCCGCGCTTCGTCCATTGTGGACCCGAGCGGGTTGTGCAGCGTCGGCTGGACGTACAGCGCGCGGACGGACGCGGCTTCGAGGGCCTCGGGAACGAGACCCAGGTCGTCGGTCTCGATGGGCACCAGCTGGACACCGAGCCGTCCGGCGAGTGCCTTGACCACGGGATAGGTGATGGCTTCGACGGCGAGGCGCTCCCCCATCGGCACGAAGGCGGCGATGGCGGCCGCGATGGCCTGGCGCCCGCTCCCGGCGAAGAGGATTTCCGGCGTCCAGCCGTCCCTCGCGAGCAGCCCGGCGACGGCGTCACGTGCCTGCTTCGAGCCCGAGACGCTTCCCGGTCGCAGCGCCGCGGTCAGGACGTCGTCACGCAGCAGCGGCTCCAGCGCCTTCCCGACCAGAGCCGACTGCTCCGGGAGGACGGCGAAGTTGAGCTCGAGGTCGACCGTCGCGCCACCGGGTTCGGCGAGCGCGGTCTCCAGCGGCGGCCTCCCGGCGCGGACGAAAGTGCCCCGGCCGACCTCGCCGACCACGACACCTCTCCGGACGAGTTCGCCGTAGACCCTGGCGGCGGTCGAGTTGGCGATTCCGCGTTCGCGGGCGAACCGCCGCTGCGGGGGCAGCCGGTCGCCTGGCCGGAGCCTTCCGGCCTCGACGTCGGCGGAGATCTCGTCCGCGACTATCCGGTAGTCCTCCATGCCGTCCTTCGATCGCACCGAGTGCATTCACGCGATTGCACTGGGGATGATGCCATCGACGAACGTCGTGAGCCGACTGCGACCTACGGAACACCACAACGGCGGACTCCTAGGTTAGCCTAACCTGCGTGGAGACCGTGGAAACCCTCACCGAGCAGAGCACGACGTCCCGCCTGCACGCGGACGCGCTGACGCTCGCCTACGACGGCCGGACCGTGGCCGAAGACCTCGGGGTGGTCATCCCCGACCGGTCGTTCACCGTCATCGTCGGCCCGAACGCCTGTGGCAAGACGACCCTGCTGCGCGCGCTCGCGCGGATGCTCAAACCCCGCCAGGGGTCGGTGTTCCTCGACGGGCAGGTGATCAGTTCCTTCCCCGCCAAGGAGGTCGCCCGGCGGCTCGGCCTGCTCCCGCAGAGCTCGATCGCGCCCGACGGCATCACCGTCGCGGACCTCGTCGCGCGTGGCCGGTACCCGCACCAGCGCCTGCTGCGCCAGTGGTCCCGTGAGGACGCCACCGTGGTCGCGGAGTCCATGCGCGCCACCGGGGTCGACGACCTCGCCGAGCGGCTGGTCGACGAACTGTCGGGCGGTCAGCGGCAGCGCGTGTGGATGGCGATGGCGCTCGCGCAGGAGACCGATCTCCTGCTGCTCGACGAGCCGACGACGTACCTGGACATCGCCCACCAGATGGACATCCTCGACCTGTGCGCGCAGTTGCACCAGGAACAGGGCCGGACGCTGGTCGCGGTGCTGCACGACCTCAACCACGCCGCCCGCTACGCGACGCACATGATCGCGATGCGCGGCGGAGAGGTCCTGGCGACGGGCTCGCCCGAAGAGGTGGTGACCGCGGCCAACGTCGAGAAGATCTTCGAGCTGCCCTGCCGGGTGATGCCGTGTCCCGAAACCGGGACCCCGCTGGTGATCCCGAAGGCCGGGCGCCGCGCCGCGTGATCATCCCGGAGTAGGTTGGCGGCGGAGGTGCCATGTCACAGCAACTGTGGTCCGAAGTGGACGACTACCTGTCCGGAGTGCTCATCCCGGCCGATCCCGCCCTCGAAGGCGCGCGTGAGGCGTCGGATCGGGCCGGGCTGCCGTCGATCGCCGTCGCGCCGAACCAGGGCAAACTGCTCAACCTGATGGCGCGGATGATCGGCGCCCGGTCCATCCTGGAGATCGGCACGCTCGGCGGGTACAGCACGATCTGGCTCGCCCGCGCCCTGCCGCCGCAGGGCAGGCTCGTCACCCTCGAATACGACCCGAAGCACGCCGAGGTCGCGCGCGCCAACATCGAAGCGGCCGGGCTCGGCGGGCTGGTCGACGTCCGCGTCGGCAAGGCGCTGGACCTGCTGCCGTCGGTCGAGGGCCCGATCGATCTGGCGTTCATCGACGCCGACAAAGTCAACAACCCGGCCTACTTCGAGGCGTCGCTGAAACTCGTCCGGCCCGGCGGCGTGATCGTGGTCGACAACGTCGTCCGCGGTGGCGCGGTGACCGACGCCGCCAGCGAAGACCCGAACGTCCAAGGGATCAGGCGGCTGCACGAGATGATCGCCGCCGAGCCTCGCGTCGACGCGACGGCCGTCCAGACGGTTGGCAGCAAGGGCTACGACGGGCTGACCGTCGTGCTGGTGAAGCCCTGACGGACGACTCGCGGCCGCGGTCGTGTCGTCCGTCCAGACACGCGTGTCGTCCGTCTGATCACACGTGTCGTCCGTCTAATCACGCGTGTCGTCCCACTCGGTATCGGTGTCCCTTCAGCTGCTGGGTGCCGGGTCTGGCCGGAGGTTGCGAAAGCCACTTTCGCAACCTCCAACGTTGCGAAAGTGGCTTTCGCAACGCCCGGCCAGGCCCGGTCCTGTGCCGTCCTGGCGACCGTGTCGCGAAAGCCACTTTCGCGACGTCTGACGTCCCGAAAGTGGCTTTCGCGACACCACCTCAGACCGGGGCACCTTGGCCAGAACGCACCTGGGCGGAAACCCTCACCGCGGCGCCGTCGTGACCGGCCGCGGGCCCGAGCCCTCCGGCCACCGCACCGGCATCCCCTGGTGCACACCGTTCATGAAGCGCTGCCAAACGTCGGCCGGGATCGTCCGCCCGGTCAGTTTCTCCCCGGCGGCGTCCCGCATGCGGCGCGGCTCGTCGGAGCCGACCCAGACCGCCGTCGCCAGCTGCGGCGTGTACCCGACCGCCCAGCCGCCGGCGTTGTCGTCCGTCTCCTCGAACTGGAAGTCGCCGGTCTTCAGCGCCGCCGGGCGGTCCTTCAGTCCGGTGGCCAGCACCTGGCTCATCGTGCCGGCGATCCGGCGGCTCAGCGCCTCGTCGTCCTTGAACGCGGGCGCCCGGTCCGACGGCCGTTCCCACACGATCTCGCCGTTCTCGTCCCGGATCTTCGACACCAGATGCGGGGTGGCGCGCATTCCGTCGGCGGCGAAGGTCGCGTAGGCACCGGCCATGTCGCTGGGGCGCAAGGGATAACGGCCGACCGCGATCCCGGGGCTGATCAGGAATCCGTCCTTCTCCCGCAGCGTCACCGCGCCGTCGACGGTCTCGGGGATCCCGGCCGCGCGGGCGCCTTCGCGGACCGCCTCCGCGCCGAGTTTCTTCGCCAGGTCGACGAACGGGCCCCTGGCGCCCCGCACCATCGCCTCGCGCAGCGTGCATTTCCCCGCTTCACCGCACTGGTCCTCGAATTTGAAGGTTTCGCCGAGGAAGTCGACCTCCGCGGGCGCCTTGAGCGGTTCGTCCACGCCGGCGCCCCGTTCGAGACCGGCGGCGAGGATGAACGGCTGGAAGGCGGAGCCGGTGCCGTACGGGGTGCCGGCGTAGTCGTGCACGCTCCAGCCACCGCCGTTGTAGGCGCGGATGGCGCCGGTCCCGGGTTCGACGGCGACCAGCGACGCGCGGAAGTGCTCCGGCTGCCCCTTCAAGCGTTCCTTGACGGCTTTCTCGGCTTCGGCCTGTGCTCGCGGATCGATGGTCGTCTCGACCTTCATCGCGCCGCCGCGGAGCCGGTCGAGCGGGTAACCGACCTGTTCCAGTTCCGCGAGGACCTGCTGCTTGATGTGGTACTGCTCGTAGGTCACGCGACCGGCCCGGGTCTCCGACGGCGCCTGGATCGCGTCCTCCGGATAGGTCATGGTGACCGCTTCGGCCTGGCTGACGTAACCGCGCGCGACCAGCTTGTTCATCACATAGGACCAGCGCTTCCTCGCGTGCTCATGGCTGGACGCGTACGGGTCGTGCACCGACGGCGACTGGATCATGCCCGCGAGGAACGCCGCCTCGCTCCAGGTCATCGAATCGTCCAGCTTGCGGCCGAAGTAGGCGTTCATCGCCGACGCCGGGCCGTAGGTGCCGCGGCCGAACGAGATGATGTTGACGTAGCTTTCGAAGATCTCCTTCTTGGTCTGCTGCTGGGTGATCTTCGTGGCGAGCACCAGCTCGGAGAACTTGCGGGTGAGGGTGGCGTCCTCGTTGCCGGTGGATTTCTTGATGTACTGCTGGGTGATCCCCGAACCGCCGCCGACGCCGGTCACCAGCGCGCGGCCGAGCCCGGTGAGATCGAAGCCTTCGTTGTCCCAGAAGGTCGGGTCCTCGGTCGCGACGATCGCGTCGCGCAGTTTCGCGGGGACGGCGTCGTACGGCACGAACAGCCGGTCGCCGCCGGGCGGGACGACCTTGAGCAGTTCGGAGCCGTCGGCGTTCTGCAGGACCACGGTCTTGTCGAGGTCGGCGAGGACCTCTTGCGGGCTGCGGACGTCGAGCAGGACGTACGCGAGCCCGAACGCGACGACGGGGATGCCGACGAGCAGGCCGAGCGTCCAGGCGGCGATCCGCCGCCACCTGCGCTTCTTCCCTTTCGGCTCCGGGGTGGCCGTGGTCTCCGACTCGGGTGCATCCGGGTTCTCCACGCCAGGTTAGACGCCCGAACGAGTGAAAAGGTTGTGGGAAAATCACCGAAACGCGGTCAGGCGAGGAAGGCCCGAAGGAGCGAAGCCGTCCCCTCGACGTGCTCCGTCATCGCCCGCCGGGCAGCTTCGGAGTCCCCGGCGAGGATCGCGTCGACGATGGCCTCGTGCTGGGCGTTGGAGTGCTCCAGGTTCGGTTCGAGCAGCGGGATCATGTCGAGCAGCTGGTTGACCCGCATGCGCGCGTCGGCCATCGCCGTGGTCAGCGAACCGGACGCGGTGACCTCGGCGATCGCCAGGTGCAGCCGCGAATCCTTGCGCCGGTAGTCGCCGACGTCGGCCGCGGCCGCCTCGGCGAGCGTGCTGGTCAGGTGCTGCCGGTCGGCCGGGGTGAGGGACCGTGAAGCCGCCATCTCGGCGGCGCCGGTCTCCAGGACGTGCCGCAGGCCGAGGGCGTCCTCCAGGGTGGCGTTGTCGACCTTCCGCCCTTCGGTGGCGGGCGGGTCTGGCAGGACGTCGTTGACGAACGTGCCGCCGTACCGCCCGCGCCGCGACTCGACGTAACCCGCGTCGGACAGCGCGCGGATGGCCTCGCGCAGCGTCACCCGGCTGACCCCGAGCCGCTCGGCCAGCTCGCGTTCCGAAGGCAGCCGCTCCCCCGCGCCCACCACGCCCAGCCGGATCGCCTGGAGCAGCCTTTCGACGGTCTCCTCGAAGGCGTTGCCCGCGCGCACCGGGCGGAACAGCGCGTCACCCGCGTTCGCGACCGTGCTCGACTCCACCCTTCGAGTTTAGGCGGCCCGCAATTCGTCCTCTGGATGCGGTACTTGCGTGTGCAACTACCGCATCCAGAGGACTGAACGCGGGCGATCAGCACTCGATGACGTTCACGGCGAGGCCGCCGCGTGCGGTTTCCTTGTACTTCACGCTCATGTCGGCGCCGGTCTCGCGCATCGTCTTGATCGCCTTGTCCAGCGTCACGACGTGCGAACCGTCGCCGCGCATCGCCATCCGCGCGGCGTGGATCGCCTTGGACGCGCCGACGGCGTTGCGCTCGATGCACGGGATCTGCACCAGCCCGCCGACCGGGTCGCAGGTCAGCCCCAGGTGGTGCTCGACGCCGATCTCGGCGGCGTTCTCCACCTGCGCGGGTGAACCGCCGAGGACCTCGGTGAGCCCGGCGGCGGCCATGGCGCTGGCCGAACCGACCTCGCCCTGGCAGCCGACCTCGGCGCCCGAGATCGAGCCCGTCTGCTTGAGGATCGAGCCGATCGCGCCCGCGGTGAGCATGAACGTCACGATGCCGTCGTCCGACGAGCCCCGGATGAACCGCTGGTAGTAGTGCAGAACGGCCGGGATGATCCCCGCGGCGCCGTTGGTCG
The DNA here is from genome assembly GCF_014873915.1 of Amycolatopsis roodepoortensis. Classification (GTDB taxonomy): domain Bacteria; phylum Actinomycetota; class Actinomycetes; order Mycobacteriales; family Pseudonocardiaceae; genus Amycolatopsis; species Amycolatopsis roodepoortensis. The sequence goes on from NZ_JADBEJ010000004.1 coordinate 89,626, forward strand.
GCGCGGTGACGACGCGGCCGCCCGCGGCGTTCTCCTCGTTGACCGCCAGCGCGTACAGGCTCACCCAATCCATCGCGTACAGCGGGTCGCCGACGCCGTCCTCGGCGAGCAGCTTCTCGTGCAACGCCTTCGCGCGGCGCGGCACCTTCAGCCCGCCCGGCAGCACGCCCTCGTGCTCGCACCCGTTGCGCACGCATTCCGCCATGACCTGCCAGATCTCCAGCAGCCCTTCGCGGACTTCCTCACGCGTGCGCCACGAAAGCTCGTTGCGCAGCATGATCTCGCTGATCGGCAGCCCCGTGTCCTCGCAGTGCTTCAGCAGATCCGCACCGGTACGGAACGGGAACTCCAGCCGGGTCGAGTCCTCTACGACGACAGTGTCGGTCTCATAGGACTCGTCCCGCACGAACCCGCCGCCGACCGAGTAGTAGGTGCGCTCGCGCAGCACCTTCCCGTCGGCGTCGAACGCGCGGAAGATCATCCCGTTCGGATGCGCCGGCAACGACTTCCGCCGGTGCATGGTCAGGTCGGTGTCCTCGGTGAACACGATCTCGTGCTCGCCGCGCACCCGGAGCCTGCCCGATTCCCGGATCTCCGCGATCTTGCCGGGAACGGTGTCGGTGTCGATCTCCTCCGGACGCTCCCCCGACAGCCCGAGCAGCACGGCCTTGTCACTGCCGTGCCCGAACCCGGTGGCGCCCAGCGAGCCGAAAAGCTCGCTCTGGACACGCGTCGTGGCCGTCAGGTCGCCGTCGGCGGCCAGACCGTCCACAAAGGTCAGTGCGGCGCGCATCGGGCCCACCGTATGGGAGCTGGAGGGGCCGATGCCGATCGAAAACAGGTCGAAGACGCTGATCGCCATTGATCTGCCCTCCTTCCTATCTGGCCAGCAGTGAGCTGGCTTCTTGGGCCGCGGGCCCTTCGGCGGCGAGATGGGCCAGGTTCTCCGACAGCGCTTCGCCGCGGTGGGCCTTCGTCTGGGCGAAAAGGCGACCGGCCCGATACGACGAGCGTACGAGCGGCCCGGCCATCACACCAGCGAAGCCCATCGCTTCGGCAGCCTTCGAGTGCTCGACGAACTCCTCGGGCTTGACCCAGCGGTCCACCGGGTGATGCCGCGGCGAGGGTCGCAAGTACTGGGTGATCGTGAGGATTTCGCAGCCCGCGTCGACCAGGTCCTTCATCGCCGGAGCCACCTCCTCCGGCGTCTCGCCCATACCCAGGATCAGGTTCGACTTCGTCACCAGACCGGCCTCGCGAGCGCGAGTGATGACCTCCAGCGACCGCGCGTACCGGAAGCCGGGCCGGATCCGCTTGAAGATCCGCGGCACCGTCTCGACGTTGTGCGCCAGCACCTCAGGCCGCGAACCGAACACCTCGGCCAGCTGATCCGGGTCCGCGTTGAAGTCCGGGATCAGCAGCTCGACACCGGTACCCGGGTTCAGCGCGTGGATCTGGCGCACGGTTTCGGCGTACAGCCACGCGCCGCCGTCCTCCAGATCGTCACGCGCGACACCGGTCACCGTCGAGTAGCGCAAACCCATCGCCTGCACCGACTCCGCCACCTTCCGCGGCTCGGTCCGGTCCAGCGCGGCGGGCTTCCCCGTGTCGATCTGGCAGAAGTCACAGCGCCGCGTGCACTGGTCCCCACCGATCAGGAACGTCGCCTCACGGTCTTCCCAGCACTCGTAGATGTTGGGGCAACCGGCCTCCTCACACACGGTGTGGAGGCCTTCACGCTTGACCAGTCCCTTGAGCTCGGTGAACTCCGGCCCCATCCGCGCGCGGGTCTTGATCCACGGCGGCTTCTTCTCGATCGGGGTCTGCGCGTTGCGGACCTCGAGCCGGAGAAGTTTGCGCCCCTCGGGGAGCGCGCTCATCGGTTGAGATCCGCGTACAGCGGGTGCTTCTTGGCCAGCAGTTCGACCCGGGCGGACAGCGACTGGCGCAGCGCCTCGTCGAAGTCCGGGCGCAGCGCCTCGGCGATGACGTCGGCCACCTCGGCGAAGTCCTCGGCGCCGAAGCCGCGGGTCGCGAGCGCCGGGGTGCCGATCCGCAGGCCGGAGGTGACCATCGGCGGCCGCGGGTCGAACGGGACAGCGTTGCGGTTGACCGTGATACCGACCGAGTGCAGCCGGTCCTCGGCCTGCTGACCGTCCAAAGTGGAGTTGACCAGATCGACGAGCACCAGGTGCACGTCGGTACCGCCGGTCAGCACGCGGACACCGGCTTCGCTGCAATCCGTGCGCGAGAGGCGGTCGGCCAGGATCTTCGCACCTTCGAGCACGCGCTGCTGACGCTCGCGGAACTCCTCGCTCGCGGCGATCTTGAGCGCGACGGCCTTGGCGGCGATGACGTGCTCCAGCGGACCGCCCTGCTGGCCGGGGAACACCGCCGAGTTGATCTTCTTGGCGAGTTCCTGGCGGGACAGGATGATGCCGCCACGCGGGCCGCCGAGGGTCTTGTGCGTGGTCGTGGTGACGATGTCGGCGTAGGGCACCGGGCTCGGGTGCAGGCCCGCGGCGACCAGACCGGCGAAGTGCGCCATGTCGACCATGACCTTCGCACCGACCTCGTCGGCGATGCGGCGGAACTCGGCGAAGTCGAGCTGACGCGGGTACGCCGACCAGCCGGCGATGATCAGCTTCGGCTTGTGCTCCTTGGCGAGGCGCTCGATCTCCTCGACGTCGACGATCCCGGTCTCCTTGTCGACGTGGTAGGCGACGACGTTGTAGAGCTTGCCCGAGAAGTTGATCTTCATCCCGTGGGTCAGGTGCCCGCCGTGCGCGAGGTCGAGACCGAGGATGGTGTCGCCGGGGTTGAGCACCGCGACCATGGCGGCGGCGTTGGCCTGCGCGCCCGAATGCGGCTGGACGTTGGCGTGCTCGGCACCGAAGAGGGCCTTCGCGCGGTCGATCGCCAGCTGCTCGATGACGTCGACGTGCTCACAACCGCCGTAGTAGCGGCGGCCGGGGTAACCCTCGGCGTACTTGTTGGTCAGCACCGAACCCTGCGCCTCGAGCACGCCCACCGGGGCGAAGTTCTCCGAGGCGATCATCTCCAGGGTCGACTGCTGCCGGTCGAGTTCGGCGGCGACGGCCGCGGCGACCTCGGGGTCCACTTCGGACAGGGCAGCGTTGAACATGTCAGTTCTCCTGGGTCAAGACGGCGTACGCCTGGGCGTCGAGCAGGGCGGGCACGTCGCCGGACAGACGCACCTTCAGGAGCCATCCTTCGGCGTACGGGTCCGAGTTGATGAGCTCGGGGGTGTCCGTTGTGGCCTCGTTCACCTCGACGACCTCGCCGTCCACGGGTGCGTACAGCTCGCTGACCGATTTGGTCGACTCGACCTCGCCGAAGACCTCGCCCGCGGTGACGGTGTCGCCGACCGAGGGGAGCTGGACGAACACGATGTCACCGAGCGACTCGGCGGCGAAGGCGGTGATGCCCACGGTGGCGACGCCGTCCGCGACGTTCAGCCACTCGTGTTCCTTCGTGTACTTCAGGTCCTGGGGGATGCTCATGATCGAAAAAGGGCCTTTCAGGCGCGGGAGTAGAAGGGCAGGGCGACGACCTCGACGGGCTCGATACGGCCCCGGATGTCGACGGAAAGCTCGGTGCCGGGCTCGGAGTGCTCCCGGTCCACGTAGGCCATGGCGATCGGGTAACCCAGCGTCGGCGAAAGGGCACCGCTGGTGACCTCGCCGATCTCGGTGTCACCCGCCAGGACGGTGTAGCCGTGACGCGGCGCGCGGCGGCCGGAGCCCTTGAGCCCGACACGCACGCGGGGAACGTCCTTCTTGGACAGCTCTTCGAGCGCGGCCTTGCCGACGAAGTCGTTCGGCTTCTCGAACTTGACCACGCGGCCGAGACCGGCCTCGAACGGGCTCAGCTGGAGGCTGAGTTCGTTGCCGTACAACGGCATTCCGGCTTCGAGACGCAGCGTGTCGCGGCAGGCGAGACCGGCCGGGAGCAGGCCGTGCGGCTCGCCCGCGTCGGTCAGGATGCGCCAGACGGCGGGAGCCTCACCGGCCGGGACGTACAGCTCGAAGCCGTCCTCGCCGGTGTACCCGGTGCGGGCGAGCAGGACGTCGTGCCCCTTCACGACGGCCGGGACGCTCGCGTAGTACTTGAGCGCGCCCAGGTCGGCGTCGGTGACCGCGCCGAGGATCTCGACGGCCTTCGGGCCCTGGACGGCGATCAGCGCGAGATCCTCGGACTTGTTCTCGACGACCGCGTCGAAGCCGGAGACCCGCTCGGCCAGCGCCTGCGCGACCACGTCGGCGTTGCCCGCGTTGGCCACGACCAGGAACTTCTCGTCGGCGAGGCGGTAGACGACCAGGTCGTCCAGCACGCCACCGTTCTCGTCGCAGATCATCGTGTAGCGCGCCCGGCCCGGCTTGACGCCCGACAGGTTGCCGACCAGCGCGAAGTCGAGGGTGTCGGCCGCCTGCGGGCCGGTCACCTCGATCTCGGCCATGTGGGAGAGGTCGAACAGGCCCGCGGCCTCGCGGACCGCCTTGTGCTCCGCCAGCTCGCTGGAATAGCGGATCGGCATCGACCAGCCCGCGAAATCGGTGAACAGCGCACCCAGTCCTTTGTGGACTCCGTGCAGGGACGTCTCTTTCGACATCAAGTGCCTCAGTTCTCGTAGGCGTTGAGCGGCGGGCAGGAGCAGACGAGGTTACGGTCCCCGCGCGCTCCGTCGATGCGGCGCACCGGGGGCCAGTACTTGGACTTGCGGTTCACCCCGGCGGGGTACACCGCCAGTTCGCGGTCGTACGGCAGGTCCCAGTCACCGACCAGCGTTTCGGCGGTGTGCGGGGCGTTGCGCAGCGGGCTGTTGTCCGCGGCCCACTTGCCCTGCGCGACGGCGTCGATCTCCGCGCGGATGGCGATCATCGCCGCGATGAAGCGGTCGATCTCGCCGAGGTCCTCGGATTCGGTCGGCTCGACCATCAGCGTGCCCGCGACCGGGAACGACATGGTCGGGGCGTGGAAGCCGTAGTCGATCAGGCGCTTCGCGACGTCGTCGACGCTGACGCCGGTCTCCTTGGTGAGCCCGCGCAGGTCGAGGATGCACTCGTGCGCGACCAGGCCGTCCTGGCCGGTGTAGAGCACCGGGTAGTGCTGGTTGAGGCGCTTCGCCACGTAGTTCGCGGCGAGCACGGCGACCTGCGTCGCGGCGGTGAGCCCGCCCGCGCCCATCATCCGGACGTACGCCCACGAGATCGGCAGGATCGACGCCGAGCCGTACGGGGCGGCGCTGATCGGGCCGACACCGGTTTCGGGACCGGCCTTCTCCAGCAGCGGGTGGTTCGGCAGGTACGGCGCGAGGTGCGCGCGGACCGCGACCGGACCGACGCCGGGGCCGCCGCCACCGTGCGGGATGCAGAAGGTCTTGTGCAGGTTCAGGTGCGAGACGTCGCCGCCGAACTCACCCGGCTTCGCGAGACCCAGCAGCGCGTTGAGGTTCGCGCCGTCGACGTAGACCTGGCCGCCCGCGTCGTGGACGATCTTGGCCAGCTCGTCGATGCCGTTCTCGTACACGCCGTGCGTGGACGGGTACGTGACCATGATCGCGGACAGCGTGTCGCGGTTGGCCTCGACCTTGGCCCGCAGGTCTTCGAGGTCGACGTTGCCCTCGGCGGTGCACTTCACCACGACGACGCGCATCCCGGCCATGACCGCGGAGGCGGCGTTCGTGCCGTGGGCGGACGACGGGATCAGGCAGACTTCGCGCTCCTTCTGCCCATTGGCGTGGTGGTACGCGCGGATCGCGAGCAGGCCGGCGAGCTCGCCCTGGCTGCCCGCGTTCGGCTGCAGCGACACCTTGTCGTAGCCGGTGACCTCGGCCAGCCAGCCCGACAGCTGCTCGACCAGGGTGTGGTAGCCCTCGGCCTGGTCGGCGGGGGCGAACGGGTGGATCCCCGCGAACTCGCGCCAGCTGATCGGCTCCATCTCGGTGGTGGCGTTGAGCTTCATCGTGCAGGAGCCGAGCGGGATCATGCCGCGGTCGAGCGCGTAGTCGAGGTCGGACAGGCTGCGCAGGTAGCGCAGCATCGCGGTCTCGGAGCCGTGGGAGTGGAAGACCTCGTGGGTCAGGTAGTCGCTCTCGCGGCCGAGGCCGGCGGGAAGCGCGCCGGCCTCGGCGGCCGGGGTGTCGATCCCGAACGCGTTGAGCACCTTGGCGATGATCGCGGGCGTGGTGACCTCGTCGACGGCGATGCGGACGTGGTCGGCGTCGACCGGGCCGAGGTTGATCCCGTTCTCGCGCGCGACCGCGACGACCGCTTCGGCCTGCCCGGGCATACGGGCGAGGACGGTGTCGAAGAAGCCCTCGTGGACGACCTCGACGCCACCCTCGCGCAGCGCCCCGGCCAGCCCGGCGGCGAGCCCGTGGACGCGGGTCGCGATGCGCTTGAGGCCGTCCGGACCGTGGTAGACCGCGTACATCGCGGCGAGCACGGCGGGCAGGACCTGCGCGGTGCAGATGTTGGAGGTCGCCTTCTCGCGGCGGATGTGCTGCTCACGCGTCTGCAGGGCGAGGCGGTACGCGGGGTTGCCGTCGGCGTCGACCGAGACCCCGACCAGGCGGCCCGGCAGCGAGCGCTCGAGCCCGGCGCGGACGGCCATGTACCCGGCGTGCGGGCCGCCATAGCCGAGCGGGACGCCGAAACGCTGGGTGGAACCGGCGGCGATGTCGGCGCCGAACTCACCCGGCGCGGTGATGAGGGTGAGGGCGAGCAGGTCCGCGGCGACGGTGTACAGCGCGCCGGCGGCCTTCGCGGTCTCGGAGATGGCGGAGTAGAAGCCCGCGCCGCGCAGCACGCCGGAAGCGCCCGGGTACTGGACGACGACGCCGAAGAACTCCTCCGGCAGACCGGTCAGCAGGTCACGGACCTCGACCTCGACGCCCATCGCCTCGGCGCGGGTGCGGACGACGGCGATGGTCTGCGGCAGACATTCGGCGTCGAGGACGACCTTGTTCGACTTCGCCTTCGACGCGCGGCGCATCAGCATGACGGCCTCGGCGACGGCGGTGGACTCGTCGAGCAGGGAGGCGTTCGCGGTGGCGAGACCGGCCAGCTCGGAGACCATGGTCTGGAAGTTGAGGAGGGCTTCGAGACGGCCCTGCGAGATCTCCGGCTGATACGGCGTGTACGCCGTGTACCAGGCCGGGTTCTCCAGCACGTTGCGGCGGATGACCGCCGGGGTGACCGTGTCGTGGAAGCCGAGGCCGATCATCTGGGTCATCGGCTTGTTGAGCGCGGCGAGCGCGCGAAGCTCGGCGATGGCGTCCTCTTCGGACGCGGCGGGGGGCAGTTCGAGGTCGCGGGTGACCCGGATCGCGGACGGCACGGCGGCCTGCACCAGGGCATCGAGACTGCCGTAGCCGACCTCGGCGAGCATCTTGGCCTGCTCGGACTCCGAGGGGCCGATGTGCCGGTCGTCGAAGGACGTACTGGTCAAGGGAGCTCCTTGGGTCAGGCGCCGGATAGACCGGTGCGCTGGGAACTCCCCCTCTGTCATGGCACCTGAGAGTTTCACCACCCGTGAACGGGGTGGCTTTCACCTTGGGTGAGACGCACTTGCGCGCCTGCTTTCCAGAGTGGCCTCGCGTGAAGCGGTAGTGGGTACCTGAGAGATTCCGGGGAGTTTGCTCCTTCGGTGCCCCACCATGTTCGTGGGGGCTCTCCCGCTCCAGCTCGACGGCCCTGTCTGAAGTTGTGCGCACACCGTACCTGGCGTGTTCAGCGCGCGTCTACTTCCAGCCGAGCACGTCACTTGCGTGCTCAGAGCCGTAACTCGTGAGTTACGCCTTCAATCACGCGAGTGACGCGTCTGATCACGCGAGTTACGCGTTCTCCATCATCATCTCGGCGGTGATGGTGCCGCAGAGCTCGGCGCACCGCGTCATCATCTCGGCGGCGTCGGCGAGCTCGGCGTCACCGGTCTTGGCGCACTCGTCGGCGCACATGCGCATCATCTGGGAGGCGAGGCCGCACATCTTCGCGCACATGCGCATCATCTCGAGGTCGGCGACCATGGCGGAGCAGCGCATCATCATGTCGGCGCACATACGGGACATGTCCGCGCAGGTCACCATCATCATGCCGAGCTTCGCACCGCCCAACTCCATGCAGCGCGTCATCATCTCCTCGCACCGGACGTGGCACTCGTTGCACAGGTCGATGCAGTCACGCATGGCGGTGCTCATCTGCCGGGTCATGCTGGGCCTCCTGGGTGGTCCTGGATGCTGGCTACGCGTTGTCAGGACTACAGCGCAGGTCAGCGGCCCGCCATCCCAGCCACCGGGACGAGTGACGGCACACATTCAGAGGACTAAACGCGGGCCGTCGTCAGAGCGGGGTGACGTAGGCGCCCGAGATCCCGCCGTCCACCAGGAACTGCGAGGCCGTGATGAACGAGGCGTCGTCGCTCGCCAGGAACGCGACGGCCGCCGCGATCTCCTCCGGCTCCGCGAACCGCCCGACCGGCACGTGCACCAGCCGCCGCGCGGCCCGCTCGGGGTCCTTCGCGAACAGTTCCTTCAGCAGCGGCGTGTTCACCGGACCCGGGCACAACGCGTTCACCCGGATGTTCTCCCGCGCGAACTGCACGCCCAGCTCCCGACTCATCGCCAGCACCCCGCCCTTCGACGCGGTGTAGGAGATCTGCGACGTCGCCGCGCCCATCACCGCCACGAACGACGCCGTGTTGATGATCGAGCCCTTGCCCTGCCTCTGCATATGAGGCAGCACCGCCTTGCAGCACAGGTACACCGAGGTCAGGTTGACCTTCTGCACCTTCTCCCACGCGTCGATGCCCGTGGTGAGGATCGAGTCGTCCTCGGGCGGCGAGATACCGGCGTTGTTGAACGCGACGTCTACCGAGCCGAAGGTGTCCACAGTGGTCTGGAACAGGGCCTCGACCTGCTCGGCGTCGGTGACGTCGGCCTGCACGAACAGACCGCCGACCTCGTCGGCCGCGGCCTTGCCCGCCTCGGCGGAGATGTCGCCGATGACGACCTTCGCGCCTTCGCTCGCCAGCCGCCGCGCGGTGGCGAGGCCGATGCCGCTGCTGCCGCCGGTGATGACCGCGACGCGGCCCTCGAAACGCTGAACCATTATTCCTCCGTACTGATGAAGACGTTTTTGGTCTCGGTGAAAGCGTCGACGGCGTCGGGCCCGAGCTCGCGGCCGAGCCCGGACTGCTTGAAGCCGCCGAACGGCGTCCAGTACCGGACGGACGAATGCGAGTTGACCGACAGGTTCCCGGCTTCGACGCCGCGCGCGACGCGGAAGGCGCGACCGACGTCGCGGGTCCAGATCGAGCCGGACAGCCCGTACTCGGTGTGGTTGGCCATCGTCACCGCGTCCGTCTCGTCGGTGAACGGGACCACGGCGACGACCGGGCCGAAGATCTCGTCCGACGCCAGCGGATGCCGCAGGTCCGGCGGGGTGACGACGGTCGGCGCGAACCAGTATCCAGGGCCGATGGGCGCGTTGCCCCGGAAGGCGACCGGCGCGGATTCGTCCACATAGGACGAGACCTTCGCGTGGTGTCCCGCCGAGATCAGCGGCCCCATCTCGGTCACTTCCAGCCGCGGATCCCCCACGACCACACCGTTCACCGCCGGTTCCAGCAGCTCCATGAACTTCTCGTAGACGCTCGACTGCACCAGGATCAGCGACCGCGCGCAGCAGTCCTGCCCGGCGTTGTCGAAGACGCCGTACGGCGCGGTGGCCGCGGCCTTGTCCAGGTCGGCGTCGGCGAAGACGATGTTCGCGTTCTTGCCGCCGAGCTCCAGGGTCACCCGTTTCACCTGCGCGGCGCAGCCCGCCATGATCTGCTTGCCGACCTCGGTGGAGCCGGTGAACACCACCTTCCGCACCGCCGGGTGATCCACGAAACGCTGCCCCACCACGGATCCCTTGCCGGGAAGCACCTGGAAGACGTCCTCGGGTATCCCCGCCTCGCGGGCGAGCTCGCCGAGGCGGATCGCGGTCAGCGGGGTGAGTTCGGCGGGTTTCAGCACCACGGTGTTCCCGGCGGCGAGCGCGGGCGCGAACCCCCAGCCGGCGATGGGCATCGGGAAGTTCCACGGCACGATCACCCCGACCACGCCCAGTGGCTCGTGGAACGTCATGTTCACCCCGCCGGGCACCGGGATCTGCTTGCCGCTCAACCGTTCGGGCGACGCGGAGTAGTACGTCAGCACGTCGCGGACGTTGCCCGCTTCCCAGCGCGCGTTGCCGATCGTGTGGCCGGCGTTGGCGACCTCCAGCGCGGCGAGGTTCTCGATGTCGGCGTCGACGGCGTCGGCGAACCGGCGCAGCAGCCGCGCCCGGTCGCCGGGGGCCACCGCACGCCAGGCGGGGAACGCCGCGTGCGCGCGGGCGATCGCCGCGTCGGTCTCCTCGGCCGAGGTCAGCTCGACCGACCTCACCACCTCTTCCGTGGCGGGGTTGATCACCTCGAACGTGGTCATTCGCGCTCCTTCGCCGCTTCTACGAGTGCCTCGAAAAGCCTGATGTCGTCGGGATTCTGTTCGGGATGCCATTGGACGCCGAGCACGAACCCGTCGCCGGGCAGTTCGGCCGCCTCGATGGTCCCGTCGGCGGCCCAGCCGACCGGGACCAGCCCCTTGCCGAGCTTGTCGATCGCCTGATGGTGGTAACACGGCACCTTGGTCTCGGCACCGAGAATCGACGCGACGCGGCTGCCCTCGGCAAGGGCCACCGTAGTGGTGCCGAAAGTTCCGGGCGCGGGTTGGTGATCCGCACTGTCCAAAGTGTCCGGCAGGTGCTGCGCGAGCGTGCCGCCCAAAGCGACACTGAGCACCTGCAGCCCTCGGCACACGCCGAGCACCGGCTTACGGGCGGACAAAGCGGACCGCAGCAGGCCGAACTCGAAGACGTCCCGGTTCGGCCTCGTGTACGTCGTCGCGTGCTGCTCCTGGCCGTAGCGCGCCGGGTCGACGTCGGCGCCGCCGACCAGCACGAGCCCGTCCACGGCGGAGATCAGCCGATCGTGTGCCCCGCTGACCGGCGGCAGCAGGACCGGGATCCCGCCCGCCGCGACGATCCCGTCGACGTAGACCCGATGGAGCAGCGCCGCTTCGGTCTCCCACACCAGGAACTTCGCGGGCTCCAGATAGGACGTGAGCCCGATCAGGGGTTCAGAGCCGCTCGAAGCCACGAATCCTCTCCCAGTCGGTGACGGCGGCGTCGTACGCGGCCAGTTCGATCTTCGCCGCGTTCAGGTAGTGGTCGACGACCTCGTCCCCGAACGCGGACCTCGCGAGCTCGCTCCCGTCCAGCAGCGCCGCGGACTCCCGCAGGGTCGTCGGCACGGTCGGCTTGCCGGAACCGTAGGCGTTGCCCTGGAACTCCGGTTCGAGCTCCAGTTCGTTCTCGATGCCGTGCAGCCCGGCCGCGATCAGCGCGGCCACCGCGAGGTACGGGTTCACATCGCCGCCGGGGACGCGGTTCTCGGTGCGCAGCGAGTCGCCGTGCCCGACGACGCGGAGCGCGCACGTGCGGTTGTCGGTGCCCCACGCGACGGCCGTCGGCGCGAAGCTTCCGGGGACGAAACGCTTGTAGGAGTTGATGTTCGGCGCGAAGAAATAGGTCAGCTCGCGCAGCCCGGCGAGCTGACCGGCGAGGAAGTGCTCCATCAGCGGCGAGAACCCGCCGGGGCCGTCGCCCGCCAGGACGGGCTCGCCCTCGGCGGAGCGCAGGCTGATGTGGATGTGACACGAGTTGCCCTCGCGTTCGTTGTACTTCGCCATGAACGTGAGGCTCTTGCCTTCCTGCGCGGCGATCTCCTTGGAGCCGGTCTTGTAGACGCTGTGGTTGTCGCAGGTGGTCAGCGCGTCGGCGTAGCGGAACGCGATCTCGTGCTGGCCGGGGTTGCACTCGCCCTTGGCGGATTCGACGTACAAGCCCGCTCCGCCCATGTCGTTGCGGATGCGGCGCAGCAGCGGCTCGATCCGCGCGGTGCCGAGCATCGAGTAGTCGACGTTGTACTGATTGGCCGGGCGGAGGTCCTGGTACCGCTTGTCCCAGGCCGACTCGTAGGTGTCGTCGAAGACGATGAACTCCAGCTCGGTCCCGACGTAGGCGGCGAGTCCGCGTTGGGCGAGCCGGTCGAGCTGACCGCGCAGGATCTGGCGCGGCGAAGGGGCCACGGCGCCGCCCTGCACCCGTTCGAGATCGGCGAGGACGAGCGCGGTGCCCTCCTGCCACGGCAGCAGGCGCAGCGTGCCGAAGTCCGGGCGCATGACGAAGTCGCCGTAGCCGGTCTCCCAGGAAGACATCGCGTAGCCGTCGACGGTGTTCATGTCCACGTCGACCGCGAGCAGGTAGTTGCACGCTTCGGTGGCGTGCTCGACGACCTCGTTGAGGAAGTATTCGGCGGCGCAGCGTTTGCCCTGCAGCCTGCCCTGCATGTCGGTGATCGCCACCAGCACCGTGTCGACGGCGCCTTCCTCGACCAGTTCCCGGAGCCGATCGAGCGTGAGCATGCCGCGCCTGTTCGCCATCAGCCTCACCTAAAGGTTCGATGCGGTACCTTTGCGGCTTCTTCCTACCGGGTCGGCCGGAGTCGGTCAACTCGGTCAATGGTCTGGTTCGTTATCCATTGCTCACCGTAGTTGATCCCTGGGCGGATTGTCTGCGATGCCCGGCTGAGAAGATGCTGTGAATCCCGCCGCACCGGGAGGAGATCCGCGCATCCGGGACGTTGTACGGATCAAGAGAGGTGAGAAGGAATGACACAGGCATTCACGCAGCAGACCACGTTCACCGAGCCCCAGGGGCGGGCTCAGCTCCCGACGATGCCCAGTGGGTGGCCGATCGGCTCGTACGAGTCGTACTCCGAAGCGCAGCGTGCCGTCGACCACCTCGCGGGAACGGACTTCCCGATCACGGACGTCACCATCGTCGGTGTCGAGCCGGTCCTGGTCGAGCGGATCGCCGGACGGATGGGCTGGAGCAAGGTGCTGACCAGCTCGGCGCTGTCGGGCGCGATGTTCGGTGTGTTCCTCGGGCTCGTGCTGAGCCTGCTGAACCCGGGCGCCGGGCTGGTGCCGATAATCGTCGGCCTCGTCGGCGGTATCGGGTTCAACCTGCTGTTCGGCGCGCTGGGGTACGCGGCGTCGAAGAACAAGCGCGGGTTCATTTCGCAGAGCCAGCTGGTCGCCCGGCGTTACGACGTCCTGGCCCAGCCGCGCAACGCCGAGAAGGGCCGCGCCCTGCTGGCCGACCTGGCCGCCAGGACCGCGTTCCACCACTGAGCCTCACCCCACGCGAGCCGGCACCTCTTCGAGAGGTGCCGGCTCGCGGCTTTCACGGGGTCAGCCGATGCAGGTCGCGCGGGAAGAGCGTCGCCTGGCGGACGTTGGGCAACCCGAGCAAGCGGGCCGTCCAGCGTTCGAGACCGAGCGCGAAACCACCGTGCGGCGGCATCCCGTGCGCGAAGACGGACAGGTAGTCCCGATACGGCTCGGCGGGTTCACCACGCTCCGCCAGCGCGGCGACGTAGTCCGCGTGCCGGTGCAGCCGCTGCCCGCCGGTCACCAGTTCCAGCCCGCGGAAAAGCAGGTCGAAACTGTTGGAGTACGCGGGCCGCTCCGGGTCCGGATGCGTGTAGAACGGCCGCTTCACCATCGGATAGCCGGTGACGAACAGGAATTCCGATCCGTGTTCGCGCAGCGCCCACTCCGAAAGCAGCCGCTCGTGCGCGGGCGCGAGGTCCGGCTCGCCACGCGGGTCCTCGCCGGAAGTCCGCGCGAGCCATTCCTGGGCTTCCGTGAAGTGGATCTCCGGAATCTCCTCGGGCACCACGACTTCCGTCCGCGGAACCGCGGCGGCCATACCGGCGACCGCTTCCCGCAGCACCGCCATGACGTCGTGGTGGCCTTCGATGAACCCGAGTTCGGCGTCGAGGCTGGTGTACTGCGCGAGATGCCGCGCGGTGTCGTGCGGTTCGGCGCGGAAGACCGGGCCGACCTCGTACACGCGCTCGAAAACCCCGACCAGTGCCTGTTTGTAGAACTGCGGCGACTGCGCGAGGAAGGCCCGTTTGCCGAAGTAGTCGATGCCGAAGACGTTCGCCCCGGATTCCGTGGCCGACGAAACGATCTTGGGCGTATGGGTTTCGGTGAACCCGAGCCCGTCCAACGCCGACCGGAATCCGGCGACGCTCGCCGCCGCGATCGCGAAGACCTCTTTCAGCCGCGGATGCCGCAGCGCGACGGCGGCGTTGTCCAGCACCGTGGGCAACGCGGCGGCCACCGACGGCCGGTAGAGGTCGAACGGCGGTGGTTCGGCCGGTTCGGACAGCAGCCTGACGGACGGCTCGGTGAGTTCGAGGCCGCCCGGCGCCTGAGGATTGGCGGTGACCAGCCCCTCGACCTCGACGACGGTCTCCTCGGGTGGGCCACCGGATTCGGCGAGGACCACCTGGGCGAGTCCGGAACGGTCCCGGATCACCAGGAAGGTGACGGTTTTCAGGCGGCGCCGGCGATGCACCCAGCCGGCGATACGGACACGGCCGCCGACGTGCCGGGGCAGGTCGGCGGCGAGGACACGCGAGATCATCACAACTCCAGTACGGATGTGCGCGACCCCTTGGGAGTGCGGGCGAGAAGGGAACTCGCGGTACCACCGCACTTTCGCCGCCGCCAGGGAACGGCGGCCTCGAAGGCCCGTGACGAGGGCCGGACGGCGGGGCATGGGGCGCGGACGCCGTTCCTCCCCGCACTCGGGAGGGTCTTCACCGGAGGGCGCGAGGCCGCCTTCCCAGCTACCGGCGGCTCTCTGGACTCACGTGGTCCTTCGGCTACTCGTCTCCGTCAACGCGTTACCCCGGAGGTTACGTCCCCCTCGGCGTATCTCGCATCCGCATTTCGTCCTCTGGATGCGGTGGTTGGCAACGCGAACCACCGCATCCAGAGGACGAAACGCGGGTGGAGGCGGCCCCCGACGTCCGCCTCCACCCGGAGCCACCTAGCGCGTCGGCTGGGTGGAGTTCGACGGCGGCGCCACCGAGGTGGACGACGGCGGGGCGGCCTGGGAGGTGGGCGGCGCCGGGGTGATCTTCGGGATCGCCGCGCTGAACGGCACGTCCGTCCTTTCCAGACAGTAGCTGCGGTAACCGTTGTAGCCGTTGAGGTTTCCGTCGTGGTCCTTGACTCCCCGCTCGAGCCGTGGCCGCGGGTAGCGGTTGTCGTCGCCGATTTTCCGCTTCTCGCCCGTGCTCTGCTCGCAGGCGTACCGGGTCGTGCTGAGCGGGCGGCCGTTCTCGTCGTAGAGGTAGATCTCGGTCAGCGGTTTGCCGTCGGCGTCGAACGCGTAGATGTTCTCCACGTCCTGGCTGCCGTACGTCAGCTGCGGGTTCCCGTAGCTGTCGTTGTAGCTCGGCCCATAGGGGCCGTTGTAGGAACCACCGCCGTAGGACCGCTTCGCGATCAGGTCGACCGCCGCGCCCGCACCGCCGAGCATGCTGCCGACGACGAACGCCGAGATCGGCACGGCCAGCCACAGCAGCCGCCGGTCGGCCTTCAGCTTCGGGCCCGCCCAGACCACCGCGACGGCCGCCAGCAGCATCAGCGGCAGGAGCAGCACGGCTTCGGTGTCGCGAAGCACGAGCAGCAGGCCGAAGATGACCAGCACCGCCGCGCACAGCACCCACCACGCCGGCTTGAGCGCGCGGAAGTAGTTGAGCCCCTTGCCGTTGCGGTCCTTCTGGAACGAGGCCGCGATCTCACGGAGCTTCACCACCTCGGGCAATTCCGCGATCGGGGCGACCCCCTTCCGCACCACGTAGGCGACGCTGATCGCGAGCACGGGTGCGACGAAAAGCAGGCCCACCAACGGTTCCACCCGGACCCACACCGCGGCGGCGAAGCCGAACAGCGCGAAGCCCCCGACCGAGAACACCAGTCCCCAGAACGCGAACCGCGCTCCGCCGATGCCGGTCTTCACCTTCAGCACGGTGGTCTTGCCGCCGGCCTCGGCCGGACGCGGCGGGTAGCCACCGGACGCCCGCAGTTCGGCGGCGTAGCTTTCGGGGCTGCCCAGCCGCTCGATCAGGGCGTCGACCTTGGGGCTGTCCCCGAGTTCCGCCTCCATCTCGGCGAGATGCGGCCGGACGTCCTCGAGGATCTCCTCGACTTCGCTCTCGGGCAGGTCGGCGAGCGCGCTCCTGACCCTCGCCAGATACACCCGCACGGCGGTCGGATTCTGCGTGCTCATGCTGCCTCTCCCAACAGGCTGTTCATCGTCGTGGCGAAAGTCCGCCAGGTCTGCCCCGACTCTTCGAGCCGCTGGCGACCCGGCTCGTTGAGGCTGTAGTACTTGCGGTGCGGGCCTTCCTCGCTCGGCACCACGTAGGACGTCAGCAGGCCCGCCTTGTACAGGCGCCGGAGCGTCCCGTACACCGACGCGTCGCCCACCTCCTGCAACCCCGCGACACGAAGTCTTCGGAGTACGTCGTAGCCGTAGCCGTCCTCTCCGCGAAGCACCGCGAGAACGGCGAGGTCCAGCACGCCTTTGAGTAGCTGACTGATCTCCACAGTCGCGTCCCTTCCAGTCTTACGCAACAGAAGGTACCACGCATTGCACAGTAGTGTGCACGGCGGAGGCGACTTGCGTCGACCGGGTGGTTCATGGGTTACTTAGTCCAGTAATGAACCACCGCACCCATGAGGTGCTCGAAGACTGGGGACGGAGGTGTCGTGCTCGACGAAGGAACACCCCTGTTCGCGCAGATCGCCGAACAGATCGCCGACGACATCGCCGAGGGAAGCCTGGCCGAGGGGGAACGCGTGCCGTCAACCAACGAACTCGCCGCCTTCTACCGGATCAATCCGGCGACGGCGGCCAAGGGGATCAACGTGCTCGCCGATGACGGCCTGCTCGAAAAACGGCGCGGTATCGGCATGTTCGTCGCCGCCGGCGCCCGGCAGAAACTGCTCACCGACCGGCGGCAACGGTTCGCCGAGCAGTACCTCGACCCGATGCTCAGCGAAGCGAGGCGCCTCGGCATCGACGACGAAACCCTGATCTCGCTCATCCGCGGGAACGGACACCGGAACGGAGGACCCGCCGCATGACGCCGACCATTTCGACCACCGGCCTGACCCGGCGCTACGGCGACCATCTCGCGCTCGGCGATGTCTCGGTCGACATCGAAGAAGGCAAGATCACCGGCCTGCTGGGCCGCAACGGCGCCGGCAAGAGCACCTTCCTGCGCATCGTCACCGCGCAGGAGTTCGCCAGCGCGGGCTCGGTCCGTGTGTTCGGCGAGAGCCCGGTCGAGAACGAGCGGGTGCTGAAGCGCCTGGTGCTCGTCCGCGAAGACCAGCAGTTCCCGGATTTCAAGGTGCGGCACGCGCTTTCGGCGGCGTCTTGGTTCTACCCGAACTGGGACTCCGAACTCGCCGACACGCTGCTCCGCGATTTCGACCTGCCGACGAAGCGCCCGGTCAAGAAGCTCTCGCGAGGCATGCGCTCGGCGCTGTCGATCACGATCGGGCTCGCGGCACGTGCGGAACTCACGCTGCTCGACGAGCCATACGCGGGCCTCGACGCCGTCGCGCGCCAGCTGTTCTACGACCGGTTGCTCGACGACTACTCGGCCCATCCGCGCACGATCCTGCTCTCCACGCACCTGATCGACGAGGTGGCCGATCTGCTGGAGCACGTGGTGATGATCGACAAGGGCCGCGTCGTCCTCGACGCGGCGGCCGACGAACTGCGCGGCTCGGCCGTCACGGTCACCGGCCCCGCCCTCGCGGTGGACGATTTCGTCAGCGGCCGCCGGGTGCTGCACCGCCGCAAGATCGGCTCGCGGGCTTCGGTGACCGTCGCCGACGCGCTCGATCCCGCCGCGACGGCGAAGGCGAAGGCCCTGCACCTGAAACTCGAGCCGCTTTCCTTGCAGCAACTGATGGTGCACACCTCCAACGGACAGACCGCAGAGGAGGCGTCCGCATGAACACCCTGATCAACGTCGCGCGTTACCACCTGGTGGACCGGCTGCAGTACGTCGTCCTCCCGGTCGGCATCACGTTCTTCGCCTTCGGGGTGAACGTCGCGATCTTCTCGCTGCTCCCCGAAACACCCGACGAGAACTACTCCGGCGGCCTGTTCACGCTGTTCGTGTTCATGTTCGTCTGCGGTGCCTTGAGCATGACGAAGTCGCTCCCGTTCGGGCTCGCGCTGGGCGTGTCGAGGCGGTCGTACTACCTGGGCACGATCCTGCTCGTGGCGGGACTCTCCGCGCTGTATGCGGTGGGGATCGTCGTGTTCCAGGCGATCGAGGACGCGACCGGCGGCTGGGGGCTCGGGCTCAACTACTTCCGCGTCCCCTGGCTGCTCGATGGTCCCTGGTACCTGACCCTGCTCACGTCGTTCGTGTTGCTGACGCTGGTGTTCGTCTACGGCATGTGGTACGGCCTGATCTACCGGCGCGCCGCGGTGCCGGGTGTCGTCCTGTTCGGCGCCGCGCAGGTCCTGGTGCTGCTGGGCGGCGTGCTGTTGCTCAGCTGGACCGATTCCTGGCCGAAGCTCGGCACGTTCTTCAGCACGCTGACCGTCGGCGGCGTGACCGGGGTGCTCGCCCTGCTGGTCTGCGTCGCGGGAGCGGGCGGATTCGCCACCATGCGCCGCGTCACCGTCTGAAAGTCCTTCCACCCCAAGGAGTTCGTCATGGCCGTGAGTCATGTGGTGCTGTCGGTGCTGCTGGCCGCGATCTTCGCCGTGCTGGGGGTGGCGAAGATCCTGCGTCAGCCGGCGTTGGTCTCCCGGACCGAGAGGATCGGCTTCTCGGTCCGGGCGATCCAGGGGATCGGCGCGCTCGAACTCGCGGGAGCGGCGGGCCTGGTGGCCGGGTTGTTCTGGCGGCCGCTCGGGATCGCCGCGGCGGCAGGCCTGGTCGCCTTGCTGATCGGGGCGGCGGTCTCCCACGTGCGGGCGGGCGACGGGATCAAGGACGTCGCCCCGCCGGTCTGGCTCGCGCTGGTCTCGGCGGCGGCCGCCGTCACCGCGATCGTTTCGGCTTAGACCGCAAGCGTTTCGCGGGCTCTGTCCCGGATGCGTCCGACCACGGTGGACCGCCGCCAGGCCCGCGTGACCTCCACGAGCCACGCCGCTTCGGTGGCGATGTCCGGCTCATCGAGGTAGGTCGCCGGGACGTCGTCGGGGGCGTACCGGCGGCCCGCCTCGGAGGCGACGAGCGCGGCGGCCAGTGCCGCCGCCTCGATCGTCGCGGCGATCCGGGCTTCGGGGATCTTCGCCTCGCGTGCTCGGGCCTCCGCGAGCGCTGGAACGTCCGGATCGAAGTAGGGCCGCAACGCGAGATGGCCGTCCCGGATCTCGATCACCCTGCGGTACAAGGCGAATTCGACGCCACCCGGCATGCCGGGGCCAGGGTCGAGCGCGATTTCGGGGACCGCGTCGCGCAGCGCGGCCCACAACGGCTCGATCCGGCGGTACGTCCGGTACGCGCCGATGAGCCGGAACGGCGTGGCCAGCGCGGGCCCCCACACGCTGAGTGTCGCGCCCGCCCCGGCGAGCCCGACGCTCAGCGCCGCCAGGATCGCCGAGAACGTCTCCTCACCGGCGTCGACCGCGCCGGTGGTGGCGAGGATGTAGATGTCGTCGACGTCCCAGAATGTCCAGCCCAGCGCGGAAACCCCGCCACCGACGAGCAGCCACAGCCCGATGCGAAGCGGGCCAGGTGCGGCATGACGCGCGAAGCGGGCGAAGACGATCGAGAAAGTCAGCAGACTGATCAGACCGTAGACGAGGAAAAGGACGTTGTACGCGACGAACCAGCCGAGCCTGCCCGGCCCGGCGGCGGTGTGGTCGCCGACCCGGTAACTGTCGGACAGGAAGAAGAGCGCGGTTTCGGCGGCCACCACGGTCCAGGAAAGCATCGCGTGCCACCCGATCCGCTTGCCCTCCCCCAGTTTCAGCGACCGCGCGAACGCGACCGCGAACGCCATCGCGCCGATCTTGAGCAGGTCGGCCGCGAGATTCAGGAGGCTGCCCATGGGTTCCTCGACGCCGACGGCGTTCTCCATGGCCGGGGTGAGCAGCATGATGCCGCCCGCGATGCACATCCCGAACGCGCTCAGGAACCACATCCGCCGCAGGGGCTGGGTGTGGCGGGCCTGGATCAGCTTGTAGCCGAAGCCCGCGAAAGCCACCACGCAGCAGAAATACGCGATGGTCTCGGTCACGGCCGCTTCCGGCTGCCGAAGAGATCGTCGACCCTCGCCATACCGCCGGCGAGATCGCTCCCGCTCTCGTCGGGACGCGCGGCGCCGCGCACCGCCGTCCGCGCGACCCGACGCGCCAGGAGACTGGCGAGCAACTCCGCCTCCTGTTCCTCGACGGCGCTGTAGCTCGTGCGGCCGAGGACACGGCGGACGAGTTCGGGCGACAGGTTCGGCATGAGGGTCTTGCCGGCGGCGGCGTCGAGCACGATCCCGTCCGCCCCGGCGTCCGAACCGACGTGCCCGCACACCAGGTGGCCGACCTCGTGCAGCAGGATGTGCCGCCGGTGCAGGGCGGTGGTGTTGGTCGGATAGAGGATGTAGTCCGCGCGTTCCGTGCTCATCAGCAGCCCGCACGGGCCGCTGGAAGGGACGCTGACCTGCATCAATTCGATGGGACGGCCGCGTTCGGCCGCGAGTTCCGCGACGAAGGACCCGGCGTCGAACGGTTCGGGAAGGGTGACGCCGTCGGCGAGACTCCGGCAGCGGCGCCACAACTCCTTACGGCGACGGTCCACTCACGACTCCTTCTTCTGGCCGCCCCGTCCGGATTCCCTGCGGGCGATCGCGTCGATCATGTCGCTGATGGTGTCGAGTCCGTCGGGGGAAAGCGTTACGGCCCGCAGCGCGACGTCGCGGACACCGGCGTCGCGAAGGGCGCCGAGGAGCGCGAGTTCCTCGGCGATCTTGGCGCTCTGCTCGTCGTCGAAGAAGTACGCGGGCGAGACGCCGAAGAACTGCGCGAGCGCCTCGAGGTGGCGTTTCGTCGGATTGTCCCGACGGCCCGTGCGCAACTGCCACAGGTACGTCGTCGAGAAACTTTCGCCGGTCGCCTCGCGGCAGGCCTTGGCGACCTCCTCGTGGCTGTACGGCTCGCGATCGGGTCTCAGCACGATCTGGAACAGCTTGTCGATCTTCTCGGCGAGCGTCGTCTTGCCGGGCTCGGTCGCGGCCACCATCCCACTCCCTACATGTCGTGCCCGTTCATGCTAGTTGACGCGGCGCCCGTGTCGTACACGACAGTTTTCACCTCGCGCGCGGCTTCGGCTGGCACCGCGGGCAGGAGAACGACGAACGGTTCATGAAGGGGTCGCGCCGGATGGCCGTCCCGCACCGGCCGCAGGGCAGTCCTTCCTGGCCGTAGGCGTCGAGTGACCGGTCGAAGTAGCCGGACTCGCCGTTGATGTTGACGTACAGCGCGTCGAACGACGTCCCGCCGGCGACCAGCGCCTCGGCCATCACGTCACTGGCGGCGGTGAGCACGGTGCGGCCGTGGGCGGCGGTGAGCCTGTCGGTCGGACGGGCCCAGTGGAGCTTGGCGCGCCAGAGCGCCTCGTCGGCGTAGATGTTGCCGATCCCGGAGACGAGGGTCTGGTCGAGCAGGGCGCGTTTGAGCTCGGTTCGCCTCGACCGCAGCGCGCGGACGGCCTGGTCGAGGTCGAACCGCGGATCCATCGGGTCGCGGGCGATATGCGCGATGGTGCCCGGCAACGCCGTACCGTCGACCTCGGTGAGTTCCGCGAGCGCCAGCCCTCCGAAGGTCCGCTGGTCGACGAAGCGCAACTCCGAACCGTTGTCGGCGAAGCGGAATCGCACGCGAAGGTGCTTCTCGTCCGGCGCGTCGCCGGGCTGGACGAGCATCTGACCGCTCATGCCGAGGTGCGCGAGCATGGCCTGGCCGTCGGAGAGTTCCAGCCACAGATACTTGCCGCGGCGCCGGGCGGCGGTGATCTTCACCCCGGAAAGCCGGCCGCCGAAGTCCTCGGCGCCGAGTTCGTGGCGGCGGATCGCGCGGGCGTGAAGGACTTCGACCTCGGTGATCGTCCGGCCGGAGACATGCGCCTCGAGCCCGGCACGGACCACCTCGACCTCGGGGAGTTCGGGCATGCCGTCGATTCTCCCACCGGCCCTCGTGAGTGGTGATGCCGGTTCTAACCGTCATTACCACTCACGAGGAAGTGCGGGACTCAGGTCGTTTTCGGTGGCTGATCGATGTCGAGTTCGGCCGAAAGCTGGCGCCAGGCCGTCTCGGCGGCCTTCTGCTCGGCTTCCTTCTTGGTCGTTCCCGAGCCGTAGCCGAGTTCGCGCCCGCCGACGAGGACGGTGGCGCTGAACTCCTTGCGGTGATCGGGCCCGGTGTCCTCGACCTTGTACTCGGGCACGCCGAGCCCGGCCGACGCCGTCAGCTCCTGGAGGCTGGTCTTCCAGTCCAGGCCGGCGCCACGCAGCGGCGCCTCGGCGAGCAGGTCGTCGAACAGGTGGTGCACGAGCTTGCGCGCGACGTCGATACCGTGCTGCTGGTACGCGGCGCCGATGACGGCTTCGAGCCCGTCGGCGAGGATGCTCGCCTTGTCCCGGCCGCCGGTGAGCTCTTCGCCCTTGCCCAGCAACAGGTGCTTGCCCAGCCCGCCCTCACCGAGACCGCGCGCGACCCTGGCCAGTGCGTGCATGTTGACCACGCTGGCCCGGAGCTTCGCGAGCTGCCCCTCGGCAAGTTCGGGATGGGTGTTGTAGAGGTGGTCGGTGACGACCAGGCCCAGCACCGCGTCCCCGAGGAACTCCAACCGCTCGTTCGGCGGCAACCCACCGTTCTCATAGGCATAAGAACGGTGGGTCAACGACAGCGTCAGCAGCTCGGGTTCGATCGTGATCCCGAGAGCTTCGAGCAGTGGTGCGGGGTCCGCGGGTGGTGCACCGGCGGATTTGCCCCCCATGTCGTCGGCTGCCGATCAGGCGGGCTCGACGACCTGGCGACCGTTGTGCTGGCCGCAGGCCGGGCACGCGATGTGCTGGAGCTTCGGCTGCTTGCAGGCGCGGTTGGAGCAGGGCACCAGCTGAACCGGAGCCGCCTTCCACTGGCTGCGGCGCGCGCGGGTGTTGGATCGCGACATCTTCCGCTTCGGGACGGCCACGAGTAGATCTCCTTCAGACGGT
Organism: Amycolatopsis roodepoortensis; assembly: GCF_014873915.1. Taxonomy (GTDB): domain Bacteria; phylum Actinomycetota; class Actinomycetes; order Mycobacteriales; family Pseudonocardiaceae; genus Amycolatopsis; species Amycolatopsis roodepoortensis. The sequence goes on from NZ_JADBEJ010000004.1 coordinate 112,853, forward strand.
CTGCCCGCGGTCGCGAGCGAACTTGCTTCTCCGGAACGAGCTGGTGCTCGTCAGGCTTGCTTTCCGGGGCCATCGGCCTGGTCATCGCCCGTTTCGTCATCGAAACGATCGACCAGCGCGGCCCACCGAGGGTCTATCTTCTCATGCCCGTGACCGGGCTCGAGATCGGCCCACTTGACACCGCATTCGGTGCACAGTCCCCGGCAGTCCTCGGCGCACAGCGGGGCCAGCGGCAGCGCCAGCACCACCGCGTCGCGGACCGTCGGCTCGAGGTCGATCCGGTCGTCCACCAGGCGCGGGATCTCGTCCTCGTCGGTGGTCTCCTCGGTCGCGGAGCCGGGGTAGGCGAAGAGCTCGGTCAGGTCGACCTCGACGTCCTCGGTGATCGGGTCGAGGCACCGCGAGCAGTGCCCCGTCGCGACGGCGGACGCCGTGCCGCTGACGAGCACACCCTCGACGACGGACTCGAGCATGAGATCGAGTTCGAGGGTGGAACCGGCGTCGATGGTGATGACGTCGGGCACACCGAGCGCGGTCTCGACGGGGATCGAGCGTTGGACGGCCTTGCTCAGGCCGGCGTGACGGCCGAGTTCGCGGGTGTCGAGCACCCACGGGTTCCGGTCGTCCAGTTGCGCAGGCCTGGCCTGCGGCGACTTGTTCTCAGACATCGGTCACCAGGGTACGCAGGTCCCGCCACTCGGTTTCGGGCGCGGTCCGTGAAGTCCGTGAAGTACATGAAGGCCCCCTTCATTGCGCCTGGCGCGGTGAAGGGGGCCTTCATGTACTCGAGCGATCAGGACTGGTAGTCGTACAGCGACGTCCGGCTGTTGCCCGGCAGGTTGACCGGGGACCGCAGGTGGTTGCGCCCGGAGTCGACCGTCCGCAGCGTGGTCGCCAGCAGTTCGGAGAACTCGGCCAGCTTCCCGTCGACGTAGGCGTCGCAGTCACCGCGCTGCTTGTCGGCCTCGACGTGCGCCTCGTCGACGATGCGGGCCGCCTCGCCGTGCGCGGCCTGGACGACCTCGGTCTGGGCGACGAGCCGGGCCTGTTCGGCGCGGCCGTCCTCGATGGCGCGCTCGTAGGCGTCGCGTCCCGCCTGGATCATCCGCTCCGACTCGGCGCGGGAGCGGTCGGTGAGGTTCTGGAACTCGGCCTGCCCGGCGGCGACCATGCGCTCGGCCTCGGCGTGCGCGTCGCTCATCATCTGCTCGGCGCGGGCGCGGGCGTCGGCGAGGATGCGCTCGGCCTCGGCCTGCGCGTCGGCGACCGTGCGGTCGGCCTCGGTGTTCGCCGTGGTGATCGTCTCCGCCGCCTCGGTGCGGGCGGTCTGGATCAGCTGATCACGTTTGTCCAGGACGTCCTGGGCGTCGTCCACCTCGCCCGGCAGCGCGTCGCGGATGTCGTCGAGCAGTTCCAGGGTGTCCCCCCGCGGGACGACACAACTGGAGGTCATCGGCACGCCGCGGGCTTCCTCCACGATGGTGACGAGCTCGTCGAGCGCCTCGAAAACCCGGTACACGGCCACTCCCTACCTACAGCGATCCCCACATTCCCTGAACTCAGTTTGCCCTCATCGCCGCCGTAAGGGGTGAAAGCGCGCGGTACCGGGCGTGTCCCGCCTGGTACCGCGCGTCGCCTACCTGAGATCGAGTTCAGGATCCGAGACCAGTTTGATCAACTGGTCGTCCGGCGGACGCGAGCCTCCGTCGCCCGCGCCGGTGGACACGGCGACCACCGTGCCGTCGGCCCGGTACGCGATCGCGTCGCGACCCGGTTCGACGTCGCCGGGAGGCAACGACGGGACGGTCCCGGTGACGACGACGGTGCTTCGGTCCGGTTGGAGCAGTTTCACGCAGTCCACCGGTTCCCCGCTCGTCACCCCGCCGAGGTCGGCGTCGAAACCGCCGCGGGGCTTGCGGCCGGGCTCACAGCTGTCTTCGAGCGAGAACCCGCGTTTGGCCGCATCGACCCCGAGAACAGTGAGAACGAGGGGACGATCGGCGCCGGAGGCGTCCCGGTAGCCGACCATGAAGACGAGGGCGTCCCAGGTGCCCAGCTGATGCACGGAGCGGATCCGGATGTCCTTCGCCCCGGTGAGCACGCCGGGCAGCGCGGTCGCCAAATGCCCGGAGATCCTCGCCTTCCGCGCGGTCAGGTCGCCGTTCTCCGGAACCGGCGACGGCGCGCCACTCGGTGGCGGCGCGACCGGGATGGGCGGCACGGCCGGCGTGGGTCCGCCCCTGGGCGCCACGAACACGGCCGCCGCCGCGATCACCGCCAGCGTGGTAGCCCCCGTCGCCGCCATCGCCCGCCGGTTCCGCGCCTTCTTCGCCGCCGTCAAGGCGACCTCGTCCGGGTCGAAGCCGAGCGGGGGCTCGGCCAGTGTGATCCCGCGCAGCCTGTTCTCGAGTTCGTCCATCACGCGCTCCTCCCGGAGACAGCCTCGTCGTGCTGTCTCTGCAGGGCCGCGCGGAGGACGTCGAGTCCCCGCGCGGCCTGGCTCCTGACCGTCCCTTCCGAACAGCGCAGCGCGACGGCGACCTCCGCGACCGGCAGATCGGCGCAGTAGCGCAGCACGACTGCGGCGCGCTGTTTCGGGGGAACCTCGGCGAGGGCGCGAAGCAACGAATCCGATATCCCGGCGGTCGCCGGGGCCTCGGGCTCTTCGGGGACGACGCCGTCGCGGTTCTCTCTGCTCCGCCATGGACGTCGCCGCTCGTCGAGCCAGCAGCGCATCAGGATCTGCCTCGTGTAGTTGTCGACGGGCCCTTTCCGGCGGACCTTCGGCCAGACCCGGTAGAGCTTGATGAGCGCGACTTGGACCAGATCCTCCGCGAGATGCCAGTCGCCGCAGAGCAGATACGCCGTCCGCCTGAGCGGTAGCGCCTTGTCCCTGGCGAACTCCCTGAAGCTCGCATCGTCCCCAGACCGCATCGTGCCTCCTCGTCCGTGTTCCGGTGTATCTCACGGACGGGGAGGCACGAAATGTTGCACGGACGGGTCAGCCGGCGAGATTCACCAGCTTGAAGGTCGCGTAGCGGTCCGGCGTGTAGACGATCTCGCCGCCCTTGCCGGAGATCACGCGGTCGCTCGTGCCCACCGGGAACAGCTGGTAATAGCCGGCGGCACACTTCGGCAGCCCACCTTCGCGGTTCTCGTAGACCGTGCCGGTCGCGCCGCCGCGCGCCTTGTCCACCACGGACTTCGCCGCGGAGGACAGCGTCGAGTAGCCGATCTTCGTCAACTTCGAGGTGTCACCGCAGGACGGCGCCGGGGTGCCGTCGGCGTCGATCACGGAGAAGGTCTTGTAGTGGTCCGCGGTGTAGAAGTGCTCGCCGGCGTTACCGGTGACGATGCGGCGCGCACCGCGATCGGGCGAGCCCGGCGTCGGGACCGTGTACTCGCGGTAGTAGCCCGACGCGCACTTCGGGAGGATGTTCTCGCGGTTGGAGAAGACCGTGCCGTCCTTGTCCGGGTACGGGAACGGGCCACCCTTCTGGATGAGGTCGTAGGTCGTCGTCGCCTCGGCGGGCAGCGACGACAGCGACACGTGCTTGAACCCGGTGAGATCTCCACAAGGGTTCTGTTGGATCGAGACGGGGGCGGCCTGCGCGGCACTCAGCCCGCCGAAGAACGTGACAAGCAGAACGAGCAGCGCGGCGGCGATCCGCGATCGTTTGTTGGTCATTTTCGGACCGTAACCCGATCGTGTATTCACCAGAAGGCGCCGAGATGAACTCTTCGCCGCCTACCGACCGAAGGCTTCGGCCGTTCGGGTCAACCTCGGTCGGAGTACTTCTCCGAGAGGCGTTTGAACACTATCGGCGGCACCAGGTGCTCGATGTCGCCACCGAGCGCGGTGACCTCCTTGACCAGCGAGCTCGACACGAACCCGTACGCCGGGTTGTTGGCCATCAGCAGGGTTTCGAGCCCGGTCAGCTCACGGTTCATCTGCGCCATCTGGAGCTCGTAGTCGAAGTCGCTGACCGACCGCAGCCCCTTCGCGACCGCGATGATGTCGTTTTCGCGGCAGTAGTCGACCAGGAGTCCCTGCCAGGAGTCGACGCGCACGTTCGGCAGCTTCGCGGTGATCTCGCGGAGCATGTCCATCCGCTCCTCGGTGGTGAACAGGCCCTTCTTGCTCTTGTTCACCCCCACCGCGACGACGACCTCGTCGAACAGCTTGGCCGCCCGCTCGATGATGTCGAGATGTCCATTGGTGGCCGGGTCGTAGGACCCGGGACAGACCGCACGCCGCATGGCGCGGACGCTACCAAGGCCGAGGGCCCGCTGCGCGTTCATTCGGTGCCGCGTCACACCTGATATTCGGCCCAGTAGAGCGCGGTGTCGCCGTAGCGCTTCGTCCGCATCGGCTCGAAACCCGGCGGCCAGTCCGGCTCGCCGTCCCGCGCGGCCCGCTCGATCACCATCAGCGCGCCGTCCGTGATCCACCGGCCCGCCGCGAGCGCGGCCATGACCTCCCCCAGGCGGGTGGAATCGACAGCGTAGGGCGGATCGGCGAGGACGATGTCGAACGTTTCCGGCGCCGGAGCGGCCACGACGGACTCGACGGCCCCGGCCCGGACCGCGCCGCCGAGCCCCAGCGCGGCGACGTTCCCCTTGAGCACTTCGACCGCGCGCCGGTCCGACTCGACGAACAGCGCGCCGGACGCCCCGCGGGACAACGCCTCCAGCCCGAGCGCGCCCGAACCGGCGTAAAGGTCGAGGACCTGGGCCCCCTGCAGCTCGCCGGCGACCTCGAGCGCGTTGAACAGCGCTTCGCGCACGCGTTCCGACGTGGGCCTGGTGCCCTTCGGCGGGACCTTCAGCCGCCTGCCGCCCGCGGTCCCCGCCACGATCCTGGTCATGGGTGCATCGTGCCTCAACGCCTTCCATCGTGACGTTGGCCGGGACTTGGTGAAGCCGCCGCCCAGCTCGCGTAGAGTCGTCCTTCGCCCTCGGAGGCGATAGAAGCGTTTAGGAGCGTTGCGTGTCCGAACCTCGGGTCAGACGGGCCGAGATCGCCATCGAGCAAGCCCATGTGGACACCGTCTACACCCGGCTCGCCGAATTGCGAGCCCAGGCTGAGGCCATGCGTACCAAGGGCTACGAGATCGGCCATGGCGCCGGCCGGGAAGCCATCTTCGAGCAGGCGTCCATGCTGTTCGAACGGGACATGATGGTCTTCCACGCCAATCAGACCCTGCAGACCCTCGACGCGGAGTACGAGGGCCTGGTCTTCGGCAGGCTCGACCACCTCGACAACGACCACATCTACGTGGGCCGCCTCGGTATCCGCGACGCCGAGTTCGACAACCTCGTCACCGACTGGCGCGCCCCCGCGGCCGCGGCGTTCTACCAGGCGACGGCCGAGGAGCCGATGGACGTCGTCCGGCGCCGGGTGATCCGGTGCTCCGGCCAGAACGTGCTCGACGTCGACGACGACGTCCTGATCGCCGACGCGGTCCCCGACGGCATGCAGATCGTCGGCGAAGGCGCGCTGATGGCCGCGCTCGGGCGGTCGCGTGGCGAGAAGATGCGGGACATCGTCGCCACCATCCAGAAGGAGCAGGACGAGGTCATCCGGGCGCCGTGGCGCGGGGTCACGGAGATCACCGGCGGTCCCGGCACCGGCAAGACCGCGGTCGCGCTGCACCGCGCGGCGTACCTGCTCTACCGTCACCGGCGCCAGCTCGGCGGCGCGGGCGTGCTGGTGATCGGCCCGTCCGGCGTGTTCACCAGCTACATCTCGCGGGTGCTGCCGTCGATGGGCGAGACGAACGTCGAACTGCGCGCGCTCGGCGAAGTCCTCGACGGCCTCGAAGCGACCCGTCAGGACCCGGCGCCGCTGGCGGCGATCAAGGGATCACTGCGGATGCGCAAGATCCTGCTGCGCGCGTTGCGGGACACCCCGGAAGACGCGCCGGAGGACATGAAGATCGTCTACCGCGGCGAGGTGCTGCGGCTCAACGCGCGCGAGCTCGACAAGGTGCGCCGCAAGGTGCACACCGCGGGCGGGCCGCCGAACCGGTCGCGGATCCGCGCCGCCGAACTCCTGCTCGACGCGCTCGCCGCGAAGGCCGAGCAGCACGCGAAGGACGACGGCCGCCAGATCGACAAGGCCGAGCTGATCACCGAACTCGGCGAGCGCATCGAGTTCCACCGGTTCCTGGTGACCTGGTGGCCGATCCTGTACCCGGCGCAGATCCTGCGCTGGCTCGGCGACGAGAAACGGCTCGCCTCGGCGGCGAAGGGCCTGCTCAACCGCGGCGAGATCAGCATGCTCGCGGCCGACTTCGCCGATCGCTCGCGCGGCTGGACCATCGCCGACGTCGCACTCCTCGACGAGCTGCGCGTCCTGATCGGGCCGCCGCCGAAGAGCCGCCGGGCCCGCCAGAACGTCGAGGTCAACCCGGAGCGCGGCGGCGCCCCGACCCGGCCGGAGCACTACGACGAGTACTCGCACGTGGTCGTCGACGAATCGCAGGACCTCTCGCCGATGCAGTGGCGGATGGTCGGGCGGCGCGGCAAGTACGCGAGCTGGACCGTGGTCGGCGACCCGGTGCAGAGTTCGTGGCCGGATCCGGCCGAGGCCGCGATGGCGCGGGACCAGGCCTTCGGGCTCAAGACGACGCGTCGCCGGTTCACCCTGCGCACCAACTACCGCAACTCGGCGGAGATCTTCGACCTGGCCGCGAAGGTCGTCGCCGGGCACGCGGAGGCCGACGAGCTTCCGCGCGCGGTGCGGCAGACCGGTGTCACGCCGGAGGTCCGGCCCGTCGAGGCCGCCGGCCTGGAGGCTGCGACGCAGGCCGCGGTGAAGGAGATGCTGGGGGTCGTCGAAGGCACCGTCGGCGTGATCACCGCCATGGACCGGGTGCCCGAGATCGAGGGCTGGCTCGACGGGCTGTCGGACGAGCGGCTCAAGGTCGTCGGCAGCCTCGACTCCAAGGGCCTCGAGTACGACGCCGTCGTCCTGGTGGAGCCGAACGACCTCATCACGGAGTCGACCACCGGACGCCGGGTGCTGTACGTCGCGCTGACCCGCGCGACCCAGCAACTGACCGTCCTGGCCTCGAACCCGGACTGGATCCCGGCCGCCTGATCACGCGTGTCGTCCACCCGATCACGCGTGTCGTCCATCTGATCACGTGAGTTCGCCTCCCGATCACGTGAGTTACGCCTCCAATCACGCGAGTTACGCCCCCGATCACGCGAGTTCGGAGTTCGGTCACGCGAGTTCGGCGGTCCGGGACGGACGACACGCGTGTTCGGACGGACGACACGCGTGATCAGATGGACGACACGCGTGATTGAGCGCGCCACTCGCGTGATTGGGGGCGCAACTCGCGTGATTGGGGGCGCGACTCGCGGTGCTTGCGCGTGCGAGGACGCATCCAGAGGGCGAAACGCGCACGAAAAAGCTGAAGGGCTCCTTCAGGACACTGGTGAATGCCCTGAAGGAGCCCTTCAGACCCCCGGTGAGTGAACGATGTGGGGACGCATCGCACGTCCAGGGGTATTTCTAGCGCCTCTTCGTTGTTCGGTGTCACGGCGATCTCACCGAACAACAACGCCGAACAACGTATCGGCCGTGGTCACGGGCACGGGGGCGCGTAATCGAGCCCCGGCAGGTGTTGTTCCCACTCGTCCGCCGTGATCCGCGGGTACACCGTCGCGCAGATGCGTTCGGCCGCCCGTTCGGGGCTGGTCTCCCACAACCGCACGCTGCCGTCCGCGACCGAACCCGCGAGGGTGTGCCCATCGGGGGCGAACGCCACGGCGTTGACCCGGTCGACGTCGTCGGTCAGGTTCGCCGATTCGCGGACCGATCCCGGATCGGAGACGTCCCATAGTCGCACGGACCGGTCGTAGCTGCCGGTCGAGAAGGTCTTCCCGTCCCCGCTGAACGCGACCGAGATGACGTTGTCGGTGTGCCCCGCCAGCAGCGCCGCCTCGCGCGGGGCCGCCGGATCCGTCACGTCCCAGAGCCTGCCGGTGCGATCCGCGCTGCCGGTGGCGGCGAGTTTGCCGTCCGGGCTGTAGGCGACCGAGAACACCGTGTCGGAGTGTCCCTTCAGCACCGAAAGCGGCTTCGGCGCCTTCGCCATCGAGACGTCCCACAGCCGGGCGGTGTGGTCCCATCCGCCGCTGAGCAGGGTGCGGCCGTCCGGACTGAACGCGATCGAATGGACGTCGTCTTCGTGCCCGGCCAGCGTGGCGAGTTCGACGGGCCGCCGGATGTCGGAGACGTCCCACAGCTTCACCGTGTGCCCGGAACCCGCGGTCGCGAGCGTCCGGCCGTCCGGGCTGAACGCGACGGGGTCGATCTCCTCCGCCGGCCGGTAGAAGACGCCGGTGTCGACCGGCTTGCGCGGATCGGTGACGTCGATCAGCCGCATGGTGTGGTCCCAGGAGCCGGCGGCGAGCGTCCGCCCGTCCGGGCTGAAGGCCAGACCGCAGACGCCCTGGCCGAAGCCCGCGACCTTGCCCACCTCACGCGGGTTCCGGGTGTCGGAGACGTCGACCAGGCGCACCACGCCGTCCTGGCTGCCGGTGGCCAGCAGCTTCCCGTCGGAGCTGAACACCGCCCGGCAGGCCGACCGCGCCGGGCCGCTGATCGCGGGCCCCGGCAGATCCCACATCCGCACCGTCTGGTCGTCGCTCGCGGTCACGAGCGTGCGGCCGTCCGGGGAGAACACCGCCCAGACCACGGCCGCGGTATGCCCGACGAGCGACGGCTTCTCGCGCGGTTTCGCCGGATCGGTGATGTCCCAAAGCCTTGCGGCACGGTCGAAACCGGTCGTGGCCAGCGTCGTCCCGTCCGGACTGAACGCCACGGACCGCACGATGGTCTTGTGCGCGGCCGTCGTCCCCAGCGGTGACGGCGCCATCGGGTCGGTGACGTTCCACAGGCGCGCCGTCTGGTCGATGCTCGCGGTGGCGAGCGTCCGGCCGTCCGGGCTGAACGCCGCGGAGTGGATCCCGGCGGTGTGCCCGTTCACCACGCCGAGTGGCCTGGCCTGGAGCGGATCGGCGACGTCCCACAGCCGCGCGGTCTTGTCGGCGCCGGTCGAGACGAGCGTCCGCCCGTCGGGGGCGTAGGCGAGGCCGTTGACGTTGCCGGTGTGCCCGGTCAACGTGGCCGCGAGCACGGGTTTCGCGGGATCGCGGACGTCGAACAGCCGCACCGTGCCGTCGCCGTCGGCGGTCGCGAGCACGGCCGCCTTCGGGCTGAACGCCACCGCGTTGACCCGGCTCGGATGCTCCCCGACCAGTACTCCCGGCCCGGGTTTCGCCGGATCGGTGACGTTCCACAGCCGTGCGGTCTTGTCCCAGCCCGCCGTCGCGACCACGGCGCCGTCGGCACTGAAGGACACCGAGTTGACGTTGCCGGTGTGCCCGGTCAGCGTGGCCAGCTCGGCCGGGCGATGGGGATCCTTGATGTCCCACAGCTTGGCCGTCTGGTCCCAGCTGCCGGTGACCATCACCTGGCCGTCGCCGCGCAGCGCGGTCGCGTTGACGCGGTGGCCGTGCCCGCGGACGCGGGTCGAGTACGGCGACTCGAACATCCCGAGCACGCTGCCGCGGGTGTCCACGCTCGGATCGACGCGGTACGCCGCCAGCGCGAGCTGCGCGGCCAGCGCCGGATTCGTCGTCCGCATCTCGATGGCCTGCCCGGCGACCTTCTGCGCGAGCGCGCTGTTGCGCTGGCTGGTCGCGGTCTGCTCGGCACGGACGGCGTACGCCATCGCGGCCGTCGCGAGCACCAGCAGGACGGCCAGGAGCGCGACCAGCTGACGCAGCCGCCGGGTGCGGCGCCGGGCGACGGCCTGCTCGTGGTTCTCGATCGCGACACTCGCCTCGAGGAACCGGCGTTCACGCTGGGAAAGCGCGCTGTCGTGCTCCGCCGCCCACTCCCTGGCGATGGCGAGGCGCGCGCCGCGATAGAGCCAGCCGTCGTCGCGGCCGACGGATTCCCACGCGTCGGTCGCCTCGGTGAGCTGGCGGTGCACGCGCAGGCCTTCGCGGTCCTCGGCGAGCCATTCGCGCAGGCGCGGCCAGCCCCGGATCAACGCCTCATGCGCGATCTCGATGCCGTTGTCGTCGAGCGTGACCAGCCGCGACGACGCCAGCCTGTCCAGCACGACGGCAACGTCCGGGTCGTCGGCGTCCACCTCGTCGCGGGTGATGCGGCGTTTGGTGTCCTCGGTGCCCTCACCGAGCGCGGTCATCCGCAGGAAGATCTGGTTCGCCAGCCGCTGCTGGTGTTCGGTCAGCGCGGTGAAGGTGTGCTCCGAGGTCTGCGCGACCGACCGTTCGATCCCGCCGGTGGACTCGTAACCGGTGAGGGTGAGGGTGTTGCCGTGGCGGCGGCGCCAGGTCTCGAGCAGCGCGTGCGAGAGCAATGGGAGCACGCCGGGCTGCCCGGTCGCGTCGGCGACGAGCCGCGAGACCAGCGCGTTCTCGACGCGGTACCCGGCGTCGATCGCCGGCCGCGAGATGGCCTGCCGCAGCTCCTCGGTGCTCATGGGGCCGACGAGGATCTGCGCGTCCTGCATGGCCTCGACCAGCTCGGGATGCCGCGCGCAGTGGGTGTAGAAGTCGGTGCGGATGCCGAGGACGACCCTGGTCCGGCTCTCCGGCTCGGTCGTCGCGGTGACCAGCGCGGACAGGAAGGCCGTCCGTTCGTCGGCGTCCTGGCAGAGTGTGAAGACCTCCTCGAACTGGTCGACGACCAGCACGACGTCGCCCTCGCGGTCGGCGACCAGCTGACGGGCGGCCAGGCCGAGGTTGCGGGGATGGTCGGTGAACTCGGTGAGCAGCCCGCCGGGCGCGAGCCCGAGCGCGGCGCCGAACTGGACGGCGCACTCCTGCAGCGGCCGCGATCCGGGGGTCATCAGCAGCGTGACCGACGTCTCGGCGACGGCCGGGAGGAGACCGGCCCGGAGCAAGGACGACTTACCGGAACCCGACGCCCCCAGAACGGCCAAGAATCGTTGGTTCGAAAGCCTCGTGACGAGTTTTCCGACAAGTCGTTCGCGACCGAAGAATCGGCTCGCGTCATCCGGCCCGAATGCGGCCAGACCGATATAAGGGACCGATTCCCCATTCAGCGGGGCAACCGGTGAATCATCGACTCCGGCGCGCGTCCGCTCGGTCACGTCGTGCCATCGGGCCTCCCACTCCTCCTCGGGGCCGTCGCACGCCCGGACGTAGGCCAACGTGACCGCCAAGCTGGGCATCTTCTTCCCGCCGGCGGCCTCGGAGAGGGTGCCGGCGGAGTAGTGGGCACGCCTGCCCAGCTCCCGGTACGTCGGATTTCCGGCCTTCTCCCGCAGACGCCGGAGATCGGCGGCGAACCCCAGCAACGGATCGTCCCCGGGGTCCAGCGGTCGTTCCGGACGCGGCACCCTTAATCCTTTCTTTTCAGTGGTTTTCCCACGCTCGCATTAGGGGGCAACCGTACCGTGGAAACGGGGGGGACTCCGCCGAGTACCGGGTACATCGAGTCGGTTAATTTCGATCGATCGACAGGCGCGGGAAGGGATCCGGGGCCCGCGGCGTTGTACCGACGCGTGACCTCTTTGCCTGACATCCCGCTGTCCGTGCTCGACCTCTCGCCCGTCGTGGCCGGAGGCGGTGTCGCGGATTCGCTGCGCAACACCCTCGACCTCGCGCGCCGGACCGAAGCCCTCGGCTACCACCGGTACTGGCTCGCCGAGCACCACAACATGCCCGGTATCGCGAGTTCCGCGACCGCCGTGATGATCGGCCAGGTCGCGGCCGCCACCGAACGCATCCGGGTCGGCTCCGGCGGGGTCATGCTGCCGAACCACGCGCCGCTGGTGGTGGCCGAGCAGTTCGGCACCCTGGAGGCGTTCCACCCCGGCCGGATCGACCTCGGCATCGGGCGCGCCCCGGGCACCGACCAGCGGACCGCGCTGGCCCTGCGCGGCCCCGGCGGACTCACCGCGGAGAACTTCCCGCAGCAGTTCGCGGAGCTGCTGGCCTACTTCGAGCACTCCGACCAGCGCGCCGTCAACGCCGTGACCGCCGAAGGCAACAAGCCGCCGGTGTGGCTGCTCGGCTCGAGCGGCTTCAGCGCGCGGATGGCGGGCGAACTGGGCCTGCCGTTCTCGTTCGCGCACCACTTCAGCGCCGAGAACACGCTCCCCGCCGTGGCGCTCTACCGCGACGCGTTCAAACCGTCGGACGTCCTCGACGAGCCGTACGTGATGCTCGGCGTCTCCGTGGTGGCCGCCGAGACCGACGAGCGCGCGCAGTACCTCGCCGCCCCGAGCGGCCTGACGTTCCTCAGCCTGCGCAAGGGCCGCCCCATCCCGCTGCCGACGCCGGAAGAGGCCGCGGCCTATCCGTACACCGACATCGAGCGCGTGTTCATCGAGGACCGGGCCGCGAGCAGCATCATCGGCTCGCCCGAGACGGTCCACAAGGGACTCGAAACCCTGCTGGCCGACACGGGCGCGAACGAGCTGATGATCACGACCATGGTGCACGACCAGGCGGACCGGGTTCGGTCCTACGAGCTGGTTTCCGAACTGGCGCGTTGACGCCGGGCGGTCTCGCGTGAAGGCCCCCTTCCCTCGGCTCAGCCGAGGGAAGGGGGCCTTCACGCGCCACCACCGCGCCCCGAATGGACCAACGCGCCACCGGACACGAAAGAACGGACAAGACCCCCGCCCGCCTTTGTCAAAAAAGAACAAGAATTCCCCGGTTACCAGGACGTGACGTCTTGATCACACCGAAGTTCTTGTCACCAGGCAGGCGCGTGATTAGCGTACCGACCAGTAGCAAACAGCACGGTAACACCCCGTTGACCCTATTCAACGATTCCGTTCCGCCATTCGGAGCAAAGGAATTGCGCAAGCTGGGGTGTATTCGCCGTGCCCGGAAAACGGGAGGGTCGGCGTGGGCGTCCGGACTAACGCACCCTCATTCCCCGGCGCGGGTGCGATCCGGGAGACCGGCAGGCTCTATTCACTCGGCCTCGACGTCGTCCGCCTGACCTTCCGGCGGCCGTTCCAGGCCCGCGAGCTGATCCAGCAGTTCTGGTTCATCGCGAGTGTTTCGATCCTGCCGACGGCGCTGGTCGCGATCCCGTTCGGCGCGGTGATCGCGCTGCACATCGGTTCGCTGACCGCGCAGATCGGCGCGCAGTCCTTCACCGGCGCGGCCAGTGTGCTGGCGATCATCCAGCAGGCCAGCCCGATCGTGACCGCGTTGCTGATCGCGGGCGCAGGCGGCTCGGCGATGTGCGCGGACCTCGGGTCCCGCACGATCCGCGAGGAGATCGACGCGATGGAGGTGCTCGGGGTCTCCCCCGTCCAGCGCCTGATCGTGCCGCGCGTGCTCGCCGCGATGGGGGTCGCCGCATTCCTCAACGGAATGGTCAGCGTGGTCGGCGTCCTCGGCGGCTATTTCTTCAACGTCATCATGCAGAATGGGACACCGGGTGCGTATCTGGCCAGTTTCTCCGCCCTCGCGCAGCTCCCGGACCTGTGGATCAGCGAGATCAAGGCGGTCATCTTCGGTTTCGTCGCGGCGATCGTCGCCTCTTATCGCGGGCTCAATCCGAAAGGCGGCCCGAAAGGCGTCGGTGACGCGGTGAACCAATCCGTGGTCATCACGTTCCTGCTCCTGTTCCTGTTGAACCTCGTGCTGACGACGCTTTACCTGCAGCTCGTCCCGGCGAAGGGCAGCTGATGGTCACGACGACACCTCCCCCTACAAGCACCCGGGCGACGCGGGTCCGCGAAGCCGTCGATCGCCGGTTCGGATTCCTGGACACCCTCGGCGACCAGATCCTGTTCTTCCTCAAGGCACTCGCCTGGGTGCCGCGCGCGGTGCGCCGCTACCTGCGCGAGATCACCCGTCTGCTGGCCGAAGTCAGCTTCGGCAGCGGCGCGCTCGCGGTCATCGGCGGCACGATCGGCGTGATGATCGGCATGACCGTGTTCACCGGCACGGTCGTCGGGCTCCAGGGGTATTCGGCGCTCAACCAGGTCGGCACGTCGGCGTTCGCCGGGTTCGTCTCCGCGTACTTCAACACCCGCGAGATCGCGCCGCTCGTGGCCGGGCTGGCGTTGTCGGCCACGGTCGGCTGCGGGTTCACCGCGCAGCTGGGCGCCATGCGGATCTCCGAGGAGATCGACGCGCTGGAAGTGATGGGCATCCCCAGCGTCCCGTACCTGGTGACCACGCGCATCATCGCGGGCTTCCTCGCGGTCATCCCGTTGTACGCGATCGGCCTGCTGACCTCGTATCTCGCGTCACGCCAGATCACCGTCTGGTTCTACGGCCAGTCCGCGGGCACCTACGACCACTACTTCCTGCTGTTCCTGCCACCGGGCGACGTGCTCTGGTCGTTCGGCAAGGTGCTGGTGTTCAGCGTCGTGATCGTGCTCGCCCACTGCTACTACGGCTTCCGCGCGAGCGGCGGCCCGGCGGGCGTCGGTGTCGCCGTCGGCCGCGGGGTGCGGACCGCGATCGTGGCGGTCAGCGTGCTGGACTTCTTCCTCAGCCTCGCGATCTGGGGCGCGACCACGACGGTGCAGGTGGCCGGATGAGCCGGCGCGGGCTGCGCAAAGCCGGGGTCAGGACGGCCGGGGTGCTGTTCCTCGTGGTGATGTCCGCCCTCGTGCTGCTGTCGATTAAGATCTACCGGAAGGATTTCGTCGACTCCGTGCCGGTGACGCTGCAGGCGGACCGCGTCGGCAACCAGTTGCGCCAGGGCGGGCAGGTCAAGGCGCGTGGCGTGGTGGTCGGCGAGATCCGTGACGTCCGCGCGACACCGGGCGGCGCGGAGATCGACCTGGCCATGGAGCCCGGCAAGGTCTCGAAACTGCCCAAGAACGTGTCCGCGCTGCTCGTGCCGAAGACGCTGTTCGGTGAGCGGTACGTGCAACTGTCCATTCCGGACGGTTCGACCGCGGCGCCGCTCGCCTCCGGCGACGTGATCACGCAGGACCGGTCGGCGAACGCGATCGAGCTGGAACGCGTCTTCGACAACCTGTTGCCCCTGCTCAAGGCCGTGCAACCGCAGAAACTCGCGACCACGCTGACCACCGTCGCCACCGCGCTGGAAGGCCGCGGCGACCAGATCGGCGACACGCTCGCCACCGCGGCCGCCTACCTGAAGGATTTCAACCCGAACCTGCCGAAGCTGAACGACAACATCCGCGACCTCGCGACGGTCTCGAAGCTGTACGGCGACATCGCGCCGGATCTGCTCGACGCGCTGAGCGCCTCGGCCGTCACGCTCGACACGGTCGAGGAGAAACGCGCCGAACTGGCGTCGGTGTACCAACAGGTGACGTCGTCCTCCCAGCAGGTCACGACGTTCCTCGCCAACAACCGCGCCAACATCATCGCGCTCGCCGCCGACAGCCGCGCGCCGCTGGAGATCGGCGCGAAGTACTCGCCCAGTTTCGCCTGCACGCTGGACGCGCTCGCCAAGCTGAAGCCGCAGATGGACCAGGCGCTGGGCGCCGGCACCGGCGAGCCCGGCCTGCACGCGGAGATCACCATCTCCCAGCCCCGGGGCAAATACGTACCCGGAAAGGACGATCCGGTCTACGACGCCACCGGGGAACCGCGCTGCTACCCGTCGAACGGCCTGATGAGCCAAGGGATCGTGGCGACCGGCGAGCAGACCGCGGCGCTCCCTGGCGCGCAGGGTGATCTCGGCCTCGCGAACTCGCCGCAGGAGCGGGAGCTGATCTCCACGCTGGTCGCGCCGTCCATCGGCGTCCCGGCGGCGCAGGTCCCCGCCTGGGGCAGCGTGCTCGTCGGGCCGCTCTACCGGGGCACGGAGGTGACCCTGCGATGAGGAACTTCGTGAGCCCGCTGATCAAGGGGCTGATCTTCGTCGTCGTCACGACGCTGGCCACGGTGCTGCTGGCGGTGTCCATCACGAACACCGGCCTCGGTGACACGAGGACCTACAGCGCCAAATTCCTCGACGCCACGTCACTCAACGTCGGCGACGACGTCCGGATCTCCGGGGTGCGGGTCGGCCAGATCGAGGAACTCGAGATCGCCGACCACAGCCTGGCGCGCGTCCGGTTCTCCCTCGACTCCCAGCGCAGGCTGCCCGCCGACGTGACCGCGGTGATCAAGTACCGCAACATGGTCGGCCAGCGCTACATCGCGCTCGAACGCGGCAAGGGCACCCCCGAACTCCTGGAGCCCGGCGCGGAGATCCCGCTGGAGCGCACGACGCCCGCGCTGGATCTCACGGAACTGTTCAACGGCTTCAAACCGCTGTTCCAGGCGTTGTCGCCCAAGGACGTCAACCAGCTCTCCGGCGAGATCGTCCAGGTGCTGCAGGGCGAGGGCGGCACGGTGGAAAGCCTGCTGGCGCACACCGGTTCACTGACCACCACGCTCGCCGGCCGCGACAAGGTGATCGGTGACGTGATCACGAATCTGGACACGGTGCTCAAGAGCATCAACGGCAAGGGCGACGCACTGTCCACTTTGGTCTCCACGCTGAAGGAGCTGGTGGCCGGGCTCGCCGGTGACCGCACCGAGATCGGGGAGGCCGTCTCCGGGCTCGCGGACCTCACCACCGCCACGGCCGGTCTGCTCGAACAGGGCAGGAAACCGCTCAAGGACAGCATCGAGGGGCTCGGCCTGCTCGCCGGTCAGCTGACGACCGAAGAGGGCAAGGCCGAAGTCGACCGCGTCCTCACGGTGCTCCCGGGGAAGCTGAACGACCTGGGGCGGATCAACTCCTACGGCTCGTGGATGAACTTCTACCTGTGCTCGTCCGTCCTGCGGACCGAACCTCCGCGCGGGGTCCCGGCGACGGCGGAGAGGTGCACGTCGTGAAACCCTTCAAGGAGCGGAACCCGATCGTCGTCGGTCTCGTCGGCAGTGCCGTCGCGGCCGCGGTGCTGACCGCGACGCTCAACTACGAGAACCTGCCGATCATCGGCTCCGGGACGACTTACCAGGCCGAATTCTCCGAAGCGGCCGGGTTGCAGCAGGACGACGAAGTCCGCATCGCCGGGATCAAGGTCGGCGAGGTGAGCGACGTCCGGCTAGCCGAAGACCACGTGGTGGTCAGCTTCCGGGTCAAGGACGCCTGGATCGGCGACAGGACCGCCGCCGAGATCAAGATCAAGACCCTGCTCGGCCGGAAGTTCCTCGCGCTGCGCCCGACCGGCGAGACGGTGCAGAACCCGAAGCAGGTCATCCCGCGCACCAGGACCGTGACGCCGTACGACGTCACCGAGGCGTTCAACGGGCTGGCCGACACCGCGGGCGCCATCGACACCGATCAGCTCGCGGAGAGCTTCACCACGCTGAGCGACACGTTCAAGAACTCACCCGCGCACATCAAGAAGGCGCTCGAAGGGCTGACCTCGCTGTCGAAGACCGTGTCCTCCAGGGACAACGAGCTCGCCAGCCTGCTGTCCAACGCGCACGGTCTCACCACGACGCTCGCGAACTCGAACGACGACTTCGCCAAACTCCTCGCGGACGGCAACCTGCTGCTGACCGAACTGGACAAGCGGCGGCAGGCGATCCACGACCTGCTGACCGGCTCGCAGGAACTCGCCACCCAGCTTTCGGGGCTGGTGAAGGACAACAAGGACCAGCTCGGCGGAGCGCTCAGCCAGCTCGGAGAGGTGACCGACATCCTTCAGCGGCAGAACGACAATCTCGCCAAGAGCCTCGAACTCGCCGCGCCGTACTTCCGCGTGGTGAACAACTCGCTCGGCAACGGGCGCTGGGTGGACGGCTACCTGTGCGGGCTCGTCCCGGAGAACCGGGATCCCTGCACCCCGCCGATCCCGGGAGGTGGCCGGTGATCAGCAGATTCGTCACCCTCGCGCTCGTGCTCGCGCTGGCCGTCGTCGGTGGGCTCTGGTGGATCTTCTCCGGCAGCGGGCTCGACCGGGTCACCGTGTACTTCTCGCGCGCCGTCGGCGTCTACAGCGGATCGGACGTGCGGGTGCTCGGCGTCCGGGTCGGCCAGGTGGAATCGGTGAATCCACGCGGGGAACAGGTCGAGGTCGTGCTGACCGTCGACGGGTCGACCCCGATCGCCGCCGACACGAACGTCCTGGTCGTGGCGCCGAGCGTGGTGGCCGACCGCTACGTCCAGTTCACCAAGCTCACCCGCGCGGGGAACCGGCTGGACGACGGCGCGGTGATCCCGGTCGAGCGCACCGGGACGCCGGTCGAACTCGACCAGCTCTACTCCAGCCTCGACACCCTCGCCAAGGCGCTCGGCCCCAACGGCGCGAACGCCGATGGCGCGCTTTCGGACCTGCTGCGCACCGGCGCGAAGAACCTGCAGGGCAACGGCAAACCGTTCAACGAGTCGGTGCGCAACTTCGCCGACCTCGCCAGGACCCTGTCCGGGAACTCGCAGAACCTGTTCGCCACCGTCGACGAGCTGCAGCGGTTCACCTCGATGCTGGCGACCAACGACCGGAACGTCAGCGAGGTCAACAAGCAGCTCGCCTCGGTGACCGGCACACTCGCGCAGAACAAGGACGAGCTCGCCCGCGCGCTCAACGGCCTCGGCGGCGCGCTGGCGGAGATCCAGCAGTTCATCAAGGACAACCGCGCGCTGATCAAGTCCAATGTGGACAAGCTCGCGGTGACCACCGGGACGCTGGTCGACAAACGCGCCGCGCTGGCCGAAACCCTCGACACGATCCCGCTGGCGGTGACGAACGTGCTCGAAGCCGTCGACCCGAAGACCGGCAAGCTGCAGAGCCGCGGCAACATGCTCGAATACGCCCCGCTCCCGCTGCCCGTCGCCGGTGACACCTACACCGGGGGGCGCTGATGGCCGCGAAACGCAAGATCGCCGCGCTCGCCGCATGCTGCCTCGCGCTCACCGCCTGTTCGTCGGATTTCAAGGGCGTCTACGACCTGCCGCTCCCCGGCGGCGCGGACATCGGCGACCATCCGTACCGGGTGACCGTGCAGTTCGCCGACGTCCTGGACCTGGTGCCGCAGGCGGCGGTGAAGGTCGGCGACGTCCCGGTCGGCCGGGTCGAGACGATCCGGCTCGGCGAAGACGGCTGGACGGCCGAGACCGTCCTGGCGGTCAACGGCGACGTCCATCTGCCAGCCAACGCCATCGCGCGGCTGCGGCAGTCCAGCCTGCTCGGCGAGAAGTTCATCGAACTCGCCCCGAGCGCGGCGAAGGCCGAGGGCAGGCTGGGCGACGGCGGGGTGATCCCCGTCGCGAGCACCAACCGCAACCCGGAGTTCGAGGAGATCT
This sequence comes from Amycolatopsis roodepoortensis, assembly GCF_014873915.1. Taxonomy (GTDB): domain Bacteria; phylum Actinomycetota; class Actinomycetes; order Mycobacteriales; family Pseudonocardiaceae; genus Amycolatopsis; species Amycolatopsis roodepoortensis. The sequence goes on from NZ_JADBEJ010000004.1 coordinate 132,126, forward strand.
TCGGCGCGCTGTCCCTGCTGCTCAACGGCGGCGGGATCGGCCAGTTGCAGACCATCAACCGCGAGCTGTCGAAGGTGATGGACGGCAACGAGGAGGAGATCCGCTCGTTCCTGTCCACAGTGGAACAACTGGTGTCCAACCTGGACACGCACCGCTCCGACATCACCTCCGCCCTCGACGGGCTCAATCAGCTCTCGACCACACTCGCGAACCGGAAGAAGCAGGTCGAGGGGGCGCTCACTGATCTCACCCCCGGCCTTCAGAGCCTTGCGGACCAGCGCACCCAGCTCGTCTCGATGCTGCAGGCGCTGGACCGGCTCTCCGGGGTCGGTGTCGACGTGATCGAGAAGAGCCGGGCCGATCTCGTCGCGGACCTCACCGCGCTCGCGCCGATCCTCAAGCGGCTGGCCGACGCCGGGGAGGCCCTGCCGAAGTCGCTGGAGATCCTGCCGACGTTCCCGTTCACCGACGCCGTCCGCGACGGCATCAAGGGCGACTACCTGAACGTCTACGCCTCGCTCATCCCCGCGCCGGGTGTCGAACTCCCGCCCCCTGGCGAAGGGGTTCCGCCGGAACTCCCGACCTTGCCGCTGCCGTCCTCCGGAGGTAGCTGATGCTCACCACCCGTGTCCGGATCCAGGTGATCGCGTTCGTCATCCTCGCGCTGGCGACGACGGCGTTCGTCGGGGCGAACTACGCGGGCCTCGGCCGGCTCTTCGGGGCGGGCGGATACACCGTGAAGCTCTCCCTGAACGACGGCGGTGGCCTGTTCACCAACGGCGAGGTGACCTACCGGGGCGTCGCCGTCGGCCGGGTCGGCGAACTGCGGCTCACCGACGGCGGGATGGAAGCGGATCTGCTGATCGACGACGACGCGCCGCCGATCCCCGCGAACTCGCGGGCGGTCGTGGCGAACCGGTCCGCGGTGGGCGAGCAGTTCGTCGACCTCCAGCCGCGGACCGGCGACGGGCCGTACCTCGCCGAAGGTTCGGTCATCCCGCGCGAGGCGACGGCCGTTCCGCTACCGGTGCAGCATCTGCTGACCGATCTGGACTCGCTGACCGCGTCCGTGCCGACCGAGGATCTGCGGACCGTGGTCGACGAACTCGACAACGCCCTGCGTGGTTCCGGCGCGAACCTCCAGGTGCTGCTGGACTCCACCACCGACTTCACGAAACAGGCCGCGGACCACCTGCCGCAGACGGAGAAGCTGATCACCGACGGCTCGACCGTGCTGAAGACGCAGGTCGACTCGTCGCAGGCGTGGCGGCAGTTCAGCGGCAACGCCAAGCAGTTCGCCGAGCAGCTGTCCCGTTCGGACGGTGACCTGCGGCGGTTGATCGCGACGGCGCCCGACGCGGCGACCCAGCTTTCCGGGCTGCTGCGGGACAACGAGCCGGGCCTGCCGATCCTGCTGGCGAACCTGCTCACCACGTCGCACGTGTTCTCCGCCCGCACCGACGGCCTCCGGCAGCTGCTGATCAACACCCCGAAGGCGGTGTCCGCGGTCGACGCCGCCGTCGAAGGGGGGTCCGTGAGGACCGACCTGGTCCTGACCTTCTTCGACCCCATGCCCTGCACCAAGGGCTACGAGGGCACGAAGATCCGCAGCAGCACGGAACTCTCGCCGCTGCCGTTCAACACCGGTGCCGCGTGCACGCTCGAAAAGGGCAACGCGAGTTCGGTCCGAGGCTCGCAGAACGCGCCGAAGGGCGGGGTCCCGCCCGCCGCGATCCCCGGCGGCTTCGGCGCCGACGGCCAGCCGACGTCCACCAGCCTCGAGGAGATGTTGTGGCTGCGCAACTGAAGATCGCGATCGCCGTGTTCGCCGCGGCCTGCGCGTTCGCGGGCTGGGCCGGGTACACCTGGTTCACCGCGACGGGTTCCGAGGCCGTGGCCTACGGGAACTCGCGCGACGAAGCGCTGAAGTCCGGGCGCGAACTCGTCGCCCGGCTCACCAGCCTCGACCACCACCGCGTCGACCAGGGCATCGCCGACTGGCTCGCCGCGTCCACCGGCCCGCTGCGCGAGCAGCTGGGCAAGGCCGACGACGCGACGAAACGGACGCTCACCAAGGACGCGACCGTCTCGACGGGGAAGGTGCTCGACGCGGCGATCAGCGAACTGGACGACCACGCGGGAACGGCCAAGATGCTGGCGTCGGTGGAGATCACGATGGCGAAGGAGGGCGCGGCGCCGACGACGAAGCGCAACCGGTTCGCCGCCGGGCTGACCAGGACGGCCGAGGGCTGGAAGCTCAGCGCGCTCGACCAGCTGCCGGTGGGTGCGCGATGACCGCCACGGCCGAAACCGAAACCGAGGTCGTCGAAGAAGAGGTCGTCGCCGAGACGCCGGCGCGCCGGTCGAAAGTACCGCTGATCCTGCTGGTCGCGGCCGCCGTGCTGGTGGCGGCCGGGGTGTGGTTCACGCTGGAGGCGAGGTCGATCTCGGCGGCGCCGTCGGCGGCCAACACCGCGCTCACCGACGTCGGCGCGACCGCCGAGGTGAACTCCGCGGTGACCGTGGCGCTCGACAAGATCTTCTCCTATTCCTACGACCGGACCGACGCCACCGAAAAGGCGGCCGACTCGGTGCTCAGAGGCAAGGCACTGGAGTCCTACCACCAGTTGTTCGCCCAAGTCCGGGAAAAGGCCCCGGCGCAGAAACTCGTTCTCACCACCCGCGTCTCCTCATCCGCCGTCCAAGAACTCGGCGACGGTAAAGCGAGGCTGCTGGTATTCCTCGATCAAGCGGCCACCCGGGCCGACAACAATTCTTCGACAACGGCCGCGGCGCAGCTTTCGATCACCGCGGAACGCGAAGGCGACAACTGGGTCATCACCGATCTCGTCCCCAGGTAAACCCTCATTCGTCCGCTTTGTAAACCAGGAGAGAAAACGAGGAGAAACCCATGTTCGGTCGAACGCGCCCGAAAACCGCCCGCCGCCGTCTCGGCACGGTCGTCGCACTCACCTCCGCGCTCGCCATGGCGGGCAGCCTCGCCGCGACCCCGGCCCTGGCGGACGACCCGGTGGAGATCCCGGTCTCCTACACAGTCACCGGGACGACCACCGTGAAGAAGACCGGCGGAAGTCTCACTCTCGGCCCCGGCCAGCTCAATGGTGCCCTCGTCATCGACGGTGACAACGTCGGCATCCGCGGCGATCTGGCCCTGCCGCCCTCGACGGCGAACATCTCGCTGGTCTCGGGCGTCTTCAAGATCAAGGCCCGCGTGCGGATCGAGCCGACCGGCCCGGTCACCGGCACACTCGCCAACGGCGACCTGACCACCCACTCGCAGGCGAACATGCTGATCGACAACATCGTGGTCGGCCTGTTCTGGCCGGTCATCCCGCTCCCGACGGTGCCGAACGCCTGCAAGACCGTCAAACCGCTGGACCTGACCCTCGTGTCGAAGAACGTCGACCTGTTCGCGCCGACCATCCCGTCTTCGGGAACGTTCACCATCCCGGAGTTCAAGGACTGCTTCATCAACGACCTCGCGCTGGGGGCGTTGATCTCGGGGCCGGACAACACGATCAACCTGAGCATGAAGTCGAACCTCTGAGGGCGTAAGACACCGGACAGGCGCTCACGCGAGTGGTCGCGGTCGTGGTGATGTCGTGATGGGCCCCTTTGAGACGATGAAGGTCTCAAAGGGGCCCTTCACGACATAAGAGCTCGACGCCGGGTCCATCGGAAGCACTGAACAGCCCGCCCGCTCAGCCTCGCGTCTCGTGAGTGGTGAGGACGGTTCTAACCGTCCTCACCACTCACGAGACGGTCAGCAGAAGTACGGCGCCGTCGGGTCGACCAAGGCGACACCGGTGCTGTCACCTGCGGAAACGGCGTAGACCGGAGCGCACACGCCGGAGAACTTCCAGAAGTCCGTCGGCGGTTCGGTGCTGGTGTCACGGCTTTCCGACTTCACGTTGCTGCCCCAGGCGAAGACGCTCCCGTCGGCTTTCAGCGCGACGTTGTGGTTGAAGCCCGCGTCGATGGCGACGACATCGGACTGCGCTTCGAGCGGAACAGTCGCCTGGCCGTAGAAGTTGTCACCCCAGGCGATGACGCCACCGTTCTTCAGCGCGATGCTGTGCCGGAACCCCGCGGAGACCGCCGACACTCCCGAGGTGGCCGCCGCGGGCACGGTGATCTGGCCCTTACCGTTGCTCCCCCAGGCGACGACGCCACCGTTCTTGAGCGCGAGCCCGTGGTCGCCCCCGGCCGAGATCGCGGTGACCCCGGACGAAACCGTCGCCGGCACGGCCGTCCTCGAACCCCAGCTCACCACGCTGCCGTTCGTTTTGAGCGCCAGATTGAAGTACGCGCTGGTGGAGATCGCCGTGACCCCCGACGTCGCGGACGGCGGCACGACGTTCTGGCCGTAGAAACCGTTGCCCCAGGCGATCACCCCGCCGTTCTTCAGCGCGAGTTCGTGCGCCCAGCCGGCGGCGATCGCCGAAACCCCTGAAGTGGCCGCCGCCGGAACCGCCAGCTGGCCGTAACTGTCGTTCCCCCAGGCGATCACCCCGCCGTCCTTGAGCGCGAGGTGGGTGATCGCGCCCGCGGAGACCGCGCTGGCGCCGAGCGCCGCGGCCGGGATGGTCCCCTGCCCGTAGTCGTTGCTCCCCCATGGCCGCGCTTCGCCGGTCGGCGCGGCGCTCGCCGTACCGGAAAGGGAAACCGTTGCGATCATTACGGTAATCGCGACGCCCGCTACCCGTCGTGATGCCGATCGTCGATTCTCGGAAGACATGCGCCGAATGTTAACCCGGCTGCACCGATCGGCCGCCTCTTTGTCATCCGCGGACAAACTTCATAATCGTATTCAGCGCGGGCTGACAAGAAAGAACGGGCGTCTCACCCACTTCGAAACATGTCGACATGAATCCTTGTTACGTACATAACTCGCGGGTAACCTCGGTTTACCCCACCACCGAGAAAGCCGCTCGAGTCGAGCATATTTGATCAGAAAAATCCGCCGAAAGGCGCATGGGGAAAGCCGCCCGAGACGTAAACTGGATCAAAGGAGATGACAGGTATGTCCCGTAGACTTGGCAAGTTGTCAGCCGGCGTCGCCACCACCGGCATCGTGCTCGGTGCCGTCGCCGTGCTCACCGCCGGCACGGCCGCCGCCGCGACCACCTACGCCACCGGCACCGTCGCCTACATGTGCAACTTCCCCGGTATCGGCCAGCAGCAGCTGGACGTGAAGGCCCAGTTCGACGGCCCGACGTCGATCGCCTCTGGCGGCACCGCCACCCCGACGAACATCTCGGGGACCGCGACGATCAACGCCACCATCAACGCGCTGCTCAACGCCGCCAACTACGACGGCGTCCGCGGCAAGGCCAACATGCCGATCACCATCACCAACGCCACGCCCGCTTCATCGACGGTGACGAACCTGAACGTCCCGACGCAGATCAACCCGTACGTGCCGGGGCCGCGGACGTTCAACATCGTCCAGGACGCGGGCACCGGTGTCCCGACGTTCACCGCCGGCGCTCCCGGTTCGGCGACCGCCTCGCTCGGCACCACGATCAACGCGCCGCTGGACTTCCACAAGAAGGACGGCACCTGGACGGCGTGGAACTTCAACTGCACCGTGAAGAACACCAACCCGGCGCAGAACCGCGCGTTCAGCCCGGCGATCCCGATCACCTGATGAACCACCCGTGCGGGGCGGGGACGCCCGCCCCGCACGGTCTCCACCTCACGGCACGAAGGGAATCCCCATGACACAGCAGGTTCGCCGGGCACTCGGGAGGTTTCCCGTTCTGGCGGGCGTCATCCTGCTCGTGGGGGTGAGCGGCGCACTGTCCTCTTCGGCCGCGACCGATCCGGCCACTCCGCCGCCGGCACCGCTGGAAGGTGCCACGTCCGCGCACCAGAGCCTCACGAACACCTGCGTCTTCCCGGATCCGGCCGGGGAGCGACCGGTCACCATGGACGTCCAGGCGACCCTGCCGAAGGTCGTCCAGACCGGAAAGCCCGTACAGGTCAAGGATTTCTCGCTGACCTTCACGATCGGCGAAGGCTCGCTCGGAGCCGTCACCGAGATCGCGGGCGGTGCGACCGTCGAACTCACGGCCGCGAACGGGGACAAGAAGACCCCGGTCCCGGTGACACTGACGATCCCGGCGACGAAAATTCCGGCGACCGGCGAACTGAAGCTGGTCGCGACGGGCACCGTCCCCGCCATCGTGCTGAACGTGCCGTCCGAGCTGCGCCTGAGCACGGGCGCGCCGTCGCTCGCGCTGACCGCCGCCGAGACGCCGCTCAAACCGATCACCTGTGTCCAGGCACCGGACCAGAAGACACTGCTCGGCAGTGTCGCGCTGCTGCCACTCGGGAAGCCCGAACCGCTGCCCGGCAAGCCCGGTGAGCCGATGAGGCCCGAGGCCGACGCGCGAACCGCGGACGACGTCCACGCCAGCGCCCTCTATCCCATCGCGTTGCAGCCGTTCGAACTGCAGGGCACGTCGTCGATCACGAAACTCGGCGCCTTCGCCCGGTTGAAGCCCGCGTTCATGGTCAACGCGGTGTGGCACGTCGACCTGGAGAACACCGAAGGTCCCGGCAAGATCACCGGCTCGGTCATGATGCCGCCGAGCACGATCACCTTCCTCGGTTTCGGCTTCGTCCCGATCACCGCGACCATGGAACTGTTGCCGGAGGACTACGCGACCGGCAATCACATCATCGACGTCGACGGCGTATCGATCCCGGAACCGGAGGGCAGCTCGACCGTTCTCACCCCGCTCAAGGTCTACGGGAAACTGAGCGGGGTCACCATCAACGGGGTCGGCCTCGACGTCGGCGACAACTGCCTCACCGCCGAGCCGATCAAGATCAATCTCCGCGGGGAGAAGTACGGGATGTTCACCGGTGGCGTCGTGCGCACCGATCCGAAGTGGACGGATCCCGCCTACCGGGACTTCACCCTGCCCCCGTTCTCGGGCTGTGGGGTGAAGGAAGATCTCGACTCGCTGTTGACCGGGATGGCGTCGGGGCCGGGGAACCAGGCTTGCGTCGGGGTCAACCAGGTCGGGTTGCCCTGGGACCTGGAGCGCAAGTGCCCCAACGTGGATCCGCCGGTGGCGCGCCGCTGACGATCGGCGAGGACTCTTTCATGGGTGAAAACCAGGCGGTTATGCCCACGTTCTCGGAGGTCAGGTGGATGACCTTCGAGGACCTGACCGACAGGTTGGTGGCCGTCGATCCCACGCGGCTGGCGAAGGCGAATCCGATCGATCTCCTGGAGGCGCCCTGGGCGTTGATCGACGAGGACTTCCGGGGCGGGTTCATCAAGCACTGCCGGGAACTCACCGACGATCGGTTGAGGCACTGCGCCGAGATCGCCGAGACGTTCTTTTCCTGGCTGATGCCCTACGGCGGTTACAGCTGGCTGTCCGCGACAGCGAACAGGTTCCATCTGTCCACGACACTGATCCTCGCCATCGGCCCCAGGACGGACATCGCTCTCCTCGACCCGATGCGACTACTCCACGAGCTCCTGCACGACTCGCCGCCGGTCGAAACAGCTCGCGAACTCCTGGTGGGCCCAACACCGGGACCTGAAGCCCGCGCGATCGTCGGACGGCTGAGCCTGCTCTGGCACCTCCGGCGGATCGACCATCTCCTTCCCCCGTCCGCAGAAAAGGAGTGCTACGAGCAATGGAAAACGCTGTGAGATCTCGCATCTGAAGGCCGTCGCTAGGACCCGCTCGGTGTCCACTGTGGACTCTGGCGCGGCGCCGGAAGCACCTCCGGCAAAGCGTAACCGGCGGGCGCGGCACCGGCCCGCAACGCAAGTTCCATCTCGAACCGCGCCCCCGGGTCGCGCAGGTGCTCGCCGAAGGTCGCCTGCAGCTGCCGCATGCGGTAGCGCACGGTCTGCGGGTGCACCTGGAGGCGCTCGGCGATGTCGACGACGTTGCCCTGGCTGTCCAGCCAAGCTCGCAGGGTTTCGAGCAGCCGTTCCCGCTGCTTCCCGGTCATCTCCGCAAGCGGGGCGAACAGGCGGTCGCGCAGCTGACCGGTCAGCGCGGCGTCGGCGTTCACGAGCAGGGTGGCGAGGTGTTCTTCGGCGCGGATCACCCGGCGGGCCTGGATGATGCCGCGTTCGGACAGGTGCAGGGCCTCGCGCGCCCAGCGGAGCGAATCGGCGACGGAGTCCAGCGGCCGACACGGGCCGATCGAGAGCCGGTAGTCCGGCAGCGCGGCCTGCAAGGTGGCGAGGCGGGCGACGGAGATCTCGCCGGGGACGAGCACACGCGGCTCGGCGCAGTCGAGTTCGGCGAGCACGTCCGAATCCACGGCGTTGTGCCGCCGGGGTCTGACGGTTTCGTCGATCGGCTGCAGCACCACCGGTGTCGCGCGCTCGGGCACCGTCCAGCCGGTGAGCTGCGCGAGTTCCGCGATCGCCTTCGACGGCGCGGGCGGGGTTTCCAGCACCAGGTGCAGCAGTTTGCGGCGCCAGGTGTCCAGCGCCCCTGCGGTACGCGCCTTCGCTTCGAGGTATCCGTCCAGCGCGACGGACGCGAGTTCGTCCATGAACGCGAGCATCGCGTCGGCCAGTTGCGACATCACCGCGGACGAGAGACCGCTGCGACGGCCGACCCGCATGATGCGCCGCCACGAGACTCTGGCGCCGACCCGGTACGCCGACTGGAGGGTGTCGAGGCTGCGGCCTTCCCGCATCTCGTTCTGCCCGAGCCGGTGGTGGACCTCGTGCGACTGTTCCTTGGAGACGGTGGGATCCGCGATCTGGGCGACGAACAACGTGATCGCGTACTCGACGCCAGCGCGGATCGACTTGCCGTACGGGCCGTCGAGCGGGCGCGCGTACGCGGGGATGGTCGCCCGGATCTCGTCGACGATCTCGTTGGCGAGACTGCCGAGTTCCGGTCGCAAAATGTCGGCGAGCTTGCGGGGAAGTGCCGCAGGAGGCTGCGCAGCGTGTTCGATTCCGCGCTCCACCGACATCGCAGCTCCTTTGCTCCGCCCAGCGTCCGGGCACCCCACGATCGTCGTGGGGTGACAACGAACACATCGCGAAGTCGCTCGTAAATGTGTCACCTGTCGCAGAAGAAACCGATTTCTTGTCACCATCGTGACAAAATCACGGGTCATCCCTGAATTTTGATGACAAGTGCCCGGCAAACGCCTCGCGCGGTACGTACGAACGGCCGATGAATACGGAGCGTCACTGCTTTCCGGTGAGCAATTCCCCGAGTACTTCGAGCACGGGCTCCAGCACGCGGACCTCGGTGCCGGCGCATTCGGTGATCCCCGCGCCGACGACGTCGAAACCACTCAGGCCGCGAAGCATCGCCACCAGACGTTCGATCGTCAAGCCACCGGGCTCCGGATAGTTCAGCCCGTCGAACTCCGCCGGGTCGAGCACGTCGAGGTCGAGATGGACGTAGACCTTGTCCGAACCGGCCAGGCCGGCGGCGACGTCGGCCGCCTCGACGACCAGCCCGCGGTCGACCGCCGCGCGCTCGGCGTCGTCGAACGCCCTCGTCCCCGCGAGGACGACGCGTCCGGGTTCGACCGGCGGATTCGCGGCGAACTCCGGATCGCCCTCGCCGAGCAGCGACCGCAGCACCATGCCGTGGAACGCGCCCGACGGCGAGGTCTCCGCGGTGTTGAGGTCGGAATGCGCGTCGAACCAGGCGACGCCGAGCCCCGGCCCGAAGCGGTAGCGCGCGACCCCGATCGGGATCAGCTCGACGCCGCAGTCCCCGCCGATGGTGAGTACCGGACCGCCCGGCGCTTCGAGGGCGGCGAGCTGCGCCGCGCGGTTCGCGCCGGTGAGCACCGCGCGGTTGGCGATGCCGTCGACCACGGGCGACGTCTCGCGCGTCTGGCGGATGTGGTGCACCGGCACGCCCAGCACGTGGCCCGCGAGCTCGGCGAGCGCGACGCAGCCTTCGGGCAACTCAGGCGCGCGCTCGGTCAGAGCGCCCTGGAACTGGGGTACGGCGTTGATCAGCACCCGGTCCAGGCTAGCGGCGGCCGCAAGCGCGTGAAGGCCCCCTTCCCTCGGCTGAGCCGAGGGAAGGGGGCCTTCACGCGCAAAGATCACTCCAGGACGAGGAGCAGGTCCCCGCCTTCCACCTGCTGGACGGCGTTGATCGCGCGCCGCGACACCTTGCCGCCGCTCGCCGCGGTGATCGACGCCTCCATCTTCATCGCCTCGATGGTCGCGACCGTGGCACCGGCCTCGACCTCGTCGCCCTCGGACACCTGCAGCGTGACCACCCCCGCGAACGGCGCGGCGATCTGCTTCGGGTCGCTCTTGTCGGCCTTCTCCGTCGCCGGGATGTCCGACGCGATCGAGGTGTCGCGGACCTGGATCGGGCGCAGCTGGCCGTTGAGCGTGGACATCACCGTGCGCAGGCCGCGCTCGTCCGCCTCGCCGATGGCCTCCAGCTCGATCAGCAGCCGGACACCCTGTTCCAGGTCGACCGAGTACTCCTCGCCCGGCCGCAGGCCGTAGAAGAAGTCCTTGGACGGCAGGACGGAGGTGTCACCGTACTGCTCGCGGTGCGCCTCGAAGTCCTTCGTGGGCCCGGGGAACAGCAGCCGGTTCAGCGTCGCGCGCCGGTTCTCCGCCAGCCCCTTGCGGTCCTCTTCGGACAGTTCCTGCACCGGCTTCGGCTTCGCCCGGCCTTCGAGGGCCTTGGTGCGGAACGGCTCCGGCCAGCCGCCGGGCGGGTCGCCCAGTTCGCCGCGCAGGAAGCCGATCACCGAGTCGGGGATGTCGAACTTGTTCGGCTCCGCCTCGAAATCGGACGGCGAGACGCCCGCGCCGACGAGGTGCAGCGCGAGGTCACCGACCACTTTGGACGAAGGCGTGACCTTGACCAGGTGCCCGAGGATCTTGTCCGCGGCCGCGTACATCGCCTCGATGTCCTCGAACCGCTCCCCGAGGCCGAGCGAAATCGCCTGGGTGCGCAGGTTCGACAGCTGACCGCCCGGGATCTCGTGGTGGTACACCCGCCCGGTCGGCGAGGAGAGCCCCGCCTCGAACGGCGCGTAGATCTTGCGCACGCTCTCCCAGTACGGCTCCAGGTCACCGATCGCCTGCAGGTCGAGCCCGGTCGGCCGGTCCGAGTGGTCGGTGGCGGCCACGAGCGCCGACAGCGACGGCTGCGACGTCGTGCCCGCCATGGACGCGACGGCACCGTCGACGGCGTCCGCGCCCGCCTGGACGGCGGCGAGGTACGTCGCCAGCTGACCACCCGCGGTGTCGTGCGTGTGGATATGCACCGGGAGGTCGAACTCCTTGCGCAACGCGGAAACCAGCCGCGCCGCCGCCGGCGCCCGCAGCAGGCCCGCCATGTCCTTGATGGCCAGGACGTGCGCCCCCGCGCCGACGATCTGCTCCGCCAGCTTGAGGTAGTAGTCCAGCGTGTACAGCTTCTCCGACGGGTCCGACAGATCCGAGGTGTAGCAGAGCGCGACCTCGGCCACGGCGGATCCGGTCTCGCGGACGGCCTCGATCGCCGGGCGCATCTGCTCGACGTCGTTGAGCGCGTCGAAGATCCGGAAGATGTCGATCCCGGTCGCCGTCGCCTCCTCGACGAAGGCGTTGGTCACCTCGGTGGGGTACGGGGTGTAGCCGACGGTGTTGCGGCCGCGCAGCAGCATCTGCAGGCAGATGTTCGGCACCGCTTCCCGCAGCTTCGCCAGCCGCTCCCACGGGTCCTCCGCCAGGAACCGCAGCGCGACGTCGTAGGTCGCGCCGCCCCAGCATTCCAGCGAGAGCAGCTGCGGCGTGGTCCGCGCGACCACCGGCGCGACCGCCAGCAGGTCCTTCGTCCTCACCCGCGTGGCGAGCAGCGACTGGTGCGCGTCGCGGAAGGTGGTGTCGGTGACGCCGATGGTCGGCGACTCCCGCAGCCAGCGGGCGAAACCGTCCGGGCCGAGCTCGGTGAGCTTCTGCTTCGAGCCGGGCGCCGGCTCGAGCCCCTTGGGCAGCTTCGGCAGCTTGACCTGCGGGTCGAGGGTGCGCGGACGCTCGCCGTGCGGTTTGTTGACCGTCTTGTCGGCGAGGTAGGTCAGCAGCCTGGTCCCGCGGTCGGCCGAATGGCGCGCGGTGAGCAGATGCGGGCGCTCCTCGATGAACGACGTAGTGACGCGGCCTTCGCGGAAGTCCGGGTCGTCGAGGACGGCCTGCAGGAACGGGATGTTCGTGGCCACACCGCGGATCCGGAACTCGGCGACGGCGCGGCGGGCGCGGCCGACGGCGGTCTTGAAGTCGCGGCCGCGGCAGCTGAGCTTCACCAGCAGCGAGTCGAAGTGCGCGCTGATCTCGGTGCCGGCGAACGCCGTCCCGCCGTCGAGGCGGATACCGGAGCCACCGGGCGAGCGGTACGCGCTGATCATCCCGGTGTCCGGGCGGAAACCGTTGGCGGGATCCTCGGTGGTGATGCGGCACTGCAGGGCGGCGCCGCGCAGGTACACCTTGTCCTGCGACAGCCCGAGGTCCTCCAGGGTCTCGCCGGAGGCGATGCGCAGCTGCGACTGGACGAGGTCGACGTCGGTGACCTCTTCGGTCACCGTGTGCTCCACCTGGATCCGCGGGTTCATCTCGATGAAGACGTGGTTGCCGTCCCGGTCGAGCAGGAACTCGACGGTGCCGGCGTTGCGGTAACCGATCTGGCGGGCGAACTTCACCGCGTCGGAGCAGATCCGGTCGCGCAGCTCGGACGGCAGGTTCGGCGCCGGGGCCAGCTCGATGACCTTCTGGTGGCGCCGCTGGACCGAGCAGTCGCGCTCGTAGAGGTGGATCACGTTGCCCTCGCCGTCGGCGAGGATCTGGACCTCGATGTGGCGGGGCTCGACGACGGCCTTCTCGATGAACACCGTCGGGTCGCCGAAGGCCGACTCGGCCTCGCGCGCGGCGGCCTCGATGGACTCGCGCAGCTGCGCGGGATCCTGGACGCGGCGCATACCGCGCCCGCCACCGCCGGCGACGGCCTTCACGAAGACCGGGAAGCCGATCTCCTCGGCGGCGGCGATCAGCGCGTCGACGTCGGAGGACGGTTCGGAGGAACCCAGGACCGGGACGCCGGCGTCGCGCGCGGCCTTGACCGCGCGGGCCTTGTTGCCGGTCAGTTCGAGGATGTCCGCGCTCGGTCCGACGAAGGTGATGCCTTCGTCCTCACACGCGCGCGCGAGGTCCGGGTTCTCGGAGAGGAAGCCGTAGCCGGGGTAGACGGCGTCTGCGCCCGCCTTCTTGGCGGCCGCCACGATCTCCTCGACCGACAGATAGGCCCGCACCGGGTGACCGGGTTCGCCGATCTCGTAGGCCTCGTCGGCCTTCAGCCGGTGGAGCGAATTGCGGTCTTCGTGCGGGAACACAGCCACCGTGCCCGCGCCGAGCTCGAATCCGGCGCGGAACGCGCGGATGGCGATCTCACCCCGGTTGGCGACCAGTACCTTGCGGAACATGCCGGTCCTTCCCATCATCGGATCGGTAGGTGAGGCACGTTACCCGTTCGCTCCCGCAGGGCGGGAGTTGTTGCCCAGGTGATGGACGTCATCCCCGCCCGAGTTGCGCGCCCGGGGACTGGAGCAGCCGGTTCGCGGTGCCCTCGTGGACCCCGGTCAGCACGTCGGCGGCGGCGAGGTCCACGAGCGCCTTCGCGACGTCCGGGGCGGAGACCGCGGGATGCAGGGCCCGGTACAGCGCGGCCACCCCGGCGACGTGCGCGGCGGCCGACGACGTGCCGCTGAGCACCCGGCCGCCGTTGCCTCCGGCGTTGGGTCCTGGCACGTCCACGCCGGGGGCGAACAGGTCGACGACCTCGCCGTAGTTCGACGTCGACCCGACCTGGTCGCTCGCGTCCGTCGAGCCGACGGTGAGCGCTTCGGTGACCCGGCCGGGTGAGAACTTGCCCGCGTCGGTGGCCTCGCCGCCCGCCGGGAGGGCGACCGGGACGACCGCCGCGAGCGCGCGGACGGCGGCGTCGAGCTGGTCGTTGGCCGTGCCGCCGATACCGAGGACGGCGACGGCGGGCTGCCGTGCGTTCTGCGTCACCCAGTCGATACCCGCGATGATCTTGTCCGTCGCGCCGCCGCCCTGTGCGTCGATCACCCGGACCGGGACGATCTGCGCGGCCTTCGCGACGCCGAAGGTCTTCGACGCGGCGACACCGGCCAGGTACGTACCGTGACCGTTGGTGTCGGTGGTGTCCGTGCCACCGTTGAGGAAGTCCTTACCGGGCTTGACCCGGCCGCCGAAGTCCGGATGCGCCGCGTCGACCCCGCTGTCGATCACGTAGACCGTGACGTCCTTCGCGTCGGTCTCGTAGTGGTAGAGCTGGTCGAGTCCCGTTCGCTGGTCGATCCGGTCCAGCCCCCAGTTCGGCGGGTTCTGCTGGACTTCCGTCGCGGAGGCGGGCGGCGCCACCAGCACCAGGAGCGCCAGCGCGGCCATGACCCGTACCAGTCGAATGATCATGCCTTGGCTCTACGCCTGTACCCCGGGGGCGGCAACCCCGGAGTGTCACCCGTTCGGCTGGACTTGGCCGATGTGGGCGAGGACACGCGCTCTCTTTCGGCCGGAGGCTTCGGATTTGTGGAGGCGGGCCGCCGATACGGCCGAGTGCGTGACCAGCCGCTGCCGCGGCCCGGCTGCGAAAATCCGAAAGCGCGCTTCAAGCGACACAGTCTTGGCCGATGTGGGCGCTGACCGTCGACTTCGGGAAGCAGACCAGCGCGTCGAAGGCGGCGATGACGTCGACAGGGTTGAACAGATGCGCGTGCCGGATGCTCTGTGGTCCCGCGGTTCCCCGCCGTGCGCGGAGATCCACCAGCCCGGGGCCTTCGGCTTCGACGCTGCCGTCCGCCGGAGCTTCCAGTTCCTGGCGGTACACGGTGAACCCGAGCCGCGCGGCCGGATCCGGCTTGAGCCCGGTGGTCTCGCCCTCGACGGCGGTCAGCGCCAGCGCGAAGTAGTCGTCGCCGAACTCGGCCGCCAGATGCGTGCCCGCCGACGGTGAGGTGAGGCCGGGGAACGGCGAGAACGGGACGCGCTGGAGGTGTCCGTTGTGGAGCATCACGACGATCTTCGTGTCGTCACCGTGCAGCCGCCGGATCAGCCGGACGGTGTCGGCCATGTACGCGTCGCGCGAACCGCTCTGCAGGGCGGGCGCGTCGCCGGACATCATCGCGGCGACCTCGGCGAGGTACGCGTCGACGCGAAGCGCGCCTTCGACGTGGTGCTCCGCGACGGCGGTGTCCCCGTAGACGGGACGCAGCGAGGTGAGGTGCGTCTTGAGGCGGGTGAGCGCCGCGGTCGCCTTGTCCTTGGCGGCGGTGTCGAGGGCGGCGTACTTGGCGGGCGCCTCCGCGCTACTGACCGACGCGTATCCTTTCGTCGCCTCGATCGCCGCGTCGACGAGAGCCACGGCGTTTTCGTCCATAGTGGACAGATAGGCCCGGACCGCGTCGAGCGACGGCACCGGCGAGCCCGCGGAACTCGGCACGTCGAGGCCGTAGTAGCGAACGTCGCCGCGCTCGCGGAGCCACGTCAGCATTTCGTGCGCCTCGGGTGACTCCCCGAGCGAGAACGTGAAGCCGTCGCGGCCGATGTCGGCGACGTCGCCCGGGCCGCCGTTCAGCCAGTCTTCGACGAGCTTGCCTTCGGCGAAGCCGGACTCGAAGGCCACCACCCGGAAGCCGCGGTGCTCGACGAGATGCTGGAGCAAACGATTGCGCAGGTCGCCGAACTCGTGGATGTGGTGGTTGTTCTCACCGATGGCGACGATCCTGGCGTCCCCGATGAGTTCGGCGATCTTCGCTGGGTCTGACATACTGCCCACACTAACGCAACAGGAGTAGCAATTGGCAACCTCCGGTACCCAGCGGCCCGGCGGCCGGACCGAACGCACGCGCCAGGCCGTCCTGCACGCCACCCTCGATCTGCTGGCCGAACGCGGGTTCGGCGAACTGACCGTGGACGCGGTCGCCGAACGGTCCGGGGTGCACAAGACCACGGTGTACCGGCGCTGGTCGTCGCCGGACGGCCTCGTCGCCGCCGCGCTGCAGATGGGCGCCGAGGATGACTGGACGGCACCCGACACCGGCTCGCTCGAGGACGATCTGTACGAAGTGGCCGCGGAGGTCGTGCGGTACTTCACCGAGCCTGCGCTGAAAGAGTTGCCCACGGCTTCGGTGCTGGCGGCGTTCCAGTCCCCGCAAGCGGCCGAGGCGCTGCACGACTTCTACGCCGACCGGCACGTGCGCATGGCGCCGATCGCGGAGCGGGCCGTCGCGCGGGGTGAGATCCCCGCCGGCACGGACGGCGACGAGCTGGTGCGAGCGGTGTGCGGGCCGATCTTCTACCGGCTGTTTCTGTCGCGGGAGAGTGTCACGGTGGCGGAGG
Source organism: Amycolatopsis roodepoortensis (assembly GCF_014873915.1). Taxonomy (GTDB): domain Bacteria; phylum Actinomycetota; class Actinomycetes; order Mycobacteriales; family Pseudonocardiaceae; genus Amycolatopsis; species Amycolatopsis roodepoortensis. The sequence goes on from NZ_JADBEJ010000004.1 coordinate 148,537, forward strand.
CGCGGGTGACTGCGCGGGCGGTGGCGGTCGCGGCGCGGGAGGGAGCTTTCGTGCGGCCGGGCGTTTAGCGCCTGTGGCGGGTTTCGGACGGTTTCGCATTTATTGAGGTAAGCGCATGTCTGGTGGGGCGGGTGGCCCGCTTGGTGCCCCGTCGGCGTTCGTGTCGCGAAAGCCACTTTCGGGACACCACACGTCTCGAAAGTGGCTTTCGCGACACGCCACCTTTGCCTTACCCCTCAACAGCCCTCTCGATGCGGGACTGTGGATTTCGCCGCGCTGGATGACCCGAGTACCAGCAGTGACAACGGAGCGCATGAAGGACCCCTTCCCTTGCGCCTCGACACAGGAAGGGGCCCGGCGGGCATGCCGAAGGGCCCGTCGCCGGTATGGCCGACGGGCTCCTCGACGTTTAGCGGTGATGCAGGGTGTTTCGCCGGGGTTGTCGGAGCGGATCCCGATACTGGGGTGGGATGAACTCCGGTAATCCATCGGCGGCCATCCGTACTTCCCAGTCGCCGTGGTGAATCAGGCGGTGGTGGAAACCGCACAGCAGCACCAAGTTCCGGAGATCGGTGGGGCCGTCGTCTGCCCAGTGGATGATGTGGTGGGCGTGGCAATTCTTGGGTTTGCGATGACAGCCAGGGAACGCGCAGCCGCCGTCCCGGATGTTCAACGCGCGTCTTTGCCCTGGGGTGACGAACCGTCTGAGTCGTCCTACGTCGAGGGGTTCTCCGGCCGTGCTCATCACGACCGGCAGCATCAGGCAATCGCAAGCGGCGAGCCGGGCTTCCCGCGCGGTCATCGTCCCCACGAAATCCAGGCACGCAGTCCCGAGACCTGACTTCAGCTCATCGAGCCCGATGGTGACGTGGACGAGGGTGCGGTAGCCGCTGGTTCCGGGTTGGTCGGGGCAGGCGATCGCGAGGTCGAGGAGTTCGGCCCAGGCGTCGCCCAGGCGTTCGCATTTCATCCGCAGATCAGCCTGGCCGAACTCGTCCACCGGCCGCGGCTGGGCATACGCCTCCAGCGCAGCGGCGGTGCGGGCACCGGTCTCATCATCCAGCAGCCCGGTCAGTTTCCAGAATCCGTCCCGGCGGCGTTCCAGCGTGATTTCGCGGCGTGGTTCCTTGGGTTCGGGGTCTTTGGGTTCGTTGCCGTCGGGGTCGAGCCAGCCCAGCAGTTTTGCTTCGGCGTCCACCAACTGGTGGGGACCGGCATTCGGGGCGAGGTCGGCGAGGATTTTCTCTGCGACCGCCCGATCCTCAGCCGAGGTGTCGGCAGGGAGCCTCTTCAAGATCTCCAGAATCTGGTCGATCCGCTCATCCCCGACCAGCCCCTCGGCGGCGACCGCGGCCGTCTCGGGTGCCACGGCCGGGGCTTCGGTGCCATCCAGGTTCCGCGTCGGATTCAAAGCGATCGCCCGCTTCACCACCGCGCCCGCCTCACCACGCGACAACCCCGCCATCTCCGCGAACCAACTCGCCGTAGTCCCATGCCCGAACAAATCCTTGGCGCCCCGAGACTCGACCTCCGCCAAAAACCGCCCCAAACCAGCGGTCGCCACCCGAATCACCCGCAAAGACTGCAGCACGCCATGGGCAAGCTCCAGCTTGCCGGCACGCCACAGCTCCTGCGGCAACTCAGGAAGAAAGGTCTCGGGCACACCTCAATAATACCCGAACAAATAGAACACATGTTCGTAATTTTAAGCGACTGCGAAAACCAGCAAACAACACTGAAGGGTGATCGACTCCGAAAGCGCCGCTACACCCCGAAGCCCCCGGCTCCGAGATGAGGACAGTTTTACCGTCAGCGCCAACGACTTTCCCGGCCAGACTGGTCCCTCCGCACCGAGAGAGGGGACAGTCATGACCGAGGAAGTCCGGAACCGGCCGGTGGAGATGCCGGGCAGGCTCAAGCTCGTCCGCGGTTTCCTTTGGGTGCAGGCGGTCCTCAACGTCCTCGCGAGCGCGCTCGTGACCGCCCTGGCGATCAACGAGCTCGAGCACGGCAACGAGGAGGCCGGTCTCGTCCTGGCGCTGGCGATCCTCGGTTTCGTGGTCGCCGTGGTGCTGATCGCTTGCGCGATAAGGATTTCCCGCGGTTCGCCTTGGGTGCGGCCGACGATCGTCGCGGTGGAGGGACTGGTCGTGGTCATGGGACTGGTCAGCCTGGTCAACGGCGGGGCGATCACCCAGCTGATCGGGATGGGCATCGCCGTCGGCGTGATCGTCGTCCTCAACAAACCCGAGGAAAGCGCCTGGTTCAAGCGCTGACGAGATCGATCCGGTACCGCACTTCGGACAGCTGGACGTCCTCGCCGGGCATGGTGTCGGTCTTGGTCGCCCCGTCCGGCACCCAGCCTCCGGCCGCGTAGAAACGCTGGGCACGTTTGTTGGTGTCGAGCACCCAGAGCGTCGCCTCGCGGTGTCCCGATTCCCGTAGCGCGGCCACGGCGGTGTCGAGCAGCAGCCTGCCCAGCCCGGTGCCCCAGCGTTCCGGGTCGAGGTAGATCGCGCGCAGTTCGCCGCGGATCCGGTCGACGGCGGTGAAACCGAGGAGCGTTCCGTCTTCGACCAGGACCAGGATGTCGCCCTGGTTGGCGGGGTCGGCGAGGGTCCGCTGCCAGCGGGCGGCCCGGCCCTCGACGGAAAGATCGCGGAGGTAGAGCTCGGGCAGCAGGCCCTGGTACGCCGACTGCCACGACCGCACGTTCACCTCGGCGATCGGCCAGGCGTCCTCGACGGTCGCGGGGCGGATCATCGAGCTTTCCATGCCGCGAAACCGGTCAGGATCGCGAGCGCGAGCACCATGGCCAGCGCGATCCCCCAGCCCGCGCCGGTCACGCTCGAACTGCTCGGCATCGCGTAGAACAACGCGCACACCATGACGATGCCGCCTCCGGCCACACCGCCGAGGAAGGCGACGCCGAAGGCCGCCGGCCTGAGCAGCACCCCGAGCGCCGTCCCGGCCAGGAGCAGCACCGCGACCACGAGGTGGATCGCTCCTTCGTCGGCCCGGCTCGACGAGTAATCGATCAGCTCGACGGCTTCCGTCACCAGCCCGGCCGCGCAACCGGCCCCGGCCACGAGGGCGGCGACGCCGAGCGCGTCCCGCGGTTTCCCCAGCGCGAGCCGGAAACTCCGGTCACGCCGTACCGCGATCAGCGCGCAGACGGCTCCCGCGAGCAGGAATCCGTCGGTGAGGACGAGAAGCGCCGGGCCGTACGGCATCGCCGAGAGCAGCGCCAGCCCGCACAGCGCTCCCGGGCCTGCCATCCGGCGCGTGTTCCGCAGGAGCATCGCGATCCCCGCCGCGCTCGCGAAGACGACGAGCGGCAGCATCACCCAGCCGCCGTCTTCGAAGAAATCCTCCAGACTGCTGCCGAGCGAGAACGCGATGGCCACGAGGTACACCGCGGCCGCGATCGCGAGCAGCCCCGCGGCGACGGCGAACGGGTCGGTCTTCGACACCGGCGCCACGGGCGGCGCGGGGACGGCCGGAACGGGTTCAGGGGCCGCTTCGGGCACCGGCGCGGTCTCCGCGACGACCCGGCCCTCGACCCGTACCACCGCCTCGCCGGTCGGCCCGGTCACGGTGACCCGCGCCTCGAACGCCCCGAGTTCTTCCTGCTCCAGCACGATCTCGGCCTCGTCGCCGTCTTCGGTCACCCGCAGCCAGGAATGGGACGACGCGAACCGGCACGCCCGCGCGATCGGCGGTCCCGCCAGCCGGATGCGCGCCGCCGGCCGCGATCCCCGGACGACCTCTCCGAACCGGACCACCTCGGATTCGGCCCGCACCCGCGCTTCCCGCCGGGCGAGGTCGGCGGCCTCGGCGATATGCCGGATGTCGGTCTGCGCCATCGTGGTGAGCACTTCGTGCGCGCCGATGGCGACGGACAGGTTCTCGCTCGTCAGCCGCCGCTGGAGTTCCGTCACCGCGCCGAGGCGGGTGAACATGTTGGCATCCTCGCTCGCCGCGCGCAGATCGGCCGGGACCGGCGACGGTTTGATCCGGCGGCGCCTGCTCCTGGCCAGATACAGCTCGCCCTGCATCTCGATGTCGCGGCTGGGGGTCTGGTTCGGGTTCCGCTCCCGGACGCTGTCGAACAGGTAGTCGTACAGCTCGCCGAGCGCGATCCAGCCGTCCTCGTCGCGGTCCGCGTCGCCGGTGCGGAGGCCGTCGACCAGTGCCGAGGTGAACACCGACGGCCGGACGTGGTCGTCGGCGAGCTGGTCACCCTCGAAGGCGTACTCGATGGAGTTCGACGCGGTGATCACCGCCCGGCCGCGGCCGCCGAAACCGCCGGCCGGGAACGCGTCGAGCACGTTGGCCTCGCCGGTGGCGCGCACGGCGACCCCTTGGCTGAAGGCGCCGCCGTAGCAGCAGTCCAGCAGGAGGACGATGCTCCGCGACCGGCTCATCCGCAGGCAGCGCTGGACGAAATCGGCGGGCACGGCGGTCGACGCGAGCCGCTCCGGCCGGGTGTTACGGGCGGCGAAGAACAGCTCGCCCGACTCGCTTTTCAGGCCGTGGCAAGAGAAATGCACCAGCAGGACGTCGTCCGGCGCGCTGTCGGCGAACAGGTCCTCGACGCGGCCCGCGATCACGTGGGCGGTCTCGTCGCGCACCACCTGGACGTCGAATTCGCTGATGGCGCGGTCGCCGAGGACTTCGGCGAGCGCTTCCGCGTCGGCGGCCGGGGACCGCAGCGCGCTCAGCCCGGGGTTGTCGTACTCCCCGTTGGCGATGATGAGGGCACGCCGCGCGCCGGTCATGGCGACGAATGCCTGCTCACGAAGAGATCGACGAGCTTGTCCTGGTCGGTGAGCGTCGCTTCGGACAGCTCCAGTACGTCGCCGTCGATCTCCAGCCGCACCGTGCGCTTCACCCGTCCGCCGCGCGAAAGCCACTCGCGCACAGCCACGACGACCGAACGCAGACCCTGCGCGGACTGCCCCAGCGTGACCAGCAGCCCGCCCACCGTCGCGACGTCGAATCCCCGCGAGCCGGGCGGCGCCGGGCCGGCGGGCAGCGCCTTCACGTCGGTGATCCCGCGTTCGACCAGTTCCCCTCGAAGGTATCCGGCGAGCTGGTCGACCCGTTCCGCGTCGGCCCCGTCCTCGCCGAGCTGGACCCGTACCGCTGCTGTCATCCCGGCCTCCCTCGCCCGTACGGAAGAGGAAAGCCCCTAAGCCCGTCCGGCGGCAAGGTCCGATCGGGCAGAGCTGTTCACGTCAGCTTTTTTCCAGGTACTCCACGCGATCTTCGTCGACGACGTCGGCGATCATGTGCGCCAGCCCCAAGTAATTACCCAAGGCAGGATCCTTTTCGACGATTTCCAACGCGCGGGCCCTCGCCTCGGCGATGACGTCCTCGTCGCGCAGCAGCGAAAGCAGCTTCAGGGTCGACTTCTTCCCCGACTGCGCGGCGCCGAGGATGTCGCCCTCACGGCGCAGTTCCAGGTCCATTCTGGACAGTTCGAAGCCGTCCGTCGTGGACTCGACGGCGGCCAGCCGCTCGCGGGTGGTGGTCCCGTCCAGGGTTTCGGTGACCAGCAGGCAAAGCCCCGGCACGCTGCCCCGGCCAACCCGCCCGCGCAGCTGGTGCAGCTGGCTGATGCCGAACCGGTCGGCGTCCATGATCACCATCGCGGTCGCGTTCGGCACGTTCACGCCGACCTCGATCACGGTGGTGGCGACGAGCACGTCCAGGTCGCCCTTGGAGAACGCCTGCATCACGGCGTCCTTGTCGTCGGGAGGCATGCGGCCGTGCAGGACCCCGATCTTCAAGCCCTTCAACGGTCCTTCGGCCAGCTCGGGCGCCACGTCGAGGACCGCGAGCGCGGGCCGCTTGTCGCCCTTGTCCGACGCCGGTTCGTCACCGATCCGCGGGCAGACGATGTACGCCTGGTGGCCCTTGCCGCATTCCTCGCGGACCCGCTGCCACGCCCTGTCCAGCCAGGCGGGCCGCTCCGCGACCGGTACCACCGACGTCTTGATCGGCGACCGGCCGACCGGCATCTCGCGCAGCGCGGAGATCTCCAGATCGCCGTAGACGGTCATCGCGACCGTGCGCGGGATGGGCGTCGCCGTCATGACGAGCACGTGCGGGCTGGTCTCGTCCGAGCCGCGGGAGCGCAGCGCGTCCCGCTGCTCCACCCCGAAGCGATGCTGCTCGTCGACCACGACCAGGCCGAGATCCGCGAACGACACCGTGTCCTGGATGAGCGCGTGCGTGCCGACGACGATCCCGGCCTCACCGCTGACCGTCTCCAGCAACGCCTTCTTGCGTTCCTTGGCGCCCATGGACCCGGTCAGCAGTGTCACGCGCGTCGCGTTCTCAGCGCCGCCGAGCTCGCCCGCCTGCCCGAGGTCGCCGAGCATCTCGCGCAGCGACCGGGCGTGCTGCGCGGCGAGGACCTCCGTCGGCGCGAGCATCGCCGCCTGCCGCCCGGAATCGACGACCTGCAGCATGGCGCGCAACGCGACCACGGTCTTTCCGGAGCCGACCTCACCCTGCAGCAGCCGGTTCATCGGATGCTCGGTGGACAGATCCCTGGCGATCTCCTCGCCGATCTCCTGCTGGCCCGCCGTCAGCGCGAACGGGAGCCGCTTGTCGAAGGCTTCGAGGATGCCGCCGTCGGTGTGCGGACAGGCTTTCGCGGGCCGCGAGACCAAAGAATGCCTGCGCTGCGCGAAGATCAGCTGCACGGCCATGGCTTCGTCCCATTTGAGCCGGTCCCGCGCGGAGTTCAGCGCTTGCCAGCTCGACGGGCGGTGGATGCCGCGCAGCGCGCTTTCCAGGCTGGGCAGGCCGTACCGGGCGAGCAGCTCGATCGGCATCGGGTCCTCGTCGACCTCCAGCACGTCCAGCACCTGCCGCACGGCCTTGGCGATCACCCAGGTCGGGATCCCCTGCGCCGCCGGGTACACCGGGATGATCTCGGCGAGGAAGTCGTCCATCGCCTCGGCCTGGCGCTCGGCGTCGAACAGTTCGTACTCGGGGTTGGCCAGCTGCAGGACGTCGCGGAAGGCGGTGACCTTGCCCGCGAAAAGCCCGTTCTTGCCGGGCACGAGTTCCTTTTCGCGCCAGGCCTGGTTGAAGAAGGTGCACTGCAGGCGGCGTTTGCCGTCGGTGATCACCATTTCGAGCAGGGTGCCGTTGCGTGCCTTCATCCGGCGCTTGTTGACCCGCTCGATACGCGCCATCACGGTGGCGTGCTCGCCGAGTTCGAGCCCGGCGATATCGGTGAGCTGACCGCGTTCGGCGTAACGGCGCGGGTAGTGCCGCAGGAGATCGCTGACCGTCTCGATCTTGAGGCCCTTGGCGAGCGCCTTCGCCGTCGCCGCGCCGACGACCAGCTTGAGGTCCGCGCGCAGGTTGGTCATGCGGTCACTCCACCCCCATCAGCAGCACGGCGTCGGTCTGGCCGCCCGCGTAACTCGTCACTTCGACCTCGGGATGCTCCAGGCGCAGCTGATCGGCCAGCTCACCGGGAAGCCGGACCGGCGCGTCCAACCCGGTCAGCACGGTGACCAGCTCGCCGCCGAGGGCCAGCATCCGGTTCAGCACGCCGACCGCCGCCGCGACCAGGCTCGTCTCCGAGGCGGGCGCGGGCTCGATCAGCACGACCTCACCGTCGACGAGGCCGACGACGTCACCGGCCTGCGCCCGGCCCACCCAGGTTAGCGACTCCTCCTGCGCGATCCTCAGTTCGCCACGCCTGGTGGCGGCGGCCGCCTCGGCCATCGCGACCACGTCGTCGTTGGTGCGGCGGCCCTGGTCGTGGACGGCGAGCGCGGCGAGCACCTGGACGGGTGACACGCACGGGATGACGACGACGTCGCGATCCGCGGCCATCGCGTGCCCCGCCGCCGCGTCGGCCGCCGCCGTCAGCTCCTGACCACCGGGAAGGACGGTGACGTGATGCCCGGCGGCCTCGTTGATCAGGCCCAGCATCTCCTCGACCGTCGGCTGGACCCCGTGCGGGACCGAAAGCACCGCGACCCCCTCCGCGCGGAGGAGTTCGGCCAGCGGCCCGCCGTGGACCACGGCGACCACCGAACGGTCGATCCCGCCGCCGACCTCGACCGGGGTGGGCGTGATCAGCGGCTCGACCCGGACCCGGCGGGGGCGGCCTAGCTCGATCCCCGCCTCCAGCGCCGCGCCGATGTCCGCGCAGTGGACGTGGACGGCGTACGCGCCGGCGCCGTCCCCGGCGACCGTGACGCTGTCGCCGAGGCCGCTGAGGGTCTTGCGAAGCCCGGGAAGACTGGCTTCGTCGACGCCGTCGAGCAGGTACATGACCTCCCAGGCCGTCGGCGACTCGATCGTGTGGTGGTGGTGATGCGCCTCGAGCGGGTGGTCCGGCTCGGTGAGGCCGCCGGTGATCACGCCGTGCAGGGCGTCGAGGACCGCGACGAGGCCGCGCGCGCCCGCGTCGACCACGCCGGCCACCGCCAGGACGGGCAGCTGCTTCGGGGTCTCTTCGAGGGCTTCGGCGGCCACGCTCGCCGCCGCGGCGGCCACCTCTTCGAGTGAGCCGGTCGCGTCGCGGACGGCCGCGGCGACGGTGTGGAGGACGGTCAGGATGGTCCCGGCCACCGGACGGCTGACCGCGCCGGTGGCGGCCCTGTCCGCGCAGCCGAGCGCCTCCGCGAGCCCCGGCCCGTCGAGCTCCCTCGCGGCCGCCGACTCGGCGATCCCGCGCACGACCTGCGACATGATCACGCCCGAATTGCCCTTGGCCGCCGCGACCGCGCCCTTGGCGAACGCCGCCAGCGCCTCGGCGGTCGTCGCCGGCTCGGCGTCGGCCAGCGCGTCGCGGGCCGCGGTCATGGTGAACAGCAGGTTGGAGCCGGTGTCGGAGTCGGCGACCGGGTAGACGTTGATGCCGTCGATCGCCGGCCGGAGCACCGCCAAGCTGTGCACACAGGCCGCCGACCAGGCCGACACCGCCGCCACGTCCAGCACCCGCACCCCGTAACCTCCTAGCTGTTCCAGCGAGGGTATCGACCCGGTGCCGGAGGGCTCTGAGCCACTGGTTACTATGGTCGAGTTGCCCAGCATGCTGGGCGCGTCATTCTTTGTCCCAGATCCAGAGGAGTTCGACGTGGCTGCCGTGTGCGACGTCTGTGGCAAGGGACCGGGCTTTGGCAAGTCGGTCTCGCACTCCCACCGGCGTACCAACCGCCGGTGGAACCCGAACATCCAGACCGTTCACGCCAAGATCGGTCTGTCCCAGCGCAAGCGCCTGAACGCCTGCACCTCGTGCATCAAGGCGGGCAAGGTCGTTCGCGGCTGAGCCGGGTTTTTGGGGAATGGCGGGTGCTCTCCGGAGCACCCGCCATTTTTTATGTGTGCGGAGTTTCAGACATTCCCCAGGCGACTCAGTAGCACCACCAGTCACAACGGCGGCGCGTGAAGGCCCCCTTCCCTCGGCTGAGCCGAGGAAACTCGACCTTCACACCTTCCCGAGTACATGAAGGACCCCATCCTTGCGCCTAGGTACAGGAAGGGGTCCTTCACGTACTTCGGCGAAACCTCAGGAGTCGCACCGGTCACTGCTGTCACGGGATGCGCGTGAAGGCCCCCTTCCCTCGGCTGAGCCGAGGGAAGGGGGCCTTCACGCGCAACACAAGAGGATCAAGGGAGTTTCCAGTCCACGGGACCGGCGCCCTGCTGCTCCAGCAGCTGGTTCGCCCGGCTGAAGGGCCGCGACCCGAAGAAGCCGGCGTGCGCCGAAAGCGGGCTCGGGTGCGCCGACTCGATGCACGGCACCTTCCCCAGCATCGGCTTCAGGTTCCGCGCGTTGCGGCCCCACAGGATCGCCACCATCGGCTCGTCCCGGGCGGCGAGGGCCTTGATGGCCTGCTCGGTGACCGCTTCCCAGCCCTTGCCCTGGTGCGAGTTCGACTTCCCCGGCTGCACCGTCAGCGACCTGTTGAGCAGCAGGACCCCTTGGTCGGCCCACGGCGTCAGGTCCCCGTTCGACGGCAGCGGGTGCCCGAGGTCCTCGCAGTACTCCTTGTAGATGTTGATCAGGCTCTTCGGGATCGGCCGGACGTCCGGCGCCACCGAGAAGCTCAGCCCGACGGCATGCCCGGGCGTCGGGTACGGGTCCTGGCCGACGATCAGCACCCGCACGTCGTGGAACGGCTGCTGGAACGCCCGCAGCACGTGTTCACCCGCCGGGAGATAGGTCCGGCCCGCGGCGATCTCCGCGCGGAGGAACTCCCCCATCGCGGCGACCTGCGGCGCCACCGGTTCGAGGGCCTTCGCCCAGCCTGCTTCGACGATGTCCTGCAGCGGTCGTGCGGTCACGGCGTGCGAGCTTACTCACGTCAGGCGAGCCGCCGGAGTTCGACCCGGAACCGAGCCGCGCGCTCGACATACCCGTCGACGACCAGCTTGATCATGTCCGGCCCGAACGAAGTGTTCGGCCGCGTCTTCGCCGGGACGCCGAGCGCGATATGCCCACTGTCCACATAGGACCCGTAGGAGAGAACCGCGCCCGCGCCGACCATCCCGCCGTCCTCGACGACGGTTCCGTTCAGCACCACCGATCCCGACGCGATCAGGCAGCCCTCGCCGATCCGCGCGCCTTCGATGTGCACCGAATGCCCGACGGCGGAGGACTTCCCGATGATCGTCGGCTCCTTGCGAGTGCAGTGCAGGACGCAGCCGTCCTGGACGTTCGACCGCTCGCCGATCTCGATGTACCCGTGGTCGCCGCGCAGCACGGTCTGCGGCCACACCGACGCGAACGCCGCGATCCGGACGTCGCCGATCACCGTCGCGTCGGGGTGGACGTAGGCGTCCGGGTGGATCGACGGTTCGAGGTCGCCCAGTGCGTAGATCGGCATGCGTTCTCCTAGACCAGCGGCTTGCCGTAGCAGATGCTTTCCGGCTCGTCCTTGTAGTACCCGAAACCCGGGATCTCCCGGTATCCGGACGATTCGTACAGTGCGATGGCCTCGGGCTGCTTGTCACCCGTCTCCAGCACCATGCGCAGCCGTCCGGCCTCGGCGGCCGTCCGTTCCAGGTCGGCGAGGATCGCCCTCGCCAATCCGCGGCCTCGCGCCGAAGCCATCACGAACACCCGTTTCATCTCGGCGTCGCCCGGCAACAGGGGTTCCGGCCCATCGTGCGCCCGCCAGGCACCGCAAGCGACCGGGACGTCGTCGAGGTAGGCGGCGATGAACAGCCCCCTCGGCGGGGCGAACTGCGCCGCGTCCATCGGTGTCTCGTCTTCGCTGCCGTACCGGGCGGCCAGTTCGAGCTGCGCTTCGGCCAGCAGTTTCACCGCGTCGGGGTGGTCGTAGGCCAGCACACGAAGGTCCATGGGCGCGAGATTAGCGAGAAGACTCGCCATCCCCAAAGCAGATTGCACCCCTACCGCCAGTGCTGCCAGCCACTGTCGTGCCCGTACCGCTTCCCGTCCACCGTCACCCCCGAATCCGGCATGGTGACGACGCCGATCTCGGTCCAGCCCTCCGGGAGGTCCGCGAAGGCCGGGAATGTGGCCGCGAACGCGTGGTCCTCGCCGCCGGTGAGCACCCATTTCAGCGGGTCGGCGCCGAGCGCGGTGCCGACCTCGGTCAGCCTGCTCGACACGTCGAGGTCCGCCGTCCGCACGTCGATCCCGACGCCGGAGGCCTCGGCGATATGGCCGAGGTCGGACAGGAGCCCGTCGGACACGTCGATCATCGACGTCGCGCCGCCGTCGGCCGCGCGGATACCCGCCTCGTAGTCCGGCTCGGGGCAGCGCTGCGCGTTGACCACGCTGACCGGTGAGCGGAACCCCCGGCCGAGCACGGCGAGCCCGGCGGCGGCCCAGCCGAGCCGCCCGCAGACCGCGACGACGTCGCCGGGACGCGCGCCGGACCGGGTCACCGGTTCCCGGCCGCCGAGGTCGCCGAGGGCGGTGACACTGATCACGATCTGGTCGGCGCGCACCATGTCGCCGCCGACGATCCCGATCCCCGCGCGGTCGGCTTCGAGCCACATGCCCTGGGTGAGTTCGGTGACGAGTGACGTCGGCGTGTCCGACGGGCACGCGAATCCCATGAGGACGGACGTCGGGCGCGCGCCCATGGCGGCGATGTCGGTGAGGTTCACCGCGACCGCCTTGCGCCCCACCTGCTCGGCGCTGGACCAGTCGAGCCGGAAATGGACGCCCTGCACGAGGACGTCGGTGGTGGCCACCGTCCGGCCGTCCGGGGTGGCCACGACGGCCGCGTCGTCCCCCGGTCCGAGCAGTGTCGTCTCCGGCTGTTTCCGGCCGGCGGTCACCGCCTCGATCAACCGGAATTCACCGGTCCCGGCGACCGTGCCGTCGTTCGGTGACACCCGTCACCTCCACTTTCCCTTGTCCGGACAAATATCGATCACCGATAGTCGGATGCCCTAGGTTTTTCCCGGGGCTGGCGATACGTTGCTACAACGTTCCTACCTTGAGCCGACTTTTACGAAGGGGCGCGCCGTGGTCCACGCATACATCCTCATCCAGACCGAGGTCGGCAAAGCGGCCGCGGTCGCCGCGGAGATCTCCACCATCCCCGGTGTCACCAGTTCGGAGGATGTCACCGGCCCGTACGACGTCATCGTCAAGGCCGCGGCCGACACCGTCGACCAGCTGGGTCAGCTCGTGGTCGCCAAGGTGCAGAACGTGGAGGGCATCACGCGTACGCTGACCTGCCCGGTCGTCCACCTGTGACGAGTGGTGTAGTTGTCCGGTGGCTGACACGGACACCGGCGCACCGCCGAAACCCCTGCTGATCGCGGCCGCCTGCCTGGCGATCCTGCTCGTCGCGGGCGTGGCCGTCTTCGGGCTGACCCGCGGCGCGGAATCCGGCGCCCCGGCCGCCGATGGTCCGCTCCCGCTCGTCCCGGTCCCGGCACCGCAGTCGGGGTCACCCGAATGCGCGAAACTCGTCGGCGCGCTCCCGCACGAGCTCACGTCGTCCGGGAACACGCTGGTCCGGCGGAAGCTGGCCGATCCCGCCCCCGAGGCGACGATCGGCTGGGGCACCGGCGACCCGGTGGTCCTGCGCTGCGGTCTCGGCAAGCCGCCGGAGCTCACCCGGACCTCGCAGCTGCGGACGATCAACGGCGTCCAGTGGCTGCAGGTCGAGGGCGAGGGCACCGCGACGTGGTTCGTGGTGGACCGCCCCGTCTACACGGCGCTCACCGTGCCGGACACCGCGGGGACCGGGCCGCTGCAGACCGTTTCCGAGGTCATCGCCGCCAATCTCCCCGCGGTGCCGCTGCGCTTCTGATCAAGGCAGCAGAAGACTTTTCCCGGTGTACCGCCGCGCCTCGATGTCCGAGTGCGCGGCGGCCGCCTCCGCCAGCGGGTACGTGCGGCCGATGACCGGCGTCACCTTCCCGTCGGCCGCCTGCCGCAGCACTTCCCGCACGCGGCGCGCATTGTCGGGCCAGAACCCGACCAGCTGCGCCATGTCCACAACGGACAGCCGTGCGCGGTCGGCGTCGCCGAGCACGGTCTCCGCGCCGCTGGACATGCCGTAGCCGGAGAAGCGGCCGCCGTTCCTCAGCAACGCGAGCGAGGCGGCGCCGAGCTCCCCGCCGACGCCGTCGAAGACCACGTCCAGCCGATGGCCTCCGGTGAGGGCGAGGACGTCGCCCGTCCAGTCCGCCGCCGAGTAGTCGACCGGCTCGGCTCCCAGTTTCCGCGCGATCGCCGCCTTTTCGGCGCCGCGGACCGCGGCGAAGACGGTCGCGCCCGCCGCGCGGGCGAGCTGCACCAGCACACTGCCGAGCCCGCCGACGCCGGGTGCCACCAGGATCCGCTCCCCCGGGGAGACCGGGGTCTTCTCCAGCAGCGCCAGCGCGGTACTGCCGTCGTCGAACAGGGCCACCGCGTGCAAGGGATCCAGCCCGTCGGGAATCCCGAACGTGTCGTCCGGCAGCGCGACGACCGTGTCCGCGTATCCCCCGCCGTACCCACCGGGCGCGTGGGTGAGGACCTGCTTGCCCAGCCAGGCCGCGTCGACACCGGCCCCCACCGCGTCGACGGTGCCCGCCACCGACCCGCCCGGCACGTACGGCGGCTCGACCGCGAACACGTCGGGACCGTCACCTCGCCGGATGAGGGCGTCGAGCCAGCCGACCCCGGCCGCCGTCACCGCGACGCGAAGCTCGCCCTCCGCCGGTTCGGGTGTCGGCACTTCGACCTGCTCCAGGACGCCGGGATCACCGAACCGGGACACTCTGATCTCACGCATGATCGCAAGCTATGACCTCCAGTTCGCTGGAGGTCAAGCGAGCACGGTGATCAGCGGTTTGAGCGCGGAATGGAGTGCTTCGCGCGAGCAGCCCGCGTAGCCGATGAGGTTTCCGAACACCGTCGGCGTCCCGGCGAAATGCCGGGCCAGCCCGTCGAGCCGGATCCCGGCGCGTTCCGCCGCCGCCATCCGCGCCGCCTCGTCGGCCGCCGAGCCGCACGGGACGACCAGATGCGCGCCCGCGTCGTCGCCGAGCACCGGGATCCCCGCCGACGTCAGCGCGGCCGAAACCAGTGACCGGCGCTCCGACAGTTCCCGCCGGAGTTTCCGCAGGTGCCGGCCCAGATCGCCGTGCCGCGCCAGTTCGGCGAGCACGCGCTGCCCGGCGGGCGAAGGGCGTGTCCCGGTCGCTTCGCGGTACTCCAGCACCGCGGCCGCGACCTGCGACGGCGCGACCATCCAGCCCGCGCCCAGGGCAGGCGTGAGGATCTTGCTCGTGGTCCCCAGATGCGCGACGACGTCGGGCGCGAGCGCGGCCAGCAGCGGCAGCGGCGCGACGTCGAACCGCAGCTCACCGTCGTAGTCGTCCTCGATCACCAGCATGCCGTTGGCGCGCGCGAGTTCGACCAGGTCGACGCGGCGGGACGCGCTCATCCGGCTGCCGAGCGGGTACTGGTGCGCGGGCGAGCAGTACACCGCCCGGACGTCCGTGGGAACGGCGTCCGGGCGCAGGCCCTCCTCGTCGACCGGGACGGGCACGACCTCCATCCCCGCCCGCCGGAACGCCTGCACCGCGCGCTGGTAACCCGGCTCCTCGATCGCGACCCGGTCACCGCGCGAGAGCATCGCGCCCGCGAGTTCGATCACCGCGGCCGTCGTCCCGCCGGTCGCGAGCACCGTTCCGGCGGCGAGGCCGCGGTGGCGCAGCAGATGCTCGGACACCGCGTCCCGGTACGCGGGCAGACCGGCCCTGTCCTCGCGATAGGTCGGGCGCGGGTCGGCGGCGGCCCGCCACGCGCGGCGCCAAGCGGCTTTCTCGATGCCGTCGGCCCAAGGAACGCCCGGCGTGAGGTCGACCAGCGAGGGCGGCTTGGCGGGGATGCCCGGAGCGGGCCCTTTCGACGGCCGGTCCGCGGGCGGCGTGGTGGTGACGTACGTGCCGGAGCCGTGGCGGCCGGCGATCCAGCCCTCCGCGTGAAGCTGCTCGTACGCCGCCGACGTCACCGTGCGGCTGACGCCGAGACGGCTCGCGAGTGCCCTGGTCGAGGGCAACCTGTCGCCGCCGCGCAGATGTCCGTCGCCCGCAGCCGCGCGCAACGCGTCGGCCAGCTGGACCGCGAGCGGGACGAGCGAATCGCGGTCGAGACTGACCGGCAGAGCGGTGTCGGACATGGTGTACTCCGCGCTTACGGGAAGTGGCCTTCTCAAGTATAGGAGAATTGGACATTATTACAGGCCACTCTCGTGGGTGAGACTGCTCGCATGTCGACCCCGCTCTCTCCCACCGACCGGACCACCCTCGGCCGCAAGAAGAACCGCGCCCTCACCGACCGCTCGGCGCTGTACTCGGTGCTCGACGAAGGCCTGGTCTGCCACCTCGGTGTCGTGCGCGACGGCGTCCCGCTGGTCATCCCGACCGGCTACGGACGCGACGGCGACACGCTCTACCTGCACGGATCGACCGGCGCGAGGAGTATGCGCGACTCCGACGGCGTCGAGGTCTGCGTCACGGTGACCCTGCTCGACGGCATCGTCTACGCGCGCTCGGTCAACAACCACTCGATGAACTACCGCAGCGCGGTGATCCTGGGCAGGGCGGCCGCGGTCACCGATCGCGACCGGAAGATGCATGGGCTCCGCGTGCTGACCGACCACCTCGCGCCCGGTTCGTGGGAGCACGCGAGGGACGTCAACGCGAAGGAGTTCGCGTCCGTTTCGGTCCTGGAGCTGGACCTCACCGAGGCTTCGGTGAAGATGCGCGGCGAGGGTCCCGACGATCCCGAGGACGAGGTCGCGGCCGATCTCTCGTGGGCGGGGGTGCTGCCGGTGCGGACCGTGTTCGGTGAACCGGAGCCGTCGGCGGATCTCGTCGGTGAGTGGACGGTGCCGGACCACGTGAAGCGGCGGGTCGGGTAGTGGGCCTCGTGAGTGGTAAGGACGGTTAGAACCGTCCTTACCACTCACGAGCGGTGGCGCGGCAGCCGCACGGTGAACGTCGTCGCCCCCGGCACACTCTCGACCTCGATCGTCCCGCCGTGCGCCGAAACCAGCGACAGCACCACCGAAAGCCCTAGTCCGGTCCCGCCGTTGCCGCGTGTGCGGGCGGTGTCGACCCGGTAGAACCGGTCGAAGATCCGCTCCCGCGCCTCCGGCGGGATCCCGGGCCCGGCGTCGCTCACCCGCAGGACGACCTCCGAGTCCGAAGCCGTGGCCGACAACGTGACCGGCGTCCCCGGCGGGGTGTGCACCGCGGCGTTGGCGAGCAGATTGTCCAGCACCTGCCGCAGCCGCACCGGATCCGCTTGCAGGACAACACCTTCCGGAAGCGCGCCGACGCTCAGCGGGTGCTCCGGACGGCCGGCGGCGAAGGCCTCTCCCGCGTCGGTGACCAGCTCGGCGACATCGACGTCGACCAGCCGCAGCGGTGCCTCAGTCTCCGGCGCGTCGAGACGCGCGAGGAGCAGGAGGTCGTCGACGAGCACGCTCATCCGCTGCGTCTCTTCCCGGATCTTCGACAGGTGCGCCTCGCGTTCGGCGGGTTCGTTCGCCGCGGCGTAGCGGAAAAGCTCGGCGTAGCCCCGGATCGACGTCAGCGGCGTGCGCAGTTCGTGGGAGGCGTCGGCGATGAACCGCCGCAGCCGTTCGTTCGCCTCCCGGCGCGCGACCAGCGAGGAATCGAGGTGCGCCAGCATCACGTTGAACGCCGTCCGCAGTTCCTCGACTTCGGCACCGCCGCCGCTCGCCTGCGCGCGCACCGGGAGGTCGGCGTTCGTGGTGAGGTCGTGCGAAGCGATGTCGTGCGCCGTCCCGGCCATGTCGCTCAGCGGGCGCAGCCCGCGCCGCAGCACCAGCCGCCCCACGATCACCAGCACCGCCAGCGCCAGCAGGAACGCGACGACCTCGACCATGATCAGCTGGCTGACCGTCCGGTCCAGATCGGCCTGCGGCGCGGCACTGACCAGCACGATGTTCTGCGCCGGCTCGATCGGGCAGGCCCGCACCCGGTAGGTGCCCTTGTCCTCGATGTAGACGGTGCGCAGGACCTCGGTCCGCGTCGCGTCCTCGGCGACCTTCGCCAGTGCCTTCGTGTCCGGCGGCAGGGAACCACCCGCCTGCGGCTGCGCGTCGCCGTCCCGCACCGCGAAAACCGCCGAGAACCAGCCGTAGGCCTGCTGCGGTTTCCCGCCGTGCGTGGTGCGCAGCGACGGCACCTGGCTGATCTGGGTCTTGGCGAGCTGCTCGTCGAGCCGGTCGTTCAGATAGCCCTTCATGATGCCGACCATCACGGTCCCGACGACGGCGAACACGACCAGCGCCAGCGCGCCGAGCCCGAGCGCCAGCCGGGTGCCGAGCCTCGACCGGCGCCAGGCGTCGAACCACCGGCGCAGCATCTTCATCTCGCCGCCTGCCGGACGACGTAGCCGACACCGCGCACGGTGTGGATCAGCGGTTCGCCGCCCGTGTCGAGTTTGCGGCGCAGATGCGAGATGACCAGTTCGACCACATTGGACCGGCCGCCGAAATCGTATTCCCAGACGTGGTCGAGGATCTGCGCCTTGGTCAGCACCGAAGGCGAACGGCGCATGAGGTAGCGCAGCAGTTCGTACTCGGTCGGGGTGAGCTCGGCGGGTTCGCCGCCGCGGGCGACCTCGCGGGTGTCCTCGTTCAGGGTCAGGTCACCGACCCGCAGCACCGCCGCCTTGGCCTGGTTGGTGCTCCGCCGCAGGACGGCGCGCAGCCGTGCCATCAGTTCCTCGACGGAGAACGGCTTCACGAGGTAGTCGTCACCGCCGCGGGTGAGCCCGGCGACCCGGTCCGCGGTCGCGTCCTTCGCGGTCAGGAAGACCACGGGCACCGCCGTCCCCGACTCGCGGAGCTTGTCCAGCACGGTGAACCCGTCGATTCCGGGCAGCATCAGGTCGAGCACGACGATGTCGGGCCCGAATTCGGCGGCCTTGGCCAGCGCGGCCTCCCCCGATCCGGCGGTGACGGCCTGCCAGCCCTCGTAGCGGGCGACGGTGGCCACCAGGTCGGCGATATGCGGCTCGTCGTCCACCACCAACAGGCGGACGGGGTTCTCGGTGTTCACCACGCCATCCTCCGTGAACGCGCGCGCGAGGGCGAGGCGGGAGCGCACACGACAGGAAGCCGACAGCTTCCGCCAAGAAAGGTCACAGGTTGGCACAGCAGGCTCCGTACGTGAACCGGACCGGAAGGGGCCACGTGTGACCACCATGACGCAGACCGCCGCGAGACCGCGCCCGGCGATCCGTCCCAGGATCGCCGCGCGCGCCGGGCTCTTCCTCTTCCTCGGCGCCAACGTGGCCGCCGTGACCATGCTCTTCTTCGCCGCTGGGCCGTCGGACAACGTGCTCATCAGCGTCGGCAGGCTCGCCGGGCTGTACGGGGCGCTGGCGATGGCGTTCCAGCTGCTGCTGGTCGCCAGGCTGCCGTGGTTCGACCGCCGCCTCGGCATGGACCGGCTCACCGGCTGGCACCGCTGGACCGGGTTCACCCTGCTGTGGACGCTGCTCGCCCACTTCGTGTTCATCGTCTTCGGCTACGCGCAGGTCGAGGACACCGGCGTGGCCGTCGAGTTCGTCACGATGGTGACCAAGCTCGAGGGGATCCTGCGCGCGGTCGTCGCGTTCGCGCTGATCCTGCTCGTCGGCGCCGTTTCCGCCCGGTTCGCCCGGCGCCGCCTGGCGTACGAGACCTGGCATTTCATCCACCTCTACACCTATGCCGCGGTCGTGCTGGCGTTCAGCCATCAGATCGCGCTGGGCGGATCGTTCGCGTCGTCGCCGGGGGCGCAGGTCTACTGGTGGGCGGTGTGGGGTGTCGCGCTCGGCTCCGTCGTCGCGGGCCGGGTGGTGCTGCCGCTGGCGCGTAACCTGCGTCACCGCTTGAAGGTCGTCGCCGTCGTCCCCGAATCCCGCGACGTCGTCTCGGTGTACATCTCCGGGAAGCATCTCGACAAGATGCCCGCGCGGGCAGGCCAGTTCTTCCTGTGGCGCTTCATGACCCGGGATCGCTGGTGGCAGGCGAACCCGTTCTCGCTGTCGGCCGCGCCGGACGGCCGCACCCTGCGCCTGACCGCGAAGGCCGCCGGTGACGGCAGCGCGTCCCTGCGGTCGCTGAAGGTTGGCACCCGGGTGTTCGCCGAAGGCCCGTACGGCGCGTTCACCACGATGCACCAACGGAAACCGAACGCGTTGCTCGTGGCGGGCGGCGTCGGGATCACCCCGATCCGCGCGCTGCTGGAGGAGATCTCCGGCCACGTCGTGGTGCTCTACCGCGTCCGCGACGAACGCGACGCCGTCCTCCTGCCCGAGCTGATCGGGCTGGCGCGGGCGCGCGGCGCGGTCGTCCGGGTCCTCAGTGGACCGTCCGATCAGGCCGGTCCGGTCCTCGGCGCGCCCAACCTGCGGCGGATGGTGCCGGACATCGCCGACCGGGACGTCTTCGTCTGCGGCCCGCCGGGGATGACCTCGGCGACGCTGCGCAGCCTGCGGGAGCTGCGGGTGCCGTCCCAGCAGGTCCACGCCGAACGCTTCAGTCTCGCCGCCTGAGTCAGGGAGTCCCGATCATGAAGAAGACCATCGTCGCCGCGACGGTCGCCCTTTCGGCCGCCGGTTTCCTCGGTGTCTGGCTGTACGAACCGGGTCCGCTCGGCTCGGAAACCGTCGCGGTCGCGGCGCCGAGCCCGTCCATTTCGGACGGTGGCGCCTCCGAAGGCGCCGAACGCACCGTCGACGGTTCGGTGGAGAGCAACCGGTACGGCACCGTCCAGGTGCGGCTGGTGATCTCGCCCGAGGACAGGATCTCCGAAGTCCGCCTGCTGCAACGGCCGACGAGCGGACGCGGGGTCGCGGCGATCCCGGTCCTGCAGGCGGAGACGCTGACCGCGCAGAGCGCCGACATCGACACCGTCTCCGGGGCGACGTCGACGAGCGAGTCGTACGTCAAATCCCTGCAGGCGGCGCTGGACGCCAGATGAACCGCGTCGAGCAGGTGATGGGGCTGCCGGTCTCCGTCGACGTCCGGGCGGGCGGGGACCTCGTCGATCACGCGATCGACGGTGTTTTCGGCTGGCTGCGGGAGGTCGACGCGCGGTTCAGCCCGTTCAAGGCAGGCAGCGAGGTCTGCCGCTACGACCGCGGCGAACTCACGCCGTCGGAGCTGAGCGACGATCTTCTGGAGATCCTGTCGTTGTGCGATCACTATGAGCGGTTGTCCGGCGGTGCGTTCACCGCCCGTCTCCCCGGCCGTCGGCTCGATCCGAACGCGGTGGTGAAGGGCTGGGCGGTGCAGCGGGCGTCGGCGTTGCTGCTGGCCGAGGGCCTGGACGTCTTCTGTGTCAACGCGGGCGGGGACGTGGTCACCTCCGGCGAACCGGAACCCGGCCGCGCTTGGCGGGTCGGCATCCGGCATCCCGAGCGGCCAGACGCGATCTGCGCCGTGGTCGAATCGTCCGGTGGCGCGGTCGCGACCTCGGCGGAATACGAGCGTGGCGCGCATATCCTGGACGGACGGACCGGGCGCCCGCCCGCCGGGCTGCTGAGCGTCACGGTGGCCGCCGGCGACCTCGTCACCGCTGATTCCCTCGCCACGGCCGCCTTCGCGATGGGGACCGAGGGGATCGCCTGGGTCGCCTCGCAACCGGGCTGCCAGGTGCTGGTCATCGACGCGGAACGGCAGGTGCACCGGTCGCCAGGCCTGCGGCTCGCTTAAACCGTTGGCCGGGCTTCGCGGGCTCAGGCAGACTTCGGCGTCATGACCTCTGTCGTACAGAACTTCTTCTTCGACTGCGCCGACGCCTACGAACTGGGCCGGTTCTGGAGCGGCGTCGTCGGCAAACCGATGGCCGACGACGACGTGCCGGGCGATCCCGAAACGATCATCGAGATGGACAACGGAGTCACGCTGTTCTTCGGGCAGGTCCCGGAACCGAAGACGGTGAAGAACCGGATCCATCTCTGCCTCACGCCGGACATCCCACGCGACGAGGAGGTGGAGCGCATCCTGAAACTCGGCGCGACCCTCCTGCACGACCGGCGCAAGCCGGACGGCACCGGCTGGGCGGTCCTCGCCGACCCCGAGGGCAACGAATTCTGCGTACTGCGCAGCGCCGCCGAAAAGGCCGCCACCGCATGACGGACTACCTGACCGTCAACCGGGCGAACTGGGACGAACGCGCTCCGGCGCACGCCGCTTCGGCGGACTACGGCTACAAGAAGTTCGTCGCGGACCCGTCGCACCTCAGCGGCGTGGTCACCTTCGACCGGCCGCTGCTCGGCGACGTCTCCGGCGCCCGGGGAGTGCACCTGCAGTGCCATATCGGCACGGACACGCTTTCGCTGTCCCGCCTCGGCGCACGGATGACCGGCCTCGACTTCTCCGCGCCCGCGCTGGAGATCGCGCGAGGGCTGGCCGCCGAGACCGGCGCGGAGATCGACTACCACGAGTCCGATGTGTACAGTGCCGCCGACGTGCTGGGCGCCGGGGAATTCGACCTCGTCTACACGGGGATCGGCGCGCTCTGCTGGCTGCCGGACATCGCCCGCTGGGGACAGGTCGTCGGGAGGTTGCTGAAGCCGGGCGGGCGGCTGTTCATCCGGGAAATGCACCCGATGCTGGGCACTCTCGACGAGACGCAGCCGCTGATCACGCCGCGCTACCCGTACTTCGAGCATGCCGAACCGCTGGTGTTCGACGAACCGGGGACCTATGTGGACACGGACGTTTCGTTCCAGCACAACCGGACGCACGAGTGGAACCACGGGCTCGGCGAGATCGTCACTTCGCTGCTCGACGCCGGGCTCACGCTGACGCGGCTGGTGGAGCACGACAGCGTGCCGTGGAACGCGCTGCCCGGGTTCATGACCCTGAACGAGGCGACCGAGGAATGGCGGCTGACCGAGGATCCGCGGCGGCTGGCGGCGAGTTTCACGCTTGAAGCCGTGAAAGGCTGATGAGCGTCGGTCCGTGCAGGCCTGGGGTGCTAGAGGTGGTGTCGCGAAAGCCACTTTCGGGACACCAGACGTCTCGAAAGTGGCTTTCGCGACATGATCGCCCGGGCCCGGCACCCAGCAGTACATGAAGGCCCCCTTCCTTGCGCCTGACGCAAGGAAGGGGGCCTTCATGTACTTCAGCGGCGAGCAAAGGGCGGCGGTGGCGTGGTCAGTCGAGTGTCGTGAGTTTTGGAAGAATGGCCTCATGAGCGTCTCCCCTGAGAACCGGCCCCTTGTCGCCGTCGCCGCCCTGGGCGGCACCATCTCGATGGTCCCCGGCGACGGTGAGGACCACGCCGTCCCCCGGCTCACCGCCGCCGACCTGCTCGGCGACCTTGGCGAGAACCTCGAGATGGACGTCCGCGCGGAGACGCTCGCGGGGATTTCCAGCGCCTCGATGGATTTCGCGACCCTGATCAGGACGCGGGATTGGGCGGCCAAGGCGGTCGACGAAGGCGCTGCCGGCGTCGTCGTGGTCCAGGGCACGGACACGCTCGAAGAGACCGCGTACTTCTTCGAGCTGACGTGGGCTTCCGAAGCGCCGATCGTGATCACCGGCGCGATGCGCAACCCCAGCCTGCCCAGCGCCGATGGTGCGGGAAACATCCTCGCCGCGCTGACCGTCGCCGCCGATCCCCGCAGCCGGGGCCGCGGCTCGCTGGTCGCGTTCAACGACGACGTCCACGCCGCGCGCTGGGTCCGCAAGACGCACTCGAGCCACGTCGAGGCGTTCTCCTCGAATCCCGCCGGACCGCTCGCGCTGCTCAGCGAGGGCCTGGTGCACTACTTCCATCCGGTCGCCGCCCGCCCGGCGGCGTTGTCGTTGGCGAACGCGGACTTCTCCGGGCTGGTGCCGATCGTCGAGAGCGGTGTCGAGGACACCGGCGAGCTCCTGGAAACGCTGGTCAAGGCCGGGGTGAAGGGGGTGGTGCTCGCCGCGAACGGCGCCGGGCACGTTTCGGCGGGGTCCGCCGAAGTGATCGAGCGGGTCCTGCCGGAAGTGCCGATCGTGGTCGCCGGCCGCACCGGCGCCGGGCCGACGTTCCGTGGTACCTACGGCTTCCGGGGTTCCGAATCGGATCTGATCGCGATGGGCGCGACCATGGCGGGCTGGCTGGATCCGCGCAAATCCCGGCTCCTGCTGCACACCCTGCTCGCCACCGGCGCCTCGCGAGACCGCGTCGAGGCCGAATTCCGGCTCCGGGGCGACCTCGCGTAGGCCGCGTTTCGTCCTCTGAATGCGGTAGTTGCACGCGCAAGGAACGCATTCAGAGGACGAAATGCGGGAGGTGTCAGTCCCGGACCGGGCCCGAGACGGGGTCCAGGTGGTACGGCCGCATGGCGCGGGGCCGGTGCCGGTAGACGTGCACGCTCACGGCGGGATCCGGGCCGTCGTTGCGCACTTCGTGGACGTAGCCGGGGCCGAAGACGCGGGACTGGCCCTCCGACAGCGAGTGCAGCTCGGTCACGGCCCGCCCGTCGACGGCGCGCCGGGCGACGGTCTCGCTCAGCTTCCCGCTGACGACGGTGAACGCGCCCGCGGCGAATTCGTGGTCGTGCAGGTCGGTGTGCTGACCGGGCAGCCAGCTCATGAGCCAGATCTCCTGCAGCTCGTCCGAGTCGACGAGGGCGGAGAACCGCTGGTCGGGGTCGTACCGCAGCAGGTGCCGCCAGCGGTCACGGTCCGCGGCGAATTCGAGCGCGACGCGCACCGGGTGGCGCAAGGCGGGGTTTTCGGGAATGACGAGCGTGTTGTCCGGGACGGCGAACATGAAGGGGTCCTCGCAGAAGGAAGTGGGTGTCGAGCTGGGCCGGGGCTGGGTTCACCGACAACAGCGACACGCGCACGCGACCGCACCAAGACCCGAGAGGCCCCGCGACACAGTCATCCCACGTGCGAACATGCGCCCAGCGAACCAGTGCGGAGCCCGTCGGTCAACAGATCTCATACCGTGGACCGTGAGTTCTGCACCTGGCGTCCATGCTCGCAACACGGATCCGCCCCGGTCTGTCGCGATATTGCGGTCTTACTCAGGACCACTCGTGCTTCTGCGACCGCCCGAGCAGCTCGGCTCCCGCACGCCGCGGGTCGACGCCTTCGTGGCACACGCGGTGCATCGCGTCGGTGATCGGCATGTCGACACCGAGGCCCATCGCGAGTTCCCGGATCGACGTGCACGACTTGACGCCCTCGGCGACCTGGCCACCGGTGGCCGCGAGCGCCTGCTCCAGCGTCTCGCCCCGGCCGAGCCGTTCGCCGAAGGTCCGGTTGCGCGACAACGGCGACGAGCAGGTCGCCACCAGGTCGCCGACGCCGGCGAGCCCGGCGAAGGTCAGCGGGTCGGCGCCCAGTTTCGCGCCGAGTCTGGCCATCTCGGCCAGCCCGCGGGTGATCAGCGTGGCCACGGTGTTCGCGCCCAGCCCGAGCCCGGCCGCCATCCCGCAGCTGAGCGCGATGACGTTCTTGCACGCCCCGCCCAGCTCACAGCCGACGACGTCGGTGTTGGTGTACGGCCGGAAGTACTGGTTGAAGCTCGCCCGCTGGATCGCCTTGGCGTTGTCGTGGTCGGTGCAGGCCAGCACCGCCGCCGCCGGCTGCCCCAGCGCGATCTCCTTCGCCAGGTTCGGCCCGGACACGACCACGATCTGCCCGGCGTCGACGCGGGCGATCTCGGCGATGACCTCGCTCATCCGCTTGAGCGTGCCCAGTTCGACACCCTTGGCGAGGCTCACCAGGATCGCGTCGGCGGGCAGCAGACCGGACCACTCCGACAGATTGGTCCGCAACGTCTGGCTCGGCACCGCGAGCACCACGGCCTGCGCGCCGTCGAGGGCCTCGGCCGGATCCGCCGTCGCGGTGATCCGCTCCGGCAGTTCGATATCGGGTAAATAGGATGAATTGCGATGCCGTTCCCGGATGTCGGCCGCGACCTCGGGCCGACGGGCCCAGATGGTCACGTCACGTCCGGCGTCGCCGAGCACCTTCGCGAACGCCGTCCCCCAGGATCCGGCGCCGAGCACGGTCACCCGCTGGACCTCGGCCATCAGGCGTCGTCCTCCGGCTTCTTCGCGGGCGGTTCCTCCTGGCGGATCTCCGCGAGCAGCGCGGTGATCTCGGTCATCATCAGGTCGGTGACCTCGCGCAGCTTGGACGCGCTGCGGGTCGAACCGTTCTTGTAGGCGGAGAGATCCATCGGCTCGCCGACCAGATGCGTGATCGTCTTGCGCGGGAACGGGGTGAACTTCTTCGTGTAGCCGTTGAAGATGTGGTTCGTGCCCCAGCGGGCGATCGGGATCACCGGCACGTCGGTCTCCAGCGCGAGCCGCGCGGCACCGGTGAACGGCTTCTTCGGCCAGCCGTCCGGGTCCTTGCTGATCGTCCCTTCCGGATAGATCACGACGACCTTGCCGTCACGCAACGCCTGGTGGGCGGCCTTGAGGCTGTCACCGGCGGCGGCCGAACCGCGCGAGACGGGGATCTGGCCGGCTCCGACGAAGATCTTGCCGAAGAGCGGAGCCCTGGTCAGGCTCTCCTTGCCGAGGAACCGCGGCACCCGCTTCTGGCGGTGCACGAACACCGCGTCCACCGCCGGGTCCATGTGGGACACGTGGTTGAGCAGGAGCAGCGCGCCACCTTCGCGGGGGATCCGCTCGGCGTTGCGGTAGACCCGCTTGCCGATGGCCGTCGCCGGGTAGAACAGTGCGGCGGCGATGCCCACCCAGATGCCGCCCTTCTCACGCCGGGCCAATTCGTCCTCCTCGAAGTCACACGTGTCGTCCCAGGCCACTGATCCTGCCGCGCGCGTACGAGCGCGGTCCAGGGAGGGTCGGGTAAGAAGTGAGATGTGGATGTGGACCTGATCGTGCCGATGAAACGCCCGGCGGAGGGCAAGTCGCGGCTTCGCGGCGCGGTCGTGCCCGAGCGGCACGCCGAACTGGTGCTGGCGCTGGCCTACGACACGTTGTCCGCGGCGACCTCGGCGGACGGGGTCCGCCGGGTGCTGGTGGTCGCCGCCGACCCGGCGTCGGTGGCGGATCTCACCGAACTGGGCGTCGAAATCGTCACCGAACCGTCGCGCGGCGGATTGAACTCGGCCCTGCGCCACGGCGAGGAACTGCTGCGCCGGGACAGGCCGTCCGGTCTCGTCGGCGCGTTGCAGGCCGACCTGCCCGCGCTGCGAACCGAAGACCTCACCGCCGCCCTCGCCGAGGCCGCCGGACAACGGGCGTTCGTCGCGGACCGGCAGGGAACGGGCACGACCCTGCTGCTCGCGGGGGCGGGCAACGCGCTGGCACCCCGGTTCGGCGAGGGTTCCGCGCGGGCGCACACCGCGTCCGGTGCGACCCCGCTCACGATCGCCGCGGAATCGCTCCGGGCCGACGTGGACACCGCGGATGATCTCGCTCACGTTCGCACCCTCGGTACCGGAAAGCGCACTTCAACGCTGTTGGGAACACCCTGCGTGGCGATGTGACGAGAGTTCACCCTGGCGACCCGTGCGCGGCGCACATAATCGCCCCGAGTGGTGAACAATGAAGCCGTGAGCACAAACGACGGCGGCACCCCGAACTCGGCAAGGAAGCGGAAGACCTCCGCCGCGAAACCGGAGCCGGACAGCGGCACGGCGAAACCCGCCAGGAGAAAGAACAGCAGCCCGGCCCCGCGCACGGCCGTCCGCGCGACGCGCGGCGGTTCGGCGAGCCGTCCGGCACAGGAGTTCCGCGCGCTGCCCGCCGCGCCGCCCGCGGTGACGTCGGCGCCCACCGCCGTCGAATCCCTGCCCGACGACCGGTACTTCAACCGCGAGCTGTCCTGGCAGGATTTCAACGCGCGCGTGCTCGCGCTGGCCGAGGACGAGTCGCAGCCGCTGCTCGAACGCGCCAAGTTCCTGGCGATCTTCGCGTCCAATTTGGACGAGTTCTACATGGTGCGGGTCGCGGGGCTGAAGCGCCGCGACGAGACCGGCCTCCCGGTCCGCAGCGCGGACGGGCTCACCCCGCGCGAGCAGCTGGCCTACATCGCCAAACGCAACCAGGACCTGGTCGAGCGGCACACGAACGCCTTCGAGCTGCACCTGCGGCCGCAGCTGGCCGAGGAGGACATCCTCATCGTCGGCTGGAACGACCTGACCGGCGCCGACCAGCTCCGGCTGTCCAACTACTTCAGCGAGCAGATCTTCCCGGTGCTCACACCGCTGGCCGTGGATCCCGCGCACCCGTTCCCCTACATCTCCGGCCTTTCGCTCAACCTGGCCATCACCGTCCGGGACCCCGAAGCAGGCACGGAGCGGTTCGCGCGGGTCAAGGTGCCGAGCAACGTGCCGCGCCTGATGCGGATCGAGCAGCAGCCGCGGGAGAGCCGCACCGCGACGTTCCTTCCGCTGGAGGAACTGATCGCCGCCCACCTCGGCGAGCTGTTCACCGGGATGGAGGTCACCGAGCACCACGCGTTCCGGGTCACCCGCAACGCGGACTTCGAGGTCGAAGAGGACCGGGACGAGGATCTTCTCCAGGCGCTGGAACGCGAACTCGCCCAGCGCCGGTTCGGCCCGCCGGTGCGGCTCGAAGTGGCGCAGGACATGAGCGAGCACATGCTCGAACTGCTGCTGCGCGAACTGGAGGTCGACCCGCGCGACGTCGTCGAGGTCCCCGGTCTGCTGGATCTCACCTGTCTGCACCAGTTGTCGGGTGTCGACCGCAAGGAACTCAAGGACCGCCCTTTCGTTCCCGCCACGCATCCGGCGTTCGGTGAGCGCGAGACGCCGAAGTCGGTGTTCGCGACGCTGCGCGAGGGCGACGTCCTCGTGCACCACCCGTACGACTCGTTCTCCACCAGCGTCCAGCGGTTCATCGAACAGGCGGCCGCGGACGACAAGGTGCTGGCGATCAAGCAGACGCTGTACCGCACCTCCGGCGACTCCCCGATCGTCGACGCGCTGATCGACGCCGCCGAGGCCGGCAAGCAGGTCGTCGCGCTGGTCGAGATCAAGGCGCGGTTCGACGAACAGGCCAACATCACCTGGGCCCGCACGCTGGAACGCGCGGGCGTGCACGTGGTCTACGGGCTCGTCGGGCTGAAGACGCACTGCAAGGTGTCGATGGTGGTGCGCCAGGAGGGTTCGACCATCCGCCGCTACTGCCATATCGGCACCGGCAACTACAACCCGAAGACCGCGCGCCTGTACGAGGACCTCGGCATCCTGACCGCCGACCCGACGATCGGCGCGGATCTGACGGATCTGTTCAACGTGCTGACCGGGTACTCCCGCCAGGACACCTACCGCAACATCCTCACGTCGCCGCACGGGATCCGCCGCGGCATCGTGCGCGCGATCGGCGAGGAGATCGAACTCGCCCGCGCCGGCCAGACCGCCGGGATCCGGATCAAATGCAACTCGCTCGTCGACGAGCAGGTGATCGACGCGCTGTACCACGCTTCCCAGGCAGGGGTCCCGGTCGACATCGTGGTTCGCGGGATCTGTTCGCTGAAACCGGGTGTGGAGGGACTGAGCGAGAACATCCACGTGCGGTCCATCCTCGGCCGCTTCCTGGAACACTCGCGCGTCTTCACCTTCCTCGCGGGCGGCACGCGGTGGATCGGCAGCGCGGACATGATGCACCGCAACCTCGACCGCCGGATCGAGGCGCTGGTGCGGGTCAAGGACCCGAAGCTGACCGCGCAGCTGGACTACATCTTCGAATCCGCGCTGCATCCCTCGACCCGGTGCTGGGTGCTGAACTCGACCGGCGAGTGGTCCCCGTCCCCCGCGTCGGGCGACGACGTCCGCGACCACCAGGTCGAGCTGGCGAAGCGGCACGGGGCGGCGGGATGAGCGGGGTCATCCGGGCGGCGGGAGCCGTTCTCTGGCGCCGGGAGGGGGACCGGATCGAGGTCGCGCTGGTCCACCGGCCACGCTACGACGATTGGTCGCTGCCGAAGGGAAAGCTGGATCCGGGCGAGACCATCGCGGGCGCGGCGGTCCGGGAGATCGAAGAGGAGACCGGCTTCGAGGCGGTCCTCGGCCGGTATCTGGTCCGGACCGAATACACCGTCGCGGGAGCGCCGAAGACCGTCGACTACTTCTCCGCGCACGCCGTCTCCGGTGCCTTCGCGCCGAACGAGGAAGTCGACGAGCTGCGCTGGCTCGACGCCGAGGCGGCGGAGAAACTGCTGACGCGGCCCGAGGACGTCCGGGTGCTGCGCGAGTTCTCCGCGCTGCCGCCCGAACTCGCCACGGTGATCCTGGTGCGGCACGCCAAAGCGGGTAAACGCGACGAGTGGAACGGCGACGACGACCTCCGGCCGCTGTCGGACGCGGGCCAGCGCCAGGCCGAAGCGCTGCGTTCGCTGCTGCGGCTCTACGCGCCCGGCAGGGTCCTTTCGGCGCCGCGCCTTCGTTGCGTCCAGACGGTGAACGGGCTCGCCGAAGACCTCGGCGTCGAGATCCGGCACGAGCCGCTGCTGTCGGAAGAGGGCTACTGGCCGGACCCGGTGCTCGGTGTCGCGCGGCTGCTGGCCATCGTCGGCGACGGCGGGACGCCGGTGATCTCCAGTCAGGGCGGGGTGATCCCGGACGTCGTCAGCGCGCTGGCCGACCGCGACGGTGTCGACCTGACCGCGGCGCGCGGCGGTGTGGTGCCGTCGAAGAAGGGGTCATTCTGGGTGCTGTCGTTCCGGCCCCCGACCGAACAGGACGGGCCGGTGCTGGTGGCCGCGGACTATTTCGCGTCGCCTTTGCCCACGCCGGCTCCCGCGCATCCCTGAGGCTTCAACGCGCGTGAAGGCCCCTTCCCTCGGCTCAGCCGAGGGAAGGGGGCCTTCACGCGCTACAGGGGCATTTGAGGACTGGCTGGGGGTATCTGCGCGCCGTGGGGTGTCGCGAAAGCCACGTTCGAGACGTCTGGTGTCGCGAAAGTGGCTTTCGGGACATGCTCGGGGGCGCGCGCCGGGTTGGTTGCGAAAGTGGCTTTCACAACGTTGAAGGTTGCGAAAGTGGCTTTCGCAACCACGCCACGGCACCCCCTCACGGTGCGAAAAGGGCTTTCGCGACATGCCACGGCCGCGCGCCCAGCCTCAGCCGAGCCCACCGCCCCCATGTTGCGAAAGTGGCTTTCGCAACCCCCGCGTCAGCCTTGGCCCCTCAAGGAAATCCGAAGCACCGCTCCCCCACGTGGGTGACGCGCCTACTCCGGCTGTGTCGACGCGGACCCGCCCTCATCGCTCCACTGTGGAGCCACCCACCGGAAGGCGCGTCCATCGGGGTGACAGCGGAAACCCCGGTCGAAGCGGATTCTTTTCCGAAACTCCGCCCACCACCGCGAGAATCGCGTCACACACGCCACTGAGCGGCCGCGGATCCGTAGCGGCCCAAGATCCCCAGTGACCCGCAAGCGAGCGTGTCAGGGCAACACAGGGCTTCCTAGGGTGGTCCTGGAAATGCGGCAGGGCCCCGCGCCGTGCGCGGGGCCCTGCCGTTGGCTCTCTCCTGAGGAGGGAGCTTACTTCTTCTTCGCGGCAGCCGAAGTCCGCTTGGCCGGAGCCTTCTTCGCGGGAGCCTTGGCGGCGGTCGCCTTGGCGGCCGGCTTCGCGGCGGCCTTGGTGGCGGTCGCCTTCTTGGCCGTGGTGGCGCGAGTCGTCGCCTTGGCGGCGGTCTTCGGCGCGGCCTTGGTGGCGGTCGTCTTGGCCGCCGTCTTGGTCGCGGTCGCCTTGGCGGCCGGCTTCGCGGCGGCACGCGTCGTCGTGGCGGCGGCGCGGGTCCGCGTGGTCGTGGAACGCGTCGCGGCCGGGCGGCTGGCGGCCGTCCGGGTCGTCGTCGCGCGGGTGGTGGTGGCACGGGTGGAGGTGCCGGCGGTCGCGCGCTTCACAGCGGTGGCCTTCGGCAGCTTCTTCGAACCACTGATGACGTCCTTGAAGGTCGTGCCGGCGCGGAACGCGGGCACGTTGGTCTTCTTGACGCGAACGGTCTCACCGGTGCGCGGGTTCCGCGCGGTGCGGGCGGCGCGGGCGCGCTTCTCGAACACACCGAAGCCGGTGATGTTCACCTTCTCGCCCTTGTTGACCGTCCGGATGATGATGTCGACAAGGCCATCGACGGCCTCCGACGCGACCTTCTTGTCGCCCAGGCGCTCCGACAGCGCCTCGATCAGCTGGGCCTTGTTGGCCATTCCAGTCCTCCAAGAAGAACTACTTGTACACGGCCCCGTCGGCCGACTTAGCGCACACGGTATTACCAATGCAGCACAAATTCCAAACGACGCGCGGAAATTTCCCTTGTCTCGGGGGCTGTTCCGCCTCCCGAGGGACCCCTTCAGGGCCTCTCGAGGTGCCGTTCGGTGTGGTTTCGGGGCTGTCGTGGAGGACCCCGGCCGGGGTGCGGATTCCCTGCTCAGCAAGGGAATCCGCCCCCTTCAGCCTGCCCTAGGAGGAGGCGGCCGGGAGGGTCACCGGCTTCCAGGAGGGGCGCTGGGTCTCGAAAGTGTCGATCTCCTCCGCGTGGCGGAGCGTCAGGGCGATGTCGTCGAGCCCTTCGAGGAGCCGCCAGCGGGTGTAGTCGTCGATCTGGAAGGGCGCGGTGAAGTCCTTGGCTCGTACCGTCTTCGACTCGAGGTCCACCGTGACCTCCGTCCCGGGCTCGTTTTCGAGCAGCTTCCACAGCAGTTCGACGTCCGCCTGCTCGACCTGAGCGGCGACGAGGCCCTGCTTGCCCGAGTTGCCGCGGAAGATGTCCGCGAACCGGGAGGAGATGACGACCCGGAATCCGTAGTCCATCAAGGCCCACACCGCGTGCTCGCGGGACGAGCCGGTGCCGAAGTCCGGGCCCGCGACCAGGACCGACCCGTTCTTGAACGGCTCTTGGTTGAGGATGAACGACTCGTCGGACCGCCAGGCGGCGAAGAGCCCGTCCTCGAAGCCGGTGCGGCTCACGCGCTTGAGGTAGACCGCCGGGATGATCTGGTCAGTGTCCACGTTGGACCTGCGCAGCGGGACCCCGACGCCGGCGTGGTGGGTGAACGCGTCCATGTTGGGAACTCCTTCGCGGATGTCAGCGATGTCAGTGCCGTCAGCGCCGTCAGCGGGCGGCGGCGGGCTGCAGGTCTTCGGGGCTGGACAGCGTGCCCCGCACGGCCGTGGCGGCCGCCACGAGCGGCGAGACCAGATGCGTCCGGCCGCCCTTGCCCTGCCTGCCTTCGAAGTTGCGGTTCGAGGTCGACGCGCTGCGCTCGCCCGGCTTGAGCTGATCCGGGTTCATGCCGAGGCACATCGAGCAGCCCGCCTGACGCCATTCCGCGCCCGCTTCGGTGAAGACCCGGTCCAGCCCTTCGGCTTCCGCCGCCTGGCGGACGCGCATCGAGCCGGGGACGACGAGCATCCGGACCGAATCGGCGACCTTGTGCCCGCGCAGGACGTCCGCGGCGGCCCTCAGATCCTCGATCCGGCCGTTCGTGCACGAGCCGAGGAAGACGGTGTCCACCGCGATCTCGCGCAGCGGCGTGCCCGGCTTCAGGTCCATATAGGACAGGGCCTTCTCAGCGGCGATGCGCTCGTTCTCGTCGCCGATGCGCTCCGGGTCGGGCACCTCGGCGCCCAGCGGGAGACCCTGGCCCGGGTTCGTGCCCCAGGTCACGAAAGGCGTGAGCTCGTCGGCGTTCAGGCGCACCTCGGCGTCGAAG
The DNA here is from genome assembly GCF_014873915.1 of Amycolatopsis roodepoortensis. Lineage (GTDB taxonomy): Bacteria > Actinomycetota > Actinomycetes > Mycobacteriales > Pseudonocardiaceae > Amycolatopsis > Amycolatopsis roodepoortensis. The sequence continues at coordinate 181,697 of NZ_JADBEJ010000004.1, forward strand.
ACGGCGTCGTCGTCGGTGCGGAGTTCGCGCCAGTTCTCGACGGCGGCGTCCCAGTCGGCGCCCTGCGGAGCGTGCGGGCGGCCCTTCAGATACTCGAACGTCGTCTCGTCCGGCGCGATGAGCCCGGCGCGCGCGCCGGCTTCGATGGACATGTTGCACACCGTCATCCGGGCTTCCATCGACAGCTTTTCGATGGCCTCGCCGCGGTACTCGAGGACGTAGCCCTGGCCGCCGCCGGTGCCGATCTTCGCGATCACCGCGAGGATGATGTCCTTCGCCGTGACGCCGGGCCGCAGCGAGCCGTCGACCGTGATCGCCATCGTCTTGAATGGACGGAGCGGCAGGGTCTGCGTGGCCATCACGTGTTCGACCTCGGAGGTGCCGATGCCGAACGCCATGGCGCCGAAGGCACCGTGCGTCGAGGTGTGACTGTCGCCGCACACCACGGTCATCCCCGGCTGGGTCAGGCCCAGCTGCGGGCCGATGACGTGCACGATGCCCTGCTCGGCGTCGCCCATCGGGTGCAGCCGGACGCCGAACTCCGCGCAGTTGGCGCGAAGGGTGTCGACCTGGGTGCGGGACACGGGATCCGCGATCGGCAGCTCGATGTCGATCGTCGGGACGTTGTGGTCCTCGGTCGCGATGGTGAGGTCGGGGCGGCGCAGTTTCCGGCCCGCCAGGCGGAGTCCGTCGAACGCCTGTGGGCTGGTGACCTCGTGCAGCAGGTGGAGATCGATGTAGAGCAGGTCGGGCTCGGCCCCCTCGCCGCGCCGCACCAGGTGCGACTCCCACACTTTCTCGGCCAGTGTCCGGGGCATTTCCGGCTCCTCACATGCGGTGAAATCGGTACTTCCCACCATCTGGACATCTCAAACTTCGGGAAGATAGTATCGGCTTGTGGGACAGCATAGCGGTATCGGAGTACTCGACAAGGCCGTGGCCGTGCTTCAGGCCGTGGCCGAAGATCCTTGTGGCCTGGCGGAACTGTGCACGCGGACCGGTCTGCCGCGCGCGACGGCGCATCGGCTCGCGGTCGGCCTCGAAGTGCATCGCCTGTTGCGCCGCGGCCCCGACGGGCGCTGGCGTCCGGGTACCGCGCTCGCGGAACTGGCGGGCGGTTCGACCGACCCGCTGCTCGACGCGGCGAGTTCGGTGCTGCCGAAATTGCGCGACATCACCGGCGAAAGTGTTCAGCTGTACCGCCGCGACGGCGTCCAGCGCGTCTGCGTTTCGACCGCGGAGCCGCCGAGCGGGCTACGTGACACGGTGCCGATCGGTTCACGGCTGCCGATGACCGCGGGCTCCGGCGCGAAAGTGCTCGCCGCGTGGTCGGATCCGCACACCCAGCGCACGATCCTCACCGAGGCGGTCTACGGGGAGCGCACCCTGCTCGAAGTCCGCCGCCGCGGCTGGGCCCAGAGCGTGGCCGAGCGGGAGCCCGGTGTGGCGAGTGTCTCGGCGCCGGTACGGGATTCGACGGGCACCGTGGTCGCCGCGGTGTCGGTTTCCGGGCCCATCGAACGGATAGGGCGTAAACCGGGGGCGCGCTGGGCGGCGGACCTCCTCGCCGCCGCCGACGCGCTCCAGGAGCGTCTCTGAGCCTTTTCGAAGTACGTGAAGGCCCCCTTCACTGCGTCTAGCGCAATGAAGGGGGCCTTCACGTACTTCCGGAGGGTCCTATCAGAACTCGTCGGCCTTCGTCAGCTCGTGTTCGAAGGTGTCGGCGCGCGTGACGAGCGCCTTCAGCGGGTGCTCGAACTCGTCGACCAGGTTCAGGTCGACCAGCGGGATCGTGTGCTTGAGCAGCGCGACACCGTCGACCACCGCCGCGCCGCCGACCGAATCCCCGCCCGCCAGTTCGAGCAGGCGCCGCAGATCGATCTTGTCCGCCCAGCCGACCGGAGACGAGATCTCCACCCACTCCGCGCCGTCGTGGTCGGGCAGGTGGTGCAAGGACACCTGCTGGCCGCGTCCGTCGCCGGTGTCGACCCGGAACCGGAGCCAGTCCCCCCGCTCTTCGAGCACCTCGTACCGCGCCCGGACGAAATTGATCACGCCTGCCCAGATGGACACCCTCGTCACCTCTCGGTTTCGCCGCCTCGTGCGCTGTCGAGCATGGCACATCCGGGACGGACGGAGTGGCGATGGTCTCGTTCGGGGGTGGTTCGAGCCGGGGTCAGAGCGGCGCCATCCGGTAACCCGATCCCCGCACGGTGTGGATCAGCGGCGGGTCCTTGAGTTTCCGCCGCAGCCGCGCGATCACGACGTCCAGCACGTTGGACGCCGGATCCGCCATCTCGTCCCACGCGTAGCGGATCAGTTCCCGCCGGGAGACCGGCCGCCCGGTCGCGGCCATCAGCCGCTCCATGACGAGATACTCCTTGCGCGTCACGGTGAGCAGCACGCCCGCCCGCGAGATCTGGTGCCTGCCGGTGTCGAGTTCGACGTCGGCGCACCGCAGGACCGCCGCCTGCCCGGCCATGTCGCGGCGGCACAGGCTGCGCACCCGCGCGATCAGTTCCGGCATCGCGAAGGGTTTGACCAGGTAGTCACCGCCGCCGACGCGCAGGCCGTCGATCCGGTCGGCGACGCTGTCCCGCGCGGTCAGGAACAGCACGGGCAGCGGCCATCCGGCGCCGCGCCGGTTGCGCACATAGGCCAGCGCGTCACCCGAAGGCAGCATCCGGTCGAACACCGCGCAGTCGTAGGCGTTCACCATCAGCGCCTCGTCCGCGCCGGGCAGGTCGGCGGCGGTGTCCACCGCGAACCCGTCCCCGCGCAGCGCGAATTCCAGCGCCACCCGCAAGTTTTCGTCGTCCTCGGTCACCAGCACCCGCACATCACCACGTTATCGCGCGATGGCCGCCTCCACGTCGGCCACGTGCAACCCACGCAGTTCTTCGATCGCGGGCATCCGGCCCAGCAGCCGCAAACGTTGCGACTGAGCCGTGCGCGCCTTCTCGAACAGCAGGCGCGCGTCCCGCGCGTTGCCGAAGTTGACGTCGCCGGAAACACGCCGGAAGTGGCCGGTCAGCACCGGGCCGGCGGCGGGATCGAGTTCGTAGTCCCCGGCGGACGCCATCCGCCCGAAGATGGCCAGCAGTTCGTCCGGGCTGTAGTTCTCGAACTCGATCGTCTTGCCGAAGCGGGACGCGAGACCGGGGTTGGCGGCGAGGAAGTCGACCATCTCGCCGGTGTACCCGGCCACGATCACCGCAACCTCGTCGCGATGTTCCTCCATCAACGGCACCAGGGTGTCGATGGCCTCCTGGCCGAAATCGCCGCCGGAGCCGGCGAGCCGGGTGAGCGTGTACGCCTCGTCGATGAACAGGACGCCGCCCTTGGCCTCCTCGAACACCGTCGCGGTCTTCTCCGCGGTGTGCCCGATGTACTGGCCGACGAGATCCCGGCGGGAGACCTCCCGGAACTGGCCGACCGGCAGGACTCCCAGCGCCTTCAGGAGTTTGCCGTAGATCCGCGCGACCGTCGTCTTCCCGGTGCCTGGCGCGCCCGCGAAGATCAGATGGTGCCCGGCGGCGCCGACCGGCAGCCCGGCCCGGCGGCGCCATTCGTTGACCTGCAACTCGTCGACCAGCGAGCGGACCTCTTCCTTGACGCCGGGAAGGCCGATCATCCCGTCGAGTTCGGCGAGCATCTCGTCCAGCGCGTCGTCCCCCACGGCGCCGGGGTCCGCGGTGTCACCGATCGTCGGCGTCGCCCCTTCGGCGATCGCGATACCGGGCTCCGCGGTGTTCGAGACCCGGCAACCGGAGATCTCGCCACCGCAACCGGACGCGAAGGCGATCCCCGGGCCCCGGGTGTCGGTGACCGTGCAGCGCTTGAGGATCGGCACACCGTGGTGCGCGACGGCGATGCCTTCGTGACCGGTGTGCGAGACGGTGCAGCCTTCGACGACCGGCCGCGCGTACTGGTAGACGTAGATTCCCCTCAGCCCGCAACCGGTGACCGTGCAGCGGAGCACGACCGGATCGGCGCCCTGCCCGAGGGTGATGCCGTCGCCCGTCACGTCTTCGACGGTGGTGTCCTCGATCCGCCCTGGCGAGCCGTCGACGAGGATTCCCTGCTCCGCCCCCGAGATCACGCACCCGCTCACGGTGAACGCCGTCGTGCCGCGGATCGCGATCGCCGGGCCGCGCCCGCCGGAGACGGTGCAGTCCCGGACCGCGAGTTCCGTGTCGTCGGCCTGGATCGCGGACGCGGCGCCCGCCAGGACTTCGATCCCTTCGAGGACGAGCGCTCCGCCGGTGACGCGGAAAACGGGCCGTTCCGCGCCCCGGCCGTCGACGACGACGGTGGCGCCGTCCGCCGCGGCCAAGGTCACCCGGAGGCCGGACAGCTCGACGGTTTCCGCGTATTCACCGCCCGCGATGGTGATGACGGCGCCGTCGGACGCCTCCGTCAAAGCATCGCCGATGGTCGGGTACGCGCCCGGCCGCCGGGCCACCAGCAGGACCCGGCCGGGAGTCGAGGTCGTCATCAGCCCGCCTTCGCCATCAGCCAGCCGCGGTCGACGGCCTTGGCGCCGGCCTGGAACCGGCTGCGGGCGCCGAGCCGGTTCATGATGTCGGCGACCATCCGGCGCACCGTGCGCACCGAGACACCGAGGCGGGCGGCGGCGGATTCGTCGGTGGTGCCGGAGAAGAGCAGCGTCAGCAGCTCCTGCTCGCGGCAGGTCAGGATCGAGGCGTTCCCGTCGTCCGGGAGATCCAGCGGGACGAGCGGGGCGGCGGCCTGCCAGATCCGCTCGAACAGCCCGACCGTCGCGGTGACCACGCCGGGCAGCCGGAACACCGCGGAACCGGCCTGCCTGCCCTCCGCCGGGAGCACGACCGAGGTCCGGTCGATCACCAGCGCGTCCATCGGGACCTCGGCGTCGGTCCGCACCTCGGCGCCGGCCCGCGACATGCGGTTGAGCGCGCCGGACATCCGCGCGGAATCGGGGAAGAGCACCTTGTGCCGCACGCCGGGGCGCACGCCTCCGAGCGCGATCCGCTGGAACGCGGTGTCCGTTCCCGTGCTCATGACGAGCACCTCGCCCGTCGCTTCCGCGAGCAGCTCGCCGAGCCCCGCCCGGTCGCTGCCCGGGCCCGTTCCCGTGACCAGGCTGAGCTGGCCGGTCTGCACGGTCATCGCAGGTACCTCCCTCTTCCCCCGGCGCGGTGCCGCCGACGACGTCCTGTTCATGCCAGTTCCCCGCCGCCGGGGCGGCCGCGGGCACCCGACGCGTTAGCGTTCAGGGGCACCGGGAACTGCATGCGTCTACTTTCGCTGTCCGAACATGAGGTTTTGATGACACGGGTGATGGTCGTCGAAGACGACGAGAATCTGCGGCTCGCGCTGGTCACGCAGCTCCGCGCGGCCGGCTACGCCGTCGACGAGGCCGGTGACATCGCGACCGCGGACCGGCTGCTGCGCGGAACCCACCACGACTGCGTGGTGCTCGACCGGATGCTGCCCGACGGCGACGCCATCGAGTACGTCCACATGCGACGGCAGCTGGGCTGGCGCGCGCCCGTGCTGTTCCTCACCGCCCGCGACGCGCTCGCCGACCGCGTGGCCGGGTTCGAGCACGGCGGCGACGACTACCTCGTGAAGCCGTTCGTGATGGCCGAACTGACGGAGCGGGTGGCCAACCTGTGTCACCGGTCGGCCTTCGACCGGCCCTCGGTGCTGCACCACGAAGACCTGGTGATGGACTGCGCGCGGCGCGAGGTGCGCCGGGCGGGCGTGCTGCTCACCTTGACCAACAAGGAGTACGCGGTGCTCGAATACCTGCTGACCAGGGCGGGCCTGCCGGTGCAGCGGGCCGACCTGATCGAGCACTGCTGGGACGCGCAGGCCGATCCGATGTCCAATGTGGTCGATGTGGTGGTGAAGCGGTTGCGCCGCAAGCTGAAGGAACCCGAACTGATCCACGCCGTCCGAGGCCTCGGCTACCGGCTGGGCTCGCGGTGAACACCCATTCCTCGGCCGATCGGCTGCGCAGGCTGCGCTGGACGCTGACCGCGTTGTTCACCGTGATGAACACCCTCGGGCTGGTCGTCTTCGCGTGGCTGCTCATCGCCGAGGACAGTGACCAGGGCGAGGAACGGATCGACGCCGCGCTGACCCAGGTCACCTCGTCGGTCAGCAGGCAGGTCGCCTACGAGGACGGCACCATCGGGTTCGGCCTGGTCAACACCGACGTGCTGAACGACCGCTGCCCCCAGTTCGCGATCCTGCCCGGCGGGGCGCCCGCGTTCCAGCCGCATTTTTCGCGGGCGAACTGCGTCCCGATGAGCATGCAACTGCTGAACGGGCTCGCCACCGAAGCGGTGAAGACCGGCAAGCTGGTGCAGGGGCATCAAAAGGCGTCGAACGGCGACCTGGTCAAGGTCCGCGCCGAACCGCTGCGCGACGGTGACGGCAAGACCTTCGCGGCCGTCGTCGCGGTGCAGTCCACCGAGGCCGAGGATTCCGCGCACACCACATTCACGCTGCTGGTGATCGGCGGCACCGTGCTGCTGGTGGCGATCCTGGGCTTCGCGGGGCACCTGCTGTCCGGGCGCTCGATCCGCCCCGCGGCCGCAGCCCTGCAGCAGCAGGAGGTCCTGCTCGCCGAAACCGCGCACGACCTCCGCACCCCGGTCGCCGCCCTGCGCGCGCTCGCCGAAACCGCGATGGCCAACCCCGCGCAGTCGGCGGAACTCCTGCCGCGCACCGTCCGCCTCGCCGCGAGAATGGGCGGGATCATCGACGACCTCCTCGTCCGCGCCCGGCTGGCCGCCGGCGTGGAACAGCTGAGCATCCAGCCGATCTGGCTCGATCAGCTGGTGGTGGGCATCGTCGAGGACACCGCGACCGACGGCGCCGAAGTCACCGTCACCGCCGCGCCCACCAAGGTCAACGCCGACCCCGCGCTGCTGCAACGGGCGATCGGCAACCTTCTCGACAACGCCATGCGTTACGGCCGCCACCCGGGCTCGAAGGCGTTCGTGCACCTGACCGTCGCCGGCGGCACCGTGACCGTCGCGGACCACGGCCCGGGTATCGACACCGCGCTGGCGGGCGAGGCGTTCGACCGGTTCGCCAGCACCGGCGGGTCTTCCGGGCTGGGGCTGTCGATCGTGCGATGGGTCGCGCAGGCGCACGGAGGCACGCTCGCGGTGTACAACGCGGACGAGGGCGGCGCGATCTTCGAACTGCGGTTCCCGGTCAGCCCGAACTGAGCGCGCTAACCCGGTTCGACGGCGGTACCTCCCAGCAGCGACCGGAACTCGAATGAGGGCGGTTCTCCCGCGTCGCGACGCGCGAATTCCTGCGCCCAAAGGGCGAAGGTCCGCGTCCACATCGAGCGGAGGAGGGCGTGTTCCTCCGGTTCGAGGCGCCGCGACTCCTCCCTCGCCTTGTCGTAGACGGCCTGGATGGCGTCGTAGAGCGCGAAGATCGGCCCGTCACCGCGAAGTGCCCGTGAACGCTTGATCTCGGTGAGTTCGACGTAGCCGGCCTCGTCCAGCACCGTGACGTCCTCTCCCATGGCGAACAGCACCTCGTGGACATGCGAGGCGTCCTCGTCGATCCGTCCGGTCCTCAGGTTGAGAAGATGACCGGTCAGGCCACCCTCCGGAGTTCCGTCGACCCGGTAGGTCAAGCCGTGGTAGCGGAAGAACATCGGCAGTTCGTCCGCCAGCGGGTTCTCACTCACGGTCTTTCCCTTCGTCGTCTTCGCGGCCGTCTTCGTCGTCCGCGGTCATGCCCCGGTTCGTCGCCTCCTGGAACAGTTCCCGTTCACGCCTGAGTATCAGTGCTTCGATCGCCGTCTCCTCCGGAGTCACCGCGCGGTCCTGTTCCCTGCTCACGGCCGCGAAGTCCCGCCGCACCTCGTAGAGGCTGTGTTCGTAGCGTGCCACCTCGTCGATGGACTTCAGATGCAGCCTGAATTCGGCGATATGACCGCTCGACAGGCGTACGGACATCTGGATGTCCCGGTAGCCGCTCTTCTGTGGTCCGGCGAAGCGGTCTTCCAGGTACACGATGCTGATCGGCGACCCCTCCGAGGCCAGCCGGGCATGCAGGATCGCCAGCGCCCGATAGACGTCGGCGACGGTGTCGAACCGCACGAGGGCACCGACCACGTCGGTCAGCACGGAGCCCGTGCCGTCGTCCTTCGCCAGCTTGTCCAACGCGCGCACCCGGCTCTTGACCTTGTCCCGGTATTTGGCGATCCCGCCCGCCTCCGCCGCCAGCCAGTCCGCCAGTTCGTTCAACTCGTCCTGGTTCGAGCGCCACGACGCCTCCAGTCCGGACAGGAACTCGTTCTGATAGGCCCGGAGCTGCGCCGGCGTCGAACCGGAGGGTGGGGCGTAACCGAACTGGCCAGGCTGTACCCGCCGGTCCTGCTCGGGAATCCCGGACACCGCGTCCTCCACGGCCTGCCGCTGGAAATCGGTCAGCTCGATCGGACCGGGCCGCGGTGTCTCCCGGTGTTCGCGGAGAATGTCCTCCGCGCCCCTGGCTTCCAGTTCGGCCAGTGATTCCAGGACGATCTCGACCGCCTCCGGGTATTGGAGCACATTTCCCAGCGTCTGCGGCCTGGCCAGCAGGGAGTTCAGCAGGAACGGTGTCCGGAGAAGCGTTTCCACGAACTCCGGATGTCGTGGCAGCAGCCTGGCGATCGCGTCGCCGATGTGGAATGGGACACCGTCGACCTTGATCCGCGAGTCCGGGTCCCGCCCGCTGATCTCGTTTCCCCGCCGCAGCGCGTCTTGGACGTCGGCGCGACCGAGGAATTCCGCCGTTTCGTCCCGGCCGGGGTTGATCACCGCGTCCAGGGAACTGGGCGTACCCGCGCTCTCCGGCCCGGATTCCGCCGACGGCAGGTTGCCCGGCGCCGGCACCTCGACCGGTGCCGACGCACCGGGCGTGAACCTGGCCCACCCCTTGCCGCCGGGGAATCCGTGCACTCGCAACGATCCGTCCGGCATCACGTCCAGCCTCGCCATCGGCGCGATCACTTCGGCACCCAGCGCGTCGGCGTACCGTTGCGCCCAACCGGACGATCCGGAATGGCAGGAGTTCAACTGGACCGGACACCCAGGTGTGTAGTACGGACTGGCCAGCGTCGCCTCGGCCACCTGCTCGGGGCTGAGCATGAAGATCTCTTCGATGGCCCGCATCTGCTCTTGGGTCAGGCGGCTGTCCACGGTCAGGCTGAGGCCGGGGATCGGGTGGCCGTTCCCGCTACCGTGCAACGTGACCACGTAGGCTCGCGCGCCGTCCGGGCGCTGGGCGATCATCACCCGCATATGCGCGTTACGGGTGGTCATGTCGTCACCGATCGACATCCCGCCAGGCGCGTAGAGAACGCCCTCGCCGGTGACCACGGCTCCGTCCCACGGCCCAGGGGCGACCTTCCGCCGGGCTTCGATCCACCGTGAGCCGCCCACTTCGTCGTGCCGTGACGCACCCATCGATGCGGGGCCGGGTGACTCGCCGAAGGTGATCTCCCCGGTGTCCGGATCGATCCGGGCGGTCGTGTACCGGCCGTTCGGATCACGGGGTGGCAGACCTTGCGGACGACGACGGCGAGGGCCCTGTTCGTCGGTGTTCCGCGGCCGGATGACGTCGGAGGGCCCGCTCTTGGGCGGTTTGAGCTCGAGGGCGCTGTCGATCGTGTTCGGGACTCCGAGGAGGCGCACGGCGAGAAGGATCCCCATGAGGATGCGGCGCCCGGAGGACAGCACAGGGGCGTTGGCCGCTTCCATCGCCCGTTCGATCGCGTCGGGTTCGTTCGGGCTCGCGGGAATCTCACCCGACGGCCCCGGCAATGGGCTCGGGAGGGCACCCGGCGGCGCGGCCGGATCCCCCGGACGCAGGGTCTCCGTCTCGAAGAGACCGCGAGCGAAGGTGTTGCCGCGATGGACCCGGTCCCGGCCGGGTGTGCGGCGCCCGGTGTTGAGGTCGTAGGCGTGCACGACCACCGGCTGCCCGTCCACGACGAAATCGAGCGTGAGGTTGGGGACCACCCACCCGGAGTAATGCGACGGTCCGCCCGGCGCACGGCCCTGCCCGTCGAGGGAATACGACGGTGAGGTGCGCAGCCGGAACCGTCCGAAGTGGTCGCCGAGGATCTCCTGTTCCCTGGCGACGACCTCCTCTGCGAAGATCTGCTGGATGAAGATCCCCCTCAGCGCGGGGGTCATCGAGCCGTTCCTGACGTGTTCGGCGATCTTGCGGGCCCGCTCGGACTCGGCGGGAACGAGCCCTTCCGCGAGCTTCGCGAATTCGCGGGCGGCGTGGTCGGCGGTCTCCTGCAACGCGGACCGGATTCGCGAGCGAACCCAGTGGGCCTCCAGGATTCTGGCGACGTCGCGGACGCGGACCGGCCGCGAATCGGCGGGCAGCAAACCTTGTTCGAGCAGGATCAGGCGCAAGTCGTTCCACGCCAAGCCCGCCTCGGCCATCAGCGTGCGGAGCGCGGTCTCGCTGCGGAGACTGAGGAGCAACTGGCTCCGCGTGAACGGGTGCTGGGGCAACGGATGCTCTTGCCGGGCCGGATTGCCCGGGTGGTAGAACCGCTCCGCGTGCGAGGAGGGTTGCACCGGCGGCCCCGGCGGTGGTCCGGGAGGGTTGCTCGGCGGCCCCGCGGGTGGCGACATGTCGACGTCCACGTCGCCGGTGCCCAGGGTGAACCGAGCTCGGCCTCGCCATGGTGGGTTCTCGGGATCGTCCGGTGGAGGGCCCGGCTTACCGGACTGGTCCGGGTCCGCCTCTTCTTCATGACGTTTGCGGATCAGTTCCACCGGGCCGCTCTTGGGCGGTTTGGTCTCCATGGCGCTGTCGATCGTGTTGGGCAGGCCGAGGAGCCGGACGGCGATGAGCACTCCCATGAGGAACCGCCGCCGGAGCGAGATCGCGCCGGCGGTCTCCGCCTCCATCGCCCGACGGATGGCCTCCGGATCCTCTTGCCCGGCACGGGTTTCGTCGGGCAGCGGATTCCCTGAAGCGGCGGGTGGCAACCCCTGGGGACCTGGCGGATTCGGGGAGGCGGCGGCGGACGGTCCGTCCGGATCCCGCCGGGCGACGACGGTGAACCGCAGGCCGTTCCACTGGAGGACGGCGTCGGCACCGGCGGCGATCGCGCCGTCGACCTCGCCGGTCAGTTCGTTGCTGAACACGGCGATGACCAGCGCATCGGGGCCCGCGTCCCGCCGGTGCTTTTCGATCTGCTTGACGATCGACGTTTCGCTGTTCGCACCGACGTTCTTGACTTCGAACCGGACCTCGACGGGGTTTCCCTCGTGTGCGCTGTCCTCGAGCACTCCGTGGACATCGATGTCGGTGTCACTGGTCTTGATGCCGAGCCCGGTGACCCGCAGGCCGGTCAAGCCCAACTCGGCGAGCTGGTCCGGGGTGAGCTCGGTGAGGGCGAGAGCCACCCGGAGCTCGCCTTCGAGGCCGGTGAGATTCGCTTGGTCACCGTTCAGCTGTTCCCGGGTCGCCGGGGCGCCCTCGGCCAGCAGGCCGAGGGCACGCTGCAGATGCTTGCGGACGCTTTCGCCGATCTTGTCGAGACCCGGTACCCCGTTGACGGCCAGATGATCGAGGATCTTGCGGAGGTGGGTTTCCAGCGTCAGCGGCAATTCGGCGTTCTTGCCCTCGGCTTCGGCGGTCTCCGTCAGCTCGGCGCTGAGCCCACCGAGCTTCCGCAACTCGGTTTCGGCCACCGCCCGGCCATACGGACGCGGCTTCTTCGCGGCCACTTCGCGGATCGCGGCGCCGGCCCGGGCGGTGAACACCTCCAGCGGTGTCACCTGCGACATCCCGGTCGCCCGGTTCGCCAGCATGGCCCGGATCTGTTCGGCATACAGGGCCTTGAGCTGCTCTTCGAGCGGACGGGTGGTCCGGTCGCGAGGAATCAGTTGCGCGAGAACACTTTTGAGCAGGCCTTCCAGTTTCCTGCCCGCGACTGCCGGGCCGGCCTCGCGGACGGCTTCCTGGACGTCCGGCGGCAGACCGTCCCACGCCTCCTCCACCTCGGGCGACAGGTCATCGGGATTCTCCGGTGGTGTTTCCTCGTTTTCGTTCCGCAACGGGCCGTTCTTCCCGCCGGACGCTCGCGGGGACGACGCCGGGACGAAAACCGGTGCTGAGGGAAGGACAGGCTCTTCCCCCGGAGTCGCCGGTTCCGCCGGATCACCTTCGGCGGGACCGTCAGGGTCGTCCGGTGGCCCCTGCTCGTCGGGAACCTCGGCGGGCAGTACGGGTACGTCGGGCGCGGGCTCGGACGGGACTTCCGACGGCGTGGTCTCCCCGTCCTGGCCGGGCTCCGTCCCCGGCTCGGACCGGTTCGGTTCACCCTCCGTCGGCTTCGCGTGCGGAGTCCTTCCCGGAACGTTGGCAGGGCCCGGCTGCGCCGGATTGGCCGGTGCGGAAGTGCTCTGGCTCGATCCGCCCTGGGCCGGACCCGGTTGAGCGGTGGCGCCCGAAGCTTGGGCATGACCGGGTTGGGCCGTCGCCTGGGTGGAAGCCGCGGGCGTCGAGGCCCCGTGCCCGGACGAGGCTTGCCCAGCACCGGACTGTGCCGAATCAGGCGTCGTGGACGACACCGATGTCTGCGCCGGCGTACTCGTACCGCTTCGGGACGTGTGCTCCACGGCTGAAGCCGAGGACGAGTGGCTCGACGCTGCCGTACTGGCGCTCCGATCGCTCGATGAAGTGTCGGTGTCCGCCCGGTTTTCACCACCGCTGAAAGCATCCGCGCCCCTGCCGGGTCCCGTCGCCGCGGCTGAATCGGAACCTGTCGACGAGGCTCCCGTCGAAGTCGAGGCACCGGGGTGAGCACCGGCCTCCTGGCCCGCGCCGGTCGCCTGCGATGCACCGGATTCCCCCGCGACCGCGGCGGAGGCACCCTGTCCCACACCGACCGCGGCGGTTTCCGGAGCCATGGCCGAAGGCGGAGTCGGACCACCGGGCGGGTTCCCGGTCTTCGCCACTTCTCCCGGTCCGGTGGAGACGTCCTGACCGAAGACCGCGTTGTGCGCCTGCACACCGGCGAGGTGAGCGTTTCCCCGAATGGGGCCGATCGCCCCCGAGGTGAGCCAGTTCTCCTTGATCGACTTCTGGTAACCGGACACGTCGTCCAGCGCGCCCCAGTTCCCGTTCACCATGTTCTCCGCCGCGTAGCTGGAGATCGGTGAGGAGATCGCGTTCGTGGTGAAGGAGCTCACGGCGGTCGAAACGTGTTTGCCGACCGGGTTGTCCAGCGCGTTCTTGCCGACGTCGGTCTTGCGGATCCCCTTGCCGAGCAACGCACCTGGCGTTCCGACCACGGCGCTCACCGGTGCGCCGACCGCTCCCGCGACGGCGTTGGTGAAGCTCTCCTTGACGTTGAAGCCGTCCTGATACCCCTGCGAGATGTTGAGGCCCTGCTCGATACCGTTCGTGAGTACCTCGTCTCCCGCCTCCTTGATCGGGATCATCACGACCTTCCCGGCCTTGGCCGCCCAGTTGCCGAGGCGGCCCCCCAGGCTCGCGATCTTGACCAGGCTCGCGAGCCGGAGCGCCATCCTGGACGCGAACAGCCACGGCCCGCCGGGAATGGCGAACATCAGGGCGAAGTCCACCGCCGCGTGGATCAGTTCCGATCGGATCTGATTCCGCGCCCGCGCGACCTGCTCGCCGTACTGGTGGCAGAACTCCCCGATCCGGCGCATGCTGGCGGCGAGGTCCTCGTAGCCTTCGCTGCCGCCTCCGTACTGGCCCTTGTTGACCTCACGGATGAGGGCGTACATGTCGTAGCCGTTGGCGTCCGGCCAGGTCTCCTTGATCCGCTCGCCCGCCCGGGCGGCGGCCCCCACCGCCAAGTCGAGGGCGTCCGCCCCCGCGATCCAAGCGTCGCCCAGCGCTTTGGCCGTGTCCGGATCGTCGGGCGGCCAGATGTCGTCGACGACCCCGCCTGCCGCGTTCCACGCGCTGACGGTCCAATCCCACAGAGTGCCGCCGACACCGGCGGCCGCCTCGCCGACGCCCGAGAACGGGAGATTCACGGAGGGATGGGACATCGTCTTCGCCCGCTCAGCTTCCGAGGATCTGGGTCGCCTCGGTCTGACCGTCCTCGTAGACGTTCGCGCCGGTTCTTCCGTTGGTCGCCACGTTCCCGTAGTTCACCGACACGGAATCGGCGCTCTTGAGCAAGAGAGGGGTGTTGGTCTTGCAGTCCTGGAACATTTCCCCCATCTTCCCGCCGCCCAGTTGCTTCGTGAGCTCTTCGATCGTGCCGCGCAAAGGCGCCCACTTCGTCTGGAAGCCGGACCCCGCGGCACTCAGCGCGTCCAGTTCCCGCCTCGTCTCCTCGAGGTAGATGTCGATCCGGCCATCACCGTTGCGGTCCGTCGCCACGCCGCTCACCGCCCGCCGGCGCGCTCGTCGAGCCGGTGCAGCAACGGCCCGAACCGCAGGTCCGTTCCCTCCGCAGTCGCCCCCTCCGGCAGGAAGCCCGCGGCGATGGCCAGCCCCTTCTCCTGAGACTCGGCCGCCGCCCGGTGCATGGTCTCGGTGATGCTCTCGGCCAGCGCGGCCGAATCCAAGGTCCGGTAGACACGAGGGTCCAGCCACAGCTCGATCAGCTCACCCGCGCCGCCGACCGTCACACTGATCAACCCGTCGCCGGAATCCGCGGTGGCGCGGATCCCGGCCATCCGTTCCTGCATCGTCCGGACGTCCTCGGCAAGCCGTTCGTAGTCGGCGTACATGTCCGCCCCCGGAAACAGCGCTTCCACGGCCCCTCCTAGATCGCTTACGGCCAGTCTTGCCTCCGGACCGAGCGCGAACGACGCGGTGGCCGCTTGCGGCCACCGCGTCGTTCCGGCTCATGACCGGATCGACGATGGCGGAATGAGACGACTCCGGATGTCCGCCGTCGCCGCCGTGGTGGCCGCGACGGCCGTTCAGTCCTTCGCCGGTGCGGGGACGGCGCACGCGGCACCGCCGCCCGGTGCCTGCCGGGACCCGGAACCCGCGCGAGCGGCGGTTCCCGTCCAGCCGTGGGCTCAGCAATCTCTTGCTCCCCAACGCGTTTGGCCGTACAACCGCGGCGCGGGAGTGCTGGTGGCGGTGGTCGACTCCGGGGTCGACGCCGACCACCCACAGTTGGCCAGGCCGGGCAAGGTGCGCGCGGGCCGGGACTTCTACCTCGCCGGTTCGCTGCCGGGAACGTTCGACTGTGTGTCGCACGGCACCGGGGTCGCGGGGATCATCGCCGCCGATCCGGTGGCCGGTATCGGTTTCCACGGGATCGCACCGGACGCGGAGATCCTGCCGGTGCGGATCAGCGACCGTGACGTCGGCAGCCAGGGCGAGTCCCTGCGGATCGATCCCCAGGTGGTCGCCAACGGAATCCGCTACGCCGCCGACCAGGGCGCCAAGGTGATCAACCTGTCCCTCGCCGGGCACGAGGATTTCGCCGTCATCCGGGACGCGGTCGCGCACGCCGTGGCCAGGGACGCGCTCGTGGTCGCCGCCGCGGGCAACACGCAGCGCGACACGGCTTCCGAGATCCCCTCCTTTCCCGCCGCCTACGACGGGGTTCTCGGCGTCGGCGCCGTCGATATCGACGGGGCGAGGATGTCCGGCTCCCAGATCGGCCGGTACGTGGACCTCGTCGCGCCGGGCGCCAAGGTGCTGGCCCCGACACGAGCGGGCGGGCACGCGTACGCCGACGGCACGAGCTATGCCGCGCCTTTCGTTTCCGGTACCGCCGCCCTGGTCAGATCGGCCTGGCCCAGACTGTCCGCCCCGGAGGTGGCGCGCCGGCTGATGGCGACCGCGAACCCGGCGCGCGGCGGCCTCGGCAGCCCGGCGTTCGGCGCCGGCCTGGTCGATCCCTACCGGGCGGTCACCGATGGGCTGGACACGGCGAACCCGGCCACCTTGCCCGCGTTCGTCCCCGCGCCACCGGACCAGGCACAGCTCGATCTGATCGCCGCGCGCGAAGAGACGGGCACCGTGGCGAAATGGCTCACCGCCGCGGTATGCGGCGCGATCGTGCTCGCCGCACTCGTGGCACTGGTGCTTCCACGCGGTCGCCGTCGCGGCTGGCGGCCCGGCCTCGCGGCCCCCGTCTCCGCTGAGCCGAAGGTGGACGAACCGCCGGAACAGATCTTCCTGATCTCCGGGAGATGACCGGAAAACCGAAGCCCCGGCGCGAGATTCGCGCCGGGGCTTCGTTTCGACCGGTTTCGTCGCTAGGAGTTGACGATGTTGCTGACCCGGGCTTCACAGCTCTGGCCGATATGTGACACGTTGCCGTAGTCGCAGCCGCTCTGGTTCATGCCGTCGACGTGGTAGCCGGTCCGCTTCTGCATCAGGGCGAACTGCTGGCCCATCTCCTCGGCGTTGTTCCCGCCCCAGCCCGCGCCGATGGTGTTGCGCATCCTGGCGACCTGGTCCTCGGCCGCCTGCCCGATCTGCGCCGCGGTGTTCTGGATGTCCCGGCCGGCCGTGTTCATGGCCTCGTAGACGATCTTGAAGTGATCTCCGCCGTTCATAAGCCCGTCCTTTCAGACCTAGGGGTTGATACCGCTGTCGATGGCGCCGCCGCCGGCGAAGTTCTGCTTGGCGAACGTCTGTGCCGCGTCGCCTTGGAAGCCACCGGTGACGTTCACCACCGAATTGCCCTTTTCGACCAGTGACTGCGCGAAGGCGTGGACCTGGTCGTAGATCTCGGAACGCCCTTGATTCTGAGACAAGGCCGCGTTCTGAACGATCCCCGCGAGGCCACCACTGATGTTGTCGTAGTCCCGTCCCTGGTGGGATCGGTGCGCGCTGAGCTGGTCCTGCTGACTGCTGTCGGTGTTGTTGATCAGGTTCTGCACGATCCCGAAGTCGAAATCGACCAATCCGCCGTTGCCCATCACCCCTCCGTTTCTTCAGTCGCTTTCCTGACGGAGATCAGCTAACCCCCCGGAGCGGGTGGATTCGACCGGTGCGGCACGTTCCTGCCATCGCCCCCGGCGGAAGCCGTTGTTCGCGAACGATCGGTGAGTATGGCGACAGTCGTGGTGAAGAGGCCGGCCCGTAAACCGGCGCCGGAGATGCCGGCCGGTGAACTGCTCCTGCAGGCTCCGCCGGAGATCCCGCCCCCGCCGGGGCGGCAGTGGACCCAGGTGCTCACGGTGCTGCCGATGGTGGCCATGATGGCCGCGATGCTGCTGATGTACTCCGGCAGCATGGCCGGCTCGATGCGGTTCGTCATCTTCGGGATGATGGGCGTCGGCATGCTCGGCATGGTCGCCATGAGCTTTCTGCAGGGCGGCGGCCCGAGCAAACGGGAAATGGGCCATGCCCGCCGCAAGTACCTGCGGCACCTCGCCCAGCATCGCCTGCGGCTGCGCCGTTCGGTGCGTGGCCAGCGCCGCACGATGGAGTACCTGCACCCGGATCCGGCGTCTTTGTGGTCGCTGGCGGCGAGCTACCGGCTGTGGGAACGGCGCAAGGACGACCAGGATTTCGCCATCGCCCGGATCGGGACCGGACCGCAGGCCCCGGCCGCCACGCTCGTCGCCCCGGACACCAAACCGCTGGAGGAACTCGAACCGCTGTCCGCGCTCGCGCTGCGCCGGTTCATCGCCACCTATTCCACCGTCGGCAGGCTGCCGATCGCCATCGCGGTCAACGGTTTCAGCCGGATCCACCTGCGCGGCGATCGCGCCGCCGCACTCGGTCTGCTCCGTGCGGTACTCGCCCAGCTGGTCACCCTCCAGTCACCCGACGACGTACGGATCGCCATCTGCGTGAGCGAAGACCGCCGTCCGGACTGGGAATGGGTCAAGTGGCTGCCGCACGCGTTGCATCCCGAGCGGACCGACGCGCTCGGCGCGCTACGGCTGGTGGCGCCGTCGGTCCAGGCACTGGAATCGATGCTGGAAGAGGAACTCTCCAAACGACCGAGGTTCGATCCGGAGGCCGACATCCGCGTACCCGGCCCGCATCTGGTGGTCGTGCTCGACGGTGGCGCCGTCGCCGGCTCCGATCACCTGATGACCGGCGGCGGCGTCGAGGGAGTGTCCATAGTGGACCTGACCACCATGCCGCCGAGGGCCTTGGATCGCACCACCGTCGTGCTCGACGTGGACGCCGACGGTGACCTGGTCAGTGAGACCAGTGACGGTGAAGCCCCGCTCGGGCGCGCCGATTTCCTCGGCGTGGTCGCGGCCGAGGGGCTTGCCCGGCAGCTGGCCCCGTTACGGCTGACGGCCGGGCTGCGGGGCGACACCCCGATGAGCACCGAGCTGGGCCTCGCCGAGCTTCTGGATCTGGGTGACCCGTACGAGTTCGACCCCGCCGACACCTGGGAGCCGCGGCCGAACCGGGACCGGCTGCGGGTGAAACTGGGCATCCAGGCCGACGGTGTCCCGATCGAAATCGATCTCAAGGAGTCCGCGCAGGACGGGATGGGGCCGCACGGGCTGCTGATCGGCGCCACCGGTTCCGGCAAGTCCGAGTTGCTGCGGACCCTCGTGCTCGCCCTCGCCGTGACACATCCCCCCAGTTCGCTGAACTTCGCGCTGGTGGACTTCAAGGGCGGCGCGACCTTCACCCGGCTCGACACCCTCCCGCACACCAGCGCGGTGATCACCAACCTCGCCGACGAGCTGCACCTCGTCGACCGGATGACCGACGCGATCAACGGCGAGCTGATCCGCCGCCAGGAACTGCTGCGCGCGGCGGGCAATTTCTCCTCGCTGCGTGACTACGAGAAAGCTCGTGCCGCGGGCGCCCCGCTTCCCGAGGTGCCGACCCTTCTGGTGATCTGTGACGAGTTCTCGGAACTTCTGTCCGCCAAACCGGACTTCATCGACATGTTCGTCCAGATCGGACGAGTCGGCCGTTCGCTGGGTGTCCACTTGCTGCTGGCCTCGCAACGGCTCGAAGAGGGCAGGCTCCGCGGCCTGGAAACCCACCTGTCGTACCGGATCGGCCTGAGGACCTTCTCCGAGATGGAGAGCAGGGCCGTGCTGGGTGTCACCGACGCGTTCAAGCTGCCGCGGGCACCCGGGCACGGATTCCTCAAGGTCGGCACCGACCAGATGGACCGATTCCGTTCCGCCTACGTCTCCGGGGTGTACCAGCGCGCCACCGGTGGCGGTGTCACCGCTTCCACCGGGGAGCAACTGATGCTGCAGGAATACACAACGAGCTACCTCGGCGCCGAGATCGACACGGGCGAAGAGGAGATGGACGACCAAGCGGCGGAGAACGACGCCGCGGTCGGCGAAACCCTCCTGGACATCCTGGTCGACCGGTTGGCAGGCCAGGGCGTGCCCGCGCATCAGGTCTGGCTGCCGCCACTGGCGGATTCGCCCACTTTGGACGGTCTGCTGCCCGAGCTGGTCGCCCACCCGCAACGAGGTCTCACCGCCGACTCGACCACGATGGCGGGGTCGCTCCGGCCGGTGCTCGGTACGGTGGACCGGCCCTTCGAACAACGTCGCGATCCGCTGGTGCTGGATCTTTCCGGCGCCGCTGGGCATGTCCTGGTCATCGGCGCCCCTCAGACCGGGAAGAGCACCATGGTGCGCACGCTGGTCACCAGTCTCGCGCTCACGCACACTCCCCGCGAGACACAGTTCTACTGCCTCGACTTCGGCGGCGGCACCCTGGCTTCGATCGCCGGGCTGCCGCATGTCGCCGGTGTCTGCGGCAGGCTCGACACCGGTGCCGTACGGCGGACCGTCGCCGAAGTCGCGACCCTGCTGGCACAACGCGAGCGGATGTTCGCCGAGCACCAGATCGACGGCATCGTCACCTACCGGAGGTTGCGAGCCGAGGGACAGTTCGCCGAACAGCAGCACGGCGACGTCTTCCTGGTGGTGGACGGCTGGCAGACACTGCGAAACGACTTCCCCGATCTGGAGGAGACGGTCGGCGACATCGCCGCGCGCGGTCTGTCCTACGGCGTGCACGTGGTGGCGGCCTGTTCGCGCTCGTTCGATCTGCGGATGAACGTCCGGGACCTGTTCGCCAGCAGGCTGGAACTGAAGATCGGTGATCCCATCGACTCCGTCATCGACCGACGCGCGGCGATGAGTGTTCCGCCCGACGCTCCGGGCCGCGGAATCTCCATGAGCGGGCATCAGATGCTCGTGGCGCTGCCCAGGATCGACGGCGTCACCGATACGGACGACCTGTCCAGGGGTGTGAGCGAACTCGTCGAGGCGGTCAAGGCCGCGTGGCCAGGCGCTCCCGCGCCTTCGGTGCGGCTACTGCCCGGCGTGTTCCCGTATGAGGAACTCCCCGCGAAGGACGAGATCACCGGGACGGAGGCCGGGCTCGCGGTCGGCATCCACGAGCACGACCTCTCCCCGATGCGGCACGACTTCGCGGCGGACCCGCACTTCTTCCTGCTCGCCGACACCCAATGCGGAAAGACCTCCTTCCTGCGGACGCTGGCCCGCCGGATCGAAACCACCTACCAGCCCTCGGAAGCCCGGATCGTGCTGGTGGACCACCGGCGCGGGCTCCTCGGTGAGATCGGCGACGAATACCTTCTCGGCTACGGCACCAACGACTCGCATAGTTCCGGGCTGATGACCGAGGTCGCCGCTTCGCTTGCCAAGCGGCTTCCGGGGCCGGACGTCACACCGGAGCAACTGCGGGCCAGGAACTGGTGGCACGGGCCGGAGATCTTCGTTCTGGTGGATGACTACGACATGGTGGCCACCCACGAGAACCACCCGCTGATGCCCCTCCTGCCGCTGGTCGCGCAAGGCTCGGACATCGGCTTGCACGTCGTGCTCGCCCGCCGTTCCGGTGGTGCCGGCCGCGGACTGTTCGAACCCTTTCTCACCCGGCTGAGGGAAGTCGGTACCCCTGGCCTGATGATGTCCGGCGACCGCGACGAAGGTCCGCTGCTCGGCGGGATGCGTGCCCAGGTACTGCCGCCCGGCCGCGGCTGGCTGATCGACCGTCGTGGGCACAAGGGCCTGGTCCAGCTCGCGTGGCTTCCGCCGCGGCATCCCTGAGGTATGGCCGGAAGCTGCCGGAGGCCCCACCGGGGCTCGTGGTGGTGTTTGGCTTTCGGTGCACGACTGGGTTTTCACCGCTGTTCCGGGAGGGAACATGGGAATCAACGCTTATTTGCCCGCCATCCAGAAGTTCGCCGACACGGTCTCGCAGCAGGCGTCGAGCCCGCCGAGTATCGACCGGCCGTTGAACGACGGCTGCGGTGAAATGGCGGAATGCGGGCTGCTCGCCACCGCCGACCGGGAAAGCACCGAGGCTCTGCGGAATTTCTTGACCGCCGCCGAGAAAGGTGTCCGTGGGTACATCTCCATCGCACGGCAAAGCCTGAGCACCTACCAGAACGCGAGCGAGGCCGCCGTCTGGGAGCTGACGAAGAGGTCACGGCCGGACGAATCCCGTGTCCCTGTCGAGGGACTGGCGCCCACCACGCTGGGACCGAGCCCGCTGGCGCCCGTCGCGGTCTTGCAGCCGGGAACGGGCACCGTGCTCGACCTCCTGCCGCATTGATTCCTCCGCGCCGAGCAACCCGGGAGTTTCGATGAGCTATTGCCAGACCCCGTTCAAAGACCAGGTGAGAATTCTCCGGGCCGAAATCGCGCACACCCGGCCCCGGCTCCATGCCGCCAAGAAGATGTGGACGGACGCCGAAAGATGGATCGACCGCACACACATGATGCTCCGGGACGCGGCGGACGTCGTGTCTTCGGGCTGGCTGGACCGGCCAGGGGAAGAGTTCGTGGATCGGCTGAGGGCCAACTGCCTCTACTCCTTCGGATCGTGGGGAGGTTTGGAAGGGTCGAAGGACACCAAACTCCCCTCGTTCGCGGGCACGCTGTTCGGTCAGCCGGTCGACGGCGGCATCACGGCATCGGGTGTGGTCACCCAGCTGGACATGGCCGACGCTCAGCTCGTGGTCGGCGCCTTCGTCGCGGCGGGTGAGATCTCCAAGGTCGAGCAGAACGCCGATTACACGCCTCAGGCCCAGGAGAACCTCGGCAGGAAACTGGACGAAATCGCGACCCAATATCGGGTGACCGCCCAGGCGATGCTCGCTGCCCGCGGTCGCGCCTGGGACGGTCCGAGCGCCGAAGCCGGCTCCGGCCTCCCCGACAACGGCGCGGTACCTTCGGCAGCCGGAACCGGCGGTCCGAACCAGAACGGCGCGCCGGTCGACCCGGGCACACCCGAGGTTCCGGGCGAGCCGAGCCCGCAGAATCCGCAAGAAAGCCCCAGCTCGCTCGAACAGGCTTCGAACGCGCTGAGCGCGTTGAGCCAGGCCGCCGAGTCCGCGCAACAGTTGCTGGGCAACGGCTCCTCCGTGAACCTGCCCGACCCCAACGCGATCGATCCCGGGGATTGGACGCTTCCGCCTTACGACGGCTCCGCCTATCCGGGGCTCGAAGACCCTCTCGGCGCGCCGGGTGGCTCGGGTATGCCGAGCCTGGCGGGTGGCGGCGGCTTGCCGGGTTCCGGCGGTGGGCTGGGCGGCCTCGGCGGTATGCCCGCCATCCCGGACCTGAACGGTTCACCGGGAGGCGCGGCGGCAGGCGTCGGCTCGATGCCCGGGATCGCTTCCGCGGGAACGGCGGGAAGCTCCGGCTCCGCCTCGGGCGCCGGAGGAATGCCGCCACCGATGGTGCCACCCAACGGTGGCGGGAAGAACTCGCCATCGGGCATCAAACCGGGCGACGCGGAACACCCCGGCTCGAGCAGGCAGCGCGGGCCGAAGGGCGGTGGCACCCCCGGTGTCACGCTCCTCGGCCGGTCGCGAGGGGGCGGCACCCGGCCGGCCACGGCGCAACGCCGGTGGGACACCGAGAACGACACCGTCCAGTTGCTCGACGACGAGCTGTGGCAAGTGCAGGAAACGACCGATTCGCACGGCAAACCGGCGAAGTACCGCGCCGGACACTGAGGAGGGGGCATATGCCCGGAACCGAGATCAACGGCAACATCACCGCGATGAGCGCGGTGTCCCAGCAACTCAGCGCACCGGACCTGCCACCTTCACTGGCGAGGCTCGGCACCATGCCCAGCCTCGCGGGACTGTTCGAGGGCATCGCGATGTCCGTACTGGACAAGGCCGCGACCGCCAGCATGAGCGCGTTCATGGGGAAGGTGACCGAGGACATCGCGACCTTCTCCGGCAAGACCAGGACGGCCGCGATCACCTACAGCGCCGCCGACGTGGCCAGCGCACTGGAACTGGCAGGCAAGGCGACCAAGGTCATCAAGCAGGGCGTGGACTTCGTGAAACAGTCCTCGGCCGCCCAGCCCGGCGAAGAGAAACCGTCCACCACCGAACCCTCCGGCGAAAACCCGCCGGCCTCCGTCTGAGGAGCCGAACCATGACCGCCGTTTACAACGCGTTCCCCATGGAAGTTCTCATGGGGATGATCCGGGCCGAGTTCGCGAACGTTTCCACCCTTCACGACGCGGCGAGGATGTGGACCGAAGCACGGGCGTGGATCGAGGAAGCGCAAGTACAGCTCAACAGCAGGATCAGCGAGCTCACTCCTGAGTGGACAGACAACAACGGCCGCCAGCTCCAGGAGAAGATGGAGCGCTCGGCCGCCGAGCTGAAATTCTGGGGAGACCGCATCGACCTGGCCAAACCCGCGGAGACCTTGACGACGCTGGCGTCCGGGATCACGGAGACGCACGCGACGATGCTGGGGATGGAGGCCGCGTACTCGGCGGCCGTCGCGGCGTCGCTCCTCAATCCGTTCGCCGCCATGGAAGCCCTGGCCATCCAGCAGGCCGCCGGGAGCAAGATGACCCAGCTCGGCGGGGAGTTCGACCTGTCGATGCTGCAGGTGGTCGAAGCGTCCGGGATCAAGTCGCCCGACCATATGGTGCCGACGGCCGCCCCTTCCGCCGAAGGCAACACCCCTGCCGATTTCATCGCGGCCGCCCAAGCCGGCATGGACACGCTGAACGAATTCCAAGGGCTGGGCGAGTCACTGGGTGCCGGTGGCGGCAGCTCGGCCGTCTCTCTCCCGGAAATTCCTGGCTACGACGGCTCTTCCGGTGTTTCGCTCGCCGGCCTCGCTCCGCTGCCGCCCTCGGCGAACGCGCTCTCTCCGCTCGGAGGGCTACCCGGTGGTTCCGGCTCCGCGCCGGTCTCGGCGGGATTGCTGGGTGGTTTCGGCGTCGCGGGCGGTATGGCCGGGCTACCGGTGGCGGCCAAGCCGGTCGGGGCGAAGAAGGCACCCAGTCTCGCGTCCGAGGTCCTTCCGGGCACCGCCGCGTCGTCCGGCGCGAAGGCGAGCGCCAGCCCGATGTCGCCGATGATGCCGCCCAGCGCGGGCGGGCAGTCCACGGCGGGCACGCTGCGTCCCGGCTCGAGCGACCAGCCGACGGGACGAAACGGTGCGTCGCGCAGGACGTCGTCCGGCGGTAGCGACGGCGTTCCGGCGAAGCTGCGCGGCCGGGCCGCCAACGGCAATCCCGACGCGGGGTTCACGCTGACGCGCGGCCAGCGGCCGGGTGAGTCGGAGTCGGGTTCGGTGCAGATGCTCGACGAAGACCTCTGGCGGCCGACCTCCCGCTGAACCGCTTGTACGTGAAGGCCCCCTTCACTGCGTCCAGCGCAGTGAAGGGGGCCTTCACGTATTCGCGTATGTCGCGTGCTTGAAGGCGCAACTTGCGTGTTTGGAGGCGTAACTCGTGAGTTACGCCTCCAAACACGCGAGTTACGCCTAGGGACACGCGAATCGCGGTCAGCCGCCCAGGGTTTGCCGCCGCGCGGCGGCCGGGTCGAGGCTCGGGCCTTCGGGCAGCCGAGCGACCAAACCGGCGGGAAGGCGCACCGGGCGCGCCGACGGGTAGCCGAGCATCTTCAACACGTCGGGTGAAGCCAGCGGGTAGCGGCGCCCCATATCGGTCACGACGGTCAGCGTTCCAACGGCGGCAGAAGACGAGGGCATCGCCTCGACGACGATCGCGCTGCCGGGCGGCACGTGGACGCGGTCCGCGAGCGGGGTCCCGGTGGCGGTCCGGCGGGCGGTGGTGGACATCGGGTCCGCGGCGGGCATCGCGGGGTCGACGGTCAGCGCGGGGGTCGCGGAGCCGTCGCCGAAGGTGGCGCACACGGTGGCGTCCTGATCGCGCAGGCGAGCGATGGCCGGGCGGGTGGCGGGTGCGGCCCCCGCGTCGGCGCGGACCGGGTCCAGCTGCCGTGACATGGTCGCCAGCGAGGGCGGCAGCGGCACGGTCTTCGGTTCGGCGCCGGGATAGGCGGCGAGCATCTGGGCGCTCGCGCGCTGGACGTCGTACTGCAGTTCGGTGATGGGGCGCAAGGCATCCCGCTCGGCGAGGTAGTGCTGCTGCCCGCCGCCGGAGGTCTGCACCATCAGCAGCATCCCGTTCCGGATGTCGGTCCGGCCGGGCACCGCGGTGGACACCTCACCCGCGGCCGCGACCGGCAGCGGGCCGATCGGCGTGCCTTCCGGGAGCACGTCGAGCCACGCCCGGCCCACCCGCGCCCACGGCTCGGCGGTCAGCGCGAGCCCGGTGCCGACGGCGCCGTAGTCGTTGATCCGGTGCCGGTGCCCGCGCCACACGACGAACCGGTCACCGGTCGACGTCGATTCCACCAGCAGCGCCTGGTCCCCCAGTTCCGCGCCGCCCGACGGTGACGCGCCGGCCAGCAGGACCGATTCCTCGATCCGGCTGCCCGCCAGGTCGCTCGCGGGCGCCGAGCACAGCGACCACGATCCGGTGAGCAGCTTTTCCGGGCCGGGCAGGCCGTCCGGCGCGTCGGCGATGCCGATCCGGGGCCCTCGCGGGACTCCGGCGAGCGAATCGCGCGAAACCCGTTCCGTGGTGCCGTGTTCGCCGAGCAGCAACAGGGCGGACGCGTAGTTCGCGACGGGGTGAAGCCGTTCGTCGAGATAGACGTACCGCGTCCCGCTCTCCTTTTCCACGATGACGGCGGCGTTCTTGCGCCAGGCGTTGTTCCCGCCGGGCACGATCATCCCGTAGACCCCGACGCACGCCAGCGCCACGATCGCCAGCGCGACACTGGCGAACGCGGCACCGGACGGCCGCCGGAACGGTGGCTGCTCCGGATCGGTCTCCCTCGTCACGAGCGCGGAGATGGCGCGCTGCACCAGGAATTGGTACGCCTGCAGTTGATCCCGTTTGGACGCCATGGTTTCAGCCCCCCAGCCCGCGCACGTAGCCGTACAGCCCGAGCACCGAACACGCCACCGGGACGACGGCGATCGTCAGCAGGATCTCGAAGTATTCGGCGATCCGGCCGAGATACGGGTTGGCGGCGCGGGTGCTCAGCACGACACCGGAGGCGATCACGCCCGCCGCAACCGCCAAGGACAGCGGCCCGGCCACGACGAGCAGCAGCGAGCGGTCCGCCATGAGCGGGCCCGCCAGCAGGCAGCCGGCGCCGAAGATCCCGGTCACCAGCACCAGCAGCCGCTGCCGCAGGATCGGGTACAACCGCGCTCGCACCAGAAAACCGGCCGCGAGCAGGGCGACGAGCACGACCGCGGCCTCGCTGTCGCTGCGGATCAGCTGCAGCTGGCAGTACATGACGACGATCGCCGCGCCGCCCAGCATCCCGGTGAGCAGCGCGTCCGCCCTGGCGACGGCGGCGTGCACGAGCTCGAGCGGCGGCTGGGGATCGTCGCGGACCAGGTCCGCGGTCGAGCGCGGCAGCACCGGCATCGGCACCCGGCCGAGCCGCAGCGCCAGCGGCGCGAACGTGGTCGAGAGCACGAGGACCCCGCCGCCGATCACGGCCGCCGATCGATACCCGGCCAGGTCGTCGAAAGTGGCGAGCCAGCCGCCGAGCACCCCGAGCAGGCCGACGGTGGCGGCGCCCGCGAACAGTTCGGGCGCGGCGATCACCCCGAGATGGCCGACGACGGCCGCGAGCAGCAGCGCCGCGCTCGCCAGCAGCAGATGGCCGGCGGACAGCGCGCCGATCGGGTCGTCACCCGCCAGCAGGAGCCCGCCACCGGTGAAGGCGAACGGAAGCGCGACGGCGGCGAGCACCGCCCCGGCACCGGCGTCGCGCAGTGCCCGCGCGAGCAGGACACCGGCGGCCAGCAGCAGCGCGGAGACCGCCAGCGCCCAGGCCGCCGGTGACGTCCACGGCGGGCCGGCGCGCAGGACGGCGAGCAGGCCGAACGACATCGCCACCCCGCCGGCGGCCAGTCCGGCCTGCCGCGTGTGCCGCGGCCCCCATGCCTTGCCGGTGCGACCGGACCCGGTGGCGATCGCGTCCACCAGGTCGTCGTACTCGGGCTCGGGCCATTCGGCGCGGCGTGGCGTCAGATGGAGGATCTCCCCGTCCCGGACCCGGTGCGCGCCCAGCGTCCGGTCCAGATCGAAGGGGGTCCCGTCGGCGCGGCGCAACTGCCAGCCGCCGCCGGCGACCCCGTCGTCCGCCATCCCCTCACCCGCCCGCGCGAGCAGGCCGGGAAGGATTTCGGCGACGGACGCGTGTTCCGGCAGCGCCATGTCGATGCGCCGGTGCGGAGTGGTGATGGTGACCCTGACCAGGCCGGCAGTCTGCATGGGAAAAGGGTCGGCCAGCGACCCGCCCGGCGGGCCCCGGCGGCAGGAACCTGCCGCGGGGAAAGTACTCCGGATCCGGTCTTCTTGCGCGACAATGGGGTCATGAGCATCGAGACAGGAGTCGGCGGACCGAGGCTGCTCGCCCAGGGCCCCATCGCCACCGTCTACGCGGGCCGGGATCCCGCCAGGGGCAACGACTTCGCGATCAAGATGTTCCCCGGCGCCTTCGACCGCGAGACCTCCGCGTGGCTGGAACGCGAGCGGAAGGCGCTGGCCGCCGTGCGTTCGACGCGCTCGGTGCTGCAGATCGACGACGTCCTGACCGACGCGGGCGGCCGGTCCGGCATCCGCCGCGAACTGTGCCCGGGTTCACTCGCCGGTCTGCTGGATTCCGGTACCAGGCTGGGTGTTCCCGACGTGCTCGCCCTCGGCGCCGCGATCGCGTCGGCACTCGCGGCGGCGCACGGCGCGGACGTGCTGCACGGCGGGGTGACCCCGCACAACGTGCTGTACCGCGCGTCCGGCGAATTCGTGCTCGCCGACTTCGGGGTGGCCCTGCGGCGGCGATTCCCGCGCGATCCGATGTACGCGGTCGAGTACACCGCGCCCGAAACCCTGCGCGACGACACGCTTTCCCCCGCGTCCGACCTCTATGGACTCGGCGCGGTGCTCTACGCCGCGTTGACCGGGACACCTCCTTTTCCCCGGCGCACCGGGCAACAGCCCGGCGAGCGGATCCTCCAGGTGCTGCGGGAACCGGTCACGCCGATCCAGGATCCGGGCGTCCCGAGGGAGCTTTCCGCCACGATCCTCCGGTTGCTGGCCAAGGAACCGGCCGACCGCCCGCAGGATGTCGCGTCGCTGGCGAGGTTGTTCACGAAGCTGCGGCAGCCCGGCGGCGAAGTCGTCACCGCGGAACCCGTCGACGTACCGGCCGAAGAGGAAGACGCCGACGTCGAGTTCGACGACTTCGCCGTGGTCCAGCAGCAGCCCGCCGCCGCCCCGTCACCGGTCCAGGTGGTGCAGGCGCCGCCTTCGGGCGGCCGGACCCTGATCCGCGAGTTCAGCGGCCCGCTCAAGACCGAACGCCGGCTCCCTTGGAAGCCCGTCGCGCTCGCGGGCGCCGGAGTGCTCGCCGCCGGGCTGGCCGTGGTGCCGCTGGTCCTCGGCCCGGCGGAGATCGGCGGGCAGGCCGTCCCGGTCGCGGCCGCGGTCCCGCCGCCCGCACCGGCTTCCGCTCCGGCACCGGACGTCAAACTGGCGCTCGCGCCGCCGCGGGACCAGAGCGACCACGTGCAGCTGAACTGGACCGCGGAAGGCGAACTGGACTTCGTCGTGATCATGGCGGGCGAGCGGCTCGAGACGAAACAGCTCGTCGCCCACCGTCAGCGCAGCCTCGACGTCCCGGTCGATCCGGCGCGCCGGTACTGCTTCCAGCTCAGGGCGACCGACGGCCGCCACATCTACACCACCGAACCGGTCGCGATCCGCGGCGCCCGCTGCAACCCGTGAGCGTTTCGTCTCGTGAGTGGTAAGGACGGTTCTAACCGTCCTTACCACTCACGAGGTCTTGGCCCCCTCTTTACGGCCCTTCACCGGCACCAGGGTCCGCGGCTCGAGTGCCGCCAGCACCCGAGCCGCGAACGGTCTGGTGGCCAGGCCCCGGCGTACCTCGGCAACCTCCTGCCACGCCCGCCGGACCGCGCCGTCGCCCACCGGGACGCCGGACCACAGCGTCACGTCCAGGACCTTGGCCAGCCGGGCGACCGGCTCGCGGATCCCGTCCCCGGCAAGCGATCCGGCCGATTCGGCGAGATCGCGCGGGGTCATCCCGATCCGGAACGGCACCCCGTGCGCACGCAGCCGGTCGCGGATCTCGTCCCAGGCGCCGAGCACGCCTTCCTCACCGGACCGGCGGCGACGACGTCGGGCGCGGATCACCTTCGCCACCGGAACCCCCACCAGCCACAGGAGTCCTAAAAGGACGATCGTGCCGACGAGGGCGGGCCACCACCAGCTCACCCCGGCTTCCGCGTTCTGGTCTTCGGCGGAGTCCGGCTGCGTGCCCGGCGGGAGCTGCGGCGGCCGCAGCTGCTGTTCGGCGGGCAGCTGGGCCCTCGCCTTGGCGACCGCCTTGCCGGGGCCCGCCTGGTTCCGGCTCGATCCCACGGCCGCGGCGGTGGGATCGAGCGCGACCCAGCCCGCCCCGGCGACCGCGACTTCGGGCCACGCCAGGACATCGCGGTTCCGGACGACGTGCGTGTCGCCGTCTTTCTCGGCGTTGCCCCGGAATCCGACGACGAGCCGTGCCGGGATACCGCTCATCCGCGCCAAGACGACGTAGGCGGCGGCGAACTGTTCGCTCGTCCCCCGCTTGCTCTCCAGCAGGAAGTGCCGAAGCTGCGGCCAGCCGTGCCCGGTCGGCAGCTCCTCCGTACCCGTCGCGACCTGGTAGTTCGTGCTGAGGAACCGTTCCAGCTGCAACGCGGACTGGAACGTCGGGCGCAGCCCGCGCACGGCGTCCTTCGCCACCTGCTCGACGTCGGGCGGCACCGTGCCGAGTCCGCCGAGCCCGCCCGGTGCCCGCGCGTCGACTTCGCCGGCGCCGAGATCGACTTCGGGTGACGACCAGGTGAGCCGGTAGTCCCGCACCGGCGTCGTCGACGGCGATTCCAGCATCAGCGTGCCCGCGGCCTGGTCCACCAACGGGGTCACCCCGTCCACCCTGGTCAGGTCCTGATGGCTCGGCAGCCAGGGGCCCGAAAGCCCGCGCACCGTGAGTTCGGCGCTGCCACCCGCACCGCCCGGAGCGCCCTCCAGACCCGCGCCGAGCCGGTGGAGCCGGGAATCGGACAGCCAGTTCGCGCCGTCGAAACCGTTGAGGACGATCAGGCGCCATTGGTCGACCGGGGTGTCGCCGCGGTAGCGGAACACCTCCTCGCCGGGCTGGATGAGCCGCTGGGCGATCTCGTCCAGCGGGTTGCCGACCCTGCTCCTCGGCGGCGGAGCGGCCTGGGTGTCCTTGAGCGTCAGCGGATCCCGGCCGACTGGATCGAGCGCGGCGAACGCGACCGACCCGGCGACCAGTGCGACCACAGTGGACAGTGCGGGCCAGACCGCAGATCCCGTCACCCGCCACGAACGCGGCACGCCGGGTGCCCGGCTCACGGAGCGGACGCGGCGCCCCGACCACAGCAGGAGCCCGGCGGGCAGCGCGTACCCCAGCGCCGCCGCCACCGCGATGAGTCCTGTCGACGCCTGATACGCCTGCGCGAGCCCGGCGACGGCCAGGCTCGGCACGAGCGCCACGAGCGGTTTGTCCAGCCGCAGCAGCACTTCCAGCCCGAGCACGACGGCGAGCAGCACCGTCAGCGGGACGAACAGCAACTGTTCGGGGACCGGCAGCGCCGGCCAGGTGGACTGCAACGTGAGCCGCCAGCCCTCGGTGAAGCCGCGCGCCAGCCCGCGCAACGAAGCGCCGGTCGGCAGCGCGGCGAGCGTCGTCGACGTCAAGACCGTCTCGATCAGCCCGAGCAGACCGAGCACCGCGACGAGCAGCGGCCGATACGGCGTCAGCTTGGGGAATCTCGCGGTCAATTCGACACAGCCGTACGCGACCAGGACGACCACGAGCACCGGCACGAGCAGTTCCGCCCAGCCGAACACGGGCGCGAACAGCAGCCCGGCGACCCCCGTCGCGCCGAGCAGCCCGGCGACCGCGAGCCGATCGAATCGGGCGCTCATGCCTTCCCCACCAAGGAGTTCCATTGGGCCGCGGCACCGGCGGCGTCGACCGCGACGATCACGCCGCCGGAGCCCGCCGACGGTCTGAGGTCACCGAGCCGGACCACCGTGTCGGGCCGCCAGCGGGCCGCGTGCCCGAGGTCGGCGTCCGGGCCGGTGACCACCACGAGCACCCCGCCGGGGCGTTCGGCGGCGGCGAGGGCCGAGGGCAGCAACGGGGCGTCGTCCGCCGCGTCCTGCGTGACGAGCGCGAGTTCGTCCAGCAGCGTCCTCGCCGCGCGCACTCCGCTGTCGGTCAGCGTGTCCGCGCCGGCGGAGGTGATCAGGCGGCAGTGCTGCCCCGACGACGCCGACGCGTAGAACAGGGAGGCCGCCACCTCGACGGCCTCTTCGAAAACGGCGGGGGTCATCGACGCGGGCCGCGTGTCGAGCACGGTGGTGAACCGCGGCTGGGCGGGGTCGGCGTACTCGCGCACCATGAGCCGTCCGGTCCTTGCCGTCGCCTTCCAGTGCAGATGCCGGACCTCGTCGCCGATCACGTACTCCCGCACCGCGCGCAGATCCGCCGAACCGCGCAGCGGCGGGTCGGTGATCGGGCCTTCGTGGTGATGCCTCGGGTGCCCGGCCTGCGCCGCGCGCACCGCGTGCCGTCGCGGGTGCACCCACAACCACGCGGAATCCCCGACGGTCTGGTCGCCGCGGGCGAGATCGAACAGGTCGGGCCGGTGCACCAGCAGCGGGCCGACCCGCAGTTTCCCGCGTTTCGTCGTCGGAAGCTCGTAGTGGTACGTCGCTTCGGCGCCGGGCGCGAGCGGGCGGACCCGCAGGCGGTGCGTTTCGGTCCCGATGCCGTCCCCCGCGGCGAAACCGCCGTGCCGCCGCGAACCGGGGTTGCGCACGACGAGCGAGGCCAGCGCGGGTTTCCCCCGTTCGACCCGGTCCGGCTGGACGGTCCGGCCGATCTCCACCCGCGGCCGGAACCTGGTGGTGACCAGCGCGATCAGCACCGCGCCCGCGGCGATCCCCGCGATGGCACGGAAAAACGGGTATCCGGCCAGTTCGCCGAGGGCGTAGGACCCGGCGGCGAAGGCCAGCACGATGACGCCGCGGCGGGTGAGCCGCACGCCTACCTCCCCATCGCGGCCATGGGAGCGGCCGTCGCGCCCAGGAGTTCGTCGACGATGTCGGCGGTCCGCCGCTGGTTGAGTTCCGCGTCGGCGGTCAGCACGAGCCGGTGGTCGAGCACCGGATGCGCGACGTCCTTGACGTCGTCGGGGGTGACGAAGTCGCGGCCGAACGTGGCCGCGAGCCCTTGCGCCGCACGGATCAGCGCGATGCTGCCCCGCGGGCTCGCGCCGTAGCGGACGTCCGGATGCGACCGGCTCGACGCGGCGAGCCGCACCGCGTAGTTGACGATTTCCGGTGCCAGATGGGACTTCCGGACCTCGTCGATGACCGACTGGACGTCGGCGATGCTCAGCACCGGCTTGAGCTCGTCCGGCGTCACCCCGGCGCAGTCCCCCATGACCACGCGCATCTCGGATTCCACATCCGGGTAGCCGACCGAGATACGCATGAGGAACCGGTCCAGCTGCGCCTCGGGCAGCCGGTAGGTGCCCTCCAGTTCGATCGGGTTCTGCGTGGCCACCACGAGGAACGGCCTCGGCACCGCCTGGCCGACCGAATCGACGGTGACGCGGCGTTCGGCCATCACCTCCAGCAGCGCGGCCTGCGTCTTCGGCGTGCCCCGGTTGATCTCGTCCGCCAGCACCACGTTGGCGAAGATGCCGCCCGGGTGGAACTGGAAACGTTCGGCGTTCTGGTGGTAGACCATCACGCCGGTGATGTCGCCGGGCAGCAGGTCGGGGGTGAACTGGATCCGGCTCCACCGGCCGCCGATGCTGGCGGCGACGCAGCGCGCGATCGTCGTCTTCCCGACGCCGGGC
This sequence comes from Amycolatopsis roodepoortensis, assembly GCF_014873915.1. GTDB lineage: Bacteria > Actinomycetota > Actinomycetes > Mycobacteriales > Pseudonocardiaceae > Amycolatopsis > Amycolatopsis roodepoortensis. The sequence continues at coordinate 214,954 of NZ_JADBEJ010000004.1, forward strand.
ACGTCCTCCATCAGCAGGTGCCCCTCGGCGAACAGCGCCGCCACGGTGAGCCGGACGACCTCCGGTTTACCGCGCACCACCGATTGCACGTTCTCGGCGATCTGCTCGTAGGCGACCCTGGGTGTGAGCGTCACAGAATTTCCTTTTCCTTTCGTCGGCGCAGGCCGACCAGTGCCAGCGGGCCGAGCCAGAACAGCGCGCCGCCGTTCACCGTGGGCACACCTCGCCAGGTGTCCGACGCGGTACCCGCGGAGGTCTTGACGGTCGCGGTGATCGTGATGGCACCGACCCAGGCGACGCTGGGGATGGTCAGGGTCGTGGCCCCGGAACAGGCCGTCGGCTTGGTCTCGCTGAAGAACTCGGCGGTGCAGGTCGCGGGAACGCCCTTCGCGTTGACGTTCACGGAAACGTACAGGGTGCTGTCCTTGCCCCGTACCTGGGTGATCGTGATGGTCGGCGGGCCCGAGGCGACCGGCACGGTGACCTTCCTGCTGCCGGTGGCGCCGTTCAGGTTGGCTCCCGAACCGAACTTCGTCACCGCGCGGACCGTGACGGTCGCGGTGCCGGTGACCCCGGTGAAGTCCGCGGACGTGCCCGAAACCGTGCGCTGGCCCTTGCCTGTCACGCTGACGAGGTAGTGCACCAGGGTGCCGCCGCGGAGGTCGGGCTGGGTCCAGCTCACCGAAACGTTCCCGGCGGCGGTGGCGTTCGCGGTGACGACCGGCGCCCCGGCGGGCCGGTTCGCGGGCCCTGGGACGACAGCCTTGGCGCTGGCGCCCGGACCGACCCCCGCCGAGTTCTCCGCGATCACGGTGATCACGTACGGGGTTCCGTTGGTCAGCCCGGAAATCGTCGCCCCTCGTGACGATCCCCCGACTCGCATGGAGCCTCCGGTCCAGGTCACCCGGTAACCGGTGATCCGCGCGCCGTTGTCCGCGGCCGGGCTCCACGAGACCTTGATCGAGCCGTCCCCGGACGTCGCGCTCACCTTCCTCGGCGCGCCGGGCGGAGTCGCCTTCGCCACCGGCGGGGGCGGCGCCTGCTGGGTGTTCGGCGGAGCCTGCTGCTGTTGCGGCGGCGGCGCGGGCTGGTTGCCGGACGGTTCCGGATCGGCCGACGGCGCGCCCGCGGTCTGGCTGCTGGCCGCCTTGTCGACGTCGACGTCGACCACCGTGCCGTCCTCGCCGTTGACGACCAGGACGTGCGACCCGTCGGAGCTGTCGACGTAGATCCGGTTGTCCTCGCCCTTGGCCAGCCTCGGCGCCGTTCCCTGTCCCGGCACCTTCGTGGTGGACCGGAGCTTGCCGGTGGCGTCGTAGGTCAGCACCTCGCCCCGGGTCTCGTCGACCATGGCGACCACGTTCGACGAGGAGAGCGGGCCGTTGAACCGGCTGCCCTTGGACAGCTCGACCGAAATCGGCTTCGCGGACGGGCGATCCTCGTCGAGGCCGCTGATGTCGATGAGGTGGAGCTGGTTGCGCTCCGGGTCGGCGATGGCCAGCCGGTCGCCGACGGCGCTGTTCGCGACCTGCGCCGACGGCGAAAGCTTGATACCGAGCGGAAGCGCGTCGCCGAGCCCGTCCGGGCCGACGCGGTGGAGGCTGTCGCCGGTGGTGTCGAGCACGACCGGCCGGTCGCCGACGAGCGTGAGCCCGCCACCGTGCCCGGGCGGGAGCTGCGCGGGGCAGGCCATGACGGCGGCGCCCTTGGGGAGCTCGCAGACCGAGCCGTTGTCGACGCGATGCGTCCACACGGTTCCCTCGGTCGTCGCGACCGGCCGGGACAGTGGCCCCCCTGCGGGCACTGTCGCGGCCGGGTCCCCGAGCCGCACGATCTGGCCGGCGTTGCGGTAGACCAGGTACGGGCCGCCCGCGATCTCCAGCACGAACGGCGTCTCCGGCGCGGGCGGCGGCACGGACTCCTCGACGCTCAAGGTCGCCTTGTCGAACTCCGTGATGCGGTTCCGCTCGACCACGTAACCGGAACCGTCCCCCTGCGCGACCTGGCTGCCGTTCGCGCCGGGCACGTCCGCGCGCGCGTCGACGCGGTTGGTCGAACCGTCGACGTGGAACGCGGACTGCGCGGCGTCGTTGTAGACCCAGTGCCCGACCTGGACGAACTCCAGCCGTTCCGGGGTCGCCGCCTGCCCGGTCACGGCGAGGCCGACCAGCGCCAGGCAGCCCGCGACCACCAGCGCCACGGCCATCCGCGTCCTGGCCACCGCGCTGAACCGCTTCTCGGTGTTCACGCGATCAAGCTAGAGAGCGACCATGAAATTTCGATGAAACAGCCTGTCGCGGCCTCGCGGTGGCTTGTCATCGAAACCTCATGTTCGCCGGGGACGCTGAGGCGACACGGCTTGAGGAGGCACGACGATGACCGATCTCGGCGCGGCCAGGACGGGCGGGCGGTACCAGGCGCCGCCTCCACCGCTTCCCCAAGCGGGGCCTGCCGTACCGCGGACCGCGGCCGCACCCGATCCGCTCGCCTACGCCGCCCCCGCCGCGCGGGCCGCCGCCCGTGAGGCCGCGCTGGCCGCGCTCACCGCCGCTCGCCAGGCGGAGCAGCGGCCGCGAGGGTTCGCGGCGGTACCCGTCCCCGCCCCGATGCCCGGTGCGCCACGGCCGAATCCACCGGAACCCGTCCCAGCGCGGCGTTCCGGCCGGTTCGGGGGGATCGGGGTGGCGCAGATCGTCTGCTGGCAACTCGTCCTCGTCGCGCTCGTCCTGGTCGCGGGAAGGCCATGGCCGCTGGCGGCCGCGGTGGTCACCGCCGCCGTCGTGGTCCTCGCACTGACCGCCGTGCGGATCCGCGGACGCTGGCTCTACGCCTGGCTCGGTTCGGCGTCCGGCTATCTGACGCGTGACCGGGACCGGGATCTCCGGAACGCGGGCGAGGCGGGCCGGGCGCTGCTGCGCCTGCTGTCGCCGGAAGCGACGGGGACCGCCGGTGAGATCGGCGACGAGACGGTGTTCATGGTCAGCCGCGCCGACGGGATCACCGCTGTGCTGCAACCGAGATCGGCCGCACGCGAGCTACCGATGCCGTCGCCGCTCACGTTGGTGCCGCCTGCCCGCGAACAGGCGTCGGATGTCGCCGCGCAGGTCATCCACCATGTCGGCGCGGACCGTTCACGGCCGCCGCGGGGCTGGGTCGCGTTGCAGGCGCTGCGCACCGTCGACGTCCACCGCGACGCGGACGTGCGGCAGGCGCTCGGGAACACGGTCCGGCGGGTGCGGCGGCAACTCCGTCGCGGCGGCCTGCCGGTGCGGGCGCTCGCCGAAAACGAGGTCCTCGGCGTACTCGCCTCGCTGGCGCACGTCACGGCGGGCCGGGCGCGTATCCGCGAGGACTGGCGGTACTGGCACAGCGGACCGATCTGCCAGGCGACGTTCCGCCTCGACGGCTGGGACGCGCTTTCCCCGGTACTCGCGGCGGATCTCTCGCGCCGTCTGCTCGCCGCCGCCCCCGGAGCCGCGGTGACGCTCGCCGTGACCGCCCGCCGGAGCGCCGCCGAGACCGAACCCTACGTCAGTGCCTCGATCCGGATCGCCGCCGCGGGGACGCACGCGGTGGAACACGCGGTGCGGGATCTGGAACTCGCCGCCCGCCGGGGCGGGCTCACCCTCGACCGGCTCGACGGCAGGCACGCCAAGGGAGTGGCGGCCACGCTGCCGCTCGGGGTCAGTTGAGCACGACGATCGCCGCGGTGAGCGCGGTCGCGTACAGCGTCCAGGCGAGGTACGGCACCAGCAATGCGGCCGAAACCCGGGAAGACCGGCGGAAGTACAGGGCGGTGACGACGATCGCTGCGTCGAGCAGGACGATGTCGGCGAGGGCAAGGCCGTAGGCGCCTGCCGCGAAGAACAGGGGCGTCCACGCGGCGTTCAGGGCCAGCTGTACGGCGTACCAGGTCAGCCCCGCGCGTGCGCCGCCGGATTTCCAGTACAGCCAGCCGGACACCGCGATGGCGAGGTACAGGACCGTCCACACCGGACCGAACAGCCACGCGGGCGGCGCGAAGGACGGCAGGTCGAGTCCACTGTAGACAGAGCGGGCGCCGGCCGCGGCGAGCCCGCCGACGAGCGCGACCACCGCGACCGCGGCCAGGAACGGGAGGAACGCGAGCGGCGCGCGGAATCGTCCTGGGATCGCGGTCATCCTTCGAGCGTACGGCCGGGAACACGCTCTCGCGCGCTCAAAACCGGTCGCACCCGCGCGCGCCCGACCCTAAACTCGTCCGCGCGATGAACGACGACACTTTCCTTACCCACGTGGCCGACACGCTGGCCGCACTCCCCGCGGTGCACGCCGTCACCCTCGGCGGGTCCCGCGCGCAAGGCACCCACAGCCCCGAAAGCGACTGGGATTTCGCCGTCTACTACCGCGGCGGCTTCGACCCGGCCGACCTGCGGGCCGTCGGCTGGGACGGCGAGGTCTCCGAACTCGGCGCGTGGGGCGGCGGCGTGTTCAACGGCGGCGCCTGGCTCACGATCGACGGCAGGCACGTCGACGTCCACTACCGCGACCTCGGCTCCGTCGAGCATCATCTCGCCGAGGCGCGGGAAGGCCGGTTCCACTGGGAACCGCTGATGTTCCACCTCGCGGGCGTCCCGAGTTACCTGCCCGTCGCCGAACTCGCGGTCAACCGCGTGCTGCGCGGCGACCTGCCGCGGCCGGACTACCCGGAAGCGTTGCGGGAAACGGCCCCGGCGATGTGGCGAGGCCGCGCCGGCCTGACCCTGCGGTACACCCGCGGCGCCTTCGTCCCGCGCGGGCAGGCCACGGAGGTCGCGGGCGCGCTGGCCACCGCCGCGTTGGAGACCGCGCACGCGATCCTCGCGGCCCGCGGCGAGTGGGTCACCAACGAGAAACGGCTGCTGCAGCGCGCGGGATTGCGCGAGATCGACACGGTCGTCGCGGGTCTGCGCGCGGATCCAGACGCCCTCGCCAGGGCGGTCGACGACGCGGAAGCGCTGCTCCATGTGGCGCGCGTCACGGAATGACGGGCGATCTTCAGCGCTACAGAGAGATAAGACCCGTTCCGTACCAAGGGAGTGACATGTCCGCCACCGCCACGCCGGAAGAAACCGCTCTGGCCGTCCCCGCTCTCGACGACTTCGACTTCCCGCTCACCGATGGTGCCGCGTGCCGCATCGACGATCCGGACTGCGAAGCCTGCCAGTAGGGCGGCCGCCCGAGTACGTGAAGGACCCCTTCATTGCGCCTGACGCAAGGAAGGGGTCCTTCACGTACTTGGGGCGGGGTGGCGACATCCGCACCAGCACCCGAGGCCCCGCACGCCACCACCGGAGGTTGCGAAAGCCACTTTCGCAACGTTGAAGGTTACGAAAGTGGCTTTCGCAACATCGCGCCCCCACCACCGACGGCGAGCCAGGCGTCAGTTCACCCGCCCGTCCACGGCCGCCACGATGAGCGCGGCGCACCGCTTGACCGGCAGACCCCGTTCCCGCGCCATCGCCTCAAGGGCCGCCTGCGCGGCTCGTCCGTGCAACCCTTCCGCGGCGAGCACTTTCAGCGCCAGCTCGACGACGTCGGCGGCCGGCTGGGAATCGGGTCGGACCAGCATCGAAGACCTCCGGCTCACTCGGCGGGACGGCAGCGAGTACCCGCCCCGCGCCGTGTTCACACCTCACCGTGAAGAATGGCGATCCCTCCGGTCGTCGACGGCGGACCGCCGGACCTGTTCGGTGTGCATGCCGATCTCGCCGAGCCGTTCGGCGAAGCCGGTGTGCTCGCGGGGCAGATGGGCGCGCAGGTCCGCGAGCGGCGCCAGGAGTCCGGTGACATCGTCCTCGCCGAGCACCGCGTTCAGCCTTTCGGCGCTTTCCCTGGCCTTGGCGTTCAACCCGTCGAGCGCGCCCGCCTGGCCCGCCAGCTGCCGCAGGATCGCCGAGTTGCGCCGCGCCCACTCGGCCACCGCGCGATCACCCGCCCGCCGGTCGCGTTCCGCGTCGACCCGCGCCTCCCCCGTGCTCTCCCCGCCGTCGGACGGCCGCAACCGCAGGAACCGCCGCTCCGCCGCCTGACGGCTCGCGACCCCCAGCGCCGGGGCGAGCGCCGTCCAGCTGGTGCCGCCCGCGCGAGCGGCCGCGATCAGCTCCGGCTCCCAAGCCGCCAGCTGCTCGCGGACAGTCTTCAACGCGGTCAGCGCCGCCAGGACCCGCTGCGGCTCCGCGACACCGGAACGGGCCTCGGCCACCACGTCACGCACGCTGCGAACGGTCAGAGTGGGGTCTTCGTCCATGGTTGTCATCCAATCGACGACTTGGTGGTTGTCATCGTTTCGATGACATGTTAGAACAGTAGTGCGTGTTGACACCAGAGACGACGACCCAGGAGGTGGAACCCGATGTTGATGCGCACCGACCCGTTCCGCGAACTGGACAGGCTGACCCAGCACATGTTCGGCGCCGCGAATCCGGGCACCTGGTCCAAGCCGGCCACCATGCCGATGGACGCGTACCGCGAAGGCGACGAGTTCGTCGTCTGCTTCGATCTTCCCGGCGTCTCCGCCGACGCGATCGAGCTGGACGTCGAACGCAACGTCCTGACCGTCAAGGCGGAGCGGCGGCCGTTCGCCGGGAAAGACGTCCAGATGCAGGTCTCCGAACGTCCGCTCGGCGTCTTCTCCCGCCAACTGTTCCTCGGCGACGCGCTCGACACCGACCACATCGCGGCCGGCTACGAAGCGGGCGTGCTGACCCTGCGCATCCCGATCGCCGAGAAGGCCAAGCCCCGGCGCATCGAAATCACCGGCTCCGCGTCCGACCGCAAGGAGATCCAGGCCTGAGTGTCCCGTCCGGTGCGGGCCCGCGCCCGCACCGGACGAGGCCGGGGAGGAAGGGAAGTCCTCGTTGCTCACCATGCCTGTCCGTCACCCGCACACCCGCGACGCCGTGTGGGGGTATCTCGCCGAAGTCACCGAGGCCCTCGGCGTCGGCCTCGAATCCTGCACCGTCGACCACGACAGCCCGGTCTCGGCGTACGTCGCGCTCGACGAGCGGCTCCCCACCCATCCGGAGCGCGACGTCGCCCTGCTGTGGGACGAGATCCACGGCTGGGCCGTGGCGATCGAGACCCACTCCGGCGAGGATCTCATCGTTCTCCGTTACCTCGGCGGGAAGACCGCCACCCCGCGCCCGGCCCAGGTCGCGCGTTTCCTCACGGCGGTCCGCGAGGACGACCACAGCGTCGGGCAGCTCACCCCGCCGGATTTCGGCGTCCTGCCCGCCTCGCACGAGTGACCGCGGCTCGCGTCGGGTACCTCCGAAGGGCATCGACCCGAAGGAGTGAGCCGTGACCAGGATCGGCCTGCTGTACCCGACGCGGGACTGCGGTGAGGACGATTTCCTCGCCCTGGCGGGAAAACTGAATCCGGATCTCGCCGTGGACTTCGCCTACGTCCCGTGGGGAGCCGGCATCGGCCGCGTCGAAGACCTCGACGCGGCCGGAAAACACGAGGCCGTCCGCGAACTCGGCGCACCGGACCGTCTGGTGAGCGCCGCACGGTTCGATCCGGCGCCGGCCGTCGTCAGCTGGGCCTGTTCCAGTTGCAGCTTCACGCGCGGCCTCGACGGCGCGCTCGAACAGTCGCGTGTACTCGGCGAACGGCTCGGCGTTCCCGCGCGCAGCACTTCGTTGGCGTACCTCACCGCGCTCGCCCACCTGGGTGCCGGGCGCGTGGCGCTCGCCTCGGTCTATCACCGCGACACGACCGCGACTTTCGCCGATTTCCTCGCGGAGGCGGGTGTCTCCACCGTTCGTTCGGTGTCCGCCGACGCGCCTTCGGACCGGGCGCTCGCGGCCTGGGACGGCGACCGCATCACCGAACTCGCCGCGGCGGCCGACCATGACGAGGCCGAGGTGCTGCTGATCCCCGAAACGGCCCTGCACACGACGCCGTTGCTCGAAGACCTCGAAACGGCCCTCGGCAAACCCGTCTTGACGGCCACCGCCGTCACCCTCTGGGATTCCTTGCACGCACTGGGCACCCCGCCGGTCCGGCCGGGGCTCGGCGCGTTGTTCAGCCGCTGAGCCTGCCGCGCAGATCCTGCAGGATCTTCGTGAGCAGGCGGGAAACGTGCATCTGGGAGATCCCGATGCGTTCGGCGATCTGCGACTGGGTCATCCCCTCGAAGAACCGCATCGTGACGATCGCCCGCTCCCGCTCCGGCAGCTTTTCGAGCAGCGGGACCACGGTGTGCCGGTCTTCGATGTGTTCGAAGCGGGAATCCAGTTCCCCCACCACATCGGACAGCGGAAGCGAACCCTCGCCGTCGTTGACCGGCCGGTCGAGGGACGACGTCTGGTAGCTGTTCGCGGCGAGCAGGCCTTCGCGGACTTGGTCGACGTGCACGTCGAGATGCCCGGCGAGTTCGGTGGGGGTCGGCGCGCGGCCGAGGGTCTGGGTCAGTTCCGTGGTCGCCCGCGAAAGCCGGGTGCGCAGTTCCTGCATCCCGCGCGGGACGTGGACCGCCCAGCCGGTGTCACGGAAGAACCGCCGCACCTCGCCCATCACCGTCGGCACCGCGTACGCCAGGAATTCCCCGCCCTGCCCCGAATCGAACCGGTCCACGGCCTTCATCAGGCCGATCCGCGCCACTTGGATCAGGTCTTCCCGCGGCTGTCCTCGTCCACTGAACCGGACGGCGATGTGCTCCGCGATCGGCAGCAGTTCGAGGATCAGGCGTTCCCGAAGACGCCCCCGTTCCGGGTGACCGGCGGGCAGAGCCGCCAGCTCGTCGAACAGGGGACGGCAATGGGAGTAATCGTCCTTGCGCCGCGTGCGGCGGGCGCGAGGAGCCGGCATCACGTCCTCCCGCAGGACGGCGTGATCGATGTCTTCCATGAGCGACGTCGCGTTCACCAAAGTCACCTCTCCCCGTGTCGCCGTACCGATACCCGGCCTGCGGAATCGGTAAACATCGCCCCTGCCCTGGACGGGTGATCTTGCGATTGACCGGGGAGCCGAACGGGTATCCGCAGGTCACGAGCGAAGGAGGAACCGTGCCTGAACAGAGCTGGAGCGACAAACGCGAACGTCAGTACGAGCACATCAAGTCCTCTCAGAAGAAACGCGGCGCGAGCAGCGGCCGCGCCGAGGAGATCGCCGCCCGCACGGTGAACAAGAACCGCGCCCAGTCCGGTGAATCCAAGACCGCGAGCAAGAGCTCGACCAAGGACAAGTCGCCGCAGAAACGCGGCGGCGAACGGTCCGGCAACCGGAAGGGTCCCGGCGGGCCGACCAAGGACCAGCTCTACAACGAAGCGAAGAAGCGCAACATCAAGGGCCGGTCCAGCATGACCAAGAAGGAACTGCAGAACGCGCTCGGCCGCTGATCGGAGACAGGATGGACCACTCGCGCGCACCGGTACTGGAAGCCATCGACGCCTACCGCCGCGCGGGCGGGCTCGCCTTCACCCCACCAGGTCACAAACAGGGGCGGGGCGCGGATCCGCGCGTCCTGGAACTGCTCGGCCGTGACGCGTTCGCGTCGGATCTGCTCACCCTCAACGGTTTGGACGACCGCAGGATGTCCCGCGGCACCCTCAGCCAGGCGCAGGAACTGATGGCCGACGCGGTGGACGCCGAGCACACCTTCTTCTCCACCTGCGGGAGTTCACTCTCGGTCAAGAGCGCCATGCTCGCCGTCGCCGGGCCGGGTGAACGTCTCCTCGTGTCCCGCAACGCTCACAAATCGGTCGTCGCCGGGCTGGTGATCAGCGGTGTGCACCCGGTCTGGGTCCGCCCCCGGTACGACGAGGAGCACCATCTCGCGCATCCTCCCGGCCCGGAGGAGGTCGAGGCCGCGTTGGCGGACGCGCCCGACGTCAAGGGCATGTTGCTGATCACCCCGACCGACTACGGCACCTGCGCCGACATCCGCGGTGTCGCCCGCGCCTGCCACGCGGTGGACAAGCCGCTGATCGTCGACGAGGCGTGGGGCGCCCACTACCCGTTCCACGACGACCTGCCGACCTGGGCGATGGACGGCGAAGCCGACCTCTGCGTCACGAGCACGCACAAGATGGGCGGCGGGCTCGAACAGGCGTCGGTGTTCCACCTGCAAGGCGAGCGGGTCTCCCCCGACGTGCTCAAGGCCAGGGAGGATCTTCTCGGCACCACGAGCACTTCCGCCCTGCTGTACGCCTCCCTCGACGGCTGGCGCAGGCAGATGGTCGAGCACGGCGAGGAACTGCTGGGCGACGCGCTGGCGTTGGCCGCCCGCGTGCGGGCGAAGATCGAAGACATCCCCGGCCTGCACGCGCTCGCCGGGGAATTCCACCCGCTCGCCTTCGAACACGACCCCCTCAAGATCGTGATCGACGTCGCCGGGCTCGGCATCACCGGTTACCAGGCGGCCGACCATCTCGCCGAACGCCATCTGCACACCGGGCTGTCCGACCACCGGCGGATCGCGGTGCAGATCACCCACGCCGACGACGAGGAGACGGTGTCCGCGCTGGTACGCGGCCTACGCGGGCTCACCCGCCACGATTTCGAGCGGCGGCCGGCGGTCGACCTGCCCTCGGCCGCCGAGCTGACCCTGGAAATGCGGATGCTGCCCCGCGACGCGTTCTTCGCCGACGCCGAGCATGTGCCGCTCGACAAGGCCGAGGGCCGCGTGAGCGCGGAGATGGTCAGCCCCTACCCGCCGGGTGTCCCGGCGATCGCTCCCGGTGAGGTGTTCACCGACGCGATCATCGATTATCTCCACACCGGCATCCGTGCGGGCATGTTCGTCTACGACGCCGCGGATCCGGAGCTGGGCACGGTCCGCGTTGTCGCCTAGGCGCCGGTCACCTTCAAGGTGGGCAGCAGCCCGGTGAGCTCCAGTGCCCGGCGCAGGACCTTGGACGGCGCGAAACTCAGGTCGATCCCGGCTTCCTGGCAGTGACGATTCAGCTGCACCAGCACGGAAAGGCCCGAGGAATCACAGAAGCGGACGCCGGTCATGTCGATCACCGCGGCGCCCGGGGCCTCGCCCAGTAGCTCGAAGAGCTCGGTCCGGAGCCTGGAACTGGTCGAAATATCGATGTCACCCGCCACCAGGACGGTGATCGCTGCTTTCGAGCGGGCCGCCTCGACCACGACGAGAGGAGCGGCCTGCCCGGCTTCGGTGTCGATCGCCATCCATCGAAGGTAGAAGGGTGTGGACGGGTCCGCAACCGTCGCACCGGGACGGACCGGGCAGCACGAAGGCGGTTATCCTCGCCGCATGGCCTGCCGTATCACCGAACTCATCCTCGACTGCGCCGACCCGGTCCGGATGGCGGCCTTCTGGTGCGAAGTGCTCGGGTACGTCGAAATCGGCAAGGACGGCGAAGACATCGAGATCGGGCCGCCCGGCGTGGGCTTCGGCGGACCGCAGCCGACGTTGATCCTGAGCCGCAGCGATGATCCGAAGCCGGGCAAGCTGCCCCTGCACATCGACGTCAACCCCACCGACCGCGATCAGGACGCCGAACTGGAGCGGCTGCTCGCCGCCGGGGCGCGGCCCGCCGACGTCGGCCAGACGGGGGAAGAGTCGTGGCATGTGCTCGCCGACCCCGAGGGAAACGTGTTCTGCCTCCTCCGGGCCCGGGTCGACCCCTGATCCACTGTCCACAGTGGACTCGATTGCCGGATGACTCCGCCGGGTACCCGTCGGAGGACACCGAACACGACTGGATGGTCAGCGATGGCGGACGAACGACTGTGGCAGCGCGACAAGGCCGGTTTCGGCTCCGGCGAGGACACGTCGGCCGGCCCACTGGCCGAGCAGTTCGTCGAACTCACGCGCCTGCTGCTGGCCGCCTCGACGCCCGCCCAGGTACTGGAACAGGTGGTCGCCGCCGCGTACCGGGTCGTCCCTGGCGCGGACCTGGTGTCGGTCACCCTGCGCGCCCCGGACGGGACCTTCCACACCCCCGTCTGGACCGGTGAAGTGGCGCTGGCGCTCGACCAGGTGCAGTACCGCGCGGGTACGGGGCCGTGTGTCGACGCCGCCGACAGCGAAGGCCCCGGTTACATCCGCAGTGAGGACCTGAAGGCGGAGAAGAGGTGGCCGGACTTCTCCCGGGCCGCCGTGCGGGAGGGTTACACCGCGATCCTGTCCACCGTGCTGGTGCCCGACGCCGCTCCCCCGAGGATGCCCGGCGCGCTGAACATCTACAGCCGCCGCCCCGGAGCGCTCGATTCACAGGCCCAGGACACCGCGCTGCTGCTGGCGACCCACGGCTCGCTCGCGCTGGCGACGACCAGCGCCGTGAGTCGTGCGGAGCTGGAAGCGAGTCATCTCCGGCGGGCCGTCGAATCGCGCGACGTCATCGGGCAGGCGAAGGGGATCCTCATGCAACGCCGCGGCCTGACCGCCGACGAGGCCTTCGACCTGCTGCGCCGCACCTCCCAGGACCTCAACGTCAAACTCGCCGAACTCGCCAGCACCCTGGCCACCCGGCACACCGAGCTCGACGTCCCGTGAAGCGCGTGAAGGCCCCCTTCCCTCGGCTGAGCCGAGGGAAGGGGGCCTTCACGCGCAACGGGCGACCTCAGGCGAGGTCGAACCGGTCCAGTTCCATGACCTTCGTCCAGGCCTTGGCGAAGTCGGCGGCGAACCGCTCGCGCGCGGCCTGCCCCGCGTAGACCTCGGACAGCGCCCTCAGCTGGGAGTTGGAGCCGAAGACCAGGTCGACCGCGGTGGCCGTCCACTTCACGTCGTCCGTGGTGACGTCACGGATCTCGTAGACGTTCTCCTCGGACTCCGACACCTTCCACTTGGTCCCCGGCGAGAGGAGGTTGGTGAAGAAGTCGTTGGTGAGCACACCCGGCCGGTCGGTGAAGACCCCGTGGCGGGTGTCGCCGGCGGTGATCCCGAGCGAACGCAGGCCGCCGACGAGGACGGTCATCTCGGGGGCGGTCAGGTCGAGCATGTAGGCGCGCTCGACGAGCAGGACCTCCGGCTGCAGCTTCTCCCCGGGACGCAGGTGGTTGCGGAACCCGTCGGCACGCGGTTCGAGCAGCTTGAACGACTCGACGTCGGTGTCCTCCTGCGTGGCGTCGGTGCGGCCGGGGTGGAACGCCACGCTCACCTCGGTGCCGGCGTCGCGCGCGGCCTTCTCGACGGCGGCCGTGCCCGCCAGCACGATCAGGTCCGCCAGCGAGATCTTGGCGCCACCGGCGTCGTTGAACTCGCGCTGGATGCCTTCCAGCGTCTCGAGGACGCTCCTGAGCTCCTCGGGCCGGTTGACCTCCCAGTCACGCTGGGGTTCCAGCCGGATCCGGGCACCGTTCGCGCCACCGCGTTTGTCGGTGGACCGGAAGCTCGCCGCGGAGGCCCACGCCGTGCCGACCAGCTGGGCGACCGTGAGCCCGGAGTCGAGCACCTTCGCCTTGAGGGCGGCGATGTCGGCGTCACCCACGAGCTCGTGGTCGACCTCCGGCACCGGGTCCTGCCACAGCTGCGGTTCGGGGACCCACGGCCCCAGGAAGCGGCTGACCGGGCCCATGTCGCGGTGCAGCAGCTTGTACCAGGCCTTGGCGAAGGCGAGGGCGAACTCGTCCGGGTTCTCCAGGAAGCGGCGCGAGATCTTCTCGTACGCCGGGTCGACGCGCAGCGCCAGATCCGTCGTGAGCATGGTCGGCTTGTGCTTCTTGGCCGGGTCGTGCGCGTCCGGGATGATCGCCTCGGCGTCCTTGGCGACGTACTGCTTCGCGCCGCCGGGGCTCGTGGTGAGCTCCCACTCGTAGCCGAAGAGGATCTCGAAGAACCGGTTGCTCCACTGCGTCGGCTTGTCGGTCCACGTCACTTCGAGACCGCTGGTGATCGTGTCGGCGCCCTTGCCGCTGCCGTGGGTGCTCAGCCAGCCGAGGCCCTGCGTCTCGAGCGGGGCGGCTTCGGGCTCCGGGCCCACGTGGTCGTCGGCGATCCCCGCGCCGTGGGTCTTCCCGAAGGTGTGACCGCCGGCGATGAGCGCGACGGTCTCCTCGTCGTTCATCGCCATCCTGGCGAAGGTCTCCCGGATGAAATGCGCCGCCGCGGCCGGGTCCGCGTTGCCGCGGGGGCCCTCCGGGTTGACGTAGATGAGACCCATCTCGGTGGCGCCGACGTCGGGCACCATCTCCGAGTCGCTGGAGTAGCGCTCGTCACCCAGCCAGGTGTCTTCCGGACCCCAGAAGATCTCCTCGGGCTCCCAGGTGTCCACCCGGCCGAAGCCGAAGCCGAAGGTCTTGAACCCCATCGATTCCAGCGCGACGTTCCCGGCGAGCACGAGCAGGTCGGCCCACGAGATCTGCTGGCCGTACTTCTCCTTGACCGGCCACAGCAGCCGCCGCGCCTTGTCGAGGTTGGCGTTGTCGGGCCAGCTGTTGAGCGGGGCGAAGCGCTGCGCGCCGTCTCCGGCGCCGCCGCGGCCGTCGTGGATGCGGTAGGTGCCCGCGGCGTGCCAGCTCATCCGGATCATCAGGCCGCCGTAGTGGCCGAAGTCGGCGGGCCACCAGTCCTGCGAGGTGGTGAGCACCTCGACGATGTCCCGTTTGAGGGCCTCGACGTCGAGTTTGGCGAATTCCTTGGCGTAGCTGAAGTTCTCCCCGAGCGGGTTGGCCTTGGGCGAGTGGGCGTGCAGCACCGACAGGTCGAGCTGGTTGGGCCACCAGTCCTTGTTGGTGCGCGGCCGCCCGCCCGTCTTCGGCGTCGGCGAATCGATCGCCGGGTTCTCGCTCTCGCTACCGTGCGCGGTCACGGAGTCGTGGGCCACGGGGCAGCCCTTCTCCGGGGTGTCACTCATTTCTTTCCTTCCGGGCAGGCGAATTCATCGCTGGACGGGTTCGGCCGCGCAACCGGGGCACAGGCCCCAGTAGACGACCTCCGCCTCGTCGATCACGAACCCGTGATCGTCCGAGGCGGTGAGACAGGGGGCATGGCCGACGGCGCAGTCGACGTCCGCGATCGCACCGCAGGTCCGGCACACGACGTGGTGGTGGTTGTCCCCCACCCGGGTCTCGTAGCGGGCGAGCGCGCCGGCCGGCTGGATCCGCCGGATCAGCCCGGTTTCGGTGAGCGCCCGCAACACGTCGTAGACCGCCTGGTGGGAGACCGTGGGAAGGTCGGCCCGCACCAGCGCTATCACCGTTTCGGTGTCGACGTGCGGATGATCGCGCAGCGCCGCGAGCACGGCCAGCCGGGGCCGAGTCACGCGCAGCGAAACCGCTCGCAGCTGTGCCTCGAAGTCGGACATCACCATGGACCATAAGAGCGTCTTTGGAACGGGTCAAATCAAGGCCCCCCGAGGAGTGACGGCCGGTTTCGGAGGGGGCGGCTCCGGGTAGCCGGAGGAAGGCCATGACTTGCGTGAGGTGAGTTCATGACAACGACCGGAAAAGGCGGACCGCCGGGTCGCATCGGCACCACCGACGTCGAATGTCTCGAAAACGCCGTCGACGTCCTGCGCGCGCTGGACTACCGGCAGGGTGGCGCCTTTTCCCACGACGCGGTGCACGTCGTGAAATCGGTCAGCCTGCTGCTCAATTGGGGTTCGGTGCCCGGCGCGCTGCGCCCGCGGCTGCTGACCGTGCTCGCCGATCTGCACAATCTGCTCGGCTGGACGGAATTCGACATCGGCCGCCGGATCCCGGCGCGGATCCGGTTCGACCGCGCGCTCGGTCTCGCCGCCGAAGCGGGGAACGACAATCTCGTCGCCAACATCCGGTACCGCCTCGGCAGGCTGGCGCTGCACCACGACGACGTCGAGGACGGGCTGAGCCAGCTCCGCCACGGCCAGGCCGCGGCCGAGCGGTCCGGATCCCGGCGGGCGCGGGCGCTCCTGACCGTCAACGAGGCGTGGGCGCTGGCCAAGACCGGCGACGAACGCTCCACCCTCGCGTGTCTCGCGCGGGCGGAATGCCAGTTCGAGAGCGCGGAAACCTGGGCTCCCGCGCATCCATGGGAAGCCTTCTTCGGCACCACGGACATGGCCGCGATGCGAGGGACCGTCCTGACCGAGCTGGCCAGGACGGCCGCCTCGCGCCACAGCGACGAGGCGATCGCCCGGCTACGCGACGCCGTCGACGGCTACGGCGCGGAAATGTCCCGCAGCCTGGCGCTCACCCTGATCATGCTCGCGCAGAACCACGCGCTCCAAGGCGATTTCGACGAAGCCGTCCGCACCGGCGCCGAAGCGCTGGACCTGGCACGCGGCCTCGGTTCCACCCGGACCAAGGACCGGCTCGCGCCGCTGGCGGCGCTCCTGCGCGGGCACGCGACCGACCCCGCCTCCCGCGATCTGCTCCACCGGATCGACCGCTACCGCGCCGAACCGGGCCCGTGAGCGGCGAACCGCCGTGCGAGCAGCGCCGCGGTCGCCGCGAAGCCGAGGCACAGCCCGGTCCAGACACCCCAGCCGCCCCAGCCGAACACGTAGGCGCACAAGAACATCGACGGCACGCCCACCGCCCAGTACCCCACGAGAGTGCAGCGGAGGCCGGAAACGGTGTCGCCGAGCCCGCGCAGCAGACCGACGAGGATGTTCTGGGTTCCTTTGCTGTACTGCTGCGCGATGGCGAACACCAGCAGGACCGACGCCGTGCCGAGCACCACTGTGTCGGCCTCGTCGTGCAGGAACGGCCACAACAGCGCCTCCGGCACCACCAGGTACGCCAGGCTCACCACCGCCATCAGCGACCAGGAAAGGGTGAACGCCTGGCGGGCGATCACCGGCGCCCGCGCGTGATCGCCGTGGGCGACCGCGCGACTGACCAAAATGGACGATCCCTGCGACAGCCCGATGTTCGCCTGGTAGACGATGTACGCGAGCTGGTTCGCGACGTTCGACGCGGCGAGCATGCCCGGGCCGAAGGCGCCCATCAGCATGGTCGCGATCGAGGTGATCGCGGCCTCCGACCCGTAGGTGAAACAGATCGGCGTCCCGTGCCGGACGATCCGCCGGACCACCACCGGATCCGCGCGCCAGAGCGCGAGCGACACCATGGGGCGCAGCAAGGGATCCCGCCGGACGGCCGAGGCGAACACGGCGAGCGTGAAGAACTGGACCAGCGTCGTCGCCAGTCCGATCCCGGCGACGCCCAGCTCCGGCAACCCCGCCCAGCCGTAGATGAAAGCGGCGTTGAGGGCGGCGTTGACCGCGATCGACACCAGCGTCACGGTGAGCAGCGAACCCGGACGCCGCAGCCCGACGGCGAACTGGCGTATCACGTTCAGCCACACCATGGGGAACAGCCCGCCCGCCAGCGCGAGCATCATCGCCCTGGCGAGCGCCACGATCTCCGGTTTCTGTCCGAGCAACGGCAACGCGGCCGCTAGTCCACAAAGGACAGACGCACCGACCGCCGCGGTCAGGGTCGCGACGAGCAGCGCGGACCGCAGGAGCGACCGGATCTCGTCCCGTGCCCGCTCGTCGAGTTCCCCGGTGCCGGTGCGGAGTTCCCCCGCCCCGGCCGCGGTGGCCACGAGATTCCCGACGCCGGTGACCATGCCGACGCACATGGTGCGGATCTGGTTGTAGAGCAGGATCGCCAGCCCGCCCGCCGCCACCGCGGTGACGCCGAGCAGCCCGAGCATGGCCAGGTCGACGCTGGTGAGCGCCACCTGCGCCAGCTGGATTCCCGCGATCGGCGCGGCCAGCGCGACGAGCGCGCGGTAGCCGCGGGTCTCCACCGCCGTGCTCATACGCCCACCGCCACCGGTGCCGGGCGAGCCGTCCGGTCGCGGGTGGCCGCGCGCACGGACGCGGCGTAGGTGGCGAACCAGCGCTCCATCCGGCGGTGGGCCAGTTCGTCGAGCACTCCCCTGGCCCGCAGCCATTCGTCGTCGTAGACCGAGTCGAGGTACTTCTCCCCCGCGTCGTTGCACAACACCACGACGACGCTTCCCGCCGGATACGCGTAGAGCCGCCGGAGCGCGACGTGGATCGCGCCGCCGGTGGTCCCGCCGACCAGGACGCCCGTGCGCCTGGCGACGACGCGGGCCCCGGCGAAGGCGTCGCTGTCGGACACCCGGTGGGCTTCGTCGATCACCGACCGGTCGACGTTGTCCCCGACCGGGAAACCGGCCGGGCTGCCCGCCCCGGTCTGGTGGTAGATCCCCGGCGCGCCACCGAAGATGATCGAGCCGACCGGTTCGACCGCGACCGCGCGGGTGCCGGCTCCCGCCGCGCGCAGGGAACGCGCCGTCCCGCACAGGGAGCCGCCGGTGCCGATCGCCGCGACGAGCACGTCGACGTCGCCGAGCTGCCCGATGAGTTCCCGCGCCAGCCCGGCGTACCCGTTGCCGTTGCCGGGATGGTTGTGCTGATCGGGATGGTAGGCCCCGTTCTCCGCGGCGATCCGGGCCGCGACCAGCCGCCGCTGGACCGAGCTGACCCCGCCGTCCGGCGGGTTCTCGACGAACACCAGTTCCGCGCCGAGCGCGCGCAGCATCCGGAGTTTCTCCTTGGCGGCGTGGTGGTCGACCACGGCCGTGAACCGGTAGCCGCGTTCCAGCGCCACCAGGGCGAGCCCGTTGCCGGTGTTGCCGGAGGTGGGTTCGACGATATGCCCGCCCGGCCGCAGCCGCCCTTCGAGTTCCGCCTCGTCGATCATCTGCCTGGCCATGCGCACCTTGCACGAGCCGGTCGGGTTGAGGTGGTCGAGTTTGAGCAGGAGGCGCGTCCCGGTGCCGGTGCGCGCGAGCTCCAGCAGCGGCGTGTTCCCGATCAGCTCGGACGCGCGCTGGACGATCGTCATCGGATCTCCTGGATCGGGTAGTCGGTGTCGACGTGCCAGCGGTCGCCGTCGGCCACCACCTTCGGGGGAAGGGGCAGCTGATGGAAGCCGCTCTCGTTCTTGTCCATCTGGTAGCCGGCCGTGTTGGGGTACACGAGCAGATCGCCGGTCCTCGGCCGCGCGGGCAGCTCCACCGCGCGCCAGGTCAGCACGTCGTACTCCATGCAGCTCGAACCGGCGACGACGGTGCGCACCGGCCCGCCATTCGTGATTTCCCGGCGGACGAGAACCGGATCGGGCAGGAACTCGCTGCCCTTCCACTGTTCGGACAGGCTCATGGACAGACCGGCGACCGTGGTGATCAGGTGGTCTTCGGCCGGTTTGCAGCCCAGCACCGGGAAGACCGAGAACCCGGCGCCGTCGACGAGGGCACGCCCCGGTTCGAGCAGCAGCTCGATCCCGGCCGCGCGCAGGCGTTCCGCGAGCGGCTTCCCTGCGATCTCGTGGCGCAGGATCGCGGTCACCATGGCCGCCCCGGCCGGCGCCTGGTGGTACGGATAGGTCTTCGACGGATTGCGGCCGGCGTGGAACCAGCCGTCGTGCCTGCCGGATTCGAATCGCGCCCAGTCGGCGGCGTCCACATAGGACACCGCGATCCCGCCGCCGATGCTGATCTTCGACGCGGGCTGCCCGGACGCGCGGGCGTCCTGGCACAGATCGATCAGGTACGCGGCCAGTTCCGCCCGCGGCACGGGATCGTAGCCGTCGAGATGGAACGAGAAACCGCGCAGGACGACCGATCCGGCGCACTGCCGCACGGCCGCCTTCAAGGCGCCGGGAGCGAAGCCGAACCGGCTCTCCGGCGCGGACGGCGGCCGCACCCGCAGCAGCACCTGGGCCGTCTCCCCGAGTTCGGCGGCCATGCGCGCGACGCGTTCCAGTTCGTCGGCCGCGTCCACCGCGAGCAGGCAGCGGTGCCGCAGGGCGAGCCAGAGGAGGCCGTCCGGTTTGGCGGCGCCGGTGACCCCGATCGACTCGCCGCGCAGGCCGTTGCCCAAGGCGTGCACCAGTTCGGGCACGCTCGCGACGTCGACGCCCGTGCCGGGCCGGACGCATTCCCGCAGCCATGCCGCCGCCTTGTTGGCCTTCTTTCCGTAGTAGACGGTGCCTTCGACGCGCTCGGCGGCGAGCGCCGCGACCATTCCGCCGAGGTTCTCGGCGAAAGTCGCCGGATGGATCACGTGGAACGGCCCGCCACCGACGGCGCGGGCGATCTCCCACAGGGTCTCCGACTCACGCAATCGCGGCGCCCAAGGGCGTTCGAGCGCGGGCAGGGGCGAGGAAAGGGTGTCGATCAGGTCCACAGGGCCACCTCGCGGCCACGGCCCGCCGCGATGGCGCGGGCGGCCAGCGCGTGCGCCACCGGGATGTCGGTGATGATCATGCCGCTGCTGAAGGCGAACACCCGGTCCTCGTCGCCGCGCCGGCCGGGCGCCCGACCGGCGAGGATCTCCGGCAGTTCGGCGTCGATCCGGAACACGCCGTCCGGCCCGGCCATCCGCTGCCCGGTCACCTCGACCTGCGCGCCGCTGGTGGCCACGGTGTAGTCGGCCTCGGCGAGCGTGCCCTCCTGGACCCCCTTGCTGGCGACCGAGATCAGCAGCCCGCCCGGCGGCAGCCAGCCGAGCCGGATCTTCGGGTGGGCCGCGCGGCCGGACGCCGCGACCACGATGTCGGACTCGCGTGCCGCGGCCTCCACGTCGTCGACGAGTTCGACCTCGCGGTCGGGGAACCGCTCCTTCACCGCGGCGACGCTGTCGCGCAGGCCGTCGGGATGCGTGCCGAACAACCGCAGCCGCTCCAGTTCCGGCAGCGCGGTGAGCAGGTACGGCAGCGTCCGGATCCCCTGCGCGCCGGTGCCGACCATGAGCGCGGATCGCGCGCCGGGCCGGGCACAGGACCGCGCGATCAGCGCGGTGCTGGCGGGCGTGCGGGTGGCGCCGACGCGGTGGCAGTCCATGAGCGCGAACGGCATGCCCGTGGTGTCGTCGTACAGGGTGATCGTCGTGTAGTACTTCTCGGCCGACGTGCTGCCCTGGCGGTAACTCGTCTTGAACGCGGCCTGCTCGAGGGAGCCGTCGTAGCCGAGCATCGAGTACGCGACGGCGTCCCGCGCGGGATCCGGCATCGGCACCATCAGCTTCGCCGGGTTCCGCGAGGCTCCCGACGCGTAGGCCAGGTAGCCGTCTTCGACCATGGTGATCGCCTCGTCCGGGGTGAGTTCGAGGTTGTGCAGATCCGAGCGCGTGAGAATGTGCAGCGAGGGACCGGAGCTCATGAACGATCGACCTTTCTCGTGGGAAGGTGGCGCGCCGCAGCTTAATGAAAACGATTGTCTTTTTCGTTGAGTGTGGCACTTGTCACGCTAAGCTGGCAACCGTGAATGGGCCTTGGAGCGCTTCGGAAAGCCGTTCGCGCGCGGAAGAAGTCCGGCATCTGAACGCGATCAGCCATCTCGCGGGAGAAGACGGCGCGCCGGAGGCGAGTGGCCCGCTCACCGGAGTCCCGTTGGTGGTCAAGGACAACATCCACGTCGCCGGCATGCCGAACACCGCGGGCACCCCGGCGCTGGCGAACCACGTTCCGCGCGAGCACGCGGAGGTGGTCCGGCGCCTGGTCGACGCGGGCGCCGTGATCGTCGGCAAGGCGGCCATGCACGAACTCGCGTTCGGCATCACCTGCGACACGACCCCGCTCGGCCCGGTGCGCAACGCCTGCGACCCGTCGCGCTTCGCCGGGGGCAGCAGCGGCGGGACCGCGGTCGCCGTCGCGGCGGGCATCGTTCCGGCGGGCCTGGCGACCGACACCGGAGGTTCGGTGCGGGTTCCCGCCGCGCTCAACGGCGTTTGCGGTTTCCGGCCGACCTCGGGCCGCTATCCGTCCGGCGGCATGACCCCGTTGAGCACCACCCGGGACACGGCCGGGCCGATCGCCCGCACGGTCGCCGATCTCGCCCTTCTCGACGCGGTGCTCGCGGGCGAGGACCCGGAACCGTTGATCGAGCGCTCACCGATCCGGCTGGGCGTTCCGCACGGCTTCTTGACCGGCGATCTGGCCGAAGAGGTCGAAGAACTGTGGGACGCCGCGCTCGCCCGCCTGCGTTCGGCGGGCGCCGACCTGGTGCCGATCGACGACACGCCCCTCGCCGAACTGGTCGCCGACCAGGGAATGCCGCTGGTGATCCACGAAGCGGGCGTCGCGCTCCGGTCCTATCTCGCCGAATACGTGCCCGCCGTCTCGTTCGAGCGCCTCGTCGCCGAGGTCGCCGCCGCCGACGTCCGGGCGATCTTCGCCGAGGCGGTCGTGCCGGGTGTCGGGCCGGGCGTCTACGAGGCCGCCCTCGCCGGCCGCTCCGCGTTGCGCGACGCGTACGCGAAGATCTTCGCGGACAACGGGATCGACGCGCTGGCCTTCCCCACCACACCCGCGACGGCCCGGGATTTCTCGGCCGTCGAGGAATTCGTCCACCGCGGTCCCGACCTTCCCGACCTTCATCCGCAACTGCCAGCCCGGGAGCATCGCGGGCTTCCCGGGCTTGACCGTCCCGATGGGGCGCGACCGCGACGGCCTGCCCGCCGGGCTGGCCCTCGACGGTCCGGCAGGCGAAGACCGGAAACTGTTGGCAGCAGGGGCTTTCGTCGAGCGGGTGCTGGGCGTGAGCTAGGCGGCGGCCAACGTCAGGAGTCGAGCACCCGCCGCATACCGACTGTCCCGGGAGCGGTCTCGACGAACCCGTGCCGTTCGTACAGCCGCCACCCGGGCGGGTCGCCGAGCAGATTGACGTACGCGCCCGGAGCCGCGGCGTCGATCTCGGCGAGCAGAGCCGCGAGGACGGCGTCCCCGATACCGCGCCGCTGATGCGCGGGGAGGACCGCCATGTCGAGGATGTGGAAGTACCACCCGTCGTCACTGATCGCCCGGCCCATCCCGACCGTCTCACCGGTGGCCCGGTGGATCACCTTGACCGAGGCCCAGGCACCGCCGACCCCACGCTCGGCCTGTTCCCGGGGCGGTTCGCTGAGCCCCGCCTCGCGGCGCAACCGCAGGTAGTCGTCGACCGGCGGCGAGCCCGCTTCCAGGCGGTAGGAGTCGTCCATGGTTGATCACCCCTTATCCGAGCCGACGGCGTTGCACCCGGCGCGTGCGATCGTAGACTGTGCCACTGACGGCGACAGGAAGAAGTACCGGTGATGACAGGCCGACGGCGCTGGACCAGCGACGACATCCTCGACGCGGCAGGAAAACTCCTGGAGGGCGGCGACGCGGAGGCGTTCAGCGTGCGCAAGCTCGCCGCGGTGCTCGGCACCGATTCCTCCAGTCTGTACCGGCATTTCCGGAACAAGGCCGAACTTCTGCGCGCCGTCGCGGACCGTGCCCTCCTCACCGCGATGGAGGGCTACAGCCCCGAAGGCGACTGGAAAAAGTGCGTCACCGACATCGCGTTCCGGCTCCGCGACGTCTTCGCCCGCCGGCCCCAGATCGCCACCGTCTGGGGGCGCTACGCCTCGGGCGGCAGCGGGTCGCGCGCTGTACTGGAAGCGCTGCTCCAGGCGTTGCGCTCGTCGGGCCTGCCCGACGAGCGCCTTCCCGTCCACTGTCACCGGATCGCGGTTCTGGTGACCGCGCTGATCTCCGCCGACGGCGGGATCAGCACCCTCGCCACGGAGGATCGCGAGCACGGCCTGGAATCGTTCCGGGTCGCCGTGCTCGGAGCCGACCCGGAACAGTTCCCCGCGGTGGCCCATTTCGCCCGCGAGATCCGCCCGCTCGGCACCGACCGCCGGGACGCCTACGCGGACATCCTCGCCGCGCACCTCGATCAGATCGAGGTCGAAGCGAGCGCCTCGCGCAGGAATTCGGATATCTCCGCCTGAGCGGCCCCGGCCTGCGGCTCCACCCCGGGCAGCGTCAGGAATCCGTGCCTGGCTCCCGGATATTCGGACAGCCGGACCTCGGTCCCGGCTTCACGCAGCCGTTGCGCGTAGCGGCGGCCGTGATCGGCGAGCGCGTCACGGGTGGGCACCACCACGAGCGCCGGCGGGAGCCCGCTCAAGTCGTCGATTTCTTCCAGGACTTCGTCGGCACCGCGACGACCTTCGCGGAGCGCGCCGAAGTCGGCTTACGCGTGCTGACCAACGGCAAATTCCTCGCGCTGCTGACGATCCTGTTCGGCGTCGGCCTGGAATTGCAGTACCAGTCCGCCCGCCGGCGCGGCGCTCCCTGGCCCGGCAGGTATCCGCTCCGGGCGGGAATCCTGTTCCTGGAAGGGGTCGCGCACTTCCTGCTCGTGTTCGAAGGCGACGTGCTCATGGCCTACGGGCTCACGTCGCTGCTCGTGGCGTACCTCGTCGGCCGGAGCGATCGGGTCGTGCGGAACGTCGTCGTCGTGGTGGGCGGCGTGTACGTGGCGCTGCTGCTCGCCGCGACCGCGTTGCTCGTCGCCACCCCGGAGGCCGCCGGAGAACCCGTCCCGGTCGACCCCTCCGCGACCGCGAGCTGGCCCGCCCAGGTCGCCGCCCGGCTGGACGATTTCTTCTTGCTGCGAGCGGAGATCGTGCTGATCGTGCCCTCCGCCGTCGTCCTGTTCCTGCTCGGTTCCCGCCTCCGCAGGGCAGGCGTTTTCGACGACACCGACAAGGGGGCGCGGCTCCGGTCGCGCCTGCTCGTGCTCGGCTTCGCCGTCGGCCTGCCGCTGAACGTGCTGACCGGGTTCGGTGGCCCGGACTGGCTGCTCGTCGACCGGTACCTCTTGCCCCCGCTCGTCGCCCTGGGCCTGCTCGCCCTGGTCACTCACCTCGGCCTCCGGATGCGCGAGCGGCCCGGAGCCGTCCGAAGTGGACTGATCGCGGTCGGCCGCACCGCGCTCTCCTGTTACGTCCTCCAGAACCTGCTGGCCGGTGCCCTGTGTTACGGCTGGGGCCTCGGCCTCGCCGAACGTTTCGCGGACGTCCGTCCATGGTGGATCGTCGGCCTCTGGGCCTTCGTGGGGCTGGTGAACGTCGCCTTCGCCGCCCTGTGGCTCCGGCGGTTCGACCGCGGCCCGCTCGAACTGCTCATGCATCGCCTCTACACGCGATGACGCCTCGACGCGATGCGGAACGTGTCCGGTTCGCCCCCCGTGGTGGCCGTCGATGCCCTCCGCACGAAGACCCTCCGGGCGGTGAACTGGGCACCGGAAGAAATCGACGGTGCGGCGAAGGAGAACCGATGAAGATCACCCCGGGCAGGGTCACGCATCAGTACGACGAGGAGCTGGTGGTGTTCCACATCGGCATGACGTTCAACCGGTGGTGGCGGCCCGATCTCTGGCTTCCGGTCTTCTTCGCCATGCCGGCGATGATGCGCGAACTCGCCGAAGACCCGGACTCGGGACTGCTCGGCTACGAGTTCCTGTTCAACCGCAGAGGGCCGTTCGCCGTGCAGTACTGGTCGTCGGTCGACAAGCTCTACGCCTACGCGTCCGCCGGGTCGCTGAGCCACCGGCCGGCATGGACGAAGTTCAACGCGATGGCGAGGAAACACCCTGAGGCGGTGGGAGTCTGGCACGAGACCTTCGTCGTCGAGCGTGCCGAAAGCATGTTCGTCGGGACGCCCGCCATGGGGCTGCCCAAAGCGACGAAGACCGTCCCCGTCGAGAAGCGACACCACCGTGCCCGCACGCGTCTGGCGGACGGCGCCACCGCGCTGCCGTCAAGCGCGGAGGATCGGCTGTGCCAGGCCGGTTGACTCGGCGGTCAGGTCTCGCCGGCCGGACATCCGTCGCCCGAGGTGCGGGCGGCAAGGGGTGTCCGGCCGGTCCAGCGCCGGTAAGCACGGCGGAACTCACGTCCATCGCTGAAGCCGACCTCGGCGGCCACGGCCGAGATCGCCAGGGTGGAATGCCTGAGCAGCGCGGTCGCGTGCCGCTCGCGGACACGGTCGCGGATGGCGGCGAAACCCTCGCCCGCCTCGGCGAGCTGCCGTCGCAAGGTGCGTTCGCTGATGTGCATCTGCGCGGCGATGTCGGCCATGGTGAGCGGGCGGTGCAGGTGCGCCTTCAGCAGTCCTTCCACCGCGGCGACGACTCCGGGCCTGGTCCGCTCCGGCGCGATCAGGCTCCGGCACACCGCGAGAGCCGTCCGCAGCGTCGGTTCGTGATGAGTGGGGATCGGCACTCGCAAGACGTCGGAACCGATCACCAGCCGATCGGCGTCGGCGTCGAAATGCACCGGGCAACGGAAGAACCGCTGGTATCGGGCGGCATGGACCGGCGGGCGGTAGGAGAGGAACACCCGGGTGGGCGTCCAGGTCTCACCGAGGACGGAGCGCAGGAACGCGATGGTGCTGGCGAACGCCTCCTCGGCGAGGAACGGAAGCAGGACGGGGTCCGGCCAACGCTCACGGAGATACAGTTCGATCTCGTCGCCGTCCCAGCCCTCCGCGGTGAAGTCGGCGAGGCTGCCGGAAGCCCGGTGCAGTTCGTCGACCACCCGGAACGCGTCGCCGACGGTCGCGGAGGATCTCATCGCCACGCCGACGAAGCCGAAGGACAGCAACGCGTCGCGGGCTCCGACCTCGAGGCCGAGAGGACGGCCGGGCATCGCCGCGACGGCCCTGCGGAGCACCGTCCTGGCTTGCTCCAACGACACGCGGACATCGACGTCGTCGAGGAGACCGGGTTCGAGCCCGGTCCCCGAGAACCAGGCCGGGACCGGCAGCCCGGCTCGCCGTCCGATCGCCACGACCGCGCTCAGCAGCGTCGGCGGGATGGCCGCGTCAGCGGCTGTCATCGACGAGCCGTTCCCGCCACGGTGCCCCCGTTCCCCCTCTTCGTCGCCGTGTCACCGTACTGGAAGCCTTCAGGCCAGGGGGCGGACGAACCCCGCGATCCGGGGCGTGACGACAGCGGTGCCGTCGTCGATCATCTCGCGCATCCCCGCCAGCACCCGTTCGTCCGGCGAGCCGTGCACCTGGAAGTCCACCACCGTGCAGTGCGCCGACACGGCGTTGATGTGGTTCTCGGAGATCCGCCAGTGTTCGAGGACGGCGTCGGAATCGGCGTACATCTGGTAGCTGTAGGCCAGCATCCGCTCGGCGTCCACGAACGTCTGCACCATCACCTGCGGCGCGTGGCGCTCCACGAAGTCGATGGCGTCCCGGACGGCGGCGGTGAACTCCGCCAGCCGGCCGTCGGTGATCCGCATGGTGTTCCGGAACAGGAGCATTTCGTCGGCTTCGAGGGTCATGGCCTCATGGTCGGACCTCGATCCAACTGGAGGTCAACCCCGTCACATTGCGCTGGGGTCGTAGGCGAGCAGCTCCCAGGAGTGGCCGTCCGGGTCGTCGATCGCCCGGTTGTACAGCCAGCCCATGTCCTGGGCGGAGCGTGGCTCGGTGGCGCCGGCGGCCAGGGCCGCTTCGGCGAGCCGGTCCACTTCTTCGCGCGATCCGGCGGCCAGTGCGTTGATCACCTCGATCGGACCGTCCGATGTGGACCGCTTGGTGAACGTCGCGAACGTCTCGCGGGTCATCAGCTGCACCAGGATCGTGTCGGCGAACGCCACCTGGACGGAGGTGTCCCCGCTGAAATCGGGATTGACCGTTCCGCCCATCGCCAGGTAGACCTTCGTGCTCGCTTCCAGGTCGGTGACCGGCAGGTTGACGTAGATCTGGGTGATCGCCATGACAAGCCCTCCAGGGTGTCTCGTGTGCCGGGCACTCCCGGCGTCACCACGAAACTACGGGCGGACCATGACGTCGGTCTTGTACAGAAGCGACAACATCTCGTCGCCGTCGGCCCGCCGCAGCCGGGAGGCCGTGCACCCGGTGAACCGGGTCAGTGAGCGTGCCAGGTGCGGCTGGTCGTGGTACCCGGCCAGCTGCACGACCTCGATCGCGGGTATCCCCTGCCCCAGCAGCATCACGGCCTGCCTTGCCCGCTCGATCTGCCGGATCGCGCCCTGGGTCAGCCCGGTCGCCGCGGCCACCCGCCGCTGCACCGACCTCGGCGTGACCAACGTGGCCACGTCGCCGCGAAGAACGTCGGTGACCAGCGGATCACGCACCAACAGTCCGGCACGGACCAGCCGATCCACGAAGACGTCGGCGTTGTCGTAAGAGGGCGTTTCCCACTCCTCGCCCTGCAGGACGAACGAGCGAGCCGTGGTCTGCGGGCTCGTCACGGCGGTGTCGACCAGTTTCGGCACCGGCAGCGGCGCCAGGAACGCACCGTGCGAGAAGATGATCCCGACCGTTTCACCCTCGCCGGGTTCCAGGTCCAGCACCGTGGGGCTCGTCTCGGGGCCGCGCACCGCCACATGCGTCTCGCCCCGGTCACGCCACACCACGAGTTCCCAGTTCGAGTTCGCGATGGACCGCATCCGCGCCGGCATCGCGACGGCATCCGTCCCGGCCCGGTAAACCCGCTCCACGTACGGAGAATCGGACGGGCGCTGCTCGACGTCACCAGCCGGATCAAGGCTCACGGTCGAGAAACTAACACTCGGGCGGCGACGGTGAAGCCCTTATCCGGCCGCCTGACAATTCGCGGGGCCGCGTCGTCGGACTACCGAAACCACGGGGATCGCCGCCCCGAACCGGACGGTGAAAGGGAGAACACGATGACTTCACTCGATTCCGATGTCAGGGAATTCTTGGCGAGCCGGGTCGCCGCCGCCGAAGCGAAGGACATCGACCGGCTCATGTCCCACTATTCGCCCGGCATCGTCTACTACGACGCCGTTCCCCCGCTCCGGTTCACCGGAACCGACGAGGTCCGCGGCAACTTCCTGCGGTGGTTCGACGGCTACGAAGGGCCCATCGGCCTGCGGACGCACGAGCTGACCGTCGCGGCGAGTGGCGACGTCGCGTTCGCGCATATGCTCCACCTGGATTCCGGGAAGCGCACGAACGGCCTGGAAACCTCGATCTGGGTGCGGTCGACCGTCGGTTGCCGCCGGTCGGAGGGCGCGTGGCTGATCACGCACGAACACATCTCACTGCCGATCGACATGGAGACCCTGCAGGCCTGGTTCCCGCCGGAGACGTGAGCGGCGCCAGGCCGGATCGGGCGGGGCAGCACGTGTCCCGCCCGATCTCGACGCCATGGTGGTCACCGCCGGATCAGGACGACGTCGAGCTCCAGCCGCACCTTGGCGCCGACCATGACGCCGGTCGCGGCGTTCCAGTTCACGCCCCAGTCCCCACGGCTGATCGTGACGCCGCCCCGGAGGCCGACCCGCCGGTCGTTCCCGGCGCCGGTCAGCTCGAAGCCCACTGTCACCGGCTTCGTCACGCCGCGGATGGTCAGGTCACCGGCGACGTCGAAGCCGGTCTCGCCGACCTGGTCCACCGCGGTCGAGGTGAACGTGATGACCGGGTGGTCGCCGGCACCCAGGAACTTGGCGCTCAGTTGTTCGTCGCGCCGTTCGTTGCGGGTCTGGATGCTCTTCGCCTGGATCACGAGCCGTGCACTGGATTTCGACGGGTCGTCACCGTCCAGGTGCGCACTTCCTTCGAACAGGTCGAACCGGCCGTGCACCCTGGTGCCCATCGTGTGCCGGGCGACGAATCCGATCCGCGTGCCCGCGGTGTCGAGGACGTAGTCGCCGGTCAGCTCGCTCAACGTGGTCGTGGTCATGTCTGGTCGCTCCTCGCCGGTACGGTGTTCGGTTCGGTGGTACGACGAGGCACCCTCACCGGATGTGAGGAGGCTCCCGGAAGCGTCACAGTTCGTCGAAAGTCGTTCCGGTGCCGTGGTCGTACGCGGCGGCGAAGTCCTTCGCTCCCAGCGCTTGCCGGGTGGCCGCCGTGATCCGCTCGACGTCGCCTCGTTCGGCAGGGGGCAGGGGAGCTCCCGCGGATCCTCTCAGCGCGGCGGCCATGCCGAGCAAATGCGCGGCGTGGCCGTGGTGTCCCGCGAGGGCTTGCGCGCCGGCCAGGCCTTCCAGCGCGAGCGCGATCGCGCGAGGGTCCATTGTGGAGCGGGAGGCGCGGAAACCGTTCAGGTGCAGGGCGAGCGCTTGCGCGGTGTCACCGCGTTGCTCGGCGATGAAGCCGAGCTCGGCGAGGATGAGGGCGACGCCGGCGTCGCCGTCCCACCGGCGGCACCAGTCGAGCCAGTTCCGCAGATGCTTCTCCGCCGCGTCGAGCCTGCCCTGCCTTCGGGCACCGAGACCGAGACCGACCTCGGCGTACTGGACACCCCGATGGTGCGACTGTTCGATGGCCAGCCGCATCGACCGGTGGTTCGCTATCCAAGCTCTTCGCCATTCCCGGACCCACGACCGGGAACGACATCCGCCACACCGTCGGGCAATTCGCGACCACCGCGCGACCCGCCGAGCGAGCAGCTGGTCTCGCGCGGCAGGACGCTAGTGGGCCGACTCCGAGGGCGACGTTTCGTACGGGGAGGACACCGTCGAGTCCCTGTCGAGTTGCCCGCGCTTGATGGCGGTATCGACTGCGGTGCCGATCCGGCGCAGCGCCGCCAGCTCGTGCGGCTCGAGCTCGTCCATCAGGTACTCCCGGACGGCCGCGACATGCCCCGGCGCCGCTTCCACCACGGTCTCGTAGCCCGCCTCGGTCAGTGTGGCGTTGGTCCGCCTGCCCGGGCCGGGGATCCGGGCCCGGGTGAGCAGTTCGCGCTTCTCCAGCCGTCCGACGACGTGCGACAGCCGTGACAGCGATGCCGCCGTCCGGGCGGCGAGCTCGCTCATCTGCAGCGTGTGATCCGGCTGCTCGGACAGCACCGAGAGCACCATGTACTCGAAAAAGGTCATCCGGGACTCGCGCTGCATCCGCGCGTCCAGGGCGGCAGGCAGGCTGATCATGATCGCGGAGTTGGCCAGCCACGCCGCGCGTTCGTCGGGGTTCAGCCATCGCGTTCCGGCAACCGGAGCAGCGGACTCCCCTACCTCCACCGATGCCGATCCGTTCCGCGGACGCCGGGAGCGTTGCCCGTTCCTGCCCGCTGCGGTACTCGCCATGAGCCCATCCTAGCCACCCTTGTTGACGCGTCAAGTTGAGACCTGTAGAACTTGACGCGTCAAGTTCGCCGTCTCGAGCTGCGAGCCGGCGAATGGATCCAGAAAGGACAACCGGATGCAGGTCACCTCACTCGGCGGGCTCCAGGTCTCGCGCATCGGACTCGGGGCCATGGGGATGTCGGCGTTCTACACCGGCGCGGGCCGGGACGACGCCGAGTCGATCCGCACCATCCGGCGAGCCCTGGACCTCGGGGTCACGCATCTGGACACCGCCGAGGTGTACGGGCCCTACGTCAACGAGGAACTGGTGGGCCGTGCGGTCAGGGGCCGCCGGGACGAGGTCGTCGTCGCCACCAAGTTCGGCCTCGTCTCCCACACCGGCCGAGCGGGTCCGGACAGCACTCCCGCCAACGTTCGCGCGGCTGTCGACGGATCGCTGCGACGGCTCGGTACCGACCACATCGACCTGTACTACCAGCACCGGGTCGACCCCGGCACACCCATCGAGGAGACGGTGGGGGCGTTGAGCGAGCTGGTCTCCGCGGGCAAGATCCTCCACATCGGACTGTCGGAGGCGTCCGCGACGACGATCCGCCGGGCTCACGCGGTCCATCCGGTGGCCGCCGTCCAGACCGAGTACTCGCTGTGGACTCGCGACCCCGAGGCCGAAGTGCTGCCCACCCTGCGAGCGCTCGGCATCGGCCTCGTTCCTTATTCGCCGCTGGGACACGGCTTCCTCACCGGTGACATCCGCACCCTGGACGGCCTGGACGCCGCCGACTGGCGTCGTACCAATCCTCGGTTCACCGGCGACAACTTCGCTCGCAACCTGCGCATCGTCGACGAGGTCCGCGCGGTCGCCGAAGACGTCGATGCCACGCCCGCGCAGGTCGCGCTGGCCTGGCTGCTCGCCCAGGGAGACGGCATCGCGCCCATTCCGGGGACCAAGCGCATCGGCCGGCTCGAGGAAAACAGCGCCGCCGACGGAATCCGGCTCACCCGCGACCAGATCACCCGCCTGGACAACCTGACGCCGGCATCCGGCGAACGCCATGCCGAGCCCGACATGGCCGCCATCGACCAGTAACCAGCCAAAGAGGTACGGAATGGCCGTACCTCTATCGAACATCGACGAATGGAACCGGACATCATGTCAAGCAATGCGATTCGTGTCGGCATCATCGGCGCGGACACGAAGGCGAGCTGGGCGGGGGCATCGCACATCCCCGCGCTGGCGGCACAGCCGGCGTTCCGGCTGGCGGCCGTGGCGACACGGCGAGAGGAGAGTGCTCGCAGCGCTGCCGAAACGTTCGGTGCACAGCGCTGGTTCGCCGATCCGTACGAGCTCATCCGCGATTCGTCGATCGATCTCGTCACCGTCGCCGTCAAGGTCCCGGCTCACCGCGAACTCGTGCTGGCGGCCCTTGCCGCGAACAAGGCCGTGTACTCGGAGTCTCCGCTCGGCGCGACCGTCGCGGAGACGGAAGAGATGGCTGACGCGGCCGGCTCGCTGCACACGGCGATCGGCCTGCAGGGACGGCTCAACCCCTCGGTGCGCCGCGCTGCCGAGATCATCGCGCAAGGCCGGCTCGGGCGCTTACTCTCGGCGCGAGTCGCCGCGACGACATTCGGCAACGGGCCGGAGTCGGTGAGCGCGTACGAGTACTTCGACAAGGCGGCGGCGGGAGCCGGCTTCCTGACCATCGCGGCGGGCCACGTTCTCGACGTGGTCGAGGCCGTTCTCGGTGACATCACCGAAATCGACGCGCGCACGGAACTCCTCTGGCCGCAGGTGAAACTCGTGGACACCGGCGCGATCTCCGTCCGGGAAGTCCCGGATCACCTCGACGCCATCGCCAAAACCACGTCGGGCGCACCCGTCGGAGTGCAGATCCTGGCCGGCGTGCCCGCCCCCGACGCCTGCTTCAGCCTGGAAGTTCGCGGCGCGGACGGCTGGCTGAAACTGACCGGGAATCATCCCGCGGGTGTTCAGGTCGGCGACCTCGCGCTGTCCTCGAGCGTGGACTTCACCGCACCGGACAGCCCGGTCGCCACCGGCACCGGCCCGACCGCCGCCGAGATCTGGACGGGTGCGTCCATCAACGTTGGCGAGGTGTACGCCAGCCTGGCGCGCGACATCGCGAACGGGACCCACCACACCCCGGGATTCGGCCACGCCGTCCACAACAGCCGCCTGATCGCCCGAGTCGAACAGGCCTCGCTCACCGGTCTGCGGCAGTAGGGAAACCCGGCCGTGACTGATCCGGCGACGGATCCGCGAGCGCGGTAGAGGATCCTCGCCCCGACGAGGCGCGCGGCCTGGAATACGTCCTCGACACGAGCGGCCGCACGGAGAACCTCGGCGCCCTGGCACCGCTGGGCCGGTTCGGTTTCGTGGCATTCCTCGTCCAGCGTGATCGTCGTCGACTCCCTCGGTACCGAGACGGCTCGCCCGTCAGGCGCATTCGCCGTACCGCGGCAGGACAGGTCCGCTGTCGGCCGGTCAGGAAAGCCGCAGTTGCCGCAGCTGTCGACGGGAGGTGATGCTCAGCTTGCGGAAGATGCTGCGGAGGTGGGCCTCGATGGTGCGTGGGCTCAGGAACAGCTGCGCGCCGACCTCCCGGGAGGTCGCCCCGGTGGCCACCAGCCGCGCGATCGTCAGCTCCTGCGCGGTGAGCTCATCGGAGGGTTGGGCGGACCGGCTGCGTGGGTGCTCGCCGGTGGCGCGTAGTTCGCGGGCGGCGCGGGCGGCGAACGCTTCCGCGCCCATGTCCGACAGCAGCTGGTGGGCGGTGTGGAGCTGCTGGCGGGCGGCCTGGCGGCGCCCCTGCCGGCGTAGCCACTCGCCGTAGACGAGGTGAGCGCGGGCCAGCTGGGTGGCCATCCGGCATTCTCGGAGCCGCTCGATCGCCTCGCGGTAGTGTTCCTCGGCGTCCGGGCCGGTGCTGGCCAGTGCCCGTGAGCGCGCTGCCAGCCCGAGTCCCCACGGTGTGCCGCTGGCGAGGGCCCGTGAGCTGAGCTGGTCCAGCGCATCGGCCGCGCGCTCCGGTTGGCCGGTGCGGCATGCCGCTTCGATGAGTTCGGAGTGGGCCAGGTTGCTGTGGGTCAGCTCGTCGGACTCGAAAGCCCGTGTCGCAGCGGCGAGAGCCGCTGGGTAGTCGCCCAGACCGTTGTGCAGGACCGCCATGGCGTACTGCGCCAGGGCGTCCTCGGTGCCGCGCCCACGTCCGGCGGCTTCCCGGACCATGGTCGCGTGGATCTCGGTGCTGTCGTCCGAGTGACCGCGCCAGGCAGCCAGGATGAGCTGGGCGTGGAGCAAGGGCACGGTCCTGGTCGCGGCCGCGATCGCGGTCTGCTCGGCGGCCCGGGAGAACTCACCGGAGAGCACCAGCATGACGGATTGGACGAGGAGTGCTGCGGGGAGGGTGGCCAGCGCGCCGGCCTCCCGGGCCAGCCGGACATGACTGGTGGCGAGCGCGTGGACCATCTCGTCGTCGAAGACCGACATCGCGGTTCGGCTGGCCAGCCACAGCCAGCGGCGGTTGCCGCTGTCGTCCGAGGCACGAGCGTCTCGCTCGTGGCGGGCGAAGGCGTCCAACGCCCGCCGCAGCCCGGGCACGCCTGCCGCATAGCCCTGTGTGAACGTCGTCACCAGCCCATCGAGCAGCAGATCCGCCGGCCTCGGCGGCTCCGGTGGTGCGGGCGCGTCCCGGGCGGCTTCGGCCACCACTCGCACGCCGCCGCCGGGGCCGAGGCCGCCGGTGACGATCGCTGCGTCGAGCGCGTCCAGGTAGGTCTCGCGGGACAGCGCCGGGTGCAGCGGGGCGAGGCTCCTGGCGGCGTCCAGCAGCATCCGCGGCCCCTCGCCGCCTCTCGCCCGGTGGAACTCGATCTGGGCGCGCAGCAGCTCGAGGCGGGCCTGGGCCACGGCGTCCAGTGGTCCGGTCGCCGCGACCGTCAGCAGCTCCAGGGAGGCCTCGGACGCGCCGGCCTCGTGCTTGGCGTGCGCAGCCTCCAGGGCCCGCCTCGCCCGGACGGCCGGCTCGGGGGTCAGCTCGGCCGCACGCTTCAGGAACGCCGCCGCGGCGGCCGGTCCGCCACGGGCGCGGGCCCGTCCCGCCGAACGCTCCAGCTCCGCGGCGGTCTCCTCGTCCGTGCCCACCACCGCCTGCGCCCGGTGCCAGGCGCGCCGATCAGGGTCGACCCGCGGGTCGGTGGCGGCAGCCAACGCCCCGTGCGCTCGGCGATGGTCGGGCGGTGTGGCCGCCCGGTAGACCGCCGAGCGCACGAGCGGGTGCCGGAACCGCACCCGGGTGTCGAGCTCCAGCAGCCCGGCGGACTCCGCGGGCGCCGCCGCCTCATGGGCGATCCCCAGCTCTGCGGCCGCGCGCCACAACAGCGCCGCATCGCCGGTCGGCTCGGCCGCGGCGACCACCAGCAGCAGCTGCGAATCGGGCGGCAGGTTGCGCGCGCGGCGCCGGAAACCGTCCTCGACCCGGCGGGCAACGCTCACCACGTCGGGCAGCTCGTAGCCG
This sequence comes from Amycolatopsis roodepoortensis, assembly GCF_014873915.1. Lineage (GTDB taxonomy): Bacteria > Actinomycetota > Actinomycetes > Mycobacteriales > Pseudonocardiaceae > Amycolatopsis > Amycolatopsis roodepoortensis. The sequence goes on from NZ_JADBEJ010000004.1 coordinate 250,236, forward strand.
CCCGCGAGCTGCAGCGCGGGCGCACTCCGGGGTAGCTCCAACAGCGCCAGCGGATTGCCGCGCGCCTCGGCCACGATCCGGTCACGCACCGTGTCGTCCAGCGGTGCGCTGCCCGCGGTGGCCAGGAGCGTCCGGGCGTCGGCCTCCCCCAGCCTCGCCAGGCGCAGCTCCGGCAATCCGGCGAACGGCTCGATGTCGGTCTCACCGGGGTCGCGCAGCGCGAACACCATCACCACCCGCTCGGCCGCCACCCGCCGGGCCACGAACGCCAGGACCTGCGCGGACGCCTGGTCCAGCCACTGTGCGTCATCCACCACACACAGCAACGGCCCGTCTTCGGCCACCTCGGCCAGCAGGCTCAGCACGGCCAGCCCGACCAGGAACCGGTCCGGTGCGGCACCCTCGCGCATCCCGAACGCCACCCCGAGGGCGGCCTGCTGCGGCTCGGGCAGCTCCGCCGCCCGCGCCAGCATCGGTGCGCACAACTGGTGCAGGCCCGCGAACGCGAACTGCGCCTCGGCCTCCACCCCGGCCGCGTCCTCGACCCTGAACCCGGCCGCCGCAGCAGTCGCCCGAAGGTGCTGTACCAGGGCGGTCTTGCCGATGCCGGCCTCCCCGCGCACCACGAGCACGCCACTGTCGCCGCCCTGGGCCCGGGACAGCAGCTGCTCGAGCGCCGCGTGCTCGGCACGCCGTCCCACGAGCATCGCCTGGTCCCTCCTGGCGCCGGCACGGGGTCGATCACGGTAATTGTCACCTACGCGAAGCGCACGGACGCGACCGGGTCGGCGAGATGCCGGCCTCCCCGCGCCGACGTCGAGGACGGGATCAGGGACTTCTACCGACGCGGCCAGGGCGCCGTCCTCGCGAGTCTGGAACCCGACAGCAGAGCGACCGGAAAGCGAGCAACCGCCGTGATCAGCACCGAGCCCGTCACCGTCGTCGTACGCACCGGCCGGGCTGGGGAGGAGTCACGGTGATCACGGCCACCGCCGGCTCGACCGACCGGCCATTCAACCACGACGACAATCAATTGGAGAATACGAAATGCCCGCAGTCCTCGTCCATGGTGTACCTGACACCCACCGGCTTTGGGACACCGTCCGTTCCCATCTTCAACGCGAAGATGTCGTGACGATCGATCTCCCCGGGTTCGGCGTACCCCTGCCGGCGGGATTCACGTCGACGAAAGAAGAGTATCTCGATTGGCTTATCAAGAAGATCGAAGAAATCGGTGAACCCGTCGACCTGGTCGGCCATGATTGGGGGTCTCTGCTCACGGGCCGTCTCGCGTCCATCCGACCGGATCTGGTGCGGACATGGACTGGCATCAGCGGGCCAATCGATCCGGAGTATCCGTGGCACTATCTTGCCAAGATCTGGCAAACGCCAGGCGAGGGCGAGCAATGGATGGCGGACCTCGACCTCGAGGCGTTCGCGGCAAGCCTCAACGAGGCGCAGATGCCACGCGACGCGGCGAACGAATCGGTCCGGCATCTCGATGCCACTATGAGAGCAAGCATTCTCGCCCTTTACCGGTCGGCGATCGAGGTCGGGGCGGAGTGGAAGCCGGGTTTGAGCAACGTGACCGCACCAGCGCTGGTGATCTGGGGCCTGGACGATCCGTTTCTTCCGCACCGCTTCGCCGACGAGCTCGGTAATGCCACACGTGCGCGTGCCGTCTTCAAGCTGCGCAGCTCGCACTGGCCGATGATTGAGCGTCCGGCCGATGTCGCGCGCGAACTCGAAGCCCACTGGGCTCACGTGTAAAACCTGCGCTTGGGTCACTCGGGCTCAACCCCGCGGCCGCTACACGAGCGGCGATAATTGCTCGCTCGCCATGGTGAGCCCGAGTGCCCACGCATTTGCCCGGAAACGAATCATCGTGACGCGGCCCGGAGAGCGTTGCCGGGGCCGCACAAGGCAGGAGCATCCTGATGACGAATTCAGCAAATACCCGGATCGGCGTCGGCCTTGTCGGGGCCAGTGCCGATCGGGGCTGGGGGGGAATTGCTCACGTCCCGGCGCTGCAGGCGCTCGATGCGTTCCAGATCCGCGCCGTCAGTACAACTCGAATGGAGAGCGCGAACGCGACCGCTCGTCGGCTGGGCGCCGATCTCGCCTTCGACACACACGAGGCTCTGGTCGTGCGACCGGAGGTCGACCTGGTGGTGGTCGCGGTCAAGGTACCGAAGCACAAGCGGATTGTTTCCGACGCGCTGGCCGCGGGCAAGATGGTTTATTGCGAATGGCCGCTCGCAAGAAACCTATCGGAGGCCGAAGCGCTGGAGGGGTTCGCCCGCGAGCGGCGGCTGCCGACGGTTGTCGGGCTGCAGGGTGGCCTGCACCCGCCGATCCTCTTCCTTCGCGACCTCATCGCGCAAGGCGTGATCGGCAAGCCGCTCAGCACGAGCATCCGAGCGCATTTGACCGACGACATGTGGGTCGGCCGATATGACCCGCCGGTCGAGTACATGGCTCACGCAAAGCATGGCGCCACGCTTCTGAGCATCATGCTCGGCCACGGACTCGAACCGCTTGCGCGCGTGCTCGGCACGTTCGAGAGTCTGTCCGCCGTCGTCGCCAATCAGCGCGGTGACGGCGTCCGCCTCTCCGATGGCGCGTCGCTGCCGAAGGACGCGCCGGATGAGATCGTCGTCGCCGGCGTTCTCGAAGGCGGGATCGTCACTTCGCTGCACTACAGTGCCGGGCGGTCTGCCGGCCCGGCGATGGTATGGGAGATCCAGGGCACCGAGGGCGGTGTGCGTGTGGAGTCGGCGTCGGGCTACATCCATTTCACCGATTTCACCATCACGCTGCGCCGCGGTAGCGAGCCTGTCCAAGTGCTACAGGTCCCCCCGGCTTATGCGGGGCCCGACCTGCAACTCGACGCACCCGCAGCGGGGGTCGCCCGCCTGTACGCCCAGTTCGCCGCCGACCTCCGCGATGGAACCGCCGATGCGCCGGATTTCGCGGTCGCACTCGATCGCCACCGGGTACTCGAGGCGATCACACGGGCCGCTGAAACAGGTCATCGGCAGCATCTGAACCCGGGAGAGGCACTGCCGCAGGACCCGAGGAGATGACGATCCGCGAGCCGACCCTGACTTGATCACACAGAGCTGACCCGCACCGTGTCGAAGAACCCTGCCGGCCAGCGGGACCTCGCCCTCCATCCCTCTTCTTCAATGCGGCGCCGACCGCGTCGCTCACCCACCGCTTCCCCCGCGCCGCCCTCGACGCTGGCGGACGTCGTTCATCGCCTGAGCCGGGGTGTCACGGGATCAGCAGCAACTTCCCCCCGGTGTGCCCGGCTTCCAGTGCCCGGTGGGCCTCGGCCGCCCGGTGCAGCGGGAAGGTGCGGCCGATCCGGGTACGCCATTCACCCGCCGCGATGCGCTCCAGCGCCTCCCGCACGGGGCGGCTGTCCCGGTTGCCGGGGTGTCCCGCGCTGAAGGTGACGCCCCGGGCGGCCGCAGCCGGATCCGCCAGGGTGACGACACGCCCGGCTCCGCCACGCAGGTCGATGAGCGTCGACACGAGTCCCTTCCCCGCGGTGTCGAGGGCTGCGTCGATCGGGCCGGGCGCGACCGCACGCACGCGGTCCGCGAGGTTGTCGCCGTACTCGACGGCGGTCGCGCCGAGGCTTTCCACGTACTCGATGCTGGAACGCCCGCAGATCCAGATCACGGTGAGTCCCTGCAGGCGTGCGAACTGCACGGCTGCGCCGCCGAGGGCTCCACTCGCCCCGGTGATCACGATGGTTTCACCGGGGTTCGGCCGCAGGAGCGCGAGACCCCGCGCGGCGTTGTCCGCGCCGATGACGGTCGCGGCCGCATCCTCGAAGGTCACACCGTCGGGGATGGTCGTGTAGTTGCTGCTGAGAGTGAACTCGGCGTAGGAGCCCTGGCTGAAGCTGTCGGGCCACCCGGCGATACGCGCACCGGGCTCGACCCCGGTGACGTCGGCGCCGATCGCCGCGACGGTGCCGGCGAACTCGAACCCGATGATCGCCGGGGCCGGCAGGTCGAAGCCGCCGGACCGCGCGATGAGTTCGGCGGGGTTCAGTCCCGCTGCGCGGACCTCGACCAACGTCTGGCCGCGTCCGGGCACCGGGGTGTCCACCTGGGCTTCGTGGAGCACATCGGCCGCGCCGAAGGATGTGATGACCGCTGCTCTCATGACTGCTGTTCTCCCTGGTCTGTCCGTTGTCCGGTGTGGATCTCCGTGCCCCGAGGCGCGGTCTCGTCGGCGAATCGGGCCTGGTCGTGGACGTGGCCGAGCAGGGCTGACTCGCCGATCCCCGGCTCACCCCACAGCACGAGCGCCACCGGCCCCGTCGAGAACCGTGGTCTCCTCGTGGCGTCCGACCAGTTCCCCCTGCCCCGCACAGATGACGGCTCCCAGTCGAACAGCCTCACGCCGTGCGTTCGGACTGGACGAGCTCGCGGGCGCGCGGCGCGACCTCGTGGCCGAAGAGGTTGAGGTCGGCAGGCTCGTCCGAGGCGAGGATGAAACCGGAAACGCCGTACTGCAGGGCGAGGTCGGCGAGCTGCTCGGCCCAGTCGGCAGGGGTTCCCTGCAACAGGCCGCCACCGCCGGTGGTGAATCGGCCGCTCAGGTTGAGCAGGCGGCTGACCGCCGCGGGTTCGCGGCCCACGGCTGAGGCGGCCTCGTCGATCTGCTCGTTCATCGTGCTGAGCGACGCGGGGCCGTCGGGCAGGTAGCCGAGAGAGGGCAGCCAACCGTCGGCGATCCGGCCGGTCAGCCGGAGCATGCGCGGCTTGTAGGCGCCGATGTGGATCGGGATCCGGTGTGCGGGCGCGGGCCCGCGCTTGGCGCCGGTCACGGAGTGGAACTCGCCGTCGACCTTGAGCGGCCCCTCCTCGTCGGTGGCCCACAGCCCGCGGATCACGGCGACGGCCTCCTCCAAGGCCCGCACGGCCTGGCCCGGAGTGAGCCTGCGGCCGCCCATCGCGACGATGCCGTCCCAGAACGCACCCGCACCGATGCCCAGTTCGACCCGGCCGCCGGCGAGCCGGTCCAAGCTCGCGGCGGCGCGGGCCAGCACCGCCGGGGGACGCAACGGAAGACTCAGCACGTTGCCGCTGATCCGGATCCGTTCGGTGCGTGCCGCGACGTACGACATCAGGGTCCAGGTGTCCTGGAACGCCGACTGGTACGGGTGGTCCTGAAAGCTGACGAGATCCAGCCCTGCCCGCTCCGACACCAGTGCCAGCTCGACCGGCGCCTGCGCCGGGCGGGCGGCGGGCGTGAGGAAGCTGCCGAACCACAGGTCGTGGCCGTAGTCGGTCATTTCTCGCTTCCTCCGGGATCATTCGTGGCGGGAGTGAGCGCGAAGTTGTCGTCGAACACTCCCTCCGGGTCGTACTGGGACTTGAGCTCACGCAGCCGCGAAAGAGTCGCCGGTGGCCACGCCTCGGCGAGGCGTTCGGGCCGGAGACCGGACTCGAAGCTGAGATAGAGGCCATCGAGGAAGGGACGCAGCTGGGCCCAGGCCTCGTCGACCACCTCGTCGGCGCCGCCCATCACCACGAGCGAGAAGTTCGCGTCGCGGTGGGCGTAGGCGGTGGCGTCCGCGGGGACGTCGGCGACGGCCCCGCCGACCGAGCGAAGCTGGAACCAGCCGATCGCGCCGCTCCGGATCACGAGGGCGGCCGCCGCGGCGAACTCCGGGGTCACATGCCGGAGGAGGCCACTGCGGGAGACCGGCTCGCCGCGGGACAGCGGTGCGTCGTCGCTCGCGTTGTCCAGCACGGCCGCATAGGACGAGATGACGACGTCCTGGGCGTATATCGGAGAGATCGCGGCCAGCGGCTCCAGTCGAGCGAGCACGGTCTCCCGGTCCGCGGCGTCGACCATGGTGCGGCTCAGCGCCAGCGCCGGTCGCCCGGCTCGCGGAGGCGGCAGGATCACGAAGCTGGTGAGGTCACGCGGCGAGTCCTCGACCACCCGGCCCCACTCGACGAGGTAGCGCTCGAGATCGCTCGCATCCTGGGTGAGCTGGGCGAACGCGACCGCACCGACCTCGTCGACCTCGAACTCGAAGGCGGTGACGATCCCGAAGTTCGCGCCGGCGCCCCGGACCGCCCAGAACAGGTCCGTGTTCTCCGTTTCGCCGGCCCGGACGATGGACCCGTCCGCGAGCACCATCTCCACGGCCCGCAGGTGATCGATCGTCAGACCGTGCTCACGCGCGAGGTACCCGACGCCACCCGCGGTGGCCAGGCCGCCGACCCCGACGCCGCCGTAGTCGCCCGAGCTCAACGCCCAGCCGTAGGGTTCCAGCGCGACCGCCACCTCCGCCCAGCGCGCACCCGGCCCGATACGCACCCGGCGCGTCTTCTCGTCGAGCACCTCGATCGTGTTCATCAGCGACACGTCGATGACGATCCCGCCGTCGTTCGTGGAGCGTCCCGAGACCCCGTGCCCCGCGCTGCGGCGAGACAGGGGCACGCCGGGATGCCGGCGGGCGAACGCCAGCGCCTGCCTCACCTGCTCGTTCGTCGTGGCACGCAAGATGATCCCGGGCGCACCGCCCCGCAGATATCCGGACCGCAACCGCGCGTAGGCCAGATCCCCGGGCTCTACGACCTCGGCCATCCCCGGCGGAGTGCCCTCGTAGTCGATCCCCGGACGACGCCTGGCGAGCGCCGCGGAGCGGCGAATCCGTGCGCTCGACCAACCGTAGGGCAGCGCCGCGTCGACGGCGGCCCGCAGCGCGGGGGCGACGTCGTTCGCGAACCGCGCCGCGACGTCCTCGGAGTCGGTGTCGAGCACGACGGTGCCCACCCCGTGGTCGACGACGAGTGGCAGCAGGTCGCTCACCCAGTCCGCCGCGGTTCCGGTGAACCTGCCCGTGCGCTCGCCGAAACCACCCCGGATCGTGACCAGCCTGCGGATCTCGCGGGGATCGCGACCCGCCCTGCGCGCTGTCTCGTCGATCACCCGGTTGCCCTCCGCCAGCGCGGCGACGTCGCCGTCCGTCGACCACCCGTCGGCCTGCCGTCCCACCAGCCGCAGCACGTCCCGGCCCTGGCCATCCACGGTGATCGGCACGTCGTGTGCGGGCGCGGCCTTCTGCGCCCCGGCGAGGCGGTGGAAGCGGCCAGTGAATCGACCCAGGCCGCGGTCCAGGACGTTCCACAGCTCCCGGACGACGTCGATCGCTTCGCCGAGTGCGGTGTCGGTGCCGGCCGACGGCGGACCCGCGCGCAGAGCTAGTTCCACTCTGCCCTCGGCGAGCTGGTCCAGACTCGCGATCGCCCTCGCGAGCATCGCCGGCTGGTAGGCCGGCTGTGCCTCCACCGCCAGTCCGAGCGAGCCCGTCACCCCCGCGATCCACGACGACACGGTCGACGGCTCGAGGTCGGTGCCTTCGGTTCCGGCCGGGATGACGAGCAGGTCCAGACCCCACTGCTCGGCCAGTCCGGCCCGCTGGGCCAGTTGGCCGGGTCCGCGGTCGGCGTTAGTGGTCAGGCGCAGCCCGAACCTCAGCCGGTGTCCGTAGTTCACAGCACGTCGTAACGGGCCAGGCGGGCGTTCATGACCTCAGGCTGCACGACAACGTCCATGGGCGACAAATGGGACCTGACCTGGTCACAAAAGACGACTCACTCAGATATCATGACCGCATGGCCAGCCTGCGACCGACCGACGAGTCCCCCGCCACCCCGGACCGCCCGGACGTCGACTACGAGCACATCGACGACGACGTGTGCCGCAGCTTCCAGCGCTCAGTCGAGATCGTGGGCAGAAAATGGAGCGCCGCAGTGCTCCTGGCGGCCATGCGGGGCACCCGCCGGTTCGTCGACTACCGCTCGCGGATCCCCGGAATCTCGAACCAACTGCTGTCCCAGCGTCTCCGCGAACTCGAGAGCCACCAACTGATCGAGCGGGTCGTGGTACCGACGACGCCGGTCCAGATCACCTACCGGCCGACCGAGCGAGGCGCCAGCCTGATGCGTGTTCTGCACCCTCTCGTCGAGTGGAGTGCCAAGAACGGAGAATGAGCAACTTTCGCTCGGCGTGCCGATGACCTTGACCCCGGCCGCGACGATCAGTTGCACGGCGGTGAACCCGACCATGCCGGAAGCGCCGTGGACAACCAGCGTGTCGCCTTCCCGCAAATCCAGCAGCGCCAGCGCCTGGACCGACGTGCCTCCCGCGGCAAGCAGACCCGCGAATCTGGCGATCGCCGCTATTCTGGTTACGTCACAACGGTTTCGGGTCTCCTGGACGATCGTCTTCGCAGGCGGCTCGACGCCGCGATCAGCGAGCTAGTCCAGTGGGCCGAGTACCAGTCCGGCCCGGCAAGTCCTGAGAGTGAACGATCCTCCGGCGCCCGGAGCCTCGGCCGGACCTCCACCGAGGACCTGTGCCGGCCCCGCAAGAACAACCGCGGCGTCGCTGCCCCGCACACCGATCTGCCGACCGCGGTCCGCATCCGCGACGGCGAACTCCTGGACGCCGTCGGGCACTTCTTCGCCGACCGCATCTTCGGCCCTGACCGTACGTCCATTCTGGAAGCCGACCTGGCCACTGTGGACGGCACTGCCGCGCGAATACGGGCTGAGGGCCGAGAGCGTCTACAACGACAGGTCGCCGAGATCGAACGCAAGCAAGAAGCCCTGCTCCGGCAAGCTCAAGACGGCGCACCCGACGATCCTTTGCGAAGGCTCTCAGACAGAGCTACAACGAGCTGGCGGCGAACAAAGAACACCGTTCAAGCCGAGGTGGCTCAGCTGGACGCGCAAGACATCGAGACTCCAGCACCACCCACGCCCTCGAACTTGAGCCTTCTGGACGCCGTCCCCTGATTGCGGGTCAACTTGGCCAGGGCTCCACAGGCCCTGCTTCAGACGCTCTTCGAGGTGACACGACTCACCGTCCAGTTGAACGGCATCGGCGACGTCGTGACGATCGGGGTTAGTCTGCCAGCAGATCAAGTGCCCGCGATAACGGAAGCAGGAGAAAGGATCACAGACGCCATGTCGGCTACCGAAATAGCAAAAAGCGCCGATCAAAATGATCGACGCTCTTTGCGTGAAGCCTGTATGTACCCCCGACGAGGTACGAGCAGCTTCCACCCAGGCTGACATAGCCCCTGAGCTGCAACTTTCCGCCACTGTCGAGGTGCCACGGCTCGGCCGCCGCCGCTCCGGAGGCGCCGCATGAGCACGTCTCGCCGGGACCTTTCACTCTGGATCCAATGCGGCTGCACCGCCCTCGTCGCCCTCGGCGCCGCCTACGCCTCCTACATCCACGGACGCCAATTCGCGCTCCGATTCGGCGCCGACACGATGACCTCCTCCATCTGGCCACTCATCGTCGACGGCCTCCTCACGACTGCGACCGTCGAACTCTGGAAACCCAGTCCTGAAGGCTCCAGCCGACGGGCTGCGTGGTCCGCGTTCGCCTTCGGCATCTCACTGTCCCTCTGCGCGAACATCGCTTCTGCTCCGGTGGCGAGCAGCTTCGGTGTCGCCGTCGCCGCCTGCCCACCACTCGCCCTGCTGCTCGCCGTCGAACTTCTCAACCGCGCCCTTAAACGCCACCGCAGCAAACTCACTGAGCCGATGCCCTCCCCCGGGGACTGCTTTCAAGCGAAGTCCGAAACCACCGATGCTCTCGCGTCGGCACCGGTCAGCCCCCTGCCGACGGCACCAGATCAGAGAGACCACCTAGCCAAGCCCACTGCCGAACAACTGATGTGGGCCCATTACCAGCGCGAGCACGCCCAAGGCCGAACACCGACCGGCGCCGATCTGGACCGCATCGCCGGAACACACAACTACGGACGCCGCGTCCTCCGAAAATGGCGCCACGAAGGCACGCTCCCGCACACCACTCCAGCCGAAGCCGAAACCACATAGTCAGCGCGAAACGCCGCACAAGGCCCAAACGACGACATCGCAGAACCAACGTCCACACGCCGACGCTCCACAACGAAACCTCGCCGAATCGCGCGCTGAAGCCCGGCCTATGACCACCAGGAGGGCACGACGACAATCAGACAGAAAACCCACCAGAATGACCGCAAAGATCAGGTCAGTTAGTGCCGTCCGCTCGCAAGTGGCAATGGTCGGGTTGGGCCCACGAGAACGTGATCCTCACCTTGCCAGGGGCTCGAAGCTCTCAGAGGACGTCAGGTCTGGGTAGCCGTCCGGAGCGCCCACCACCCGTTCATCGATGACGTGGACTTCGAAACGCCGGAGGTCGTAGCCTCCGGCTTCCCACGCCATGTCACTTGTCTCGACGCGCCACTCACACCCGGTGAGACGCTCCCGCACCAGCCAGCCCAGCCCGTCCACCTCCTTGACCTGCACGTCACGCGGCGCTTGACCACGAACCTAGCACGACAATAGAACACATGTTCGCATCCAGTTTCAGGCGGTCGGTCGTCGAAGAACGCCTCGGATGCCGACCTGCCCAGAGCACCGGCCGAGCGGGCCACCCAGCGCCTGGCCCTCCGGCGCTAAGTCTCCCGGGGAGCGACGTCGCCTTCAGCCATGGTGACGTGCCATTCCGCGCGGGCGAGGAGCTCGTCGAAGGTCACGACTTCGGGTTCGTGGAGCTGTCGCCGATACAGCTCGAAGGAGCGGATGCGGTCGCGATGATGCCCGCCGTCTTGTCCAAGAAGTTGGTCGAGGGAGCCGATGACCAGGAAAGCCCGGGGCTTGAGCATGTAGGTGAACCCGCCTGGCACGTCCGAGCCATCGGGAGCGACGTCTTGGAGGCGTTCACCGATCTCGTTCACCGCGCGATGCACCGTGCCCTGCACCTGTGCCACTCCGCCGGCCAACTCATCAGAGGGCGGCCAGCAACCCGACCTGTACTCGCTGGCGGCCAGCAGTGCGGTTCGATGGGTCTTGATCTCGGCGAACACCATCGACTTGATCCGGCCGGAGGTACGGAGGAGAGCGTCGGCGCGCTTGCCCACGCTGACGACCGATGCGCCGGCGACGACCTGTTCCAGCTTCTGGTCACTCCATGACGTGAGCAACTGGCCGGTGAGCGGCACTCCGAGTATCCACGGGTTGTCCTCGAAGAACTTTTGCCACACTGCCTCCCGCCGCTTCCCGGGCGCTTGCTCGACCTCGGCGTCGAAATATGCGTCATCACTCAGCAGGCGCCGGAACTTCTGCAGCTGCCCACGGCGATGCGTCAACGCGATCACATCGCGTGCCGACTCATCATCGGAGATCAACTGTCGCAGCCGCGACGGGTCTTCACGATAGATTCTCGCCAACGACTCCGGATTGGCGAACAGCTCCCGCACCAGGGAGTCATCAACCCGTACGGTCTGCTCGCCATCGACCGGAATGCACTCAAGGGTGCGCAGCAGCTCCACCAGCCGTCCCGCTTCCGGCTGCCTCAGGTTCAGCCTGGTCTCCACCTTTCCCTGACCTTTGGCCGGCACCCGCTGCACCCAGAGCTCACGGACGTTGCCAGCTTCCCGCGCGATCAACAGCTTGACTTGGTACCGGCCGGCCGGAGACTCGGAGACCAGCCACTGCTCTCCCTCAAGTTCCGCGGTTGTCTCCGCCTCGGGATCGAACACCTTGTACACGAACCGGGCGGGTTGGCCGTTGTCTGCGGAGTTCGGCCGTAAGATCGGGAAGCTGGCCGACGCATAGGTCCTGCTGGGAAGCCTGCCCTGCGCGTATGTCGTCGCGTCGACGCCTTCGCCCCACGGGTCTCCATTCACGGTTCACACCCCGCTCCCTGCCCGGCCTCGAGTGACCTCTGGCGACCGCTAGACCGTCGCCCTCAGTGGTCGGCGGCCCACTACCCGCCGTTACGGCGGTTACCACACCGAGACCGAATACCCGACAGCGGAGACCGGAGCTGCGACCGTCCGCGACGCGGCGAACAAAGGCCGTCACAGCCTTCGCTGCCGACCACACGGTCTCAGTCGAGTTACGAACTTGGATAGTAGCCACCCTTGTGTCGCAACCGGACATGACAGCCGTTCCTCAGTGCAGGGCTTACCACGATTCCCCTGACAGCAGCATAAATCAGCTTCCGCGAGTCCTACTAAGACACTTCGTTGCCCGATGATCGATCGAGTTTCCTTCGGCAGCTTGGCTTATTGCGAGGAGGTTACTTAGCCGTGCGCTTACCCAGGCCGTGTTGACCTATACCCTATGGGGGCATACAGTCCCACTCACTCGAGTGACGCGTAAGTGCACCACCACAGGGCCGCGCTTGACGCTCGGCGGCATCTCCGGACGCTGCCGGACGGCAGCCGTGCGGCAACGCCGCAGGCCCTCGTTCGTGAGGGAGACGCTATGCGAAAGTCACCAATCCATCTATCCCGTAGGACGTTCCTGTCCGCCGCCATCATCGCGTCGGTCGGCTCCGCGGCGGCGTGTTCAAGTACTGCGTCTGGCGATGTCCTCCAAAAGCTGCGAAGCGGTGGCAAGATCCGTGTCGCACTCACACAGGCGAATCCACCATGGAACTTCGTCGACGGATCGGGTGCCCCGGCGGGGTACGACGTCGACGTGGCGCACGACGTGGCTCGGCGGCTGGGCGCCAGTGGCGTCGAGTTCGTGCAGGCCAGCTTTCAGACCTTCATCGAGGGCGTGAAGGCCGACCGGTTCGACATGGTCATCTCCGGGCAGACCATCACCGCCGAACGCAAACAGCAAGTCGACTTCTCGCGTCCCTACGCGGTCAACGGCATCTCGATCTTCGTCGCCACTGGGAATACTTCGATCAGTTCACTTGCCGACCTGACGGGGAAAGCGGTCGCGGTGTCGGCGGGAACCACTCAACACAAGTACGCCACGGAGAAGATCCAGGACGTACGCGTGAAGACCTACGACAACGCCACGCTCGGCCTCACGGACCTGTCCCGTGGCAACGCCGACGCCATGCTGGTCTCCCGCTTCCAGGGTGTCTACCTGGCGGGCAAGAACGGTCTGAGCGTCCAGCCGGTCGGCCCTCTGCTCGAAAGCGAGGTCAACGGGATGTCCTTCCGGAAGGATTCCACTGCCCTGAAGCAGGCTGTCGACAAGGCGATCGACGAGATGATCGCGGATGGGACGCTCACGCGGTTTTCCCAGCAGTGGCTGGGCGGTTTGGACATGGCGGCCGAACTGAAGGCGCTGCCCGCAGGTTGAGGAGTTCGTCAACACGTGTGGTGAGGAGGAAATCGTGGACCTGCTGGCCGGCGCGTTCCCGATGTTGTTGCAGGGGCTGGGTGTCACTGTCCTACTCGGCGTGGCATCTTTCGTTTTCGGATCCATTCTTGGTGCTCTGATCGCTCTCGCCCGTATTTCCGGTTTCCGGGCGCTTAGGGCTGTGGCGATCTCCTACGTCTCGGTGTTCAGGGGAACTCCTCTGCTGATCCAGATCATGTTGCTCTACTTCGGACTTCCGCAGCTCGGGATCCAATTGGCACCGATCCCCTCGGCAATCCTGGCATTGACATTGTTCTCCGCGGCCTACCTGAGTGAGAACTTCCGCGGCGGGATCCTTGGTGTCGACAAGGGACAGTGGGAAGCGTCGTCGTCGATCGGCATGCCGTACTGGCGGACGTTCCGGCGAATCGTCTTCCCACAGGCGATCAGGATCGCGACCCCAGCCGTGGGTAGCCGATTCATCGCACTGATGAAGGACACATCGCTCGCATCCGCGGTCACCGTGGTCGAGCTGACGCGGGTCGCGGAAAGCGTAGGCAACGCCAGTTTCCGCTACATGGAAGCATTTCTGGTCGCGGCCTTGATGTACTGGATGATCAACACGGTGTTGTCCATCGGGCAGGGAATGCTCGAAAGGCGGCTGGGAAGGGCGTATTGAGCATGAGCGACTTCACGATCGAGCTGACGGACATCCGGAAGAGCTTCGGTGAACTCGACGTACTGCGCGGCGTGAACCTCGCCGTGGAACGAGGTGAGGTGATCGTGCTGATGGGCCCGTCCGGCTCGGGCAAGACCACACTCGTGCGGTGTATGAACCTCCTGGAGGAGCCCGATGCCGGCCAAGTACGGATCTGCGGATGCGACTTCGAGTGCGGAACGCGCCGTGACCGCGGACGCAAGCGACTGGAGCAACAGGCTCGCAGGCACGCGGGGATGGTGTTCCAGCAGTTCAATCTCTTCCCGCATATGACGGCGCTGGGCAACGTGATCGAGGGGCCACGTCAAGTGCGGAAGCTGTCCGAGGCCCAAGCGAAGGAACTTGGGGAAAGACTTCTGGACCGCGTGGGACTGGCGGACAAAAGCGGCGAGTACCCATCACGGCTTTCCGGCGGGCAGAAGCAGCGCGTCGCGATCGCCCGCGCGCTGGCCATGGAACCGGAGGTCGTGCTCTTCGACGAGCCGACCTCCGCGCTCGACCCTGAACTCCACGCCGAGGTACTGGACGTCATCCAGAGTCTGGCTCGCGAGGGCATGACGATGGTGATCGTGACCCATGAGACGCATTTCGCACGGGAGGTCGCCGACCGGATCGTGTTCATGGACGGCGGGGTGATCGTCGAGGAGGCCACTCCGGACGTCTTCTTCACGCGACCGTTGCAGGAGCGAGCCAGGTCGTTCCTCCGTCTCGTTGATCATTCGGCAGTGATTTCGGCCCCGGCACCGCGTCGCGGGGAGGAGGCGGTATGACGCAGGAAACGTTCGACGTGGAGTTGGCCCGCAAGGAGACACCGGGCTGCGCTTCGGTGATCCACCTCAATAACGCAGGGTCATCGCTGATGCCCCAGCCCGTTCTTGACGCTGTGATCGATCATCTCCGCCTCGAATCCCGCATTGGCGGTTACGAGGCCGCGGCGGAGGCGGCCGACAACGTAAGCGGGGTGTACACCTCGGCCGCACGCCTGCTCTGCTGCACGCCGCCGGAGCTCGCGGTCCTCGACAGCGCCACCCGCGCGTGGGACCTCGCGTTCTACTCGATCCCGTTCCAGTGTGGTGACCGGATCCTGACCAGCGAAGCCGAGTACGCCAGCAACTTCATCGCCTATCTGCAGGTGGCGCAACGACACGGCGTTCAGGTGGAGGTCGTACCTAACGACGAGTCTGGACAGCTGTCCGTGACGCGCCTTCGCGAGCTGATGGACGACAGAGTCCGGCTCGTGTCGTTGACCCATGTACCGACCAACGGCGGCCTGGTCAACCCAGCGGCCGAGGTCGGCAGCGTGACCCGCGAAGCGGGGGTCCTGTATCTGCTCGACGCGTGTCAATCGGCCGGGCAGATGCCGCTCGACGTCGATGTCCTCGGCTGCGACATGCTTTCCTTGACCGGGCGGAAGTACCTCCGCGGCCCGCGCGGTACCGGTCTGCTGTACGTCCGAGCCGACCGGCTCGACGAGCTGTGCCCTCCGATGCTCGATCTGCACGCCGCGACCTGGGTGACCCGCGGCGGCTACGAAGTCCGCCCAGGGGCACGGCGATTCGAATCATGGGAGTGCAACTACGCGGCGAAGATCGGGCTCGGTGCCGCGATCGATTACGCCCTCGGCTGGGGGCTCACGAGCATCCGTGACCGGGTCTACCGCTTGGCGGAAGAGCTGCGTGACCGCCTCGACGCCATCCGCAGGGTCGAGGTCAGGGACGTCGGCTCGGAGCGGTGCGGCATCACGTCCTTCACCGCGGACGGCCTGTCCGGCGAGGAGATCAAGGCGTTCATGGCGAGGCGGGGCATCAACGTGAGCATCTCGCGAGTGGCGTCGACACGCTGGGACATGGAGGCGCGGGGGCTGGACGAAGTCGTCCGCGCGTCAGTCCACTACTACAACACGATCGAGGAGATCGACCAGTTCTGCCGGATACTCGCGGAAGCAGCTGACACCTGACATGTGACTCCGCTTCGCCCTTAAATCCAGCACGTGCCGTACCTATAGGGCGTGGATCCCGTGGCTAGTTGACAGGGCTGCGGCGTTCGAGGAAAACGGTGTCGTGCCAGACGCCGTCGCGCTGGGCGACGCGTTCGCGGATGCCGACGGTGCGATAACCGGCACTGTGGTGCAGGGCGATGCTGGCGCGGTTGTCGGTGAAGATCGAGGTCTGCAGGGTCCAGAGTCCGGCCGCGTCGGCCTCGGTGACTTGCTTGAAGAGCAAGGCTTTCCCGACCCCGTGACCGCGGTGGCTTTCGCCGACGTAGACCGACGTCTCGGCGACTCCCTGGTAACACTCTCGCTCCGAGACGGGAGTGACGGCGGTCCAGCCGGCGACTTCGCCGTCGGTCTCGGCGACCCACCGATGCCCGGGTAGCCATTTGGCATCGAGCGCTTTGCGGCTGGGCACCTCGGTCTCGAAGGTGGCGAGCCCGGTTGCGATGCCTTCGCCGTAGATCCGGCGGACCGCGGTCCAATCGCCGGGTTCCAGGGCGCGGACGGAGACGTCGTCGGGCACGTTGTCCGGGCAGCATGGCCGCGGCGCGAGCATGCCCATGACGGCGTCGGCCGCGTGCGGGAGGCCACTGCAGCAGGCCTGATTAATCGTCACGACCGTAGCCGTGCCCTCTTTCCGCAAGTGGACGAAACCGACATCGGCCAGTTTTCGCACGTGATGCGAGCACGTGGACTGGCTGGTGCCGAGGATCTCCGTCAGCGCTCCCACGGTCAGGCCGCGGGGAGAGGTCGCGACTGCGTGCAGCAGTTTCACCCGCATCGGCTCGGCCAGGCAGGCGAACCACCCGGCGTACGTCGCGGCTTCGCGTTCGGGCAGGAGACCGGTGAGTGGCACGGGAACGACCGTCGTCATGCCACCCAGTATCGGCGAGAATCGATGGTTGCGTCAATCGACTCCCGTCGATACAGTCCCTCGCATCGCTTCAATCGAGATGGATCGATGAAAGGTGCATGGGGATGAACGAGCTGCCTGTCGTGGTGATCGGGGCCGGACCGGTGGGGCTGGCGGCCGCCGCCGAGCTGGTGGAGCGGGGTTTCGAGCCGCTGGTTCTGGAGCGTGGCGCGCAAGCGGGTTCGGACGTGGCGGCGTGGCATCACGTGCGGTTGTTCTCGCCGTGGTCCGAACTCGTCGCCCCGGCGGCCGGGCGGCTGCTGGAGACGAGCGGTTGGGTCCGGCCGGAGGGCGAGGCGTACCCGACGGGTTCGGACTGGGCCGGCCTGTATCTGCGGCCGCTGGCGGCGGCGCTCGGTGACCGGGTCCGCTTCGGCGCCGAAGTGGTCGGCGTCGCCCGCCGGGGTCGGGACCGGGTCGTGGACAGCGGCCGCGACGACGAACCGTTCACCGTGCACGTCCGCGCCGCCGACGACGCGGAGGAGCGGATCGCGGCGCGGGCCGTGATCGACGCGTCCGGCACGTGGTCGACACCCAACCCGCTCGGCGGAGAAGGGCTTCCTGCCGTTGGTGAGCGTGCGGCGGTGGACCGGATCGCTTACCGGGTCCCGAATTTGGGCGACGACGTGGTGCGGGCGCGGTACACGGGCAAGCACGTGGTGATCGCGGGCAGCGGGCACTCGGCGCTGACCGCACTGGTCGCGTTGTCCGGCCTCGCGAAGGAGTCGCCAGACACGCGGATCAGCTGGGTGCTGCGCCGCGGTGCGGTCGGCAACACCTTCGGCGGCGGCGAGGCGGATCAGCTTCCCGCGCGGGGTGCGCTCGGGCTGCGTGCACAGGAAGCGGTGGACTCCGGACTGATCACGGTGGTGACCGGGTTCCGCACCGAGGCGGTCGACCGCGACATCGACGGGCGGCTGACCCTGATTTCCTCCGGCGGGCAGCGGATCGAGCAGGTCGACGAAGTCGTCACCTTGTCCGGTTTCCGGCCCGATCTGACCTGGCTGTCGGAGATCCGCCTGGAGCTGGACCCGACGTTGCAGGCACCGGTCGCGCTCGCGCCGCTGATCGACCCGAACGTCCACTCGTGCGGAACCGTGTATCCCCACGGCGCCAAGGAACTCGCGCATCCGGAGAAGGACTTCTTCCTGGCCGGGATGAAGAGCTACGGCCGGGCGCCGACGTTCCTGGCGATGACCGGTTACGAGCAGGTTCGCAGCATCGCTGCCCAGCTCGCCGGGGACCACGAAGCCGCCGGACGGGTCGAACTGCGGATGGCCGAGACGGGAGTCTGCGGCGGTGCCGGCCTGTTCGACGAACCGGCCGACGCACCGGCCGCTGGCGGTTGCTGCGCGACACCGGAGCCGGAAGTCCTCACGCTGTCCGCACCGTCGGCCGCGGGGCGCTGACCGCTATGCCGATCGCGACCGCCGCGGCGTCGCCCGGGTTGACCACGTCCGGGCTGCGCCGCGTGCTGGCCGTTCTCTGCGTCACCGAGATCACCAGCTGGGGCATCCTGTTCTACGCCTTCCCTGTGCTGGCACCGGAAATCAGCCAGACCACGGGCTGGTCGGCCACGTGGGTGGTCGCGGCGTTCTCGGCCGGGCAGGTCGTCGCCGCACTGACGGGGATCCCGGTCGGGCGGTGGCTCGACGCCCGGGGTCCCCGCTCGGTGATGACGGCCGGATCGGTCGTGGCGGTCCCGGCGGTGGTGGCCGTCGCGCTGGCGCAGAACCTGGTGTGGTTCACCGTGGCGTGGCTGCTGGCCGGGGTCGCGATGGGCGCGGTGCTGTATCCGCCCGCGTTCGCCGCTCTGACCCGCTGGTACGGGCAGCGGCGCGTGTTCGCCCTGACCGTGCTCACCCTTGCCGCAGGCTTGGCGAGCACCGTGTTCGCGCCACTGACCGCATTGCTCACCACGCACCTCGATTGGCGGAACACCTACCTCGTCCTCGCCGGAGTGCTGGCCGTCGTCACCATCCCGGCACACCTGTGGGGGTTACGCGGGCCGTGGCCGCCCGCCGAGCCGCCGCCCGGCACACACCCGGATCACCACGATCCGGCGCGGATCGCGAGGAGCATCTCGTTCCGGGCCTTGGTGATCGCGTTCAGCCTGGCGGCGTTCGCCGTCTACGCCGGAGTGATCAACCTCGTACCGCTGCTCACCGAACGCGGCGTCAGCGGCACGACAGCGGCGATCGCGCTCGGTCTCGGCGGAGCCGGTCAGGTGCTGGGACGGCTCGGGTACACGACGCTCACCCGGCTGACCACGGTCCGGACCCGGACGGCGATCGTGTTCGGCGCCGCCGCCGCGACCACGGCCGTGCTCGGTCTGCTCACCACCACGACCGGCCTGATCGTCGCCGCGATCGTGGCCGGGATGGCGCGCGGGGTGTTCACGCTCCTGCAGGCCACCGCGGTGGCTGACCGGTGGGGCGCCACCCACTACGGGCGCCTCAACGCGCTGCTGCAAGCGCCGCTGACCATCACCGTCGCCCTCGCCCCCTGGGCCGGGGCGGCGATCGCGAGCGGCATCGGCGGCTACTCGCCGACCTTCCTCGTGCTCGCCGCGGTCACCGTGGCCGCCGCGGCCCTCACTCTCGCGAGCACACCCCGACTTCTTCCTGGGAGGACTTCATGAACGACCACGACGCGATCATCGTCGGCGGCGGCCAGGCCGGTCTCGCCGCCGCCCACGCCCTGCGCACCCGGGGCCTGCGCCCGGTGATCCTCGAGGCGGGTGCCGAACCGGTCGGGTCCTGGCCCCGCTACTACGACTCGCTGACCCTCTTCTCCCCCGCCCGCTACAGCAGCCTCCCCGGCCTGGCCTTCCCCGGCGATCCCGAGCGCTACCCGTACCGCGACGAGGTCGTGGACTATCTCCGCCGCTACGCCTCGTGCCTGGACACCGACATCCGGACCGGCCACCACGCCGAGACCGTTACCCACGACGACGGCGTCTTCACCATGCACACTGCCGGCGAGCCCGCCCTCACCGCGCCGATCCTCATCGCCGCGTCCGGCGGCTTCTCCCGGCCATACCTTCCAGCACTGTCCGGAATGGACACCTTCACCGGAACTCTCCTGCACAGCAGCGACTACCGCAGCCCTGGCTCCTTCGCCGAGCAGCGTGTGGTCGTCGTCGGTGCGGGCAACTCCGCCGTCCAGATCGCCACCGAACTCGCCGCTCACGCCCGCGTCACTCTCGCCACCCGGGCACCGGTGAAGTTCGCGCCGCAGCGTCCGTTCGGGAAGGACGTGCATTTCTGGTCCGCCGCCGTCGGGTTCGACCACCTGCCGATCGGGCACCTGCTGAAGAAGCCCCTCACCTCACCGGTCAACGATCCCGGCATCTACACAACCGCGATCCGCCAAGGAAGACCGGACCAGCGCCGCATGTTCACCACCATCGACGGCGACACCGTGGTCTGGCCGGACGGGACACGCGAACACGTCGACACCATCCTGCTCGCCACCGGCTTTCGCCCCGGACTGTCCTACCTGGACGGACTCGGCGCACTCGCACCGGATGACCGGCCGCTGCACGACCGCGGCCTGTCCACCACCCACCCCGGGCTGGCCTACGTCGGCCTGGAATGGCAACGCAGCTTCGCCTCCGCCACCCTGCGCGGCGTCGGCCGCGACGCCCACTACGTGACCAAACGCCTTCTGCCCACCGGCTCCTCACCGCGAGCGAAGTGCTGCCAATCCGCATCGGCGCGGTGACACCTCTGGCGCCGACGGATCACACATGATGCGATCCCTGGGCGCCAACGAAAGGAGGCCGGTCCGTGGGTGAGCCACTCATTCTGGTGATCAAGACCGCGGCGGGGACAGCGATCCGGCGTATCCCGGACGCCTCCCCGCTGCCGGACGCCGCAACCCAGGGATACGCGGCCGAGGACGCCGTCCGCGACGCGGCAGCGACATGGGGTTTGCCGGACTTCGTGTTCCCGCCCGAGCAGCAACGCACCGCCTCGGGAACACGGGAACTCGGTGACGGGCTGCTCCTGGTCGGCGATCAGGCGGCGGTGATTCAGTCCAAGAGCCGGGTCGGCCCCACCGACAAGCCGGAGCGTGAACTGTCCTGGCTGAACAAGAACGTGACGAAGGCGCTCAGCCAGGGCAGAGGAACCGTGCGGCGCCTCAAGCTCGCCGCCGCGGCGATGACCAACGCCCGCGGGCGGACCATCCAGGTGGCAGGCGGGGACTACGCGTGGTTGACGGTCGTGGTGGTCGACCACGCGGATCCTCCTCGCCGTTACCTTCCTCCTCCGGCACCGACCGACGTCCCGGCGATCGTGATCCTCCGGCGGGACTGGGAGTTCCTGTTCGATCACCTGCGCTCCACCCGCGCGGTGCTGGCCTACCTCAGGCGCGCGGCCGGCAGCGACGCCGTCGAACTCGGCGAGGAGCCACGCCGTTACCACGAATACGCCCTCGCCGACATCGACGCCATTCCCGGGGCCGTGGATCCAGCGGTGGCCTCGCTCCTGGATACGAAGCCGTGGGAGACGCTCTCCGTGGCCCGGGCTCCGCTGCATCCCGCCGACCACGACGAACAGGCACCGCACGTCATGCTCCGCATGATCATGGAGGACGTGGCGGAGACTCCGATTCCGGAAGGACGAGACGCGGACCTGCTGCTCATGCTCGCCGCCCTGGACGGTCTGCCGGTCGAGCACCGGACCGAACTCGGCCGCACTCTGATCAGGTTCATCGAGTCCGCGGCCCAGCACACCAAGCCCGGCACCCTCATCCACAGCCGCACGGTCATCCCGTCCCCTGGCGACTTCACTCCCCTGCAGTTCGTGGTCGCCTCACGCCTTTCCGAGGAGGCGCGCGATGCCTTGATGATCCGGCTGCAGGTCCTGCACCACGACTACAGCACCGCCATCGGCGACTGGGAGCACTGCACGCTGGGCGTCATGCTCACACCCTCCGCAGTGCCCGGACGGCTGTGGGACACCAGCACAACGGCCCTCTGGGGAGATCAGGGACAGCCGCCCGAGGTGATCGAGGAGGCGCGGGCCATCATCAACGAAGCGGCGTCACGCGCAGCGTCCGCGGACGAGGATCACGATCCCGGAACGAGCCCCGGCGCGGACAGCAAGCCCGACAGCTGACTCAGCGTCTCGGTGCGCGGCCAGTAGTACACCCAGGTGCCCCGGCGTTCGCTGCCGACCAGCCCCGCCTCGCGCAAGACCTTCAGGTGATGAGAGATCGTCGGCCCGGTCAGGTCGAACGCCGCGGTCAGATCACACACGCAGCTCTCCCCCTGCGCGGAGGTGATCAGCGACAGCAGCCGCAGCCGCACCGGGTCGCCGAGCGCCTTGAACGCCTTCGCCAGGTCCACCGACTGCTCCGCCGTCAACGGCTCGGCCACCAGCGGCGCGCAGCAGCCCTGCTCGACCACCGGCAGCAGCTTCACACCCGAATCTGACTTCGACACCTGTCTATATTGACATTCATCTAAGCCGGGAGCAAACTGACTCCACTGTTTCGATACTCATCTAGATAGAGGTTCTGATGATCACGCTTCTCCGTCGCCTGTTCACCAGCACGCCGACCGTCGAGTTCTGCGACTCGTGCGTGCAGGTGTGCACCGGGCAGTGCCGCGCCGACACCCTGCTCGACGCCGCCCGCGACCGTGCCCTGCAGCTGCCCTCCCGCTTCTGAATCCTCCAACCACAAGGAGTTCCGTGATGAACACCAACACAACCGGCGGTTTCACCGGTGACCCGGCCGAGGCGTTCACCCCGCCGGCTTCGAACGGCTGTTGCGGCACCACCCCGGCCACCCCGACCGCCTCGACGACGGCCACCAGCACCTGCTGCGGCACCACCGAGGCCGCGACCGTGGCAGGATCGTGCTGCGACCCGGCGGCGAAGGCCGACGCGGTGGCCAGCGGCGCCGGTTGCTGTTCATGACGCCGACGGTGTCCGGCTCGCGGTTGAAGTCCACGGTCGCCGCGTTGGCCGCCGACCGGTTCGCGGGCCGTCGGGTGGGGACGCCCGGTGGCCGTGCGGCCGGTCGCTGGCTCGCCGGGCAGCTGCGGGCGATCGGCGCGTCGGTCACCACCGACGAGTTCCCCGTGGCCGGTGTGCGGGAGCTTTATCGCACGCCTGAGTTCGCCTGGAGCGCAGGGTCGACGCACCGGCGAGGGGTGCACCGCCGGAACTTCGCCGAGCACCTCGTCTCGGCGGACCTTCCCGCGCCCCGTACAGGCGAACTCGCGGTCGCCGATTCCGATGAGTGGCGGGCTAAGTGGGTGCTTGCGCCGGACCTGGGGGTTGCGGCGCGGGCACGGTTTGAGGGCGCTGCGGGGTTGCTGGTGCCGCGCGGGACCGACGCCGAGGGCTGGATGCCGAAGATGATCGCCGGGCCACCGGTGGGCGCTCTGCCGGTGATCGCCGTGCGAACCGGTCTCCACGACGAGATGGCCCGGGCGGGGTCGGGCACAGTGACCGCCTCGATGCCGCTACGAACTGTCGAGGTGATCGGGTCGAACGTGCACGGCGTGCTCCGCGAACCCGCCGCCGGGTCGCCAGGTGTGCTGCTGACCGCGCACTTCGACGGCGTGGGCGACGACCCGCAGCAGCGGCTGCCCGCCGCCGCGGACAACGCCTCCGGGGTCGCCGTCGTCCTCGAAGCCGCCCGCCTGCTCGCGCCGCTACTGCCGGACCACGTCGGACTGGCGGCGAGCCTGCTCGACGGTGAGGAAGCCGGGGCGCGCGGAGCGGCGCACCACGCACCCAATGTCCGGTCCGGCACGTATGTGCTCAACGTCGACGGGGCCGCCCAGCTCGGCGACGGCGCCGCGGTCGAAGCGGGCGGGCCCGCGCATGACCTGCTGGCCGCGCTCGACCAAACCGGACGGGAGACCGGGGTCCCGTTGCGGGCCGGGGCGATGCCGTCGGACAACCGCCGCTACGCCGCCGCCGGGCTGCCCGCGATCGGGATCGGCATGGGAATGCCCGGCTACCAAACCCCGGCCGAGACCGCGGACCGCGTCGAGACCGCGACGCTGGTCGCGGCGACCCGGCTCGTCGTGGCGACCGTGCTCCGGCTGGCGGTCCACTCACGAGGGTTAATCGCGTTGCCTCACAAGGACGAATTACAACGCGAGGGGTGAGATTCGGGCCGTCCGCAGGACCGGAACAGCCGAGTGACCAGCGGCGATCACGTTCCTAGCGTGGAAGAGGTGGCAGGCTACCGACGACTTCCCCGCAACCAATACGAGTGTTCGTCGTGCGGGAAAGCCCACGTGTACGGATCCCAGCGCGGCGAGGAGTGCAGGCGATCAGCGCGCGGTTCGTCGTCCCGGTCCACATCGGGACGTTCCCCGGTCCACCGGCCGAGCTGGACATCGCCGCCCTCGGCGGTCCGGCATACGCCACCGAGGACCTCCCCACCTCCAGCGCGGGCACCTCAGCCACCCCGAGTCGCCGCGCCGAAACCGGCGCCGAAAGTCGAGCGCCGCCGACGCGCCCGGGCTGAGCTGGGCCGTTTCCGGGCACACGTCGCTGACGACGTCGTGACCTACGCGTTCGATCAGGACGGTTTCTACGTCCGGGTCGCCGACCGCACGCTCGACAACCTCCCGTGGCTGTACAAGACCCGCCGCAAAGGCCACTTCCTCTGCCTCCGCCTCACCGAGCTGGCGGCAGGTCTCGACCCGGGCACCTACGCCAAACTCACCCAGACCCCGATCCGGGACGGGCTGCTCCGGCTGCGGTTTCCGCGGTTCCTCGCCGACGTGCTGAGCTCCACCGCGGTGTTCGGGCTCAAGCAGATCCTCGGCGCGCTCCCGTACGGGCATCTGGCCACGACACTGAAAGTGATGATTCCGTTGGTGTGCCCCGATCTGGCCGTCTGCCCGGCCCGCGCGGAGGTACTCAAGACCTACGGCTCGCCCGCACTGGCCGACCAGCTGAAAACGATCGCCGCGAACGCCGGCTGAACGGGGTCATCCGCCGCCGGTGTCCAGCGTGGTCTGGATGTCGGTGACCGCGGCCCGCGCGGTCATGCCGACGCCGATGAGCGTGGCCGACGCCGGACCGGTCCAATCGCCATAGCCCAGGAGATGCAGCCGAGGCTCGGCCACCGCGCGGGTGCCCTCGGTGGGAATCCGGCCGCGAGTGGTCCGCAGCCGCAGCGGGGCGAGATGGCTCAGCGCGGGGCGGAAGCCGGTGCACCAGATGATCGCGTCGGCATGCCGACGGGTGCCGTCGGTCCACACAGGACCGTCGCTGTCGAATCGTGCGAACATCTCGCGCGGCCGCAGCAGCCCCGCGTCGCGGGCCTCGCGGACCGGTGGAACGGCGACGATGTCGCCCAGCCCGGCGACTCCCGCGGTGTCGGGCTTCCCGGTCTGCAGCGCTTGACGGCGGCGGGTGGCGACGTCGAAGAGGGCCTTGCCGTCGATGTGGTCGGGCAGATACCGCGGCGGGCGGCGGGTGACCCAAGTCAGGTTCGCCGTGCCGGCGAGATCGGCGGCGATCTGCGCGCCGGAGTTCCCGCCGCCGACCACCACGACGTCCTGGCCCGCGAACTCGCCCGGGCCGCGGTAGTCGACGGTGTGCAGCTGCCGCCCGGTGAAACCGCCGGGCATGAGCGGAAGGAAGCGGCGCCACCAGGTTCCGGTGGCGCTGATGACCGCCTCGGCGAACCAGTTCCCGGTATCGGTGCTCACCTGGAACCGGTCGCCGTCGCGGGACACGGCGGTCACCGTCTCCCCTCGGCGGACCGGGAGTTCGTAGCGTTTCTCGTACGCCGCGAGGTACTCGACGACATGCTCGGCGGTCGGATACCCGGGCCCTGGGTAGGGCGGCATCGGCCACCCGGGCAGGGAACTGTGCTGTGCCGGGGAGAACAGGCGCAACGAGTCCCAGCCGTGGATCCAGGCGCCGCCCGGCTGGGCCTGGGCGTCGAGGATGACGAAGTCCAGCCCGGCGCGGCGCAGCCGGTAGCCCGCGGCGAGACCGGCCTGGCCACCGCCGATGACCACTACCCGCGCGGCTCCGGTCACTCCGCGGGCGCTTTCGCGGTCCAGCGTTTCCGCAGCCACAAGCTGACATAGACCAGCGCGACCAGCACTGGGACCTCGATCAGCGGGCCGACGACCCCGGCGAGCGCCTGGCCCGACGTCACGCCGAAGACGCCGATGGCGACGGCGATCGCGAGTTCGAAGTTGTTGCCCGCCGCGGTGAACGCCAGCGTAGTGGTGCGCTCGTAGGACAGACCGGAGACCTTTCCCAGCAGGTAGCCGCCGATCCACATGATCGCGAAGTAGGCCAGCAGCGGCAGCGCGATCCGGGCGACGTCCAGCGGCCGGGAGGTGATGGTGCCGCCCTGCAGGGCGAACAGGATCACGATGGTGAACAACAAGCCGTAGAGCGCGATCGGGCCGATCTTGGGCAGGAACGTGCCCTCGTACCAGTCGCGGCCCTTGCTACGCTCCCCGATGCGGCGGGACAGGTAGCCCGCGGCGAGCGGGATGCCGAGGAAGATGATCACACTGAGCGCGATCTCCCATGGGGAGAAGTCGATGCTGGTGGTGTCCAAGCCCAGCCAGCCGGGTAGCAGATCGAGGTAGAACCAGCCGAGCACGCCGAACATGATCACCTGGAAGACGGAGTTCAGCGCGACCAGCACCGCGGCGGCCTCGCGGTCACCGCAGGCGAGGTCGTTCCAGATGATCACCATCGCGATGCACCGGGCGAGGCCGACGATGATCAGCCCTGTCCGGTACTCCGGCAGATCGGGCAACATCAGCCAGGCGAGCGCGAACATCAGCGCCGGACCGAGAATCCAGTTCAGCACCAGGGAAAGCACCATCGTGCGCTTGTCCTTGGTCACGGTGTCGAGCTTGTCGTAGCGGACCTTCGCCAGCACCGGGTACATCATCAGCAGCAGACCGAGCGCGATCGGCAGCGAGACCTGGCCGATCTTCACCGCGTCCATAACCCCTTGCAGACCGGGAATGACGCTGCCCAGCAGCAGACCGGCGCCCATCGCGACGATGATCCAGACGGGAAGGAAGCGGTCTAGAAAGGACAGTTTGTGCAGGACGTCGGTGTCGGCCGGGACACCGGCCTTGTCGGCGGTTTCAGTCACGGGCGCGTCTCCAGGAGTGCGGAAGGCAGGGAGTGAAGGTCAGGCGTCGAGGATTTCGGCGACCAGGCCACGGACCCGTCGGTCGATCTCGTCCCGGATCGGGCGCACGGCGTCCACGCCCTGCCCGGCAGGGTCCTCCAGCGGCCAGTCGAGGTACCGCTTGCCCGGGAAGACCGGGCAGGTGTCGCCGCAGCCCATGGTGATCACCACATCGGAGGCCTCCACGTCCTCAGTGGACAGTTTGCTGGGCACCTCGGCGGTGATGTCCAGGCCCCATTCGGCGAGCGCGGCCGCGGCGGCCGGGTTGACCTTCTCGGCGGGCTCCGATCCCGCCGAGCGGACGGCGATCCGGCCGAGCGAGTAGTGCTGCAAAAGCGCGGCAGCCATCTGGGAGCGGCCGGCGTTGTGGACACAGACGAACAACACTTCCGGCGTGCGGGCCATGACCCGGTTTCCTTTCCTTGCAGGGATGTCAGTCGATGAGTTCGTCGAGCAGGCGCCGCACGCGGCGGCCGATGTCGTCGCGGATGCCGCGGACCACGCTCAGCGGCTGTCCCATCGGGTCGGGCACGTCCCAGTCCAGGTACCGCTTGCCCGGATACACCGGGCAGGCGTCTCCGCAGCCCATCGTGACCACGACGTCCGCGGCGCGGACGACCTCGTCGGTCAGCGGCTTCGGAAAGGCACCCGCGAGCTGAATGTCCAGCTCGCCCAGCGCCTCGGTGATCACCGGCGGGATCTCGCCCTGGGGCTGTGATCCGGCGGAGCGGACCATCACATGCCCGAACGCGTGGTGGTTGAGCAGCGCCGCGGCCAGCTGGGAACGGCCGACGTTGTGCACACACACGAACAGCACCTGCGGCGCGGTCACCATCGTGAGCCCGTCGACCTTGGCGAGGTCGACCAGCCGTTCCCGAGCGAAATGGGCGGTCAGCGTGGGCAGGTAGATCTTGACCGTCGCCGAGCGATCCAGCAGCCGGAAGGTCTCCTCGACGAAGCGTTCGACCGTCTCGCGGCCGAACGTTCCGTGAAACCGGTCGGTCAGCTCGTCGGTGATCCGGTCGAGCTGGTCCAGCACCTCACGGCCGGGCAGTCCCTCGGTCGCATGGGTCATGGCGTCTCCTCACCAGCCACTGGATCGACTTCTGTCAATGCAATTGAAGAGCTTGTATCGAGCTTTGTCAATCCAGCCGGTATGGTGGACCGCGAGAAGCATCTGACGCGGAGGAGGGCACGTGGCGAGCGAGAACAGTCGCACCCGGAAGCCGGTCGCGGTCACGCTGCTCATGGCCGAACCCGCCGCGGTCGTCGCCCCCGGTAAGGCCGAAGCGGCCGCGAAGCTGTTCAAGGCGCTGTCCGACCCGGTGCGGATCCGCCTGCTGTCACTGGTCCGCTACTCCCCCGGCGGCGAGGCGTGTTTCTGCGACCTCGCCGAGGAGTTCGACATGCCCCAGCCCTCGCTCAGCCATCACCTACGGGTGCTGGTCTCCGCCGGCATCCTCGAGCGGGAACGACGCGGTACCTGGAGCTGGTACTCCGTCGTCCCCGAGCCCCTCGAGACCTTGAGTGACCTGCTCCGCGCGGGTGGGCCGCTCGCCGACCGGCCCGCCCGCCTCACCACTGCGGAACGCGACGCCAGATGCTGACCCGTTCAGGACCAGCCGACCGAGGAGCCGCGTCTTTGAACCTGAGGCCACACCATTTCGTCCAGCGCGAACCAGCAGGGAGCACTTCTCGCGTTGGCCTCATGAACAGGCCGGGGCCAGGAGCAAGCGGCCGTATCGGTCTTGTCTTCGAAGGATGAGGAACGTGATCCCGTCGGCGGCGGCAGGGATCTTCTCCGGCAAAGGACCGGCCACCGAAGAAAGCCTCGGCCCGCCCGACCGTGCGGCCCGGCATCCAGGAGGTGCTCGACTCAATCGACACCCCGGCGCTGGTACAGAACGCCCGCCTGGACCGCCTCTGCCGGACACTCGCGAGGTGACGATGCAATCGCGCTAGCGCGTCACGGCGCCCGGCTGCAACGGTGACCAGATCACTCCTTTGGCCGCTCACACGGTGCCACCCCCGGAGTTACGTTGGGTAGTTCACGTGGACGGATCGGGGAGGTCCGATGACGCAGCTTCCGATGTTCGGCCAGCCACCGGACACACCCACCGCCAAACCGGCGGGCGACCAGGCGGTCACGTTGCAGGTCCTGGTCACAGTGAAGGCGGCACCCAACCCGTCCGAGAAGTACGGCGAAACGGTCTGTGTGGCCGGGCTCAGTCTCGACCCGGATCGTCCAGGCTGGATCCGCCTCTACCCGATCAACTTTCGGGAGCTCGGCCCCGACGCGAGCTTCGCGAAGTACGACGTCGTGTCGGTCGAGGCTGTACCGGCCAGGCAGGACAGCAGGCAGGAGAGCTGGCGGCCCCGGATGCCCACCCTGAGGGTCGGGAAACACCTGACCAAGTGGTCGCACCGCCGCCCATGGATCGATCCGGCGATCAGCGAACAAATCACGATGTGCCGCCTCGTTCGCGGCGCCACCATGAGCACGCAGTCGCTGGCCCTCATCCGCCCGAAGAGGATCACGGCACTGCGGATTACCCGGCATCAGGGCTGGTCGAAGGCTCAGCAAGTCAAGATCGACACCTACGTCGGCCAGCTCGACCTGTTCGGCAACGAGGACCGGACGCCGCTACGGGCGCCGCGGTTCGCCGGCACCTACCACTACGAGTGCGAAGAGCGCGATTGCAACGGCCACAAACAGGGGTTCATCGACTGGGAGTTCGTCGCGTTCCAGATCCGGAACCTCCGCGGCATGAACGACGCCGACGCCGTCCAACTGCTCAAGCAACGATTTTTGCACGAGGTCTGCGGCTCTGACCGCGAGGTCGCCTTCTACGTCGGCAACGTCGCGGCGCATCCCCGGACATTCAGTGTCCTCGGCGTTTACTGGCCGCCGCGGTCAGTTCCGAGGTAGACGGCCGGCGATCTCCGCCAGCACGACGTCACGATGACACCGCCGCTGATCAGCTTCGAAGCACAGCACAGCGACTCGCTCGCCGACAGACAGGCGAGCGAGTTCATCCAGGCTGGCTTGGGCCTCGGCGTTCTCCAGCAGCTCGACATACCGATCCTTCGCCTGCTTGAGCTCGGTCTCGTCACCGGCGAAGCCGGCACGATTCGTCTTGAGATTCCCGAGCTCGCGGCGGTGGTCGTACTCGATACCGGCCTCGGCCAGCGCGGCACGTAACGCCGTCTTGCTGAACCCCCTCTTGCGCGAAATCGGCGTCAGCCGGACATCGACCAGACGCGTCACACCACGCTGCACGAGCCCGTCAATGAACTCGGAGATCTCCTGTCCCTCGTATCCGACGCCGATGGCGCCGTCACGAAGCCGAGTCGCACTGCTGGTCATGCCCACACCCTTCCATGAGACCGGGCGCCAGACGACCCCAACCCCACTCCCTCCTGCTCGGACCGCTTGTCGACAGCTCGCCCAGCACGCTACGGTACACATACCCCCTATAAGTATAGGAAGGAGTGCTTGTGCCATCCGACAAGTACTTCGAACGCGCAGGAGCGTCGATCGCCTACCAGTTCGAGGGATCAGGACCTCCGCTCGGTTACGCCCATGGCGTCCCGCTGAGCCGGAAAGCCGTACGAAGCTTGGAGCTGTTCGACTTCGACTCACTGGGCGACGGTCGCAGCATGCTCGTCTACGACCAGCGCGGCCACGGCCAGTCGACCGGCCGCCCGATTCCCGAGGACTACCTTTTTCGAGAACTTCGCGCAGGACTTGCTCGCGCTCCTCGATGCCCTGAAGATCGCCGAACCCATGGACTTCGCCGGATCATCGCTCGGGTGCGACACGGCCCTGCGTGCGGCCATCGCGGCCCCGCACCGATTCCGGCGGCTCGTCCTGATGATTCCGCCTGTCGCCTGGACGCCTGAAGCCGAGCAGGCGAAGCAGTGGTACTTCGACAGCGCCGACAACATCGAAGAAGTCGGGGCGGCTCAATGGCGCCGGCAATGGGCGCAGGCTGAGCCGCCGCCGATCTTCGCCGACTACCCGAACTACCGGTTCTCCCCTGACGTGTCGGACGAACTGCTTCCCTCGGTCCTAAGAGGTGTCGGAAGGTCGGACCTGCCTGCGCCTGACGCGATCGCGACACTGATCCACCCGACGCTGATCCTCGCTTGGGACACCGATCCCCTGCACCCCGTGTCCACGGCCGAACGCCTGAAAGAGCTCATCCCCGGATCCCAGCTGCACGTGTCGACGTCGGTGGCGGACATCAAGACCTGGACCGACCGCATCACCGAGTTCGTCACGGCCTGAGCGGGTGATTCTTCACCCAGCCGAGACGTGGTCGCTCCGCTAACCTCCGTAGTAGATCCCACGTCGAGCGAGGTGAGACCGTGCTGGGTGCGATGGCAACATTCGGTGCCGTGATCGTGCTCGTCGCCGCGGTCTACGGGTTCGCCAGGTTGATCAGGCTGGCACCGATGGTCCGAGACGTGGAGCCCTTTCTCTCCGGCGGCTCAGCTGCCGAGCACGCCGTCTCGCGGTATCACGTCCGCTGGTACACGATCACGATGGTGTTTCTCGCGTTCGACATGGAGATGGTCTTCATGTATCCGTGGACGCTCGTCGTCGACGAGGTCGGAACGCCCGCCGTCGTGGAGATGTTCCTGTTCCTCGCTGTTCTGGTCGCCGGAGTCTGGTACGCCTGGCGAGAAGGCGCGTTCCGATGGACGTGAGAACCTGGCTGCTGCGGCATACGCCGATACGTCCGCTGATCGTCACCACATTGGGTGGTACGGACGTGCGGCTCGCCGCCGAGCGCGCCGCACGAATGAGCGGCTGGCGGCCCGCCCTGAGTCCGGCGGAGGCCAATCTGCTGGTGGTCGCCGGGCCGGATGACCCGGTGATGGCCCCCTTCCTTGACTCGATCTGGAAGCAGATCCCCGCCCCCAAGGCGCGCATCCACCTCGATGAGCCAGCGGCGGTCGAAACAGGACTCGCCTCGGGCGCGGAGCGGGTGCGTTCAGCGGACGAACAGTCAGAGGCTGAGGTCACCCCGGATCACGGCGGGCACGACCAGATCGAGTCCAGCACGATGGCCGAGCACGGCCACTCTCAGCCTGAGCACGAAGAGCACCACAGCATGCACGGCACTCCGACGTCCCACCACGAGCACACCGACCGCATAGCGATGAGTCATGACCATGGCGGTCACGCCGGGCACGACATGAGCGGCATGGAGATGCCCGGAGGCATTCCGATGGCGGACCGTGCACCAGACCGGGATGAACTCAAGCTCGATCAGCTCACTGTCCCTTTAGGACCTGGGCTGCCCGCTTGGCCGACCGGCCTCCTCGTCCGAGCCAAGCTGCAGGGGGACGTAATCCAGGAGGCCGCGGTCGAGATACTCGGTGATCCCCCAGCAGGAACAGAGCCGTACTGGGCGAGCGCGAAACGACAGCCCGCGCGTCGGCTCGACACCTGCGTGCGGCTCTTGACTGTCGCGGGCTGGGAAGACGCCGCCATCACCGCAGCCCGGTTGCGGGACGACATACTCATGGAAAACGACGTCCAGAGTGACGTCACGCGATGGGCGCGCCGAGTTCGCCGTTCCCGGACACTGCGGTGGTTGTTGACCGGCTTGGGCGTCCTGGATGGTCCGAAGTGGACGGACTCGTCACTAGCCGGTGACGCGTACGACCGGTTGATGCGATGGACATCCTCGAATCCGGAGGAAGACGACCCGGCTGTGATCCTGGACGCACTGCCCCGGCTGTTGACCGGCGCCGAGTTCGCCACGGCGCGGTTGATCGTCGCGAGTCTCGATCCCGACCTCGAGCGTCTGCGGGTGCCCCATGGTTGACGAACTGCCCTGGTGGGGCGGACTCGTATTGCCGCTCGCGCTGGGAGTCCTGGTCGCCGCGGCGGCGTCCTGGGACTCGCTGCTGTCCGCACGGGCCAGCGGCGCGAACGCCACATCGGCGCTCACGTTGCCGTTCCGCGAGGCAGGTGGCCTGCTGATCCAGCAACGACGTCGCACGTTGGCGGCGGACGCCATGCTCTGGCGTGGTGGCGCGCTCGCCTTCGTGGTGGCCGGAGTGCTCGCATCGCTGGTGACACCGTTCGGTCAATGGGCGGTGGCCGACTTCTCGATCGGGATCGTCTGGTTCAACGCGATGGAGGTCGTCGCCTGGGCCGCGGTATGGCTGGTCGGCTGGGGTTCGAACTCGGCTTACGGCCTCATCGGCGGCTACCGGTTCATCGCACAGGGGCTGGCTTACGAGCTACCGCATATGTTCGCGTTGATCACCGCGGCACTGGGGGCCGGTTCGTTGCGAGTGGCCGACGTCGTCGCCGCGCAGGACACGCTGTGGTTCGTCGCGTGGATGCCGATCGCGTTCGTCATCTACCTGCTCTCGGTGCTGGCGATGTCGTTTTGGGGTCCGTTCGACCAAGCGGTCGGCGCGGACATCGCGGGCGGGGCGATGGCGGAACTGTCCGGAGTGGACCGGCTGGTGTTCGGTGCAGGCCGGTGGCTTCTGCTGGTTTCCGGCGCCGCGTTCGCGGTGCCGCTGTTCCTCGGCGGCGGGGCCGGACCCTTGCTGCCCTCGTGGTTGTGGACGCTGCTGAAAACCTTGGCCGTGCTCGGATTGCTGGTGTGGGTCCGGCGCCGCGTCCCGACGGTGCGGATGGAGCGCTACGAAGAAGTCGCGTGGCTCGTGCTCATCCCGTTGACCCTGCTGCAGGCACTCGTCGTCGCCATCGTGGTGATCGCCCGATGAGGAAGGAGCCCCGCTGAATGTGGACACAGATCGCCTTCTGGGTGTGCGCCGTCGGGGCCGTGGCCACCGCCGTAGCCGTGTTCCGGGTGGATTCGATGGCACGGGCGACATTCGCTCTGCTGGCGTCGTTCATCTTCGCCGCAGGCACAGTCTTTCTGCTGAACCTCGCCTACCTCGGCGTCCTGGTCATCCTGATGATGATCATGGAGATGGTCGTCATGGTCGTCTTCATGATCATGTACATGATGAATCCCGCCGGGCTGATGCCGATGACCATGGTGCACAACCAGAAAGGGTCTCTGGCCATCGCCGGAGGCGTGTTCGTGGCGCTCGTCGCGGGGATCTCGCTGATCCGCTGGCCGTCGTCGGACGCCTCGCGCCCGGCCGACCCGACGCGCGCGCTCGGTGAGGCGCTGATGGGCTCGAAAATGCTGGTGATGATGGTGATCGGGCTGTGCCTGTTCGCCACGATGGTCGCCACGGTCATCCTCGCCACGAACCGCGGCCGATACGACCGCTACGGCGATCGCCTCGACGCGAAGCACCCGGACGACCCGGTGCGAGGGGGCCTGAACCGGTGACCCTCGAACTGTTCCTCTACCTGGCGGCGGCCCTGTTCAGCGTCGGCCTGTACGGCGCGCTGTCCCAGCAGTCGATCGTCATGATCATGATGGGCCTCGAGCTGATGGCCAACGCGGTGATCGTGGCCGGCGCGGCGTTCTGGTACTTCGTCTCGCCGATGCGGCCCGACGGGCAGGTCGTCGTGCTCGTCGCGGTCACGCTGATGGCGCTGGACATGGCGGTCGGCTTCGCGGTGACGACGGCGATCTTCCGACGCCGGGACGTCGACATGACCGACTCCGCCGCGGATCTCCAGGGCTGAGCCGATGGTCCTGTGGCTGCTCGTAGCGCTTCCCCTGGTCGTCGGCGGTGCCCTCCTCGTCGCCGGTCACCCGGCCGACCGGCTCGCGTCCGCCCTCGGCGTCGGATCGGCCGGCTTGACCGCGGTACTGGCGGTGGTCGCCGCGATCACCCGGCCGGACGTCTCGACGCCGTTGCTCGCCGGGTTGCGCGTCGGCCTGGCCGTGGACGGGCTGTCGGCGATCATGGTGATCACGGTGGCCGTGATCCTGGTGGCGGTGCTCGTGTTCGCGTCCGCCGAGTTCGGCGCGGACGAGTCCCGCGCCCGCTTCCACGGGCTGATGCTGGTCTTCGCGGGCGCGATGCTCGTCACCGTCTGCGCCCGGGATCTCGTCGTGCTGCTGATGGCGTGGGAGGTCATGGGCGCGTGCTCGTATGCCTTGATCGGCTTCTGGTGGCGGGAGACCCGCCGAGTCGACTCAGGAAATATCGCGTTGCTGACCACCCGATCGGCCGACCTGGGGCTGTATCTGGCGGCCGGCGCCGCGCTGGCGGGCGGGGTCGGAGGTCTCACGCTCGCCGGGCTGCCTGAATCGGCGGCCGGTTGGCGCGATGTCGTCGCGGCCGGGATCGTGCTGGCCGCGATCGGAAAGTCCGCCCAGCTTCCGTTCAGCTTCTGGCTTTCCCGCGCGATGGACGGTCCGAGCCCCGTCTCGGCTTTGCTGCACTCGGCGACGATGGTCGCGGCTGGGGCTTACCTGCTCGTGCGGGTGGAGCCATTGCTGGCCGCGACCGGGTGGGCCGCCGACATCGTCGCGTGGATCGGCGTCATCACCGCGATCGTGCTCGGCGCCGTGGCACTCGTGCAACGGGATCTCAAGCAGGTGCTCGCCGCGTCGACCTGTTCGCAGATCGGCTTCATGGTGCTCGCGGCAGGCGCCGGTGGACCGGCGGCGGGGACCGGGCAGCTCGTGGCACACGCCGCGACCAAGTGCTTGCTCTTCCTCGGCGCGGGGGCGTGGCTGGTGGCACTGGACACGAAGGACCTCGAGCAGCTCCGCGGCGCGGCACGGCGGTTCCCTTTCCTGGGCGCGGTGTTCACCATCGGAGCGCTGAGCCTGGCCGGCGTACCGCCACTCTCCATCTGGGTCACCAAGGACGCGGTTCTCGCCTCAGCACTCGCCGACTCCCCCGTCCTGTACGTCGCCGGTTTGGCCGCCGCGCTGCTGAGCGGTGCCTACGTCGGCCGGGTGCTGGCGCTGCTGTGGCTGCCCACCGAGGCGGCTCCGACGACGCGGTTGCGTCCGCTGCTGCTCGCCCCGTTGCCGGTCCTCGCGGCGGCGGCTGCGCTCCTGGGTATCGCTGGACTGCCTGGTCCGGCTGCCTGGTTCGCCGACTTCGTGGGCGGTCCGCCCATGGCAGCGCCCAACGTCGTGGAGCTGCTGGTATCGGGTGCGGTCGCGGTGGCCGGCGTGGTCACGGCGGGCATCTGGGCACGATCGCGACCCACGCTGTCCGGGTCCCGAAACGGGGTGCTCACGAACTGGCTGCACCTGGAACGCGTCACCGAGCTGGTGGTCACGAGGCCGACGATGCGGTTGGCGAGTGGCCTGGCGCGGTTCGACGATCACGTGGTCGACGGCGGCGTCCGGCTTGCCGCGGCGACGGGCACGGCGCTCGGGCGGCTGGCGGACATCCGTGTCGAGTGGTCGATCGAAGGCGCGGTCCGCGGAATCGCTCGAACGGCCCGTGCGCTGGGCCGGCTCGTTCCCAAGGCACAAACCGGGCGGCTGCACCAGTACTACGCCCAGGCCGCGGTCGCGCTGGGTGTGCTCGCCGTGCTGTTGATGATCCTGTGAAGAACGTGAGGTAGAGCGTGCTCAGCGTCGTGGTGTTCCTGCCGCTGGCGGCGGCAGTGGTCCTGTTCGCGGTACCGCGCGTCTCCACCCGGTTCGCCCGCTGCTGGTGGGTCGGCGTCTCCGCGGTGGAGTTCGCGTTGATCGTGGCTCTCTGGGGCGCGGCACCGGTTTCCGACGGCTACGCCTACGAGGTCAACCTGCGCTGGATCCCCAGCGTCAGCTCCGGATATCACATCGGGGTCGACGGGTTGAGCCTTCCGCTCATCGCCCTCACCGGCGGCCTGTTCCTCGCCTGCGCGGTGTACTCGCTGCGGCAAGACAAGCGCGTGCGCTCCTTCGCCGCCCTGTTCCTCTTCCTCGAGACGGTGAGCCTCGGCCTGTTCGTCGCGCTCGACCTGATCCTCTTCTTCGTCTACTTCGATCTGTCCATCGTGGCCATGTACTTCGTGATCGCGGGCTGGGGACACCGCGATGCCGCACGCGCCGCGGTGAAGTTCTTCCTGTACACGTTCCTTGGCTCGCTGGCGCTCTTGGTCGGGTTCATCGCGCTATACCTCACCGCGTCGCCGCATACCTTCGACGTCGTCGAGCTGACCCGGCAGAACCCGCTCGCGGGCAGTGGGTGGGCCGCCGGGCTGATCCTGCTGGCGCTCGGAATCGGGTTCGCCATCAAGACCCCGACCGTGCCGTTCCACACCTGGCTTCCGCCGGCGCACACCGAAGCGCCCGCCGCGGGCTCGGCGATCCTGGCCGGGGTGCTGCTGAAGATGGGCACCTACGGCTTCGTGCGGATCGCCATGCCGATCCTGCCCGAAGCCTGGCGCCGTTACGCGCTCGTCTTCGTCATCGTCGGCGTGGTCAGCGTCGTCTACGGCGCGCTGGTCGCGCTGGCGCAGCGGGACTTCAAGCGGATGATCGCCTACACCTCGGTCAACCACATGGGATACATCGTCCTCGCGATCGGCGCGGCCGGTTTGGTCGCGGACTCGGCCGTCGAGGCCCGACAGCTGGCAGTGACCGGCGCGGTGACGCAGATGGTCAGCCACGGTCTGATCACCGGAGCGCTCTTCCTGCTCGCTGGTGTTCTGTACGAGCGCGGCGGCACCTACGACATGGACCGCTACGGCGGGCTCGCGCGGACGGCTCCCCGGTTCGCCGGACTGACCGCCGTCGCCGCCTTCGCGTCCCTCGGGCTCCCCGGCCTCTCCGGATTCATCGCCGAATTCCAGATCTTCACCGGCTCGCTCGGTGCCGCACCGGTGGCCACGATCGTGGCGTTCCTCGGAATCCTGATCACCGCCGCACTGTTCCTGCGCGCGTTCCAGAAGGTGTTCCTCGGGCCGTCACAAGCGGCTCCGGCAGCCGACCTGACCGTCCCGGAGGCGGTGTCGATCGCGCCGCTGCTGGTGCTGACGGTCGTCATCGGGATCTTCCCCCGCTTCCTGCTCGACGCGATCGAACCCGTGTCCCGATCCGTCCTGAACCTCCTGGCCCGGTGAGCGCGCCGTGGAGATGATGGACGAAGACCCGTCGGCGCTGCTGCCCGAGATCATCCTGGCGGTGGCCGCCGTGGTCGCGCTGCTGCTCGGGTCGTACCTTCCGCGCGAGCGCCAGTGGCCGGTCCGGCTGCTCACCTTCCTTTCCTGCATCGGGGGTCTGATCGCCACGGGCCTGGCGTGGGCAAGCCCTGACCGGACGGTGTTCGGCGGCACATACGCCGTCGACGTCGCCACCAACGCCGGACGCGCGATCGTCCTCGTCGCCGTGGTGCTGACCTTGGGCGTGAGCACGCACGAGTTCCGGTCATCGCCGCGGGAGAGCGAACTCTACGTACTCGTCCTGCTGGCCGCGCTGGGCACGGTCCTGCTGACCGGCGCCAACGATCTCCTGCTGCTGGTGGCCGCGTTCTTGCTGGCCAGCATCCCGTTGTACGCGATGGCCGGGTTCGCCAAGGACGACACCGGCACGGAGGGAGCGCTCAAGTTCTACCTGCTCGGAGCGCTGCTCGGGATCACGATGCTGGCAGGCGCCACCGTCCTGTTCGGCGTCGGCAGTGCGACCGCGTACGCGGAGATCGCCAAGCCGCTGGCATCGGCACCCGGCGCCGTGGTGGCGGTGGGCTTCGTCGGGGTGTTCGCCGGCCTGCTGTTCAAGATGGGTGCGGTCCCGGGACATTTCTGGGTGCCCGACGTCACCGAGGGCACCCGGCCACCAGTGGCTGCCTTCCTGACCACCGTGCCCAAGATCGGCGGTGTCATCGCCGCCTACCGGCTCGTCGCATCGGGTATGTCCGAGACCGCCGTCGACTGGCCGCTGCTGATCGCGATCGTCGCCGCGATGACGATGACACTCGGCAACCTCGCCGCGTTCTTCCAGCGGAACGTCCGACGGCTGCTCGCGTACTCGACGATCAGCCAGGTCGGCTATCTGCTGATGGCCGTCGTCGTCGCGACGCGCAGCTCCCTGGCGCTGCCGGGGCTGCTGTTCTACGTCGGCGCCTACACGGTGACGAACCTCGGCGCGTTCGCCGTGGTGTGCGCCCTGCCGAAGGCACAGCTGATCGAGGACTACCGAGGGCTCGTGCGACGCCGGCCGTGGCTGGCGGCCAGCCTGGCGGTCTGCCTTCTCGGGCTGATCGGCACACCGCCGACGGCGGTCTTCGTCGGAAAACTGACCGTCTTCACCGCCGCGTTCGACGGCGGATTCGCCTGGCTGGTTGTCGTCGCGGCGGTCAACACTGTGGCGAGCGTCTTCTACTACCTCCGCTGGATCGCTCCCGCGATGCGATCCACAGGGGACACCGATGCACCTGCCGTCGACCGGTGGGCCGCGACCACCGCCTACGTCGCAACGATCACGTCGGTTGCCCTCGGGCCACTGGCCGGAATCGTTCTAGGAGCGCTGCACGGCGAACTGGCCCTGCTCTGATCCGGTGAACGTGCCTCCGGCGACAAGGTCAACTAGGTTAGATAGTAGCCTTGCTCACGTTCCGGACGATGCGGCTCCGGAACACGTGATGCGGCGAGAAAGACCGGGGGAAGCTGTGGTTCCGTCAGGGGAAAATGCTGGAGAAACCACCACTCAACTCGAAGTCGAGCTCCCAGCGGGTACCGACCGGAATGTGCGCCCATGGTGGCGGCGCACTGCCACGATCATCGCGGCCGGAGTCCTCGGCGGACTAGCCGTGCTCTACGGCCTCGACATCGCGTTGACGGCAGGCGAGGTCCCACGCGGGACGTCAGTGGGTGGCGTTTCGATCGGCGGACTCACGCCGGCCGTCGCGGAGCAAACGCTCCGGAAGGCGATCGCGCCACGACTCTCCAAGCCGGTCCAGGTCGTGGTGGACGGCCGCGAGACCGCGTTCGTCCCGGACGCCGCGGGGGTGACTGTCGATTTCGCGGCCTCGGTCACCCAGGCGGGGACGCCGCCCCTCAATCCCTGGACACGCTTCACCTCCTTGTTCTCCGGCGAGAGCTTCCCCGTCGTCGCGCGCGGCGACGACAAGGCGCTGAACGCGACCATCGACAAGCTGCGTACCGGTGTCGATCGCGCTCTCGTGGAGGGGAACGTCCGCTTTGAGGGGCTGACTCCCGTTCCCGTGCTACCACGGGAAGGCCGACGGCTGGATCGGGCGGCGACACGGCAGGCGTTGCTGAGCGGATGGGCCTCCGCGGACCGTATCGAGCTGCCGGTCGACACCGTCCGGCCGAAAGCAACCGCCGAGAGCGTGCGGGTGGCGATCGAGCAGGTGGCGGCACCCGCGGTGTCCGGACCGGCGACCGTACGGGGCGATGGCCGAGAGTCCACAGTGTCCGCGTCGAACATCGCGGAGGCGCTGACGTTCACCCCGTCCGAGGACGGGAAGTTGGTGCCCAGCCTTGACAAGGCGAAGCTCGGCGAGCTCGCCGAGCAGCTCGCCCCGACCGAAAAGCCCGGACAAGACGCGCGGATGACCTTCGAGGGTGACCGGCCTCAGGTCGTTCCCGCCAGCGAAGGGCGTGTGGTCGACTGGGACAAGACGTTGCCCGCCCTCCTCAAGGCCACCTCCAGGGAGGGGAACCGGGCTGCCGTCGCCGAGTACCGGAACACCCAGGCTCAGGTCACCACCGAGGAGATCGCCAAGCTCGGCATCAAGGAGGTCGTCGGAGAGTTCACGACCAGCGGCTTCGCTCGGGACTCCGGGGTCAACATCCGTGTGGTCGCCGAGAAGGTCAACGGCGCGATCGTCAAGCCGGGAAGCACGTTCAGCCTCAACGACTTCACGGGTCCGCGTGGCCGCGCGCAGGGCTACGTCGAAGCCGGCGTGATCGAAGAGGGCGTGCCCGCGCGCGCCGTCGGCGGCGGGATCTCGCAGTTCGCCACGACGCTCTACAACGCCTCGTACTTCGCCGGGATGACCGACGCCGGCCACAAGGAACACAGCTTCCACATCAGCCGCTACCCGGCCGCACGAGAGGCGACCGTCTTCCAGAATCCGGACGGCAGCAGCGTGATCGACCTGAAGTTCAAGAACGACGCACCAACCGGCGTGGCGATCCAGACGATCTGGACGAACTCGTCGATCACCGTGCGACTCTGGGGCACGAAGCACGTCGCCGTCGAATCGATCCCCGGCCCCAAGCACGGTTACACCAGCCCACCGACCGTCACCAAGTCGGCCGGCTCTTGCCGGCCTGCGAAGGGCAAGTCCGGGTTCACGACCTCGGATACGCGGGTGATCCGCGACCTGAGTGGCGCCGAGATCTCCCGGTCGACCCGCACTGTCCGCTACGAACCTGAGCCCGCCATCGTCTGCTCCGACTGAGGCCACGACAGGCCTGACCTCTCGGGTCCGTCCGAGTATCTACTATGCTACCTAGTAGTTACTCGGACGGAGGCCCCATGGTCGTCAAACCCGCTCCCATCGCGCTGCGACCCGGCTCGGAACGCACTGCGCCGCCGAAGGGCTCCGTTCTCCTTCGCCTGCTGCGCACGACCGATCACAAACAGCTGGGCATCATGTACCTGGTCACGTCGTTCGCGTTCTTCATGGTCGGCGGCGCACTCGCGATGCTGATGCGCAGCGAACTGGCCCGGCCGGGGATGCAGTTCCTGTCCAACGAGCAGTACAACCAGCTGTTCACCATGCACGGCACGATCATGCTGCTGCTGTACGCGACACCGAG
This sequence comes from Amycolatopsis roodepoortensis, assembly GCF_014873915.1. Classification (GTDB taxonomy): domain Bacteria; phylum Actinomycetota; class Actinomycetes; order Mycobacteriales; family Pseudonocardiaceae; genus Amycolatopsis; species Amycolatopsis roodepoortensis. Next base: position 291,813 of record NZ_JADBEJ010000004.1, read on the forward strand.
CATCTTCGGGTTCGCGAACTTCATCCTGCCGCTGCAGATCGGCGCCCCGGACATGGCGTTCCCTCGCCTGAACTCGTTCTCGTACTGGCTCTACCTGTTCGGCAGCTTGCTCGTGATGTCCGGCTTCCTCACCCCGGGAGGTGCGGCCGACTTCGGCTGGTTCGCCTACACGCCACTGTCCAATGCCATCTACTCCCCCGGCGTCGGGGCCGACCTCTGGATCACCGGCCTCCTGGTCTCCGGGTTGGGCACCATCCTGGGCGCGGTCAACATGATCACCACCGTGGTATGCCTTCGTTGCCCCGGGATGACGATGTACCGGATGCCGATCTTCACCTGGAACATCCTGGTCACCAGCATCCTGATCCTGATCGCGTTCCCGATCCTGACCGCGGCCCTGTTCGGCTTGCTTGCCGACCGCAGGCTCGGCGCACACGTCTACGACCCGGCGAACGGCGGCGTGATCCTCTGGCAACACCTGTTCTGGTTCTTCGGCCATCCAGAGGTCTACATCGTCGCCCTGCCGTTCTTCGGGATCGTGTCGGAGATCCTTCCGGTCTTCAGTCGCAAACCCGTGTTCGGCTACAAAGGACTCATCTGGGCGACCATCGGTATCGCGGCCACCTCCGTTTCGGTATGGGCTCACCACATGTACGCGACCGGCTCGGTACTGCTGCCGTTCTTCTCCTTCATGACCTTCCTCGTCGCGGTCCCGACCGGCGTGAAGTTCTTCAACTGGATCGGCACGATGTGGAAAGGGCAGCTGACTTTCGAGACGCCGATGCTTTTCAGCGTCGGGTTCATGGTCACCTTCCTGTTCGGCGGGCTCACGGGGGTGCTGCTCGCGGCCCCCGCGATCGATTTCCAGGTCTCCGACAGCTACTTCGTCGTCGCGCACTTCCACTACGTGCTCTACGGCACGATCGTGTTCGCCACGTTCGCCGGGATCTACTTCTGGTTCCCGAAGATCACCGGCCGCATGATGGACGAGAAGCTCGGCAAGTGGCACTTCTGGACCACGTTCATCGGCTTCCACGCCACGTTCCTGGTTCAGCACTGGCTCGGCGCCGAAGGCATGCCGCGCCGGTACGCGGACTACCTGCAGTCCGACGGGTTCACGACGCTGAACACGATCTCCACGATCGGCGCGTACATCCTCGGTGCCTCGACGCTGCCGTTCATCTGGAACGTCTTCAAGAGCTACCGGTACGGCGAGATCGTCACGGTGGACGACCCGTGGGGCTACGGCAACTCGCTCGAATGGGCGACGTCCTGCCCGCCGCCGCGGCACAACTTCACCGAGCTGCCGCGGATCCGGTCCGAGCGTCCGGCGTTCGAGCTGCACTACCCGCACATGATGGAGCGCATCCACAAGGAGGGTGAGATCGGCTTCTTCGGGAAGCAGAAGGTCAACACCCACCGGGCGCCGTCCCAGGTGCTCACCGAGGCGGCCATGCCGGGTGACCACTCCAAGGACAACCCCAGCGAGTGATGGCTCGCCACGCCGCGAGGTGTCACCGGAAAATCCATGTACTATCTAACTTCGTAGACCTCTGGACCGTGAGGGAGTCATGACACCTGCCGAGCACCTGCCGTTCCCGAACCGCCGGATGAGCCGGCGCGGATTCCTGGTGCTGGGCACCGGAACCGCCGCGGCATTGGGCTTGTCCGCCTGCTCATCCGGCGGCGGCACGCCCGCGCAGGCCAAGGTCGGGCCGACCTCGCCCCTGGTCACCAGCGCCGAGCGGGCCCGACGTGCGGCGAACGCGGCCGTGACGACGGTGGACTTGACCGCGACGGTGGGCGAGGTCGACCTCGGCGGCGTAGCGGTCAGGACGTGGACATACGGCGGAGAACTGCCTGGCAAGGAAATACGGCTCAAGCGGGGCGACGTACTGAAAGCCAACCTCGGAAACCGGCTCCCGCAGCCGACGAGCATCCATTGGCACGGCCTCGCTCTCCGCAACGACATGGACGGCGTACCCGATGTCACGCAACAGGCCGTGGCGGCGAACGCGGACTTCTCCTACGAATTCACAGTGCCCGACGCGGGGACATACTGGTTCCACCCGCACGTCGGCGTTCAACTCGATCGCGGGCTCTACGCCCCACTCATCATCGAAGATCCGGCCGACGGCAAGGACTACGACGACGAACTGGTGATAGTGCTCGACGACTGGATCGACGGAACGGGCACCGATCCGGACGCGGTCCTGGACAACCTGAAGAAGAACGGCATGGCCATGGGTCACTCGATGCCGGGCATGTCGGAAATGCCCGGCATGCCGAAGTCGGACGTCCTCGGCGGCGACGCCGGAGACGTGGTCTACCCGCATATGCTGGCCAATGGCCGGCTCGCCACCGCGCCTCGATCCTTCGACGGCAAACCCGGGCAACGGATCCGGCTCCGGTTGATCAACGCGGGCGGGGACACCGTGTTCCGGGTCGGCGTTCCCGGTGTGCCGATGCGGGTCACCCACACCGACGGTTTCCCCGCGACCACCCGGAATCCGGCCGAGACGGTCCTGATCGGCATGGGGGAACGGGTCGACGCCGTGATCACGCTCCCCGACAAGGGCGTGCCCGTCATCGCCATCGCCGAAGGCAAGAACGCCTACGCCCAGATCCTTTTGCATTCCGGCGGCAGCAAAGCAGCGACAGCGAACGACGTCGCGGTCGCAGCCCTGAAAGCGCGGCCGGTGCAAAGCCTTGCCGACTTCCAGGCCACGCCTGAAGTCGCCCTGCCCGCCAAGAATCCGGACGTCGTCCACGACATGGTCCTGGCCGGACCGGGCGCCAAGTACGACTGGACGATCAACGGCAAGCCCTTCAAGCCCGACGACGGCCTGCCAATCCGGCAAGGGCAGCGGGTCCGGCTGCGCTTCGTGAACGACTCGGACATGTACCACCCGATGCACCTGCACGGCCACACGTTCCAGGTGGGCGGCCAGAACGATCTCGGCGCTCGCAAGGACACCGCGATCGTCCTCCCCCGCACGACCTTGGAAGTCGACTTCGACGCGAACAATCCCGGGCAGTGGCTCACGCACTGCCACAACATCTACCACGGCGAGGCCGGGATGATGGCCGTTGTGTCCTATGTGGAGTGAACCGTCCCGTCGATGGACGGCCGCGGTGGTGGCCGCGGCGCTGAGCGCGCTCGCGGTCGGGGTGCCGACCGACGTCATCGACACGTCCTACTTCACCCGCATGACACCGATCCGCTGGTGGGAATACCCCGTATTGGCACTCACCGCGGTCCTCACCGGGCTCTGGGTGTCCATTCCACGTCCCCAAAGCGACACCCGGGGGCGTGGCAGGGTGATCGGCTCGGTGACCGCCGCGGTGTTCGCCGTCGGATGCCCGGTGTGCAACAAGATCGTCGTGGGACTGCTCGGTGTTTCCGGTGCGCTCGGGTTGTGGGCACCCGTTCAGCCCGTACTCGCCGTACTGTCGGTGGTCGCCCTGGGCGCCGCCGTGGCGATTCGCTGGCGGCAGCGAGAGTGCAATACAGAAGCCTGCGCGCCGGAAATCACAACGGAGGCCAGCCCAGCCGGGCGAACCACGCCAGCATCCGGCTCATCAGCAGCGTCCAGCCACCCGTGAGCATCGCGATACCCATCGCCATCAGCAAAGCGCCACCGACAATCTCGATCTTCCTCGTATGCCTGCGCAGCCGGCCCAGGCCGCGTTGGCCCCGCACCACGCCGAACGCCACGAGCAGGAACGGCACACCGAGTCCCATCGAGTAGGCGAACAGCAGCAACGCGCCGGTACCGACAGTCGCCGTGCTCGCCGCGGTCGCGAGGATGGACGCGAGCACCGGTCCCACACAGGGTGTCCACCCCAGCCCGAACGCCACGCCCAGGACGGCCGCTCCGGCCGGACCGCCCCGCACACGATGCAGGTCGAACCGAAGTTCCCTGCGCAGCAAAGGAATCCGGACGACCCCCAGCATGAGCAGGCCCATCACGATCACCAGCACGCCGCCGATGACCGTCAACGTCTGCTTCTGCTGTGCCAGTAGCAAACCCAGCGCCGAAGCCGTCATCCCGAGCACGACGAACACCGTGGTGAAGCCGAGGATGAACAACAACGAGGCGCCAGCGACACGACGTTTGCTCAGCGTGGTGATCGTTCCGTCCACAGAGGACCGCCCGACTCCGGACATGTAGGACACATAGCCGGGTAGCAGCGGAAGCACGCACGGTGAAGTGCACGAGATGATCCCCGCCACGATGGCCAGCGACAGCGATGCGTACAACTCCACGTCAGAACCTGTCTGTCGGAACCCGGACGAGTGGCCGGCTCCAGCCGACTGTAATCTACTAGCAATGTTAGTAGAGCAGCGGGATGCCGTGGTGGCCGTGACGGATCTGGACGTCCGCGTCCACCGCAGTCCTGTCCTGCGCGGACTCGACCTCGTGGTGCGCCCCGGCGAAGTGTTCGGTGTCCTCGGCCCCAACGGCTCGGGAAAGAGCACGTTGCTTCGCGTCCTGGCCACCCTTCTGCGACCGGCCGGAGGGCGCGGAACCGTGCTCGGCGCACGGCTCGGCACCTCGCACGCCCAGAGCGTCAGGCCGTCGATCGCGCTGGTCGGGCATCAGTCAGCTTTGCATCCACTGCTGACGCTGGAAGAGAATCTGCGCTACGTAGCCACGCTGACCGGGCAAGGAGAGTCGGCGGTCACCGCCGCGCTGGACCTCGTGGGTTTGGGACAGGCGGCTCACCGTCGAGCGGACCAGTGCTCACAGGGAATGCTCCGTCGCGCCGACCTCGCACGGATCGTCTTGACCGCTCCGAAGCTGCTGTTGCTCGACGAACCCCACGCCGGTTTGGACCCCGCGTCGTTCGGGTTGGTCGATCTGGTGGTGCACCGGGTCCGTATCCGCGGCGGTGCGGCGGTCGTGGTCTCGCACGACATCCCTCGGCTGACGTCGCTGGCCGACCGGCTCGCTCTCCTCGAGGGCGGGCGGCTGGTGCCGTGCGTCCACGAGTTCGCGCCGGAAGGTGAGCACCGATGACCACGCCGCTGCGGCAAGCCGGTGCCGTCGCCCGCACCGAGTTGCGGATCGAGGGCCGTTCCGGTGAGACGCTCTGGGTGATCGCGCCGTTCGGGGCGGTGGCGCTGTTGCTCGTGCCGCTGGCCGTGGGTGCCGACCGCCCGCTGCTCGCGCAGCTCGGCCTGGGGATGTACTGGGTCGTGGTGCTGCTGTTCGGCCTGCTCGTCACCCTGCGGCAGTCCACGACCGATTCGCCTGAGCACCTGGGGATGCTGCGGCTGGCAGGAGTCGCACCGTCGGCCCGGCTCGCGGGTCGCGCGGCCGCGACCACGGTCGTGCTGCTGGCTTTCGAGATGCTGTTGCTACCCGCCTTGGTCGTGTTCTACCAGCCGCCGATGCACGGCTGGGCGTGGCTGTCTGCCGTCTTGCCCGTCACAGCCGCGGGACTGGCCGCGCTCGGCACCCTCGCCGGCGCCGTCGTCCGTGGCCTGGCCGGGCGTGGCACGCTCGGCCCCCTGCTGGTCTGCCCGCTCGCGCTTCCGCTGCTGCTCGGCGCCACGGAAGTGATCAAGACGGCGGCCTACGGACGGAATCCGTGGCCCTGGCTCCTGCTGCTGGTCACCACCACCGCGATCGGCTGGCTCGGTCTGCTGCTGAGCGCGAACGCCTGTGAGGAGAACGCATGAACCCGCTCGGACGACGACTGCCGGTAGCCACTGTCGTCGTGCTCGCCGCTGGGCTGGCCGGCGCAGTCCTCGCGCCGCCGGACCGCATCCAGGGCGAGTACCAGCGTTTGATGTACGTCCACGTGCCGGCGGCGTGGACCGCCTACCTGTGCTTCGTGATCACCTTCGTGGCGAGCGGACTGTGGTTGTGGCGGCGGAAGGAACGCTTCGACCGGCTCGCGGCCGCCAGCGCGGAGGTCGGCGTGCTGTTCACCGGGCTGACGATCGCGCTGGGTTCCTGGTGGGGAAAACCGGTCTGGGGTGTGTGGTGGACCTGGGATCCCCGGCTGATCACGACCGCGCTGATGTTCTTCGTCTACCTCGGCTATCTCGCGCTCCGGCGCGCGACGCTCGATCCTGTCGCGCGGGCACGGCGCGCGGCCGTGCTCGGTGCCGTCGCATTCGTGCAGGTGCCCATCGTGCACCTGTCGGTGGTGTGGTGGCGGGCTCTGCACCAGCCACCGACCATCCTGAAACCGGGCGACCCGTCCATCGACCATCGCATGCTGCTGGTGCTGCTGGTCAACGTGCTCGGATTCACCCTGCTCGCGATAACTCTGCTGCGAGCCCGCACTCGCGTGTCCTCGTTGGAGGAGGACCTCGCCACCGCCCAAGCCACCGCCGACAACCGGCTGGCCGGTCTAGCGGTGGCCGCACCACGACTGGAAGGACCGCCGAACAATGTCTGAATGGGCCTGGGTGATCATCGGCTTCCTAGTCACCTTCGGCGTTCTCGTCGCGTACACGGTCAAGCTGGTCCAGCGGACCAGGGCCATCGAGCGCGAGTTGGGGCGTGACCGGTGAAGCGGTATCGGCTGCTCGCCGTTTCGGGGATCGGCGTCGTCGCGGTGCTCGTCGGTGTCCTCGTCTTCGGTAACCTGAACGGCAACCTCGTCTACTACCTCACGCCGAATGAGGCCTTGGCCAAACATGCCGACTACGCCGAAGGCCGGCGTTTCCAGCTCGGCGGATTCGTCCGGCCGGGAAGCGAGCGGCGCACGGCCGACGGGCTCGCCTTCGTCGTGACCTCCGAGGTGCGCCCGGACAGCGCCGCGGTCGTCGTGCTGCATACCGGCCCGGTCGCGCAGCTTTTCCAGCCCGGCATCGGCGTGGTGGTCGAAGGCTCCTGGCGCGGCGGAGAATTCCTCTCGGACACCATGATCGTCAAGCACGACGAGAACTACCGTCCGCCGGATCCGACGCCGCAGCCGGGCCCTGGAGGTGACCCCCGATGACGCAAGTAGTACCGGCCGCGGGCTGGGGCGGCGCGTTGCTCGGCCTGGCCGCCTCGCTTGTCCTCGCCCTGTACGGCTTCCGCGCACAACACCGCCCTGGCACGGTGAGAATCGGTCAGTTACGGGCTGCCTCCTCGGTGATGGCCGGTGGCGCGGTTCTGTCCATGGCGGCTCTCGAAACCGCTCTGCTGACCGACAACTTCGCGATGTCGTACGTCGCGGAGACTCACGCGCGCGCGACCCCGCTGCTGTTCACGATCACCAGCGCGTGGTCCGGACTCGGCGGCAGTATCGTGCTGTGGACGCTGGTACTCGCCGGCTACATCTTCGTCGCGGGCCGAAAGCTCACTGGGGCCGACGACCGGCTCGGGACAGGTGCGCTCGGCGTTATGGGACTGGTCGCCGCTTTCTTCTTCGGGATGGTGACCACGGTCGCCAACCCGTTCAAGATCCTGGCCACTCCGCCCATCGACGGACCGGGCCCGAATCCCTTGCTGCGTAACGACATCATGGTGGCGATTCACCCGCCGCTGCTTTATCTCGGCTTCGTCGGCTTCACGGTGTCCTTCGCCTACGCGATGTCGGCGCTGGTGCTCCGGCGGGGCGGTGTCGACTGGCTGGTGCGGACCCGGCGGGCGAATCTCGTGGCCTGGACCTTTCTGACCGCGGGCCTGATCGTGGGCGCCTGGTGGTCGTACGAGGTCCTCGGCTGGGGCGGCTACTGGGCGTGGGACCCGGTGGAGAACGCCGCGCTGATCCCCTGGCTGGTGGCCACGGCGTTCATCCACTCCTCCGTGGTGCAGGTCAAACGCGGAATGTTGCAGGCATGGAATTTCGTGCTGGCACTCGCGACGTTCGCGCTCACCATCCTCGGCACGTTCCTCACCCGCTCGTCGGTGGTCGCGTCGGTGCACTCGTTCACACAGTCCGGTGTCGGCCCCGCCTTGCTCGGATTCCTCGTCGTGGTGCTGGTCGCCGGATTCACGCTGTTCGCACTGCGCGGCGAGGACATCGCCACGCGAACACGATCCCTGCGACTCGGCAGTCGCGAGGGCATGTTCCTGGTGAACAACCTCTTGCTGTGCCTATTCGCCTTCGTCGTCCTGCTCGGCACGCTCTACCCGATCTTCGTAGAAGCCCTCAACGGCGGACAGGTGTCGGTGGGGCGGCCGTTCTTCGACCGAATGGCCGTGCCGCTGTCGTTCGCGTTGCTCTTGGCGATGGGCGCGGGACCGTTCACGCCCTACCGCTGGGCGACGCCGGGTCTACTGTGGACACGGTTACGCGTACCGCTTCTGCTCGGAAGCGCGGCAGCCGCGGTCGCGACAGCCGAAGGTCTCCGGTCGGTCGGCGCCGTCGCGGTGGTGCTCCTGGCGGTGACGATCGGCGCGGCGAGTATCCGGCAGCTGCTGGTCGCCTCGCCGAACCGGCGGCCGCGAGGGTTGTGGCGGCTGGTCACCGGACAGCGCGCCTACTGGGGCGGGCAGCTCGCGCACATCGGTGTCGCCGTCGTCGCCGTGGCGATCTCCGTCTCCGGCGCCACCACGAGCCGGGCCACCGTGACCCTCACGCCGGGAGGCACGGCGGAGTTCGCCGGCTACACCGTCACCCTCGACACCACCGAGCAGCACGTCGAGCCCGACCGGACGCTACGCGACGCACACCTCGTGTTCCGCGAAGACGGCCGAGTCGTATGGACGGCAGAGCCCCGGCTCGAGACCTTCGTGAACCAGCCACAGGCGGTCGGCACGCCGACCGTGTGGAGCACGGTGGGCCGGGACATCTACGTGGCGCTCGCCCAGCTCACGCCACAGAGCGTGACGGTGAGCCTCTACCGCTATCCGCTGATGTCGTGGCTCTGGGTCGGAGGGTTCATGATCGCCGTCGGCGGGCTCTGGGCGCTCACCGGACGGCGGCGTGGCCGCTTGGAGCACTTAGCGGCCGAGACGGCTCCCTCACAGAAGACGAAAGCCGATGCGTAGCCGAGTCGTGAGTCTCGCCTGCATCGCCGGCGTGCTCATCCTGCTGGGCATCGTGACGGCCCAGCTGATGAGCACCGGCGGGCGGGAAGACCGAGCCTACGAACTCGAGCAACGGCTGCGTTGCCCGGTGTGCAAGAGCGTCTCGATCGCCGAGTCACCCTCCGAAACCGCCACCGCGATGCGGCAGGTCGTGCAGGAGCAGGTCGCCGCAGGCCGCAGTGAGGAGGAAATCGTCGGCTTCTTCCGCTCCCGGTACGGCGACTGGGTTCTGCTCGACCCGCCCGCCCACGGCCCGACGCTACTGCTGTGGCTCCTGCCTGTGGCAGGCGTGCTTGCGGGCGCCGCTGGGCTCGGCATCTTCCTGCGACGTCGCCAAGTGGTCCTCGTCGTACCGGAGGACCAGCGCGATCGGATCGCACAAGCCCTGGAGCGAACACGTGACCGATACCGTCGTGAGGATCTCCTGTGACTCGTGAACGAGAACGCCTCGAGGAAGAGCGCGAGCAAGCGCTCCGGGATCTGCTGGCGCTGGAGGTGCAGATCCGCACCGGCGAGGTCCCGGTCGAGGCCGGGCAACGGCTGCGCACGGAGTACGAACGAGCCGCCGCGGACGCGATGGCTCGGCTCGACGGGCTCGATAAGCCCGGTACCCACACACCGTCCCGGGTCAGTGTCGCCCGGACGCTCGCCTACGTCGTCACCGTACTGGTCGCAGGGCTCGCCGCGGCCGTCGTCCTCCCCGGGTCAGTCCAGCCCAGGCCGGCGAACGGCTTCGTGACCGGCAACGAGGTCACGCAGAGCAGCGTGGTCCCGTCGCCTTTGCCCACCGGCGGCGATGCGGCGGGAACGGCCCTGTGGATGAGGGCCAACGTCGAACTGTTCGGTCGCAACGATCCGGCTGCGGCCCTCCGTACCCTCGAGCAACTCCAAACGCGGCCCGACCTGCTCCCGGAAACCCGCCGGGACGTCGAAGCCCTGATCGCCACCGCTCGCCGCGAACTCGACAGGAACGGCCGATGAGCACCGAATCCGCCGATCCCCGTACTTCGACGATGCGATGGCTGCGCTGGGTGGCCCTCGCCGCAGCCATCGCCGCGGTCGTCGTCGGCGCATTGCTCGGCACCCGCCTCGGCAAGGACCCGACGCTGGTCGATACCCCGTTGATCGGCAAGCCCGCGCCTGAGCTCTCGTTGCCGTACCTGGAACACGAGGGCGAACTGGACCTCGCGTCGCTACGCGGCCGAATCGTCGTCATCAACTTCTGGGCGTCGTGGTGCGTCCCCTGCCGTGAAGAGCAACCGACCCTCGTGGCGGCAGCAGACGCGTACGGCGAGGCGGGAGTGACCTTCGTCGGGATCAGCTATCAGGATCAGCGCAAACCCGCGATCGGGTTCCTCGACGAACTCGGCCGCGGCAAGGGCTACCAGTACGTCAACGATCCTGGTTCTCGCGCCGCCATGGACTTCGGTGTCATCGGCATCCCGGAAACGTTCTTCCTCGACCGGACCGGGACTATCGTCGCCAAGATCACCGGACCGACCGATCCACCGCTGCTCGCGAGCACGCTCGACGACATCCAGGCGGGCCGCCAGCCGCGGTCCCGCACGGACGGACCCGTCCAGTCCGAGCCGTCCTAACCCACCGCCAGAATGATCGCCACCGCGAGCACCAGCACGCACACGGCCATCGTCACGGCACGGCCGACCGCGGTTCGCGAATCGTTGCGCAACGGGAACAGGAGCTGCCGGGCGAACGTATAAGCCGCGACCGCGCCCGCGAAGATCATCCCGCCGACCGCAGGCTCGCCACCGAGCACGAGACTCAGCGTGACGATTCCGAGAACCAGCGCGACGGCCGCCTCGACGAGCTGGACCGGGAGCCTGCGAACTCCCAACCTCCGATCGGAAGACCACAAGCCCCATCGGGAAGTCGTCGGTCGTCCCGCACAGCATCCGGTGAGAAAGCAGCCAGGCCGGCCTACGGCCATGCCGAGGAAGATGCCCGGCGTCGTCAAGTCCAGGAGTCTCCCCATCGGGATGCCCACCGCCACGGCACCCAACGCCACCACGGCCAGCGCGACGAGAAGAAAGCCTTGAATACACGCACCGGAGTTCATGAACGTGCGTGGATGCCGTCGATGCAAGGCGAGATACCACGCCTTCGCCCCGACGAACCCGAGCGCACAGCCGATGAGCGAGACGGCGAGCACCCCCACGACGCCATACCCGGACCGAGCAACCAGGACCGCCTGGAGTACGAGCGCCACCACCGCGCCCAGTCCGACCAGCAACGGCCAGGACAGCAACCGCACACCTGGGCCCTGTCCCAGGACGCCCGGCCGCGCGACCACGTCGACGACCCGCCTCGGCAGGTGCCTCGACGCGGCTGAGCCTCGTCCCGCCGCAGTGTCCGGCCTCGCCGTGACTCGCCAGCTGCCCGGGTTGACGCCCGGCACCTTCGTCGTGAGGGCCGTCCGTCCGCTACCCGGGATGATCTCGACACGCTCGATCACGTCGAACCGGTCGCCGGGGCCCGGCTTACCCATGACATCGGTCCTCACTCCGGTGAATCGGATCACCGCCGGATAAGGGGCACCGGAACCAGGGGCATCGAACCAGTAGGTGGCCGCGACTCCGTGTGGCAGCACCTCCGCGGCGACGCCGTCCATGCATCCCACCGCCGCCGCGCGACCTTGTCCTGTGCGTCCGCCAGCCTCCGTCGGACCGGTTTCGGTCCTGGTTCGGACAGCCACTGGCGCGGATGGGGCAGGCCGTGGGCGGGCCAGTGCGGGCGGCAGGACGCCGTCGGTCCGCGCGGGACCCGCCGCCCGCTGTGTCGGCTCTGTGTGCTGCACCGGGCGGGTCGTGGTCTTCGCCGACTTGTTCCGAGCCTTTTTGCCCACAGCGACACACTTCCTCACAAGTCGACTAACTACTATTCACAATAGTACTAGCTCTCGTAGTGGTTCGTGTCGACCTTGCCTCGCCGCCGAAGAAACCCGGAAGCCGGCCACGCTGACGACCGGGACCTCACCCACAGGACCAGCGCAGCGGCAACGGCCCCTGTCGCCGTCGCGATCAGCACTTGCTCAGCCCAGGGCCCCAGCCGGTCGGCCATCGTGAGATCCCGTCGCAGCGGGACCGTGTCGATCAACGTCGTCGCGGTGAACTGGCTGGAAGCCCGGGCGACCGTGCCGTCAGGCCGGATGATGGCGCTGACCCCGCTGGTCGCGGCGACCAGCACCGCGCGACCGTGCTCGACTGCCCGCAACCTGGCCATGGCGAGCTGCTGGTAGGTCATTTCGCTTCGTCCGTACCACGCGTTGTTGGTCGGCACGGTCAACAGTTCAGCCCCCGCCCGGACGGCGTCGCGGCCCGCCTGGTCGTAAGCGACCTCGTAGCAGATCGATGCACCGACGACCGTCCCACCCAACCGCAATGCCGCCGGAATCCCGGTTCCCGGCGAGATGTCTTCGCCACTATCGGTAAAGGGAGTGACCAGCCGGGCGATCTCCCGCGCGGGCATGTACTCCCCGAACGGCACCAGCCGCTGTTTCGCGTAGCGTTGCCCAGGTCCCTCGCCAGGTTGCCAGACGATGGCGATGTTCTGATTGCGTCCATCAGGCAGGCGCTCGAGTGCTCCGACGAGCACTGGAACACCAAGTTCGTTCACCAGTTCGCCGAGCCGGTCTTCATCTGCAGGTATCCGCACCGCGGTCTCGGGCCAGACGACCAGGTCAGGCTTCGGGACCCGGCCTGCGCGCACCTGTTCGGCCAGCCGTCGAAACTCGGCGAAATGGTTGTCACGCAGTACATCTCGCTCGCCGAGCAGGGCCAGTCCGCGATCCGGGGCATTGCCCTGCAGTACCGCGACCGTCCGGTCGCCCGCCTCCGCGTTGCCATCGACGCTTGCCCACGCCGCCATCCCGAGGACAACCGGCAGGACCACAGCCAGCCCGGGCGCGATGAGGACACGGCGAAATCGCCATCCGATCTCTCGGGCACGCAGCACAAGTCGTGACAGCCCGAAGCCACAGAGCACCACCGCGAATCCCACCAACGGAGCGCCACCGAAGGAAGCCAACGGCAAAAAGATCCCTTCAGGCTGCGTGAACCCGATACGTCCCCAGGGAAATCCCCCGAACGGAAACCACATGCGCGGCGTCTCCATGGCTATGACCACCGCCGCCATCCAGCCGGTTCCCCACGGAAGGCGTTGAACTACCGCGGACAACCCGGCCGCGACGGCGAAGTAGAGCGCCATCGTCGCGGACAACGCCAGCCAGGGCCACGGCCCGAAGTCCGCACCGAGGAAATCCTGCAACCAGGAGAGTTGTGGAACGAAGAACGCGAGTCCGAAAAGGAATCCGCGACCGGCGCCTTGCCGAAACCGGCAACCGTGCAAGGCCAGTCCGAGTACAGCGAACGCCACTGGCGCCAACCACCACCAGGCCCGGGGGGCCAGGCTGAAGTAGAGGATCACTCCGGCGAGTACGGCCGGAACGCCTGAGCGCAGTGCGTACCGCAGCGTTCGAGCAAATCTCAGGTCTCGTCGCCACACACGCTCATACTACCGTGCATAGTAGTTTGTTACGAGCACAGCACCCAGCCGTACTCACCGTTCGTCGCCGACCTCCGCGCCACGATCCTTCAGCCACCGCAACGGGTCCGCCTTTCGACCACCAGGCTCCCAGACCTCAAAGTGCAGATGAGGCCCGGTCGAGATCCCCTTGTTGCCGACCTCGGCGATCACTTGCCCCGCCTCGACACGCTGCCCGACACGCACGCCGTAGTCGTTGATGTGGCCGTAAACGGTGATCGTTCCGTCGTCATGCCGAATGCGAACCCACAACCCGAACCCACTGGCAGGCCCCGCGTCGATCACGATTCCCCGCATCGGAGTCCGGATGGGAGTGCCGATCTTGTTGGCGATATCCAGCCCATAGTGAGTACTGCCCCACCGGGGACCGAAGTTCGAAGTGATCACGCCGATCACCGGCGGATACACCTTCTTCCGGGCAGCCTCTTCGGCCTGCTTGCGAGCCGCTTCTTCCTTCGCCGTTTTCTCGCGCGCCACCCTGTCCTGCCGGACGCGCTCGGCGGTCCGCAGGACCGCGACCTCATCCTGCTGAGGCCGCGCGACAACCGGCAACAACATGCCGGCCGCAGAACTCCCGCCTCCGGCGGTCAGCGCCGCGTTCATCACCGGCTCCCGAGGAGGCGACGCGCCACCATCGTCGATTCCGGTTTGCGTCGCGGCCGCCGCGGCACCCGCACTGAGACCGAAGAGGAAGATTCCCGCGCGCCACGCCGTCCGAACGCGGACTCCAGTTCTGGAGTGATAGCCGGCCACGAAAGCACCTCTCGGTCGGGAACAAGCTCACCGCCGCGGCACGCTACCACTATGGTTGATAGTAGGTAGTGAGCAAGGTCGCACACTTCGCGAATACGCCTGGCAAAGACGGTAAAACCGACCTCTTGCCGATTACCCTCAGGGGGTATATCCTGGCCGCGCCAGATACCCTCCACCCGTATATCCAAGGAGGTACCGATGGCTTCACAACAGACGATGTCCGCCAATCGGTCCACGTGGCGCACTTCACCGGGCGACCGCGCAGCGAGTACGCAGTGGGAGGACATCGGCGCCGCCCTGCTCGGCCTGTGGATCGTCATCGCCGTTTTCCTCGACGGCCGCGCGCACTGGCTCGGCTTGCCGGACTCCTTCTTCACTCCGTGGCACGGAGCTCTCTATGGCGGACTAACGGCGCTCGGCGGCTGGCTTGTCGTGATGGGCTGGCGGCGGCGGACGACTTCGGGGCTGTCCGCGGTCTTCGCGCCTCCTCGGGGATATGGCTGGGCACTGGTCGGGGCGGCCGTGTTCGCGGCGGGCGGTGCCGCGGACATGATCTGGCATGAGACCTTCGGTATCGAGGCGGGGATCGACGCACTGCTGAGCCCGTCGCACCTCCTGCTGTTCGCGGGCGCGGGCCTGCTCCTTTCAGGCCCGGTGCTGGCCGCGCGAGCCAAGGAGAACGACCAGCCGAAGACACGACTTCTGCCGATTGTGGTCTCCGTTCTCGCGCTGTCAGCGGTGGCCGCGTTCGCGTTGAGCTTCCTGTCGGCGTTCCTCACCGATTCGCCCCTGCAAGCGGTGGGCGACTTCCCCGAAGGAACACCGGAACACGTCGCCACCGAATCGAGGGCGGTGGCCGGCCTCGGCAGCTTTGTCGTGACCTCACTGGTGATCGTGCTGCCGTTGGTCTATCTGCTCCGCACCTGGCGGCTGCCTTTCGGTGTTGTGACCGTATTCGTCGTGACACACGCCGCCCTGGCATCCACTGTGGTCGATTTCGGCTTCACCGGGGCCTGGCCCATCGTCGCGGCCGCGGCCGCGGGCCTGATCGCCGACACAACGCTGGACTTCATGCGTCGATCGGGGGCCTCCTCGCGCGCCCTGGCCTTGGCGACGGCCGCCGTGATTCCCATCCTGCTGTGGTCGGCTTTGATGCTCACCCTGGAGTTGACGCGTGGGCTTCAGTGGTCTGCCGAACTGACCGGCGGCGTGGTCGTCGTGTCGGCGATGGTGTCGGTCGTGACAACCCTGCTCAGCGATCACCGAACGCCGGTCGCCACGACAAGGTAGGCGGTGCCCATCCAGCGGCGGAGACCGCGCGTGACGGTGTCCGCGGGGCGTTCACGCCGACGGGTCCACTTGCCCAGAAAGCGATCGAACGGCGGGACCGCCGGAGTCAGGTCGTAGTGGACGACGTCGACGGGACGAAGTCCAGCCTTTCGCATACGTCGCCACAACGACCCGGCAGGGAGAGCCCGGATACCGGACTTCGGCACACAGTGCCGTCGGTCGGCTGAGCGGCCGAGCAAACCCTCGGCCCGGCCCAGCAGTCGAAGAAGTGGCCAGTACACACCCCACTCGAACAGCCGGTATGGGCTCAGTGGATTCAGCATGCTGACGAGGACCGTCCCGCCTGGACGCACAACGCGTTCAAGCTCCCGCAAGACAGCGACAAAGTCGCAGTACTCCAGCACTCCCATCGCGACCACGACATCAAAGCTGGCATCGGGGAACGGCAACGCTTCGGCCACGCCGACCACCAGTTCGACCTCGGCATCCGCCGTGTTACCCGCGGCCTCGACGATCATCGCCGGCGATCGGTCGACGGCGGTGATCCGGAAATCACCAGGACGAGCATCGAGCACACGCTGAACGAAGACGCCCGGGCCGCAGCCGACGTCGAGCAGGTCACCACCGGGACATCGGCCCAAGACCTCGAACACGGCATGGAGTCTCGAAGAGAAGTACCGCTGAGGCGGTCCCGACACCTGATGCGAGGCGGCGTAGGCGGCCGCGAACGCCGGGTCATCGAACCGGGTCCGGATGTCCGCACAGCCGGAGGCGCTGTCCGGATCGACGTCTCGCGCCTGGTGGCGAACCTTCATTCCGCCCTCCCCACAGCATCAACTATCTTGATTAGTATTCAAACTACTACCCCAGATAGGAGCAGGACAAGGCGCTCCGCTGCACACTGTCTGACTGCCGCCAAGTGGTACGATGAGACCTAGTAGACAGCGCACGCGATAGCGCCGAACAGGGCCATGACGGCCAACAAGGAGGTCTTATGCGCGGTCTCGGTGACCTCGAGAGTGCGGTGATGGACATCCTTTGGCGTGCCGACACCCCACTGAAGGTCCGTGAAGTACTCGAGCAACTCGACACCGGCAAGGACCTCGCCTACACCACGGTGATGACGGTGCTGGACAACCTGCACCGCAAGCAGTGGGCAGAACGCGAACGGCAGGGAAAGGCGTTCGTCTACCACCCCGCGCAGAGCCGGGCTCAAGCCGCCGCGAAGTCACTACGGGATGTTTTGAACGAGTCCGGCGACCCCGAAGCGGTCCTTCTCCACTTCGCCACGACGGTGTCCCCCGAGGAATCAGCGGTGCTGCGCAAGGGCTTGCGCAGAACGGCCCGCGAATGACCGCGGCTCTGGCGCTCCTGCTGGGCGCGGGCCTGACCGGCTGGTTCACGCCTGGCTTGCTGAACAGGATCGATCCGGCCCGTGCAGACCCCCTGGCGCTACTCGTCGCCTGGCTGCTGGCCGCCGTCGGCGTTCTTGCCGCGACCGTCACGGGAACCGTGCTACTGCTGTCTCCAGGCCACGGTGTCGGCGTCACCGTGATGTCGATCGTCAACGAGTGCCTGGCGGCGATCTCCCACGGCACTCCCCCGCGCGCCGAGGTCTTCGTGGGCCTGGCAGGTATCGCGCTCGTCTCGCTCTTGACCCTCCGGTTCGCCGTCATCGTCGTGCAATTCGCTCGACGACGTGCTCGCACCCGTCGACAGCATCTCGAGACCCTGCAAATGGCCGCCCGCTGCGACGACCGCTGTCCCCGGACCTGGTGGCTGGACCACGATGAACCGATGGCGTTCAGTTATGCCTATCGCCAGGGGGTCATCGTCGCCACCGAAGGTCTCGAACGGCATTTGTCGGCCGCCGAGGTCGCCGCCGTGCTGGCCCACGAGCGCGCCCATCTGCGCGGCAAGCATCATCACGTGATCACTTGGGTGGACGCACTCGCGAAGGCCCTGCCGTTCCTCCCGCTCTTCCGCCAGGCACCTTCCGCCGTGCGCGAGCTCGTCGAGCTGGCCGCGGATGTCGCCGCGGTACGCGAACACGGCGCCGAAACGGTGCGCACGGCGCTCCTCAGCGTGGCCGGGCACGGCACTCCGGACGGCACCCTGGCCATGGGCGACAGCGGCGTGGAGCTGCGGCTCGCCCTGCTGGCGAACGGCAGCGCACCCGCGGGGCCAGTGAAGCGAACCCTGTCGTGCGTTGTCGCCGCCGCAACGATGACCACGCTTCCGATGATCACCGGGGCCGGCGTTCTGCTCTCGGTCGCTGTCGTCGCTTGCCCGCTGACCGGAGCCTGAGCGGCATCAGCGTCAGGATCGCGCCACCGGCCACGACTGCATCAGCAACTCGGCGTTCCACTGCTGGCGGACCGACAAAGCGGCCATTGCGACGATGAGAATCACGACGACGCCACGCCGCCATCGCCGCGGCAACCGGATCTCCAGCCAACGACCGGCGACCAACCCGACGCCGGAGCGGACCAGTACGCAGAGAACCGCGGCGGCGAGCGGGAAGATCAGCGGGTTGTAGCGGGCAGCAGCAGCCGCGTCCCCGGTCAGCAAGAGGAAAGTCGCCCGTGTACCACCGCACAACGGGTCCATGACGCCCAGATAGTGCAGTGGTCCGTGGAGATCGATCGTCGGCACGCCGACCACGCGCAACGTCACCGCCCCCACCAAGAAGACAGCGGCCGCGATGGTCAGCCCACGATGGCGATCGCGATCCAGGGAGACGAGAACCTGACCGGTCACAGTCCCGCCCAGGGAAGCGAAGTCGGCAACGGGCGGGTGCGAACCTGGGGTACAGGAACCAGATCCGCGCCCGCCGCGCCGAAACGAGTGACCAGCAGGGAAACTCGCACGAGTGGAATACTAACCACGATAGTACCCGGTACGCAATCCCTGCCTCCATGTCACTCGCCAAGCCGATCGCAGACGCCCCAGTGAGCTACTAAGGTTTATAGTAGAGCCCTTGGACCCGGACTCGAGGAGGCGCGATGGCCGGCTACTGCCCACTCGGCGTCTCGGCGTCGGCTTACCTGATCGACATCCTCGACGAGACCGAACGAGCGGACTTCGAACGCCATATCCGGTTTTGCCGGAGCTGCCGCCGGGAAGTCGATGACCTGACACCGGTCGTCCAGCTGCTTCAAGCCATGAAGGCCGACATCGCAACGAAGAAGCGGGCCCGCCCCGCCCGGAGTCCGTAAGTCCTCCCGAAACGGCAAACGTCACACCGGCGACCTATCTACTAGAACCCGTAGTAGTGGCGTCGGCGGGCGATCCAACCCGACAGCGAGGAGCGACAGTGACGGTCTTCGGCACCCACGTGCCCATTTCGAGCTGGACGCTGGTCGCCCTGGTTGCCGGCTGCTTGCTCAGCCTGCCGTTGGCCAAGCCGCTCGCGGAACGCACAGGCTGGGGCAGGAACGCCACCCTGACGACGCTCATGCTGCTCGCCGCCAGCCTGGCCATCACCCTGACTCCCGGTGAAGACTCGGGCGTCTACGAGTTTCACCCCTGCCTGTCCATCGGAACCACGGATCCGATCGACGGGCTCCTGCATTCCGGCGGCGGCCTTGGTGGCACCCTGCTCAATGCCCTTCTGCTGCTCCCCCTGACCTGTGCGGCAACCCTGGCGACCAGGCGTGTGCTGCCGATGTTGCTCTTCGCGTTCCTGCTTCCCGCGCTCATCGAGCCGATGCAGACGCTGATCCCAGGCCGCTACTGCAGCCTGTCCGACCAGGCCGCCAACACGGTCGGCGCCGCGCTAGGCGTGGCGCTCGGCTACCTGCTGCTCCGGCGAGCGAGCAGGAGTGGATCCGATGGCGCCACGCCCGAACAGTCCCCCGGTCAGGGCCGCCGGGAAGCGCGGTAGCCCAGTCCCTCGATCGCCTCGACCACGTCCTCGACGCTGCTTCGGTCCGAGTCCAGCTCGACGGTGCTGATTCCCTTCTTCACGGTCGTCTGCGTGCTCAGCACGCCGGGGAGGTCTTCCAGGGCGTCGTCGACGAGCAAGGCGCAGCTGCCGCAGTGCATGCCGTCGACCTGGAAGATGACCGTCTCGGTCGATGCCATGGTGGACTCCTTGATTCAGACGATGGTGATGACGCCGGTGTACATGCCCATGCCGCAGGCGTAATCCAGCCGTCCCGGCTGCAGGACGCCCAGATCGATCCGGGTCTCGCCCCTGACCGGCAGAACCTTCTGTTCGTCACGGATGACGAACGACCGAACGCAGCCCTGCGCCCCTTCCGACTTCACCACCAGCGTGGTGGGCACCCCGGATTTCGCCTGAACGTTCTCCGGGCTGTAGGAGCCGGTGCGCGCGGTGATCACCACGGTCTGCTTCCCGTCCACTGTGGATGCGGCCGCGGTGTCGGCAGCTGCCTCCGAGCCACCGACGGCTTGGGCGATGCGGCTGGCGGCCAGCGGTGATCCGGCGAGTTCCAAGCCTCCGTTGAGGGTGTAGAAGCCCATCGCCAGCACCACGAGCCCGGTCACCAGGGCCAGCCTGCCTTGCCACGCCGTCGCGGCCTTGCGGGCGGCGTAGCCGAGGATCGCGAACAGCGGCCCGGTACCGAGCACGAACACCGCCATCGTCGCCGCGCCGGCGAGCGCGCTGCCCGAGGTCAGCGCCAGGGCTTCGACCGACAACGTCACCCCGCACGGAATGAGGACGGTGGCCAGGCCGAGCAGTGCCGGAGCCAGCGCGGCCTGCGACCGGGCGCGGTGCCGGACGATCTTCGTCCACGAGATCGGCGGTTCGACGACCACCCGGCGGAAGCCGGGCACGCCGAGCTGCGCCAGCCCGAAGACGATGATCAGAAGACCGGCGCCGATCTGGAGCCAGGTGCGGGCGCCGACGGACAGTTCGACGGCGCCGCCGACGGCTCCCAGTAGCGCGCCGAGCAGTGTGTGCGAAATCAGTTTGCCCGCGAGGAACCCGCCGACCGGCGCGAGGTCGTCACCGAGCTGGGCGCGCCAACCCCGCTGATCCACCTCTTGTTCGGACCGGGCTCGTGTGTTCCGGTGATACTGCGTTCGGCCCTTGGCGCGGCGAGCCGGCGTGGCCGGCGAGGCGGTCGCCGCCTTTTGGCGGGTGATCAAGCCGGTCAGTAGTCCACCTTGGACCGCGGCGCAGGACACGCCGCCGGCGAACAGGCCGGTGACTAGGACAGCAGCAAGATTCATGCGAAAAGCCTCCTGCGAGGAAGTAGAGAGAAGCCGGTGAGCGCTAGTCCGGCACGGCGACCGGAGCGTGCGGTCGGCCGTGGCGCGGGCAGACTTCTCCTACGTGCGCAGAAGGCAGAGTTCTTCGAGCCGCGGGGTACGAGACCACACGGCGGGGGCCACCACAACGCGTACTCGCCTTGAAGCCGTCATCAGGCGTCGCAACCGTGAAGGTGGCAACGCCGCGACGGCCGCGACGACCGCGAAAAGCAAGGCGAGGCAGGTCGCCAGCGTCCCGCCCAAACCCTGGTGGTCGAGCATTCCGCCGCTTTCGGCCGCACAAGGAGCGGCAGCAACCCGCATCTCCGTCGACGATCCCTCGTGGCTCGCGGCGAAATCACAGGCGATATGCGTCTCCACCTGGCCCATGCCGTGCGCCATCGGCATGGCCATGCCTTCGGTGCATTGCAGGCCGACCGCGAACGCCACCCCGGCGAGAACGGCCAGCACGGCGACAAGCCGTGCGAGCTGTCCTCGCACGGCTGTCGTCTGGCGGGCTGTCCGCGTCACGACGGCGATGATACGGAGCCCGTTCGTCAATTCCGTGTTCGGCTCCCTCCGGAGTTCCGCCTACATCGACCATTTCGTCTCTTACCGTAGACAGAGTGTCTCGAAAAAGGCTAGCGTGTGCGCTCGAACCCACCGAAGGGACGCCGCAGTGACCACACCACCTGACCGTCCGGACAACTCAGCCGACGCCGAACCCGTGCACCGGCCGGAGCCGAGGCCTCGCTGGGTACTCGCGGTCGTGGCGGTCGCGATCACGCTGGTCGTCGTCTTCGTGGTCCTGCACCTGGCCGGCCTCAACGTCGGCGGGCACCGATGACTCCGCGACTGCGCAAGCTGTCGCTCACGGTTCACATCGCGACGTCCCTCGGCTGGCTCGGTGCCGTGGCGGCGTTTCTGGCACTCGCCATCGTCGGCCTGGCCACTGAAGACAACCAATCCGCACGGGCGCCGTACCTCGCGACGGAGATGGTGTCGTGGCTCGTGATCGTGCCGCTGAGCTTCGCCGCCCTGATCTCGGGCCTGATCCAGTCCTGGGGAACCGCGTGGGGATTGCTACGGCACTACTGGGTGATGTTCAGGCTGCTGCTCACAACCTTGGCCACGATCGTTTTGCTGGTGCACACGCAGGTGATCGACCACGTCGCGGCCACCGCCGGGCAGCCCTCCTTGCCACTGGAGCCGTTGTCCGGCATGCGAACCCAGCTGGTCGTCGACGCTACCGCCGCGATCCTGATCCTGCTCGCGACCACGGCTTTGGCCGTCTACAAACCGCGAGGCCTGACGCGCTACGGGCAGCGCAAAGCGAGGCGCGCGTAGGCTGATCAAGTGCCCAAGATCTGGAGTGAGTCGATCAAAACGCATCGCCAGGCAGTGCGGGACGCGGCTTTGGACACCGCCGCCGCCCTGGTCGGAGAACGCGGCCTGACCGGCGTCACGATGTCGCACATCGCCGAGCGCGCCGGGATCAGCCGCGCGACGCTGTACAAGTACTTCTCCGACGTCGAGGCGATCCTGATCGCCTGGCACCAGCGCCAGATCACTCGTCACTTGAACCTGCTCACCGCGGCGAAGGATCGCGCCACCGACCCGCTGGGACGGCTCACAGCGGTACTCGAGACCTATGCTCTGATCTCCCATGAACATCACGGCACGGCACTGGCGGCCTCGCTCCACCGAGGCGAGCACGTCCAACACGCCAAAGAGCATCTCCAGGGTTTCGTCGAGACACTGATCGCCGACGGGGCAGGATCCGGCGACCTTCGCGAAGACGTTCCACCCGCCGAGCTCGCCACCTTCTGCCTGCACGCGCTTACCGCGGCCGACGGGATGAAGTCGAAGGCCGCAGTCCGGCGACTTGTCCAGGTCACCCTGAGCGGGCTGCGTCGCCACCCGTGACGACCGCGGCAGGTAAAGACTTGCCAAAGAACTACTATCGCACTTAGTATGGGTAAGGTCAGAGCGCTCTTGCAGCGTTCCGTACCGCCCGCGTCGACCCTCCCCCTTGGCGACACGTGTCGGCGGGTGTGGGGTCCCACATGACTCCGCACCCGCTTTTTTCTATCGCCGACACGATATGGTCGATCCGATTAATCGGAATTCCCACATGCCAAGATTCGGCTAATCGCGCGATCACACTGCGTTCAAATAGAGCTCGCCGGAAACTACCATGGGTAGTAGACCTAGGCGAGATCGAGTGAATTCTTCGCTACTAGTAGAACTAGTACGATTGAAGGTGGCAGACGGAAGATCTTTGCTGATACGGTCCGATAACTGTGAGGGGCTATCCGACTACGCCGCGTCGCAGAGTGGGGCCAATGCTATGGCTCGTCACTCTGCTCTTTTGGCTTCTTTCGCTGCAGCTGGGCCAGTGTTTCCCGCAAGCACACGCCCACGCGGGTGAACATGGCACCACCAGCGCCGCGACGCATGCCCCACTGGCCGACGACTGCGAACCTGAGCACCACGCACACCGGCAACACACGACCACGGACGTCATTCACCGCAGCACTCGAGGAACGACAGATACGACATGGTCGGTAGTTTTCCTCGAGAATACGTTTACCGGATTATTCCGCTCACCGGTTCATTCCTCCGTCCATGGAAGCCCGGGACGTGATCCGTGCCTAACCGGACGCGCCTTGCTCATCAAGATCTGTGTCACGCGAACGTGATCGGACTGAACGACCCAGCCGACCCCGTTCCGTTCGACCGTCGCGACCCGCGACGATTCACTGAAAGAGATCTCGATGAGGACACCCCTGTCCGCCAACGGCTCGACCGTGTCCGGGACCACCCTCCCCGGCCAGAGGACCAGCACGCACGGCCGCAATCCGGCCAGTGCGGTCGGCAACACCCCGGTGCTGTGGATCGATGAACCGGATGCGGCGCCGGGCCGCGGCTTCTGGGCGAAGCTTGAAGGATTCAATCCCGGCGGGATGAAAGACCGCCCGGCCTTGCACATGATCGCCCGCGCACGGGAGCGGGGCGAGCTGGCTCCGGGTGCGCGGATCGTGGAATCGACCAGCGGCACGCTGGGACTCGGCCTCGCGCTCGCCGGAATCGTCTACGGCCACCCGGTCACCGTGGTCACCGACCCCGGTCTCGAACCGATCGTGCACCGGATGCTGGCCGCGCACGGCGCCCGTGTCGAGCTCGTCACCGCGCCGCACCCCACCGGCGGCTGGCAACAGGCACGCCGGGACCGCGTGCAGCAGCTCCTGGCCGAAGAGCCCGGCGCGTACTGCCCCGACCAGTACAACAACCCCGACAACGTCGCCGCCTACGAACCGCTCGCCCTGGAGCTCGTGGATCAGCTCGACCGTGTCGACGTCCTGGTGTGCTCAGTGGGCACCGGTGGCCACTCGGCCGGCGTCTCGCGTGTCCTGCGCGAGCACTACCCGCGGATGAAGGTCGTCGGCGTCGACACCATCGGTTCCACGATCTTCGGGCAGCCGGCGCGACCTCGATTGATGCGCGGGCTCGGCTCCAGCATCTACCCGCGCAATGTGGACTACCGCGGTTTCGACGAGGTCCATTGGGTAGCGCCGGCCGAAGCGGTGTGGACCTGCCGTCGGCTCGCCGCATCCCACCACGCGACAGGCGGGTGGAGCGTCGGAGCGGTCGCACTCGTTGCCGGTTGGCTCGCGAGGACCGAAGCTGCCGACACGCGGATCGTCACGATCTTCCCCGACGGCCCCCACCGCTACTTCGACACCGTCTACAACGACGACTACTGCGCGGCGAACGGCCTGCTCGGCCAGACGCCCGCGGACGAGCCCGGCGTCGTCGACGGTCCCTTCGACCAGGTCGTCGAGCGGTGGACACGCTGCGCCCACGTCATCGACCCGTCCGAGGTGCGGGCGTGAAGGACCTGGTCGTCAAGTTCAGGTCGTTCGACCGGCCTTCCCAGTTGTTGATGCTGAACCAGTTCACCATCAACCTGGGCTTCTACATGCTGATGCCTTACCTCGCGGGGCACCTGTCGGCGGATCTGGCGCTGGCGGGCTGGGCCGTGGGGCTCATCCTGGGCGTGCGGAACTTCTCCCAGCAGGGCATGTTCCTGATCGGCGGCACCCTGGCCGACAGGCTCGGCTACAAACCGCTGATCGTCGCCGGATGTGCCCTGCGGACGGGCGGGTTCGCCCTGCTCGGCCTGGTCGATTCGGTTCCGGCGCTGATCATCGCCTCGGCGGCCACCGGCTTCGCGGGTGCGCTGTTCAATCCCGCGGTGCGGGCCTACCTCGCCGAAGACGCCGGTGAGGAGCGGCGAGTCGAGGCCTTCGCGTTGTTCAACGTGTTCTACCAGGCGGGCATCCTGCTGGGCCCGGTCGTCGGACTGGTCCTGACAAGCTTCGCCTTCCAGGTGACGTGCCTCGTCGCGGCCGCGGTGTTCGCGGTCCTGACCGTGCTGCAGATCCGATCCCTGCCGCCCCGTTCGCGTCCCAAGGGCGATCCGGCCGCACGGACTTCGATCCGGCAGGACTGGGCGACCGCGTTCGGCAACCGCTCGTTCGTGCTGTTCTCGCTCGCGATGATCGGCTCGTACGTCCTGTCGTTCCAGGTCTACCTCGCACTCCCCCTCGAAGCTCGTCAGGTCGGCGGCCCCGGAGTGGCGGGGACCACATTGGTGGCGCTGCTGTTCGCGGTGTCAGGAGGTTTGGCGATCGCGGGACAGCTGCGGATCACCGCGTGGTGCAGGCGACGGTGGGGCTCCGGCAAGTGCCTCGCCGTCGGCCTTCTTCTCATGGGATCGGCGTTCCTCCCACCCATGCTCACCGCGGACGCGACGGCAGGTCCGGTCGCGTTGAGCTGGGCATCGCTGATTCTCTCCGCCGCCCTGCTCGCACTCGGGACCATCGTGGTCTTCCCGTTCGAAATGGACACGATCGTCGCCCTCTCCGGCGGCAAACTGGTGGCGACGCACTATGGGCTGTACAACACCGTGGTCGGCGTGGGCATCCTCCTCGGCAATTTGCTCACCGGCACCGCGTTGGACATCGCGAGAAATGCGGGTGTACCAGCGGCACCCTGGGCTGTCCTCGCCGTGATCGGAGCCGGTTGTGCCTGGTGCCTGCGTGCGCTCGACAAGGCCGAACGTCTCACCCCGGTGGCGGCGTGAATGCCGCGACCCTGCCGCATCCGCCGAAGCAGATAGGTAACCTTGGGTCATGACGGCGAGCGCGCTCAGCAGAACCCAGCAGGTCTTCCTGCTGGGCGTGCTCGCCTTTTGCCTCGTGGCGATGCACCACCTGACGACGTCGACAGGCATGCCGGAGATGTCTCCGGCGGCGCAGGCCGCCGGCGTCGGGCACGGTGAAGGAACCGCCGCCACCGAGCAGGACGGCGACCATCCCACCTCGCCGCACGACGACCACGGCTTTCTGCACCTGTGCCTCGCCGTACTCGGTGCGGTCGGTGCGCTGATCGCCGGTCTGGGGCTTCTTTTCCGCTTCCGCCGGTCCCATCCGGTGTACCGGGCGGCCGAACCGGCCGGCCCCCGCGCCCCGCCGCCACCGTCCAGGCCTCCGGACCGGCCCGGCAGACTGATTTTGAACTCCTTGTGTGTGTTGCGCGTGTGATGGACGGGTTTCCTCGTCGATCACACTCATTTCAGCAAGACAAACAAGGATGTATTCACCATGCGCAAATCACTGATCGTCAGCGGTGTCGCCATGGCCGCCGCGCTTGTTCTCGCGGGCTGCAGCGGCAACGACGCCGGAATGTCCGGCATGGATCACAACAACTCGTCGGCGGCTCCGTCGTCGGGACAGCAGGCCGGCCAGAACGCGGATGACATCGCCTTCGCCCAGCAGATGATCGAACACCACAGCCAGGCACTGGACATGTCCAAGCTGGTGCCGTCGCGCAGCACGAACCCCCAGGTCATCGACCTGGCGAAGCGCATCGAGAAGGCTCAGGACCCGGAAATCCAGCAAATGAAGGCGTGGCTGGCTGCTTGGGGCGCGGGCCCCGCGGCGAGCTCGAGCATGCCTATGGACCACGGTTCGATGTCGGCGCCCCCCAGCGCGCCGACTACCGGGATGGACCACGGATCGATGTCCGGCATGATGACCGAGGCCGAAATGAAAGAACTCGAGCAGGCCAAGGGTGCCGACTTCGACAAGATGTGGCTCGGCATGATGATCCGGCACCACCAGGGCGCCGTCGACATGGCGAAGACCGAACTAGCCAAGGGTTCCAACGCCGACGCCAAGGCGCTCGCCCAGAAGATCATCGACGCCCAAGAGGCCGAGATTCGCGAGATGCAGGGGCTGCTCCCGCAGGGCTGATTCATCGCCGCCGGGCGCTTTCCGCGCCCGGCGGCCGCCCGCCGGGTCTCGACGGGATCCCTCGACTGTAGGTACTATTACATCTAGTACTACTTGCCGTAGATCTCTTCCGACTCAGACAACAGGTGATCGATGTCGCGTCATGCGCTCCGGATCGTCACGCCGACCCGAAGCCACCTCGTGCAGCTCCTGCACTCATGGACACAGGAGCCTCGCGTCTTGCACATCGGCGCAGCAGGCGAGGACATGAAGGCAGCCCTCGTGACTGCGGGATTCCTGGTGACCGTCGCGACCAATGTGGACGATCTCGACATCACCTTGCCTGCCGGAACCTACTTCGACTCGATACTACTGAACTCGGAGTCCTTGACAGGACGGGAAAGTCTACGTTCTCAGATTCTCTTGCTACGCAAGGCCGCCGAACACGTCACAGCGAACGGCGTTGTCCTCGTGGAAGTGCGCCCAGCGACGTCGCCGGCGCCAATCGAGCCGCGACACGGCGCGCACATCCACATCGCCGATGAGCTCGATCTGATCGCCGAGATGGCCGGACTGCGTCGCGTGCACCGCTCTCAGCTCATCGATGACTCCCATGAAGAGATCCTGGCGAGCCTGTACCGGCGCAAGCCGTAGTGACCATCACATTCCGGCTTATCGCTACTCTATGCCATCTACCTAGTACTAAGTGAAATAGTGGACAAGTGCGGCTCGTTACCTTACGGTGACCCGCGGGCCTTCGGGGCGGTCCGTGACCAGGCTCGAAAACACGACAGGAGATCCAGCACCCGTGACACCGCACCGACGCCGTACGGCTTCACTGCGCGTCTTGACTGCCGCCGTTGTTCTCCCGCTCGGATTGAGCACGATCCCCGCGAGTGCGCAACCGGCGCCGCCACCCGCCGAGGCGCAGGATCCGATGTCTCGCTACCAGCGCCTCGGCGCCGACGCAGCGAAGGCCGAAGAGGATTTCTCCGCCGCACAGGATGACCTAGCCGCGCGAAAAGCCACAAGCGCCAAGGCTGACGCCGATCTCGCCGCCGCCAACGCGGCATTGGCGGACGCGGAGGGCTCCATCACGAAGTTCCGGGGAGAGGTCGACAAACTCGTCGCCGCGAACTTCCAGGGAGCGTCTTCGGTCAACCAGCTCGCGGCCTTGCTCGACAGCAACAGCCGGACGGAGTTCCTGCAGAAGTCCGCGGCCATCTCTCTCTTGTCCGGGCAGAAGGCGGACGCGCTCGCCGGGCTGAGGACCGAGCTCGACAAGGCAGCCAAAGGCCGGGCACAGGCGGCAGAAGCCCAGAAAACTGCGAGCGAGGCGACAGCGGCCGCGCAGTGGGCGGTGGACCAGGTCACCAACCGGAAGGCCGACCTCGACCGGCAGATCAAGCAGGTTCGTCAGGCACTGGGGGCACTTCCGGCGGAGGACAAGGCCAAACTTGGCAAGGTCCAGGACAGCGGTTCTTATCTCGGTCCGCCCGGAGCGGCGAACGACGCGCTGCAAGCCGCACTGTCCAAACGGGGCTCGCAGTACGAATGGGGTGCCACCGGCCCCGCCGAGTTCGACTGCTCCGGCCTGACTTCCTGGGCCTACCGCCAGGCGGGCGTCAACATCCCCCGCACCAGCCGCCAGCAGTACACAGCCGGAAAACCGGTCTCCCTCGACCAACTGCAGCCTGGCGACCTGCTGTTCTATGACGACGGGACCGGCAATCCCGGTGCCATCCACCACGTCGGCATGTTCGTGGGCAGCGGGAAGATGGTGGACGCTCCGACCGAAGGCCAGCTCGTTGACGTCCGGTCCATGAAGGGTGACGGGCACCTGATGGGCGCGAGGCGCATAGTCGGCTGACCAGGGCAGGACGGTATCCTTCCTGCCAGGAGGTGTCATGCGTCGGTTGGGCGAGCTTGAAGCCACGGTGATGGACGTGCTGTGGCGCGGTTCGGAACCCATGTTGGTCCGCGAGGTGCTCGAGGAGATCGCCAAAGAGCGGGAACTGGCGTACACCACGGTCATGACCGTGCTGGACAACCTGTACCGCAAGGAATGGGTCGTCCGCGAGATGGAAGGCCGCGCATACCGCTACAGAGCGATCACCTCGCGTGAGGAATCCACCGCTCAGACTCTTCGCGACGTGCTCGACTCGGCGAGGGACCCGGAATCGGTGCTGCTGCACTTCGCGCAGTCGGTCTCCGAGGAAGAGTCGGACATCCTGCGCCGCGCCTTGCGCCGAAAGCAGCGAAAGCGGTGATCCCCGCCGCCGCGCTGCTCCTCGGCGTCCTGATCGTCGGCTGGTGTTCCCCACCGGTCCTGGCGAGATTCGGGACGCCGCAGGGCAGCCCGGCGGCGGCGATCACCTGGTGGCTCATGACCGCGATCGGTCTGCTGGTCGGCACGGTCGGCGGCGTGCTTCTTCTCGCGCTGCCCGGTCATGGCCCCGCGGATCAGATCACGCGCTTGATAGACGCCTGTCTGTCCACGATCAGTCATGACGGCATACCGTCCCTCGACCTGGTGGTCGGCGGTACGGCGGGAGTTCTGCTGACGTTCGCGCTCTTCCGGCTGCTCGTGTCCTCGGTCAGGCGCCGACAGCGCCGCAACCAGCTGCACGAGCGGCATCTCGACGCCTTGCGGCTGTCCGGATCGCGGTCATCGGATCGCGTCCGGACCTTGTGGCTACCTCAC
Source organism: Amycolatopsis roodepoortensis (assembly GCF_014873915.1). Classification (GTDB taxonomy): domain Bacteria; phylum Actinomycetota; class Actinomycetes; order Mycobacteriales; family Pseudonocardiaceae; genus Amycolatopsis; species Amycolatopsis roodepoortensis. Next base: position 321,623 of record NZ_JADBEJ010000004.1, read on the forward strand.
GAGCACCCGATCGCCTACAGCCTGGGCGGACGCCGTGCCATGATCGTCGCGAGCGACGGATTGCGAACCCGGCTCACCCCCGCCGAGCTGCGAGCGGTGCTCGCCCACGAGAACGCTCACGTCCGTAGCCGTCACCACCTGCTCACCGGCTGTGCCGACGTGCTGGGCAGGACGCTGCGCTTCGTCCCGCTTATGCGAGAACTGCCGAAAGCGATCAGCCTGTTCGTCGAATTGGCCGCAGACCGGACGGCGGCCGCGGAATGTGGAGCCGGTCCGGTGCGGTCGGCGTTGCTCACCATCGGGGCCACTGGCGGGCCGAGGAAAGCACTCGCGATGTCGGGCGGTGACACCTCGATCCGGCTCAGCCGGCTCGAGGATCGTCAACGGCTGCCCTTGCGGTCCGGCACGACCAGCGTCGTCGGCGGTGTCGCCTGCTTGACCGCCCCTGCAGTTGTCGCCGTCGCCCTCATGGGGGCGTTCAGTCTGGCCTTCTGTTGATAGCCGGCTCAGCCGACCGGCAACAGGTCCGATAGCCCAGTACGCAGCAACAATCGGCGGATCGTCGCTGAGGTCAGGAATTGAAGGACGACGCGGTCGGCGACACAACGATTGTTGAGGCCAATCAGAGCAGAAAGGCCGGTCGAATCACAGAAGTCCACCGCCTTCAGATCGACCACCATGGTACTCGGCACCGGATCCAACGCTTGACTGAATTCCGCGGTGAGGGACTCGGGCGTCACGAGATCGAGGTCGCCGGACACGATGATGATCACGTGCCCAGGATCGGCACTGGCGGTCACCACTGACAGCGGCTCCGCCCTGCCGCCACTGTCTCCGTCTGGCACCGTCATTCCTTCCTTTGGCCCCCTTCGAAAGTATCGCAAGACCAGGTGAAACGCCGCGTGGAGGGCAGACCTGGAAACGGTCTCGCCCTCCACGCGGTGGTACAGCCGGTCATCGCACGACCGCCGGGTCACCTCCGGCAACTTCGCTCGGCGCGCTCCGGGGGAAGCGCAAGGTGGCCATGGCCAGGAAGCCACCGGCGATCGCGATTCCCGCGGCGCCGAGGAACGCGGCCGAGTATCCGCCGGTCAGCGCGACCGGGTCGCCGACCTGTCCCGCACCGGCCGATACGGCGACCGCGGTCATCGCGGCCAGGCCGAGCGCCGAGCCGATCTGGTACGAGGTGTTCACGATCCCGGACGCGAGGCCGCCTTCCTCCGGTTTCGCGCTGGAGATGGCGGTGCCGAGCGACGGGATGAACGCGAGCGCCTGGCCGAGCGCGGCGACCAGTGAGGCGGGCAGGACGTCGACGACGAAGTTACCGGTCGGGCTGACGAACGACAGCCACACCAGCCCGGCGGCGAGCGCCCATAGGCCACCGATGATCATCTTCTTCGGCCCGAAGCGGCCGATCAGCTTCGGCGCGACGGCGACCATCAGGACGACGATCAGCACGGTCATCGGCAGCAGCGCCGCACCGCTGGCGAAGGCCCCGTATCCGAGGACCTGCTGCAGGTACAGGTTCAGGAAGTACCACATCGGGATCCACGCCGCGCCGAGCAGGAACTGCGCCAGGTTCGCGCCGCCGAGGTTCGGCGTCCGGAAGATACCCAGCCGCACCAACGGAACCTCACGCCTGCGCTGGATCAGCACGAACACCGCGAGCAGGGCGATGCCACCGGCCAGCGCGCCCCACGTGCCCGCCGAGTCCCAGCCCGCTTCCGGGGCGCGGACGACACCGAACACGGTCAGGCCGAGGCCCGCGGTCGCCGCGATGGCGCCGACGATGTCGACCGAGCCACGCCGGGCCGGGGCGGACGGCATCAGCTTGCCGGTCGCCACGATCGCGACCACCGAGATCGGGACGTAGAGCCAGAAGATCCACGGCCACGACAACCATTCGGTGATCACACCGCCGAGGAACACCCCCGCGGTACCACCCGCCGGGGCGGCCGCGCCGTAGAGCGCGAGCGCCTTGGTCAGCTCACGGGGACGCCCGCCGAACAACATCATCAGCAGGGTCAGCGCGGACGGCGCGATCAGTGCCGCTCCCGCGCCTTGCAGCACCCGCCCGAGCAGTTCGACCCAAGCGGTGCCCGCGACCGCGGCGACCACGGAACCGCCCAGGGTGACGACCCAGCCGGCGGTGAACATCCTCCGCGCGCCGAACAGGTCCGAGAGGCGTCCGCCGAGCAGCAGGAGCCCGGCGAGCGCGATGACGTAGGCGTTGAACACCCACGACAGGTCCCCCGGGGAGAACCCGAGGTCCTGCTGCATGGCGGGCAGTGCGACGCCGATGATCGAAGTGTCCATGATGACCATGAACTGGGCCAACGCGATGAGTCCCAGCGCCCACCACCGTCGTGGGTCCGGGGTTGTCTCCGCCATGACGACCGTCCTTTCAAGTCCAATTACCCCTAGGGGGTATTGCGGACATGAACGTAGACCGGTTCACGACAGCGCGCAAGTACCCTTAGGGGGTATCAGTGTCGCGATCATCACAGGTTCCGTTTTCATGGCAAAACCCGTTGCACGACAAAGAGTCGTCACGTAGAACATCGAAGACTTCACCAGACGATCGCCTGGGCGAGCCGCGCTCTTGGTCAACGCAGAACCATCGACGCTGGACACATACCCCCTACGGGTATAAAGTTCCCGTGACCTACCGCCAGTACGAGGAGGAGCTGTGCAGCGTCTCAAGTCGCTTGATCCGGCCGACGCGCCGGCGAAGTCCGCCGAGTTGCTCGGCGACATCGTCGAACGGCGTGGCTCGGTGGGCCCGATGGTCTCCGCGATGGCCAACTCCCCCGCGCTCCTTCAGGGCTACCTCGACTTCTCGCGCGCCATGAAGCGGGTCAAGATCCCGCGGCCGCTGAGCGAAAAGATCTCGCTCGCACTGCAGGAGTGGATCGGTTGCGCGTTGTGCCTGGACGCGCACACCCGCGCCGCACTGAAAACCGGGCTCACCGAGGCCGACGTCGCCCTGGCCAGGCAGGGCACCTCCACAGATCGGCGCGAGGCCGCGCTGATCGCGTATGCCGTGCGAGTTCTCGCCGAACCGGCGTCCCTCGGCGATGAAGACATCGCCGAGTTGCGTGAACACGGCTGGAGCGATCAGATCATCGCCGACACGGTGGGACTGGTGTCGCTCAACCTGCTGACCGGTTCCTTCAATCTCGTCGCAGGACTCGAACCCACACCTGCCGATCAGTCCACAAAGGAGAAACACAACCATGTCGGTTGAGCACGACCACTCGCACCACGAACACCACCAGCACCACGGTGACCACAGTGGACATGCGGGGAACGGGGGCCATGAACACCACCAGCAGGGCAAGGTCTCCTGGGGTATGGCGGCGTCGGCCACCCTGCACTGCCTCACCGGCTGCGCCATCGGCGAAGTGCTCGGCATGGTGATCGGCACCGCGCTGGACTGGGGCAACGTCGCCACCATCGTGCTCGCCGTCGCGCTGGCGTTCGTCTTCGGCTACGCCCTGACCATGCGCGGCGTGCTCCGTGCGGGCGTCGGCTTCAAGCAGGCCCTCAAGGTCGCCCTCGCCGCCGACACCGTCTCGATCATCGTCATGGAGATCATCGACAACGCGGTGATGCTCGTCGTCCCCGGCGCGATGGAAGCCGGACTCGCCAGCGGGCTTTTCTGGGGCGCGCTCGCCTTCGCGCTGCTCGTCGCCTTCCTGCTCACGACACCGGTGAACAAGTGGCTCATCGGCCGCGGCTCCGGGCACGCGGTGGTGCACGCCTACCACCACTAAGGTGTCCACAATGGAGATCACTTATTACGGCCGCGACGACTGGCCGCTCTACGCGGTCTCCCTCGGTTCCGGGCCACCCCTTGTGCTTCTGCACGGGGGTGGCCCTGATCATCACAGCCTCATCCCGCTGTCCGAGCGGCTGGCGGACCGGCACACGATCATCCTCCCCGACGTGCGCGGATACGGCCGATCGGCCTGCACCGACCCGGCTCGGCACACCTGGACCCAGTACTCCGACGACGTCGCGGCGCTACTCGATCACCTCGGTTTCCAGCGCGCCGTAGTCGGTGGAACCGGGCTCGGGGCCACCATCACCCAGCGCACCTGCCTCGAACACTCCGGCCGCGTCCGCGCCGCCATCCTGATCAGCGTCGAAGACATCGAAGACGACGAAGCGAAGCAAGCCGAGATCGCGTTCATGGACGCCTTCGCCGAACGTGTCCGGACCGACGGCATCGAAGCGGCGTGGGCACCGGTCCTGCCCGAGCTCGCTCCCATCATCGGCACGCTCGTACGTGACGCCATCCCGCGCTCCGACCCCGCGAGCATCGCTGCTGCGGCCGCCATCGGCCACGATCGCTCGTTCCGCTCCGTCGACGAACTCGCCGCGATCACCACGCCCACCTTGGTCTTCCCGGGCATGGACCAGCGACATCCGACCGAGCTGGCGGAGAACGCCGCTCATGTCCTGCCCAACGGCCGTCTCGCGCCACTCTCCCTGTCGGACACGCTGCGCACCGCCGAAGACCTCGCCGACGCGTTCGCTCCAGCCATTCGCCGGTTCCTCGCCGAGCACCACCTCTACTAGGTGACATAGTGGTTCACGGGTTTATACCCACACCTCGGGTACCCGAAGGTTGCCACGTGTTTCGCGAGGAAAGGAATCGTCATGACGCAGGCAGCCGAGATGCTCCGCACCTACCCGGCGGATCTAGGCAACGTGAACCGGGAAGCGCTGGCCAGGTGCATAGAAGCGTGCTTCGAGTGCGCCCAAACTTGTACGGCGTGCGCGGACGCATGTCTCAGCGAAAAGAGTGTCGCCGAGTTGGTCAAGTGCGTGCGCACGAATCTCGATTGCGCGGACATCTGCGCGACCACGGGACGGGTCTTGTCCCGGCACACGGGCTACGACGCGAATCTGACGCGGGCCATCCTCGAGGGGTGTGCCGCCGCATGCAAAACGTGCGGTGACGAGTGCCAGGGACACGCGAGCATGCACGAACACTGCCGCGTATGCGCCGAAGCGTGCCGCCGCTGCGAACAGGCCTGCCGTGAACTGATCAATACCCTGAGCTGAGCACGCTCACGGCCCAGGGCCGACAAAGAGGCGCTCGCGCGGCACCGGAAGTGCCGCGCGAGCGCCTCGTCTCGAGCAAGGAGTCAGTTCGCCGTGCTGCGGAATCCCTTGAGCCGCAGGCTGTTCGTCACCACGAAGACCGAGCTGAACGCCATCGCGGCGCCGGCAATCATCGGGTTGAGCAGCCCCGCCGCGGCCAGTGGCAGCGCCGCGACGTTGTAGGCGAAGGCCCAGAACAGGTTCCCCTTGATGGTGCGCAGCGTCCGCCGCGAGAGCCGGATCGCGTCCACCGCCGCCCGCAGATCACCGCGGACGAGGGTCAGGTCCGACGCCTCGATGGCGACGTCCGTGCCGGTGCCCATGGCCAGCCCGAGGTCGGCCTGCGCCAGCGCGGCCGCGTCGTTGACACCGTCGCCCACCATCGCGACCACCTTGCCCTCGCCCTGCAGCCGCTTGACCACGTCCACCTTGTCCTTGGGCAGGACCTCCGCGATCACCTCGGTGATCCCGACCTCAGCGGCCACCGCACGGGCCACGGCCTCGTTGTCCCCGGTCAGCAGGACCGGGGTCAGGCCGAGCGCCCGCAACTGCGTGATCGCTTCGGCGGAGGTCGGCTTCACGGTGTCCGCCACCACCAGGACCGCGCGAGCCTTCCCGTCCCAGCCGACGACGACCGCTGTCCGGCCGAGTTCCTCTTCGGCGGCCTTCGCCTTGGCGAGGTCCTCAGGCAGGTGGTGCGCCCACTCTTCCAGCAGCGCGGTCCGACCGACCAGCACCGCCTTGCCATCGACGATCCCCTGCACACCGAGGCCTTCGACATTCGTGAAGTCCTCGACGGACGGGAGGTCGCCGACCCGGTCCCGCGCTCCGGCCACGATGGCTTGCGCGATGGGGTGCTCAGAAGCGTTCTCCAGGGCACCTGCGAGCCGTACCGCTTCTTCGGTGTCGACACCCTCGGCGACGTGGACCTCGACGAGCGCCATCCGACCTGTGGTGACCGTGCCGGTCTTGTCCAGCACGACGGTGTCGACCGCGCGAGTGGATTCCAGCACTTCCGGGCCCTTGATCAGGATCCCGAGCTGCGCACCCCGTCCGGTGCCGACCAGCAACGCGGTCGGGGTGGCCAGGCCGAGGGCGCACGGGCAGGCGATGATCAGCACGGCCACCGCGGCGGTGAACGCGGCCGACGCCGTGCCGCCCGCCCCGAGCCAGAAGGCCAGGGTGCCGACGGCGAGCGCGATCACGATCGGTACAAAGACCGCCGACACGCGGTCCGCCAGCCGTTGGACCTGCGCCTTGCCGGTCTGCGCGTCCTCCACCAGCTTCGCCATCTGCGCCAGCTGCGTGTCCGCGCCGACCCGCGTCGCACGGACGACGAGCCGCCCGCCCGCGTTGACCGTCGCGCCGACCACCGAGTCACCCGGCGCGACTTCCACCGGGACGCTTTCACCGGTCAGCATGCTCGCGTCCACCGCGGAACTACCCTCGGTGATCACACCGTCGGTGGCGACCTTCTCCCCCGGCCGCACGACGAACAGATCGCCGACAGCCAGCTGATCGACCGGGATCCGTTCTTCCTTGCCTTCGCGGAGAACGGCGACGTCCTTCGCCCCGAGCTCAAGCAGCGCCCGCAGCGCGGCACCGGCCCGGCGCTTGGACCGCGCCTCGAAGTACCGTCCGGCGAGGATGAACGTCGTCACCCCGGCGGCGACCTCGAGATAGATGTTGCCATCGCCGGCCATCCGCTCCACGGTCAGCTCGAAGGCGTGCGTCATCCCCGGCGTTCCCGCGCTGCCGAACAGCAAGGCGTACAGCGACCACAGGAACGCCGCCAGCGTGCCCATCGAGATCAGGGTGTCCATGGTGGCGGCGCCGTGGCGCAGGTTCGCCCACGCCGCCTTGTGGAACGGCCACGCCGCCCACACCAGCACCGGCGCGGCCAGCGTCAGCGAGATCCACTGCCAGTAGGTGAACTGGAACGCCGGCACCATCGCCAGCAGGATCACCGGCACCGACAGCACCGCGGACCCGATCAGCCGCTGCCGCAACGGCGCGACCGGATCAGCCTCCTCACGAGGCTCATCCGAGCCGGCCGGCTTCTCCGGGGCGGGCACGGCGGCCGAGTATCCGGCCGCCTCCACCTGCTCGATCAACCGCTGCGGCTCGACGCCGACCGGGAAGGTGACTTTGGCCTTCTCGGTGGCGTAGTTGACGGTCGCCGTGACGCCATCGAGCTTGTTCAGCTTCTTCTCGATGCGCATCGCGCACGACGCGCAGGTCATCCCGGTGATCGCGAGTTCGACTTCGGTTGTCCGCGTCTGGTCCACGTCGGATGTCATCGTGCTCACTCCTTTTCGACGCTCGCGTCAGCCGTGTCCGCCGTGGCCGTCATCGGCCGGAGGTGGGGTTGGGTTCTGGGTTGTCGAGGGGGCCGGGGCCGGGGCGGGTGTGTCTGTGGTGGCGACGGTGAACTCGGCGGTGCGGACCTTGCCCTCGTGCTGGAAGTCCAGGAACAGCCGATAAGTGCCGTTCGACGGGACTTCGGCGAAGAAGGTCACCGCGGGGCCGGGCTTCGTGCGGCCGTCACCAGGCTCGCCGTCCGGGTGGACGTGCAGGTACGCGAGATCGCCACCGCGCAACGCCACCAAATGCCCGTAAGCGCCCAGGTACGGCTGCAGATCGGTCACGTCACGGCCGTCCTCGGTCACCGTCAGCGTCACCTTCGACGACTTGCCCGGCGTCAGGTCCCCGTCCAGGCGCACCTGGTAACCATCGACATTCGCGACACGTGACGGCTGGTACTCGACGGGCTTGAACTCCCCCGCCGCGGCGACGTCGACACCCAAGGTCGTGGCGCTCCCCCCGGTCGGCTTGAAGTCCGCGAAGACGCGGTACGAACCCGCCTGCGGCAGGGCCAGCGGCACCGTCCAGACGCCGTCCGCCCCCAGTTCGGGATGGATGTGCTGGAAACCCGCCGTGTCACGGCGGACGACGATGAGATGCATCCGCTTCTCGTGCTCGACGTCGTAGCCGGTGACCGGCGCGCCGTCGGGCCCGAGAATCTTGAAGGAGAAGGGCTGGTTCGTCCCCGGCGTGAGCGTCGTGGTGGTGGGCGTGAGGGTGTAGCCGCCCCTGGACGACGCGAGCCCGCCGGGCTCGTCGGTCGGCGCCGCCTCCGCGACGGTGCCGCTGTGAGCGTCCCCATGCCCGGCGTCCTCGCCGCCGGGAAGGCCGGCAGCGCCGGCGAAAGGACCGACAGCGGTGCCGACCGCCCAGGCGCCACCGGCGACCAAGGCGAGCGCCACACCGTAGGCGGAGAGCTTCGCAACTGTGTTCATCGTGAGTCCCTTGTGCGGGCCGTGCCCGCGGTCAAGGAGCCGAACCGCGAATCAGGCGGTCAGCTCGTATCCGGCTTCTTCGACGGCCGCGCGCACGTCCGCGACCGCGGGTTCCTCCGCGCTGACGACGGTCACCGCGCCGGTCGGCAGGTCGACACGGACATCCGTGACGCCGCTGATCTTCCCGACCTCTTCGGTGACCGAGCTGACGCAGTGGCCGCAGGTCATGCCGGTGACGGTGTAGGTGGTCTCGCTCATCGTGGTTCTCCTCCGGATTCGTCGCGCTGCTTCAGGAACGGACGAGGCGGGCGATGACGTCGCTCGCCTCCTGGATCTTCTCGTCGGCTTCGGCGCCGCCCTTGGCGATGGCATCGGACACGCAGTGCCGCAGGTGTTCGTCCATCAACCCCAGCGACACCGACTGCAACGCCTTCGTGGCCGCCGACACCTGCGTCAGGATGTCGATGCAGTACTTGTCCTCCTCGACCATCCGCTGCAGACCCCGGATCTGCCCCTCGATCCGCCGCAACCGGGTCACGTATTCATCCTTGCCTTGCGTGTATCCGTGCATCTCGACCTCCTGACGACGACTCTACATACCCTAGGGGGGTAGGGCAAGCGCGATACCCCCGTGACGTATGCCACCCCACTTTGGTCACACCACCTCTACGAAGCCTCGAAACCCGCCTGTGCGTGCGACTCCCGGGCGGGCATGATGGGGGGGGAAGTACGCGAATCCCGACTCGAGGAGTGAGCGTGGCCGATCACGGCGACGACAAGGAGCGCCACCTCAAACGTCTACGGCGCGTCGAGGGGCAGATCCGGGGCCTGCAGAAGATGATCGAAGAGGACAAATACTGCATCGACGTCCTCACCCAGGTCTCCGCGGCGACCCGCGCCCTGCAATCGTTCTCCCTCGAACTCCTCGAGCGGCACATGGCAGGCTGCGTCGTCGAAGCCGCCGCGAAAGGCGGCCCCGAGGCGGACAAGAAGATCCGGGAAGCCTCCGAAGCGATCGCACGCCTGGTGCGCTCCTGACGTCTGCATCACGAAGAGCGGGCGGATGACCTTCAGGTCATCCGCCCGCTTCTAGTCCGCCTCAACGACTGCCCTGGTCGCCGCGAACCCGGTCCGGACATGGGCGCCGTCACAGAACGGCTTCTTCGCCGAACGCCCGCACCGGCACAGCAACTGAGTGCGGCCGGTCAGTTCGTATTCCTCGCCATCGTGGTCGACCAGCCGAACGGGCCCTTTCACCTGATACGGCCCGTTGTTCACGACCTTGATGACGACAGCCGGTTCAGTTCCGCTCTCCTCGGCCATCGCCTTCAGCCGACCACCTCGTAGCCCGCCTCTTTGACCGCGGACCGCACCAGATCCGCGTCGACCGGCCCCTCGCTCACGACGGTCACCTCGCCGGTCGCGACATCCGCGTCCACGTCACTGACGCCGGCGACACCGTTCACCGCCGTCGTCACCTTGTTCATGCAGCCCGAGCAGGTCATGCCCTTGACCGTGTACACGGTGGTGTCCATCAGCTTTCACCCTTCGGTTCGACAACTTGTTCCGCGGCGATCCCTTCGCCGTCACACCGCCACACTAACATTACCCCCGTAGGGTATGCAAAGAAGGCGTTGTCCTTGTCCCACAACAAGGATCGACCTCCCGAGCTTCTCGCCGACGACGAGCAACGTCTCACCCCACAGGTTCTGCGGTCATTTCCCACGAACAGGGACGCATGCCGGACCGTGTCCGACGGAGAAATCTGCTGCGCACGGCGGAACCACGACCTCGGCCAAGCCTCTAAAATGCGCTGGTGACCGCGGCGACTGAACTTCCCTCGACGGTGCATGCCGCCCGTGGTGCTGTTCTGGCCGTCGCAGCCGCAGCCCTTGGCATGACGGCTCAGGTCCTCGGCGACGGCACGGTTCCGAATGCCGGGATGGCCCTTCTCATCGGCGGCTTGGCCGGTTCGGCCGGTATCGCCGTGGCCGACCGCTGCCGAGGCGTCGTCGCGGCGGTCGGCGCGCTGACGGCGGCGCAGCTCATCCTGCACGCCGTTCTGCTGGTGCCTTCACGCGTGACTCATTCGCATGTCGCGCCCGTCCTCACCGGGCTGAACCCGATCGTCGAGTTCAGCTCACACGTACTGGTGATCGTGTTGCTCGGGGTCCTGCTCACCCAAGCCGATACGGCCGTGCGGGCGCTATGCGGACTCGTATGGCGAACGCTGCGCTGGGTTACGGCGTCACCCACTCCGCCACGTGTCTTGTCTTGGACCCCCCTCACTCGTGCGGTCGCGCCGAGTACCGCGACCGAAGTCCTTCTCCGTCGTTCACAGCCACGTCGCGGGCCACCAGCCACTCGCTGAAGTACTCCCTGCACCGTCGCTGCCACCAGCGCGCCTGCACCTATGCCGATCCGGATCGCAGTGTTCGAGCCTCCGCTCCACGCCCCCGCATTGGCCACACCCAGTCTCAACGAAAGGTTTCTCCATGCCCGGCAAACCAGACCCTGCCGACACGATCCGAAGACACGTCCCCACCTTCATCACCCGAGGCAAGCGGTTCGCCGTCACGGCAGAGGACATTCTCCAGCGCGCCTTGGTGGCAACTGGGCTCCGCCAGCCCGAATCGAGGATCTCCGCCGACGCCCAGAACTATTGGCGCCAGCCCTCCGGCCCCCGCTGGTCCGCCGACTCGCATTGGCGGGACTCATCGGCGTTTCGTGGCAACGACCTGTGGCAGAAGATCGGCCGGGAACACCTCGCCCTGTTCGAGGCAGGTGCTCGCATGACGGAGTTCGCCCGCCCCTGGAAGCGCGTCGTCGAATGGGGATGTGGCGGCGGCGCCAATGCCGTGCGCTTCGCTCCCCGTGCCGGTGAGTTCATCGGCGTCGACATCTCCACAGAGTCGCTCGCCGAATGCGGCAAGCAGGTCGCGAACGCCTGCGACACCCCGTTCCTGCCGGTGATCATCGAGGTGGCGGAGCCGGAAGCCGCGCTCGGCAAGATCGACGGCGAATGCGACGTGTTCCTGTCCTTCTACGTCTTCGAACTGATACCGACCCCGGAATACGGTGAGCGACTGCTACGCATCGCTCACGAACTCCTCGCACCGGGCGGGCTGGCCCTGATCCAGATCAAGTACGACGCCGGCACCTGGCGCACCAGACCTCGACGACGGTCCTACGCGAGAGGCCTGGCGGACATGACGACCTACCGGGTCGAGGAGTTCTGGCAGATCGCGGCCCGCTGCGGTTTCACCCCGGAAGCGGTTCATCTCGTCCCGCGAAACGAACTCGACGAACGCTACGCGTATTTCTTCCTGTCCAAGAGGTGAACTCAGGTGCGGTCCATCGCGGGCAACGCGATGGACCGCACCTGGTCATCAAGGACGCGTGGCCGCGGCAAGGAACAGCGGAATAGCCACGAACAGGCGTCCGACGTCGGCCCGGCGTGCTTGGTCGGCGATCCAGGTGTCGGCTTGGTCGCGATCGATGGCGCCGACAGCGCAGGCGGACTCGGCGAACCCGGTCAGCATCGGCAGCATCAGCCCATCGGTGAAGATCGCGGTCCGCACCTCGATCGTGACATCGGCGAACCCGCAGTCCAGCAAGAGATTGCGGTAGCGACGAGCGGCCCGTGGGCTCGGAACGCTCCCAGCGCGGGCATGGACGATCGTCCGCGTCAGCTCGGGGTCGCCGGAATCAATGACGAAGGTGTCCCAATCCTGGCCGATGAGCACGATCCGACCGCCAGGAGCCAACACCCGCCGCGCTTCGGCCACAGCGGCAGCGGGATCAGGGACGGCGTGGAACACCTTGTCCGCCCGGTATCCCGCCACCGAACCGTCGACCAGCGGTAACTCGCCGGCGGTGCCGAGACGGAACTCCTGTTCGGACCAGCGCCGACGGGCGACGGCGATCATCTGCGGATCCGGATCGATGCCGACCGCACGCATACCTCGGTCGCCGAGCTCGGCGACCGCGCGACCCGCGCCACACCCGGCATCGACAACCGCCTGTCCAGGAGCCAGAGCGAGGAGGTCGTAGGTGTCGGAGCGCAACTCGGCGGCGCCGGGCAGGTTGTCGACGACGTCCAGCATCCGGATCAGGGACTCGGTCGCGTCATCAGGCTGGGTGGTCTCGGGCTGTGTGCTCGTGTCGTTGGACATGGCCGCCATGCTGCGACTTAATGGTGACATGAAGTCAAGCACCGCGGATTTGAGCATCGGCGAGGTCGCACAACGGTTCGGGCTGGCCACCCACGTGCTGCGGCACTGGGAATCGATGGGCCTGCTCGCCCCCGCCAGAGCCACCGCGTCCCGCCGCCGCTACGGCTCCGACGACATCTACCGGGTCGCGGTGATCCTCCGGGCCAAGGAGGCCGGGTTCGGCCTGGAGGACATCCGCGAGCTGTTCGACGCACGAGACCCGGCCGCCCGCACCGGGCTCCTGCGCCGACATCGCACCGAGCTGGCTGCGCGGATCGCCGCGGCGCAGACGTCCCTGGAGCTGATCGACTGCGCCCTGGACTGCGACCACGAAGACATCGTCAGCTGCCCGCATTTCCAGGCTGCTGTGACTGCCCGGATCAACCCGCCATCAGCGCCGAACGCCCTGACCTGAAGCGCTCCGGTCGTTCGTGCGCTCGGAGCGGCCACGCACCTCGGCCACACTGGCCAGAGTACTGGGAAATCTGGGGCGCCATCGCTGCCCTTGGCGACCCGATGATCTCCGGACGGCGACCTCAGACGGTGCGGACGCAGGCGCACTGCCCTGCCACGAGCGTGCCCTCCGCGGCCTTCGCGGCTTCCGGCGTGGCGACCGCGGCGCGGCCTCCGACCTCGGCCTTCCCGATGCGTGGCCAGACCGCCAGTGCCGTGATGGCTCCGATCGCCGCCAGGCCCGCCAGCACGGTCCACGCGGTCGTGAAGCCCGCGTTCGTGGCGACCCAGCCCGCGATGGGATAGGTGACCAGCCAGGCCAGATGGGACAGCGAGAACTGGGCGGCGAAGACCTCGGGAATGCCGGCGGGATCGACCGTCCGGCGAAGCACCCGGCCGGTCGGCGTGATGATCAGCGCCATCCCGCCGCCGATCGCCACCCAGATCACCCCGGTCGGAAGTGTCGCGGCGACGCCCGCCGCGGACATCGTCACCGCCGCGCCTGCCGCGAGTACCAGTACCGCGGCACCGGTCAGCATCACGGACCGGTCCGCCACCCGGTCCAGGACACGCGGGAGGACGACGGCGACCAGCAGCGTCCCCATACCGGACGCGGCCAGCATCCAGGCCACGTCGGATTGGGTTCCGTCGAGAACGTCGCGGACGTAGTTCACGGTGTTGACGACCACGATGGAGCCGACGGAGGCGACCACGAGGTTCAGTGCCATGACACCGCGCAGACTCGGAGTGGCCGCGAAAGTGCGGATCCCCGACATGACCCGGTCCCAGGCGTTCGTGTGCGAACTGGGGCGCGCGTTGGGGATGCGCGTGGACAGCACCAGCAGCGCGGACACCGCGAACCCGACGGAGGTGCCGAGGAACAGCAGGTCGAACGACATGAAGGTCAGCGCAACAGCCGCGAGCACGGGGCTCAACAGGCTCTCCATGGTGGAGGCCACCTGTGATGCCGACAGGGCGCGGGTGTAGTCGGCCTCCTTGGTCACGATGTCGGGGATGACCGCCTGAAAGGTCGGGGTGAACGCCGCCGACGCGGTCTGGAGCACGCCGATGAGGACGTAGGTCTGCCACACCTCGGTGACGAACGGCAAGGCGATCACCACCAGCGCGCGCACCACGTCGAGGATGGTGAGGAACAAGCGCCTCGGCAGCCGATCGACGTAGGCGGCCGCGAGCGGTGCGACGACGACGTAGGCGACCATCTTGATCGTCAGCGCGGTGGCGAGAACCGCACCGGCACGCGGACCCGCGAGCCCGTACGCGAGCAGCCCCAGTGCGACGGTGGCCAAACCGGTGCCGAACAACGCGATGATCTGCGCGCTGAACAGCCGCCGGTAGTCGCGTATCGCGAACAATCCCATGTCCGTCTCCTTTCAGGCAGCTCCGAGATACCCCCTGCGGGTATCTACAGCGCACTGTTTATACGGGCGGGGGGTATGAGTCAAGAGCCGATCGGCGCTCAGGCCACAAATACCCCCTAGGGGTAGTGAGGGCTGAAACACATTGATCTTCGATCGCATCGGTGACACTGTTCCTGGCATTGGACAAGACACCCCCCTGGGGTATGCGGAAGGGAATCACGATGAACACGGGAACGCACCACGCTCACCACGCACACGGCCACCACGGACACGGCGGCGCGGGCGCCGTCGCGGAGGGGTTGCAGATCGCCAAGGACGGCTACGTCCTCGTTCCGGAGACACTTCGGCTGACGGCCGGGGAGGAGGTCGACTACCGGTTCCGGATTCTCGGGAAGGACGGCGCTCCGCTGACCGCCTTCGCCGAGACCCACGAGAAGAAGATCCATCTGATCGTCGCCCGCCGGGACCTCACCGGGTTCTGGCACCTGCACCCCGCCGAGCTGGGCGACGGTGTTTGGACGGCCCGGCTGAACCTGCCGGAGGCGGGTGAGTACCGGGTGTTCACGGACTTCTGGCCGGAGGGCGCGGACAAGGGACTCACGCTCGGCGCGGACCTGGCCGTGGCGGGCACCTACGAGCCGCGCCCGGTGCCGGAGCAGGCCGCCGTCTTCGAGGTCGACGGCTACGAGATCGGCATCAAGGGTGACCTGCGGCCCGAGGAAACCAACCAGCTGGTGCTCGCGGTGCACCGCGACGGTGAACCGGTCACGGATCTGCAGCCCTACCTCGGCGCCTACGGGCACCTTGTCACGCTGCGGCTGGGCGACCTCGCATACGTCCACGTCCACCCCGACGGCGCCCCCGGCGACGGCGAGACGCAGCCGGGCCCGGAGATCGCCTTCCAGGCCCACGTTCCCGGCCCGGGAACCTACCGGCTGTTCCTGGACTTCAAACACGAGGACGTGGTCCACACCGCCCAGTTCACCGTCGTCGCCGAGTAGCCCGCAGGGGTACGGCATGTTCTGTTGCCGCATTTGTCGACGCCGGTCCGTTTCCGCAGATGCCGTGGGCCGGTTCGGTCAGTGGTGATTCGTCGAACCGTCTCCGCTGAGCAGGTCCACGCCGACGACCTCGCCGCGGCGACCGAAGGCGAGCCATGCCTGCCCCCAGCCGTGCGCAGCGCCCCCTGGTCACCGTTCTGGCGGCTGGGGCTGCTGCGCACGTCGCCCGGCTGGCACGACGCCCTCACCGAATCACCGTCTGTCGAATGTTGCGCCCGGATCAGGGGCGGGTGAGGTCCGGCGCTGTCCCTGCTGCCCACGCCCGCTCCTGCGGCGGCGCGGGGCCACTGCGGGAGCGGGCGTGGCGGCATTCACGCGGTCTTCCCATAGCGGTAAGCACTCCTCCGTTGAACACCGGAAAGTTTCCCGCACGCCCATTAGCACCAGCCGACGTTCCACCGGTCGATTTGGTATGACATGCCACCTCCCCAGAGAGTTGCCCAGATCTGAAGCCCACCGAAGTCGTGTATGTCGTATAGACCCTGCCCTTTGTTAGCAAACCGAAGGATCACACCGTGGTACCACAGCGGCGTGTTGTCCTGGATGATGCACTGGTAGCGCTCCTCGCGTGGGGACGCCGATACTTCAGTTCCACCAAATCCCACAGCGGCCGCACTTACGAGACCAGCGATAAGAATCCTTGTCACGACAGACATGTCTCTCCTTAAATTCCCTCGACTCCGAATGAAGGTGAGACCATGCCTATCGCGACGTATTCGGGTGAGTGCAAGGTAAATCTCGGGTGAGTCTGCCTTCACCGGGACCGAGCAGGGTTTCCACGAGTGCGGAGGATTCCTCTTCGAGGTCGACCTCGAGTGCACCCGCGATATCGACCAGCTTGTCCGCCGTGGCCTTCACGGCGGCGAGGTTTCCCGCTCGGTGCTCCACGTGAAGAAGGTCGCGATAGAGGAGTTCGCTCACTGGGTCGGCGAGGAGGCCTCGCAGGATCGCGCGGCGGCCCGCTGGTAGATCACCGGCTTTCTGGCAGGTGTCGGCCAGAGCGTGGGCGACGTCGACGATGGCGTCGATCATTTCACGCTGGTGCCAGGAGTTCCAGGCGTATCGGCCTGGGCCGATGTTGCTGAAGGGCATGCCGCTGACAAGTTCGAGCGCTGCTTCGAGGCGAGCCCGCCGATCTGGTCCGCCATGGTTCGGATCGGGCCCGGCGAGTTGCCGGAACCGATGCCAGTCACTGGTCATCGACTTCGACAGGCGGTAGCCACCTCCGTTGGCCTCGAGATTCGGGAGGTAGAGGTCGCCGTTTTCGTCGTGACCGAGCCAGGTACGCAGCCGGGAGATGTAACCCTGGCGGGTCGCCGCCGACCAGGGACGGGTGTCCGTCCCGAGCTGTCGCGAGATTTCGTCGGCGGTCGCGCCTGGGTGAAGGAGCAGGAACGCAGCGAGTTCCGTGAGCCGGTTGATCTTCTTGCCTTCGACCTTCGTCGGGTCGACGTTGTGCAATCCGACCGGTCCGAGAAGTCTCAGCTCGGGCCCAGTTGCCGATCGCGGTTCGAATGGAACATCCGGATAGTCGTCTGCGGGCACCTGTTCGGCCTTGACCTCGGCAGTCAGTGTCGCGATGAGTTCTTCTGCCTGATCGACGGTCAGGCGCTGGAGCTCGACTTCGACGCCGAGGTCTTGGATCACCGTGGACTTCGCGGAAACATCGACCTTCCAGCCATCCGAGGCCGCCGCGCCCGCGGCAACCACAGCAGCAAGGCACTCATGCTGCTCCACGTCGAAAGGATCAGCGGACAGGATGACAGCCGTTGACAACTCCGCCCCGGAGAGCTCGTCCGCCGAATTGAAGTGACGGAAGCGCTCTGGATTGTTCGCGGCGGTTGAATGACCGAAGCCGACCATCGCCACGGGGACGGACTTGGACCAAGCAGACGTTGCCAGTTCCCAGGCCATGGCCAACAGGACAGGCTCGATTTCTTCCGCAGCGCCGTCGAGCGTGATCGTGCCGATCTCCGCGAGGTTGACCATGACAAGGTCACGGCGAGGATCGTGGCCGACTGTGACAAGCGCTGGATATGGTGCCGGCACGCTACCCAGCTCATTTACATCTAGCGACTCGGTGAAGGATTCGCTGTTTTCGTGCGGGTACAGGACCACACCACGGCTGCCTACGACCGCGGACCGGACGGCGGGCAGCGAGGTGCCCTCCTCGCGGGTGCGATAGGCGAGACTGCGTAGCGCGACATCGAGAGCTTCGGCGGTGGCAGGTTCTTCGGATTTCCTGAGTGCGGTCTCCAGGTCTGTGGGCGGCGGGCGGCGGATTCGTTGTCCAGGACGACGACGTCGTTGGGCGAGCATCCTGCGCCGGGCGAGCCTCGCCAGAACGCCGGCGGCAAGAAGCCCTCCGAGCCCGACGGCGACGAGGGGTACGACGCTGCCGTCGCTCTCAGGAGCGACCTCGACGGGTGCCGGAGCTGGGGGCGGCGCTGGCGCTCGCTCCGGCAATGGCGAAGTCGGTTCCGCGGGCCGGGCAGCTGGCGGTGTCGGCTCTGGCCCACAGCCAGGTGGAGCGATCTGAGCCGAAGTCGAGCCTCCAGACGCTGCTCCCCCACCGTGTGCAGGCGTTGCCGCTCCGGGAAGTTGTAGGACATCGCCGGGATAGATCCGATCCGGGTCGTCCAAGACCCGGCCGCCAGGCAGTGGCCGACCTCGGTTGAGTTCGAAGATCTCGACGTACCGGGACGCGGAGCCGAGGTGCTTCTGAGCGATCTGAGTCAGCGTGTCACCTGCACCGACGACGACTTCGATGCACTGCGACTCGGTAGGCAGCGCGAGACGCCAACCGGGCTTGATCAAGTCGACGCTTCGGAGAGCCGCCCCGTCTGCCTGACGTCGGCCCCGGTTCAGATTGAAGATCTCCTGGTAGCGACTCTCGTCGCCGAGATGCTCAGCCGCGATGCTCATCAGCGAGTCGCCGGGAACAACCGTGTACCCGTCGGCCACCGGAGGATCGGCGTCCTCTGCGGTCTGGGGGCTACTCTGTTCGGAGACCTGCGGGGCGACGATGCTGGCCGGGGCAGCAGGCTGCGACGCCTCAGCAGCCGTCGTACCGACCACCAGACCAAAGAGGACACCGGCTACGAGTCGTTGAGCCCAGCGGAATCCAGGCAATCGCGGCGCTGCCACTCCATGCGCGAGTGCGACGCATTCGAGCACGACGGCGACGACGAGCTGCAACCAGGCGATCACCCCGGCCACCGCCACCACGAGCAGGAAGACCTGACCGGTGTCTCGCTCGGTGATCCAGCCGACGACTTCGGGGAAGGCCGGCACGTGGTCTGGCAGGAATGCCGACTTGAACGTCCACAGGAGGAGCGGTGGCCCGACGATGAGCAGAGCGAGTCCCATGACTCCGAGGAGGATTCGCACGAGCCTTCTCATAGCGGTGCTCCCTATCCGTCGGAGACCAGATCGGCGGCGCCGTGGCCGCGCACGGAGAACTCGGATACTCCGATGATGCTGAGGAAGATGGTGGTTCTGGTGATCGTGGTGTCGACGACGATCCGGTTGTCCTGTACGGCAACGGTTCCGGCAATGCCCGTCGCCGCGAGGTAGCGCTCTGCTTCGGCGACGGCTTGCTGCGGGTTGACGTCTGCGACCTGGCCGGCGGCAAGAGCGTGAACGCGGAGTGCCTGTCCAGCTGCACGCGCGGCTTCCTCGGCGACCGACGTCGCCTCGGAATGAGCTTGGGCCTTGCGACTGCCGTCCACCGCCCACCCGATCGCGATGATCAGGGCGATACTTAATCCGACCAGCCACACCGAGACGGACCCGCGTTCGCCACGCAAGCGGATCATCGACGGGCTCCGTAGCGATCGATGGGTGATCGGAATTCGGAAGCAGCGAGTCGGGAACCCGGGATCATGAGGTCGCCGAACGTGATCTCACAGCTGATGGTGGCGATCACGTAGCCGGTCTCGCCCAGCGGCTTGCCGAAGTCTCGAGCATCGACAGCAATGTTGAGGTTGTCGCAGTTCAAGCCCTGCTGAGCGATGACAGCTCGCACCCGCACCTCGGCTACCGACGCCGCAGCATGGCCGTCGCGGGCAAGGGAAGCCGCACGTGCGGCAGAGCGAGCTGCCTCGTCCACCGCGGATTCCGCAGTGATGACCCGCATCCCGACCAGCGCGAGTCCGAAAAGGACGATCAGCGCCGACACGCCGATCACGACTTCGATGTTCACATCGCCGCGATCCCCAAGCTTCATGGTGTCAACTGCTCGATCGGCCCAGACGCACGCTGGCTCACCGAGAACCGCGCGAACGGTATGAGCGAGGCGGCCTCGGCACTGACGATGACGGTGACGTTCCGGCCGTCGCTGGAGGCATCGGCGTTCACATTGGACAGCCAACTGCCGGTCACCCGGCTGACATAGTTCTGGGCGTGATGTTCAGCGGCCGCCAAGTCGACGGGCGGCAGCCGCTCGGCGTTGACGCCGTCCCGCGCCGCTTCCAAGGCCACGTTCCGTCCCAGGAAAAGCACAATGACTTGCAAGACTAACCACGTGACCAGGAGAAGTGCTCCCAGGCCGAGGATGGCCGACACGTTCTCGTCGCCGCGCTCGCCGGTCAGCTCGGCGGTGCGGCGCCGGAGGTTCATTGCCCTCCGATCAGTGGGAGCTTGCCGTTCACGAAGGCCGTGACCGCCCCGGCGATCGCGGTGGCCAGCACGAGGCCGAGTACTGCGTAAATGGCTTTGGTGATGTTCTCGTCGCCGCGCTCACCCTCACGGGCGAACTTCGCTCTGCGCTTCTGCAAGGCGGTTCCGATCGTGAGTACGGCGATCTGCAGGTGAGCCACCGCTGTTTTGAGCATGGACTTCTCCTCTGATTCAGGTGCCGAGCATCGTGAAGATGCCGGGGAAGGCGAGAAAGACGATGAACGCCAGGCCCATCACGGCGATCGGCATGTCCATCCGATCCGAACGGATCGACGAACCGGTCTTCTGGTCCGCCAGGCCTTGCTGGGCAATCGATGCCGCTTTCGACCGCAGGGTGTCGGCGATGCTCGCTCCGCCCTCGCTCGCGCTGGTGATGATGTGGCCGAGATCCCTGAGTTCACGGACACCCAGCTCGTCGGCGAGGCGCTCAAGACCCTCCCACGGCATCCGGCCGCGCAGCGACGCTTCGTTCATCGCCAGCCGGATCCTGTGGAACGCCCAGCCTTCACCCAACGAAGCCGGGTAGCGCATCGCTTCGACCGGGCCGCGGTCACCGAGACGCCCGAGCGCGACGAGGTGCGCGTAGGCGACCAGAGCCCCTCGGAACGCGGCCCGTGCTTTCTGGGCCTTAGACCGCAGCAGGAGGCGCGGAAGCGTCCAGCCGAATGCCGCCGTGCACAGCGACATCAATCCTGTCAGGACAACGGGTGCCCCAGCGCCGACGACAGCAAGTGCGACGCTCGTCAGCGGAACCGCCAGGGCTCCTGTGGACGCATAGCCGATGCGTTTCAGCATGAAGGACTCGCGTGTCTGGCCGACAAGGTCGAGATCTGCGGTTGGCGTCCTCGCTCCGCAGCGGTCGGCGACCCGGATCACGGCTCGTAAGGCCGGATTCAGCGACGAGCTGTCCGAAACGACAGGCGGACCGTTCAGGACATCGCTTAGCCGGAGACGTCCAGGCACGCATGCCGCGACGATCAGTGTCGTGCCACCGGCGATTCCCAGCGCCAGCAGGATGAGTTGGCCGAGCGTGCTCATGTCCGCCGCCGAGTCCGTGCGGAGAGGAACCGGGCTGCCGGCGGCTCGAGGCCCAACTGACGCAGCCATACCGCGGAGGCACCTACCAACCCGAGCACCACAGCCAGGACAACCTGCCCGACCGGCGTGGCATAGGCCGAGGTGTACATCGAGCTACCGAAGAGAGCGATCCCCACGAACATCGCCGCCCAGATGCCGAGCAGGACCCGCGCGGTAGACCTCCTCCGGGCCCGTTCGGACTCCGCGGTCCGGCGAGCGACGATGTCCTCGGCAACCTGGCGAGCGAGCGCACGCAGCAGGCCGGCGACCCCTGAACCTTGGCGGTATGCGACGCAGAGGCCGGCCACTGCGGCGTCTCCGATCTGGTCGTCGATGTCGTCGGCGAACTCGAGCAGGGCTTCCTGTACGTCCCAGGTCCGCAGGCGATGTGCCAGCGTGGTCAGCTCGCGGGCGAGACACGTCGGCGCTTCGCGAGTGGAGCTCTGTATGGCGCTGACGAGTCCAGTGTTGCCCGCCGCCATGACGTCGCTGAGACGACGCAGCCAGCTTTCCAGGGCTTCTAGTCGCTCGATGCGCTGCTTGGCGATCGCTCCCGCTGAGAAGAGCCAGGGCAGGAAGACGATGAAGACCGTGATGGCCACCCCGGCGATCGGCCAGCCGGAGACAAGCCAGACCAGAGCGCCGGCTGACAGTGCGAGTGGTCCTCGCCAACGGAGGCCACGATGCCGCCGGAGTGCCTTTGGCTGGAAGATAGGCCTTCGCCGTTGGCCGACACCGAACGCTCCGGCGACGACGAGCGCCAGACCGCCGACGAGTCCGACGCTGAGCAAAATAAGGACGAGTTCAGGCATGGGCCCACTCCCCATCGCTGCCACAGGTCAGCCAGTTCCGGTCGAACCCGGCGCGCTCGTAGTCCTCGATGTCGGTCGGCAGATTCCCGGTAGGCACCGACCGGCGACCTGCAGCACGTTGGAAGAGATATGTCCGCGCTGGTCGCCCATACTCACCGGCCTCGACGGAGACGATCTCGGCAACGTAGCGATCGAGGCTATTACCGTCAGCGACGAGCTCCACATACACGATGAGATCGATCGCATGTGCCACGGTTTCGTGCGCCAGCTCGGGTGTCCATGCCGAGTTCCCCTCAAGGCAGAGGCGGGCCATGCGGTTGATGGCGTCCCCCGCGTTGCGGGCGTGCATGGTGGAGAGCGAGCCCGATCCACCCGTCGAAAGCGCGTCGAGCATCGGGATGATCTCGCGACCGCGGACCTCGCCCACGATCGTGCGCGTGGTGTGCATGCGCAGCGACTGCCAGACCAAGTGCGACAGGTCGGCGACGGTACTGCCGGACCGCTCCGAATTGCCGATCCGTTCCTCGAACGCGATGACGGCCGGAAACCGATCGCGATGCCGGTGCAGGCCGAGTTCGAACTCGGTCTCCAGCGTCGCGAACCGTTCATCCGGAGGGATCTCCCAGCAGAGGGCGCGCAGAAGCGTCGTCTTCCCCGCCCGTTGTCTGCCGCACACGACGATGTTCTTCTCCGCTCGCACCGCCGCGCGAAGGAGTGCGAGTTGCGCCGTCGAGATCATCCGCCGCTTGCGGAGGTCCGCCAGCCCGGTCTTGGACAGCCGATGCCGCCGGATGGAGACATGCGGACGATCACTGACCTCGATCGTGGCGGCCAGGCGTTCCCCGCCCGGTAGCTCCATATTCAGCAGCGGTGACGTGCTGTTGATGGCCCGCTCGGTCCGGCCGTGACGGGCGGCAAGTCGCTGCAACCAGCGAAGCAAGGCTTCGTCGGTCGGTGCGATCCGGGGCGCCCGCATGACCGTGCCGTCCGCGTAGGACAGCCAGACGGGCTCATTGCCGATGATGTCGATGTTCTCGACGCCTTCGTCCGCCAGCAACGGTTCCAACCGTCCCAGGCCGAACATCTCCGCCATCACGGCCTGCTTGACGAACCACTCCTTGCCGGGATCAAGGAACGGCCTGCCTCGACCGGCCCACTCCTTGATCGCAGCCGAGAGGACTTCGTCGATCAGTTTTCCTGCGAGCGCACGCTCGAAACTTCCCGATTCCGGCTCGCTATGGCGTGCCATCTCTTCTTCGACCTGCTTCGCGAGAGCCTGTTGGACACGATCGACAAGCTCGTCCGCTCCCGCGAAGTCCTGCTCAACCAACATGGCGGTCCCCCTCGCCAGCAGATGCGGCAGGCCGCGGAACCGAGGGCGGTGGCGACCTCCGCACGAGCTCACGTCGTGGCCTCTCTTGCCTGGCGGGTGCCTGCTCGGGAATCGCCTGCCCTCGAAGCCTTCGCGACCGAGTGAAGGCTCGCTTGCCGATTTCGAAGCCGAGCTTCCGGGACGTCTCAAGCAACGACGAGGTCTCGAAGCGTTTTCCTGGCCTGAACGTGTCCGTGAACTGCGTGGCGGAGGACGGATCCCACGGCATCTCACCGACAACCGGCAGACCGAGTTTCGCGAACTGCCTCTCGATCTCCTTGAGTGGAAACCCAGTGGCAGCAGCCGCAACAACGACCACCAAGCCGTCGTCCGCTG
The DNA here is from genome assembly GCF_014873915.1 of Amycolatopsis roodepoortensis. Classification (GTDB taxonomy): domain Bacteria; phylum Actinomycetota; class Actinomycetes; order Mycobacteriales; family Pseudonocardiaceae; genus Amycolatopsis; species Amycolatopsis roodepoortensis. Next base: position 345,418 of record NZ_JADBEJ010000004.1, read on the forward strand.
TACCGAGCAGGCCGATCTCCTCGCGAATCAAGTCCACAGAGGACGCCAGAGCTCGGAGCGAATGCCGGTCGTTGCGTACGACCAGCACCGTCAGGTCTGCGTTCCCCAGGACGGCATGCGGCATACCGCGAGAACGGAGCCGACCACAGTCTGCCAGGACGTCGACCGACTCCCAGGTCCGGAACGCCAGCGCCAGTCGCTGCCATTGCAGGCTTTCCGCGACCCGAGTCGTTTGCGGCCCAGGCAGGAGGAAGTGTCGTCCGGTGCCGTCCGGAAGCGTGATCGTCTGCTGCCACAACGCCTGCGGCAACGGCATCGTCCGCGCGGCCAGCATCGCCTCGAACATCCCTCGGTGGCCGAGCGAACCGCCCGGGTCGAACACCGCCAGCGCCTGGCCGCCGGACGGATCGCACTCCGCGGCGACGGCGTGGCGCGGCCAAGCCCACGTCAAGGCCAGCGTCGCGGCCGACGTTCCCGGACTTCCGCGTAGGGAAGTGAATGTGATCAGCATGGTTCGCTCAACTCCCCGGCAGCAGAACGATCGCGACCGTGCCCACGGATCCCTTGGTCGCGAGCTTCGGGCCCTGGTGCTCGGCCACGACGACGTCGACAACGCGGAGTCCGGTCTGATCCCGCTCCCCGACGCGGACGACCGTCCCCTGCACCGGTTCCCAGGTTTCGGTCACTGTGCCGCTCTGGCCGGAAGGAACGAGGAGAACAGGCTTCAACGGCTCCAGCGGAGTCGCCGGGAGCTGAGCCGGCTTGACGGCGATACCCAGCAGTTGCTCTCCCGGCCTTGGCGGGAGCTCTCCTCCGACGGCCTGCGCGGTCAGCACGCTCCCCGGCCAGAGATTCGTCGTGGCCTTCCGCCCGATGAACTGCGACCGGTCCTTCCACAGCACTGGCGTGAGGCCAGGATCAGGTCGAACCTGGACCTCCCGCACGGAGTTGTCGAGTACGACCTGCCCAAATCGGACAGGAGCAGCGACACCGACCGCGGCGATCGTCGTGTCGACGTTCCGGTAGATGAAGACGGTCCCGGTCGCGCACAGCGCAGCCAGTACGAGACCCACGAGGATCAGCAACTTCGAGGGGCGCCGTCGAAGTGGCCGGACCTCCGGCGCGAGCGGCGGCTTCTCGAGTTGAGCCGGGTCATTCATGGCCGTCCTCCCCGGAGTTCAGCGTGCGGATTTCGCGGACGGGCAACCTGGCACTCGATGTCAGGTCCATCGCCTCGGAATCGGACATCCCACCGCCGGACCAGCTGATCTCCCAGTGACCGGTCGCCGCGATCGAGAAGGCGCCGGAAGAGGCCTTCGTCAGGTAGACGTGCCCGCAGTCAGGTGACGCGAGACCAGCTCTGTCTTCGGTGAACGGCGTGCCTGGCCCAGCGCAAGCTTTCGTCGCTCCGTCGCCCATCGACCAGGAGATGCGGGCGAGCTTGGCAGTGGCCGTCACGCTGACGGTTCCGGCGGTTGCCGTCCGGGTGACCGGACCGGTGGTGGCCTCGCTTCGTGCGCTCCACATCCACACCGGAAAGCCGATCGTGGCACCATATGGCGAATCGGCGGGCGGCGCCAGCCTGATGTCGGGCGCGGAGAGTCCCATCTGGTCGATCGCCTGTCGAGCGAGTTCGGCGGGCGAAACCTGCGGGGCAATGGGAGCCTCAGCTCCATTGGGCACGTAAGCCACCCGAGCGTCGCCGGGATACCCACCACCGGGCCCGCCGACGCCGCAGATCATCACGACCAGCCGCCCCTTCGACGGGTCCTTTCCCGCCCACATCGGGTCGCCGCCCGCCGGCTGGGGAATCGCCATCGGAACGCATTGCGGAGCAGGTCCGGCGCGCTTCCCCAAGCTGGCTGGTCCGGTCCCTGGCTGGCCTCCCTCGCGGCCCGGCCGGCCGGGATCCGTCGCACCGACCCAGCAGGTCCCGCGCACCCCTGAGGATTGGCAACCACCTAGGCCTGGCTCCGGGCCAGCCCACGCCGCCGCGGGGCTGACCATCGCGGTCACCAGCAGGGCCGAGCCGATCGTCTTCGTCAGCATGGCTTCTCCAAGGCGGCTTCGACGACCTGGACCAGCCACCGGTCGTCCAGGCTGGCGTATCGGACTACCTCGGCACGGAACTCGTACCGCCGCGGCTGGTCCGGGTTGTCGAGAACCCGCCCCTGCTCGCCCGGCTTGTCGCTGACCAGATGGAGTCCAGCCCGATCCAGGCAGTCGGTGATCTTGACCCTCGGGTCGCGCTCGTCGAGCGACACCGCGGTCACCGCAGGGGAACGCCGATAGTTACCTTCCATATGCGACGGCACGGAGGCCAGGTTCTGGATTTCCGCGAGGTGACGCGTCAACTCTGGGTCGACGAGATACTCGCCCAGCGCTGAGCGCCAGTCCTTCGATTGCGGCGCCTTCTCCGCAGCGGTACTGACGCGCCAGTAGCCTTCGTAAGCATCAAGCGCTTTCTGCTTCGCCACGTCCTCAGCCGTCGGGACGTGGCTGGATGTCGGGGGTGCCGGAGGTGTGGCCGACGTGGCCGAGGGCGGGTTTCCAGTTTCGCTGCACGCGGCCGTGGTGGCCGCGAAGAGCAAGACGATCACGAACTTGGACTTCATTTCATGCTCCCCTGAGGCTGATGATCACGGACCCACTAGCCGCGGCCAGAGCCGGACCGATGTGCTCGGAATCGACGATCACGTCGACCACGACCGTCCCGTCAGAGTCAGGTGACCCGACTCCAGCGACCCTGGCGACGAACGCGTTTCCCGCCGACGGGAGCGAGTCACAGGGCAGCGGTTGCGGCAGAGGCGACACACAAACCCGCGCATGCGGCCAAAGGGGCTGACTCGGTCGGTTGCCGGCTTCGACCCGCAGGCCGACTACCTGAAATCCGGTTCCCGGCACGCCCTCCGGTATGAGGCTGGCCGCGGCGAGGAGCGTCCCCTTCTGAAGGCCGACGACGGGCGCGCGACCGATGACAGCGGCTCGGTCGGCCGCTCGGATGAAGCGGACGTCGTGGTCAGGGACCAGGTCAACAGCGACCAAGTCTGCTTCGGTGAACGGCTGAGTCGCGCCGACATCCCTAGCGAGCACAAGCGCGGGCACCGTCCTGTCTCTGAGGACCGCGACGAGATGGACGATGACCAGAGCGAACACCAGGGCGACGACCACCGTGGCGAGGTTGAGCCAGCGCGACGAACTCTTCGACGGCGGCCTCGGATCGGACACACGTCGTCGAGCCTTCCTCAAGCGCTCGGTGAAATCGGTGACGGTCATCCTCCGACCTCGGCATCCAGATCGGAGGGATCCACCCGCTCGATGACGCGCCGCCAGATCCGGCATTCGTCACACCAGACGTACCGGCTCAACAGTTCTTCATCTTCTTCGCCCGCGGAGAGCTTCGCTCGATCACCGCAGTCGAGAACGTATTCGGCTGACATCCGGCCTCCCTCCGTGGACGTATCTGATGGCGAAGGCCGGCTGGAACTGCCCGAGGCGCTTGCGAGTTCCTCGAGCGAGGGGAGGTTGTCCAGCCGGCCTTCGTTTCTTTCTCCTGCGTCGCCAGGCAGTCCGTTCCTGGCAAATCAGGAATACCGCTTTCCGGCCCGGTGAGGGCAAGCTCAACACCGGGTGAGCCTTGGCTCATCAGGGGCTTTGTCACTCGTCCGGGTGTAGGAATAAGTAGAATTGCTCGCGCGCAAGCGGTAGTGAATCGTGTTAGCTGGTCGGTATGGACGGGTGGGAAATGCCGTACCGGCACAGCGTTCAGATCGCCTTGGATCTCTTGAGAGGCAGGTGGACCGTCGCCGTCTTGGCCGGGCTTGCTCGCGGCGAAACGCAGTTCAAGGAACTGCTGGCCGCGATCAACGACGTCGAAAAGCGCACCGACCGAGATCGCATGCTGTCGAATCGAGTACTGAGCGACACTCTTCAGCGCGCTCGCGAGGACGGTCTCATCGAACGGCACGCCGCATCGGGCAACTTCGCGACAGTCTCTTATGTACTCACCCCGACGGGACGCTCGCTGCTCCGCGCCGTCCGGCCGCTGGCCGAGTGGGCTCAGGTTTATCAAGCGGACCGCCAAGCTGACGAGGCCGACCGCCGAGGCGCTTAATACGCCCTGGCGGATGCCGTCCGGCGAGGATCCGGAATCAACGAACGAACCCTGTCCCGGCCCGCATCCTTCGCTGCGAACAGGACGTTGTCCGCCGCCACGAGCACATCGTTGAGAGCTTCGCCCGCTTCCGGATAGGAAGCTACACCGATTGAGACACTAAGGCGTAAATCACCCAATTCGTCATCGAACCTCATCCCGCGAACGGCCTCGCAGACACGGTCCGCGATGTCGACCGAGGCCGTCGTATCAGCGCCCGGCAGCAGAACGACGAACTCTTCTCCTCCGAATCGCGCGGCGATGTCGTACGACCGAACGTTTTCGACGATCGTCTGTGCGATCTCGCGCAGGACCCTGTCCCCGGCAATGTGTCCGAAGGTGTCGTTTACCGACTTGAACTTGTCGACATCGATCATCAGCACGCCGATCGGCGCATGATGATGCCGAGCTTTGGCCACCTCGTTCTCCGCGAGAGTCTTCCACGTCTCCACGTTGAGCAAGCCGGTCTTCCTGTCCGTCGTCGCCGCGGCTTCGAGCTGCCGAACGAGAACACTGCGCGTCAGCACATACAGCGGCAGCATGACGAAGACCAGCGCGAGCGGATGCCAGACCATCAACAACGTGACCAGGACGCCGACGCACAATGTCGCGAATTCGAGGCTGTTCTCGCTCCAGCTGCCGACCAGTGTCCCGACCGAACGCTTGCCAGGCGACAACGCGATCACCCCGGCGACCAATGCCGAGTTCACCAGCCAATAGCAGACGACCACCACGACCAGACCCAACAGGGCGCCGTCGTCGATGCGTTCGAGGGCTTGGACAGACGGGAGCCAGCGGGCCACCGCGATGGCCGAACAACAGGAGATGACCACCGAACTCGCGCTGAACACCACCCGGTAAAGGCACATACCGGACACTCGGCGCCAGCTGCGCCACCACATGTGCCCATAGAGGATGACCGCGATCGCCGCCGCCAAAGCCGGCGTGACCAGCAAGGCCGCCGCGAGTGTCCAGACCGAGCTCATGTTGACGTGCGGAGTATCCGAGAACCGGCGCCGCATCTGCTCGACAGCTCGGGTCACTTCCGCCGAGAGGAGACCGAGCACCACGAGGACACCGAACCGGAAGAGATCGGATCGGTTCACCGGCGTGAACCCGTCCAGCAGAAGCGTGAAGACGACCGCGACGATCTCGACTGCCAGAACGAAGGTGATCACCCGTCCCTGCAGCGACCAGAGCTTCCACCGTGTGACATTCCAAATACGTTCTGTATCACTGGAGGCCTCGCTGGTCACATTGGAGGCTCTGACCTGCATACTTGAGTCGCTTGCGTCCCCAGGCGGTCCTCCGGCGGACGCCGTCGTCGGGGTGTTCTCAGCGGGCGGGCCGTCCAGGCAGTCCGTTCGCTGGGAGGAGGGTTCGTCGATGACCAACAAGGACTGGTGATCTCGCGCGTCCTCATTCGCTGAACCACGCTCGCTCCCGGCTCGCCGCCGGGAGCGGGTCAGGGCCCACAGCACGCTGATCGCCGCCGCCACGCCGATCGCGACGGCGCCCGCGGCGGCAACTGCTCTGAACGGCCCGAACTGCTGGGCGGCCAGCCCGCCGCCCAGGATCGCGACGCCTTGTGAACACTGCAGGCACGTCGACATCCGACCCATCACTCCCCCGCGACGGGCGTCCGGCACCAGATCGACGACAACGGTCTGCACCTGAATGAGAAAGGCGGTCGAGACAGCGCCGGACGCGGCCCAAAGGACGATCGAAGCAACTACCCCCGGTTCGAATACGCAGGCAGCGAGAGGCAGGCCGGCCACCACCGCGAACAGCAGCGCGGCGAGCGGCGTAGCGGGCAAGCGAAACCGCATCGTGAGCCAGGCGCCGATGGCGCTCCCCAGCGGGTCGGCAGCGAGCAGCAAACCGATGCCGAAGGCGGAGATCCCCAACGCGTGTCCATACGGGACCGCCAAGCCCTCGGGCACGACGTAGACGCCCACCAGCAGGACCAGGGCGTAAAGCAGCAACCACGTTCGGGCAGGCGCTTGCGCTGGCTCCTCTTTCTCGGTGTCGGTTCGGCTGACCGACCTCGACGACACGCCCTTGAGGATGATCACGGCGCTCAGCACGAAGGAGCCCGCGTTCACCAGCATTCCAAGATGCGGCTCGATCAACGTCAGTACGAGCCCGCCGGATCCGAAAGCCACCACCTGAGCGACCTGACCGGTGAATTGCCGCAGTGCGAGTCCGGCCGGGAAGTCCTCTCGGCCGAGAACCTGCGGCAGCAACGCTGACTGCGCCGCTTTGAACGGTCCCGCCGCCGCGCTGAGCACCGCGACGCACACCCACAGCACAGGCAGCGGAAGCCCTGGCAGCGCCATCGCCGCGGCGAGGACTGCGCGAACGACGTCGATGACGACCAGGATCGCCCGCCGCGGATAGCGGTCGGCGAGACCGGACAGCAGGAAGCCACCGAGCACAGATGGGATGAAGGTCAAGGCGTAGGTCAACGCGGTCAACGCCGCGGACGAGGTCTCCTTGAACACCAGCAACGACAACGCGACCCGGGCGATCTGGTCGCCACCGATCGACAGCAACTCGGCGACCCAAAGCGCCCGGAATTCCGGGTTCCGCATTGGCACGGCAAAGCCGGCACGGCGGCGCTCCGCCATATCCGTTCCCCCTACACGCAACTCCCAGGCGACAACTCAGCATGCGGTCGCGCAGTCACGCTCCCGCCGGACTGACCATGCCGGGTCGTTCGTCCCTCTCCCGAAACTCACGGTATGCCCGGAGTGTCGTCAGGTGACCACGATCAGCGACTTTTCGCCCGTTTGTAGTACCTGACTACCCATGGTGATCAACTTGTGAGTTGCCTGGTCAGGGGAGCTTTCGAGCGACGATGACGCCGCCGCGGCACGAGATCGTGAACTCGCCGTACCGGTCGATATGCCGGACGAGCAGCTCTTGTGCACGGTCGATCGTCGCCTCGAACGGAACGCCGCCTTCGTCAGCCCAAGCCCGATACGAACGGAGGTGCGCAAGCACAGGATCGGGCTCGCGGACAGTGATCACACCGGGAAGGTCGACCGTGGTGACCTGCTCGAAGTACGGTTCGAGGAGGCGAGGCGCGTCTTCGAGCGCGAACCGTTCGCTGAGCGCCACCCGCCTCGGCCCGTTGTCGATGCCGAGGACGTCGCCGGCGGCCGCTGACCAGAGGTCGTCCAGCTCGCCCTTGTCGCTGTGCGCGTTCGTCGAGACGAACGCGAGGCCGCCGGGAACGAGCGCCCGGCGGATCTCTTCGAGCGCCGCAGGCAGGTCGGCGACGTGGTACAGCATGTGCAGCGCCAGGACGACGTCGAACCGTCCAGACGCGAAGGGCAGCGCCGCCGCGTCAGCCGCCACGGTCGGCGGTGGCAAGGGCGCCAGGATCCCTGGCGAGATGTCAGCTCCGATGACGAGCGCCTGCGGACGCTCACGCCGGATGCGGTCGAGGAACTTCCCGTTCCCGCAGCCCAGGTCGAGCACGCTCGTCGCCGATGGCGGCAGATGTTCGAGGACGATGCCGGGCAGGTCGTAACGCGGCTGCTGCCAGCTGTACAGCGACTGCCGTGCGGCGAGATCGGCCTCGTCCTTGTACGCACTTCCAGCGAGCTTGGCACGGCTCGTCGTGTCCACGCCCTCGGGTCGCGACGTCACTTCGTGACCACCGTCGCTCCCGGCGGAAGGGCGGGTGGCGGCGCGCAGAACTCCCGGATCTCGTTGCGCAGCCCTTTGGCGCGAGCCGTTGTGAGGTACTTCGTGGAGCTCAATCGATCTCCGATGTCGCGGGCCCTCTTGACGATGCTGGCCGTTCGGCGCACCTGAGGCGCGGCGAGAACGGGAACCAGGAACGACTGCGTGGCGTCCAGATCGCCCAGGACCATATGTGCGCCAGCCAAGTCGAGGCGGGCAGCGAAGATGTCTCCCGCGGAACGATCGGCGGGGGCCGCCGCCTGATAGACGTCGAGCGCGAACTGCGACTTTCCGATGGCCTGTTTCGCTAGTGCCGGACTGCCCTTCAAGGTCAGCAGAGTGGTTCCGGCGTACACCGACTGCTTCGCCGCGGGAAAGGTGAAGACGCCGGAGTACTCGTCCATGGTCGCGTCGGCGCGCGCGGTATCCGCGACATCAAGCGCGGTCAGCGTTCCCTGTTCGTCACCGCGTGCCGCGCAGGCCCGCGCTTCAAGACTCGCCAGACGAGCTCCAGTCGTTCCACGGGGCCGGAACAAAGCACCCTCCCGTGCCCGTTCGACAGCGTCCTCGAGCCGGTCATCCCAGTAGGCGATCAGGCTCTGGAGCGCCTTGATCCAGCCGAGCATGTCCTGATGTCCGGCGAGTTTGGCGTACAGCCACGCTGTCTGCGCGTGAACGTCGGCGGCACGGTAGTCGCCGAGGTCCAGCGCCACATGTGCCTGCAAACCGCCGAGCCTGCTCGCGTGCAGATAGAGGTCGCGAAGCTGGTTCGGGATCCGGTTGCTGTCGAGCAGCCGGAAGACCTCGTGCCGTAGCTCCCGAATTTCACCGAAAACGTCGACCAGCGGCCGGGAGATGTAAGCCGCGGCGATCCTGCGGATCTCGGAGTCGAACTGCTCAACGGCCTCGTTCGTCGTTCCCGACGACGCGATCATGCGCGCGGTCCGCGCGGCATCGCGCGCGTCCTCGGCGGCTGCCTGCCGGCTGAGCTCAGCATCTTCAACCCCTTCTGACGAACTGGTCAAGACTGTAACTCGCCCCGTACGACGACGAACCTGTTGCTCCTCCTTGGCTTCACGCCAAAGCGCACACAGCCACCCTGCGGCACCAAGGGCCTGATCGAGCGCCTCGACGAGGTTCTGCGACGGAAGATTTCCACCGGCCCTCTCGGCCATGGAGACGTAGTTCCGGGTGTAGCCCACCCGCTCACCCAAGCCGGACTGACTCAGGTCGGCCGCACCCCGGAGCCGCTTGATCTCCCCAGCGAGACGAGCTTGCGCCGTCTCGGCGGTGACACTCTCGTCGGCCATGTGGTCTCCGGCTCTACCAGGGGGTAAATGAGGGTAAATACCAAACGTAGCGACGTTACCCCGTTACGTAACTATACCGGCCACGCCAGAGTGGTGAAAGTCCAGGAAAACCACCCGCGTCCGGAGGTCAGCAATGACGACAACCGTCTGCAAGAACTCGATGCGCCGCCATTCGAAGCGCCGGACGCCGTTCTGGCCGACCAAATCGCGAGCCAACCGATCGCAGGACCCTGAACCCGTCCAGTTGTATAGCTTGCTGACGCTGTATCTCGCCGTACACGCGCCTTTCCCCGATACCGACCCGCTCCACGGCCGATGCTCGTGCTGCGGACAGGTCTGGCCGTGCGTATCCGTCCGGCTGGCCTACCGGCTTCGCGAAGGCTTCTAAGCGAACGCCGTCCAGGAGGCCGCCATGTCGATGTTCTGGTCCGTCAGCGCTGCCGCAGTCACCGTCTGCCTGATCTGGCTCATCGTCAGCCATATCAGAAGGCGCCGACGAATCCACCTGTTCCGAGGGCAGCCGTACTGGTCGGCTTTGGCGATCGTCGCCAGGGTCAGACGGCAGCGAAACGATGAGGAAATCGAATGGCCTTCGGCCGAGCCTGAGGTGCTGAACGACGAGCCGACCGAAGTCATCGTTCTCCCGCCACAGCCACGGCCGTACCTGGAAGCCCTACTTCCGCTGTCACAGGGAACCAGGAGGCCGTAGGCGTCTTACCGAGAAGCTCGAACAAGACTTACCCATTCCCGTGACGACGCCGAGGCGGGTGACCCGGTCATGGAAGAACCACCATCGATCCGGTCATGGAACTGCGTGATCGTCGACAGCGACAGCCCTTTGGGCAAGGTCGCATCCGCGGTATGCGACCTGACCGCACATCTGCCCGACCCCGACGTCACGTTCCTCTGCTCAATCTGCTTCGGCCAGCAGTGGCCGTGCGAACGGTTTGACGTCGCGGCAAGGGAAGTGCTCGCCGCGCGGCTCTCGTTGGCAGCTCTCGTCCCTTCCGAACTCCATCACCGACTCTGGCCACAAAGTCCTCAGTGGCCGTGACCAAGCCCGACTTGAGAAAGTGATCCGTCGTGTTCAAATCGGCACCTCAACCAACCGCACGATCTAAGCGTGCCGAGGAGTCAACAGCCAAAAGCCGAGAGCTCGGTGCCGCGTTGCGGTGCGCACGAGAAGCTTCCAACTTGGCCCAAGCCGATATCTGCCGCCCATTCGGCTGGGGAGCTCCGAAGGTCTCTCGGTTAGAGAGCGGACAGCGCGAAGGGTCTCCTCTGGACATCGTGACCTACCTGGCAAAAGCCGGCACGGAACCGGCCGAGTTCGATCGGCTGAAGAAGTTGGCCGAGTCACCGGCCAATGGCTACGACCTCCAACGCCACCCGGAGAACATGCCCGATCTGCTCCCGACCTTCGACTTCCTGCACGCGAGCGCCAAGACCATGACGCTCTACGAACCACGGCGAATCCCTTCCTTGCTGCAGAGCGAGCAGTACGCGGAAGTGACGCTGCGACACAACCGGAACCCCAAGGATCCACTCGTGAAGGAAGCCGTGCAGGCACGGCTCGCGCGGCAGGAAGTACTCAAGGGTGCGAGGTATGGCTTCGACGCCACCTTCTACATTGACGAGATCGCTCTCCACGACCCGACGATGCGCAGCGTCCTGGATGAACAGCTCCTTCAGTTGGTGATCACCTCGACCGTGCCGCACTGCCACGTGCACCTCATTCCGTCGGACAGCTTCGACGAAGATCCCCAAACGGCATTCGGCTTCTTTGAGGACTACGACGGCAACTCCGTCGTCACCGTTCACACCGCAACTGCGATGTTGGTACTGGAAGACAGCGAAGACATGGCACCGTACCTACGAAAGCTAAACGAACTCCGCGAGACCGCCCTGAGTAAGCGGAAATCCGTTGAGATTGCTAACTCGGCAGTGCACCTGTGAGACACAGCATCGCCACACGTCGGTGGTGACCACCCAGTGCGGAGGGTTCATCGTGTACTTCTCTTTACCAACTACTCCGTGGCGCAGGCGGCAGTCATCGACGGCAAGGTCCACAGCAGGTAGCTGGTGGGGCTGCATCGTTCGAAGGAAGCCGGTGTCGTGCCAGGCGCCGTAGCGTTAAGAGAGGCGTTCGCAGATGCCAACGGTCCGTAACCGGCACTGCGATGCTGGCGCAGTTGTCAGTGGATGAGAGGCTCATATTCACTACGTCAACGACGGCGACACCATGGTCTGACCGGGCTCGGCGCGCTGGCCTCCGATGATAAGCCGCTGCACGATCATGCCTGTCCACGACCCACTCGGGGTTGGCTACGTCGGGCTGGAATAGCACTGCAGCTTCGCCTCCGCCACCTGCGTGGCGTCGCACGCGACGCCTATTACTTGGCTAGTTTTCCGAGCAACGTCTCGTAGCCAAGAGCCAGTTCACTTCAAGCCGCCAGCGGTCACTCAACACTCGCATGAGCCCACGGGTCCTGCACAGTCCCACATCAGGAACCGCCTCCCATGCACCCTTGACCAGTGGGTTTACCCTGCCTTCAGGGATGGTCAAACGGCCGAGACGCCAGTGGACATGACTGGTCAAAAGATGGACAAGAAGATGACATTCGGCGACATAGGCCGGCCGGTCCGGTAATCCTGAACCTTGCGACCTGTCTATTGACCTAGGCGCGTCGTCGAAGGGGGCCACAGGTTGCAGCCTGCGGCCCCTCAGTTCTGCAACCAGGTCGCTACGCTTCGTAGTTAGCCTTCCGTTCTTCGGCACTCTGCGCAAGACTCTGCCTGTCCACGTGGCCGGAGCTGCAACTCCTGCCACATGCCAGTGGATTAGACGCCTAGGTCAATGTAGAGAGGATCCCGCAGTTCGATGTCACCAGTTCGCAAGGATCAGCCCTGTACGCCTGATCCGGTTCCCTGGTTGCCAAGCCCCTACCCAAGTGGCGCGATCATCATCGTGATCATGATCCAGGCCTTCACAGGATTCTTGATCACCCGCGGATACACGCTGGAAGCAGCACTCGCCGCCTCCGGCACGATCTGTCTGCTCGCTAAACAGCTCGCACGTGGATTTAGCAGGTTCCGGCCTCGGCGGGCTGCTTGAGCGCGGCCGCGCGGAAGCCGTCTTCGACGGTCTCCATATACAGCACCACGGGGACCAGCCTCCGCGCGGCTGCCCTCTTGCCGAGCGCTCCGGCGTGCATCGGAGCTTAGGTATGAGCGTTAGCGCAACCGACGTAATCAGCGAACTCAAGCTGCTCCGCCGAGGAAGAGGCCTCTCTGCCGTACAACTCGGCGAACGCATCGGGCCGGCCCTACGGACCACATTCCGGATCTCAGAAGATGACGACGACACGGAGGTCCGGCGGAAGGTTTCAGAAGGCCTGTACGCGCTGGCCGCGTCGCTGCCGGCAGACTTACGTATCGCCCTACTCGCGGCCTTCGCGCTACACGAAGAGGCGAGGATCCCCTTCTACCAAGACCGCGTGACGTGGCTTGCCCGCACGCTCGACCGCGATGACCGTACCGCCCGTCGCCGCATCGATGAGGGAATCGAGCAGCTTGCGGCGCTGGCCACGGTCAGCACACAGGGCTCCCCACCTGCTGGCCGGAGCAAGCTATGGCATACCGAAGAACTACGAGTGGCACTCGCGCTCGACCAACCGGTGCCCGAGGCCTTCGAGTTCCGCCGGATCGTCGCAGACTCCGACGACATCTCCGAGCTGGACTTAGCGTTGACATTGGCTACTCGAAAGGAAGACAGCAACCCCGCGCAGGAGGACCTGAAGGTTGATGTTTTCCATGGTGGACGCTTGACCGCCAGTGTCAGGGAATCACGCGAGCGGATCGGGCTCGGACTGCGGCTGCCGACGCCACTCGACCGCCGTGGAAAGCACGAGTTCGCCTTACGACTCCGCGGACCCATGCAGTACGCACATTACGTTTGTGTCCCCCGGCACCCAGTCGATCTGTTTGACCTACACATCCGGTTCGCCAGCCCTGCACCCGTCCAAGTCGTGCAGCTGGACAAGGTGTTCCAAGAAGATGTCCGAGACAAGAGCACCAGCAGCACGCCGCTGCCACCAGACGATACAGGCGAAGTACACGTCCAGTTCCGAAACCTCGCACCGGGATTCGCGTACGGAGTCCGATGGATCACCGCTAGTACCACGGGAATCCAGACGCACTAGCGAGTTTGACCTGCCATGTTGCGGCTTGCGCAACCGCTAAGTAAGCCCCCACGCAGTTGACCTCATCCCTGCGCCGACGAGAGGATGTTGATCACCGCTCGCGCTACTCCGCTTGATCGGTCGCAACTCCGTGGCGAAGTTGCCAGCGTGCACCGGTACGATCCCGGTCAGCCAGTGGCGCAGCAGAGGGGGAAAGACCACGTGCGGCAACGCGTGCACGAGTTAGCCAAAGAGTTGGGCATCAGCTCTCTCAAGGTCATGGCCCGGCTAGCCGAACAGGGGGTGAACGTTCGGAGCGCGTCGAGCCTGGTCGATGAGACCTCTGCGACCCGCCTGAAAGAGTCCTTCGGCCAGTACGACGCTGCAGCACAAGCCGGGTCTACAACGCCGCGCCCAGCAACGTGGAGCGCTGGGGCCGTCAGGCCACCGACTCACCCCGAGACACTCCGTCATCTGAACCTGCTCAAACAGGCGTTTCCCGTCGTCGAAGACCACCAAACCATCCTGGCCAAGCTCGGGTCGCAGTTCTTCTACTCCGTGGCGGGAGAGGTTTCCGGCGCCGATGGCTGCGGGTTCGCCTTGGTGCGGTTCAGTGGAGCCATCGAGTCGGCATTCGGCTTGACCAGGGAAGTGTTGTTCTTCTACAGCCCCCACCGCGATCTACAGATGAGGACATTTCAGGCGGCGAAACGAATACTGACCAGACTCCAGCACCGTCGCGAGGTGACACCGGACATGATGGTCGTCTGGTCGCCCGACCCGCGCCTGCGCGAACGGCTCGACGATTGGTCTAACTCGTCCAAGAACTTTCTGGCCATCCCGCTTGATCTCCCCGATGACGGTGATCCGATCGCCTTCATCAAGCTTCTCAGCAGCTACGTCTTCACTCGCGACTTGTTCTACGAGACCACACCGGTACGAGGCGACCGGTTCTTCGGGCGCCGCCAGTTGCTACAGACTCTCCGGGACGACATTCGCAACCAGCGAGTCGCGGGACTCTTCGGACTACGTAAAGCCGGGAAGACCAGTGTCCTCACCGAGCTGGCACAAACATTCTCCAGCCCAGAGAAGATCTTCATCTTGCGAGACCTGGAGAGCCTGCCATCGCCACCGGAGGATCCGGTGCCGGATCTTCTCAAGGACCTCGTTGATGACTTGGTGACCGAACTCCGCCGCCGCGAACTCGCCGCCCAGGCCCTCGCCGACTTGCCAGCGAACCCCGGGATCTCCGAGTTCAAGCGAGCATTCCAGACTGTTTTGCGTACTTTAGCCGAAGATGGCACCACTATCGTCCTGATGCTCGACGAAATCGAGTACCTCACCCCGTCCGATCGGATTGACATTTGCGAAGGCGACATGACCTCAGTCGCCCAGCTTCTCGGCGTGTTGCGCAGTCTTGTCCAGGAGAACACGAACTTCACTTTTCTCCTGTCCGGGCTGACCAGCTCGATCATTGAGAGCGGACGCCTATACGGGCGACCGAATCCGCTCTTTTCCTGGGCAAAGGCAACGTTTCTCGCTCCCTTCGAGAAGCACGAGGCCGACGACCTTGCGCGTTCCGTCGGGCAGAAGATGGGCATCAGCATCGACGCCGGCGCGCTCGACGCCCTATTCGAGGCAACCGGCGGTCATGCGTTCCTGTACCGACATCTAGCCTCGAACGTGGTCCACGAGCTTCCTGTAGACACCTTTCACCGAGAGATCAAGAAACCCTTGGTCTTGCGGACTATCACCGAATGGCGACGCCAGGTGGCCGGGAACATGCGTGAGATGCTCGACCACGTCAAGCGGTACTACCCCGATGAGTCCTACCTTCTCGAAATCCTTACCGACGAACCAGAGTCGTTCGCCGCGTTCGCCGAGGACGCACCTCTCGCGCTCGGCCACCTGATCAGCCTAGGCCTTGTACAGAAGGTCGACAACACGTACGAACTCACTCCTGTACTGCACCTGCTATGACCGAGATGGCGATGACTGATCTAACTCTCAGCGCGGCACAAAAGCGCGCGACAGAAATACGTGAGCGACTCGCGCGCTTTAAACTGGTGTTTACCCAGTGCGGAGCGGCATTTGAGCCCCTCCGGGAACCACTGCTGGCCCAGCTGGAAATGACGGTGCTGGACGCCACAGACTTCGCCACAACACCGACCCTTGTCACGAGCGATGCGAAACGAATCGCTCTGACCGGAATGGAAGTTTTCGCGCGCGACGGTAAAGCCGCGAACACTACCCTTGGCGCACTCCGCATCGAGGTACTCAGACTGCTTGAACTCGGCATCGAAGTTTGCCTCATCTCACGGGTCCCCCGGGTTGCCTTCGCGCCTGTCGTCGGCAGTAACCTCCTCATGGATGCCAAGCTGCATTGCCTGCCGGCGCTGCGCAACGACGAATGTCCAGAGGTGGCACGCGGCGTCCCTGGCTCTCTGCTCCCCGCGATCGGATTCGACAGCAAGGCCGACGTCGCCATCATCCTGCGCAATGTTCTAGCGGAACTGGGCGTCAGCGTCCTCACGGAACTGGACTTCGCTCTCTTCGAAGGACGCCACGACGCCGGATTCATCAATGAGGTCGACTCAACCACCCAGGACGCCTTGCGCAGCGCAGGTCTCGCCCACGTAGTCGACGGCGGATTCGCCTTCACCACGCCTCGGCTCTTGTGGAAGTTCAGGGACGCCATCGGCGACGTCATGGCGAGCCATGTGTCGCCACAAACCGACCTGGCCGAGGTCACCGATGGGCTCTGGTACATCGAGCGTTGCATCCGCAAGGCTCTGCGAGACGCCGCAATCAATGAGCCCAACGTGAAGAATTGGCGTAAGAGCCTCCTTCACGAAAACACTGCCGCCACGGCGCTGGGACGTGCGCGCTCCGATGCCTACGTTGGTGCGCTCAGCGTGGCTGAACTACGTGATCCCATCGAGTGGCTGTCGCTCCCGGAACTACTCGAAGTCGTACGCTCGGACAGGTTCGGTGGGCTTTTCTGGGATAAGGTCTCATGGGATCGCTTCTCTCAACAGATCGTCCCTATCCGGAATCGCCTTTCCCATATGCGTCTGCTCAAGAAGGGTGACAAGGCGACAGTCCGCAAGTGGGCCAATCTACTCAAAGAAGCCGTGAAGTGAGTATCTTCCCGCAGCAGTCATCGCGATCGGCTGACATCACATGAACGCTCTGAAACCAGGTTCTCGTGTCCTGCCGACGACGTCGGCCTCGTGATTTGTGTGCAGGTACTCAGCTCCGACGTGCTAGATACGCTCCGCGGGTAGCATGTCCGCGTCAAGTGGCCTGAACGACTCGACCAGCCCCTCACTTTCGATGTTGGCCCGGTCCGCGATTTACTCGCTCGGTGCGTTCGACGGCTTCGGCGAAGTCGCTGGTGCCGATGGTGCGGATGGCCTGTGCGAGCATGTTCTGTTCGGAGTGCTCCGGATAGATACTGCCTGGGGCCTCAACCATGTCGCGCGTGTCCGATGAGGGCGCCGGCCAGAACCGGATAAGGAACCGCTCGACTACTTGGGTGGTCCTCGTACCCGAGCCTTCGTCGTTCTGGCGCGACGCCTTGTCTGTGGCTTGCCGGACCTCGTGACGATCTCCGGTGTGCGCCCGAACCCGGTAAAGGCCGGGGCCGCCCAGTTCGAAGTGTCCGAGGGAGTGTTCCCTGATGGTGCGCCAGATGCTGAGCCTGCCCGTCGAGAACCAAGCCAGAGCCTCGCTGCTGTTAACCCAGTCAGGGCCGGGCTGTGGCGGTTCTCCGTCCCAGTACTCGAGCAGTGCTTCCGGGACGCTCGTTGTCCCGGAAGCACTGCTCACGGTCACCTGCTGCTCGGTGGCCGTCAACCATCCGCCGGAGGTCGGCGGCACGATGTCGTGGTCCACCGCGTCGTCTTCGATGAACAGCGTGGAGTAGTCCAGTTCGAACTGGTCAGCGAAGTGGCGCAGCAGCGTGGCCATCAAGGTGCCTTCAATCAGTTGATGACGTTGACGTAGAACTTGTCGAGGTCCTTGTACAGGATCCTGCTGGACTGGTAAAGCGCTTGCAAGGCATTGCCGCCTTGGCCGTTCTGCCACCCGTCGATGTACTTCACGGAGAAGTCCCACACCGGGCTCGCCGCCCCCTCAACGGTGGCAGCGAACGGGTACTCATCACACTGCTCGTCAGGGTCATGGGGAGCAGGGATCCGGGCGCACGCCCTGTCTTTTTCGTCGCTGTTGGGCTTCTTCTCCGCGTCCGGCAGCCTGTGCAGGCCCGGGACTGTCGAGTTGCCGTACACGTACTTGCCGGGGATCTGCTTGGGGTGAGGCTCGGGCGGGAAGGTCGTGTCCGGCGCGTTCAGCGCCTGGCTGATGTGGGCGGCGAACTCAGGGAGAAGCCCGGCGAACACCGGCAGCCACGGGATTACGTCGGAACTGATACACGACTTCGGGTCATATCGGAAGTACGAGGCGGAATCGCACCGCATCCCGTTGTCCGGAGTGTCCGCTGTCCACTCGCGGCCGGGTTCCGGGGTATGCACGCCGGTAGTGATTCGCCAGGTGTGGTTGGAAACCTTGTCGACCGCGGTGCTCTTGGTCTCATCCGACTCGATCCTCCACCCGTACCACGACTGGATGTTGACCTCACGCTGCCAGTCCGCCACCGACATCGTCACCGGTCTCGTGTTGACGCTGCACCCTGGGTCACCGACGCTCCCGCAGATGGGACCTGCCATCAACTGGGTCGTGGCGACGTTGCCGAAGTCACCCCAGCCGTCGCCGGCGAACGTGGGTTGCAGCATGAACGTGTTCGTGCGGATTTTGTAGTTCCCGATCGCCACGGCGATCCATTTCAAGGTGACTTCACCACTGAGCACGGTGCCACGATACGCTTTCGCCTTCAAGCCGTAGCGTTGGCACCAAAATAGGCGATGAAAAACGTGTCCCGTTGCAGTTTCCGCACGAGCGTCTTTCTTACACAACTCCAGGAGATACTGCGGAATCTCCTGCGCCGACATCGGCTCGTCGACCGACCGGTTCGCCAGGGCAGCGGTGGCAGCCTGAAACTCAGGGCTGGCCTGCTCCCGCGAAGGTTCGTTACCCTTCGCCGCGGCCGCCGCGAACCTGCCCTCCGCCGTAACGGGAAAGGTTTCCCCTGGTTGCAAGGGGTTTCCATCCAGCCCTGTGATGACTACCCGAAGCTGCGAACCAGACGCGCCGGCCGGTTGCGCAACGCTAGCCTCGGGCGCGCCGAGTACGATAGTGCCAGCGAGTGCAGCCACCACGCCGATTCTTCGACTTAATCGTACTTGTCTCCCGTACACAAAATCACACCCCTCGGGGGCCACGCATCAATACGCAGTCATAGCGAAATGCGGATCGCCCAGCCCCCCTCGTATGGAATGAGCAAGGTCTGTCTATCGAGAACAGCCCCTGACCGTCAAGTATGAAGCCGAATTCAGCTACACATGCACTCGGGCAGCCCACTACGAGACACTTCCGTCCGGCATCCGGGCCAATAGCGTTCCTACATACGGACGCCAATCACAGCTGCAGGCCGCTGCGGCGAAACGCTTGCATACTGGACCGCAAGTCCGGCGAGGGCCGCACGTATCCGCCGAGAAAGTTATTCCTTAGCGGTACCCAGCATCTGCTCAAGGGGCATGACCAGCCGCCTACCGCCCTCGAGCCCCCAACGAAGACGTGGACGAGCCACAGCCTGAGCAAACCGGCTAGGTCGCCTTCCTTGGCCGACCGCCGCCGGCGCCCTGCCCCGGCCGCACCTGCTCCCACGTCCGGATCTCCGCTTCGCGAGCAGGCGACCAGCCAGGTGTCCGACCGATGATGACGTCTGGCTCCGGAAATGGGTGGTCAGCGGCGTAGCGGCGCCGCCACAGGGCGACCGTTCGATGCGAGACCCCGAACCACTCCCCGATTTCGACCATTCCGAGGTATCGAAGGGTCAGCCCTTCGCCGGCCGGACGGCCATCTTCCACCCGATGGTTTTCGCCGCTCACCAGGCTGAAGCTAACAGGAACCTGCGCGTCCAACCCGGACCAGCGGCATCGCGGCATGTCTCGCCTCGTACCAACATTGTTGACTAAGTGTGCAAAGTTTGCTTACCCTGACCTTGTTCACTTAGTAATCAAGGTTTTTGCGAGGCGCGATGCGACACATCAACCCCAGATCATTGACTGTTCGGAAGCGGTTCGAGGGGCGTCACCATGGCCGAGCACGCTGATGCAGCTTGGTGCCCGCCCGAGCCGCGTGAGCTTCCCGCCTTGCGCGAGCATCTAGCCGAGTACCTCACAACCTTCGCCGCTCACCTGTTCACTTCGGCGCTGATACGCGAGGGGCGAGGGACGCTTCGCCCGGTCGGTGATCCGGACATGGGCGCCGAGCTGATGCTGGCGGACGAGTACCGGCGGCTCCATCAAGCGCGACTGTTCTATGTCACCAGCGACATCACGCCCCTCGTTCACCATGCCGCCCGGAATCTTCGGGACCGCTGGGACATCGAACCTCAGGACCTGCCCGCGCTGACCGGCTTCATGCTCTTCGCCGAACCGCTGGCAACCTACGCCAGAGAAGATGGCAAGGAAGTCGCCATCGTCGCCGTCTCCTGGGGAGAAACCACCCTCATCAGCCATCCCGACGGCGGGCTCTGGCTGACGTTCTGGAGCGCCACCGACTTCGCGGCGGTCATCGCCAAGTTCCGCGCGGTGGGCTTCCCGTCGGCCGAAGCGACCCGGCTAGCGCACACACAGAATGCGGAGCTGACCTGGGACAACGAGATCTACATGCCCTGGGGAGCTACCCAAGCCGTCGTCCCCGACGAGCCCGGCGGGCGATCCCTCGATCCCACCAAGGTCGCCGCCGCGAAGACGACGATCGACTGGCTACGCGTAGTCCACGCCGGATGGATCTTCTGCCAGCCGAACGGCTTCACGGAAGTATCCGACGAGCACCTCCCAAAGACGTTGCGGAAACGGTCCGCGCGAGCCGGTCACTCCACGGACCCGGTCCGAGTGCTCTCTGTCAGCCGAAAGACCCCTCCTCGACCGGCGCGGGCCTTCGAGCCGACCGGGCGCACCGTAGGTGTCCGCTTCCCCGTCGCGCCGTTCCTTCGAAGGCAGGCATACGGACCCAACCACTCGCTCCGACGCTGGAAAGTCGTGTCCGGCCACTGGCGCGGCCCGGCTGACGCACCCGTCCGGATCGGCAAGAAGGTCAACCTGGTCGACACTCCCCCATCTGGACAACAAGGCAGGAAATCATGATCGCAGTCAAACGAACGAACCCGACCGACGACGTCATGTCGGCGGCCCATCACTGTCTCGCGGCCGAGAACTTCTTCGCTCGTGCCAAAGAGCTTTATGACGAGTTCACAGAGGTTCCGCGGAAGCGGAAAGGCTTCCATCGTCGCCTGGCCAAGAAGCTGGAGAGGTCGTACAGGACCTATCTGGAGTGGGCACGTTTCCATCTTCAGATGGCAGAGGTTATTACGCAGGGCAGCAGCCTGGTGCTGACGTACAACCGCGCCTCGTCCACTTTGGATCCACGGCTTCTCGGTACGGACGTGGCCCACGAGGTGGTTTGCTGGGATGGATTCATCGGCGGACAGCCGCGCGACGGCCGGGAACGATGGCTACCGAAGCCGGGCACGGCTGACGCCGAATATTGAACCTGTCAGCTCACAGCAGGTCTTCGTAACCGAGGTCCGCGGCGACGTCCTCGACGAAGTCCTCACCTGGGACGCCGGGATGTTCGTTCTCCACATCCCAGGCCGCGTCGCCGACGGCTTCGCCACCTTCTTCCAGTGCGTCGACGACCATCTCGACCAACCCACGGGCCTGGTCATCATCGAGGTCGAAACGCTGGGCCGCGTTCGATGCGGCTTGTTCGAGGTCCTGGTCGTACCACGGAGGTTCGTACATCGGCGGGCTCCTTCGCTGGTGTATTGAGCCCTCAGAACATGGCGTTCTCCCCGTGCGTTCGATTCACGCAGCCAACGTCGCGCTCAGAACGGTGGCGGCCAGCATCGGCGGCGCGAGCGGCATCCGACCGTCGCGAAGACTCCAACGCTTCGTGAGCAGACCGACCCCGGCGACCAGCGCGGCCAGCAGGTAGGAACCGACGATCCCGGTCAAGAGCCACTTCCACCCCAGCCAGCCAAGCATCATCCCCAGGCTCGGCGCCAGCTTGACATCGCCGGGTCCTGGATCGCCGGTGAGGAGGAACGACGCCAGCAGCACGCCGCCCCACACCGCGGCGCCAACGAACGCCATGGTCAACGACTGCGCCGAATCGGCGATCAGCGCCGCGGTGACCAGCGTGATGACCATCCCCGCGGCCAAGGGCGCAGTGAGCCGGTCCGGTACCCGGTGCTCGACGACGTCGACAGCGGCGGCCGGCACGCCGATCATCGCGAGGAGGGCGCCTGCGGCGACCAGGCTGGGCGGCCAAACCGCGGCAGCCGCTCCGACCACGGCAGCTGCGACCACGATCGCGACGTAGTGGGAACGGTTTGGCGCCGTCTTAATTGTGGCGCGGAACAGCAGTGCCGATACCGCCGCCAACCCAGCGCCGAGGACGAACCCGACGGCGAGGCGCAGGTCGATGGTCATCGAGCGGTCGGCGCCCTCAGTTGGTCCATCCGATCATCGTCACATGGGATCGGAGACTGCGGCCTTCACGTCGCTCGACCGTGTGAACGTCTTGCCCCGTAGGCCGAACCGGATCTCGGCGCCGTACCAAGAGCCGGCTTCGTTCGAACGTGCACGGCGGTAATGCCACCCCGGATGATTCGAGACCGCGAGCCCTCCGCGGCACTCGCAGGTGGTCACGCACCACCACCCGGGCCGCACACGCAAACCCGCCTGGCCCACGGGTGGGAAGTGGCCCGCGAGCGCCCCGGTCGCCTTCGTGATGATCTCGCCGAGTGAGGAGCCGCGAACAAGCAGCTGACCGTGCGCCTCGTGGTGTTCGGCGACCCACTCGACGTCGCACAGCTGAGGTTCTGAAGTCGCGTTCATACCCGAGACAAGCCCCGGTGATCAGCGGCTTGATGCGGGAAAGCTCAGTCGTGGTCGAGCGCTTCGAGGCCCTCGCGCTCGCCGCTGGAGATCGTGGTCATCCAGGTGTCGAAGTCCTGCAGGACGGCGAGTCGGCCGGAACGTGCCGGCTGCACGGTCGCCGTCGCGCCACCGACAAGGTCAAGACGGAGCCGTGGGCCATCGAGCCGTGCCGCGGTGACATGGAGCGCACGACGTCGGGTGATCGCCGGATCGAAGACGGGTAGCCGCGTTTCTGGGTCTTGGACTGCCGCGCTCAGCGGCCGGATCCAGAAGAGGGTGGGCTCGTCCGTGTCCCGACGTACGTGCCTGGCCAGCGCGATCCGTTGGCCGCCGTCGATGACGAGTTCGGCGCCAGGCAGCAGGTCGTCGGCCCGCTTCTGTGCGCGGCCTGCGACCAGGTTCTCGAGGACGCGCTCGGCCTCGTCGAGGTCGATCTCACGGTTCACGAGGGTCATCTCTCCTTTCATACCTTTAGAACGTCGTCGATCGGCTTGCCGGCGATATGCGTGATGCCTTTGGCCGTGAACATGGTGTGGATCTCGTCTCGCTGCTTCTTGCTCTCGCAGAGGATTCTCGACGGTCCTTCAGCGCCCAGCAGATCGATTCCATCACCGAACATGACCTCGTTGGCGGGGCTGGAGAAGCCGGCGATCTTGAAGGGATCTCGCGTGGACGACGCGTACTTGCCAGCCTTCGAGGGATTGACGACCCCATAGGTATCCGCGTTCGCGCCGTAGTAGTCCGCGCGGTGCATCAGCCGCTCGGGTTGGTCCCACACCAGCTTCGGGCCATCATGCGACGGTGGCGTGCCCAGCACGCGCAGGAAGACGGAACTCGCTCCCCCGGTGAACTTGTCCTGGTCTTCGCTCATGCCGACGCCACGGCTCACCCCCATCAACGTCCGGCGCTCGGTGGAGGCGAGCACACCATTCGCCAGCATCGCTTTCAGTCCCGACGCCGACGTGGCGTGGACAAGAGCCTTGCCCTTGAACGCGGCCGTCAGCTTCGGCATCGAGTTGCCGACATCGAATCGGTTCCACGTCAGCCAGCCGCCGGACCGCCGGGGAGCCGGGTCGTAGCCTGCGGTGGCGGCGAGTGCATCGCCGGTCTGGTGCCCAGTCACCTTCGCTACGGCTTCGCGCAGCACCTTCACCCTCGTCGGTAGCGCCTGCGTGTGTGCGTCCAGCTGGATGTCTTTGGCAAACCGCGCGAGCTGAGCGTCGTCCAGGCCGACGGCGAGGTGAGCACGCTCATGGAAGAGCTCTTGGCGCGTCATCTCCTCGAGCTGATCACCGGTTGCGATGGCTGCCTGCACCTCGGTCTTGCCTGCCAGGTTCTGTGCCTTGACGTTCGCGGCGAGGTAGCCGTATTCGCCTTCGGCCTGGGTCATGGGGCGGTTGGCCAGGTTGAGCTGCCCGAGCCGTTTGACCACGTCCGGCCCGTGCCCCTCACCTGCGGGCGCGATGACCTCGAGCCTGCCGCGCAAGGAGAACTCCGTCGTCTTCGGCGAGTTGACGCTGTAAGGCCGGTAGACGGCCTGGAATCCATCGCCGAGGTTGATCACGTACTCCTTGCCGGCGACCTTCTCCCACCGCGCCATCCCGTTCCAGCTGGCCTGGCCGGTCTCGGAATCCAGGGTCGGCTTGATCCGAGTCGCGTCGCGCAGGAGACCGGCGACTCGGTGATCGCCATGGTCGCTCGCAAGCACGGGCATCGTCACGGTGACCGTCGCGACGCCTTCGTGCAGGTACGGGTTAACGTGCCCGACGTTCTTCGCAGCGGCGGCCGCTGCCTCGACGTTGGCCAGCTTCGCCGCGTAGTGCGCGAGCATCGCGGAGTCCGCCGGTCCCGGACTGTCACCGATATCCGTTGCCGCGGCAGCCATCGCCGCCTTCGCGTCAATGATCTTCTGTTCCGTTGTCGACGGGAGATTCCCGACGGAGAGATCTCCCGCTTTGATGTGGTGGTTCACGCTCTTCGCGGCCGCGATGATCTTGTCGGCGAGCTCGTGCTGCTCGTCGACCGGCAGCCGGCCATGGACGACCTGCTCGACTTGGACAGGCGCCGTCTCCTTGGTGACGTTGATGGCGTCAAGCAGTTTCTCTTCTGCCTCCTCGCTCACGAGTGCGTGCAGAACGGTGCGAGGACCTTCGGCGCTGGCATAGCTCACCAGGGTGGCACTCGATGCGTGCAGATCGGTCCCGCCCACCAGAATCGGCTCACCAAAGGGCTTACCGACGTCCGGCGTATCTGGGGTAGGCGTCAGCGGTTGAGCGCCCGGTTCCGTGGAGCTGTCCGCTTCGGCCGGCGCATACGCATCAGCGGCAACCTCCTCCTCAGGAGGTTCCGGCTCTGCTGCTGCCGGGGTCGAAGGCGTGATCGCGTAGCTCGTGTGAGCCGTCTTGGAATTGGTGCCCATCAGGTCTTCCCCGCGTGATGAAGTGCCGCGGCGTTCTCCAGCTTGAGCTCACCGAGGAAGAACTCTGCGAAGTCCTTGCGCAGGTTCTTCTTGCGCTCGACCGCGTAGTCGAGGAAGGCCTCAGCGACCTGTTTCGTGGTCACCGACGTTTCGGCGATGCCATGCTGCTTGGCCGCCCTCGCGCGCATCGCCGGAGCCCACTTCATCTGCTTCTGTGCGGCGCCGGCGTAGGCCGCCGACCGCAGCAATCCGCGCCACTCCGCGTCTGGAACCGATTCGAGGTGCTTGATCATCGAGTGGGCGGCCGCGGGGTTGACCCGGACTCCTTTGGCGAGTTTGCCCGCCTTCAAGGCGTCGTACGCCTGGTGGTAGACGGCCGTCGTGTTGTTCGGCCGGAACGACATCGACAGCTTGTCCTGGCCGTAGAACTTGAACGACTGCCCGTGATCGATCGGGACGAGACCGCCCTCCCCGGTCCGGAGGACGTTGCCGGTGTGCGGATCGTGGTTTCCCAGAGCCCAACTTGCGACGTGCAGGCGGACGATGTCGTCGACGTCGGTCTGTGACCAGGTGGAGGGGTTGCCGGACATCTCGGTCGCACCGACGAGCATCGGCTGCACGGAGGCCGGCTTTCCGTTGATCTTGGTGGCGAATACGGGGACCACAGGCAGGCCTGCACGGTGAAGTGCTCGCGAGGTAGCGGCCTCAGCTGCGATGACCGCGCCGCCTCGTGGAGTCGCTTCTCCTTTCGCGAGCCAGGTTTTGCCGTCTGGCCCGGTGTGCAGCGTCTTCGGATGTGTGCCGCCGAGATGTGCGGGTTTGCCGGCACCGAAGTCCCAAGCCGCGACAACAGACGGATCGACCGATTTCGGCAAGGCCGCGAGAGCGGCTTTGGTCTGCTTCAGCGCTGAGAGCATCTCGGCGTGCTGGCGGCCAAACGCACTCCTCGGTACTGCCAAGATCGGAGCCTTCGCGGCCTTGGGGGGCAATGACTTCGTGCTGTTCTTGAGAGCCACCTTCTCTTGCAAGCTGTGCTTCAGCGACGCGACCGCCGCGGTGGATCCATAGGCCTGGTGGACCAGCATCGACTTGCAGAGAGACTTCGTCGCAACCGCGGCTTGATCGGTTGTGAGGAGGCCGGTGGACACGACGAAGGCCCGCAGGTCCTTCAGTTCCTGTTGGTCCGCCCACGGCGCGATCTCGGTGTGCGCGACTTGGAGGGTCACGTTGTGCGAGAGTGTCGGCTCGACCGGTTTCCAACCGCCCATGTCCATGTAGGCGACGCCCGCCTGGTGCGAGTGGTCAAGAAACTTGGTCATCGCCGCGATGCCGCCTGGTTCGGCGAGGCTGGGTAGGCCGCCGGGACCAAGTGCTTTTTGCAGCTCGGCGATGTTGGCTTCGAACGTCACTTTTGTTGCTGCGCGCTCGACGGCGAGGTGCTTGAGGTCGAGCCGTTCCTGCTTCTCGGTCGACGCACGCAGCAGCTTCAGAATCTGGTGGGCGTTGAGTACTTTGGCTTGGAAAGGCGCGATCTGGTCATGGTCCTTCGCAGCTTGTATCGCGGCGGAGAGTTCATGTGGACCGATGTCCGTGAACGCTTGGTCGACTTTATGCTTCGCTGCGGAACGTATCGTCTCCAAGTCGTCCAGCGCGGGGTTGTGGGCGGTCGCCAGCTTGTTTTCGGCGGCGATGAGAGTCGCGACGAGGTCGGGGTCAGCCCACGAGCCGTCGACTTTGGCTGTCTCGACGGCACCCGCAGCCGAGTTGATCGCTTCCTGCGCCGCCTGGACCTCGGCAGCGGTCGGCGTCCAGGACGTGAATCCCGGAGGCAGGCTATGGCTTGGCGTTGCGACCAGGCTCGCGTCGAGTTGCTGCCACTGCTCCAGGGTCTTGCCACCGACTGTTTCGCCGGAGTACAAAGCCACAAATCTGTTGATAGCGACGCTCTGGATCGTCTGCTTCATGATCGCGTCATCCGGATAGGACGGGTCGAGCCAGTGCACCAACGGGTTCCCCGTGGTCTCGGACAGTCCCACCAGCGCTGGGTGCTTGAATCCGTGCCCTACCGCGAGCTCCTTGAGCTCGTCCTGGGTCATTCCGTTCAGGAACAGCTCGCACTGAGTGTGCAGGGCATCCTCGAACTCAGTTGGGTCACCGCTGAGTTTCGCGATTTCCGCTTGCGCCTCGTGGACCGCCTCCACGAACATCGCGTACCGTTCTTCGATGTCGTCGGGCAGGTCGAGCGTCGTCGGCTCGAAGGGGTTCTCGGGGTCAACTCCGTTGAGGGCGAAGCCTTCGACGACCGACAAGGCGATCTCGACATCAGTCCACTTCGGACCGTCCTCGAGTGGCAGCCCCTCCGAAGCTGAAGGGCCGACAGTGTAGGCCGCGTGCTTGGTTTTGGAATTCGTTCCCATGGAGAGTCGCTCAGCCGGCGCTACCGAGCAGGTCGTCGAGCTGGAACTGGACAGCGGCAGCGAGATCAGGCGCCGAGGGGATGAGGTCGACGCGTGCGGCGGGTGCGGTGAGCGAGTTCTCCCAGATCTCCATGTGAGCGGGGAGGTCACCCATCGGGGTCGAGGCGATGCGTTCGCGCCAGGTGAGGCAGCGTTGATACTCCCGCGGGACCCATTCGATGTGCCGGTCGATCCGACCGTCGTCTCCCTGATCGATACCGAGCACCGCGACGACGGTCGTGGCAGCCCCGTATTCGGATGACCAGCCGAGCAGAATCCAGAGTGTCCGCTGCATCAGTTGCCTCCTTCGGGCAAGAGCGAAGCCAGGTATCGCACGGAACTGGCGAAGGCGTCCGGGATGCGGGCGTGCAGGTCCTTGCGCCCTTCCGGGGTCATCACGGCACCGTGGAGCGCGTACTGCGCCGGGTTCTGGCTGACGAGAATCAGCCTGGTGTCGAACAGCTCGACGGCGGTGGCGATGCGGTCTTGGCGGGACAGGCCGGTGATGATGACCGGGAGGTCGTCCGGGATGTTCTCCGCGAGCCAGGTAAGGCCGGGCAATGCCCAGGTTTCCCAGTTCTTGTTCTCGCGCACGGTCTGGAGGTTGATCGCGATGGCGGGCGGTGCCGTGTCGGCGATCCACGCGGCGTACCGCTGGAGGTCCTCAAGCCGGAACCAGTAGAGGTTCGGGACGGCCGGCATACCGGCCCGGACGAATTCCTCCGCGAGCAGCAACGACCTGCGCATGTTGATCAGGTGTTCGGCGCGTGGCCAGTTGCCGTAGATCGAGTAATTGGGGGCCAGGACGAGATCGAACTCGAGCGTCGCCAGCCGGTCGAGCAGCCGATCGCGGTGCCGTGCGGTCCAGAACGCCTCGACCAGCGGGTCCTCCCCGTACCCCGAGAGGAGGGTCAGCGTCGTGGGCGGGAGACCTAGCACTTCGGCGGCCGTCACTGCTTGATCCCACCGCGGATAGATGGCGTGCGTCTGCGGAGAGAACACGCGACGGAGACCGACGGCGTAGGCGGGCCAGCCCAACGCGGCATCGAGGTCGCCGGCACCGGATCCGTCGACCTGCGGGATGAAGGAGGGCAGGCCTTCGGGCAAGCGGCCGCGGAGGACGACGTCGTCGAATTCGAGGGTCTCCCCGACATCGGCCATCCACGCCTTGATGTCGGTTCGGGAACCGCATCGAACCGGGCAGCTCGAGCACGCGGTTCCCGCCTGCGCGGTCTCTGCGCGTGCACAGCCGCAGTAGCTGCAGTCCGAGTTGCACCCGGAACAGAGCGGCGCGATCACCGCACCGGGCTCGGCATCGGTGCCCGCGTACCAGGGGCAGCGCCTGCAGTCGCACCGCGCGGCCGGCGCAGCGTCGGTGGGCAGGCCGAGGAAGACGGACACGGGGATTCACTCCGTTTCGGTGAGTTGATCGGTCAGAAGACGGAGCGATGCCAGATCATGCGCGGAGAGGCGAGCACCGCGAGCCAGCGCGGCGGCCAGGACGCGAAGGCTGGCGAGGGTGTTGTCGACAATTCGTTGTTCCACTAACGGAACGGGGTCAGCAGCCACCGGTGAGTCGGCGCGGAGCTTGTCGGCACGAGCGCTGTCTGCTTGTTCGTGCAGGTGCTCTGCTTCGGCAAGAGCTTCCTCGGGAGTGACCGTCGGGTCGGCCGCAGCGGTCAAAGCCGAGCTCAACAGCCGAGTCCGGTTGGTCTGCTTCACCGCGGCCCAGATTTCCTGTGCGGCCTGCGCTCGCCCGCGGTTGAGCTCGATGAACCGGATGCGCGTGTTGAGGCTGATCTTGGCCTCGTCCATCTCTTCGGCGATCTCGCGGGGCATCTCGGCGAACGCGCGCACCAGCTCGCGCGCCTTCCGCGGGGTCAGCTGCAGGCCGAGGCGGGACAGCACCTGGGACCACGGCGCCGCGCATTTCTTGTCGGCGCCACGGATCCGCTCCATGGCAGAGAACCGGGCGATCGGGTCATCGATGGCGTAGACGTCAGCGGGAACCTTGTAGCCGCGTGCGATCAGCTTGCCCAGAAGCACTGCGCAGCGATCGAGAACGAGCGCGGCCGCCAGCTCGCCCGGACGCAGGCTCTCGCGAGCGAGGTTCTCGACCAGCTGCCAGATCCGGCGTTCCTCATCGGACAGCGGTCCGGGACAAATGACCGCCGGGAGTGCGGTGAAGTGCGGGTTGTCCGGCTTGTGGACCGCACCCCACCGGCAGGCCCTGAGCCGCCGCTCCCCCGCCGTCAGCCTCATGGCGGGCGCCTTGTCGTCGCCGGCGTCCATCTCCTCTACGAGAACCGGTTGAAGGACGCCGACGGTCGCGATGGAGGAGATCAGGTCAGCGAGTTCTTCCGGCGCGGTGCTGTCACCGGGCGCGCGTCCCTGCGAGTCCGTGAACGGGCTTCCTTCGCCTCGCAGCGGAAGCAAGGTGAACCGGCGCTGACGCAACCGGGACGAAAACCCGAGCTGCTCGACGAGATCGACCGGTGTGGGCTCCTCCATCACGATCCGCCGGTCTTGGGCCAAGCGAAAACGGGTACCGGTGCGGTGTTCTCGGTGAGCAGCGGAAGTGCGATGTCCGCTGTCGGTCCGGGGTCTCGGAGCCTCCGCAAGGTGGTGCCCAGCGCGCACACGCGATCGCCGGCGAGCGCCAGGCCGTGCATCGCTTGTGCGTAGGCCCGCAGGTCCGCGAGCCGACGCTCGAGGAGGTGCTCGGCAGCGCCGGACAGGACGATGAGAAGTCGCGGGAAGCGCGCGTACCGGCTTCGCCAGGCGGGACGCCCACCTGAGTTCGGCTTGCCAGGGATGTAGTCGTGGTACTGGGCGTAGGAGCGGAGTTTCTGCGCCAGCCGGGCGACGGGCATGGTCGCGCGGTCCAGCTCGATGAAGAACGTGCGCTGTGACCGCCGCCCGGCGTCGTCGAGGACATAGTCGAGGACCGCGTCCGCGATGACAACGCCCTGGCGTCGTCCACGGCCGTCTCGAAACCGGTGGGCGACCTCCGGAGTCCACGACAGCGGTCCGCACTCGTCCCCACGCCGGCGGGCCGTCGTCGCGAAGGCGAGCCCGGTTTCGACGACGTCGAGCGCATGATCCTGCAGCAGCTCCACCGCAGCCGCCCGGGGGATCCGGTACGGGCGGGAATCCACTTGCCCGGACTCCTCGACGAGTTCCGCGCCGCTCTCGGTGACGTACCAAGTCCGGGAAGCGTGGTGCCGATGCAAGCCATCGGCAAGCCCATCTGCTTGTAAGGCAAGGAGCTTGTGCTGAACGGTGCGAATCGGCCTCGTCGGCGCGATCAACCGCCGCACTTGCTCCGTAGACACCATGCGGTGCCAGTAGAGGACTACGAGGGCCTCGCGCTTGAAGGGGTCGAGTCGCGGCATCGGTCACTCCACCGTCGACTCGGGTGCCGGCAGCTCGACGCCTGCGCCGCTCCCGCGGGAGGGAGGCCGCCCGCGTCGCGAACGAGGGGTCGGCTGGTTGCCACGCAAGGCGTGAAGGATGCGGGCGTCGAGGTCCTCGAGTTCGTCGAGTACCTCGCCGATCGGCCTGCGGGTCAGATTCCGGTCGAGGCATCGGTCGACGTCGTCGTTCCATTCGGGGTGGAAGTAGTCCGCGAATTCGTCGTCCACGTGGAGGCCGCGGATCTTGAACGGCGTGGTGCGCTGGCCTCCGAGCGTCACGGTGACGACGTGGTGGAACTGCTCGAGTTCGGTGATCGTCGCGGGCTGGACGAGGCCTCCGTACTCGCGGGCCACGGTCCGGGCGCCGTCGATCGCCGCGGCGCTGGTCATCAGGAGCGACTGGTTCTGCAGCAGCGCCCTGCGGGTCTCCGGCGCGAGCCGATCAGGCATCTGGTTCATCGCATGCAGCGCGACGCGGTACTTCCGCAGCTGTTCCAGGATCGCGGCGAGATATCCGCGCGACGCGCCGTCGACCGCGGCGAGCTCGTCGACGAAGGCGTCGCACCTGCGGCGCTGATCGACCGGTGTGTCCGCGCGCGAGCGGCCGGCACGGAACAGGTCGTAGATCATGAACGAGGTGATCAGCTTGTTCGTCTCGCCGGTGCCGGTGGTGCAGACGAACACGATCTTCCCGGTGTCCATGGCCCGGCGGACGTTGTACGTCGTGACCGACGAGCCGAGGAAGGCTGACAATGTCGGGCTGGTGCGCAGGCGGTTGATGATGTTCGTGACGACCGTGGTCGCGTCCGGTGCGAGCTTCGTGAACGAGTCCGTCCAGTAGCGCCGGATGCTCGGCTTCAGGACGCGCAAGACCTCGTCACGCCAGGAGTCGTCGTCGAGGAGCGTCGGGATCTGGAAGATCGTGGGCGCGCACTCGGCGGGCAGCCGCATCGCGAGATAGCAGAGCGCCTCGCACGCCTTGGTCAGAATCGACTTCGCCCTCGGCGCAGAGTCTCCCCATCCCAGCGCCGTGGCGAACGAAGTGACCACGGCGTCGACGCGGTCTTCGATGTCCTCTTCGGAGAAGCCCTGCATGCTAAGCGGGTTCCAGCCGGGCAGCCGCTTGTCTCTTCCTCGGACGTCGAGGTTGATCTCCCACAGCCGATTCCGCAGCTCAGGATCCGAGAGATACGGTTTCGCGCGCTTCCAGCCGTCAGCATGTGGATCCAGGAACCAGACCCCGCCGCCGAGCCGGGCGATCTCGATCGCCTGCGCGAGCGCTTCCTCGGTCTTGCCGAAGCCGGCCTTCCCGAACCGCGCCGAGAACAGCAGCTCTCGAACCGGGACCCCGACGAGCCGGTCCTCGCCGTTGAGGTCGGTGACATAGCCGAGCCGCACCAAGCCCGCGCCGGGTTTGTACCGCGGGATCTCCCTGGGAGCGGGCATGACCCAGCCACGGCTGCGGGCGATCACCGGCGACAGGCAACGCCCGGATGGCGGCTTCAGCAGCGCCGCGACCTCGCTGGCCGTCACGTAGGACCGGCTGCGCGGCTTGGCCAAGCCGGTGTCGAAGCGTCGGTCGAACAACCTGCGGATCAGGACCGTGTCCGCGCCGAAATGCCAACCCAGCACGCGCGGCCCTCGAGCTCGCCAGTAGTTGTCGCCGCGGTAGACGTCGAAGGCGCCGATCACGCTGCGCAGATGCGCCTCAGCGCGGCCGGGGATCTCCGACCGGCAGCGGATCAGCAGCTGGACCGCGAAGACCGGCTCGTCCGTGGCGAACTTGTTCGGTACCGGCGCAACCGCTCGTACCGCAGGCCGGCGAGCGCCGCGCGCCGTCGGCGCGAACTCACCGACAATTTCGCCTGCGGCCTCAACGAGCGCCCGACCTACTGTCCCTTCCGATTTGGCTGTCTCACGAGCGAGGTGGCGGATCCTCGCGGGCGTCAGCGGAATCAGGTCGAGGCAGACGTCGACCTTCTCGCCGAGGTCGGGCCGAACGTCGCCCAGCGCGTTCGCCAGAGCTTGCAGCGGGTCGTCCGGCCGTAGCGGCAGCGCCTTGAGCGCGAGGTGAGCCGGGCGCGCGAGAACCAACTCGGCGCGTGCCACATGTACTTTCGCTCCCTCAGCCGAAGGAGAAGTCTCCTCGCTTCGGTGTGCCCGGAGATCTCGCAAGAAGTTCATCGTGCTCCCCCGCCCGCACGGAGGTCACTTCGCCCTCGTCCGTGGTTCCGGGAGACATCTCCTCGGTCGTCGGCGTTGCGGCGGATTTCGACTTCCGGGTAGGTCAGCTTGTTGATCACGCCGGTGATCGACTCCCGGCCCTCCACGCTCATCGTCAGCTTCCCGAACACCTCGTCGGTGCTGAACCGCACCCGGACACCGACCGCGGCCTTCGGCACCCAGCCGTGCACCGGGCGCACCCGGCCGAGCTGGTGCGCGAACGCCAGAACGCCCTGGAGCGACGGGTCGAACGTGGCGGTCGGGAGGAGGTCGTAACTGACTCTGGAGCGGAGGTGGCGGGAACGGAAGTGTCGGTGGAGGACGAAGACCGCGATCAAGATCGCGACCACCGCCGTGGTCACCCACCACAGCGCGGGCTCGCTGAGCACGTGGTGGAGATCGAGCGCCTTCGGCGCGCTGGTTCCCTGGATGGCCTGACGGCCATGGGGGAACAAGTCGGCATTCCGAACAGGACGTGCCCATGTGGTCTGACCAGCACCTCTGTCACCAGCCAACAAAATCGCGAACGAACGGCCACCCGCTGGGTCGACCGCAACGCCTCGATGTACAAGCAGCCCAATACTCATGAACAAGGCATGCGCGTGCGGCCACGTTTTCATGCAGGCGACGCCGCCTGCCAAGCGTTTGCCCTGCCGGTCCCACCCACTTCCAGCAGCGGCTGAGGTACCCGTAGCGCCCGGATCGGCCCCTGTCGTCTTGTCGCCCTGCAAGCCACCTTCACCCGGCACTGGGCGGCCAGTCTTGGGCAACCGTCAGATGCGGTCGTGTGGGCAGGCTCGATTCGCGCTGTGTGACAATAGGACGTGTCACACGATCCCGCGAGCGGCAAGATCCTTCAGGCTGCCTACAAGGTCGACTGGCGCGGCTATTCGATGCCGCCCTCCGAGCAATGGTACCGATCCGACGACGTGCCCGAGGCGTTCAGGATCCTGGTGGCCGCCTCCAACCAAAAGGAAGGGCGGGATGCCTACAACAGGATGCTGTTCGCCATCGGCAACAACCACGCCGGATGCCTCTATCCGGCCGCCGTCCCGGCCGTTCCACTACTCATTCGTGTAGTTCGCGAGCTGCGGGACTGGCCGCGCTGGTCTGCCCTGGAAATCCTCGTCGAATGCCTGACATTCGGGGTAGACCGTGAGGAGTTCATCGATCCCTCAGGCTCGACGATCCGCACCAAAGACGCGATCGTCGCTGCCGTGCGCAGTGCCCGTGAAGATATCCAACGTTTAGCACGGGACCAGGTCGTCGCCCCGACCTCCACGTCAGCACAGGACCTACTAGAGCAGTTGGACGACGAACCGTTGGCATCAGAGTAGCCGACGCATGCCGGTTCGAGTAACTACCTCAGCCTCAATAAACTGCACAAGGTGAGATAAGCGCAAATCAGTGGCTAGCGCATTAGGCGACTACCGCCTGCATATTCATCCAAAACAATTTCGTCTATTCGGACTTCGGAGCCCGAATAGGGCGCGTTGATCATCTTTTTGTCACCGACGTAGATACCCACATGGTGGATAAGTCCAGGGCTATAGAAAACTAGGTCTCCCGGATACAGAGAATGCAGCCCAGCTTCCTTCGGCACACGTGTTCCTAAAACGAACTGTGCTCGGCTGTTGTGTGGCAAGGTGATGCCGACCTTGGCGTAAGCGAAGAGGACGAGACCGCTGCAGTCGAAGCCGATCTTGTTGTAGTCGCCGTGCCGGTCCGCGACGCCGCCGTCCCGGATCCCGCGGCTCGGCCCGGCAGCCGTACCGCCGCCCCAGGCGTACGGCACGCCGAGCTGTGACATTGCCGCGTCAATGACCGCCTTCGCTGCTCCAGAGGCGTTGACCGGCGGTTGGAGTTCAACCGCGTCGTATCGCTCGATGTTGGCGAGCACCTGGGCCACGTAGGCCTGACTGGCGTTGTATCGGAGGAGCGCTGCCCGGAGTTGCCCTTGGTCCTTGAGGTCCCGGGGACCGGTTCCGCAGAGATAGGCAGCCGCGCCGAGAGCGGCGTCGAAGGCGTTGTGCGGGTTGCGGACGCCGTCGTCGTTGCCGTCTTGTTCGACGCTGGCCCAGGTGGTCGTGAGGAACTGAAACGGGCCGACGGCGCGAGCGAAGGTTCCGTCGGGATTTCGGATGGGAGTGCGGTTGCCTCCAACGCCGCTGCCGTCGAGAGGCGGGCCGAGGATCGGTGGGCTGATGTCCCCGTTGGGCGCGATTGTCCGGCCGGACGCGTGGCGGGATTCGACTTCGGCGATGCCTGCGAGGATCGTCCAGCGCATCCCGGCACAGGCGGGCCTGATGCCGCCGATGCGCTGAGCCGCCTGCTGGTAGGCGGTGAGCATGATGTCCGGGATGCCGGGCACGTGTCCTGGCGTCGAGCTTGATCCGTCTGCTCCCCCGGCGATGACGACGATGATCAAGACAGCGACGAGCACGCAGGCAGTGGCAGGCCCGAACAGGAGAAAGAGAGCGAGGCAGCCCCATCGTTTCGGATGTTCGCGGACCTCGTTGCGGACATGCTCGGCGACGTGGAGGGCGAGCAGCGGGTTCATGACCGATGCTCGTTCAACCGGCTACGCAGGCGTTGCGACCACGTCGGCGTGATCGGCAGCATCCCGGGCGGCAGCGGTGTCGGCTCCGGGCTCTGGCTGCGTGGAGTTCTCGGTGCTCTGCTGTCGGGAGCGGGAGCCGCGAGGTCGGTCCCGGTGAACTCGGGAGTGGCCGAAATCCTGGCGGGCTGAGGCGCAACCGGCGACTCGCCAGATGAACGGCGGTTACCGAGAACCGACGCCGCGGTGGTCGCGACATTCACCAGCGGGCTTGCGGCGGCGCCGATGTTTCCGGCGTAGGTAGAGGCGTAGGCCTTCACTGCGCCCGCTTTGCGCCCAAGCGCTGCCTTGGCGGCGGTGCCCCGTGTGGTGAGGGCGGTGTGCGCGCGGTTGGCGGCGGCAGGCCAGGACACCGGGGCACCCAGGGTGAAGGAGACGGCCTTGCTGCCAGCCTTCCCGCCGACTTTGCTCGCGGTCACCAGCCGGTTCTTCAAGTCGTTCGCTGGCGCGATGGCTTCGGTGAAGGCGCCGGCGCTGGTCTTGATCGTGCGGCTGATCCGGTGCGGTCCAGGCTCGACGATGGGCGAGGGCATGGATTTCGGCCCGCTACGTGGCCTGCCGAGTCGCTGGACACCGGTGTTGACGCTGGACCGGATCCGCTGCAGGTTCGCCATGAGCCTTTTGCGGAACAGGAAGCCGGAGAAGACGACGATGTCGATGACGGCGAACTTGACCAGTTGCGGGCCGAGGTCGGCGAGCATGAGCGAGCGCAGGAGAACGGTCATGACGGCGATGAAGAACATGCCCATCAGGAGCTTGGCGATGGTTCCGGCGATCGAGCTGATGCGGTAGGCCAGCTGGTGCTGCAGTTGCGGGATCAGGGCGGCGATCAGGGCGAGGCTGAGCAGGAGGCCTTCGAAGAGCAGGAAGTACGGGGCAAGAATCTGGATCGCGTTGAGGCAGATGGTGAGGATCGCGAACAGGATCATCGCGACGGCGTACAGCCAGGCACCGAGCATGCGGTCGCCGTCGGCGACCTCGTTGTATTTGCCGTACTCGCTAGGGCATCCGGCCAGCTCGCGGGCCGGTGTGCTGTCTTTGCCGGACCAGGGACCCTGGTCGAGGATCTGTTTGATCGAGTACTGGCAGGCGCCGGTGCCCTGTTTGCCGGAGACCGGCGTCCCGTAGTTGAGGGTCTCCCAGGGCGCGATGAGCAGGTTGTCGATGAGGACTTGCCCGATCGGCGCCGCCGGGTTTCCGGTGCCGCCGGGTTGCTTGCCCATGATCACTGCGCTGACGTCGGTGCCGAGTTCTCGGCTGAGGCTGAGCACTCCCCCGTCGCCGACGAGGAAGTCGACGGGGTGCGTGATGATCGCGATGGCCAGGACGTTGATCGCGATCGTGGACACGGTCTCGCGCCAGGCTCGTGTGGTGAGACCGCGCATGAACAGCAGCCCGAGGTAGCAGGTCGCGACGAGCAGGGCCAGTTCTCGAAGTTTCAAGCCTCCGATTACGGTGGTCTGCCAGATCTTCTCGAGGTCCTGCGCGGGTGCCTTGATCCAGTCGACGACGCCGGCGGTCATGGACCATTCGGTGAACCAGACGGAGAAGCCGAGCGCGTACTTGCCCACGGCGAAGCCCATGTTCGCCAGCCAGAGCCAGATCGTCGGCATGGGATTGCTGACCAGCCACGGCAGGTTGGCGAAGAGGTCGTAGTTGCGCAGGTCGCGGCCGTAGCCGTCGTCGATGGTGAACATGCCCTTGAGGTGAGCGGCGTGCCCGGGGTCGTCCTGCAAGGGCAGGCTCGGCGCATCCGGATCGGGGCGATCCAAGGTCGATGGAGTCGGCTGCGGAGCGCGCGGATCAGGAACGACGAGACACAGCGGGTACGGCTGGCACGGCCGCGGTTCGTTCGGTGGCAGCGGCACGACTTGAGCGGTGGCTGGTGCGGCGTTGCCGAGCAGTAGGACGAGCACGATGGTGGCGAACGCGAGAGGTTTCGCGGCACGCGCGTTGAGCGTCATGAACGTCTCCCGAGATCGCACCGGTGGTGCCCGAGACATGGCGCGTACCAGCGGGTTTGATTCAGGGGCGCCGGACGGTGGGCGTAGTGAGAACGGCTTGAGGCAGCGTCCGATAGGGCTGAGTCAGAATCTTGACCTTGCCGACCCGTCCGGCGTGATCGCGGACCAGGAACTCCCCGGCGCGCGCTTGGCGTTCTTCTTCGCCGCCCGCGGGATTGAGCGGTGAGAGCTCCTTGGTGACGATCTCCTGATACCGGGTGTCAGCGGGATCGACGCCGAGCCACGCGAGCCCGTGTCGAGCGAGACCGCTGTCGCGGTGCCGGCCGAGCATCCGGACGGCGATCAGGCCGCGAAGGACTTCATCACCGAGGTCGCTTTCGGAGTGCGAGCCGAAGGCAGCGTCGGCGCCGTGCTTGCGCCCATCTCGGACGAACTCCAAGGCGATCTGCTGGCCCTCGGGAGTGCCGGTAACGTTGTAAGCCTCATCGCAGATGAATTGGCCCCACCGCTGGGTTCCGAAGCAGATCTCCTTGGCGATCGCGGCGATCAGCAGATGGAAGGCACGGCCGAACAGTTTCCGCGGCGGGATACGGGCGGCCATGCGCTCGTTGCTCATCTCAAGGGTGTTCGGAAGCGGCACTTCGTTGGTGCAAAAGACCACCATGTCGGCGGCGAGCACGTCGACGGGCTCAAGGTCTGGATCGAAGATCGACCGGGTGATCGGGTCACGGCGAAGGCGCCGTAGTCGGTCGGCGAGGCCCCGAGACGCCGGATCCGCAGCGCCATGGTCGGTGAGGACGTCGATGAGGCCGTTGCTGGACGCGGTCGGCGTACCACTGACCTGATCGAGGGCGCGACCGAGCGCGTCACGTTCAGCCGAGTTCGACTCCAGGTCCAGCCAGGAGGCGAAGAAGGTCTCGGCGATGCCGGTGCTGGACTTCGTCTTGCCACGGAAGACCCGCAGGGGATCACAGGAGTACCGGAGCTCGGCGTTCGCGGCACGTTCGCTGTCGAGCGTGGGATCGATGATGTCGACCACCTGGCAGTTGCCCGGGAGCGCTCTAGCGACCGGGTCCCATTCGCGGCTCCGAGTGCGGTCTATGGCGATCACGCGACCGTCGAGCATCAGCCGGACGACGGCGGCGATGTTCTTCAGTACGACCGATTTCCCGGAGCCGAGTTCGCCGATCACCGCGACGCCCCCGGACGAGTCGTGGGTCGGCCCGTAAGTCGGGTCGAGCAGGAACGGGGTGATCGCGCCGCCGTCCAGGACCATGCCGAACAACGCGCCGCTCGGGTCGCCGAACTCGGCGGACGACATCGGGAGCAGCATCGCGCAGTCGCTGGCGAGGACGTTCTGGCTGCATTCCCGCACAACGAGCGGCGTCCGATAGCCGGGGAGCAGCGCCTGATAGAGCTGCTTCTGTCCACCGAGCGGCCGCTCCCACTTGTACTCGCCGCCCAAGAACATCTGCCGCAACGTTTTGGCCCGTGCGTCGCACTCGCCGGCGGTGGCACCCCACACGCACGCGACGACGCCGACCTCGAGTTCGATCTCGGTGGTGCTCGCGCCGAGGCGGGCGTTCTTGTGCTGGATCTCCTCCTGAGCGGAGTGAACGTCGGCAGGGACGCCCGCGGTGTCTCCGCCGTGTTCGTCGTCCTGGCTCATCAGGTCACGGGTGCGGCGCCGGTTGGCCGCGCGAGCCTCGTCGTTCGTCTTTGCCGCGATGCGCAGGGCGTAGTCGACTCCGAAGCCGATGTTCGCCAGCCGCGACAAAATCTCGTGCCCGGGGAAGCTGAAAGCGCGGGGCATCTCCGCGAGTACGACAAAGGCCTGATAGCTCGCGATGAGCCCGTCGTCGTCCGGCGTGACGCACTTGAGGAACCGCTTGTTCAAGACCTGCAGCGGGTTTCCCAGGCGCTTGCCTTCGTCGCTGCGGGCGCCTTCGTCGAACACGGTCCCTCGCAACGTCACTAGCCGAGCACGGCTCCGGCCACGCGACAGCGTCGCGCCGGAGTTGTGCACGGTCGACGCGCGTTCGAGCTGAGGCTCGCGAACGCCCCGGACCGGAGCGCGGCTCAACCACCACAGCAGCTCAGCTTCCGTCGCGGGACGAAGCGGAATCGCGCCACCGAGCTCGTGTTCGATGACGCGTGCCAGGTCCTGCGCCTCAACGACGGCTTGAGCCGACGCGGGTCGCGGCGGAAGGCCGAGTCCCGCGCTCATTGCCGCTCCTGCGGCTCGCAGCAGGGTGCGGCCTCCGTCGCGCCAGCCACTGCCGGCGAGGGGTTTGGCGATCCAATAGCTGCGGCCTAGCACGTCGAGGTCGTCGAGCTGGTCCCAGGCGTTGTGCACCGTTTCCGCCCAGTGCGGGTTGTCGTCGAGGTCGATACCGCCGAGACAGCGCCGGATGATCGCGTGCGGCTGGACCTGTTCACACAGCGACGCCAGCATCACCTCGCCGCGCAGGGACTTCATCAACGTGACGGTGCGGCTGTAGAGCTCGTGCAGCTGCTTTCCCGTCGAGCGGGCGCTTTCGCGTGGGTATGCCCGCCACACTGCCCAGACCGACCCATCCGTGCAGAACACCAGGTTGCCGCTGATGTCCTGGATCTGGTTGTCCATCACCGGGCTCCGGCGAGCAGCCGCTGCAGTGACGACTTCGGTACGGCGTTATCCGCAGGCTGTCGTGCCTTGTCCACAGCTAAATCCACGCCATGCAGGTGGAAACGCGGCGTACACGACACCGGCCGCTCCGGCCGATAGGACCGGCCTGCCAGCATGCCCGAAGACGGAGCGAGCAGATGTGACAAGAGGCCGATCAGCCAGCTGGCCGGCGTCCGCGACTCGATCCGCGCGCGGCGGACCGCGATCGCGAACAGCGGCACGCCCCAGCGCGCCGGGCCGAGCCAGTCCAGCAGCGGCAGCTTCCAGACGACCAGCAGAAGAACGAGGAAGACCACGCCCTGAGTGAGCGTGTACGGGCCGCCAGGCAGATATCCGCCGTCCCGGCCCGGCATCCGCCCGAACATCCGTGGAAACCGGCGCGACCTCGTGTACGACCGTCCAATAAGGACATCCCCGTGCGCGCGTTGCGCGGTCATTTGGTGAACCAGGCGCCGAACATGCCCGAGACGCCATCGAGGTTGAGCAGGATACCGAGGAAGACCGCGGCGATCACGCCGTACTTGATCGAGCGGGTGAAGTTGCCCCGTGTCCCGATCAGCAGGCCGATGCCACCCACGACGGCCGCGAGCAGGATCAGGCGGCGGACCGCCTGGTCACCCCAGGCGAGATTGGTATCGATCCAGGTCTTGACGTCGGCTGCGAGTACGATGGTCGACATCTCTTCTCCTATTCGCCAGGCAGTTTCGAGGACGTCGCCGATGTCCCGGCGAGCAGCGGTGCCGGGTCGATCCGGTTGACTTCCCAACGCCCTGCCCGCGCGGCGAGGGTGATGGCGTAGTCGATCGTGGTGACCTGCCCAAGTGCGTCGTATCCCCAGGCTCGAACGGTTGCGTGAACCTCGGTTCCGTCCAGCGGCCGGGCCGCCTGGCCGGGCTCGAACGACTCGTGAGTACGCAGCTCCAGCAGCTGGACCTCGGCGTACAGCGGTGGAGCGATCGCGCCGATATTCGTCCCTGGCGCGATGTAGCGGTTCAGCTCCCCTCGGCCGACGAGGTACGCGGCGAGAAAGCCGTGCACTGATTGACCAATCGGTCCGGTCAGCTCTGCGATCTCTGGGTAGCCGAGTTCGACCGCATCGAGCGTGCGCGGGCACGCCACTGGCGCCGGAAGCGACGCTGCGACATAGCCACCAGTACCTCCGACGAGGCTGACCTCGGCGCAGAGCAGCCTCGCTCGGTGCCGGCCGTCGGGTTGCTGAACCAAGATGTTGGCCGCGACCATGACCGACCACGCGCCCGGCCGCTGCGACACGACCGACAACGTGCTGGTGTCGACCGGGATCTGCGTGCCGACCGCACGAGTCGACTTCATCCCGACCGGGTAGAAGGCCTCCAACCCGGCAGAGTCGTCACGGTTGGCCGACAGCCACGACCGGACATACATCTCCGCCCAACCCTGCGGCTCGCTGGCCTCGAGCAGGCGCTCAGAGCTCGGGACGTCAGACGGTGCGTTTGGGCGCAGCACCACCAGGCCCACGACCACGGCCAATGGGCTCGCGACGATCACGCACCACCCCAGCAGCCAGCCGATCCGCCGAGCCGCGGTGTGGACAACGGACTCCAGCTGAGCATCGGGAATCGCCTGTGCGATTCGGCCCTCGCGACGCTTCTTCACCGCGCCTCGATCCCCAGCACCTGATGCAGGCGTTTGCGCAACTCTCGATCGTCAGAACCGGCGAGCGCGTCGAAGGCATCACAGGCCGGGAAACCGACCTCATCGAGGAAACGCCGGAGCTCGTCGTACAACTGCCGATCGACCATCGTCGACTCAAGGCGCCGCCCCAGATCCCTCGCCCGAACACGAGCGTGGGCAATGAGCAGTTCACCGGGGGCGAGGTCGGCACGGGGTCCGGTCACGGAAGCTCCCTGAGGTCTGGCAGGTTGCGGTGCTCAAGACACGCCCAGCCCCGCCGACCTTTGATTCATCCGCGGCCGGAGCGCTGCCATTCACGACCAGCCTCGACCAACGCGCCGAGCGCTCGATTCCGCCGCCGCGTCGCCGTCGGCTGGCTCACGCCGAACAGCGTCCCGAGCTGCCGGTCGGTCGCGACTCCGTCCCGGCCCATCTGCTCTCCGAAGTACCGAGCGGTCAGGATCGCCGCTTCCTGTTCGTCGAGCCACCGCTGCTCAACCGCCCAGGCCAGCAGCTCCAGCAACTCCTCAGACGCGCCCTTCTCAGCCGGTATCTCAGCCAGCGGCTGAGACACCGCACCGTCGTCCGTGGTCACGACCTCGGCGGAGACTTGAGTGATGTCGACACCGAGTGCGCGAAGCGCGGCCCTTTGAGTGTCGAAGACCAAGTTGGCCGCGACGTGGTGCCGTCGCCGAAGTGGGTAACAGCGAATCTGCTCCCACAAGTGACCGATGACCGCGGACTGGACATCAGCGTTGGCCTCGTTCGCCGAGACTCCGCCTCCGGTGACACCGCGACGGGCTCCGAAAGTGCCAATCACCGCCCGGCTCGCCCGGATGACCCGTCCGACGACGCGGGGCACTGCGGGCGACATGGCGTTCAGCACGACTTCCCCAGCGACGACACCTTCAGCTCCGGCGAGCGCGGCCCGCTGCAACAGCGCGTACAGAACTTCGTCGTGGCGCGCGTAGTCACGGCTGGCGAGGACTTCCGAAAGCCGCTCGTGAGAACCGACGCCTTCCAGGGCGGGGTCTTGCGCTGACCAGGAACTCAGAGCGGTGTCGAATCGCGAGCGCGACTTCGGGTGAGCGAACTGACGTTGAAGCGCGGTAAGCGGGCTGGAGGTGGCGGACATCGTGGTGACCCCTTCGAGCGGCGACAAGATCGCCACGAGGCTCGAAACCACCCCTCGCCCACTTCCTGGCCCAGATGCTTGCCCCTGCCGTGGAGCAAGTGGATCACCACCCGATCGGGGCACCCGCTGCACAGGATTGGGCACGAGACCTTCGGGTAACGGGCTTTCAATCGAGACTTGGAGCACGCCCTCGAGACGAAAGCCGGGCAGGTCTCGTCACTTCTCTCGCCGATCGAGACCAGGTCTCACACGGTCTCGATCGCCCACCGTGGGCCCGAGACCGCACGCCGGTCGACCCGCGACATCCGCGCTGAATGGAACCGAGCACCCAAGTACATGTCTCTGTCGATCTCGTTGGATTCGTCGCCCTGCGTGCGACGTGTCTCGCCGACAGCTGAGCACGTCTCGGCAGAACTGGGGCGGGTACGACATGGACAGTGCCGGCAACTTCGACCTTCCAACACCACGCGAGCCGTTCGAAGCGTCGTTCGAGCAGCCGGTTTGGTGCTACGATCAAGCACTCAAATCTGGCGATCGCCGATATTCTGCTTACGTCGCAATGGTTTCCGCCACCGAAGGCGATCGTCTCCGCAGGAAGCTCAACTCCTTGATCGGCGAGTTGCTCCACTGGGCCGTGCACCAACCCGGCGCGGCGACCTCCGAGGACGAAACATCGACATGACCACCTTCGAGCAAGAGGCTGGAAACCCTCCAGCGCCCGACCGCTTCGTCTCTGGCCCCTCCGGCCTCTCCGACTACGCGGTTTCGCCACTGGGCATGCCCGGAGCCTTGCTCCGCGATGAAGTACGCGTCGCGTTCCTGGGGCGAACGTCCACAGAAGACCTGCAAGACCCGCGCCAATCGATGCTGCGCCAGCTGGCCAACTGCAAGTCGGCGATACCCGAGTCCTGGGTCATCGTCGCGCACTTCTACGACGTCGAATCCGGCCGCATGGAGCTCGGGGACCGGGGGCGCGGGGCGGACTACGACCGCTTCGACATCCCTGTCCCGCGCGCAGGCGGAATCGCGGACTTGCTCATACAGGCGCCGAGCCGCACACGAACGTTCGACGTAGTGATCTGCGAGGGCATCAGCCGCGTGGCACGCAGGGCCTTCGAGGGCCTGTCTGTCGAGCGGGAACTGGAGCGGGCGGACGTCCCGCTGTTCGCGTCGAACGAACCGATCACCCTCTCCGGCAGCCGCGCTCAGCGCGTCCTCCAGCGCCGCATCAATCAGTCCATCGCCGAGTACGAGGTCCTCAACACCCTCGAACAGTCCTGGGGTGGCCTGTGCACCCACGTGCGAGACGGCTGGAACATCGGCAAGCCGCCGTACGGCTACAAGGCCAAGGTCGTCCCCCACCCGAGCCCGGCGAAAGCGGAGAAGGGCAAGACCAAGTCTCGTCTCGAACCGGACGGCGTACGCGCCGAGACCGTGACCCAGATCGCTCTGTGGAGATACCACGAAGGTCTCGGCTACAACACCATCGCGGACCGTCTCAATGCC
This sequence comes from Amycolatopsis roodepoortensis, assembly GCF_014873915.1. Classification (GTDB taxonomy): domain Bacteria; phylum Actinomycetota; class Actinomycetes; order Mycobacteriales; family Pseudonocardiaceae; genus Amycolatopsis; species Amycolatopsis roodepoortensis. The sequence goes on from NZ_JADBEJ010000004.1 coordinate 389,883, forward strand.
GACCTCGAGCGCTACCCGCCGCCAACCGCGCCGAGCAAGTCTCGCACCCGCGGCGCCTGGAGCAAGAGCTCCGTAGCCGGGGTTCTACAGAACCCGAAGTACACGGGCTATCAAGTCTTCAATCGACGCGCCACCACGTCCAAGCGAGGCAAGGTCAACGAGCCGTTCAAGTGGGTGTGGTCACCGAAGCCGGTCCACGAGCCCTTGATCGCGAAGTGGATGTTCGACGAGCTCACCAGCCGCCTCGAAGCTCGGCGAGGGTCGCGTGCGGACGCCCAACCGAACGCCAACCCCAGGGCCGAGCGCACCTACCTCTTCCGCGGCATGGTCTTCCATAGCTGCGGACGGCGCATGGCTGGTGACACAAAACACAACCGGCTCTTCTACTACCTGTGCTGGCCGGGCAAGAACAACCGCGGCGCCTCCGGACCTCACGCCGGTCTCCCGGCAGCTATCCGGCTCCGCGAGGACGAACTACTCGAAGCCGTTTCAGCTTTCTACGCCGACCGGCTCTTCAGTCCAGCCAGGAGAGGCATCATCGAAGCTGATCTGGCCACTGTGGACGACAGTGCTGCTCAGGAGCGCCGAGCAGAACGGGAACGCCTTCAACGTCAACTGGCAGATGTGGCCCGTCGGCAAGACTCCGTTCTGCGCCAGGCTCAGGACGGCGCACCGGACGACCCGTTCGCCAAGGCGCTCCGGCAGAACTACAACAAGCTGGAGGAAGACAAGTCCGCGGCACTGGCCGCGCTCGCTCATCTCGACGCTGAGGACAAGACACAGCCGACAAAGCCCACCTCATCAGACCTGAACCGCCTCGAAGGGCTCCCGCACCTCCAGGTCAATCTGGCCAAGGCGCCTCAGGCCCTGCTACGCCAACTCTTCGAAATCACCCAGCTCACCGTGAAGGTCCATGGTGCGGGTGACCAGGTGACGATTACCATCAAACTGCCGGTCGAACAGGTACCGGACACAGCGGTAACCGCAGAAAGGATCAACGACGTGATGAGCTCCACCGAAATGCAAGAAGTCCCGACCTCAACGGTCGGGACTTCTTGGGTGGAAGCTGCGCGTACCCCCGATGGGATTCGAACCCACGCTACCGGCGTGAGAGGCCGGCGTCCTAGGCCGCTAGACGACGGGGGCTAGGAACTTCCTCCTTCAGAAGGAGGTTTTCAGTTGTTCACCTGCTGTGTTGCTGTGGAGAAACTTACCAGACCGGGTTTCCCGCCTTCGCAGGGGGGTCACTCTGTGTTTCACTCCGGAGAGTTCTCCAGCTGGGGTACCAGGACTCGAACCTAGACTAACTGGACCAGAACCAGTCGTGCTGCCAATTACACCATACCCCAGTGAGGTACCGTTCCGATCTTGACCGGCTCGGTGCCGCACGAGAAAGAATACTAGAGCACGCTGTTCCGCACCGTGAAAGCGGGGGTCTCCGTAGCGCGCTGAGCAGGGACGCCGAGCTTCGCGAACTCGGAAACGAGCAGCTCAGGTAGCTCGTCGAGGCCCGAGATGGTGTGCACGCCCGCCGGGGCGCGCTCGGCGATGCCGTCCCGATCGAGCCACACGGCGCCCAGGCCGGCGTCGCGTGCGCCGATGGCGTCGGTGTCGAGCTTGTCGCCGACGTGGACCGCCTGGGCCGGGTCGCAGCCGAGGCCGAGGCAGACCGAGTGGAACATCGCCGGGTCGGGTTTGGCTACTCCGAGTTCACCGGCGATGGCCACGTGATCGAAGAACCGGGCGAGCCCGAGGTCGGCGATCTTCTTGCGCTGATGCGCGCCGGAGGCGTTCGTGACGGCGGCGACGAGGACGCCCGCGGCTCTCAACCATTCCAGGCATGGGAGGACATCTTCGAACAATTGCCACGAACGGGTGAGAATTTCACGACGACGTCTTTCGAAGCCCTTGACCTGGTCTTCGTCGGCCAAAATGCCGATCTCGGCCAGGAAACATTCAGTACGCTTGTGATGCATGGTCGCGTAATCGATTTCGCCCGCCACCACCAGCGCGACATGCTCTTCGGTGATGAGATCCCACAGCGGCCAAAGGTCGTTCTGGCCGGTGAGCGCGCTGAGGCTGAGCCGGATCGCCGCCGTGCAGTCGATCAACGTGTCATCGATGTCGAGGCACACCAACCGTAACTCCGGCGGCTCCCACGGCGCTCCGTCCGGAGCGTCCGGCGTGGTTCGTGACGGGGTCCGGGGCACGAGAGCGAAATCCACCAAGTGAGGCTAGGGCACTCAGCGCGATCGCGACTCTGCCGATGAGGTGATAAAGGCTCGTCTGTTCCGGCGCGGGCACTCTACTCCCAGTTGGTGAGATGTCGTGTTTTAGTTACCGGCCAACGGCTAACGCGGGCGGCCGGGTGAAATGCGAACCCGGCGCACCTGGCCCGATTCGCGGCGCGCACACCCTGTGACGACCACGAATTCCTTACCCGGCTTCGAGTCGCGGACCGTCCACAAGGGCGTTTCCACGATCGCCGTCCTTCCGGGACTTTTCGCCGTCCCTTTATCGTCCTTTGTGGACGGTCGGTCCGGTACACGGACCGGTGAGACCCCGGTCATAGCCCGAACGGCGTATCCGCCCGGATGGCGCTTGACGCGCCGGTCGGGCAGGTGCATGCTGAGCTTATTCAACAAGTGATGAATAAGGGTTCCGAAGGGGTGGGACGGATGAGCGAACGCACGAACTGCGTGGTCGTCGGCGGTGGCCCCGCGGGCATGGTCGCCGGATTGCTGCTGGCCAGGGCCGGGGTCGAGGTCACGGTGCTGGAGAAGCACAAGGACTTCCTGAGGGACTTCCGCGGCGACACCGTGCACCCGTCGACGTTGACGTTGCTCGACGAGCTGGGTCTCGGGGAGAAGTTCCTGAACCTGCCGCACAGCGAGATCTGCTACGCCGGTTTCCCGGCCGAGGACGGCACGATGATGCGCCTGGCCGACCTGACCCGCCTGAAGGTGGCGCACCCGTACATCGCGATGGTCCCGCAGTGGGACTTCCTGGACCTGCTCTCCGACGCCGGCGCGAAGGAGCCCACGTTCACGTTGCGGCAAAGCACGGAGATGACCGGGCTGATCTTCGAACAGGGCCGGGTGAGCGGGGTCCGCTACCGCGACGCCGACGGCAAGACCGGCGAACTACGCGCCGACCTGGTGATCGCCGCCGACGGGCGCTGGTCGCTGGCCCGCCGCGAGGCCGGACTGATGACGAAGGAGTACCCCATCCCGTTCGACGCGTGGTGGTTCCGGATCTCGCGGCGGGACGGCGAACAGGAGGGCATGCTGACCCCGAAGATGCGGGATCGCCGCTTCGCCGTGCCGCTCCCGCGCAAGGGCTACTTCCAGATCGCCTACCTCAGCCCCAAGGGTGGCGACCTCCGCGAGAAGGGCATCGAAGCGTTCCGGGAGAACGTGGCCGCGATCCTCCCCGAACTGGCCGACCGCGTGGACGAGCTGAAGACGACCGACGACGTCAAATTCCTCGACGTCAAGATGAATCTGCTTCGGAAGTGGCATGTCGACGGGCTGCTGTGCATCGGTGACGCGGCGCACGCGATGTCGCCGGTCGGCGGGGTCGGCATCAACCTCGCGGTACAGGACGCGGTCGCGGCCGCCACCCTGCTCGCCGCGCCGCTGCGCCGAGGACGGCCGTCGGTGGCGGAGCTGGCGAAGGTCCGCAAGCGCCGTCTCGCGCCGACGATGCTGGTGCAGGGGCTTCAGCGGATGCTGCACAAGAACGTGATGGGGCCGGTGATGGCGGGCAAGCGCAACGGTCCGCCCGCGGCGATGGTGAAACTGTTCGGCCGGTTCCCCGTGCTGTCCTACGTCCCCGCGCGGCTGCTGGGCCTGGGACTGCGGCCCGAGCACGCCCCGGCCTTCGCGCGGCGGGCGATGGAGCCGGCCGGGAGCTGAACGGTCCCGAACGCGCGAACGGGCCGGTCCTGGCGAAAGGACCGGCCCGTTCATCGCGCGCTAGACGTCCTGGACCGGGTTGGTCAGCGTGCCGATGCCTTCGATGGTGATCGAGACCGACTGGCCGTCCTCGATGGGGCCGACGCCCTCGGGCGTGCCGGTCAGGATGACGTCGCCGGGCAGCAGGGTCATCACGCCGGACACGAACTCGACCAGCTCGGGGATCTTGTGCACCAGGTCCGACGTCCGGCCGTCCTGCTTGAGGACACCGTCCACCTCGGACTTGAGCGCGAGGTCGGCCGCGTCGAGCGAGGTCTCGATCCACGGGCCCAGCGGGCAGAAGGTGTCGAACCCCTTCGCCCGGCCCCACTGGCCGTCGGACTTCTGCAGGTCACGCGCGCTGACGTCGTTCGCCACGGTGTAGCCGAGGATCGCGCTCGCCGCGCGGGCGGCGGGCACGTTCTTGACCGGCTGGCCGATGACGATCGCCAGTTCGCCCTCGAAGTCGACGCGGCCGACGCCGCGCGGGCGGCGGATGGGCACGTTCGGACCGATCACCGTGGTCGACGGCTTGATGAACAGCATCGGGTCCTGCGGGACCTCGTTGCCGAACTCGGCCGCGTGCTTGGCGTAATTCCGGCCGACCGCGATCACCTTCGACGGCAGGATCGGCGCGAGCAGCCGGACGTCGGCGAGCGGCCAGCGCTTGCCGGTGAAGTTGGGGTTGCCGAAGGGGTGCTCGGCGATTTCCAGTACCTGGGCGTCGTCGCCGTCCCCTTCGATCGAAGCGAACGCGACACCACCGGGATGAGCAATTCGGGCTAGACGCACTCCCCCACTGTACGACTCCTCACGCCGGGCCCTCCCTGAGGGACTTGTGCACGAGTGCGTCGCACAACGCCAGCCAGCTCGCTTCGACGATGTTGCCGTGCACGCCGACGGTGGTCCACTCGCGCTCGCCGTCGCTGGTCTCGACGAGCACGCGCGTGACGGCGTCGGTGCCCGGGTGGCCGGGCAGGATCCGCACCTTGTAATCGGCCAGCTCCACACTGTCCAACCAGGACAGATGCGGGCTGAGCGCCTCGCGCAGGGCGGCGTCGAGCGCGTGCACGGGGCCGTTGCCCTCGGCGGTCGCGATCACGCGCCGCCCGGCGACGTGCACCTTCACCGTCGCCTCGGACACGACCTCGCCGTCGGACCGGTGGTCCAGCACGACCCGGTACGACTCGAGTTCGAACGGCGGTTCGTCGAGGACGTCGCTCTGCGGGCCGTCGACCTCCCGCCGCAGCAGCAGTTCCAGTGAGGCGTCCGCGGCCTCGAAGGACCATCCTTCGGATTCGAGCCGCTTCACCTTCTTCACGGCGCTCGTCAGCGCCTCGGGCTGGCCGGCAAGGTCGACCCCGAGCTCACGTCCCTTGAGCTCCAGGCTGGCCCTGCCGGCCATCTCGGTGACCAGTACCCGCATGTCATTGCCGACGGAAGCTGGATCGATGTGGTTGTACAGCAACGGATCCACCTTGATCGCGCTCGCGTGCAGTCCCGCCTTGTGGGCGAAGGCCGACGCCCCTACGTAAGCCTGGTGGGTGTAGGGGGCGATGTTCGCGATTTCGGCAAGGGCATGGGAGACCCGGGTGAGCTCGGCGGCGCCTCCGGTCGGGAGCACCTCCATCCCGAGCTTGGTCACCAGATTTCCCGTCACGGCGAACAGATCGGCGTTACCCGCCCGTTCGCCGTAACCATTGGCGGTGCACTGGACGTGCGTCACGCCGGCCTGCACGGCGGCGACGGAATTCGCCACCGCGCAGGAAGTGTCGTCCTGGCAATGGATTCCGAGCCGGAATCCGGTCCTTTCCTTGACCTCGCGGACGGTTTCCGCGAGGCCCAGCGGCAGCTGGCCGCCGTTGGTGTCGCACAGCACGGCGACGTCGGCGCCCGCGTTCACTCCCGCGTCGAGCACCTTCAACGCGGTGTCGGGGGAGAACGCGTAGCCGTCGAAAAAGTGTTCCGCGTCAAGGAAGACGCGACGTCCTTCGCCGACGAGGAACGCGACGGTGTCGCGCACCATCTCGCACGCCTCGTCGACGTCGACCCGCAGCGCGCGTTCGATGTGCCGCAGGTCCGATTTGGCCACCAGGGTGACCACCGGCGCCTGGGAATCGAGCAGGGCCCGCACCTGCTGGTCCTGCTCGGCCTTGGCGCCAGCCTTCCGCGTCGCGCCGAAGGCGACGAGCGCGGCGTGGCGCAGTTTCAGTTCGCCCGAAGCCGCGCGGGCGAAGAATTCCGTGTCCTTGGGCAGCGCGCCCGGCCATCCGCCTTCGATGAACCCGACCCCGAGATCGTCGAGCAGCCTCGCCACCGCCAGCTTGTCCGTGACGGAGTAGGAGATCCCCTCGCGCTGCGCGCCGTCGCGCAACGTCGTGTCGTACAGGTGGAAGGCGTCGCCGAGCGGTGTATCGGCGGGCTCCTTGCGGGTCACGGGAATCTCCTCGTGGTGGGGCAAAACGTGTTCAGGCAACAAAAAAACCTCCCGCATGGGTGCGAGAGGTTGCGCGCCGGGGGCTCTTGTGGAGCTGTTATCCGGCGCGCTCGGCGATAATGATGGTGCAGGAGGTCACGGACGCATCATGACACACGCCCCGGCGGGCGTCCACAAGCCGGGCGAAAGATTCCACACTCCGGGACGCGCTCCCAGGTCGCCAGGCCCGGAAGTACGTGAAGGCCCCCTTCACTGCGTCCAGCGCAATGAAGGGGGCCTTCACGTACTTCCAAGAACTACTGAGTGACCGGGCGCACGTTCGACGACACCAGGGCCGCCAGCCGGTCACCGATCGCGTGCGTCGCACCGGGCGACGCCTGGTCGCGGGTCGCGAGGTCGAAGGCCACCGAGGCCTCGATCCGCCGCGCCGCCTCCTTCTGTCCCAAGTGGTCCAGCAGCAGCGACACCGACAGCACCGCGGCGGTCGGGTCGGCGAGACCCTGGCCCGCGATGTCCGGCGCGCTGCCGTGCACCGGCTCGAACATGCTCGGGTTCCGCCGGGTGATGTCGAGGTTCCCGCTCGCCGCCAGCCCGATGCCGCCGGTCACCGCCGCCGAGAGGTCGGTGACGATGTCGCCGAACAGGTTGTCGGTGACGATGACGTCGAACCGGGACGGGTCGGTCACCAGGTGGATCATCGCCGCGTCCACATGGGAGTACGCGACGGTCACCTCCGGGTGCTCCAGCGAGACCTCTTCGACGATCCGCGACCACAGCGAACCCGCGTACTCCAGCACGTTCGTCTTGTGCAGGAGCGTCAGGTGCTTGCGGGGCCGCGCCTCGGCCCGGTTGAACGCGTCGGTCACCACGCGCCGGACGCCGAACGCCGTGTTGACGCTGACCTCCGTCGCGATCTCGTTCTCGGTGTCCTTGCGCAGCAGGCCACCGTTGCCCGCGTACGGGCCTTCGGTGCCTTCGCGCACGACGACCATGTCGATCTCGCCCCCCTCGGCGAGCGGTCCGCGCACCCCCGGGTACAACCGGGCGGGACGCAGGTTCACGTGGTGGTCGAGCTCGAACCGGAGGCGCAGCAACAGCCCGCGCTCCAGGATGCCGCTCGGCACCGTCGGGTCGCCCACCGCGCCCAGCAGGATCGCGTCGTGCTGACGGAGTTCACCGAGTACCGACTCCGGGAGCAGCTCGCCGGTGGAGTGCCACCGGGCGGCGCCGAGGTCGTAGTTCGTGATCTCCGCAGTCGGTACGACCTCACCGAGCACCTTGAGCGCCTCGGAGACCACTTCGGGCCCGATCCCGTCTCCTGGGATCACCGCGAGCCGCATCCACACACCTCCGTAGACCAGGCCACCGGCAGTCCGGATGGCCCATCCGCAAGAAAACGCCAGCAGCGGAAGGTTACCGGCCGTAGCCCGGTAGCCGTAGCCGCACCACCCTTATGCCGGAATCTCCCACAGAGCGAGACAGCCGAAAGGGTGAAAACAAGAAGGGACGCCCTGGCGGAAAGCATGCCGCCAGGGCGTCCCTCACCTCATCGAACGCGGATTACCGCACTACCGCGTCAGCCCACACCGATCGGCTGACGTCCGGTGTGCCGCCCGCCGTTGCCCGGCCGGTCGACACCGGAGTTGCCACCACCGGCGTTCGCCTGGATCTTCACCACGTTCGCCCGGTTGCCCGAGGCGTTGTGGTGCTCGATCGCCAGCAGGCCCAGCACGGTGTCCTGCGCGGCCGCGTTGCGGTTGACCACCAGCGCCGTGCCCGGTTTCGCGACGTAGCCCAGCGCGGAGTCGCCGCCGCCCTGGACGGTGTACGCGGGAGCCAAGGCGTCGAACGAAAGCGGCGTGCCGACGTAGTCGATCGTCGACGAGTCCGCACCCGGCGCGGCGTAGAACCCGGAGGTCCCGACGGTGTAGCTGATCTTGTGCGACGCGGCGTTCGGGTCGATGCCCAGTGCCGCGATGCTCACCGGCAGCACGACGACGTTGGTGTCGTACACGTTCGTGTCGACGTCACCGAGCTGGCCGTTGATCGGCTGGATGTCCACCTGCGGGAAGCCCGGCTTCAGCGCCACGGTGACCGCCACGAGGACGTCGGTGGACGTCACCTTGGTCACATAGGTCTCGAAGTCCGGCTGCCCGTCGCCCGTGGTGTCGATGTCCACGAACGGCGAGGTGTTGCTGCCCAGGTTGGCCAGGTCGCTCCAGGTGGTGAGACCGAAGGCCAGCAACGCGTTCTCCGGCTCACCCTGCGCCTTGGCCAGCGGGGCCGTCGACGCGGCGCCGATGTAGCGCAGGTCGGCACCCTTGGCGGTCTGGTTCAGGGTGCAGTCGGTGGTGACGTCGCCGTCGCACTCGGGCAGCTGCGGGGATTCCGCCTGCAGTTCGAGCACGCTGATCAGCGAGCGGTACCGCTGCGGGCCGGTGCCCTGGTCCACGCCCTTGCCGGTCAGGTTCAGCACGGCCTGGGTCTGGCCGGCGCCGAAGTTGACGTTGCCCGGGGTGTTGATGGACGAGACGGGCTTCGGCGCGGAGTACACCGCGAGCCGCAGCGGAAAGGTCGTGCCGCTCTTCGGGGTGAACGCGATCCGGCCGGAGGCGTCCGCCACGAACTGCCGGGCGAGGCCGACCTGCGTCGCCGCCATGGTCGGGTCCATGACCTTGCGGAGCGCCTTGGGGTCGGCGATCTTCAGGGTCACCTTCACCAGCGCGATACCGCGCGGGCTCAGCTTCACCGTCGGCTTGTCCACTGTGTACTCGACACCGGGGAGCGCGTTCACGGCTTCGTAGCCCACCGAGTACTCGACCGGCTTGATGCCCTTGTTGACCACCTTGACCGTCTTGGTCAGGGTGACCGGGCCGCCCGCTTCGACGACGCCGAAGTTGACCGAGACGAAGCCGGGGTTGTCGACGACGTAGGCCAGGACCTGGTTGTCCAGCGCGGCCTTCGCGTCGATCCGGCCGCTGCCGACGCGCTGCGGGCCGTAGACCCGGCCCGAGGCGTCACGGATGTCGTGACCGGCGGTGTTGACGACCGAGGCCTTGACCTCTTCGACCGACCAGTCCGGGTGCGCCTGACGGATCAGGGCGGTGATACCCGAGGTGTGCGGAGCCGCCATCGAGGTCCCGGAGATGACCAGGCGACCGGCCCCGCTGCCGCTCAGCGCGGACGCGATCGAGTCACCGGGCGCCGCGACGTCCGGCTTGACGGCCGGGCCGCGCCCGCCACGCGAGGTGAACGAGCTCGGGGTGTCCACAATGGACTGATCGGTGGTCGGCACGGACACGCGGCCCTTGCCGGTCATGCGGACCTGCAGCGTGCCCGCGGCCACCGCGGGACGGACCGAGGCGGTCGCGCTGCCGGTCAGCTGGAACGTCGGCAGGGCCGCGTTGCCCGCGATACCCGCCGTGAAGTGCTCCAGCGTCGAGGAGAACAGCGCACCCTTGGCACCCGCGGCCTGCGCGTTGTTCGAACGGGCGCCGGAACCGCAGGCGCGGGTCGCGTCGTTGTCGTCCCATTCGAGGAACACGATCTTGCCCGCGGCCTTGGCCTTGTCGGCTTCGGAGTACGGCTTGCAGCCGGCGACGTTGTCGGCCGACAGCGTGACCACCGGCGCGGTGACGTCGAGCGCGTCGTAGGACGCGTAGTTCTGGCTGAACTGGCCGGTCTTCGCACCCTTCACACCCTCGGGAGCGACGGCTTCGACGGCGTCGCGAAGGACGGACGCGTCACGGCTGCTGGCGACGGTCAGCGCCTCGGGCGTGTTGCCCGGCGCGCCGCCGACGTCGTTGAGGTCGCCGCCGTTGCCCGCGGAGAACACCGGCACGACGTTGTTCGCGGCGATCTTGCGCACGAACAGCGAGTCCGGGTCGTCCGGGGTGGCGAAGTCGCCGCCCAGCGAAAGGTTGACCACGTCGAGGTGGTCGGTGAAGTCGCCGTCGCCGTCCGGGTCGAGCGACCAGTCGAGCGCCTGCGAGGTGACGTTGGTCGAGCCGTCGCAGCCGAAGACCTTGATGGCGTACAGCAGGGCCTTGGGCGCGGTGCCCGGGCCGATCTGCATCGCTTCGATCTTCTTCTTGTTCAGCTTCTTGTAGTCACCGGTGAAGGTCTTGCCCGCTTCGTCCACGCCGAAGCCGGCGACCGTGCCCGCGACGTGCGTGCCGTGGTGGCCGCACGAGATCGGGTTGGGGTCCGGCTTCGGGGTGTTGAGGGCCGGGTCGTCGCTGCCCGAGTCGTAGGCGTCGCCGACCAGGTCGATACCGCCGACGACCTTGTCGGTCGGGAAGGCGGGGGTGGCCTGGTCGCGGTTGATCGCCTTGTACGCCTCGGCCGTGCCCGGACCGCCGAAGGTGGCGTGGGTGTAGTCGATGCCGTCGTCGATCACGCCGACGCGGATGCCGTCGCCGTAGCGGCCGGTCTGCTGCCAGGAGGCGAGCGTGTTGGTCAGCTGGACCGCGCTGGAGTTCGTGCGGGTCTTCGGCACGACCTTCTTGACCGAGACGACGTCCGGCCGCTTCGCCAGCTCGCGGATCTTCGCCGCGTCGGCCGTGACGACCGCGCCGGCGACCGCGTTGGCGGTCTGCGTGACCAGCTGGGTGCCGGCGTCGGCGGCCTTGAGCTGCCCGACGACGGAGTTCACCGTCGCGGCGGCGTCGGCTTTGGCGTCCTTCGCGGCCTTCTTCGCCTTTTCCTTGCCCGCGCCCTTGTTCTGCTCGGCGTTGAAGGCGTCGACGGCGGGCTGCTTGGCCAGCTCGACGAAGGCGGTGATCTTGCCTTGGGCGGCCTTGAGCTTCGGCTCGACCTTCCCCTGGAATCCGTTACGGTCGATCTTCGCCGGCGTGACGCCGTCCGCGAGAGGGACATCCTGCGCGGCAGCGGACGCCCCGGTCACGGACGTCACGAGCAACGCGGCGAAGACCGCGGCCGACGAGCGGATCGCCCATCGGGGTACGCGGGATCTGTTCATGAGTACGTGCCCTCACTCGAGGCCTGGACTCGGAACCTGCCTGCCGCTCGAACACACCCCCGACGGTGAGCCCCGGCGCCGCGCCGTGCCCTTGACGACGCGATGGTTCGGCCTCGCCGGAAGAACCTATCCGGGGACCAGCCCGACTTCAGTAGGCATTTTTCACCGTTATTGAATCTTGCTCTGCGATCCCGCGAACCCCGCACACACAACGACCGCAGTTAGTCGACTAATTGCGGAATGCGCGTGAAGGCCCCCTTCCCTCGGCTGAGCCGAGGGAAGGGGGCCTTCACGCGCTTATCGGAGGTCAGCCGAAGTTGACCGCGCGGATCGTGTGCGCGCCCACGGTGGCGCCGATCGGCTCCAGCAGGTGCGAGTCCACGGAACGGTCCACGCGCAGCAGCATGACCGCGTCCGCGCCATCGGTGGTCTGGCTGATCTGCGCGGCCTCGATGTTGAGGCCCGCCTCGCCGAGCAGCGTGCCGACGCGGCCCATGATGCCCGGGCGGTCCGGGTATTCGAGCAGCAGCACGTTGCCCTCGGCACGCAGGTCGAAGTGACGGCCGTTGACCTCGACCAGCTTCTCGACCTCGTCCTTGCCGGTGACCGAACCGGACACCGAAAGGGTCGAGCCGTCGGCGTGGACCGCGCGGACGGTGACCAGGCTGCGGAACTTGGGGCTTTCGGTCTCGGTGACCAGATCGACCTGGACGCCCAGCTCTTCGGCCACGCGCGGCGCGTTCACGAAGGTGACCTGGTCCTCGACGACACCGGAGAACACGCCGCGCTCGGCGGCGAGCGGCAGCACGCTGACGTCCTCGGCGGCCAGCTCGCCCTTGACCACGACGGTGACCGAGGCCGGGGCCTTCGGGTTCAGCGCGGTCAGCACGGTGCCGAGCTTCTGGGTGAGCGAAAGGTACGGCCGGACGTGCTCGCCGACCGTGCCGCCGCCCGCGACGTTCACCGCGTCGGGCACGAAGTCGCCGCGCAGCGCGAGCAGCACGGACTTCGCGACGTCGGTGCCGGCGCGGTCCTGCGCTTCGGCGGTCGAGGCGCCGAGGTGCGGGGTGACGACGACGTTCGGCAGGCCGAACAGCGGGCTTTCGGTGGTGGGCTCGGTGACGAACACGTCGATACCGGCGCCGCCGACGTGGCCGGAGCTGATCGCGTCCGCCAGCGCCTGCTCGTCGATCAAGCCACCGCGCGCGGCGTTGACGATGATGACGCCCTGCTTGGTCTTCTTGAGCGCCTCGGCGCCGATCAGGCCCTTGGTCTCCGGGGTCTTCGGCAGGTGGATGGAGATCGCGTCGGCGCGCTCCAGCAGTTCGTCCAGCGTGACCAGCTCGATGCCGAGCTGCGCGGCGCGGGCGGCCGAGACGTAGGGGTCGTAGGCGATGAGCTTGGTGTCGAAGGCGGCGAGCCGCTGCGCGAACAGCTGGCCGATCTTGCCGAGGCCGACCACGCCGATGGTCTTGCCCTGGATCTCGACGCCGGAGTAGGCGCTGCGCTTCCACGCGCCGCCCTGGAGGCTCTGGTCCGCGGCCGGGACCCGGCGGGCGACGGCGAGCAGCAGCGCGACGGCGTGCTCGGCGGCGGAGACGATGTTCGACGTCGGGGCGTTGACCACCAGGACACCGCGTTCGGTGGCGGCCGGGACCTCGACGTTGTCCAGCCCGACGCCGGCGCGGGCGACGACCTTGAGCGAGGTGGTGGCGCCGAGGACTTCGGCGTCGACCTTCGTCGCGGACCGCACGAGCAGCGCGTCCGCCGTCTTCACGGCCTCGAGCAGCGCGGGGCGGTCCGTGCCGTCCACATGCTGGACCTCGACCTCGTCGGAGAAGACGCTCAGCACGGAGGGCGCGAGCTTCTCGGCGATGAGGACGACGGGCTTGTTCGGCTTGGTCACGATACGGCTCCCACTATCTGGTCTGTGCCTGCGACTCACTATTGACGGTCACGCCGTTGTGCCCGGTTGCGCCGCAGTTTAGACCTGGTGACAGGGGATTGTTAACTCGCCCGTAATCCCGCGAAAACGAGATCGAGGAGGCGTTCGAGCCCCTTGTCACCCGAAAGGTGTTCGCTGGCCCAGGAAAGCGCGTGCAGCATCACCAGGATTTCGGGCACTGTGACGTCCGCCCGGAGCTCCCCCGCGGCCTTCGCCCTTTCCACCAGGTGGGACACCTGGTCCCGCATCGCGTGACAGGACGCGTAGAGCGGCGAGGTCTCGTCGTTGAGGACGTCGACCATCAGTTCGGGTAGTCCGCGATAGCGCGCCGACTGTTCACCCATCCCGGCGAGCCAGGTCTTCAGCGCGTTCAGCGGCTTCGGGGAGTCCAGGAGTTCGCGGGCCGCGGCGGCCTGCGCGTCGAAGCCTTCGCGAAGCACCGTCTCGACGAGGGCTTCCCGCGTCGGGAAGTGCCGGTAGAGCGTCCCGATGCCGACACCGGCCCTGCGGGCGATCTCTTCCAGCGACGCCTCGACCCCGTTCGCGGCGAAGGCGCGTCTCGCCTCTTCGAGGAGGCGCTCGTAGTTGCGCCGGGCGTCCGCCCGCAGCGGCTTCTTCTCGGTGTCCATCGCGCTCCCGAGCCTAGTCTCGACAAATCGGAGGCCGCCTCCGTATAGTCGCCGACGTAAGCGGAGGCTGCCTCATGTTAGCTGGGGAGACGAGAATGACCTTGATCGAAGAGACCCGGGAGCGGCTGGGCCCGGTGGGTGTCTGGCTGCCGGTCGGCATGTTCACGCCGACACCGGACGAGGAACGGCGGGCGGTACGACGCCTGGAGGAGCTGGGTTACCGCACCGTGTGGGGCGGCGAGGGGCCGGGGAACCGGGAGTTGTTCGCCTACAGCGCCATCACGCTGGCCGCCACCGAACGGGTGGTGGTCGGCACCGGGATCGCGAACATCTGGTCGCGGCCCGCGTACACCGCCCACAGCGGCGGACGGACGCTCGCGCAGGCCTTCCCAGGCCGGTTCGTGCTCGGCGTCGGGATCGGGCACTCCTATCAGGCGGAGAAGGCGGGCTCGGACTACCGGCCGCTCGAACAGACCCGCGACTACCTCACGGCCATGTCTGCGGCGGCGGAAGAATTTCCTTCGCCGGTACCGTTCCCGCGTGTCCTCGCCGCCGTCGGGCCGAAGATGCTCGAACTCGCGCGGGACCTGACGGACGGCGCTCATCCATTCGCCCAGCCCTTCGAGCACACGCCGTACGCCCGCGAGATCCTCGGCCGGGACAAGCTGCTCATCCCCGCCCATTCGGTGCTGCTCGGCGACCGCGAACAGGCGCGGGCGAGCGTGACGAGGGACATCGGGCTGATGAAGCAGTACGGCATCCAGCACTACTTCAAGGGCTGGAAACGGCTCGGCTACACCGACGCCGACATCGACGGCGTCGGCGACCGGCTCGTGGACGGGCTGATCGCTTGGGGCGACGAGGAAAGGATCGCCGGGCGGATCAAGGAACTCGTGGACGCCGGCGCGGACACCGTGCTCCTCCATCCCGCCGGTGACGATCTTCAGTCCATAGTGGATCAGCTGGAACGGCTGGCCCCGGCACTGACGGCGGTGACCCGATGAGCGTCGGCATCTGGACGTTCTCGTTCGACGGCAAGGAAATCGGCGAGGTCCGCGAGGCGGCCGCGGAGGTCGAGGAACTCGGCTTCGACACGCTGTGGTTCGGGGAGTACCTGGGGCGGGAAGCGTTCACGCAGGCGGGGCTGCTGCTGGCGGCGACGTCGCGGCTGACCGTCGCCACCGGTATCGCGCGGTTCTCCCATCGGGCCCCCGTCGCGGCGGCGGCCGCCGAGCGGACCCTCGCCGAGGCCTACCCGGGCCGGTTCATCCTCGGGCTGGGCGGTCACTTGCCGGGCGCGAAACCACTGGAGGCGATGCGCGGCTATCTCGACGAAATGGACCGGACCGAACTGTCCACACCAGACTCGCCACGTCGGCGCCTGCTGGCCGCCCTGGGACCGAAGATGCTCGCCTTGGCCGCGGAACGCACCGATGGGGCGCATTCGTACTTCGTCCCCGTCGAGCACACGGCGCTGGCGCGGGAGGCCATCGGGCCTTCGGCCTTCCTCGCCGTCGAGCAGGCCGTCGTCCTCGGGCCCGACCGGGAGATCGCACGACGGCACGTGTCGACGTACCTGGGCCTGGCCGCCCACCATCGGGCGAATCTGCGGCGGTTCGGGTTCACCGAGGAGGATTACGGCTCCGACAAGCTCGTGGACGCGCTGGTCGCCGTCGGGGAGGACGCGATCTCCGCGCGCGTCCAGGCACATCTGGACGCGGGCGCGGACCACGTCTGCCTGCAGGTGCTGACCGGGGACGACCGGATCCCGCTGGCCGAATGGCGGGTTCTGTCGGGGGTCGGGGGTAGCGTGCGGGAGCGTGACGTCACCGGCTGAACTCGCCTTCGAAAAGGCACGGGAACTGATCGACGCGCGGGACCTCGCCGGGCTCGCGCGCCTGATCGGCGACCTGCCCACGCTCGTCCACGCCCACGGGCAGAACGGCAACGACCTGCTCGGCATGGCCGCCGCGACCTGCGACGAGCGGCTGTGCCGGATTCTGCTCGATCACGGCGCCGATCCCGCTTCGGCCAACGTGCACGGTTGGACGGCGTTGCACCAGGCCGGGTACGCCGGGCTGCCGCTGCTGGTCACGATGCTGCTCGACGCCGGCGCCCCGGTCGACGTTCCGGCCCGCGGCGACGGCGGCACACCGCTGGTGGTCGCGCTGTTCTGGGGCCATCGCAAGGCGGCGGAACTGCTGGCTTCGCGCAGCGTCTCCCCCGGCAACCTGCGCGTCGCCGCCGGGCTCGGCCTGGCGGATCTGCTCGACGAGCTGCTCGCGCCGGACGGCACGCTCTCCCCCGCGGCGGGCGCTCATCGCGAATTCCACCGGCCGCACAGCGGTTTCCCGGAATGGCGGCCGAGCGACGACCCGGCCGAGATCCGCGACGAGGCGCTGTCGTGGGCAGCGCGGAACGACCGGTCCTCGGCTGTGCGCACCCTCGTGGAGCGGGGCGCGGCGGTGGACGCCGACGTCTACCGCGGTACGGCGCTGACCTGGGCAGCCGCTCAGGGGAAGGCGTCGGCGATCAGGACCTTGGCGGAGCTGGGCGCTTCGGTGAACCGCCAGGGCACCTTCGGCGGGCTCTCGCACGGGGAAGGTGTCACGGCGCTGCACCTTGCCGTGCAGGGCGGGCATGTCGACGCGGTGCGGGCCTTGCTGGAGGTGGGGGCGGATCCTTCGCTCAAGGATTCGCTGTACTCGTCGTCGGCCTTGGGGTGGGCCGAGCATTTCGAGCAGACGGAGATCGCGGCGGTGCTGCGGGGCGCCTGAGCGCGCGCCTGGCGAGTGGGCACCCGCCCGCGCGAGTGTCGCGAAAGCCACTTTCGCGACGCCAGACGTCTCGAAAGTGGCTTTCGCGACATCCGGGGGGGATCCGCCGCCGCCACTTGCCGCCGCCGCGTTGCGAAAGCCACTTTCGCAACGTTGAAGGTTGCGAAAGTGGCTTTCGCAACCCCTGCGGCAGGCGGCACGAACGGCTGTCCCGATCCTGACGACGCTTGGCCCACCGGAACCTCGCCGGAAGTACGACGCTCGCCGAACAATGGACCCCATGCGAGCGATCAGCCAGAACCGCCTCGGCGGCCCCGAAGTCCTCGAACTCGTCGACGTCGAAAGGCCCGTCCCCGGCCCGACCCAGATCCTGGTCCGGGTGCACGCCGCCGGCGTCAACCCGGTCGACTGGAAGACCCGCGAGACCGGCGGTATCGGCCCGATGGGCGATCCGCCGTTCATCCTCGGCTGGGACGTGTCCGGTGTCGTCGAGGAGACCGGCGCGGGCGCGTCCCTGTTCTCCCCCGGCGACGAGGTCTTCGGCATGCCGTCGTTCCCGTTCCAGGCCGGCGCGTATTCCGAGTTCGTCGCCGCGCCGAGCCGTCACTTCGCGCGTAAACCGTCCACTTTGGACCACCTGCACGCGGCCGCGGTCCCGCTCGCGGGGCTGACCGTCTGGCAGAGCCTCGTCGACACGGCGGACATCCAGCCGGGGCAACGGGTTCTGATCCACGCGGCGGCGGGCGGGGTCGGGCATCTCGCGGTCCAGATCGCCAAGGCGCGCGGCGCGTACGTGATCGGGACGGCCAGCGCGGCCAAGCACGGGTTCCTCCGCGGTCTCGGCGCGGACGAGCTCATCGACTACCGCACGACGGACTTCGCCGAAGAGGTCCGCGACGTCGACGTCGTCCTCGACACGATCGGCCTGGAGTACGGGCCACGGTCACTCAAGACGCTTCGCCGCGGCGGCAGGCTCGTCCAGCTCACCCGCACGAACGACGAGCGCATGCCGGAACTGGCCGAGGCCGCCGGAGTCACCGCCGGGTTCACCCTCGCCGAGCCGGACCGCGCCGGGCTGCTCGCGCTGGCCGGACTCGTCGACAGCGGACGCCTCAAGCCGACCGTCGACACGGTGTTCCCGCTGGAAGAGGCAGCGAAGGCCCAAGAACTCGTCGCCGCGGGGAAGACCACGGGGAAAGTCGTGCTGTCCGTCGCCGAGTGACCGATGGACAAGTGGAGCCTGTAGTCCGCATCGCGTGGTGTCCACAGTGAACTGTCCGCAGGACACCACGGGTCTTCGACGGATGAGCGTGGATTACCCGGACTGATCACGGGCGAAAGCCTCAGGGCAGGCCGAATGTCCACAGTCGACGGTCATCGGCTGTGGACATCTCGGGCCGGCAGGCTAATCGCGGGCTTCCAGCAGGCCCGCCGCCCGCGCGGTCCGCTGGTACAGCACATAGCGCCCGTCTCTGACCTTGGTGACGAGGCGTGCGCGGTGCAGCGCGCCGAGATGGTAGGAGACGGTGCCGGGGGTGTATCCGAGCCGGGCGGCGAGTTCCGCCGTGGACCGGGCGGTTTCGAGGTCCGCCAGTATGGCCGCGCGGGCGTTGCCGACCACTTGCGCGAGGTTTCCCGACCTGCGGTCCCGGCCGGTTCCGACTCGCTGGGCGGGGTAATAGAGGACAAGCTGCCCGGGGGTGTCGACCTGGATGATGATGTCGGGCCAGTTGAGCACTCCGGGTGCGAGGACCAGGTCCCGGCCGGTGCCGTCGATCTCGCCGTCCCACGTCTTCTCGATGGTGACCGCGTCGCCGGACCAGGCGATGCCGGGGTGGAGCGTTCCGAGCGTCCGGCCTATGCCGTGGGTGGCGATGCCCGTCGCGCGATGGGCGATGTCCTGATCGATGATCGAGCGCAGGTCGGGCCAGCCCTCGGAGAGGGTGTCCCGCCAGAACCGGGCGAGACCGTTGGCGAGGCGTCGCTGCATCCGTCCCGATTCGGCGATCCGGCGGGTCTCGGCCTCCAGCGGCCTGCTCCAGTGGGTCCGGGTGTAGTGGAAGACCTGGCTTTCGAGGTCGTCCTGCGCGACCGCCTCGATCTGCGCGATCTGTTCGTCGAGCAGGTCACGGCGCTGCGTGTCCGTGCCCGGCTGCGGGGTGAGCAGATCGGGTGCGTAGGTGTCGCCGTCCCGCGGCAACAGATCCGCGAGCAGGGCGACGTCCGGATGGGCGAGTGACGCGCGGGCGAGTGGTCCGGGGTCGCCGAACACCGGGTGCCGTCCCGACGCGGCGGTGAGTTTCAGCCACGCCAGGGATTCCGCTGCGGGGGAAGGGGAAAACCGTGTCCTGGACACCGTGTCGGCGTCGACACGCAACGTGAGCACCACGTCGACGGTAGCAGTCTTCGCGACGGATTTGAACGGGCTCGAATCCTTTCCGGTGCGAGGTCCACCCGGGGTTGAGTGGTGTCACCGACAAAACGAACCTGGGAGTGATCGTCATGGTGAGATCGACGAAAGCGAAGAGCCGCATGAGGAAGGTCGGTGCCGCCGTCGCCGCGGTCGCGTCGGCGGGCGGGATGGTCTTCGCGGCGACACCCGCCACCGCCGCCGACTACCCCACCAGCAAGTTCCGGATCGAGGTCGGCGAGAGCTACTACATCGGCACGGTCACCTGGTACAACCGGTCGGTCGGCGTCAACGGGGCGTTCAAGGCCTCCGGTTGCCGACGGATCTATGCGGAGGCCAGGGCGGGCTCGAGATGGCTGGGCTGGCAGAGCTCCAGCACCTGGTGCAACGAATCCGGGCCGGCGCCCCTCACCGTCAGCGCGGACATCGACGGCGGAGCCACCAAGGTCTATGTCTGGATGACCACCGAGGACCCCAAGAAAGGTCTCGAATACTTCACCTGCTTCCGCACCTTGAGCGCTTGCGCCGGCCCTTCCGTGGGAACGCCGCCGGACAACTGACCGATCGGATCCACACCGAGAACCACCGACAAGGAGGGTCCACTTGAACGTCCGTTCCCTGGCCACGGCAGCGGTTTTCGCACTGATCGCCTGCCTCCTGGCCGCCACCCCCGCGCAAGCGGCGACATCCGTCACCTTCACCCCGCAAACGATCTCGGTGCCCAAGCAGGTCCGGCCTGTCGTGCACAGCGTCACTCCCGTAGGCACCATTTCGCTGGACATGACCGCCACGCAGACCGCATACGTGGTCTCGAAGATGCGGGTCAACGACGCCACCATCCGCAGCCTCTTCGACAACGAAATCGTCTGCCGGGGCCCGGGCGGCTGGAGCAAGAACATGGTGATCGGGCAGAACGTCTACGACACGAACTCGGGCTCCCCGAATCAGGACGTGACGCTCTACACCCGCTTCCTCGTCCACCCCGGCGTCGCGGGCACGGTCACCTGCACGGCGAACGTGCGGGGCAACTCGCTCAGCTCGACCAGTGGCGCCACCTACCGATTGGTCAGCGGGTACCTCACGTTCGCCGACACCTCGGTCATCAACGCCACCGACGGGCAACCGGTGCAGTCCAGCGTGAGCACGCCGATCCTTGATCTCCACACCAATTCCCCGAAGGTGTGGGAGCCCAAGCTCGACCACTTCACCCTCCCCTCGACCGTGCAGGGCCTCAACGTGGTGGGCGACGTCGAGCTGCAGGTCTGCCTACGGGGCATCACCTGTGACGAATACAAGTCCACAGAGGTGAAGTTCACGCTGTTCGTCAATCAGTGGAAGGCGGACGGCACACTCTGCAAGAGCGACAGCAGCATCCAGGTCACGCATGAGGTGCCGTACTGGGTGCACCACAAATACGTGCCGCTCAACAAAGCGGACTTCACCGTGAGCAAGGCACCGGGCTGCGTCCCCCGGTTCAACGCCTACGTCAAGGCCGAGTGGCTGGGCGGCGAGGCCGCCGGCATCCAGGGAACGGCCACCGGACTCACCGACTCGGAAGGCTCGGCCACCACGCACGACTCCGACATGAGCCACGCGTACGTCTTGCCTTATTGATCGGACTGGGCGGGCAGGTCGAATTCGCCGTCCCGGACGCCCTTCACGAAGGCGTCCCATTCGGTCGGCGTGAAGACGAGGATGTGGCCGTCCGGATCCGAGGCTTGGCGCATCGCGGTGTAGGTGACGCCGTCGGTGTGCGACACCAGCGCGTACTCGGCACGGTCTTCGAGGTTCGCGCCTTCGGGTTCCGCCCGGATCCACACCGCGTCGCTCAGGTCCAGATCGGGCCTGACCTGAGCCTTGTCGTCCACCGGCTGCTCACTCATGGTGCCCACGCTATCGCTTTCCGATACGCAAAACGAAGGGGCCCTTCGCGCTGAAGGGCCCCTTCGTGGTGACTACTAGGCGGTCTCGGTGATCGGCCGGTCCACCCACGACATCAGGTCGCGCAGCTTCTTGCCGGTCTCCTCGATCGGGTGCTGGTTGCCCTGCTCCTCGAGCTTGGTGAAGTTCGGCCGTCCGGCCTCGTCCTCGGCGACCCATTCGCGGGCGAACGTGCCGTCCTGGATCTCGCCGAGGATCTTCTTCATCTCTTCCTTGACCGCCGGCGAGATGACGCGCGGGCCGCGGGTCAGGTCGCCGTACTCGGCGGTGTCGGAGATCGAGTAGCGCTGACGCGCGATGCCGCCCTCGTACATGAGGTCGACGATCAGCTTCAGCTCGTGCAGCACCTCGAAGTAGGCGATCTCCGGGGCGTAGCCGGCCTCGGTGAGCACCTCGAAACCGGTCTGCACCAGCGCGGAGGCGCCACCGCAGAGCACGGCCTGCTCGCCGAAGAGGTCCGTCTCGGTCTCCTCGGTGAAGGTCGTCTTGATGACACCGGCGCGGGCGCCACCGATGGCGGCCGCGTAGGAGAGCGCGAGCGCCTGCGCGTTGCCGGAGGCGTCCTGCTCGACCGCGATGAGCGCCGGGACGCCCTTGCCGTCGACGAACTGGCGGCGGACCAGGTGGCCAGGGCCCTTCGGCGCGACCATGGCGACGTCGACGTTCGACGGCGGCTTGATCAGGTCGTAGCGGATGTTGAAGCCGTGGCCGAAGAACAGCGCGTCGCCGTCCTTGAGGTTCGGCGCGATGTCCTGCTCGTAGATGAAGCGCTGCTTCGTGTCCGGCGCGAGGATCATGATCAGGTCGGCTTCGGCGCTGGCCTCGGCCGGGGTGAGCACGCGGAGACCCTGCTCCTCGGCCTTGGCCCGCGACTTCGAGCCCTCGGGCAGGCCGATGCGGACGTCGACGCCGGAGTCGCGCAGGCTCAGCGAGTGCGCGTGGCCCTGGCTGCCGTAGCCGATCACGGCGACCTTGCGACCCTGGATGATCGAAAGGTCCGCGTCGTCGTCGTAAAAGATTTCCACTGCCATGAGGGGTACTACTTCCTTTCCTGACTTACAAATTTAAGAAGATTCAGCGGGCGGAGGTGGCGGTGATGGACCGGGCGCCCCGGCCGACCGCGACCATTCCGGACTGGACCAGTTCGCGGATGCCATAGGGCTCCAGCATCCGCAGCAGGGCACCGATCTTGTCCGACGTCCCGGTGGCTTCGACGGTGAGCGCCTCGGGCGACACGTCCACCACCTTCGCGCGGAAGAGCTGCACCGTTTCGAGGACCTGGCTGCGCACGGTGTTGTCGGCCCGGACCTTGACGAGCAGCAGTTCACGCTGCACGGCTGTGGACTTTTCCAGTTCCACGATCTTGATGACGTTGACCAGCTTGTTGAGCTGTTTGGTCACCTGTTCGAGCGGTAGCTCCTCAACGGCGACCACGATCGTCATCCGGGACACCTCGGGATTCTCCGTGGGCCCGACGGCGAGGGATTCGATGTTGAAACCACGCCGGGAGAACAGTCCGGAAACCCGCGCGAGGACACCGGGCTTGTTCTCGACCAGAACGCTCAGGGTGTGCACGCTCATCGGGCGTCTCCTTCTGTGGCGGCGTTCAGCTCCGCCTCGGCGGCGACCTCGTCGTCGTCGAAGAGCGGGCGGATCCCGCGCACGGCCATGATTTCGTCGTTACCGGTGCCCGCGGCCACCATGGGCCACACCTGGGCATCCTTCCCCACCACGAAATCGATCACGACGGGGCGGTCGTTGATCTCCATGGCGCGCCGGATGGTGGCGTCGACGTCCTCCTTGGTCTCGCAGCGGAGCCCGGCGCAGCCGAGCGCCTCCGCGAGCAGGGTGAAGTCGGGGATGCGGTGCTTGTGGGTACCGAGATCGGTGTTGGAGTACCGCTCGGAGTAGAAGAGGTTCTGCCACTGGCGGACCATGCCGAGGTTGCCGTTGTTGATGACGGCGACCTTGATCGGCGCGCCTTCGATGGCGCAGGTGGCCAGTTCCTGGTTCGTCATCTGGAAACAGCCGTCGCCGTCGATGGCCCAGACCTGCTTGTCCGGCACGCCGAACTTGGCGCCCATCGCGGCGGGGACGGCGAAGCCCATCGTGCCGAGACCGCCGGAGTTGATCCAGGTGCGCGGGTTCTCGTACTTCACGAACTGCGCGGCCCACATCTGGTGCTGGCCGACGCCCGCGGTGTAGACCGCGTCCGGGCCGACGAGCGAACCGATGCGCTCGATGACGTACTGCGGCGAAAGCGTCCCGTCCTCGGGCCACTCGTAACCGGCCGGGTAGTCGTCGCGCCAGGCGCTCGCCTGCGTCCACCAGTCCTTCAGGTCCGGCTTCGCGGACTTGTCGGTCTCGGCGCGGACGGCCTCGATCAGCTCGGTGATGATCTCCGCGCAGTCGCCGACGATCGGCACGTCCGCCTTGCGGTTCTTGGAGATCTCGGCCGGGTCGATGTCGGCGTGGACGACGGCGGCGTCCGGCGCGAACGAGGACAGCTGCCCGGTGACGCGGTCGTCGAAGCGGGCGCCGAGGGCGATCAGCAGATCCGCCCGCTGCATCGCGGCGACGGCGGCGACCGAACCGTGCATGCCCGGCATACCGAGGTGCTGCGGGTGCGAGTCGGGGAACGCGCCGCGCGCCATCAGCGTGGTGACGACGGGGATCCCGGTCAGCTCGGCCAGTTCCATCAGCTGACGCGAGGCGCCGGCCTTGACCACGCCACCGCCGACGTAGAGGACCGGGCGTCGCGACTTGCTGATCAGCCGGGCGGCCTCGCGGACCTGCTTGCCGTGCGGGCGCAGCGTGGGCCGGTAGCCCGGCAGCCGCAGCTCCGTCGGCCAGGAGAAGGAGGTCATCTCCTGCAGGACGTCCTTGGGGATGTCCACCAGGACCGGGCCGGGGCGGCCGGTCGAGGCGAGGTGGAAGGCCTCCGCGATGGTGCGCGGGATGTCCGCCGGGTCGGTGACCAGGAAGTTGTGCTTGGTGATCGGCATCGTGATGCCGCAGATGTCGGCTTCCTGGAAGGCGTCCGTGCCGATCAGCGCGCGGGACTGCTGCCCGGTGATGGCGACGACCGGGACCGAGTCCATGTTCGCGTCGGCCAGCGGGGTGACCAGGTTGGTGGCGCCGGGACCCGAGGTGGCCATGCACACCCCGACCTTGCCGGTGGCCTGCGCGTACCCAGTGGCGGCGTGGCCGGCGCCCTGTTCGTGGCGGACCAGGACGTGGCGGACCTTCGTCGAGTCGAGCAGCGGGTCGTACGCCGGGAGAATGGTGCCGCCCGGAATACCGAACACGACCTCCGCGCCCACCGCTTCGAGCGAGCGGACGAGCGACTGCGCGCCCGTGACCCGCACCGGGGTCCCGGCGGGCGGCGCCGGCTTGGGTCGGGCACCGGTGGTACCGGCGTTCGCATCAGCTCGCGAGGTGGCACTAGTCATCGCTGTTTGCCTCGTCTTGTCTAGTCACTCGTTCGGGTATTCATTGGCTGGTCGGGCAAGTGAAATTGTTCCAGGCAACAAAAAACCCCCGCCGACCGGAGTGGTCGCACGAGGGTCGCGCGTCGACGCAGCGGAGACTTCCCTAAGCGTCGACGCGCTTGGGAAGTACGAGGCCGGTCTGCGTTGTCACGAGAGTGAAGCTAGCCGGTCGCCGTCAAGAGTGTCAACTCTGCGGGACGGCGATTCCGCATGCTGGACACCTCCGCCGCGTCGCGCGACCCGCGTTCGGGGCCTCCGAGGCGGCGGTGCACCATCTTTGACGTGGCAGAAGAAAAGCAGCAGGAACAGGCGAACGAGGCTCCCAAAGCCGTCTTCAAGATTCCGAACACGGCGTTGCTGGCGATCGCTTTCCTCGTCGTCTGTGTGACGCCTGTCGCGTTCGGCGATGTGCCGTATCTCCAGTGGCTCTACATCTTCCCGATCGCGCTCGCGGTGTTCGTCATCCGGACGCGCACGACGGCGACGGCCGAGGGGCTGGAGGTCCGCACGATGTTCGGGCGGAAGGATCTGCCGTGGTCCTCGCTCAAGGGCCTCGCCATCACCGACAAGGCGAAGGTGCAGGCGGTGCTGAAGGACGAGTCCAAGATCCCCCTTCCCGCCGTGCGCACCCGTCACCTTCCGGTGATTTCGCTGGTCAGCGCGGGCCGCATGGCCGATCCCTCCGGGCTGACCGACGACATCGGCAAGGCTCCGGAGAAGAGCGACGATTCCGGGGAGTAGGATTGGTAGGACCAGTTTGGCGCTCGTTCGCCCTGGTCCCCATCCCGAACCTTGGAGTCAGCCGTGCCTCAGCTCCGTTCCCGGACCACCACCCACGGCCGCAACGCGGCGGGCGCCCGCTCGCTCTGGCGCGCCACGGGGATGACCGACAGCGACTTCGGCAAGCCGATCGTCGCCATCGCGAACTCCTACACCCAGTTCGTGCCGGGGCACGTGCACCTCAAGGACCTCGGCGAGATCGTGGCCGGCGCGGTGAAGGAGGCGGGCGGGGTCGCCCGCGAGTTCCACACGATCGCCGTCGACGACGGGATCGCCATGGGGCACAGCGGAATGCTGTACTCCCTGCCCTCGCGCGAGATCATCGCCGACTCCGTCGAGTACATGGTGAACGCGCACCAGGCCGACGCGCTGGTCTGCATCTCCAACTGCGACAAGATCACCCCGGGCATGCTGAACGCCGCCATGCGGCTGAACATCCCGGTCGTGTTCGTCTCGGGTGGACCGATGGAGGCCGGGAAGGCCGTGGTCGTCGGCGGGGTCGCGCAGGCGCCGACCGATCTGATCACCGCGATCGCCGCCTCGGCCAGCAGCGAGGTCGACGAGGACGGGCTGTCCATTGTGGAGCGTTCGGCCTGCCCGACCTGCGGCTCGTGCTCGGGGATGTTCACCGCGAACTCGATGAACTGCCTCACCGAGGCGCTCGGGCTCTCCCTGCCGGGCAACGGTTCCACCCTCGCCACGCACGCCGCCCGCAGGGCGCTCTTCTCCGACGCCGGGCGCACGGTCGTCGAGCTGTGCAAGCGCTGGTATGAGCAGGATGACGAGTCCGTGCTCCCGCGCTCGATCGCGTCGAAGAAGGCCTTCGAAAACGCGATGGCCCTCGACATGGCGATGGGCGGTTCGACCAACACGGTGCTGCACATCCTCGCCGCCGCGCAGGAGGGCGAAGTCGACTTCACCATCGACGACATCGACGCCATCGGCCGCCGTGTGCCGTGCCTGTCGAAGGTCGCGCCGAACTCGGACTACCACATGGAGGACGTCCACCGCGCGGGCGGGATCCCGGCCATCCTGGGTGAGCTGTACCGCGGCGGCCTGCTGAACACCGACGTCCACTCCGTGCACTCGCCGGATCTGGAGTCGTGGCTGTCCACTTGGGACATTCGCGGCAAGGAGCCGTCGGAGCGCGCGATCGAGCTGTTCCACGCGGCGCCGGGCGGAGTCCGCACCACGGAGGCGTTCTCGACCGAGAACCGGTGGTCCTCTTTGGACACCGACGCCGCGGACGGCTGCATCCACGACGTCGAGCACGCGTACACCAAGGACGGCGGGCTCGCGATCCTGCGGGGGAACCTCGCCGAGAACGGCGCCGTCATCAAGTCCGCGGGCATCGACGAGGAGCTGTGGCATTTCGAGGGCCCGGCCCGGGTGCTGGAGAGCCAGGAGGAGGCGGTTTCGGCCATCCTCAAGAAGGAGATCCAGCCCGGTGAGGTGCTGGTGATCCGCTACGAAGGCCCGGCGGGCGGCCCGGGGATGCAGGAGATGCTGCACCCGACGGCGTTCCTCAAGGGCTCGGGGCTGGGCAAGAAGTGCGCGCTGATCACCGACGGCCGGTTCTCCGGCGGTTCGTCGGGCATCTCGGTCGGGCACATCTCGCCCGAGGCCGCCGCGGGCGGCGCGATCGGCCTGGTCCAGAACGGCGACCGGATCCTGCTCGACGTCCACGAACGGCGTCTCGAACTGCTCGTCGACGAAGACGTTCTCGCCGAGCGGCGCGCGAAGATGGAGGCGAGCGAGCGTCCGTGGCAGCCGGTCTCGCGGGACCGGAAGGTCACCGCCGCGCTGCGGGCCTACGCGCGGATGGCGACCTCGGCCGACACCGGCGCCGTCCGCGACCCGAACAAGTAGGACGCATTCAGAGGACTAAATGCGCTCGTCGCGCATTTAGTCCTCTGGATGCGGGGCGGTCAGCGGCAGAGGACGATCACCACGACCGAAGCCGCGGCCGACAGCAGCAACCCGATCAGCCCGAACGAGAGCGGCCGCTTCCGCCACGGGGTGTTGACGTCCAGCGCGATCCGCCCGGAGCCCGCGAGCAGCACGGTCAGCGAGGCCGCGGCCAGCAGGAGTTCGAACTCGAAGCCCTGGCCCTGCTTCTGGAAGAACCCGCCGCCGAACTTGACGTAGACGATGTTCGCGCAGACCCCGAGAAGCGCGGCGGCACCGATCGGGGTGAACAGGCCCACCAGCACGAGCGCGCCACCGACCACCTCGCTGATCCCGGTGATCCACGAAAGCAGCGTGGTCTGGCTGGTGTAGCCGAAGCCGCCGAGCACCTTGGCGAAACCGCCGACGCCGGGGCCGCCGAAGGCGCCGAAGAGGTGCTGGAGCCCGTGCGCGCCCATGGTCACGCCGAGCACCACTCGCAGGACGAGCAGACCGAGATCGATCCCGCCCCTGGTCTCCACCGGGGCCGGGCCGTTGTCGGGTTCGGCCACGTCCGAGATCATGCTGGTCTGGTAGTCATCGCTCACGCGCGAAGGGTAAGGGAAACCGGCCCGTCAGGCGACCGAACCGACCTCGAGGTGTGTCGTCCGTCCAGTCACGCGTGTCGTCCGTCTGGACACGCGTGTCGTCCGTCCGATCACGCGGCGGCTCAGAACAGGGTCGCGGGTTCGATCGGTTCGGGCTCGGGCAGCGGGTCGAGCCCGGGCACCAGGGCGCGCACGTCGTCGTGGAACCGGCGAGCGAGCGCCGGGGCGTCGTCGTTATCGGGCGTGTGCACGAAGATCGTCGGCGACCGGCCCTCCCGCAGCCATCCGGCGACCACTTCGGTCCACGGTTCCCATCCCCGCGCGGTCTCCTCGGCCGAATCCCGGCCGAGGTACCGCACGATCGGCCGGTCGGTCAGCGCCCGCGTTCGCCGCGGCAGCCGGGGTTTCTTGGCCCAGGCGTCCTGTTCGGCCTCGCTGACCGGCGGGCTGGAGAAGAACACCGTGGTGTCGAACGGCACCCACTCGGCGTCCGCGTCGGCGAGAGTCCTCTCCAGCAGCGAGGTCGCTTCGGAGTAGAACGCCGGGTGACGCACCTCGACGGCACGACGGAGGCCGGCGGGAAGACGGCGCAGGAAGCGGCCGAGTGCGTCGGCGTCCGGCGGCCCGAACGAGCCGGGCAGCTGAGTCCACAGGACCGCCCGTTCGCCGAGGGGTTCGACCGCGTCGAGGAACGCCCGCATCTCGGTCTCGACCCCGGCGAGGCGCTTCTCGTGCGTGACGACCTTGGGCAGCTTGACCACGAACCGGAAGCCGGGACCGGTCTGCCGCGCCCACGTCTCGACGGTTTCCCTCGCGGGGGTCGCGTAGAAGGTCGTGTTGCCCTCGACCGCGTTGCACCAGCCGGCGTACGCCCGCAGGCGCTCCCCGGCGGGAGACGACCGCGGGACGAACCGCCCGGCCCACGCCTTGTGCGTCCACATCGCGCAGCCGACATGAAGATTCGCCACGATGCTCAGTATTCGCCGTGCACCAGGTTCTTCGGCAGCTCCCCACCCAGATAGCGGCTCAATTCCCGGGCCACCACCGCGTAGGCACGCTGCCGCCTCCCGCTCACCGAGCCCGCGACGTGCGGTGTCAGCAGCAGCCCCGGGCAGTCCCACAGCGGGTGCCCGTCGGGCAGCGGCTCCGGGTCGGTCACGTCGAGCGCGGCACGCAGCCGTCCCGACGTGAGTTCCGCGACGAGCGCGTCCGTGACCACGACAGGACCCCGCGAGACGTTCACGAGGATCGCGTCGTCCGGCATCGCGGCCAGGAACTCCGCGTCGACCATGCCCCTGGTGTGCTTTGTGAGCGGCACCATGAGCACCGTGACGTCGTGGTCGGGCAGCAGGGCGGGGAGTTCGTCGGTGCCGTGGACACCTTCGCGAGCGTTCGCGCCCACCATCGTGCAGCGCACGTCGAAGGTCTCCAGCCGGCGGCGCAGATGCCTGCCGAGGTCGCCCGCGCCGATGATGAGGACCCGCTTGCCCTGCAGGGTGTCGGTGGTCCGGCGTTCCCAGTGCTTCCGGCGCAGGCCTTCGGCGAAGCCGCCGAGACCGCGGTAGATCGCCAGGAGTACCGCGACGACCCATTCGGCCGAGCTCCCGCCGTGCGCGCCGCGGCAGGTCGAGAGCAGGACACCGTCGGGCACGTTGCCGATCCAGTCCTCGGCACCCGCCGCCAGCAGCTGCACGAGTTTGACGTTCGGCAGTTCGCGCCAGAGCCCCTCGCTGGGCCGATCGCCGGTCACGAGGACCTCGGCCTCGGCGGCTTCGGGCGGCACCGGCTCACCGTGGCGGTAAACCACCGGACGCACGCCGTCGATCTCCGAAAGCGCGGCCACTCCCACTTCGTCGGGCACGAGAACGGTCACTGTCATGATCACCACGGTATCCAGAGGCTCTTACCCGTGGCTCACGTACGCCCACCTAGGCTTGCCCCGTGCGTACCCGGTACCGGCGGAAATGGACCGCGCCGCTGGCCATACTGGCCTGCGGCGCGCTGATGCTCTCCGGTTGCGCCGAATTCGACAACACCGCCGCCGGGCAGAAGTTCACCCCGGTCAACCCGCCGTCCCCCGAGGTCCCGCCGCAGGTCGGGCCCGGCGGCGCGGCGGGCGACCCCGGCCCCGGCCGGGGCAACGGGCCGAACCAGACGCCGTCGCCGGTCCCGCCGCCGCAGGGGTGCAAGGACTTCGACAAGGCCGTCATCGCGACCTGCCTGGACACCGTCGCCGCCGTGGCCGCGATCCCCGGCGACGGCACCGCGCCCAGCGCGCTCGCGGGCGAACGCAAGAGCGGCCGGATCCTGCTCGCCGTCGCGGAGAAGGACCCGGCCGACTGGGCGACCGTCCCCGTGGACGGCTCGGGCGACGGCGGCCTCACCTCGCTCGCCCTCTCCCCGGGCTTCGCCGAAGACCAGCTCGTCTTCGCCTACATCACCACCCCGACCGACAACCGGGTCGTCCGGCTGGCGAAGGGCCAGGCGCCGAAACCGGTGCTGACCGGCATCCCCAAGGGCGCCACCGGCAACCGCGGCGCGATCGGCACCGACGCCAAGGGCGCGCTCCTGGTCGCCACCGGCGACGCGGGCAACCCCGGGCTCGCGGCCGATCCGGCGTCGCTGGCCGGGAAGGTGCTGCGCGTCGACACCTCGGGCAAACCCGCGGCGGGCAACCCCACGCCGGGTTCGGCGGTCTTCTCGACCGGCGTGCACTCCCCCGGCGGGATCTGCCGCGACCAGACCGGCTCCCGCGTATGGCTGACCGACCGGCTGGCCGACAAGGACGTCCTGTACCGGCTTCGCGGCGGCCAGCCGCTGACCACCCCGGCCTGGAGCTGGACCGACCGGCCCGGCGTGGCGGGCTGCGCGGATTTCGTCGGCGCCACCGGCTACCTGACGGTCACGACGTCGATCGCGGGCAACCTGCAGAACCTGCCGGTCACCCCGGACGGCGCGGTGACCGGCAAGCCGAACGTCTTCATGGACGGCAAGGTCGGCAAGCCGCCGAAGACCTTCGGCAGGCTGTCCGCGATGAGCATGGTCAATCCGCAGATCGCGCTCGCCGGGACGGTCAACAAGGACGGCGGCACCCCGGTTTCGAGCGACGACCGCGTCGTCATCATCACGCCGTCGGCCGCCTCCGGCGGGGGCGGCAAGGACTGAGCGGCCCTTACCTGGACGGCCTCGGCTGGGCAGGCGGGGTGAACCGGGTGAACAACGGCGGCATCGCCTTTTCCTTGCCCTGCGGGTCGAACAGTTCCGGCACGAGCCGATAGGCGGGTCCGAGATCGGTCGCGGCGGCGGTGAGCCGTCGCGGATCTGTGGACGGCCAGTGGCCGGTGTCGGCCCGCGACGACAAGGTACGCAGCAGGACGATCTCCTCGGCCGCGTTGAACGAACAGTGGCCGCCCCGGCTGACGTAGGTCTGCCGCAACAGGCCAGGATCGCCGTTTCGCCGGACCTGGTCGCCGTACCACCGGGCCTGTCCCGCGACGGCGCCGCCGTCGCCGGTGGTGTGGGCGGTCAGCACGGGTGAGGGTGTGGTGCCGCGCGCCACGGCGTAGCGGTCCAGGTAAGCCTCCGCCTGCGTATCCGCCGAAATCCGCGGGGCCGCGGCGAGCCGGTCCAGGTCGGCCCCCAGATCCACGCCGCCCGCCCGGTACGCGTGCCGGACCAGGTCGAGCCCGGTGGACCGGGCGAGCTGACGCCGATAATCGATCCCGGTGTTCGAGGACGGATTCCCGCCCGCCCGGCCCTCGATTTCGGGACGCGCGTCCGGCCCGTAGCCGTACAGGTAGGCCCCGGTGACCCACAGCGCCTGCTGGGCGAGACGGTCGGCAGGCGCCGTCGGCTCGGGTTCGTGCGCGAGCGCCCAGCCGGGGATGGTGCCCAGCGCTCCGGCCAACGCGATCCGCGCCCGGCCCGCTTCGGTCTTCTGAGCTTCGGTCACGACGGCTTCGAGCGCCGCCTGTGCGGCCTCCGGATCACGAGGCCGGACGAGGTCGATGTCCGCATCGGGCGCCAGCAGGGTCTTGAGCGCGAAGAGCATGTCGAGCGCGCTGTTCCAGGTGCCCTTCGTGTCGTACTCGCCGCACTGCGCTAGGACACCGTCGAACCGGCCCGGGTTGTTCTCGGCCAGCTTCACCGAGATCACGGCGCCCATGGACATCCCGCTGGTGAGCGTCCGCCGTGGTCTGCCCACGGTGGCCTCGAACCAGTCCAGCAGCGCGATCTGATCGGTCAAGGCTTCTTCGATCGCGTGCCCGAAGACGCCCTTGTAGTTCGACGCGGCCAGCGCGTAGCCGTGCTCGAGCAGCCAGGTCTCGGTCTCGGGTCTGGTGGCCAGCCAGATCCGCTCCGGCTTCCCCCACTTCTCCACATAGAGCCCGTGGCTGTAGAGGACCAGCGTGCCGTTCCAGCGTTTCGGGACTTTGACCAGGTAGTCGGCACCATTGATCGCGCCTTCGTGGGTGCGCCAGCCCTCTTCGGCGGACGCCGGCGTGGCGGTGAACAGCGCGCCGAGGAGAAACGCGACGAGCACGGTGACGAGAGTCCTGCGTGATGAAGTCATGCGGACAAAAATAGGTGACCTAATGGTCACATGTCAAGGATGGTACTCGGCCCTCCGCCCGCACATCCCATAACCGTCCTCTTTGGACGGGCTCATGACGCGGACGCCCGACCGTTCGAGATGACTCGCGTCCCCGTTCGCGAGCGCCTTCAACTGCTCACCGGTCAGCTCGGCGGCGGCCAGCGCACCCGTCCGCCAGCGCGACGTCCACGCGCCGACCTTCGGCGCGACCAGTGCGACGGCCGCGCGATGGAAATCCCTCAGCGGACCGGGATCTCCCGCGACGAGCGCGTCCCGGATCGGCAGATAGCCCTCGATCGCGAGATCGCGACGGCGGCGGGCCGCGACGGCGTCCTCGGGCATCGCGGCGGCCTCCGCGTACGCGTCCGGGTCGGCGAGGAGCGGCGGCGGGAAGGTGAAGACGGCGTCACCCGCTTCGGGGAGCCCGCTGTTCTGCATGAGCACGGTGATCCGCAACCCGTCGCGCTGCACCATCCGGTGGACCGTGCCGGGCGCGAACCACGCGACGACCCCGGCTTCGAGTTCGGTCTCCCGGTAGCCGCCGACGTCGAGCGTCTGCACCGCGCCGCGTCCGCCTGTGACGACGTAGGCCTCGGTGCAGGCGAGATGCAGATGCGGACTGCCGCCGCACACGCCGTCGGCGGCCTCCCATTCGTAGGCGCACAGATGAGACAGGCCGATACCGCCGGGCAAGGGGAACACAGGGACTCCTCGAAAGAAAGCGCTTTCTCACTGCACTCAGAGGACTAAACGCGAAGACGGGGGCTCAGGGACGCCGGGTGCGGGTCTCGGCGCGCAGGAGCCGGACGTCGAGGAACGCGACGACGACGGAGACGACAGCCGCCACCAGGCCGAGGTAGCGGCCGAGCCCGGTCCCGATCTCGATACCGGCGGCGGAGAAGATCCCGCGCTGGTCGGCGTCGAACTGCCAGTCGAGGGTGGTCCAGCCGAGCACCATCAGCAGCAGCGCGCCGACGGCCGCCATCTGCCACAGATGCGGCAGGCCCGCGCGGCGGACGGCGTCGACGCGGCCGAACAGCACGACGGCCAACCCGGGCAGGAACAGGAGGAAGAGCGGCGCCCAGGCCAGGAAACCCGCGTGCCACGCGTCGCGCGTGACGTCGTCGGCGGGCAACGTCGTCAGCGCGTCTTCGATCTCCGGGCGCGAGGCGGTCAGCGTCGTCCACGGAAGGAACAAGGCCACCAGCGCGAGCAGCCCGGCCGCGAGGCCGAGCCACTCACGCCAGGTGACCTTCTTCAGAGCGAGATCAGGCACCGACTCGCTCGACGATCAGTTCGCGCACGCGCTTGGCGTCGGCCTGGCCCTTGGTGGCCTTCATGACCGCGCCGACGATCGCCCCGGCCGCGGCCACCTTGCCGCCGCGGATCTTGTCGGCGACGTCGGGCTGCGCGGCCAGCGCCTCGTCGACCGCCGCGATGAGCGCGGAGTCGTCGGAGACGACCTTCAGGCCGCGCTTCTCGACGACCTCGGACGGCGAACCCTCGCCGGCGAGCACGCCCTGCACGACCTCCTTGGCCAGCTTGTTGGTCAGCTCGCCGGCGTTGACCAGCGCGATGACCTCGGCCAGCTGCGCCGGGGTGATCGCCAGCTCGGCCAGCTCGATCTCGCGGGAGTTGGCCTCCTGCGCCAGCGTGTTGACCCACCAGCTGCGGGCCTCGTCCGGCGTCGCGCCCGCCTCGACGGTGGCGGCGACCAGGTCGACCGCGCCGACGTTGAGCAGGTCGCGCAGCGCCTCGTCGGTCAGGTTCCACTCCCGCTGGATGCGCTTGCGGCGCTCCGACGGCATCTCCGGCAGCGTCTTGCGCAGCTCCTCGACCCATTCGCGCGACGGCGCGATCGGGACCAGGTCGGGCTCCGGGAAGTACCGGTAGTCCTCGGCGGTCTCCTTGGTGCGGCCCGGCGACGTGGTGCCGTCGGCCTCCTGGAAGTGCCGCGTCTCCTGCTTGATCGAACCGCCCTCGGCGAGGATCGCCGCCTGGCGGGTCATCTCGTAGCGCACGGCGCGCTCGACGCTGCGCAGCGAGTTGACGTTCTTGGTCTCGGTGCGCGTGCCGAATTCGGTCGCGTCCTTGGCCATCAGCGAGACGTTCGCGTCGCAGCGCAGGGAACCCTGGTCCATGCGGACGTCGGAGACGTCCAGCGCGCGCAGCAGATCCCGCAGGGCGCTCACGTACGCGCGGGCGACCTCGGGGGCGCGGCCGCCGGTGTGCTCGATCGTCTTGGTGACGATCTCGATCAGCGGCACGCCGGCGCGGTTGTAGTCGAGCAGCGAGTGCTCGGCGCCGTGGATCCGCCCGGTGGCACCGCCGACGTGCAGCGACTTGCCGGTGTCCTCCTCCATGTGCGCGCGCTCGATCTCCACGCGCACGACCTCGCCGTCGTCCAGCGTCACGTCGAGGTAGCCGTTGAAGGCGATCGGCTCGTCGTACTGCGAGGTCTGGAAGTTCTTCGGCATGTCCGGGTAGAAGTAGTTCTTCCGGGCGAACCGGCACCATTCCGCGATCTCGCAGTTGAGCGCGAGACCGATGCGGATCGCGCCCTCGACCGCCTTGCCGTTCACGACCGGCAGCGAACCGGGCAGGCCGAGGCAGGTCGGGCACACCTTGGTGTTCGGCTCGCCGCCGAACTCGTTGGCGCAGCCGCAGAACATCTTGGTGTTCGTGTTCAGCTCGACGTGCACCTCGAGGCCCAGCACCGGGTCGAACCGCTCGATGACGTCGGCGTAGTCCATCAACTCAACCACGGCGGTCACTTCTTTCCTCCCAGCTCCGGAACCTCGTGCACCAGCGAGCCACCGTTGGCGGCGTCGCGTGCGACCTCGTAGGCGGCGCCGACGCGGTACAGCCGGTCGTCGGCCATCGCGGGGGCCATGATCTGGAGGCCGACCGGCAGGCCGTCCTCATGCGACAGTCCACTCGGGACACTCATCGCGGCGTTGCCGGCGAGGTTCGACGGGATGGTGCACAGGTCCGCCAGGTACATCGCCATCGGGTCGTCGACGCGCTCGCCGATCTTGAACGCGGTGGTCGGCGTGGTCGGCGAGACCAGCACGTCCACCTTTTCGTACGCGGCCTCGAAGTCGCGCGTGATGAGCGTGCGGACCTTCTGCGCCGAGCCGTAGTAGGCGTCGTAGTAGCCCGAGGAAAGCGCGTACGTGCCGAGCATGATGCGGCGCTTGACCTCGGGGCCGAAGCCCTTCTCGCGGGTGAGCGACATGACCTCTTCGGCGCTGTGCTCGCCGTCGTCGGACACGCGCAGGCCGTAGCGCATGGCGTCGAACCGGGCGAGGTTCGACGAGCACTCGCTCGGCGCGATCAGGTAGTAGGCGGGCAGCGCGTAGGTGAAGTTCGGGCACGAGACCTCGACGACCTCGGCGCCGAGCGCGCGCAGCTGCTCGACGGCGGCCTCGAACGACCGCAACACGCCCGGCTGGTAGCCGTCGCCGGCGAATTCCTTCACCACGCCGACGCGGACGCCCTTGAGGTCACCGGTCAGGCCCTGGCGGGCCGCGGCGACCACCGGCGGGACCGGCGCGTCGATCGAGGTCGAGTCCATCGGGTCGTACCCGGCGATGACCTCGTGCAGCAGGGCGGCGTCGAGCACCGTCCGCGCGCACGGACCGGCCTGGTCGAGCGAGGAGGAGAAGGCGACGAGACCGTAGCGGGAGACACCGCCGTACGTCGGCTTCACGCCGACGGTGCCGGTGACCGCGCCGGGCTGGCGGATCGAGCCACCGGTGTCGGTGCCGATCGCGATCGCGGCCTCGAACGCCGCGATGGACGCCGAGGAACCACCGCCGGAACCGCCCGGGATGCGGGCGTGGTCCCACGGGTTGTGCGTCGGGCCGAACGCGGAGTTCTCCGTGGAGGAGCCCATCGCGAACTCGTCCATGTTGGTCTTGCCGAGCACCACGACACCGGCCTCGCGCAGCTTGCGCGTCACGGTGGCGTCGTACGGCGGGAGCCAGTTCTCCAGGGTCTTCGAACCGACCGTGGTCGGGATGCCCTTGGTGGTCAGCACGTCCTTGAGCGCCAGCGGGACACCGGCGAGCGCGGACTTCGGCGCGTTGCCGCCGGCGACGTCGGCGTCCACCGCGCGGGCGGCTTCGAGCGCGCCCTCGGTGTCGACGTGCAGGAACGCGTGGATGTGGTCGTCGACCTCGGCGATCCGGTCCAGGTGGGCCTGGGTGACCTCGACGGCCGACACCTCACGGGACTGGATCTTCTCCGCCAACTCGGCGGCGGTGAGCTTGATGAGTTCGGTCACTGTTCTTCTCCCAGAATCCGCGGCACCCGGAAACGACCCTCTTCGCTGGCCGGCGCACCGGCCAGCGCCTGCTGCTGGGTCAGCCCCGGTCGGACCGTGTCCTCACGGAACACGTTGGTCAGCGGCACGGCGTGCGACGTGGGCGGGACGTCCTCGCCTGCGACCTCGCTCACCTTGGCCACCGAGTCCAGGATCTGGTCGAGCTGGCCTGCGAAGACGTCCAGCTCCTCTTCGGTGACGGCAAGCCTGGCCAGCTTGGCGAGGTGCGCGACCTCGTCGCGGGAAATGTTGGGCACGCGGGTGACTCCCGGGGTGTGCTGTGCGGGTTCTGTCGGAAGCTGCAAGTCTATGGTGGCGGCGTCGGCGGACTCGACTGGGTTATGCCGCGGCCTGCGCTCCCATGTCGGGTAAGGAGTGCCTGGTTCGTTATCCCGCGCCCCGGACGTCGGTCCCCATTACCTCGTCCGGTCTGTCACAATCGGCGCCCGGCGTAGCGCGTTCCACGGCGAGGCTGGGACGCCTGAGGCGAGAGGGGCGCGTGTGTCGTTCCTGATCCGGGTCCAATTACCGGACACCCCGGGGACCCTCGGCGCGGTCGCCACCGCGCTCGGCACCGTCGGCGCCGACATCCTGAGCGTGGACGTGGTCGAACGCGGCGGCGGTGTCGCCGTCGACGACCTCGTCGTCGAAATCCCGTCCGGCAGGCTGCCGGACGCGCTCATCACCGCCGCCGAAAGCGTCGATGGGGTCGAGGTCGACGCCGTCCGCCCGTACGCCGGGGTGCTGGACACCCATCGCGAGCTCGAACTGGTCGAGGAGATCGCCGCGAAGCCCGCCGCGGGGCTGGAGATCCTCGCCGAAGGGGTGCCGCGGATCATCCGGGCGGGCTGGGCCGTCGTCGTCGAGCACGCCGAGGACGGCGCGATCCGGCTCGCGTCGTCCAACGCCGCGCCCGAGACGCCGATCACCGACCTGCCGTGGCTGCCGCTGGAACGCGCCACCATCCTCGACGCCGAGGAGGCCTGGGTGCCGGAGACGTGGAAGGAACTGGGGACCGAACTCGCGGCGACACCGCTGGGGAAGCCAGGGAAGGCACTGCTGGTCGCCCGGCCCGGCGGGCCGAACTTCCGGGCCGCGGAGGTGGCGCGTTTGGCGCACTTCGCGGGGATCGTCGCCGTCGTGCTGGACAGCTGACCTTCGCGTTTCGTCCTCTGGATGTCATGAAAGGGCCGTTCAGGACATTTCGGCCTGAACGGCCCCTCTTTCATGACATCCGCGAAGGGGTCAGCTCACGAGTCGAAGATCGCCTCGGCGCAAGCGCGGGACAGCTTCGCTCAGTCAGCGTTATTCGCGGGGCTCAAGCCACTTGCGGTCCGGGGGATCATCGCGCATCTCGCCCAGGTCCGCTTCCCAGCCCGCCCCTTCCAGCGCGAGGATGTCGGCGGTGGTGGTGATCGCCGTCGCCGAATTCATCAAAGCTCCAGGCCGTACGCGATCAGGGTGATCCCGGCATGCGGCTCCCAGTCCCGCTCGGGCAGCCGGACGAAGCCGAGCCGCTCGTAGAGCCGGTGCGCCCGCTCCATCGTGACCAGGCTGCACAGCACCACCCTCGTCACGCCGAGTTCCCGCGCCCGCGCGATGACCGCCCTGGTCAGCGCCTCGCCGATACCGCGCCCGGTCGCCGAGGGCAGCACGCCCAGCATCCGGAACTCCAGTTCGCCCTCGCGGGACAGCTCGGCGAACTCGGTCCCCGGCAGGGCGATGGTGACCGTGCCGACCAGCGTGCCGTCGCCGTCCACCGCGACCAGGAGTTCGGCCAGCTCCGCCCGCTTGGCGGCGTCGACGAGCTCCGCGGCGTAGCCGACGCCGTCGACCAGGCTCCGCTCCGCGGAGTACGCGGCCAGCGTGAGCTCCCCGACCGCCGTCAGCTCCTCGGGGCGGGCGGGCCGGATCTCCAGGTCACTCACCGGCTCCCTCCTCGGTCGGCAGCGCGAGCTCGGCCGCGGCCTCGGGGCCGCTTTCGAGCAGCACGCGGAAACCGTTCTCGTCGAGCACCGGCACCTTCAGCTGGACGGCCTTGTCGTACTTCGTGCCCGGAGCGTCCCCGACGACGACGAACGCCGTCTTCTTCGACACCGAACCGGCCGCCTTCCCGCCGCGGGCCATGATGTATTCCTTGGCCTCGTCGCGGGAATAGTCGTTCAGCGAACCGGTGACGACGATGGACAGGCCTTCGAGGTTGCGCGGGATGGACTCGTCGCGCTCCTCCTCCATCCGCACGCCCGCCGCGCGCCACTTCTCGACGATCTCGCGATGCCAGTCGACCTCGAACCACTCCTTCGCCGCGCGGGCGATGGTCGGGCCGACGCCGTCGACGCTGGAGAGCTCCTCCTCCGAGGCGTTCTCGATCCGTTCCAGCGAACCGAATTCCCGTGCGAGTGCCTGCGCCGCCGTCGGGCCGACGTGCCGGATCGACAGGCCGACGATGACCTTCCACAGTGGACGGTCCTTCACCGTCTCCAGGTTGTCCAGCAGCTTGCGCCCGTTGGCCGACAGCTCCCCTGCCTTGGTGCGGAACAGCTCCACCTGGAGCAGTTTTTCCTCGTCCAGCCCGAAGATGTCGCCCTCGTCGTGCACGACACCGGCGTCCAGGATCGCGACCGCGGCCTCGTAGCCGAGCACCTCGATGTCGAACGCGCCCCGGCCGCCCAGGTGGAACAGCCGCTCACGCAGCTGCGCCGGGCAGGACCGCGAATTCGGGCAACGGATGTCGATGTCGCCCTCCTTCTGGTACGCCAGCTCGGTGTCGCAGTTGGGGCAGCGCAACGGCATCACGAACTCGCGCTCCTCACCGGTGCGCGCGTCGGCGACCGGGCCGAGCACCTCGGGGATGACGTCGCCCGCCTTGCGGATGACGACCTTGTCCCCGATCAGCACGCCCTTGCGTTTGACCTCTTCCTGGTTGTGCAGCGTCGCCATCGCCACCGTGGACCCGGCCACCTTCACCGGCTCCATCACCGCGAACGGGGTGACCCGCCCGGTGCGGCCGACGTTGACCTGGATGTCCAGCAGGGTGGTGATCGCCTCTTCCGGCGGGTACTTGTAGGCGATCGCCCAGCGCGGGGCCCGCGACGTCGTGCCGAGACGGCGTTGCAGCGCGACCTCGTCGACCTTGATGACGACGCCGTCGATCTCGTGCTCGGCGTCGTGGCGGTGCTCGCCCCAGTATTCGATGTGCTCCAGCAGTTCCTTGCCCGAACCGAGCACCTTGCTGTGCGGCGAGACCGGCAGGCCCCACGCGGCGAGCGCGTCGTACGCCTCGGACTGCCGCTTCGGCTCGAAGCCCTCACGTTTGCCGAGGCCGTGGCAGATCAGTCGCAGGTTGCGCGACTTCGTGATCTTGGGATCCTTCTGCCGCAACGACCCGGCGGCGGTGTTGCGCGGGTTCGCGTACGGATCCTTGCCCGCCTCGACCATCTTCGCGTTCAGCGCCAGGAAATCCTCGACACGGAAGAACACCTCACCGCGGACCTCGACCAGTGCGGGCACCGGGAACTCGTCCGTCCCGGTCAGCCGCTCGGGCACCTGCTCCAGCGTGCGGACGTTGAGCGTGACGTCCTCGCCGGTGCGGCCGTCGCCCCTGGTCAGAGCGCGGGTGAGGCGGCCGTTCTCGTACAGCAGGTTGATCGCGAGCCCGTCGATCTTCAGTTCGGCGAGGTACTTCGTCGCGCGGATCTCCTTCTGGACGCGCTCGACCCAGGCCTCGAACTCGCCGGTGTCGAAGACGTTGTCCAGGCTGAGCATGCGCTCGAGGTGGTCGTGCGCGACGAACTCGGTGGAGAACGTGCCGCCGACGTTCTGCGTCGGCGACTCCGGCGTCACCAGCCCCGGGTGCTCGTCCTCGATGGACTGGAGCTCGTTCAGCAGCTCGTCGAACTGGCCGTCGGACACGATCGGTGAATCCAGCACGTAGTACCGGAACTGGTGACCGCGGATCTCCTCCGCCAGTTCGGCATGCCTTTCACGGACGTCGGCGGGCACGTCCGTGACGTCCTGTGCGGGCTCGGGGTTTTCGGGAAGTTCGCTGCTCACGGGGGTAACCCTAGTCGGGGGTACCGACATTTCCGGACAGCCTGCCGACGATTTCGCGTAGTTCCAGCAGGGTCAGCTGCCCGTCCTGGGCCTCGGTCACCAGCTCGACCTTGCCGAGGCGTTCGGCCGCGACCCGCTCACCCAGCGTGGCGTCCAGCGGCAGGAAGGTCATGGTCGTCCGGGTCTCCGGCGCCAGCTCGTCGATCAGCGGATGGAACACGGTCACGTCCACCCGTCCGGCTGATTCGTCCACCTTCGCGGTCACCCGCACGTCGGCGAGCGCGATCCGGGTCTCGCCGAGGTTGACGGTGACCTCACTCGGATCGGGGACCGGCGGCACCGAGTCGTGGTACTCCCAGATGGCGTCCTCCGGCGGCGCCGCGGCCTTCCACGCGTCGGTGTACGGGCGCAGTTCCGGATCCTCCTGGCCGGTCAGCACCAGCGAGTAGATCGCCCGGTGCCCACGATCGAGGGAAAAGTGCAGCCGGGGGTGCAGTGCCTCGACGATGGTGCAGAGATCGTGTTCCACCCGATGCGGTTCACGATCGCCGAGCGCGGCGCTGACCTCGGGCAGGAGCGCGAACCAGGCCTCCCAGAACTTCTCCGCCGCGGCGGCCGCGTCCTCGGGGACCGGCTGCTCCGGCCAGGCGGTGCGGGGGTCGGGAACGTCCTCGGTCTTGCGGGAGCGGCGGAACAAACGCATGACGGGCACGCTACCGCGCCGCTCACCAGCCTTCAGGCGGTTCGGTGAAAGCCTTGCCTGCCTCCCGGCTGAGCGTGAGCGCGCGGCGCATCCACTCGGGAGTGGCACCCGCCAGACCGCACGCCGGCGTCGGGACGACCCGTTCGGCGAGGATCTCGCGGCTGAAGCCCAGCCGGTCGACGAGTTTGAACACGGGCGTCACCACGTCGCGCAGCTCCACCGGGACACCAGGGTCGGTCGTGGGGACGAGGCCGAGCATCAGCGTCGTCCCGGAATCCAGCGCCTCGCCGATCTCGTCCAGCTGCGCGGGCGAAGCGCCCTTCAACAGGGTGAAATCGAAGGCGATCGCCTGCGCCCCCGCCGCGCGCAGCAACGGGATCGGCGGCTTTTCGGCGCAGCAGTGCACCGCGACCGGCTGACCGGTGACGCGTTCCGCCCCGGAGATCACCGTCGACAGCAGTTCGCGCGCCTCCGGGGCGGGCACGGCGGGAACGGTGCCGTAGCCGGACGCCGTCGGGAGATCGCCGGCGAGGACCGCGGGCAGCGACGGTTCGTCGAACTGGATCACCACCGGCGCGCCGATCCGCGACTTCAGTTCCGCGACGTGCCCGGCCAGTCCATCGAGCAGCGACGCGGCGAAATCGCGCAGTGCGCCCTTGTCGGTGAGGATCCGGTGCCCGCGCGGGAGCTCGACGTTCGCGGCGAGCGTCCACGGCCCGGCGACCTGGATCTTGAAGGCGGGCGGCGCGGCGCCCGCCTTCTCCCGCGCCTCCTGGACGGCGTCGAGGTCCCAGTTCATCAGGTCGACCGCGCGGCGGTGGTCGTGTCCGGGACGGGCAGCGACCCGGTAACCACTCGGCACCACCTCGACCGCGAGGTCGACCAGCAGCGCCGCCGTCCGGCCGATCATGTCGGCACCGACGCCACGGGCGGGAAGTTCGGGCATACAGGGGAATTCGGGCAGTTCGCCGAACACGATCGAAGCGGCCTCGACCGGATCGGTGCCGGGAAGGGAACCGATCGCGGTGGCCGCGCCAGGGGGCCAAGGTCGTTCGTTCACACCCGGATTCTCCCCTTGGTCCGAGTGTGCGGGGAGGCGGGGCACGGGAGGACACGGACATTCGACGCAATTGCCGTCGACGAGCCCGAGACGGCACTGAGCGCATTACGCTGACCTGCCATGACGAGCTCTCCACAGCCCGCCGGCTGGTATCCCGACCAGCAGAACCCCCGGGTGTACCGGTGGTGGGACGGGCAGGCCTGGACCGCGAACACGCGGCCGTCGCACGACGCCGAGATGATCGAGCTGGATGTCGAAGGCGCGCACGACCCCGCCAAAATCCGGGCGCAGGCGGCGAGGGGCACCCAAGGCCGCGGCGGCGGGGCCGTCGGCGGCGGGACGCTGTTCTCCGAACCCGTGCTGGTGGTCAACCAGCGCGCGAAACTCATCGAGATGGCCAACGAGTTCGGCGTGTTCGACCAGAACGGCAACCGCCTCGGCGGCGTCGTCCAGGTCGGGCAGAGCACGCTGAAGAAGGCCATCCGGCTGCTCACGAACTACGACCAGTTCCTGACCCACCGCTTCGAGATCCGCGACGCGAACCACAGCACCGTGCTGAAGGTGACGCGGCCGGCGAAGGTGTTCAAATCCCGGTTCCTGGTGACGAAGGCCGACGACTCCCCGATCGGCGAGATCGTGCAGGAGAACGTCTTCGGCAAGATCCGGCTGGGTTTCGTGGTCGACGGGCGGAAGGTCGGCGGGATCTTCGCGGAGAACTGGCGGGCGTGGAACTTCGCGATCAAGGACGAGGCGGACGTCGAGATCGCGCGGATCACGAAGACCTGGGGCGGTTTCGTGAAGGCCGCGTTCACCACCGCCGACAACTACGTCGTCGAGATCCACCGGCCGCTGCGGGACCCGCTGGCGTCGATGGTGGTGGCCTCGGCGCTGACCATCGACACGGCGCTGAAGCAGGACGACAAGGGCTGAGCTGTCTCCCACGAGTGACCGGGGTCTCACACTCCTGAAGTGGACACTCGGCTTCCGGCGGCACAAAGTGGAGTGACTGGGGCGGCACGCTGGAGTGCGTCCGGGACGGAGGGTCACCATGGAGCCGTTGCCCGAAGACGGCGAACGGGACTGGGCCGAGCCAGGCGTCTACACGGTCACGCCCGGCGTCCACCGGATCCCGCTCCCCCTGCCGCACGACGCGTTGCGCGCGGTCAACGTCTACGTCGTCACCGACGGGACCCGCCTGGTCCTCGTGGACTCGGGCTGGGCGCTGGAGCCGGCCCGCGAGCGGCTCGCGCGCGGGTTGAAGGCGCTCGGCGCCGATCTCGGGGACATCGACGAATTCCTGATCACCCACGTGCATCGCGATCACTACACCCTCGCCGTCGAACTGCGCCGCGAATTCGGCGGCACGCTCGGGCTCGGGAAACGGGAGGAGCCGTCGCTGGTCCGCTCCGGCGCCCCGGACCGCTTTCCGATGGAGGCGCAGGTCAGCCTGCTGGAACGCTGCGGCGCGGGGCCGGTCGTCGAGGAACTGGCCAAGGCCTTCGGCGGTGTCCGGCACACCGAGGCGCATCTGTGGGAACAGCCCGACGAGTGGCTCGTCCCCGGCAAACGCCAGATCGTGCCCGGCCGCGAGTTCGACATCGTGCACACGCCCGGCCACACCGACGGGCATGTCGTCTTCGTCGACGACGAGGCCGGGCTGGTGTTCTCCGGCGACCACGTGCTGCCGCACATCACGCCGTCCATCGGCTTCCAGCCGGTGCCCACGGAGCTGCCGCTGAGCGACTACCTCGACTCCCTCCGCCTGGTTCGCGAGATGCCGGACCGGCGCATGCTCCCCGCGCACGGGCCGGTCACCGGCAGCGTCCACGCCCGCGTCGACGAGCTGCTGGAGCACCACCGGGACCGGCTCGAAGTCATGGGCGCCGAGATCACCGCGGAAGTCACGACCGCGTACGAGGTCGCGCTGCGGCTGGGCTGGACGCGAAGGCAGCGCAAACTTCCCGACATGGACCCGTTCAACCAGATGCTCGCCGTCCTCGAGACCGGTTCGCATCTGGATCTGCTGGTGGCCCAAGGGAAACTCACCGCGACCGAGACCGACGGGGTGCGACACTACGCCTCATGATCATCCGTGAAGCGCGGCGGGAAGACGTCGCGGCGATCGTCGGGATGCTCGCCGACGACCAGATCGGC
The DNA here is from genome assembly GCF_014873915.1 of Amycolatopsis roodepoortensis. Taxonomy (GTDB): domain Bacteria; phylum Actinomycetota; class Actinomycetes; order Mycobacteriales; family Pseudonocardiaceae; genus Amycolatopsis; species Amycolatopsis roodepoortensis. The sequence goes on from NZ_JADBEJ010000004.1 coordinate 434,616, forward strand.
AGCACCCGTGATTCGGCCGACGACCTGACGCCGTACCTGAAGGCCTTCGAGCAGATCGACGCCGATCCGGCGCAACTGCTGATCGTCGCCGACGACGGCGGGGAGGCCGTCGGCACGCTCCAGCTGTCGATCATCCCCGGCCTGGCGAGGAAAGGCGCGCTGCGCGGGCAGATCGAGGCCGTCCGGGTGCGGGCGAGCCATCGCGGCTCCGGCCTCGGCGGCGAGCTGATGCGGTGGGCGATCGACGAATCACGGCGGCGGGGCTGCGCCCTCGTCCAGCTGACGTCGGACGTGAAACGCGAAGACGCGCACCGGTTCTACGAACGCCTCGGTTTCGAGGCCACGCACACCGGCTTCAAGCTGAAGTTCTAGCGAGTCCCTGAGATCTTCGCACTGCCGAGCACGAGGTCGCCTTCGGCGGCATCGGTGCGGTACAGCACGACGACCTGCCCCGGAGCGACGCCGCGCAGCGGCTCACGCAGCTGGATGCTCACCGAGTCGCCGGAAGCCTCCGCGACGGCCTCGACGATCCCGCCGTGCGCGCGCACCTGGACGACGCATTCGGTCGGTCCGTCCAGTGGCCGCTCGCTCGGCCAGATCGGGCGGTCCGCCTCGATCACGTTCACGCCGAGGTCCCGCGCGGAACCAACCTTCACCGTGCCCGAAACGGGCTCCAGCGAGAGCACGTAGCGCGGCCGCCCGTCCGGCGCCGGCGCCTCGATGCCGAGCCCCTTGCGCTGGCCGACGGTGAAACCGTGCACGCCGGTGTGCTCGCCGAGCACCGCGCCGGTCTCGGCGTCGACGAGCTGCCCGGGACGCTGGCCGAGCCGCTTCTCCAGGAAGCTCTTCGTGTCCCCGTCCGGGATGAAGCAGATGTCGTGGCTGTCCGGCTTCTTGGCCACCGACAGGCCGCGGCTCGCGGCCTCGGCGCGCACGTCGGTCTTCCACGAGTCGCCCAGCGGGAACAGCGAATGCCGCAGCTGCTCCGGGGTGAGCGAAGCCAGCACGTACGACTGGTCCTTGCCCGTGTCGACGCTGCGCCGCAGCTCCGGCACACCGTCCACAAGGGACAGACGGGCGTAGTGCCCGGTGGCGACGGCGTCGAAGCCGAGCGCCATCGCCTTGTCCAGCAGCGCCTCGAACTTGATCTTCTCGTTGCAGGTGACGCACGGGTTGGGCGTCCGGCCCGCGGCGTACTCGCCGACGAAGGTCTCGATGACCTCTTCGGTGAAGCGCTCGGCGAAGTCCCAGATGTAGAAGGGGATGCCGAGGATGTCGGCCGCGCGCCGCGCGTCGCCGGAGTCCTCGATCGTGCAACAGCCGCGGGATCCCGTGCGCAGCGTGCCGGGCTTCGCCGACAGCGCCAGGTGCACCCCGACGACCTCGTGCCCGGCGTCCACGGCGCGCGCGGCGGCCACCGCCGAGTCCACTCCCCCGCTCATCGCGGCCAGTACGCGCATCTTCCTCACACCTCTTGCTTCTGCGTCTGCTTGCGCATTCCGGCGAGCCCCGCCTGCCTCGCCCTGTCGACGACGCCCGCGATCTCCCTCGAAACCGCTTCAACGTCTTCCGGTGCCGAGGTATGCCCGAACGAGAACCGCAGCGACCCGCGCGCGGCCGCGGGTTCGGCACCCATGGCCAGCAGCACGTGGCTCGGCTGCGCGACACCCGCCGTGCACGCCGAACCGGTGGAACATTCGATGCCCTTGGCGTCCAGGAGCATCAACAGGCTGTCACCCGCGCAACCGGGGAAGGTGAAATGGGCGTGCGTGGGCAGCCGTTCACCCTCGCCGCCGTTGAGCACCACGTCCGGCACCTCGCGCCGGACGGCCTCGATCAGGTCGTCCCGCAGCTCGGCGACGCGTTTGGCGTACTCCTCGCGGGCGTCGACCGCGACCTTCACCGCCGTCGCGAACGCGATCACCGCGGGGACGTCGAGCGTGCCCGAACGCACCGCGCGCTCCTGACCGCCGCCGTGCAGGACCGGCACGCACGCGGTGTCGCGGCCGAGCAGCAGCGCGCCGACGCCGTACGGGCCGCCCAGCTTGTGCGCGGTGAGGGTCAGCGCCGCGGCGCCGCTTTCGGTGAAGTCGACCGGCACCGCGCCGACGGCCTGGACGGCGTCGGTGTGCAGCGGGATCTCGTGCTCGGCGCAGACGCCGGCGAGCTCCGCGACCGGGTTGACCGTGCCGACCTCGTTGTTCGCCCACATCACGGTGACCAGCGCGACCGTCTCGGGGCGGTCGCCGATGGCGGTGCGCAGCGACTCGGGAGTGACCCGGCCCGCCTGGTCGGCCTCGACCCAGGTGATCTCGGCGCCCGCGTGCTGCTCCAGCCATTCGACGGACTCGAGGACGGCGTGGTGCTCGACGGTGCTGCACAGCACCCTGTTCCGCTTCGGGTCCTCGCCGTTGCGGGCCCAGAAGATGCCCTTGACCGCGAGATTGTCGCTCTCCGTGCCTCCGGCGGTGAAGATCACCTCGGACGGCCGGGCGCCCAGCGCCTCCGCGATCACCTCGCGGGCTTCTTCGACCCGGCGGCGCGCCCGGCGTCCCGAGGAATGCAGCGCGGAGGCGTTGCCCACTGTGGACAGCGCCTCGGACATCGCCGCTACGGCTTCGGGCAACATCGGGGTGGTCGCCGCGTGGTCGAGATAGGTCATCGCATCTTTCAGGGTAGCCCGTTCCGGGGCGTGACCAAGCCCACCCTGGTCAGCGGGTGGCGGCGCTCATATCCGACGGCCACCGGCCGGTCAACCGCACGCCCAGCAGCGCGATGCCGGTCAGCACCACCGAAAGCACCAAGATCGCCACCGAAGGCTCCTTCGCCGAAGCCAGCGAAGCGAGCAGAACACCACCCAAACCGATGGTCAGAGCCGATCCGACCCAGTCGCCGAGCTGCAGCGCCGAGGTGTTGAACCCGCGTTCGGCCTCCGGCGAGTAGCGGAGCAGCAGTACCGAGATCGCGGGCATCGCGATCCCCATCCCGGAGCCGCCGACGGCCGACGCCACGAACGCCATCCAGCCGGGGAACGAGGGCAGCGGGACGAAGACGAAGATCGCCAGACCGGCCGCGACCAGCGCGAATCCGGTCCGCAGCGACGCTTCGCGCGACCAGTCGAGCATGCGGCCCTGGAGCATCGACCCCGCCGACCAGCCCAGCGCGGTCACCGTCAGCGGCAGCCCGGCCAGCGCGGGGCTGTAGCCGTGGACCTCGGTCATCGTGAGCGGCAGATAGGCCTCCATCCCGGCGTACGCGCCCGCGATCAGCGCGCGCGAGGCGATCACTGTCGGCAACCCCGGGCGCGACACCAGCGTCCCGGCGGGCAGGAGTTTGCGGAGCGCGTACGCGAGGGCGACCAGACCGGCACCGCCGTAGGCCAGCGCCGCGAGGGACGGGTGCTGCGCCGCCCAGGTGAGCGCGGCGACGCCGAGCGCGGCGACCACCGCGGGCACGACGCCCGCCCGGCTGGCGGATTCGCCGGGTACGTGGGCAGGCAGCTTGCGCGTGACGACGACCAGCAGCGCGAGCCCGATCCCGGTCAGCGGGATCAGCCCGAGGAACACCCAGCGCCAGCCGACGCTCACGGTCACCACGCCCGCGATCGAAGGACCGATCACCGCCGGCAGCACCCACGCGGCGGCGTTGGCGGCGTAGATCACCGGACGTTCGCGGTCGCTGAACGTGAGCGCGATCAGCAGCGACACCGAGACCAGCAGGAGCCCGGAACCGAAGCCCTGCAATCCCCTGCCGAGCAGGAGCAGCGGCATGTCGTGCGCGAGCCCCGCGACCAGCAGCCCGGCGGCGAACAACGCGGTACCGGCGAGCAGCGCGGGCGCCGGGCCCTTGCGGTCGCCGAGGCGTCCGGAAAGGACGGTCGCGACCACGCTGGCGACCAGGAACGTGGTGAACGGCCAGGCGTACAGCGCGAGGCCGTCGAGATCGGCCACCATCGTCGGCATCGCGGTGGCGACGCCCATGCTCTCGAACGCGATGAGCGTGACCATGAGCAGCAGCCCGATGGTGGTCACGCGGTGTTCAGGTGTCCAGAGCACACCCTTCGGCTTGGCCTCGTCCCCAGTGATCGTCATACGACGAGCCTGCAACCTCCAGCCCGGTGGAGGTCAAGGTCACGACACCGACTCCAGGCGCAGCTCACGCGCCAACACGGCGGCCTCGCCGCGCGACGTGACCTCCAGCTTCCCCAAGATCTTCCGCACGTGGAACTTCACCGTGTGCTCGGTCAGCGCCAGCTCGTCGGCGATCTGCCGGTTGCGTTTCCCGCGCGCGATCCCGGCGAGGACTTCGAGTTCGCGCGGGTTCAACCGGTCGAGCGGACGCAGTTCCGGTGTTTCCTGGACGCCCAGCGGCAGGACCGCGGTGATCGTGGCGCCCCAATCGGGCACGGCGTCGACCTCCCAGCGGCCGCCGAGCGGGGTGATCCGCTCGGTGAGACCGCCGGCGGGCACGGCGCGGGCGACGTCCGGGCCGTCGTCGCGCACGGTGACCCGGAGGTGCTGCCCGTCGATCCGCCAGGACGCCCGGACCCGGCCGGCGCCCCGCTCCAGCGCGGCGAGCACGAGGCCGCGCGAGACCGTGCGCGCGGTGTGCGCGATGTCCTGCGGGAGCGGCCGTTCGTCGTCCGGCCCGGCGAGGTCGACGGTCACGTCGTCGTGGCGCACCAAGGGAGCCAGCTGCGTGGCGAGGGTGTCGAACGCCTCCGAAGCGGGCTCAGCCGAGAGTTCCTGATCGCGGTCGGCGATCGAGCGCAGTTCGACCAGCGCGGTCGCGGCGAGATCGGTCGCGGTCTGCCGGGCGGCGGCGTCGCCGAGCTTGCGGGACCGCAGCACCGCGAGCAGCGACGTCAGCGTGGTGGCGTGCGTCTGCCCCAGATCGGTGATCGCCCGCGCCCGCGCGGTCGCCGCCGCGATATTGCTCTCCAGGACGGCGGGCTCGGGGTCGGTGGCGCGCTGGGCGGCGTTCACGCTCACGATGTCCCACAGCTTCGCGACGAAGTCGAGCGCGCTACCCGACGGCGCGTCCTCGGTGGGGACGAGCGCGATCATCGCGCCCTTGCCGATCACCGGTGCCGAAGTCAGGACGACGAGCTTCCGGCGCTTCCCGCCGAGCGTCTCTTCGGCCACCACCGCCTTGCCCGGGACGCCGAGCGCGGCGAGCCGCTGAAGCTCGGCGCTCGTGACCGCGCCGGTGATCGCCGGATCGCCGTGGACCTTGATCGGCAGGCGGGAGCAGTCACCGGTCTCCATGGCGGCGGCGCGATGCGGCAGCACGGCCGCGGCCGTCGCGGAGAAGCGCGGCAGGAGTTCGGGGCGCGGAGCGGCGAGCATGTACTCGACCTGGCTCAGCACGTGCAGCGGGTCCATGACCCCACAGTAAGCGCGTTCCGACGCGGGGACGCTGCTCTCCCGGCTAGTGAACACTGCTCGTCCGGCTGGTTCGGGCGGGGCGCGGGCGCCGGTTGACTGATCGCAGCGAAGAAATCCGATAGGAGTGAACATGCGAGCGATCACCATCACCCAGTACGGCGAACCGGATGTCCTGCAGGCGGCCGAGGTCCCGCTGCCGGAGCCCGGCCCGGGTCAGGTGCGGGTCGCGGTCAAGGCCGCGGGCGTCAACCCGATCGACTGGAAGATCCGGTCCGGCGCGATGGCGGAGGTCCGGCCGGTCGAATTCCCACACATCCTCGGCCTGGAACTGGCGGGCGTCGTGGACGCGGTCGGCGAAGGCGCCGAGTTCGCCGTCGGGGACGAGGTCTTCGGCTGGTCCGACACCGGCGCGTACACGGAGTACGCGCTGGCGACCACCGTCATCCGCAAACCCGCCGGCCTTTCGTGGGCGGAGGCCGCCTCGTTGCCCATCGTCGGTGAGACGGCGTTGCGAGTGCTGGGCGAACTCGAGGTCAAACCGGGCGAGACGGTGGTGATCCACGGCGCGAGCGGTCAGGTCGGCCGGATCGCGACGCAGGCCGCCGTCGCGCTGGGCGCCACGGTCGTCGGGCTCGCCGGGGCGTCGTCACTCGACGAGGTGAAGGCGCTCGGCGGGGTGCCGGTGCGGTACGGCGACGGCTGGGTTTCGCGGGTCCGTTCGGTCGCGCCGGACGGCGTCGACGCGGTGTTCGACGCGGCGGGCTTCGGTGTCCTGGCCGAGTCCGTCGATCTGCTCGGCTCACCCGACCGGCTGATCACCATCGCGGATCCGGCGGCTTACGCACAGGGGCTGAAGTTCTCGGCGAGCGGCTCGCAAACCCAGGCCGTGCTGGAGGATCTGGTCGCGCGGGAGCTGAAGCTGAAGCTGGGCTCCAGCTACGCGCTCGCCGATGCCGCCGAAGCGCACCGCGAGAGCGCGACCGGTCACGCGGGCGGGAAGATCACGCTGGCCCTGTCCTGAACCTCGTGAGTGGTAAGGACGGTTCTAACCGTCCTTACCACTCACGAGACCTGACACCTTCGTGACCTCCACTGCCGCCGGAACCGCTGCCGCGCGCCGCCGCCGCTGCACCGGGATCTGCACCCGGCCGAGCGCCGCCTGCACCGCGGATTCGGCCAGCAGGGCCAATTCCCGCCGGTCCGCAGCGCGGCCCGGCGCGATCTCCGGGCACACGTGCACCTCCAGCACCAGACCGCGCAGGGCCGCGACCCGCCGCAGCGAAGCGATGAGCGACTCCGGCCCGATGAACGCCGGCTGGGTCGTCTCCCGCCCATCGGCGAGCCGGAACCGCAGCGCGAGCGGCCGCACCGGGACTCCGCCGTCGATCGCGGCCTGGAAGGTCGCCGGGCGGAACCGGCCGGAGCCGAGACCGCACCAGGTGGTGCCTTCCGGCGTCACGCTCACGAGTGATCCGCCGCGCATCGCGGCGGCGAGTTCGTCCATCGTCGCGGGCAGGCTCCGCAGGTTCTCCCGGTCGAGGAAGATGCTGCCGCCGCGGCGCACCAGCAGGCCGAGCACCGGCCAGGCGCCGACCTCCTTCTTGGCGAGCGCCCGCATCGGCTGGACGGCGTTGACCGCGATGATGTCCAGCCACGAGATGTGGTTGTTCACCACGAGCGCGCCACGGCCGGGCACGGCGCGGAAACGCTCGTCGCCGAGCACGCGCAGCTTCACCCCGAAGGATTTCAAGATCCCCAGGAAGAGCAGGCGCACCAACCGTTCCCGGGGCATGCCGCGCAGCACGAGCACCAGCGGCGCCGACAGGAAGGCGCCGAAGATGACGCCGATCGCCGCGGTGAACCGCAGGACGCGCCGGCCGAACGCCACCGTCGGCGCGCCTTCGCTCAGGCAGCCGTCGCCGCACGGCGACTTCGGCATCCAGGCGTGGGTCATCCCTGCACTCCCAGGAAGTACTTGAGATACCGCTCGTCGACGTTGTGCAGATCCAGCAGGACGAAGAAGTCCGCGACACCGAAATCCGCGTCGAGCGCGGGCGGGCCGTAGATCTTCGCACCCAGACGGGTGTAGCCCTTGATGAGCGGCGGGAGGATCGCGCGGGAGGGCCGCTCGACACCTTCGGTCCGCCACGGGTTCAGCGGCGTCACCCGAAGGGATTCATCCGCGTAGTGCTTGGCGCGCAGGACATCCCAGACGCCCGCCGCGTAAGCCCCGCCGTCGGTCAGCGGCACGGAGGCGCAGCCCGCGAGATACCGGTGGCCGGCCAGCAGCATGTAGCGCCCGATCCCCGCCCAGACGAGGCTCACCACGGCGCCGCTGCGGTGGTCGGGATGCACGCACGAACGCCCCGTCTCGACCAGCGAAGGCCGCAGCGAATCGAGCGCGGTGAGATCGAATTCGCTGTCGGAGTACAGCTTTCCCGCCCGCGCGGCCCGATCGGGCGGCAGCATCCGGTACGTGCCCACGATCTCGCCGGTGTTGTCGTCCCGCACCACGAGGTGGTCGCAGAACTCGTCGAAGTAGTCGACGTCGAGCCCGGGTTCGAGGGAATTGAGCGTCGCCCCCATTTCCTCGGCGAACACCTGATGGCGAAGGCGTTGCGCGGCAACGACTTCTTCGTTCCCGTTCGCCACGAGAAGGGAGTAACGCGGCGCATCGGCCGGGAGTTCGACACCTGCCTGGTCAGTACTGACGAGGAGCTGTGACGTCGTCATAAGCCAGGTCTACCCCTCGGGGGGTACCAACGACAATGCGCCCGATGGCCGAATAGTGCACGTTCAGTTAATTGCGGGTTCTCAGGCTTCTCTCAGGATGGAAGATCACTTCCGGGTAACAGAAAAGGGACCGCCCGGGAAATAAATCCCGGACGGCCCCGCTTCGAACGAAGGACTCAGCCCTTGCGCTTCTGGACCTCTTCGGTCAGCTGCGGCGCGACGTTGAACAGGTCGCCCACCACACCGAAGTCGGCGATCTCGAAGATCGGCGCCTCGGCGTCCTTGTTGACCGCGATGATGGTCTTCGAGGTCTGCATGCCCGCGCGGTGCTGGATCGCGCCGGAGATGCCGAGCGCGATGTACAGCTGCGGCGAGACCGTCTTACCGGTCTGGCCGACCTGGAACTGCGCCGGGTAGTAGCCCGAGTCGACGGCGGCGCGGGATGCACCGACTGCGGCACCGAGCGAGTCGGCGAGCGCCTCGACGACGTCGAACTTGTCGGCCGAGCCGACACCGCGGCCACCGGAGACGACGACCGAGGCCTCGGTCAGCTCCGGCCGGTCGCCGCCGACGATCGGCTCGACGCCGGTGATCTTGGCGGACTTCGCCGGGTCACCCGCGGGGACCTCGACGGTCTCCTCGGCCGCGGCACCCTCGGCCGGGGCCGCCTCGACCGCGCCCGGGCGGACCGAGATGACCGGGACACCCTTGGTGGACTTGGACTTCACCGAGAACGCGCCACCGAAGATGGACTGGTCGACGCTGCCGTCGCCGTTCACGCCGACGGCGTCGTACAGCAGACCGGAGCCGAGGCGGACCGCGACCCGGGCGGACACCTCCTTGCCCTCGGCGCTGGCCGCGACGAGCACGGCGGCCGGGGAGGTCCGCTCCGCGAGCGCGGCGAGGACGTCCACCTTCGGGGTGACCAGGAAGCCGGTGGCGTTGTCGCCCTCGGCGACGTACACCTTGGCGGCGCCGTGCGCGGCGAGGGCTTCCTTCGCCTTGGCGGCGGTGCCGGTCGGGCCGACGACGACCGCGGACGGCTCACCCAGTTCACGAGCGGCGGTCAGCAGCTCGAGCGTGACCTTCTTGACTTCACCGTCGACGTGGTCGACGAGGACGAGTACTTCAGCCATTTCCCTATTCCTCCTCGAAACCTGTCTCAGATGAGCTTCTGCGCGACCAGGTAGGCGGCCACCTTGCTGCCGCCGTCACCCTCGTCCTCGACGCGCTCGCCGGCGGTGCGCGGCGGCTTCGGGGAGGCTTCGAGCACGGACGACCAGGCGTTGCCGAGGCCGACCTCGCCGGCGTCGACGCCGAGGTCCGCGACGGTCAGCGTCTCGACCGGCTTCTTCTTGGCGGCCATGATGCCCTTGAAGGAGGGGTAGCGCGGCTCGTTGATCTTCTCGCCGACGCTCACCACCGCGGGCAGGTTCGCCTCGAGGTGCGTGACGCCGTCCTCGGTGTAGCGGTCGGCCTTGATCGAGGTGCCCTCGACGGTTAGCTCGTTGACGTGGGTCAGCTGCGGCAGGCCGAGCAGCTCGGCGATGATCGCCGGCACGGCGCCACCGCGGCCGTCGGAGGCCTCGTTACCGGTGATGACCAGGTCGAAGCCTTCGACCTTCGAGATCGCGGCGGCGAGCACCTTGGCGGTGGCGATCGCGTCGGAGCCGTGCAGGGCCTCGTCGGAGACGTGGATGGCCTTGTCGGCGCCCATGGACAGCGCCTTGCGGATCGCGTCGGTCGCGCGGTCGGGACCCACCGAGACGACGGTGACCTCGCCCTCGCCGGCTTCCTTGATCTTCAGGGCTTCTTCGACGGCCTTCTCGTTGATCTCGTCGAGCACGGCGTCGGCGGATTCGCGGTCAAGAGTGTTGTCGGCACCGGAGAGCTTCCGCTCCGAGTAGGTGTCCGGTACCTGCTTGACCAGGACAACGATGTTCGTCATGGGTCTACTTCGACCTCCCGTTGGTGGCCGGCGTCGGCCACGGGGCAACAGCTCTACTGGCCGGTAGATTAGGGCCATTTCAGCGCCGGGGCCCCCCGAGGTGACCTCATTCACCTGGATGCACGTTTTAGTGGGACCATCGTCCAGGTAATTCACCCGGAAGTGAGTGTTACCGGCCGACTAACCCGAACGGCCGTATTCCGGGGTACTCGCGCCGAGGGCGAGGCGATAGCCTGCCCGACCATGCGTTCCATGCCCGGCCCCGTCGCCGTGATCACGGACTCGACCGCCTGCCTTCCCGCCCCGGTCGCCGAACGCTGGGGAATCGGCGTCGTTCAGGTCCAACTGCAGGTCGGGGAGCAATTCGACGAAGAGAACCGCTACGACCGCGAGGAGATCATCGGCCATCTGCGCGCCGGGACCCCGGTGAAGACGGCGCCGCCCGAGGTCGCCGCGTTCTTCTGGGCGTTCCAGGACGCCGCGAGCAAGGGCGCCTCGGCGATCGTCAGCGTCCACATCTCGGGCCGGATGTCGGAGACGGTGAACGCCGCCCGCGAGGCCGCCCAGCAGGTGAGCGTCCCCGTCCACGTCCTCGACAGCGGGACCACCGGGATGAGCCTCGGGTTCGCGGCGACCTCGGCGGCCAAGGTCGCCGCGGCCGGCGGGCAGGCCACCCGGGTGATCGACGCGGCCGAACGCCGGTTCCGTGGCAGCCGGGAGATCCTCTACGTCGACACGCTGGAGTTCCTGCGCCGCGGCGGCCGGATCGGTGCCGCGCAGGCCTTCCTCGGCTCGGCGTTCTCGATCAAACCCCTGCTGACGGTGAAGAACGGCGAGGTCGCCCCGCTGACCCGGGTCCCGGGCCAGCGGCGGGCGCTCAACAAACTCGTCGACCTCGCGGTGGACTGCGCGGGCGATCAGGACGTGGAGGTCGCCATCACCCGGTTCGGCCCGGACGAACGCGATCTCGAGATCGGCGGGCGGTTGCGGGCACGGCTGCCGCATATGGTCGACAGCACGCTGGTGGACGCCAGCATGATCCTCGGCGCCCACCTCGGCCCCGGCGCCATCGGCATCACGGTGTCGCCGGTGTAGCGCGCTTCGAGGGGATCAGCGCGAGCACGATCGGGAGCACCGCGCCCAGCGCCGTCGTCACGATGATCAGCACCTGGTCCACCGGCTCGAAATGCGAGACGTGCCCCAGGTGGTAGAGGAAGTGCGGGAGCCCGAAGCAGAAGGTGGCGAGCGCGGCGAGCCTGGCCACGGCGGTCGTCCCGATCACGGCGGCGCCGATCAGGATCGCGGATAGCGCCAGGTTGAGGCCGCCGAAGTCCTGGATCAGGTGTTCGTTGAAGGGGCCGTCCATCGCCACCCAGCCGGTGCGGAACCCCGGGAAGTCCCGGTAGAAGCCCTCCGGGCTGATCAGCGGCCACAGCCCGACGGGCAGTTCGATGAGACCGAAGACGACGAGCAGTACGCGGGTGAATGTCCGTTGCATACCTCCTGGACTGCGTGGCGCCGCGAAACGTGACACGCGGGCCGAAGTGACCGGCCGGTAGGGTCGCGGCGTGACCACCCCAGCCACCAGGGCCGAAGCGCTGCACCTCACCGGTGAACGCACCGTGCCGGGTATCGCCGAGGAGAACTACTGGTTCCGGCGCCACGAGGCCGCGTATCAACAGCTCCTGCCCCTGTGCGAAGGCAAGACCGTCCTGGAGGCGGGCTGCGGCGAGGGCTACGGCGCCGGGCTCATCGCCACGGTCGCCGAGCGGGTCCTCGCGCTCGACTACGACGTCCCCACCACCGAGCACGTCGCCCGCCGCTACCACGGCATCGGCGTGGCCAGGGCGAACCTGGTGTTCCTGCCGCTGCGGGACGCCTCGGTCGACGTCGTCGCCAACTTCCAGGTGATCGAGCACCTCTGGGACCAGGGCGCCTTCCTCGCCGAATGCCGCCGCGTGCTCTCCCCCGGCGGGCGGCTGATCGTCACCACCCCCAACCGGCTGACCTTCACCCCGGACAGCGACACCCCGCTCAACCCGTTCCACACCAGGGAACTCGCACCGTCCGAATTGGACGAACTGCTGCGTGACGCCGGTTTCGAGGTCGAGACGCTGCACGGTCTCCACCACGGCGAGGGCGTCGCGAAGCTCGACGCCAAGTACGGCGGCTCGATCATCGACGCGCAGCTCGACGTCGTCATGGGGCAGCTGCCCGGGCAGGCGACCTGGCCGGCGGAGTTGCTCGCCGACGTCGAAGCCATCCAGGCCGCGGATTTCGCCATCCACGGTGAAAACCTCGACGCCAGCCTCGACCTCGTGGCCGTGGCGGTGCGCGGATGAGCGAGTACGAAGGCACGTTCTGCCTCGTCGTGCACAGCCACCTGCCGTGGCTGCCGCACCACGGGTCCTGGCCGGTCGGCGAAGAATGGCTGTACCAGGCGTGGGCGCACTCCTATCTGCCGATGGTCGACCTTCTGCGCCGCTTCGCCGACGAAGGTCGCGAGGACGTCCTCACCCTCGGGATGACGCCGATCCTCGCCGCCCAGCTCGACGACCCGTACTGCATCGACGCCTTTCACGACTGGCTCGGGCATTGGCAGCTGCGCTCGTGGCACGCGTCCACGCTGTGGCGCGGCGACCCGCTGCTGCGCGAGCTCGCGGCGAGCGAATACCGGACGGCGCTCAGGGCATCGGAAGAACTCGAAACCCACTGGCGGCACGGTTTCTCGCCGATCCTCCGGTCCTTTGTGGACAACGGGACGATCGAACTGCTCGGCGGCCCCCTGGCGCATCCGTTCCAGCCGCTGCTCGATCCGGCGGTCCGCGACTTCATGCTGCGCGGCGGGCTGACCGACACCGCGCTGCGGATCGGGCGCCGTCCCGAAGGCATTTGGGCACCTGAATGCGGCTACGCGCCCGGAATGGAGGCCGGATACGCCGCCGCGGGCGTCCAGCGGTTCATGGTCGACGGGCCGTCCCTGCACGGTGACACGTCGGCGGCACGGACCGTCGGCGATTCCGACGTCGTCTGCTTCGGCCGCGACCTCGAAGTCACGTACCGCGTCTGGTCGCCGAAGGCCGGCTACCCCGGCCACGCCGCGTACCGCGACTTCCACACCTGGGCGCACGAAGTCGGCCTCAAACCGTCGCGGGTGACCGGCAAGACCGTCGAGCCGCCGGACAAGGCGCCGTACGACCCGGCGATGGCGACGGCCACCCTCGGCGGCCACGTCCAGGACTTCGTCGACACCGTCGTCGCCCGGCTGCGCTCGCTCAAGGCCGAGCACGGCCGCGAATCGCTCGTCGTCGCCGCGTACGACACGGAACTGTTCGGGCACTGGTGGCACGAGGGCCCGGCCTGGCTCGAAGGCGTCCTGCGCGCGCTGCCCGAGGCGGGTGTCCGCGTCACCACGCTCAAGGGCGCGCTCGAAGCGGGCCACCTCGGCGGGAAGGTCGATCTCCCGGCGTCGTCGTGGGGCTCGGGCAAGGACTGGCGGGTCTGGGACGGTGAGCAGGTCGCCGACATGGTGCGGGACAACACCGCGCTGCAGCACCGGATGCTGGACCTGGTCACCGGGATGGACACGACGACCCGCGACGCCGTCCGCGACCAGGCCGTCGCCGAGGCGATGCTGGCGCTGTCGAGCGACTGGGCGTTCATGGTCACCAAGGATTCCGCCGCCGACTACGCGCGGCGGCGGGCGAAGGTGCACACCGAACGGTTCGACACGCTCGCCGGGCTGCTCCGCGACGGTGCGCTCGACCGCGCAAAGGAGACCGCGGCCGCGTTCCGGCGCGACGACGGACCGTTCGGCCACGTCGACGCGCGTGATCTGCTGAGGAAATGACGAAAGGGAGAGCATGGGGATCCACGACATTCCGCTGAAGACGCTCGCGGGCGAGGACACGACGCTCGGCGCGCTCGAGGGCAAGACGCTGCTGGTGGTGAACGTGGCGTCGAAATGCGGGCTGACGCCGCAGTACACCGGGCTGGAGAAACTCCAGGAACGCTACGCGGACAAGGGTTTCTCCGTCGTCGGATTCCCGTGCAACCAGTTCGCGGGCCAGGAGCCGGGCACCGCCGAGGAGATCCAGACCTTCTGCTCGACGACGTACGGTGTTTCGTTCCCGCTGTTCGAAAAGCTGGACGTGAACGGCGAAACCCGGCACCCGCTCTACGCCGAGCTGACCAAGGCGGCCGACGCGGAGGGCGCCGCCGGCGACGTGCAGTGGAATTTCGAGAAGTTCCTCGTCGCCCCGTCCGGTGAAGTGGTGGGACGATTCCGCCCGCGCACCGAACCCGAGGACGAGACGATCACCAAGGCGATCGACGCCACGATCGGCTGATCCCCGCTTCCCGCGAAACAGGCCGGCTCCGCGGAGCCGGCCTGTTTCCTTTTCCGGCTATCCGGTGACCAAAGTCCCCGAATATCCCCACCACTCGCGCGATGGCTGGTTGCTCGATCACAAACCCTTGCCGCACAAGGGAAATACTGACATTCCTCGGTGAAGCGCCGTACCCGATTGCACTATGGCGCCGCCCCGCGGACAGGGGAACACTCTTTCGTCGGGACTCCCGCACTTCGTCAACGCCGACAACCAGAAAAGTGTGGCCGAAATGATCGAGAACAATATGATCCCGGACGATTTCCTCTCCCTCGCGAGCGTGCAGGCGGCCGAAGAGGACGCGTTGCTGAACCGGCAGAACGTGGTCGGTGTCGCGCTCGGTACCAAATGGTCCGGGGGCAGGGACACCGGTGAGAAGGCGATCACCGTGCTGGTCGACACGAAGATGCCGCACGAGATGCTGCGCGACGACGACCTCGTCCCGGCGACGCTGGCGGGTGTGCCCACCGACGTCCAGGAGGTCGGCGTGCTGCAGGCGGGCCGCAGTATCGCGCCATCGAAGGCGAACGGCTCCTCCACCGTGCTCGACGACGTCCCGGCGCCGGCCCTGAGCCGCCCCGACGAACTCGCCCGCGAGCAGGTCGGCCCGTTCACCCTCGCCAAACGGTTCCGCCCGGCGTTCGGCGGGCTGAGCGTCGGCCACTTCAAGATCACCGCCGGCACCTACGGCACCGCGGTCTACGACGCGACGGCGCTGCCCGGCAAACCGCCGAGGTACTACATCCTGAGCAACAACCACGTGCTGGCGAACTCCAACGCCGCCGCCATCGGCGACCCGATCCTGCAGCCCGGCCCGTTCGACGGCGGCGTCGTCCCCACCGACGTCATCGCCAGGCTGAGCCGGTTCGTGCCGATCAAGTTCATCCAGGCGGGGCAGCCGGTGCCGTTGAACTTCGTCGACGCCGCGATCGCCGAAGGCCAGTTCCACGACCTCGACCGGCGGATCTTCTGGGTCGGCGAACTCAAGGGCACCAACGTGGCGCCCGCGGTCGGCACGCTCGTGCAGAAGACCGGCCGGACCACGAACTGGACGACCGGGCGGATCACGAACATCAACGCCACCGTCGACGTGAACTACGGCGGCGGCCGGGTGGCCCGGTTCGCGCAGCAGCTGCTGACCACCGACATGTCGGCCGGTGGCGACTCGGGCAGCCTCGTGGCCGACCTGAGCGAGAACGCCGTCGGGCTGCTGTTCGCCGGTTCGCCGGTGGTCACCGTGATCAACCGGATCTCGCTGGTCGAAGCGTCGCTCGGGATCCGGGTGCATCCGTAGTGGCCGAAAATGTGTCGGATATCGATGCCGCCCTCGTGGCGGCGTCCCGGTGGCTCGACGACGTTCCCGGAGTGGTCGGCGTCGGGCAGGGCGAGGCCGAGGGGGCGCCCGCGATCGACGTGTGGATGAACCCCGGTCACGACCCCGGGCAGCTGCCTTCTCAGCTGCTCGGGGTGCCCGTCCGGATCCGCGATGCGGGCGGTCCGGTGGAGGCTCAGCCGGACTGACCGGCCTCGATGACCGCGCGATTGCGGGCCGCGACGGTCGCCGCGTCCGCCTTCACCACCCGCCGGTCGTAGGTGAGCAGGCCGTTGACCTCGTTCTCGACGTCGGTGGTCTGGGTGTAGATCGCGCCGGAGAGGCCGGTTCCGGCGATGACCCGTTCGAGTTGTTCGCTGACCTCGGCATAGCGCTTCGTCAGCTGTGCCGAGGTCGGCGTCATCTCGTAGGCCTGCGGCTCTCCCGGCCAGCGGTGCTCGTCGACGACAAGGCCGAGGCCGCCGTACTCGCCGTCGACGATCACCCTGCCGTCCTTCACCGCGGGCCTTCCCGGACCGACGTAGGTGTGGTCGTCGTAAACGTCGCCCGCGCCGGTGTCCGGCCGCGAGAAGCAGCAGTTCACCCCGCTGTTCGCGACGACGAGCCTGGTCGGGTCGAGGTCCTTCACCAGCTTCGCGATCCGCGCGGTGTCGAATTCGCCCCAGCCCTCGTTGAACGGCACCCAGCCGACGATCGAGGTCACCCCGCGCAACTGCTCGATCATCTCGGTCAGTTCGGCTTCGAACCGCGCCTGGGCCTCCGGGACCGGGTCCGGCGCGGTGCCGGGCGGACCGTCGAAGGAGACGGTGAGCGACGGCATGTCCTGCCAGACGAGCAGGCCCAGCCGATCCGCCCAGTGATACCACCGCTCCGGCTCGACCTTGACGTGTTTGCGGACGAAGTTGAAACCGAGCTCCTTGGTCTTCTCCAGGTCGAACCGCAACGCCTCGTCGGTGGGGGCGGTGTGGATCCCGTCCGGCCAGTAACCCTGGTCGAGCGGGCCGTGGAGGAAGGTGATCCGGCCGTTGAGCGCGATCCGCGGCCTGCCCTGCGTGTCGGCGACCGTCCCGATCGTGCGGAGCCCGGTGTAGGACTCGACGACGTCGATCGGGTTGCCGCTTTCGTCGAGCAAGCGGACCTGGAGGTCGTAGAGATACGGATCGTCGGGTGTCCAGAGGCGCGGCGAAGGGACCTCCGCGCGCAACTGCTGTCCTGCCTCTCCCTCGACGCGTGCCACTTCCGGGCCGTCGGGCTCGCTCACGATCAGCTCCACCCGGGCGCCGCCTGTGACCTTCGGCACAACCGTCACACCTTCGAGATCCGGCGTCGCCTGGAGATCCCGGACGTACGCGGACGGCACGGGCTCCAGCCAGACGGTCTGCCAGATACCCGACGCGGCGGTGTAGAAGATCCCTTCCGGGGCGTTCCGCTGCTTGCCGACGGGATGCGTCGAGGCGTCGGTGCGGTCCGTCGCGCGGACGGTCAGTTCCTGCGATCCCGACGGGCGCAGCACGTCGGTGATGTCCGCGCTGAAGGCCGTGTATCCGCCTTCGTGGACGGCCACCTTCTGGTTGTTGACCCAGACCTCGGCGGACTGGTCGACGGCGCCGAAGTGGAGCAGCACGCGCTGACCGTCCCAGCCGGACGGGACCTCGAAAACCCTGCGATACCAGAGGGTTTCGTCCCGCCGTCCGATACCGGAGAGCGCCGACTCCGGCGGGAACGGCACCAGGATCCGCTCGCCGTACCCGTCCCGGCCGGGTGCGCCGCTGCCCGCGTACTCCCAGACGCCGTTGAGGTTCAGCCAGCGTTCGCGGACCAGCCGCGGACGCGGGTACTCCGGCAGCGCGTCGCCGGGCCCGACCTGCGCGGACCACGGCGTCGCGAGCACCGGTTCGACGGACTTGAAGGCCGGTCCGGCCGCGTTCACCGAAGACGTCATCGACCCGATGGTGGCAAAGATCGTCGCTCCTGTCGCGCTCGCTCGGGTTCACCGGGAGGGGTGATCGCCCCGTCCCGGTGACGACCGACTCACGAGTAACCTCCACCCATGCGCGTGCTGATGTTGTCGTGGGAGTACCCACCCGTGGTCGTCGGCGGACTCGCACGGCACGTCCACGCCCTGGCCAGGCATCTCGCCCGGCAGGGGCACGACGTGGTCGTCCTGTGCCGTCACACGGCGGGCACCGACGCCGAGACCCATCCGAGGACCGATCGCGTGGTCGAGGGCGTCCGGATCATCCGGGTCGCCGAGGATCCGATGCACGTGACCTTCGAACGGGACCTCGTCGCGTGGACACTGGCCATGGGGCACGCGATGGTCCGCGCCGCCACCGACCTGCTGCGCACCTGGCAGCCGGACGTGGTCCACGCGCACGACTGGCTGGTCACCCATCCCGCGATCGCGATCGCGGAGGCCGCGCGGGTGCCGCTGGTCGGCACGATCCACGCCACCGAGGCCGGGCGGCACTCCGGCTGGCTCTCGCATCCGCTGAACCAGCAGGTGCACTCCGTCGAGTGGTGGCTCGCGAACCGTTCGGACGCGCTGATCACCTGTTCGCAGGCCATGCGCCGCGAGGTCGCGCATCTCTTCGAGGTCGACGCCGACGCGGTCACCGTGATCCACAACGGCATCGAGGAACGCACCTGGCAGGTGCCCGCGGAGGAGGTCGCGCACGCGCGCGAGGTCTACAGCCCCTCCGGCGCGCCGCTGCTGCTGTACTTCGGACGGCTGGAATGGGAGAAGGGCGTGCAGGACCTGCTCGCCGCGCTCCCCCGGATCCGCCGCGCCAAACCGGGGACGCGGCTGGTCGTCGCCGGAAAGGGACGGCATCTGGAGGAACTGGTCGACCAGGCCCGCAAGCTGCGCGTACGCCGCGCGGTGGACTTCGTCGGGCACCTGTCCGACCGCGAACTGCGCGCCGTGCTGGCCGCGGCCGACGCCGTCGTGCTGCCCAGCCGGTACGAGCCGTTCGGCATCGTCGCGCTGGAGGCGGCCGCCGCTAAGGCGCCGCTGGTCGCTTCGACCGCGGGCGGGCTCGGCGAGGTCGTCGTCGACGGCGAGACCGGCCTGGCGTTCAGCCCCGGCGACGTCGAGGCGCTCGGGGACGCCGTCGAGGCGGTGCTGGACGACGAGGTCGCCGCCGCCCGCCGGGCGCTGACCGCGCAGTCGCGGCTGGCCGCGGACTTCGACTGGGGGCGGATCGCCGAGGCGACCGTCGCCGTTTACCGGCGGGCCCGCGTCGGGGAGCCGGTGGAACTGGGGCGGCCGAAGATCGCGACCGGGAACGCCTTCGAGCCCTGATCACCTGCCGCATTCAGAGGACTAAACGCGGTGAGTTCGGCGCTGGTGCGCGTGTTGCGAAAGCCACTTTCGCAACGTTGAAGGTTGCGAAAGTGGCTTTCGCAACGTCGGCGGGTGAGCAGCCGGCTGAGGCATGTCGCGAAAGCCACTTTCGCGACGTCTGATGTCCCGAAAGTGGCTTTCGCGACATGCGCGCCGCGGGAAGACGAGGGCGGAGGGGAATCCGGGACGTCGGGGGACCCGGATCCCCCTCCACGAGAGTCGCGGGTCGCGAGGGGCGCGACCCCCGGGCTGCTCTAGGTGGCGAAGATCAGAAGTGGCACGGCCGGACACAGTCCGGCTGCGCCGAGACCCCGGCCGAAGCGGACACCGCCGGGGCGGCGAGGGCGACGGCGAGGACGGCGAAGGTCGCGGCCAAGAGCGTTCTCAACTGCTTCTTCATGGTGGCTCCTCGGGGAAACGGGCGGAATCCCCACCCGGCGCAGAGCATCCGCGCGACCCGCCGCCGAAACAACGGGGGTATCACTACGTACCCCTACCTAATCGCGGTCCGTGACCGATTCGTCCGGTCCCGTGAGCGTGATCAGAGGCGTAACTCGCGTGTCTGGAGGCGTAACACGATGATCCGCCTCCAGACACGCGAGTTACGCCTTCAATCACGCGAGTTACGCCTTCAATCACGCGAGTTACGCCTTTAATCACGCGAGTTGCGGCATGAGAAAGCCGCGAAGGCCCCGTCCACGGTGGTGTGGTGAGGACGGGGCCTCCGCGACGGGCGCACGCCCGACAGGCGCTACCGGAGGGGCGCGCGCGTGAAGCGGGTCCGGTGGCGGGGAGCCGCCGCCACCGGACCCGTTGGGCCACACCGTCCCAAACCGGTGTGGAACCCGGCCGCCCCGCGTCAGGTAGAGGCGGCCGGAGCCTGGATCAGTGAGTGGTCAGGTATCGCGCGTACGCGCCGGTGGTGAGGAAGCTCGGCAGCTTCTCGCCCAGCGCGGTCTCGGTGAAGATCTCGTAGGCGTCGCCGAGCCGGTTGCCCTCACCCAGTTCGGCCCGCACCGAGGCCAGCTCTTCGTCCAAATAGGACACGGCCAGCTCGCGGGTGAGCGCGGTGCCGTCTTCGAGCTTCGTGCCGTTGCGGATCCACTGCCACACCTGGCAGCGGGCGATCTCGGCGGTGGCGGCGTCCTCCATCAGGTTGTGGATCGCCGCCGCGCCCGTGCCGCGCAGCCACGCGTCGATGTAGCGCAGCGCGACGTTGATGTTGGCGCGGACACCCGCTTCGGTGACCTCGCCGCCCGCGCTGGCGACGTCGAGCAGGTCCTCGGCGGTGACGACGACGTCCTCACGGAGCTTGCCGAGCTGGTTGGGCCAGCCGCCGAGCACCTCGTCGAACACCTCGCGGCAGACCGGGACGAGGCCGGGGTGCGCGACCCACGAGCCGTCGAAACCGTCGTTCGCCTCGCGTTCCTTGTCCTGGCGGACCTTCTCCAGCGCGGTCGCGTTGATCTCCGGGTCCTTGCTCGGGATGAACGCGGCCATCCCGCCGATGGCGTGCGCCCCGCGCTTGTGGCAGGTGCGCACCAGCAGTTCGGTGTAGGCGCGCATGAACGGGACGGTCATCGTCACCTGCGCGCGGTCCGGGAGCACGAAGTCCGCGCCGTGCGACGAGAAGTTCTTGATGACGCTGAAGATGTAGTCCCAGCGGCCGGCGTTCAGCCCGGAGACGTGCTCGCGCAGTTCGTAGAGGATCTCCTCCATCTCGAACGCGGCGGTGATCGTCTCGATCAGCACGGTGGCCCGGACGGTACCGCGCGGGATGCCGAGTTCCCGTTGCGCCAGCAGGAAGACGTCGTTCCACAGCCGCGCTTCGAGGTGGTTCTCGAGCTTCGGCAGGTAGAAGTACGGGCCGCTGCCGCGGGCCAGCAGCTGGCGCGCGTTGTGGAAGATGTAGAGGCCGAAGTCGACCAGGCTCGCCGACACCGGGCGGCCGTCGATGCGGATGTGCTTCTCCACCAGGTGCCAGCCGCGGGGGCGGGCGACGATCGTCGCGGGCTCGTCGCCGATCGTGTAGCGCTTGCCCGCCTCGGTGGTGAAGTCGATGTTGCGGCGGATCGCGTCGAACAGGTTGAGCTGGCCGTCGATGACGTTGTGCCAGGTCGGCGAGGTCGCGTCCTCGAAGTCGGCGAGCCAGACCTTCGCGCCGGAGTTGAGCGCGTTGACCGTCATCTTGCGGTCGGTCGGTCCGGTGATCTCGACGCGGCGGTCTTCGAGACCGGGCGCGGCCGGGGCGACCGACCAGCTGCTGTCGTCGCGGATGGAGCGCGTTTCGGGCAGGAAGCCCAGCGGCTCCTCACCGGACTGCAGCTTCTCGCGGCGCAGACGGCGCGCGTCGAGCAGCTCGCGGCGGCGGCCGGCGAACGCGTTGTCCAGTTTGGCCACGAAGTCCAGCGCGGCCGGGGTGAGGATCTCGTCGAACCGGTCACCGGCAGGTCCGCAGACGTCGATCCGGTAGTTCAGCTTCTCAACCATGGTGTGCCTCCGCTGGGCTTCGCGAGAGATAGAAGGGAAGGGAGGTGGCGGTCTCCCGGGGGTCGAAAGACCGCCACCTGTCACCTAATTGCGAGGGATCAGAACTGCTCGGCCTCGGTGGAACCGGCGAGCGCGGTGGTCGAGCTCTCCGGGTTCAGCGCGGTCGCGACGTTGTCGAACCAGCCGGTGCCGACCTCGCGCTGGTGCTTCGTGGCGGTGTAACCGCGGTCCTCCGAAGCGAACTCGCGCTCCTGCAGGTCGACGTAGGCGGTCATGCCCTCGCGGGCGTAACCGTGCGCCAGGTCGAACATCGAGTAGTTCAGGGCGTGGAAGCCGGCCAGGGTGATGAACTGGAACTTGTAGCCCATGTGGCCGAGCTCGCGCTGGAACTTCGCGATCGTCGCGTCGTCCAGGTGCTTCTTCCAGTTGAACGACGGCGAGCAGTTGTAGGCCAGCATCTGGTCCGGGTACTTGGCCTTGATCGCCTCGGCGAACTGGCGGGCGACCTCGAGGTCCGGCTTGGAGGTCTCCATCCACAGCAGGTCGGCGTACTCGGCGTAGGCCAGACCGCGGTCGATGCAGGGGTCGATGCCGTTGGTGACGTTGTAGAAGCCCTCGGCGGTGCGCTCGCCGGTGACGTACTTGCGGTCACGCTCGTCGACGTCGCTGGTGATCAGCGTGGCGGCCTGCGCGTCGGTGCGGGCGACGATCAGCGACGGCACGTTCAGCACGTCCGCGGCGAGGCGCGCGGCGTTCAGCGTGCGCTCGTGCTGCTTGGTCGGGATCAGCACCTTGCCGCCGAGGTGACCACACTTCTTCTCGGACGCGAGCTGGTCCTCCCAGTGCACACCTGCGGCACCGGCGGCGATCATGCCCTTCATCAGCTCGAAAGCGTTGAGCGGGCCACCGAAACCGGCCTCCGCGTCGGCGACGATCGGGGCGTACCAGTCGATGTCGGTGTTGCCCTCGGCCCAGTTGATCTGGTCGGCGCGGCCCAGCGCGTTGTTGATGCGGCGGACGACGGCCGGCACCGAGTTGGCCGGGTAGAGGCTCTGGTCCGGGTAGGTCTGGCCGGAGAGGTTGGCGTCGGCGGCGACCTGCCAGCCCGACAGGTAGATGGCCTTGAGGCCGGCGCGCACCTGCTGCACGGCCTGGTTACCGGTCAGGGCGCCCAGCGAGTGGACGTAGTCCTCGGTGTGCAGGAGGTCCCACAGCTTCTCGGCGCCGCGGCGAGCGAGCGTGTGCTCCTCGACCACGCTGCCGCGCAGCTTGACCACGTCAGCCGCGGAGTACGAACGCTTCACGCCCGCCCAGCGGGGGTCGGTCTCCCACTGCTTGGCCAGTTCGGCGGCCGCCTGCTCCAGCTGCTGCGCGTGCTGAGTCATCGGATTCTCCCGGTGTTGCGAAGTTTGCGAGTGATCGCCTTTCCTGATCCGACCCTGACATGACAGGGGAAATCCGATCCAGGCCTCCAATTTGCCAATTTCTGCGAAGCTTCCGTAGCATCTTGCAAAGGTTGCGAATCGCAGGTTCGCAAGCCGGGGCAAAATCCACGGGCTTGACCGTTCACTGAATCGTTCAGGCCCGGAAACCTTGCGGACAGAGAGGCCTCAGTGGACAAAACCTTCGCCGGAGCGAAGCTGCGGCATCTGCGCGAAAGCCGGTCGATGAGCCAGGCGGATCTCGCTCGTGTGCTGGAGATCTCACCCAGTTACCTCAATCAGATCGAGCACAACTCGCGTCCGCTGACCGTCCCGGTGCTCCTTCGCATCACGCAGGCGTTCGGAGTGGACACCGAGTTCTTCGCGAACAACGACACCGCGCGGCTGGTCGCGGATGTGAAGGAAGCGCTGCTCGACGAGATCCTCGGCGTCGACGTCACGAACAGCGAGCTCAACGACCTCGCCACGAACCTGCCGACGATCGCCCAGGCCCTGGTCAAACTGCATCGCAGCTACCGCAACGCCGTCGAGAACACCGCTGCGCTGACCACGGAGAACGGCCTCGGCCTGCACGGCAGCGCCGCGACCGCCCTGCCGCACGAAGAGGTCCGCGACTTCTTCTACGAACGGGAGAACTACGTCGCCGAGCTGGACGAACGCGCCGAACGGATGGCGCACGACATCCCGCTGCAACGCGGTCAGGTGCTCGCGGCGCTGAAGGAGACGCTGATCCAGCGCTACGGCGTCGACGTCACGAGTGAGGGCATCGACGAGACCAACGGCGAACAGCACCGCTACGAACCGGGGCCGCGAGTGCTGCGGCTGGCGCCGAGCCTGCGCGTCGGGCAGCAGGCGTTCCGGATGGCTTCGCAGATCGCGCTGCTGGAATACGACGACCTGATCACCGAACTCGCCGACTCGTGGGCGTTCTCCGGGCCCGCCGCGCGTTCGCTGGCCCGCGTCGGGCTCGCGAACTACTTCGCGGGCGCGCTGATCCTTCCCTATGGACCGTTCCTGGCGAGCGCCGAACGCTTCCGCTACGACATCGAGCGGCTGTGCGACCACTTCGGCGTCGGTTTCGAGACGGTCTGCCACCGGCTCTCGACCTTGCAGCGCCCCAAGAACCGCGGCGTGCCGTTCTCGTTCGTGCGGGTCGACCGGGCGGGGAACATGTCGAAACGCCAGTCCGCGGCCGGTTTCCACTTCTCCCGCGTCGGCGGCGCGTGTCCTCTGTGGAACATCTACGAGGCGTTCGCCCAGCCCGGCAAGATCCTCACCCAGATCGCGACCCTGCCCGACGGCAAGAGCTACTTCTGGGTCGCGCGGACGGTGTCCCGCAACATCGGCGGCTACGGCAGCCCAGGGAAGACGTTCACCGTCGGCCTCGGCTGCGAACTGCGGCACGCGAAACGGCTCATCTACTCGACCGGGCTCGATCTCGACGACCGCGCCGCGGCCACCCCGATCGGCATGGGTTGCAAAGTCTGCGAACGACCGGCCTGTTCGCAGCGCGCGTTCCCGACGATCGGCAAGCAGCTGACCGTCGATGAGAACACCAGCACCTTCGTCCCGTACCCGGCGGTGCCCAAGTCGCCTTGAGCCGCCCTGATCTCCCTGGCAGGGTGACCGGCGACGGCCGCGGCCTGTGACGGCGGCCACCGCACTGGGGAGAAACGCATGATCTTGGTGACCGGGGCAGGCGGCAACGTCGGCTCGGAACTGACCGGAATCCTGGCGCGCGGCGGGCATCCCGTCCGCGCGCTGGTCCGCACGCCGCGGCCGTTGCCGGACGGCGTCGAAGGAGTGACAGGAGATCTGAACGAGCCGACGAGCCTGAAGCCCGCGCTGGAGGGTGTCCGGGCGGTCTTCCTGCTCGGCGGGTACGACGACATGCCGGGCGCGCTGGCGGTGATGCGGGACGCGGGCGTCGAGCAGGTCACGCTGCTGTCGTCCCGTTCGGTCGTCGGCGGGCACGCGGACAACGCCGTCGCGGGGATGCACATGGCGGCCGAGGCGGCGGTGCGCGCTTCGAAGCTCGCGTGGACCTTCCTGCGGCCGAGCGGGTTCATGTCGAATTCGCTGCAGTGGATCCCGCAGCTTCGCGCCGGGGACGTCGTCCGCGAGCCGTTCGCGAACGTCCCGGTGGCGACGATCGACCCGTACGACATCGCCGCCGTCGCCGCGGAGTCGCTGACCACGCCGGGACACGAAGGGCTCGCGTACGCCATCACCGGGCCGGGTTCGCTCCGGCCCGCCGACCGGCTCCGTGTCCTGAGTGAACTGCTCGGGCGAGAGCTACGGCTGGAGCCGCTTTCGGACGCCGAGGCCCGCGTGACGATGAGCGCGGAGATGCCGGAGAAGTACGTCGACGCCTTCTTCCGGTTCTTCGCCGAGGGCGAGTTCGACGACTCGGCGGTCACGGGTGCCGTCCAGGACCTCACCGGACGGGCGCCGCGGCCGTTCGCGACCTGGGCGCGGACGCATCTGGCCGCCTTCCGCTAGCCGGCCGCCGGGTCGCCGATCCGCCCGAGGAACAGCGGCGACCCGGTGGCCGTGTCGGTGATGACGAAGAAGAACGGGCGGTCGGCGGTCACGGTGCGCGGCAGCTCGGCGGACACGGAGCGGGCGTCGACCCCCGTGGCCGCCGCGGCCTCGGTGCCCTCCTCGTCGACCTGGACGAAGGTCTTGTGCTGCACCGAAGCGATCTCTAGCCGGGCTTCGTCGGTGATGCCGCTGAAGTCGGCGGCGGGACCGAACGCCGCCGGCATGCCCGCTTCCTTGAGCGGCCCCGTCAGGTCCAGCGCGGACCTGACGGTGAACCTGGGCATGGCCAGTTCCACGGTGGCAGGCCGGATCTCGCCGAGCAGCGCGGCGATCCCCTTGCCGCGCAAAGCGTCGATCGCGGCCGGGACGATCACGGTGAAGGCCAGCCGCCCGCCTCGATAGGGCAGCGTGACCGCCTGATACCCCGGTCCTTCGGCGTAACCCAGCTGGATCTCCGGGGCCGTGCGCATCATCGGGACGGTCACCGCCGACCCGTCGGACCGGGTGAACGGCGCGTCCACGGTGAGGTCGCGGGGGAATTCCCGCGCCCACGGCACTTTCAGGTACAGCGCGTTGGCGAGGACCAGCCGGGTGTCCTCGGTGATCGACTTCTCCGGGAACAGGTCTTCGATCCTCCCCTGGGTCTGGTCCGCCACCGTCCGGTTGATCCGCTCGCGGGCGCCGCCGGGGTCGGCGACGAAGTCCTCGTCGCTCGTCGCCGCGCCGAACCGATCACGCAACGCGCCCCGGTATCCGGGCTTGATCCCGAGGCCCCGCTGGATCCAGGCCGTGTTCGACACCTTCAGGTCCTCGTGGCCGGTGACCGGCGGGACGAGCGGCCCGTCTCCGGGAAGACGCAGCACCTTCCGGATCTGCGCGGCGGTGTCGCCCATCGCGCCCGCGCCGACCATCTGCAGCGCCGTGGAGACACTCGCCGGTGACAGCACCAGGTTCTTTTCGCTCGCCAATGCCGGCGCGGTGAGCAGGTCGAGCCCGAAGGCGTCGGCAGCGGTGACCGCCGCCGCCGTGCCGGAGTCCACCTGCTGGGTGACGGGCAGCGGCGCTGGTGGTTCTTCGCGGGCGGGTTCCGCTCCGCAGGCTGTGAGCAGCAAGACCAGGCCGAGCGCGAGGGACCGGGTGAACACCGTCATGTCCGGGAGACGGTGTCCGTGCCCGGTTCGGTTGCACCGTGCCCGGCGGAAAGCGGACGTCTCTCCGTCGTGGCCGGGGCCGGTAAGTACATTCAGCATTCGTGCAAGGGATCGAAACGGTGAGCGCCCGAACGGTCGAAGAGGCCGCCAAGCGATTGGCCGGGGTGGTGACCCGCACGCCGCTCGAACCGAACGAGCGGCTCTCGGCGCGGGTCGACGCCCGGGTCTGGCTCAAACGCGAAGACCTGCAGACCGTGCGCTCGTACAAGATCCGCGGCGCGTACAACTTCATCGTCCAGCTCGACGCGGAGCACCGGGAGCGCGGCGTCGTCTGCGCGAGCGCGGGCAATCACGCTCAGGGCGTCGCGTACGCGTGCCGCCGCCTCGGCGCGAACGGCCGCGTCTACGTTCCCGGCACGACTCCCCGGCAGAAACGCGAGCGGATCGCGACGCTGGGCGGCTCGCATATCGAAGTCATCGTCGTCGGGGAGACCTACGAAGACGCCTTCAGCGCCGCGAAACACGACGCGGAGACGACCGGCGCGACGCTGGTCCCCGCCTTCGACGCGCCGGAGACGGTCGCCGGTCAGGGCACGGTCGCGATGGAGGTCGTCGCGCAGCTCGGGTTCATCCCGGACGTCATGGTGGTGCCGGTCGGCGGTGGCGGGCTGCTCGCGGGGATCGCCGCGTGGGCCGCGGAACGGGCGCCGGAGATGCGGATCGTCGGCGTCGAACCGGCGGGCGCGACCTGCATGGCGGCCGCGCTGGCGGCCGGTGAGCCGGTGCGGCTCGAAAACGTCGACACCTTCGTCGACGGCGCGGCGGTCGCGCAGGCCGGATCGGTGACCTATCCGCTGGTCCGGGACGGCGGTGTCGAGCTCACCGACGTCGCCGAGGGCGCGATCTGCACGGAAATGCTCGCGATGTACCAGTCCGACGGCGTGATCGCCGAACCCGCGGGCGCGCTCGCGACCGCCGCGCTGGGCACGGCGGTGAAGATCGACCCCGGGCAGATCGTGGTGTGCGTCGTCTCCGGCGGCAACAACGACGTCAGCCGCTACGGCGAAGTGCTCGAACGGTCGCTGATCCACGAAGGACTGAAGCACTACTTCCTGGTGGGTTTCCCGCAGGAGCCCGGCGCGCTGCGGCGGTTCCTCGACGAGGTCCTCGGACCGGACGACGACATC
Organism: Amycolatopsis roodepoortensis; assembly: GCF_014873915.1. Lineage (GTDB taxonomy): Bacteria > Actinomycetota > Actinomycetes > Mycobacteriales > Pseudonocardiaceae > Amycolatopsis > Amycolatopsis roodepoortensis. Next base: position 462,565 of record NZ_JADBEJ010000004.1, read on the forward strand.
ACCCGGTTCGAGTACGTGAAACGCAACAGCCGCGAGACCGGCCCGGCGCTGATCGGCGTCGAACTCGCGCGGCCCGGTGACCTGGAAGGCCTGCTGCACCGGCTGGAGGCGAGCCCGCTGCAGGTGGAACGGGTGGAACCGGGGAGCCCGCTGTTCCACTTCCTGGTCTGAACCGCCGCGGTGGGCCACTGAGGGACTTGTCGGTGGCCTGTGGTCCACTGGTCGGCATGGTGAGCAAGGTCGACGGAGTCCGGAGTCTCGATGCGTTGCGCGAGCTGGTCCACAGCGGCGCGGAGCCCGAGTACCAGCTCTTCTACGGCCACACCCCGCTCAAGAGCGGCCGCATCAACGCGGCCTGCCTGAGCCAGTGGTGGCTGGCGCCGTTCGTCGCGGGCGGCGAACGGTACCCGACCGCCGAGCACTACATGATGGCGAGCAAGGCGGAGCTGTTCGGCGATCACGAGGCCGCGGCCAACATCCGTCAGGCGCCAGACCCCAAGACCGCCAAGATCCTCGGCCGCGAGGTCACCGGATTCGACGCCGAGGTCTGGGAGCGGCACCGCTTCGACATCGTCATCGACGGCAACCTCGAGAAGTTCCGCCAGCACGCCGAGGAGCGCGAGTTCCTGCTGAGCACGGGCGACAAGGTGATCGTCGAGGCGTCCAGGATGGACCTGGTCTGGGGCAGCGGCCTCGCCCGCGAGGACAAGAACGCCACGCGCCCCGACTACTGGCGCGGCCAGAACCTCCTGGGCTTCGCGCTCATGGAGGTCCGGGAGCAACTGCGCGGCTAGTGCACGCGTGTCGTCCATCCAGTCACGCGTGTCGTCCGTCTGATCACGCGAGTCGTCCATCCGGTCACGCCTGACGACCGTTGGGTGCCACCGCGTAGACCGGAGCCGCCGGACAGCCTCCCCGTGGTGAGCCGTGGCCGTGATCAGGCGGACGACACGCGTGATCGGATGGACGACACGCGTGATCAGACGGACATCACGCGAGTTACGAGTCGACGCCCAGGGTCTTCTGCAGTGCCTTGTTCGCCTTGCGCGCCATGTCCGCGACGGCCTCGCGGCGGGCGGCGTCGGCGGCGTAGTCGTCCTGCCGGTTCCGCACCACGCGCGCGGGCGAACCGACGGCGATCGAGTAGTCCGGGATCTCGCCCCGCACCACGGCGTGCGCGCCCAGGACGCAGCCGCGGCCGACCCGGGTGCCCTTGAGCACGGAGACCTTGGTGCCGATCCAGGTGTCCGGCCCGATCCGCACCGGCGACTTCACGATGCCCTGGTCCTTGATCGGGACGGTGATGTCGGTGGTGACGTGGTCGAAGTCGCAGATGTACACCCAGTCCGCGACGAGCGTGGCCGCGCCGAGTTCGATGTCGAGGTAGCCGTTGAGGACGTTCTGCCGGCCGAACACCGCCTTGTCGCCGATGCGCAGCGAACCCTCGTGGCAGCGGATCGCGTTGCCGTCGCCGATGTGCACCCAGCGGCCGATCTCCAGCCGTCCGTAGCCGGGGCGGCAGTGGATCTCGACGTCCTTGCCGAGGAACACCATCCCCCGCAGGATGATGTGCGGGTTCGCGATCCGGAACTTCAGCAGCCGCCAGTAGCGGACCAGGTACCAAGGCGTGTACGCGCGGTTTCGCAGCACCCAGCGCAGCGAGTCCTTGGTCAGGAACTTCGCCTGACGCGGATCACGACGGGCCTGGCCCCAAGCGCGGAGCCGCGACAGCGCGGGCGCACCCCACATGGACGTCATACCGGTGACCGTAACCTGTGTTCAGGCCGCCGACCGCAAAGGGGAGCACGCGCATGGGCACCAAGCTGATCATCGACACCGACCCGGGGGTCGACGACGCCTTCGCGCTGGCGCTGGCCGCGCAATCGGAGGACGTCGAACTCCTCGGCGTGACCACGGTGTTCGGCAACGTCCCGCTGAGCCACACCACCTCCAACGCCCGCCGCCTGCTGGAACTCTTCGGCCGCGACGACGTCCCCGTCGCGGCCGGCGCCGCGCGGCCGATGGTGTACGACAACGCCAAGCCCGCCGGGTACGTCCACGGCCAGGACGGCCTGTCCGGCCACGCCGGGACGCTGCCGGAGGCGAAGCGCCCGCTCGACGAACGCGGCGCCGTCCGCCTGCTGGTGGATCTGCTGGAGGCCGCCGACGAGCCGGTGACCATCGCCCCGATCGGCCCGCTGACGAATATCGCGCTGCTGCTGGCGGCCCATCCGGACGTCCGCGAGAAGATCGGGCGGATCGTCGTCATGGGCGGCGGGGTGACCAAGGGGAACTCCACCACCGCGGCCGAGTTCAACATCTGGAGCGACCCCGAGGCCGCGCGCCGGGTGCTGGTCGACGAGGACATCCCGACGGTGCTGGTCCCGCTGGACATCACGCACCAGTGTTCGGTCGACACGGACTGGCTCGGCAAACTCGCCGCGTCCGGCCCGCTCGGCGCGGCGCTCGAAGCTCTGACCCCCACGTACGTGAAGCACTACACGCCGATCCTCGGTATGCCGGGGATGGTCATGCACGACGCGGTCGCGGTGGCCGAAGCGATCCGGCCGGGCATCCTCGACGTCGAGGCGTACCCCGTGGACGTCGAATGCGGCTTCGGTCCCGCCCGCGGCGCGACACTGGTGGACCGGCGAAGGCTGCGAAGCACCGATCCGCAGGCCGTACCCGGCCGCACCATCGACGTCGCGTTGACCACCGACGTCGACGCCTTCCGCGACTTCGTCCTCGGCCGGATCACCGGGGGCCGGTGATGGAACAGGAGACCTCGCGCCGCCGCAGACTTCCGGTGATCGCCGCGGCCGTGGTCGTCGCGGCCGCGGCCCTGGTCGCCGCCATCACCTTCGCGCCGAAGGACGAGCCGAAGACGGAGGCCGCCGCCGTCCAGTCCTCGGCTCCGCCCGAGCCGCCGCCGTCGTCGTCCGCTCCGGCGGAGATGCCGAAGGAACAGCCGAAGGTCCCGCAGCAGATGGGGCAGGAGTTCGACGCCTGGGTGTCGAAGACCAGCGGCTGGCTCGACATCCCGCTGCGCGCGATGACCGGCTACGCGAAGACCACCGTCACGCTGAGCAAGGAAACGCCGGGGTGCCGGCTTTCCTGGGTGACGCTGGCCGCGCTCGGGAAGATCGCCTCCGATCACGGCCGCGCCGCCGGTTCGGGCCTGAACGCCGACGGCGTGCTGACCAAACCGCTCGGCGCGGTCGAGGTCCGCGACTTCTACAACAAGGTCGTCTCGTCCGCGAACGCCAGCGGCCCGCTGCAGCTGACGCCTTCGGTGTGGGACCGGTTCCAGGCCTCGGCCACCGGCGGGAAACCGGACCCGCAGAACATCGACGACGCCACGCTCACCGCCGGGCGGGCCCTGTGCGCGGGCGGCCGCGACCTCGGCCAGGGCCAGACGTGGTGGAACGCGGTGAGCACCCTGCAGCCCGCGCCGCTGCTGATGCACCGCACGCTCGCGACGGTGAACGTCTACGGCACGGTCGGCCAGAGCCCGCAGCCGCCGAACGCGGCGGCGCTGAGCGCGGTCAACTTCGCCATCGACAAGATCGGGCTGCCGTATGTCTGGGGCGGCAACGGCACCGGCGGCGGCGACCCCGGTTTCGACTGCTCCGGCCTGACGACGGCCGCGTACGCGAGCGCCGGCGTCAAGCTCATGCGCACCGCCCACACGCAGTACCACAGCGTGAACAAGGTGACCGATCCGCAGCTGGGCGACCTGATCTTCTACGGCGAGCCGAACACGAAGATCCACCACGTCGGGCTGTACATCGGGAACCAGCAGATGATCGACGCCCCGCAGACCGGGCAGGCGGTGCAGGTGCACACCTACCGGAAGCAGGGCGACGACTACGCCGGAGCGGGCCGCCCGACGGCTTAGACCGGCATAGGACGCCGGGCAACCGATCCTCCCTCGCGGGCGTGTACGCCGTGCATGCCACAAGGGAGGGCCAGCATGACCTTACGAAGATCACTGACGTTGCCCGCCGTCGCGCTCACCATCGCGCTCACGTTCGCCGATGGCGCGATGGCGGCGGAAACCACGGGTCAGCAGCGTTCGGAAGTGACGCTGTCCGCGACGTCCTGGGGTTACGTCGACTCGGCGACACCGAACACCGCCTACTTCAAGCCAGCCGGCAACCTGCCGATCGGCACCTGGGACACGACACCGCACCGGCAACGCTCATACGTCAATTTCGACCTGAGCTCGTTGCGGGGCGCGTCGTTCACGACGGTGCTGCTGTCGGCGGGCGAGACGCATTACGTCGGCTGCGACAGCCGCGCCACCGAGGTGTGGCGCACCTCCGCCTACAGCAAACAGTCGACCTGGCGGAACCGCCCGGTCGAGCGGACCCGGGTGGCGTCCCGGGGTGCCGACGGCACCTGTATCGACAACAACGCCACGTTCGACGTCACCGCCGCGGTGCGGGACGCGATCGAACACAAGGTCCGTCATCTCACGCTGGGCTTCCGCGTCGCCGAGGCCCACGAGGCGGACCCGTCGTTCTATCGGCTGATCAAGGCTCCCGCGACGCTGCGGGTGGTCGACAACGCGCCGCCCGCGACGCCGGCCGACCTCCGCACCAACGACGAACCCTGCGCCAAGGACGGCACCGGACCGCTGGTGAATCACCAGGCGAAGCTGAGCGCACGGCTGTCCGACCCGAACGGCGACACCACGTTCGGGCAGTTCACGTGGTGGCCGGTGGCGGACCAGTCACAACGGCGTACGACCGCCGCCTCCGAGGCGTACGTGGACACCTGGGGCCTCGCCGACGGTACGTATGCGTGGGAGGTGTACGCACAGGACAGCTGGGGCGCGAAGTCGTCCACGACGGCCCCGTGCCGGTTCACCGTCGACCGCACGGACCCGAACGCGCCCGCCGTCGCCTCCGCGACGTACCCGGCGGGCGCCGAGGGCGGCGGGGTCGGTGTGGCGGGCGAGTTCACCTTCTCCCCCAACGGTTCCACCGACGTCGTGCGCTACGACTACGACTTCGGCGGGGACATGCGGGAGATCGTCGCGGGCCCCGACGGCACGGCCACCATCAGCTTCACTCCCATCACCAACGGCTGGGACTCGGTGGTCGTACGGGCGTGGGACCGGGCGGGCAACCTCTCGCTCAGTACCTACCACTCTTTCATCGTCAAGGAGACGCGGCCGACGGTCACGTCCGACCGCTACCCGCCGCAGGGCGGCCCGGACGGCGGCATCGGCGTGCCGGGCGTGTTCCGGTTCGCACCGGCGATGCCGAACGTCGTGGCGTACGACTACCGGCTGAACGACGGCGCGCCCGCCACGGTCACGGCGGGCCAGGACGGCGTCGCCGAGGTGACGATCACCCCGGTCACCGGTGGTGATCACCTGCTGTTCGTGCGCAGCACCGACGCCTCGGGCGCGAAGTCGCCGGAACGGGAGTACCGATTCCTCGTCGACGCGTCACCGGTGGTGAACGGACCCGAAAACGTCGACCTCGGCGCCTCGGTCACGTACACGGCGAAACCGAGAATGCCGCACATCGTCGAGTACGACTACTGGTTCGCGAGTGCCGAGAGTACGAAGTGGACGGTCAAGGCGAACGCCGACGGAACCGCCGCGCTGCCGGCGGAATTCACCTCGGCCGAGCAGACCCTGCTGCGGGTCCAGGCCCGCGACGCGTCCGGCGGGCTGTCCCCGGTGACGGAGAAACGGTTGTGGCTCAACACGTGGCGACCGACGGTCGGTTATGAAGGCGACATCGGGACGGAAGGCAAGGCCGCCAGGTACACGTTCACCACGCCGATGCCGAACGCCGTGGAGTTCGAGTACTGGCTGGCGGCGGACCCGGCGACCAGGTGGACCGTGCCGGTCGGCGGCAACACCGCGACGGTGAGCTTCACCCCGCCGAGGATCGGCGACTACGAGATGCTGGTGCGCGCGAAGAACGCGGCGGGCGTGTGGTCTTCGACGGGTAATCTCACGTGGACGGTGACGAACGATCCGGCGGTGACCTCGAAGGAGTTCCAGTCGAACGCGCGGGTGTTCCCCGGCAGCTTCACCTTCGAAGCCCGCCAGCCGGGCGCGGTGGCGTTCGAATACTCGTTCAACTGGGGTCCGTTCCAGCGGACGGCCGCCGAGAACGGCCGCGCCGTGCTGCCGTGGTCTCCCCCGCTGCCACCGGAAGGCTCGGCCTATTACAACCTGCGGGTGCGTACGGTGACCGCCGAAAACGTCTCATCACAGGAGGAGACGTACTACTTCAACATCTTGAGCGCGCCGTACGTCTCGTCCAAGGAATACCCGGAAAGCACGTGGTCGGGCGGCGCCGGTGTACCGGGGACGTTCACCTTCACGCCGGGTATGCCGGGCATCGTCTCGTACACCTACTCCGTCCGGAACGATCGGGGCGCCGTGACGGAGGAGATCACCGTACCGGCGGACGGTTCGGGTGCGGGGACGATGACGTGGACCCCACCGGAGCGAGGCATCTACTCGGTCCACGTGCGGGGCAACACGGCCGACGGCACCAAGTCGGGTGGCATCGGCTACTCGGTGTACGTCAGGTGACCGCGTGACCGGCGGCCCCGTTCCCGTCAGGGAGCGGGGCCGCAGGCATAAGGTGACCGCGTGTACTCACCGATCCCGGTCCTGAACGAGCTGAAGGACCTCTACGACTCGGCCGGCGACTACTTGGCCGACGGTTTCGAGCTATACGACTACGACGACAAGAGCAGCTTCCCCCAGGAGCTGGACGACCCCGCGTTCCTCTCGCGGCTGATCCCCTTCGCCCAGGCGAACGGCAGCGGCTCGACCTACGCGATCTGGCGGGCCGACGACGCGACGGACCTCGCCCTGTCGCCCGTCGTGGTCTTCGGCGACGAGGGCGGTGAGCACGTCATCGCGCGCGACTTCACGGATTTCCTGCGACTACTGGGTTTCGACGCCGAAATCATGGTCGGCCACGACTCTGCGTACTACTACCGCGAGGAAGGCGACGACCACAGCGGCTCGCACGAACAGTTCGTCGCATGGCTCCGTGAGCGCGGCCTGACGCCGGCAGATGATCCGGACGGCGTCGTGGCCGCCGCTCAGGAGGCCTACGGGGAGCGGTTCAGGGCGTGGATCACGCCGTTCTACGCGAAGGTCGGCTGGGCCTGAGGCGATGGCTCACAGAGGTTTCAGGCGGCGGGGATCCAGCTGCCGTGCAGTCCCAGCGGGACACGGACGGGCAGGTGGACCCTCGCCAGGGGCTCCCCTGTGAAGTCCTGCGAAGCCAGGATCACCAGGTCCGCCGCGCCACGATCGCGGTCGTGGACGTAGACCAGGTTGTAGCCGTCGTCCTCCGCCCCGGCCCCGGCCGACGGGACGAACACGGTCTCCCCCGCGCTCGCGTCGCGGCCGAACTCGTGGGCTTCGGTGATACCTGTCAGGAGGTCGTGTTTGAGCAGAGCACTGCTGAAACCCTCGTCGGGGCGGTCCGGTTCGGTGGCGCTCGGGGTGGCGTACAGCTCGGCCGCCGCCGAATAGCCGTAGCGGTAAGGCTTTCCGCCGAACCGGCCGTTGAGGCGCGGGAAGTCCTGCGGGCGGTCGTGCAGCAGCGTGCGCGTGGCCCGGCCGGCCGCGAGATCCGCCGTCCAGCGTTCGAGCACGGGCTTCGAAGCGCCGACGTCGGCGAAGTCGATCGGCCGGGGATGCACGACCACGTCCACCACCACGGTTCCGTTGTCCTCGAAGGCGTTCAGGGTGTGACCGACCATGACGGGCGCGGTCTCGAACCACTGCACCGCCCCGCCCGCTCTCGGCAGCAGTCCGAGCCGTGACGGCAGTTCCCGGTTCCAGTGGAAAGGCACGCCCGTCGCCAGGCGTCCGGGCTCGAAGACCATCGGGGACTCGTAGAACACCACGTAATGCTCGGTGAGCGCGAAGTCGTGCATGTACGGCAACGTCGACGCCTTGATGCCGGTGACGCTCCGGTTGCGCCCGTCGGGGCCGATCACGATGTGCTGTACGAAATCCGCGCCGTACCGGAAGGCCAGCGAGTGCAGCTCACCGGTCGCGTGGTCGTACTTGCTGTGCGCGTTGGCGGAGAAACCCTGTTCCGTCGCACCGAGGCCGGCGGGCCCGACGGTGTCGAGTTCATCGGTCAGCTCATACGGGGCCAGGCCTCCTTCGATGAGCGCGTAAAGGCGGCCTCCGTGTCCGGCGATCTGGACGTTCGGCGCGAAGTCCAGGCGTTCGTCGGCGACCTGCCCGCGCCGCGGTTCCCCGAGCCGGTCGGCGACGGAAGCCGACCGGACCCAGCGGTTGCGGTACCACTCGGCGCGGCCGTCGCGCAGGCGCACGCCGTGGACCATGCCCTCCCCGAGGGTCCAGATATGCGCCGACGCGTCTTCCAGACCCAGCGGGTTCGGGCCGATGCGCAGGTAGCGGCCGTCGAGGTCGGCCGGGATCTTCCCGCTGACCGGCAGGTCGAAGGCGGTGATCTCTTCGGTGACCGGGGCGAAGTTGCCCAGGACGTAGCGATTCATCGTCGTTCCTTTGCGGCGAGGCGTTCTTGAACATCTGTATAATACATCTGTATAAGACGCTTGTCACAGCGCACCGCTAGGATCGCGGCATGGGACAACGAGAGGACCTCCTCGACGGAGCCAAGCGGTGCCTGGTCGAACGCGGCTACGCGCACACCACCGCGCGGGACATCACCGCCGCTTCCGGCGCGAACCTCGGCTCCATCGGGTACCACTTCGGCTCCAAAGAGGCCCTCATGAACGAGGCCATGATCGAGCTGTCCACCGAAGCGGTGGAGCGGCTGCGGGAACCGGAGGGCGCTTCGCCCATCGCCACCTGGCAGAGCCTTGTCGGCTCCTTCGCCGAGCAGCGCGACCTGTGGACCGCGGTCCTGGAGAGCGCGACGCAGGCCATCCGCTTCCCGGACCTCCGCGAACGGCTCGCCGATGCCCAGGACGAAGCCCGGAAGGTCCTCGGCGAACGGCTGTCCCCCACCGACGCCGACGCGGCGGGAGCCGTCCAGCTCGCCCTCATCGTGGGCGTGATGATGCAGCACCTCGTCGCCCCGGATCGGGCCCCCGGCGCGGAAAAGATCGTCCGCGGCCTGGAGGCCCTCGCCGGCGGCAAGGCCTGACTCAGGCCTTCCGTTCCTCGATCCCGAACAGGTTCAGCAGCCGCTCGGGGATGTCGTCCCCGAAGATGCTTTCGAGCAGGAAATCCTCCTCCATGGGCGTTTCACAGCGGACGAACATGGCCTGCTCGTACTCGGCGATGGCGGTCTCGACGTCGTCGGGACGCGCGGCGAGGACTTTGGCGAGCTCGGCGCCGTCGAGCATCGCCAGGTTGGCGCCTTCCCCGTTCGCCAGTGCGAGATGCGCGGCGTCGCCGAGCAACGTCACGCCGGGGACGCGTTCCCACCGCAGCCCGGACGGCAAGGCGAAGGCGGGGCGGTGGATCGGCGCGACGTCGCTTTCGGTGATCAGCGCGGTGAGCTCCGGCGACCAGCCGTCGAACTCCGCCGCGATCCGCGCCTTGGCGGCTTCGGCGTCGGTGAAGTCGATGGCGTCGAACCACTCCAACGGCTTGCTCAGCTCCACATAGGCGTGCAGCGTGTCGCCGCGTTCCCGGTGGGCGTTGACACTCATGCCCTCCGTGGCCCCGGTCCCGACCATCGATCCGCCGCCGACCGTCTTGGCCACGGCGACGTGCCGGGTGTCGGCCTCGTACAGATAGGTCTCGACGTACGACTTGCCTGCGTACTCGGGAACGGCACCGGTGAGCAGCGGCCGGATCCGCGACCAGGCCCCGTCCGCGCCGACGAGGAGATCCGTGACGACGGTGGTGCCGTCGTCGAAGGTCACCTCGTGACGGCCGTCGCCGAGTGTCCGGGCGCCGACGGCCTTGCGCCCCCACCGGACGGTGCCCGCGGGGAGCGAGTCGAGCAGCATCCGCCGCAGGTCCCCGCGTTGCGCCTCGGGGCGCCCGCCCGTGCCGTCGTCGCCCCGCTCGAACAGGACGGTCCCGTCCGACTCCAGGACCCGCAGCGCCTGACGGCCCTCCAGGACGATGCCGCGGAACTCGTCCATCAGGCCGGCCGCCTCGAGGGCGAGCTGCCCGTTGTAATCGTGGATGTCGAGCATCCCGCCCTGCAGGCGCGAAGCCGGAGACGCCTCCGCTTCGAAGACCTCGGACGGGATGCCGTGGACGTGCAGGACCCTCGCCAGGGTGAGCCCGCCGAGACCGGCTCCGATGATCGTGACAGGTGTGTTCATGGTGACCCCTCGGATCGCTTCTGGAATGACATTCCAGAGCGTGTCCCGGGCCGCTGGCAGGCGGCGCACACGACGCTGGCACCGGTCTGGCGGGCGCTGTCAGCCGAAGAATTCGACGGTGTCCGCCGGCCAGCCGGGGTCGCCGGTCCCCGCGAACGCGACCCACGCGCCGTGCATCCTGGCCGCGAGACCTTCCGGTGCGGGATCGGGCCCGAGCAGACCCGCCTCCCCGTGCAGCCACGGCTCACCGGCGACGTCGAAGACGAACGGCAGCTCGACGGTGTGCGCGGCGCCGAGCCGTCCGTTCAACGCCGTCGAGCGATGGCCGAACGAGTACCGGTGGGTGTGTCCGCCCGAGATCCGCGCGTGCGCCTGCGCCAGGCGCTCGGTACCGGCTCCGAACAGCGTGTGCCCGAGATCCGGTCGGCCGTAAAGGTTTCCTTCCTCGCTGTTGGTGCCGATGAGCAGGGCGACGTCGCCGTGGAGAGGGCTGTCGGCGGGCTGGACCGGCGCGACGAGACTGAACGGGCTCAGCCCGGCCAGCGGATCCTCGGCGGTTCCGGTCCGCAGATCGAGACCGGCCAGTGCGGGCAGGATCTCCACGAACCGCTCGTCCGGGATCTCTCCGAACGCTCGCGCGGTGGGCTCGGTTCCCAGCGCCGAAGCGGCCGCCGCGGTGACCCGGGCGGCCTGCTCCGGCGTGAAGGCCCCGGTTCCGCTGCCGCTCTGGACGATCGCCCGGCGGAACAAGCCCTTGGCCTCCGGCGTCGCGAGCAGCGCGCCGGTGAGCGTCGCCCCCGCGGATTGCCCGAAGACGGTGACGTTGCCCGGATCGCCCCCGAACGCCGCGATCGTGTCCCGCACCCAGCCGAGCGCGGCGAGCACGTCGAGCAGCCCGCGGTTGGGCGGAGCGCCCTCCAGGTCGAGGAATCCGGGGACGCCGAGGCGGTAGTTCACCTTCACCAGGACGACGTCGTCGCGCGAGAACGCTCTTCCGTCGTACAGCGCCGCGCGGGCCGAACCGGTGACGAAGCCGCCGCCGTGCACGAACACCATGACCGGGCGGCGGCCGCCGTCCGCCGCGGGCGTCCGGACGTCGACGGTGAGGTACTCGTCGCCGCGCACCCAGCCGGGCCCGAAATACGGGGCCATGTCGAGCCCGCCGAAGCCGCGCACCGGCTGGGGAGCCGTCGGCCCGGGCCGCGTGCCGTCGCGGACGCCGGGCCAGCCCGGATGCGGCGACGGCGGGAGGAAGCGGCCAGGTCCGATCGGCGCCGCCGCGTACGGGACGGCCTGGTAGAGCTCACCGAAGGAGTCGCGCCGGCCGCGCACGACACCGGACGGGGTTTCTGCTTGCACGTACACGAAAACTCCTCAGGAGAGGGCGGAGAACCCGGCCCACCGCGCGACCGCGAACTTCGATCCCCGGCGCTCGACCCGCAGCGCGCCCTGAGCACCGAAATGCGCGGGGAAGACGAGAGCGTTGTCGTCGGCGGCCTGGCCGAGCACTTTGTGCCGGGTGGCGCGGGATCCGGCCGGGTCTTCGCAATAGGGCGAATTGGTGTCCGGCTCCACGATCTGCACCGCGGTGTGCACGAGGTCGCCCACGAACAACGCCCGCTCCCCACCCGATTCCAGGGTGAGCACGGACGAGCCGGGGGTGTGGCCGGGCGCGAGGTCCAGCCGCACATTCCGGTCGATGCGGTGCGTGCCGTCCCACAGCCGGGTCAGCCCAGCCTCGTGCACCGGCGCGACGCTGTCCTCGAAGACGTTCTGATTTCCACGCCCCAGCACGGAATCGTGCGCTTCGGCCGGATTCCAGAAGTCGAAGTCGGGCCGCGGCATCAGATACTCGGCGTTCGGGAAGGTCGGCACCCAGGTGCGGCCGTCGAGCCGCGTGTTCCAGCCGACGTGGTCGATGTGCAGATGCGTGTTGACCACGACGTCGACGTCCTCGGGCCGCACCCCGGCGGCCGCGAGATTGTCGAGGTAGGCGGTGTCTAGGCGGTTCCACACCGCCGCGTAGGGCCGGTCCTTGTGGTTGCCGACCCCGGTGTCGACGAGGATCGTGCGTCCTTCGCTGCGGATCAGCCAGGACTGGAGCGCCGTGCGGCACTCGTTCGTCTCGGGGTTCCAGAAGTCGGGCGCCAGCCAGTCACGGTGTTCGTCCCACGCGCCGCCGGGGCTGTCCGGCATGAATTCGGCCGGCGTCATGCCGAGCGAACCGTAGAACTCCTTGACCCGGGTGACGGTGACGTCTCCGATGGTGATCTCGTCCATGTCACCGAGCCTGGAGGCCGGTGAGCGCCCGGGCCACGCCCCGCTTTTCCTCCCACTGGGAGGGTGTGGCTGGCAGTGGCCACACCACGCATACTCGGGTCCATGGACGGATCTGGCCCGCTCGGCGACTTTCTGCGGGCGCGACGGGCCCGGCTGCGCCCGGAAGACGTCGGTTTGCGTGACTTCGGGGCGCGCCGCCGGGTGGCCGGGCTGCGGCGTGAGGAACTGGCCCAGCTCGCGGGGGTCAGCGTCTCCTATTACTCGCGGCTGGAGCAGGGCATGTCGCGCGGCGCGTCGGCCGAAGTGCTCGACGCCATCGCCCGCGCGCTCCGGCTCGACGGCCACGAACGCGAACACCTCGAAAGGCTCGCCACCGCCGCCCGCCGCGTCCAGCGGGCACGCCGTCCACGGCCCGAGAAGCTCCACGACGAGACACGGGATCTCCTGGGCACCGTCGACGCTCCGGCGCTGGTGCTCGGCCGCCGCTCGGACGTCCTGGCGTGGAACGCCCTCGGCCACGCCCTGCTGGGCGGGCATCTGGACTTCGACGCGCCGGACGACCCGGCGCGACGGCCGAACATGAGCCGGATGCTGTTCCTGGACCCGCACTGCAGGGACCTCTACGCCGACTGGAAGCGGAAGATCCGCGCGGTGGTCGGCAACCTGCGGATCGCCGTCGGCAAGTATCCCGAAGACCCGCTGCTCGCGGAGCTGATCGGCGAGCTGACGATGAAGAGCCCCGAGTTCGTCGCGCTCTGGGGCGACCATCGCGTGCGGCCCTGTGACGCCGAAAGCTACGAACTGCGGCATCCGGTCGTCGGCACGGTCACGGTGGCCCAGCAGACCTTGTCGATCGCCCGGTCACCGGATCAGCTGCTGGTCGTGTGCACGACCCCCGCCGGCTCGTCCGACGCGCGAGCACTCGCGCTGCTGCGGCAAGCGGGCTCAGGCCTTGTCGTGCACGGTGATCGCGTAGCCGTCCGGGTCCGCGAAGGCGAACGTGCGGCCGAACGGCCCGTCGAACGGCTCCGTGAGGATGGTGACGCCGGCGCCGGCCAGCCGGTCGTGCAGGCCTTGGGCGTCGTCGGCGTGCAGCCACATCGCCACCCCTGATCCCGGCCGCGGCGTGATGGCGTCGAGATCCGTGCCCGGCACGGGTTCCCGCACCGCGAACGGGATCGTCTTCGTGCCGAACACCACCGCGTGCGGCGGGGCGACGGGCAGTCTGCTCAGCCCGAGGTGGGTTTCGTAGAACGCGGCGGCGCGGTCGAGGTCGCGTACCTGCAGTGAGAAGAAATCGGGCCCGGTCACGGTCATGTCGTCCTCCATGTCAGTGTGTTGACATAGCCAACGTATGTCATGATGCTGACATGAGTCAAGGCGAGCAGGTCGGGCCGCTGGACCAGGCGGTGGGATACATGCTGAAACGAGCGGCGACGGCGCTCCGGACGGCGATGGACACCGCGTTGCGTCCCCTCGATCTGACCGTGCCGCAGTACTCCTGTCTCGAAGTGCTGTCGCAGCGGCCGGGGCTGTCCAACGCGGAACTGGCCAGGGCCGTGTTCGTCACCCGGCAGTCGATGAACCTGGTCCTGCGCGGACTGCAGGACCGAGGGCTCATCACCCGCCCGGCGACGGCGCCTCAGGGCCGGGCCCTGCCCAGCACGCTCACCCCCGAGGGACGCGAACGGCTCCGCGCCGCCAGCGGCGCCGTGCGCGCGGTCCAGGACCGGATGCTCACGCCGTTTTCGCCGGACCAGCGGGACCGGCTGCTGCACGACCTCGCCGCCTGCGCCGACGCGCTCGCCCCCGAAGAGTGACTCAGGACCGCTTGTTCACCAGCGTTTCCGGCTTGAACGCGTACACGTCGGCACCCTGGACCAGCACGTGCCATTCACCGCAGACCTTGTCGGTCCGGCTCTCCTGCCCCGACGGCCACCACTGGGCGGCGAGGGTGGCCGCCTGGGTCGCGGCCGGCCCCGGCACGCAGACGCCGGGCAGCGTCCCGCCGGTGAACTTCAGGATCCGCTCCGAACCCGTGGTCCGGATGACCTCCGTGATCGACGTCGCCCCGTCCGGCACCCATTCCGGCAGGCGGGCGTCCGCGTCCCGCTTTCCCTCCGCGCCGGTCGCGTAGCCGACCGTCTTGACGTGTCCGTTCGCTTTTTCGGTCAGCCCTTCCTTGAGACCGCATCCGGACAGGGCGACCGTGGCCGTCGCGGCGGCGAGGACCGCCGCGGTGATCTTCGTGTTCATACGATCGAGTCAACCTCGCGGAAACGTCGGCGGGATCGGACTTTCGGCCCGCCCTGGCCGCCATCCGGCCGATCTCCACGACCGATAACCGCCAGCGTCCGGCGATGCCGCGCGCCACAGTGGTCGTCGTGACGACGACAACAGACGCCATGTCCGTGCTCGAAGGCATGTACGCGGCGGAAGCCGAGTACCTCGCCGCGGGCGGGGCCACCTTCGCGCCGCTCGCCCCGTTCTTCTCCCCCGACGTGGTGCTGCACCAGGCGGATTCCTTGCCCTACGGCGGAATCTGGCGCGGCCACGAGGGTATCGAGCGGTTCTTCGCCGCGATGAGCGACACCTGGGACGTCTTCGACATGGTGGAGCAGAGCTTCCTGAGCGAGACCAGCCCGCTGGTCGTGCTGACCCACGTGCACGCCCGCGCCAGGGCCACCGGCGACGAGGTGGATTTCCCGATCCTGCAGACGATCACCGTCGAGGACGGGCGCATCACCGAGGTGCGGCCGTTCTACTGGGACACCGCGGCGATCGCGGCGGCCTGTACGAACTAACATTCCGATGATGACCGCCTACCAAGATCTCGAGCTGTTCGAGGAAGCCGCTTCCCTGCCGGAGCGGCAACAGAAGATCCTGCTGACCATCCGCGAATGGGTGATGGAGTACGGATACTCGCCGAGCACGCGCGAAATCGGTGAAGCGGTCGGGCTGCGCTCGACGTCCTCGGTGTCGAAGCATCTGGCGGCCTTGGAGGAGAAGGGCTTCCTCCGCCGCAGCAGCTCGATCTCCCGACCCATCGACGTCCGTGCCTTCCTACACGGCAGCACGTCGAAGGCGTCCACAGAGGACTCCGTCCCGGTCCCCGTCGTCGGCGACATCGCCGCCGGAACGCCGATCTCGGCCGTCGAGCACGTCGACGACGTGATGACCCTTCCGCGTGAACTCACCGGGCGCGGCAACGTCTTCGGGCTGCGGGTGCGCGGTGATTCGATGATCGACGCGGCGATCTGCGACGGCGACATCGTCGTGGTGAAGCAGCAGCAGGAGGCGCACTCCGGCCAGATCGTCGCCGCGATGATCGACGAGGAGGCCACGGTCAAGGTGTACCGCCGCCGCGACGGCCACGTGTACCTCGAACCGCGCAACCCCGCCTACGACGTCATCGACGGGGACCGCGCGAGCGTGCTCGGCGTCGTGGTTTCGGTGCTGCGCAGCGTCTGACCCGGTTTTGTCGGTGGGCCGGAGTAGCTTCGGCGCCCATGTACGAAATCGACTTCGTCGAGTTCCCGTCGAGTTCGGCGGCGGGCTCGGGCGCGTTCTTCGAAAAGGCCTTCGGGTGGGCGGCGACGGCGTACGGCCCGGCGTACACCGACGTCCAGAGCGGTGGCACCGTCTCGTTCGGTTTCCAGGAGGACACCGCGCAGCAGACGGCGGCGCCGCTGGTGACGATCCGCACCGACGACCTCGCCGGGGCGAGGGCTTCCGTCGAGGCCGCGGGCGGGGTCGTCACCGTCGAGCCGTTCTCCTTCCCCGGCGGGCGCCGGTTCCACTTCCGCGAGCCCGGCGGCGCCGAACTCGCGGTGTGGACCCCGGATTCCTGACCTCAAGCGGCGAAGCCGAGCACCAGGGAGGCGGCGACGGGCGCCATGTACATCAGCGGGAACGCGACGTGCGACGGCCAGTGCGCGCGAAGCACGGTGATCACCGCGCCGGTGAAGTAGAGCACCAGGCCGATCCCGGCCGCGACGCCGAGCGCGGGCACCCACAGGCCGGCGATCAGGCCGAGCGCGCCCGCCGCCTTGGCGACGCCGAGCGGCGTCCACCAACCGCGGGGGACGCCGTAGTCGGCCAGCGGCTGCACGACCCACTTGGCACGGAAGAAGATCGAGGCGGCCGAGAACGCGGCCATGAACGCTCCGACGACGGTGACGATGACATAGGCGGTGGTCATTTCGGTTTCTCCTCGGGTTCTCGGTGGTTCAGCGGGTTGACCCCGGCCGCACGCCGGATGTGACAACCTGGCGGCGGAGGCGGACATGACCCACGTCACATCCCGCGACGGCACCCCGATCGCCGGTGAACGGGCGGGCTCCGGGCCCGCCGTCGTCCTGGTCGGCGACGGTCGCCTTCTCTCCTGGCGCACGTTTTAGAGCGACTGCTCTCTTATTGTTTTGGAGCAAGCGCTCTGTTACTCTCGCGTCGTGGCCCGCCCCCGTGTGCACGACCTCGACCGGCTGCTCGACGCGGCCGAGCGCCTGGTCGTCGAGGCCGGTGCCCAAGGCGTCACCGTCCGGTCGCTCGCGACCGCCGCCGGGGTGTCCAACGGCTCGATCTATCACGCCTTCGGCTCACTCGGCGCGCTGCTGGCCCACGTTTGGCTGCGCGCGGCGGGCGAGTTCCTCGACCTCCAGACCGAGCTGGCCGATCAAACGGAAGACCCCGCAGCGGCGGTCGTCGCCGCCGCGAGCGCGCCGGCCGTGTTCGCCGACCGCCGGCCCGAGGCCGCCCGCCTGCTCATCACGGTCAAGAAGGAGCACCTGCTCGGCCCGCAGGTCCCCGACGATCTCGCCGGTGACCTCCTGGCGCTCGACAAACGCCTGATCGCACTCCTGGTCCGGCTCGCCGGACGGCTCTGGGACCGGCGGGACGCGCAGGCCGTCGAGGTGCTCACCACCTGCGTCGTCGATCTGCCGACAGCCGTGTTCCTCCGCGCGTTCACCGCGGGCGAGCCGATCTCCGAAGACTCCCGCACCCGGCTCGCCTCCGCGGTGCGCGCCATACTCCTGCTCCCGCCCCCACGAAAGGACTGACATGCCCACGCTGCGCCACGACGCCCCGGTGTTCCTGCTGGACCTCGGAGACGACGAGAACCGCTTTTCGCCTTCCTGGCTGGAAACCGTCCATTCCCAGCTGGACACCGTCGTCGCTTATCCGGATCCGGCCGTGCTGGTCACCGTCGGCTCCGGGAAGTTCTACTCGAACGGCCTCGACCTCGATTGGCTCACCAGCAACCCCGCCAAGGCCGCGCAGTACGTCGCCGACGTCCACGAACTGCTGG
Source organism: Amycolatopsis roodepoortensis (assembly GCF_014873915.1). Taxonomy (GTDB): domain Bacteria; phylum Actinomycetota; class Actinomycetes; order Mycobacteriales; family Pseudonocardiaceae; genus Amycolatopsis; species Amycolatopsis roodepoortensis. The sequence goes on from NZ_JADBEJ010000004.1 coordinate 480,431, forward strand.
CCCGCGTGCTCACCCTCGGCGTGCACACGGTCGCCGCGATCAACGGGCACGCGTTCGGCGCCGGGGCCATGCTGGCGATGGCGCACGACTTCCGGGTGATGCGCGCCGACCGCGGGTACTTCTGCTTCCCCGAAGCGGATATCAACATCCCGTTCACGCCGGGAATGGCGGCGCTGATCCAGGGCAAGCTCACCCCCGCCGCCGCGATCGCGTCGATGACCACGGGCCGCCGGTTCGGCGGCACGGACGCGCGGGACCTGGGGCTCGTCGACGCCGTCGCCGAGAAGCCCGCGTTGCTGGAGTACGCGGCCGACCTCGTCCGCCCGCTGGCGGGCAAGGATCGCGGCACGCTGTCCGCGATCAAGACGACGATGTTCACCCCGGCCGTCACCGCGCTTCGCGCCAAGTAGCCGTCGTGCCCACCGACGACGCGGCGTTCGATCGCCTGGTCGAGCCGCTGCGCCGCGAACTGCACGCCCACTGCTATCGGCTGCTCGGCTCGGTCCACGACGCCGACGACGCGCTGCAGGACGCGCTCCTGCGGGCCTGGCGGGGGATGGACCGGTTCGAGGGACGCAGCTCGATGCGCACCTGGCTCTACACCATCGTCACCCGCACCTGCCTGGATGTCGCGGCCGCTCGCGGGAAGCGGGCGTTGCCGATGGATCTGGGCCCGTCGAGCGAGCAAGTCGTGCTCGAAGACGCTCCGGTGACCGAGGTGGCGTGGCTCGGCCCGTACCCGGACGCGCCGGACGCCCGGTACGAGCGGCGCGAAGCAATCGAGCTGGCCTTCGTCGCGGCATTGCAGCACCTGCCGGGCAACCAGCGGGCCGCGCTGGTGCTCTTCGACGTCCTCGGCTTCTCCGCCGCCGAAATCGCGTCCACAATGGACACTTCGGTCGCGGCGGTGAACAGCGCGCTGCAACGCGCGCGGGCGATCGTGGCCGAGAAGGTCCCGGCGCCCGAGAAGCTCGAAGGTGGCCGGACGCGTGAGATCGCCGCGGGCTTCGCCTCCGCGCTGGAGCGCGGCGACGCCGACGCGCTGGTGGCGTTGCTGACCAAGGACGTCACCTGGTCCATGCCGCCGCTCATGCGCTGGTACAGCGGCATCGACGCGGTGACCGGCTTCGCCGTCGCGGTCCCGCTGGGCCGGTGCCCGAGCTGGCGTACCGAGGTCCTCACCGCCAACGGGCAGCCCGCCGTCGCCTGCTACCTGGGCGAATCGGCCGACGCCGTCCATCGCGCCTGGTCCATCAACGTGCTCACCCCGCGCGAAGACCGGATCCGCGAGATCACCTCGTTCCTCGACGCGGACCTGTTCGCGCGGTTCGGCCTTCCCCCGGCGAAGGCCTGAGCATGCGCAAGAAGGTGTTGATCGCGCTGGCGGTGGCCGTCACCATCGTCGGCGTGGTCTTCGGTGGCGCGTTCGCCTTCCAGCGCAAGCTGATCTACCTGCCCGAGGCGGGTCCGCTCCCCGGTGCGGCCGACGTCCTGCCCGGCGGCCGGGACGTCACGCTCGCCACTTCGGACGGGCTGAGCCTTTCGAGCTGGTACTTCCCGGTCAGCGGCGCGAAGGCGACCGTGCTGGTCGCGCCGGGCAACGCCGGGAACCGGTCGTACCGCGTGCCGATGGCCCGCGCGCTGACCGCACGCGGGCTCTCGGTGCTGCTTCTGGACTATCGCGGGTACGGAGGCAATCCCGGTGAGCCGTCCGAGGACGGACTCGCGCTGGACGTCCGCGCCGCACAGGACTTCCTGATACGCGAGGCCGGGACACCGCTGATCTACTTCGGCGAGAGCCTCGGCTCCGCGGTCGTCACCGAACTGGCCGTCGAGCGCCCGCCGTCCGCGCTCGTGTTGCGTTCGCCGTTCGTCGACCTCGCGTCGGTCGGGCAGCGGCACTATCCGTTCCTGCCGGTCCGCTGGCTCCTGCGGGACGAGTTCCCGACGAGGGACAACGTCGCGCGGGTGAAGGCACCGGTGACCGTCGTGTACGGCACCGCGGACTCGATCGTCCCGGCCGAGCAGAGCCGCGCCGTGGCGCGGGCGGCCGGTGCCGAGGCGATCGAGGTCCCCGGCGCCGATCACAACGATCCGGCGTTGTCCGACGGACCGGAACTGATCGGCGCCATCGCGGACGCGGTTCGCTGACGGGCTCAGGCCCGCTTCGCGCTCCGGCCCAGTGACAGGGCGTGGCCCGGGTTGAGCTTCCGGCCGAGGCGATCGGCCTTGGGCCAGCGGACGTCCGTCGCCCAGCCCGCCTTCTCGAACAGCCAGATCAGCCGCGCCGAGATGTCGAGCTGGCCACGGCGGACGCCGTGCCGGGCGCCGGTGGGGTCGGCGTGGTGGGAGTTGTGCCAGGACTCGCCCATCGAGGCGATGGCGAGCGGCCAGAAGTTCGCGGATTTGTCGCGCGCGGCGAACGGGCGATCGCCGATCATGTGACAGAGCGAGTTCACCGACCAGGTGACGTGGTGCAGCAGCGCCACGCGGACCAGGCTCGCCCAGAAGAACGCGGTGACCGCGCCCCACCACGACATCGTGATCACGCCGCCGAGGACGGCGGGCGCGAGCAGCGTCACGACGGTGAGCAGCGGGAACAGGCGATCGATCCGGGCGATGTCACGGTCGGCGAGCAGATCGGGGGCGAACCGGTGCGCGTTGGTCTTCTCGCGCTCGAACAGCCAGCCCATGTGGGCGTGCCAGAAGCCGCGGGCCAGCGCGGCCGGGGTGGTGCCGAACCGCCACGGGGAGTGGGGGTCGCCCTCGCGGTCGGCGAAGGCGTGATGGCGCCGGTGGTCGGCGACCCAGCCGATGACCGGGCCCTGCATGGCCATACTGCCGGCGACCGCGAGGGCGATCCGCAGGCCGCGGTTGGCCTTGAAGGCGCCGTGGGTGAAGTAGCGGTGGAAACCGATGGTCACGCCGAGGCCGGTGAGGAAGTAGAACCCGGCGGCCAGGCCGATGTCCACCCAGCCGAGGCCCCAGCCCCAAGCGAAGGGGACGGAGGCGGCCAGTGCCAGCAAGGGCACCACCGCGAACAGCTTGACGAGGAAGTTTTCGGTGTTGGTCTGCTCCCCGGACAACAGGGGCTGTGGCGCCTGCCGCTCTGCGCTGTCCGGGTTGTTTAGAACTGAAGTCATATCGTCGCTTCTTGGTCGATGGCCAAGCTGTGCCTCTTGCCAGCCTGGTATCGGCTGTGTCAGCCGATGTCACGGCGCGACGCACGGAAGGCGACGCCCGCGACGAATTCTGCGCGAGCGTGCTTGGACAACACGACACCCAAAACGTTGGTCTGTCCGGTCAACGAACGGCGTCGGCCGAAGGTTCCGGTGTGGGGTAAGAAGGTTCGCGAAAAAGATCCATGTATCGCTCGCCTTGCGGGGTCGCGGGGTCGTGCCGCTCGATCTGGGTGTCGAGCGGGTGGCTGAACAGCGCACTGTCGGTGCTGTGAGTTTTGACTGTGAAACCTTTCGGAGGGACCGCTGGATTCGCGGTCTTCGGCGAGGCCGGGGGCGAATTCCACCCGCCTCGTACCGGAACGGCGTCGCGCCGCGAAGGCGCCGCCATCCCCCACGATACACGCCCCGGGGCCGGAACCCCAGGGCGTTCGCATCGATCAGCCGGGTGCCGTCACGTTGAGCGCCGCCACGACCGTCCGCTCTTCGTAGGCGAAATGCGCTTCGAGCCTCCCCTCGAGCGCGTCGAACTCGTCGCGCAGGCGAACCGGGTCGCTCTCGCCGTGGACGTACCCCTCGACGAGCTCCCGGATCCGCTTCTGCAGGCCCGCGACGACGACGTGGTCCTCCCCGAGCTGGGTCAACACCGGCCCGAGTGCCGGGAACCGTTGCGCCAGCATGGGAAACGCGCCCATGTCTTCGCCGGTGTGATGTTTGGTCAACGCCTCGCAGAACGAAAGACAGTGTGCCCGCAGGGATTTCTCCATCAGGAGCGTGTCCGCACGACCGTCCACGATGTCGTCCACCCCGGCGCGCAGCGTCTTGAGCTCCTCCCGCAGCCAGTCGTGGACCTCCACCAGGAAGTCCCCCAGCCCTCGCACCCGGTCGTCGATCCGGTGCAGGATCACGACCGGCAGCACGCGTGTCGTTTTCGCCTGGTACTCGGCGAAACCCGGCTCCACGGCGACGACCTTCGCGAACAGCGCGTCACGCTCCGCCGCGGGCGGAACGGCCGCGATGGCCTCGTAGGTCTCGTTCCCGGTCTCGATCGTGACCCGGTGGTCACGCCGGATGTTGTGGTACCAGCCCGGATGCGCCGGCGCCCCCATGTTCGAAGCGACGACGACGGTCTTGCCGTCGATTTCCAGATAGCCCAACGGATTCGTCCGTCGCGCACCGCTCTTGGCGCCGGTGGTGGTGAGCAGGATCAGCCGCCACCCTTCGAACATGCCGCCGAGCTTTCCCTTGCTCCGCCTGAATTCCTCGATCACCTGGTCGTTGAAGCCGGTCAATGCGGTCCTTTCCCGTCGATGTGTCGACAGGAGGGCGCGGAACCGCCACCGGAAGAGCGCACACGAGCCTGGACGCACCCGGTTTCGGGGTGCACCACATGGAGGCGTCGTCCCACGACGAGGGGATGACTGAATACGAGAGACGGTGTGTGCCGATCTCTGGTGGCCGAGTAGCCGCTACCTCCATGCGTAGGCCCATACGGGGCTCGATGACGACGTTAGCACGAGCCTTGGTCGATGCGCACCCCCTTCCTCATTGGGCCGCATTCGCTTTACTGAAAGGCACAGTAAGACTCTTCGTGCGCTTAAAGCGCTTCGCTGCCTTAAGACTCCTTCGCGCGCTTAAAGGCGCTTCGCTGCGTTGATACTCCTCCGCTGTTGCCATTTTCCGGCAATTTCCCTTGTTGGGCCGTTTGGGCTAGTGCAGGTGTTCGAATCGGAGTAGCTTTGGTGTTGTGGCCAGCGACGATGCACCTCAGGGGACGTCCACCGAGTGGTGGCGCGTCGATACCGCGACGCTGCATGCCCGGAAACAGGAACTGGAAGTCCTGAAGCGTCGGATGGATGCGGAGCAGAATGCGATCCTGGCGGAAATCAACTCCCGTGGGGTGCGTGGGTGTAGTGGTCATTCGACGTTGGCGGCGTTGATTTTCGAGGACTTCCTGGTGACCGACAAGGAAGCCGGCGCCCGCGCCGACCGGGTTCTGGCGCTGCATCCCGGCCCGTCCATCGGCGGAGACCCCGAACCACCACTGGCCCCCTTGACCGCCCAGGCCGCCGCGGAGGGTGCGATCGGGGGTTCGCAGATCGACGCGATCATCCGCACTTTGGCGCGGATTCCGTCCAGTGTTCCGGAGGAGGATGTGCGGGCCGGGGAGGCGATCCTTGTCGAGCTGGCGCGCCGGGCGGGGCCGCGGCAGATCGCCCGCGCCGGACGCCGCCTGCTCGACAAGCTGGATCCGGACGGGAAAGAACCCCGCAACGAGGACCCGAAAGACACCCGCCCGGAGCTACGGTTCGTCAAACACCGCGACGGGTCGCTCGGTCTCAAGGCCCGGCTCGACCTCGAAACCTACGCGCGGTTGAAGTCCGACCTGGATCCGATGGCCAAACCCCACAAGGCCATCGACGGAGTGCGGGACTCCCGCAGCCAGGACGAACGCTACGGGGATGCCTTCACCGACTACGTCCGGTTGAAGACCACCAGCCGAAACCTTCCCGGTCAGGCCGGCGAAGCCACCCACATTTTGGTCACCATGTCCTACGAGGACTTGATGAACGACCTCGGTGAAGCACACCTCGATCTCGTCGGGCCGATCAGCGCCACCGACGCCCGCATCCTCGCCTGCGACGCCCGCGTGCGACCGGGTGTCCTTGGCACCGCGGGCGAACCTCTCGACATCGGCCGATCGAAACGCACCGTGTCCCTGGCGCAGAAGTACGCGTTGACGATCCGCGACGGCGGTTGCGCGTTCCCGGGCTGCGATATGCCCGTCCCCCGCTGCACCGCACACCACATCGTCTTCTGGCGCCACCACGGCGAAACAAAGATCGACAACCTCGTCCTGCTGTGCACCAAGCACCACCGGCTCATCCACCACAGCGAATGGAAAGTCCAGATCGCCCAAGACGGAATCCCCGAATTCACCCCACCCACCTACCTCGACCCCACCGGGAGCCCGAGACGGAACACCATGCACCTCAGGACATAGGCCGACCCGATCGGACAACCGACTGTCCACATGAGACAGCTGTCACGGTAACCAATCCGGCACTTCGCGAGTGTCGTGAACGAAGCGTGCCCAATGACGCCAATCGGGCATCCAGCGACCAAGGTGGCCAGGGAATGCAAGGCCGGCCCGTAGGCCAGTCCAGAACCACGCCGCGAAGACTTGCTTCACTTGAGGCAAGCGAGGAAAGCCTGGCAGGGAGTGGCTCGGTCATGCCTACCAGCCCTTGTGAGTCCACCATCTCAGGACAAACGCCCCTGCCACGTCGCGTATGCCTCTTCGCAACACGACCCAGCTCGTTCCGTCTCCGCGCCACCCACTCACCCGCCTCCGCGCCGCAACACGACCAGCTCGCTCCCACCTCCCCGCCTACTCACCCGCCTCCGCGCCACCCACTCACCCGCCTCCGCGCCGCAACACGACCAGCTCGCTCCCACCTCCCCGCCTACTCACCCGCCTCCGCGCCGCCCGCTCACCCGCTGCCATGCCGCGCCACCCGCCTTCGCCACCGCGCGCTCCCTCACCCGCCTTCACCAACCTGCGGCCCGCTCACCCGCAACCCATCAGAAACCACGGCACGAAAGGCCCACATCCGATGCGAGAAAAGTCCCCTTCACCTCACCTGCCCGACCCAACACGACGCCAGGCGCGAATCCCTAGTCCAGCGCCAACTCCCCGACCACCTGGTCCCCGCTCGTCTCCCCGGTCAAGCGGAACCCGAGCCTCAGGTAGAAGCGCTCGGGCCCGTCGTCGCCTGGGTGCCAGGACGCGGTGAGGCGGTCGCCGCCCCGGCGGCGGATCTCGGCGGCCACGGCCTCGACCGCGAACCGGCCGTAGCCTCGACCCTGCTCGCCTGCCGCGATGTTGAGCCGCCACAGACCCGAGCGGATGTCCGTACCCGTGCCGTCGCCGGCGAAGTCGATGTCCAGGAAGGCCATGAGGAAACCGACCAGCCGGTCACCGTCGAAGATGAGGCGGGGCCAAGCGACACCGGGGTGCACGTAGGCCTCGGCGAGGGACTTCACGACCGGCGCGACCAAATGGGCTTGCGCCGGGTGGACCTTCAGCTCGATCGCGGCGTCGAAGTTGGCGGCGGTGACCTCGGCCAACCGGAGCGTGCTCGTCATGTTCGAACCGTAAACCCGTCATCAAGTGATTTCGTCCAGCACCGCCCGGATCACGTGCCTCGCGTTCCCCGCCATCGCCTCGTTGGTCCCGCGGTAGTACGGCAGCGCGATCAATGCCTGCGAAAGCGTCCGCGCGCGGCCGCGGCTCCAGGTCGCCTCGTCCACGCCAAGCGCCTCGCGGAAGACTTCCCTCGCGTCGGCGGGCAACAGGTTCCACGCCGGGAACAGGTCGCAGGCCGGGTCTCCTGCGCCCAGGCAACCGAAGTCGATCACCGCGGAAAGCCGGTCGCCGTCCACCAGCAGGTTGCCCGGCATCAGATCGGCGTGCAGCCACACCGGTGCTTCCTCCCACGCCGGAAGCCGTAATGCGTCCTCCCAGAGAGCGAGGACGGCGTCGCAGTCGACGTTCTCCTCGGGGATCGCGCGCAGGCTTTCGATCGCCGACCGCGTCTCCGCGTCCAGCGTCGTGAGCGGTCCGCCGCGGTGCGCTCTCGGCGCTCGCGCCATGGGGATACGCCACATCGCCAGCACGAACTCGGCCAGGTCTTCGGCCAGCGGTACGGGCAGGCCGAGCGCGTCCGGCCGCGGGTTCTCGCCCGGCAGCCAGCGATACACCGACCATGGCCACGGGTAGCCGTCGGCCGGCGACCCGGCGCCGAGCACCTCGGGGATCGGCGTCGGCAGCCGTGACGCGATACGCGGCAGCCACTTCTGCTCCAGTGCCACGTCCTTCGCGCCGCTCTCGGCCAGGGGCAGCCGGACGACCATGTCCTCGCCCAGCCTGAACATGGCGTTGACCGTGCCGCCCGACGGCCACCGTTCGACCGTCCGCCCCGCCCACCGGGGGAACCGCGCCGCGATCAGCTTCCGCACCAGGTTCTCGTCGACCACGACGGACATCCAACCACCGCGCGGGCATCATCGAGCCATGCCGATCCTCACCGGCCCTGAGCCGCTCACCGCGGAGCTCACCATCCGCCCGGCCCGGCCGGGCGAGGAGGACGCCGTGCTCGACCTCCTGGCCGAAGCCGCCGCCTGGCTCGCCGAGCGCGGGATCCACCAATGGCCGCAACGCTTTCTCCGGGAGTCGGTGCTCGATCAGATCCAGGCGGGTGAGGCGTTGCTGGTCGTCGGGCACGGCGAGCCGGTCGCGACCTGCGTGGTGACCGAGGCGGATCCCGAGCTCTGGGGCGAAACGCGGGAACCGGCCTACTACCTGGGCCGCCTCGCGGTGGCGCGGGAGGCGGCCGGAGCCGGGCTCGGGAACAGGATCATCGACTGGGTCGGCGAGAAGGCCGCGGCTCACCACAAGGCCTTTGTCCGGGTGGCGACCACGAGGGACAACCCGGCCTTGCGCGGGTTCTACGAGCGCCTGGGTTTCGAGCACGTGGCCGACCCGCCCGAGGCGAAATGGCCCACCAGCCTCTATGAAAAGACAACCAGCTCACGGCAGGCCGAGGATTTCCGGCCTTGAGGCGTACCGCCGCCAGTGCCGCCCCGGATCCGGGACGAGGCGGCGGCTTTCGAGATCCAGCAGCCCGGAAAGGCTCTCCACCTCGGCCACGACGGCGCCGTCCGGTGCCACGAATTCCTGTACGACCCGTGACACCTTGCCCGGCTCCCAGGTGAACCTGGTCAGGACGTCGATCCGCGCGCGGGCACGTAGTTCCCGGCGGAACCGGATCGTCGTTTCGAGGTTGACCGGCCCGAGGTTCCCGGCCTTGAGCGCCAACGGGTCCACGCCGGCCGCCCACACGCACTCCCAGCGAGCGTGATCGGCGTACGCGAGGTAGGCGGGGCCTCGGACGTGACCGTTGATGTCGAGATCGTCCGTGCGGATGTCGATGGTGACGCGGAAAGGTTCGGGCACCTCCCGATCTTCGCCCCGGCGGACCGCTCAGTCTGGAACGTTTCGGCCAGTCCACGACCGCACGAGCGCGCCGGGCGAAGCGCCCGACAGCCGGCGGCATTCGCGCCCGAGATGGGACTGATCCGCGTAGCCCACATCGGCGGCGACGTCGGCGAGCGACGCCCGGCCCCGCCCCACGGCCCCGACGCGCCCGAGGAACCGGCGGAACCGCAGCACCCGCTGCAACTCCTTGGGACCGACGCCGACGTCATGGCGCATATGCCGCCGAAGACCGCGCTCACTCACTCCCAGCTCCGCGGCCACCCGGTCGGTACGAGCACCGGGCGCACGCAGCGCGCGAGCGGCCGCGAGGGTCAGCCCGTCCACCTCAACGTCCCGGAGCCTCTCGGCGATCAGTGTTTCCAGCACCGAGCGCGCCTCGCCGGGCGTCCCGCACCCGGCCAGCTCGGACTCCGCGCGGCGCGCCCCCGCAGCCCATAGGTCGCGCAACGGCGTCGCACCCGCAGCCAGCTCCGTCATCGGCAAGCCCAGCACCGCACCGCCGACGCCGCACCTCAGGCGCAGCCCGGCGGTCCACTCCGCCGTCGGCAGCTCGTGCCGCAGCACCCCGCGCACCGTGGTGACCGCGGCGAGCACCGCGCCGTCCCACACGAGGTCCACACAGCCGTCCGGGAACACCCGCAGCGGCCGACGGCAGCCCACCAGACCCGTCCAGGCGCTCTCGACGACGCCGGCCACGGCCGCGCCCGGCGTGCTTTCGCGGTACACCGAACGGCCCGAACGGCGACGCAGCGGAACACCCACGTCCGGCAGTATGCCCCCGCCGACCGACAAGATGCGCTCCACCTGATCTTGCTGAAGACTTGCCGCCGTGCTGCGACCGGTGCTCGACCCGTCCCCCGCCGAGTGGATCTTTCCCAGGCTCGGCGGGACGTTCGGTGCGGCCGGTCGTACGGTTCCGCGTGGTTACGCCGCCTACGCGCGCCTCTGCCACCCCGCCGAGCGCGACCGCGGCGGCTGGGCGAGCTGGAGCGAAGCCGCGGCCGAGACGGGACGGCGCGCCCATGGCGCCATGCAGTGGCACGCGCTGGTCGGCTCCCCGGATCCGGTGAATCTCACCGGATCGCTCTGGCGGGGCTCGCCCCCGGGACGCGGCACGCTACCATCGCACAGCCTCACGGCGCTGCTGGCCGTCCTCGACGACCACACGTCCGCTTCGGAAGCCTGGTTCGGCCTCTGGGACGGCTACGCCTGGGCCGACGAAGCGACGTTGTCCCGCGAGCACCTCGACGCGCCGCGCCTGCGCCACCCCGGCCGGGACTACCTGCTCTTCAACGGACCGCTGACGTCCGCCACGGAACTCGGCTGGCGGCCCCGGCCGAACTGGTTCGAGGCACAGTCGCCCAACCTGTTCTGGCCGGACGACCGCGCGTGGTGCGTCGCCACCGAAGTCGACTTCGATTCGACCCTGGTCGCGGGCGAACAGGCCCTCGTCGACGCCCTGGTCAAGGCGCCGGGGCTGGAGGTCTGGCCGATAGAATCCGACACCTCGCTCGCGGCCGACGGGGACCGGATCAACCAGCTCCCGTGACGGGTCAGCGCTCTTCGATCGCGTCCACCTTCGCCGGGTAGAACGCCACGTGGTCCTTGATCTCGGCGACCGCGTCGTGCGGCGCCTCGTAGGTCCAGACGGCGTTCTCGGCGACGCCGTCACCGGTGCGGATGCTGTAGTACGACGCGTCGCCCTTGAACGGGCAGTACGTCGAGTGGTCCGTCCGCTCCAGCAGGCCGAAGTCGACGTCGGCACGCGGGATGTACTGCGCGGGCGGGTAGTTCGCCTCCCGCAGCGTGAGCGCGTTCGCGCTGTCCGCGACGACCTTCCCACCCACCGTGACGACCACCCGCGCCTTGTTCGGCTCCACCGTGATCGGGTGGGCGGCGCTGGGCTTCAGTACCTTCTTGTCAGACATGGATCAGCTCCCTCGAGGGTTTCCGATACCGGGCACAGCGACGCCGGCCGCGCGGATATTCCCTCAGGCGGGCGGCTGGGCGCGGCAGAGGAACGCCACTCCGGAACGGCCGATCCTGGTCAGCACCAGAGTCGCTTCCTCACCACCGCGAGGCTTCAGTTTGCGCCGCAACGCGTCCGGGTCGATGTCGAGCCCGCGGACGAGGATTTCCAACCGGCCGATGTCGTGCTTCTTCAGCAGGACACGAAGGTTCTTCTCGCTGTACGGTCCGTGCTCGAACACCCGGAACGCCCGGATCCCGGGCGGCGGGGTGTCGCCGGTCAGGTACGCGATGCGCTCGTCGAGCTGCCACAAACCGTGCCGTGCCGCGTAGTGCCGCACGAGCCCGGCCCGGACGACGGCGCCGTCGGGGTCGACGATCCATTCACCCGGCTCACGCGCGGGGATCTCGTCGGGATCGGCGTCGGTGACCGTCCATTGTGTACCGTCCGAACGCAGCACCGTAGCCCGGCGCGACACCGTCGAGCCCACCCCGCGCCACAGGCACGCCTCCCGGACCTGACCGTCCAAAGAGACCAGTTCGACCTCGTCCGCCCAGGGCGCGATGGAGAAATCGAGGCCCGGCGCGCATTTGACCGAAAGCTCGCGCCCGGGATAGGCGTCGACCAGGCCGTCCAGTGGCGGCAGGAAATCGGCGGGTTTCCACGCCCGGCGTCCGGCGGAGTCACGGCGGGCGGGGTCGGCGACGACGACCGAGGCCCGGCTGACCGGCCGCAACGCGTCGGCCCTGAGCAGCGTCGGCGAAACCCCGGCCTCGGAAGCGTTGTGTCGCGCCATCTCCAGGCGGACGTCGTCCAGATCCGAGCCCAGCGCACGAGAGGCGACGCGGGCGATCTCGATCAGGTCCGCGCCGACGGAACACGTCACGTCGTGGACGTCACGACCGGCCAGCCGCGAAGCCCGGTGCCGGGCGACCAGCGTGGCGCTGGCCTGCTGGAGGGCGTCGCCGGTGAACAGCCACGAGCCCGCGTCGTCCAGCTTGTACGACGATTTCCGCCGCAGCACCACCGTTTCCAGCACGGCGGCGGCGTGATCCGGAGCGATCCGGCGGACGGCGGCGACGTCGGCGATGCGGGTCCTGTCGGTCAGCGGCAGGGACGAGCATTCGGCGAGCGCCGCGCTTCCCGCGCCGGAGCGCAGGAAGGCGACGTCGTCGAGCGTGAACTGGTACGGCACCTACGGACGCTTGGTACCGGTGATCATCACGTTGTAGAACAGCTCGCGCGGCAGCACCTTGGCGAGCAGCTTCTTGTCCAAAGCGGACAGCCGCAGCCACAGCCGGTACGCGAACAGACGCCAGCGCAGGGTCAGCTTCTCCTGCGGCACGGCGGCTTCGAAGGTCCGGATCGGCCAGCCCGCGAGCGCGGCGGCGAACTCCTCGGTGACCGCGCGGACGTCCTGCGCGCCCGCGCCGCGGGCCATCGACTCGAGTTCGGACGGGTCGAAGGTGTGGATGTCGACCACGGCCTCCAGCGCGGCCGCGCGGGAGGACTCGTCGAGTTCCTCCTGCGGGCGGCGCCAGCCGTTCAGCACCGGGAGCTTGGTCAGGTTGGTGGTGAGGTACCACGTGATCTGGCCGAGCTTGCGCGCGTAGAAGTCGCCGACCTTCGTCGGCTCGCCCGCGAAGACGAACCGGCCGCCCGGCTTCAGCACCCGCAGCACCTCGGCGAACGCCGCGCGGACGTCCGGGATGTGGTGCAGCACGGCGTGCCCGACGACGAGGTCGAAACTGTTGTCCTCGTACGGGATCCGCTCCGCGTCGGCGACCCGGCCGTCGACGTCGAGGCCGAGGTTCTCGGCGTTGCGCAGCGCGACCTGCACCATGCCCGGCGAAAGGTCGGTGACCGAACCCTTCTTGATCACCCCGCCCTGCATCAGGTTCAGCAGGAAGAAACCGGTGCCGCTGCCCAGTTCCATCGCGGTCGGGTACGGCTGGCCGTCTTCACCGGCGACGGCGTTGAACACGTCCGTCGCGTAGGAGATGCAGCGCTCGTCGTAGGAGATCGACCACTTCTGGTCGTAGGTCCCGGCTTCCCAGTCGTGGTAGAGCACGTTGGCGAGCTTGGGGTCGTCGAAGGCGGCCTTGACCTCGTCGGCGGTGGCGTGCGGATTCGGCGCCGGATCGTTCACCTGCGTCATCGCGCCTACTTCCCCTCGAAGGTGGCCTTGCCAGGGCCGTTTTCGATGAACGACTTCATGCCGTTGCGCTGGTCCTCGGTCGCCCAGAGCGCGGCGAAGAGGTGGGATTCGAGCTTGAGACCGCTCGCGAGGTCGGTGTCGAGACCGCCGTCGATGGCGGCCTTCGCGGCGCGAAGCGCCACAGCCGGACCGTTCGCGAACTGCGAGGCCCACTTGTGCGCGGCGGCGTAGACGTCGTCCGGCGCCACGACCTCGTCGAGGATGCCGAGCGCGAGGGCCTCCTCGGCCTTCACGAACCGGCCGGTGAACACGAGGTCCTTGGTCTTGCTCGGGCCGATGAGCCGCGCCAGGCGCTGCGTGCCGCCGGCGCCGGGGATGACGCCGAGCTGGATCTCCGGCTGGCCGACCTTGACGTTGTCGCCGGCGATGCGGCGGTCGGCGGTCAGCGCGAGTTCGAGCCCGCCGCCCAGCGCGTAGCCGGTGATGGCCGCGACGACCGGCTTCGGGATGTTCGCGATGGTGGCCAGCGACGCCGTCAGCGCCGCACCGAACTTCGCGATCTCCGGGTAGGTGCGCTCGGCCATCTCCTTGATGTCCGCGCCACCCGCGAAGGTCTTCTCTCCGCCGTAGAGGATCACGGCGCGCACGTCGTCGCGCTCGGAGGCCTCACGGGCCGCCTCGGCCAGCTCGGCCTGCACCTGGTTGTTCAGCGCGTTGACCGGCGGGCGGTCCAGCCGGATCGTGCCGACCCCGCCTTCGACCTCGAGACTTACGAACTCTCCCACGCCGTCCTCCTTAACCGTCCAAGACAGAGTGCAGGCTACCGGTCAGTACGACCCGTCAGCGGCGACGGGCGAAGAAGCGATCACCGGACCGTTCGAGCAGGAGGTCCTGATCGAAGGTCTTGGACAGGTTGTCGCTGGTCACGACGTCGTCCACGAGACCGGAGGCGACCGCGCGGCCGTCGCGCAGCAGCAGCGCGTGGGTGAACCCCGGCGGGATTTCTTCCACGTGATGGGTGACGAGCACCATGGCCGGGGCCTCCGGGTCGAGGGCCAGCTCGGAGAGGCGGGCGACGAGGTCCTCGCGGCCGCCGAGGTCGAGCCCGGCGGCGGGCTCGTCGAGCAGCAGCATCTCCGGGTCGGTCATCAGCGACCGCGCGATCAGGGTCCGCTTGCGCTCGCCCTCCGACAGCGTCCCGAAGGTGCGGTCGGCCAGGTGCGCGATGCCGAGGGCGCCGAGCAGCTCCATGGCGCGGTCGGTGTCGAGGCTGTCGTATTCCTCACGCCAGCGGCCGACGACGGCGTAACCGGCGCTCACCACGACGTCGACGACGCGTTCCTCGCCCGGCACACGCTGGGCGATCGCGGCCGAGGTGAACCCGATCCGCGGGCGCAGCTCGAAGATGTTGACCTTACCGATCCGGTCGCCGAGCAGGTCGACCGTTCCGGTGGTCGGGTGGAGTTCGGCCGCGGCCAGCCGGAGCAGGGTGGTCTTGCCCGCGCCGTTCGGGCCGAGCACCACCCAGCGCTCGTCCAGTTCCACGGTCCAATCGAGGTCGGCGAGGAGGTCGTTGCCTGTTCGGCGGACCCCGACACCGGTCATCCTCACCACGAGGTCGTCAAGTTCGCTGGGCTGGATCGGCTCGCTCACGCGCCCATTGTGTCCGCACTCGCGCGCGTGTGTGCACCGGGCCGCCGGTCGCGGGAAAGCGGCTGGTCCAGGAAGTGGGACGAAGCGACCCTCGACGGGACGTTGTGGCACCATCGGCGACGTGATCAGGTCCGTGTCCGCCGCCTTCCCCGTCATCGGGGGCTCTTTCTGGCGCCGCCGGGCCATCGACCTGCTCCTCGTCGCCTCGTGCGGGTGTACCGCCGCGCGACACGGCTGAGTTCCTCTTTCCGACGGCACTCCCGTGTCGCGCCGCGCCTTGCCTTCCGCGCCCGCGAACCTCACGAGGAGCCTCTCCGTGACCACGTCCATCACACCCCGGCAGGATTTCGAGATCCACCCGCAGCTGGCCGACCCGCTGCTCCCCGAACTGCTGCACCCCGACCGTCTGCTCTGGACACCCCGCGAACTGGCCGAGCTGACCTCCACGGTCACCACCGAGCTGACCTCGGGTCTGCGCAGCCTGCTGCGCTTCGACCCGGACCACCGCTGGTGGGCGCGGCTCGCGCTGACCGACGGCGTCGAACTGTGGCTGCTTTCGTGGCTGCCCGGCCAGCAGACCAAACCGCACGACCACGGCGGCGCGTCCGGCTCGTTCACCGTGCTGCAGGGCGAGATCGGCGAGGAGTACCGCTACCCCGGCGGGCCGGTGCGGCGGCGCACCCACGTCGCGGGCGAGGGCATCGGCTTCGGCGCGGGGCGCGCGCACCAGGTGACCGGTATCGGCAGCGAGCCCGCGGCCAGCGTCCACGCCTACTCGCCGCCGCTGGTCGCGACCCGCGAATACGCCACGCTCGCCGACGTTCCCGCCGAGATCCCCTCGCTGGCCCCGATACTGGGCCGATGAGCTCTATCGACAGGCTGCTGGCCACCGCCCGGGCCGGACTGGACCGGGCGGAGCCCGAGCGGGCACTGCGGCTGCAACGGGACGGCGCCTTGATCGTGGACATCCGCCCGCACGTCAACCGAGCCGAAGAGGGCGAGATCCCCGGCTCGGTGGTCGTCGAGCGGATCCATCTCGAGTGGCGGCTCGCACCGGACAGCGAATGGCGGCTGCCGGAGGTGAAGCCGGACTCGACGGTGATCGTCGTGTGCAACGAGGGGTACTCGTCGAGCCTCGCCGCCGCCGACCTGCAGCGGCTCGGCCTGCCGGGAGCCACCGACCTCGAAGGCGGATTCCGGGCCTGGCGTTCGGCTGGGCTCCCGGTCCGGGAAGGCGGAACCCCCGCCGTTCCCTAGCGGCGCACCGCGAGCCTGGCGACCGACTCCGGGGAGAGCGGGAGCGCGGCGTGGATCCCGGTGCCCCGCGTCGGCCTCGGGTTGACCAGCACGCCCGTCGCCGCGGCACGGCCGGCGGCCGCGAGCACGACCTCGCGGCCGGTCCGGTGCCGGATCCGGCCCCAGCCCGCGCCGGTGACCGCGCGGTACTCGGCCAGCAACCGCTCGTCGGTGAAGACGCAGAGCCAGTCGCCGTGCGCGCCGAGCCGGGCCGGGACCGGGGCGCCCGCCTCGTCCGCCGGGCCCCACACCGTGCCGTCGAGGAACATCCGCATGACCGAGGGGACGGGCTCGCGCGGGCTCCGCTCCCGCTCGGGGCGGACGTTCTCGGCGATCCACCGCGACGCGAGCCTGAAGTCTTCGCCGGTCAGATCCTCCTGGAAACCGTCGAGGCTGTTCTTGACGCTGCCCAAGAAGTCGTAGAAGCGCCGGGTGCAAGTGCGCTCCGAGACCGGCACCCGGCCGCGGCCGACCATGGTCCTGATCCGGCCGACCATGCCCGCCCCGCCGTGCACCGGATCCACGCCGAGGTTGTAGGCGGTCCAGACGATCTCGGGCATGAGCGGGTCGGCGAACCGATCGAGAACGCGGTTCAGCCGCAGAAGGACGATTTCACGCGCCCGGCCGGGATCGGCGTCCTCGGCGATTCCCCAGATGCCCCGCAATTCCGGCCCCAGCGCGCGGAGCAGCCCTTCCTGCCGGATCCCGGCCCGGGCGTGGACATGGTGCAGCCGGTCCTTGGCTCTGCGCGATACTTTCGTTTCCTTAGCCGAAGCCACCATTCCTCCGCCATTCGGGAAGGGCCCGGCAAAGTGTATTTCACCGGGCCGTTCCGCATTGTCCGGCGGAAATCGAGGATCAGGGGTTTGCTTTGTTCGCCACCGGCTTGACAAGCGTGGGCATCGACCAGAATCGCCACATCTCGTCGCTGAGTCCCTGAGCCCGCCGGTCGAATTCGGCCGGATCGGCCAGCAGGAGAGCGGGCGCCAGTTCGGTCTGCGCCGGGGCGGTGCCGGGCGTCGGTGAAGCAGGCCGCACGGTGGGCGTGGGCCGGGATTCCGGGGCAGCGCGCCGGTCGACCTCATCGAGCATCGTCTTCAACGCGGCCAGGTCCTCGCCCACTTCGGTGAGCGTGACCGCGGCCCGTGCCGCCGCCTCGGTCCGCTGGGCGATCAGTCTCCGGATGAGCGACGGATCCGAAGTGTCGCGCGCGGTCCTGGTCAGCTGCTCCAGGACGGTGACGAAATCGTCCAGCGCCCGCGCGGCGCGGGCGTGCTCCTCCGCGACGCTCCGGCACCGGGCGGCCAACTCGGTCCGGCGGCCCGAATACGCGTCGTGTCCAGTGCCGGACCAGCCATGAGGATCTACCTGGCGCACCTCGACGGCTTGGTCTTCCAACGTCCGGGAAACCGCCCGCAAGCGCTCCGCCTCGCTTCGGAGCACGCTGACCGTCCCGGCCGTCCAAGGCGCGCTCGAGAGGGTGCGAGAAGACGATCAATCCGCTTAGCGTCGGAGCGGCAGCCGCTGATCGAGCGGCCAGGAATCAGGAGTACGGAATGGAACTCGTCGTGATCGTCGGGCTGGCGATGCTGCTCGGGGCCGCGGCGGGCTGGCTCGTTTCGGCACGGTGGCATCAGCGCCGCCGGGCGGAACTCGTTCAGTTCGCCCAGGCATGGGAATACGCGCGGTACGCCGGATACGTCTCGGCGCACCGGTACCCACACGGGACCGGTGCGCCGTTCCTGAGGTGATTCAGGCGTGGACGACCCGCGCCAGCTCCGCCGGTGTGGCCAGCAGACGGTGCTTCGGCAGCACGCGCACGGTGTAACCGATGGAGCCGGGATGCGGCAGTTTCAGCCGCGCCGCGAACGCGCCGATGCCGTCGCCGGACATCGGGACGGTGACGGGGTCGCTCAGTTCGTCCCCGTCACCCACCTTCCCGACGACGGCTTGAACGTCCACTTCGGACGGTTCGAGACCGGCGAGGTCGATCCGAGCCCGGATGGTCACCTCGGTCCCCGTGACCATCGGCGCGGAGCCCTCGACGAGCAGTTCGGTGTCGAAGATCCGTACCCGCGGCCAGGCGACGTCCAATTTGGTCCGGTAGTCGGCCAGCGACAGCGCGCCGCGGTATCCGTCACCCGTGGCTTCGGCGACCATGCGCGACGCGGGCAGATAACCCGATTCGACGTACTCCCGCACCATGCGCGCGGCCTGCACGCGCGGCCCGAGGGTCTCCAGCGTGTGCCACACCATCGACATCCAGCCATCGGGGACGCCGTCGGCGCCGCGGTCGTAGAACAACGGCGCGATCTGGTGGCCCAGCAGGTCGTACAGGGCCGCGGCCTCCAGCTCGTCGCGGCGCAGCGGGTCGGTGACACCGTCCGCGGTCGGGATCGCCCAGCCGTTGCTGCCGTCGTAGCACTCGTCCCACCAGCCGTCGCGGATGGACAGGTTGAGGCCGCCGTTGAGCGCGGACTTCATCCCCGACGTGCCGCACGCCTCCAGCTGCCGCACCGGCGTGTTCAGCCAGACGTCGCAGCCGCGGTAGAGGTAGCGCGCCATGGACATGTCGTAGTCCGGCAGGAAGACGATGCGGCGCCGGACCTCGGGATCGTCGACGAACCGGACGATCTGCTGGATCAGCTGCTTGCCGCCCTCGTCGGCCGGATGCGATTTGCCCGCGACGACGAGCTGGATCGGACGCCGCTCGTCCAGCAGCAGTGCGCGCAGGCGCTCCGGGTCGCGCAGCATCAGCGTGAGCCGCTTGTACGTCGGCACGCGGCGCGCGAAGCCGACGGTCAGCACGTCCGGGTCGAAGACCGTGTCGGTCCACCCGAGTTCGAGCGCGGACGCGCCGCGCTGCATCCACGCGGCCCGCACCCGGCGCCGCACCTCGGCGACCAGTTTCTCGCGCAGTTCCCGCCGCAGCGCCCACAACTGCTCGTCGCTGACGCCGTCCCGCAGCGGCTTGCCCCGCGCGCCGTCGAGACCCAGCTCCTCGTGATTGCGCCCGAGCAGCGCGCTCAGCTCGCGCGCCACCCAGGTCGGCCCGTGGACGCCGTTGGTGACCGACGAGACGGGCACCTCGTCGAAGTCGAATCCCGGCCACAGCCGCGAGAACATCCGCCGCGACACGCGGCCGTGCAGCGCGGAGACGCCGTTCGCGCGCTGGGCGAGCCGCAGTCCCATATGTGCCATGTTGAACAGCCCGGGGTTGTCCTCGGCGCCGAGCGCGAGCACGCGGCGCGGGTCGACGTCCGGGACCAGCCTGCCGTCGGTGAAGTACCGCTGGACCAGATCGACGGGGAACCGGTCGATCCCGGCGCTGACCGGGGTGTGCGTGGTGAACACGGTGCCGGCGCGGACGGCGGGCAGCGCCTCGTCGAACGCCAGCCCGTCGGCCTGGATGATCTCGCGGGCGCGTTCCAGCCCGAGGAATCCGGCGTGGCCTTCGTTGGTGTGGAACACCTTCGGCTGCGGATGCCCGGTCAGCTCGCAGTAGCGGCGCACCGCGCGGAAGCCGCCGATCCCGGCCAGGATCTCCTGCCGGATGCGATGGTCGGCGTCGCCGCCGTACAGCCGGTCCGTGACCGCGCGCAGGTCTTCGTCGTTGGCCTCGGTGTCGGTGTCCAGGAGCAGCAGCGGGATCCGGCCGACGCGGGCCTTCCAGATCTGGGCGTGCAGCGTGCGCCCGGCGGGCATCGCGACGTCGACCAGCACCGGCTTGCCGCCGTCGGTCACCAGTTCCAGCGGGAAGGCGTTCGGATCGATCACCGGGTAGTGCTCGACCTGCCAGCCGTCGAGCGACAGCGCCTGCCGGAAGTACCCGGCGCGGTACAGCAGCCCGACACCGACCATCGGCACACCGAGGTCCGACGCCGCCTTGAGGTGGTCCCCGGCGAGCACGCCGAGACCGCCGGAGTAGTTCGGCAGCGCCTCGGTGACCCCGAACTCCATCGAGAAGTACGCGACGGCGGGCGGGAGGTCGGCGTCGTCCTGCTTCTGGTACCAGCGCGGCTCGGCGAGATAGCGCTCCAGATCCGCGACCGCCTCGCGCGCGTGGGCGAGGAAGGCGTCGTCGACGGCGAGTTCGTCGAGCCGGGCCGGGGGCAGGGCGGTGAGCATCCGCAGCGGGTCGCGGACGCGGTTGAACAGCTCCGCGTCCATCGACGCGAACAGGTCGCGAGTGGGCGGATGCCAGGTCCAGCGCAGATTCGTGGCGAGGTCACCGAGGCCGGAGAGCGACTCCGGCAGGCTCGCGCGGACGGTGAACCGGCGGACTGCTCTCATGAAGAGCGACCATATCGGCACGGCCCCCGCCCCGCTCAAGACCCACTTCGGGGATTACCTGCACGCGGGCCATAAGCGCTGGGTAGGGTCCCTGCTTGCCGGAGTACGCGGCCCGGTCGGGGCCCTGACGACAAGCGAGTGAACATGATCCAAGGGGGAGCGTGGGGCATACGCCGCCCGGCTCTGATCGCGGTCGTGACGGTGCTGGCCCTCGGGCTGAGCGCTTGCAGCGACAAGGGAAGCTCGACCGGCCAGCAGGGCAGCCAGCCGGGCGCCGGTGACATCGCCGGCCTGCCGGTCACGCATTTCGAGAGCGGGCTGAAGCCCAACGCGCCCAAGCCGGATCTGCAGGTCCGCAACGAGGACGGCTCCGAAGACGACCAGCTCGCCATCGCCGCGATCGCCGACGCGCAGGCCTACTGGACCGAGGTCATGCCGCGCGACTTCGGCCAGCCGTACGAGCCGCTGAAGGCGTTGCTGTCCTACAGCGCGAAGACCGACGACGAAGAGACCGAATGCGGCAGCGTCAAGAAGCTCGTCAACGCGTTCTACTGCCCGCCGGGTGACCTGGTGGCGTGGGACCGCGGCGTGCTGCTGCCGATGCTGCGCGAGCGGTTCGGGAAGATGGCGGGCGCCGTCGTGCTCGCGCACGAGCTCGGGCACGCCGTGCAGTACCGGCTCGGCGAGAAGGCCAGCATCAAGAAGAACACGCCGTCGATCGTCAAGGAGCAGCAGGCCGACTGCTTCGCCGGCGGCTACTTCCGCTGGGTCGCCGAGGACAAGAGCAAGTTCTACCGCGTCTCCACGTCCGAGGGCCTCAACCAGGTCATGGCGTCGCTGTTCCTGATCCGCGACCAGGCCGGCACCAGTGCGACCAAACAGGGCGCGCACGGCACGGCGTTCGACCGCACGTACGCGTTCCAGGTCGGGTTCGAGAAGGGCCCGAAGGAATGCGCGGCGATGAACGAGGAGAACATCAAGGCGCGGATCACCGAGCGCCCGTTCGACAAGGGTGACAAGGGCAAGGGCGACGCGAAGCTCGACATGAAGATCATCGGGATCCTGAAGGAGAGCCTGGACAAGGCCTTCCAGGGCGCCGGTGTCCCCGGTCCGGAGATCACCGAGGACGGCAACGGCAGCTGCCCCGGCGGCCCCAGCACCCCGCCCGCGTCGTACTGCCCGTCGAACAACACCGTCAGCATCGACCTGGCCAAGCTGCGCGAACTCGCCCAGCCGGTCGACCAGCAGGAGGAATGGGAAAGCGGGCACAGCGAGGGCAAGGGCGACTTCGCCGCGTTCTCGGAAATCGCGTCCCGGTACGCGATGGGCATCCAGAAGGGTGTCGGCGCGTCGATCGACAACGCGAACGCGGGCCTGCGCACCGCCTGCCTGGTCGGCGCCTGGGCGAAGGCCAGCACCGTGCCCGGCGCGACGTTGCGGCTCTCTTCCGGTGACCTCGACGAGGCCATCTCGGACCTGCTGAGCCCGGAGAGCCTCGTCTCGGCCGACGTCAACGGCAAGCGCGTGGACAACGGTTTCGAGCGGGTCGAGGCGCTGCGGAAGGGCTACCTGGAGAGCTCGGCGGTCTGCTCGACCCAGTACGGCTGATCGGTCCCGCCCAAGTACATGAAGGCCCCCTTCCTTGCGCCTGGCGCAAGGAAGGGGGCCTTCATGTACCGCGGAGAAACCTCAGTAAAGAGCGCTCGCCAGATCCCGCCGCGCCTTCATGACGCGCTCGTCCGCCGAGTCGAACAGGTCGAACAGCGCCACCAGGTGCTCCCGCACGCGGTTGCGCTCGTCGCCCGCGGTCCGCCGCACGACGGCGATCAGCCGCGCGAAGCCCGCCTCGGGCGCCTGCCCCGCGACTTCGAGGTCGGCGGCGGCGAGCTGGGCGTCGAGGTCGGCCGGATTCGCGTCGGCCTTCGCGATCGCGTCCGGGCCGGCGGCCTCGGCACGCGCGGTGAACTTGACCTGCGCCAACGCGGTCTTGGCCTCCTCGTTCGCGGGCTCGACGTCGAGGATGCGCTCGTAGGCCGCCTGCGCCGCGGCGAAGTCACCGCGTTCGAAGGCCTCCTCGGCCTCGGTGAACCGCGGGTCCTCCGGCACCTCGACACCGCCGCCGTTCTGCTCGGCCGCCTTGATCCCGGGCAGCCGGTCGCGCAGCGCGTCGAGCAGCGAACCGAGCCACTTGCGGATCTCGGGTTCGGGCAGCGCGCCGGAGAACGCGTCGACCGGCTGGCCGCCGCCGATGGCGATGACCGTCGGGATGGACTGCGCGCCGAACAGCTGCGCGATGCGCGGGTTGGCGTCGACGTCCACCTTCGCGAGCACCCAGGCACCACCGGACTCGGCGGCGAGGCGCTCCAGCACCGGGCTGAGCTGTTTACACGGGCCGCACCATTCGGCCCACAGGTCGACGACCACCAGCTGCTGCAGGGAACGCTCGACGACCTCGGCCTGGAACGTCGCCTCGGTGACGTCGATCACGGCGCCGGCCGTGGCGGGGGCGGCGCCGTCCGCCGGACGAGGTGGGGCAGGAGGCTGTTTCTGGGGCGCCTCGGCACGCGCCTTGAGCGCGGAAAGGTCGACCGCGCCGGAAAGCGCGGCGGAGAGGGCCGCCGTCTTCGATGCTGATCCGCGTGGGTGTGTCACGGTTCCATCCTGGCACGCATCCCCGAGTGTTTCACCGCATGCCCCCGGCTGCCCGCTTGGCAGGACGTCGGTGTTCCGGCAGGCTCGCCACGAGGGGGTGATCGACATTCCGACACGCAGGACGGCCACCGTGGCCGTCGCGATCGCCATCGCCGTCACGTGGGTGAGCGTCATCACCGTCCTGATCGCCCATCAACCCGATCCCGGTGTCGCCACTCCCGGGCAACTCCGGGAGGGCCTCACCGCCGCACTCAACGAACACGACGTCGAGGCCCTCTCCGGGCTCATCGACTATCCGCCCGCCTCGGCCGGCGACTTCGCGAAGTCCTATATCGACGCGCTGACCGAACGCGGCGCCCACGACGTCACGGTGAAGTTCGCCCCGGACGATCTCGCGCCGACGTCGGCGACCGTCAGCGGGAAACTGGGCGACGGCAGTTCCTTCGGCTATCCGGTGGCCATCGCGGTCAAGGACAAGCTGTGGCTGGTCTCGTTCACCCCGCCGCTCCCCTGACTCATTCGCTCAGGTGCTTCTCGACGCGTTCCACCTTCGCGGTCAGCTGCCCTTCGTAACCCGGCCGGATGTCGGCCTTGAGCACCAGTCCGACCCGCGACGAGCCCTCGCCCGCGGCCTCGACGGCCCGCTTCACGACGTCCATCACTTCGTCCCAGCTCTCACCTTCCACATTTGTAAACATCGCGTTGGTGGAGTTGGGCAAGCCGGACTCGCGGACCACTTTCACCGCGCGGGCGACCGCCTCGCTGACACCGCCGTCCTCCTCGGCCGCGGACGGGCTGACACTGAAGGCCACGATCATCTTCTGCTCCTCGTTCAGACGCTTTTCCCACGCATAACACCCGGTGGTGCGGCATGGCACGGGTACCCGCTGGTAACTTCGAGCGCCATGAGCCGTCCGTTGCCGTTCGACCCGATCGCCCGCGCGGCGCAGCTGTGGGAGGCCCGTATCGGGCCGTCCGAGACCATGGCCGCGGTGACCGGGATCATGCGCGTGCAACAGATCATCCAGTCCGCGGTGGACGGTGCGCTCAAACCGCACGGGCTGACCTTCGCCCGATACGAGGCGCTGGTGCTGCTGACCTTCGCCCGCGCGTCCCATCTGCCGATGCGCGTGATGGGCGAGCGGCTGCAGCTGCACCCGACGAGTGTCACCAACATCGTCGACCGGCTGGAGAAGGACGGCCTGGTCAAACGCGTGCCGCATCCGACCGACCGCCGGACCACGCTGGTCGAGATCACCGACGAAGGCCGCGTACGCCGCGAAGAGGCCACAAAGGCGGTCACCGAGATCGACTTCGGGCTGACCGGGCTCACGGGCAAGCAGACCGAGCAGCTCACCGACCTGCTCACCAAGGTCCGCAAGGCCACCGGCGACTTCACCGAATAGCGCGTGAAGGCCCCCTTCCCTCGGCTGAGCCGAGGGAAGGGGGCCTTCACGCGCTTAAGAGAAGATCAGGCGGCGGCGGTTTCCGGGGTCTTGGCGAACAGGCCGACCCCACCGTGCGACAGCCGCTGCGGGCCGTCCAGCTTGCCGTTGCGCAGCGCCCAGGACTCGAACAGCCAGGTGAACAGCGGCGGGATGCTGGAGAGCAGCGCGAGGATCAGGGTCTTCGGGCGCCAGCCGAGCGGCTTCGCCACGGACAGGGAGACCAGCACGTAGAGGACGAAGACGACGCCGTGCACCATGCCGAGGACGGGAACGCCGCCCTCGCCGAGCTTGACGGCGTACTTGAGGAACATCCCGACCAGCAGCCCGGCCCACGAGAGGGCTTCGGCTACCGCGGCCACGCGGAATACTAGAGCGGCCTTGCTGGACACTTTCTCCTCCTGTGGGGTCTCACCACTATGCGTACACACATGACTACGTCCGACGAGCACTGTCCAAGGCGGACTCGCCAAGAACGTCAACAGCGCTGTCGGACGTGGTAATACCAGTGTGAGGCGTGACGACGCTCACCGGAACACCGGGGGCCGTGATGCTCCTCACGACCCCCGGTACGAACCGGTCTAAACCACTCGGATCACCCGGCGCAGGGCGATGCCGGTGCGCCCTCCGGGCCGGTCGCCCAGGTCGCCTTCGCCGCGTCGTCCGTGAGGTGGAAGTCCAAAGTGGTCCCTCGCGTCAACTGTTCCAACCCGACATACGCCCGCTGCGAACCGGTTCCCAGTCCTTGGACGTACTGGAGCTTCGAGCCGTCGGCGCCACGGGCCTTGATCGTGATGTCACGGCCGTTCTCCAGATGCACCACGGACTTCTCGAACCGCGGCGCGTTGAGCACGAACTGCCCCGTGCCCGGCACCGCCGGGTACAGCCCCAGCGCGCTGAAGACGTACCACGCGGACATGGTCCCGAGGTCGTCGTTCCCGGTGACACCGTTCGGCGCGTTGGTGAACAACGTGTGCGCGGCGCGGACGACGGCGGAGGTCTTCCACGGCTGCCCGGTCAGCGTGTACATCCAGGGCGAGTGCAGATCCGGCTCGTTGTTCGGGTTGTAGCGGAACTGGTTGTAGTAGTTGTACGGGCCGACGACCCATTCCTCGCGCACGGTCTTCGCGGGATCCTTGACCAGATCCCCGTAGGCGAAGAAGTCGTCGAGCCGCTTGCCGACGTTCTCCTTGCCGCCCATGCGCTCGACGAGACCGGGGACGTCCTGCTGGGTCAGCCACTGGTACTGCCACGACGTGCCCTCGTGGAAGCCGTCCTGGCTCTGCGGGGTGTACGGCTTGTCCGCGGGGCTGAACCATTCGCCGCCTTCGACCTTGGGCCGATAGAACCCGGTGAAGCCGCGGTCGGTCACCGAGGAGTCCCACAGCGTGCGGTAGCTGCGTCCCTTCTCCGCCAAGGCCTTCGCGTCGTCCTTCTTGCCGAGCCCGGCGGCCATGATGGACAGCGAGCAGTCCGCGAGCGCGTATTCCAGCGTGGCCGAAGCGCCGTGGTTCGGGTCGGTGTCCTGGCCCTTCTTCGGGAAGTCCTTGTCGTACTGGACGAACCCGTCCTTCTGGTAGCTCGCGTTCCCCGAGCGGCCCTGGAACGGCGAGGACGCGGGCGGGATCTCGCGCGAGTTCTGCAGAAGCGCCTGGTATGCCTTGAACTCCTGACCCGACAGCGCGCCGAACCGCCACAGGTCGACCAGGAACGGGGTGACCGGATCGCCGGTCATCGTGTTCGTCTCCTGGTTCGCGTACGCCCAGCGCGGCAGCCAGCCGCCCTGGTCGTGGATGGCGAGCACGGACTTCGCGACGTCCTTCGCGCGAGCCGGCCGCAAGAGCGCGAGCAACTGGTTCTGCGTGCGATAGGTGTCCCACAACGAGAAGAACTCGTAGTACGTCCAGCCCAGCGCGCGATGGATCTTGTCGTCGAACCCGCGGTACCGCCCGTCGGCGTCGTTGCCGGTCAGCGGCTGCAGCAGCGCGTGGTAGAGCGAGGTGTAGAAGACCGTGCGGTCGTCCTTCGTCCCGCCCTTGATGTCCACTGAGGACAGTTCCTTGCGCCAGGCACGCTGGGCACCGTCGCGGACCGCGTCGAACGAACGCCCCTTCTCGGCCGCCAGGTTCAGCCGGGCACCGAAAGCGTCCACATGGGAGATCGCGGTCGTCGCGGTGACCTGCCCGCCGCCGAAGGTCAGCCAGGCGCCACGCAGGCCTTCACCGCCTGCGGACTCCTTCGAGCCCGGTGTGCCGCCCGTGGGTGACCAGGTGCCGAAGGATTTGAACGGCTTGTCGAACGTCGTGGTGAACCACGTCTTGTACGGCTTTCCGCCGCAGAACGCCTGCGACTCCACCATTCCTTCGATCGTCCGGTCCCCGACGACGCGGATCTGGCTCGCTGTCACCGGTTCCTTGTCGTTGGCCTGGCCGACGTTGACGAAAACGTTTGCGTCGCCCGATTTCGCGAAGGTGTACCGCTCGACACCGGTCCGTGTGGTCGCGGTGGTCTCCGCGTCGACGCCGCCATAACCGGTGAGCCGCACCTTGTAGTAGCCGGGCTTGCCGACCTCGCCCTCGTGCGTGTACGGCGAGGCGTACCTCTTGTGGTCGAACGTCTCGGGTTTCGTGGTGTCGAACGCCGCGCCCGGTCCGACCGCGCCGGTGGTGGGCAGGGACGACACGAGGCCGCCCTGCTCCCAGCAGCCCGCCCCGGACAGGAAGAAATGCCCGAAGCCGCGGATCGCGGTGTCGTCGTAGCGATAGCCGGCGTAATGCGAGGAAATCGGGCTGACCTGCGTCATCCCGAACGGCGCCGAGGCGCCGGGGAAGGTGTTGCCGTCGTCCTTGGTGCCGATGAAGGTGTTGACCGCGTCCACGGGGTCGCCACCGGGTGCCGCCGCCGCGACGGGCGTGAGAAGCCCGGCGGGAACGATCAGCGCGGTGAGCAACCCCGCGACGCGGGTCGAGGTGCATGCAGGCATGGGAAAGGCCGCCTCCTGACAACGTTGTCGCTGCCCGCTCACCTTCGACAAGAACCGACCATCTGGTCAAGAGGTCCGTCGAACCCTGTCCATTTCGGGACAAGCTCACCCGAGCGCTTCGGCCACCTCTCGCGCCGCGCGTTCGCCCGCCTCGATAGCGCCGTCGAGATAGCCGGGGTGCTCGCGGGCGGTTTCCGAACCCGCCCAGTGCAGGTGCCCGGCCGGGGTCGACGAAAGCGGCGGGAAACCGTCGGTCGCGCCCGGCGCGGGAAGCGCGGTGTAACCGCCGCCCGCGTGTTCGTCGAGGTGCCAAGCCTTTTCGTGCCAGCCCACGGGTTCTAGCACGGCGGAGCCGAGATGCGGGACCAGCGGGCGCAGCAGCGCGTCCCGGCGGGCCGCGGCGTCCAGCCCGTCGAGCCGCCGCGCCCGGGGACCGCCCACGAGCACGCACAGATGTCCGGGCCCGCCGGGAGCGGTCGTGTCGAACACCGCGTGCCCGAGGCCGTCCAGGACGACGAGCTCACCGTTCGCGCGTTCCCGCCAGAAGGGCCGCTCGTAGACCGCGATCGCCTTGTGCACGAGCCCCATGTAGGTGTTCTTCTCCAGATCGAGGCGCGGTCGCGGAAGCGTGGGCTCGTGCGAGATCCGCGCGGCGACCGGCGGCGGTACGGCGATGACCGCCTTCGCCGCCCGCAAGCGATCCGTCCCGGTCCGCACGGTGACCCCGTCGCCGTCACGGACGATCGAGGTGACCGCGGACCCGGTCCGCACCCGTGGGCCGAGTTCGGCGGCGAGACCGTCGACGAGCGCCCCCATGCTCTCGGCGAGCAGTGCCTCCTGCGCCCCGCCCGCCGTCGACAGCATGGTCCGCAATCCGCCCTGCGCGCGGATCATCCTGGTCATCGCTTCGACGGAGAACCGGTCGAGGTCGGCGGTCCACGACACGGAGGCGACAGCCTCCAGCAACCCACGCGCCTGGCGACCCGGCACCGCGCGCAGCACCGAAGCGAGCGTCGTGCGGTTCCACCGCTTCGGCGTTCCCGTCCGGGCAAGCACGCCCGCCGCGGCCAGCGCGAGACCGGCGAGCCACAGGGCGGGCGACCAGAGCGGCACCCGCTTGCCCGCCTCGATCAATCCGGGAAGCGTCCCGGTGCGCATGGGGAACTCGGTGGCGCCGAATTCGGCCGCCAGCGCCCTGACCCGGTGATGGTCGGCCCCGATCCACTGCCCGCCGAGGTCGAGCCGGGAACCCAGCACGGTCGTCTCGCCCAGCACCCGCCCGCCGATCCGGTCCGCGGCCTCCAGCACGACGACTTCGACGCCTCGCCGGTGGAGGGCACGTGCCGCCACCAGCCCGGACAAACCAGCCCCGACGACCACGACAGTCGTGTCCATTCGCCATCCTCCGCAATTCAGTCAGTCGTATGACTTGACCATAGGGCAGCCGGCGGCCACCCGCAACGACGCAGGTCAGAGGTCAGACAGGCCGGATGTCGGCCGAGGTGACGAGCATCGCGATCACGGTGTCGAGATCGGCGCGTGCGCGCTCGTCGTCGGGTTCGCAGACGTACTGCGCGATGAGCCCGTCGACGCCGGCGAGCATGACCCTGGCGAGCCGGTCGTAGGACAGGGCGCAGTTCTCGCCCGCGTTGACGGCGGCCTCCCGGCACCAGTCGGTCAGCACCGCGACGTAACGGCGGTACTGCCAGCTCGCCATGCTTTCCTGTCCCGGCTTCCGCAGCGCGTAGTGCAGCAGTTCGCCCTGCATCAGCTGCAGCTTGACGTGATCGGCGACCAGCTCGGTCCAGAAGCTAGTCAGGCCCTGGCGGATGGCGTGCGCCAGCCCGCGGTCGAGTTCGACCGTCCCGGTCAGCACGGTCGAGATCTCCTCGACCACGTCCTCGATCACCGCCCGCAGCAACGCCTCCTTGCTGGAGAAGACGTACTGCAGCGTGCCGAGCGGGACGCCCGCCTCGGCGGCGACCGCCCGCAAGGTCGTCGCGGCGACGCCGTCGCGCAGCATCACCTCGCGCGCGGCGGCGACGAACTGCCTGCTGCGCACCGACGCCTCGACATACGGCATTCCGCGCTCCCCTCGATCGGGACATGACCTTGCCACAGCCCCGGCACGGGTAACGGTTCGACTTCGGAAGCCGCCTCCAGGACGAACCGGGCATTGACATCGCCGCGTCGCTGGCGTTCAATTCCGGCCACTATGACAACGTTGTCTTCCAGCGGACCGGACAACGGCCACCGCACCACCGGCCGACGGGCCACGATGAGTGACGTGGCCCGGCTCGCGGGCGTGAGCATCAAAACCGTCTCGCGAGTGGTGAACGACGAGCCCGCCGTCCATCCGGACACCGCGGAGCGCGTCATGGCGGCGATCGAGCAGCTCGGGTTCCGGCGCAACCTCGGCGCGCGGAACCTGCGGCGCGGCTCGACGACCGGGACGATCGGCCTGATCGTCGAAGACGTCGGAAACCCCTTCTACTCCGAGCTCAACCGGGCCGTCGAACGCATCGCGACCTCCTTCGGCCGCCAGGTGCTGACCGGTTCGTCGGAGGAGAACTCCGACCGCGAACGCGAACTGGTCCTGGAGTTCTGCTCCCGCCGCGTCGACGGCATCCTCGTCGTCCCCGCCGGGATGCAGCACGGCTACCTGGTCCCCGAGATGCGCGCGGGCACGCCCGTGGTGTTCCTCGACCGGCCCGCCGGCGACATCGTGGCCGACACGGTGCTGGTCGACAACATCGGCGGCACCGTCGAAGCGGTCGCCCAGCTGGCGAAACACGGCCACCGCCGGATCGCGTTCCTCGCCGACAGCCCGGACATCTTCACCGCGGGCGAACGGCTGCGCGGCTTCCGCGAAGGCTGTGTCCGCAACGGGATCCCCTACGACGAGCACCTCGTCGTGATGCGGACGCCGACCGCCGAGAGCGTCGGCGACGCGGTGAAGCGGCTGCTCACCGGGCCGAATCCGGCCACCGCCGTGATCGCGGGCAACAACCGGGTCGCCGTCCACCTGCTGCGCGCGCTGGCGCACGCGGAGCGGCGTCCCGCGATGATCAGTTTCGACGACTTCGAGCTGGCGGATCTGCTGGATCCGCCGGTCTCCGTGATCGCGCACGACGTGAGCGCACTGGGCCGGGCGGCCGCGGAACTGCTGTTCGCCCGGGTCCAGGGAGATCAATCCGCACCGAGAAAGGTAGTTCTGCCCGTGCATCTCGTAGCCCGCGGTTCCGGGGAGGTCGCCCCTTCATGAGCGGCCACCTCGAACCGATCCGCCTGCCGGCGAACCAGCCGCCGCAGTTCTACCGCGGCGGCGACGCCATCGCCGCGTTGCGGGGCGCCCCCTCGGAGTCCAAATTCGGGCCCGAAGACTGGGTCGGCTCGGCCACCACGATGTTCGGCCAGGAGACCAACGGCCTGACCAAGCTGCCCAGCGGCGTCTGGCTGCGCGACGCCGTCCGCGAGAACCCGTCCGCCTGGCTCGGCGCCAAGCACGTCGAGGCGCTCGGCGACTCGACCGGCCTGCTGGTGAAGCTGCTCGACGCGGGCCAGCGCCTGCCGGTGCACTTCCACCCGTCCGATTCGTTCGCCAAACGCCACTTCGACTCGCACTTCGGCAAGACCGAGGCGTGGATCGTGGTCGGCACCTACGGCGACGACCCGCGCGTCTACCCCGGCTTCAAGGAGACTGTCGACAAAGCGACGGTCAACGAATGGGCCCGCACCCAGGACGCGCCCGCCATGCTCGGAGCGCTGAACAGCGTCGCGGTCACCCCCGGCGACACGGTCTACATCCCGGCGGGCCTGCCGCACGCGATCGGCGAAGGCGTCTTCGTCGTCGAGCTCCAGCAGCCGACCGACTTCTCGCTGACCCTGGAATGGCGGGACTTCCTGGCGAACCCGGAGAAGGCGCACCTCGGCATCGGGTTCGAGACCGCCATCGAAACCCTGGACACCTCGGGCTGGGACGAAGAGCGGCTCGGCTCGATCGTCAAACGCACCGCGGGCGACAAAGCGTCCACTGTGGACCTTCTCGCCGATGGCAGCGACGCGTTCTTCCGTGCCGACCAGCTGCGCCCCGGCCTTTCCGGTAGGTCGACAACGTTGTCACTCGATCCGTCGTTCGCGGTGCTGGTCGTCATGGACGGTTCGGGCACGCTCCGCACCGAACACGGCGGCGAGTACGCGCTGCGCAAGGGCGAGACGTACGTGGTCCCGCACGACGCCGGTCAGTCCACTTTGGAGGGCGACGTCACCGTCATCCGCTGCCGGCCGCCCGCACCCGAGAAGAGGGAGCGATCGTGAGCGAACTCCTGCTCGACGCACAGAACCTGGTCAAGCGTTACGGCTCGGTGGAGGCGCTGCGAGGCGCGTCCTTCCAGGCGCGGGCCGGTGAGGTCACCGCGCTGATCGGCGACAACGGCGCCGGGAAGTCCACTTTGGTCAAATGCCTTTCCGGCGCGGAACAGCCGACGTCGGGCAGCATCCTGCTCGACGGCTCCGAGGTGGTGCTCGATTCGCCCACCACGGCACGGCGGATGGGGATCGAGACGGTGTACCAGGATCTCGCGGTCGCACCGGAACTCGACCCGGCCGCGAACCTGTTCCTGGGCAGGGAGATCCACCGCAAGGGGATCCTCGGCAAGCTCGGGATGCTGGACAAGAAGGAAATGAAACGCCAGGCCGTGGAGGAGTTCCAGCGGCTCGGCGTGACCCTGCAGAGCACCGACGTCCCGATCGGCTCGCTTTCGGGCGGACAGCGGCAAAGCGTCGCCGTCGCGCGGTCGGTCGTCTGGGCGTCGAAGGTCGTGTTCATGGACGAGCCGACGGCCGCGCTCGGCGTCGTGCAGCGCGAGCGGGTGCTCGACGTGATCAAGAAGGTGCGCGACAAGGGCATCGCCGTCGTGCTGATCAGCCACAACATGCCCGAGGTGCTGTCGGTGGCCGACCGTATCGAGGTGCTGCGCCTCGGCAAACGCGTCGCCCGGTTCACCGGCGCGGACACGAAACTGGAAGACCTGGTCGCCGCGATGACGGGCGCCCTCGTACAAGAGGAGGCGGCGTGACCGTGTCCACTCCGACGAAAAACGGCCCCGAGATCCAGACCTCAGTGGACGGTGGCTTCGGCAAACGCTCGATCGGGCAGCGGCTGATCGGGGCCAACACGTTCTGGATCGCGCTGGTGCTGCTGGCGCTCATCATCGTGTTCACCGCGATCGCGCCCGCCGAGTTCGCGACGCTGTTCACCTTCCAGACGCTGCTCATCGAGACCTCGGTGCTGCTGGTGCTCTCGGTCGGCATGACGTTCGTGATCATCACGTCCGGGATCGACCTTTCGGTCGGTTCGGTGCTGATCTTCGCGGGCATGGTGGCGGGCAAGACGATGGAGGCGCTGAGCCCGGACGGCGACGCCACCAAGGCGGGCTGGGGCGTCATCACCGCCGGGCTCGTGGCGGCCGTCGTCGCGGGCACGATCTGGGGGCTGATCAACGGCTTCCTGATCGCGGTGGCGAACATCCCCCCGCTGATCGTCACGCTCGGCACGATGGGTGCCGCGCTCGGCGCCGCGTACCTGCTGAACAACGGGTCCGACGTGCGCAGCGTGCCGACCGAGCTCAACAAGACGCTCGGCTACGGGACGTCGTTCGGCGGCGTGCCGAACCTGGTGCTGGTGGCCGTGGTGATCACGCTGATCGGCGCATGGCTGTTGCACACCACCAAATTCGGCCGCTACACCTACGCCGTCGGCTCCAACGCCGAGGGCGCGCGCCGGGCGGGCATCGGGGTGACCGCGCATCTGCTGAAGGTGTACACGCTCACCGGTTTCCTCGCCGGTGTCGCCGGTTTCCTCTCGCTGGCGTACTACGCGTCGACCACCATTTCGGCGCACACCACCGACAACCTCAACGCCATCGCCGCCACGGTGATGGGCGGGACGAGTCTCTTCGGCGGTGTCGGTTCGGTGCTGGGCACGGTGATCGGCGTGTTCATCCCGGCCGTGCTGAAGAAGGGCTTCAACATCACGCAGGTCCAGGACTTCTGGCAGATGATCGCGGTCGGCGCGGTGCTGATCGCCGCGGTCTGGTTCGACCAGCGGCGCCGTCGTCGCCGCAACTCTCGCTGATTCCCTACGCACAAAGAGGTGCTATCCCCATGAAGAAGACCCTGCTCGCCGCCGGTGCCGCCGTTTCCGCGGCCCTCCTGCTCACCGCGTGCGGCGGTGGCACCGTCGGCGAGGCGCCGTCGGGCGACTCCGGCGCCAAGACCAACAACAAGAAGCTCTCGCTCATCCCGGGCGTGCAGGCCGAGCCGTTCTACATCTCGATGCAGTGCGGCGCCGAGGCCGAGGCCAAGAAAGCGGGCTACGAGCTCACCACGCAGGCGCCGCAGAAGTTCGACGCGGCCATGCAGACCCAGCTGGTCAACGCGCTGGGCTCCAACCCGCCCGCCGCGCTGCTCATCGCGCCGACCGACGCGCAGGCGATGCTCGCGCCGATCCAGCAGGTCAAGAACCGCGGCTCGAAGATCATCGAGGTCGACACCGCGCTGAAGGACACCAGTGTCGCGGAGTCGTCCATCTCGTCGGACAACGCCGAGGGCGGCAAGCTCGCCGCGAAGACCATGGCGGAACTGGCCGCGGGCAAGACCGGCTCGGTGCTGGTGCTCGACACCATCGCCGGCACCTCGACCACGAACACCCGCGCGAAGGGCTTCGAGGACGAGCTGAAGAACCACCCGAACCTGAAGTCGGCGGGCGTGCAGTTCACCCAGAACGAGCCCGACCAGGCCGCGTCCAAGGTGACCGCCGCGCTGGCGTCGACCCCGGACCTGATCGGCATCTTCGCGACCAACCTCAACACCGGTGAGGGCGCCGCGACCGGCCTGCGGAACGCGGGCAAGATCGGCACGGTCAACCTTGTCGGCTTCGACGCTTCGCCGTCGGAGGTCGAGGGCCTGAAGAAGGGCGAGTACCAGGCCCTCATCGCGCAGGACCCGGCCGCCATCGGGCAGCAGGGTGTGCAGCAGGCCATCGCGGCGCTCGAGGGCAAGCCGGTGACCCGGAACCTGACCGCTTCGCTGCACTCGATCACCAAGGCGAACATGGACGCGAACGCTCAGTACTTCTACAAGCAGAGCTGCTGACCCACCTCGTGAGTGGTAAGGACGGTTCTAACCGTCTTTGCCACTCACGAGCCCAGCGGGCGCGAACCGCTCCAACGCTCCGTACAGCCGGGCGCCCCCGCCCAGGTGCCCCAGCGCGTACCTGTACTCGCCGTCCTCAAGCAGCGCTTCGGGCCCCGAGCCGGTCCAGTCGAGCCGGTAGTGCCACCAGTGCATCCACCGCCCCACGCGCCGCTTCTCCCGGTACACCCGCAGCCGGGTCACCTCGGTCCACCGGAGATCGAACACCTCCGGCACCGCGATCCCCGCGGCGGAGATCACCAGCGAGCCGGCCGACTTCCGGAGCGCGATCAGGATCAGCCCCGCGAAGGCCACACTGAGCAGGCTGAACACCACCCCGGAAACCGAGCCGGAGAACAGCGACAGCACGACGGCCACCAGGCCGCCCCCGCCGAACATCACGAACCCAGCCCACGCGACCCGGCGCATCACGACGTCCAGCCGGAGCACCACGGCATCCCCAGTGACCATGCCCGGAGCGTAACCGGCGAAACCACTCAGCGACGTTAGGATCTAGGCCCCGACGTCGTGGAGGAGGCCGGATGAGCACCCGTCTGCCCTGGCGTCCCGCCGCGAGCGTCGACCCGGTACCGGTGCTCGTCGCCGCCCAGCGGGTCTCGGACGATCTCATGGACGGCCTGGCGGGACCCCGCGCCCGTCAGGCGGCGCATGGCCTCCGGCGGCTGTTCGGAGTCGCCGGGCTCGGTCTCGCCGACCTGTCCGGCTCGCTCGTCTGGTCCGGCCGTCCGGCGGCGGACGACGTCGTCGCCTCCGCGCTCGACGAGGTCCTCCACTCCGAGACGCCGGTGTCCGAACCCGGGCTGTGGGCGCTGCCGCTCCACGTCCACGACGAACTGGCCGGGGTCCTCCTGGTCACCGAAGGCAAGAACGCCGTCGCCCGCCAGGCCGCCGAACTCGTCGTCCACGCGCTCGAACGCGGCAGGCTGGAGGCCTCCGCCGAGCAGGCCGCGGAGGCCGAGTTGCGCGCGCTGCGTGCCGAGATCTCGCCGCATTTCGTCTACAACGCGCTCACCGTGATCTCCTCACTGGTCCGCTCCGACCCGGATCGCGCCCGCGACCTGATGCTCGACTTCGCCGAGTACACGCGCTACAGCCTCGCCCGGCACGGCGAGTACACGATGGTCGCCGAGGAGTTCCGCGCCATCGAGACGTATCTGGCCTTGCAGCGCGCGGTGCTCGGTGAGCGGCTGCGGGTGCAGGTGCGTGTCGCGCCGGAGGTGCTGGCCGTCGCGGTGCCGTACCTCGTGCTGGAACCGCTGGTGGAGAACGCGATCCGGCACGGGATCGAGCCACGCGCCGAGGCGGGGTTCATCCAGGTTCAGGGAATGGCGGAAGGGAACGACTGCGTGATCAGCGTCGAGGACGACGGTGTCGGCATGGACCCCGCCCGCGCGGCGGCGATCCTGGCCGGGCACGGCGACGACGGCGGCGTCGGACTGGCCAATGTGGACAGAAGGCTGCGCAGCGTCTACGGGCCGTGGTACGGCCTCACGGTCGAGACCGAGACCGGCGCGGGCACCAGGGTCGTGGTGCGCGTGCCCCGATTCCAGCCGGGGGTGCTGCCGTGACGAACGGGCTGCGGGTGCTGGCGGTCGACGACGTCCCGCCCGCCCTCGACGAGCTGTGCAGCCTGCTGCGCGAGGCACCGGAGGTCGCCGAGGTGGTCGCCGCCGGTGACGCCCTGAACGCGCTCAAGCTGTTGCAGGGTAGTCATTTCGACGCCGTCTTCCTCGACATCTCCATGCCGGGCCTCGACGGGCTCGAGCTCGCCTCGCTGCTGGCGCGGCTCAGCGAACCGCCGGTGATCGTGTTCGTCACCGCGCACGACGGGCACGCCGTGGCCGCGTACGGTATCGGCGCGGTCGACTACCTGCTCAAACCGGTCCGGGCGGAACGGCTGTCCGCCGCACTGTCCAAAGTGGTCCGCATGGCGGGCAACCAGCCCGACGAGCCGAAGCCCGCGCCGGACGCGATGTCCGCGCTGCCGGTGGAATCCGGCGGGCGCACCCGGTACGTCCGCCGCGACGACGTCCAGTTCGTCGAGGCGCACGGCGACTACGTCCGGCTGCACACGAAATCCGGCGTCCACGTCACGCGGATGCCCATCTCCCGGCTCGAAGAGTATTGGGAGGGAACGGGATTCACCCGCGTGCACCGGGGTTTCCTGCTCGCCGTGGACGCGGTGCTCGAACTGCGCAGCGACACCACCGGCGGGCTGCTGGCACATACGGAAGCGGGTGACGTGCCGGTGAGCCGCCGCCACGCGCGCGATCTGCGCGACCGGCTGCTCGCCGCCGCGCAACGTGGCGAACTGGGCCGGGGAAGCCGGCCGTGAGCCGCGTCAAACGGGTGGCCGTCACCAGTCCGCAGACCCGGCTCGCGCATTCGCGGCGCCGTTCACGCGGGCGCTGGCGCGTCCCCCGGCTGGCCGCGGGCGACGCCGAACGCGCGGACG
This sequence comes from Amycolatopsis roodepoortensis, assembly GCF_014873915.1. Taxonomy (GTDB): domain Bacteria; phylum Actinomycetota; class Actinomycetes; order Mycobacteriales; family Pseudonocardiaceae; genus Amycolatopsis; species Amycolatopsis roodepoortensis. The sequence continues at coordinate 517,790 of NZ_JADBEJ010000004.1, forward strand.
CCCTGTACCGGGCCCAGCGCCGTCGCGGGCTCCCCGCCCTGGTCGGGATGTTCGGGCTGGTCTTCGGGCTCCCGCTCGTGTTCGGCGTGTTCCCCGGGCTGGATTCGGTGCGGCTGCTGGGGATCCCGCTGTCCTGGCTGATGATCGCGATCCTCCCGTACCCGGCGATGGCGCTGCTGTCGTGGTGGCAGCTGCGCCGGGCGGAAAAGATCGAGGACGAGTAGTGGTCACGGCGCTCTCGGTGGCCCCCGTCGTGCTGGTCACCCTGCTGATCGGGTTGCGCGGGGTCGCGGCCATGCGCACGACGTCGGATTTCCTCGTCGCCTCGCGCCGGATCTCGCCACTGGTCAACTCCGCCGCGGTCTCCGGCGAATACCTGTCCGCGGCTTCGTTCCTCGGCGTGGCGGGGCTGGTGGTGAAGGACGGGATCGGCGCGCTCTGGTATCCGGTCGGCTTCACCGCCGGATACATCGCGATGCTGGTGCTCGTGGCGGCGCCGATGCGGCGCTCCGGCGCCCTCACCGTCCCGGACTTCGCCGAAGCGCGGCTCGCCTCCCCCGCCCTGCGCCGTCTCGCCGCCGTCGTCGTCCTCGTGATCGGAACCCTTTACCTGGTCCCGCAATTCCGCACCGCGGGGCTGGTGCTGACCGCCGTCGGTGGTACGCCGTACTGGGTCGGCGTCGTCATCGCGGGCACCGCCGTCAGCGCGACATTGGCGCTCGGCGGGATGCGCGCGGCGACCTACGTCCAGGCCTTCCAGTTCGTGCTGAAACTGTTGCTGTTCATCGTTCCCGCGATCTGGCTGGTCTCCCAGGTCTCCCCGGAGCAGCGATCGGCTTCGGTGCACCCGGTGGAATTCACCCACTTCGCCCGCGACACCAAGCTGTCCTTCGAGATCGACGTGACGCTGACCCTGCGCGAGCCGACCACCCTGCTCACACCGGAAAAACACGTCGTGCCACCGGGTGAGCTGGTCGCCAGGAGCGGCGAGACCCTGGAATTCGCCGAGGGCACCCCGGTTCCGGCCGTCCGGGGCGGCGCCCCGCTCGGCGGGCCGGACTGGCAACGGCCACTGCTCGACCTCGGCGATCAGGGTTATCCGCTGCTCGGCACCTGGGCGATCCTGATCGCCACCATGCTCGGCACCATGGGCCTGCCGCACGTCCTGATGCGCTTCCACACCAGCCCGGACGGCCGCGCCGCCCGCCGGACCGCGGCGATCACCGTCGCCCTGCTCGGCGTCTTCTACCTGTTCCCAGGGGTTTACGGCGTCTTCGGCCGCGTGCTGGTGCCGGAGCTGTACGTCTCCGGCGCGACGGACACGGTCGTCGTCGCGCTGCCGGCGCAGATCGACGACGGCTGGGCGGGCTCGTTGTTCACCGGATTGCTGACGGCGGGCGCGTTCGCCGCGTTCCTGGCGACGTCGCTCGGGCTGCTGCTGGTGATCTCCGGCGCGGTCGCGCACGACCTGGCGCCCGGCGGCCTGCGAAGACTGCGCTGGTCGGTGCTCGGGGCGGCGGCGGTGATGGTCCTGCTCGCGCTGCCGTCGGCCAGATTGGACGCGGGCGTCCTCGTCACCTGGGGTTTCACCGTGGCCGCGTCCACTTTCTGCCCGTTGCTGGTGCTCGGCATCTGGTGGAACCGGCTCACCGCCGCGGGCGCGATCAGCGGTGTCCTCGCCGGGCTCGTCGCGTCTTCGGGCTCGATCCTCGTGGCCCTGTTCGTCCCCAGCCTGAGCGGCCTGCCCGCGATCCTCGTGTCGCAGCCCGCGCCGTGGTCGGTTCCGCTGGCATTCGGAGTAATGATCGTGGTTTCCTTGCGGGGCAGGCCTCCCGCCTGGTCGACGGCCGCGATGCTGAGGCTGCACTTGGACGATCGCACAGCCGAAACCCCTTCGTCGTGGTCGGACCACCGTTCGTCGACCGTTCGTCGTCTCGGCAGACGTTTGAACCGCTGAAGGTTCCGGTCTCCTTGACCTCTCCTTAACGTGTCGCGGAACACATTCGCGGTGCGAGGAGAGCACGATGAGTACCGAAACGAACGCTCCCAGTCCACCGGAGACGGACTGGGACAAAGCCCATGACAGCGCGGAGTTCAAGGAACTGCGGGCTCGGTTGCGCCGGTTCGTCTTCCCCGTCTCGGCGTTGTTCCTTCTCTGGTACCTGCTCTACGTGCTGCTCGCCGACTACGCGCACGGTTTCATGAGCACGAAGCTGGTCGGCAACATCAACGTCGGCCTCGTCTTCGGGCTGCTGCAGTTCGTTTCGACCTTCGTGATCACCGGGCTCTACGTCCGCTACGCGAACAAGAAACTCGACCCCATCGCGGAGAAGATCCGCACGGACATCGAGAGTGAGGCCAAATGAACCTCGCCGCCGGAGTCGAGGGCAGCAGCCCCGTACTCAACATCACCATCTTCGGCCTGTTCGTGGTGGTCACGCTGTTCGTCGTGTTCCGGGCGAGCCGCAACACGAAGACGGCGTCGGACTACTACGCCGCCGGCCGCGCGTTCACCGGCCCGCAGAACGGCGTCGCCATCGCTGGTGACTACCTGTCCGCCGCGTCGTTCCTCGGGATCGCGGGCGCGATCGCCATCTACGGCTACGACGGTTTCCTCTACTCCATCGGCTTCCTGGTCGCATGGCTGGTCGCGTTGCTGCTGGTCGCGGAACTGCTGCGCAACACCGGCAAGTTCACCATGGGCGACGTGCTGGCGTTCCGGATGAAGCAGCGCCCGGTGCGGGCCGCGGCGGCGACGTCCACGCTGGCGGTGTCGTTCTTCTACCTGCTGGCGCAGATGGCGGGTGCCGGTGGCCTCGTCGCGCTGCTGCTCGGGATCGAGAGCAAGGCCGGGCAGGCCGCGATCATCGTGATCGTCGGCATCATCATGATCGCCTACGTGCTCATCGGCGGGATGAAGGGCACCACGTGGGTCCAGATCATCAAGGCGGCGCTGCTGATCGCCGGTGCGCTGGCGATGACGCTGTGGGTGCTGGGCATGTACGGCTTCAACCTCTCCGCGCTGCTGCAGGGCGCCGTGGACAAGGCGGGCCGGGCCGGTGAGGCGCTGCTCGGGCCGGGCAACCAGTACGGCAAGACCGGCACGACGAAGCTCGACTTCCTGTCGCTGGGCATCGCGCTGGTGCTCGGCACCGCGGGCCTGCCGCACGTCCTGATGCGCTTCTACACGGTGCCGACCGCGAAGGAAGCCCGTCGTTCCGTGGTGTGGGCGATCGCGCTGATCGGTGTCTTCTACCTGTTCACGCTGGTGCTCGGCTACGGCGCGGGCGCGCTCGTCGGCGCGGACAAGATCAAGGCCGCGCCCGGTGGCGTGAACTCGGCGGCGCCGTTGCTGGCGCTCGAACTGGGCGGCCCGATCCTGCTCGGCCTGATCGCGGCGATCGCGTTCGCGACGATCCTCGCGGTGGTCGCGGGGCTCACGATCACCGCGTCGGCGTCGTTCGCGCACGACGTCTACGCCAACGTGATCAAGAAGGGCAAGGCGAGCCCGGCTTCGGAGGTGAAGGTCGCCCGGATCACCGCGCTGGTGATCGGCGCGGTCGCGATCCTCGGCGGTATCCTCGCCAACGGGCAGAACATCGCGTTCCTGGTGGCGCTGGCCTTCGCGGTGGCGGCGTCGGCGAACCTGCCGACCATCCTGTACTCGCTGTTCTGGAAGCGGTTCAACACCCAGGGCGCGCTGTGGAGCATCTACGGCGGTCTCGCGGTCTGCATCGTGCTGATCGTGTTCTCGCCGGCCGTCTCGGGTAAGCCTGTCGACCCGAAGACCGGGAAGAGCGCCTCGATGATCCAGGGCGTCGACTTCCACTGGTTCCCGCTGGACAACCCGGGTCTCGTCTCGATCCCCGTGGCGTTCTTCCTCGGCTGGCTCGGGACCGTGCTGTCCAAGGAGCACAACCAGAAGAAGTACGCCGAGATGGAGGTCCGGTCCCTCACCGGGGCGGGCGCCGAAAAGGCCGTCGCCCACTAGTCGCCGGGACGGTGCGGCCGGCACCAACGCCCCCGGCCGCACCGTCCCGGTTCCCATTCAGTAAGGCAGCTTCCCCGCCGTCAGTTCCGCCAGCTTCGCGCGGAGATCGGCGCGGACCGACTTCCACAGCCCGGTGCCCAGCGAGATCCGCGCCACCCCCAGCGCGGTGAGCGCGGAGAGATCGGGGCCTCCGGGCGTCGGGGCGGCGTTGACCGCTCCCGGCGCCGCCGCCTTCACGAACTCGCCGAGTACCTCCGGCGACTTCACCATGATCGGATAGACGCAGTCCGCCCCGGCCTCGAAGTACGCCTTGGCCCGCAAGATCGCGTCGTCCAGTACCGCTCGTTCGTCGGACGCGCCGAGGAAGACGTCGACACGGGCGTTGATCACCAGCGCGTCCCCGGCGGCCTCGCGCAACTCCGCGACCCGTTTCGCCTGCGCGTCGAGCGGGCGTACTCCACCTGAAGCGTGATCGGTGTCCTCGTAGTTGCAGCCGACGGCACCCGCTTCGGCCAGCCTCTCCGCGAGCTCTCCCGCTTCGAGCCCGTACCCGCCTTCGACGTCGACGGTCATCGGCACCGAGACCGCCCGCGCGATCCTCGCGGCCGCCGCGAACATCTCGTCGGCGGGCGCGTCCTCCCCGTCGTCGTACCCGAGGACCTTGGCCACGGCGAAGGAACTCGTCGCCACGACCGGGAACCCGGCGGCTTCCACGAGCCGCGCGCTGTCGGCGTCCCACGCGTTCGGCAGGAGCAGCGGGGTTCCCGCGACGTGCAGTTCCCGCAGCCGGGCCGCCGTCATTCGGCACGCTCGGGCAACGGCGCGTGGCTGGTCACGCACATCCGGTTCCAGCTGTTGATCGCGATGGCCTCCCAGACGATCGCGCGGTACTGCTCCTCGGTGAAGACGCGGGTGGCCTCTTCGTAGACGTCGTCCGGGACGTCGTGCAGGGTCGCCACGTTCGTGATCGCCTCGGTGAGCGCGAGGGCGGCGCGCTCCTGCTCGGTGAACAGTTCGGTCTCGCGCCAGCCCTGCAGCACGAACAGCCGCCGCGGCGACTCGCCCATCTGCAGCGCGTCGTGGGAGTGCATGTCGAGGCAGAACGCGCAGTGGTTGATCTGCGACGACCGCATCTTCACCAGTTCGAGGATCTTCTGATCGACCCCGGCGTTGGCGGCGGCCTTCTCGACTTCGGCCTGCAGTTTGGCCATGGCCTGGTAGATCTCGGGCACTCGCTTGCCCACGTGGATTCGCTCGGTCATGCCGTCGAATCTAGCGACGACTGGCCCACGAGTATGGTCCAGTGTCATGGCAGATTCGTGGTCCAGTTCGGGAATAGACGTCCACCTGGACTGGCGGCCCGAAAGCGGCCGGAGCGGGCTCGCGACGGCGATCCGCGCGGCCATCCGCGAGGGACGCTGGCAGGCGGGCGCCGCGGTGCCCTCGACCAGGGCACTGGCGCAGGACCTCGGCGTGGCCAGGGGAACGGTCACCCGGGTCTACGCCGACCTCGCCGCCGAGGGATACCTGCGGACCACGCAGGGCGCGCCGACCCGTGTCGCGACGGCGGGCGCGCTGCCCGCGTCGGCGCCGAGGCCCGTCCCGCGCGATCCGGCGCCTCGCTGGGACCTGCGCCCCGGCAGGCCGAACCTGTCCGCGTTCCCCCGCGCTGCCTGGCTCGCCGCGACCCGGCGGGCGCTGCACCAGGCGCCGATGTCGGCGTTCGACTACACGGCCGAGTCCGGCGCGGCGGAACTGAGGGAAACGCTCGCCGCGTATCTGGCCCGCAGCCGCGGCGTGATCGCCGACCCCGCCCGCATCCTGGTGTGCTCCGGGTTCTCGCACGCGATCGCGGTACTGGCGCGGGTCCTGCACGCGCGCGGCGCGGACGAGATCGCGTTCGAGAACCCGTCGCTGCACATCTACCGGAACATCGCCGCCGCCAACGGTCCCCGCGTGGTCGGCGTCCCCGTCGACGATCACGGGGTCAGGGTGTCCTCTTTGGACAGTCCTGCGGTGGTGGTCACCCCCGCGCACCAATACCCACTGGGTGTCACGCTCGCTCCGCGGCGGCGGGCGGAACTCACCCGCTGGGCGGAAGAAACCGGTGCCGTCGTCATCGAGGACGACTACGACGGCGAGTTCCGGTTCGACCATCAGCAGGTCGGCGCGTTGCAGGCGCTGGCACCCGAACGGGTCGTGTACGTGGGCACGACGAGCAAGACCCTTGCGCCGTCGCTGCGCCTGGGCTGGATGGTGCTGCCGCGCTTCCTGGTCGAACCGGTGCGCACGGCGCTGGCCGAGAGCGGGGCGCGGCCGGCGTTGCTGGACCAGCTGGCGTTGGCCGAGCTGATCGAATCCGGCGCCTACGACCGGCACATCCGCCGTTGCCGCGTCGAATACCGGTCCCGGCGCGACAAACTGCTCGCGGCCCTGCCGGATTCCGTGCTGCCGCAAGGGATCTCCGCCGGGTTGCACCTGGTGCTCCAGTTCCCCGGCGAGCTTCCCCGGGAGATGGAGGTGCTGGCCGCCTGCCGCCGTCGCGCCATCGGGCTCGAAGGCCTCAGCGGCTACTGGATCGGCGAGCCGCAACGCGAAGGGCTCATCATCGGGTATGGCGCCGCCGCGAAGCACGCTTTCGGCGGCGCCACCCAAGCCTTGCGCGAGGCCATCTTCGAGGTCACCTAGCAGAACCAGGGGCGCGCCCGGAGGATGTCGGTCTTCAGGGCGGGGGCGCCGTCGACCGGGGCGGGGTTCTCCGGGGTCGGCTTGATGCCACCGGCGGCGACGTCGTCGAGGGTTTCGAGACCTTCGTGACCGACGGTGCCGAAGATCGTGTAGTTCGGGCGCAGCGCGGAGTCGCCGTACACGACGAAGAACTGGCTCCCGTTCGTCGCCGGGCCCGCGTTGGCCATCGCGAGGACGCCACGCGCGTACACCTTGCGCTCGCCGGTCGGGTCGGTCGGCGCGGGCGGCAGGCCCACGGGCAGCTCGTCCTTGTACTTGTAGCCGGGGCCGCCCTCGCCGGTACCGCTCGGGTCACCGCACTGCAGCACCTTCAAGGTCGGGTACGCGGTCAGCCGGTGACACGTCGTGCGGTCGTAGAAGCGGTGCTTCGCCAGGTGCAGGAAGCTCTGCACCGTGCACGGCGCCTTCGCCCGATCGAGGGTCAGGTCGATCTTGCCCTGGTTGGTCTTCAGCTGCACCGGGACCTTGCCCCGGTCGGGCGTGTGCCGGGGGTCCGGCGGCAGCGGGACCGGCCGCGCGGCCGGCTCGTCCGGCGTCTCCGTGTACTGGCACGGTCCCTTCGTCACCTTCGGCGGCGCACCCTCCGCCGACGCCGTTCCGGTGCCGGCCGCGAGCATCAGCCCGGCTCCCAGCACTGCCACAAAGACCTTCGCGATCCTCTGCACGGTTCCTGCCTCCCAGCCGTGGACGAAGAGCAGAGCATAGGGTGAATCCCCGGCGCTCACACAGGTCCGGAAGTAGGTCCGCGGTTAGGGTCGAAGCCGTGGAGATCGCCGAACGACACCAATGGCAGCTGAACGCCCTGACCTTCCTGTACGCGTACACGCAGTACGTCCTCGTGCACGAGCGGGTCATGGCCGGGCTGCCGCCGGAGAAACCGGCCGAACTCGACAAGCCGCGCATGCTCAGGCTCGCCAAGGTCGTCGACGACATGATCCTCGACTTCCGCAAGGAGGACGGGCTGAGCGATCTCGAACGGCGCCGCGTCATCCGCCTCGCCAGGGAGATCAAGTCGCACGTCCGGGAGAAGTGGCCGCCTCGCGACGCGTCGCTGACCGAGTGGATCGCCTCGGCCGCGGCGCACTTCTACTGCGAGGAGCACATCAACAACGGCTACGTCCGGATGGGCCGCGTGTTCGATCCCGACATGGCCGACAGGTTCCTGGAACGCGTGGAGTTCTGCCGGGGCCAGACCGTCACGATCACGAACTACGCCCACAAGGTGGCCGACGGCGAAGAGCTCACCTACGGCGAGACGAACCAGCTCGAGGTCTGGAAAGAGGACGCGATCGCCCATCTGGACAATCTCGACAGCGACTTCGGCGACATCAAGATGTACGTCGAATTCTGATCCTCACGAGCCGCGAAGGTCCGCGATGAGTTCTTCGGCCGCCGCGAACGGGTCGAGTTTCCGCGCGACCACGCGTTCGGCCAATTCGGTGAGCCGGTCCCCGGAGCGCAGGTCGACGATTTCCGCGCGCAGCCGCTGCACGGCGATCGCCTCGACCTCGTCCCGGGCCCGCGCCGCACGACGTCGGGGCAGTTCGTCGCGCTGGACCAGCCAGTCGTGGTGTTCGTCCAACGCCCGGACGACGTCCTCGACGCCTTCGCCCCGCGAAGCGACCGTTCGCACGATCGGCTGCCGCCAGCTCGGACCGCGAATCTCCCGGCGTACCAAGGAGATCATCTGCTTGAGGTCGTGCACGGTCGCGTCCGCGCCCTCGCGGTCGGCCTTGTTGACCACGAACACGTCCGCGATCTCCAGCACGCCCGCCTTGGCCGCCTGGATCCCGTCGCCCATTCCCGGCGCGAGCAGGACCACCGTGGTGTCGGCCAGTTTCACGACGTCCACTTCGGACTGACCGACGCCGACGGTCTCGATCAGCACGACGTCGAACCCGGCCGCGTCGAGCACCCGGACGGCCTGCGGCGTCGCCCACGACAGCCCGCCGAGATGGCCGCGTGTGGCCATCGAACGGATGAAGACACCCGGATCGGTGGCGTGTTCGGTCATCCGGATCCGGTCGCCGAGCAGCGCGCCGCCGGAGAACGGCGACGACGGGTCGATCGCCAGCACCCCGACCCGCAGGCCCCGCGCCCGCAGGGCCGTGAGCAGCGCGGACGTCGATGTCGACTTACCGACACCCGGCGGACCGGTCAGGCCGACGACCCGCGCGTTGCCGGTGTGCGGCGTCAGCTTCGCCGCGACCTCGGGCAACCGTGGATGAGCGTCCTCGACCAGCGACAGCAACCGGGCGATCGCGCGGGGGACGCCGTCCCGCGCGCGACCGACCAGTTCGTCGATGTCCAGCTGTACCGGCAAGGGCTTTACGGAACGCGGATGAGCAGCGCGTCGCCCTGGCCGCCACCACCGCAGAGGGCGGCCGCGCCGAGGCCACCGCCGCGACGGCGGAGCTCGTGGACCAGGTGCACGGCGAGCCGCGCGCCGGACGCGCCGATCGGGTGACCGAGCGCGATGGCGCCACCGTCGACGTTCACCTTCTCCGGGTCGAGCCCGAGCTTGTCGGCCGAAACGAGGCCGACGGCGGCGAACGCCTCGTTGATCTCGACGAGGTCGAGCGCGTCCGCGGTCAGGTTCGCCTTGGCCAGCGCGGCCAGGATCGCGTTCGACGGCTGCTCGTGCAGGCTGGCGTCCGGACCGGCGACCACGCCGTGCGCGCCGATCTCGGCGAGCGGGGTCAGGCCCAGTTCCTCGGCCTTGGCCTTGCTCGCGACGATCACCGCGGCCGCGCCGTCGGAGATCTGCGAAGCCGAGCCGGCGGTGATGGTGCCGTCGGAGGCGAAGGCGGGGCGCAGCTTCGCGAGGCCTTCGGCGGTGGTGTCGGCGCGGACGCCTTCGTCCTGCGAGAAGACGACCGGGTCACCCTTGCGCTGCGGGATCGACACCGGCGCGATCTCGGCGTCGAAGCGGCCCTCGGCGATCGCGGCGGCGGCACGCTGGTGCGACCGCGCGGAGAACTCGTCCTGCTGCTCACGGGTGATCCCGTAGCGGCTGTTGTACTTCTCCGTCGACGAACCCATGGCGACCTGGTCGAAAGCGCAGAACAGACCGTCGTAGGCCATGTGGTCGACGAGCGTGGTGTCGCCGTACTTGAAGCCCGCGCGGGACTTCGGCAGCAGATGCGGCGACTGGGTCATCGACTCCTGGCCGCCCGCCACGATCAGGTCGAACTCGCCCGCGCGGATGAGCTGGTCGGCCAGCGCGATGGCGTCGAGACCGGAGAGGCAGACCTTGTTGATGGTCAGCGCCGGGACGCTCATCGGGATACCGGCGGCGACCGCGGCCTGCCGGGCCGGGATCTGGCCCGCGCCGGCGGTGAGGACCTGTCCCATGATCGTGTACTGGACCGCGTCCGGCGAGACACCGGCCTGTTCCAGCGCCGCCTTGATGGCGAATCCGCCGAGTTGCGCGCCCGAGAAATCCTTCAGGGAACCGAGCAATCGCCCGATCGGTGTACGGGCGGCACCCAGGATCACGGAACCGGACACGGCGTCCTCCAAGCATCGGCGCAAGGGCAAAGGGGGTCTTCGCGACCATACCCGGGTCGCGGGTCTCTTGATGGAGCCAGTGTGAGGCGGCGCACGCCGGTCCGCCCGCCCGCGCACCTATCCTGCTCTGCATGAACCAGGCGCTGAAACCGTTCGTGACCGCCATCGACCACGTCGGCATCGCGGTACCCGACCTCGACGCCGCGATCGCCTTCCACGCCGAGCATTTCGGCCTGGAGGTCGCGCACGAGGAGGTCAACGAGGAGCAGGGCGTCCGCGAGGCGATGCTGCGCGCGCCGGGCACCGCGGGGACCGAGACCGCGATCCAGCTCCTCGCGCCGCTGCGTGACGACTCCGCGATCGGCAAGTTCCTCGCGAAGAGCGGCCCCGGGCTGCAGCAGCTGGCGTACCGAGTGTCCGATGTGGACGCGGCCGCCGCGGCGCTGCGCGCGCAGGGACTGCGGCTGCTCTACGACGAGGCGAAGCGCGGTACGTCCAACAGCCGGGTGAACTTCGTGCACCCCAAGGACGCCGGCGGCGTGCTCGTCGAGCTGGTGGAGCCCGCGAAGGACGGTCACTGACCCCGCGTCAACGCTGAAGCGATGAAGAGGACCTCGCGGTCGATCTCGGCGGGGTCCCCGTCCTCGCTGTGCCGTGCCGTCGCGTGACGATGGCTGACCGCCCGCGCCAGCAGTCCCGACGCCGAATCGACGTCGGCATTGGCGACCTTGCCGCCCGTCGCGGCGACGATCACGGCCTTCACCTGCCGGACCAGTTGCTGGAAGCGTTCGGCCAGCGCGTCGCGGACCGCGCGGTGCGTGTCGGCCTCGCGCCACAAAAGGTGTGACAGCGCCAAGGACCGGTTGAAGCGCCTGTCGAGTTCGACGACGAGGCCGCGAAGACTGCCCGCGAGGTCGCCGGGGACGACCACGACGGCCGGTTCGATCCGGGCGTCGGGCAGTTCGGCGACCAGCGCGGCCAGCAGATCCGACTTACGCCGGAAGTAGTAGTGCACCAGGCCTTTCGGCACGCCCGCCCGCTCCGCGATCCGCGAAGTGGGCGTGGCGTCGAAACCGGATTCGGCGAAGAGCGCCTCCGCGGCCCGCAGGATGCGCTGTTTCGCCGAATCCTCTTTCACGCCGTTTCCTCCTGGGTCAGTGCTGCCCCGCCGTCCGGTGCGTCGCCTGGGCGATCGGCATCGCCGCCGCCCCGGCCACCACGGTCAGGACGCCACCGATCCAAGCGGTCCAGGACGCGCCCATGAAGTCGGCGTATCCCATCACCCATGGCGAAATGAACAGCAGCGCGCCCAGGACGATCTGGATGCCTTCGCCATAGACCATGCCAGGCATCGCGAGCGACGCGAGGCCGTCGAGCGCGATCAGTGCGCCGAGGACGACGAGCGACCACACGGCCATGTTGTCCGTGGTCATCCAGAGGGGTGAAAGAGCGACCACGACACCGATGACCACCTCCGCCCAGTCATGGGGACGGGTCCAAGGGCGCGTCGTGGGTTCGTTCATGCGTGCTCACCTCCGAATATCGGCTGAACCTGCAGGTCGGAGAGATCTCCACCGCCCATGGTGCGCTTGGTTGGCCGGCCGGTCAAGACCGGTCGATAACGCTTCGGGATGTGTACGTGCTCCACGTCTCGTACAGTTGTGGACCTGGTTACCCATGAGTAATTTAGGGCGCCACACGCCGTCCCCCCATTCGCGGAGGTTCCGATGTCGCAGCTCGGCGAGATCCAGCAGGCCATTCTGAACGATGACCTCGGCGCCGTGGCGTCGCTCGACGTGCCGGAGTCCTATCGCGGGGTGACCGTGCACAAGGACGAGGCCGGCATGTTCGAAGGCCTCGAAAGCCGGGACAAGGACCCGCGCAAGTCGCTGCACGTCGACGAGGTCCCGACGCCGGAACTCGGCCCGGGCGAGGCGCTGGTCGCGGTCATGGCGAGCGCGATCAACTACAACACCGTCTGGACCTCGATCTTCGAACCGGTCTCGACGTTCAAGTTCCTGGAGCGCTACGGGCGGCTTTCGCCGCTGTCGAAGCGCCACGACCTGCCCTATCACGTCGTCGGCTCGGACCTGTCCGGTGTCGTGCTGCGCACCGGTCCCGGCGTGCACAACTGGAAGCCGGGCGACGAGGTCGTCGCGCACTGCCTCAACGTCGAACTCGAGGGCCCGGACGGGCACAACGACACGATGCTCGACACCGAGCAGCGGATCTGGGGTTTCGAGACGAACTTCGGCGGGCTCGCGGAGATCGCGCTGGTGAAGGCGAACCAGCTGATGCCGAAGCCGGGACACCTCACCTGGGAGGAGGCCGCCTCCCCCGGTCTGGTGAACTCCACGGCCTACCGCCAGCTCGTCTCGCGCAACGGCGCCGACATGAAGCAGGGCGACGTCGTGCTGATCTGGGGCGCTTCGGGCGGCCTCGGCTCCTACGCGACGCAGTACGCGCTCAACGGCGGCGCGATCCCGGTGTGCGTGGTCTCCAGCCCCGAGAAGGCGGAGATCTGCCGGAAGCTGGGCGCGGAGCTGATCATCGATCGCAACGCCGAGGGCTACAAGTTCTGGAAGGACGAGAACAACCAGGACCCGAAGGAGTGGCAGCGGTTCGGCAAGAAGATCCGCGAGCTGACCGGCGGCGAGGACCCGGACATCGTTTTCGAGCACCCGGGCCGCGAAACCTTCGGCGCTTCCGTCTACGCCGCGCGCAAGGGCGGCACGATCGTCACGTGCGCGTCGACTTCCGGCTACATGCACCAGTACGACAACCGTTACCTGTGGATGAACCTCAAGCGGATCATCGGCAGCCACTTCGCCAACTACCGCGAATCGTGGGAAGCGAACCGGCTGATCGCGAAAGGTCTGATCCACCCGACGCTGTCGAAGACCTACTCGCTCGAAGAGACCGGGCAGGCCGCGCTGGACGTCCACCGCAACGCGCATCAGGGCAAGGTCGGCGTGCTCGCCCTTGCGCCGGAAGAAGGTCTGGGTGTCCGGAACCACGAGCTGCGCGAAAAGCACATCGACGGGATCAACGCCTTCCGGAACGTTTAGCGCGCCGGAACGTGCTTTCGCCGCGCGTTGCGTGGGTGCTCACCCTTCCGTGACTCCAGCTCGACTACGGTAGAAGAATGAGCCTTGGCGAGGAACGGGAGCTAGTGCCGCTGGGAGCCGGCTTCGACGTGGCGAAGCGCGGTTACAGCCGTGCGCAGGTCGACGAACATCTCGAACGGCTGGACGCCGATCTGAAGATGCTCACCGCCGATCGCGATGCCGCCATCGCACAGGCGGGCGACCTGGCACGGCAGCTGGAGATCGCACGCGGTGAGATCGCGGACCTGCGCGGGCAGGTCGACCGGCTCGCCCAGCCGCCGACCAGCGTCGAAGGCCTTTCCGAGCGCCTGCAGCGCATGTTGCGGCTCGCGCAGGACGAGGCCGCCGACACCAAGGCGCGCGCGGAAGCCGAAGCCGGGCATATCCGCGCGAAGGCGGAGACCGACGCGAGCGCCATGCGGGCCCGCTACGAGCAGCTGCTCAACGAGCTCGACCTCCGTCGCAAGGAGATGGAGGCCGAGCACCGCGGCGTGCTCGAGAAGGCCCGCGCCGAGGCGAAGGACATCATCGACAAGGCGAAGGCCGAGCGCGACAAGCTCGACGCCGAGTCGCAGCAGCGCCGCACACAGGTCGAAGAGGACTTCGAGATCGCGATGGCGTCGCGGCGTACCGAGGCCATGCACGCGCTGGCCGAGCAGGAGGCCGCGAGCAAGGCCGAGGCCGCCCGCCGCGTCCGCGAGGCCACCGAGGACGCCGCCGCCATCCGCGCGAAGGTGCTCGAAGAGGAGACGGCGGCCAAGGCCGACATCGAACGCCGTCAGCGCGAGTCCGTCGCCGACGCCAACAAGCGCAAGCAGGACTCGATCACCGAGGCCAACGCCCGGCTCGCCGAGGCGGCCGACGAGGCACGCCGCCGCGTCCGGCAGGCCACCGAAGAGTCCAACCGGCGGATCACGCAGGCCACCGAACGGGTCGAAGCGCTCCGCAAGGTGCGCTCCAGCCTGGCCGAGCAGGTCCGCTCCGCGCGGACCGCGCTCGCCGAGGCGACGCACGTGCTCGGCGACGAACCGCATGTCCCGGCGGACCTGAAGGCGAAGCCGTCGCCCGACTCGGAAGCCACCGTGCAGCTCCGGACGGCCGATGTGCCGAAGGCCACATCCGGCGCGAAGCCTTCACCGCGACCTGCGGCAGCGCAGAAACCGACTGGCGAGTAACCTTTTCACCCGACCGTGCTCACGACGGCCTGCGAGGCCGCCGACGAGCGGTTATCGTCGCTGCTCGCGCGCAGGTGCGGGCTGTCAGATCGGTGGAGGTTGCGGATGGCTGCATATCGGACCGTGGTCGTGGGCACGGACGGATCGGATTCCTCGTTCGCCGCGGTCGACCGGGCGGCGGGTGTCGCCGGGGACTCCGGAGCGACCCTGGTCATCGTGTGCGCCTACTACCCCGCCAACAAGGGCGACGTGGAAAAGGCGCAGGACGTCCTCGGCGACGAGGCGTACCAGGTCGTCGGCTCGGCGCCCGCCGAGGACACCCTCCTGTCCGCCCGCGACCGGGCGGCGAAGGCCGGCGCGAAGACCATCGAGACCGCCGCGGTCGTGGGCGACCCGGTCGACTCGCTGCGCAAGGTCGTCGCCGAGCGCTCCGCGGACCTGCTGGTGGTCGGCAACCGCGGGCTGAACACGCTCGCGGGCCGCATCCTCGGCTCCGTGCCGTCCGAGGTCGCGCGGAAGTCCGGGGTGGACGTGCTCATCGTCCACACCACCTGATGCCCGAACCCGGCGAGATCTCGCCCGACGCGCTGCAACAGCGCCTCGAACGGATCCTGCTCGGTGGAAGGCGCAAGTACACCCGGCTCGAAGTCGCCGAGAAGGCAGGCGTTCCCGAAGAACGCTCTCGGCGGCTTTGGCGTGCGCTGGGCTTCGCGACGGTCGACGACGACGAGGTCGTCTTCACCGACGCCGACATCGAAGCGATCCGCACGGCCGATCAGCTGATGAACTCGGGGCTGATCGACCCGAGCATCGAACTGGCCGTGACGCGTGCGCTGGGCCAGCACCTTTCGCGGCTCGCGGAATGGCAGGTCCACATGCTGTGGACGATGATCACCGAGAACAAGGAGATCGGCACGAGCGAACGCCAGATCGGGCGGCTCGTCGAGCGGCTGCTGCCCGAGCTGGAGAAGGTGCAGGAGTTCGTCTGGCGTCGCCACCTGGCCGCCTACGCCGGCCGGGCGCTGGCCATGCCGGAGGAAGACCTCGAAGCGAGGACCGAAGTGGTCGGCTTCGTCGACATGGTCGGCTACACCCGGCTGACCAGGCAGGTCGGCGAAGAAGAGCTGACCGACATCCTCGACCGGTTCGAATCCGTCGCCACCGAGGTGGTCGCCGACCACCACGGGCGGATCGTGAAGATGATCGGCGACGAGGTCCTGTTCGTCGCCGACTCCGCCGTCGACGGGGCCGAGATCGCCCTCGCCCTGTCCGAACGCGCCGACGCCGACGAGACCCTGCCCTCCGTGCGCGCCGGGCTGGCTTCGGGCCGGATCCTCAGCCGGTTCGGCGACGTCTACGGCTCGGTCGTGAACCTCGCCGCCCGCCTCACCTCGACCGCGCGGCCGGGCACCATCCTGGTCGACAAGGAACTCGCGGCCGAGCTTTCAGGCTTCCCGCAGTACGAGGTTCGCTCGCGGCGGCCGGTTTCGGTGCGGGGCTACAGCCGGCTGCGGCCTTCGTCGCTCCGCCGGGCGCGGGACCGGCCTTCGGGCATGTTCGCGTCTTCGCAGCAGCTCGCCGCGGAGATGCTGGGGCTCACGCCTGGGAGCGCTCCGGACCCTGCGCCCGCTCCAGAGGAAGTCGAGGACGCCACCGCGGACTCGTTGCCGCCCCGGCCTCGGCCGAAGCGGCGGCGGCGCTGATCCCCTGCCGGGGAGAGCAAGGGACCTTTGCTATCACTTCCGCGAGCGAGCCGGTCGTGAGTGGCGATTCGAGGTGGAGCTGACCTGTGATCGGGCGATTTCGCGTGACTGGAGGGACGGCACGCGTGATCAGATGGACGACACGCGTGATCAGGCGGACGGCTCTCGGCAGACCCGGCCGCCGACGCGTGTCGTCCGTCCAGTCACGCGTGTCGTCCATCTGATCACGTGTGCCGTCCGCCCGGTCACGCGAACTCCCGGTTCAGTCCAGGGAGCGAGGCCCGTCAGGCGGGCAGCACGGCGTACTGCCGCACGTAGAGATCGGTGTACGTGACCGGGCCGCGCGGACCGGGGACCTTGTCCAGGTTGATGCCGGTCTCGGGGACGGCGAGGAGCTTGAAGCCGTCGAGCAGCCGGGTCGGGGCGTTCCAGAAGACACCGGTGCCGGTGTACGCGTCGAAGAACGCGTCGGCCGCTTCGCTGCTTTCGGTCGCGATGCCGGCGGCCAGACCCGAGGTCCGTTCGTTGGCGATCTCCGCCGCTTCGGGCAGGCCGGAGACCTTCGCGACGGTGACGGTCGCTTCGCGGTCGGAGTCGAGCGCCCATTCGTAGCCGATGGCGTGCTCGTGCGGCGCGAGCGACGGGGTGACGCCCCGCTCGGCCAGCGCGCCGGAGATGGCGGGCCAGACGCGATCGTGCGCGCTCTCGTGGATCAGCAGCAGATTCAGCCGGTTGCAGACGCCGAGCCGGTCGAGACTGTTGAAGACCAGGTCGCGCACCTTGTCGGTGTCGGCAGCCTCGTCGACGTAGAGCACGCCGCCGCCATCGGCGTGCGCCAGCGTGCGGACGCCGTGGACGGCCGCCTCGGTGGCCAGTGCCCGGGTGCTGTCACCGCTGCCGCGCAGGATGACCAGCGGCACGAGTGCGGGGAACCGGACCAGCGCGGAAGCCGCTTCGCGTTCGGCGCGCGGCACCAGCTGGATGACGTCCGGATCGATACCCGCCTCGGAGAGCGCGGGCGCGATGACGGTCTCGCGCAGGCGCTGCGCCGAGCCGAGCGCGGCGGAACCCGTGCGGAGCACGCCGCCGTTGCGCGACTTCACCAGCTGCGAGGCGACGTCCACCGTGACGTTCGGGCGCGCCTCGTAGTTCGCGCCGATCACGCCGACCGGGCGGCGGCGTTCCACCAGCCGCAGGCCTCCGTCCAAAGTGGACACGTCGACGGACCGCTCCTGATGCGGCGCACCCGCCAGGAGACGGAGCTGTTCGGCCATCCCGGTCAGCCGCTCGGGCGTGATGGTGAGCCTGTCGAGCAGGCCCGCGCTCATGCCGTCCTCGCGCGCTTTGGCGATGTCGGCCTGGTTCGCTTCGAGCACGACGTCGGCGTGCTCGGCCAGCTTGTCCGCCATGGCGTTCAGCGCGGCGTCGATCGCCTCCGCGGTCGCGGCGGCGAGTGACGGCGCGGCCCGTTTCGCCGATCGAGCGCATTCCTCGACGGCCTTGGCGACCTCGTCCATCTGCTGACTCCTTCCGCGCGGAACGAGCCATCAGTCTGCCGTACCGCCCCGGTCAGGCGACGGTCGGCTCCAGCAGCCACAACCCGCCCGCGAAGAGACAGCTCACCGTCAGCACGGCCATCACCAGCACCCACAGCACCGCGGGCATCCCGGTGAGCCTGCCGAGCTGATCGGCGTCGGAATCCCGCGCCGCTCCCCGGCGCCGCTTGATCTGCAGCTCGACCACCGGCCGGACACCACCGAACAACAGGAACCAGGTCAGCAGGTAGACGAAGATCGCCTGGAACCACGAGGGCGCCACCAGCGCGACCAGCCCGAGCACCACCGAGCTGGCGACCACGGTGAACACGCCGTAGGTGTTGCGCACCATCACCAGCACGCCCAGCAGCATCAGCGCCATCGTGATCAGCACGACGGTGATCAGGTCCGACGAGAGCAGCCCCGCGAAGACCAGCCCGAGCACCGCCGCCGCCGGGTACCCGGCCAGCGCGGTGAACGCCATCCCCGGGCCCTCCGGTTTGCCACGGGAGACCGTGACGCCGGAGGTGTCCGAGTGCAGCTTGATGCCCTGCAGGCGGCGCCCGACCAGCACCGCCGCCAGCGCGTGACCCGCCTCGTGGACGAGGGTGATCAGGTTGCGGGCGATCCGCCAAGGCCTGCCCGAAAGCACCACGAGCAGCGCGAGGCCACCGGTGACCAGGGTGATCGTGCCGGGAGGGGTGGACTGGGCGATGTCGGAAACCGTTTCGGCGGGAGACGAGCTCACCTCGTCAGCTCACCACAAGCCGGATATGTCCCGTGTCAGGCGGTCATCGAACCTCCGATCCCGCGCGTGCGAAACTCCCCGTCGTTGCGCAGGGCGAAAGCCACCCAACTGCGGAAGGGCCGCCACACCGCGGACAGCTCTTCCAGCTCCTCGGGTGGCGCCAGCGGCAGGTCGTACGCGACCCGCATGGCCTCCTGCAACCGGGGCTCGCCACTGGGGAAGACGTCCGGGTGCCCGGCGCCCCGGATCAGGATCAGCTGCGCCGAGAACGGGCCGATCCCCGGCAAGCGCTGCAACCAGCGCAACGCGTCCGGCACCGGCATCGCACGCAGGTACGCGGCGTCGAGCAGACCGTCCTTGGCGGCGTTGGCCACCGCGCGCAACCGCTCGGCCTTCACCTCCGGCAGCGCCCGCCCGGCCTCCGGCCCGGCCAGGACGTCCGGCGCGGGGAACGACCTGAGGACCTTCCCGCCGACGTCCACCGGCCTGCCGAACTCCTCGGCGAGCCGTCGTTTCACCGTGGCCGCCTGGGACATCCCCGCCCGGTGGCTCAGGATCGCCCAGCAGGCCGCTTCATAGGGCGAATGGAACAGCACCGGCCTCAGCCCGGGGTGCGCCTGCTGGAGGCGGCGCACCACGGGATCCGCCGTGCCGACCTTGGCGAAGCCGACGCCGTCGACGTCCACCGACAGGATCCGCCGGACCTGGGCGCCGACTTCGACGGCGAGGCCTTCCTCGGCGAAGACCTCCACCTCGATCGAACCGGGCGATCTCTGTCTGACGGCCGCACCGACGTGCTCCCAGCCCGCCTCGGCGGGAAAGGCGAAGCGCAGGGTGCCGGGTTCGGCGGCGGCGTCCGCGCGGCACGCGGGCGGGAAATCGGTCAGGAAGCGGATGGACTTGTCGAGGTCGAACGGGCCGCGCACCGGGATGCGAAGCGTGGTCGAGGCGGTGTGCTGCAGGATCGAGCCGGTCATTTCGGGCTCCTTCGGCTGGGGAACGGCGACTCCCTCCGACGTTAGAGACGGCCACCGACAGTTTCGGGTCGCGGCGGCGGGAATGTCGCGAACGGGCCGGTCATGGCAGATTCTGGCGGTGAGGACCGTGAAGGGAGCAGCCATGCCGGACCATCGCGAACGTCTGAGGAGCCTCCTGCGGCCGGGCACCACGCCCGCCGCCGACCGCAAGGATTTCCTTGACCTACTGGGGGAAATCCCGCAAGCGGGCCCCCCGACCGGACTCGCACAGCGGCTGATGCGCACCTCCGCCGTGCCGATGATCTACGAGCGGTACTGGCGTCCGACATTGGGCAGGGTCGCGAAAGGACTGAACGGCCCGAGCATGGCAGGCGAGGTCCGGATCGCGCTCGAAGCGCTCGGCCTGCGCCCCGGGCAGGTCGCGCTGGACGTCGCCTGCGGCACCGGCAGGTTCACCCGTGCCTTCGGCGAAGCGGTCGGGCCGGACGGGTTGTCCATCGGGCTCGACGGCTCGGTCTCCATGCTGGAGAAGGCCCTCGCCGCGCCCAATCCCCCTTCGGTGACCTATCTGCGCGCCGACGCCGTCGACCTGCCGCTCGACGATTCCACTGTGGACGCCGTCTGCTGTTTCGCCGCGCTGCACATGTTCGCCGATCCGGACGCGGCACTGGATTCGTTCGCCCGGGTGCTGAAACCCGGCGGCTCGCTGGTGGTGCTGACCAGTGCCCGGCACAGCGATCAGCCGATGCGGCTGGCGGACACCGTCCTCGGCAGGCTGAGCGGGCAGCGGATGTTCGACCGCGGCGAGATCGGGGCGAAGCTGTCCCGGCGCGGCTTCGACCACGTCGGCGAGCGGTACTCCGGTGTCACGCAGATCGTCACGGGCGAGCTAGGAGTTAACATCCGGAAATGATCCGCTCTGAGCACGCTTCGCCGATTCCGCCCGACGACAGCTACCTCCGCTCGCTGGTCGACGCGACCGCGGACGCCGTCGCCGCGGCCGAACCCCTCGGTTCGCCCCACGACGGCGCGAACGCCGCGACGCGAGACGCCGTCGGCACCGAGATCCGCGCACTGGAAGCGGAATTGGTGGCGCTGAGCCAGGACCTGCACGCTCATCCGGAAGAGGGTTTCGCCGAGCACCGCTCGGTCCGGGCGCTCGGCGACCTGCTCGAGCGGCACGGCCACGAGGTGACGATCGGCGCGGGCGGGCTCGACACCGCCCTGGTCGCGACCACCCCCGGCAGCGGCCCGCATATCGCGGTCCTCTCCGAATACGACGCCCTTCCCGGGCTAGGCCACGGCTGCGGTCACAACGTCATCTGCACCGCGGGTGCGGGCGGTTTCCTCGGCGCGGCGGCGGTCGCCGAACGGCTGGGCGGCCGGGTGTCGCTGATCGGCACGCCGGCGGAGGAAGGCGGTGGCGGCAAGGAGACGATGGCCCGTGCGGGCGTTTTCGACGACGTCGACGCCGTGCTCATGCTGCACCCGTTCAGCCACGACATCGCCATGCACCCGTTCCTCGGCAGGCGGCAGCTGGAAATGGTGTTCCACGGTGTCGGCGCGCACGCCTCGGCTCAGCCGTTCATGGGACGCAACGCGCTCGACGCCGCCGTCGCCGCGTACCAGGGAGTCGCCGCGCTTCGGCAGCATCTGCCCTCCAGCGACCGCGTCCACGGCGTCTTCACCGACGGCGGCGCGCGGCCGAACGTCGTCCCCGAACGCGCGGCCCTGCTGTTCTACCTCCGCTCCGCGCAGCCGGACACGCTGCGCGACCTCGCCGAGCGGGTTTCGGCGATCGCGCGCGGTGCGGCGGAAATGACCGGCTGTGGAGTCGAACTGAAATGGGACGCCCAGCCCGCGTATCTGCCGATCCGGTTCAACACCACCCTCGCCGGACGCTGGTCGGTGCACCAGGTCGACGCCGGCCGCAAACCGCTGCCGCCGGGGATCGTGCCCGAATTCCTCACCGGCTCGACCGATCTCGGCAACCTCTCCTACCGGATGCCCGCGATCCACCCGATGATCGCCATCGCCGGACCGACGACCGCCTTGCACACCAAGGAGTTCGCGGCCGCGGCCGGTTCACCGGACGGCGATCGCGCGGTCGTCGACGGCGCGCTGGGGCTGGCGCTGACCGCCGTCGACTACCTGGCCGACGCGAAGCTCCGCGCCGCGGTGCACGAGGAGTTCGAGGCGTCGGGCGGAGCATTGGACGTGCCGACGTTCTTCGGCTGAGTTTTCTCAGGTGATTCTTCTCAGGAAAGCACAGGGGGATTCCACAGGCGGTTCACAAGTACGGGCGCGAATCTTGTTCCATGACCGAGAACGAGAGTCGGCCAGGCCCCGCCTCAACCGGTGGGCACCAGCCGCCGCACCAGCAGCAGTACCCCGGTTACACCCCTTGGCAGGCCGTGCCGAATCCGCTCGTCACCCCGCCACCACGCAAGAAGGGCGGCCGGGTCGCCGTCCTCGTCAGCGCGACGGCGCTCGCCGCCGCGCTCGTCGGTGGTGTCGGCGGAGCGGCGATCTCGGGGCTCGGCTCCACGTCGTCGGCGTCGGGCACGGGTTCGTCCGCGGTCGCCAACGGGCAACTGGTCGGGAACAACACTTCGGGTGACGTCAGCGGGGTCGCCGCGAAGGTGACGCCGAGTGTCGTCCAGGTGAACGTGACCACCGCGCAGGGTGAGGCGGTCGGCTCCGGCGTCATCCTGACGGCGGACGGGCGCATCCTCACCAACGCCCACGTGGTCGCCGACGCCGAGGGCGACGTGACCGTCACGTTGTCGGACGGCAAGCAGTACAAGGCCAGCGTGGTCGGCGCCGACACGAAGGCCGATATCGCCGTGCTCCAGGCGAAGGACGCGAGTGGGCTGACCCCGGCTTCGCTGGGCGATTCCAGCAAGCTCGCCGTCGGCCAGCAGGTCGTCGCGATCGGCTCGCCCGGTGGGCTGCAGAACACCGTGACCACCGGGATCGTGAGCGCGCTGAACCGCAAGCTCGACGAGCTGAGCAGTGGTCAGGAGCGGCGCTCGCCCTACAGCAGGACCACGAACGAAGCCGGTCCGAGCTACACCGCGATCCAGACCGACGCCCCGATCAACCAGGGCAACTCGGGCGGGGCGCTGGTGGACGCGCAGGGGAACGTCATCGGCATCAATTCCGCGCTGTACAACCCGGCCTCGACCGGCAGCATCGGCATCGGTTTCGCGATCCCCATCAACGACGCGAAGAAGATCGTCGAGCAGATCGTCGGCTGATCCGGCCGTCTGGACCGCTGTCAGGGGGCGGCCCAGCAGGCACTGTCCGTGAAGGCCTCCTTCGACAGGAGGCCTTCACGGACTTTCAGAGTTCGTAAGTGAGCGTGAAGGTGTGGTTGCCTTCGTCGTCCTTGACGATCTCCGCCGTTCCGGTGATACCCGCCAGGTCACCGTGACCGGAGCCCGGCAAGACGATCAGGTGATGCCCGTTCTCCCCCGCCGAGTGATGCAGGACGAAGCCACCCTTGCGCCCGTCGACGGTGACGGCCAGCCGCTCGAAGGCGACGTACGCCGACGACGTCTCGTTCACCGCCGTCAGCATCTCCACGGCGCTGGCCCCCTCGACGTCGCCCGTGAACGTCTTGGTCAGCAGCACCCGGGAGAACTCGGTGCCTTCGGTCTTCTCGGTGGCTTGCGGATCCCAGCCGTCCACGGTGAACGACGCTGTCGCGGTGTTGGTCATGCCGCCGAGCCTGCCGGACATACCTGACAGATCGCGTCAGGTATTCCTCACCGCCTCCGGTTACCGAACAGGCCGCGGGTGATTTCCCGCCCCAGCGCGCTCGCCGCCGAGCGGAGGAACGACTTCACCGCCGGGTTCTTCATCGCCTGCTCGACCATGCCGGGGCTTTCCTTCTCCGGCTTCGGAGCGGGGGCCGCGGGCGGCGGCGCCTCGCCGGCGGGCGGCGCGGCCACCTTCGCGGCGAGCATCTCGTAGGCCGACTCACGATCGATCGTCTCGGCGTACTTAGCGTGCAGGTCCGAAGACGTCGTCGCCGCGGAGATGGCTTCGGCGCCGATGGAACCCATCTTCGAACGCGGCGCGCGAAGGCGCGTCCACGCGACCGGTGTCGGCGCGCCCCGCTCGGAAAGGACGGTGACGATCGCTTCGCCGATACCGAGCGACGTCAGCGCCGAGTCCAGCTCGTAGTGCTTCGTCTTCGGATACGTCTTCACCGTCTTCGTCAGCGCCGCCTGATCCTCGGGCGTGAACGCGCGCAACGCGTGCTGCACCCGCGCACCCAGCTGGGACAGGACGTTGTTCGGGATGTCCGTCGGGAGCTGCGTGCAGAAGAAGACGCCGACACCCTTCGACCGGATCAGCTTCACGGTCTGCTCGATGCGCTCCAGGAACGCCTTCGACGCGTCGTTGAACAACAGGTGCGCCTCGTCGAAGAAGAACACCAGCTTCGGCTTGTCGAGGTCACCTTCTTCGGGCAGCTCCTCGAACAACTCGGCCAGGAGCCACATGAGGAAGGTCGAGAACAGCGCCGGCTTCGACTGGAGGTTGTCCAGCTCCAGCAAGGTCACCATGGCCTTGCCGTCGGCCTCGCGCATCAGATCGTGGACGTCCAGCTCGGGCTCGCCGAAGAAGTCCTCACCGCCCTGAGCCTCCAGATTGGACAGCGCGCGGAGGATCACCCCGGCCGTCGCGGCCGAGACGCCGCCGATGCCCTTGAGGTCCTCCTTGCCCTCGTCACTCGTCAGGTGCGTGATGACCGACCGGAGGTCCTTCGTGTCCAGCAGCGCCAGCCCGCGCTGATCGGCCCAGTGGAAGATCAGTCCGAGCGTCGACTCCTGGGTTTCGTTGAGCCCCAGCACCTTCGACAGCAGGATCGGGCCGAAACTGGTGATCGTCGCCCGGATCGGCGACCCCTTGCCGCCCGTGCCGAGCGACAGGAACTGCACCGGGAACGCGGCGGGCTCCCAGGAGTCGCCCAGTTCTTCCGCGCGTTTGGCGATCTTGTCGTTGCTCTCGCCCTGCGCGGCGAGCCCGGACAGGTCGCCCTTCACATCCGCCAGCACCACGGGCACCCCCGCGGCCGACAGCTGTTCGGCGATCAGCTGCAGGGTCTTCGTCTTGCCGGTACCGGTCGCGCCCGCGACCAGCCCGTGCCGGTTCAGCGTCGCGAGCGGCAAGCGGACCGCCGCGCCGGCGTCGGCCTTGCCATCGATCACGACGGCGCCGAGCTCGACCGCCGCCCCCTCGCTCACGTATCCCTGCGCGATCTCCTGGGCTGGACCCTGTTCGGCCACTGTCGCTCCCCGATCTGTGACATGACTCACCTGAGGATGCACACGGTGCCAGCAACGCGCCGAACCCGCACGTCGCGCGCCACGAATCCCCGGGTCGGGTTAGGGTTTCGGGGTGAACGACCGCCTAGTCTGGATCGACTGCGAGATGACGGGGCTCGACCTCGGCAAGGACGCGTTGATCGAAATAGCCGCGCTGGTGACCGACGCCGAGCTCAACGTCCTCGGCGAAGGCGTCGACATCGTCATCCACGCCGACGACGAAGCCCTCGACGGCATGCCGGAGGTCGTCCGCGAAATGCACGCCCGCTCCGGCCTCACCGAAGAGGTCCGGCGCTCCACCGTGACCATGGAAGAAGCCGAGCAGCGCGTGCTCGAGTACGTCCGCGCGCACGTGCCCGAGGCCAATGTCGCCCCGCTCGCCGGCAACTCCATCGCCACCGACCGCGGCTTCATCACCCGGGACATGCCGCTGCTCGACGCGCACCTGCACTACCGCATGGTCGACGTCTCGTCGGTGAAGGAACTCGTCCGCCGCTGGTACCCGCGGATCTACTACGCCAAGCCCGAGAAGGGCCTCGCGCACCGCGCGCTCGCCGACATCAAGGAATCGATCGGGGAGCTCGACTACTACCGTCGCGCCGCCTTCGTCCCGCAGCCCGGCCCGACCACCGAACAAGCCAAGGCCGCGGCCGCTGAAGTGCAGGAACGCCACCAAGGGTAACCCGTTGCGAGCCCCCGAAAAGGGGCACGCTAATATAGTGCGGCCGAGGTGATGGGGAGTTCCCCGAGCCCGGCGATGGTGGGCGTAGCTCAGCTGGTAGAGCACCTGGTTGTGGTCCAGGAGGTCGCGGGTTCGAAACCCGTCGCTCACCCCATCAACCCCAGTTCGGCCGGTTCTTCCGGCAGGCTGGGGTTTCGCTTTTTCCGGGTATCGGTAACGCGGCGTGGCCCTCGCGCGAGTTCAGGAAGTAACTCGCGCGGAGGGTGCCATGAGACGCTGGCTGGTCTTGGGAGTCTTCGTGGCGGCCGGCGCCTGCACGACGTCTCCACCGAGCCAAGTGCCCGTACCGGCGATCACGTCGACCCCGGTCACGACCGTGACCGCGACGCCGTCCACTTCGGTACCGCCGCCGGTGACCGTGACGGTGAGCCCACCCAAGCCTTCGGCCACTTCGGCCAAGAAGTCACCGTGGCGCTGCGAGCCCGGCTACCCGAACTGCACCAAGTCCCAGTCTCAGAAGTACCTCGCCGAACTCGAGTACCAGCGGTGTCTACGCGATCCAGCGAAGATCTGGGACACCGGCACCCAGAAGTGCCGCTACAAGACCAGCGGCGAAGTGCAGTGGGAACACCACTACGGGCCCCTGGAAACGCCATGAGGGGTCTCGTTAGGACGTCCTAACGAGACCCCTCATGGGCTACGAGTCAGTTCCGGTCGCCGCCGGTCTTCCAGTCGTCCCACGACATCTGCCACACCGACCAGCCGTCGGTCGGCTCCAGCACCTGCGGGCCCGAGTTGGTGACCGTGATGATGTCGCCCTTCTTCGAAGTGTCCATCAGCCACTTCGCGTTCTCGGTCGACAGGTTGATGCAGCCGTGGCTCACGTTCCGCTTGCCCTGGGAACCGACCGACCACGGCGCCGAGTGGTAGAAGATGCCGCTGTTCGACATCCGCACCGCGTACTTCACGAACGTCCGGTAGCCGGCCTTGCTGTCCGTCGGGACGCCGTACGTGCTGGAGTCCATCGTGTACCCGTTGTGCTCGCTCATCACCGTGTAGGTCCCGGCCGGGGTGCTGCTCGACGGCTTGCCCATCGAGATCGGCATCTGCTTGACCTCTTGGTCGTTCACCACGACCTTCATCTGGTGCGTGCCGCCGTCCGCGGTCGCGACCAGCTTGTCGCCGACGACCACCTTGGCGGGCTTGTCCTCGCGGCCGAAGGTGTTGTTGCCGAGGTTCTTGCCGTAGATCGCCGCGTTGACCGAGATCTTCGTGCCCGGCTTGAAGTACTCCTTGGGCCGCCACATCACGGTCTTCTCGCCGAACCAGTGGAACGCGCCCTCGGCCTGCGGCTCGGTGACGATCTTCAGCATCTTCTCGGTCGCCGCCTTGTCCGGCACGTTGCCGGTGAAGGTGAAGATCAACGGCAGGCCGACGCCGACCGTCTCCCCTTCGACCAGGTTGATCGAGACGCCGATCTGACGGCCGGGCTTGGCCGTGGAGAACGTCGAGGTCGAGGTGACCGGCTTGCCGTCGGTGCCGGTCGCGGCCGCGGTGACGGTATAGGTCTTGCCGTAGCCGAGCGGCTCCGCCGACTCCCAGCCCGAACCGTCTTCCTTCGGCTTGCCCGCGACGACCTTGCCGTCGGCACCGGTCAGCTTGACCTCGCCCACCTTGCCGTCGGCCACGGCCACCGTGACCGGCTCGCCGGGCGCCACGTTCGCCGCACCCTGCGCCGGGGTCAGCGTCACCACGGCCGGCTTCGGCTCCGGCGCGGGCGCGGCGCTCTGCTGCGAACCCCCAGGAGCACCACCCTGCGACGGCGATTCACCCGACGGTGTACTGCTGCACGCGGCCAGTGTGAACCCAGCCACCAGCGCCACCACAGCCACCCGCGACCGCCCCGTCGCTCCCCAGACCCTCATGCACACCGCCCGTTTCGCGTGGTACCAACCCCAACGTCTGGCTATAGTCTGCCTGACCGGCCGCAACGCTCGCGGCCGGATGGCCGAATACGTCCCGGTCCGTCGTTAGGGGACCCCCTGAAACGGGCCCCAGCAACCCTGTGTTAATGTTTTCCACGTCGCCGAGGGGAACACCAAAGCGGCGGAACAAGCAGGCGCCATTAGCTCAATTGGCAGAGCAGCTGGCTCTTAACCAGCGGGTTCGGGGTTCGAGTCCCTGATGGCGCACAGTTCCGATACGAAGCCCACCAACGGTTTTATCCCGGTTTCCGGGTGCCGTCGGTGGGCTTTGTTCGTATGCGCGGGTTCAGTTACCGACCGCCATCAGCCGCGCCTGCGGCACTGCCGGGACACCCCCCCCCCTTGGCGTCACGCTTCCCTACGCCGGCCGCCGTGTGCGAAGGGGTATTCGACGCCAAGTGCCGAACACCCGGCGGTTTCTTTCAGCACCACGCGGACTTCGTCTCGAAGTCCGCGTGGTGCACGACGCCTGACTAGCGCCGGGCGAGGACGCGCTTGCCCAGCCAGCCCGCGTAGACGGCCAGACCCGCGAACCCGGCCTTCCGCGTGGGAGCGGCCGCGATCGCCAGGCCGATGGCGAGTTCGGTGGCGCCGTTGCGGTAGGTCCAGTTGCGGACGTCGTCGGCGAAGGCCATCTTCGTCACCGGTTCGAAGGCCGCCGGGGCGGCGAAGTGGGCGAGGCCGGTCGCGGCGATGCCGAGGCCGAGGAGCTTGGACATGGAGTGCCTTCCTTGTTCAGTCGAGGACGCCGGCGCGGCGCCAGAGCCGGCGGCTCGGGCCGCCGATGAGGCCGATCTCGGTGAAGTGTTCGACGGCCTTGGCCGCCCACGCCGCCTTGGTGCGGCGCCAGTGCGGGTTCGCTGTGGCGACCTGGCGGGCTTCGCGCGGGTCGAGTCCGACAGCGGTGTATGCCTTGGGGTGCAACAGCTCCGACGTCGCGACGTAGGCCATCCCGGCGATCGCCCAGCGGATCAGTTCGCGGCCGATCCGGCCGTGGCGGGCCCAGGCGCGGCCCAGTTCGTCCTTGGCGAAGCTGATGTGGCGAGCCTCTTCGATGACGTGGATGCGTGAGATCATCCGGATCATCGGCTGCAGGCTGTCGTCGCGCATCATCTCGCGTTGCATGCCGTCGGCGAGTTCTTCGACGTAGATGGCGCCGGCGAACAGCAGCGCCGGGCCGCAGATCGCGCCGAAGATCTTGCCCGAGCGGTGTGCCGTGCGGCTCGGGCGCCGGACGACTCCGCCGCTCTTCTCGATCGAGCGGGCGAACATGGTGCTGTGACGGCATTCGTCGGCGATCTCGGTGAGCGCGTATTGGGCGTTGTGCGTCGTCGGGTCGCTGTTGTAGACGTGACGCACGAGGCCCTGCATGAGGATCAGCTCGAACCAGATACCGGACGCCGCCGCGGCCGCGGCCTCTTGGCGGCTCAGCTCGGCGCGCTGGCCTTCGTCGAGACGTTCCCAGAGTTCCGTGCCGTACAAGGAACATCGCTCCGGCGCCTTGCCGTACGCCCCGTCGACCAGCGGTGCCAGCCAGTCGACGTCGACGTCCGGGTCGTAGGACAGCCGCGCGGAGGAGCGCTGCAGGCGCTCGGCGACGCGTTCGCTTTCGGTGTTCGCGGTCATGACGACCTCCTTGGATCCTTGTGCTCGGGCAGCGGTCCGCCGCCGTCGGGGATGACCTGTCCGGAATCGCGGTAGGCCACCGCCTCGTGGAAACCATCGCGTTCGGCGAACTCGCGGAACCAGCGGCCTTCCGGGGTGTGCCGGGTGATGCCGTCGAAAAGAGTCGCGAGCGTCTGGGTGCCGGAAAGACCCATGTTGTCGTAGGCCTGGTTGATCATCAGTTTCTGCATCACCAGCTGGTTCGTCGGCACGCCCGCCATCCGGTCCGCCAGTTCCTCGACGGCCGCTTCGAGCCGTCCGGGTTCCACCGCCTCGAGCGCGAGCCCCCATTCGGCCGCGGTGGCGCCGTCGATGGTGTCGCCGGTGAGCAGCATCCGCTTCGCGCGCTGGGCGCCGACGCGGTAGACCCACATCGCGGTCGTCGGGCAGCCCCACACCCGTGCGGGCGGATAGCCGATGCGCGCGTCGGTCGCCATGATCAGCACGTCGCACGACAGCGCGATGTCGCTGCCGCCGGCGATCGCGTGGCCCTGCACCTGGCAGAGGGTGGGTTTCAGCGATCGCCACAGGCTGAAGAAGTCGTCGGTGTTGCGCTTCATCACCCGGTAGTCCTTGACCGGATCCCAGACCGGGCCCTGGTTCCAGCGGCCTTCGGCGTCGTCCTCGGCGAACTGTTTGAGGTCGTATCCGGCGCAGAACGACCGGCCTTCGCCGCGCACCACGATCACCCGGACCGCGTCGTCCTCGTTCGCCAGCTCCACGGCCTGCCGGATCTCGCGCGGCATGACGTCGTTGATCGCGTTGAGCCGCTCGGGGCGGTTCAAGGTCAGGTACGCCTTCCGGTCTTCGACGCGGTAGGTGAGCGTCTCAAACGCCATCGGAACCTCCCAGCGCGCGAAGGGTGAACGTGACCAGCTGCGGGATCGTGTCCGGTCCGCTTTCGCCCGCCAAGGGGCCGACCAGCATTTCCGCGCCCGCGCCGACCAGCGCCGCGGCGGTCGCTTCCGCGTCCTGCGGGGGCAGCAGCCCCCTCGTCACGCCGTCGGCGATGTTCCTGGCGATGACCTCGCGGAACGCGCGGCGGAACACCAGGCGTTCGGCCTCCACGACGGCGTCGACCGGTTCGGCCAGCAACGCATACGCGAGCCTCGGCGCCTTCAGCGCCCGCCCGGCGAAGGTCTCGATCACGGCGACCACCCGCTCGCGGACGTCACCCTGGGAGGCGGCGGCCTCGACGGCGTCGACCTCCCGGGAGACCACCTCGCGGAAGACCTCGACGACCAGGTCGGCCTTGGACGGGAACTGCCGGTACACGCTGCCGGTGCCCACGCCCGCCCGCGCGGCGACCGCGGCCATGGAGCAGCCCGCGTACCCGGTCTCGGCCAGCAGCGCGACGGCCGCGGCGAGGATCTCGCCTCGCTGCGAGTCCAGTCTTGCCTGCGTCTTCGGGGTCCGTCGGTAGGGCATGCCAAGGAGTGAAGCACGGATTCCGCTCTTCAGTCCAGCTCTTCCTCAAACAGCTCGTGATCCACCGCGGTGGCCGTCACGAAACCCATGGCGGCCGCGGTCACCACGAACGTCATGCCCGGCGGGCACGATTCCCGCCGGGCCAGGTCACCCGCGGCGTAAACACCGGGTACGCCGGTGAAGCCGACGTCGTCGATCCGCACGGTGCCGTCGTCCTGGAGCACGCAGCCCAGTTCCTCTGCCAGCGAGTCGGCCTGCCGCGTGGTGGCGTGCAGGAACACCGCCGCGCATTCCACCGGGCCGCCTTCTCGGAACGTGATCCGTTCGACCTCGCCCTCGGGTCCCTCCACACTGCGCACCGGCTCTTGGCGCACGCGAACAGCGCGTTTGCGCAGGAGCGCCTGATCGTCCGCGGACAAGGTAAAACCGTTGGTGCACAAGGTGACATCCGAACTCCACCGGGTCAGCTGGGCGGCGAACATCGCGTCCTGCCGCCCCTCGGTGGCCAGGACGGCCAAGGGCCGATCCCGGAATTCCCAGGCATGGCAGTACGGGCAGCCGAGCACGCTCTTCCCCCAGCGCTCGGCCAGCCCCGCGATCCCGGGCAGGTCCTCGATCACGCCGGTGGCCAGCACTATCCGGCGCGCGTTCACCCGGCCGCCGTCCTCGAACGCGACGGTGAACCTGCCGCGTTCGCCGTCGACGGTCAGGACCCGGCCCTCGCGCAGGCGGACCTCCGGGTACTCCGCCAGTTGCTCGCGACCGGTGGCCCGCAGCGCGTCCGGGTTCATCCCGTCGCAGGCCAGGAGCCCGTGCACGCCCGCGGCCGTGGAATTACGGCCCGCGCCCCCGTCGATCACGAGCACACTGCGCCGGGACCGGCCGAGCACCAGCGCGGCGCTCAACCCGGCGGGTCCGGCACCGACGATCACCGCGTCATAACCGGTATCGCGCACGGCATGGCCTCTCTGTCCGGGAGTCGGGGCAGCACCCGCATACCCGGGCCGCCCGCCGGGAAACCTGCTCCCGGCGGGCGCCACGCGCTCAATTCCGATTGATGGTGAACGTGCTCGTCGTGTTCCGGATGTCCTCGGCGTTGTCGCTCAGGGTGAGCCCGGTGAACGTCGCCGAGCCGACGGCCGGGCCCTGCCCCGGTTCCGGCAGCTCGTTGACCCAGATCCCGATCCCTGACTTCGCGTCGAACTCGTCACCGCTGCGGTGCGCCCCGGTGATCGACACGTTCGTCAGCACCGTGTCCTCGACCGGGTTCTCCGGCCGGTTCCCGGTGTACTTGGTCTGGAACATGATGCCGCTGTATGTCGGGCTCTGGATGTCCACATCGGACACCCGGATACCGCGGAACTCCTTGGAGGCGGAGAACATCCAGATCGCCGGGAACGTCTGCTGCCCCCAGAAATGGCCACCGGCGCGGACCAGTGACACGTTCTGGACGGTCGTCGGCTGCGGGCCGAACCCGAGGAACGGGTAGCCGAAGTCGAGCGAGCTGATCGTGATCCCGGAGTACGTCAGCGTGTCCGCGATGTAGAGGTTCCGGAAGGTGTTGCTGTACCCGCCGTACACCGCCAGCCCGGCCGCGCGCCACGGAAGCAGCACGGTCAGGTTCTCGAACACGTTGTCGTACTGGTTGCCCGCGTTGAGGTCCGTGGCCGCGAACAGCGCGAAACTGTCGTCACCGGTGGAGCGGGCTTCGTTGTTGGTGACCCGGTTCCCCGTGCTGCCGTTGGTGAAGTTGAGCCCGTCGGCGAACATGTCGCGGATCCGGGAGTTCTTCACCGTCGTGTTGTCCACATTGGTCGCCCAC
This sequence comes from Amycolatopsis roodepoortensis, assembly GCF_014873915.1. Lineage (GTDB taxonomy): Bacteria > Actinomycetota > Actinomycetes > Mycobacteriales > Pseudonocardiaceae > Amycolatopsis > Amycolatopsis roodepoortensis. Next base: position 550,202 of record NZ_JADBEJ010000004.1, read on the forward strand.
AGGAGGCACATCTGGTGCTCCACCCAGATGTTGTCGATCGTCATGTTCGTGACGTTCGTGAAGTTGAAGACCTTGCCGGGACCGTCGATCCGGGACGTGTAGTTCCCGAACACGGCGAACCCGCCGAACGTCGAACCGCTCGCACTCGCCTGCGCGTCGAACCCGATATCGGTGTTCTCCTGTCCGGCGGGCGCGGTGAACCTCGTGAACCACGGCCCGGCGCCGAGCACCGTGACCGGTTTGCCGTACACGGTGACCTTGCTCGTCATCGGGTACTGCCCCGGCGGCAGGAAGACACCGGTGAGGTTCGGGTCCTGGCGGACCTTGTCCAACGCGGCCTGCACATCCTGCTGGGTGAACCCGGCCGGGACGGCGTAACGCGCCGGGTCGGGGTTCGCGGCCGCGGTGGCCAGCTCGAAGTTCACGAAGTCGATCGCGTAGTTCAAGCCGTTCCCGGCGTCCTTCTGCAGCTTGATCTTGTGCCCGGCGGGCACGGTCGTGCCGAGCAGCATGCTGGCCTCGTCGTAGATGCGGCGAGGGGGCCCGGCTCCCGGGGAGTTCTGCGGAGAGGCTTCGGGGCCGTACAGCCACGCGTGGCGCGAAGTCAGGTCGATGGCTTTCAGGAACGTGCCGTCGACGTAGACGTTCAGCGTCGAGTTCTGCCCGCCGCCACCCGCGGCGTCCGGCATCGAGAACCGGGTCACCAGGGTGTTCGTGGCCGCGCGCGTGGTGAACTCGACCGAGGAGCCGGTCGAATTCAGCGTCACGGCCTTGCGGCCCGATGCCTCGCCCGCGAGGTCGCCGATCTTCCGGTTCGGGCCGATCACCGACGCGCCGCCGGCGACCACGCCGTCTTCGGCCTCGTACATGTCGTAGGGCATGTTCGCGCCGCGACCGACGAACAACGCTTGCGTGCTCGTGTTGTTGCCCTGCTTCGCGGGCAACTCGTTGGCATCGTTCGCGACGACGGTCTTGACCGTGTACCGGCCGTTCCCGGCCGTCCAGGTGCCGACGTTCACCGGCGGTGCCGTGGCCCCGGCCGCGATCGCGCCGGTGTACGAGCCGGAGAGGGTCTTGACGACGGCGCCGTTCTGGTCGGTGATCGTCACCGTGACGCCGTGCGCGCCGCCGGCCGAAGCGACCGTTCCCTGGTTGCGCACCGTGGCGGAGAACGTCACGGTGTCACCCGCCGTCGGGTTGTTCGGCGACCAGGCGGTGGCCGCGACGAGGTCGGAGCTGGCCACCGGGCTGACGACGAGTGCCGTCGCACCGGTGTAGGAGTTGTTGCCCTCGTCCTGTTCGACGACGGCGTTGCCCTCGTCGACCTTCGCGGTGAGCTGGTGGCTGCCCGTCTCCCTGGTGCCGATGTCCGCCGACACCGTCGCCGACGCTCCGGCCGCGAGCACACCGACGGGTGCAGTGCCGACCTTCGCGGTGCCCAGGTAGAGATTCACGTTCGTCGCACCCGAGGCCGCCGTTCCGGCGTTGCGGACGGTGGCCGACACGGTGATCGCGTCCGTTTCCACCGGGTTTTGCGGTGACCACGAAACACCCGAGACCGTCAGGTCGGGGTTCGGCGCGGGAACACCGAAGACCTGGAACTCCGCGGCCTGTCCGCCGGGGGCACCGGAGTTGGCGGTGATCCGCAGGCGGACGTCGGCGGCGCGGCCACCGGCCGGGATGGTGACGGTGTTGCCACTCGACGGGGTGAAGGTGTACGTCTGCGCGGGCACCAGCGTGGTGAACGCGGCCGCACCCTGGTCACGCCCTTCGACGGCGATCGTCTGCGTGCGCTGTGCCCACGCGGGATCCGGGTTGAGCTTGACGACGATCCGGTCGAGATCGGCGTTGGACCCGAGCGCGACGGTCAGCAGGTTCGGATACGCCGCGCCTTCCCAATAAGTGGTCGTGGAGTCGTCGTTGGCGTTGGCCGCGACGTAGGAGTGCTGCACCGAAGACGCCGTGATCGGCTTGCCCAGCGCGAGATTCGTCCCCGCCCGCGTACCGGTCCTGGTCACCGTGCCGCTGCTCGGCGACTGATTGCCCGCGGCGTCGCGGGCACGCACGGAATAGGCGATCGTCGCGCTCTCGGGTTGGTCGTCGGTGTAGGTCAGGACGTCACCGGCGACGCTGCCGCGAAGCTGCCCGTTGGCGTACACGTCGTAGCCCGTGACTCCGGTGTTGTCGGCCGACGCCGACCACGTGAGCCGGATCTTGCCGCTCGACGGCTCGGTGTAGGCGAGGTTCCCCGGCGCGGACGGTGGCTGCGTGTCACCGCCCGCGGGACCGCGCACCTCGAACTCCGAGAGCTGGGCCGCGGGCCAGCCGGTGTTGGCGGTGATGTTCAGCCGTACGAACCTGGTGTTCCCCGTGACGTCGAGGGTGACCGTGTTGCCGGTCGCCGGGTCGAACCGGTGGCCTGCCGACGGCACGAGGTCGCTGAAGCTCGTGCCGTTCGCGCTGCCCTGCACCGAGAAGGTCTGGGTGCGGGCTTCCCAGCCCGATGGCAGCTTGAGCACGAGCCGGGCGATGTTCGTGGCCGCGCCGAGGTCGGCCTGGATCCATTGCGGGAACTGGTTGTTCGTGCTTTCCCAGTAGGTGGCCTGATTGCCGTCCCCGACGTTCGAAACGGCGTAGCCGGCCAGCTGACTGCTGGCGGTGTAGGTCGCGTCGGCGGCTTCGGCGGCGGCTGATGCCGGGGCGTCGTTCGCCGCGATGGCGGGTGGCGTGAAGAGAAGGGACAGGGTGGCGAACACCACCGCGCACGTCAGTGGGCGCTTCGTTCTCATGACATTCCTCTGTTCCGGGAGGGGACTGAGCGGAATCTTCCTGACTCTTGTCATGTTCTTGCGCTGAAATGTTCAAGAATTACAGCCCACGGAGCGCCACAAGTCAACGCCCGGCGCCAAATCGCCTGACCAGGTGCTTTCCCGCGCCGGTGTCCCCTGTGGCGAAGGCCTCATGACCTCCGAACCGGCGGCCCACCGGCCACGGGTTAGCCCGAATCGGTCAATGCCCGGCCAGCCGGAACGAGTACGTTCTTGGTGGACGGCGAAACCCGCCGTCCGAGGGAAAGGGCCACGATGGATCAGTTTCGCGACACCGCTTCGGCGTTGCGGGAGCTCACCGAGTCGATGCGGCTCGACGAGCCCCGCGACGAGTTGCTGGAACGGGTGGCGAAGAAGGTGGTCGGGCTGCTGCCCGGAGCGGACGCGGCCACGGTGACGCTGTACACCGACAACGAACCGAGCACCGTCGCCGCCACCGACGAGTCCGTGCTACCCCTGGACAAGGCGCAGTACAGCGCGGACGAGGGCCCTTGTCTCAAGGCCGCCGAGACCGGGACGATCGTCCGGACGCTGCTGGACGCCGACGCGGCCGCGCGCTGGCCGGACTTCACGACCACCGCCGAACTGCTCGGCGTGCGGACCTCGCTGTCCTGCCCGTTGTTCGTCCCCGACGAGTCGCACTTCAAGCGGCGGGAGACCGAGCCGCTGTCCGGCGCGCTCAATGTCTGGAGCTTCGAGGAAAACGCCTTCGACCCGGTGGAGGCGGCCCTGGTCGCGATGTTCACCTCGGCGATCTCGGCGATCATCCTGACCGCGTCCCGCTGGGCCGCCGCCGAACGGCAGGCGGAGACCCTGGTCGCCGCACTGGAGACCAGGGACGCCATCGCCACCGCGAAGGGGATCGTGATGGCACGTCTGGAGCTGAACGCCGAGGAAGCCTTCCGCTGGCTCACCGAGGCGTCACAGCACACCAACCGCAAGATCCGGGAGATCTCGGTGCTGATCGCGGAAGACCCCCGAGCGGTTTTCGGCCGTTAGGTCAGCGAGATCCGGCGCCCCTCGCGCGAGGACTCCAGGCCGGCTTCCGCGAGCCGGATGCCGCGCACCCCCGCCATGAAGTCGTAAGGATGCGGCGCACCCTCCACGACGTGACGGACGAACTGCTCCCACTGGGCGCGGAAACCGTTGCCGAAGTCCTCGTTGTCCGGCACTTCCTGCCACTGCGAACGGTACGACCGCGTCTCGGCGAGGTCCGGGTTCCACACCGGCTTCGGGGTGGCCTCCCTCGGCTGGATGACGCATTTGTGCAGGCCCGCGACCGCGCTGCCCTTGGTGCCGTCGACCTGGAACTCGACCAGTTCGTCGCGGTGGACCCGCACGCACCAGGACGAGTTGAGCTGGGCGATGACCCCGCCTTCGAGCTCGAAGATCGCGTACGCGGAGTCGTCGGCCGTGGCGGTGTATCGGTCGCCCTTCTCGTCGACGCGCTCCGGGATATGCGTGACGGCCTTCGCGGTCACGGCGTTGACGGCGCCGAACAGGTTCTCCAGCACGTAGTTCCAGTGGCAGAACATGTCGACGACGATGCCGCCGCCGTCTTCGGCGCGGTAGTTCCAGCTGGGACGCTGCGCCGACTGCCAGTCGCCCTCGAAGACCCAGTAGCCGAATTCGCCGCGCACCGACAGCACCTGGCCGAAGAAGCCGCTGTCCATCAGGCGCTTCAGCTTGAGCAGGCCGGGCAGGTACAGCTTGTCGTGGACGACGCCGTTCTTGACCCCGGCAGCTTCGGCGTGCCGTGCCAGCGCGAGCGCGCCTTCGACCGACTCCGCCACCGGCTTCTCGGTGTAGATGTGCTTTCCGGCGTCGATGGCACGGACGATCGACTTCTCGCGGACCGCGGTCAGCTGCGCGTCGAAGTAGAGCGGGAGGTCGTCGTCGCCGAGCGCGGCGTCGAGGTCGGTGGTCCAGCGGGTCAGGCCGTGCCGGGTGGCGATCTCTTCGAGCTTGTCCGCGTTGCGCCCCACCAGGACCGGCTCCAGCTGGACCCGGGAACCGTCGGCCAGCTCGACCCCGCCGGCCTCCCTGATCGCCAGGACCGAGCGCACCAGGTGCTGCCGATAGCCCATCCGCCCGGTGACGCCGTTCATCACGACGCCGAGTTTCCGCGTGGTCATCCGTTCTCCTTTGAAAGCGCTTTCCTGCCCACATCCTGAAAGCGCTTTCTCACCCTGTCAAGGCCGGTGCGAGGAAAGTCCCTCCGGCTCAGGAAGCCGGGTCGTAGGCGCGGACCGCGTCGAGGTACTCGGTGATGGCGTCCCGGTTGCGGAGCAGGCATTCGGCGCGCCGGGTCATCCGGTCGCGTTCGGCCTCCAGGGTTTCGAGCATCTCCGGCGTCGCGTCCGGGAAGTAGATCTGCCGGGGTTTGTCCAGGCACGGCAGGATCTGCTTGATGATCCTGGTCGGGAGCCCGGCGTCGAGCAGGCCGCGGACCTGAATGACCCGGTCGACCGACGATTCGGCGTAGTCGCGGTAGCCGTTGGGCAGCCGCTCCGAGACGATGAGACCCTGCTCCTCGTAATACCGCAGCAGACGGCGCGACGTGCCCGTCCGCTCCGACAACTCCCCGATCCGCATGTGCGCCACCTCACCCCGGCCGACTTGACCTTCACATCTATGTGATGGTTCGAGCATACGGAGCATGACTGCGAAACTCCCACTCGGCGCGCTGCTCGCGCTGACCACGGCGGCGTTCGTCACCGTCCTGACCGAGGCATTGCCCGCCGGTGTGCTGCCCGCGATGAGCGCCGGGCTCGGCGTCGGCGAAGCGGCGACCGGGCAACTGGTGACGGTGTACGCGATCGGTACCGCGCTGACCGCGATCCCGCTCTCCGCCGCGACCGCGGGCTGGCGTCGCAAACGTCTGCTCCTGACCGGAGTCGCCGGGTTCGCCGTCGCCAACACGGTCACGGCGCTGTCCACGAACTATCCCCTGACCCTCGGCGCGCGGTTCGTCGCCGGGATCGCGGCGGGCGTCGTCTGGGCGCTGCTGGCCGGTTACGCCCGGCGGCTGGCGCCGGAACCGGTGCGGGGCAAGGCGATCGCCGTCGTGATGACCGGTATCCCGCTCGCGCTCTCGCTCGGCATCCCGGCAGGCACCTTCCTCGGCGGCCTCTTCGGCTGGCAGGTGACGTTCTCGCTCATGTCGGCGCTCGCGCTCGGCCTGCTGGGCTGGATCGCGCTGGGCGTCCCCGACTTTCCCGGGCAGGACAAGGGCGGCAGGCTCCCGGTGCGCAGGACGCTCGCCGTGCCCGGCGTCGCCGCGGTCCTGTTCGTGACGCTGACGTTCGTGCTGGCGCACAACATCCTCTACACCTACATCGCCACCTTCCTCGAACACGTGTCGATGGGCGGCTCGGTGGATCGGATCCTGCTGGTGTTCGGCCTCGCGTCGATGGTCAGCATCTGGCTCGTCGGTCTCCTCATCGACCGGCGGCTGCGTCCGCTGACCGTCGCCGGGACCCTTCTCGTGGCGCTCGGAGCGACGATTTTGGCGCTGCTGGGCGAAAATCCGGCGCTGGTCTATGTCGCGGTGACCCTGTGGGGGCTCGGCTGGGGCGGGATCCCGACGCTGCTGCAGACCGCCGCCGCGCAGGCCGGCGACAAGGGCGGCGCGGCGGACATCGCGCAGGCCATGCTGGTCACCCTGTGGAACGCGGCGATGGCGGGCGGCGGGATCGCCGGCGGCGTCCTCCTCGACGGCTTCGGCGCGGAGTCGTTCCCCTGGAGTGTCCTGGTGCTGCTCGTGCCGACGCTGGCCGTGGTGCTCGTGGCGCGGCGGCACGGGTTCACAGCGGCAGTTCCGGATGACTCCGGATCGCCTCGAGAACCAGGTCGACCGCGGCGCGAGGCGCGGACCCGCGCCTGATCGCCGCGGTGATGGAGCGGTCGACCGGCGTCGCGAGCTCACGGGTGGTGACGCGGTAGCGCCGGTCGACGGCGAGGCCGGGCAGGAGCGCGATCGAAAGCCCGGCCTCGACGTGCTGCAAGGTCATCATGTAATTGCTGAACCGGGCGATCACCCGCGGCTCGAAACCGGCTTCGCGGCAGAGCCGGGTGGCGAGATTGGCCATGTACGACTGGGGGACGTCGAACGCCCAGGGCTCGCTCGCGTAGGCAGCGAGGTCGGCGGGCCCGCGGCCCGCCGCCGGGTGCCCGGGCGGGACGACGAGCACGATCGGGTCGGTCGCGAGCGGCACCAGGTCGATGTCGGGGCCCAGCGGCTGTTCGACGAAGTCCGTGGTGGTGACGATGACGTCGGCGTCGCCGACGCGGAGCGCGGGCATGCTCACATGCGGTTCGAGCTCGAGGAGTTCGATCTGCAGGCGCGGATGCGAGCGTGCCAGCCGGTTCACCGCGGGGACGGCGATGGTGTGGATCGCGCTCTGGAAGGCGCCGAGGCGGACCAGGCCCGCCGGGCCCTCGCCGAGACCGCGCAACTCGGCCTCGACGGTGTCCATGTGGTCGAGGATCTCCCTCGCGCGGCGGGCCAGCATCCGCCCGGCCGGGGTCAGCCGGACGCGGCGGCCGGTGCGCTCCAGCAGCCGCGTCCGCGTCTCGGCTTCGAGGACCGCGAGCTGCTGGGACACGCTCGACGCGCTCAGGTTGGCCGCTTTCGCGACGGCGCGGACGGTGCCGAGCGTGTCGAGCCTGCTCAGCAGGCTGAGCCTCCAGGGGTTGAGCATGGGGCCATTGTTGTACGGATCGGCCGAACAGCACAGCCGGAATCGTGAGCTGGACGTGTCGCTCGAAGGCGACTTACCGTCGGGACATGGCTGCTCCGATCACCGACCTGTCCACCGCCGACCGTTTCTGGGCCGACGCCGACCGGCACCTCGTGCGCTACGCCGGGGCCGGCGATTTCACCCGCGAGATCATCGACCACGCCGCCGGGAGCTACCTGTTCACCGAATCCGGGCGGCGGATCCTCGACTTCACTTCGGGACAGATGAGCGCGATCCTCGGGCATTCGCATCCCGAGATCGTCGAGACCGTCCGACGGCAGATCGGCTCGCTCGACCATCTGTTCAGCGGGATGCTGAGCCGCCCCGTCGTCGACCTCGCGCGACGACTGGCCGGGACTTTGCCGTCACCGCTGGAAAAGGCGCTGCTGCTGACCACCGGGGCGGAGTCGAACGAGGCCGCGATCCGGATGGCGAAACTCGTCACCGGGAAGCACGAGATCGTGTCGTTCGCCCGGTCGTGGCACGGGATGACGCAAGCGGCCGCGAACGCGACCTACAGCGCGGGCCGGAAGGGCTACGGACCGACCGCGCCCGGCAACTTCGCCATTCCCGCGCCGAACTCCTATCGGCCGGATTTCCTTACTCCGGAAGGAGAACTGGACTGGAGGCGGCAGCTGGACTTCGGGTTCGAGATGATCGACGCGCAGTCCGTCGGCAGCCTCGCGGCGTGCATCGTCGAACCGGTCCTCAGCTCGGGCGGGATCATCGAGCCGCCCGCGGGTTACTTCGCCGCCCTCCAGGAGAAGTGCCGCGAACGCGGGATGCTGCTGATCCTCGACGAGGCACAGACCGGCTTGTGCCGCACGGGGAACTGGTACGCGTTCGAACGCGACGGCGTCGTCCCCGACATCCTCACGCTGTCCAAGACGCTGGGCGCCGGCCTCCCGCTCGCGGCGGTGATCACGAGCGCCGAGATCGAGCAGGAAGCGCACGACCGCGGCTACCTGTTCTTCACCACGCACGTCGCGGACCCGCTGGTGGCGGCCGTCGGGAACACCGTGCTCGACGTCCTCACCCGCGACCGGCTCGACGAACGCGCCACCGAACTGGGCGCCTTCCTCCGCCGGGGCCTCGACGACCTCGCCGCGCGTCATCCCGTCGTCGGCGACATCCGCGGACGGGGCCTGCTGGTCGGCGTGGAACTCGTCGTCGACCGGGCCACGAAACGCAGCTCCGACGAGCTGGGCGCCCTGGTCACGCGGCGGTGCCTCGAACTGGGGCTGCACATGAACATCGTTCAGTTGCCGGGGATGGGCGGGGTCTTCCGGATCGCTCCCCCGCTGACCGCGACCGAGGACGAACTGGCCGAAGGGCTGGCCGTGCTGGACCAGGCTATCGGGGACTCCAGCGCGCGCTGGTCATGAGGCAAGTCTCGTGAGTGTCAAGGACGGTTAGAACCGTCCTTGACACTCACGAGGCCGCGAACGCGCGAAGCAACCGAGCGACCTCGCCCGGCCGCTCCAGGAACGGTGAGTGCCCGGCGTCCTCCACGACCTCCACGCGGGCCCCGGCCGCCGAGTACCGCGCGGAAGTCTTGTCACAGTCGTAAAACCGGTCCCGTCGCCCGAGAATCACCAGGCACGGCAACGCCAGGGCCGCCACTTGCGCATCGAGAGGACGAAACGCGAGCAGCCGCGCCCGTTCCACGAGGACCACCCGAGCCATCGCGGGCGCGGTGACGGCGTGATCGGCCAGGTCCTGCAAGGGATCTTCGAACCAGCCACCCCGGCGGAACCGGGAGGCGAACCGCACCCACGGCCGGTGAGCCACGAGCCGCACGAGCGCGCTGACCATCGGCAGCAACACCGAACTCCCCGGCGGAAAGGACGCGTAGCTGTAATCCGGCGCCTGTCCGATCAGGACCAAGGAACCGACTCGCGGGGAGATCGCGGCCAACGCCAAGGCGACGTCCGCGCCGAAGGAGTGACCGGCGACCATGACGTCCTCGACGTCCAGTGAATCGAGGACGGCGGCCACCATGCGCGCCTGCGACGCCGCGTCCAAACCCGCGGAACCACCGGTGCACCCGTGTCCCAGCAGATCCACCCGGATCACGTGACGGGTCGCGGCCAGGCCGAGCGTGAGCCGGTCGAACCAGTGGACCGACCCGCAGTACCCGTGCAGCAACAGCACCGGCGGTCCGGAACCGTCCTGCCGGACGTGGACGGCGACACCGTTCACGTCGAGGAGTTCACCGATGGGGAGGCGAGGCACTTCCCCAAACTAACTCAGACCCGCGCGTTCTCCCTGCTGCGGGACAACAGGAACGCCGCGATCCCGGCGGGGAAGAACATGAGCACGCCGTAGACCCCGGCGGGCACGGCCATCGCCTTGTCGCCGAGCACGGAATACGCCACCGCGATCGCGAGCGTGGCGTTGTGGACGCCGATCTCCATGGCGGACGCGATCGACTGCCCGCGGTCCACCCGGAACAGCCGCGGCACGTAGTACCCGATCGCGAGGCTGAGCACGGAAAGCGCCAGCGCCACCGGCCCGAGCGTCCAGATGTTGTCCGCCAAGGTCCGGAATTCCTGCGCGATCGCCGCCGCGATCACCAGCACGAGCACCACGGCCGAGCCGATCTTGACCGGTTTGCGCATCCGCTCGGCCCAGCCGGTGAACCTGTGCCGTACCGCCATCCCGATCACGACCGGGATCAGCACGATCGCGAACACCTGCACGAACTTCGCGGGCTGGAGGCCGACCGAGGCGCCACCGTCGAGGAACTGGGCCATCGACAGGCCGACCACCAGTGGCAGGGTGAACACGGCGAGTACCGAGTTGATCGCCGTGAGCGTGACGTTGAGGGCGACGTCGCCACCGGCGAGGTGACTGAAGAGGTTCGCCGACGTCCCGCCGGGTGAGGCGACCAGCAGCATCATGCCGACCGCGAGCACACCTTCGAGACCGAAGAGGACGATGAGGCCGACGCAGATCACCGGCAGCACGATCATCTGGCACACCAGCGCGATGACGGCGGCCTTGGGGTACTTGAGCACCCGGGTGAAGTCGCCGACGGTCAGGGTCAGGCCCAGCCCGAACATGACGAGCGCCAGCGCTACCGGCAGGAGGATGGAAAACATCGCCGAACCCATCGAGGGGCCTCCGTCCGATATGCCCTTTTCAGATCGGCAATCGTGTCAAGCGGCGTGATCGCGGTCAAGGTACCGAAACCCAGCCGTGATACCGCCCGGTCGGCGTCGTAAGAGTTCGGTAACCGCCCGAAACGGGCGATCCGGACGGTTGGCGCGGTTGAATGTCCCCATGAAACGCAAGCGGGTGCTCGCCGTCGTGGCGGTCGGACTGGTGGTCGCGGTGGCCGCGGGCCTCTACTGGTTCCAGCCGTGGAAGCTCTGGGTGAACGAAACGGTCCAGGAGGCCGCGCCCGTCGTCGCTGAGCCCTCGGCTCGACCGACGGCTCAGCCTTCGGAAAGTGCCACGCCACCCCCGAAAGAGCCCTCGGTCGTGGCCACCGGCGCCTTGATCAGCCACGAGCACACGACCAGTGGCGACGTCCGGATCCTGCGCGCGGCCGACGGCTCACTGGTGCTGCGCCTGGAGAACCTCGACACGAGCAACGGACCGGACCTGCGGGTCTGGCTCACCGACGCGCCGGTCATCCCCGGGAAGGCCGGCTGGTTCGTGTTCGACGACGGCGCGTACGTGAGCGCCGGGAAACTCAAGGGCAACAAGGGAAGCCAGAACTACACGCTGCCCGCCGGCACCGACCTGGCGCGCTATTCGAGCGTGACCATCTGGTGCGAACGGTTCAGTGTCTCCTTCGGCGCGGCTGAGTTGGCCAAGGTCTGACAGCCAGGCGAAGCCTGTCCGTTGAGTGTGGCGGCGGGGCGGGGTCCGGGCTAGGCGAGGCGGTCCACGGCGTACTCCATCTCCGCGCGGACGGCGCGCAGGTCGATCCCGCCGGGATCGATGATCGAGGCCACGGCGATCCCGCGCAGCTGCCCCACCAGCGCCGCCGCGTACGCGTCGGGGTCGCGGACGCCGGTGATGGAGCCGTCCGCGATCCCGGCGGCGACGGTCTGCGCGATGGCGAACCGGTACCGGCGGTCGGCCTCGGTCATCGCCGACCGCACCGCCGGATCGCCGACAGTCGCGTCCGTCCAGAGCACCACGAACGCCCGGTTCAGCGGCGGCATGTCGGTGAGCAGCTCGAAGAAGATGTCCAGCAGGGCGCGCAGCATGTCCATCGGGCTCGGGGTCAGCCCGCCGGTCCGGGTGGCGACGGCGGCGCTGAAGACGTCGGCGAACTTCTCCGCGGCGAACTCGACGAGCCGCTGCACCAGCGTCTCCTTCGAGCCGAACAACTGGTAGACGACGCCGCTGGGATAGCCGGTCCTGGCGCAGATCATGCCGATCTTGAGCCGGGCGAAACCTGCCTCGCCGATCAGGCGGGCGGCGGTGTCGAGGATCCGGGTCCGTGCGATCTCCTGGTCACGCTCGACCTGGCGCTCCTCCGCAGACGAGTCCACGGCGCGATCCTCCCATGACTTCCGGTTCGTCACCTGTCGACGCGGCGTTACGATCCGGATATGAGGATCGCCTTCGCCGCCGACGACCGGAACGCCACCACGGACGCCGTCCAGGCGTATCTCGCCGAGGCGGGCCACGAGGTGCTCCGCCCCGCGGCGTCGGACGTCTGGCCGGAACTCGGCGCGGCGGTGGGCAGGGCGGTCGCGCAGGGCGAGGCCGACTTCGGCGTGGTGATGTGCTGGACCGGGACGGGGACGGCCATCGCCGCGAACAAGGTCCCCGGTGTCCGCGCGGCGCTGGCCTGGGACACCTGGATCGCCGCGGGCGCGCGCAAATGGAACGACGCCAATGTGCTGGCGCTGAGCCTGAAACGGCTGGCCCCCGACGTGGCCGTGGAAATCACCGACGTCTTCCTTTCCGGTGTCCTGCCCGACCCCGACGAATCGGCGAATATCGCCCGGCTCGGCGAACTGGACGAATTCCGCCATTGACCGGCACCGAACCAGTGAACGGTTAACGCTGTCGAACGTATTAGGCCGTTCGCAGGAAAATCACCACTCTACGTAGTGATGCTTCCCATATTGGTCCAGACCACGTACCGTCTCCCGCAACAAAGCGTTCCGCATGGAGGTGGTCGATGAAGACGCATCCCCGCCTGCCCGGCTCCGGCCGTGGCAACGCGATGTCGCCGATTTCCCTTTGACGAAATCATCTCCAAGATCATTTCCCTGCACCGGGTTGTAAGGAGTGAAATGTCGAGAAAAAGATGGCATCTGGTCGGCCTGTTCACGGCCGTGGCGGCGCTGGCGGTCGGTCTGGTGACCGTGCCGGCGAACGCGGCGGGCGGGGTCGGAGCCACCCTGACCAAGGGGTCGGACTGGGGCTCCGGCTGGGAAGGCAAGTACACGATCACGAACAACTCGGGATCGAGCCTGTCCACCTGGACGGTCGAGTTCGATCTCGCGGCCGGGCACTCGATCGCTTCGCTGTGGGACGGCAGCTACACCGTCTCCGGACAGCACGTGACCGTCAAGAACACCTGGAACGGCAACCTTTCCAACGGCGGTTCCACCAGCTTCGGCTTCAACGTCAAGTACTCCGGCGCCTACACCGCGCCCGCCAACTGCAAGATCAACGGCGGCTCCTGCGATCCGGGCGGCGGTAACCCGACCACGACGCCGACCACCACGACGTCCAATCCCCCGACGTCGACCAGCACGAGCAACCCGCCGACCACCACGACTTCGAACCCGAACCCGGGCGCGAAGAAGAACCTCGGCTACTTCGTGCAGTGGGGCGTCTACGGCCGCAACTACCACGTGAAGAACATCCACACCTCCGGTTCCGCGGCGAAGCTGACGCACATCAACTACGCGTTCGGCAACGTCACCAACGGGTCCTGCACCGCGAACGACGACACCTACGCCGACTACGACAAGTTCTACGACGCCGCGTCCAGTGTGGACGGTGTCGCGGACTCGTGGGACGCCGGTTCGCTGCGCGGTAACTTCAACCAGCTGCGCAAGCTGAAGAAGATGTACCCGGGCCTGAAGGTGCTGTGGTCGTTCGGCGGCTGGACCTGGTCCGGCGGCTTCGGCCAGGCTTCGAAGAACCCGGCCGCGTTCGCGGAATCCTGCTACAAGCTGATCAAGGACCCGCGCTGGGCCGACGTCTTCGACGGTATCGACATCGACTGGGAGTACCCGAACGCCTGCGGTCTGACCTGTGACACCAGCGGTCCCGCCGCGATCAAGAACGTGGCACAGGCGCTGCGCACCAAGTTCGGCTCCTCGTTCCTGGTCACCGCCGCGATCACCGCGGACGCCAGCAGCGGCGGCAAGATCGACGCCGCCGACTACGGCCCCGCGTCGGCGTACTTCGACTGGTACAACGTCATGACGTACGACTTCTTCGGCGCCTGGGCGGCGCAGGGCCCGACGGCCCCGCACTCGCCGCTGACGTCGTACCCCGGCATCCCGCAGCAGGGCTTCAACTCCGACGAGGCCATCCAGAAACTCAAGGCCAAGGGTGTGCCGGCGAGCAAGCTGTTGCTGGGTATCGGTTTCTACGGCCGAGGCTGGACCGGCGTCACCCAGGACGCCCCGGGCGGCACCGCGACCGGCGCGGCACCGGGCACCTACGAGGCGGGTATCGAGGACTACAAGATCCTCAAGAACAGCTGCCCGTCGACCGGCACGATCGCGGGCACCGCGTACGCGAAGTGCGGCAACAACTGGTGGAGCTACGACACTCCCGCGACCATCAACGGGAAGATGGGCTGGACCAAGAACCAGGGTCTCGGCGGCGCGTTCTTCTGGGAACTCAGTGGTGACACCTCCAACGGCGAACTCGTCACGGCCATGCGCAACGGCCTGAACTGAGGAGTCTGACAGTGGGCAAGCGGACTTGGATCCAGGCCATCGGCCTGTCCGCCGCTGCCGCAACGGCCGGCGCGGTCCTCGTGATCGCGCCGGCCTCCGCGGCCGGCGGCGTCGGCGCCGCCTTCAGCAAGGGCTCCGACTGGGGCTCCGGCTGGGAAGGCAAGTACACGATCAGCAACAACTCGGGATCGAGCCTTCCCACCTGGACGGTCGAGTTCGACCTCCCCGCGGGGCACTCGATCGCTTCGCTGTGGGACGGCAGCTACTCGGTCTCCGGACAGCACGTGACGGTGAAGAACACCTGGAACGGCAACCTGTCCAACGGCGGCTCCACCAGCTTCGGCTTCAACGTCAAATACTCCGGGGGTTACGTCGCCCCGGCGAACTGCAAGATCAACGGTGGTTCGTGCGAGCCGGGCGGCGGCGGTCCGACCACGACGCCGACCACGTCCACCACCACGACCTCTCCGACGACGACCACCAGCAACCCGCCGCTGCCAGGCGGCCGTGGCGCGCCGTATCTGTACCTGGGCTGGGGCAGCCCGCCGAACCCGCAGACGGTCATGAACGCGACCGGGATCAAATGGTTCACGATGGCGTTCATCCTGTCGTCCGGGGGCTGCAACCCCGCCTGGGACGGCAGCCGTCCGCTGCAGGGCGGCGTCGACGCGAACGCGATCGCGCAGATCAAGGCCGCGGGCGGGCAGATCGTGCCGTCCTTCGGCGGGTGGAGCGGCAACAAGCTCGGCCCGAACTGCTCGACGCCGGAAGCGCTCGCCGGGGCCTACCAGAAGGTGATCGACGCCTACGGTCTCAAGGCGATCGACATCGACATCGAGAACACCGACGAGTTCGAGAACGCGGTCGTGCAGGACCGCGTGCTGAACGCGCTGAAGATCGTGAAGGCGAACAACCCCGGTATCCAGACCATCCTCACCTTCGGCACGACGACCAGCGGCCCGAACTCCTGGGGCAACCGGCTCATCGACCAGTCGAAGGCACTGAACGCCGGAATCGACGTCTACACGATCATGCCGTTCGATTTCGGTGGTGGCGCGGATATGTACGGCAACACCATCCGGGCGGCGAACGGCCTGCGGGACAAGCTGAAGTCGACCTTCGGGTGGAACGACGCCACGGCGTACAGCCACCTCGGCATCAGCGGGATGAACGGTCTTTCGGACCAGCGCGAACTGACGAGTCTCGACACCTGGACGCGGATCACCGACTGGTCCAAGACCAACAAGATCGCCAGGCTCGCGTTCTGGTCGACCAACCGTGACCGCGGCTGCCCGAACGGCGGGGTCGCCGAGAACTGCAGTGGTATCGCACAGAACGACTGGGACTTCACGCGGATCACCGCGGCTTTCTGACGTCCCGCTTCCCCGAACCGCGGGCCCGCACCGATGCTGCACGGTGCGGGCCCGCTCCTTTTCGCCCGCGTTTCGTCCTCTGGATGCGGTCCTCGTCGGTTGTCGCGGCAGTGGCCGTGTCCCGTTGTGAGCGTGATCCTCGACTTCCTGGCGGTGGGGAGGGTCGTGATCATGGAATATCGTGCCGGTCATGACCACGGATGACTGGTTGGCCGACACCCGAACCTCTTATGACACGGTCGCGGTCAGCTATGCCGACCAAGTGCGCGGCGCCCTCGCCGGACACCAGTACCTGCACGCGGCTCTGGCGTTGTTCGCCGACAGCGTGCGGATCGCCGGCGGCGGGCCGGTCGCGGACGTGGGCTGCGGCCCCGGTGAAGTCACCGCCCACCTGCATGAGCTCGGTGTCGACGCCTTCGGTGTCGACCTCTCCCCTGGGATGATCGACGTGGCCCGGCGCGACCACCCCGGCCTGCGGTTCGAGGTGGGCTCGATGACGGACCTGGGCTTCCCCGTCGCTTCGGTGGCCGGCCTGCTCGCCTGGCAGTCGTTGATCCACATCCCTGACGATGATGTGCCGACTGTGTTCGGGCACTTCCACCGAGCATTGCGTCCCGGCGGACCGCTGCAGCTCCTGTTTCACGTCGGCGACGAGTCGCGGTTGATGACGGAGGGCTATGGCGGTCACCCGATGAAGGTCCATGTCCACCGCCGTCAGCCTGACCAGGTGGCATCCTGGCTGCGCGATGCCGGATTCGTGGTCGAGGCTCAGATGCTGCTCGACCCGGATGCGAAAGCTCAGCAAGCGATTCTTTTCGCACGCAGTAAGTCCTGACTTCTGCATATGTCGGGCTCGCCAGTCGGAACCGGAGGACATGCGGGTGTGCTCCCAGCGGTGCTGGTGGCCTCGTCGATGCTGTCGAGCACTCGTTGGACACGGTCGTGCTCGCGCCGAAACCGGGTCTGGCGTGTCGCGAAAGCCACTTTCGCGACGTCTGATGTCCCGAAAGTGGCTTTCACGACACGGCTGCCGGGGCGCGCACGGGCCGAGCCGGTGCCGAGGCCGCGAGCCCTGAAGTACGTGAAGGCCCCCTTCACTGCGCCTAGCGCAATGAAGGGGGCCTTCACGTACTTACAACCGCCGCATTCAGTCCTCTGAATGCGATCAGGGCAGAGCGTTCAGGAACGGCTCGTGCGCGTTCTGGAACTCCCACCCGTAGTACCGGTCCCAGTTGATCGACCACGTCATCAGCCCGCGCAACGCCGGCGAAGCGCCGCCGCGCAAGGAATACGACCCGCAACCGGAGTTCTTCACCAGGCAGTTCAGCGCCGAATGCACGGCCGCCGGAGCGGTGTGCCCGTTGCCCGCGCTCACCGCGGCGGGCAGGCCGAACGCGATCTGGTCCTCACGCAGCCCCGGGAACCGGAATCCGGTCGAGGACACCGTGAAACCCGCCTTGATCATGTCGGTCATCGCGATGTGGAAGTCCGCGCCGCCCATGAAGTGGTACTGGTTGTCCAGCCCCATCACCGGCCCGGAGTTGTAATCCTGGACGTGCAGCACGGTCAGCGCGTCCCGCATCGCGTGGATCACCGGGAGGTACGAGCCCGTCCGGTTGTCGGCGCCGCCGAGGCCGCCGTAGTACTGGTATCCGGTCTGCACGAAGAACGTCTCCGGCGCCATCGTCAGCACGAATCCCGCACCATAGCGAGCCTTCAACGTCTTCAGCGCCGAGATGAGGTTGACGATCACCGGCGTGGTCGGATTACGGAAGTCGTTGTCGCCGGAGTTGAGGTAGAGCGAGTGTCCCTCGAAGTCGATGTCGAGCCCGTTCAGCCCGTACCGGTCGATGATCGCGGACACCGAGCTGACGAACGCGTCACGCGCCGCGGTCGTGGTCAGCTGCACCTGGCCGTTCTGCCCGCCGATGGAGATCAGCACCTTCTTGCCCTGTGCCTGCTTCGCGCGGATCGCGGCGATGAATTCCGCGTCGCTTTCCACCGTCGGGCATTCCGCGACCGGGCACCGCGTGAAGCGGATGTCGCCGGAGGTCACCGAGGTCGGTTCACCGAAGGCCAGGTTGACGATGTCCCACGCCGCCGGGACGTCGGCCATCCGCGTGTAGCCGGAACCGTTGGCGAAACTCGCGTGCAGGTAGCCGATCAGCGCGTGCTTCGGCAGGCCGGAGTCGACGCAGCCCGAGGTCGTGGCGCCCGCCTCCGTGCTCTTGGGCGACTCGCCCGCGCTGTTGTAGGCGGCCACCGAATAACTGTGCGACGAGCAGGCTGTCAGTCCCGAGATCGTCGCCGAAGTCCCGGTCACCGTCGCGACCACCTTGCCCGCCTCGTACACGCGGTAGCCGGTCACCGTGCCCGCCGAGGCGCCCCACGAGAGCGCGATCGACGAGTTCGTCACCGTGCCCACGGCCGGATTCCCCGGTGCAGGCGGCGCGCCGGGGGTGCCACCGCCGGGTCCGTCGAGGCTGATGTCGTCCGCGTAATAGGTGCCCGACCCGTACCAGCCGTGGACGTACACCTCCGCCGTCGTCTGCGTGGCCGACGTCGTGAACGAAAGCGAAAGCTGCGTGTAGGAGGTCGCCGCGGTCCAGGTCGACGGCCCGCCCGTGACCCCGAGGTACACCGGGTTCCCGTTCACCCAGGCCGAGACCGCGTAGGTCGTGCTCGGCTGGACCGATACCGTCTGTGCGCATTTCCCGATCGTCGAGCCGGGCGTGACCGAAACGGCGTAACCGCCCGAACGGACCGGCGTGGTCACGGTGGCGCCCGCCGCGCAGGACCAGCCGGACGTCGAACCCGCCTCGAACCCGGGATTGAGGAGCAGGTTGGCCGCGCTCGCGGTGCCGCCGCCGGTGATCAGGCCGGTGAAGGTGAGCACCAAAACGGCCAGAAATGCCAAGGATCTGGAACGCCTCATCGCGATTCCTCCGTGAAAGGGCGGCCTGCCGCCGCGCTGGGGCAATTGTCTAGACCAATCTGGCGAAAGTCCATACCCCGGCGGCACCAGGGTCCAAAGACCCGACTACTCCGGGCTGCTGGACCGGTGTGACGCGCGGGCGCGCTCCGTAACGTCGGAAGGGCCAAACAGGGCTGGGGGCTTCCGGGAGGTGGGGACGATGGGACCGAGAACGGCAGGACCGGCGTGACCGCCGTGTCAGAAGCCGTGCGCCCGACATATCAGCCCCGCCCGGGGGAACCGGACGGCGAGCTGATCCGTGCGGCGATCAGCGGCGACCGGCCCGCCGTCGGCAGGCTGCTGGCGCTCCTGCGGCCGATCGTGTTCCGCTACTGCGCGGGCAGGCTGGGCGGGACGGTCCGCGGCGTCTCCAACGCCGAAGACTGCGCCCAGGAAGTCATGATGGCCGTCCTCGTCGCCCTGCCGCGCTACAGCTACCAGGACAACAGCTTCCTGCCGTACGTCTTCGGGATCGCTTCGCACAAGGTCGCCGATGTCCGCCGCAACCTCGCCCGCGACCCGTCCGCGCCGGTGCCCGATCCGGAGCCCGACCAGGACGGACCGTGGAACCCGACGTTCGAGGAGGTCGAGAGGGCCGATCGCCGACGCCGGTTGTCGCGGCTGTTCGAGGTCCTTTCGGCGAAACAGCGCGACGTGCTGGTGCTGCGGGTGATCCACGGATACAGCGCCGAGGAGACCGCCGGCGCGCTGGGCATGGCGAGCGCGGGCGCGGTCCGCGTCACGCAGCACCGGGCCCTCAACGAACTGCGCCGGGTGCTGCGCGAGAACCCCGATTTCGCCGGCGGGTTCACGATTTTCTAGACGGTGGGCTTGCGGCGTTGCGTGGCGTAGACGGCGGCGGCGGTGCGGCGTTCGAAACCGAGCTTGTGCAGCAGGGACGACACGTAGTTCTTGACCGTCTTCTCCGCCAGGTACAGCTTTTCCGCGATCTGGCGGTTGGTCAGCCCGTCGGCGATGTGGTCGAGCACCCGCCGCTCCTGCGGGCTCAGCTGTTCGTACCGCGGGTCCGGGAGGTCGCTCTCCCCGCGCAACCGGTTCATCACCGAGGCCGTCAGCGTGCTGTCGAGGAGCGATCCGCCGGCGGCGACCGTGCGGACCGCCTTGACGAGCGCGCCACCGGAGACCTGCTTGAGCATGTACCCGGCCGCGCCGGCCATGATCGCGCCGAACAACGCGTCGTCGTCCGAATAGGACGTCAGCATCAGGCAGGCGGGCGGCGGGTCGATCGACGCCCGGATCTCCCGGCAGACACTGACCCCCTCGCCGTCCGGGAGCCGGACGTCGAGCACCGCGACCTGCGGTTTGACCGCGGGGATCCGCACGTACGCCTCGGCGGCCGTGGACGCTTCGCCGACCACGGTGAGATCGTCTTCGGCCTCGAAGACCGTCTTCAATCCGGTGCGGACGAGTTCGTGATCGTCCAGCAGGAACACCGAAATCGTCATCGCACACTCCCCTGTCGGGCCGGCAGCTCCACCGACCAGTCGAGCTTCGTCCCGCCTTCCGGCGCCGCTTCGACGGCGAACGAGCCGTTCCAGCGGGCCGCGCGTTCGGCCAGGTTCGCCACGCCGCTGCGGTGGCCGGGTTCGGCGGGCATGCCGACGCCGTCGTCCACCACCGAAAGTTTCAGCCACCGGCCGTCCCGGTCGACAGAGACGTCGACCGAGACCGCCGTCGCCTCGGCGTGTCTGACCACATTGGACAGTGCTTCGCGCAGGGTCGCGATGAGGTCGGAGCGGACCGCGTCCGGCACGGTCGAGTCGAGCGGCCCGTCGAACCCGACCCGGGGTTCGGACGCGCAGCCCGCGTCGAGCGCGACCCGCAGCAGCTCCGACCGGAGGCTGCCCTGCGCCTCCGCCGGTTCCTGCAGGGAAAAGATGCTGTTGCGGATCTCGCGGATGGTGCGGTCGATCTCGTGCGCGAAACCGGTCACACGGTCGGCGACGGCGGGTTCGCCCGCGAGCCTACCGAGCCCCTCCAGGCCGAGCCCGATCGCGAACAGCCGCTGGATCACCAGGTCGTGCAGGTCGCGGGCGATCCGGTCGCGGTCTTCGAAGACGGCGAGGCGCTGCCTGTCCTGTTGCGCGCGGGCGAACTCGACCGCCAGCGCGGCGTGCGCGGCGAAGGTCTCGGCGAGCTGGACGTCGTAGGCGGAGAACGGGGTCTTGTCCCGGAACTTCGCCACCAGCAGGACGCCGAGCTTCTCCTCGCCGACGATCAACGGGACGGCGACCGTGGAATCCAGGTCCTTGATCATCGCGGGCATCGAGACGCCGCGGCCACCCTGGTGCTCGATCACCTTGTCGCCGTACTCCCGGACCACGACGGGTTTGCCGCTCGTGTACGCCAGCCCGGTCGCGGTGCCCTCGGTCGGCACGGTGACCCCGGCGATCCGGTCGGCGTCCGGCCCCGGCGGCTCGACGATCTCGAAGACAAGCATCCCGTCGCCGCGCGGCCGGGCGACCGCACCCGCCGAACCGCCGGCGACGACGCGGGCGCGTTCGGCGATGAGGCGGAGGGTCGCGGTCAGATCCTGGTCGGCCAGGAGCGCGCCGGTGACGTGGTAGGAGGCTTCGAGCCAGCGCTCGCGCCGCTGCACCTGGTCGAACAGGGCGGCGTTCTCGATCACCACACCGGCCGCCGCGGTGAGCGCGACGAGCAGGTCGTCCTCGGTTTCGGTGAAATCCTCACCGTCCGGTTTGCGGGCGAGGTACAGCAGCCCGAAGATGCGGCCGCGCATGCGGATCGGCACCACCCGGGCCTCGTCCTCGGACGGCGGCCGCGCCCAGGCGTCGCCGAAGCGGATGAACTCGTCCGAATCGAGCACGCTCAGCGCGCCGAACGGCGCACCGGTCAGCTCGCAGGCCGATTCGACCAGGCGCCGCAGGACGTCGGAGAGGCTGAGATCGTGGGCGATCCCGGCCACCGCGTCCAGAATCCTGGGCGCTTTGGCGTCGCTCGCCGCACTCACCCGCCGCACTGGCGTCACCGTCCCGGAGTAACTCCCCGGGCAGTGGGGTCAGGAATGACAGACGCGCCCGGATCGCTCATCTGGTGCGTCGATCACGGACAGTGCTTCGTTACCGCACGCGCCGAGGATCCTCCGTCCGGTCACCGACTCGATCGGGATCCGGAGGTAGCGGGAGTCGGCCTGACCAGTCCAGCAGCCCAGCGGCAGCGTCTCGAGCTCGGCGATCACGATCGGATCACGCACCTCGGAGGCGCGGCCGACGACGGTGACGAACCAGCCCGTCCCCAGGTCCTTGGCGAACTCGTCGACGGCGAACGCCACCACGCTGTCGAGTATCCCGGCGAACAACGCGCTCTGCGCCGGAGTCCGCACCACGATCGCGCCGTGGTGGAGCGCGAACCGCGCGGGCTGGATCGCCGGCATGGCGCGCGAAGTGAACACCACCCGGCCGAGCCCGGCGCCCGCGAGCAGCGCCAGGCACTGCTCGCGGCCGAGCGTCTCGAGACCCAAGGAGTCGGACATCGGCATCCCCGCGTTCTCGTCGTGTGCTTCGTCGAGATCCACGGTCCCCGGCTTACCGACTCGCCGGTAGGGCCGATGGACCCGGCCCGTCCGGGGGATGCGGCGAGGTTGCGAAAGCCACTTTCGCAACGTTGAAGGTTGTGAAAGTGGCTTTCGCAACGCGTTCCGTCAGGTTGGCCGCACAGCCGAGCCGGGTCGCGGTGGCCGGCCGGGCACCCGTGTCGCGAAAGCCACTTTCGGGACATCTGACGTCCCGAAAGTGGCTTTCGCGACACGACCACCGAAACCTGAGCGCCCCTACGCCTTGGGCGACAGCAGCACCACGGGGATCTCTCGCTCGGTCTTGGTCTGGTACTGCGCGTAGTTCTTGAAGTCCGCGGTGATCTTGGGCCACAGGCGGGCGCGCTGCTCGGCGTCGGCCACGGTCGCGACCATCGGCTTCGCGCTCTCGCCCTTCAGGGTGACCTGGACGTCGGGGTTGTCGCGGAGGTTGAGGAACCACGCCGGGTGCTGGTCGTCGCCACCGCGCGAGGCGACGATGACGTACGCGTCACCCTCGCGCAGCGGCGAAGTCAGCAGGACGGTGCGCGGCTGGCCGGATTTGCGGCCGATGGTGGTCAGTTCCAGGACGGTCATCCCGGCGACCTGCCAGCCGGCGCGGCCGCCGCTGACCTTTTGGATGACGCGATGGACGGCGTTCATGGTCTTCAAGGCGAAATCGGAGGGCATGCGGAGAAGGCTACTCCGCTTTCGTCGCGACTTCGATTCCGTCCAGGACGACCCTCAGCGAGAACTCGAAGGCCTCCCTCGCCTCCTGCTCCAGATAGGACACCGTCTCGTCCTCCATCCGGAACGCGTGCTCGCTCTCCATCCAGGTCAGCGTCGGGAACCGCTCGGCGAAATCCGGCGAGACCTCCTTCAGGTGCGCCGAGCGCGCGTACCACCACTCGTCGTCGGACTGCCCCGTCGCCTTTTCGGCCAGCCGCGCCTCCGAGGCCGTCCTCGCCGGCTCGCGCACACACGAATAGAGCGCGCTGACCAGCCGCCGCAGCACCGTCGGGCGCAATCCGGTCCGGCGCAGGATCTTCACCAGCGACTCCAGGACGACGTATTCGTTCGGCCCGAGCACCGGCCGCGCCTGCGAGACCTGCAGGACCCACGGGTGCCGCAGGTAGAAGTCCCACAGATCCTCGGCCCAGCGCGCGGCGTCGGCGCGCCAGCCGTCTCCGTCGTAAGTGGCCGAAAGCTCGGCGAGCGCCGTGTCGTACATGAGGTCGACGAGTTCACTCTTGCTCGGGACATAGGTGTAGAGCGCCATGGCCGTCCGGCCGAGCCTGTCCCCGACGGCGCGCATCGAGAGGCCGGTCATTCCTTCGGCGTCCGCGATGGCGATGGCGGTTTCGACGATCAGCTCCACCGAAAGCCCCGGTTTGGGGCCGGGCCGCTCGGCGTCCGGCGACTCGGTCCGCCACAGCAGTGCCATCGACCGCCAGGGGTCCCCCTGCGCCGCGTAGACGACCACTTGCCAACTCCTTACAGCATAAACTAACCTCTGCTACCCTCACTTTACAGGCTAAAGAGTTCCAACCAGGGGAGAGCCATGCCTTCGGCCGCCGACAGCCACGACATGATCCAGGTGCGCGGAGCCAGAGAGAACAACCTCGCCGACGTCTCGGTCGACATCCCCAAACGCCGTCTCACCGTCTTCACCGGTGTTTCGGGCTCGGGGAAGTCGTCCTTGGTGTTCGGCACCATCGCCGCGGAGTCGCAGCGGCTGATCAACGAGACCTACACCGCGTTCATCCAGTCCTTCATGGCCCCGGTCGGACGGCCGGACGTGGACGCGCTGCGGAACCTGAGCGCCGCGATCGTCGTCGACCAGGAGCGGATGGGCGCCAACTCGCGATCCACGGTCGGCACCGCGACCGACGCGCACACGATGCTGCGGATCGTCTTCAGCAGGCTGGGAACGCCGCACGTGGGGACGTCGGGCGCGTTCAGCTTCAACCTTCCCGAGGGGATGTGCCCCGAATGCGAGGGCCTGGGCAAGGTCTCCAGCATCGACATCGACCAGCTGGTCGACAAGGAGCTTTCGCTCGACGAAGGGGCGATCACCGTCCCGAACTTCACGCCGGGCAGCTGGTACTGGAAGGGGCTGGCGGAGTCCGGTTTCGTCGATCCCGCGGTCAAGCTGAAGGACTACACCCCGCAGCAGTGGGAAGACTTCATGCACAAACCCGCCACCAAGATGAAGCTCGGCGGGATGAACACCACCTACGAAGGCCTCCTGGTCAAGGTGCAGCGGCTGTTCCTGTCGAAGGACAAGGAGTCGATGCAGGCGCACGCCCGGGCGTTCGTGGACCGGGCGATCACCTTCCGGCAGTGCCCGTCGTGCGAAGGCGCGCGGCTCAACCAGGCGGCGCTGTCCTCGAAGATCGAGGGACTGAACATCGCCGACTGCTCGTCGATGCAGATCAGCGACCTGGCCGATTTCCTCCGCAAGATCGACGATCCGTCGGTCGGGCCGCTGATGCAGACCCTGCGCGGAACCCTCGACTCGCTCGTGGAGATCGGCCTCGGCTACCTGAGCCTCGACCGTGAGTCCGGCACGCTGTCCGGCGGCGAGGCGCAGCGCGTGAAGATGGTGCGGCACCTGGGTTCCAGCCTCACCGACGTCACCTACGTCTTCGACGAACCGACCGTCGGGCTGCACCCGCACGACATCCAGCGCATGAACGGTCTCCTGCTTCTCTTGAAGGACAAGGGGAACACCGTGCTCGTCGTCGAGCACAAACCGGAGACGATCGAGATCGCCGATCACGTCGTCGACCTCGGTCCCGGCGCCGGGCCGAACGGCGGGCGGATCTGCTACACCGGCGACGTCGCCGGACTGCGCGCCTCCGGGACACTGACCGGGCGGCACCTCGACCACCGGGCGCGGCTGCGCACGGACGTCCGCGTGCCGACCGGACAGATCGAGATCCGCAACGCGACCCGGCACAACCTGCGCGGTGTCGACGTCGACATCCCGCTGGGCGTGCTGACCGTGGTCACCGGGGTCGCGGGCTCGGGCAAGAGCTCGCTCATCCACGGCTCACTGTCCACAAGGGACGACGTGGTGGTGCTCGACCAGTCGGCCATCCGCGGCTCGCGACGCAGCAACCCGGCGACCTACACCGGCCTGCTCGACCCGATCCGCACCGCCTTCGCCAAGGCCAACGGCGTCAAGGCGGCCCTGTTCAGCGCGAACTCCGAAGGCGCCTGCCCGAAGTGCAAGGGCATCGGGCTGATCTACACCGACCTGGCGATGATGGCCGGCGTGGCGACCGTCTGCGAGGAATGCGAAGGCAAGCGGTTCACCGCCGAAGTGCTGACGTACAAGCTGCGGGGCAAGGACATCAGCGAGGTCCTCGCGATGCCGGTCGCCGAGGCGCGCGAGTTCTTCCCCTCGGGGCAGGCGCGGACGATCCTGGACCGGCTCGCGGACGTCGGCCTGGGCTACCTCGGGCTCGGACAGCCGCTCACGACGCTGTCCGGCGGGGAACGGCAGCGGATCAAACTCGCCATCCGGATGGCGGAGAAGTCGGCGACCTACGTCCTCGACGAACCGACCACCGGCCTGCACCTCGCCGACGTCGACCAGCTGCTCGGGCTGCTGGACCGGCTCGTCGACGACGGGAACACGGTGGTGGTGATCGAGCACCACCAGGCGGTGATGGCGCACGCGGACTGGATCGTGGATCTCGGGCCGGGCGCCGGTTCGGAAGGCGGCCAGGTGGTGTTCACGGGGACTCCGGCCGATCTGGTCGCCTCCGGTGACACGCTCACGGCGCGGCACCTTCGCACTTACGTGGGCCGCTAGCGCGCTGTCGTCGGTGATCTGAGTGGCGTGTTGCGAAAGCCACTTTCGCAACGTTGAAGGTTGCGAAAGTGGCTTTCGCAACGCCGGCGGAGATGCTCACGACACCCGGGACCGGCGCCGAACCGCTTCACAAACACCCACTGCACCGATAAGCCCCAGCACCCCCAAAGCGACCCCCGAAGTCACCATCTCCACCGGCGAGGCCGCCAGCGGCGAAACCCCCGCGACCGATTCCAGCCCCACCACCGCGGTCAGCACCGAATAGGCACCGATCGCCACCCACACCAGCCGCACGCGCCGCCGTTCCGTCCAGTCCGCGAACCGCAGCAGCCAGGCCAGCCCCGGCACGATCAGGATCGCGTGCATCGCCACCGCGTGCAGGGGCTTCAGCGCGCCGGCGGTGGTGTACGCGGCCTGCGGGTTCCCGCCCCGCGCCTCGGCGACGCCGCTCGCGATCATCGCCGCGCCCGCACCCAGCGCCACCAGCAGCGCGACAAGCCCGAACCGGACCGCGAGCCGCATGCTCGCCGTCGTCTCCCCGTCGCCGCGCAGAGCCGCGGCCGTGAACGTCACCGCCGTCAGGATGATGACGCCGCCACCCGCCGCGAGCGTGGTCGACACGGCGTTGTCGAAGCCGGTCTCGAAGTTGAAATGCGACGGCACCCCACGCCAGGCCTGCATGCTCACCAATGCCGTCTCCACGACACTCGCCGCCGTGAAGACGCCGAGCAGCACGTTCCGCACGCGCGGCCGCACCGCGACGTACGACGTCGCCCACGCGACGGTGACCAGCGTCAGCCCGAACGACAAGCCGAACGTGACCGCCTTCCGCATCGACACCGGCCCGGTCCACGAACCGTCGGAAACGACCAGCACGACCGCGTGCACGAGACCGCTGAGGAACAGGAGCGCGCCGGTCGCGTAGGCGACACGTTCGATCGTCCGTGGCTTCATGCCGAAGAGTGTCTTCCGCGGCAGGACGAAAAGCGTCGGCCGTGAAGCGACACCACGCGTACGCCCGCGGACGTACCTGAGAGGCCCTCAGCGAGGACGGCGGTAGAGACCAATGGTCTGTTAGTCTGGCCGTCATCATGCCCCGCATCCTTGTCCGCGTCGCCGCGCTGATCGCCGCCCTCGCCCTCCTGTTCGGTGTGCCGTGGTGGACGATCGTCGGCTCCCCCGAGCTCCCCACCGCGCTCGAAGTCCTCGGCACGGTCGTGTTCGCCGCCGCCGCCCTCGCCGTGCCCGCGTGCATGGTCCTCGGCCACGGCCCGTGGCAGCGTGATCTCGCGGCGAAGATCGGCGACCTCTCCCTCGGGCTGATCTGGCTGCTGTTCTCGTTGTCCGTACTCGGAAACGTGCTGCGGCTCGTCCTCGCGGTGTCCGGAGTGGACAGTGCGGCGGGAATCGTGTCCGGAGTGGTCTTGGTCGCCTTCGCGGCGCTGGCGGCGTACGGGATGTTCGAGGCCCGGCGCGTGCCGAGGCTCAAGGAACTCGACGTCGTGCTCCCCCGCCTCGGCGCGGGGCTCGACGGTCTCCGCTTCGCGATCATCACCGACACCCATTTCGGCCCGCTGAACCGGACGACGTGGTCGGAGAAGGTCGTCGAAGTGGTGAACGAGCTCGACGCGGACGTCGTCGCCCACGCGGGCGACCTCGCCGACGGCTCCGTCGCCAAACGCGCGCACCAGGTCGCGCCGCTCGGGAAGGCGCGGGCGAAGCTCGGCAAGTTCTACATCACCGGCAACCACGAGTACTTCGGCGAGGCGCAAGCCTGGCTCGACCACATGCGCGACCTCGGCTGGGACACGCTGCACAACCGGCACGCGAAGGTCCGCCAAGGCGGGGACACGCTCGTCTTCGCCGGCATCGACGACCCGACCGGCGCCGCGTCCGGCCTGCCCGGCCACGGCCCCGACCTCCCCGCCGCGCTCGACGGCGTCGCCTCGGACACGCCGGTCGTCCTGCTCGCGCACCAGCCGAAGCAGATCAAGCAGGCCGCCGAGGCCGGGATCGATCTCCAGATCTCCGGGCACACCCACGGCGGCCAGATCTGGCCGTTCCATCTCCTGGTCCGCCTCGACCAGCCCGTCCTGGCCGGGCTTTCGCGCCACGGCGAGCGCACGCAGCTCTACACGAGCCGCGGCACCGGCTTCTGGGGGCCGCCGCTGCGAGTCTTCGCGCCGAGCGAGATCACCCTCCTGACCTTGCGAAACGCCCAGTAGCCACCCCGTCGCGACACCTCACGGTGTCCCGGCGGCGCAACCGACAATTTTTTTTGTCTTGACAACTGAGCCTTTCGGAGTGAGAGTTGTGCCAACGCACCCGCCGCCCCGAAAGGCCGAAACGATGACCATCACCGCCACCCGGACCCCCGTCGCACTGCCGGCCCGCACCCTGCTCGCCTGCGGCGCCGTCTCGGGTCCGCTGTACTTCCTGACCTCGCTCACCCAGGCCGCCGTCCGCGACGGCTTCGACGTGACGAAGCACCCGGCGAGCATGCTGAGCAACGGCGACGCGGGCTGGATCCAGGTGGCGAACTTCCTGGTCACCGGCGTCCTGATGCTCGCCGGAGCGATCGGGCTGAGCCGGACGCTCGAACCGGGAAGAGGCAGCACGTGGGGGCCACGGCTGCTGGGCGTCTTCGGCGTCAGCCTGCTGTTCGCCGCGGTCTTCAAGGCCGACCCCGGCAACGGCTTCCCCGCCGGCAGCGGCCCGGCCACCATCAGCACCGCGGGCGTCCTGCACATGGCCGCCGGCTCGATCGGTTTCCTGTCGCTGATCGTCGCGACCTTCGTCTTCGCGAGCCGCTTCTCCCGTGAGGGCCACCGCGGCTGGGCCGTCTACTCCCGCGCCACCGGCATCGCGTTCTTCGCCTCCTTCGCCGGGATCAGCTCCGGCAACGCGAACGCCGTCGTGATGCTCGCCTTCTGGGCCACCGTGATGCTGGCCTGGGGCTGGGTCACCGCCGTCATCCTCCGTTCCGCTCGCTAGACCATTCGAGGAGAATTCCCGCCATGAGCACCGTGACCTCGCAAGACGGCACCACCATCGCCTACACCCGCACCGGCTCCGGCCCCGCCGTCATCCTGGTCGACGGCGCGATGTGCCACCGCGAGTTCGGCCCGGCCAAGCCGCTGGCCGCCGAACTGGCCCCGCACTTCACCGTCTACACCTACGACCGCCGCGGCCGCGGCGAAAGCGGCGACACCGCGCCGTTCTCTGTCGCCCGCGAAGTCGAGGACATCGCCGCGCTGATCAAGGAAGCGGGCGGGACCGCCCACGTCTACGGGATCTCGTCCGGCGCCGCGCTCGCCCTCGAAGCCGCGAAGGCCGGGCTCCCCATCACGAAACTGGCCGTCTACGAATTCCCGCTGGTCGTCGACGACACCCGCCCGCCGGTCCCGGCCGACTACGCCGAACGGCTGGAGAAGGCCATCGCCACCGGCAAGCCCGGCACCGCGATCAAGACCTTCATGCGGGAAGGTGTCCGCGTCCCGGCCCCGGTCGTGTTCATGATGCAGTTCATGCCTGCCTGGCCGAAGCTGAAGAAGGTCGCGCCGACGCTGCGCTACGACGCCGCCCTGTTCGACGGCCTGCACGACGGCACCCCGCTGCCCGAGGGCCGCTGGGCGAGCGTTTCCGTGCCCACGCTGGTCATGGACGGCGGCAAGAGCCCCGCGTGGATCCGCAACGGTGTCGCCGCGCTGGCGAAGGCGGTCCCCGGTGCCGAGCACCGCACGATCGAAGGCCAGACGCATATGCTCAAGCCGAAGGCCGTGGCCCCGGTCCTGATCGAGTACTTCACCGACTGACGGAGCGATCACGATGATCGAACTGGTCGAAGGCGACATCACCGAACAGCGGGTCGACGTGGTGGTCAACGCCGCGAACTCGTCGCTGCTCGGTGGCGGCGGGGTGGACGGCGCGATCCACCGGCGCGGCGGGCCGGAGATCCTCGCCGAATGCCGGGCCCTGCGCGCGGGGCATTACGGCAAGGGGCTGAAGACCGGTGAGGCGGTCGCCACCACGGCGGGCCGCCTCCCGGCGCGCTGGGTGGTGCACACCGTCGGGCCGGTGTGGTCCGATTCCGAAGACCGCTCGGCGCTGCTCGCCTCCTGCCACCGCAACTCGCTGCACGTGGCCGCCGACCTCGGCGCGCACACCGTGGCGTTCCCCGCGATCTCGACCGGGATCTACCGGTGGCCGGTCGAATCCGCGGCGGAGATCGCCCTCGAAACCGTGGTGGACACGCTCTCGGCCGGGTCGTGCTCCGTGGAGCTGGTGCGGTTCGTGCTCTTCGGGAAGGCCGCCTACGACGTCTTCCGGGAGCAAGCGGACGCGATGGGCGTCGTGTAGCGCTACACGCCCGCCGGCGAACTGCCCTGCTCGACCACCAGCCTGGGCGTCCCGCTCCCGTCCGCCGGCACCGACCAGATCGCCGAGTCCACGCCGTAGGCCACGGTCCGGTCGTCGAGCCAGGCCGCCTGGTCGTCCACGCTGCGGGTCTCGGCCAGCATGGTCTCCTTCCCGGAGGCCAGATCGAGGACGGCGAGCCGCCACGGCGCCGCGAGATCGGCGGAAACCTTCTTCTTGAAGGCGATCCGCTTCCCGTCCGGTGAGAGCGACGGGCATTCGACGTTCTCCCGGATCATCTTCGCGACGAGCTTCTCGTAGTCCGCCTCGACCAGGTACGTCTTCCCCTTCGTCCCCACGGTCGCGTAGAACCGTTTGCCGTCGGGGGTGAAGGTGATCCCCCAGTAGTTCACGTCGGACGAGTAGTACGGCTTGCCGTCGAGCAGGAGCCCCATCTCCTCGATGCTCTTCATCAGCTTCCCGGTCGTCAGGTCGAAGATCCCGGCCCGGGTCGAAAACCCTGTCTCCGCGTAGGAATCCCCGTTGACGAACAACGTCCAGTAGGCGCGTTTCCCGTCCGGGGAGACCCGGCCTCGGCTGGGCGTTCCGGGCAGTTCGATCCGGCGGATCTCGTTGAGGTCCTTGTCCAGCACGATGACGTCGGTCATCGGCGGCAGCACTCCGGGCTGGGCGGCCAGGCACAGCGCGGTCCCCGCCGAGGCGGCGAACCGGTCGCAGCTGAGGCCGGACACCTTCCGCGGCTCGCCGGGGCGGTCGACCGGGACGGTCGCGAGATGGCCGAAGTCCGGGCCTTCGGCGGTGTTGCGGAACAGCAGTTGTCCCTTGGCCTGCACCGAAACCGGCTGCCCGGTGACGACGGCGACCGAGTTGACGTCCGGCCCGCGGTCCCGCGAGACGACACCGTAGCCGACGGCCGCCGCGATCAGGACGACGACCGCTACCACCACGCCGATGATCCGCGCCCTCATGCGTAGGTCCGCAAAGGACGGAGGACGGCCGCGGCGACGACCACCACGGCCAGCGCGCCCGCGGCGACCAGCACCGCGGCATGCAGGTCCCAGGTGGTCCAGGCGAGTCCGAAAAGGACGGACGCGAGCATCCGCGTGGTCGCCTGCCCGGTCTGCACGAGCGCCAGCCCGCTCGCCCGCTGGTGTTCGGGCAGCAACGGCCCGGCGGCGGCCATCAGGACGCCGTCGGTGGCCGCGTAGAAGACACCGTGCAGCACGAGCGCCAGCACCGCGAGGATGCCGCCGTCCACCGGCCCGAGCAGCGCCAGCAACGCCACGACCAGCGCGACGTGCCCGCCGAGGAACACCTTCCAGCGGCCGATCCGGTCCGAAAGCCTGCCGAACGGGACGGCCAGCAGCAGGTACACGCCGGCGGTTCCCAGCGGCAACAAGGGAAAGAAGACCGCGCCGAGTTCCCAGCGGCGCTGCAGCACGAGATAGAGGAACGAGTCGCTGAGGGTGACCAGGCCCAGCAGCGCGGCCCAGACGCAGATCCGCCGGAACGACGCCTGCCGGATCAGGCCCGCGGTCTCCCGCAAGGAGACCTTCGGGCGGTCGGCTCGCGGCTTGGGCTGGTGGTCCTTGACGAGCACCACCAGGATGATCACGCCGATCGCGGCGACGCAGAAGCTCGTGAAGAACACCGAGTCGTAGCTGCCGAGGCTGAGCCACAGCACGGCCATCGCGACCAGCGGGCCGAGGAACGCGCCGAAGGTGTCCATCGCGCGGTGCACACCGAACGCGCGGCCGAGGTGTTCCGGCTCGCTGCTCAAGGTGATCAGCGCGTCCCGCGGCGCGGTCCGGACGCCTTTGCCGGTGCGGTCGGCCGCGAGCACGGCGCCGATCGCGACGGTGGACGACCCCGCCATCATCAGGCCGATCTTGCCCAGCGCCGAGAGACCGTAACCGAAGCAGGCGACCGCCTTGAGCCGCTGCCACCGGTCCGCGAGATGCCCGCCGACCAGCCGGACGACGGCGGTGACACCGGAGTAGAGGCCGTCGAGCACGCCGAACTGCAGCGGGCTGAGGCCGAGACCGAGGACCAGGTAGAGCGGCAGGACCGCGGTCACCATCTCCGACGAGATGTCGGTGACCAGGCTGACCAGGCCGAGCGCGACGACGTTCCCGGTGACGGCCCGTTTCACGCCGCTCTTCGGGACGTCCGCCGCGGCGTCCGCTCCCCTACTGGTGGCGATGTACATGGGAGACCTCCAGCGCCGTGAGGAGGTGCCGGGTCGCAGCGCGACCCGGCACCCGGATCGCGAGGATCAGTGACAGGTGTAGGTGGGCGAGGAGTCGATCGTCTTGCCGTCGAGCCCGATCAGCTGGGTCGAGAAGGCGTTGTCCGACATGTTCAGCTTGAGCACGCCGTAGGTCGAGATCGCCTTCGCCGTGGCCGGGTGCTCGGTCTTGACCGGGTACAGGCTCGCCCCGCCACCGCCGCCGATGATCTGCACCGGACCCGCGGGGTCCTTGTCACCGTCGGCGTTCTGCGGGTGGAACCGCTCGTAGTGGTGGTCGTGCCCGTTGAGCACCAGGTCGACCTTGTTCTGGACCAGGGTCTCCCAGAGCGTGGCCATCTTGCTGTTGTCGCCGTGGTCACCCGAGGTGTAGCGCGGGTGGTGGTAGTACGCGGCGACGCAGGGCTTGGTGTTGTTCTTCAGGTCCTGCTTGATCCAGTTCAGCTGCTCGTCGCTGATCGCGTTCGCGGCGAGGCCGGGCGAGAACTCCGTGCTGTCGATGGCGACGAAGTGCCAGTTGCCCATTTCCCAGCTGTAGTAGGTCTTCCCGTTCGGCGTCGCGATCTTGCCGAAGTACTGCTTGTAGGCGCCCAGCGGGGTGTGGTCGTAGGTCTCGTGGTTGCCGGGGACCGGGTGCATGATGTTCTTGTACTTGCCCCAGGTCTTGTCGAAGTACTTCGTGAAGTCCTCGATATGGGCGTCGTCGTACTGGTTGTCGCCCATGGTGATGACCGCGGCCGGGTTCATCTGGCCGACCAGCGCGGCCGTCTTCGGGTGGATGCACGAAGACGACGAAGCGGTGCACTGTTCGGCGATGTCACCGGAGGCGGCGAGGACGAACGAAGAACCGCCCGCCTGCGTGGTCGCCTGGATCTGGTTGCTGGCGGCCGAGGTGTTGCCGGCGGCGTCCTTCGCGCGGACGGTGTAGGTGTACGCGGTCGACGCGCTCAGCCCGCTGTCGGTGTAGGAAGCGCTTTCCGTAGTGCCGACGACCTGCCCGTTCCGCAGCACTTCGTAGCCGCTGACGCCGACGTTGTCCGTCGAGCCGGTCCAAGTCAGGTCCACAGTGGACGAAGTGACCGAACCCGCCTTGAGGTTCGACGGCGCGGTGGGCGCCTGCGTGTCGCCGGAGGAGTCCGACGTCCCGTAGACCTGCATCTCCCAAAGGGAGTAGCCGTAGCTGGTGGCGCGTTTGGTGCCGACGAGGCGCAGGTACCGGCCGCGCGCGGCCAGCCCGGTGAGGTCGTCGGTCCCCCCGTTGCCGTTGGTCACGGACTTGATCGGCGTCCACGCCGAGCCGTCGTTGGAGACTTCCAGCCGGTACGCGGAGGCGTACGCCGCCTCCCAGTTCAGCTTGACCCGGTTGATGGCCGACGGGCCGCCGAGGTCGATGCGGATGAACTGCGGGTCGACGCCTTCCGTGCTCGCCCAGCGGGTGGTGCTCTTGCCGTCGACGGCGAGCGGGCCGCCGTAGGATGAGGACTCCACCGAGGAGACCAGGACGGGTTTACCTTGGGACAAAAGGACATCAGCGGCCTGGGCGTTTCCGCTGAGCAGCGTCGGCAACAGGATGGCGGCCGCGCCTAAGGGCAGTAGTCGGGTTCGGGCCTTCACATCGATCTCCCCGGGAATCCGTGGCGGCGGGTTGAGAGGGACGGGTGCGCGGCGTTCACTTCGAGTACACGTGTTCGTTTGGTAAGTTTCCTAACGAATGCGTACGGTAATCCGTACCACTCAGTGAGTCAAGACGTAGACTCGTCCCATGACCGGCGCATTGATCTTCGACTTCGACGGGACGCTGGTCGACACCGAGGCGGCCGTCCTCGTGGCCTGGCAGGAGACCTTTCGCGCCCGCGGCGGCGAACTCCCCCTCGACGTCTGGCACACCGTGATCGGCACGCAGAACACCGCCGTCGCGATGTTCGAGCTGCTGGAGGAGAACGACGAGAACCTGGACCGGGTCGCCATCCGCACCGGCGTCCGTGCCAGGGTCACCGAGCTGCTGGAGTCGGTGGGCCCGCGGCCCGGCGTCGAGGAGTACCTCGAAGACGCCAAGGAGCGCGGCCTGCGGCTGGCCATCGCGTCCAGTTCGACCGGCGACTGGGTCACCACGCACCTGAACCGGCTGGGGCTCGCGGACGCGTTCGAGGCCGTCCTCACCGGAGACCTCCATGAGGCGAAGCCGAGTCCAGACCTCTACCTGGCCGCGCTCGCCGCGCTGGACCTGCCCGCGTCCGAGGCGATCGCGTTCGAGGACTCACCGCACGGCGTCACCGCGGCGAAGGCCGCCGGGCTCGAATGCGTCGCGGTGCCGAACGCGATCACCGCGGTGCTCAACTTCGACCACGCCGACCTCGTACTGGGCTCGCTGGCCGACAAACCACTCGGCGAGTTGCTCAACCGCTGAGGCCGCGCGCGATCAGCCGGACGAGTCGCCGTGTCGTCCACCCAGTCACGCGGACGGGGAACGCAGGCGCGGCGTGACCAAAGGCGTAACTCGCGTGATCAGGCACGCAACTCGCGTGACTGGATGCCGCACTCTGTGTTCCGCCGCTGATCACGCGAGTTACGCCTTCAAACACGCGAGTTACGCCTTCGATCACGCGAGTGCGGCGCCCACCCCTGCCCGCAGTTGCTCAGCCGTTGAGCAGTTCACCCAGCCGGACGAGGAACGGGCGCTGGCCTCTGAGCAGCTTCTCCTCCGCTTCGGCCAGCCCGAACCAGGCGACCCGGTCGACCTCCGGGAACTCCTGCGTCCGGCCCGAGCGCGGCGGCCACTCCATCTCGAAGGTGCCCGGCACCACCTGAGCGGGGTCGAGGTCGCCCTCGACCGCCCAGACCGTCACGACCTTGCCGCCGGACTGCTTCACGACGCCGAGCGGGAGGTACTCCCCCTCCGGCGCCGGCAACCCCAGTTCCTCCTGGAACTCGCGCCGCGCCGCGGCCTCGGGCGCCTCGTCCGGCTCGTACTCGCCCTTGGGCACCGACCAGCCGCCCGCGTCCTTCTTCGCCCAGAACGGCCCGCCCATATGCCCGAGCAGCACCTCGGTCACCTCGCCCGACCTGCGGAAGAGCAGGATCCCGGCACTCGTCTTACCCGCCATGTCGTCCAGTCTGGCCTTACTCCGACCGGGTGACGTGACCGGCCCGCGAAAAAAGTTTCCGCCCGGATGTCGATTCGCGTCGTGCCCGTCCGACGCGTTGTCAGAAGCCGCCCGACAGACACTCCCGGAAGGACCGGAACCATGACGCAGACCACCGCCCCCGCCCAGACCACCGCCACCACGACCGCCGCCACCCCGCGTGCCGCGAAGGCACAGGGCGCGATCCAGTCCGCCGTCCGGATCGTCGTCTCGTTCCTCTTCCTCTGCCACGGTTTGCAGGGATTCGGATTCTTCGGTGGCGTCGACGGCGCGGGCGGCTCGGTCGAGCTCGGCTCCTGGCCCGGCTGGTACGGCAGCGTGATCGAACTCGTCGGCGCCGCCTTCGTGCTGGTCGGCCTGTTCACCCGCCCGGTCGCGGTGCTCCTGTCCGGCGTGATGGCGTACGCCTACTTCACCGTGCACGCCCCGGAAGGCCTGCTGCCGCTGCAGAACATGGGCGAGCTGTCGACCCTCTACTGCTGGATCTTCCTGCTGATCGCCGCGATCGGCCCCGGCACCTTCGCCCTCGACACCCTGCGCCGCCGCCGCTGACCGAAACGCGATAAGGCCCCCTTCCTGGAATGGTTCAGGAAAGGGGCCTTAATCGCGTTTCGTCGTCGTTAAATTCGGACATACCATGGAATTACCCCCCGAAAGAAAGTTCCCCGCCGATGGGGTATCCGGCATCCTCTATCACATCAATGGTTTAGACCACCTTGAGCCGGAAGGATGCGTCATGACCCAGACAGCCGCCGCCACGACCACCGAGGTCGGCCCGACCGCCCCCAAGTGGCAGGGACTCGCCCTCTCCGCCGTCCGCGTCGTGGTCGCGTTCCTCTTCCTCTGCCACGGTTTGCAGAAGATGGGCCTCTTCGACAAGCCCGCCGTGCCCTTCGGCACCTGGCCCGGCTGGTACGCCGGGGTGATCGAAACGGTCGGCTCGCTGCTGATCCTGGCAGGCCTGTTCACCCGTCCGGTCGCGGTGCTGCTCTCGGGCACGATGGCGTACGCGTACTTCGTCGTGCACCAGCCCGACGCGCTGCTGCCGCTGCAGAACAAGGGCGAGACGGCCGCCTTGTACTCCTGGATTTTCCTGCTGTTCGCGGTGGTGGGCCCGGGCACCTACGCGCTCGACACCCTGCTCCGGCGCCGCAAGTCCTGAAGCGCGTGAAGGCCCCCTTCCCTCGGCTCAGCCGAGGGAAGGGGGCCTTCACGCGAGAAACGTCAGCGGCCCTGCGGCAAGCCGGCGGCCAGGTCCGAAAGCGCCAGCACGTGCTCCATCAGCACGGTCAGCACCTGCTTCGTCGACTCGCGTTCCCGCGCGTCGCACAGCAGCAGCGGGACGTCCATGCCGACGTCGAGCGCCTGCCGGACCTCCTCGGTGCCGTACCGGTAGGCGTTGTCGAAGCAGTTGACGGCGACGACGAACGGCAGCCCGCGCCGCTCGAAGAAGTCCACGGCCGCGAAACAGCTGTCGAGCCGCCGGGTGTCGGCCAGCACGACGGCGCCCAGCGCGCCTTCGGCCAGTTCGTCCCACATGAACCAGAACCGGTCCTGGCCCGGCGTGCCGAACAGGTACAGGATCAGCTCGGGGTTGATGGTGATCCGGCCGAAGTCCAGCGCCACCGTGGTGGTCGTCTTCTTCTCGACACCGGTGAGGTCGTCGACGCCCTCGGACGCCGCGGTGATGACCTCCTCGGTGCGCAGCGGGGGAACCTCGCTGACCGAACCGACCATCGTGGTCTTACCGACCCCGAACCCGCCGGCGATGAGGACCTTGACCGCGTTCGCGGTCAAGGATCGCCGGGGCTCAGAGTTTCCGGATGCCATCAAGAACCGCCTGGAGTACGTGTTTGTTGGGGGTGTCGGTCACCGGGGTCGCGGTGCGGAACAGCACGAGGTTCTGTTCGATGAGGTCGCTCAGCAGCACCTTCACCACCGGCAGCGGCAGGTCTATGCGCGCGGCGACCTCCGCGACGGAGGTCGGTCTCTGGCACAGGTTGAGGATGCGGCCGTACTCCGGCTCGAAGCCCGCCACCTCCTGCGAGGAGCGCATGGCGACCACCAGGGTGATCAGGTCGAGGCCGATCGTGTCCGAGCGGGTGCGCCCGCCCGTGACGGCGTACGACCGGACCAGCGGCCCGGCCTCCTCCTCGAACCACGACTCGTGCCGCCCGCTCATGGCGACGTGGGAGTCGCGGCGCGGGGCGCCGAAGTGAGCACCGCGCCGACCCGCTTGACCATCAGGTTCATCTCGTAGGCCACGAGGCCCATGTCCGCGTCCTCCTTCGCCAGGAGCGCGAGGCACGCACCGCGGCCCGCCGCGGTGACGAACAGGAAGGCGTGGTCCATCTCGACCATGGTCTGGCGGACGTTGCCGCCGCCGAAGTGCCGTCCCGTGCCCCGGGCGAGGCTCTGGAACGCCGACGCGACCGCGGACAGGTGCTCGCCGTCCTGCTCCGACAGGTTCCCGGACCGTCCGATGAGCAGGCCGTCGGAGGACAGGACTACCGCCCTGTCGGCACCGGCGACACGCTTGACCAGGTCGTCCAGCAACCAGTCGAGTTCACTGACTCCCGCGTTGGCCATCTAGTCACGATCTCCGTACATGTCGAGGTCGGTGTAATCGTCGGTCGGTTCGGTGTCCCGCGCGCGGCGCGTGCCCTGCTGGAACGCGGCGAGCCGGTTCCTCGCCAGCTCGGGGGTGTCCTCGCGGACCTCCTCGCGCTGGGCGGCGGGCCGGTCCTCCATCAGCTGGGGGACCAGGTTCGCCTGGCGGCGGCGCTGCGGCAGCGGTGGCCTGCCGGGCGCCTCGGGGCCGGGCCGCCGGGTCTGCGGCGGGCGGCCGTCCTGCGGCCGGGTGTCGGCGGGCGGCCACGCCGGCGGCTGTACCGGCTGCGGACGTCCCTCGGCACGCACGGGCTCGGGGCGGATCGGCTCGGGACGCGGTGTCTCCGGCCGGGGTACCCGCGGCGGGCGCGGGGGCAGCGGCGGCAACGCGCCACCGGGCTGCTCCGGGGCCTGCTGCTGAGGCTGCGGCTGCGGGGGCTGCGGCGCGACCGGCATCGGCACGGGCAGCTCGGGCCGTTCCGCGGGGAGCTCGGTGCGGTGGCGGGCACGACGGCCCGGAAGCAGCGGCGCGGCTTCCGGCACCTCGGTGCTCTCGGGGTCCACCTCGTCCTCCGGCTGATCAGACGGGACCGGCGCGAGCAGGTCGGTGCGGACGAGCACGATGGCCCTGGTGCCGCCGTACGCGGATTCGCGCAGGTGCACGGAGATCCCGTGCCGTGCGGCGAGGCGCGCGACCACGAACAGGCCCAGCCGTGGCTCGGCTGACAGGGCCATGATGCCGAAGTCCGGCGGATCGGCCAACATCGCGTTCAGCTCGGCGGCCTGCTCGGGCTCGATACCGAGCCCCTGGTCCTCGACCTCGATCACGACGCCCTTGCCGACCACGTTGCCCCGCAGCTCGACGCGCGACTGCGGCGGCGAGAAGGAGGTCGCGTTGTCGATCAGCTCGGCGAGCAGGTGCACGAGGTCGCCGACGACCGGGCCCTGCACCGCCATCGCGGGCATCTTCGCCGTCTTCACCCTGGCGAAGTCCTCGGTCTCGGCCGAGGCGCCGCGGGTCAGCTCGGCCAGCGTCACCGGCTTGCGCCACTGACGGCCGGGCTGCCCGCCACCGAGGATGATCAGGTTCTCCGCGTTGCGGCGGGCACGGGTGGAGAGGTGGTCCAGCTGGAAGAGCGTCTCCAGCTGCTCCGGGTCCTCCTGCTTGCGCTCGGCCTGATCGAGCACCTTGAGCTGGCGGTGCACGATGACCTGGCTGCGGTGCGCGATGTTGAGGAACACCGTCTTGGTGCCTTCACGGGTCCTGGCCTCTTCGACGGCGGCCGCGATGGCGGTCTGCTGCGCCTTGTTGAAGGCCTCGGCGACCTGGCCGATCTCGTCGTCGCCGTGGTCGAGGAAGTGACCCTTGTCGTCGAGGTCGACGGGTTCGCCCGCCCGCACGCGGTCCACCAGTTCGGGCAGCCGGATCTCGGCGACGTCGAGGGTGTCCTCACGCAGCCGCGCCAGCCGTCCGATGAGCCGATTGGACAGCCGCAGGGCGATGACGAACACGGCGATCGCCACCAGCAGCGCGATGGCCGCGGCGATGGCCGACGTGATCAGCGTCCGGTCGGCGTCGTCGACCGCCTGCGTCGTGGCCGTACCACTCTGCTCGACGAAGCCGCGCATCATCGCGTCGCTGACGCCGCGCGCGGCCTGGAGCCACGTCTGCTCGGGGATGGGGAGCGTGGCCTTGCTGTTCTGCAGGAAGGTGTTCTCGACCGTGGTGACGGCCTTCCACGGATCGCTCGCGACGAGCTGGTCGAACTTCGCCTTGACGTCCGGGATCATCCGCGAGACCGACGACTCCAGCTGCGAACGGTAGGAACCGACCTCGGTCACGTAGGCGCGGTAGGTCTCGTCGGTGAAGCCGCCGCCCGCGACGGCCGCGGCGGCGAGGGCGTTCGCGCGCTGCATCTGGTCGATGGCGGTGAACAACGGGACCGCGGTGATCCGCTGGTAGGCGTTCTCGGCGTTCGGCGCGTCCTGGGCCAGCCCGGTGAGGCCCTCGACGAACTGGTCGAGGATCTGGTTGTAGTAGGTGAAGGCGTCCAGCAGCGGAAGCTGGCCGGAGTCGGCCGACTGCCGGATCTGCGGCGCTTTCTGGAGAAGCCCGTTCAGCGTGGCGATGTTGCGCTGCACGCTGTCCGGCGAGTCGCCGACGAACTTCTGCAGATGCGCGGCGACGCCCTGTGCGGCGGCGTCGGTCTTCGCGCGCTGCTCGACGAGCGTGGCGTGCTGCGCCCGGTCGCCGGCGAGCTCGCGCAAGGTCAGGCGCCGCTCTTCCTGCACCTGGACGAAGAAGGGGAGGGAGGGGGCTTCCGAGTCACGGATCCGCTGCGCGTAGTCACGTCCGTCGACCGCGTCGAAGATGAGGTACCCGCCGATCGCCAGACCGACCAGCATCAGCGCGATGCTCGGAATGAGCGCGATCGTCAGAACGCGCGAACGAATCGAAGAGCCGCGGCCTCGTCGAAGGGAAATCTGCTTCACCGTGGTCCGTTTTCCTTCCGGCAGTTTTTGGTGTCGGGTCGCCGGGGATCTCATACCCGCGGGATCCGATAGCCGGATCAACACAGCGTGGTCCGCTCCGCCCGCGAAGACGCTAGGAGACCCAAACGGGTGAGTCAAGTCCAGACGCGAAGGGTAGTCGCGTATGGCCGTGACCTGCTGACAAGAGGCGGCCGGACCAGGAAAGTCCACCACGTGGGACGGGGTGGCCGGCCAAGTGACTCACCAGTAGATCACCTGGCGGTTTACCGCAGGCAGCGGCTTGATCGTCACTCTTCGGATTCGATCAAGTCACACCTGACGGGGTCCGCGAGCCACCCGAAAAGCCGGCGAAAACTACTCGCCGTGACGTCGCTCACGCTTTCGGACCAGGGCTCCACATACCGTTCGGTTTGCGAACGACATCACCGCGGAGCAACGCCGTGGTAACGCCCTTCGCGCCACGAAATCGAGAATTCCCGCCGCCAATTGCCGTCGATTCGGCGAAATGATCTTCACCGGACCCGCCGAGCTCGTCGTCGAGGAGCGCGTCGACCCTCCCGGCGGCGTCACGGAGGAGGCGGGTGCCCGCCCAGCACAAGGTCGCCACCCCGCAGATCAGGATCACGACGAGAGCGGTCTCGACCGGATACCGGGCACCGAATTCGTTGAGCAGAAATCCGGAGGCGGCACCGGAAACGGCGATGGCGACATAGGTGAACGACATGATCCCCTCCCTCTCCCGGCGCCTTGCCCGCGCCTCGCCGGTAAGACGGGCGACGCGGCTTTTCCTTACGCCACAGGGGAAGGATCTACGTCACACACGCGGCGAGCGAACGTCGAGATTAACAGCGGATTCGCGAAAGATCGCGCGTCCTCCCCCGCCGGGGCGAGGTGATCACCTATTTGCCACGCATTCCCGAATGAGTTTCACCCTTTTCTCCACGCTCAGTGTGCCGAAGTGGGCGACCTTCGAAAATCATCGAAGTTCCCGCAGTGTCGTCACGGCGCGAAGCACCTCGCCGTAGGTGGTGTAGAGCGGCGCGAGCCCGAATCGCAGGACATTGGGCGGGCGGTAGTCGCCGATCACGCCGCGGTCGATCAGGGCCGCCATCGTCTTGGCCGCGTCGTCGTCGACGACGGAGATCTGGTGGCCGCGGTCCGCACCGCGCGGGGTTCGGATCGTCGCGCCGTCGAGGAGCTCGTCCGCGCACCGGAAGAAGAAGTCGCCGAGCGCGAGGCCCTTCTTCCTGAGCGCTCCGCGGTCCACGCCGTCCCAGACGTCGAGGGCGGCATCCAGCGCCAGCAGCGACAGGATGTCGGGCGTGCCCGCGCGGCCCCGCGCGATACCGGCGTCCGCCTCGTACGCGCCACGCATCGCGAACGGGTCGCGGTCGCCGGCCCAGCCCGCCAGCGGCTGGTCGAACCTGTCCAGCCACCTCGTTGCCACGTAAAGGAAAGCGGGCGCGCCGGGGCCACCGTTGAGGAATTTGTAGGTGCAGCCGACGGCGAGGTCCACGCCCGCCGCGTCGAGTTCGACGGGCAGCGCGCCGACGCTGTGGCAGAGGTCCCAGAGCGCCAGCGCACCGGCGCGGTGCAGTGCCGCGGTCAGCCCGGCCATGTCGTGGGCACGTCCGGTGATGTAGTCGACGTGGTT
Organism: Amycolatopsis roodepoortensis; assembly: GCF_014873915.1. Classification (GTDB taxonomy): domain Bacteria; phylum Actinomycetota; class Actinomycetes; order Mycobacteriales; family Pseudonocardiaceae; genus Amycolatopsis; species Amycolatopsis roodepoortensis. The sequence goes on from NZ_JADBEJ010000004.1 coordinate 592,913, forward strand.
GATCAGCGCGACGGCCGTCCGCTCGCTCACCTCGGCGGGCATGTCCTCGGCGACGACGCGGCGCACCGTGCGCCCGGTCAGCCGGGCGACCTCGTCGGCGATGTAGCCGTCGGTCGGGAAGGTGTCCGCGTCGACGAGGATCTCGTCGCGGCCTGGCCGCAGGCGGGTCGCGGCGACCAGCGCCTTGAACAGGTTCACGCTGGTCGAATCCGCCACGACGAGCTGCCCCGGCGCGGCGCCCACCAGCGGCGCGATCCGCTCGCCGACCCGCACCGGAGCCTCCCACCAGCCCTCCGACCAGGACCGGATGAGCCGCCCGCCCCACTGCTCACGCACGACCGCGGCGACACGCTCGGCCACGTGCTTCGGCGGGGCGCCCAGCGAGTTGCCGTCGAAATAGGCGACACCGGCGTCGAGGTCGAATTCGTTTCGCTTGTGCGCCAAGGGATCGGCCGCGTCCAGCGCCGCGGCCTCCGCTACGAGGTCAGTCACGGCGACCATCGTCGGCGAGAGTGTTCCAGAAGTCCAGCTCGTACTGCTGGAACAGCCGCGCGTGGGTCCGAGCGTCCTTTTCGGACAGATCACCGGCGTCGAGCGCGGCCTGCACGGCTCGGACGGCCAGTTCTTCGAGCTCCGGCGACGGCGTGCCGAAGAAGTCGAAGAAGGCGCATGCCTCGTCTTCGAAGCCGTAGCGCTCGCGCATCGCGGCGGCGATCGCGGCGCAGTACCGGCCGAAGGCGGCGAAGTTGGCGACGATCGCCACGATGACGTCCGCCGGCTCGCCGTTGAGCGCGAGCCAGGCGACGAACGCCGGGTACGCCTGACATCCCGCGCGCGGCTCGAAGCCGGGCCGCTCCTCGGCGAGCGCCGCCAGTTTGCCGAGCGCCAGCCCTTCCCCCGCGGCCAAGGTCGCGAAGAACTCCCGCGCCCACTGCTCCTGGGAACGCGCCGCGAGGTGGAGGAAACTGCGCCAGTCACTGCGGACGATCCGGTACTCCTCCGCGGCGATCGCGGCGAAGACCTCGCGCGGCGCCTCGCCCGCCTCGACCAGCGGGACGAGCCTGTTCTCGTCGTCACGGGGCGCGAGTTCCGCCTGGACCGCGCCGATCAACTCGCGTGCCGAACCGGTCATCGTCGGGGCTCCTCCTGGTGCGGGACTGACGCGGTGGAAACGGAAAAGGTGGACATTTCGCGGCTCACGACCGTGGCCGCGATTCTCTATCCAGCACTGCCGACAGCCCTTACAGTGTGCCTGATCAGGCAGCATCGAGGAGGCCAGCGTTGACCACCCAGCCGACCGTCGCCGAGCAGATCGAAGGCCAGACCATCCCCGCCCTGCTTCACCGCAACGCCCAGGAGTTCGGTGACCTGCCGGCGGTCACGTCACTCGACATCGAGGGCAAACCGACCCTGAACTGGGCCGAATTCCGCACCGCCATCGCGGAGGTTTCCCGAGGACTCGCCGGGCTGGGGCTCGGCGTCCGCGACCGGATGCTGATCATGGCGCCGAGCAGCCCGGACCACCTGATCGCCGATCTCGCCGCGGCCCATCTCGGCGCGATCCCCTGCACCGCGTACGCGACGCTCAGCCCGGAGCAGATCGGGTTCGTCGCCCGGCACAGCGCCGCCGGCGTCGTCGTCCTCGCCGGTGCCGACGAACTCGCCCGCTGGTCGCAGGTCCTCGACGATCTGCCCGCGCTGCGGCACGTCGTCCTGCTCGACGCGTCCGTTGTCCCCAAGGACGACAAGCGGTTCCTGTCGTTCGCCGACCTGCGCGCGGCGGGCGCCGAGGCGCACGCGGCCGACCCGGAGGCGTTCGAGACGGCGTGGTCCGCGATCACCCCGGACGATCCGCTGTCGATGATCTACACGTCCGGCACCACCGGCGACCCCAAGGGTGTCGTGCTGTCGCACCGCAACGCGATCTACCAGGCCGTCGCCGTCCAGAAGCTGCACGACTCCCCGATGCACGCCACGAACATCGCGTACCTGCCGCTCGCGCATATCGCCGAACGCGAACTGTCGATCTACATGCCGATCGTGTGGGCCGGACACGTGCACACCGTCGCCGACCCGACCGGCGTCGTCGGCGCGCTCGGCCAGGTGCACCCGAAGAGCTTCTTCGGCGTCCCGCGGGTGTGGGAAAAGATGGTGGCCGGCCTCAAAAACCTGCTCGGCTCGCTGCCTGAGGAGAAGCGGAACGGCCTGATCGCCGCGAACGAACTGCTGCAGCAGGGCTACAAACTGCGCAGCGACGGCAAAGAGGTGCCGCCGGAGCTCGCGGAGAAGATCGCCCAGACCGACGCCGCCGTGCTCGCGCCGGTGCGGGCGATGCTGGGCCTCGACCAGATCGAGGTCGCCTCCAGTGGTGCCGCCGCGCTGCCGGTGGAGATCCTGTACTTCATCGCCGGGCTCGGTGTCGAGATCCAGGAGGTCTGGGGGCTGTCCGAGACCACCGGCGCGGTCACGTCGAACACACCGTCGGCGTTCAAGGCCGGTTCGGTCGGCCGCCCGCTGGAGGGCATCGAGGTGAAGGTCGCCGAAGACGGCGAACTCCTCGTCCGCGGCGCGATCGTGTTCCTCGGCTACCTGCAGGCGGACGGCACGATCAAACCGGACGTCGACGCCGACGGCTGGCTCGCCACAGGCGACATCGGGACGATCGACGAACGCGGCTTCGTCACGATCACCGACCGCAAGAAGGAACTGATCATCACTTCGAGCGGCAAGAACATCGCCCCGACGAAGATCGAAGGGCTCCTCAAGGAACACCCGCTGATCGGGCAGGCCGTCGCGATCGGCGAGAAACGGCCGTACGTCACGGCGCTGATCGTCGTCGACGACGAGATCGCGCCGGGCTGGGCGACCGCGAACGGCATCCAGCTCGCGGAAGGCGAATCGCTCGCCGACAACGCGGAGGTCCGCGCGGAGATCGAGAAGGCCGTCGAGGCGGCCAACGCGCGGCTGGCCAGGATCGAGCAGATCAAGCGGTACCACGTCATCCCCAAGGCGTGGACGCCGGAAAGCGGCGAGGTCACCCCGACGCTGAAGCTGAAGCGGCGGATCATCAACGACCGGTACGCGCCGACGATCGCGGATCTGTACGCGGCGGCTCCGGAACCCGCCCCGGCCGCCGGTTCCTGAGCCGCAACACTCGTGATTGGGGGCGTAACTCGCGTGTCTGGAGGCGTAACTCGCGAGTTACGCCTCCAATCACGTGAGTTACGCCTTCAAGCACGTGAGTTACGCCTTCGAGCACGGGACGAAAGGAGTCGCGGGCGGTGAGGGGCCGCTGCTAACTTGCCGCCGTGGATCTCTTTTCCCGATCTTGGGCGGCGCTGCTCGCCGCCGTCGCCGAAACCCCCGACGAAGACTTCGCCGAGCCGTCCGGCTGCGCCGGCTGGCTGGTGCGGGACCTGGTGTGTCACCTGGTGATCGACGCCCAGGACGTCCTGATCACCCTCGCCACTCCCGCCGAGACGGAACCCACGCGCGACGCGGTCACCTACTGGGAGATCGCCGAGAAGCCGCCCACCGGTGAGGACGACCTCGACGCGCTGATCGTCCGGCTCGCGGCCGCCTACCAGGAGCCGCGGCTGCTCAAGTTCCACCTCGACGACGTCGGCTCCGCCGCGGGCCGGGCCGCCGGCCTCGCCGACCCGGCCGCGCGGGTCGCCACCCGCGACGTCGTCCTGACCGCGGGCGACTTCCTCGCCGCGTACGTCCTGGAGTGGACGCTGCACCACCTCGACCTGGTCGCGCATCTCCCGCACCTCGACGGCCCCGCCGCCGACAGCCTCGCCAAGACCCGGCAGATCCTGGAGCGGCGCACCGGCGAAACGTTCCCGGCGTCGTTCTCCGACACGGACGCGTTGCTGGTCGGCACCGGACGCCGTCAGCCGACGGACGCCGAGAAGGCCGAACTCGGCGACCTGGCCGCGAAACTGCCGTTCGTACTGGGCTGATCCGGACGACACGCGTGATCGAACGGACGACACAGCCGTGTCGTCCGCCTGATCACGCGTGTCGTCCGCCTGATCACGCGTGTCGTCCAGCTGATCACGCGAGTTACGCGGTCCGGGTCGACTCCGTCCACTTGCGCAGCCGCGGCGGGACACGCTTTTCCAGCCCGTAGTTCTCCAAGTGCGCGCTGAACACCTCGTCGAAGGCGCGCTGCACCGTCTCGGTGTCCCACACCGGCCGCTCGAGAATGGGCTGCTTCAGATACGGCTGCCCCATGACGTGCAGCTGCGGCCCGTTGCAGCGGATCATCTGCCCGGTGATGCCGTCGGATCCGGGCCCGAGCAGGAACAGCACGACGGGCGCGATCCGCGACGGCGTCCGGTCCGGCGGACAGGCCCGCAGCGACCGTTCGGACTTCCACACCATCCGGGTGTGCGCGAGCGGGCAGACCGCGTTCACCCGGATCCCGCTCTCCTCCAGGTCGAGCGCCCACGAGTAGGTCAGCGAGGCGACGGCGCCTTTGCTGGCGGCGTACACGCCGAGCTTGCGCTGCCCGAGCGACGCCCCCGACGAGATGTTGACGATCGACCCCGGCCTGCCCCGCGCCACCATGGCCTTGATCGCGGCGAGCCCGGTGTACATGACGCCGAGGACGTTCACCTCGACCAGCTCGCGGGCCTGCTCGACGTCGTCCTCCCACGGCAGCGCCTCGTAGTTCAGGCCCGCGTTGTTGACCAGCCCGTCGATCGCGCCGAACTCGGCGAGGCACAGGTCGACGATCTCCTGTGCCTGCTTCGGATCGGCGACGCTGTGCCCGCTGGCGACCGCCCTGCCCCCGAACCGGCGGATGTTCGCCGTCGTCCGTTCGGCCAGTCCGGCGTCGATGTCGTTGACCACGACGGCCCCGCCCGCCCTCGCGACGTGCACCGCGAACGCCTCGCCGAGACCCCGCCCCGCCCCGGTCACGACGACGGCCTTGTCGTCGAGCAAACCGTTCATCGCCTTCACCCCTTTGACCCAGCCGGCCTCCACCTCCAAGACCGGTCTCTACTCAGTGTTGGCCCATTCGGCCCAACCGGACCGCCGTCGGCGGCGAACGGCGGCCCGGCTGCGCCGAGCGAGGGCGGGGCGATCGGCGCGCAGATACCCGCGGGCGAGTCAGGCCGTCGTCACCCACCGGTCGGACGGCGTAGCCCGATCAGCTCAACAGGCGGAGGATTCGGCCGTCTTCTATTCGTCTCCCTGTAGCCGGAGGCATACTGAACGTTGTCCGGCGGGACGGCAACTGTGACTCCCTCGTCGACCGCGTACCACGGCAGGCAAGAATGCGAGGGACGGAAGTTCACCCGATCGGGGGGAGGTGGTCACGCAGTGAAGACGAACGCGGCGCCGCGGATGACCGCCGCCCTGGCGAACCGCGAGTTCCGCGCACTCTGGCTCGCCGAGGTGCAGTCCCTCATCGGGGACCAGCTCACCATCGTCGCACTGGCGATCCTCGTCTACGACCGGACGGGTTCCGCGCTGCTTTCCGCGGTGGTCTACTCCCTGACCTTCCTGCCCGCGCTGGCCGGCGGTCTCGGCCTCTCCCAGCTGGCCGACCGCTACCCGAGGCGCACCGTCCTCGTCGTCTCGTCCCTGATCCAGGGCGTGCTGATCGCGATCATGGCGATCCCCGGCACCCCGCTCGCCCTGCTGTGCGGGCTGGTGGTGCTGGCACGGCTCGTGAACGCTCCCGGCAACGCGGCGCAGAACGCGCTCACCCGCGAGGTGTTCACCGACGACGACCTCTATCTCAAGAGCCAGGACATCAGGGGGATCTCGACCAACACCGCCATGCTGCTCGGCCTGGCGGGCGGCGGCCTGCTGGTGTCACAGGTCGGGGTGAGCTGGGCTCTGGCGCTGGACGCCGCGACGTTCCTGCTGAGCGCGGCCTTGGTCCGCTTCTCGGTCTCCCGGCGGGCGGCGGCGTCCGACGGCACCGGCAGCTGGTTCGGCGCGGTGAAGCAGGTTTTCGGCAACCGTCACCTGCGGGTGCTGGTCTGGTTCTCGTGGCTGGTCGGCCTGGCCGTCGTCCCCGAGGGGCTCGCCGCGCCGCTCGCCGCGGAGATGGGTGTGGGGAAACAGGCCGTCGGCTGGCTGCTGGCCGCCGATCCGCTGGGTTTCGTCATCGGGGCGTTCCTGCTGTCCCGGTTCGTCTCGGCGGAACAACGACGGAAGCTGCTCGGCGTGCTGGCGGCACTACCGATGGTCGCCCTGATCGCCTTCGCGCTCCAACCCGGGCTGATCCCGGCGTTGCTCCTGCTGGCGGCGGCGGGTGCCGCGGGGGCGTACCTGATCACGGTGAGCGCCACGTTCATCACGTGGGTCCCGAACGAACTCAGGGGCGGTGCGGGTGGGGTGTACCGCACGGGGTTGCGGGTGGCTCAAGGAGTAGGGGCGGGACTCGGCGGGCTCGCCGCCGATCGGCTCGGTGCGGCGACCTCGGCCATCGCCCTGGCGGGCGTGGTCGGCCTGCTGCTGGCCGTACTGGTCGCACTCAGCTGGGGACACGTCAACGGATCCAGCCCGGAACCGCTGCTGTCATGACGAATCCACACTGGACGACCCCTGGGGCGGCACGGCCGCCCGGCGGGTTCGTACTCGGAAATCTCGACACGACACTGCTTCGGCACCTCAGTGAAAAGAAACGGCTTCGGATCAGAAGTCACGGCTCGACACGGTCATCCACCTCCCGGCCACCTCGTTGCTGCGAACTATTACCTTGCCCGGGCTCAGAAGTCACGACTGGACACTATCCGTCACCCCTTCCGCGTCACGTCTCGAAAAACATTCAGTCGCCAAGATCAGAAATCACGGGACACGATTGGCACCTCCGGTCCGTGTTCGCGGGCACCCTTGCCGGTGTCGGACAACCGATGCGATGGGATGATACCGGCCGTGGAATACGAACGGTGTATCAGTCGGTACCGGTGAGATTACTCAGCCGTGCCGTCCGCGCGGAAAAGAGGTAGCAATTGCCAGCCGAGACCGGCGACCGCCGCCAGCACGGTGACGGCACCGGCGACCTTGACGACGCGACGGCGACACCCGCCGCCCAGAGCGGTGCACCGGTGACCGAACGCGGGCGAACGAGTCCGGAAGGTGACCGGGCCCCGAAGGAGCGTCATCCCTACGATCCCAGGGCGTGGGCGCTGTGGCAGCGGCCGAAGCGATTCATCGCGTTCCTTTTCGCGATGGAGGCCATCGGAATCGCGATCATGGTCCTCGCGACGATGAATTCGACGAATCCGGGGAGAATAGACTGGGTTCGTTTCGCCATTCTCGCGGTCGGCGCGACGGCGCATATTCAGCTCACCCAGCGACAAGAGGAAAGACGGCGCGACCGGAGCCGTACCGTCCTCATCAACCTCACCGCGGTCTGGACATTTCCGGCCGCCGTGATCCTGCCGCTTTCGCTCACGCTTTCCATCATCGCGATCGTGCGCATCCAGCATTGGTTCATCGCCCGCCGTCCCGCGCACAACTTCGTGTTCTCGTCGGTCACCCACGGCGTTTCGGTGACACTGGCGTCGCTCACCTTCGCCGCTTTCGGGCCGCATGAATGGGGACGGATCTCCGGCTGGGACACCCTCGGCGAGTTCGGCGTCCTGATCGTGACGGGTATGGTCTTCGAGGCGGTGCAGATCGTCTACATCGGCGGCATCCTCGCGCTCGGCTCGCCGAAGCGGCCGTCGATCTCCACCGTGCTCGGCAATGCGGCGGACAACCTGCTGGAGGCCATCACGATCGGCCTCGGCGCGGTCACCGCGGTGCTGTTGTTGATCATGCCACCGATGGTGATCGTGATGGCCGTGGTGACGGTGGTGTTCAATCGCCTCGCCGAGATCGACCAGCTGCAAAACGACGCGCGGACGGACCCGAAAACCGGTGTTCTGAACATGCGCGGATGGTCGGAGTCGGCCGATCGGGCACTCGGAAGGACCGCCCGATCGGACGACAGCCTTGCTCTTCTGATGATTGATCTCGACCACTTCAAGTGGATTAACGACACATATGGACATCCGGCGGGCGACGACGTGCTCCGGGACGTTGCCCGGAAATTGGACGAGGTCACCCGGCCCGCCGACGTCATCGGCCGGTTCGGCGGCGAGGAATTCCTCGTACTCCTGCCGGATATCGACGAAACGGCGGCCAAACTCGCCGCCGAGCGAGTGCGCAGCGCCATCGCGGAACTGCATATAGTGACTACCGACAAAAGGGGCAGCCGGGTGACAATCTCCGGCCGCACCACCTCGATCGGGGCGGCACTGTTCCCTCGTCACGGTGAATCCCTGGAGGAACTCCTGCACGCCTCCGACGCCGCCGTCTACGTGGCCAAGGAGAACGGCCGGAACCAGGTGCGCTTCGCCCAGGACGTGGACCGGCCCACTCCTCCGCCGGCCGGCGACCCGCATCCAGAGGACTGAACGCGCGTCACGCCATCAGGGGACCCCCACGGAAACCCCGGGGGTTATCCGGATGTCGGCCTTGATCGGCGGATGGCACCCTGGACGCCATGCCAGCGACAGCCGAAGCCGCCGCTCGTCCTGCCCGGATCCGGCGGCCGTGGTCGACTTCGGGCTGGTTGCTGCTGGTCACCGTGCTGGTGTTCGGCTTCGGGCTGATCGCGTCACGGCCGGCCTCGCCGCCGGACCAGGGGCCACCGACGGGTGACATCCTCGCCGCGCAGAACGCGGTCGACGCGCTGGTACGGCCGGGCCCGGTCGAGAACGCGATCGCCGAACTCCCCGCCGACTTCACCGCCGTCAGCGGGATCACCCCCGGCGTGATGACGGCACGGGACGGCACCGTGCGCGCCGTCCACTCCGACGGGGGATGCTCGGCGCCCTGGGGCGACGACAACACCAAATGGGACTACGCGGTCCCCTGCAAGGCGCACGACCTCGGCTACGACATCCTCCGCTACGCCGAACGCAAGGGGCACCCGCTCGGCCAGGAGGCCAGGGCCGCGCTCGACGACCGGCTCGCGGCCGACATGCACAACGCCTGCGTCCTCAACCCGATGGACTCGCGCGGCACCTGCGACGTCGTCGCCTCCCTCTACACCGCCGGTCTCGTGCTCAACTCCTGGCATCAGCGCTGGGGGCCGCCGGTCGGCGACCCGCTCGGCCCGATGATCGCCGGCGTCCTGGTGATCGGCGCGCTCCTGGTGTTCCGGCTGCGCGGCTGGGTGCGCAACCGCCGCACCGCCGTCACGCTTCCCCCCGAGCCGCGGCCGGTCGCCCCCGTCGGCCGGTGGGCGTTGCTCGGGGTCGCCGGTGTCGTCCTCATGCTGCTCGGTGAATCCGCCGTCGCGCTCGCGCACTGGGCGGGGGCGCCGGAGCGGTCGTTGTGGCCGTTCACCTGGCTCGCCCAGCTCTGCCCGCTCATCTTCTTCGCGGTCGGCCGGATCAACGAGGCGGGCTGGCGCTCGATCCGCGCGACCGGCGGCCGCTATCCGCAGTACCTCGCCGATCGGGCGAGCCCGTTGCTGCGCCCGGCGCTGATCTTCGCCGTCGTCGCGCTGGTCGTCCCCCTCGCCCTGGAGGTGCTGGGGATCCCGACCGGCACGAACGCCACCGTCATGCGGATCGCGCTGCATCCGCTCTGGCTGCTCGGCGTCTTCCTGCTGACCGTCGTGCTCGCGCCGGCGCTGCTGACGCTGTATCGACGGACGCGGACCGCCTCCGTCGCCGGGCTGCTGGCCTTGACCTTGGCGAGCGAGGCCGCCGCGCAGTGGTCGGGCTCGGCCATCCCGCGTTACGCCGAGACGTTGTTCCTCGCCCTGTTCGTCCAGCAACTGGCGTTCGCCCACGCCGGCGGCGTCCGCCTGTCGCGCGGCGCCCTCGTGGCGACGGCGTTCACCGGCGCCGCCGGGCTGGGTCTCGCGGTCGCCGTCCGCGGCGAAGGACCGATGCTGCTCGGCGGGCCCGGCGCCCCGGCGGCGCTGTCGGGCCCGCCGTGGGGCGTGCTCCTGCTCGGACTGGTGCAGCTCGCGCTGCTCGGCCTGCTCGCGCGGCCGCTGGCCCGGCTCGGGGACCGTCCCTCGGTCGCCGCCACCGCCCGCCTCGTCCTGCGCGCCCCGATGAGCCTTTACCTCGGCTTCCTGTCCGCGATGTTGCTGCTCGTGGCCGTCGTCTACCTGCCGGGGCCGTTCGTGGACGGGCTCAGCTGGCTGGCCCGCCCGAGGGTCCTGCTCGCGATGGCCCTGCTGGCCGTGCCCGCGGTACTCGTGTTCTGGTGGTTCGAACGGCATTCGGGCCCCCAGCAGCGGACGGCCGACGAACCGGGCCTGCGGGCCATGGTCTTCTGCCGCGCGGCGGCGACGGTCGGCATGGCGTACGCGATGCTCGGCGTCTTCGGGTTCGCCCTGACCCGCTTCGGCGGCGCGTCCGCCGACGCCGACCTCCTCGGGATCCGGTTCGGCCCGGTCCAGAGCCTGGTCAACCTGCTGCTCGGGGTGTACCTGCTGCACACCGTGCGGAACGGCACCAGCCGGATGACCGGCACCTGGCTGGTGTGCGCGGTCGCGTGCGCGCCGCCCTTGATGACCGCCCTCGACGGGAAGCAGGTGAGCGCCGCCTCCGTCGCGCTGCCGGTCGCGACGATCGTCGTCGCGATGCTCGCGGCGGCCGCCACCCTGGTCCCGGCCCGCGCCGCCCGGCGTGTCCTGCCCTGATCCGCACGGCACTGACCAGGCGTTTTCCGTACCATCAAGAGGAAACCGGTGGTGCGTGCCACATCTTCGGGGGGATGTGTAATCCTGCGACAACCCGCAACAGGCACCATGCGTCCCTTGAAGAGACCGTCGAACCGGTAACGAGAAGAAGGAGCAGACCGCGTGGAGTACCCGCCTCGGAATGGGCATGGGGATCGACGTCCCGCCCGGCCTAGGCAGGACGCGCCCGGACGCGTTCCTTCCCGCCCGGCCCCGCCCCGGAACGCCCGCCCGGCCGCGGGCCCGCCGCCCCGGCGCCCGGCCCCGTCGCGTTCCCCCCGGCGGTCGTTCCGCGGTCCCAAGATCGCGCTCGGCCTGGTCTCGCTGCTGGTGATGGGCCTGACCGGGTACGCGTGGGCCGCGATGGACGGCCTTACCTTCGCGAACGTCGGCATCGGCGCGGACGAAGGCGACAAGCCCGCCGACGGCGCCCGCGACATCCTGCTCGTCGGTCTCGACAGCCGCACGGACGCGCAGGGCAACCCGCTGTCCAAGGAGCTCCTCGCCCAGCTGCGCGCCGGACAGGCGGACGGCGAGCTGAACACCGACTCGCTGATCTTCGTGCACATCCCGAACGACGGCTCCAAGGCCGTCGCGATCTCGCTTCCGCGTGACTCCTACGTCGACATCCCCGGCGGCTACGGGAAGCACAAGATCAACTCGGCCTACGCCCGCGCGATGCTCGACGAGCGCAAGAAGCAGCAGGAGAACGGCGTCTCCGACCCGAAGGAACTCGACCAGAAGGCCAACGAGGCCGGGGCCAAGACCCTGATCAAGACGGTCGAGCAGCTGACCGGCTCGACCATCGACAACTACGCCGCCATCAACCTGCTGGGCTTCAGCGAGATCACGCAGGCCATCGGCGGCGTCGACGTCTGCCTCAACAACGACGTCAACGACCAGTTCTCCGGCGCGAAGTTCACCAAGGGCCCGCACACCATCTCCGGTGTCGAGGCGCTCGGCTTCGTCCGGCAGCGGCACGGGCTGCCGCGCGGCGACCTCGACCGCGTCGTCCGGCAGCAGGTCTTCATGGCCGGGATGGCGCGGAAGGTGCTGTCGGCGGGCACGCTCGCGAACCCTGGCAAGCTCAACGACCTGATCACGGCGATCAAGAAGTCGGTCGTGCTCAACCAGAACTGGGACGTCTTCGGCTTCGCGCAGCAGATGAAGAGCCTGACCGGCGGTCAGCTCGAATTCCGGACGATCCCGATCGTCAACATCGAGTACAAGACCCCGAACGACGGCGTCGCCATCCAGGTCGACCCGAAGCAGGTCAAGAACTTCGTGCAGGGGCTCGCGGGCCCGCAGCCGGGTGAGCAGCAGCAGGCGCCGCCCGCCGAGTCGCCCAACAAGGCGACCACGGTCGACGTCCGCAACTCGACGCCCCGGGACGGGCTGGCCTCGTCGGTACTGAAGCAGCTCGTCGACAAGGGCTTCACCGCGGGCGACACGGCCACCGCGAGCGCGCGCAAGAAGACGGTGGTCTGGGTCGCCAAGGGTGAGAAGGCGAAGGGTCAGGCGGTCGCCGACGCGCTCGGCGGCAACCCGACCATCCAGGAGGACAAGAGCGTCCAAGCCGGACACGTGATGGTCTTCCTCGGCTCGGACTTCAAGGCGCCGAGCGGTGCCGAAGGCTCCGGTTCCTCGCAGAACGCCGCCGGTTCGTCGGCCGCCGCGCCCCCGCCCGAGCAGTCCGACGAGAAGCCGATCACGGCCGAAGGCGTGCCCTGCGTCAACTGACGCTCAGGCGCTCCCCGGGGCTCAGGTGTCGCGAAAGCCACTTTGAGGACGTCAGATGTCCCGAAAGTGGCTTTCACCTCCAGGCGTCGCAACGGCCGGATGAGCCCTGACGACCACCCAAACGCCCCTCCACACGCCCTTTCCTTCACCCATTCGGCCCAGCGGGCCAAAATCGATAGGAAAAGCACCCCCGAAACCGCGTAAGAGCGGCGACCCTGCCGACTTTCATACACGTGAGCGCGCTCGTCCCCGGTTTTGTCACACGGGGCGGGCGGTGGAGAAGGTTGGCAAGGCAGGGGATGGGGAGTGCTGATCGACGCTGAGAGCTATCAGCGGATACTCGGAGACGAGCTCCGCAAGCTCCGCCGTAAACGTGGCTGGACACGCAAGGAACTGAACCAGCATCTGCAGAGCGAGATCTCGCTCCAGACGCTGGCGACCTACGAGCTGGGCACCCGGCACTGTTCCGTGGTGCGGCTGGTCGAACTGTGCGTCGCGATGGACGAGCTGCCACAGGATCTGCTGGCCAAGGTGCATCGCCGGGTGTTCGTGGACGAACCGGGCCGCGTCCGGATCGACCTGCGCCAGGTGATCAAGGACGAGCAGGAGGAACTGCTCCCCCTGCGGCGGTGGGCCGACGACCGGCTCAAACGCTCGGGTGACAACGGCTCCGCCGAAGTCCATCTCGACCTCGCGGCGCTGGAACGGATGGCCGAACTCTGCGGCATCCCCACCGTCGATCTCATCGGAAGGCTTCGCCGGCTCAACCCCTCATGAGCGCGGCGTTCCCCGGTCCGTGAGAGCCATGCCCCCCATCTTGGCTTTCACGGACCTCCCCCTCTTCGCGTGAAGGCCCCCTTCCCTCGGCTGAGCCGAGGGAAGGGGGCCTTCACGCGCGTTCCCGGCTCAGCCGAGGAGTTCGTAGTCCTCGCGGCGCACCTTGCGGGTGTCGAGCCAGTACCGCCAGGTGAAGCCCGGCCAGATCGTGCGGTTGACGCCCTTCGCGTCGAGATACCAGCTCTTGCAGCCGCCCTGGGTCCAGATGCCCTTCGCGAGTTTGCGCTGGATTTCGGTGTTGAAGCGCTCCTGCGCCTCCGGCCGCGGGTCGAGCGCCTTGCCGCGGGCGAGCCGCAGCGCCTGCGCGACGTAGGAGATCTGCGCTTCGATCATGAACACCACGGAGTTGTGCCCCAGCCCGGTGTTCGGGCCGAGCAGGAAGAACAGGTTCGGGAACCCGGACACGGTGATGCCCTGATACGTCCGCATGCCCTCGGTCGCCCACTCCTTGCCGAGGTTGCGCCCGTCGCGGCCGATGATCTCCAGATCGTCGAAGGCGTCGGTGACGTGGAATCCGGTGCCGTAGATGATCGCGTCGACCTCGTGCTCGACGCCGGCGCCGTCGACGACGCTGTGCTCGCGGACCTCTTTCACGCCGTCGGTGACGACGTCGACGTTGTCCCGCGCGAGCGCCGGGTAGTAGTCGTTGGAGACCAGGACCCGCTTGCAGCCCATGGTGTAGTCCGGCGTCAGTTTCCGGCGCAGCTCCGGGTCCTTGACGCTCTTGTGGATGTTGCGCTTCGCGATGCGCTGGCCGATCTTCATCACCCACGGCTGCCCGTTGAAGCCGATCGCGCGGGCTTCGAGACCCCAGTAGAGGACGTCGCGGAAGGCACGCTGCAGCAGCGGCACCGAGCTGAACGTCTTCCGGAGCGCCTCGGGCATCTCGCGGTCCGGCTTCGGCATGATCCACGGCGGCGTCCGCTGGAAGAGCGTCAGCTCGGCGACGTCCTTCGCGATCTGTGGCACGAACTGGATCGCGCTGGCGCCGGTGCCGACCACGGCGACGCGCTTGCCGGTGAGGTCGTAGTCGTGTTCCCACTGCGCGGAGTGGAAGGCGCGGCCCTTGAAGCGCTCGATCCCGGGCAGCTTCGGGATCTGGGGCAGGTGCAGCGCGCCGACCCCGGCGACCAGCGCGGGCGCGACGAACTCGTCGCCCGACTTCGAGGCGACGTGCCAGCGGTTCTCGTCCGCGTCCCAGCGGGCACCGGTCATCTCCTGACCGAAGCGGATGAAGCGGTGCAGGTCGTACTTCGCGGCGACGTCGCGCATGTACTGCCAGATCTCCGGCTGCGGCGAGTAGGCGCGGGACCAGCCGGGGTTCTGTTCGAACGAGAACGAGTACATGTGCGAGGGGATGTCGCAGGCGCAGCCGGGGTAGGTGTTGTCCCGCCAGGTGCCGCCCACGTCGTCTGCCTTCTCCAGGATGACGAAGTCCTCGCGGCCCTCTTTGCGCAGCTGGATGGCCATGCCCAGCCCGGAGAAGCCGGTTCCGACGATAACGACACCGGTCTCGGTGCGGTTGCCCATGACCCGACCTCTCGTTCGCTTTACCTGTTACCGGAAGTCCACCTTACTCGAAGTAGGTTACCTTCGGTAGAGTGTTGTGGTGACGACGGCGAAGCGCAAACGCATGCCACGAGCAGAGCGGATGCGGCAGATGATCGAAATCGCTGAAGAGGTCTTCGCCGAACGCGGCTACAGCGCGGCGTCGATGGACGACATCGCGGAACGCGTCGGGGTCTCCAAGCCGATGCTCTACGAGTACTTCAACTCGAAAGAGGGACTGCTGCTGGCCTGCATCCAGCAGTCGCGGGCGGCACTGCGCGAGGTCACCGAACGGGCGACCGTCGGCGCGACGTCCGCCGAGGACGCGCTGCGGCGCGGACTGCTCGCCTTCTTCGTCTTCATCCGGGAGCGACGGCAGGCCTGGTCGCTGCTCCGCCACGAGATGGCCCTGATCGGGACCGGCGCCGCCGACGAGATCGAGCAGACCCGGCGACAGCAGACCGACCTGATCGCCGCACTGATGGGTGACTACTTCGACGCGGGGGACGACCTCCGCGCCGAGGCGTCCGCGGAGTTCGTCGTCGGGGCGTGCGAGCGGCTCGCGATCTGGTGCGAACGGCACGAGGACGTCAGCCCCGAGACGGCCACCGGATACGCCATGGATGTGCTCTGGTCAGGCCTGTCCGCGCGGGCCCGCTGAAACGACTGTGAAGATGCTCGTGCATTAGGCCATTCGGTCGTCACTCAGAGCACATTGCCGCCAGTGTCTTGTGACACAGAGTTGTCCTACTGTATCGATGACACTGTAGAAAGTCTGATGGACAGTCGCGGCCTCCGCCAGGAGGGGGCGCCACCACCCGAAAGTGGCGTCATGACGGCGGCGTGACCGAGTCCATTGAGTGACGCATGCTCGCGAGGAGAGGGGTGAGGCGGATGACCGAACCGATCACCGCGTCGTACGTCCAGGAGGACGGCGACTGGAAGATAACGGTCAGCGGCTCCGGCAAGGAACTGACCGGTCGCGCGCCGGGCATCATCGCGGCACGGGACCGGGCCGACCAGCTGGTCGAGAAGCTGTCCCCGCCGGAACATTCGACGGTGGTGCACCTGCTCAACGGCAGTGCGCTCGAGTTCACCGCCGCCTACATGACGGCGAGGCTCACGCTTCCGGAGATCGAGCCGCTCGAGGTTCCTCCGCCGGCGAACGGCAAAGCCAAGGAGAAGGCCGCCAAGCCGCCGGTGCCGCAGGGCAAGGAGCTCCCGAAGGCCGTTGACGAGGCGAAGTCCAAGGAGAAGGCCGAGCCCGCCAAGACACCCGCCAAGGCGGCCCAGACCTCCTGAGACCTACTTCAGGAGTTTGCGGATCAGCAGCACGCCGATCAGCACGGCCCCGCCGATGAGCGGGTACTTCACCTTGGGCTCGTCCAGCTTCGCGCGCAGACCGGTCTTCGCGGAATCCACCAGCTTCGCGGGGTTCGCCTTCGTGCCCAGCTGGTCGAGCGTGGCGACCAGCGCGTTCCTGGCCTGCTCGATCTCACGCTCGATGGTCTCGGGATCGCGAGCCACGTGTCCTCCTCGCCGCGACGGACTTGCTGGAAGCCCACGTTAGAGGACGCCACCCCGTACCGTGGCACCGGCCACGCCGAGAAACGCGGATCGTGTCGCACGCTACGATTTCGGGGCAGTACTGGGGGCCCGTAGCCCAATTGGCAGAGGCACACGGTTTAGGTCCGTGCCAGTGAGAGTTCGAGTCTCTCCGGGCCCACCCAACCTGTTCGAGACACTTGGCCTCAGCGTGCGGTGGCCACCCGGCGAGCTGCTTCGACCAGTGCCTCGGCCGCCCGGCCCGCACGCTTGAACTCGTCGACCGTGGCCGGGGTGTGGCTGTAGCCCGCCTTGGTCTTCAGTTTGAGCAAGGCTCTCAGGTGCTTCGCGATGTCCTTGTCGGCCCGAGCCAGCAAACCGATCGCTTCGTCGTGGTTCTCACCCTGCGCGTGTTCGCCCAACGTCGGCGATGTCCTCGTGCTCGTCGGCGAGTTCACGGATCATGTCCGCCGCATCGTTGAACTGGGTCGCCTTGTGCAGCCGCCCTCGCTGAACGCTCGCGTCGCATTTCCTGATCCGCACGTCAGCCATTTCTCTTTCGCAGATGACCGGCCAGCCACGCCCGGCTCCCGGCCACGGTCAGCCCATCTCGTGCCACGTCACGCAGAACAGCCTCGTCGTACGCCCTGCCGGCGAGTTCGGCTTCGGTGAACTCCAGAGGACGGGTGTCATTGCCGGTCCAGCGGGTCACCTCGACCGCCAATTCATCGACCTGTGTTTCCCAACGGTCGGCGTCGGCGTCTTCGGGCCGGATCAACAGCAGGTCCACATCGCTGTCCTCCGTCGCCTCCCCGCGTGCCACCGAGCCGAATACCGCGGCGTACACCGGCGGGACCTGCCAAGACTCCAGACGGTCCTCGATGCGCTCCAGGAGGGTCTTCCGCACCTGGGCGAGCGCGACGATGTGCTCCGCAGCGAGGTGATCGCGGTTGAGCCGGTAGGTGAAGGCGTTGCCGACCCGGTCGGACTCCACGACGCCCTGCTTCACCAGGCGCCGCAGCACCTTGCGAATCCCCTCCTCCGAATGCCTGGCCAGTAGGCGATGCAACTGCCCTGTCGTGAAAATGCCGTCATGGCCGGCGAGGGCGGCGAGCACGTCGCCGTCGAGCGTTGGGGTGACCGTCATCAACGGCCGACTCAAGTCCACTGCCTGACTCCCGAGAACGACAACTATAGTACCGGATTGCCAACTATAGTACATATACCTGTCTTATAATAAAGGGAGCTGCCGGAAACCGGTTCACCGCGCCCGGTCGTAGACCAGCGCCATCTCCCCCAGCTCCCCGACCTCCTGATAAGCCAGCGCCCACTTCGACGCGGGCAGGCCGTCGGCGAACAGCCGCTGCCCGCCGCCGGTGATCTCGGGGCAGATCATCAGGTACAACCGGTCGATCAGGTCGTCGGCGAGCAGTGCCTTGATGACGCTGGCGCTGCTGTTGACCAGGATGTCGCCTTCCCCGTCCGCCTTCAGGTCGGTGATGACGTCAGCGACGGGAGCGTTCACGACGCGGGCGCGGTCCCAGGGCGCTTCGGTCAGGGTCGTGGAGAAGACGACTTTTTCGGCGTCCACCAGCCACTTCGCGTAGGCGCGGTCGCGCGGGTCGGCGTTCTCGTCGGCGGCGATGGTCGGCCAGAAGCCCAGGAAGCCCTCGGCGTTCAGCCTGCCGAGAACCGCGGTGGTCGCCGTCTCGTGGATACGCGCGAGGTGTGCGCGGGCGACGTCGGTGGTGGCGTACGAGACGATCGCGCCCAGGTCACCTGGGCCGCCGGGGCCGCTGTAGTGACCGTCGAGGGTGAGGCTGATGTTCGCGGTGACGCGGCGGCCGGTCGGGTTCGTCATGTCGTTCAGTCCTTTTCCTGGGTGAGCTGAGCTGCGAGGTTGTCGAGCACCTGACCCCAGCCGGTTTCGATGCCGGCGATGAAGGGGACCGCTTCGACGGTCGTTTCGGTGATGCGAAGGTCGAGCCGGAGCCGAGTTCCACCCGCCGCCTCGGTGAACTTCAGGTCGTAGTGACCGGTGAAGAAGGTGTCCCCCTTGGCGTCCAGCACCGAGAGGTCGAATTCGAGGTGTTCGGGTTCGGTCGCGGCGCGGACCTCGCCCATGGAGCGGTATCGCCCTTCCGCGTCGCGGTAGTCGAGTACGGCCCGTCCCCCGGCCCGCGGCTCGATGACGCAGTCGGTGACGGTCATCGAAGGCGGCGCCCACCAGGACGCGAGCAGCGCCGGTTCGGTCCAATGCCGCCAGACGGCGTCCGGTGGCGCGGCGAGCAGACGGTCGAACGTGAACGCCCGGCCGTCCGCCCACCGATCCTGGTTCGCGGATGCGGTGTCCGCGGAGATCGCGGCCTGATAGCGCGCGAGGACGTCTCGCTCGCCTTCGTTCGCCTCGATGGTGGCGATCAGCGCCCGCAGCCGTCCTTCGAAGTCCTTCAGCGGGCCCGCTTCGACGGCGTAGACCCGGCGCTGCCCCAGCGGGAAGACCGTCACGAGGCCGGCGCGGGCGAGGGTCTGCAGGTGCTTCGTGGTCTGCGGCTGCCGCAGGCCGGTCAGCTCGGCGAGTTCACCGACGGATCTCGGCCGCTCGGCGAGAAGCTCGACGATGCGCCGCCTGGCTCCGTCTCCCAGTGCCGCTGCGATCTGCTCCATGCCGAGAAGTATTCACTTGGCAGAATATTCTTGTCAAGGAATATCTTTGGGATGGAACTCCAGGAGACTTCGCTCCTCGGTCAGCGTGTTGACGGAGTCGAAGACCAGACCGTGCGCGGCGGCGAGGTCGCGAAGTTCGTCGAGGCGTCGCTCGCGGCCGCCGTAGAGCACGAGCATGACCAGGTCCCACTCGGTCTGGGCCCCGAGCCCGCCGACCGCCTCGATGACGAGGACCCGGCCGCCGGGCCCGGCCGCCTCCGCGCAGCGCGCCAAGATGCGGTGGGCGTGCTCGTCGTCCCAGTCGTGAAGGATGTCGGAGAGCAGGTACGCGTCCGCGCCTGCCGGGAGCGGATCGAAGAAGCTGCCCGCGGTGACCTCGACACGGCCTTCGAGGCCCTGCGCGCGCAGTTCCCGTTCCGCGGCCGCGGCGGTCGGCGCGAGGTCGACGAGCCGGCCGCGCATCGAGGGGTTGGCCTTCAGGATCGCGGCGAGCAGGCTGCCATGACCCCCGCCGACGTCGACGAGCGTGCCGAAGCGGGACCAGTCGAATCCGGCGACGAATCGCGGCACCTGCGTCAGGAACCGCTGGGTCATCTGACGGTCGAAGGTCTCCCGGAGGTGGGGGTGCTCGGCGAGATCGGTCCAGAAGTCCTTGCCGTAGCGGCGGATGTAGCCCGCCTCGCCGGTGGCGATGCTGTGCGCGAGTTCGATGAACGCCAGTTCGCCCCGCCCGCCGGCGGCGTTCATGTCCAGGAGCCCGGCGAGCCCGTTTCCGGCGTCGGCGCGGAGTTTCGCGCCGTACTCGGTGGTGCGGTAGCCGTCCGGCGTCGCCTCGACGACGCCGAGGGTCGCGAGATGTCCGAGCAACAGGCCGAGGGCGAGCGGGGATTGGCCCAGCTCCGCCGCCAGATCGTCGACGGCCGAGCCGGGCCCGGACAACCTGTCCGGCAGCCCCAAGGTCACCGCGACCCGCAGCGCCATCGGCGTCGCGAGCCCGGCCAGCCGGAGGAATTCCTGTCTGTCCTTGTCACTCATGGGGTCAGCGTGCGTCCGGTGAGGCCCGCGTTCTCCACGGCCTCGACATAGCTCCGCGCGACGTCGGCCGCCGGGGTGCCGCCTTCCGGCTCGCCGAGCGCGGCGAGGGTTTCGCTCACCCAGCCGGGGCTGACGGCGTTGACCCGGATGCCGCGCGGCAGTTCGCGCGCGGCCGCGGCGACGAACGCTTCGAGACCGGCGTTGGTCAGGACGCCGAAAGCGCTGCCGCGCAACGTCTCCGGGATCCGGCCGGCGGTCAAGGTGACCGAGCCGCCGTCCGGCAGATGCGGGATCGCGCGCCGCAGCAGGAAGACCTGACCGAGCAGTTTTCCTTGCAGCCCCCGGGTGAACTCTTCGTCGGTACCGCCGTCGACCGGCACCAGCGAGCCGCTCCCCGCACAACACACGACGTGCTCGATCCCCGGCTCGGTGGCGAAGAGCGCGTCGAACGTGGCGGGCTGCTCGACGTCCACCTTGATCTCACCGGAGCGGGACGCGGGGAGCACGGTGTGCCCGCGCGCGGTGAGTGCCGACGAGACGGCGGCTCCGATCGTCCCGGTGGCACCGATCACGAGGATCTTCATCGGCGTCTTTCCCTTCAAGGTCGAGTGAGTGGTTCGGTTTCGTAAGCCCGGTGCAGCGCCGTGACGAACGACGGCGCTTCCGGCAGGGGCGTCGTGCCGATCCGGCGGACCGCGATCCCCGGTGTCCACGAGTTCATGACCACCGCGCCCGCGAGCCCCGGCAATGCGGCGAGCGTGACCTCCTGGACCCGTTGCGGCACACCGAGCGCCCCCAGCCGCCGCTGGACGACGCCCATCGTGGTCCCCGCCAGCAGGTCGGCGTCCGGCCACACCACCGTATCGCCGTCCCAGAACGCGAGGTTCCAGATCGTCGCCTCGCTCAGCCTGCCCCGGCGGTCGACGAACGCCGCGTCGTCGAACCCTTCGCCGACGGCCTGCCGCCGGTAGTACGTCTTCGCCATCTCGCCGGTGTGTTTGAAGGCGGGGAGGGCGCGCTCGTGTTCCACGGCCGTCAATGCCAGCGGCCCCGCCGGACCGGACGCCGGCGGCCGGGTGCGCACCAGGACTTCGAGGTCACCCGGTAGGTGGATCGTCACGGTGAGGGAGACGTCCGCCGGGCCGGATTTCAGTGCCTCGCGCATATACGAACGGATCCGGTCGTCGGGCAGGGCGTCGCCGAACAGCTCCAGCGAGGCGGTGCGGAGCCGGTCCAGGTGCAGGTCGAGACCGCGCACCCGGCCGTCCCGCACCTGCATGGCCGTGAAGTGCGCGAAACCGGCGAAGGCGAGCGGCGCCAGCTCTTCGGCGGTCGCAGTCCGGCCGTTCAGCTGCGCGACATGAGGACTCATGCCCGCACCGTAATCCGGTTGCGGGCGCCGTGTCCCGGCGGAAGGATCCCGCGGGTGTCCGCATCGCGTACCGAGCTGTCGCGCTGGCAGTTCGATCTGACCTGGTCGTTGTTCGATTACCACCTCGCCGATCTCGAACCGGCGGACTTCCGCTGGGAGCCCTCCGCCCGGTGCTGGACGATCCGGCCGGACGGCACCCCGGACTGGGCCGACACCGAACCCGACCCGATCCCGGTCCCCACGATCGCCTGGCTCACCTGGCATATCGGCTGGTGGTGGAGTGTCGCGCTGGATCACGCGAACGGTCGAACTCCGCGCGAGCGCGAGGAAATCACCTGGCCCGGCGAGGATTCCACCATCGAGTGGCTGCGCGGTCTTCGCGAGGAATGGCTGGCGGTGCTGGACCGGTTGACCGACACCGACCTGGACGCACCCTCCGCCTATCCGTGGGGCGAGGACGCCGGGTTGACCTTCGCCCACACAGTCGCCTGGGTGAACTCCGAACTGATGAAGAACGTCTCGGAGATCGGGCAACTCAGGTTGCAGCGGCGCGCGGCGTGATGCCGGGAACGGACTTCAGCTCTCCCAGGAGCATCGAACTGACGTCGACCGGATAGTCGTCGAGCGCGTACACCGTCCCGGCGAGTTCGACGCGGACCGGGGTTTTTCCCTTGTGCGCCAGCAAAGTCCGCTTCAGTTCGAGGATCGCGTCCTCGGTCAGCCGCTCGGCGGTCGCGTGCAGCGTCAGCGGCGGCTCCCCGTCGCCCGCCGCGGAGAGATCGAGCGGCACGAGACCGCCGCCGAACACCGACATCTTGTCCTCCCGCCAGTTCACCCGGCCGCTGACGCGGACGGCGCCGTCCTCGGCGAGATCCGCCGCGAACAGCGCGTACGCCTTGGGAAAGAACAGCACTTCGAGCGCGGCGTCCAGATCCTCGATCGTGCAGATCGCCCACGGCTCACCCTTCTTGTTCACCCGCCGCTCCAGTGACGTGACGATCCCGGCGACGACCAGTTCACCCTCGCGCGGCGGGTTGTCGAGGATCGCCGCGATCGGCCGGGGCGCGTGCGCCCGCAGGACGTGCTCGGCGCCGTCGAGCGGATGCGCGGACACGTACAGCCCGAGCATCTCCCGTTCGTGCGCGAGCAATTCCTTGCGCGGCCACTCCTCGACGCCGAGCTTGAGGTGCGCGAGCGGCGAGGTGCCGTCGTCGCTCTCCTCACCCGGACCGAAGAGGTCGAACTGCCCCATCGCCTGCTTGCGCTTCAGTGGCACCACGGCGTCCACCGCGTCCTCGTGCACCCGCTGGATCGAAAGCCGCGTATGCCCGAGCGAATCGAACGCGCCGGCCTTGGCCAGGGATTCGATGACGCGTTTGTTGCAGGCCACCAGTTCCGACTTGTCGAGGAAGTCGGTGAACGACGCGTACTTCCCCTTCTCCCGCCTCGTCTTGATGATCGAGTCGACGACGTTCGCGCCGACGTTGCGCACCGCGCCCAGCCCGAACCGGATCGCGTCCCCCACCGCGGAGAACCGGAGCCCCGATTCGTTGATGTCCGGCGGCAGCACCTTGATCCCCAGCCGACGGCATTCCGACAGGTAGACCGCCGACTTGTCCTTGTTGTCCCCCACCGAAGTCAGCAGGCCCGCCATGTATTCGGCCGGGTAATTCGCCTTCAGATACGCGGTCCAATAGCCGACCAGGCCGTAGCCGGCGGCGTGGGACTTGTTGAACGCGTAGCCGGCGAACGGCAGGATCGCGTCCCAGAGCGCCTGCACGGCCTCGCGCGAGAAGCCGTTGGCGACCATGCCGTCGCGGAAGCCCTCGAACTCCTTCTCCAGTACCTCTTTCTTCTTCTTGCCCATCGCCTTGCGCAGCACGTCGGCGCGCCCCATCGAGTAGCCCGCGACGTCCCGCGCGATCCGCATGATCTGTTCCTGGTACACGATCAGGCCGTGCGTCTCGGCCAGGATCTCGCGCAGCGGCACGGCGAGCTCGGGATGGATCGACTCGATCGGCTGCCTGCCGTTCTTGCGGTCCGCGTAGTTGTTGTGCGTGTTCATCGCGATCGGCCCCGGCCGGTACAACGCGTTCACCGCGATGATGTCGCCGAATCCGGTCGGTTTCAGCCTGCGCAGCAGATCCCGCATCGCGCCGCCGTCGAGCTGGAAGACACCGAGGCTGTCGCCGCGGGCGAGCAGTTCGTAGGTCGCCGGATCCTCGACGCCGAGCGTGTCGAGATCGATCTCCTCGCCGCGGTTGGCCTTGATGTTGTCGAGCGCGTCACCGATGACGGTGAGGTTCCGCAGGCCGAGGAAGTCCATCTTCAGCAGGCCGATGGCCTCGCACGACGGATAGTCCCAGCCGGTGATGACCGCGCCGTCGTCCCGCCGCCACAAGGGGATCGCATCGAGCAGCGGTTCACTCGACATGATGACGGCGCAGGCGTGGACGCCGGCGTTGCGGATCAGGCCTTCGAGCCCGCGCGCGGTCTCGAAGATCTTGGCCGCCTCGCCGTCGCCTTCCAGCAGGGCGCGGACTTCCGCGGCTTCGGCGTACCGCTCGTGGTCCGGCTCGACGATCCCGGCGAGCGGGATGTCCTTCGCCGCGACGGGTGGCGGGAGTGCTTTCGAGATCCGGTCCGCGATCGCGTACCCGCTCTGTCCATAGTGGACGCGTGCGGCGTCCTTGATGGCCGCCTTCGTCTTGATGGTGCCGAAGGTGATCACCTGGGCGACGTGCTCGGCGCCGTACTTGTCGGTGGCGTACCGGATCATCTCGCCGCGGCGCCGGTCGTCGAAGTCCATGTCGATGTCCGGCATGGAGACCCGCTCCGGGTTGAGGAACCGTTCGAAGAGCAGCCCGAGGTCGATCGGGTCGAGATTGGTGATGCCGAGCGCGTACGCCACGAGCGAGCCCGCCGCCGAGCCGCGGCCCGGCCCGACGCGGATGCCGACGCGGCGCGCGTGGTTCATCAGGTCGGCGGTGATCAGGAAGTACGCCGGGAAGCCCTTTTCGGCGATCACGCCGATCTCGAAGTCGGCGCGGGCGAAGTACGCCTCGGGAACACCGTCCGGCAGACGGCGGCGCAGCCCGGCCGCGACCTCTTCGCGCAGCCAGGACTCCTCGTCGTGCCCGTCGGGAACCTCGAAGACCGGCATGCGATCGAC
The DNA here is from genome assembly GCF_014873915.1 of Amycolatopsis roodepoortensis. GTDB lineage: Bacteria > Actinomycetota > Actinomycetes > Mycobacteriales > Pseudonocardiaceae > Amycolatopsis > Amycolatopsis roodepoortensis. The sequence goes on from NZ_JADBEJ010000004.1 coordinate 617,549, forward strand.
GTGCCGGTAGACGTCGTCGTAGGGCTCGATCCGTTCGGCGATGAGCAGCGTGGAGTCCGCCGCGCCAGGGACCTCCGTGTCCCAGTACTCCCGCATCTCCTCCGCGGACTTGAGGTAGTAGCCGTCGCCGTCGAACTTGAATCGGCCGGGGTCGTCGAGGGTCTTGCCGGACTGGACGCACAGCAGCGCCGAATGCGCGGCGGCCTTGTCCCGTGTGACGTAATGCGAATCGTTGGTGGCCAAGGGTTTCAGCCCGAGCCTGCGGCCGATGTCCAGCAACCCGTCCCGCACGGACCGTTCGATCGGGAGCCCGTGGTCCATCAGTTCGAGGAAGAAGTCGTCCGCGCCGAAGATGTCGCGGTAGTCCGACGCCGCCTGGATCGCCTCGCCGGGCTGCCCGAGCCGGAGCCTGGTCTGCACCTCGCCCGACGGGCATCCGGTGGTGGCGATGATGCCTTCGTGGTGCCGGGCGAGAAGTTCACGGTCCATCCGGGGTTTGCGGTAGTAACCCTCCAGGCTGGCCAGCGAAGACAGCTTGAACAGGTTCCGCAACCCGGTCGCGTTCTCCGCCAGCAAGGTCATATGCGTGTAGGCGCCGCCACCGGAGACGTCGCCGCCGTCGCCGCGCCGTCCCCAGGTCACCGGTTTCTTGTGGAAACGGGACTCCGGCGCGAGGTAGGCCTCGATGCCGATCACCGGTTTGAGTCCCGCCTGGACGGACTGCCGGTAGAACTCGTCCGCGCCGTACATGTTCCCGTGGTCGGTCATGCCCACCGCGGGCATGCCCAGCCGCTGGGCCTCGGCGAACAGGGGCGCGATCTTGGCCGCGCCGTCGAGCATCGAGTACTCGGTATGAACGTGCAGGTGCACGAAGGAGTCCACCGGCCACTCCCCACGGTTGTACGATTCCGGTCCGACGCGGCGATTGGACCGTTGGTGTGCCGGTGTTGTCCAACAAGCGACACGCGTCCGTCGACAACCAGAAGTTGTAGGGAGGCACAGTGGAGCTGGATCTCGGCGCGGTGCGCGCGTTCGTCGCGGTGGCCGACGACCGGTACTTCAGCGAGGCGGCGATCCGGCTGGAGATCAGCCAGCAGGCGATCTCCAAACGCGTCGCGAAGCTGGAGTCGGATCTCGGCGTGCGACTGCTGTCACGGACACGCGGCGGGGCCGAGCCGACCGAAGACGGCGAGGAGTTCCTCACCCACGCCCGCGCGCTGATCAGCCTCGCGGACCAGGCCGTCGAACGCCTCCACGGCAGGCGGCGGGCGCTGCGCGTCGACGTCCTCGGCACGCGGCTGGCGACCATGGAGGTCATCCGGGCGTTCCACTCCGAACACGACGACGAACTGGAGCTCGTCACGCCCGGGCTGGGCGCGGACCGCCGGTCCCTGCTGCCCGAGTCCGTCGATGCCGCCTTCGCCCGCGTCAGCACCGTGCCGTCCCCGGGGATCGGCCGCACGCCCGCCTATCTGGAACCGGCGAACCTGCTGGTCGGGCGACGGCATCCGTTCGCACGGCGGCGCCGGGTCGCGATGGCGGAGCTGGCCGGCCTGACGGCGTGGATGCCCTACAACGCGCGGGCCAGCGAATGGGCGGAGTTCTGGCAGGAACTGTGCCCGGAGTTCGGCATCCTGGTCGACACCGACGGCCCGAACTTCGGGCTCGAACACCACATCGAGGTGCTGAGCGAGTCGACGGACCGGCTGGGTTTCGTCGGCGCGAAGATGCACGTGCCGTGGCATCCGGACGTCGTCCAGATCCCGCTCGTCGACCCGACGCCGGTGTATCCGTTCTCCCTGCTGTGGCGGCTGGAGAACCGGCACCCGACCCTGCGGCTGCTGATCGAGCACGTCCGCTCCGCGTACCGGCCGTTCGATGCGGAGCGGCAGTGGCTCCCGGTGTCGGACCGGGAGGCGATGAGCGCGGCCGACAACTGTCCTTTGTGGCCGGACAAAGCACTGTCTTGACGGGCCACGGATCGGGATCTACTCTTCTCCCTTCAGACAGGCACAGACGAAGAGCCACTGTCAGCGGTCTTCGTCGTGTCTGTTTTTTTGTGTCGGATCGCTGACAGCCAGCGCAGAAAGTTGGCGGTCCATGAGTTCATCGACGCTCAGCCCGACAGGCTCGATCTCGAACGTTTCCCAGGTGGCGGCGCTGATCAACAGCCTCTCGAGGTTGCCGCGCAAGGCGAATCTGCTGTGGTATCTCGTGCTGGGCGGCCTCTTCCTGGACGCCTACTCCAACGCCGCGCTCGGCGCCGGCCTGTCGCCGATGATCAAGGAACTCGGCCTCAGCTCCACCCAGGTCGGCGTGCTGACCGCGACCGCGCCCGCGGTCGCCATCCTGTTCAACCCGATCGGCGGCTGGCTGGCCGCCCGGATCGGACGCGTCAAGCCGCTCATCGCCGCCAAGGCGATCGCGGCGATCGGCGCCGTGCTGACGGCGACGGCGGGCGGCTTCGGCGAGGTGTGGTTCGGTCGCGGCCTGGTCGGTGTCGCCTACGGCATCGACTTCGCGGTCGCGATGGCCATGCTGGCCGAGTACACCCCCGCGAAACTGCGCGGACGGCTCAACCTCTGGCAGTCCGTCTGGTACGTCGCCACCACCGTGAACCTGGGGCTGACGCTGGTGTTCTTCCACCTCGACGCCGGGGCGGGGATCTGGCGATGCTCCGTCGGCTCGGCCGGTGTCTTCGCGATCGTGCTGCTGGTCCTGCAGATGATGTTCCTCGTCGAGAGCCCGTCGTGGCTCGCGGCCAAGGGCAGGCTCGCCGAAGCCGCGGTCAGCCTCCGCCGGATCTACGGTTTCCAGGTGACCCCGGGGACCAGCAGCGGGCCGGATCCCGCCACGGAACAGAAGATCGGGTTCCGGCACGCGGGGGTGCTGTTCCGCAAGCCGTATCTGCCGCGGACCTTCCTGTCCACGGCGATCTCGCTGACGCAGTCGATGCAGTACTTCGCCGTCGGGTGGTACCTGCCGGTGATCAGCCTGGCGATCTTCGGCCAGGCGTTCCAGACCGCGACCCTCGGTTCGATGATCTTCAACATCGCCGGGATCATCGGCGGCGCGCTCTCGGCGTACGTCGGCAGGAAGATCGGGCTCCGGACGAGTTCCGCCATCGGTTACGCCTTCGCGTTCGCCATCCTGCTGGTGATGGGGCTGGGCTTCGGGAAACTGCCCATCGCCGTCGGCTTCCTGCTCCCGTTCCTGTTCATCTTCTTCCACTCGGCAGGCCCGGGCGCGAACGGCAAGTCGATCGCGGCGCTGTCCTACCGCAGCGACATCCGCACGCTCGGCACCGGCGTGACCGGGATGCTCGGCAGCTTCGGCAGTGTCATCGGGCTGTACGTGTTCCCGCAGATCAAGGAGGCGATGGGCCTGGGGCCGACGATCGCCCTGCTCGCGGTGGTGCCGTTCCTCGGCCTGGTCTCGTGCCTGATCGTGCGCTGGGATCCCACCCGCAGCGGGATCGACCCCGACGACGAGACGATCGACCTCAAGCTCAGGGGCGCCTGATGCGGCGCGGGATCCTGGCGGTCGACGAGGGTTCCACCGGCACGAGGGCGGCCGTCGTCGGCGAGGACGGCCGGAGCGGCCCCTCCTTCTACACCTCCATCGACGTGAGCCACCCCGAACCGGCGCAGGTCGAACAGGACGCCATGCAGCTGCTGGACCGGACACTCGACGTCGCCCGTCAAGCGGTGGCGTGGGCGGCCGAGAACGGCGTGGAGATCGCGGGCATGTCGATCTGCACCCAGCGGGCGACGGCCGTCCTGTGGGACCGGGAGACCGGACGCCCGCTGGCCCCCGCCGTGGTGTGGCAGGACAGCCGTTACGCCGCGGAGCTGGCGCAGCTCGCTCCGGAGTGGGATCGGCACCTGTGGCAGGCGACCGGACGCCCGGTGGGGACACGCGCCCCGTTCCTGTGGGCGGCACGGCAACTCGAACGGCTGGACGTCCCGGCGGAGCGGGTGCTGTTCGGTTCCGTCGACACCTGGCTGGTGTGGCATCTCAGCGGCCGCGAGCGGTTCACGATCTCGGCGACCAACGCCGTCGCGTTCGGCGGGTACCGGCTACGTGAGCACGCGTGGGACCAGGAATGGCTGGCGGCACTGGGTTTTCCCGCCGAGCTGGCGCCGCCGCCGCAGGACGACGACGGCGATTACGGGTACACGGACCCGGAACTGCTCGGCATCCGCGTCCCGATCGCGGCGGTCATGGGCGATCAGCACGCCTCGCTGATCGCGCTCGGCGCGCTGTCGCCGGGCCAGGGCACCTGCGTCCACGGCACCGGCACGTTCGTCGGCGCGCTGGCCGGTGACGAACCGCCCGAGGCGGTGGGTGGCCTCGACGGCGTGCTGTGCCTGGTCGCCTGGCGTAGCCGCGGCCACAGCCGGTTCAGCCTCGAGGCCTACACCTCGACCACCGGCTCGGCCTTGCGCTGGCTCACCGAGGATCTCGGCCTGTTCACCTCGGCTGCCGAGGTCAGCGCGCTGGCCGCGACCCAGCCGAGTGGTGAGGCGACCTGGTTCGTGCCGACGCTCGCCGGGTTGCGCACGCCGGTGCTCCGGCCCGAAGCGCGGGGTGTGCTGGCCGGGCTGAGCCTGGCGACCACCCGGGAAGTCCTGGCCCGCGCGGTGATCGACGGGATCGCCCACGCGGTGAGCGACACCGTCGACGCCTTGCGGACGACCATGGACCGGCCGATGACACATCTGCGGGTGGGCGGCGGGCTGGCCGCGAGCGACGCGTTGCTCCAGAGCCAGGCCGACTTCACCGGTCTCACCATCGAGCGGGTGGCAGATTCGGCGACCGCCAGCCTGCGCGGCGCCGCCTACCTCGCCGGCACTCGACTCGGGCTGTGGCCGTCGCTGGCCGACGCGGTGGCCCACCGGCCACCGGACCGGATCTTCGAACCCGGCCTCGCCGAAACCGACCGGCTGAAACTGCGGGCGCGCTGGCAAGACGTGCTCGCCGTCTCGCTGTCGTGAAAACCCCTTGTTCTGACCGGAAAGGCTTCTCGATGTTCACACTGCCGTCCCGGCGGCCCAACGCCGTCGTCGCGGGAGCGACCCCCTCGGCGCCACTGCGGCTGGACCGTCGCACCGCGCTGACCGGACTCGACACCGGAGAGTTCGACCTGCTCGTGATCGGCGGCGGGATCACCGGCGCCTACACCGCGCTGGACGCCGTCTCCCGCGGCCTGTCGGTCGCGCTGGTCGAACGGGACGACTTCGCCTCGGGGACGTCGTCCAAATCGTCCAAGATGGTGCACGGCGGGCTGCGCTACATCGAGCAGGGCAACCTGGATCTGGTCCGGCATTCCCTGCTGGAGCGTCAGCGGTTCCGCCGCAACGCCCCGCATCTGGTGCAGCGCCTGCCCTTCCTGTTCCCCATCCTCGCGAAGGACGGCGTTTTCGACGCCAGGATCGCCCGCGCCTTCGAGAGTCTCTTGTGGACATACGACCTCGCGGGCGGCTGGCGGATCGGCAAACTGCACCAGCGGCTCACGGTCGACGAGGTGCTGGCGCACGCCCCCACGCTGCGCGCGGACCATCTGCGCGGCGGGCTGATGTACTACGACAGCCGCGCCGACGACGCCCGGCTGACCCTCGCGATCGTGCGCAGCGCGGCCCGGCTCGGCGCGGTCGTCGTCAACGGCGCCGAAGTGACCGGCCTCCGCACCGCCGGCGGACGGGTGACCGGTGCGACGGTCGAAGCCGACGGCGAGCGGATCGACGTCCGGGCCCGCGTGGTCGTCAACGCGACCGGGGTGTGGGCGGACAGCGTCGACGGCATGGCCTCCGCGGGGCACCGGCCCCAGGTGCGCCCAGCGAAGGGCGTCCACATCGTGCTGCCCTGGTCCAAGATCCGCAACGACTGCACGGTGACGGTCCCGATCCCGGGCCGGGCGAGGCGGGCGACCTGCACCCGGTGGGGTGACGTGGTCGTCGTCGGCACCACCGACACCGACTACGACGGCCCGACCGACGACGTGCACTGCACCCGCGACGAAATGGAGTTCCTGCTCGAAGGCGCCACGATCGCCTTCGACACGAAGCTCGGTCCCGAAGACGTGCTGGGCAGCTACGCGGGTCTGCGGCCGCTCGTCGGCGGTTCCGAAGGCACCACGCTCGACATGCGGCGCGATCACCACATCACCGTCGCCTCGGGCATGGTCACCGTGACCGGCGGCAAACTCACCACCAGCAGGCATATGGGCGAACTCGTCGTGGACAAGGCCCTCGGCCTGCTGGGTCGGAAAGCCCGCTGCCGCACCAAGAACCTGCCTCTGCTCGGCGGCGCCGGATACGACGCCGAGGCCACCGCGGCGACCGGCGGGATCGCCGCGCATCTCGGCGGCCGCTACGGCACCGAAGCCCGTTTCGTGAGCGAGCTCGTCGACGAGGACCCCGCACTCGGAGAGCCGCTCATCCCCGGCCAGCCGCATCTCAAGGCCGAGGTCGTGTTCGCGGCCAGGTCGGAAATGGCGCGTTCGGTGGACGACGTGCTGTCCCGGCGCACCCGGCTGCGGTTGTTCGCCAGGGACGCCTCCGCCGAGGCCGCGCCGCTCGTCGGCGAACTGCTCGGCGCCGAACTCGGGCTGTCGCAGGAGACCGTGACCGCGCAAGTGGAGGACTATCGGGCGGACGTCGCCCGGGAGAAGTCGATTCTGTTGGGAGACGACGCATGATCAGCAGCCAGGCCATCGCCCACCCGTTCAACCGGGGCAAGTACGTGGTCGGCGCGCCGACACCGCCGCGCTGGGGCGACCGCACGCCGCCCGGACGAGGCGCGGCCTCGTTGCAGACGACCACCGTCGCCGTGCCCGGCGCGCTGACCGAGTCGCTGCGGGGCGTCGCGGACGCGGTGCACACCGACCACGACGAGGTCGTGCTGCGCACCCGTGACTGGTGGGCCGGTTCGATGATCGGCGAGACCGCGGGGAATCCGGCGACCCCGGACGCGGTGATCGCCGAGGTGAGCACGGTCGAGCAGGTCCAGGCCGTGGTGCGGCTGTGCGGTGAGCACGGGGTGCCGCTGACCGTGTCCGCCGGGCGCAGCAACGTCACCGGCGCGGCGCTCCCGGTCTTCGGCGGGGTGGTGCTGGACGTCTGCGGGCTGAACCGGATCCTGTCCTTCGACGCGGACTCCCAGATCGTCGACGTGCAGGCCGGGATGTTCGGCGACCTGTTCGAAACAGAACTGCAGAAGACGCACGGTGCCACCACGGGGCACTGGCCGTCCGCGTTCGCACTGTCCACTGTGGGCGGTTGGGTGGCCTGCCGCGGCGCCGGTCAGCTCTCCACCCGCTACGGGAAGATCGAGGACATGGTCGTCGGCCTCGACGTCGTGCTGGCCGACGGCACGCTCGCGCGGTTCGGCGACTACCCGCGCGCCGCCACCGGCCCCGATCTGCGCCAGCTGTTCGTCGGTTCGGAGGGCACGCTCGGCGTGATCACCTCCGTGCGGCTGCGCACGCATCCGCTGCCCGAGTACGCCAAGGCCGTCGCCTACGGTTTCGAAACCTTCGCCGAGGGACTGGAGGCGTGCCGTCTGATCATGCAGCGCGGCGCGACCCCGGCCGCGATGCGGCTCTACGACAAGCTGGAAAGCGGAACGCATTTCGGCCTGCCGGACACCAATCTGCTGCTGATCGCCGACGAGGGCGACCCGGTGCTGGTCGACGCGATGCTCCGGGTCAGCTCCGAGGTCTGCGCGGCCACCGGGTCCGAACTGGACGGTCCGGCGCTGTTCGAGCGCTGGCTGGACGAGCGGATGCTGGTCGGCAAGTCCGCCGACGGATTCACCCCCGGCCCCGGTTTCGTCGCCGACACCCTCGAAATGGCCGGGCCGTGGTCGGCGCTGCCCGCGATCTACGACGAGGTCGTCGCCGCGATCAAGGCCGTTCCCGGCACCTTGGCCGCGTCCGCGCACCAGTCCCACGCCTACACCGACGGCGCCTGCCTGTACTTCTCGCTGCGCGGTGACGTGGAGCCGGAGAAGCGGCGGCACTGGTACCGCTCGGCGTGGGACGCGGCCAACGCCGTACTCGTGCGCCACGGTGCCGCGCTGAGCCACCACCACGGTTCCGGTCTGCTTCGCGGGCCGTATCTCGCGGACACGCTCGGCACGGGCTTCGACACCTTCGTCGCCGTGAAGCGGACCCTCGATCCGCAGGGCCTGCTCAACCCGGGGAAACTCGGGCTGCCCAGTGACTTCGGGCCGAACCCCCTTGACTCCACGAGCTGATCGACCACTGTGGACCGTATGAACGAGAGGATCACGGCGGCGTTCGCGGACGTCCCGGTCTGCGCGTCGGTGGTCGGCACCGCCAAGGTGGGCGACTTCGCGAACTCGGCGTCCCGCGTCGGCATCCTCGCGGCGGTCCCGGTCGGGCAGCTGGCCAAGATCGTGCCCGTGCTGACAGGACTGGAGAAGGTCCTCTTCGTCAACATCGATTCCTGTCCCGGCCTCGCCACCGACCGCGGCGGCGTGGACTTCCTCCAGGAGATCGGGGCGACCGGGGTGGTCAGCACCCGGGTCGCCCCGATCGAACGGGCGCGCACGTTGTCGATGCTCACGATGCACAAGGTGTTCGTCACCGACCGGTCGAATCTGAACCGCAGCCTGGAAGCGGTGAAACGCAGCCGTCCCGACCTGGTGGAACTCATGCCCGCGCCGATCATCCCCTGGATGTCGGCGCAGGCCCGTGAAGTCATGTCGCCGTTCGTGGCGGCCGGTTTCGTCACCGACCGGTCCGGGGTGGCGCATTCCCTCGCGATGGGCGCACTGGGCGCCGCGTCGTCCGATTCGGGGCTGTGGTCGCTGACCCGGTCCCAGCTGAGCGCAGGAGAAAAATGAGCTTCGTCGTGGTGGCCCGGTACGTGACCGCGCACCGGGACCGCGTCCTCGAACTACTGGAGCCGATGGCCGCCGCCTCACGGCGTGAGCCCGGATGTGTCAGCTATACCGTCCACTCCGGAACCGAGGACGGAGTGGTGGTGATCGTCGAGGAGTACGAGTCCGAACGGGACTTCACCGCGCACTGCGAGTCGGAGCACTTCCGGCGGATCGTGCTCGGCGAGGTCGTGCCGCTGCTGGCCGAACGGCAGGTCACCACCTGTGTCCCCGCCGGGAGTGCCCGGTGATGCGGGTCCGGGGCGCGGTCCTCCGCGAAGTCGGCCGCCCGCTGGAGATCGAGACGATGACGCTGGAGCCGCCCGGCCCGGGTGAGCTGCTCGTCCGGGTGCGGGCCGCCGGTCTGTGCCACTCGGATCTGTCGGTGATCGACGGCTCACGGCCCCGGCCGCTGCCGATGGTCCTGGGACACGAGGCCGCGGGCGAGGTGGTCGAGGCGGGGCAGGGCACCGGTTTCACGGCGGGTCAGCATGTCGTGTTGTCGTTCGTGCCCTCCTGCGGCGACTGCCGCCCCTGTCTCACCGGACGGCCCGCCCTGTGCGGTCCGGCGGCCGAGTCGAACCGCAACGGCACCCTGCTCGGCGGCGGTACCCGCTGGTCTTCCCCCGACGACCGGCCGGGGCACCACCTCGGCGTCTCCGCGTTCGCCGAGCACATCGTCGTCTCGGCGCGTTCGGTGGTCGCTGTCGACGACACACTGCCGTTCGACGTCGCGGCCCTCTTCGGCTGCGCGGTGCTCACCGGCGCCGGCGCCGTCTTCAACGCGACCGACGTACGGCCGGGAGACAGCGTCGCCGTGTTCGGTCTCGGTGGCGTCGGCCTCGCCGCGCTCCTCGCCGCGAAGGCCGCCGGCGCGGCGACCCTGGTGGCCGTGGACCTCGTCGCCGATAAGCGCGAGCTGGCGCTGTCCCTCGGCGCCACCCACGCACTCGAAGGCGACGTCGAGGCGATCAAGGAACTCACCGACGGCGGCGCCGATCACGCCGTCGACACCACCGGCGTGGTCGCCGCCCTGCATCAGGCGTACCGGGCGACCCGGCCGGGCGGCACCACGGTCACCGTCGGCCTTCCCCATCCCTCCGCCGAGCTCGCACTGCCCGCGCAAAGCCTGGTGGCCGAGGAAAAGACGCTGCGCGGCAGCTACCTCGGCTCGTGCGTCCCCCGGCGCGACATCCCCCGGTTCATCGCCCTGTACCAGGCCGGGCTGCTGCCCGTGGAGGCGCTGCTGACGCACCGGATCGGGCTGGAGGAGATCAACACGGGATTCGACCGGCTGCGGCGGGGCGCCGCGGTGCGGCAGGTGGTCACCTTTCCTTGATCAGGGTTCGGGAGCGATATGCCTTCGCATCTCCTTGGCGAGTCTCGCCGGGAGAGCGAGCACAACGCCTTCGAGCATTTCCCTCGCCTGCCGGGGATCACCGCAACATTCCCAGACACCGCAGCCTTCGCTGTCGACCCGAAGCCGCCGGTATGGGTTCGCGATGAACTCACGCCAGAGACGCAGCGCGGTCCGGATCGCACCGGGCCCGAGATAGTTCCGGGAGCGTTCGAGCTTGGCGAGTTCGGCGGCGAGCGCGGGCGAGAAACCCTCACCGAATTCGGCCGGGTGGCGCGGCGACAGCCCTTGGCGGACTCGCGCGGGCGATCTACGCGGCATGGCCCTTTCGGAAGTTCGTCATCTGATCATCGTGCCACGACCCGGAGGTCCGATTCGCCCTTTCGGGGCGACCCTGCACGGCTGACGCGGCTCGTCCCTACCCGTACTGTGACGACATGGCGTCTCGAAGCCCCTTTCGCTGGCTGACCCGCTGGGCCGACTGGTTCGAAGAGCGCGGCGTCTACGTCCCCGGCGAGGAAAGCCGGGCGGTCGATCCGATGCGCGATTTCGGCTGGCTGATCGTGGCCTGGGTGTCCGGTTTGGCGATCTTCATCCTGTTCTTCGCCTTCGCCGTCTGACCCCCGGCGATGTGCCACCGAGGTGACGACTGTCACTAGTCGTGTCCTTCCGATCACGGATCGGCCACGGCTGTACACCAGGTCCGCCTCAACCCGGCCTCGCCGCTCCTCTCGGCTGCGGAAGACCGTCAGTCTGGACTCTTCGGCACTAATACCTACCTCGAACGGCCCACCCGCACCGCCGACTGGAGTAACCCCACATGGCGCCCCCGCGCACCCCGAAGCTCTTGATCGCCGCCTGCTCGTTGCTGCTGGCGACCGCGTGCGGGGTTCCGGCACCGGAAAAAGGGGCCGCCGTGCTCGGCGCGGACGCTCCGGCGCAGGGCCTCGCCGCGACGCACGCGGAAGGCGACCTCGCCTTCGGTGCCCCGCACCGGTTCAAGACCGGGGTCACGATCTCCGTTTCGGCGCCGAAATCGTTCCGGCCCAGCGCGTCGGCGTACCCGCAGAGCCCGCGCGCGGTGGCCTTCGCCATCGAGGTGACGAACGCGGGCGACGGCACCTACCGGCTCTCCGGCCTGTCCGTGACGGGCGAGGTCGACGGAGAGGATTCCGCGGTCAAGCAGGTCGTCGACCCGGTGCAGGGCTACAACGGCATCGCGGACGCGGACAAGGACGTGGCGCCCGGCCGGTCGGTCCAGCTGAACCTCGCCTTCGCCGTTCCGGACCGGCCGGTGAACCTGCGCCTTCAGGTGCGGCCGAGCCCTGCGGAGCCGGTCGCCGCGAAGTACTGCGGAAAGGTCTGACGCCGCCGATTCGCTACCGTGTGCGTCATGACCGAGCAGCGACTTTCCCCCGGCGACAAAGCGCCCGACTTCACCCTCCCCGACAGTGAGGGCAACGACGTCAAGCTCAGCGACTTCCGCGGCAAGTCGGTCGTCGTGTACTTCTACCCGAACGCCGGCACGCCGGGATGCACGAAGCAGGCCTGCGACTTCCGGGACAGCCTCGCGCAGCTCAACGACGCCGGCTACCAGGTGCTCGGCATCTCGCCCGACAAGCCCGCGAAGCTCGCGAAGTTCGTCGAGGCGGAGGGGCTGACCTTCCCGCTGCTGTCCGACACCGAGAAGACCGTCCTCAAGGCGTACAGCGCCTTCGGTGAGAAGAAGAACTACGGCAAGGTCTACGAAGGCGTCATCCGCTCGACGTTTGTCGTCGACCCCGAGGGCAAGATCGCCGTGGCGCAGTACAACGTGCGCGCCACCGGCCACGTCGCGAAGCTGCTGCGGGACCTCGACCTGGCGTCCTGACGATGACGGGACTGGAGGGGCCCGCACTCAAACTGGGCGGCAGTATCGCCACGCACGCGGCGAAGTCCTGGCTGCAACGGCGGCGCAAGAAGACCGAACGCGAGTCGAGCCTCGCCGAGCTGGCGACGGACGAGCTCAAAGGTCCGCTGGAGAAACGCAAACTCGAGCACCTGGTCGAAACGATCGGCCTGCAGGTGGCCGAAGAGCTGAAGCCGGTCCTCACCGCGCGCTTTGCGTCGCTGCCCGAAAACGAGATCACCGCGGCGTTCCTCGCTGTCGAGGACACGCTCGGCAAGGTCGACCTCTCCGATGAAGCCCTCCTCGCGGACGACGCCGATCCGGAACTTCTGGCCCGACGTGTCCGCGAACAGTTCCCCGCCCGCTCGGCCCTGCTCGCCGAGCGGGCGGCGCAGCTGTACGAACTGGCGTTGGATCAGGCGTGCCGTCACCTGGTGATGGTGGTGCGGCATCTGCCGTCGTTCCAGCCGACGACGCTCGCCGAGATCTTGGGACGGCTGACCCGGCAATCGGACCAGCTGGACCAACTCCTCGCGCGGGTCCCGAAGACGAGCCTCACCGCTCCCGCCGGAACCGACCACGACGCGGAGTTCAGGACGGAGTACCTGAGCCTGCTCGCACGGAAGCTGGACCGGCTCGATCTGCTCGGGCTGACCAAGGACGACCAGCCGACGCTACCGCTGACGGTCGCCTACCTCAGCCTTTCCGTGTCGTCGGAGAGCTCGCGCCGGGATGACCGGCCGAAGGACTGGTTCGAGAAACAGTCCAGCCGCCGCGACGGGACGACCATGCGGGCGGAGAACGCGATCGGTGAAGAGCGCCGGACCCTGGTCCGCGGCGAGGCGGGTTCGGGAAAGACCACCCTGCTGAACTGGCTTGCGATCAGCGCCGCGGGCGACCGGTTCACCGGGAAGCTGTCGTCCTGGAACGGATTCGTCCCGTTCCCGATCCGGCTGCGGAGTTTCGCCTCCGGCGAGCTCCCCGGCGCCGAGCACTTCGTCGCTCACGCCGCCCCCACGTTCGCCGGGCGGGCACCCGCGAATTGGGCGGACCGCGTGCTGCGAAGCGGAAAGGCGATGATCCTGGTCGACGGCGTCGACGAGATCGAAGCGCCACGTCGCCGCAAGGTCAAGGACTGGCTCCACGAACTCGGGCTGACCTATCCGGAAGCCCGTTTCGTCGTCACCTCCCGGAGCGCGGCCGCGGACCAGCGGTGGCTGTATCAGGAAGGGTTCGGTTCCGTTCTGCTGGAACCGATGACCGCGACCGACATCCACGCGCTCGTCGGCAAATGGCACGAAGCCGCGGTTTCGGCACGCCCGGAAGAGGATCTCGACGACGCCCGGCGGCGGCTGCTGAACCAGCTGAACAATCGTCCGCATCTGCGCACGCTGGCGTCGAGCCCGTTGCTCTGCTCGATGCTGTGCGCGCTGAACTGGGCGCACCGTTCGGAACTGCCGCGTGACCGGATGGACCTGTACCGCAAGGCGTTGGCGATGCTGCTGCACCTGCGCGACACCGCGCGCAGTATCACCGTCCTGCTCACCGAACAGCAGAAACTGATCCTGCTCGGGCATCTCGCCTGGCGGCTCACCTCCAGCGGCAAGGTCGAACTGCCGAAGGACGAGGTGCTGGAGCACATCGCGTACCGGCTGCGCTGGATACCTCACGTCGACCACGACGCCGAAGAGGTACTGAACCATCTCCTCGAACGCAGCGGCGTGCTGCGGGAGCCGGTGAGCGGCCGGGTGGACTTCGTGCACCGGACCTTCCAGGAATTCCTCGCCGCGAACGAGGCCACCGAGGCACGCTATCTGGACACCCTGATCGCGAACGCGCATCGGGACACCTGGCGGGAAACCGTGATCATGGCCTGCGGTCACGCGAAGCACCACCAGGCCGACAAGCTGCTCACCGAAATCCTCGATCGCGCCGACGCCGAACAGCAGCACACCCGTCGCTTACGTTTGCTCGCGGCGGCCTGCCTGGAGACGGTCAGCAACGTCGATCCCGCCGTGATCGAGCGGGTCGAAAAGGTCATCCGGGCGCATCTCGTCCCACCGCGAGACCTCCGCGAAACCCAGTCCCTGGCGTCGGTCGGCCCCCGGCTCCTGCGCTATCTCCCGGAAACCACCGACGGCCTCAGCGAGGCGGCCGCCGCCGCGACCGTCCGGGCGGCCACGCTCACCGCGGGCGACGACGCTCTGCCGCTTCTGCGCAATTACGCCCAGGATCCCCGGGAGAAGGTTCAGAAGCAGCTCAGCGAGGCTTGGCAATACTTCGATCCGGAACGCTTCGCCGACGAAGTGCTGGCCGATTCACCTTTGCTGAACGGCAAATTCGAAGTCAACGCCGGCAGGCTGGTGCCGTACACGGGACGGCTTCGGCATCTCGACGCCTTGTCCGTCAGGCTGCCCGGCGCCGAGGAACAGTCCGACCTCAGCCTGCTGTCGGGCGTACCAGCCCTTCGGGTACTCGACCTGGACTTCGACGAAGACGCCGTGGTGGACGTGACCGCCCTGACCGACCATCCGGCGTTGACGGACGTCAGCCTGTACTTCGCCAAGAAGTACACCGGTCTGCAAGCCCTGAGTTCCTTGGCAGCGCTCGAAGAGCTGACCATCTTCCGGTCCTCGCCGTGGCGCGGCCTGGAAGTGTTCGGCCGCCTGACGCAGGTGCGTAAACTGACGCTCGATCATCTGCGCTCAGTCGCAAGTCTCGAAGCCCTCGCCGCGATGACCTCACTGACCAAGCTCAGTCTGTGGGAGTGTTCTCGTCGCGCGCTGGCCGCCGCACCTCCGATTCCCGGAGTCGACACGTTGAGCCTGCACAGCGATTTGAAGACCGGAATCACCGCGCGGTTGATCGCCGAGACGTTCCCCGCCCTGACGTACCTCGCGGCGACCAACGCCGACCTGACGGATTTGACCCCGCTGGCCGAACTTCCGCTGACGTCGCTCATTCTCTCGTCATGCGTGCTGAACGACCTCGGCCCACTCGCCTCGCATCCCACGCTTAAGACGCTCTTCATCTACGCCGACGACAAGGGGGACGCGGTCGACGTAAGGCCGTTGGCGGATCTCGACATCAGCCTCGTCGCACGACCGGAATGGCGTATAACCGGGCTCGAC
This sequence comes from Amycolatopsis roodepoortensis, assembly GCF_014873915.1. Classification (GTDB taxonomy): domain Bacteria; phylum Actinomycetota; class Actinomycetes; order Mycobacteriales; family Pseudonocardiaceae; genus Amycolatopsis; species Amycolatopsis roodepoortensis. The sequence goes on from NZ_JADBEJ010000004.1 coordinate 632,832, forward strand.
GAACTCGGGCCCGGCGTGAAATTGGTCAGCTAACGGCCAGCTTCCGCAGCTCGCCCACCAACGCCCGCAACGCCTTCCCCCGATGCGAAGCTTCGTCCTTTTCGGACGGTTCCAGCTCCGCCGAAGTCCGCGTCTCGCCTTCGGGAACGAAGATCGGGTCGTACCCGAATCCGTTGGTACCACGGCGTTCCCGGATCAGCGAACCGCGCCATTCCCCGCGCACCACGGTTTCGTCGCCACCAGGGACGACCAACGCGGCCGCGCAGACGAAAGCCGCGCCCATGCGCTCATCGGGCGTGTCGGACAGCTGCGCCAGCACGAGATCCAGGTTCGCCTCGTCGTCGCCGTGCTTCCCGGACCAGCGCGCCGAGAGCACGCCCGGCATGCCGTTGAGCGCGTCGACGGCGATGCCGGAATCGTCGGCGACGGCCGGGAGACCGGTCGCGGCGGCCGCGTCCTGGGCCTTCGCGAGCGCGTTGCCTTCGAAGTCCGGAGCGGTTTCGGGCGCTTCGGGGAACTCGGGGACGTCGGCGAGTCCGATGACCTCGACGCCCTCGATCCCTTCGGCGACCAGGATGCGCCGGAGCTCTCCGAGCTTCTTCGCGTTGCGGGTGGCGAGGAGCAGCTTGGTCACTTCGCGCCCTTCTTCTTGTCCGGACGCGGCTCGGGCAGTTCGCCGGGATACGGCAACGCGAGCGCCTCGGTCTGCAAACGGGTCAGTTCCTCGCAGCCCGCGAGCGCCATGTCCAGCATGGTGTCCAAAGTGGAGCGGGCGAAGGTGGCGCCCTCGCCGGTGCCCTGCACCTCGATCAGGGTGCCCGCGTCGGTGGCGACGACGTTCATGTCGACCTCCGCGCGCGAGTCCTCTTCGTAGGGCAGATCGAGGCGCACCCGGCCGTCGACGACGCCGACGCTCACCGCGGCCACCGAGGACGAAAGCGGCTGCGGGTCGGCGAGGCGGCTCGCAGCGCCGAGCCAGGTGACGGCGTCGGCGAGCGCGACGTAACCACCGGTCACCGCTGCCGTGCGGGTGCCGCCGTCGGCCTGGATGACGTCGCAGTCGATGACGATCGTGTTCTCTCCCAGCGCCGCCAGGTCGATGCAGGCGCGCAGGGACCGGCCGATCAGCCGGGAGATCTCGTGGGTGCGGCCGCCGACGCGGCCCTTGATGGATTCGCGATCGCTGCGGGTGTTGGTCGCCGACGGCAGCATCGCGTACTCGGCGGTGACCCAGCCGAGGCCGGAACCGGCCCGCCAGCGAGGCACGCCTTCGGTGACGCTCGCCGCGCACAGCACCCGGGTGTCGCCGAATTCGATCAACACCGAGCCCGCGGGCCACCGCTGGAAACCGCGGGTGATCTTGATGTCGCGAAGCTGGTCGTCGTTCCTGCCGTCTTTTCTCGCCACGGCCGCCACTCTAGAACCCCGCGTCAGAGGTCGTAGACGGCGCCCTGCTCGACCAGCTCGGCCGCGGGGAACGCGACGGCCGCCTCGGCGAGGACCGCGTCGCGATCGGTCCAGGGCGCGACGTGGGTGAGCAGCAGCCGCCCGACCCCGGCCTTGCGTCCCAGCTCCCCCGCCTCCTTGCCGGACAAGTGGACGCCGGCGGGCCGGTCGGGTGAGTCGGTCCACGACGCTTCGGACAGCAGGACGTCGGCACCGCCCGCGAGGTCGGTCAGGTTGTCGCAGACGCCGGTGTCCCCGGTGTAGGCGAGGGTCTTGCCGCCGTGCGCGAACCGCAGGCCGAACGCCGGGGTCGGATGGTCGACCGGGACCGCGGTGACCTCGAACGGCCCGATCTTCATGGGCTCGCACCGCAGCGTTTCGAAGGCGAAGACGTCCGTGAGATCAGTGGTCGCCCGCTCGTCCTCGTTCGCCGCGTACGCGTAGGTGAGCCGCTCGCGCACGTCCGACGGCCCGTACACCGGGAGCCGCCGCGGCCGCGCCGGGTACGGCAGCGCGGGGTGGTAGCGCCGCAGCACGGTGAGCGCGCTGACGTCGGCGCAGTGGTCGGGGTGCAGATGCGAAAGGATCAGCGCGTCCAGGTCGAACGGGTCGCGCAGCGCCTGCAGCCTGGCGAGCGTCCCGTTGCCGAGTTCGAGCCCCAGGACGAACCCGTCCGCCTCGATCAGGTAGCCGGACGCGGCGGCGTTGGGCCCGGGGATGCTGCCGGAGCAGCCGAGGATCGTGAGACGCACTGTGACACCTTAAGCACGGAATCGGCGATTTTAGGCGCTGGTGGGAGCCAGCACACCCGGAGCGAAGCCCATGAACCGCTGAGCGAGCCTCGTGAACGGCTCGGCGGATCCGGTGGCGACGAACTCGTGCCGCGGCGGGGTGTCGCGCTCGGCGAGGAGATCGGCCTCGGTGAGGACGCGCACGAGGTCACGCGCGGTCTCCTCGGCGCTGGACACCAGCGTGACGTCCTGGCCCATGACGATCTGCAGCACCCCGGACAGCAACGGGTAGTGCGTGCAGCCCATGACCAGCGTGTCGACCTGCGCGTCCAGCAGTGGTTCGAGATAGCCCTGCGCGAGCCCGAGCACCTGGCGCCCGGTGGTGATCCCGCGTTCGACGAAGTCGACGAACCGCGGGCACGCGACGCTGGTGATCTGCACGTCCTGCGCGGCGTTGAAGGCGTCGTCGTAGGCGCGCGACCGCACGGTGCCCTCGGTGCCGATGACGCCGATACGGCCGGAGCGTGTCGCGGAAACGGCCCGGCGCGCGGCCGGGAGGACGACCTCGATCACGGGGACGTCGTAGCGCTCCCTCGCGTCGCGAAGGCAGGCGGCGGAGGCGGTGTTGCAGGCGATGACCAGCGCCTTCACCCCGCCTTCGACGATGTCGTCCAGCGCTTCCAGCGCGTACCGGCGCGCGGTGGCGATGGGAAGCGGACCGTACGGGTTGCGGGCGGTGTCGCCGACGTAGCGCAACTGCTCACCGGGCAGCTGTTCCAGGATCGCCCTGGCGACGGTGAGCCCGCCCACTCCGGAATCGAAGACGCCGATGGGGGCGTCGGCGCTCGGCTTGGTCACACGGCGAGGCTACCGGGACCGGTCGCTTTCCTGGCCTGGGACCTGTCCACCCGCGCCATCAACCAGGCGGCGAAGACGCCGGACAGGGCGCCGAACAGGTGCCCCTGCCAGGAGACGCCCGGGTCACCCGGAAGCAGTCCCCAGAGCATCCCGCTCCAGATGCCCAGCAGCACCACGGCCACCAGGATCTGCCCGACGGCGCGATTGAAAATGCCTCGGACCAGCAGGAACGCGAGCCAGCCGAAGGCGACGCCGGACGCGCCGACGGTGACCGTGCCGCCCGGCGCGATCAGCCAGACACCGACGCCGGAAAGCACCCAGATGATCGCGGTGACCAGCACCCACCGGCCGATACCCGCGGACATCGCGAGGAAGGCGAACACCAGCACCGGGACGGTGTTGGAGAACAGATGCCCCCAGCCCGCGTGCAGCAGCGGCGCCCAGAGCACGCCGTCGAGGTCGGAGAGCTCGCGGGCGACGATGCCACCGCTCTGATCGAGGTCGGCGGGCAGGACGACGTCGACCAGCTCGACCAGGTAGAGCAGCGCGGTGAAGGCCAGCGCGACGATCGCGGCGGCCCTCGGGTTCGGCGGCAGGACGCGTTTGGCCGGATCGCCACCGGGCTCGCTCGCCGGGACCGGCTGGGAAGGCAAAGTGGTCACCTCCACAGGCTACGGCGGCGAACGGCGAGATCGCCTCCGTGAGAACCCTGAATTGTCGGTGGGTGCCGCTACGGTCGATCGCATGGGGTTCCCTTCTTCCGAGCACTCCGAGCACGTCGACGTGCCCGCCTACCTCGCGCGACTCGGCCTCGAGCACGAGCCGCCGAGCCTCGACGCGCTCTCCCGGCTGCACAAGGCCCATGTGGAGCGGGTGCCGTACGAGGATTTCGAAGTCCAGCTGGGCCGGGTGACCTCGCTGGACCCGGCGGTGTCGTTCGGCCGGATCGCCGCCGGCCGCGGCGGCTACTGCTATCACCTCAACGGCGCGTTCTCGGCGCTGCTGCGGGCGCTCGGCTACCAGGTCACCCGCCATCCCAGCGGGGCACAGATGCCGGGCGCGCCGTCCGGGATCCACCTCAACCACCTGGCCCTGACGGTGACCGGGCTGCCTGACGAGCCCGACGCCGGCTGGCTGGTCGACGTCGGCCTCGGGGACGGCCTCCACGAGCCGCTCCCGCTGCGTGAGGGCGAGTACAAACAGGGGCCGCTGGTGTTCCGCATGCGGAATTCGGAGGTCACGCCGGGCGGCTGGCGGTTCGACCACGATCCGCAGGGCAGTTTCGTCGGGATGGATTTCGCGCCGGAGGCGGCCGTGATGGCCGATTTCGCCGAAAAGCACGTCGAGCTGTCCACGTCCGAGGATTCCGGCTTCGTCCGCACGCTGGTGGTGCAGCGGCGCGACGCGGAGGGAGTGGATTCGCTGCGCGCGCTGACCTTGAGCGGTCTGCCGGGCGGCAAGACCGTCCTGGAATCACCGGCCGAGTGGTGGACGGCGCTCGAGGACGTCTTCGGCGTGGCTCGCGATGGTTTCACCGGTGAAGAACAGGACAGGCTGTGGCGGCAGGCCGTCGCCCAGCACGAACGTCACACCGTGGGAGGGAGTGAGGCCTTGCCCAGCGCGTAGTCCACGGCCGCTTCGGCGTGCAGCCTGGTGGTGGGGAAGGTGGGCACTCGGCTGTCTTCGGGGCCGACGAGCAGTTCGATCTCCGTGCACCCGTAGATGACGCCCTCCGCGCCCGCCTCGACGAGCCTCGCGATGACCTCGCGGTATCGCTCACGGGAGTCCTCGGTGACGACGCCGTGGACGAGCTCGTCGTAGATGACCCGGTGCACCGTTTCGCGGTCTTCTTCGCCGGGCACGAGCACGTCGAGGCCGTGCGCGGCGAGGCGTTCGCGGTAGAACGGCTGGGCCATGGTGAAACCAGTGCCCAGGAGCCCGACTCTGGTGATCTCGCGGGCTTTGATCGCGGCCGCCGTGGTGTCGGCGAGGTGCAGGAGCGGCACGCCCAGGCCGTCGGTGAGCTGGTCGGCGACCTTGTGCATCGTGTTGGTGCAGAGGACGACGAAATCCGCTCCGGCGGCTTCGAGAGCGAGGGCGGCGCGGTTCAGTTCCCGTCCGGCGTCGTCCCAGCGCTCTTCGGCCTGCATCGCTTCGATTTCGGCGAAGTCCACGGAGTAGAGCACGGTGCGCGCGGAGTGATACCCGCCGCGCAGCTCGCGGACGCGTTCGTTGACCAGGCGGTAGTACTCGGCCGACGATTCCCAGCTCATCCCGCCCAGCAGGCCGATGGTCTTCATGCTGCCATCGTGCCAGTACGAGCGGTTCGCGATGGGGCTCGTGAGTGGCAAGGACGGTTAGAACCGTCCTTACCACTCACGAGGGATCAGGCCCAGAGCTGCCCGTCGAGCCTTTCGGCCGCTTCGTCGAGCGAGCCGGAGTACGCGCCCGTCGAGAGGTACTTCCACCCCGCGTCAGCGACCACGAAGGCCACATCGGCGGGCTTCCCCGAAGCGGCGGCCTTCTCGGCGACGGCCAGCGCCGCGTGCAGCACGGCCCCCGTCGAGATCCCCGCGAAGATGCCTTCGTGCTCCAGCAGCTCGCGTGTCCGGCGAAGCGCGTCGTATGCGCCGACGGAGTACCGGCCGTTGAGCACGCTCGCGTCGTAGAGCTCCGGGACGAAGCCCTCGTCGAGGTTCCGCAGGCCGTACACCAACTCGCCGTAGCGTGGTTCGGCCGCGATGATCTGCACGTCCGGCTTGGCCTCGTGCAGGTAGCGCCCGACACCGACCAGGGTGCCGGTGGTGCCGAGGCCGCCGACGAAATGCGTCAGGGTCGGCAGGTCCTTGAGCAGTTCGGGCCCGGTGCCGCGGTAGTGCGCGTCGGCGTTCGCCGGGTTGCCGTACTGGTAGAGCATCACCCAGTCCGGGTTGGCCTCGGCCAGTTCCTTCGCCCGGCGCACGGCTTCGTTGGATCCGCCGGCGGCCGGGGAGAAGACGATCCGCGCGCCGTACGCCTGCAGCAGCTGCTTGCGCTCGGTCGAGGTGTTCTCCGGCATCACGCACACGAGGCCGTAGCCCTTGAGCTTCGCGGCCATGGCGAGCGCGATCCCGGTGTTGCCCGACGTCGGCTCCAGGATCGTGGAGCCGCGCCGGAGCGTGCCTTCGCGCTCGGCGGCCTCGATCATCGCCAGCGCGGGGCGATCCTTGATCGAACCGGTCGGGTTGCGGTCCTCCAGCTTCGCCCACAACCGCACGTCATGGGTGGGCGAAAGCCGGGGAAGGCCGACCAGCGGCGTGCCGCCGAGCGCGTCGAGCAGCGACTCGAAGCGAGCCATCGATCAGCCACCGGCCACGGCGGGCAGGATGGTCAGGGTGTCGCCGTCCTTGACCTCGGCCTCGAGACCGCCGGAGAAACGGACGTCCTCGTCGTTGACGTAGACGTTGACGAAGCGGTGCAGCTTCTCTTCCTTGACCAGGCGGGCCTTGAGGCCGCCGTGGCGGGACTCGATGTCGTCGATCACCTCGAGCACGGTCTTGCCGGTCGCCTCGACGGACTTCTCGCCGCCGGTGTGCGTACGCAGGATGGTCGGGATGGACACGGTCACGGCCATGGTTTTCTACCTCCGGTGGGTTCTCTGCTACGCAGACGTTCGGGCCGGTCCGGGATATTCCCGGACGGGGTTCAGCCGATGATCTCGACGGGCTCCTCGGTGATCTCCCCGTCCACGATCCGGTACGACCGGAACTGGTGCGAATCGGGGTCCTTGGTGGAAACGAGCACGTAGTGCGCGTCGGGTTCCGAGGCGTACGAGACATCGGTGCGGGACGGGTAGGCGTCGGTCGCGGTGTGCGAGTGGTAGATGACCACCGGCACCTCGTCGTTGGCGTCCATCTCGCGGTAGAGCTTGAGCAGATCGCCCGAGTCGAATTCGTAGAACGTCGGCGAGCGGGCCGCGTTCAGCATGGGGATGTACCGCTCGGGGCTGTCCGACCCCTCGGGACCGGCGATCACCCCGCACGCCTCGTCGGGATGGTCACGACGGGCATGGGCGACGATCTCGTCGACGAGTTCACGGCGGATCCGGAGCACGTCGCCCATCTTAGGTGCTGGAAAGGGTGGGTCCACACTCTGAGATCGCCGCCACTCCCACCCGCATCCAGAGGACGAAACGCGGGGTCAGGAGAAGGCTTCGGGCCAGACGTCGCGGTACGCGCGCATGTCCCCGGCCGAAGTGGCCGAAAGCACACCGTGCACCATCGCGCGCCCGAAGACCCTCGCGGCCGCCGAGCACAGCGTGTCCAGCACCATCGCGCGCCGCGCCGCCGCGACGGGGCCCGCGCCGCCGGGCAGTTCCCGGTCGCCGGTCGCCAGCGCGAACACCGTGTCGCCGTCGAACATCGTGTGCGCCGGCCGCACGGCCCTGGCGAGACCGTCTTGCGCGGCCACCGCGAGCCGCCGCGCCTCCGCCTTGGACAGCGCCGCGTCGACCGCGACCACGCCGATGGTCGTGTTGAGGCCGGCGGCCTTCGCCTCGACGTCGCCCGGCCGGTCGGGCCAGCGGACACCGAACTCGCCGTCGACTTCGTGATCCGCCGCGTACGCGCGGCCCGTCGAGAGATCCACGGCCTCACCGGCGGCGTTCACGGCGGCGACGACGCCGACGGTGAACTCCCCGACCTTCTCCGAGGCCGTCCCGATCCCGCCTTTGAGCGATCCCGCCTTCGCCCCGGCGCCCGCGCCGACGGTCCCAAGCGCGACCGGACCTCCGACAGCCGCTTCGCAGGCCGCGTAACCAAAGGAGGCGTCCGGACGGTTTCCCCACTCGCTACGCGGCAGGTCGAACAACACCGCGGCGGGCACGATCGGCACCACCTCGTGCGGCTGAGTGCCCACGGGGATGCCCAGGTTCCGCTCGGCCAGCCAGCGCATGACGCCGTCCGCGGCGGCCAAACCGTACGCGCTCCCGCCGGACAGGCAGATCGCGTTGACGTGCTGGACCAGGTTCTCCGGCTCCAGCAGGTTGGTCTCGCGCGTTCCGGGCGCGCCGCCGCGCTGGTCGACGGCCCCGACCGCGCCGCCGGGGACCAGCACGACCGTCGTCCCGGTGGCCCAGCCGTCGCCGACTCGCTCGTGGTGCCCGACCAGCACGCCGGGAACGTCGGTGATCATGACGTCAGCGACTGGATGAGGGTCTCCTGCACCCAGGTCAGCCAGTGGTAGACGCCGAGATGCGGCGCGCGGGGATCGTCCTCGGGCAGTTCGTCGGGCATGTCCTCGGTGACGTCGAGCGCGGTGCCCAGCGCCAGCCGGACGTCGTTGAGCGCGCCCAGCCACGCGTCGGCCTGCTCGAAGGTCAGCCGCACGTTGCCGCCGTCACGCGGCAGGGTGTCCAGCACGACCTTGGCGACGCCGACCTTCTTGTCCAGCAGCTCGGGCTCGTGGATCGACCGCATCGCGGCGGCCGAGTCGATGTCCTCGCGGGTCGGGTTGTCCGGGTCCAGCTTGTGGAAGTCCGGCAGCAGCCGGGAAAGCACCGGGTCGTCCGGCGATTCGGTCGGGCCCATCCGGATCCCGGTCAGCTCCGCCAGCTCGTCCTGGGGCGCCTCCTCGGCGCGCGCGGTGAGCATGTCCTCCAGCTGGCTGACCAGGCCGCGCAGCACCGCGGCCTCCTGCTGCTCGAACCCCGCGACGATGGTGTCGCCCTTACGGCGCCATCCGTTCATGAAGGCTGCTCCATGGTGGCCCAGAGGCCGGCCGCGTGGAGTTTCGCGACGTCGGTCTCCACCTTCTCCTTGGAACCGGACGACACGATCGCCTTGCCCTTCTGGTGCACGTCGAGCATCAGTTTCGTCGCGTGGTCCCGGCTGTAACCGAACAGCTTCTGGAACACGTAGGTCACGTAGGACATGAGGTTCACCGGATCGTTCCAGACGACCGTCCGCCAGGGTTTGTCCTCAGAGACGACCTCTACTCCCTGTGGATCAACCTGCGTCTGCTCGGATGCGACAGGCGTGGACATGCACTCCATGGTGTCACGGGCCGGTTCCGGTATGGGCTGGCAGGTCCGGCCATGTGGGTGAATAGGCTGGTGCCATGGGTTTCCCCGAGGCGGCCACTGGCGCCAGCACCGCGCTGCTCACCGACCACTACGAGCTGACCATGCTGGCCAGCGCCCTGTCCGACGGGACGGCGGACCGGCCGTGCGTCTTCGAGGTCTTCGCACGTCGTCTGCCCGACGGCCGCCGCTACGGCGTCGTCGCGGGCACCGGGCGGGTCCTCGACGCGATCGCCGACTTCCGGTTCACCGACGCCGAGCTGAGCCAGCTGGAAGCGACGGCCGTCGTCGACGACGCCACCCTTTCGTGGCTCGCGGACTACTCCTTCTCGGGGAACATCGACGGTTACCCCGAGGGCGAGCTGTACTTCCCCGGCTCCCCGATCCTGACCGTCACCGGTTCCTTCGGCGAGGCCGTGGTGCTGGAGACGCTGATCCTCTCGATCCTCAACCACGACAGCGCGATCGCGTCCGCCGCGGCGCGGATGTCGGGCGCCGCGCACGGCAGGCCGATCATCGAGATGGGCGGCCGCCGCACGCACGAGTACGCCGCCGTCGCCGCCGCGCGGGCCGCGTACCTCGCCGGGTTCGCCACGACCTCGAACCTCGAAGCCGGCCGCCGCTACGGCATCCCGACGCGGGGCACCGTCGCGCACGCGTTCATGCTGCTGCACGACAGCGAGGAACAGGCGTTCCGCGCGCAGGTGGACAAGATGGGCACCGACACCACCCTCCTGGTGGACACCTACGACATCACCAAGGGCATCGAGACGGCCGTCCGGGTGGCGGGCACCGAACTCGGCGCGATCCGCATCGACTCCGGCGACGTGGGCCCGCTGGCGCGCAAGGCCCGCGAGCAGCTGGACGCCCTCGGCGCCAAGGACACCCGCATCGTGGTGTCGGGCGACCTCGACGAACACGCCATCGCGGCGCTGCGGGCGGAACCGGTCGACGCGTACGGCGTCGGGACCTCGGTCGTCACCGGTTCCGGCGCGCCGACCGCGGGCATGGTCTACAAGCTCGTCGAGGTCGACGGCAGGCCGGTCGCCAAGCGCAGCGCGCACAAGGAATCCCGCGGCGGCCGGAAATCCGCGCTGCGGCGGCACCGCGAGACCGGTACCGCCGTCGAAGAGGTGATCTGGACGGCCGCCTCGCCGGTCCCGGAACGGGGACCGAACGACCACGAATTGCAGATTCCGCTGGTCCGGGACGGCCGGACGGTGGATGATTTGCCCACGCTGGACGATGCGCGCCAGCGGCTTCGGCGGGCACTGGTGAGCCTTCCGTGGGAAGGCCTCAAGCTCTCGCACGGGGAGCCCGCCATCCCGACCGTATTCGTCTAAAGAGAACTCAGGAGCAACACATGGGGACCGCCCTGATCGTGGTCGATGTGCAGAACGACTTCTGCGAAGGCGGGTCGCTCGGCCTGCCCGGTGGCGCCGCCGCCGCCGAAGCGATCTCCAAGCAGGCCGCGGAAGGCGGCTACGCGCACGTCGTCGCCACCCGCGACTACCACATCGACCCGGGCGATCACTTCAGCGAGACGCCGGACTTCAAGGACAGCTGGCCGCGTCACTGCGTCGCGGGCACTTCCGGCGCGTCGTTCCACCCCGCGCTCGACGTGGTCCCGATCCGCGAGGTCTTCTCCAAGGGCGAGTACACCGCCGCGTACTCCGGCTTCGAAGGCAACGCGCGCGACGGCAAGACGCTCGACGCGTGGCTGAAGGAGCACGACGTCACCGAGGTCGACGTCGTCGGCATCGCGACCGACTTCTGCGTCCGCGCCACGGCGCTCGACGCGGCGAAGGCGGGTTTCAAGGTCCGGGTGCTGCTGGACCTCACGGTCGGGGGATCGCAGCCGACCGTCGACGCCGCGCTCAAGGACTTCGACGAGGCGGGCGTGACCTACACCGGGAAGGCGCCGGTCCCGGCCGCATGATCCAGCACGACCTCCAGGACACCCTGATCGAAAACCGGCTCGTCGCGATCCTGCGGGCCGCGGACGCGAGCCGGTTCGCCGACGCCGCCACGGTGCTGCACGCGGCGGGCGTGCGGGTGCTCGAAGCGGCGTTGACCACGCCGGGCGCCACGGATGCCATCGCGACCATCCGGAAGAAGCTCGGCGACGACGCGCATATCGGCGCCGGGAGCGTGCGCGAGGTGTCCGATGTGGACAAATCGGCGGACGCGGGCGCGACCTTCCTGGTCACGCCGACGGTGAATCCGCTGGTCATGGAGCGCGCGCACGAACGCGGGCTGCCGGTGATCTGCGGCGCGCTGACGCCGACCGAGATCGACCAGGCGTGGCGTCTCGGCGCGGCGGCGGTGAAGGTCTTCCCGATCGCGGCCGTCGGCGGGATCGCCTACCTGCGGGCGATCCGGGCGCCGATGCCGGACATCCCGCTCGTCCCGACGGGCGGCGTGCACCTGGCCGACGTCGCGAATTACCTCGAGTCGGGCTCGATCGCCGTCGCGGCCGCCACACCGCTTCTCGGTGACGCGCTCACCTCGAAAGGGTCGCTGACCGACCTGGCGACCCGGGCGAGTGAGTTCGTCGCCGCGGCCGCGAAGTACGTCTCGCGCACCTAGACCCAACCCGGCATTTCGTCCTCTGGATGCGGTACTTGCGTGTGCAAGGACCGCATTCAGAGGACTAATTGCGGGAGTCAGGGCTTCTTCTTGCCGTACGGGTCACAGCTCGCGGTCCCGAGGTAGATGTCGCCCTTCGCCGGTCCGCCGCCCTGAGGGAACAGCTTGATGTGCAGCATGTGCGTCACGAGGCTCCCGTCGGGCGGGGTCGGCGTGACGGTCTCGTTGACCGTGAGCGACGCCAGCGGCGTCCCGGCCTTGCCGCCAGGGATGGTCAGCCGGTAGTTCTGCGGGATGTTCTCCGGCAGCGTGAAGCCGGTGACGTCGCCGAACTCGATGTAGCCGAGGCTGCCGTCCTCGGTGGTGCTGCACTTCGCCATGAACGAGCGGACCTTGATCACCGGGCCGCCGAAGCGTTTGAGCAGGGTGGTCTCGAACCGCCGTCCGGCCGCCTCGCCGATGGCCACCGCGCCGTTCCGGCCGCAGCGCGACTCACCCCCGCTGAACCGGGCGAAGTCGCCGACGGACCCGCCCGGAGTCTTCGCGCTCAAGGGTCCGTCGACGTCGCACGGCGCGAGCTCGCCCGTGACCACGTGTTCGTCACCGATCTCCACGTCGACCGAACCGACCGACGCGGCCGCCGTCGCGGGCGCGGGGCCGGCCGACGCGACCGCCGGACCTCCCGCCACCAGCGCCCCGGTCAGCATCGTCACCGACAACAGCCTCGAAACGGGTTTCCTCATGTCCGGCAGCCTCCACCAACCGCCTGTCCCGTGCAGGGTCATGCCACCCGGACGAGTGGACGCTCGATGACCGTGAGGTGCCCGACATTCGGTCCGCGTCCCGTCGTCTGGCGTTAACCTCGGTTCACATTCGTGTACTCATAGGAGGTCTGAGTGTCTTCGCTGTCTGTGACCGGCACCCGTCCGGTTCTCGCCGACCTCGTTCCCGGCGCGCTGGTCCGTGACGCGGTCCTGGTCGCCGGTGGGGCCGCCCTGACCGGCGCGGCCGCGCAGATCCTGATCCCGGTGCCCGGCTCCCCGGTGCCGATGACCGGCCAGACGTTCGCCGCCCTGCTGGTCGGCGCCGCGCTCGGCTGGAAGCGCGGCGCGCTGTCGATGGCGCTGTACCTCGCCGTCGGCGCGGCCGGGTTCGGCTGGTTCCAGAACGGTTCTTCCGGCCTGTTCGGCGCCAGCGCCGGGTACATCGTCGGCTTCGTGCTCGCGGGCGCGCTGGTCGGCGCGCTCGCCGGCCGCGGCGGTGACCGCACGCCGTTGCGCACGGCGGGGACGATGGTGCTGGGCAACCTCGCCATCTACTCGGTCGGCGTGCCGTGGCTGATGGCGTCGACCGGCTTCGGCCTGACGACCGCCCTGGAGAAGGGCGTCGTGCCGTTCCTCATCGGCGACGCGCTGAAGATCGCCGTCGCGGCGGCGCTGCTTCCGGGCACCTGGGCGCTGGTTTCTCGCTTCCGCAAGGAGTCGTGACCGGCCCTTTCACCGCCTCACGAGCTGCCATGAAAGGTCCCTTCCTTGCGAAATCCGCGAGGAAGGGACCTTTCATCGCACGGGGCGGACGATCTTGACGGTGCCCCCGGCTATCGTCTTGTCCCGTGCCCTCCCGTGCTGATTTCCCCGGTGTCCTCGAACTCCTGACCCACGCGGTCGAGTCCGTGGGCGGTGCCGAGCGCGAGGGCCAGGTCAAGATGGCGGACGCCGTCGGCCGGGCCATCCGCACCGGCGAGCACCTGGCCGTCCAGGCGGGCACGGGCACCGGGAAGTCGTTGGCCTATCTCGTACCCGCGATCCGCCACGCGGTCGAGAAGGAGGCCACGGTCGTGGTCTCCACGGCCACCATCGCGCTGCAGCGCCAGCTCGTCGACAGGGATCTCCCCCGGCTGGCGAAGGCGCTGAAGAAGCCCCTCGGCCGCGAGCCCACCTTCGCGATCCTCAAGGGCCGCCGTAACTACCTCTGCCTCCACCGGCTCGATTCCGGCGCCCCGGACGAGCCGGAGGATCAGCAGCTGTTCGACCCGTTCGCCGTCTCCAGGCTGGGCAAGGAGGTCACCCGGCTGCGGGAATGGTCGTCCGACACCGAGACCGGCGATCGCGACGAGCTCGTCCCCGGCGTTTCGGACCAGGCGTGGCGCCAGGTGTCGGTCACGGCCAAGGAATGCCTTGGCGCCTCGCGCTGCCCCATCGGCACGGACTGTTTCGCCGAGCGGTCCCGCGCCGAGGCGGGCAAGGCCGACGTCGTGGTCACCAACCACGCGCTGCTGGCGATCGACGCGCTGCAGGGCTACCAGGTGCTCCCCGAGCACGACCTGGTGATCATCGACGAGGCGCACGACCTGGTGGATCGCGTGACCTCCGTGGCGACCGGCGAGCTGACCAGCGGCATGGTCTCCGCCGCCGCCCGGCGCTGCGGGAAACTGGTCGACGACGAGGTGGCCGACCAATTGCTGGAAGCGAGCGACGGGCTGGCCCTGATCCTCGACGACCTGCCGTCCGGCCGGATGGATTCGCTGCCGCAGGCCCTCACCGGCGCGATCCCCGCGGTCCGCGACGCCGCGCACCGCTGCCTCACCGCGCTCGGCAAGGATCGCAAGGAGGACGTCGACGAGGCCACCGCCCGCAAGCTGGCGCGGTCGCTGCTCGAAGAGGTCCACGACACCGCGGTCCGGCTCCTGGAGGCCTTCGACGACGACAAGGCGCATCAGCGCGACGTCGTCTGGCTGACCGGGGACCGCTTCTCCACGAACCCGCGCCCGCCCGCGCTGAAGGTCGCGCCGCTGGGTGTCGCCGGTCTGCTGCGCGAGCGTGTCTTCAACCAGCACACGACCGTCCTCACCTCGGCGACGCTGACCCTGGGCGGCACGTTCGACACCATGGCCCGCCAGTGGGGTCTCCCGCCCGGCGGTATGCGCGTCGAGAAGGCACCTGGCGCGGCGACGGACAAGGCAGCCCCCGCCGACAGTGACGACGCCGACGGCCCGAAGTGGACCGGCCTCGACGTCGGCTCCCCGTTCGACCACAAACGCAACGGCATCCTCTACCTGGCCAAACATCTGCCGCCGCCGGGCCGGGACGGGTTGCAGCCCTCGACCATGGACGAGCTGGCCGAGCTGATCGAGGCCGCGGGCGGGCGCACGCTCGGCCTGTTCTCGTCGATGCGCGCGGCGAAACAGGCCACCGAGGAGATGCGGGAGCGGCTCGACCTGCCGATCCTCTGCCAGGGTGACGACGCCACCGGCCTGCTGGTGCAGAAGTTCACCGAGGACGCGCGCACCTGCCTGTTCGGCACGCTTTCGCTGTGGCAGGGCGTCGACGTGCCCGGTCCGTCGCTCCAGCTCGTGGTGGTCGACAGGATCCCGTTCCCCCGCCCGGACGACCCGGTCTCCTCGGCCCGGCAACGGGCGGTGGAAGCCAGGGGCGGCAACGGTTTCCTGACCGTCGCTGCCACGCATGCGGCGCTGCTGCTCGCGCAGGGAACGGGACGGCTGCACCGTTCGGTCAGCGATCGCGGCGTCGTGGCGATCCTGGATTCGCGGCTGGCCACCGCCCGCTACGGCGGATTCCTGCGCGCCTCGCTGCCGCCGTTCTGGCCGACCATGGACCCGAAGGTCGCCCGCGACGCGCTACGCCGCCTCGACGCCGCCGCCCCGGCCTGAGTGGCCTGGAACACGGCCGAGTACCGTTAACGGAACGCCGAAGACAGGGAGAACCGGTTGTCCCACGAGTCGCCCAACGCACAATCCCGGACCGTCAGCGTCGATGACACCGGAGTGCGGCGCCAGCTCGCGGACGGCAGCGAGGAAGCCGTCACGTGGTCCGAGCTGTCCGCGGTGGTGGTCAGAGTGATCCCTGAAGGCCCGTGGAAGGAAGACGTCTTCTTCATGCTCGCCGGCGCCGACGGTAAGGGCACCGCGATCCCCAGCGGCGACCCGGCCGCCGACGCGCTGATCGAGCGGTTGCAGACGCTGCCCGGCTTCGACAACGAGAAGTTCATCGAGGCCATGACCACCGACGCCGACGAGGCGTACGTGGTCTGGAGCGCCGAAGGCCACCCCGCCAAACACTGACCCCGGCACCTCGTGAGTGGTAAGGACGGTTCTAACCGTCCTTACCACTCACGAGGTCGGGAAGCTCTCCGTGACCGGGATGCCCTTCTTCAGCGTCCGGCTCACCGTGCACAACCGCTCGATGGCACGGTCCACCGCCCCCGCGAGCGCCTCTCGATCCGCGGCGGGCAGCGAGGACACGTCGACGTCGAATGCCACGTGGACGGCGTCGAGCTCCGAAGCGCCTTCGCGCCGGTCCGCGGTCACGCCGACCCGGAACTTCGAGTCCTCCCCGATCCGGCGCGTGATGAGGTTCTCGGCGGTGACGGCCGAACAGCCCGCCGCCGCGATCTGCAGCAGTTCCGCGGGTGAGAAGGCGCCCTCGGCGCCCTTGCGGCCGATCACGACCTCGGCACCGCGTTCGTTGCGGCCGATGAAGCGGTGCTCACCGTCGCGCTGGACTTCCAAAGACACGGTTCTCCCTTTCAGAGTGGCGGCAGCCTGGGGGCGATCTCGCCGGCGAGCCGTTCCGCGGCCGGGCACATCTCGGGCGGCTGCTTGACCTTGTCCGCCACGTAGATCTCCACCGTCTCGATCATGGCACGACCGTCGCCGGTGAAGGTCCGGTGCGGGATCTCGGCCTGGCAAGCCTTCCACTCCGGCGCGACCTCCACGAAGGCTTCCCGCGATCCGAGAGCGACCCGTCTGCCGCCGTCCCCGAACGGTGCCCGTTCCCGTTCGAACCGGATCGTCACCTCCGTCTCGCGATGGTTCCAGTAGCACTCCCAGTTGCCGAAGACCGGATCCGGGGTGGCCGGGCCGCCGACGATCGCCTCCGGCAGGTCCGCGCCCAGCGCGCAGGCGTCCAGACTCCCGAGCGAACCGGCGGGGAAGGGAGCGGGACGCCGCTCGACCGGCTCCCGGTTCAGCACGCTCACCGCGTGCGTGGCCACCGGATCGACGTAATCGCACAGATGCGCGTGCCAGTTCCGGATGTGCCGGGCGTGCACCCACACCTGGTTGCCGTCCGGCAGCGGGATGCCGCGCGCGCATTTGTCCTCGGAGTCGCTCGGGATCTCGCGCACGATCAGCTTCCCCGGCACCGGCTTCTCCAGCAGCGGCGACGTCGGCGTCGTCAGTTCGAGGCGGACGTCGACGATGTCGTCCTCGTCGGGGCTCAAGCGCAGCCGGACACCACAGGAGTTGAAATTGCCGCGGGCGCTGTCCAGTTCGGGGGATCCGAGGTGGTTCAGCACGGACGGCTCCACCAGCGCGCAAGGATCCGCCGACCGCCGGTCACCGATCAGCTCGGACGGCGGGCCCGCCGCGATCGACGCCGGTTCCCTGGTGGCGTAGACCAAGCCCGCGGTCAGCACCAGTACCGCCGTGACGACGGCCATCGCGATGGCGCGCCTGGTCACCCGGAAACGCCGTACCCGCGCGGGAACGACGACGTCCGCGACCTCGGACAGCAGCTCGGCGGCGCGGACGGCGTCCGGCCGCCCGGCGGGTTTGCGCCGCAGCAGCTCCATCAGCGCGGGCGCCAGCGGTCCCGCCCGGCGGATCGGCTCCAGCGTGTACGACGTCGCCCGCCGGAGCTGGACGAACGGCCCGACGCTCGCGTCTCCCCACACCGACGTGCCCTCGACGGCGGCGAACAGGGTCGCGCCGAGCGAGAACACGTCCGCCGCAGCACCCGCCTGCCGTCCTTCGGCCATCTCCGGCGCGACGTAGCCGGGAGTCCCGACGTCGAGGCCGCCGCCGGTTCGGGTCACCTCCGCCCACTGCGCGATCCCGAGGTCGGTGAGTTTGGCCGTACCGTCGTCGGCCACCAGGACATTGCCCGGTTTGAGGTCGCGGTGGACCATGCCCTTTTCGTGCATCGCCGCGAGCGCGGCTGCGAGCTGGACACCGATCTTGGCCACCTTGCCGGGCGGCAGCGGCCCGTCGGAGTCGATGACGTCGGCGAGGCTGCGCGAGGGCAGGTACTCCATGACGAGCCAGCGGTCGTCGCCGTCGTTCACGGCGTCGAAGACGGTGACCACGTTCGGGTGATGCAGGCCCGCGCCGATCCGCGCCTCGCGCCGGATCTGGCCGCTGTCCCCGGCCTGCGAGCGTTTGAGAGCGACGACCCGGCCCAGGTCCAGATCGGTGGCACGCCAGACCACACCCATGCCCCCGGCGCCGATCCGCTCCTCCAAGCGATAGCGCCCGGCGATCAGCCGGTCACCCATGCGGGGAGTATAGGAGGCTAAGCCCTTTGGGCTATGACCGTGACTGTTCCGGGATCGACTTCGGTGAAACCGGCGTCCCGGACCGCGACGACACCGTCACGGCGCCACGAGCCTTCGGGATCCTCGACCGGGCAAAGCGCCTTCCAGATCGCGACCGGCGGCGTCCGCACCGAGCACCGGAAGCCGGTCTCGGCCCAGGCCGCCCGTTCGGCCTCGTCCAGCAGTGCGGCGAGGATCATCGTCGCGTGCCCGACCTGGGTCGCCCCCTTGCCGACGGTCATCGAGACCTCCGGGTTCAGCAGCAGCCGCGGGACACCGTCCGGTGTGGGACCCGGCTCGTCGGCCGGGAGTTCGCTCCCGGAGATCTGCAGCCGCGAGACCTCCTTCGGCGTCTCGACGACGCGGCAGGGAAGCAAGGCCCGCGCCTCGGCGCCGTCGACCTCGATCGTGATCCCCGGCAGTTCCTGGACCGCCCGCCAGTGCGCGCCGCGCGCCCGCCGGGCGACCTTGCGGATCCGGCCGTCGACCCACGCCTTGAGCGGCTCGTGCCATTCGCCTTCGGGCAAGGCGCGTTCGTCGAGGCAGACGGCGATCGCGGCGGCCGCGGCGGCCTCCAGCAACGCGGTGCGGGACGGCGGTTCGGCCCGTTCCATCCGCAGGATCACCGGCATGGCCCGGACCTCGGCGGGATCCTCGTCCGAGGTGTCTTCCGTGTCTTCGGCAGGCAGTCCCAGCCAGTACGCGTAGCGCGCGGCCAGCGGATCCAGGACGCTCATGGCCGGGAAAGCTCGAGACCGTCGGCCGCGTCGGCCGCCTCGATCTCGCCCCTGGTGACGCCGAGCAGGAACAGCACGGCGTCGAGGTACGGGTGGGAGAGCGCGGTGTCGGCGACCTCGCGCAGCGCGGGCTTCGCGTTGAAGGCGACACCCATCCCGGCGACCGACAGCATGTCGATGTCGTTCGCCCCGTCACCGACGGCGACGCACTGCTCCAGCGAGATCTCGTACTCCTCGGCGAACCGGCGCAGCGCCACCGCCTTGCCCGCGCGGTCGACGATGTCCCCGACCACCCGGCCGGTGAGCTTGCCGTCGACCACTTCGAGTTCGTTCGCGGCGGCGAAGTCGAGACCGAGGTCGTCCACGAGGGACTGGATGATCTTGGTGAACCCACCCGAAACGACGCCGCAACGGAAGCCCATGCGCTTCAGCGTGCGGATGGTCGTGCGCGCGCCCGGCGTGAGCTCGATGGACGCGGCGACCTCGTCGAGCACCGTCTCCGGAAGCCCCTCCAGCAGCGCGACCCGGCGCTCCAGCGACTCGCCGAAGTTCAGCTCGCCACGCATCGCGGCCTCGGTGATCTCGCGGACCTGCGGTTCGACGCCGGCGTGCGCGCCGAGCATCTCGATGACCTCACCCTGGATGAGCGTGGAGTCGACGTCGAAGACGACCAGGCGCTTGGCGCGACGGGCCAGCCCGGCCCGCTCGACCGAGATGTCGATCCCGGCCTCGACGGCGGCGTCCGCCAGCGCGGTGCGCAACGCGGCGTCGGCCTCCGGGGTGTCCTGGGCGAGCGAGGCGTACAGCTCCAGCCCGGTCACCGGGTAGTCGGCGACGCTGCGGATCGAGTCGATGTTGACGTCCAGCGCGGCGAGGCGGCGCGCGACGTCGGAGAACGCCCGCGCGGTCACCGGGCGGCCGAGCATCAGCAGCACATGCGTCGAGTCCTTCTGGCCGATGGCGAACGGGTCGGCGCCGATGGCCGAGCCGATCTTCACCTCGACCTCCATCCCGACCGACGCCATCGCCTGCTCGACGTATTCCTGCAGGCCCTCGGGGTCGCGGTACACGCCGGCGAGCACGCCGAGCACCAGCTGGCCGCGGATGACGACCTGCTCGACGTCGAGGACGTCGACGTCGTGGCGCGACAGCACGGCGAACAGCACCGAGGACACACCCGGCTTGTCGGGACCGGTGGTGGTGATGAGAACTGGTGTCTGCGTCACGGGGGTCAGTCTCCCTCAACCGGCGATGAAAAAGGCGCGTGCCTTGCCCCTGTGTGAGGCAAGGCACGCGCCGATTCCGCTTATCGGGTCACTTCTCGCTGGAGTTGTCCTTGGAGTGGTCACCCGGCATGGCCGCCTCGGTGAGCACCTGGGACGGCGCCCGGTGGGTGTTGACCTTCTGCTTCCCGAAGAAGCCGATCTCACCCTCCTTGTGGATGCGCTCGACCATATGCGGGTAGTGCAGCTCGAACGCCGGGCGCTCGGACCGGATCCGCGGCAGCTCGGTGAAGTTGTGCCGCGGCGGCGGGCAGGACGTCGCCCACTCGAGCGAGTTGCCGTAGCCCCACGGGTCGTCCACCGTGACGATCTCGCCGTACCGGTAGCTCTTGAAGACGTTCCAGATGAACGGCAGCGTCGAGGCACCGAGGATGTACGCGCCGATCGTGGAGATCGTGTTCAGCGTCGTGAACCCGTCGGACTGCAGGTAGTCCGCGTACCGGCGCGGCATGCCTTCGGCGCCGAGCCAGTGCTGCACCAGGAACGTGGCGTGGAAGCCGATGAACGTGGTCCAGAAGTGCCACTTGCCGAGCTTCTCGTCCATCATGCGGCCGGTGATCTTCGGGAACCAGAAGTAGATCCCGGCGAACGTGGCGAACACGATCGTGCCGTAGAGCACGTAGTGGAAGTGCGCGACGACGAAGTAACTGTCGGACACGTGGAAGTCGATCGCCGGCGCGGCCAGCATGATGCCGGTCAGACCGCCGAAGAGGAACGTGACGATGAAGCCCATCGAGAAGATCATCGGCGTCTCGAAGGACAGCTGGCCCTTCCACATCGTGCCGATCCAGTTGAAGAACTTCACGCCGGTCGGGACCGCGATCAGGAAGGTCATGAAGGAGAAGAACGGCAGCAGCACGGCGCCGGTCGCGTACATGTGGTGCGCCCACACGGCCACCGACAGCGCGGCGATCGCCAGCGTCGCCCAGACCAGGCCCTTGTAACCGAAGATCGGCTTGCGGCTGAAGACCGGGAAGATCTCCGACACGATCCCGAAGAACGGTAGGGCGACGATATAGACCTCTGGATGGCCGAAGAACCAGAACAGGTGCTGCCAGAGGATCACGCCGCCGTTCGCGGGGTCGAACACGTGCGCCCCGAGATGCCGGTCCGCCAGCAGGCCCATCAGCGCCGCGGTCAGGATCGGGAACGCCAGCAGGATCAGGATGCTGGTGACCAGGATGTTCCAGGTGAAGATCGGCATCCGGTACATCGTCATACCGGGGGCGCGCAGGCAGACCACCGTGGTGATCATGTTGACGCCACCGAGGATGGTGCCGAGACCGGACACGACCAGACCGGAGATCCACAGGTCGGCGCCGACGCCGGGCGAGTGGATGGCGTCCGACAGCGGGGTGTAGGCGAACCAGCCGAAGTCGGCGGCGCCACCCGGGGTCAGGAAGCCGGACATCACGATCAGGCCGCCGAAGAGGTACAGCCAGTACGAGAACGCGTTCAGCCGCGGGAAGGCGACGTCGGGCGAACCGATCTGCAGCGGCAGGATGAAGTTCGCGAAACCGAAGAGGATCGGCGTCGCGTACAGCAGCAGCATGATCGTGCCGTGCATGGTGAACAGCTGGTTGTACTGCTCCTGCGAAAGGAACTGCTGCCCGGGACGCGCCAGCTCGGAGCGGATCAGCATCGCCATCGCGCCGCCCACCATGAAGAAGGCGAACGACGTGACCAGGTACATGATGCCGATTTGCTTGTGGTCCGTCGTGCGGAACAACCGCAGCAGGTACGAACCCTTAACCGACTCGCGCGCGGGATACGGGCGCGTGGCGATCGGCTTGGGGGCTACGGCCGTCACTCCTGCCTCCAACACTCAAACCTTGTGGTGGTCAATTTGCGGTCGCCGGGCGGATTCGGGACCCACTCCGGCGGCTAGTGGGGATCGTAGCCCTCACTACCGACAGTCGCGCGCACCGGCTGGCAAGATCGCGCCGTGACCGACGAACACACCCGCGCGGGAGTGGCCGCGGCCGTCGCCGTCGGTGCCCGGTACGGGCTCCCGACCGGCGCCCCCGATGTCCTGCATTTCAAGTCAAACGTGCTGGTGAGACTGGGTCCGGTGGTGGCGCGGGTGCCCGGCACGACACGCTTCGCGCGGCCTTCGCCCGAAGACTGGCTCAGGCGCGACGTCGAGCTGTCGCGGTACCTCACGGAACGTGGTGTGCTCGTCGTCTCACCGACCACGGATCCCCCGGCAGGACCGCATTTCGCCGACGGTCTTCCGGTCACTCTCTGGCACTACACGCCGCACGAGCCGGGGCACAGGCTGTCGCCGCGCGAGGTGGCTCTTTCGCTCGCCCGGGTACACGACGCGCTCGCGGACTACCCCGGTGAACTGCCCGAACTCGGGCCGGTCCGCGAACTCCGGACGCTGCTCGACAGAAACGGTGCCCTCCTGGGCGGCATGGCACCCCGGTTGTACGACGAACTCGAGCGGGTGGCGGCCGCGCTGCCGGACACCGAGCCGCGGCCGCTGCACGGTGACGCCCATCGGGGGAACGTCGTCGCGACGGCGGCCGGACCGTGCTGGCTCGACTTCGAGGACACCTGGCGCGGGCCGCTCGGGTGGGACCTCGGCGTGCTGTTCGCGGAGGCCGGGCACGAGACTTTGGCCGCGTACCCGGCCGATGTGACGCCCGCGTCGCTGGAGCCGTTCATCGCGTTGCGGCGGTTGTTCGAGATCCCCTGGCGGTTCGTGATCGCGCAGCGGTTCCCGGAGCGGCTCCCTGAGGCCGAAGCCGCCCTAACGCACTACTTCTCCCGCATTTAGTCCTCTGAATGCGGTCCTTGCACGCGCAAGTACCGCATCGAGAGGACTAAACGCGGGAGATCAGGAGCTTCGCCGCCACGTCGGCGCCGTCCGTCCGCACTTCACCGCCGACCTGACGCGCCCGCTCGGCGATGCCGGGGCGCAGCACCTCGTCCAGAGCGAGCGTCAGCGCTTCGACGGAGGGCTCACCGGTGATCGACGTCCCCACCCCGAGTTCCCCGACCCGCTGCGCGAAGTACGGCTGATCGAACATCTGCGGGACGAGAACCTGCGGCACCCCGGCCCGCGTCGCGGCCGTCGTCGTGCCGGCGCCGCCGTGGTGCAGGACCGCGGCGACCCGTGGGAAGAGCGCCTGCTGGTTGACGTCCCCGATGGCGAAACAGTCGGGTTCGTCGTCGATCGGCGCCAGGTCCGTCCAGCCGCGGAACACGATCGCCCGCCGTCCGTGCGCCCGCGCCGACTCGATCATCGCCTTCGCGATCTCCTCGGGGGCGCGGATGCTCCCGAATCCGAAATAGACCGGGGGCTCACCGTCGTCGAGGAACGCCTCCAGCTCCGGGGACAACGGACTGTGGTCCGGCAGGATCCAGGCGCCGGTCTGGTGAACGTCGAGCGCCGACGGTCCCCGCCACGGCGCCAGCACCGGATCGGCGGCCAGCCACGGGGACTCGGTGAAGATATGCCCGCGGACGTCGTCGACCGGCGGGAGGCCGAGCTTTTCCCGCTGCGCGTTCAGCACGCCGCCCCATTGCCCGTTCCATCGTTCCGCGTCGTCGGCCCACAAGGCCGGGATGACGGCATCGGGATTCTTCGGCTCCCAGCCCGGGAAAACGGGCGGACGATGGTGCAGTGAAGGCAGCGTTATCGGGCAATAGGCGGTGAAGAAATAGGGAATCCCTTTCCGCTCGGCCACCGAATGGGCGGCGATGTTCAAGGCCATTCCCGCGACGACGGCGTCGCAGTCTTCGGCCACCTCCGGCATCGTCTCGAATTGCCCGACGACCATGGCCTCGGCCATCGCCCGCCGCCCCTCGGGTGTGGCCATCGCCTTGGTCATGGCGGAATCCGGCTTCGCGGTCGGCCGGAGTTCCGGCCCCAGCGGCGCGAAAGGAATCCCGAGACCTTCGGCCCAGCCGCGGAAATCGGGCGGTGCGCAAAGCCGGACATCCTGGCCGAGTTCCCGCAATCGCACCGCCAAGGCCACCAGCGGCTGCACCTCACCCCTCGTCCCGATAGTGGACAGGAGTACACGCATGGGAATCCCCCTTCGACAAAAACGTGAAGGCACGAATTGTGGACCGGGAATGGGGGCTTGCCGCAAGCCCCGGGGTCCGCTATACCTTGGAAGGGGCGAGGGAAATGGGCACTTACTTCTGCGGCCTCGTCATCTGTCGACGGAAGTACTCATGCGGCCTCGGCCTGCAGGGCGGGGCCGAGGAGAAGCCCACCGTCGATGACGTACTCCGACCCCGTGATGAACGACGCGTCCGAGGACGTGAGGAACAGGAGAAGCCGGGTGACATCGGCGGGCTCTCCCAGCCGGGGGATCGCGAACGGCTCGGGCGAGTAGAAATCGGCGATCGCCGCGGTGGCGCCGGCCGCCGGCTCTTGGATGAAGGGGGTCGCGATCACGCCGGGGTGGATGGTGTTCACCCGGATCTGGTCGCGGCCGAGCTCGAGTGCCGCGGTCTGAGTGAGGCCTCGCACAGCCCATTTGCCGGCGACGTACGGCGCGTAGTGAGCCGTGCCGCCCAGGCCCATGGTCGAGGCGATGTTGACGATGGCTCCCCCTGCCGCGCGGCGCAGAGCGGGGGCCGCGGCCTTGATGCCGAGGAAGGTCCCGGTGAGGTTGACGTCAAGGATGCGCGACCACGTGGCCTGGTCAGTGTTTTCGATCGTCGCAGGCGGATTCTGCACGCCCGCGTTGTTGACGAGCACGTTCAGGGCGCCGAAGGCGCTCTCGGCGGCCAGCACGGCGGCGGACCACGAGCTCTCGTCGGTGACGTCGAGACGGGCGAAACGAGCGCGGGTCCCCAGCTCGCCGGCGAGAGCGGCGCCGCGTTCGGCGTCGAGACCACCGATCACCACGTTCGCCCCTTCCGCGTGAAAGGCGCGCACGTGGCTCGAACCCTGGCCGCCGGTCCCACCGGTCACGAGCACGGTCTGATTGTCGAAGCGGGGCATCGAATGTTCCTTCGGTCCATTGGGGACGACCGCGATCACCAGTGATGGTGACTGACGGCCAGTGGTGAGCCGGTCGACTCACCATCCCTTCCGACACTAGGTTGGCAGCAGAGGAGAGTCAAGCCACTCACCTCGTATGCTGAACCCATGAGCGGGAGCGTGACGACGTACCACCAGCGGGTCGCCCAGGAAAAGCGAGCACTGATCGTGAAAGCGGCGACCGCACTGTTTCTCGAGCTGGGCTACGACCGGACGTCACTGGCCCGGATCGCGGAGAGTTCCGGCGTTTCGCGGGCCACCCTGTTCAAGCAGTTTCCGACCAAAGCCGCCCTGTTCGACGCGATCGTGACCGAGTCCTGGGCGACCGCCGACGAGGAGGCCCCTCCGCCGACAGGCGACGTCGTCGACGGGCTCGGCATCATCGGTCGCCGTTACGCCGAGCTGCTGGGCCGTGCCCAGATGACGGACCTGTTCAGGATCGTCATCGCCGAACTGCCGCGGTTCCCCGAGCTGGCCCATGCGCAGTTCTCGCACGGGAAGATGCCCTACTTCGAGTCCGTGCGCAGCTACCTCCTGGCCGAGCACGAGGCGGGAACGGTGCTGGTCGAGGACGTGGAGCTCGCGGCCACCCAGTTCCTGGGCATGATCTCCAACTACGTCTTCTGGCCGGCGCTCCTGGTGCCGGACTGGGCGGTGAGCGCCGAACGCGTCACCCAGGTGGTCGACGAGGCCGTCCGCACTTTCACCGCCCGGTATGCGACCCAAGGCCCGCGGCCGCGCCCTCGGCTGTGAGGGTTTCTTACGCCGGGTACCAGCCCAAGATCGCTTCGACGACCCCGGCTGGATCCTCCAGCGGCGTCAGATGCCCCGCCTCCGGCAGCACGACCAACGTCGCGTCCGGCAGCGTTTCCACTAGGGTGTTCGCCTCCGCCAGCGGAGTCAGGCCGTCCTCTTCGCCGACCACGACCAACGCCGGCACGTCCGCCGAACGCAGCGTTTCGAGCGAATCGGGCCGCGCCGCCATCGCGCGTGCCGCCCACGCCACGCCGGACGGCGGCTGCGTCGTAATCAGTTCGCGAAGCCGTTCGGCAACTTCCGGACGGGCCTTCTCGGCGAGCAATCCGGGCGTGACGGCTTCGGGCATCCAGGCGGTGCCTTCGGCTTCCACCCTGGCCGCGACGTCGTGCCGGGCCTGCGCGGCCTCGGGAGTGTCGGCCGTCGCCTTCGTGTCGATGAACACCAGGCCGCCCACCCGTTCCGGTGCCAAGCGCAGCACCGCCATCGTCAGGTAGCCGCCCATCGAGCAGCCACCGAGGACGACCTTGTCGAGGCCGAGCCGGTCGAGCAGCGCCACGACGTCGCGGGCGGCGTCGTCCAAATCCGGCTCCCGGTCGGTCTCCGGCAGCGGGCTGCGGCCGAGGCCGCGCTGGTCGGGGGTGATCAGCCGCAGGCGTTCCGAGAGCGGCGCGCGGACCGCGTCCCACATGCGGGCGTCGACGGGGAAGGCGTGCAGCAGTACCAGCGGGAGATCCTTCATGGCGATGATTCTGTCGCACCCTGGGGCTATCGTCAGATCCGTGCTGACAGAGATCAAGACGGAGAGGCTGCTGCTGCGGAGGCTGCGCGAGGCGGACCGCGAGAACATCGTCGCGCTGCAGGCCGATCCGGAGACGAACAAGTTCAACGGCGTGCCGCATACCGTCGAGGGCGCGCGGGAGCTGTACGACGCCTGGATGAAGCAATGGGCCGAGCACGGATTCGGCTATCTCGCGGTGTCCGCTTTGGACGATCCCGAGGTGATCGTCGGGTTCGGCGGCGTCCGGTATCACGAATGGAACGGCGAGCGCGTGCTGAACCTCGCGTACCGCTTCTGGCCGTTCGCCTGGGGCAAGGGCTACGCGACGGAGATGGCGGCCGCCGTCGTCGAATGGGCCGAACGGGAGATCCCCGACGTCCCGGTGATCGCCAACATCATGGTGTCCAACGAACCGTCGACCCGGGTCGCCGAGCGGCTCGGTTTCAAGATCCACACGGAGGAGGAGTTCGAGGGAGCGCCCTCACTGCACATGCGGCGCTGAGTCACCAGCGGCCAGGGCGGCGACGGGACCGCGCGCCCCAGCACGCCTTGTGCCAGTGGCGGCGGTCGGCGATCCCGCCGGTGTCGTCGGCGGGCCAGGCGACCACATGCGGGGTCCCCTGCCGGATCTCGTGATCGCAACCGGGGCAGCGGTAGTCCTTGGTGGCCTGCGCGCCGGGCACGGTGCGCACCAGCCAGTCGCCGTCGGCGGCGGATTCGGAACGCGCCCAGCCGGTCGACGCGCCGAGGTCGGGGCGTCCACCGCGTTCGGGCCGGTTACGTCGTGGCACGCCCGAAACGGTATACGGCCGGATGCCGTGTGATCCCGCTCGCTCGGTGTTCGTCCCGCCTGTCGAACACGCGAGTTACGCCTCCCATCACGCGAGTTGCGCCTCCAAACACGCGAGTCGCGCCCCCAAACACGCGAGTCGCGCCCCCAGTCACGCGAGTCGCGCCTCCAAACACGCGAGTCGCGCCTCCGGACACGTGTGATCCGCCTGCGATCACATGTGCTCCGTTGGCCATACGTGTGATCCAGCGGCCGTCATGCGTGATCCGCTGGCCATCACACGTGATTCAGCGGCCATCACGCGCCTGGAAGGGCGGCATGTAGTGGGACCGGCTGTGGGTACGCGTCGTCCGCCGAATCACGCGTGTCGTCCATCCGATCACGCGTGTCGTCCGCCTGATCACACGTGACGGACGGCGTAACTCGCGTGATCGCATGCGCAACTCGCGTGATCGGAGGCGCAACTCGCGTGATCGCAGGCGCAACTCGCGTGATGGAAGGCGTAACTCGCGGCTAGCCGCCGAAGTAGGCGCCGGGAGTCACTCCGACCGCCCGGCGGAAGGCGGCGACGAACGCGCTCGGCGAGGAGTAGCCGATCCGGCGGGAGACCGCGGTCAGCGGCATGCCCTCGGCCAGCAGCGGCAAGGACGCGCGCAGGCGGGCCTGCACTCGCCACGCGCCGAACGTCGTGCGGCACTCCGTCAGGAACAGGCGCGCGAGGGTGCGTTCGCTCGCGCCCGCCTCGCGGGCGAAGTCCGCGAGAACGCGGCGGTCCGCCGGATCGGCGATCACCGCTCGCGCGACGGTCAGCGCGCGTCTGTCCGACGGCATCGGCACGGTGATCGGCACGACGTCCACCGGTTCGAGCAGGTCGAAGGCGACGGCCTCGGCCCGGCGGCGTGCGTCGTCGCCGAGGTCGGCGGCGCCGAGGTGCTCCAGCAGTTCGCGCAACAGCGGGCGGACGGCGACGAGCGTCGGTTCGGGCCAGCGCACCGGGCATCGGTCTCGGGCGGCGTAGATCCCCCGCAACACGGTCTGCGCGGTGGCGCCGGTCCGGTGGACGACGCCCGCCGGGATCCAGAGCGCCCGCGTCGGCGGCAGTACCCAGTACCGCTCGCCGACGTTCACGCTCAAGATCCCCCGGGCCGCCCAGGCGAGCTGGTGCCCATCGTGCTCGTGCCACGGGAGCCAGGTGCCCGCGGGCAGATCCATCTCGCCGAGCACCATCGCCGTCGACATCGGCGGCAGGAGTCCGATATTCGACATCAGTTGGCAGCCTATCGCCTACCGGTCACCGTTAGCTTCGGATTCATGCCGATGAACCTGGTGCACCGCAAACTCTGCAGTTCCGCGCTGTGGGCGAAGGCCGTCGCCCACGAGATGCCGGGCAACGTCGCCGGCTTCGACCTCGGCGACTCCGTGCTGGAGATCGGCCCGGGCTTCGGCGCGACCACGCGCGCCCTCGAAGGTCTCGTTCCCCGGCTCACCGCCGTCGAGATCGACGAAGCGTCGGCGGACCTCCTCAAACGGGAGTTCGACGGCCGGGTGCGGATCGTCCAGGGCGACGGAGCGGCGTTGCCCTTCGAGGACGGCGAGTTCTCGGCGGTCGTCTGTTTCACGATGCTGCACCACGTGCCGACGACGGCGTTGCAGGACTCGATCTTCGCCGAGGCGTTCCGCGTGCTCCGCCCCGGCTGCGTCCTCCGTGCGATCGACAGCCTGGAGAGCCTGCCGTTCCGGCTGCTCCACATCGGCGACACGATGAACGCGCTCGACCCCGTTTCGCTCTGGCCGCGACTGACCGGCGCCGGCTTCACCGACATCAAGGTCGACCACGTCCCGAAACGCAGCGTGAAATTCTCGGCCAGGAAGCCCGCCTGACGCACTAGCCGCGCGCGAGGACCAACGGGACGAGCTGTTCGGCCGGGGTCAGCGAGCCATGCTGGCCGACCAAGGAGGACTCGACGGCCTCCGCCAGCTCCCGCACGAGCCCGAACCGTCCCTTCGACGCCACGACGACGTCGCCGATACGCGGGCGCACGCGGTCGGAAACCGGACCGAACCAGCCCGCCTCGATGGCCTCGTCGCGCGGGAGGATCCACGCCCGCTCACCGACGACCTCGCGCCACGCGGCCAGGACGTCGGCCTCCGCGCCCGGTTCGCTGTAGACGTGCCGCGCCCGCACCTCGCCCCCGATCGCCCGGACACCGCCGAGCAGCGCGGGGGTTTCGTCGATGTCGAGCGCGCCCTCGACGGTCACCATCCCGTGGTCGGCCACGACCGCGAGGAGCGCGCCGGGCGCCAGTCCGTCCACAATGGACTCCACCAGCCGGTCGACCTGCCGCAGCTGCATCCGCCACGGCGCCGAACCGGGCCCGTAGATGTGGCCCAGCATGTCGAGTTCGCTGTGATAGCCCCAGCAGAACGCGGGCCGCGTGTCGAGACAGTGCAGAACACAGGCGGCCAGATCGCCGAGCGCATGGACCCCCACGTAACGCGCACCGGACTGCGTCGCGCGGGTGAGCGCGGTGTCGGCGAACTTCGCCGAGGACACCACGCTCGTCGTGATCCCGGCGGCAGCCGCGCGTTCGAACGTGGTCGGCAGCGGCTGCACCTCCCGCGGCGGTAGCGCGCCGCGGAGGTCGCCGCCGTCCACATGGCTACTCCAGCGCAGCGCGTTCAGGACGCCGGTGCCCGGCACCTCGAAGCTGTAGCCGACCAGGCCGTGCTCCCCCGACGCCAGCCCGGTGCCGATCGCGCCGAGTCCGGCCGCCGTAGTCGCCGGGAAACCGACCCGCAGCGGCGACTTCGCCAGCTGGGTGAGCACGGGAGCGTCGGTGGCGTGCTCGGCCAGCAGTTCCCAGCCGAGACCGTCGATGAGCAGGACGCAGGCACTGGACGCCTCCGCCAGGCTCAACGAGTTCGCGAACCCGTCGGCGCCGAGCGCGGAAAGCACGGACGGGACGACTTGGCCGAGGTGCGGCACATGCGCCGCGACAGGCAGTTCCACCCGGCCAGCTTGCCATCCCGGAGGCCGGAAGGAGATGGGATAATGCCGGTATGCCGACTTACGCCTACCGCTGCCGCGAATGCGCCGGAACCTTCGAACTGCTGCGGCCGATGAGCGAGTCCGGTGCGCCCGCCCCGTGCCCCGAGGGCCACCAGGACACCGTCAAACTGCTGACGACCGTCGCGCTGACCGGGTCGGCCTCCGGCCCCGCCCCCGTTCCCGCAGGTGGAGGCGGTTGCTGCGGAGGCGGCTGCTGCAGTTGACCCACCCGTTCGGGTGGCGCAACGTGTGATCGCCCGAATGGCGGGTACCCCCTTCCCACCAGTCTGGAAGCTCCAGTGGTGGGAAGGGAGAAAGTCCAGTGGCCACATCAGCACTGGCGGCCGTCGACTTCGGTCAGGGCGTGTCGAGCGCCTGGAGTTCGGTCGCCACCTTCGTCCCGAAACTGCTCGCGTTCCTGGTCATCCTGTTCATCGGCTGGCTGATCGCCAAGGCGCTCTCGAAGGCCGTGAGCATGGTGCTCGAGAAGGTCGGGTTCAACCGGCTCCTCGAACGCGGGGGCTTCAAACAGATGCTCGCGCGCAGCCAGTTCGACGCGTCGAACATCATCAGCAAGATCGTCTACTACGCGATCCTGCTGATCGCCCTGCAGTTCGCGTTCGGCGTGTTCGGCCCGAACCCGGTGAGCGCGCTGCTCAACGACATCGTCGCGTGGCTGCCGCGCGCCATCGTCGCGATCGTCATCGTGGTGATCGCCGGCGCGATCGCCAAGGCGGTCAAGGACCTGATCGGCAACGCCCTCGGCGGTGTCTCCTACGGCAAGGTGCTCGCCACCATCGCCTCGGTGTTCATCTGGGGCCTCGGCGCGATCGCCGCGCTGAACCAGATCGGGGTCGCCACCGCGGTCACGATGCCGGTGCTGATCGCCGTGCTCGCCACGATCGGCGGTATCGCCGTCGTCGGTGTCGGCGGTGGTCTCATCAAGCCGATGCAGCAGCGCTGGGAGACCTGGCTCGGCCGGGCCGAGGCGGAGATCCCCGCCGCGAAGGCGCAGGCCGAGGCCTACCAGCGCGGTCGTGAGGACGCCGGACGCTCGGGCGGGGTGCCCGCCGAGCGGACGACCGTCCACCAGCCGGTGTCCGCCGGGCACCACGCCGCGAACCCGAACGCGCCGACGCAGCCCCAGCAGTTCCCGCCCAGCCAGGGTCAGGTGCCCCAGCATCAGGATCCCGGCCAGCGGCCGCCCGGTGGAAACATGCCCCCTCCGCCGGAGTACCGCTGACCTTCCACGGGAGCGGGTGGGGCGTCCGGCCGCCCTACCCGTTCCCGGTCGGCTGGGTCCGCCGGTCGTCCATCGAGGCGGCCAGCGAACACACGCCGACCAGCCGCGCGGTCATCCAGTCGCTGGTGGTCCAGGCGGACAGATCGGCCGGGATGCGGAACGTCCACCCCTTGGTCTTCGCCTCGTCGAGCAGCCCGCGCGTGTAGCCGGCGAGAAGGACGACCCCGGCGACCGCCGCCGAACCTTCGACCCCCGCCGCGAGGATGTCCCGCACCGCGGCGGAGTGCTGATCGAAGACGGCCGACAGCCCGGGCACGGCCGCGGCGGCGGCCAGCCCGGCTACACCTATCTGCTGGTGCAGCCGGGAAAGCGTGCTACGAGCCGAAGATTCCACCCAGGACGAGACCAGATCTTTCACCCGACCAGGTTAGCCAGGCCGGACGATTTGTCGACATCCCGGTGACGACCATCGCAGAACTCAGCAAGCCTTGAGTGCCTGATCCAGGTCGTGCCACAGGTCCTCGACGTCCTCCAGCCCCACCGACATGCGGATGAGCCGGTCGGTGACGCCCGCGCCGCGCCGGTCGTCCTCGGCGACGATCCGGTGGCTGATCGAGGCGGGGTGCTGGATCAGCGAATCCACGCTGCCGAGGCTGACGGCCGGCGTGATCAGCCGGACCGCGCCGATGAGCGCGTGCGGATCACCCTCGACCTCGAACGCGATCAGCGGGCCGCCGACGGCCGGGTAGTGCACGGCGCTCACGTTCGCGTGACCGCGAAGCCGCTCGACGAGTTCGGCGGCCGTCGCGGACGCGGCGTTGACGCGTAGCGGAAGCGTCGAAAGGCCGCGAAGCAGCATGTACCCGGCGAGCGGATGCAGCACGCCTCCGGTGGCGAAGCGGATCTGGCGCAGCATGCCCGCGTCTTCGGCGCTGCAAGCGACCACGCCGCCCATGACGTCGCCGTGGCCGCCGAGGAACTTGGTCGCGCTGTGCAGGACGAACCGGGCGCCGTGCCGCCCCGGCCGCTGGAGCACGGGGGTCGCGAAGGTGTTGTCGACCAGCACCGGGACCTCGCCGGCGGCGCGCACGATCTCGGCGATGTCGACCTCCCGCAGGGTCGGGTTCGCGGGCGTTTCGAGCAGCACCAGCCCGGTGTCGGGCCGGAGCGCCGACGCGACGCCTTCCGGATCGGCCCAGGTCACCTCGGTGCCGAGCAGGCCGGAGGTGAGCATGTGGTCGGTGCAGCCGTAGACCGGTCGGACGGCAACGATATGCCGTTTACCCTGCGCGACGGCCGCGAGCAGCGAGGCGGACACCGCCGCCATGCCGGTGGCGAACGCGACGGCGTCTTCGAATCCTTCGAGTTCGGCCAGTGCCTTCTCGAAGCGTTCGACGGTCGGGTTGCTCAGCCGCCCGTAGACCGGGAGCCCGGACAGCGAGCCCGAGGCGGCGAATTCGTCGATGCGGCCCGCCTCTTCGAGGCTGTCCCGCGACGGGTAGGTCGTGGACAGGTCGAGCGGAGCGGCGTGGACGCCGAGGTCCGTGAGATCGTCACGGCCGGCGTGGACGGCTCGGGTGCGCAGCGTTGCGGTCATACCTCAGATGGTGCGATTTTCTCCGGAACGTCCGCAATATCCTCGGATATCATTCGCCGATGTCGGATTCCGTCGAACTGAGCACGGTTGATCTTCGTATTCTGCGGCTGTTGCAGAACGACGCCCGGATCTCGAACAAGGATCTCGCGGCCGAGGTCGGCGTCGCGCCCTCGACCTGTCTCGACCGCGTCAACCGGCTGCGCGAGCTCGGGGTGATCACCGGCCAGCGCGCCGAGGTGGACGCCGCCAAACTCGGCCGCCCGCTCGAAGCGCTCCTGTTCGTCCAGGTCCGCCCGCACCGGCGGGCGCTGGTCGACTCGTTCGTCGAGCATCTGCTCGCCCTGCCCGAGGTCCGCGCCGTCTACCACCTGACCGGCCCGGACGACTTCCTCGCGCATGTCGCCACCGCGTCGGCGACCGAGCTCCAGCGGCTGGTCCTCGACGAGCTGACCGCCCGCGACGAGGTCGCCCGGGTCCACACGAACCTGGTCTTCCAGCACTGGAGCGGGGGACCTTTGCTACCGCCCGGCTAATCGATGCGGACCTTGAAGGGATGGGTGACGTCGGTGGGACACGTGAAGACGTTCAGCACACCCTGGCGCCGGAAGGACCAGCCCGCCGCCTCGCCCTCGGCGACCTCGCATCCGCAGCCGACCTCGTGTTCCTCCGAGGCCAGCGCGATCGTCTGGCGCAGCTCGGCGCCGCACTCCCGGCAGCCCAGCTCGTGCCGATCGGTCGCGTCCCAGGCGGTCCAGCCGCCGATCTTCGAATACTGGTCCAGCTCCGGCCAGCCCTCCGGGTCCTCACCCGAGCCCTCGGGGATGCCGAGCGCGGCGCGGGTCTCCGCCGGGAAGTCGCAGAGCCGGGGCAGCTCGTCGATCGAGCACGGTTCGAAAACACAGGGATCCGGCAGGTAGGCGGCTACGGCGTTCTCAGGGACAGGAGGCGTGTCCGTGATGTCCCGGACCTCGCCCGAATCACGCCAGACCAGCCGGACCGCGGGCCCCTGGTGATGCGGGCTGTCGTGCTCCATCGGGCAGAACAGGATCTGCAGGACGTCGGTGCCCTCGGGGAAGGGCAGCTCCGGGAAGTCGTCGCGGAAGAACTGCGCCGCGCCCGCCATCGACGGCACCGGGCCGTCGAGCCGATGCCCGGCCCGCCACCCGTCGTCGGACGCGTCCGGGTCGGGCGGCCAGGTCACCGGGCACTCCGGCCACGGCTCGTCCGACGGCCAGAGCAGCGGACCGCCGAAGTGGCTTTCGTCCGGACCGGGCACCCCCGGCGCGGGATGCAGCCGAATGGCCGTCCGGACCAGGTCGTTCAGGCCGGGGATGGGCACCCCGTCGTAGGTGAGCTGACGCACTCCCGGGAGCTTAGAGGTCCGGCAGCGGATCTTCAGGTCTTGCCCGCATGATCTCGGCATCGGCGGCGTGCACGACCGCGATGTACTCGTCGTCGATCTCGTAGTCGATGCCCTCGAACTTGAACCACGGAACGGTCGAGGTGTCGACCGGTCCGATCCGGTGGTTCCGCAGTGTCGTCGAGACGACCCGTTTCGGGGTCTTCCGGCTCAGGTACCCGGTCGTGAGGATCGTGATCGTCTTACGGGTCACCGCGAAGAACACGCTGGGATTGGTACTGCCGAGGATGTCGGCAGGGAACACGTAGTGGATCTCGTCGTCCGGATCGAGAAGCTCTTTGATCCGCTTCCTGACCCCCGAGGAAACCGGCATGGCACCAAGTTACCGGGCCGAGTAGTCCTTGAAGCCCTTTCCGGTCTTCCGGCCGAGCCGTCCGGCGGTCACGAGGTGTTCCAGCAGCGGCGCGGGCGCGAAGCCCTCTTCGCGGAACTCGTTGTACAGGGTCCTCTGGATCGCCAGCGAGACGTCCAGCCCGACGACGTCGAGCAGTTCGAACGGGCCCATCGGCAGCCCGCAGCCCACCTTCATCGCGGTGTCGATGTCGTCGGCCTCCGCGTAGTGCGCTTCGAGCATCTTCACCGCGTCGTTCAGGTACGGGAACAGCAGCGCGTTGACGATGAAGCCCGCCCGATCGCCGCAGTGCACGGGGTGCTTGCCCACCGCCGCGCAGACGGCGTCGACGGTCGCGATCACGTCGGGCGCGGTGGCGATGGTCGAGACGACCTCGACGAGTTTCATCACCGGCGCCGGATTGAAGAAGTGCACGCCGACCACGTCCGAAGGCCGCGAGGTGGCGGCAGCGCATTCGATGACCGGCAGGGACGACGTCGTCGTCGCCAGCACCGCGCCCGGCTTCACGACGTCGTCGAGCGCGGCGAAGACCGCCTGCTTGACGGCCAGGTCTTCGGCCACGGCCTCGACGACGAGGTCGACGTCGGCCAGTTCCTCGAACTCCACCGCCGGCGAGATCCGGCCGAGCGCGGCGGCGGCGTCCTCCTCGGACAGTTTGCCCTTGACGACGGCCTTGTCCAGAGACTTCTTCACCCGCGCGACCGACGCCGCGGCCTTCTCCGCACTCCGCGCCCGCAGGATGACCTCGTAACCGCGTTTCGCGAACACCTCGACGATGCCCGTCGCCATGGTCCCGGTCCCGACGACGCCGACCTTGCGCACCTCACGCGGCGGGACAGTGTCCACAGTGGACTTCGTGACCGCGTCGGTCACCGTCGGCGAGTCGGGTTCGTCGTAGGTGTAGAAACCCCGGCCCGTCTTCCGGCCGAGCAACCCGGCGGTGATCATCTGCTTCAGCAGCGGGGCCGGCGCGTGCAGCCGGTTGCGCGACTGGTGGTACATCGTGTCGAGGATCTCGTACGCGGTGTCCAGCCCGATGAGGTCGAGCAAAGCCAAGGGCCCCATGGGATATCCGCAGCCGAACCGCATCGCCGCGTCGAGGTCCTCGCGCGTGGCGTAGCGCTGCTCGTACATCCGCACGGCGTGGTTGAGGTACCCGAAGAGCAGGGCGTTGGCGATGAACCCGGCGCGGTCGCCGATCACCACCGGGGTCTTGCCGAGGCGTTCGGCGAACGCGACGACATCGGCGACCACCTCGGGTTCGGTGACGACGGTGCGGACGATCTCGACCAGCTTGAGGATCGGCGCCGGGTTGAAGAAGTGCATCCCGACGACCTTGCCCGGTCGCGCGGTGTGCACGCCGATCTCGGTGATCGACAGCGACGAGGTGTTCGAGACGAAGATCGTGTCCGGGCCGGTGATCTTGTCCAGCTGGGCGAACACGTCGGATTTCGCTTCGAGGTTCTCCGGGATCGCCTCGATCACCAGGTCCACATCGGACAGTTCGGCCAGCGACGTGGTGTACCGGATCCGGTCGAGCAGCGCGCTCCGGCCGCCGGCGTCGAGTTTGCCGCCGGTCACCGCCCGTTCGGTCGAATGCTCCAGATGACCCCGGCCGCGGTGGACGCCGTCGTCGTCGATCTCCACCGCGACCACGGACACGCCGCTCCGCGCGAGCACCTCGGCGATCCCGGCGCCCATGGTGCCGAGACCGATGACTCCC
This sequence comes from Amycolatopsis roodepoortensis, assembly GCF_014873915.1. Lineage (GTDB taxonomy): Bacteria > Actinomycetota > Actinomycetes > Mycobacteriales > Pseudonocardiaceae > Amycolatopsis > Amycolatopsis roodepoortensis. Next base: position 669,583 of record NZ_JADBEJ010000004.1, read on the forward strand.
ACACTCGAGATTTCCCGCGCCACAACCGGCCTCCGGAGGTTACTCGCTGGTAGTTTCTCCGATCGTGCCATGCCGGGGCGCGGAAAGCAGCGGCTGTCACCCTCAGAATCGAGTAAGTGTCACTCGCGGACGAGGACCGACGGACGCTTTTCCATCAAGCGTGTGAAGGCCCCCTTCCCTCGGCTCAGCCGAGGGAAGGGGGCCTTCACGCGCTAAAAGCCTCGGCTCACTCGCCGAAGTTCTGGTCGACCAGGTCCTTGACCTTGGCGAGGGCTTCCTCGGCCTGCGCACCCTTCGCGCGGACCTCGATCCGGTCGCCCTGACGCGCACCGAGCGCCATCAGCGCGAGCACGCTGTTCGCGTCCGCGGTCTCGTCGCCGAGCCGCACGGTGACCTGCGCGTCCAGCCCCGCGATGCTCCGGACCAGTACCGCGGCGGGCCGCGCGTGCAGCCCGACGTCGTTCCGCAGCGTGAGTTCGACACTGCTCTCGCCGTCCTGCGCGCCATCGTCGAACGTCAGGTCCGGCGGCGCGCCCGCCGACGCGGCCGCTTCGGCGACGGCCTTCCGGTCCGCCCCGCCCTGTGCCGCGACGGCGGCGGCGATCGCGCCTTCGACCAGCGGCGCGTCCACGACGACCGCGGCCGACGGGTCGGCGAGCGATTCGACGGCCAGTTCCGCGGTCATCTGCGCGCTGCCGAGGTCGTAGAGCAGCACGACGCCCGCGCCCGAATCGGCCCGCTGGGTCGCGGCGACGACCTCGTCGTAGTCCGTCCCGATCCCGCCGTCGGCCAGGCCGCCCGCCGCCGCGATGGTGACGTCCGGCGCCATCTGCGCGGCGAGTTCCGCGAGCCCTTCGGCGAGTTTGGCGCTGTGGGAGACGAGCACGATTCCGACGCTCACTTGGCGGCCTCCGCGAAGGCGCGAAGCAGCAATGCCGTCGAACGGGCACCGGGATCCATATGCCCGACCGCCCGCTCGCCGAGATACGAAGCCCGGCCCTTGCGCGGCACGAGCTCCACAGTGGACTCGGCGCCCTTGTCCGCGGCGTCCGCCGCCGCGGTCAGGATCTCCGCGATGCCGGAGCCGGAGGCTTCCTCGGCGGCGGAGACGGCGGGGATCAGGGCGTCGACCATGGTCGCGTCTCCCCCGACGGCCTTGCCGCGCGCCTGCACTCCTTCGAGTGCCGCGCGCAGGGCCTCGACGAGCAGCGGACCGTCCACTTCGGCCGCGTCGCCCAGCTTGACCGACGCGCGCAGGAACGCCGTGCCGTACAACGGACCCGCCGCGCCGCCGACCTTCGAGATCAGCGTCGTGGCGGCGAGCTTCGCGACCGCGGCGGGGGTTTCCGGCGTAGCGGTGTCCAAAGCGGACACGATGGCGCCGAACCCCCGGTCCATGTTCTCGCCGTGGTCGGCGTCGCCGATCGCGCGGTCGAGGTCGACCAGTTCGGCTCGGTGCTCGGCGATCACGGCGGCCGCCGCCCGCAAGGCGGCGGCGAACGTCTCGGCGGTGCAGGCCATCAGACTCCCCACCTCAGGGCCGGGGTGTTCACCGGCGCGTCCCACAACTCGGTCAGCTCGTCGTCCAGTTTCAGCAACGTCAGGCTCATCCCCTGCATCTCGAGGCTGGTGATGTACGGCCCCACCAGCCGCCGTTCGACCACGATGCCACGCTCGGCCAGCAGCCGCTCGGCGATCCCGTGTGCCAGGTACAGCTCGACCAGCGGGGTCCCGCCCATCGAGTTCGTGAACAGCAGGACCTTGTCGCCCTCGGCGAAGGGCAGGTCCGTGACCACCGCGTCCACCATGCGCGCGACGAGCTCGTCGGCCGTCACCACCGCGGTCCGCTCGATACCGGGCTCGCCGTGGATGCCGATGCCGAACTCGATCTCGTCGTCGGCGAGGTCGAAACTCGGCTCGCCCGCGTGCGGCACGGTCGGCGCGGTGAGCGCGACGCCGATCGACCGGACCTGGCCGATCACCTTGCGCGCCAAGGCCTCCACCGCGTCGAGCGTGTCGCCCCGTTCGGCCGCGGCACCGGTGACCTTCTCCAGGAGCACCGTGCCGCCGACCCCGCGACGGCCGGCGGTGTAGGTGGAGTCCTTGACCGCGACGTCGTCGTCGATCACGACGCTGCGCACGTCCAGCCCTTCGGCGGCGGCGAGTTCCGCGGCGGTCTCGAAGTTGAGGACGTCGCCGGTGTAGTTCTTCACGATCAGCAACGCGCCCGCGTCGCCGGTGGTGGCCTTGACCGCGGCCTCCACGGCGTCCGGCGTCGGTGAGGTGAACACCGCGCCCGGGACGGCGGCCGCGAGCATGCCCTGCCCGACGAAGCCACCGTGCAGCGGTTCGTGCCCGGAGCCGCCGCCGGAGATCACCGCGACCTTGCCCGCCACGGGCGCGTCCACGCGCACCACGAGCGCCGGGTCGTCCTCCACGCGCAGGACGTCCGCGTGCGCCGCGGCGAGCCCGCGCAGGGATTCCGCGACCACCGTCTTCGGGTCGTTGATGATCTTCTTCAAGGGTGGCCTCCGGCACGTCGGCGGGTGGGGTGTCCCCTTCCTACCTCGCGCGGCCGGATGCCGCCAGCGTCAGGGCTTCGGGAGCTTGGAGATCACCGATTTGGCGATCTTCGACGCCTTACCGCACGACGCCGCTTCGTCCTTCTTCTCGTCGTAATTCTTGTAGGTCACGCTGACGATTTCGACCTCGTCGTCGGCCCAAGGCTTGTGCTGCCACTCGAGCTTGCACTCGGCGTCGCTGCCGCTGCCGATCTTCTGGTACACGGAGACGCCGTCGATGTCGACCTTCTTGTTCCCGTCGCGTTCCGCCGGCGGAAGGCCGCGGCGGAAGTTGATCGAGATCCTCGGGTTGGAGCCCGGCGTCCAGTCGCAGGAGTGGAAGGTGGTCAGCGAGCTCGCGCCATGCGGCACCACCTCGTTGAGGACGGCGGTGTCGGCGGCGGTGCACGGGTCGACCGCGGTGAGCGTGCCCGCGACGGCCGGGTATTTCGCCGGTGACGCGTGCAGGCTCTTCACGGCCTTCGCGGCCACCGCACGGCCTGTCGCGCACGCGTCGCCACCGTCGTAGGTGACCGAGAAGCTGATCCCGCGCTCGGGCTTGCGCAACGTCATGATGCCGACGTCGCAGCTCTTCCCGTCCTTGTCCTTACGCTCGATCTGCGGCAATCCCTCGACAGCCGAAACGGTGACGCCGTTGCTCGATGAGTAGGTCGACGCGCCGATTTCGACCCTGACCGTGAGCTCCTTGCCACCGGCGTCCACGGCCTTCGCCCGGCAGGTGCCGAACGAACTGAGGTTCGCCGTCGGCTCCTCCGGAGTGCCGAGGCCGCTCATGACCTCCCTGCTCACCAGCCCGCACGGGTCGATCGTGCGCAGCACCGCCGGGGTGACCGCGGGATCGTTGATGTCCCCGTCGGGCGCCCCGCCGGAGCCACCTTCGGCGGCGACGGTGGTCCGGGCGAAGTTGGACTTGCCGAGATTCTGACCGCAGGCCGACACCGCGCCGAGCGCGGCCACCAGGGCCAGCACGGACGCGATCCGGCGACGTCGAGCGTTGAACAGCACGAAGTGCACGGTAGCCGGAGCTCCTCGCCGGTGTCCGGACAACCCGGCTATTCGCCCGCCTCACCCTCGGTGCTCGGCGGCACCACGATGGGACGCAGCTTCGCCCACAGCACGAACAGCGCCGCGAACACCAGCATGCCGACGCCCGCCCACAGGTTGATGTTGACGTCGGCGGCCTTGGTCAGCTCCTCGTCGGTGGTGAACCACAGGCCCATGATCGTGAGCACCAGCCCGTAGCCGCCGATGAGCAGCGCGATGATCAGCCGGATGTCGAAGACGCCGGCCTTCTTGGGAGCTTGCGACGCAGCCATCTCCGGCCTCCTAGAAGATGATGTTGAGCACGATGGTCAGGATCAGCACGATGCCCGCGAGCAGCCCCGGCTTGCGGTACCAGCCCGCGTCGTCGCCGGTCTCGTCGTGCTTCAGCGACTCCTTCGGGGTGAGGGAGTACACGAGGCCGACCAGCTGGGCCTCCGGCTTCGGCGCGGTGGCGAGCGAGACCCCGACGCTGACCGCGATGTCGACGACGAACGCGGTACCGGCGGCCACGAAGCTGATGCCCTGCCCGGTGAGCCCGAGGACCCCGGCCTGCGACAGCAGCCACACGGTGATCGCGGAGGCCGTACCGGACACCAGGCCGACCCAGCCCGCCGTCGGCGTCATCCGCTTCCAGAACATGCCGAGGATGAAGGTGGCGAACAGCGGCGCGTTGAAGAAGGAGAACAGGTCCTGCAGGTAGGTCAGGATGTTCCCGGAGTTCGACGCGATGAACGCGGTGCCGATCGCGAGCACGGTGCCGATCGCCGTGACCAGGCGGCCGAGCCGCAGGTAGTAGCCGTCCGACTCGTTCTTCTTCACGTACGACTGCCAGATGTCGTAGGTGAACACGGTGTTGAACGAGCTCAGGTTCGCGGCCATGCCCGCCATGAACGAGGCGAGCAGACCGGCGAGCGCGACGCCGAGCATGCCGTTGGGCAGCAGGTCGCGCATCAGCAGGAGGATCGCGTTGTTCGCGGTCACGCCGCTGGGCGCTTCGCCCCCATCGAGCAGGATCTGCTTGTCCTGGACGTACTCGGAGACGGTGACCGCGGCGATCATGCCGGGGATGATCACGATGAACGGGACCAGCATCTTCGGGAAGGCGCCGATGATCGGCGTCCGCCGCGCGGCCGACATGCTCTTCGACGCCATCGCGCGCTGGACCTCGACGAAGTTCGTGGTCCAGTAACCGAAGGACAGCACGAAACCGAGACCGAAGACGAGACCGAGGACCGACAGGAAGCTGTTGCCGAAGCCGGTGAGGTTGTCACCCGGCCACGAGTGCAGCTGCGCCTCGCCGCCGGGGCTCGCGGTGACCTTGTCGACCAGGCCCTGCCAGCCGCCGACCTTCACCAGGCCGACGATGGTCAGCGGCAGCAGCGCCGCGACGATCACGAAGAACTGCAGGACCTCGTTGTAGATCGCGGCGGAGAGGCCGCCGAGCGCGGTGTAGGAGAGCACGACCGCGGCCGCGACGATGATCGACACCCACAGCGGCCAGCCGAGCAGGAGGTTCACCACGCTGGCGAGCAGGAACAGGTTCGCGCCCGCGATGAGGATCTGCGCGCTCGCGAAGCTGATGCCGTTGACCAGGTGCGCGGGTTTGCCGAACCGGCGGAGCATGAACTCCGGGACACTGCGGACCTTCGAGCCGTAGTAGAACGGCATCATCACGATGCCGAGGAATAGCATCGCCGGGATCGCGCCGATCCAGAAGTAGTGGACGGTCGGCAGGCCGTAGAGCACGCCGTTGGCCGACATGCCCATGATCTCGACCGCGCCGAGGTTCGCCGAGATGAAGGCGAGACCGGTGACCCAGGCCGGCAGCGAACGGCCGGAGAGGAAGAAGTCGAGGCTGCTCGAGACCGACCTTCGCGCCATGTACCCGATGCCGAGCACCAGCGCGAAATAGAAGGCGAGCAGGACGTAGTCGATCGGACTTGCGTCGAGCCGCAGGTTCGCATCGGCCAGCACGTGCAACCGACTCACCTCCACAGTGAAAATGTCCACGAGAAACGCCTGGATCACGTCAATCGCGGACCATACTGCATGGATTCAGGAACGGCAGTGCGGGTGGTCGGTGACCGCCCTGTTGTGTCTGTTTCGGGACAGTTCCTGACAATTCTTGTCCGGTCACCGGGTCGTCAAGACGACGGCGGCAGGCGGATCGCTTCGATTTCGGCGTCGTCCAGCAGCGCTTCGATCAGGGCGGGCGGACCGGCGACCTTGGTTCCCCACAGGTCGTAATCGGTGCACAGGCACCAGGATCGATCTTCGGCCCAGAGATTGGACGGGCTGAAATCCGCCTCGGAATGGTCGTACAGGATCTCGGCGTCACCGAGGCGCCCGGCCCGCACGTGAAGGTTGTCGAAGTCTTCGGCGCCCAGGGTCAGCGGGTTGTAGTAGGCGAAGCAGGGAGTATCCGGGCCCGCTGGACTGAATTCGACGAGGACGCCGATCAGCCGCGTCCAGGTCTCGCGGTCCAGGCTCCCTTCGGTCGGCGGGATGATCCCGAGCGGCCAGCTGCCGTCCTTCCTGACCGAAGGGAAGCATCGGAAGCACGGCATCGTCCCCGACGGGACGACCGGATCGCCGGTGCGGCGGGCGAGCTCCGCCCAGCGCAGCCGCCGCCATCCGGGACCGGGATGCCCGGCGCGGCCGATTCCCCCTCCGGTGGTCACACTCACGGCATCGAGATCGAGGCCGCCGATGATCTGCGGCTCGATGCTCCCCTCGGCCACCAGGGCCTGGCGATGCTCGTGGTACGACGTTTCGGACGGCCCCTGCTCGTGCTCGTACATCGCGTTGAGCACCCAGACGGCGTCCGGCATCGGCGGCGGCATGAACCCGGTCAAGCCGTCGCCGCACATCTCGAGCAACCAGTCGGTGGTGCCGGACGGCGCGAGTGGCCATGTTCTCGACAGCGGTTCTCTTGGCACTCCGTCATGATCGCGGAAAAGGGCCGCTCCGGCGACGGAGCGGCCCTTTCCCGTGACCGGCGGGGGTTTACCGGTCCGTGGGCAGGCCCACTTCGCCGTCCTCCTCGATCAACCGGGCGAGGACGTCGTCCGGCATGTACGTGCGGTGCGGGTAACCCGAACCCCACGAGTTGAGGAACGGCACGGCGCCGAGTTCGTCGGCACGCGGGTTGCCGAGGACCTCGTGCACCTCGTCGACCGTCTTCGCCCAGCGATAGGCCTGGAGGCCGTTCTTGGCGTCGGGCGTGTAGGCGGCCCGCGCGACGTGGTCGTCGTCCGCGTAGGTCTCCGACCACGGGACGTGGCCCAGTTCGAGCAGGACCTCGGCCGCCGCGCGGACGGACGTGCCGTTGTTGTCGCCGGGGTTGGTCTCGCCCCATTCGTCACGCAGCTTCGACTGGTCCCACAGCCAGCGCGCGGCGTACAGGTCGCCGTTGAACATCGTCATGCAGCGCGACCAGCCGAAGCCGACGCAGGCGCCTTCCTTGCCCTGGTCGTAGAAGGCGTACTGGGTCTCACCGTCGGTCGATTCACCGGGTTCGAGGCAGACGCAGTGCCCGCCGCGGATCCTGGTGAGCGATTTCGCGCCGCCTTTCGCGACGAAGAACTCGCCGGACTTCTCGTCCTTCTCCGGTACGTCGAATTCCTTGTACCAGTTGACACCGATGACGACCGGCGACCGGGTGGGCCGGTCCTCGGCGGCCAGCGCGGTCAACGGATAGCGCTCGATGTGGCGCCAGTCGTCCGGGACGAACCGGCCGAGGCGGCCGTCCGCCGGGTCACTGCCGATCGGGCGATAACGCATGGGATCCTCCTATCCCTCATCCCACCGGAAACACCGCCGGCGAGTTCACTGCGGCACGATCTTTTCCAAAAACCGCCGCGCGGCTTCACGCCCGCTTTCGAAGAGGCGCTTCTTCTCCTCTTCGCCGAGCCCGAAGTCGACGGCGGAAACCCCGGTCGTGTCGACGTACACCGTCCTCCGGTTCACACCTTCCTCGTGCAACCGGTAACGATTCCAGTCCGACAGCAGGGTTTCGAGCGAACCGATGGCGATCCGCAACGCGCTCTTCACCGGTTTGTCCTTGCCGCCCGCGGGTTCGCCGGACAGCTTCACCCCCCAGGTCGGCCACCGCGGCTTCTTCGCGTCGGTCCGGTCGAAGACGGTGATCGGGAAATTCGACAGCAGGCCGCCGTCGACCCACGTGACGGTGCCCTCGGGGCGGACGTCGAACTGCACCGGCCGGAAATAGAGCGGGATCGACATCGACGCGCGGACGGCGTCGACGATCGTCTCCGCACCGGGGTCGCGGCCGTACTGGGAATAATCCCAAGGCAACCGGACGAGTACGCGACGGGTCAGGTCGCTGACGTGGACGACGAGCGAATACCGTTGGTACGGAAGCAAAGTACCTTCGGGATCCTCGATGGCGAGATCGGCGAAGGTGCGCACGCCGACCTCTTCCAGCAACGGCGTGAGCCATTCGACGAGATAGTCACCGGAGTGCATCCCGTCGTGCAGGAGCAGATCGACGCCGTCCCCGATCGGGCCGGTGACCTTGTCGAGCAGGGACTGGTCCTGGAACCGGCGGCAGTCCAGGTCGTTCATCACCGCTTCCAGGCCGCCGAGATCCTTCCCCGCCTTCTGATAGGCGGCGACCAGTGCCGCGACGATCGCGCCCGCACTCGTCCCGGCGATCCGGGGAAACGAATAACCGGCGTCGTGCAACTCCAGTACCGCGCCGAGCAGCCCGATACCTTTGACGCCGCCGCCTTCCAGCACGAGATCGACGTTCTTCCGAGAATCAGCCATGGCCCATCACCCCTGCGCCCGCGACCGCCGTATGTCGGCGGTACCCCTCGCGGAAATCGAGTGTGACACAGCGCGAGACCGGCCAATCCGGCGTTCACCCGAATGGCACGAAAACAGCTGGTTCTTTTACAGGAGAACGCGAGTTCGTTAATTTCTCTCGCCCTTTAGGGCATTCTGTGGCGCGAGAAAGAATGCAGATACGAATCCGAGGACTCGATTCGATATCGGCTGTTCAGCGCCCGAAGGAGCAGCACACCCGCGTAACGCCGGCTTCGCATCATGAAGCGCGTCGCAACGATCTTCATCGTCGACGACCTCCACAGCGTCGACCCCTCCGACCAGCCCGAGCAAGAGTTCGCCAAGCCCGACGGCATCGACCCCGACGGGCGAGTATCCGAAGTTCGTGCCGAAGTCCAAGGTCGACAAGCGGTACACCCAGTACGTCGACGGCGACAAGATGGTGATGCGCTACTCCGAAACCCATCCTGGCGGGAACACCTGCTGGTGATCGACGATTCTCCCAAGTACATGAAGGCCCCCTTCCTTGCGCCTAGCGCAAGGAAGGGGGCCTTCATGTACTTGGGCGCCCCTCAGAAGAGGCGGAACTCGTCCGATTCGATGCCGCGCAACGCGTCGTAGTCCAGCGTGAGGCACCGGATCCCCCGGTCCTCGGCCAGCACCCGCGCCTGCGGCTTGATGACCTGCGCCGCGAAGACGCCCTGCACCGGCGCCAGCAGCGGGTCGCGGTTGAGCAGTTCGAGGTACCGCGTCAGCTGCTCGACGCCGTCGATCTCGCCGCGCCGTTTGATCTCGACGGCGACACTGGCACCGTCGGCGTCGCGGGCCATGATGTCGACCGGCCCGATCGCGGTCGGGAACTCACGCCGCACCAGGGTGTAGCCGTCGCCGAGGGTCTTGATGTGCTCGGCGAGCAGTTCCTGCAGGTGCGCCTCGACGCCGTCCTTCTGCAGTCCCGGTTCCGCGCCGAGTTCCTGGGCGTGGTCGTGGAAGATCTCGTCGATCGTGATGACGAGCTTCTCACCCTGCTTGTTCTCGACGATCCACAGCTTGCCGTCCTCGATCAGCCAGCACGGCGGGCTCATCCAGTTCAGCGGCTTGTAGGCACGGTCGTCCGAGTGCACGGACACCGAGCCGTCGGCCTTCACGAGCAGCAGCCGGGTGGCCATCGGCAGATGGGCGGTCAGACGGCCGGCGTAGTCGACCTGGCAGCGAGCGATCACTAGGCGCACCCCGCGAGGGTAGGACAAGCGCGGCGATACTGTGCGCATGGACCCCGTTCAGCGTGTCAGCTCCCGCGAGGTGTACCGGAACAACTGGATGACCTTGCGCGAGGACGCCGTCCGGCGGCTCGATGGTTCCGAGGGGATCTACGCCGTCGTCGACAAACCGACCTGCGCCGTGGTGATCCCGTTCGACGGCGCCCGGTTTCACCTGGTCGAGCAGTTCCGCTATCCGGTCGGGATGCGGCGCTGGGAGTTCCCGATGGGCACCGCGCCCGAGCGGGCCGACGTCCCGCCGCTCGAACTCGCCGCCCGCGAACTGCGGGAGGAGACCGGGCTCATCGCGGCCTCGATGACCGACCTCGGCAGGACCGACGTCGCGCCCGGATTCTCCAGTCAGCTCGGGCGCGTGTTCCTCGCCACCGATCTCACACAGGCCGAAGCCCAGCGCGAGGTCGAGGAGCAGGACATGCGCACGGCGTGGTTCGAGCGCGGCGAGTTCGAGAAGATGATCTCTTCGGGAGACATCACCGACTCCCAGACGCTGGCCGCCTACACACTTCTGCTCATGCGCGAGCGCGTTCTCTGAACTCAGTCGGGCCAGACCGGCGAACGCTTCTCCAGGAAGGCGGCCATCCCCTCGCGCGCCCCTGGCAGCTGCGAAGCCGAAGCCATCACCTCCAGCGCCAGCGCGTAGGCATCGGCCTCCGGCCGGTCCAGCTGCGCGTAGAGGGTCTGCTTGCCCATCGCCTTGCTGGCCCGGCTCCCGCGCGTCGCACGTCCGAGCAGCGAAGCGACGGCTTCGTCCAGCGAGTCGTCCGGCACGACGCGGTTCACCAGGCCCCAGTCGAGCGCGGTGGCGGCGTCGACGACGTCGCCGGTGAGCGCCAGTTCCATCAGGCGTTTCCGCCCGATCGCGCGCGCCACCGGTACCGCGGGCGTGTGACAGAACCAGCCGCCCTTGCCACCGGGAAGGGCGAAGCCGGCGGACTCCGCGGCGACCGCGAGGTCGCACGAGGCCACCAGCTGGCAGCCCGCCGCGGTCGCGAGCCCGTGCACCCGCGCGACGACGACCTGCGGGACGGACTGCATCGTGCCCATCAGGTCCGTGCACAGCCGCAGCAGCTCGCGCACGCCCATCAGGTCGCGCGCGGCGACGTCGCCGAAGTCGTGCCCCGCCGAGAACACCGGACCGGCGCCCGCCAGGACGATCCCGGTGGCGTCGGTTTCCCCGGCGTCGCGGAACGCAGCGAGGAGCTCGGCGAGATGGTCCGCCGACAGCGAATTCCGCCGCGCGGCGCGGTTCATGGTGATCGTGACGGTGTCCCCGTCCCGCTTCACGAGGATGTGCTCGTACTCGGCCATGCTTCGACGGTAACCGACCGGAACGTCCGGCGATACGAATCGGGCCCGACACCGACGTCGGCACGGAGCCGTCGCCGCAGGTTGGCGGCGGTGCCGAGGCCGGAACGCTGCGCGACCCGCTCGACCGGGAGCTCGGTGGTCTCCAGCAGCCGCCGCGCGAGCCGCACCCGCTGCGCGCGCAGCCACCGCCCCGGTGTCACGCCGGTGGCCGCCGCGAACTCGCGGTGGAAGGTCCGCTCGCTCAGCCCGGCGTGCCCGACGAGGTCGTCGACGCCGATGTCGTCGGCGATCCGCTCCAACGCCCAGTCCATTGTGGACGATACGCTCGGCCGGGACGGCTTGGGCGGCAACGGATTGTCGACGTACTGCCGCTGGCCGCCCTCCCTCGCGGGCGGCATCACCAGCCGCCGGGCGAGCGCGGCCGCTACCTCGGCACCGTGATCGCGGCGGACCAGATGCAGGCAGAGGTCCAGCCCGCCGACCACCCCGGCGGAGGTCAGGACGTCACCCTCGTCGGTGAACAGGACGTCCCGTTGGACGATGGCGTCACGAGCAGCGGCTTCGAGGTCGTCCAGCAGCCTCCAGTGCGTGGTGACGGACCGGCCGTCGAGCAACCCGGCCGCGGCGAGCGTGAAGGCCCCGGAGCACAGCGACGCCACGGTGACCCCCGCCCGGTGCGCCTTGCGCAGCGCGGCGACCGCCGCCGCGGGCACCTCGGCGTGCGGATCCACCCGGCCGGGCACGAGGACGAGATCGCAGCCCGCCAGCCCGCTCAGCCCGTGCGTGGCCTCGACCCGGCCGAACGGATGGACGGCGATCGAGCCGCGGCCGGCCGCGCAGAGCCGGACCTCGAACGGGCCGATGCCGCTGTCGGTCCGATTCACGCCCCAGACCTCACCGATCACGCCGAGGTCGAACGACCGGCTGCCCGGCAGGAGGAGCACACCCACGGTTCGCATGGCAGGAAAGTACCGTATCGCGCTTCTTCTGCCACTCCCCTGCGTCGGCGGAACGCGTGAAACTCGAAGCCATGACCACTGAGAACAAGGCCCTGCTCGTGATCGACGCCCAGCGCGGCTTCGACAAGCCCGTCTGGGGCCCGCGCAACAACCCCGGCGCGGAAGCCAACATCAAGGCGCTCGTCGACGCCTTCCAGGAGCGCGGGCTGCCGATCGTGCTGGTGCACCACGACTCCGTGAAACCCGGCTCGTCGCTGCGGCCGGGGCAGGAAGGCAACCACTTCAAGCCCGAACTCGACGGCGTGCGCGCGGACCTGGTGTTCGGCAAGAAGGTCAACTCGGCCTTCCACGGCGACGTCGATCTCGACGGCTGGCTGAAGACCCGCGGCATCACGTCGTTCGTGCTCGCCGGAATCCAGACGAACTTCTGCTGCGAGACCACCGCGCGCGTCGGCGGGAACCTCGGCTACGACGTGACTTTCGCGCTCGACGCCACCTTCACCTTCGACCTCGCCGGGCCGGACGGCGGCGTCCTGACCGCGGACGAGCTGTACCGGGCGACCGCGACGAACCTGCACGGCGGCGGGTTCGCCACGGTCACCTCGACGAAGGAGATCCTGGCGGGCCTTTGAGGCGCGGATGGGCTCGCCCGCCGATGTCGCGAAAGCCACTTTCGCGACGCCTGACGTCCCGAAAGTGGCTTTCGCGACATGCACGGCCGAGTCGCGGCGCGAGCCTCAAGCCCGGTCGATGACCGCCTTGAGGAACCGCCGCGTCCGGTCGTGCTCCGGATCGTTGAACAGCTTGTCCGGCGTGGCGTCCTCCAGCACCTGCCCCTGGTCGAACATCATCACCCGGTCCGAGACATCGCGCGCGAACTGCATTTCGTGCGTGACACAGAGGATCGTGATGTCGGTGGACGTCGCGATCTCGCGCAGCACGCGCAGGACGTCGGCGACCAGTTCCGGGTCGAGCGCCGAAGTCACCTCGTCCAGCAGCAGCACGTCCGGCCGCATCGCGAGCGCGCGGGCGATCGCGACGCGCTGTTGCTGGCCGCCGGAAAGCCTGGTGGGGTGCTCGTCCTTCTTTTCCGTGAGCCCCACCATTTCCAGCAGTTCCTCGGCCCGCGCCTCGGCCTCGTCCCTGGGGACGCCGAGCGAATGGATCGGCGCCTCGGTGATGTTGCGCAGCACGTTCATGTTGGGGAACAGGTTGAACTGCTGGAACACCATGCCGATCCGCTTGCGCGCCTCACGCAGGTACTTCTCGTCCGCGGGCACCAGCTTTTCACCGCGCTTCATGTGACTCAGGTAGTCGCCGCAGACCTCGATGGTCCCGCCGTCGACCTTCTCCAGTGTCATCAGCAGCCGCAGGATCGTCGTCTTCCCGGACCCGCTCGGCCCGATCAGCGAGACGAACTCCCCCGGCGCGACGGTGAAATCGAGGTCCCGCAGCACGACGTGGTCCCCGTAGGCCTTGACCACCTGCGAGAACCGGATCATCGGGGAATCAACTGTGGGCGGCACGTCGCTCCAACCTTCTCACCAGAATCGAAGCCGGCAGGCTCACCAGCAGGAACAGCACCCCGGCCAGGGTGTACGGCTCGACGACGCGGAACGTGTCGGCGCCGACCTCCTTCGCCCTCGCCAGGACGTCGACGACGCCGATCGCCAGCAGCAGCGGCGTTTCCTTGAACATCGAGATCGTGTAGTTGCCGAGCGCGGGCAGCACCCGCGGCACCGCCTGCGGCAGTACGACCGCGGTCCACACCCGCGACCTCGGGAGGTTCAGCGCGGTCGCGGCCTCCCACTGTCCTTTCGGGACGGCTTCGATCCCGGCACGGTAGACCTCGGCCGCGTAAGTCGCGTAATGCACGCCGAGCGCGATGACGCCGGTGACGAACGGGGACAACGTCAGGCCGCCCACCGGCTGGATCACGTAGTAGAGAACGAACACCTGGATCAGCAGCGGCGTGCTGCGCACGAACTCGATGAACAGCCGAACCGCCTGTGACAGCACGGGTATCCCGGTGCGGTGGATCAACGCGAACACCAGGCCGAGCACGTATCCGACCGCCGAGGCGAGCAGGGTGATCTCGACGGTGACGAGAAGCCCTTCCAGCAGAAGGGGAACCGAATTCGCGGCGGATTCCCAGCTCCAGTCCATCACACACCTCCCGCGGTGGCCGTCATCTTGGCCGGGGCCCGGCCGAGGCGCCGCGCGGCGAGCCGTTCCAGCAGCCGCATCCCGCTCGTGATCAGCAGTGCGAGCACGAGGTAGAGCACGAGTTCGGTGCCGTAGATCCAGCCGATCTCGGCACTGAACACCGGCCGCAGCAGTTCACCTTGGCGAGCCATCTCCGGAACCCCGATGAACGCCAGCAGCGCGGTGCTCTTCAGCAACTGGATGAAGAGATTGTTGAACGGTGGCAGCATTTCCGCGAACGCCTGCGGCAGGATCACCCGCCGCATCCGCTGGGCCGGGCTCAGGTTGAGCGCGACGGCGCCCTCGAACTGCGCGCGCGGGACCGAGTTCACCGCGCCGCGGACGATCTCCGCGCCGTAGGCCCCGTGGTTGAGCCCCAGCACCAGGATCCCGGCGAACATCGGCACCAGTTGGAGGCCGACCAGCACCGGAAGCACGAAATAGAGCCAGAACAACTGGACGACTTCCGAGGTGCCGCGGAAGATCTCGACGTAGACCCGGGAAATCCCGCGCACCGCCCGGGACCGGGACCTCAGCGCCAGCCCGGCGGCCAGCGAAAGCACCACGGTGAGCGCGATCCCGCCGAGCGCCGCGGTGACGGTCGCGGTCAGTCCACTGAGGACGGACGTGATGATGTGCGATACCGACGACGACATGGGTTTCGCCTCGTCACACCGCGCAGAGTGTCTCGGTGGTGACGCCGGGCTTCGGCAGGTTGTCCGCCGAGAACCCGAACGGTGTCACGATCCTGGTCCATTCACCGCTGTCCTGCAGCTTCTTGAGTTCGACGTTGAACGCCTCACGCAACGGGTTGTCGTCCTTGCGGAAGACGAAGGCGCCGGCGGACACGACCGGTTTACCGTCCTTGACCGGGTCGAAGCCGGGCGTGACCTCGGCGGCCGCGCCAGGACTCTTGCTCAGCACGTCCTTGAGGGAGATGTCGGTGAGCGCGGCGCAGTAGACCCGGCCGTCGGTGACCGCGCGGAGCATGTTGTCCTGCGAATCGAGGGTGACGATCTGATCCTCGGCGACGCCGGAGTCGGTGGCGTACCCCTTCTCCACGGCCGCCGAGAGCACGGCGACCTTGACCTTCTTGGCCGCGATGTCCTCGAACTTCAGCACCTGCTGCGGATTTCCCTTGGGGACCAGCAAAGCCGTCAGTGCCGAGTAGTCGGGGATCGAGAAGGCCGCCGCGTCGCACCGTTCCTTCTTGATGTTCATCCCGGCCGCGACGACGTCGTACTTCCTGGCGTTGAGCGCGGGGATCAGCTGGTCGAAGGAGACCGCTTCGGCGTCCACGTTGTCGATGCCCATGGCCTTGAAGACGGCGCGGGCGACCTCGGGCGCCTCACCGGTGACCTTGCCGCTCTGGTCCGTGAAGCCGTACGGCGCCTCGTTCGCGATCCCGATCTTGATCTTCTTGGAGCTTTTCGCCGCCTCCAGCGCGTTCCCGGAACTCGTCGTCGTGCACGCGGACAGCAGCACCGGACCGCCGATCGTCACCGCACCGAGAACCGCGGACCGCCGGAAGAACTCCCGCCTCGACCACTCGCCGTGCACCATCGCGGCACCTCTTTTCGATTAATCGGTTTTAATCGAAACGTAGGTGGGTACCTTGGCGCGGGCAGTGTGAGCGGGTGACGAACCATCCGCTGTTACGGTACCGAGATTTACCGTGACTTTATGTGCTCAGGCCGTGGCGCTCGCGCACCAATCCGACAATTCCGTCCATGATGTCGGTGAGTTCGTAGTCCTTCGGCGTGAACACCTTCGCGATCCCCCGCTCCAGCAGGAGCTTCTCGTCGTCGGGCGGGATGATGCCGCCGACGATGACCGGAATGTCGCCCGCGCCCGCGGCCCGCAGTCCGTCCACGACCTGCGGCACGACCTCGAGATGTGAACCCGAGAGCACCGAAAGCCCGACGACGTGCACGCCCTCCTGAACGGCGGCCGCGACGATCTGCTCCGGCGTGAGCCGGATGCCCTGGTACACCACCTCGAAACCGACGTCGCGCGCCCGCACGGCCACCTGCTCGGCGCCGTTCGAGTGCCCGTCGAGGCCGGGTTTGCCGACCAGGATCCGCAGCCGCTCGCCGATCTCGGTGTTCGTCGCCTTGACCCGGTCACGGACCCGGCGGATCTCCTCGTTGCCCTCGCCCGCGGCCGCCGACGCGGAAACCCCGGTGGGAGCGCGGTATTCCCCGAACACCTCGCGCAGCGCGCCCGACCATTCACCGGTGGTGACCCCGGCGCGGGCGCACTCGATCGTGGCCTCGAACAGGTTCTCCGACGTCTTCGCGATGGCCTTGAGGCTTTCCAGCGCCGACTCGGCGGCCGCGTTGTCGCGGTGCGTCCGCCATTCCTCGATCGCGGTGACGGCCTGCTTCTCGACGGCGGGGTCGATCGTCTCGATCGCCTTGGCACCCTCGGCTTGCAACGGAGAAGGCTCGGTGGTCTCGAACTTGTTGACCCCGACCAGGATCCGCTCGCCGTTCTCCATGCCACGCCGGTATTCGGCGAGCGAGGCGACGAGCTGCGACTTCATGTAGCCGCTCTCGACGGCCGCCACGGCGCCGCCGAGATCCTGCACGCGCGCGATCTCCTCGCGCGCGCCGGCCATGATCTCGTCGACCTTGGCCTGGATGACGTGCGAGCCGTCGAAGATGTCCTCGTACTCCAGCAGGTCGGTCTCGAACGCGAGCACCTGCTGCATCCGCAGCGCCCACTGCTGATCCCACGGCCGGGGCAGGCCGAGCGCCTCGTTCCACGCGGGCAGCTGGATCGCGCGGGCCCTGGCGCCGCGGGAAAGCGAGACCGCGAGCATCTCCAGCACGATGCGCTGGACGTTGTTCTCGGGCTGTGCCTCGGTCAGGCCCAGCGAGTTGACCTGGACGCCGTAACGCAGCCGCCGCGCCTTGGGATCCGTTACGCCGTAACGATCCCGGGTGATCTCGTCCCAGAGCGCGGTGAACGCGCGCATCTTCGACATCTCTTCGACGAACCGCACCCCGGCGTTGACGAAGAACGAGATCCGCGCGACGACCTTGGCCATGTCGGCCTGCTCGACCTGGCCGGAATCGCGGACCGCGTCGAGGACGGCGATGGCGGTGCACAACGCGTACGCGACCTCTTGCGTCGGCGTCGCGCCGGCTTCCTGCAGGTGATAACTGCAAATGTTGATCGGGTTCCACTTCGGCACGTGGTGCACGGTCCACGCGATCATGTCGGTGATCAGGCGGAGACTCGGGCCCGGCGGGAAGATGTAGGTGCCGCGGGAGAGGTATTCCTTGATGATGTCGTTCTGCGTGGTGCCGGTGAGCTTCGCCAGCACCTCGTCCACGTCCCGGCCCTCGGCTTCGGCCTGTTCACGCGCCACGGAGACGTAGAGCGCCAGCAGCCACATGGCAGGCGCGTTGATCGTCATCGACGTGTTGGCCTCGGCGAGCGGGATGCCGTCGAAGAGGCGCCGCATGTCGCCGATATGCGAAACCGGGACGCCGACCTTGCCGACCTCGCCCTTGGACAGCTGGTGGTCCGGGTCGTAGCCGGTCTGCGTCGGCAGGTCGAAGGCGACTGAGAGGCCGGTCTGCCCCTTCGCGAGGTTGCGGCGGTACAGCTCGTTGGACGCGGCCGCGGACGAGTGGCCCGCGTAGGTCCGCATCACCCAGGGGCGGTCCCGTTCACGGTCCGTGGGATAGGGCACGGTGCACCTCCGAGTCGGGCACAGCTGGACGACCGCCTGAGTGTACCGGCCGGTAACATCGGCCGCCGAGTTGAATCGGACACAGCCGGGTCATTCTCCGGCCATCGATCCCTGGCGCTGTCGTGCCTCGTCGACGGCCTTCGCGAGCTTCTCGCGCACTTTGGCCACATCGCTGACCCCCACCAGGATGATCGGCGGCTCGCGGTCCTTCCCGGTACCCGCGCCGAAGTTCGCCGACGCCCACGCCAGCACGCCGAGCCTGCCGAAGGTGATCGTCCCGGTCTTGCCCGGCCCGGGGGTGACGACGGGGTCGGCAAGCCCGGCCAGCGCCGCGGACTCCTCCTTGCGCCGGACGAGCGAACTGGTCGCGATGACCCGGCCGTCGGTCACGGCGTACGTGGTCGAGGCGAGCCTGAGATAGCGGATCAGCGGCCTGCCGGCGAGATGGAAGACGCCCGCGGCGGTGAGCACGACCCACGCGGCCATATGGAACGCCGTGTCGTGGTTGGCGGCGAAGAACAGCGTGACGCCACCGAGCCAGAGCAGGCCGACGGGGACGTTGAACCGGTCGCCGGGATTGAAGAGGGGCCTGCGCACCGGCTGCCCGGCCCAGATGACCCGTTCGCCTGGACGGAGGTCGATCTGCCCCTCATGCATGCCACGGCACACTACCCGTCCGGGGGATGGGCGAGGAGTGTCCGTTCGTCGGTGAAATTCCGGGCCGAACGGACCTATCCGGCTGGCCGTGGGTGGCGATTCGGGGTCCGTGAAACCTCCTTGCCCACCGCTCTCGTCACAGGTTCACCAGCGACCACAACAGGCACAGCGGCCGCGCGTGAAGGACCCCTTTCCCCGGCTCAGCCGAAGAAACTCGACCTTCACACCTTCCCGAAGTACATGAAGGCCCCCTTCCTTGCGTCTAGCGCAAGGAAGGGGGCCTTCATGTACCTCAGGCGCGGGCATTGCGCGGGTGGGCCGCGACTGTGACCGAAATCCGCGAGACTCACCCCTGCCCGGCGTCTAGCGTGGGTGACCGTGACGTGGAGTTCGTACAGCAGCTATCTGGTCATCGTCGTCCTGATCGTCCTCGCGCCGGGGCCGGACACGATGGTGATGCTCAAGAACTCGCTGTCCGGCGGCACCCGCGGCGGCTTCCTCACCACGGCCGGGATCTTCGTGGCCAACGCCGTCCAGGGCACCGCCGCAGCGCTCGGCCTCGGCGTCGTCATCGCGCAGTCGCAGCCGGTGTTCGTGACGCTCAAATGGGTCGGCGCCGCGTACCTGGTCTTCCTCGGTTTCCAGGCGCTGCGCGGTGCGTGGCGAGGCGACTACTCCGGTGTCACCACGGCGAAGCAGCAACGGTCGAGCGGGTTCCGCCGCTTCCGTGAGGGCTTCCTCTCCAACATCACCAACCCGAAGGTGCTCGTGCTGTACCTGTCGGTGCTGCCGCAATTCCTCGACCCGGCGACGACGTCGGCATGGCACGCGCTGCTGCTCGCGTACACCGTCGCGGTGCTGGGCGCGGTCTGGCTGCTGACGCTGCTGTTCTTCGTGCACCGCGTGCGGGCCTGGCTGGAACGACGCAAGGTCCGGCGTGCGCTCGACGGCGTCACCGGTACGGCGCTGGTCGGTTTCGGCGCGGCATTGGTGCTCGAATCATGACCTGGGGTGTGTACGGCGGTTTCGCGCTGATGATGCTGGCACTGGCGCTCGTCCCGGGGCCGGACAACATGGTGGTGCTGAAGAACGCGCTGTCCGGCGGTGTCCGCGGCGGCGGTTGGGCCTGTTTCGGCATCGGCGTCGCGAACCTCGCGCAGGCGACCGCGGCGGCGCTCGGCCTCGGCGCGGTCATCATGAATTCGCGGCCGGTGTTCGAGGCCGTGAAATGGGCGGGCGCGGCCTACCTCTGCTATCTCGGCGTGCGGGCCCTGATCGGCGCCTTCCGCGGCGACTACGGCCGTCTCGCCGAAACCGCCGCCACGCGGAGCGGATTCCGCCGCTGGCGGGAGGGTTTCCTCTCCAACTTCACCAATCCGAAGGTCCTCGTGCTGTACCTGTCGGTGCTGCCGCAGTTCCTGACCCCGGGCGTCACCGGCACCGGCGACGCGCTGCTGCTGGCCTACACGATCGCGGCGGCGGGCACCGTCGCCCAGCTTCTGCTGCTGTTCTTCGTGCATCGCGTGCGGGCCTGGCTGGAACGCCGCAAAGTGCGCCGTGCGCTCGACGGCGTCACCGGGACCGCACTGGTCGGCTTCGGCGCCGCTCTCGTATTCGAGTAACCCCTTCGGTCGTTCACGCGATACTCCAGATGTCGCAATGGCGCGACCTAGGGAGGCTTCGATGAACAAGAAGACCTACGGCGTTATCGCCGGAGCCGCCTTCTCCCTCCTTCTCCTCGGCGCGGGCCCGGCCGACGCCGGCGAGCGCGGCAACGGCGGCGCTCCTCCCGGCCACGCCAAGGACACCACCAAACCGCAGCCGCCGTCCAAAGCGGACTTCTCCGGGCACGGTGCCAACAAGCACGGGCCCTACGACTCCACCCGCGACGGTTCGCCGTCGGCAAACGGCAACGGCGGCGGTGAGGCCGCCGGTAAACCCTGCGCCGGTTGCGTCGGCAAGGCCGACAACAAGAACCCGCCCGGACAGCTGCCCGGAGGCTCGGACGCCAACGCGGGTTACGAATGCGACCGCAACCACGGCGTCGGACGCGGCAACCCCGCGCACACCGCCTGCGTGCCGGACCGGACACCGCCCGCCACGACCCCACCGGCCGCGAACCCGCCGGCCGAGACTCCCCCGCCCGGGGGATCGCACGGCGAGGTCGTCCGTCCCGTGGTCGTGCCGGCGGCGGTCCAGGCCGCGGCCGTCGCGCCTCGCGCCGACAGCGCGGACAACGCCGCCGCGAGCCCGGCTTCGCTGGCCAAGACCGGTTTCGAGCTCGAACCCGTGCTGCTGACCGGCCTGGGTTCGCTGGCCGCGGGCGCCATGCTGTACGCCGGGACCCGGCGGCGCAGGGACGCGTGACTACTTTCGGCGGATGACTTTCGGGCGCCCACCACGTTGAATTCCGTCCCCAGAAGCACAAGACGAGGAGGCCGTTCGTGAGGTTCACCCCCGCCGCCGCCGTCGCGGCGCTGGCCGCCGCCCTGCTGCTGGGCGGCGCCACCGCCGCGCCGGCGATCAACTCCTACAACGCCACCCCGGCACCGGAGCGCACCGAGGTCGGCGCCCTGGTCGCGACCTGGGACAACGACGGCGACCCCGCCACACCCGACCGGGTCGACTGGGTGTGCTCCGGCACGATGGTGGATACCGACACCTTCCTCACCGCCGCGCACTGCACCAGCGATTGGCCCGCGAACGTGCGGTTCTTCGTCTCGCTCGACCAGGACGTGCAAGCGGGTCTCGACGCCGCGGCGAAGAAGTACCCCGGCGACCCGGTGGCGGTCGCCAAGGCTGTCGCCGTGGAAGGGGTCGCGCACAACGAGCCCGGCTACCCCGGCAACTCGGCCGACTCGCACGACATCGCCGTCGTCCAGGTGCCCGCGAAGCAGATCGCCGCGCGCTGGAGCTTCACCCCGGCCACGTTGCCGAGCGCCGGCCAGCTCGACGCGCTCGGGCCGCAGGGGCTGAACTCGACGCCGTTCGTTGTCGCCGGTTACGGCACGCAGGAAGCCGTGAACGGGCCAGGCGGGCACACCCATCCGGGCGGTGGAGTCCGGATGAAGGCGCCGGTCACCTTCAACGCGCTGAACAACACGTGGGTGCGTCTCGGGATGACGGCGCCTCAGGGCAACGGCGGCGCCTGCTACGGCGACTCCGGCGGGCCGAACTTCGCCACCATCAGCGGCAAGCGCGTCCTGGTGTCGACGACCATCACCGGCGACGGGCCCTGCTACGCCACCAACGTCACCTACCGGCTGGACTCGCCGACGTCGCGTGACTTCCTCGCGCCGTTCGTCGCCCTGCCCTGATCGCGCGTGAAGGCCCCCTTCCCTCGGCTGAGCCGAGGGAAGGGGGCCTTCACGCGCGTTCGATCAAGCCCGGTCGGGTTCGCCCGCGACACGCTCGATGCGGGCACCGAGCCGGTTCAGGTTCTCGACGAAGTGCGGGTAGCCGCGGTCGATGTGGAAGACGTCCCAGACCTCGGTGACGCCGTCCGCGCAGAGCCCGGCCAGGACCAGCCCGGCACCGGCGCGGATGTCCGCGGCCCACACCGGAGCGCTCGAAAGCTTCTCCACGCCCCGCACGACGGCGTGGTGGCCGTCGGTGCGCGCGTCGCCGGAAAGCCGCATCATCTCCTCGATGAAGCGGAACCGGGCCTCGTAGATGTTCTCCGTGATCATCGACGTGCCTTCGGAGACCGCCGACAGCGCGACCGCGAACGGTTGCAGGTCGGTGGCGAAACCGGGGTACGGCAGCGTCACCCAGTCGACGGCCTTCGGGCGCTCGTTCTGGACGATGCGGAAACCCTCGCCGTCGAACGTCTCGACCTCGGCGCCCGCCAGGCGGAGCTTGTCGAGGACCAGGTCGAGGTAATGCGGGTTGACGCCGCGGACGGTCAGGTCGCCCCGGGTCATCGCGGCGGCGAACGCCCAGGTCGCGCCGACGATCCGGTCTCCGATCACGCGGTGCTCGGTCGGGTGGAGCTTCTCGACGCCCTCGACGGTGAGGGTCGAGGTGCCCGCGCCTTCGACCTTCGCGCCCATCTCGGTCAGCATCGTGCAGATGTCGACGATCTCGGGCTCGCGCGCGGCGTTGTCGATGACCGTGGTGCCCTCGGCGAGCACGGCGGCCATCAGGATGTTCTCGGTGGCGCCGACGCTGGGGAAGTCCAGCCAGATCTGCGCGCCGCGCAGCCCGTCGGCCTTCGCCACGACGCAGCCGTGCTCGATGGTGCTGGTGGCGCCCAGCTTGCGCAGGCCGTTCTGGTGCATGTCCAGCGGACGGGACCCGATCGCGTCCCCGCCCGGCAGGGCCACGACGGCCTGCTTGAGCCGTCCGACCAGCGGTCCCAGCACGCACACCGACGCGCGCAGCTTGCCCATCGCGGCCGAATCGGCCCGGTGCGACAGCTCGGCCGGAGTGGTGATCTTGGCGGTGTCGCCGTCGATGACGACGTCGCAGCCGACACTGCGCAGGACGTCGCCCATCAGGGGGACGTCGAGGATCTGGGGGCAGTTCGTGATGGTCGTCGTACCCTCGGCCAGCAGGGCCGCGGCCATCAGTTTCAGGACGCTGTTCTTGGCCCCGACCACGTCGACCTCGCCGACCAGCCGTGCTCCGCCGTGCACGTCGAAGTGCTCGCTCATGGGCGCCAATCATGCCCTCTCGCCCGGATTTGCCTTACGCCGGGCCGGTAGAGTCGGCTTCATGGTCGTTCGCATCAACCGCGTGTACACGAAGGTCGGCGACAACGGCACCACGGCGCTCGGCGACGGCTCCCGCGTGCCGAAGACCTCGCCGCGGCTGGGCGCGTACGCCGACGTCGACGAAGCCAATTCCGTCATCGGGCTCGCGCTCGCGATGGGCGGTCTGCCCGAGGAGATCACGCGGGTGCTGCGTGCGGTGCAGAACGATCTCTTCGACGTCGGCGCGGATCTGTGCGCGCCGATCGTGGAGAACCCGCCGTACGAACCGCTACGGATCACCGAGCGGTACATCGAACGGCTGGAAGGCTGGTGCGACGAGTTCAACGAGCGCGTGCCGAAGCTGACGTCGTTCATCCTCCCGGGTGACACCCCGGGTGCGGCTTTCCTGCACCAGGCCCGCACGGTCGCGCGGCGGGCGGAGCGGTCCGGCTGGGCGCTTTTCGAGGCCGAGCAGGCCACGACGAACCAGCTGGCGATCAAGTACCTGAACCGGCTCTCGGATCTGCTGTTCATCCTGTCGCGGCTGGCGAATCCGGACGGCGACATCCTGTGGCAGCCCGGCGGGGCGGACTGAAGGGCGCTTTCCCCGCATCGGATGCGGCGAAAGCGCCCTCAGCTCACAATCGGCCCTGCTCCTGTGCCGCCCAATAGCGCTCGAGGTCGACTTCGGGCGTGCCGTCCTTGCCCGGGTCGATCGCCTTCATCGTGATCGTGTCCTCCAGGGACACGGGTTCGGGAAGGTGGCTCCAGCGGTTCGTGTCCTCGCTCTGAGTCATAGACCGAGAATAGACGTGCATCACGTCGGAAGGCCGGTAGAAATGCCGCTTCGTGATGATCCCATGTTTCCGCCGGCGCATTCAGAGGACTAAACGCGCCAGGAAGCCCGGAGCGAAGCGAGCGCGTCGTGGAAGCCGGGGAACGTCTTCTTCACGCAACCCGGGTCGTCCAGCGTGATCCCCGGTGTCCGCAGTCCCGTGACACTGAACGCCATCGCGATCCGGTGATCCCGACGGCACTTCACCAAGGCCCCCGCCGGCACGCCCGGCTGGATCTCGATCCAATCCCGCCCGGTCTCGACCGAGACGCCCATCGCGCGCAGGTTCTCCTCGCACGCCGCGAGCCGGTCGCACTCCTTGATCCGCGTGTTGTAGACGTCCTCGATCCGCACCGGCCCGTCCGCGAACGGCGCGATGGCCGCGAGCGTCGGCACGGTGTCGGAGATGTCGCGCATGTTCACCGTGACGCCGCGCAGCCCGCCCGTCCCGGTCACGGTCACGGCGTCCGGGCCCACCTGGACGTCCGCGCCCATCTGCCCCAGGACCTCGACGAAGGCCAGATCCCCTTGCAGAGCGCCCTCGCCGAGCCCCGGCACGGTCACCGAGTTGCCGGTCAGCGCGGCGGCCGCGAAGAAGTAGCTGGACGTGGAGGCGTCGGGCTCGATCTCGTAGCGGCAGGCCCGGTACGGCGTCGGCGGCACGACGAACGTGTCACCCTCCCGTACGACCTCGACGCCGAAGCGCCGCATCATCGCGATGGTGATCTCGACGTAGGGCACCGAAACGAGATCGGTCACGGTGATCCGCAGTCCCTCGGCCGTCAGCGGCCCGACCAGCAGCAACGCGGTCAGGAACTGCGAGGACAGCCCCGCGTCCAGCGTCAGCTCCCCGCCCTTGATCCCGTCGGCCCGCACCACCAGCGGATGGTGGCCCGGCGAGCCTTCGAAGGTCAGGTCGACACCCAGCTCCTGCAACGCGTCGGTCAGCGGCCCGAGCGGCCGGGCGCGCATCTGCTCGGAGGCGTCGAAGCGGAAGGTGCCGTGCCCGGCGGCGGCCAGCGCGGGCAGGAAGCGGGCGGTGGTGGCGCCGTCGCGGCAGAAGACGTCGGCGCTGTCGACGGCCGGGCCCTCGGGCCTGCCCTCGATCGTCCATTCCGGCTCGGAGCGGGAAACCTGATAGCCGAGCTTGACGAGGCCTTCGGCGAAGCCCTCGGAGTCGTCCGAACGCAGCGGCCTGCCCAGTACGGTCGTCCCGTGGGCGGCGGCCGCGAGGAACAGGCCTCGGGCGGTGATCGACTTCGAACCGGGGATGTCGACGATGGTCACGGCGTGAGCATACGGCGTGCTCGAACGCGGAACTCGCGTGATCAGAGGCGCAACTCGCGTGATTGAAGGCGTAACTCAGGAAGCGCGCGGGAGGCGTCGGCCCGGCGGGGCCGATTCGAGCCAGGAGAGGAAGCCGGTGAGGGCGCCGGGGCCCATCGCGATCTCGATCGCCTCCTGCGTGGCGGACTCACACCGCAGGACGATCGAACCTTCGGGGACGGCGTACGCCTCCGTGCCGGAGGGATCGCGCCGGTCCGCGATTTCCATGCTTTCGCGCTCGAAGACGCGATCCGGGCCCGTCCGCAGGCTCCACACGCGGAACCAGACGAACTGCTCGCCCTCGTAGCGGCCCAGCCCCAGATGCCAGCTGGACCGCGCCTCGTCCGGACGCCACCGCAGGGCGACACTCACGCCACCACCGCGGCGCATCCGGACCCACCGCAACGAATACCAGGCCACGACGACGGCCAGGACGGTCAGGGCCCCGAGAACACCCACGGCGATTTCCACGGCCCGGCCCCTGTCCTTCGCCCGGTCAGACTGACTGACCGGCCGCGCGGAGCTGGGCGGTCGCCCTAGCCCGCTCTTGCTCGTCTTCGCCGCTCAGCGCCTTCTTGGCCGCGTCGACGTCGATCTCGTCCGAAAGCTCCGCGCTCTCGGCGAGGATGCTCACGCCGGTCGCGGTGACCGACAGGAACCCGCCGTGCACCGCGGCGGTCACGGTCTCGCCGTCCGTGGTCGTCACCTTCACGACGCCACCCTCGACGAGCTGGCCGAGAACCGGCTCGTGACCGGCCATGATGCCGATCTCGCCCTCGGTGGTCTGCGCCACCACGAACGTGGCGGTACCCGACCAGAGACGGCGCTCGACGGCTACCAGCTCGACAGAAATCTCAGCCACGTAGCTTCCCTTCACCTCAGGTGCTGCCACCGAGTGTAATAGTCAAGGTTCCTTGTATGCGAACGACGGGACCAGCGTCCACAGTAGACACTGATCCCGCCGCTCATCGGAACATCACTTCTTGGTGATTTCCTTGTACTTCTTCTCGAGGTCTTCGAGGCCACCGATACCCAGGAACGCCTGCTCCGGGTAGTGGTCGAAGTCGCCCTTGGTGATGCGGTCGAAGGACTCGATGGTCTCCGACAGCGGCACGGTCGAGCCCGGCTGACCGGTGAAGGCCTCGGCGACCAGCATGTTCTGCGACAGGAACCGCTCGATGCGGCGCGCGCGCTGAACGGTCAGCTTGTCCTCTTCCGACAGCTCGTCCATACCGAGGATCGCGATGATGTCCTGCAGCTCCTTGTACTTCTGCAGGATCCGGATGACCTCGGAGGCCACGCGGTAGTGGTCCTCACCGACGATGGCCGGGTCGAGAATGGTCGACGTCGACGCCAGCGGGTCCACCGCCGGGAAGATGCCCTTCTGGAACACGCCACGGGAAAGCTCCGTGGTGGCGTCCAGGTGGGCGAACGTCGTCGCCGGGGCCGGGTCGGTGTAGTCGTCCGCGGGGACGTAGATCGCCTGCATCGAGGTGATCGAACGACCACGGGTCGAGGTGATCCGCTCCTGGAGCTGACCCATCTCGTCCGCCAGCGTCGGCTGGTAACCCACGGCCGAAGGCATGCGGCCCAGCAGGGTCGACACCTCGGAACCGGCCTGGGTGAACCGGAAGATGTTGTCGATGAAGAGCAGCACGTCCTGGTTCTGCACATCGCGGAAGTACTCCGCCATGGTCAGCGCGGACAGCGCGACCCGCATACGGGTGCCCGGCGGCTCGTCCATCTGGCCGAAGACGAGGGCGGTGTCGTTGATGACGCCGTCCTCGGACATCTCCAGGAAGAGGTCGTTGCCCTCACGGGTGCGCTCGCCGACACCGGCGAACACCGAGGTACCACCGAAGTTCCGGGCGACACGGGTGATCATCTCCTTGATGAGCACCGTCTTGCCGACGCCGGCACCGCCGAACAGGCCGATCTTGCCACCCTGCACGTACGGGGTCAGCAGGTCGACGACCTTGAGGCCGGTCTCCAGCATCTCCGTCTTGCCTTCGAGCTGGTCGAAGGAGGGCGGGTTGCGGTGGATGCCCCAGCGCTCGAGGTCCTCGCCGTAGCCGGGCTCGTCGAGGCACTCGCCGAGCGCGTTGTAGACGTGGCCCTTGACCTTGTCGCCGACCGGCACCGTGATGGGGCCGCCGGTGTCGGTGACCTCGGCGCCACGGACGAGGCCGTCCTGCGGCTGGAGCGAAATGGTGCGGACGAGGTTGTCACCGAGGTGGCTGGCGACCTCGAGCGTCACCGTCTTGCGGAGCTGCTCGAACTCGATTTCGACCTTGAGCGCGTTGAACTGGTCGGGAACGGAACCGCGCGGGAATTCGACGTCGACGACCGGGCCGGTCACCGAGACGATGCGCCCCTTGGCACGGGCTTCAGTACTGGTCATCAGTCATCACTTCCTGCTGCGGTGAGAGCGTTCGCCCCACCGACGATTTCGGAGATCTCCTGGGTGATCTGCGCCTGGCGGGCCTGGTTCGCCTCCCGCGTCAGCGTGTTCACCAGTTCGTTCGCGTTGTCCGACGCCGCCTTCATCGCGGTGCGGCGGGCCGCGAGTTCGGACGCCGCCGACTCGAGCATCGCCGCGAAGAGCCGCGTGTTGATGTACTTCGGCAGCAACGCGGCGAGCAGC
This sequence comes from Amycolatopsis roodepoortensis, assembly GCF_014873915.1. Classification (GTDB taxonomy): domain Bacteria; phylum Actinomycetota; class Actinomycetes; order Mycobacteriales; family Pseudonocardiaceae; genus Amycolatopsis; species Amycolatopsis roodepoortensis. Next base: position 697,629 of record NZ_JADBEJ010000004.1, read on the forward strand.
TTGTCGGCGCTGGGCTCGAACTCGTAGCTCGGGAGCAGGCTTTCGGGCTTCTCCTCTTCGCCCTCGGTGTACTCGACCTCGAGCGGCGCGACGCGCTTGGCGACCGGACGCTGGGTGAGCATCGAGACGAACTCGGTGTAGACGACGTGGATCTCGTCGACACCCAGGATGCCGTCGGCGTTGCCCGACTCGTCGTCGGCGCCGTTCAGGAACGACTCGACGATGAGCTCACCGGCCTCCGCGGCGTTGACGTAACCGGGCTGGTCGGAGAAGCCCGTCCAGCTTTCGGCCACCTCGCGCCCGCGGAACCGGTAGAAGCTCAGGCCCTTGTTGCCGGTCACGTACAGCACCGGCTCCTTGCCCTGCTCACGCAGCAGCGTGAGGAGCTCCTCGGTCGCCTTCAGCACGTTGGAGTTGTACCCACCGCACTGACCCTTGTCGCTGGTGATCACGAGGACCGCCGCGCGCTTCGGGTTCGGACGCTCGACCAGCAACGGGTGGTCGAGGTTCGCCGAGGCTCCGGCCAGGGCCGAGAGCACGTTCGTGATCTCGTCCGAGTACGGCCGGGAAGCCGCGACCTTCGCCCGCGCCTTGGTGATGCGTGCGGTGGCGATGAGCTCCATCGCCTTGGTGATCTTGCCGATGGACTTGGTCGCCTTGATACGCGACCGGAGTTCTCGGAGTTGTGCGGCCATGAGCTATCAGCTCACTTCTTCGGGGCGGGCTTGTTGACCTTGACGGTCTCCTGCCCGACCTTCTCGGCGTCCATCGCGTCGGAGACCTCGACCAGGCTCTTGCCCTCGGAGGTGGTGAACTCCTTCTTGAACTCGTTCACCGCGTCGACCAGCCCGGAAGCGGTCTCCTTGGAGAACTTGCCCGACTCGCGGATGTCCTTGAGGAGCTCTCCGTGCTTGCGGCGCGCGGAGTCGACGAACTCGTCGCGGAAGCGGCGCACGTCCTCGGTCGGAACGGTGTCGAAGTGACCGTTCGTGCCGAGGTACACCGTGACGACCTGCTCCTCGACCGGGATCGGCGAGTACTGCGGCTGCTTGAGCACCTCGTACAGGCGGGCACCACGCTCGAGCTGCGCCTTCGACGCGTCGTCGAGGTCCGAGGCGAAGGCCGCGAAGGCCTCCAGCTCGCGGTACTGCGACAGGTCGATACGGAGCGAACCCGAAACGTCCTTCATCGCCTTGACCTGCGCGGCACCACCCACGCGGGAGACCGAGATACCCACGTCGATGGCCGGGCGCTGACCGGCGTTGAACAGGTCCGACTGGAAGAAGCACTGACCGTCGGTGATCGAGATGACGTTGGTCGGGATGTACGCCGACACGTCGTTCGCCTTGGTCTCGATGATCGGGAGACCGGTCAGCGAGCCCGCGCCCAGCTCGTCCGAGAGCTTCGCGCAACGCTCGAGGAGACGGGAGTGCAAGTAGAAGACGTCGCCGGGGAAGGCTTCACGGCCCGGCGGGCGACGCAGCAGCAGCGAGATCGCGCGGTAGGCGTCGGCCTGCTTGGTCAGGTCGTCGAACACGATGAGGACGTGCTTGCCCTCGTACATCCAGTGCTGGCCGATGGCCGAACCGGTGTACGGCGCGATCCACTTGAAGCCGGCGGAGTCCGACGCGGGGGCCGCGACGATGGTGGTGTACTCCATCGCGCCGGCGTCCTCGAGGGACTTCTTGACCGCGGCGATCGTGGAGCCCTTCTGGCCGACCGCGACGTAGATGCAGCGAACCTGCTTCTTCGGGTCGCCGGTCTCCCAGTTGGCCTTCTGGTTGATGATCGTGTCCACCGCGACGGCCGTCTTACCGGTCTTGCGGTCACCGATGATCAGCTGACGCTGGCCACGGCCGATCGGGGTCATCGCGTCGATGGCGGTGATACCGGTCTGCAGCGGCTCCGACACCGGCTGGCGCTCGACCACCGAAGCGGCCTTGACCTCCAGCGGGCGGCGGTCGGTGGTCTCGATCTCGCCGAGGCCGTCGATCGGGGCGCCCAGCGGGTTCACGACCCGGCCGAGGTAGCCCTCGCCGACCGGAACCGAGAGGACCTGACCGGTCCGCTTGACTTCCTGGCCTTCGACGACGGTCTCGAAGTCACCGAGGATCGCGGCACCGATGGAGCGCGCGTCCAGGTTCAGCGCCACGCCGAGGACCCCGCCGGGGAACTCGAGCAGCTCGTTGGCCATCGCCGAGGGAAGGCCCTCGATGTGGGCGATACCGTCACCGGCGTCGACGACGACGCCAACCTCTTCCCGGCTCACGTCCGGGGCGTAACTCGAGACGTAGTTCTCGATCGCGCTACGGATCTCATCCGAGGAGATCGTCAGCTCCGCCATTTCGTTCCCGCTCTCGCTTCGTTCGTGCCAGTGTGCAAAGTCGTTGTTGTGGGTCAGCCGGCCAACCGGCGACGCAGGGCGTCGATCCGCCCCGCGGTGCTGCCGTCGATGACCTCGTCGCCGACGCGGACCACGAGTCCGCCGCCGAGTGACGGGTCGACCTCGACGTGCAGCGCGAGCTGCCGCCCGTAAAGGGCGTTGAGCTTCTCGCTCAGCCGAGCCTGCTGTTCGTCGGAAAGCGTGCTCGCGCTGGTCACCCGGGCGACCGAGCGCTCGCGGCGTTCCGCGGCCAGCTGGACCAGCTCTTCGAGCGCGTTGCCGACCCCACGGCCCTTGGCGCGCAGGACGACCTGCTCGACGAGGGTCTTGGTGACCACGTCCACCTTGTCGGCGAACAGGGTGCGGACCAGGGTCCGCTTCGCCTCCGCGGGCGCGGTCAGGTCGGACAGTGCCCGTTCGAGCTCCGGCTCACCCGCGACGATACGACTGACCCGGAACAGCTGGTCTTCGACAGTGTCGATGTTCCCGGACTTCTCCGCACTGGTGAGCAGCGCCGAGCGGCCGAGGGCCTCGAGCCCGTCGGTCAGTTCGCGCGGGCTCGACCAGCGGCTGCCGGCCACGGAGTCGAGCACCTGCAGGGCCGGTTCGGAAACCTTGCCCGCGAGGATCCCGCGGGCGAGGCCGATCCGGGCTTCGGACGAGGCCGAACCGTCGGCGACGGCCCGGCGCAGGCCGATCTCCCGGTCCAGCAGGGCGACGACCGAAAGCAGCTCGTCGCCGACCGTCGCCGGGTCGGTACCCGCTTCGGCCAGAACCTCGCCGAGACGGTTCTCGGCGAGGTCGAGCGCTTCACGGCTCGCAGCATGCAGCGTCATTCTGGTCTACTTCCCCGCTCCGAGACCGGCACCGTTGGTACCGGCGGTCTCCAATTCGGCCAGGAACCGGTCCACGGTGCCGTGGCGGCGCGCGTCGTCCGCGAGCGACTCGCCGACGATGCGGCTGGCCAGCTCGACGGAGTTACGGCCGAGTTCGGCGCGCAGTTCGGCGATGATCTGCGCCTTCTGGGCCTGCAGCTGCGCCTGGCCCTGGGCGACGATGCGCTGGGACTCGGACTCCGCCTCGGCCCGAAGCTCCGCCTTGATCTGCTCGGCTTCGAGCCGGGCGTCGTCGCGGATCTTCGCGGCCTCGGAACGGGCTTCCGCCAGCTGCGCCTTGTACTGCGCAAGGTTTTCTTCGGCTTCGGCCTGTGCCTTTTCGGCCCGCTCGATGCCACCCTCGATCAGCTTGGTCCGCTCCTCGTAGGTCGCCTCGAAACGCGGAACGACGTACTTCTTCAGAACGAACAGCAGCAGAAGGAAGGCGACGAACCCGAGGATGAGCTCGGGAATGTGCGGCATGATCGGGTTGGGCGTTTCGGCCGCCAACACCAATTCGGTCTTCAGCACAACGTCTCCTTAAAGCGAGATGAGTTGAAAGAACTCAGGCGCCGGAGGCGAGGAAGTAGATGACGATACCGATCAGCGCGAGCACCTCGGTCAGCACGAAGGTCGAGAAGGCGATGCCCTGCAGCTTGCCCTGGGCCTCCGGCTGACGGGCGGTGCCGTTGATGACCGCGGCGAAGATCAGACCCACACCGATACCGGGGCCGATCGCGCCGAGGCCGTAGCCGATGGCGGCGAGACCCGGGTTGATGTTGGAAGCGGCCTCGGCAGCCTGCGCAAGAACGATGTTGCTCACGTGCGTTTCCCTTCAAACTCGGTCCGCGCGACTCACGCGGATCGGGGGCTTTTGGTGTTTCTCAGTGCTCCGACGCCAGCGCGGCGCCGATGTACCCTGCGGACAGCAGCGCGAAGATGTACGCCTGCAGGATCTGGATGAAGGCCTCCAGGAACGTCATCGCGATGGCGAAGAGGAACGCCACCGGCGACGCGACCTTCACGATGCCTTCGCCCTCGGTCAGCAGGAAACTCCCGCCGAGCGTGAAGACCATGATGATGAGGTGCCCGGCGAACATCGCCGCGAAGACTCGGATGGCCAGCGTGGCCGGCGCGATGAAGAACTTCTGCGCGAACTCGATGGTGGAGTACAGCGGCAGAACGAATCCGGGAATACCCGCCGGCGCCAGTTCCTTCTTCAGGTAACCCTTGAAGCCGTGGCGTTTGAACCCGACGTAGTGGTACACCGGGTAAACGACGAGGAACGCCAGGGCGACCGGGAAGCCGATTCGCGCCATGGTCGGGAACTGGAAGAACGGGATGATCCCGAAGAGGTTGTTCACCAGCACGAAGCTGAACAGTCCCAGTACCAGCGGGATGAACGGCTTGAAGTCGGCCGAGCCGATCTGCTCACGCGCGATGTTGTTGCGGCCGAAGTTGTAAATCGACTCGGCCATGAACTGTCCCTTACTCGGGACGACCTTCAACCGGCGCGACGTCACCATGAAGTAGGTGACGATGATGATCAGGGAGATGACCACCAGCAACATCGGCTTGGTGAAGCTCAACCAATAGCCGGAGCCGAACAACGGCGGTAGGTTGAAGTCTTTGACGCCAGGCGGCGTGAACTCCGCACCCTCGGCTAGTACCAGCGCGCCCACTGGGCTCCTTCCGGTTCTCCCGGCCGGCGTTCACTCCGCCGGGGGAATCGTCACGATCTGGACTTAACGTACCCGACACGTATCGGGCCGTCGGAGGCGGCCACCCCACGATGTGCTGAACACGGTTTCACGTTCCGCACACGAGGATTCTCGATGCAGTGCTCCCGGGAGACAGACGCCTACCAGCGGGTAATGAGGGACGATTCAACGCCGCCGCCACACTGCTGTTCGGGGTTCGTCATCAGGAGCCGGCAGCCGAGGCCGCCGCCCATACGCGGACCATATCAGCAGGTTCCGACAGGCCGTACAGGCGTACTACATTGCCCCCGATCGGCCGAGGACCTAGGTCCCGCCCCAGGTCAGGACCTCGGTCCCGGGGTCAGCGGGAAGCGGGGATGATCGTCGGGATCTTGGTCTTGCGGAAGGCGGCGAACTCGGCCGCGGCGGACACGAGAATGGCCGCGATCATCGTGATCCCCAGCGACATCGGGTGCAGGTCGGACCATCCGCGCAGCAGGGTCAGCGCCCCGAAAAGCACGAGGATCTTGAGGACGTAACCACCGAGAGCGATCACCATCACGAACATCGGGTCCATGCCCGCGCTGAAGCGCATCATGCCCAGGGTCGCGAGGGACGAGAGGATGGCGAGGACGCCGCCGATCACCGAGCCGTACAGGCCCGGGAGTCCATTGAGGATGGTGAAGAGCACGATGCAGGCCAGCACGACCGGCGGTGTCGCGATCAAGGAAGCCTTCGTCATCGCGTTGGCCGCCTGCAGGACCACCTTGGCGTGAGGGTTCTCCTCCACCTCGACGGTCTTCTCGGTCTCGCTCACAGAAAACTCCCTGGTCGTCTCAGCCCGCCAGTGTAGGCCCGTGCCGTCGCGGGCGGTTCAGGCGGTCCGGTTCCGCGACCGCAGCCGCGGCACGATCGACACCAGGGTCGCCAGCAGGAAACCGAATCCGACGATCCAGAAGACCGCGGCGCTGTCGAACAGCGTGACCGAAACGGCGCCGAACGCGAGCAGGCCCGCCCACAAGTAGATGAGCAGTACCGCGCGACGCTGGGAATGGCCGATCTCCAGCAGGCGGTGGTGCAGGTGCATCTTGTCCGCGGCGAACGGGCTCTCACCGCGGCGGGTGCGGCGGACGACCGCCATGATCAGGTCGAGCAACGGCACGAACAGCACCGCGGCGACCACGACGAGCGGCGAAAGCAGCGCGAGCGCGTCCTTGCCGCTGAACTGCGGGTACGGCACGCGGCCCGACGCGGACGTCGTCGCGCCCGCCAGCATGAGGCCGATCATCATCGAACCCGAGTCGCCCATGAAGATCTTCGCGGGCTGGAAGTTGTACGGCAGGAAGCCGAGACAGGCCCCGGCGAGCGTGGCGGCGATGAGGGCGGGCGGGTACGCGCCGACGTCGCCACCGGAGGAATCGAGCAGGCCGAGGGAGAAGGAGCACGTCGCCGCGGCGGCGATGAAACCGAGACCGCCGGCGAGCCCGTCGAGGCCGTCGACGAAGTTCATCGCGTTGACCATGACGACCACCAGCACGACGGTCAGCAGCGCGCCCTGGTTCTTGTCCAGCACCAGCACCTGGCCGAAGGACTCGCCACCGCCGCCCCACGGCACCCAGAACGACACCCACTGCACACCGAAGATCACCAGGATCCCGGCGCACATGACCTGGCCGGCCAGTTTCGTCCAGGCGTCCAGCTCGAACCGGTCGTCGAGGGCGCCGATCAGGGAGATCACGCCCGCGGCGAGCAGGACGCCCAGCGAGTCGAAGGAGAAGTCGAAACCGCGGCTCAGCGCGGGCAGCTGGTGCGCGAGCCCCATCGCGGCGGCGACACCGAGGAAGATGCCGATCCCGCCCATCCGCGGGATCGGGGTGACGTGGACGTCGCGGGCCCGCGGGTTGGCGATCGCGCCGATCCGGATCGCGACCCGGCGCACGACGCCGGTGAGCAGGAAGGTCACGGCCGCCGCGGTGAGGGCGACGAGGAGGTATTCCCGGATCGGGAGGCCTTGCGTAGGAGGCATGATGCGTTACGCCACCGAGGTCCAAGTCACTCGAACACGCTACCGCGTCAGGGGGATACGGCGGCCAACGGTCCTGCTGTCACCAGGACCCGCTTCGTGTGTCGTCCGTCCAATCACGTGTGTCGTCCGCCTGATCACGCGTGTCGTCCGTCCGATCACGCGTGACGGCTAGGCGAGCGACTCCGCGGGCACGCCCAGCACCTCCGCGACGGCGGCCCGGCTGACCGCGCCCTCCCGCAGGATGACCGGGTCGTCGCCGGTGAGGTCGACCATCGTGGACGGGACGGGTTCGCCGGTGGATCCGCCGTCGAGGTACACCGCGACGCTGTCGCCGAGCTGGTCGACGGCCTCCTGCGCGGTGGAGGCGGGCGGCTGCCCGGAGACGTTGGCGCTGGAGACCGCCATCGGGCCGACGTCACGCAGCAGTTCCAGCGCGACCGGGTGCAGCGGCATCCGCAGCATCACCGTTCCGCGTGACTGGCCCAGATCCCACTGCAGGCTCGGCGCGTGTGGCAGGACGATGGAGAGGTCGCCGGGCCAGAACGCCTCCATGAGCGCGCGGGCCTGCGGCGGCGTGCCGAGCACGAGTCCGTCCACAGTGGACCAGGAACCGACCAGGACGCCGACCGGCATGTCCGGGCCGCGGTTCTTCGCGCGGAGCAGGGACTGGACGGCGCCGCTGTCGAAGGCGTCCGCGCCGATGCCGTAGACCGTGTCGGTCGGGAGGACGACGAGACGGCTCGAGCGCACGGCGCTCGCCGCCGCGGCGAGCCCGTCGGCCCGGGATTCATGCTTGCTGCAGTCGTAAACCGCGCTCATGGCCCCTGAGGGTAGCCCTGTCCCTTTCCTCGTGAGTGGCAAGGACGGTTCTAACCGTCCTTGCCACTCACGAGGTGGGCTGGATCAGAAGGCGAAAGCGGTACAGAACGCCGTCGCCGTCTTCGCCGGATCCGCGATCGACGTCGCGGTCAGCTTGATATGCGCGACGTGGTCACCGCCCGCGGCGCGTTTGGCGTGCGCCGTCGCCGAGGACCGCTTGCCGAACGGGACGGTGGACAGCTCGTTCGGCAGCCGCACCTCCCAGCCCTTCGCGTTGGTGGACGCGCTCAGGCGGTAGGTGTCGGTGTCGAAGGGCGCCACGGCGCCCTTCGCGTCGCCGGTGTTGAGCACCGGGAACGAGCAGCTCGCCAGGCCCTGCTTGGCGAACGCCGGGGCCGACGGCCACAGCGAAACGCCCCTGGCCCGCGAGCCCACTCCGTCGAGCGAAGCCACCGTGACGACGTAGGACAGCACGCCCTTGCGGTCGCGCTCGACGTCCGAGACGAGGAACTTCAGCCTGTTCGCCTCGTCGGTGTACTCGTACTTGCTCGCGGAACCGGTGCCCGCCTTGAACGCCGCGTCGTTGAGCTGGCGGTAGTCGCCGATCGTGATCGGCACCGGAGTGCCGTCCGGCTTCTTGTAGTCGGTCATGCCGATGTCGGCCGGATTCGCGTCGACGATCCATTCGAACGGCGCGTTGTCCTGGTTCTTCGTCTTCGCGATGATGACACCGGAATCGGGGGCGAAGGAATCGCTGCCCATCCGGTCGACGACCTCGACGGTGTAATTGTGGTATCCGCCGCCGTCGCAGAACGGATCCTTGGACCGGTCGCATTTCGGCGAAAGGTCCCCGCCGGTCAGCGCGATGTTCATGCCGCTGTAGGCGCCCCGTCCGGGAAGGACCGAACGCGCCGTGATCCTCGCCGAAACCGGACCGGTCGTGGCGAGGGAGTTCCGGTCGAGTTTGAGAACGTCCTCCTGGTCGATGATGTCGAGCTTCATCTTGGTGCGCAGCATGTGGTGCGACCCCATCGAGCCGCCCTGCGTCGCCGGGATCTGCCAGCGCGTGTGCGGTCCGCCGGGCCCGTTGAAGCTGCCGCGCGACATCATCTCCCACGGACCGGTGTAGGTCCTGGACGGCGGAGTGCCGAACGGGTTGTTGTAATTGTCGCCGATGCCGAGGATATGGCTCAATTCGTGCGCGTAAACCGCCTGGCCCGAGCTTTCGGCCTGGGTCGAGGAACCGGGGACCGCGTTCGGCCAGATACTCGCCGCCGATTTCCACGACGTCCACGGAACGTACCGGGTGGACGCGGCGTTCGGCATTCCGGCGACGCCGGGACCGAATTCGTCTGGCACGTTCCCCGGTTCGCCGAATTTCATCACGCCGAATTCCTGCCAGGTCGCGCTCTCGTCCTGGCCCGCGGAAAGATAGAAGACGAAGTCGAACTGCTTGGCGACGTCACCCACGTCCGCCCGCCAGGCCGCGCCCGCGTCGGCGCGCAGGTCGCGTTTGCAGTTCGCGTCCGGCGGACAGGCGTCGGGCTGGAACTCCATGCCGTATTCGAAGGACTTGCCGGGCAGGCGGTACGGCCCGAACGCGGTCAGGTCGACGCCCATCCGGCCGCCGGAGTCCTCCATCCAGTATTCGTTGATGGTGTGGCCGCGGTTGATCGCCTGCGGTTTGTTCAGGAAGTCCTGGTAGAACTTCGCGACGTCAGCCCGCGGGATGTTGCTGGCGGCGGGGCCGGGGTTGCCGAACACCGTCGAATGCGCCGGTTGCGTGACCGCGAACTCCTGATCGGGGTAGTCCGCGAGCACCACGGCGCCCTTGAACGTCCGTTTCGTCGGCTTCAGCGCGGGGTCGGCCCAGTTCGTGCCGGGCGGTTTGCGGTAGTCGTCCCACGTCATGTGGTCCTGGTTCTCCCAGGTCGACCCGTCGATCGGGGCGGGCCAGCCGTGCACCGGCACCGCGGCGGACGCGGGCTGGGCGACCAGACCCGGCAGCAGCGCGACGGTGGCGAGGACGGCGAGTGTTCTGAGCGGGGTTCGTCGGAGAGACGATCGCATCGGGGTACACCTCCCAGTCGGACCGCCGAGGAGGCGGCCGTGATCGACGTTAGGAGGTGGGCTTTGCCATGGGCACCGCCGGAAGTCGTGAGTCTCGCTAACTATCCCCGCATTTCGGAAGGAAGGGGTCAGGAGACGCGCAGGGCGGTGACGAAACGTGGCCGTCCGGCGAGGTCGAGGTGTCCCTGGACGTCGGTCAGCACCCGTCGCGCCCGCACGAGCGCCGGGACCGCGGAGCCGTGCGTGTCGTCGTGCTCGATCGCCATACCGCCGGTGGGCCGCAGCAGGCGCGCGGCCGCGGCGATCGCGTGCCGGATCACCGCCAGCCCGCTCTCCTCCGCGAACACCGCGCGCGGCGGGTCGTGCTCGGCGACCTCCGTCGGCACAGGCGTGCCTTCGGGAACGTAGGGCGGGTTGCACAGGACCAGGTCGACGAGCCCGTCGAGTTCGGCGAACATCGTGCTGTCCGCGACATCGCCGGAGTACAGGCGGATGGGCGTGTCCCCCGCGTCGGCGTGGACGTCCGCGTTGTGCCGGGCCCACGCGAGCGCCTGCGCGTCGATGTCGACCGCGTAGACGACGGCGTCCGGCCGCGCGTGCTGCACGGCCAGCGCGAGCGCGCCCGATCCCGTGCACAGGTCGACCACGACGGGGTACTCGCGCCCGTGCAGCAATTTGAGGCCCCATTCCAGGAGCAGTTCGGTCTCCGGCCGCGGGACGAACACCCCGGCGCCGACGTTGACCGTGATGTCGCCGAGCGCGGCCCAGCCGGTGAGGTACTGCAGCGGGATCCGCTTGGCCCGCTGGTTCACGAGCTGGCCGATCGCGTCGATGACGGGCGGGTCCACCAGCGGCACCATCGGCAGGCGGCCGCGTTCGACGCCGAGGACATGGGAGGCGATCAGTTCCGCGTCCGAACGCGGTGACGCCACACCGGCCTCGGTGAGGATGCGGGTCGCTTCCATGATGGCGAGGCGCAACGGCTGCCGGTTCACTGGTGTTCCTTCACAGAGTCAAGCCTGACACACGAGGCACGCGTGCCGGGGTCGATACACGCGGGCCCAGGGTATCGATTCCTTTCACCTCACCCGCCACGAGAGCGACGACAACGTCAGCGCCGCTTCGGCCACACGCCGCGCCAGGTCGGTCTGAAGGCTCTTCGTCGCCGAAGCGATCCACTCGTCCACGTTCCGTACACCGACATCGCGGTACTCGACGGCCTGAAGCAACATCTCGAGCTTGTCCGCGTCGCGCGCGTAGAGCGCCTCCGGGCTTTCGGCGGACTCGTACTCGTCGACGGCGTCGCGCACCGAGTCACGTGCCGCATCGGGAAGCGACGACGTCTGCGCGGCGGTGATCGCGCGCGGGTCCGGCTTCTCGACGAAACCCTTGATCGTGTGCGGAAGGTCGCCGGTCCGCGTCTCCTGCGTGTCGTGCCAGAGCGCGAGATACGCCGCCTTCGCCGGGTCGGCGCCACCCTCGGCCGCGAGCAGACCGGCCAGCTGCGCCACCCGCATGGTGTGCTCGGCGACCGATTCGGGATCGCGGACCCCCGCCTGCCACCACCCGGCACGCCGGATCCGCTTGAGCACACCCAGTTCGAACCCGAATCTGGCCAGGGCTTCCACAATTCTCCTACGCGTCGGCGGTGAGATATCCGGCCAGTGTCCCGCGCCGCTGCCGGAGGGTGTCGATGCGGTCGTCCATTTCGGCCAGTTCGCGCCGGATCTCCGCCACCACGGTCGGGCACATGTCCAGCTCGGGCAGTTCACCCGTGGCACACGGAAGCATTTTGGCGATGACCTGCGTGCTCAGCCCGGCCGCGAGGAGGGCGCGGATCTGCCGCACCGTGGTGACCGCGTCCTCGCCGAAGCTGCGGTAGCAGTTGGAGTCGCGCCGCGAGACCAACAGCCCCTGCTCCTCGTAGTAGCGCAGCAGCCGCTGGCTCACGCCGGTCCGCCGGGACAGCTCGCCGATCAGCATGTGACCCCCGTCATCCGAGTTTGACCTTCACATCGATGTCAGTACCTAACGTCGCCGGCATGACGAATCATTTCGCGCACGTCGTCCGCGGTTCCGGTCCCGGCCTGCTGCTCGCCCACGGCGGTGGCGGCAGCGTCGAGGGCAACTTCGGGAGCATCATCGACGACCTCGCCCGCACCCACACCGTCGTCGGCCCCGACTACCCCGGCTCCGGGGCCACGCCGCGCAGCACCGAACCGCTGGACCTCGACGCCGTCGCGGACGAACTGGTCTCCATCGCCGTCGACGCCGGCCTCGAACGCTTCGCGATCCTCGGCTACTCGCTCGGCACCGGAGTCGCCGTCCGCGCCGCGACGCGGCACCCCGGCCGGGTCACCGGGCTCATCCTGACCGCCGGGTTCACGAAACCGGACAACCGGCTGCTGCTGGCCGTCGACATCTGGCGCGAACTGCTGGGCGGAGACCGGAAGCTGCTGGCGAAGTTCCTCACTTTCGCCGCCACCGGCGAGAAGCACCTGAACGCGATGACGCCCTCGGAGCTCGAAGCCGCCATCGACGGGCTCGCCGGATTCATCCCCGAGGGCAGCCCCGAACACGTGGGCCTGGTCGCGAGCGTCGACACCCGCGCCGAACTGGCCGGGATCTCGGTCCCCACCCTCGTCGTCGCCACGACGCTGGACGGCCTCGCCCCGCCCGTCCACTCCCGCGAACTCGCGGCCGGGATCCCCGGCGCCGAACTGGTCGAGATCGAGGCCGGGCACGGTATCGGCGCCGAGGCCCGCGACGAATGGCTCAGCGTGATCCAGAAGTTCCTCGCCGTGAGGATCTAGAGGTCCACCAGGCGCCGCCTAGCACACAGAGGGTGCCGAGTCGATCACTTCGACCGATATTCTATGGTGGCCCGGATGAGGTATCGGGAGATCGGGCTGCCCTTCGGCGTGTTTTCAGCCGCGCTGGGCGTGCTGCTCGTCCGTTTCCTCGTCCCGCGCCCCATCGGCATGGCGGACAACGGCGACGGCTGGCGCATCCTGTGCCGGCTCGGCGCCCGCGAGCTCGACCGGCCCTCCGAATACTTCGTCCGCTTCTCGTACGGCCCCGCCCCGGCCTGCGACAGCGCGTACATCTCCAGCCAGACCTGGATCGACAAGATCGCCAGCGAGATCGGGCAGTGGCTCGGCTCGTCGGCGATCCTGAACCTGCTGGTGCTGGGCGTACTGGGCTGCCTGCTGGTCGCGGGCGGGATCGCCGCGGTCGTGGCGGGCCTGCGCCTTTCGGTCCGGAACAGCGTCATCGCCACGGTCGCGCTGCTGCTGGTCGTGGCGGACTCGGCCTTCTTCGGTTACTTCGCCTCGGTGCTGAGCGAGGGCGCCGCCTTCCTCGGGATGCTCCTGCTCGCCGGCGGGCTCCTGCTCATGCACCGCACCGGGCCGTGGCGCTACGCCGGCGCCGCCGTCACCGTGCTCGGCGCGATGATCGGGATCAACGCGAAGTCGCAGACGCTGCTGCTGATCCCGCTGTTCGCGCTCGCGATGCTGTTCGTCCGGCCGGAGGGCAGCCGCGGCCTCGCCCGGTGGGCCCTGCCGCTGGCCGTGCTGGCCGTCGTCGGCACGGGCACCGCGCTGATGCAGAGCACGGGCGACCCGGCGAACGCGGAATACCGCGAGATCAACACGTACCACGTCGTGTTCAACGGGATCGTGGACGGGAAACACGACACCGCCGGCGACCTCGCCGCGCTGGGTCTCCCGCCGGAGTTCGCGGCGTACGTCGGCACGGGCTGGTGGAGCGCCAACGGGGCGTGGTCGTCCCCCGACTACCCGAAGTACCGGGACAAGATCAGCCGCCGCAACATCGCCCAGTACTACCTCGAACACCCGGTCCGCGTGGTCCAGATGCTGCACCGCTCCGCGCAGGAGACGCTGACGGCCCGCGTGCCGAACCTCGGCAGCTTCGGCGAGCACGCCGGGCAGCCGCCGCTGGCCAAGGAGTACCGGGTCCCCGTCCTGTCCGGGATCACCGGCTGGATCGCGCCGCTGGGCTTGTTCGCCTTGCTGCCGATCTGGCTGCTCATCGGCTGGGCGGGGCTCCGCGCCTTCCGCAAGCGCGTCGGGCGGCGCGACGTGGGTCTCGTGGTGCTCACGTTCCTGTTGTTCGCGATGGGCCAGTTCCTGGTCGCCGGCCTCGCGGAAGGGATCGAGAACATCAAGCACCAGCAGCTGACGATCTTCCCGACCCTCCTCGCCGGCGCTTTCGCCGCGCTTTCGTTCCTTCCGCGCCGAAACGGCGAATCGGAACCCGAAAAGCAGCCCGAAACCAAGGAACCGGCGACCGCGGTCTCCTGAATCCGCGATATCCGGACAATCGCGGGCGGGTGACCGATCGTGTCCCGCTCACCGGCATCGGCACCCCGGTAAGGCCAGGTCGTGCCATCCCTGTAGTAATTCAGTCATGACCGACATGATCACGGCGGGCCCCACCAGGGTGCCCGCGGCATCGAGCGAGCGAAGAACCGGTCGCGAGCGGATCCTCGGCTGGCTCGCCGGCGACTACGGCAAGGTCCTCCTGGTCGTCCTGGCCTGGAACGTCGCGCTGACCGCGGTGGCGTGGCTGTTCGGCCCGTCCACTCCGTCGAGCGAGGGCATTCCCAAGACCGGCATCGGTTCGACATGGAGCCTGCTCTCCCACACCTACCGCTGGGACGCCGGCAACTACGGCGAAATCGCCGAACACGCCTACACGGGCAGTTACGTACCGGTACGAGCGTTCTATCCGGTCTTCCCGATCTGCGTGTGGCTGGTCAAGACCCTCAGCTTCGGAACCCTCGGCCTGCTCACGGCCGGGTTCATCGTCAACCTGATCGCGACCTGGCTGGCGGGCGTGGCCCTGCTCAAGATCGCCCGGTTCTTCCTCAACTCCCCTCGCTCGCACTGGCTGGTCGTCGCCGCGTTCCTGACCGCGCCCGCCGCCTTCTTCCTGCACTCGTTCTACAGCGAGGCGGTGTTCTGCGCGCTCGGCTTCTGGGCGTATCTGTTCGCGTTACGACGTCAATGGCTGTGGATGGGCCTCTGCCTGATCCCGCTCACCGCGTCGCGGATCACCGCCGCGGTGTTCGTCGGCCTGTGTTTCCTGGAGTTCTGGCGATCCGCGGACTGGAAGCCGCGCGGCCTGCTGTCCTGGCCCATCCTCTGGTTCCCCGCCGCGTACGTCGGCCTCGCCGCACACATGCTCTACATGAAGATCGAGACCGGCAGCGCGATGTCGAGCTTCACCGCGCTCAAGAGCGCGAGCACCTGGTCGTACCACAAGTTCAACCCGAACATCGTCGAGACGACGTTCACGGAACTCAAGATCACCTTCCGCGCGCTGATCGGCGTGAAGCCGATGGACGCGTGGACGCTGCTGAGTCACGCGCTGCCCATGCTCGGCCTGCTCCTGCTCCTGGCGGCCTCGGTCTACTTCTTCGTCGCGCTGCGGTCGAAAGGCCTGCCGCTCGCGCTGTTCGGGCTCGCCTCCTTCGTGATGCTGACGCTCAACAGCAACGTCGTCTCGGTGCACCGGTACCTGCTCCCGTGCCTGGTCATGTACCTCGCGCTGGTGCTGCT
The DNA here is from genome assembly GCF_014873915.1 of Amycolatopsis roodepoortensis. Classification (GTDB taxonomy): domain Bacteria; phylum Actinomycetota; class Actinomycetes; order Mycobacteriales; family Pseudonocardiaceae; genus Amycolatopsis; species Amycolatopsis roodepoortensis. The sequence continues at coordinate 713,087 of NZ_JADBEJ010000004.1, forward strand.
GGCCGAACGGCGCCCGAACCTGCGCGGCGTGGTGTACGCGACGATGTACCTCAACTCGCTGATCTGCGGCGCGATCTTCCTCCGTTTCGTCGCCGGTCATTGGTCCGGCTGACCACCCGGAAGAGTCACCTCCGCCCCACCTCCTAGAATCAACCCACCTTGGCCGTGAACCCATTCACCGCCTTCTCCAGAAATCGCAACGGGGGTTTCCAATGCCCGCGGACCACGACAGACGCCGGATCGCGTTCATCTTTCCCATTTACAACGAGGAAGAGAACATCGAACTCCTCCACCGCACGGTGGACGAGACGATGGCGCCGCTCGCCGACAAGTACGACTTCAGTTTCATCTACGTCGACGACGGCAGCCGCGATCGGTCGATGGACCTGCTCACCGCGCTGAGCCGGCGCGACGCCCGGGTCACCGTGATCGAGCTGTCCCGCAACTTCGGCCACCAGATGGCGGTCACCGCCGGGCTCGACCTGGTGGACGCGGACGCCGCGATCATCATGGACAGCGACATGCAGGACCCGCCGCGGGTGGCGCTGGAATTGATCGCGAAATGGGACGAAGGCTTCGACGTCGTCTATGCGCAGCGTCGCTCGCGCCAGGATTCGATGTTCAAGAAGCTCACCGCCGGCGCCTTCTACTGGTTCCTCCGGAAGATGGCCTCCGTCGAGATTCCCCGCAACACCGGCGACTTCCGGCTGATCGACCGCAAGGTCGTCGACGAACTGCGCAAGTACCGCGAACAGGACCGGTTCCTGCGCGGGCTGATCAGCTACATCGGCTTCAAGCAGACGGCCGTCCTGTTCGACCGCGACAAACGGCACGCGGGGGTGACCGGTTATCCCCTGCGCAAGATGCTCCGCTTCGCCGCGGACGGCATCCTCGGTTTCTCCGTCGCGCCGCTGCGGATGATCACCCGGCTCGGCTACCTGATCTCGCTACTCAGCTTCCTCGGCATCCTGTACGTGCTCGGCGTCAAGCTCTTCGCGCCGACGACCGCCGTTCCGGGCTGGGCGTTCATCACCGCCGCGATGTTCTTCCTCGGCGGTATCCAGATCATCATGCTCGGGGTGCTCGGCAGCTACATCGGCCGGACCTATTCACAGGTGCAGAACCGCCCGCTCTACGGCATCGCGTCGGTCCGCTCCGGTTCCCCTGTCGACGCCGGGCAAGTCGCCCGGTGAAGCCGATCAGCGCCACCCAGGTGCGTTTCGGTGTCGTCGGGGTGCTCAACACCGCGGTCGACGCGCTCGGCTATGCCCTGCTGGCGACGCTCGGCGTCCCGATGTTCGTCGCGAACTTCATCTCGACCACGGCGGGCATGCTGCTGAGCTTCACGCTCAACCGGAACTTCACCTTCCGCGCGAAGGACGGCGACATCCGCCGTCAGGCCGTTCTCTTCTTCGCCGTGACGGCCTTCGGCCTGTGGGTCGTCCACGCCGCGGTGATCTTCGCGGTCACCAAGCTCTTCCCCGGGATCAACGTGCTCATCCCGAAACTGGGCGCGATCGCGGTCGGCATGGTGTGGAACTACGTCCTGTACAAGAAGGTCGTCTTCCGGCACGGGGCGACCGAGCCCGCCGCGGTGGTCCAGCCCGGTCCGCCGGCCTGAACCACCGCCGGGCTAGGGCTTTTCCGGAAGCGGCGTGCCCAGGTGCGCCCTGGGTCGACTCCACAGCTGCCGCGTTGTCTCGCGGAGGAGCGCGATGAGGAGTACCAACTGGAGCGCGGCGAGAATGCGGAAGTCGATGCCTTCAGCGCCTCCCTTGGCCCAGAAGAGGAAGGGAACGTAGCTGAACAATGAGGTGAACTGGATCCCCAGCGGCAAGAACCAAAGCCGCCGGGGAAGGTGGAACGCGAGCAGCACGGTGAGGATGTCGGCGAGGTAGAAGTACCGGTCGTGCATCGACGGCAACACGAACGGGACGAGGATCGTCGACACGGCACCGAGCAACAGGATCCTGGTGTCGGTGAGTTCGGCGCGGCTGATGAGGACGAGAAGGCAGCCGATCAAGACGAGGACACCGGCGAAGAGGACACCGGGAGTGCGCATGGCGTCGAGACCTTGTTCGCCCCGGAAGAACTGCCAGATCGACGGTGCTCCCATGGTGAGCTGCGTCCAGACGTCGGTGGCACTGAGGTAGACGGTGAGCAGCTTCTCCGGAGCCGCACCGGCGAGGAAGGCCGGCACGTCCAGCAGCACGTAGACGGCGGGGATCGCGAGCAAACAGCGCCACGGGATTCTTCCGACCAAGACGAGAACCAGCAGAAGCGGGAAGAGGAAGATCGCCTGCAGCTTGAAGGACAACGCGAGGCCGAAGAAGAGGCAAGCCAACCATGGCCGGCGGGTCAGGACGTAGTAGAGCGCTCCGATGGAGAACGCCGTGTAGATCGCGTCACCCTGAGCCCACATCGAGCCGTTCAAGATGACCGTGGGCAGCAAGAACACCGTGATCGCGGCGAACAGCGACGGCCAGGTCCTGCCGAACCGGAGTGCGACGATCCGGTAGGCGAAGAACGCGGTCACCAACTCGAAGGCCACCGAGAACGCCTTGATTCCGGCGAGCGGCGAGATCGGCAGGTAGGTGAGCACGACCATGAAGTAGCGATATGGCGCGTTCAGGTCGGCGAATTCGTAACGCAGAGCGGCGAAGCCACCGTGATCGACGATGAAGTCGTACCACCTGCGGTAGTAGACGATGTAGTCCGAAGTCTGATAGCGGAACAGCGACAGCCGGACACCGAAGGCGATCCCGACGACCAGGACGACAAGGATCACCATGTACACGCGCCGGGCGCGCTCTGAGACCCCGGTCTCGGGGGCGTCAGGCGCGGATGGGCCATCCGTCGAGTCGGCGGGGACGGAAGTACCGCGTTCAGACTGGTGGTCCACAGAGGAAATCGGCATGACGATTCTGTCCTGATTCACTCAAAGGATGGGGCGGCCCGACTGGTGGATCCGAAACACCATCTGCCAAGCGGCAGGAGGCACCACGAATGCTACGCGTGACGGTTCGATGGCCGGCTACCGAGTACCGATCCGGTGAATCGTCAGCCGGCACCCGGCTTCGGGCGGTGACCTGAGCAGTCGCGGATCTAGCGCACCATGTGCTCAAGGTCCTTCAGTCCGGGATCGTGTGTTCAGTGCCGTCGCCGCACGGGATCTGGAGGCGCTGGTCGCCCCGGCGGTCAAGAAGACCGCCCGGCTTACGGCCGCCACCACCTGGCCATTGTGCTTTGGCGAAGACAGTATGGGCACAGCACTCGGCTTGCTTGAAGGCGTGTTCTCTCCGTCTCGAGCCGGTGACGTGGTACGACATCGAGCCCGGCACATTCCGGTCTACTCGGACCCAAGATTGATCAAGAACAGGACTCAGCCGATCATGGAACATTATCGTACGGGCGTCGTTCCATGCGGCACCCGTCCCGCGTAGGCTGAAAGCCACTTGTACGCGCCGAAGGGCTCACGAAATAGTCATGGATCTCCGGGAAACGGCAGTCGTCACGCGGATATCCGCGAACATCGAAACCGAGGACTTCGCCGCGGCCGCCACGCTGGGCGAACGTCTCATCGGCGAGTTCGACGCCACCGAGCTGGAGATCTGCCGCGCCGACCCCGAAGGCGGCTGGAAGGGATACCTGGTCTCGGTCGGCTATCGCACACCTCCGGCCGATGGCGAGGAACCCGCCGAAACGCTGCACCGGGCCGCGGTACCCGCGCTTTTCCACTTCGGCCTGAATGCGCAATTATTCGAAATCCACGGCACGCCGGAGACCGGCCAATACGGAAGCTACGACGCTTACGACACCCAGGCGGACGGATTCACGCTCTATTCGCTGATGGCGTCCGTCGGCGGCACCGACCCGCGTGAACCCGCGCATGTCCCCCGGCACGATTTCTCCCCGCGCGCGGAAACCGATGTCATTTCGCGGGTACATCTCTATGTCCCCACCGGTGACCTGCGGCTGGCCGTGGACCTGTGCGGCCGTCCCGCGGCCGACCTTTCGGCGTCGCTGGTCCGGATCAGCACGGACGCGGGCCCTTGCGAAGCCGTGTTGTTGTCGGCTCTTCCCGCTCTGGCAGGGGAAAGCGGCGACGAGGCACTCAGCCGGGTCACGAACGAGGTGAACGCCCAGCTGTCCCAGGTGAACATGTCCGTCCGAGCCGTCCACACCGGACTGGAGGACGATCCGTTCCACACCGAGCCCGGCTGACGTTCCCCAGAGGACAGCGTCGCGGTCGCGCGGATCAGCCCGCGTGGGCGGCCAGCCGCTCTTCGCGGTCCGCGGTGATGAGCGCGTCCAGCACGCCGTCGAGGTCGCCGTCGAGGACCTGGTCCAGGTTGTACGCCTTGTAGTTCACCCGGTGGTCGGCGATGCGGTTCTCGGCGAAGTTGTAGGTGCGGACCCGCTCGGAGCGGTCGACGGTGCGGACCTGCGAGCGGCGAGCATCCGACGCCTTCGCGGCGGCCTCCTCCTCGGCGATCGCCTGGAGGCGGGCCTGCAGCACCTGCAGGGCGCGGGCACGGTTCTGGATCTGCGACTTCTCGTTCTGGCACGAGACGACCACGCCGGTCGGGATATGCGTGATCCGCACCGCCGAGTCGGTCGTGTTGACGCTCTGGCCGCCGGGGCCGGACGAGCGGTAGACGTCGATCCGCAGGTCGTTCGGGTCGATCTCGACCTCGACGTCCTCGGGTTCGGGGTAGATGAGCACGCCGGAGGCGGAGGTGTGGATGCGGCCCTGAGATTCGGTGGCGGGCACGCGCTGCACGCGGTGCACCCCGCCCTCGAACTTCAGCCGCGCCCAGACGCCGTCGGCCTCGGCGGACCGGCTCTTGATGGACACGGTGACGTCCTTGAAGCCGCCGAGGTCCGAGTCGACCGAGTCGAGCACCTCGGCCTTCCAGCCGTGACGCTCGGCGTAGCGCAGGTACATGCGCAGCAGGTCGCCGGCGAACAGCGCCGACTCCTCGCCGCCTTCACCCGACTTGATCTCCATGACCACGTCGGAACCGTCGTACGGGTCGCGCGGCAGGAGCAGTTCGGTGAGCTTGGCTTCGAGCACCGGGATCTTGGCGGAGATCTCTTCGGCTTCGGCCGCGAAGGCCGAGTCTTCCGCCGCCAGCTCCTTCGCCGTTTCGAAGTCGTCACGGGCGGTGTCGAGCTCGCGGACCGTCTTGACGACGGGGCTCAGCTCCGCGTACCGGCGGCCGAGCTTGCGAGCGCGCGCCTGGTCGGCGTGCACGGACGGGTCGGCCAGCTGCTCTTCCAGCTGGGCGTGCTCTTCGAGCAGACCCTTCAGCGAACTCGAATCCACCACTCCACCTCTCAACGACCGGACGAAACCAAGGCTGTAACACCAAAGAAAACGGCGCCTACCCGGACATGCGGGTAGGCGCCGTCGTTCAAGCTACTTGGCGTCTTCGGCCTTCTTGCGCTTGCCGTAGCGAGCCTCGAAGCGCGCGACGCGGCCGCCGGTGTCCATGAGCTTCTGCTTGCCGGTGTAGAACGGGTGGCAGTTCGAGCAGATCTCGACGTGGAGGTTGCCGGAGGTCTTGGTGCTGCGCGTGGTGAATTCGTTGCCACAGTCACAGTTCACGTGCGTGACGACGTACTCGGGGTGAATACCGCTCTTCATGGTGTCCTCTCTCGTTGGCCCCGGGTCCCCGTGCGGGGTGAACCGGTGCCGGACTTCAGCGGATGATTTTGCCAGATGTGCTGGCAGTGGCGTCAACGCACCCCTCCCCCGGCGTATTCCATTACGTTGAGTTATCAACTATCGACACCTGGTTGTACGAAATTTGTACTTGATCACGCGATGCTCCTTCTGTTGGTGATTCCTCAACAGGAGGTACTGATCATGCGCACCATCCTCGCCAAGGTGGCGAAGCCGGCCTCCGTCGCCGCGCTGGCCATCGCGGCCTTCGCCATGGCTCCGGTCGCGGGAGCCGCCCCGGCCGCCCCCGAAGCGGGCGCCACCATCACCGCCGCCGACATCAACCCGACCGCGGGGACGTTCACCACCGTGTCCGACGGCGACCTGGCCATCCAGGGCGCCGGCGACGGCACGCCCGCCGGAGCGGTCCAGTGGTTCAAGAACCGCATGGGTTCCACCGCGTACCAGGGCCTCTGCGAGAAGGCGGTCGAGAACGCGTACGGGACCACCGGCGTCTGGGCCTCGGCCAACGCGCACTGGAACGGCGCGAGCCCGAAGCACACGACCGGGACGCCGCCGAAGGGCTCCTTCGTGTACTGGAACATCAGCCAGTGGGGCCACGTCGGCATCGCCGACGGCTCCGGCGGGATCTACGCCACCAGCATCGGCGGCAAGATCGGCCACGCGTCGAGCGTGCACTACTTCAACAACTACCGCGGCTGGACTCCCGCGGCGGTTCCGCACCGCTGAGCCCTCGGGTCGCGTGAAGGCCCCCTTCCCTTCGCTGAGCCGAGGGAAGGGGGCCTTCACGCGCTATCCAGCTGCGCAAGAGCGGAAGTGCCACACGATGATCGAGTCGCCGGAGAGTATGCCCCGCAGCGTCTCGACGTTGCCGTTGCAGATCCGGCGACGGGTGACGCAGCGCACCACGGTCCGGCGCACCAGCCGGCTCAGCGAAACCCAGCGCGGATAGTCCAGCGCCACGATCAGTTCGGCGCGAGGCAACGCGATGTCACGCCATTTGGCGAACATCCCGTCGATGATCCAGCGCTCCCCCGCGACCAGCGCGCCGATCCGGCGTCGTTGCTCGTCGTCGGGAACCGGCACCCAACCCGGCTGCCAGGCGAGATCGTCGTCGACCGAATGGCACGGCAGCCCGGTCCGCTCGGCCAACTTTCGCGCCAGCGTCGACTTGCCCGAACCGGTGACCCCGTACACGACGACCCGGCCCGGCACAGGCGGGGCACTCACGAGGCCCGCCCGAAGTACGTGAAGGCCCCCTTCACTGCGCCTAGCGCAGTGAAGGGGGCCTTCACGTACAGAGCGAGACTCAGTCGTCGTCGTTCGAGCCGAGGGCCGTCTTCGAGACCTGCATGAGGAACTCGATGTTGGTCTTCGTCTTGCGCAGACGCGAGATCAGCAGGTCGATGGCCTGCTGCGAGTCCAGCGCGTGCAGCACCCGGTGCAGCTTGTGGGTGACCGCGAGCTCGTCCGGCGAAAGCAGCAGGTCTTCCTTGCGGGTACCGGACGGGTTGATGTCCACCGCGGGGAACACGCGCCGCTCGGCGATCTTCCGGTCGAGCTTGAGGTCCGCGTTCGCGGTGCCCTTGAACTCTTCGAAGATGACCGTGTCACCGGTGGACCCGGTTTCGACCATCGTCGTGGCGAAGATCGTCAGCGAACCGCCGTTCTCGATGTTGCGCGCCGCGCCGAGGAACCGCTTCGGCGGGAACAGCGCCGTCGAGTCGACACCACCGGAGAGGATCCGGCCGGACGCCGGGGCCGCGAGGTTGTACGCGCGGCCCAGACGGGTGATCGAGTCGAGCAGCACGACGACGTCGTGGCCCATCTCGACCAGGCGCTTCGCCCGCTCGATGGCCAGCTCCGCGACCGAGGTGTGGTCGGACGGCGGGCGGTCGAAGGTGGAGGCGATGACCTCACCCTTCACCGACCGCTGCATGTCGGTGACCTCTTCCGGACGCTCGTCCACGAGCACGACCATCAGGTGGCACTCGGGGTTGTTCGTCGAGATCGCGTTCGCGATGTCCTGCATGATCGTCGTCTTGCCGGCCTTCGGCGGCGACACGATCAGGGCACGCTGCCCCTTGCCGACCGGCATCACCAGGTCGATGACGCGGGTGGTGAGCTTGTGCGGCTCGGTCTCGAGGCGCAGTCGCTCGTTCGGGTACAGCGGCGTCAGCTTGGTGAACTCCGGACGACGCTTCGACTCGTCCGGCTCCAGGCCGTTGATCGAGTCGACGCGCACCAGCGGGTTGAACTTCTGCCGCTGCTGCTCGCCGTCACGCGGCTGGCGCACGACACCGGTGATGGCGTCACCGCGGCGCAGGCCGTACTTGCGGACCAGCGAAAGCGAGACGTACACGTCGTTCGGCCCGGCGAGGTAGCCCGAGGTGCGCACGAACGCGTAGTTGTCGAGCACGTCCAGGATGCCCGCGACGGGCAGCAGGACGTCGTCCTCGCGGATCTCGGTGTCGGGCGAACCGCCCTGTTCGCGGCCACCGCCGGAACCACGGCGGCGACGGTCGCGGAAGCGACGGCCGCGACGGCCGCCTTCCTCGTCGTCGTCACCCTGCGGGCCCTGGCCCTGCCGCTGGCTGTTGTCCTGGCCGCCGCCCTGCTGGTTGCGCTGGCGGTTGTCCTGGCCACGGCCGTCGCGGTTGCCCTGACGGTTGCCGCCCTCGCCGCGGTCACCACGGTCACGCTGGTCACCACGCTCGCCGCGCTCGCGCTGTTCACCGCGCTCACGCTGCTGACCGCCCTGCTCGGGCGAGCCCGCGGCACGGTTGGAGCCGCGGCGACGACGGTTGCGGCCGCCCTCTTCCTGCTGCGGCTGGCCGTCCTGCTGGGCCCCGTTCTCCTGCTGCGCGGGCCGCTCGGCGGCGGGCGCGGAGCCGTTCTCCGAAGACCTCTCAGCCTTTTCGGTCTTCTCGGCCTTCTCGGCCTTCTCGGCGCGAGGAGCCTCGGCCGGAGCCGTTTCGGCCTTCGGGGCCTCCTGCTTCGGGGCCTCCTGCTTGGGCGCTTCGGCCTTGGGGGCCTTACGCGGAGCGTCGATCCCCTCGAGCGGAAGCGTTTCGCTCGCCGCGGCGGGGGTCTTGCGCTTGGTCTTGCCCTGGCGCTCGCGGATGGCCGCGATCAGATCGCCCTTGCGCATACCCGTGGTCTCGCCGATGCCGAGGTCCCCAGCGATCGAGCGCAGCTCGGCGACGGTCTTGCCGGTCAATCCGCCGACCGTGCGCTTGGGAGCGACGGCGCCGTTCGACTCGGCGGCGCCACCTTCGACGTCGCTCAAAAGATCGGTGTTGCTCACAAATGTCCTTCCTGACCGATCCACGCCTCCAGGTGGATCAGCGGACCGCCGCTCGCGTCCGATTGCGAAACGGCGTAATTGGCCCCCGATACGGGCGATCAGCTCCTCGGCCGTGTCGAACACAGCTAGAAGGCCTCCAGCACAGGGATTTGCGTCCTCCAAACGGAGGAAGCGGAATTCGGCACCGCCGGAACCGGGAACCCGCCTGCGTCCATCCGCTACTCCCCGCTTGCCAGGCGGTGCACGGAACTGGCGGATCAACGAAGGATGCGGGCCAAGGATGACACTGGTCACCTGGACCGGCACCGGGTGCGGAAACGCACGGTGATCGAACGCCCCCGAGGGTAGACCGCACCACGGCCCGGTGCAACAACCACCCCCCCCGCGTGGCGGGATGGGGCTCCGGCATGTGACCGAGGCTTTACTGAGCCGCAACCTGAACGCCGCCCGGATCGATCGGCAGCTCGGTGACGTCGAAAGACGTAACGTCGACGCCCGCCGGGAGTATTCCGCCGGTGGTCAGCGCGAGCACGGTCGGACCGGCTCCGGAGATGGCCGCGGCCACTCCTTCGGCCCTCAGCGCGCGCACCAGTTCGCTGCTCGCGGGGTACGCGGGCGCCCGGTAGTGCTGATGGAGCCGATCTTCGGTCGCGGAGAGCAACAGGTCCGGGCGCGAGGTGAGCGCGTGGACCACGAGCGCCGCGCGGCCCGCCGTGAACGCCGCGTCGGCGTGCGGGACCTGGGCGGGGAGCAGCCCGCGCGTGGCGTCGGTCGAGGACCGCAGCGCCGGGACGGCGACCACGGGCCGGATGTCGTGATGCGGCTGGAGCCGTTCGGCACGGAACCGCTCGCCCTCGGTCCAGGCGACCACGAAGCCGCCCAGCAGGCTCGCCGCGGCGTTGTCGGCGTGCCCTTCGAACTCGGCTGCCAGCTGCAGCGCGTCGTCGTCCAGGGCCTTCTCAGCCAGCGCGTACGCCGCCGCGACCCCGGTCACGACGGCGGACGCCGACGATCCGAGGCCGCGGGCGTGCGGGATGGCGTTGAAACAGCGCAGATGCAGGCCTGGCGGCCGGACGCCGAGGTGCTCGCATGCCCGCCGGAAAGCCCGCACGACCAGGTGCGACTCGTCGACCGGGACGTCGTCGACGCCGCCCGCGCCGGCGTCGATCACCTCGATCTTCAGCCCGGCGTCGGTGATCCGGAGTTCGACCCGGTCGTACAGCGCGAGCGCCAGGCCGAGCGAGTCGAATCCCGGGCCGAGGTTGGCCGACGACGCCGGGACCTTGACCTCGATCAGCGTCATCGCAGGTCCAGCGCGGCGGCGACGGCGGTCGGGTCGACGGCGAGCGGCTCGACCTCGACGTTGCCCTCCAAGGCCGTGGCCGGGTCCTTCAGACCGTGCCCTGTGACGGTGCACACCACGGTCGAGCCTTTCGGCAGGCGCCCGTCCGCGGCCGTGGCGAGCAGGCCCGCGACGCTGGTCGCCGAAGCGGGCTCGACGAACACGCCCTCCTTGCGGGCGAGCAGCCGGTACGCCTCGAGGATCTTCTCGTCGGTGATCGCGTCGAACAGCCCGGCGGAGGCGTTCTTCGCCTTCATCGCACCGTCCCAGGACGCGGGGCTGCCGATGCGGATCGCGGTCGCGATGGTGTCCGGATCGGCCACCGGCTCGCCGTGCACGAGCGGCGCGGCACCGGCCGCCTGGAAGCCGAACATCCGCGGGGTGTTCTTCACCACACCGTCGCCCGCGTACTCGGAATATCCGGCCCAGTAGGCGGTGATGTTGCCCGCGTTTCCGACCGGCAGGCAGTGGATGTCCGGCGCCCGGCCGAGGACGTCGCAGATCTCGAACGCGGCCGACTTCTGGCCGGCGATGCGCACCGGGTTGACCGAGTTGACCAGGGTCACCGGGTAGTCGATGGCGGTCTTCTGCGCCAGTTCGAGGCAGTCGTCGAAGTTGCCATCCACCTGCAGGATCCGCGCGCCGTGCAGGACGGCCTGGGCGAGTTTGCCCATCGCGATCTTGCCCTGCGGGACGAGCACCGCGCAGGTGAGCCCGGCGCGGGCGGCGTAGGCCGCGGCCGACGCCGACGTGTTGCCGGTGGAGGCGCAGATGACGGCCTGCAGCCCGCTGGCGAGCGCGTGCGTGATGGCCACGGTCATCCCGCGGTCCTTGAACGACCCGGTCGGGTTCGCGCCTTCGACCTTGAGGTGGACCTCGCAGCCGGTCAGTTCCGAGAGGTGCGGGGCGGGCAGCAGCGGCGTGTTGCCTTCGCCGAGCGTGATCACCTTCGCGCCGGAGGGGACCGGGATCCGGTCCGGATAAGCCTGGATGATCCCCGGCCACGGTTGGGAAATCACTGGTCTTCGCCTTCCACCCGCATCACACTGACGACCTGGTTCACCACATCGAGCTGGGCAATGTCGTCCACAGTGGACCGCAATGCCGCGTCCGGCGCCAGGTGGGTGACCACGACCAGGCTGGCCGTGTCGTTCGCGTCACGCTGCCGCACCGCGGCGATGCTGACGCCGTGCCCGGCGAACGCCTGGGCCACCTGGGCGAGGACACCCGCTCGATCGGCCACGTCGAGACTGACGTGGTACCGCGTCGGCGTCTGGCCCATCGGCCTGACCGGGAGCGCGGCGTGCGCGGATTCGCGCGGGCCACGTCCGCCGACGACCCGGTTCCGAGCCACCGCGACGAGGTCGCCGAGCACGGCACTCGCGGTCGGCGCGCCACCGGCGCCCTGACCGTAGAACATGAGCTCACCGGCGGCGTCGGCCTCGACGTAGACGGCGTTGTACGCGCCGCCGACCCCGGCGAGCTGGTGGCCGCGCGGGATCATCACCGGATGCACGCGCGCCGAAACGGATTCGGTGCCGTCGTCGGCGGTGACGCGTTCGCAGATGGCGAGCAGTTTCACCGTGCGGCCCAGCACGTTCGCCGCGGCGAGGTCCGACGCGGTGACGTCGGCGATGCCCTCGCGGTGCACGTCGGACGCGGTCACCCGGGTGTGGAACGCGAGCGAGGCGAGGATCGCGGCCTTGGACGCCGCGTCGTAGCCGTCGACGTCGGCCGTCGGGTCCGCCTCCGCGTAACCGAGCCTGCTGGCCTCTTCCAGCGTTTCCGCGTAACCGGCGCCGGTGGAGTCCATCGCCGAGAGGATGTAGTTGGTGGTGCCGTTGACGATGCCCATCACGCGGGTGATGCGGTCGCCGGCCAGCGATTCGCGCAGCGGGCGCAGCAACGGGATCGCCCCGGCCACGGCCGCCTCGAAGTACAGGTCGACACCCGCCGCGTCGGCGGCCTCGAACAGCTCCGCGGAATGCTCGGCGAGCAGCGCTTTGTTCGCCGTGACAACGGATTTCCCGGCCTTGAGCGCGTCGAGCAGCCACTCCCGCACCGGCTCGATACCGCCGACCAGCTCGACGACGACGTCGACGTCCGGGGAGGTGACGAGCTTCGTCACGTCGGAGGTGACCAGTTCCGGCGGCAGCTCGGGGTGCTTGTCGGGGCGCCGTACCGCGATGCCGGCCAGCTCCACCTTGGCGCCCGCCCTGGCCGCGAGTTCCTCCGCCTGCTCGGTGAGCAGCCGGACGACCTCGCCGCCGACCGTCCCGCAGCCCAGCAGGGCGACCCTGATCACGCGTTCGTCCACAGTAGACACTTGCTAGACCTCCAGGCGCAGCATGTCGTCCGTCGTCTCCCGCCGCAGCAGCACGCGGGCGCTGCCGTTGCGCACGGCCACCACCGCGGGCCGCGGCTGCCGGTTGTACCCGCTGGCCATCGAGTAGCAGTACGCCCCGGTGGCCGCCACGGCGAGCAGGTCGCCGGGAGCAAGGGTGTCCGGGAGCCAGCAGTCGCGGACGACGATGTCGCCGGACTCACAGTGTTTTCCCACGACCCGGGACAGCGCGGCGGCGGCCTGGCCGTCCCCGTCGTCGTCCGCCGACCGGGATACGAGACGGCAGTCGTACACCGCGTCGTAGAGCGCGGTGCGGATGTTGTCGCTCATACCGCCGTCGACGCTGACGTAGCGGCGGGCTGCCTTGTCGCCGAGCGAGACGTCCTTGATGGTGCCGACCTCGTACAGCGTGATCGTGCCGGGGCCGGCGATGGCGCGGCCGGGCTCGCCGGCGATCTTCGGCACCGGAAGGCCCGCGTACTCGCATTCCTTGCGGACGATCTCGCGGATCTGCGTGATCATCTGCGCGGGCGGGGGCGGGTTGTCCTTGTCGGTGTAGGCGATACCGAAACCACCGCCGAGGTCGACGATCGACAGCTGGTCGAGCAGGTCGGTGCCGTGCTCCTTGGCGAGTTCGGCCAGCAGGCCGACCACTCGGCGGGCGGCGACCTCGAAACCGTCGGCGTCGAAGATCTGCGAGCCGATGTGGCTGTGCAGGCCGATCAGCTTCAGCGACGGCGCGTTGAGCACGCGGCGCACGGCCTCGGCCGCGTCACCGGAAGCCAGCGAGAAACCGAACTTCTGGTCTTCGTGCGCGGTCGCGATGAATTCGTGCGTATGCGCCTCGACGCCGACGGTCACCCGAATGAGGACGTTCTGCACGACGTCGTGCCGGGCGGCGACGTCGGCCAGCCGCGCGATCTCGTAGTAGGAGTCCACCACGACCGTGCCGACGCCCGCTTCGACGGCGGCTTCCAGCTCGGGCAGCGACTTGTTGTTGCCGTGGAAGGTGATCCGCTCCGCCGGGAAGTCCGCCCGCTGTGCCACGGCGAGCTCGCCGCCGCTGCAGACGTCCAGGCTCAGCCCCTGCTCGGCCACCCAGCGGGCGATCTCGATGGAGAGGAAGGCCTTGGACGCGTAGTGCACGAGCGCCGGGTCGTCGAACGCCTCGGCGTAGTCGGCGCAGCGGGACTTGAAGTCGGCCTCGTCGACGACGAACAGCGGCGTGCCGTACTTCTCGGCGAGCTCGCGGACGTCGACCCCGGCGATGCGGACGACGCCGTCACCGCCGCGGAAAGTATTGCGGGGCCAGACTTTCGGGTACAGCCTGTCGAGTTCTTCGGGACTCGACGGCGGGAAACCGGAGGCGTCGGCGTGGGGGTAGACGTCGGCGTGGCGGGGGCCCGCGGGGTGAGCCATTCTGGGTTACATCCGTTCCGGAGCAGAGACACCGAGCACGTTGAGGCCGTTCGCCAGCACCTGGCGGGCGGCCTGGCACAGCGCGAGCCGGGCGAACGTGAGGGGGGTGGCCTCCTCGTCGCCCTGGGGAAGAACACGGCCCACGGTGTAGAACTTGTGGTACGCGCCGGCGAGTTCTTCGAGGTACCGGGCGACGCGGTGCGGTTCGCGCAGCTGTGCGGCCCGGCGGAGGACGGTCGGGAATTCGCCGATCGTGCGGATCAGATCGCCCTCGGCGGGCAGCGTAAGCAGGCCGAAGTCCACTTCGCCATCGGATTTCAGGCCGAGGTCGGCGGCGTTGCGCTGCAACGAGGACAGCCGCGCGTGGGCGTACTGGACGTAGTAGACCGGGTTGTCGTTGGAGTGCTTGCGGAGCAGATCGAGGTCGATGTCCAAAGTGGAATCGACGGAGTAGCGGATCAGCTCGTAGCGGGCCGCGTCGACGCCGACGGTGCCGACCAGGTCCTCCATGGTGATCACGGTGCCGGCGCGCTTGCTCATCCGGACCGGTTTGCCCTCGGAGACCAGGTTGACCATCTGGCCGATCAGCACCTCGACCACGGCCGGGTCGTCGCCGAAGGCGGCCGCGGCGGCCTTGAGCCGGGCGATGTAGCCGTGGTGGTCCGCGCCGAGCATGTAGATGCAGAGGTCGAAACCGCGCTTGCGCTTGTCCTGGAAGTAGGCGAGGTCGCCGGCGATGTAGGCCGGGTTGCCGTCCTTCTTGATGACGACGCGGTCCTTGTCGTCGCCGTGCTCCTTGGACTTGAGCCACCAGGCGCCGTCTTCGAAGTAGAGGTTCCCGGAGTCCTTCAGCTGCTGGACCGAGGACGACACGGCGCCGGACTCGTGCAGCGAGTTCTCGTGGAAGTAGACGTCGAAATCGGTGCCGAAATCGTGCAGGCTCTGCTTGATCTCGGTGAACATCAGCTCGATGCCGACGCGGCGGAAGGTCTCGGCACGCTCGTCTTCGGGCAGCGAGAGCGCGCTCGGCTCCTGGCGGATGACCTCGGCGGCGATGTCGTTGATGTAACCGCCCGCGTAGCCGTCCTCGGGGGCGGGCTCGCCCTTGGCGGCGGCGATCAGGGACCGGACGAAGCGGTCGATCTGCGCGCCGTGGTCGTTGAAGTAGTACTCGCGGGTGACCTGGCCGCCCTGCGCGGACAGCACGCGGCCCAGCGCGTCGCCGACCGCGGCCCAGCGGGTGCCGCCGAGGTGGATCGGGCCGGTCGGGTTCGCCGAGACGAACTCGAGGTTGATCTTGACGCCCGCCAGCGCGTCGCCGAGGCCGTACTTCTCGCCGGCGTCGAGCACCTGCTGGACGATCTGGCCCTGCGCGTCGGCGGCGAGCCGCAGGTTGAGGAAGCCCGGCCCGGCGACCTCGGCCGAGTCGATACCGTCGGTGGCCGAGAGCGCCTCGGCCAGCGCGTCGGCGAAGTCGCGGGGCTTCATCCCGGCCTTCTTGGCCACCTGCAGCGCCAGGTTGGTCGCGTAATCGCCGTGCTCGGGGTTGCGGGGACGCTCGATCGTCACCTTCTCCGGCAGCACGGAATCGTCGAGGCCGCGCGCGGTGAGAACCTGCACGGCGGAGTTACGGACCAGGTCGGCGAGAGCTGCGGGAGTCACTCGCGGAATTCTAGGTGTGACCTGGTCCGGGCTTCGCAGCGACCGCCGGAAGGTGTGAGCCAAGCCGGTGATCTTCCGGCTGTTCACGGTGATCAGACGCGCGGTCTCTACACTGGCCCGCGCAGGGACCACCCCCTTTGGAGAACGCAGGAGCCATGGCTAACGGGACAACCAGAAAAAAGGGCGCGTCGTCGAAGAACGCCATGAAGGCCGCCCGTAGTTCCGTCGTGTCCAAGAAGGGCACGCCCTGGGGCACGATCATCGCCGTCGTCGCGATCGTCGCCCTGGCGGCCTCGGTGGTCACCTATTACATGGTCGCTTCCGCGCCGAAGCGCGATCAGAAGACCCGCGAAGAGGCCGCCGCCGCCTTCGCCCCCTCGCAGCAGGACCCGGACCCGTCCAAGCGCATCCCCGGCGTGACCACGGCCACCTACGAGGGCTCCGTGCACGTCTCGGCCGCCGAGCGGGTCGCGTACGACAAGACCCCGCCCTTCGGTGGTCCGCACGACCAGGCCTGGGCCGCGTGCAACGGCGTCGTCTACGAAAAGGCCGTCCGCAACGAGAACATGGTCCACGGTCTCGAGCACGGCGCGGTCTGGATCGCCTACAACCCGGCGCAGGTCACCGGCGAGGCGCTGGACCTGCTGAAGGTGCGTGTCGAGGGCAAGCCGTACATGGTGATGTCGCCGTACCCGAACCTGGACAAGCCGATCTCCGTGCAGTCCTGGGGCCACCAGCTGAAGCTGGACTCCGCCTCCGACGAGCGGATCGACCAGTTCGTCGCCGCGCTGCGCACCAACCCGTTCGGCGCGTACCCCGAGCGTGACGCCACCTGCGACGCGCAGATCGAGCCGGGCGACTTCGACCCGACCCCGCCGGGGCCGGACGCCAAGCCGATGGACTACAAGGGCAGCGCGGGCACGCAGCCGGACCAGCCCGGCACCGGCCAGAGCGGCGTTCCTTCCGCGCCCGCCACCCAGCCCTCGGCGCCCGCGAGCAACTAGTGAGCCAAGTGGACCCCGATCTCCAGTACGTCGACGAACCGGACGGCACCTCGCGGTCGACCAAGAGCCGATGGCTGGTGATCGGGGCCGCCCTGGTCGTCATGGTGATCCTCGGCTTCGGCCTCGGCGCGCTGACGACCAGGCTGATCGACTCCGAACCGGAGCAGAAGACGCCGGGCGCGGGCTCCGTCGAGGTCGGCTTCGCGCAGGACATGTCGGTGCACCACCTCCAGGCCGTCACCATGGCGGGCTGGGCGCGGGACCACACGACCGATCCGGCGATCAAGACCCTCGCGTTCGACATCGAGCGCACGCAGACCGGCCAGGTGGGGCGGATGAAGGGCTGGCTGGGCCTGTGGGGCCAGCCCGAGCAGACGAGCGGCGCCTACATGACCTGGATGACCGAGCCGTCCGGCCACGGCGGGCACGGTGGCGCCGACATGAAGGCGTCGAACGGCGCGCCGATGCCGGGGATGGCGACGTCGGCCGAACTGGCCAAGCTGCGGTCGCTGACCGGCAAGGAGATGGACGTCTTCTTCCTCCAGCTGATGCTGCGGCACCACCAGGGCGGGACGGCGATGGCCCAGTACGGCCACGATCACACGTCGATCGCGGACGTGAAGTCACTGACCCAGAGCATGCTGGTCTCGCAGGGCGCCGAGGTCACGCTGATGAGGGGGCTCCTCCAGGAACGCGGTGCGGCCCCCCTTCCCGCCTGACACTATGCATTTCGTCCTCTGAATGCGGTGGTTCGCTTTGCCGACTACCGCATCCAGAGGACGAATTGCGTATGGGGGCAGGCGGGGTGTGTGGAGATAGGGACGTTGAGTGTCTCTATTCCCGCACAGCGCATACGCAGCGTGAGCGGCCTAGGCGGCGAGGGACTCTCCTGATGCATTTCGTCCTCTGGATGCGGTAGTTCGTGTCGCGAACTACCGCATCCAGAGGACGAAATGCGTCAGGAGGGGGTCACCAGGAGAGTTCCCGGCAGCGTTGAGCGCATTGGGGCACTTCTATCTGCAGGGTCGCGTGCTCGATGGAGTAGCGGTTCGCCAGGAGGTTCTGCGCCTCGGTCAGCACCTCGGCCTGCTCCACGGTCGGCGCGATGGTGAGGTGCGCCGAAGCGACCTCCATCCCCGAGGTCAGCGTCCAGACGTGCAGGTCGTGGACGTCCTCGACGCCCTTCAGCCCGCCGAGTTCGGCCTGGATCCCGGCGACGTCGACGCCCTTCGGCGCGTGCTGGAACAGGATCCGCAGCGCGCGGCGAGCGAGGGCGTACGTGCGGGGCAGGACGAACAGGCCGATCGCGACACCGATGATCGGGTCGGCGTAGCGCCAGCCGGTCAGCAGCGTGATCGCGCCGCTCAGCAGCACACCCACGGAACCGATGAGGTCGGCGAGGACTTCGAGGTACGCGCCGCGGACGTTGATGCTCTCCTCGGCGCCCTTGCGCAGGATCATGAACGAGGCGATGTTCGCGACGAGGCCGGCGGCCGCCGCCAGCAGGACGGGCAGGCCGGGCACCGCGGGCGGGTCGCTGATCCGGCCGATGGCCTCGACCAGGACGTAACCCGCGACGCCGAACAGCAGGATGGCGTTGGCCAGGGCCGCGAGCACTTCGGCCCGGTAGAACCCGAACGTGCGGGTCAGCGTCGGGCCGCTGCGCCGGGCGAGCAGGATGGCCGCCAGCGCCATGCCGACACCGAGGACGTCGGTGAACATGTGCGCGGCGTCGGAGATCAGCGCGAGCGAGCCGGTGGCGAACCCGACGACGAACTCCATGACCATGAAGCCGGCGCCGATGACCAGCGCGATCGTCAGGCTCCTGAGGTAGCGGCCTGACGCGCTCGACGGCGAGGCCGTTCCATGCCCGTGCCCGTGACCCATTGCTCCGCCTCTCGTGAAGTCGACAGGCCGAATATATTGTCACATGCGCATATGTGCAATACAGGTGAGCCTAAGTTCACCATGTCCTAAGCCACACAAGGAAGCCATCCCCCAGGAGGGCCTTCCCGAAACCTGGAATCGCCACGCACCGCTACCGAAGCGAGCGGAAGAACCCCCGCAGCTGGCCGACGAAGACGTCCGGCCGCTCGAAGGCGGCGAAGTGGCCGCCCGCGGAGAGCACCTCGTACCAGCGAAGATCGGTGTAACGCAGCTCCGCCCAGCGCCGCGACGGCCGGATGATCTCGCGCGGGAAGATCGAGATACCCGAAGGAACTTCAACGGCCGAGACGTCCCGCTCCTTGCCTTCCCAGTAGATCCGCGCCGACGAGGCCGCCGTCGCGGTGAACCAGTAGACGGAGATCGCGTCGAGCAACTGCCGCCACGACAGCGCGGTCTCCGGCGAGCCGTCGTTGTCGGTCCACTCCCAGAACTTCTCCGCGATCCACGCCGCCTGCGCGGCCGGCGAGTCGGTGAGCCCGTAACCGAGCGTCTGCGGCCGCGTGGCCTGCTGCTGCGCGTACGCCGACCCGACCGCACGGAACCGCGCGAGATCGTCGAGCGCCGACTTCTCCTCCGCCGTCGGCTCACCCAGCACGGCTTCGTCGTACGGGACGCCCGCCATGTTGACGTGGACACCGATCAGCCGCCCCGGCGCGATCTTGGCGAGCATGTTCGTCACCCCGGCGCCCCAGTCGCCGCCCTGAGCCGCGTAGCGCTCGTAGCCGAGCCGCCCCATCAGCTCGTCCCAGGCCCGGGCGATGCGCTTGACGTTCCATCCCGTCGCCGACGGCTTGTCGCTCCAGCCGAACCCCGGCAGCGACGGCGCCACGACGTGGAACGCGTCCGCCGGATCGCCTCCGTGCGCGGCGGGGTCGGTCAGCGGCCCTAGCACGTCGAGGAACTCCACGACCGACCCTGGCCAGCCGTGCGTGAGCACGAGCGGCGTCGCGTCCGGCTCCGGCGAGCGAACGTGCAGGAAGTGGATCCCCAGACCGTCCACAGTGGTCTTGAAACCCGGGAAAGCGTTGACACGCTCCGCCAAACCGAAGTCGTAGTCCTCCGCCCAGTAGCGGCAGAGCTCCCGCGCGAACTCCAGTGGAACCCCCTGCTCCCAGCCGTCCACGGTGGCCGGCTCGGGCCAGCGCGTGGCGCGCAGCCGGGTGCGCAGGTCGGCGATGGCGGTTTCGGGGATCTGGACTTCGAACGGCTCGATCATCGGGCCTCCCGGTTCGTCGATGACACCGAAGTTACGCCGCGCGGCCGGATGACCTGGTCAGAGCCGCGCAAGACACCCAGGTCGAGCACCACGACACCTAACGACCACCACTCGGGAGAGCCCGCGGAGACATGCGCTAAGCTTCCAACGTCGCCCAGGCGGCAACGCCCTCGTAGCTCAGGGGATAGAGCACTGCCCTCCGGAGGCAGGTGTCGCAGGTTCGAATCCTGCCGAGGGCACACAGATAGGCCGTGCGGCTCAGTCGCACGTCGGCGAGCACGAACTTCCAGATGCCGGCCAGGCGACGGAGCGGGTCGACGACCGTCCTTCACATCCGCGCTTTCAGTACATCGATCTCGCAGCCCGGCGCGGCCGGATCGAAACCGTGCTCGATCAGCCAGCGAACCGCTCGCAGACTTCGCAACGACCACCACGCGTGGATGACGTCCAGGTCCACGTCGGTGCCGTAGCCCGACAAGACGTCTTCGAGACGCTCCTCGTGTCCGAGGGTCAAGGTGGCGAGATCGAAAAGGGCGTCGCCCCGCGCCGCCTCGGACCAGTCGATCACGCCGGTGATCTCGTCGCCGTCGGCGAAGACGTGGGCGATCTGCAGGTCGCCGTGCGTGAACACCGGTGTCCACGGCCGAATCGCGGCTTCGGCGATCTGGCGATTGCGCTCGACCAGCTTCGGGGGCAGGACCTTTTGCGCGATGAGCCATTCGCATTCGTCGTCGAGGTGGGCCTCGACCTCACCGGGGTCCCGGCCCGGCCACGGTGGCAGCGGCGCGTCGTGCAGTGTTCGCAGGACGGCGCCCGCCGCGGCCCATGCCTCCGGCGACGCGGTCGAGGGGCGGCCGAGGCGGCCGAGCGCCGCGCCCGGCAGGGCGGCGAGCGCGAGCACGGGCGGCTTTCGCCACAGGACCTCCGGGGTCGGGACCGGCGCCATCGCCATCGCCGCCACTTCCACGTCGGTGCGGGTTTGATCGGCGTCGATCTTCAGGAACACGTCACCGGCACGCACGGTCGCGCAATCATGGTGCGCGACGACCACCTGGACCTCTTCCACAGCGATCAGTGCCGCCGCGGACGACGAGTGGCGGAAATCATCCGGCGACCCGAAAGAACAATCGCGCCGTATTCGTCTCCGGAATTCACCAGGACGTATTTCACCGAGCGGTTTATGGGCTTCCCTCCGTAGACGGGCCGAGTCCAGGTTGCGTGGTTTCCCCGCTCCCGTCAAGCGATTTGCATCCGTTCGGTCACCTGACGACGGACAGTAGCCGAAAACACGAGACACGGTCGAACACCCTGGCGACGCCCGGACCGCCGATTGCGACTCACGGACCTTGACATCCACTCACCCCCGCTCGAACATTGAAAAGGTTTGATATTCACCAAGTGCTCTGGGGGCTGGACGATGTTAAACTGGCATAAAACTGCGGAGGGCGCGCAGATCCCCGCGGCCAGAAGGGAAGACGAGTGGGTCGCGGTTGGCTCCGACCCGCCGCTCGGCGAGGTCGTCGAGGTCCCGCTCGACGAGTTGTCGGTGCAAGACTCCCCACGGGCGGCGGGCGTGGATCCCGCGTACGCACAGGTGCTCGCGGAGACGGACGCCCCGCTTCCGCCGATTCTCGTCCACCGTCCCACGATGCGGGTGATCGACGGAACGCATCGGCTTCAGGCGGCGAAGCTGAAGAACGCCACCGCGATCGACGTCCAGTTCTTCGACGGGGACGAGCAGGCGGCCTTCATCCTCGCGGTGAAGACGAACATCGCGCACGGCCTGCCGCTTTCCCTCGCCGACCGCAAGGCCGCCGCCTGCCGGATCCTCGGCACCCGGCCCCACTGGTCCGACCGGGCGATCGCGGCGGTCACCGGCCTTTCGCACAAGACGGTCGGCAAGTTGCGCCGGCGTTCGAGTGGGGAAGTTCCCCAGCCGAACGCCCACGTCGGCCGCGACGGCCGTGTCCGCGCGCTCGATCCGGCGCAGGGCCGCCGTCGTGCCCATGAGCTGATCACGGGCAATCCCTCCGCTTCGATCCGTGAAATCGCGCGTGGCGCGGGTGTTTCCCTCGCGACCGCGCACGACGTACGGCATCGGCACCTGCAGGGCGAGAAGAGTCCGGGACGCGTCGCAGCCAGGCCGCGCACCCGCCCGGCCGAAGGCGGCGAACAGACGGGAACGGACACCCAGGCGGCCGTGGAACGGCTCCGCTCGGACCCCACCATCCGGTACACCGAGTCCGGCCGCACCCTGGTCCGCTTGCTGGACGGGCATCTGAACGACCGGGACGAATGGGACCAGGTCGCCAGGAACATCCCCGAACACCGGCTGGAATTGATCTCCGAACTCGCCAGGGCGCGAGCGGAGGATTGGCGGCAGTTCGCGGAACTGCTGAAGAAGCGCAAGCGCTGACCTGACGACGGAGGGGGCTTTCCACGCACGCGACGCGCGGAAAGCCCCCTTCGCGGCGTTCCACGGTGATCTTTCCTCACCTAACCGCGAAATAATCGACGAAGACCCGCGTCCCGGACTGTTGCGGATCGCGGAGGATTCGGGCGACAATGGTGTCGAATCGCAAGTCCGGACGCGAAATCCGGGCGCACTGGGAGGCGCGACGGCGAGCACACCGGGGTGACTTCCGCCGTCGTGATCATCGAATTTTCCGCCGTTTCGCATGCGGCGACATCACCATTCGACACTCATCCATTCACGCGCTTGTGCGCGGAATCAGCAAAGGGGCCACATGAACGCGGAAGACGCGCGGGCGGAATTGCGTCAGCAGATTTTCTCCCTGCTGACCGAGGTCGCGGGCGGTGTGCTGGAGAACCAGACCATCGAAGCGGACACGGAGTTCCCCGAGACGGGTATGAGCTCCATCGAGTACCTGGCGCTCATCGAGAAGATCGAGACGAAGCTCGACGTGTTCATCGACCTCGAAGAGAACGAGGATCTGACCACTGTGGACAAGTTCTGCGACTACCTGCTCGAACAGGTGCCGTCCGCCTGAAGCGGCAAGATCGCCCACCTCCAGACAAAGGATCGAAATGAACGCAAAGGCATTCGGCTGTTTCCTGCCTCCCTTTCACGACCCTTCGGTCAGCCCGCACGCGTCGCTGAAGCGCGACATCGAACTGTGCGCTCTCGTCGACGACCTGGGTTTCGACGAGATCTGGCTCGGTGAGCACCATTCCAGCGGCTGGAGCACGCTCAGTTCACCGGAAATGCTGATGGCGGCGCTGGCCCGCGAAACGCGCCGGATCCGGTTCGCCACGGGAGTGATCCCGCTGCCCTACCACCACCCTTTGCATGTCGCGGAACGGATCACACTGCTCGATCACCTCACCGCCGGCCGGGCGATCCTGGGTGTCGGCACGGGAACCTACGTCCACGACATGGAAATGATCGGGGTGGACCCGGCGTCGGTTCGCGACCATTTCCGTGCGGCGTTGGGGACCGTGCAAGCTCTTCTCAACGGCGAGACGGTCAACACCACGACGCCGTGGTTCACGGTGAAGAAAGCCGTGCTCCAGCTCCAGCCGCTGAGGGGTCCCGGCACCATCGAGACCGTCGTCGCGTCCTCGCTGAGCCCGGCCGGAATCGAGCTCCTGATCGACACGGCGACGACCCCGACCGTCCACGTGGCACCGCCGTGGGGCGCCATCCGGCCCGGCATGGACCCGGACCCGGTCGGCGCGCTGATCGAGCGCATCGACGCCTACCGAAACAAATCCGCGGGCGGGACACGGATCCGGTGCAACGTCTTCGTCCACATCGCGGACTCTCCCGCCGAAGGTGTCGAAGAACTGCTGGAAGGCTTTTCCGCGCTCCGCCGCGGCCTGTACCGGGGCACGCTGGGCATGCCCATCCCGGATTCGCCGGTCGCGCACCGCAAGACGTTGCAGAATCTCGTCGACACGGGCGGGTTCATCGTCGGCGACGCCGCGACCTGCGCCGCCAGGATCCGTGATCTGGTGGACCGGATCTGCGACCCGGTGTCGCTGAACTTCTTCGTGCCAAGGTGGATTTCGCACCGCGCGACCCTCGACCAGCTGACCGCGCTCGCGCACGAGGTCGTGCCCGCCCTCGTCGGCGGCTACGACGGCACGACCGAATCGCTCCGGCTCACGTCGGAAGAGGCCGCCCGCCAGCTGAAGTCCCGGACCGAGCTGGTCGGCAACGGAGGTGACAAATGAGCACCGCCCCGGTGAAACTGGACTTCAGCTCCGACGAATTCCTCGCCGACCCCTGGCCCATCTACAAAGAGCTCCGGCGGTCGGATCCGGTGCACTGGTCGGCGGCGTTCAACGCCTTCCTGGTCACCAGGTTCGAGGACGTCCAGGCCCTGCTGGCCGACCGCGAAGTCGGCAGCGGGTTCCCGATGCGCAGCAGCCGCCGCCTGTTCGGCCGGACGCTGCTGGACACCGACGGGCCCCGCCACCGCGATCTGCGGAAGCTGTTCATGCCGCTGTTCGCGGGCGCGTCGGTGAAACGGCTGCGCACGGAGATCCTCATCCCCGCGGTGGACCAGGTCCTCGACTCGATCGAGGCCGAAATGGGCGCCGGGGACGAGGTCGACGTCGAGTTCATGGAGCGGGTCGCGGTGGGGGTGCCCTACGCGATGGTCACCCGGTTGTTCGGGTTGCCGCCGGAGGACGCGGCCTGGCTGCGTCCCCGGGTGCTGCCGCTGGCGGGTGCGATCGAGTTCCCGGCGACCTCGCTGGATTCGGCGCTCGCGGCCAAGGCGGAGCTGATCGACTACCTGAAGGGCAAACTCGCCGACCGCCGTGAAGGCGGCCGGATGCCGTTCCTCGATCTCGTGTTCCCGCCGGGTGAACCGCTCGACGAATCCATGCTGGGCACCGCCACGCTCTTCCTGCTCGCCGGCACCGAGACGAGCGTCGCGACCATCGGCAAGATCATGTACGCCGTACTCGCGCACAATGTCGACCTGTCGGCCCTGGCCGATCAGGAGTACCGGACCCAGGTGGTGCGCGAGACGCTGCGGTGGGAACCGCCGAGCCACACCATCCTCCGATACGCGACCAGGGACCTGAACCTGCACGGGGTGGACGTCCCGCGCCGGTCCGCGCTCCTGCTGTCGCTGGGCAGCGCCAGCCGTGACGAGAACGCGTTCGAGGACCCGGACTCCTGGCGCCCCGAGCGGACCGACCAGCGGCTGCTGGCGTTCTCGTCGGGCCCGCACACCTGCCTGGGCATCCAGCTGGCGCTGGCGGAGTTCGACACGCTGTTCGAGCGGTTGTCCCACCGGTTCGGCGGCGTCCGGCTCAGCGGCTCGCTCGACGGCGTCCGGCCGGGGTTCTGGCGGCTGCGGGAACGCGGCCACATCTTCCGGCGGCCCGATCACCTCCATGTCCGGCTGGAGCGCGAACGCGATGCCTGACGTGCTCACCGTTCCCTACGATCTGACGACCGAACTCGCTGCCGAGCCCTCCGAGTACGAGCGCACGAAGGTGGTGCTCGCCGCGTTCGCGGTCACCTTGAGCCGGTGGACGGCGGCGAGCGAGGTCGCGATCTCGGTCGCCGGGCGGGTGATCCGGGTCCAGGTCGACGACAAGGCGTGCGTCGAGGACTTCCTGGGTTCGGTCCACCCGGTCGGCGTCGCCGAGGACGGGCCGGTGGATGTCGCGCTCGCCTCCCTGCACGCGGATCTGCGGTCCGGGGAGGCCCGCTTCGTCACCGAGGTGCCCGACGCCGAGCACGGTTTCCTCGCCGACGTCGCCACCGCGGTGGGCGAGCTGGCCTTTCTCGACGGTTCGCTGGAGGACGTGCGCTGCATCGCGCCGGAACGCCGCCGGATCCTCGACGCGCTCGCCGGCGCCGACCTTCCTCCGGCGGACATCGAAACCCTGTTCCTGGAGCAGGTGCGGCTTCACGCGGAGCAGGTCGCGGTCCGTGACGCGAGCGCCGAACTGACCTACGGGCGGCTCGCGCGGGCGGCCGATCGGTACGCGGGCGTCCTGCGTCGCGCCGGGGTCCGGCCCGGTGACACGGTGCTCGTCGCGACCAAGAGGTCGGTCGGGGAGATCGTGGCGCTGCTCGCGATCGTCCGTGCCGGAGCCGCGTACGCGGGGTTCGACGACGACGCGCCGGAAGCCCGGTTGGCGCGGATCATCGGCAAGCTGGCGCCCGCGGCCGTGGTGGTCGACGCCACCACGGCGGGCCATCCGGTTCTGCGCGGGCTCACCCTGGTCGATACCTGGGTCCCCGGCGAGGAAGCCGGCGCGGATCCCGAACCGGTTCCCGCCCACGACGATCCACAAAGGACCGCGTACGTCGCGTTCACCTCGGGGTCCACCGGTGAACCGAAGGGCGTCGTCGTCCCGCATCGCGCGGTCACGCGGCTCGCGCGGACGACGGAGCTCCGGCCGCGCCCGGGTGACCGTGTCCTGCGGATGGCGCCGCTGGCCTTCGACGCGTCGACGTACGAGATCTGGGTGACCTTGCTCAACGGCGCGACGCTGGAGGCCTTTCCCGGACGGCTTCCGACGGTCAGGGCGCTCGAGAAGTTCTTCGTCGAGCGGGAGGTCTCCGTCGCCTGGCTGACCGCCAGCCTGTTCCGGCTGGTCGCGAACTCCCGGCCGCAGGCGCTCGCCGGACTCCGCTGGCTGCTGAGCGGAGGCGAGGTCGTGCCGCACGACGCGGCGGCGCGGGTGCTCGGGTCCTACCCGGGGCTGGTGCTCACGAACGGCTACGGGCCCACCGAGAACACCACGTTCACGACCACGCACACCGTGCGCGGCAGCGCGGAGATCGACGGCCCCCTGCCCATCGGGAGGCCGATCGCCGGCACGAAGGTGTTCGTGCTCGACCGGAACGCCCGGCTCGTCCCGCCCGGCGGCGTCGGCGAGCTGTACGCGGCCGGAGCGGGCCTGGCCGACGGGTACCTGGACGACGAGACCGAAACGAAGCGGCGCTTCGGCTACTTCTCCCCTGACGTGGACGAACGCCTGTACCGCACGGGAGATCTGGTCCGGCTCGACCCGGACGGGAACGTGGTCTTCCTCGGCCGCGCGGACAAGCAGGTCAAACTCGACGGGCATCGCATCGAAACCGAGGAGATCGCCACCATCCTCGCCGGTCACCCCGGTATCCGCGACGCCGTGATCGTCGTTTCCCGGCAGGAGAACCAAAGTCCTCAGCTCGTGGCGGCCATCGTCGTGAACCCCGGCCAGGACACCGAACCCCGCACCTTGCGCGCGTATCTGTCACGGCAGCTCCCGAGCTACGCGTTACCCGCCCTCTGGGTGGTGGTCGACGAGATCCCGCTGACCCGCAACGGGAAAGTCGACGAACAGGCCCTGATCGCGAACGCCCGATGAAGGAGAAATCGATGAGGTTGTCGCTCGGGCAGGAGCGGCTGTGGCTGGTGCAGCAACTCGACCGGACCAGCGCCGCGTACAACATCCCGATCGTCTTCCGGTTCCACGACGGTGTCGACTTCGCCGTGCTCGACCGGGCGCTCGGCGCGCTCGTCGAACGGCATCCGGTGCTGCGCTGGCGGTTCGTCGTGGACGAGTCCGGGACACCCGCCGCCGTGCCGACCCCGGGGTTCCGCATCCCGGTGGCCCGGCGCACCGCGGCCGACGACGACTGGCGGAACCACACGGCCGATCTGGTCAGCGAGCCGTTCGACCTCGCGGCGGCGCCGCCCATCCGCGCGATGGTCGTCGAATGCGCCGACGGTTCGGCGGTGTTGTGCGTGGTGAACCACCACATCATCACCGACGGGCGGTCCATCCAGATCGTGACCGAGGACGTCGTCAAGCTGTACCGTTCGGAGACTCCGGCGCCGCTGGAGGTGACTTACGAGGAGTACGTCGCGTCACAGCGCGCGGCCGCCGGTTCGGTGGCGGAGCACATCGACTACTGGCGGCGTGAGCTCGACGGCTTCGAGCCGCTTCGGCTGCCGACGGACCGGCCGCGTTCGGGCAACCCCGGCTTCGCGGGCGACCACGTCGATTTCGAATTGCCCGCCGACCTGACGAAAGCCTTCAGTTCCTTCGCGCTGCGGAACCGATGCGCGCTGTCCAGTGCCGTGGCCGCGGTTTTCCAGGCCCTGCTGTCCCTCCATTCGGGACAGGAGGACATCACGATCGGCACGGTACTGGCCGGCCGGGACGACCGCAGGTTCGCCGACGTCCTCGGCTTCTTCGTGAACACCGTGGTGCTGCGCGCCCGCATCACGCCGTCGATGTCGTTCCGCGAGCTGCTGAAGGTGACGCGCACCAAGATGGTCGACGCCTACGCCCATCAGCAGGCGCCGTTCGACCAGGTGGTCGCGGAAGTCCGCCCGGAACGGGACGCCGGGCGGAACGCGATCTTCGACGTCGTGGTCGTGCACAACGGCGAGATCCCCGCCGACGGCGAAGACGAGATCTCCAGCGTGCCATGGGCCGGGGTGGCGACCCGGTTCGA
The DNA here is from genome assembly GCF_014873915.1 of Amycolatopsis roodepoortensis. Lineage (GTDB taxonomy): Bacteria > Actinomycetota > Actinomycetes > Mycobacteriales > Pseudonocardiaceae > Amycolatopsis > Amycolatopsis roodepoortensis. Next base: position 741,457 of record NZ_JADBEJ010000004.1, read on the forward strand.
TCTGGAACTGGTCACCCATGTGCAGGACGGGAAGTTGCACGGCTCGCTGGTGTTCCGCACCAGCCTTTTCGACCGCTCCACCGCCACCCGGCTCGTCGGCAGGCTCGTCCGGCTGGTCGAACACATGCTGGAACACCCCGACGAGCCGCTTTTCGCGGCACTGCACGGGCAGCTCGACTACTGGCGCAAAAAACTCGACGGCCTGCCCGCGGCGCTGGAGCTGCCGACGGACCGCGCACGCCCGCCGGTGGCGTCCTATCGCACCGGCTCGCTCTCCTTCGACGTGGGCCCCCGGATCCGTGAAGCGGGAAGCCGCCACGACGCCACCCTTTTCATGACACTGCTCGCGGCCTTCGACGTCGTGCTGTCCCGCTACGCGCGCACCACCGACGTCACGGTCGGTGTCCCGGTGCCCGAGGCGAAGATGCTGGTGCTGCGCACCGATCTCTCCGGCGATCCCACGTTCGCGGAGCTGCTCGGCCGCGTGCGGGAGACCACGCTCGGCGCGTTTGCGAACCAGGACGTTCCCTTCGAGCGTCTCGTCGAGGAATTGGCGCCGCGACAGGACTTCAGCCGCAATCCTCTCGTCCAGGTCATGCTCCGGGTGGTGGACGAGCCGTTGTCGGCCATCGCACCGGCCGGGAGCCGCTCGGAACCGTTCGATCTCGAATTCCTCGTGTCGGACCGGGCCGGGGTGATGGAGGCGCGGATCGATTACAACGCCGAAGTGTTCGACCGGGTCACGATCGAACGCTTCGTCCGGCACTTCCGGCGACTGCTCGCGTCCGCCGAGCCGGAGCGGCCGCTTTCCGCTTGGCCGATGATGGACGACGCCGAGCTCCGGCGGCTGACGGAGGACTGGAACGACACGACCACGGAGCTGCCCTCCCCGGCGACGGTGCCCGCGATGTTCGCCGCACAGGTGCGCGACCGTCCACAAGCGACAGCGCTGATTTGCGGCGACGATTCCATGACGTACGAGGAACTCGACGTCCGGTCCAACCGGCTTGCGCACCGGCTGCGCACGCTGGGCGCCGGGCCGGGGACCGTCATCGGCGTCTGCCTACCGCGCTCCCCCGGCCTGATCACCGCGTTGCTCGCGATCCTCAAGACCGGCGCCGCCTATCTGCCGATCGACCCGGAGTATCCCGAGGAACGCCAACGGCTCCTGCTCGCCGACGGCCGGGCGCGGCTGGTGATCACGACCGATCTGATCGCCGACCCCACCCTCGACCAGGAACCATCGGCCGCCCTCGAGACCGAGGTAGGCCCGCGCGACCTGGCCTATGTCATCTACACCTCCGGCTCGACCGGCCGTCCCAAAGGCGTCGAAATCGAGCACCGGTCGATCATCCGGCTGGTCACCGGACTGCCGGACGGCATCCTCGGCCCGGACGAGGTGGTGCTGCACGCGTCGGCGATCTCCTTCGACGCGGCCACCTTCGAGATCTGGGGCGCTCTGCTCACCGGAGCGACCTGTGTCGTCTCCACCGAACGAGTGCTCACCGCCCGGCCGCTCGCGGACGCGCTCACCCGGCACCGGATCAGCACGGCGTGGCTGACCTCGTCGTTGTTCAACCACATCGTCGACGAGGACACCACGGCGCTGACCGGGCTCCGGAATCTGCTCGTCGGCGGTGAAGCGCTGTCCGTCACCCATGTCCGCCGTGCCGTCGCCGCGCTGCCCGGCACGAAGTTCTTCAACGGGTACGGCCCCACCGAGTGCACCACGTTCGCCACGTGTCACCCGATCCCCGCCCCTGTTCCCGAAGGCGTCAAGGGAATCCCCATCGGCCGTCCGCTCGGGAACACGCGGGTGTACGTCCTCGACGAACGCGGCGGGCTCACGCCGACCGGGGTACCGGGCGAACTCCACGTGGCCGGGCCCGGTGTCGCACGGGGCTACCGGGGACAGCCGGAACTCACCGAGGAACAGTTCGTCGCCGATCCCGACGACACCACCGGTGGCCGGCTCTACCGGACCGGGGACATCGTGCGGTACAACGCCGACGGCGATCTCGAGTATCTCGGCCGCGTCGACGACCAGGTCAAGATCCGCGGCTTCCGCGTCGAACCCCGTGAGATCGAAGCCGCGCTGCTGGCCCGGCCGGAGATCACCCAGGCCGCCGTCGTCGCCCGTGAGGACGGCTCGGGTCAGAAGCGGCTCGTCGCCTATCTCAAGGGCACTGCCGACGACACCGCTCTGCGCGCGGAGCTGCGCCGGGAGCTGCCGGAGTACCTGGTGCCCTCGGCGTTCGTGTCGCTTCCCGAACTCCCGTTGACCATCAACGGAAAGCTGGACGTCCGCGCGCTACCGGAACCCGAGGACGACACCCGGAAGGACGAGGCCGCCCCGCCGCGCAACCCGACCGAGGAGAAGCTGGCGGCGATCTGGGCGCAGGTCCTCGGCCGGGAAACCGTCGGCAGGGACGAGAGCTTCTTCGACGTCGGCGGGCATTCCCTGAAGGCCGCGCAACTCGCGGTCCGGATCGGGGAGACCCTGCGGATCGACCTGCCACTGCGGACGCTGTTCGAGCGGCCCACGATCGCGAAGCTGGCCGAAGAGATCAACGGCGACCGGCGGACCACCGTGCGTTCGTTCGATCCGCGGGCCTCGTTGCGCGGTGTCCTTCCGGAGTCGTTGCCACCGCGGGGATCCGATGCCGTGTCGGAAATACTGCTCACCGGTGCCACCGGATTCGTCGGGGCGTACCTGGTCCGCGAGTTGCTGGCGCGCGAGAACGTGCGGGTGCACTGCCTCGTCCGTGCCGCCGACGAACGGTCGGGATGGCGGCGGCTGCGCGAAAACCTGGACCGCTACGGCCTGCGGGACGACGTCGACGAGAAGCGGATCAGCGTGCTCCCCGGCGATCTCGCGGCACCCGGACTCGGGCTGACCGACACGGTGTTCGCGCGGCTCGCGGGCGAAATCGACCTGATCTGCCACAACGGCGCCTGGGTCGACGCGCTCTCCAGTTACGAACAACTCGAAGGCGCCAACGTGGGCGGCACCCGCGAGCTGATCCGGCTGGCGGCCACCACGCGGCTCAAGCGGCTGCAGTTCGTGTCGACCATTTCCGCCGGTGAGGAGAACGGCTCCCGCAGCGGATACGCGGAGACCAAGGCGCACGCGGAGCAGCTGGTCATCACCGCGTACGAGCGCGGGCTACCGGCGGAGATCTGCCGTCTGCCCCGGATCGTCGGGGATTCGAGGACCGGGCAGGGGAACACGCGGGACATCATGCTGCGGGTGCTGCGGAACATCCTCGAACTCGGCGCCGCGCCCGACACCGAGATCGAGGAACCGTGGATCGCGGTCGACGAGACGGCGAGCGCGCTCGCCCGGCTCGGCCTGGACCGGCGGCCGGACGGCGGCCGGTTCGTGCTGGCGGGCGAACGGCCGATGCGGCTGACGTACCTGGTCGAGCTCCTGCGGAACGCCGGTACCGACATCGGCACCCTGCCCGTGGCGGATTGGCTCTCCGCTCTCGAAGCCCATTCCCCCGAGGAACACGCCATCCTGAAGCTGCTCTTCGGCTCCACTTCGTCGAGCGGCCGCCCGAGCAGCGAATTCGAGCCCGTCGTCGTGCCGAGCCCCGACGACGGCGCGCTGCTCCGTTACGTCGACCGAATGCTCGTCCGGACCGCTGCTGAAGGGCTGTCGCGAAAATGACCCGTGAGAACCGGCCGGCCCTGTACCGGTCCATGAAACTGATCCGCGAGTTCGAAGAGCGCTGCCTGGCGATGGCCATCGCCGGGGAGATCGACGGCGGGATCCACCCGTACATCGGGCAGGAGGCCGTCGCGGTGGGCATCTGCGCGAACCTGACCGAACGCGACGGCATCACCAGCACCCACCGGGGACACGGTCACGTGCTGGCGAAGGGCGCGGAACCGCGCCGCCTGCTCGCCGAACTCCTCGGCACCCTCGAAGGGTTCAACAAGGGCCGCGGCGGATCGATGCACGCGGCGGACATGAAGCTGGGCATCTTGGGCGCGAACGGCATCGTGGGCGCGGGCGGCGCGATCGCCTCCGGCGCCGCGTGGGCGGCCAAAGCCCGTGGCGATTCCGACGTCGTCGTCAGCTTCTTCGGCGACGGGGCGATGAGCCAGGGTGTCCTGCTGGAAGCCTTCAACCTGGCCGCGATCTGGTCGCTGCCGGTGTTGTTCGTCTGCGAGAACAACCAGTACGCGACGAGCCTCAAACTCGAAGCGGGGCTGGCGGGAGGCGCGACCCGGCGCGCCGAAGGCTTCGGGCTGGTTTCGCGCAGTGTCGACGGCATGGACGTCGAAGCGGTGGAGAGCGCCGCGGCGGAACTGCTCGAAGGGGTTCGCGCGGGGCGGGGTCCGGCGTTCCTGGAATGCCGGACGTACCGGTTCTTCGGGCACCATTCCGTGCTCGAACTCCTCGGGGTCGAGTTCCGCGACCCCGACGAGGTCGCTCTTTGGCGCACGAAGGACCCGATCCCGCTACTGGGCGATCAGCTAGGCGAAGACGTCGTCGCCGGGATCGACGCGGCTGTCAAGGAAACCATCGACGAGGCGGTCGAGTTCGCGAAGAACGCGCCGTCGCCCGACCCGAAGGACGCACTCATGTACCTGTACGCGGGAGCCACCGCCGTCCGGCCGGGGGTGATCCTGTGAGCGGGCTGCCTTCGCCGGAGAACTTCGGCTACATGCACGCGATGAACCGCGCCCTGCACGCCGAGATGGCTGCCGACGAGGACGTCTTCCTGCTCGGCGAGGACGTCGGCGTCGGGGCGAGCGGGGTCACTTCGGGGCTGCTGCCCCGGTTCGGCCCGGAGCGGGTGCTGGACACTCCGCTGTCCGAGCAGGCCTTCACCAGTTTCGGGACCGGTGCGGCGATGGCGGGCAAGAAACCGGTGATCGAGTTCCAGATCTCCTCGCTGATCTACCTCGTCTTCGAACAGATCGTGAACCAGGCCCACAAGTTCTCCCTGATGACCGGTGGACAGGTCCGGATCCCGGTCACCTATCTCGTGTCCGGATCGGGTTCGCGGTTCGGCTGGGCGGGCCAGCATTCGGACAACCCGTACAGCCTGCTCGCGCACGCGGGGATCAAGACCGTCGTCCCGGGTCTGGCCGCCGACGCGTACGGGCTGCTGCGGGCGGCGATCCAGGATCCGGATCCGGTGGCCGTGTTCGCTCCCTCTCCGCTGCTGGGCGCGACGGACGTCTCGTACGCGGGCGAAGAGGACATCGTGCCGCTGGGGCAGGCGAACGTCGTCCGGGAAGGCGGCGACCTGACGGTCGTGGCGGTGGGCCAGCACGTCGGCACGGCGATCGAGGTCGCCGAGAATCTCGCGGACCGGGTCGACATCGAGATCGTCGACCCGCGCACGGTGTACCCCTTCGACTGGGAGTGCCTGCGCAAGTCGGTCGACAAGACCGGGCGGCTGATCGTGATCGACGACTCGAACCGCATGTGCGGGCTGGGGGCGGAGATCGTCGCGACCGCGGCCGAGGAATTCGATCTGGTGGCACCGCCGCGGCGGGTCTGCCGTCCGGACGGCACCGTCATCCCGTACGCCCTCGCGCTCGACAAGGCCCTGGTACCCGGGGCGGCGGAACTGACGGCCGCCGTCGACGCGGCACTGCGTTAGGAGGAACCCATGGAAACCTTGGATCGCCACCGGCGGACACAGGACGCCTTCGATGCCGTGCTCGCCACCGTGCGGCCGGACCAGTGGGACGCGGCCTCGGCGTGCGAACACTGGACGGTGCGCGACGTGACCGGTCACGTCATCTGGGGGCTGGAGGTGCTTCGCCACCACGCGTCGGGCCGGGAATTCACGGTGGAGAACGGGCCCGCGGGATCAGAGAAGCCCGGCGAACTGGCCGGTGAGGACCCGCTGGCCGCATGGCGCGCGGCCAGGAAAGCGGCCGATACCGCCGTCACCGGCGAGCTGCTCGGCCGTCCCGCTCCCGCGTGGTACGTCGCCAACCGTCCTGATGCGACGGTCACGGACTACCTGGCGCTGCTGACGTTCGACACCCTGGTGCACACCTGGGACATCGGTTCCGCGCTCGGGATGGACGTGCGCATGGATCCGGACATCGTCGCGCCGTCGTTCTCCCTGGCCCGGCTGATCATCAGCCGTACGCCGGGCACCTTCGGGCCGCGGGTGAAACCGCCCGCGGACGCCGGCCCGCAGGCGCGGTTCCTGGCCTTCCTCGGCCGCTCGGCCTGAGCCCGGCGTTTCGCGCGTGAAGGCCCCCTTCCCTCGGCTCAGCCGAGGGAAGGGGGCCTTCACGCGCTTCGGAGGGTGCGGCGATAGCGAGCCTTCGGCTTGACGCTCACGGCGCGATCGTTATAGGTTCTAACTATAGCGACAAGCGCTAACGCATCGAAGGGGAAGTGTCATGTTCCGCACCGCACGCCGCCGGATCACCACCCGCGTCGCCCTGCTCACGGTCCCGCTGGCCATCGCCGGCGTCCTCGGCGCCACGGCGCCCGCCCAGGCGACCGCCGCCCACCACAAGCCGGCTTCGCTCACCTGCCAAGGCAAAGGCATCGACCGATCCGCCAAGGTGCACTACCGGACCGAGATCTTCGTCAAGGCACCGATACGCACCATCTGGAACCTGCAGACCGACGTGGAGGCCTGGCCGTCCTGGCAGAACCCCGCCATCCCCGTCACCATGAAACGGCTGGACGACGGCCCGCTGCGCAAGCATTCCCGCTTCCAGTGGACCATTCCCGTCCCGCCCGGCATGCCCTACCCGCCCGGTGACGTGACCATCGTGTCCACCGTCCGGCAACTCCAGCCCGGCAAATGCATCCGCTGGACCGGGCCCCTCGACGGCCCCGGCGGCATGCACATCGACGGCGTCCACGTCTGGAACTTCGTCAAGGTCCCCGGCGGCGTCATCGTGCGCACCGAGGAGAGCCACACCGGCCCGCAGGTCGACAAGGACGTGCCCGGCTCCACCGCGATGCTCGGGCAGGGCCTCGAAATCTGGCTGAAGGACCTGAAGAAGGCCGCCGAAAGCCGGAACCAATAAGCTTTTCGCATGGAGATCATCGGGCCCGCCGACGCGCTTCCCGGACACCGGATCCGGCGGGTCGCGGTGGCGGGCCCCGCGGGATCCGGCAAATCGACGCTGGCGCGAACCCTGTGTGAACGCATGGGGATCCAGTTCGTCGAATTCGAGTCCTTCTTCCACGCGCCGGGCTGGACGGTGCGGGAGACCTGGCAGGCCGACGTCCTGGAATTCGTGGCCGGCGACGAATGGGCCATCGAATGGCAGGGCGAAGAGGTCCGGGAACGGATGACCGCGCGGCTGGACGTCCTGGTCTGGCTCGACCATCCGCGTGCCATGACCGTGGCGCGCACGGTCGTCCGGACGCTGAAGCGCCGCGTGGGACGCGGCTCGAAGATCGCCGGCGGCAACGTCGAGGGCCCGCTGCACACGTTCTTCACCGATCGCGATCACATCGTCAAGCTCGCCTGGCGCTACCACCCGATGATCCGGGCCCGCGTGCGCAAGGTCATCGCCGAGAACCGGTATCCGGACCTCGTCGTCGTCCGGCTGCGCGGGCAGCGTCAGGTCGATCGCTGGCTCGACGGGCCGTTCGCCCGCAACCTCCGCTACGGCACCGGCGGCTGACTGTCCGATGAGGACAGCGGGCGGCTGCCCCGAACCGCCACCCCCCGCGGACCTTTCGGGCAGTCCTTGATCACCGGGGTTGTCCCGGTACGCGCCCGGTGGTAACGATACGTGCGGGCCGGGACGGCCGGTCCACCCTCCGCGCTGGGAAGCCGAGGGTGTTCCGCCTCGTCGACCTCGTATTTCCGCCGATCGTGATCCCATCCCAACCAGGCCAAGGCGACGCATGCAACCCAATTTCGACGCAGGTGAGGACTTCGCACTCCTTTTGGAGCGAGAGGCCAAGAAACTCGAGGAAAAAGCCCAAGCCCTGACGGCCGCGTTCACCGCCTCGGCGTCCACGGTGACCTCTCCCGACGGCTCGGTGACGGTGACGGTCGAGGCCAACGGCTCGCTGAGCGCCATCGAGTTCGGCAACCGGGCCACCTCGCTGGGACCGGCACGGCTCTCTTCTCTGGTCATGCAGACGGTGCGCACGGCCCAGCGCAGGACCGTCGAGAAGGTCACCGAGTCCTACACCGAGATCAACGGTGAAGACGAGGCCGCGCAACTGGTCCGCACCTTCCTGCCGAAGGTGGAGGACGAGGAGACCGCGCCGGGCGACCCGGAACAGGACAAGTGGGCGCCGGAGGCGCACAACGAGCCGCCGCGTCCTCAGGCGGGATACCGGCCGCCGCCCCCGCAGGCCGGCCCCCCGATGCCGCCGCAGCCCGGCCGCCCCGTGCGGCCGCCGACCCCCCCGGCGCCGCGACCCCGGCGACCGGCCTCCCCCGACGACGATGAGATGAGCCCCTGGTGACCGGATTCGGTGTCGACACGGAGACCATGAACGAGTTCGCCGGTCACCTCGGCAGACTCGAGGACGCCCTGCGGAAGAGCGCCGACATGGTGGGCAGTTGCGTGGCGGACCCCGGCATCTTCGGCATTTTCGGCGGCCAGATCTACGGCGCCGGCGCGAGCATGCACTGCGGGAAGGCGCGGGACCACCTCCACAAGTACTCGGAGAACGTGCAGGAGTTCTCGGACAGGGTGCGCGAGGCGGCGAAGCAGTACAAAGCCAACGAGCAGGAGACCGAGAGGCTGATCACCGAAGCCGGCAAGGGGATCGACGAGGTGAAGGTCAAGTGAGCGACGAGTACCACCGCAACGATTTCGGGAACAACACCGGCACGAAGGCCAGCGACTTCAAGGACGAGAAGAACAGCTTCCTCGCGGGTAGCGGCGACACCACGGGCGCGGGCTTCTTCGATTCCGCGTTCTCGCTGAAGAAGGCCGTCGACGAAGGGGACAGCCTCAGCATCGGACTGGCCTCGGCGGGGATGGCGATCGAGATCCTCGGCATGGTCGCCGATCCGATCGGCTCGCTGCTCACCGCCGGGATCGGCTGGCTGATCGAGCACATCGTCATCTTCCGCTGGCCGTTGGACTTCCTGCTGGGAGACCCGAAGGGCATCGAGGCGGCCAAGACCGCGATCTACAAAGAGGGCGCGGAGGTGCGGGAGTGGGCGAAGGACCACGACGCCGCCACCAAGAAGTTCATGGAGAAGTGGACGGGCGAGTCCGCCGACACCTTCCGGGCCGACATGGAGGGCGTCGCCGCCCAGATCGAGGCGCTCGCCGGGTACATCGAATTCGCGGGCAAGCAGATGGGGATCGCCGGTGCCGTCATCGGCGCGGTCCGCGGCATCGTCCGCGACATCATCGCCATGACGCTGGCGGGCATCCTCAAGGCGGCGATCGTCGCGGTGGCGCTGGCGCCGGTCACCTTCGGCGGTTCGATCATCGCGGCGATCACCTCCATCATGAGCACGGTCGCGGTGGCGATCGCCAAGATCGCCAAGCAGATCGCCGACGTCGCCAAGAAGCTCGCCGAGATGCTCAAGATCCTCGCGAAGACCCGCGGCGCGGCCGACGACGTCGTCAAGCTGACCCTCGGCGGCGGCAAGATCACCCTGCCCAAGCCGAAACCCGCTGGTGGCACACCGATGCCCGGTGGCAAGAAGCCGATCGAAGGCCCGCCCCCGAAGCCGGGCGACGGCACTCCGGACGCGACGCCCGACGCTCCGAAGCCCAAACCGGAGAAGCTCAGCGACATACCCCCGAGGGTGGTGCGCGAGAAGCTGGCGAAGGAGTTGGAGGGGCATCCCGACGCCAAGAAGATCTTGGAGCGGTACGACTACTGGAACAGCTTCCCGATCGGTGACCTGAAAACGAGGTTCCCGAAGGCGGCGGACGCGCTCGACAAGCTCGAGAAGGGGCTCAAGATCCTCAGCGACCCGACCTACGGCGCGTCGGGCATGGCGGGGAAGACCGTCGTCGAGTTGACGAAGGCCATCCCGCCAGCCGTGAAAGAGACACCGCCGGAGGAGAAGGAAGAGCAGTAAGGGGCAGGCGGCCCTGTACCGGTGTTCCGGGACAGGGCCGCCTGTGCTTTCGTTCGAGTCATGACTGAACGGGTGAACATCTCCTCCGGCGGCGACTACGAGACGGTCTTCGGCTACAGCCGGGCGGTGCGCGTCGGCGAGCACATCCACGTTTCCGGGACCACGGCGCGCGAGCCCGCCCGCTCGGGTGACGCGTACGAGCAGGCCGTGGCCGTGCTTTCGATCATCGAGGCCGCGCTGCGGGACGCCGGCTCGAGTCTGGTCGCGGTGGTCCGCACGGTCACCTACGTCACCGACATCAAGGACGCCGACCTGGTGGCGCGGGCGCACCGGGAAGCCTTCGGTGACGTGCTGCCCGCGGCCACCATGGTCGAGGTGTCGGCGTTGCTCGACCCGAAGATGAAGGTCGAGATCGAGGCCTACGCCATCGAGAAGTAGCTCAACCGCCGTGATCGTGGCCCGGCATCGGGAGCAGCCGTGACACGCTGTCTTCGGTGCCGGGGGCGACGATGACGAACTGGCCCATCATCCCTTTGTCCTCGTGGCGCAGGATGTGGCAGTGGTACATGTAGGGCGCCGCCGGATCCGCGTGGCGCCCGAATTCGACGGCGAGTTTCACGGTGGCCTGCTTCGGCACGTAGACGGTGTCCTTGGGACCGGCGAGATAGGCGGGCGGCGGCGCGCCGTCGATCTCGAGCACGCGGAACGCGACTTCGTGGATGTGGAAGTTGTGTGTGTAGGTCGTGTTGTGGATCTCCCAGATCTCGCGCGCGCCCGCCGGGACGACCTCGTCGATCCGCGTCATGTCCATGTCCTTGCCGTTGATCTCCGAGCCGGTCAGCGTCATGCGCCGGACACGGGCGCCGGGCGGCGCCTCGGGCAAGGCGGCCGCGGAAAGCCGCTCTGGCAACGGTGACGCGTCGCGCCGCGGGCCCGTCGCGATGATCTTGAGCAGGTCGAAGTCGCCCTCCTCGATGTCCGTCGCCGCCTCGGTCCGCTCGCCGACGCTTCGGAGGACCACCTGCTCGCCAGGGGCGAAGGAGGTGACGAACTCCAGCCGTTCGCCGGGGCTGAGGACCGCCCGCCGGACGGCGACCGGTCCGGGCAGGAGGCCGCCGTCGGTGGCGATCACGTGGAATTCGCGCCCATCGGCGAATTCGAGGAAGTAGATCCGGGCGTTCGACGCGTTCAGCACCCGGAACCGGCTCCGGCCGGCGGGTACCTCGACGAACGGATCGAACGTGCCGTTGACCAGGATCGTGTCGCCGATCAAGCCGAAGGTGCCGCCGAAGTCCTCCACGAGCTGTCCGTCCGAGTCGAGCCGCTTGTCCTGGAGGATCACGGGGATGTCGTCCACGCCGTAGTCCGACGGCAGACCGGCCGCGTCCGCCTCGGGGTCCACGATCTGGATCATCCCCGCCAGGCCGCGGTAGACGTGCCGGGCGGTCTGTTCGTGCGGATGCGGGTGGTACCAGCCGGTGGCGGCAGGCTGGTCGACCGTCCACTCCGGACTCCAGGTCCCGTCCGGCCGGATCGTCTGATGTGGACCGCCGTCCATCCGCGCCGGCAGGCGCATCCCGTGCCAGTGCAGCGTGGTCGGCTCGCCGATCCGGTTGGTGACGGCCATCGCCACCCGGTCGCCGCGGCGCATCCGCAGCGTCGGGCCGAGGTGGTCGCCGTTGATCCCCCACGTGTCCGCCCGGTTGCCCGGGATCAGTTCGGTGCTTCCCGTGCGGAGGGTGAGCTCGAACCGGCGGATACCGGAGGCGTCCGAGTCCGGCGACAGCAGCGGCGGCACCCGCAGGCGGTTGGCGAACCCTCCCGGCGGATGCGCCGTTCCCGCCGAACAGCCCGCGACACCGGCGGCCACGAGCGCGCCGAGTTTCAAGAAGGAGCGTCGGTCCATGACGTGATGGTCGCGGCGGGAAGGTGCCCGGCGCGTCGGCCGGGAACGGTAGTCCGGGAAATCAGACCGCCGCGGTACGTCATCCCGGTGCGGTAGGCCATTACCCGTCACGGACGGACGCGCCGAGCGACGGGTTCGGCCAGGGTCGCCACCATGAGAAAACTCGTCACGGCGGCGATCGCCGTCGCCGCCTTCCTGACCGGTTCGCCCGCGCTCGCCGAGCCGGGCGGACTCGACCTCACCGTGACCCCGTCGGGCTTCACCGCGCCGTCCACCACCCGTGCGGGCGTCCTCACCCTGAAGGTGCGGTCGGAAGACCCGGCGGGCGCGTGGGTGGGCCTGGTGCGGCTGCGCCCGGGAGTCGCGCTCGAAACCTATACGCGGCACCTGAAACAGGCGATGTCCGACGATCCCGCGGAGGTGATGGCGGGCGGCAGGGCCGTCACCGCCGACGCGGAGATGTTCGGCGGGGTCGCCGTGGCCGCCGTCCCGGCGGCGGCCGATATCGCCGTGTCCCCCGGTGATTACCACCTGGTGGATTTCCGCGACGTCACCGAGCCGGATTTCCTCTCGCGGATCCGGCCGCTGCGGATCGGCGCCGGGACGACGCCGAACGCGGCCAAGGCGACGGCGGCGATCATCGCGACCGACAGCGGATTCCTCGCGCCGCCTTCGCTCAAGTCCGGCGCGCCGGTGTTCGTGCTCAACGCGTCCGGCCAGTTCACCGAAGCCATGCTGCTGCCGGTGCGGCCGGGGACCAGGCTCACCGATCTCGACGCCTTCTTCGCCCGCACCGGGCCGAGCCCGTTCACCGGCCGCCCGACGGGGGTCGTCCCGCTGTCGCCGTGGCGTTCGGCGATACTCACCACGGCGCTCCCGCCCGGCGAGTACGCGCTGGTCACCTGGGTGCGCGACCTTCGCACCGGGGAACCGCTGGCGCTGCGCGGCGCACGTGCCCTGGTGCGCGTTGCCTGACATCACAGAGGTCCTGATGAGCGTGAGACGACCCACGGCGGCCGAGACCGCGACCGGGACCGGCGTCGCGGCACTCGTGGCCGTCTCGGCGGTGACGCGGATCGGGCCGAGCGGACCGGAAGGAACGCTCGGCCCGCTCGGGGCCGTCCTGCTGGTGCTGCTGGCCGCGCTGCTCACCGCGCGCCGGATGTTCCCGTTCGGCGTGCTGGTGGCGGTCAACGCGGTCGTCGCGGCGTGGTTCGTCCTCGACTTCCCCGGCAGGCTCATCACCGTGGCGGCGCTGATCGCCTGCTACACCGTCGCCGCCGAACGCGGCTGGCGGCTCGGCGCGGCGGCCTGGGCGGTCACCGCGGCGGTGTCCACCGTCGTGGTGCACGGAACCCTCGGTGTGGCGTGGTTCGACGACCGGGCGGTGAACGCGCTTTCGCTGGAACTTGCCGCGGTGGCACTCGGTTCCGCCGTCCACTACCACCGCGCGTACGCCGCGGGCGCACGGGAACGGGCACTGCGAGACCGGTTGCGGGAGACCGAACAACGGCTGGAGATCGCCCGCGAACTGCACGACGTGGTGGGCCACACCATGGTGACGATCAGCGTGCAGGCGGGCGTCGCGACCCATGTGCTGGAACGGAACCCGGAACAGGGTGCGGCCGCGCTGCGCACCATCAAGACGATCAGCGACGAGGGGCTGGCCGAAGTCCAAGCGCTGCTCGGCATGCTTCGCGTCGACGGAACCGCGGCCGACCGCGGCGGACTATCCCGGCTGGAGACCTTGCTGGACGTGACGCGGGCGACCGGTGTCCCGGTGGAACTCGTGGTGGAGGGCGAACGCCGTCCCTTGCCGCCGCGGGTGGACCTGGCCGCGTTCCGGATCGTCCAGGAAGCACTGACCAACGCGCGACGGCACGCGCGGCCGGCGTCGATCCGGGTCCGCCTGCTCTATGGTGACGACGTGCTGGAGGTCGGGGTTCTTAACGACGGAGCGGGCGAGAGCGCCCCCTCTCCCACTGGCGGCAACGGGATCTCCGGACTGCGCTCGCGGGCCACCGCCTTGGGCGGGACCCTGCACGCGGCGCGGACCGGTGAGACCTTCGAAGTCACCGCCACGCTGCCGGTGGGCCGCTGATGCCGGTCCGGGTGCTCATCGCCGACGACCAGTCACTGGTCCGGGCGGGTTTCCGGGTGCTGGTGGAGTCCGAGGACGACATGGAGGTCGTCGGCGAGGCCGGAGACGGCGCCACCGCGGCCGCCCTCGCCGAGCGCCTCCGCCCCGACGTGGTCCTGATGGACGTGCAGATGCCCGGCACCGACGGGATCGAAGGCATCCGGCGCATCACCGCGAATCCGGAGCTTTCGGCGGTTCGCGTCCTCATCCTCACCACTTTCGACACCGAGGAGTACGCGGTCGCGGGCATCACCGCGGGTGCGAGCGGTTTCCTGCTCAAGAACACCGCACCCGCCCAGCTCCTGCACGGCATCCGGGTGGTGGCGGGTGGTGAGGAGCTGCTGGCCCCCGGGCTGACCCGGAGGCTGATCGCGCGGCTCGTCACCCCCGCGCGGGCGACGGTGGACGACACGGTGTTCGCCGAACTCACCGTCCGGGAACGGGAAGTCGTCGCGCTCGTCGCCGAGGGGCTGAGCAACGCGGAGATCACCGCCCGGTTGTTCATCAGCATGGCGACGACCAAGACCCACGTCAGCCGCGCGCTGAGCAAACTCGGCGCGCGCGACCGGGCTCAGCTGGTCGCCATGGCCTATCGGCACGGCCTGGTCAGCCCACCCGAGCCCGGCCGGTGAACCAGGCCGTGTCCGGCAAGTCGTGTTCGCGGTCTCCGCGCCCAGGTGATCCCTGACGACACGGGCGGATGCGGCCGAGTACGACCCGGTACGAGGCCGATCCGCCCGCGCCGCCAGGAACCACCTGGATCACGAAGCCCATCGAACAGACTCACCGGACACGGCCTAGCCGCGCCCCTCGACGCGATAGGTCACGTGAACCGCGCCCCTGCCCGCGGCCGCGCTCACCTGGACGAGGGACGCGGGACTCATGCCCTCGAACAAGCGGGTGCCGCCGCCGACCATCTCCGGCACCAGGTGCAGCCGCAGTTCGTCGACGTGGCCACCGGCGAGCGCCTGCTGGACGACCGAAGCCCCTCCCGCGATCACGACGTCACGCCCGGCCGCCGTCTCCTTCGCCCGCCGGAGCGCCTCCTCAACACCGGTGACGAAGGAGAACCGGGTCGGTCCCTTCACCAGATCGGGTCCTGGCCGATTGGTGACGACGTACACCGGCATCCCCCAGGTCCCGTCCTCGCCCCACAGCCCGATCCCCACGTCGAACAGTGTCCGGCCGATGACGAACGCGCCGGTGTTCTCGAACATCACCCTGGCCGCCACCTTGTCGGCGTCGTCCGGGTCCTCCATGCTCCACGCGGTGAGCCGCTGTCCCGCGGTCCCGAACGGCGCGTCCACACCGACGCCTTCGCCTGCCACGTACCCGTCCAGCGACGGGCTGATGTCGACGATCGTCTTCCCCACCGGGGCCTCCCTTGTCCGTTTCCCCGATTGTGGGCGCGGAGCCGGGCGCTCACATCCGTCCACCGTGGTACATCCGCCCGTACTCCGTGGGGATGACGGCTACCTCCCGAAGGATCCGACGAGCGCTTCGGGAGCTTCGCGCGTCTCGTAGAGCTTCCAGAAGGCGTCGGCGAAGACGTCCGGATGGATCACCTCCGGTTCGAAGTCCATGGGGCTCGCGGTGAGCGCCTGATGGGGCACGCTGCCCTCGATCAGCGCGCCGACGTTGACGGCTCCGGCGTACACCCCCTTCTCCGCGAGCACGGCGTTCAGGTTGTGGAAGTAGTTCCGCAGCGCGGCCTGCGCCATGCCGATGTTGCCGAGGAAGGGCGCCGGGTACAGCCCGGATTGCCCGGCGGTGAACAGGATCGCGCCGTCGCCGCGCTCGGTCATGGCCGGCAGCACGGCGCGCACGAGTGCCACCGCGGACACCAGGAAACGGTCGAGGACGAGCCGGAGGTTCTCCGGATCCACGTCGAGCACCGGCGCGATGCCCTCGCCCATGGTCCCGCCGCCGGGGTTGAACGCGACCGCGTCGATCCGGCCGATCTCGCTGACGGCGGACGCGATCTGCGCCGGCTCGTAGACGTCGGCGACGAAACCGTTCGCTTCGATGCCGTCACGGCCGAGTTCGGCGACGAGCGCGTCGAGGTTCTCGGTGGTGCGCGCGACGAGGGCGATCCGGAAGCCCTCGCGGCCGAAGCGGCGCGCGAGCGAAAGTCCCAGCACCGGTCCGGCGCCGAAGATCGCGAGTGTCTTGATCATCTGTCCTCCAGAGCTAAGTTGAGGTTGCCCTCAACTTATACCCATAACTTGAGGCCCTCTTCAACTTGACTACGATGCCGTCATGACCAAACCCCTGCGGAAGGACGCCCAGCGCAACCGCGACCTGCTGGTCGAGGCCGCCAGGGGGCTCTACGCGCAACGCGGCCTCGACGTCGCGCTCGAAGAGATCGCCAAGACCGCGGGCGTCAGCATCGGCACGCTGTACAACCACTTCCCCCAGCGCGCGGATCTGGTGAACGCCGTGTTCGCCGACCGGACCGAGACCGTCGCGAAGCTCGCCGAGCACGCGCTCTCCCTCGACGACGCCTGGATCGGCTTGACCTCCTTCGTCGAACGGGTCTGCGAATTGCAGGCCGCCGACCGCGGCTACAACGAACTCGCCTCGACGCGTCCGCCGCAGGCCGAAGACCTTGAACGCGGCTACGAACTCATGACCCGGATCGTCGACCGCGCCAAGGAGAGCGGCGCCCTGCGCGCGGATTTCACCCTCGAGGACATGGCCTTCGTGACCTGGGGCATCGCGCGCACCGTGGAGGCGACCGCGGCCGTGCGGCCGGAGGCGTGGCGCCGCCATCTCGCGCTGTTGTTCGACGGGATGCGGGCGCCCGCCGCGAATCCGTTGCCGGAGCCTCCGTTGCGACCCGAGGAGCTGGCCCGGATCATGGGCGGCTGCGGCTGAGGGCAACCCTCCGCCCCTCCGGCGCGTGTCCACTCCGGAGGGGATCCCATGAAGACGAAACTTCTGCTCATCGCTCTGACACTGTTCGCGACGACGGCCTGTTCCGGGGAGCCACCGGCGGCCCCCGCGACGGTCACCGTCACCCCGTCGTCCTCGGCGCCTGCCGAGCCGGACGCCAAAACCGTCGCCTGGCTCGACGGAGTGTGCGGCGCGGTGTACGGCTACCTGAAGGCTTCCAACGACTACACGAGCAAGCAGCGATCGGGAACGGAAGTCACACGCGGTGCGCTGAAGGAAGAACTCGGGATCCGCGCGGGGTTCGCGGGCAAGGCCGTCGACGACCTGGCCGCGCTGCCGCCGTCGCCGATTCCCGGCGGCGACACGGTGCGGAAGTCCCTTGTGGACCAGTACACCGCCGCGAGGGACGCGGCGGCCGCGGGCAAGCAGCGGTTGGAGAAGTCCGGGAACCAAGCCGCCATGGACGCGGCCATCAAGGCGATGGACGACACGCAGAAACCCCTCACGGAGTCACCCGATCTTATGCCCGCGCTCAAAATCGAGACGCCGGAGCTGATGGCCACCGCAGCGGCGGCCAAGAAGTGCGCGCCCTCTTCCTGACGGCCTCCGCCGACGTTGCGAAAGCCACTTTCGCAACGTTGAAGGTTGCGAAAGTGGCTTTCGCAACACGTCGGCAGGGGTAGATCTCGAAAGTCGCCCTGGCCCAGGGAACCGCGGACCGGCCACTCAGGCGGGCGGCGCGAACCCAGGCGGCATGACCATCGGCCGCCCGGTGTTCAAACCGCCGTCGACGAGAACGGAAGTCCCGGTCAGGTAAGCGAAATCCGGTGACGCCAGGGCGAGCACGGCCGAGGCGATCTCCGCGGCTTCCCCCATCCTCGGCAGGCCATGGACGTTCAGCGGTCCCCAAGCCGCCTTGAAGCGCGCCCACAGGTCGTCCGGGATACCCGGCGGGCGCACCAGCTTCGTATCGATCGTCCCCGGATCGATAGAAAACACCCGGATCCCCTTCGCGCCGTAATCCAGCGCGGCCGCACGCACCAGGCCTTGCACGGCGCGTTTGCTCGACGTGTAGGCGGCGTGTCCCGGCCTGGTCTGGTCGGCCTGCGCCGACGCGGTGCAGACGATCACCCCGCCGCCCGCCTTCAGCAGATGCGGCACCTCGTACTTGATCGAGAGGAACACGCCGCGCGCGTTGGTCCGCTGCACGTCCTCCCATTCGTCGAGGGAGATCTCGTGCAAGGGCTTGCCGAGGTGGATCCCGGCGTTGTTGAAGGCGACGTCGAGCCTGCCGTACCGGCGCACGACACCATCCACAAAGGACTGGACCTGTTCGGGAACCCGGACGTCCGCCCGGAGATAGGCCGCTTCCCCGCCCGCGCGGCGGATCTCCCGCTCGACCTCGCGCCCGAGTTCTTCCCGCCTGCCACAGAAACCGACCTTCGCGCCGGCCGCGGCGAAGGCGATGGCCGCCGCGCGGCCGATCCCCGACGTCGCCCCCGTGACGATCACGACCTTGCCCGCGAACCGCCGCCGGTCTTCCCCGGCCGTGGCCGTGTTCGCCGCCATCATCGTGACACCGGCCGCCATCGCGCCGCCCAGCACCGCGCGCCTGCCCACTGTTCCGCCCACGATTTCCCTCCAGATGGATAACCCTGCTTCCCGAAACAGACAGTAGGGCTATCCATCTGAGGGAACTCTCAAGAATCGATCTCCGGGGTGATCCCGCCCGCCGCGGCCAGCGCGCGATGCAGCGCCAGCTCCGCCGTCGGCCCTTCGGCCAGGACGATGCCCGTACACGACCGCTGGTCCGCGAGATGACGGATCTCGTCGCCGGGGCTCGCCGTCGGATACCACTCAGGCGAACCAGGCAGGCCAGGCAGCCTGTCGAGCCCCGACCAGCCCTTCAGCACCCCTTCCGTGGCCGGGTACGCCAGGACGAACGCGACACCCGGTCCCCCACCGACCTCCTGGGTGAGCAAGGCGGGCTCCTCACCCAGCGCCATGGCGATCATCGCGGAATAGACGTTGGTACCCAACGACCGGCACAGCGCCTCGCCGAGCATCGCCCCGCCGATCCGGATGTTGATCTCGACGACCTCCGGGCCGTCGGCGGTGAGCACGAATTCGGTGTGCGCGAAGCCCTGCTCGTGCCCGGCGGCCTTGAGCACCCGGCCGATCCAGTCCGCCAAGCCCGCGTACTCGGCCGCGGGGAAGGCCACCGGGAACGCGGCGGCTTCCTCGCGCCGCACCGGCTCGGGCGACAACTGGCGGGAGAGGATCCCGAGCAACCGGGTCCTTCCTTGCCAGGTCACGGTTTCCGCGCTGTAGAGCGGGCCGGCGAAATACGGTTCGGCGATCAGATACCCCTTCAGCGGCGTCGTCTTCGCCTCCAGCCTGGCTCGCTCGAGTTCGGCCTGATCGCGGGCGAGCCACACGCCCCGCGACGACGTTCCCGAAGAATCCTTGACCACCAAGGGAAATCCGAGTTCCTCGGCGACCATGACCGGCACCGGCCTGCCGCGGGTGAGCCCGTGTTCGTACAGCCGGTCGCGCACCGCGCCCTTGTCCCGCAGCACCCGTACGGCGGCCGGGTCCGGGCCGGGCAGGCCGAGCCGGGCGGTGAGTTCCGCGCCGGGCAGCGCCCACGTGTCGGTCGAGTTGATGATCCCGGCGAGGTCCGGGATGGCGCGCAACGCGGTTTCGCAGGCCGCGATATCGGTGGTGTCGATGTCGACGACCTCGACCCGATCCGGCCCGAGCGTGCCGAGTTCGTAGCGGTAGATATCGCGATTTCCGGTGAACAGCACCAGCTTCCGCCCGGCCTCCGCCGCCGCGTCGGCGAGCCTGCCCAGGCCGAAGGTGAGTGCTTCCAGCAGGACGACGGTCACGACACCCGCTCCTTCCGGTACGACGGCTGCACGGGTATCCCGAACCGGCGGCGCCGCCAGTCCATCGCCGCCCACGGCAGGGCGAGTTCGTCGAGTGAGGCGATCTCGCGCGGCGCGAGGCCCGCCGGGTCGACCGCTTCCCGGTGCCGGGCGAAAACCCTTGCCGTGTAACGGTGCCCGGTGTCCGCGCCGATCACTACATGAGTCCGCTCCGGATTCCGCGCCGCCTCCCAGCCCGCGACGAGATACGCCGCACCGGTGGAAAGCCCGGCGAACACGGCGTGGTCACGCATCAGGCCGACGGTCGCGGCCATCGCGTGCACGAAGTCCAGCCAGTGGATCCGGTCGTACAGCGCGTGATCCACGTTGCCGAACGGGATGGCGGAGCCGATCCCCGCGATGATCGCGTCCGGATCGGTGAACCGTTCGCTGCCGAAGGTGACACTGCCGAACGGCTGGACCCCGGTCAGGCGGACGTCGGGATCGCGTTCGCGCAGCGAGCGGGCGATGCCGCCGGTCGACGCGCCGGTGCCCACACTGCCGACGACGGTGAGCGGCCCGGACGGCAGCGCGCGGGCGACGAGAGCGGCGACCTCGGCGTAACCCACGTAGTGCACGGGGTCGTGGTACTGGCGCATCCAGTGCATGTCCGGATGACGTTCCAGCAGTTCGTGCACGCGGGCGACCCGGCGCCGCTGATCGAGGCGGAGATCGTCCGACGGCGGCATCTGGTCCACCGTCGCGCCCAGGATCTCCAGCTGTGAGCGCATGGTGAGGTCGACGGTGGTGGACGCGACGATATGGCAGCGCAGGCCGTAGCGGTGACAGGCCATCGCCAGCGCGAGCGCGTAGATTCCGCTGGAGCTGTCGATCAGCGTCTGTCCTTTTCGGACTGTCCCGTCGGCGAGCAGCGACCGCACCGCGCCGAGCGCCGCGTAGACCTTCAGGGTCTCGAAGCGGATCAGCACGATGTTCGGTTCGAGCCGGATCAACGCCGGCGTCTTGATCGCGTCGGTGACGTGGTCGTGGACCAGCGCGGACATCGCGGTCACCGGCCGATCGAGCGCAGGTACGCGGCCAGCGACTCGGCACCCGCCGCGTTGCGCGGGCCGCTCACGAGGTCCCCGTAGGAGATGACATGGAACCGGTTGTCGCGCACGGCGGGCGTGTTCTTCAGCTGTGGCGCGGATTTGACGAAGGCGATCTTGTCCTTGGCGGGCTGATCGGCGTAGTCCACCACGACGATCACCTCGGGTTCGGCCTTCACCACCGCTTCCCAGCCGACGCTGCCCCAGCCGTCCCGCAGATCGCGGAAGACGTTCGTCCCGCCGGCGGCGTCGATGATGTCGTTGGGGGCGGCGTGTTTCCCGGACGTGAACGGCTGGTCGGTGCCGGAGTCGTAGACGAACACCTTGGCGGGCGGTGTCTTCGGCGCTCCGGCGCGAACCTTGTCGAAGCGTCCCTTGAGTTCCGCGACCAGCTCGTCGGCCCGCTGGCGCACGCCGAAGATGTCGCCGAGATTGCGCAGGTCGGTGTAGAGCGCTTCGAGCGGCGTCACTTCCTGCTTCGCGGTGGGATACTCCCAGCAGGTCTCGGTGTGCAGGTAGCTCCGGATGCCGACCTGCTCCAGCAGTTTCGGCGTGATCCCGCGTTCCTCGCTGAACCCGGAATTCCAGCCCGCGATCACCCAGTCCGCCTTGGCGTTGACCAGGATCTCACGGGTGACCCGCGAAGTGCCGAGCCGTTCGACCTTGGCGTAGTCGTCCTTCCACGGCGAACCGGCGATCGACGGGTCGCCGAGCGAATTCATCACGTAGCCACGCATCCGGCCGGCGAGCCCGAGCGCGAACATCTTCTCGGCCCCCGAAACGTCGTAGGCGACGGGACGTTGCGGCGCGGGGAAGGTGACCTGCGCGCCGCAATTGGTCACCGTGGCCTGTGCCGGCGCGGTCGGCCCGGCCTCGACCTGGGCACCGCAGGCGCTCAGGAGCAGTGCCGCGGCGAAGATCGCGGTCACCCTAAACGGCTTCATCGTGTGATCCCCTCGGTTTCATCGGCGGGAAGGTCGTAGAGCAGTTGGAGCGCCCCGGTCACGGGATGGGTCACCTGGGTGACCTCGACGCCGAACACGGCGCGGACCGTTTCCGGCGTGAGCACCTCGGCCGGGGTGCCGCAGGCGGCGAGCGATCCGGCGCGCAGCAACGCGATCCGGTGACAGACGGCGGCGGCGAGGTTGAGGTCGTGCAGCGCGACGAGCACGGTGAGCCCGCAGTCACGCAGGAACTTCAGCAGTTCCACCTGGTGACGGACGTCGAGATGGTTCGTCGGCTCGTCGAGGACCAGCACCTCCGGTTCCTGCACGAGCGCCCTCGCCACCAGCACCCGCTGCCGTTCGCCACCGGAAAGTGTCAGCACGCTGCGCTGGGCGAGATGGGTGATGTCCATCCGCCGCAACGCTTCCCGGCACAGCGCGCGTTCGCGGGCCGAGAGCCGGAGGTTGCCGCGCTGATGCGGCGACCGCCCGAGCGCGACGACCTCCTCGACCGTGAAGTCCAGATCGGCCCGGCTGTCCTGGGTGAGCGCGGCGATCCGCCGGGCGGTGTCGCGCAACCCCTGCCCGGCGAGGTCGGTCCCGTCGAGCAGGACCGCACCGCCGGACGGCGACAGCGCCCGGTAGACACAGCGCAACGCCGTCGACTTGCCGCTGCCGTTGGGGCCGAGCAGGCCGACGACCTCGCCCGCCCCGACGTCCAGACACAGCTCGCGGATCAGCGCCGACCCGGCCACCTCGACGGAAAGTTCCCGCAGCGACAGCATCAGCGGCCTCCGAACGCGTAGCCGCGGCGCCGCATCACGACGAGGAACACCGGAACGCCGATCAGCGCGGTGATCACGCCGAGCGGCAGTTCCTCGGGCGCGACGAGCGTGCGGGCCAGCAGATCGACCCACACCAGGAAGACCGCGCCCACCAGCGGCGCGAGCGCCAGCACCCGGCGGTGCCCCGAACCGGCGATCATCCGCACCACATGCGGCAGGACCAGCCCGACGAACCCGATCGAACCGCTGACCGCCACCAGCAGGCCGGTGACGACCGCGGTGAGCAGGAAGAGCCAGCGGCGCAACGCGGCCGCGTCGGTACCGAGGCTCATCGCGGTCTCGTCGCCCATGGACAGGACGTCGAGCGCGGTGCCGTACCGCAGCAGGACCACGACCGCGACGGCCACCCCGAGCGCGGCCAGCGGCAGGGACGCCCACGTCGCCGCGCCGAGGCTGCCGAGCAGCCAGAACAGCACGGTCTGCGCGGCCTGGCCGTTCGGTGACAGGTAGACGAGCACGCTCATCACCGCCTGGAAGGCATACGTGAGCGCGACCCCGGTGAGCACCAGACGCAACGGCGTCAGACCGAATTTGCTGCGGGCGGCGAGATAGACGATCGCCGTCGCGCCGAGCGCGCCGAGGAAGGCGGCCGTCGACAACGCCAGCACGCCGAGGCCGGCGAACAGGCCGAACACCACAACGGCGGCGGCACCGACCGAGGCGCCCGACGAGATCCCGAGCACGAACGGATCGGCGAGGGCGTTGCGGACCAGTGCCTGCACCGCGACGCCGACCACCGCGAGCCCCGCGCCGACCACGGCCGCCAGCAGCACCCGCGGGGCGCGGACCTGCCAGACGATCGAGTAGCCGGTGACCTCGTCGCCGGTGATGGTGCCCCCGGTGATCGCCTTTCCCAGGTAGCGCAGGACATCCGGGAGCGCGACGGTGGACGGGCCGAGCGCGATGCCCGCGATCAGCGAGATCAGGAGCGCGACCGACAGCAGGATCACCGGGCCGGTGAGCCGCAGCGGACGCGCGGTCTCGTCATCCGGTTCCGCGAAGAGGCGGAGCGGCTCAGGCACATTCACCACGCACGATCAGGCGGCGCGCGTGGTTGTCGTACGGCGAACCGTCGAAGTCACCGAAGCACTCGACACCGGTGAACCCCGCCGTCTCGAACAGCGCCTTCAGTTCCGCGGCGCTGTAGAGGAAGGACAGGATCGACGCCTGCTTCGCCTCGCCGTCGCGGACCAGGGTCCACTCGGTCCTGAGCCGGGTCCAGTCGTCGAGGATGGTGTCGCGCATGAACACCGTCCCGCCGTCGACGTCGACCGCCTTCGGGCGCCCGACCCAGCCGGCCAGCACCTCCTTGCCGAGCACGTCGATCAGCAGCCTTCCGCCGGGCGCGAGGCTGGCGTAGGCGTTTCGCAGCACCGCGAGGTTGTCGCCGGGCTCGGTGAAGTAGCCGAAGGACGTGTACATGTTGATGATCAGGTCGTACGCGGCGGGTTCGGTGTATTCGAGCATGTCGGCCTGGATCAGCTTCGCGGCGACTCCCGCGTTCTCGCAGGCTTCACGCGCGCGTTCGAGCATCGCCGGGCTGAGATCGACGCCGGTCACGTCGGCGCCCCGCTTCGCCAGCGGCACGACGTGGGTCGCCGGGCCGCAGGCCAGGTCCAGCACCTTCGTCTCCGGTGTGACCGCGAGCAGCGGTGACGTGGCCGTCAGGCGTTCGGCCTCTTCGGCGCGGCTGGGCGGGAACATGACGTCCGCGAAGCCGACCCACAGGTCGTCGTCCTCGTACCAGTGCATCTCTCTCCGCTCGCCGGGCCGCACGATTCAGCCCCACAAGTCGTCGAAAGGTCGTCTTCGGTTCCCGGCTCCGGCACCTTTCTCGTGGAGTGATCACGGGATGGGCGTTCGGGGGCAGTCACGGGCGCCCGAGCCCGCCCGAAGTGCGTGAAGGCCCCCTTCCCTCGGCTGAGCCGAGGGAAGGGGGCCTTCACGCGCGGCCGCTGTGCCTCCTGTGGCCGCTCCGTGACCGGAACGACCACCCCGGCGCCGGCCATCACGGCGGCGGGATCAGATCGACGAGGAACGTCTGGTCGGGCGCTCCCGAACAACGCTCCCGCACGACCTCCGTCCCCGCGACGGTGTCCAGGTCGCGCAGGCCCAGGCACTGGCTGGTGCCGACGGGCCGGATGACGAACCGCCCCGGCTCGTCCGGACCCGCCGAGCCGATGGTGAACAACTGGTCCATACCATCGTCGTCGCAGTCGTCGCGGGGCTCGATCAGGTCGTGCCCCAGCCCTTCGTTCACGACCGTGAGGCAGCCGACCCCGGTCTCCGGATGGTGCCACTGGAACTGCACGGCGTTCTCTTCCCCCACGGGATCGATGAACAGGCGCGGCGCCGCCTCACCACCGCAGGGTTGCTGTGCGACGACGGCACCGGAATACAGCCGGGTCCGGTCCCGCCCTTCGGCGAGACAGAACTGGGGCGACCGGGCGGGGCGGATCTGCGCCCAGCTGCCCACTTCCCGTACGTCCAGCCCCGGCACCACGGCCGCGGTCTCCTTGGCCTTCGAGGACGCGCCGAACGACCGCGTCAGATATCCCAAGGTCCCGACGAGGACGACACTCACGATCGCGGCCACGATCAGCGGCGCGCGCCAGCGCCGGCGGGATCGCGGTTCCGGCTCCGGCTCCGGCGGCGGGACGGCTTCCGCCTTCGTCTCGTCGGCGGGCCGCGGCGGTGTTCCCATCGCGATCCGGGTCCGGGAGTCGAGCCACCGCCGTACCTCTTCGTCGTTCAACCCGCACGCGCGCGTGAACGTCTCGACGAACGATTCGCGCGGCAGTGTGGTGCGGCCGAGAGTGGTCGCGACCGTACTCGCCGGAAGTGTTCCCCCGAGTTCTTTCGCCCGCCCGGCCAACTGCCGATAAGTCAATCCGGACCACGTTCTCAATACACGCAGTGCTGCTGTGAACTCAGCCGGTGAAGCCGTCGAGTCCGGCGGGTGAACCGTCGCCGGCGACTCCCCGTCGTCGCCCCCCTCATCAACGATCATCGCTCTAGATTGACTGAGCCGATCTCAGCCGCGATACCGCCATTCAGCGGCGCCGGAAACCGCTGTTCGGACCACTCGAACGATTTCGAACAAGGCCGAACTGGCCGAAGGTTGCCCCTGCGCTGGTCAGGAAGTCAGGCTGGCCCCAGTCGGTCTCGACACCGACCGAACCTGGGGAGGCCCGGGAAAGCCGGGCCGGAGAAAAATGAGCAAACCGGAAGCATCCGCACGATCATCGTCAAGGGCGACGGTGAACCCGGCGGAAACTCCCGGTTCATCTCGGAAGGCGTCCACTGAAATCTCCGTACTGAAGACCGGATGACGCCGGCATCGCCCGTGTGGGGCGGTCGATGCGCTGATTCCGAAGAAAATCCCTCGTGCGCCGCACATCTGAGCACACGCGAGGAGTGAACGCTGCGATTCCCGCAGTGCACCGGCGGTCAGGCGCCCGTTCGAGGGCATAACCCTTCTCCGTGCCTTCCGGCGGTATGGCTCGATCTCGTTCGAACTCGGTCGTCCCTGAATGGCGAACATCGGATTTGTGGAGCGTTGTTGATGGATAACGGGAAAAATGCCGTCGCCGAAAGGCAGGTAGTCGTCGTCGGTGCCGGTAATGCGGGCCTCTGCGCGGGGATAGCCGCACTACAGGCGGGCGCGACGACGGTCAGTGTCCTCGAAGCCGCACCGAGGAATTTACGCGGTGGAAACA
The DNA here is from genome assembly GCF_014873915.1 of Amycolatopsis roodepoortensis. Lineage (GTDB taxonomy): Bacteria > Actinomycetota > Actinomycetes > Mycobacteriales > Pseudonocardiaceae > Amycolatopsis > Amycolatopsis roodepoortensis. The sequence goes on from NZ_JADBEJ010000004.1 coordinate 767,901, forward strand.
GTTCTCTGACCAGGACGATGCGTTTCTCCTGGCAAGAAAGACCATTCATCGCCTCCCTGTTACGGGAGGCGGACAAAGGCCGGGTCGAAGAGATACTGGCGGGCAGGCCGGGATACACCGACGAGCAGTACCTCGGCGATTGGCTGGCGGTGTCCGGCGATCAGGTGGACGTCGCCCTCATCGAATCGATCATCCGCCGTTCGACGGACACGATCACCTGGATGCGCGACTTCGGTCAGCGCTGGGCGCCGAGACCGACCCCGCTGCCCGGTGACGTGCCGATCGTCCTCGACGGCGGCGGACAGAGCCTGCAGGACCGCAACTTCGCCCGGTTCGAACAGCTCGGTGGAACGGTCTTCTACGACAGCGCGGTCACCGGATTCGAGAGGACCGACGGCGGCCGGTATCTGCTCCACGGTTCCGGCCCCGCGTTCCCCATGCTCGCCGACGCGCTGGTGCTGGCATCGGCCGGCTTCGAGGCGAACGACCGGCTGCGTGAACGCCACCTCGGCGAACAGTGGCGGGACGTGAAGCTGCGCGGCGTCCCGTTCAACGAAGGGGCCCCGCTGGCGGCGGCCGTCGACCTCGGCGCCGACACCGCGGGCAACTGGGAAAAGTGCCACACCACGCCGCAGGGCATCAACCTGCCCGACCACATGCTGCCGGGACAGATGCACAAATCCCATGGCCTGGCCCGCTACGCCTATCCGCTGGGTGTCGTGGTCAACCGGGAGGGGCGCCGGTTCTTCGACGAATCCGGCGGCTACAGCAACCTCACCTACGTCACGCTGGGCCAGAAGATCCAGGAACAGCCGGGAAGGATCGCCTTCCAGATCTTCGACGACAAGGTCGTCTCGGCGGGCTCGCTCCCGAAGGGTTACGTCGGCGACCCGGCGTCGGTGTCCGTCTCCTCGCTCGAAGAAGGCGCCCGGCGGCTCGGCATCGACGCCGCGAACCTGACCGCCGAAGTCCAGCGGCTGCACGACGGCCAGGCGGAGAAACGTCTCGACACGCCCCCGTACCTGTTCGTCCCGGTGGTCTGCGGGCTGACCTTCACCTACGGCGGGCTGTCCGTTACCCCGGATGCCGAAGTACGCGGCGGCGGCGAGCCGATCAGCGGCCTGTACGCGGCGGGTGTGATCGTCGGCGGCCTTTACGACCAGGGCTATCCGGGCGGCACCGGCCTGATGGCGGGCGCCGTGCTGGGGCGGGCGGCGGGAACGTCCGCCGCCCGGCACGCCATCCGGTCACGGGGAGGGGAAGCCCGTGTCGGCACCAACGCTGGCTGAAAAGACGATCGTGATCGTCGGGCTCGGCAAGATCGGCTCGCTGTACGCCGCGTGTTACGGGCAGGCGGGCCACCGGATCCGCACCGTGGACATCGGCGACGGCGCCGACTGGGAACGGGTGGCGCAGGTGCCGGATCCCGCGGCGGTCGACGCCTGGGTGGTCGCCACCCCGACGGCGTCCCATCTCGCGATCGTCGACGAGATCCTGCGGCGTCGGCCCGATGCCCGTGTGCTGCTGGAGAAGCCGGCCTGCTACCCGGACGACCTGGCCGATCTCGGCCGCACCGTCCGGCGCCACCCCCGTGCCAGGATCATCGTCAACGACGTGTACTCGCACAGCGAAGCCGTGCAGCGTTTCGCGGCGTCGGTGCGGGCATCCGCCGGCCCCGATCCGATCAGGAAGATCACCGTCGAATTCACCAAGAACCGCGAATCCGACGTCGCGAACGGCAGATTCGTCGACACCCAGTACGGCGAAGCAGGCTACGAGGGCTTCCACATGCTGAGCATCCTGCGCGCGATCCTCCCGTCCGCGGAGTACCGGACCTATCTGCGCACGGTGCCGTCTTCGGTGACGCCGGAGATGCGGGTGCGGACCACGGCTCCCGGTATCCCGGAGGTCGAGCTCTACACCTCGTCGACCGGGGCAATCGCCTTCCCAGAGCTGGCCGGATTCGCTTTCCCGGAAAGGGTTTCGAGAGATTTCATCACCCCTTCGGCGATCCCGTACGGGTCCGAGTTCCGGTACCGGTTCGCGGACGTCGAGCTCCGCTCCGGGAAGCACGTCACCTTGGTCTTCGAACCGTTCTTCGGCGCGGATCCCGACCACAAGAACGTCCACACCGTCCACATCAGGGACACCGCCGCTCCGGCGCGCCATTTCCGCATCGCCGTCAACCATTTCAAGGAGGCACTTCTGACCCAGCTGGACCTTTTGCAGCACCTCGGCGAGGGCACCACGGTGGTCCGCCCCGCCGAGCACCGGTTCCTCGCCGCCCTGGGTTCGGCGATGTTCACCGGAATCTTCCCGCAGACAACGGAAAACGAGAAGTTCGCACGGATTGGGAGCGAAGCATGACGCGAAGCATCGAGGATCTTTCGACACTGTTGCGGCCGGCCAAGGACATGCTGCCCGAGGTCTCGGACCGCGACGTGGCGCTGGCCGAGGTCACCGGCCAGATCAAGAACGACGACGCCGCCCGGGCGCTGTTCTCGAAGGCGTGCCGGTTCGAGGCACCGTTCACCGCGAGCTGGATCCACGGCCCCGGTGACGAATCCCCTTACCTGTCACTGGAACTGGCCGCGTCGTCGCTGGACGACGACCGGTATCGCGCCCTGCTCGCCGACGTCGTGCTGTCGACGTCGACCTCGATCCCCTACGACTACCGGGCTCTGGCCGCGGAACGGCTCGTGCAGGCCGGGACGGGCGAGTACGCCGGTGCACTCCAGGAGGTCGTCGACTCCTACGAACCGCTGCCCGCCCGCGGATTGCAGGCGAAGATCGCCGTCCCCACCGACGGTATCGACCACCTCTTCGACATCCCCGAAACGGTGACCGGCAGGCTCAACCTCCTGATCGCGGCCAGCCGGGCGAAAACGCTGGAGAGCAGGCACATGCTCGCCGTCCGGGTCCTCGCGAACGGTGTCCTGCCCCAGGAACCGGTCGGCGAGCCGGAGCGGCTGATCCTCGAAGACGTCGGGACGACCATGGTCGCGCCGTCGGACTACCTCGTGCCGTGGGACCAGGAATTCCCCGGGGAGCACGGCTCCGGCCTCACGCTCGCGGAACTGGTGCGCATCACCTTGATGTGCGGCGAATTCTCGCTTCCGGACACGACCGTGCGACCGATCCTGGTCGACTTCTACCGATCGGTGCTGCGCACCTGCGGCCGCTCGATCATCGGCCTTTCGGCGGGCGTGTTCCATGTGGAGCACGGCACGCTCGCCACGCCTTCGTACTACTACCAGGGCCGCGACGCGATCCTCGGCAAGGGCTGCGTGATCGACTGCGTCGGCGGCGCGGTGCTGCAGTCGGGTTCGTTCCTCGGCGGCGGCTACATGCCGATCCTGATCCACACCCACAAGCACATCCGCAAGGGCGGTCAGGCCGCCGCCTCCGAGCGGAAGCAGATCCTGCCGTGCGTCTTCGCGGCCGAGGGGGGCGCGCGCTACCCGATGGACGCCATCGGCCTGTTCGAAACGGTGGACTACCTCGGCCGGGAAACCCCGTACGAGGGGATCAGGGCGATCCCGCACGCCAAGTGACACGACGTTCGTCCGGCTGAAAATCCGTATCTCGCGACGTCGCCGGGCAGTGCGGTTCCGTGCTGCCCGGCGACGTCGAAAACTGGAGGGTAAGGGAATGGGTGCAACTATGGGGGCAGAGGTCGCCGTGATCGGCGCCGGCTATGTCGGGCTGACCACGGCCGCGTGCCTTTCGTCCTTGGGTCACCGCGTCGTATGCGCGGACGTCGACCAGGAAAAGCTCGACGCGCTGCAGCGCGGAGAAGCGACCATCAGGGAACCGGGGATCTGCGAACTCGTGGTGGACGGGCTGGCGTCCGGACGGCTGCGGTTCGTCCTCGGCGCGAGCGCGGCGGCCGCGGCGGCGGATATCGTCATCCTCTGCGTGCCGACCCCGATGGGCGCGAGCGGTGCGGCGAATCTGTCCACATTGGAATCCGTGGTGGCCGAGGTGCGGGATCTCCTGCCGCCCGGCTGCGTCGTGGTGAACAAGTCGACGGTCCCCGTCGGCACGGCGGCCCGCGTCGCGGACCTGATCGATCGCCCCGACGTCGCGGTCGTGTCCAATCCCGAATTCCTGCGCGAGGGGTTCGCGGTCCACGACTTCCTGAACCCCGACCGGGTCGTGGTCGGTTCGGCCGATCGCGACCCGGTCCCCGCGCGCCGCGTCGCGGAGCTGTACGACAAGCTCGACACCTCCGTGCTGGTGACCGATTCCGCGAGCGCGGAGATGATCAAATACGCGTCCAACTGCTACCTCGCGACGCGTCTGTCCTTTGTGAACACCGTCGCGGAGCTGTGCGAGTACCTCGACGCGAGTATCGACGACGTGACGACCGGGATGGGGTACGACGAGCGGATCGGTAAGTCGTTCCTGCGCCCGGGCCCTGGTTGGGGCGGCTCCTGCCTGCCGAAGGACACTTTCGCGCTGCTGCGCACCGCGGAGTCTGCGGGCAGCGATTTCGCCTTGCTGCGGGCGGCGATCGAAACCAACGTGAAGCAACAGGAACTCGTGGTCGACAAGGTGCGCAAGGCCGTCGGCGGCGACCTCGCCGGCGTCCGGATCGGCCTGCTCGGCTTGACGTTCAAGGCCGGGACGGACGATCTGCGGGACTCCCCGTCGCTGGCGATCGCGGCGCTGCTGGCCGCCGAAGGCGCTGTACTGACCGGCTACGACCCCAGCGTCCACGCGCCGGTGGCGGGCGTGACGGACGCCGTGCGGATCGCCGGGACCGCCTATCACGCGGCGAACGGGGCGGCGGCGGTCGTGCTGCTCACCGAATGGCCGGAGTTCCGCGCCCTCGACTGGGGACGGATCGCCGACCGGCTCCACGGCCGGTCCGTCATCGACACCCGGAACCTGCTCGACCCGCGCACCGTGGCGCGGACCGGGCTCGCCTATCAGGGCATCGGCCGTCCGGACAGCGTCTGGGCCCCCGTGGCGCCCGTCGCCGAAATGGTCACGCACGCAGGATGACCCCGGGGCGGACGGCGAGCGGCGCTGCTCGTCGTCCCCCTCCAGCGCCGGAACAGGAGGACGGATGGCGAAGCGAACCCGGCCCTGGCCCGCGCTTTTCGCACTGTGCCTGGGTTTCTTCATGGTCATGCTCGACATCAGCATCGTGAACATCGCGGTGCCGTCGATGGTGCGCGAACTCGGCACCGAGCTGACCGCGGTGATCTGGGTGACCAGCGTGTACCTGCTCGCCTACGCCGTCCCGATCCTGCCGGCCAGCAGGCTGGGCGACCGGTTCGGGCCGAAACGCGTCTTCGTCGCCGGACTGCTCGTGTTCACCGCGGCGTCGCTCTGGTGCGGGCTCGCCGGCGACGTGGAGACGCTGATCGCCGCCCGCGCGGTGCAGGGTTTCGGTGCCGCGCTGATGACCCCGCAGACCACGGCCTTCATCACGCATCTGTTCCCACCGGACGAACGCGGCCCGGCGATGGGGGCCTGGGGCAGCGTCGCGGGCCTCGCCATGATCGCCGGCCCGGTACTGGGCGGGGTGCTCGTCGACCGGCTCGGCTGGGAATGGATCTTCTTCGCGAACGTCCCGGTCGGGCTGATCGCGCTGGCGCTCACCGTCATCCTCGTCCCCGACTGGCGGCCGGGGAATTCGCACCGCTTCGACGTTCCCGGCATCCTGCTCTTCGGCGCCGGTCTCGTCTGCGTCGTCTTCGGTATCCAAAATGGACAGACCTACGGCTGGGGCACGGCGTTCGAGATCATCGGGGCCGGGGTGCTGCTCTTGGCCGGTTTCGTCCTGTGGCAGCGGGCCAACCGCCGGGAGCCGTTGCTGCCGTTACGGATATTCCGCCACCGTGACTTCTCACTGGGTGCGGCGTCCGCGGTGACGGTCGGTTTCACGATGACCAGCATGCTCCTGGTGTTCGTCATCTACATCCAGTCGGTACTGGGCCTGTCCCCGGCCGACGCCGGGCTGCTCATCGCGCCGCTCGCCTTGGTGTCCGGCGGCGTCGCGCCGTTCGCGGGCAGGCTCTCGGACCGGGTGAATCCCAAGTACCTGCTGGCTTTCGGGATGCTCTCGTTGAGCGGCGGCCTGTGCCTCGTCTCGCTGGTGATCATCCCGGCGAGTTCGCCGCAGGCCCTGCTCCCCGGGCTGCTGCTCTGCGGCCTCGGGGTCGGGTTCACCTTCTCCCCGATGAACAACGTGACCCTCAACTCCGTCGAGCGTTCGCTGGTCGGCAGCGCGTCGGGCATCTTCAACACCGCGCGCCAGGTCGGCGGGGTGCTCGGCGGCGCGGCCGTCGGTGTCCTGGTGGAGGCGCGGACCAGTGCCTCGATGGTGGCCCGGGCGAACGAGGCGGCGGCCGCGTTGCCCGCCGAGCTCCGGCAGCGTTTCGTCGGCGGATTCACCGGAGAGGCCGGTTCGGTGGTCGCGGCGGGCGAGTTCGGCGGTGTTCCCGACGTCGCCGCGGATCTGCCCGCCCAGGCCAGGGAACTGGTCGCCCAGGTCACCGGCGCCGCGCTCACGGACGCGGTCAAGGCCGCTTTCCTGCTTCCCGTCGGCGCGCTGATCATCGGTCTGGTGTGCGCGGTGAACCTGCGCGGGCCGATCGGGCAGCGCGGATCGCCCGAACGGATGACCGCGACCCGGTGATCACCGGCGCGGACCTGGCTACCGTCGCTGTATGACTCTCGTACCGACGGTCGACCTGAGCACCTGGCACGAAGGCGACCGCACGCGGCTCGCGAACGCCGTCGACGAGGCCCTGCGGGGCGTCGGGTTCCTGCAGGTCGTCGGGCACGGCATCCCCCGGGCGACGATCGACGACATGTGCGAAGCGACCGCCGCCTTCTTCGCGCTCCCCGTCGAGGAGAAGCTGCAATCCGCGCCGGCCGACCGCGCCTCGGATCGTGGGTACGCGGCCGAAGGCACCGAAGGGCTGGCGTACAGCCTCGGCGAGAAGACGCCGCCCGACCTGTCGGAATCGTTCGTCATCGGCGCTGAGCACATCGATGGCGAAGACCCCTACGGCTTCTTCGCCCCCAACATCTGGCCCGAGCTGCCGGAGAACCTGCGTCCCGCGCTCACCGCGTACGCCGACGAAGCGCACCGGGTCGCGCGAGTGCTGCTGGAGATCTTCGAGAAGGCTCTGGAGCTGCCCGAGGGCTACCTCGGCGCGTACACGCGGCACCCGACACGCACCTTGCGGGTGAATCACTTCGAGCGCCGCGCCGGAGCGCCCGAGCCCTTGCCGGGCCAGATGCGGCTCGGCGCGCACACCGACTACGGCATCGTCACCGTCCTCTACGCCGACCCGGTCCCCGGCCTGCAGATCCACGGGCCCGACGGCGCCTGGCACGACGTCGTCCCCGCCGAGGACGCGCTGGTGGTGAACCTCGGCGACCTCACCGCGCAGTGGACCAACGACCGCTGGCGCTCCACCCTGCACCGGGTCGTGCCGCCGTCCGGGCCGGGGCCGTCACGGCGGCGGAGCGTGGCGTTCTTCTTCGACGGCGACCACGACGCGCGGTTCGAATGCCTCCCGACCTGCCATTCCGTCGAAAACCCGCCGAAGTATCCGCCGGTCCTCGGCGGCGAGCACCTCTACGCCAAGATCACCGGCGGGCGGACCCTGGAACCCGCCGACGCGATGAACACCGCGGCCGATCGCGGCTGAGGAAGAATCTTCGGCGGACCATGTCCGGTCCTGTCCGGCGGCTCCGACGTCCCCGGCAGAAGGCACCGGAGCGGTGCCCCGCCGAGAGGAGAGAACCGTGAAGTACATGATCATGATGTTCGGGTCGCAGAAGGACCTCACCGACATCGCCGGGGCCTGGAGCAGCGACGAGGTCAAGGCTCTGCACGAGTTCATGAGCAAGTGGAACAACGACCTGGTCGAATCGGGCGAGTTCGTCGACGCGCAGGGCCTCTCCCAGCCGGCGCACGCCCGCCGCATCTCCCTGCGCGACGGCTCCCTTGTGGTGACGGACGGACCGTATGCCGAGACGCAGGAGGTCCTGGTCGGGTACACGACCGTCGACTGCGCGAGCTACGACCGCGCGACCGAGATCGCGGCCCAGCTGGCGAACACCCCGCATCCGGAAGGCAGCGACCTCGGCCGCGACTGGTACGTCGACATCCGGCCGTGCGCCGACAGCTTCGAAGAATTGGAGCTCTAGGTGCGGGACACCGGCGTCGAAGACCTGCTGCGCGAGCTGTCGCCGCAGGTCCTCGGCGCCGTCGTCCGCCGCTACGGTCACTTCGACCTGGCGGAGGACGCGACGCAGGAGGCGCTGCTCGCAGCCGCGACGCAGTGGCCCGCCGAAGGACGGCCAGAAAATCCGCGCGCGTGGCTCATCACGGTCGCCTCACGGCGGCTGACCGACCTGCTCCGCGCCGAGCAGGCGCGACGCCGTCGCGAGGACAACGTCGTCCAGCGGACCTTGCCGGAGGAACACCTCGCCCCCGCCGCGGACCGGCGTGCCGCCGACTCCGACGACACGCTCGTCCTGCTCTTCCTGTGCTGCCATCCGTCCCTGTCGCCCGCGTCGCAGATCGCGCTGACCCTGCGGGCGGTCGGCGGGCTCACCACAGCGGAGATCGCCCGCGCGTTCCTGGTCCCCGAAGCGACGATGACCCGGCGGATCAGCCGCGCGAAGGCCGCCATCAAGGCGAGCGGCGTCCCGTTCGGCAAGCCGCCGGAAGCGGGACGGCTCGACGCGGTCCTCCACGTGCTGTACCTGATCTTCACCGAGGGATACGCGAGCACGTCCGGCCCCGATCTCGTGCGGAGCGACCTTTCCGCCGAAGCCATCCGGCTGACCAGGATCGTCCACCGGCTGCTGCCGGACGACAGCGAGGTCACCGGGTTGCTCGCGCTGATGCTGCTCACCGACGCGCGCCGTCCGGCGAGGACGGGGCCGGACGGCGCGCCGATCCCGATGTCCGAACAGGACCGGGGCCGGTGGAACACCGAGTACGTCACCGAGGGCATCGCGCTGCTGTCCGAAGCGCTGCCGCACGGGCCGACCGGGCAGTACCAGATCCAGGCGGCCATCGCCGCGCTGCACGACGAGGCGCCGAGCGCCGAAAAGACCGACTGGCCGCAGATCGAAGCGCTGTACGAACTACTACTGCGGCTATCCGACAATCCGGTGGTGATGCTGAACCACGCCGTCGCCGTCGGGATGGCCCAAGGGCCGCGGGAAGGCTTGGCGGCGTTGGAAAAGCTCGGCGATCGGATCGCTGGTGACCACCGGTTCCACGCCGCCCGCGCGCATCTGCTGGAGATGGCCGGGGACACCGCCGAAGCCGTCGAGTCCTATGTGGACGCGGCACGGCGGGCCACGAGCCTGCCGCAGCAGCGCTATCTGCACGCCCGGGCCGAACGCCTCGTGAGTGGTAAGGACGGTTAGAACCGTCCTTACCACTCACGAGGCGCGCAGCCACTAGCAGCTGACCAGGAGCCCGGTGATCGCCGTGCAGGTCGACGACGCGGTGTCGTTGGCCGCGTTCGGGTCGGCGACGGAACTCTGCGTGATCTTCGCGGTCGTCTTGACCGGCCCGACGGTCAGCAGCCCGGTCGCCACCGAGAACTTGGCCGTGGCGCTGGCTCCGGACGCGAGCGACGGGAAGTCACAGTTGACGACCTTCGTGCCGCCCGGGTTCGAGCAGGCTGCCGAGCCGGTGAAGCGCAGCCCGTTTCCGAGGGCCGACGCCACCCGGATCCCGGACGCCGCGGCCGGGCCGGCGTTCGTCACCTTGACCGTGTAATCGATCGACGACGTCAGGAGCCCGCGCGGGGACGCGGTCAGCGTGACCCCGAGGTCGGCCGCGGTCGTGCCGCCGGTGACGGTCAGGACGGGGCCGTCGAAAGTCTCGAAACTGTAGTTCTCACCAAGGAACTGATGCCGCAGGGTCACCGGGCCGAGCGGGGCGTCGTCCTTGACCCGCAGGGTGAAGGTCACCTTGCGGCTGTCGCCGGGAGCCACGTCCCCGACCCCGCCGCGGATGCTCACGACGTGCGAGCTGCAACTGAGCGCGCCCGGGCACGAGACGACATCGGCGATCCCCGTGAGCGGGGTCTCGGCGGTGTAGAGCGTCGCCGCCCCGCCCTCGATGGCCGCGTCCGTGAGCGCGTTGTACAGCGAGTGCTCGACGGTGAACGTCTGTCCACGCTGGACAGTGGTCGGGCCGACCACCACCGAACTGGTGGGAGTTTCGGCGAAGGCGGGCGCCGGTGACACGAGCGTGATGGTGGCGGCCGCGACCACGAGCGACAGAAGTGTGGCTCTTCGAAGCTTCATCGGTTCTCACAATCCCGGACGTCGGTGCGGACAACGATCAGTCGCCGGACGACGGGTATTCGTTACCGGCGCTTTCCGCCGCCCGGCCCGCCGCTTTCACCCGCTCGGAGCAACCTGGTCCTCACCGCGAAGCGCGGGGAGCAGATTCGCCTCCTCGTAGGCGAAGTGCTCTTCGAGCCCCTTCACGACACGCTCGAACTCGTCGCGCAGCGCGGCGCGGTCGATTTCCCCCTTGCCCTGCAGCAGCCGATCGAGATCGCACAGTGCGCGGGACACGGATTCGTGCTCCTGGCGCAGCCGCTTCAATGCCGGCGCGAGCCCGGGATGGGCCTTCTCGATCGCGGTGAACGCGCCGTCCTCGCGGAGATGGTGCATGCGCAGGTCGTTGCAGAAGGTCACGCAATGGCCGAGCAGTTCGCCCCGCAGCTCCGTCCGGCGCGCGGCGGGCGCGCCGTCGAGTTCGGCCCGCGCCGCCGCCAGCGTCTTGCGGAGCTCCCCGTGGTGGACGAGCAGCTGATCGGCGATCGCCCGGCCGCGGGCGGCGTCGACCTCCAAGAGATGCAGCGCGAAACCCGGTTCCCCGCCTTCGAGCGGCACGGCGCGCGCGGCATGCGGCACGCCGTCGATTTCGAGTGTCGCTTGTGGACTAACCAGAAGGTCGCGATACCAAGCCGAATCGTCGTCGGGCGCGAACACCAGATACCGGCTTCCGGACGGGCGGCAGTCGACACGAGTGGTGCGGGGACGCCCCGTTTCGGCGTCCGCGGTGGTCATCAGCACCGGTACTCCCCAGGTAGCATCATCGTGAAAGCTGTTTTGCTTTGCAAGCAAAGCCTCTTTGCTTGCAAAGGTATCCAGGAGGGTGGCCGGTGTCAACCGAGGACATGGAAGTCGACGACGCCGTGCGGGCTTTGCTGCTGCTCATGCCGCGGATGGTCGGGCGCGCGAAGCGGATCAAGATCCCCGAAGAGCTCCAGTCGCTGTCACTGGCTCCGCGTCACCTGTCCCTGTTGTCGTACCTGCTCTTCGACGGGCCCATGACGGTGAACGAACTGGCCGAACGGCTCGAGGTCGCCCCGACCACGGTGAGCCTGATGGTCGGCGAACTGACCAAGAAGGACGTGCTCGACCGGCGCGAGGACGAGGCGGACCGGCGGCGGCGGATCGTCGCGATCGCCGAGCGGATGCGGCCCGCGATCGACGGCTGGCTCGCGCAGGGCGCCCGAGCCTGGCAGAAGGCGCTCACGCCGTTGACCCCGGCCGAACGGCGCCTGTTCATCGATACCCTGCGCGCCTACGAAGACGGACTGACCGACTAGGAGTAGCGGTGCGCTACCTGCTCATGCTCTGCGGGACCGCCGGCGATCCGGCGGTCGCCACCGACATCACCGAACCCCTGCCGCGCCTGGGGCGAGGAAGATGACGCGGCGCGGCCTGCGTGTCGACGGGATGGGGCTGCACCCGCCCGCCTCGGCGACGACCGTCCGCGTCCGCGGCGGCGAGACACTGCTCACGGACGGTCCGTTCGCCGAGACGAAGGAACAGATCGGCGGGATCAACATCCTCGAACGCGACAGCCGTGAACAGGCCGTCGAGGCGGCGAAGAGCCGCCCGTGGGCCGCGATCGGCACGATCGAGGTCCGCGGACTGCTCTAGCTGATCCGGACGGTGACCTGGTTGTCGGTGTAGGTGTAGGCCACGTATTCGAATTCGACGCCGGTGCGTTCGACGTACTCCAGCCACGCCTTGTACTCGTGCCGCTGCCAGCCGGGATAGTTGAAGAACTCGTCGAAATGCACGATGCTGCCGGACCGCAGCCGCGGGCCGACCAGATCGAGCACGGTTTTCGCGGAGCTGTACAGATCGCCGTCCACGTGAAGGAAGTCGACGACGCCTTCGTGCCGCTCGAGAAAACCGGGAAGCGTGTCCGCGAAAAGACCGACGACGAGTTCGGCGCCGGGGACGTCCGGCAGGTCGTCGCGCGCGAACGAACCGGCGGGCATCCCGTTGAGCCAGTTCTCCGGCAACCCCTGGAACCAGTCGAATCCGTAGGTCTCGGCACCACCGCGGGCCCTGGCGATCGCGCCCAGTGTGTTCCCGGTCGCGACGCCGAATTCGAGGGCCATTCCTCCGGACGGGGCAAGGGAAAGCGCGTACGCGAGCGTCTCTTCCGGATTCGCGAAATGCTTGGTCCCGGTCAGCTGCTCACGGGCGAAACGATTGCTGTCCTTGGCCGCGTCCTGGTCGCCCGCGTAGATGATGTCGCGACGGCTCCGGATTTCGAACTCGACGATCCGATCGAAACAGCGATCCCCCTGCCGGACGATCTCTTCGCGCAGTTCCGCGACGACCTGTTGCAATTCCTCCGTATAAGGATCATGGAATCGGCGGGCGAGCCGGTGCAGGCCCCGGCCGAGCGTGCCACGGGCCGACCGGCCCAGGGTTTTCAGGGCTGAATGGGGTACCAGGTGACGCATCCCGGGACGATACACCAGCGCCATCCGGGTGAACGGGGCCGGAACGTGCGGGGTCGGTTTCGTTGCGGTAACCGAGGGGTCCGCTCCTAGCATCGTGATCACTTACCCAGCACGGAAAAAGGGGAGCACGATGAGCAGGATCGTCATCTTCGGGGCGGGCGGACGCGGCGGGCGCCGGGCCGTCGCCGAAGCCGTGAGCCGCGGGCACCGGGTCACCGCCGCGGTGCGGGATCCCGGCCGCCACAAGGATCTCGCCGGGGACAACGTCACCTTGACCGCCGCCGACGTCACCGTCGCGGACGACGTCGCGAAGGCCGCCGCCGGGCACGACGCCGCGATCAGTTCCATCTACCGCGCGGATCTCCCGTCACGCGAGTACTACCCGGCCGCCGCGCACGCGCTGATCGACGGCCTCGGCCGGGCCGGTGTCGCGAGACTGGTCGTCGTCGGCGTCGGGTCGGCGCTGGAGATCGCCCCGGGCGTCGCTTTCCACGACCAGCCGGGCTGGCCGCCCGAGCACCGCGAGTTCTCGCTCGGGCACACGGCGGAACTGGAGGTCTTCCGTGCGTCCGGCGACGGACTCGACTGGGTGGTCGTCGCGCCGCCGCCGGTGATGCTCGACGAGCACGCCGGGCGCACGGGCGAGTACCGCAGCGGTGACCACCGGGTGCTGCCGCGCGCGGCGGACGCGGGGCCGTTCTCCTACGCGGATCTCGCGGTCGCGCTGGTCGACGAGATCGAGCGGCCGAAGCATTCCCGGGTCATGGTCGCGATCGACCACTGACACGATGCGCGTGAAGGCCCCCTTCCCTCGGCTGAGCCGAGGGAAGGGGGCCTTCACGCGCTACCGCTGGACAGTGCCTCAGCGCTCTGGGGCGTCGCCGCCGTTCTGCTCGGCCAGGAACCGCTCGAACTCTTTGCCCAGTTCCTCGGCGGTCGGCATGTGCTCGACCGACTCCGCGAGCAGGCTCTCCTTGCCCGACGCCTCCATGAACGTGTCGTACTGCTGCTCCAGCGCGCGCACGACGTCGGCGACCTTCTCCGATCCGGCGACCTGGCGGGCGATCTCGGCCTCCGCCTCGTGCGAAGCCTCACGCAGGTCACCGTCCGGCAGGTTCAGCCCGGTCGCCGCGGCGACGGCGCCGAGCAGGTTCAGCGCGGCGCTCGGGTACGTCGAGTCCGCCAGGTAGTGCGGCACGTGCGCCGCGAACCCGGACGCGTCGTGCCCCCACTCCCCGAGACGGAACTCCAGCAGCCCGGCGATACTGCCCGGCACCTGCATCCGGTTGGGCAGCGGACGGTGCTCGCCGACGAGTTCGTTCCGCGTCGCGTGCGCGGTCACGCCGAGCGGCCGGGTGTGCGGCGCACCCATCGGGATGCCGTGGAAACCGGTGGTGAGCCGGACGTCCCAGCGTTCGACCAGCCCGCGCACGGCGGCGCAGAACCGCTCCCAGTCGTGATCCGGTTCCGGCCCGGTGAGCAGCAGGAACGGCACGCCGTCGGCGTCGTGCAGCAGGTGGACGACCAGTTCGGGGGCGTCGTAGGCCTCCCAGTGGTCGATGGAGTAGGTCATCGCCGGGCGGCGCGAGCGGTAGTCGATGAGGCGGTCGACGTCGAACCGCGCGATCACCCGGTGCTCGGAGGAGTTCAGGAGCTGCTCGGCGACGAGCTTGCCCGCCGAACCCGCGTCCATGAATCCGTCGAAGTAGTGCAGGAGCACGGCCCCGCCGAGGTCAGGGACGTCCGAGTCCACCTCGTACAGGTCTTCCGGGTCCAGCGCCACCAGATCCTCCAGGTTTCGTGCGTACGACCGTCCACCGGTACCAACGCCCCGATAGGGGGTATCCATTCCGCCGACGGTGGCTTGGATCCTATCGGTCCGTGACAGCCGTCGTGGGCGGTCCGCACGGACGTGGTGCAGGGTGGAGGGGTGACAGAAGAGACGCTCGGCCTGCGCCCGCCCGCCAATCGGGTGAGCAGGCGCGCCATCGGCTACTGGACGGTGTGGGCCGCGGTCGGCTGGGTGATCCTCATCGCGGCGCAGACGGTGTTCGTCCTCACGAGCGACGACGCGCCGACGTGGCTCACGGTGACCTTGGCGATCTCCTGCGTGATCGCGCCGCTGCATCTGCTGGTCATGCCGCAGTGGCGCTACCGGATCCACCGCTGGGAGGTCACCGCCGAGGCCGTGTACACCCAGGAGGGCTGGCTCAGCCAGGACTGGCGGATCGCGCCGATCTCGCGGATCCAGACCGTCGACATCGAACGCGACCCGGTCGAGCAGCTGTTCCGGCTTGCGAAGATCACCGTCACGACGGCGTCGGCCGCGGGCCCGGTCAAGATCGCCGGTCTCGACCACACCGAAGCGCTGAAGCTCGCCGCGGAGCTCACGAAGACCACTCAGGCCACCCCCGGTGACGCGACGTGAGCACCGAGACACTCCCGGACGCCGGCGGCCAGTGGCACCGGCTCGACCGCCGCATGCTGCTGATCCGCCCCGTGCTCGACGTCGTGAAATCGCTGCCGGTGCTGATCGGGACGGTGATCCTCGGCCGGGGCAACGGCTGGGAGTGGTTCGGGCTCGGCGTCACCGCGCTGACCGTGTTCGTCGGCGTCTCGCACGTGCTCACTTCGCGGTACCGCATCGCCGACGGTCAGGTCGAATGGACCACGGGCCTGTTGCTGCGCAAGCATCGCGCGATCCCGCTGGACCGGGTGCGCACGGTCGACGTCACCTCGGAGCCCAAGCACCGCCTGTTCTCCCTCAGCGCCGTGCGCATCGGCACCGGACGGCATTCGCCCGCCCAGGGCGCGAACGGCGACCAGCTGGTGCTCGACGCCGTCAGCCGGACCGAGGCCGACCGGCTGCGCACGGTTCTCTTGCACCGCAAGGAGATCACCACCGAAGCCGAGGCCCCGCCGCCCGAGCAGGTCGTGGCGGAGGTCGACCGCAGGTGGGTGCGATACGCGCCGTTCACGCTGTCCGGGCTCGCCGTGGTGGGCGCGATCTTCGCCGCGGTCTGGCATTTCGCGCACCAGCTGGACATCGCCCCGGAGAACGTCGGCCCGCTGCGGGATCTGATGGACGATCTGGCGGACACGGCGGTGTGGCTGATCGTGGTCGTCGCGGCGGTCGCCCTGCTCGTGGTCGTCTCCCTGCTTTCCGTCGGCGGCTACGTGCTGTCGTTCTGGAACTTCAAGCTCACCCGGGAGACGGAAGGCACGCTGCACGTCCGGCGCGGCCTGATCACCACACGGTCGGTGTCCATCGAAGAAGAACGGCTTCGAGGCGTCGAGGTGAAGGATCCGCTGCCGCTGCGGATCGCGGGCGGGGCGCGGCTCACCGCGATCGTGGGCGGGCTGCGCGAGGGCAAAGGCGGGGACAAGGGCGGCGGGCTGCTCCTGCCGCCCGCGCCCGTCGGCCGGGTCCACGAGGTCGCGGCCGAAGTGCTGCGGGAGAACTTCGACCCGGCCACCGTCCCGCTGAACCGGCATCCCCGGCGGGCGCTGACCAGGCGGCTCACCCGCGCGGCCGGCGGTGTGCTGATCCTGGCGGCCGCCCTCTTCGGCCTGGCGTGGATCGATTTCCTGCCGTCGTGGATGTGGCAGGTCGCGCTCGGCCTGGTCCCGCTCGCCGCGCTGGTCGGCTGGGACCGCTACCGCAACCTCGGCCACGCGATCGTCGGGCGGTACCTGGTCAGCCGGTCGGGTTCACTGGCACGGACGACGGTGGCGATCCGGCGCGAGGGCCTCACTGGCGTCGTCGTCAGCCGCTCGTTCTTCCAGCGCCGCGCCGGATTGATCACCGTGACGGCCCCGATCGCGGCGGGCAAGGGCGGCTATCGGGTGGTCGACGTCGGCGAATCGGCCGGGCTGGCAATGGCGGAGCAGGCGGCGCCAGGTCTCCTCACGCCGTTCCTGCGCCGGGAGGTTCAGCGGTAGCCGGTGACGTCCGCGGGCAGGCCGGGATCCTGGACCTCGACGAGATAGCGCCAGCAATCGGGACGGCTGCCGTCGAGGTCGGTGAATCCGTATTCCTTCGCCAATTCGCCGCTGGACACCGATTTCCCGTTCCAGCGGGCGACTTCCGCGTCACCGGCCAGTGCCGCGACCGCCCTGCCGACGAACGCCGGGCTTTCAGAAATGGCGAAATGCGGCTGCACCTTCGTCGCGTCCCGCCAATTCTCTTCGGTCACCCGATAAGCGTCGAGCATCGCTTCGGAACGCAACCAGCCCGGCGTGACGGCGACCGCGGTACCGCCATGCGGTGCCAATTCGTGCCCGAGCGCGAACGCCATCCGGTTCACCGCGGTCTTGGCGAGATCGTAGAAGAACGAAACCCGGTAGTTCTCCGAGTTGTACGCGGCGGTGCCGTCGTTGACCTCGACGACCAGCGCGCCCGGATTCCTGATCATGAGCGGCAGCGCGAAATGGCTGGTGATGGCGTGGGTGTCGATCGCGAGCCGCAGCGTCCGCAGCCCGACGTCCAAAGTGGACTCCCAGACCGATTTGCCCCATTCGATGGGCGCCCCGTAGATGTCGTTGACCAGCACGTGCAACGCACCCTGTTCGGCGTCGATCCGTTCCACCAGTTCGCGGACCTCGTCCGCCGCCAAATGGTCCACGGCGATCGCGATCCCGCGCCCGCCCGCCTCGTCGACGAGCGCCGCCGTCTCCTCGATCGTCTCCGGGCGGTTCATTTCCGATCGCCGGGAACCGGTACTGCGACCGGTCACGTAAACGGTCGCGCCGGCCGCGCCCAGCTGGACCGCTATTCCCCGCCCTGCCCCGCGAGTGGCCCCGGCGACCAACGCGATCTTGCCGGCCAATGGCTTTCCCATGGGCCGAACCTAGCAAGAAGTCCGCTTGTTCGTTGACCAAAGACCCTGGTCCGCAATTCACACAATGTGCTAGTTTCTTGACTCTTCGTGATTCTCCGGCGAGAGGTCGAGATGACGCCTGCCGCACGATCCCTGAACCCCACCGCCCCGCCGAAACGCACCCCCGGCGCCAGCAGCTCGCGCAAAGTACTGCAGCTGCTGCTCTCCTTTTCCGAACGCCGCTGGGACGCGAGCGTCGCCGAACTCGCGGCGAGGATCGGCACCCCGGTCGCCACGACCTATCGCTATGTCGCGCTGCTGAAGGAACTCCAGCTCCTTGAGGAGGGCAGGACGGGGCGCTATCACGTGACGAGCCAAGTGATGCCGCTCGCGCGGGCCGCGCAACTGGCCAACAACCTCGCCAGGCTGGCCCGTCCGGCGATGGAGGAGGCGGCCCGCGATCTCGGCGAGACGGTGCTGCTGTTCCAGCATTTCGGTGAATCCGCGGTCTGCGCGGACCGGGTCGAATGCGAACGCGCGATGCGTTTCACCTTCCAGCCGGGGCATTCCGTCCCGCTCGGCACCGGCGCGTCGGGCAAGATGCTGCTCGCGATGCTGCCGGAGGGCGAACGCGAAAGGCGTCTTTCGTCGATCGTCCAGCGCCGCGGCCCGAGTGTGCGGGAAGAGGTCAAACGCGCCGGGGCGAACCGGTTCGCGGTCAGCTGGGGCGAGCTGGATGACGGCGTCTGGTCGTGTTCCGTGCCGATCCCGAGCACCGGGCACCGGCCCGCGGTGCTGACGCTGGCCGCCCCCGCCACCCGGATCGGTGACGACGCGAAGCGGGCCGCCATCGTCGCGCTCCAGTCGTACGCGAGCCGGATCCACCGCGCCGTTTCGTCGTTCGCCCTCTAATTCACGCGCCCCACGCGCCGCGGCGGGGTAGAACTCGAACCGTGATCCGACTCGCCACCCCCGACGACCTGCCCGCACTCCAGGACATCGAACGCGCCGCCGGCGAACCGTTCCGCGCGCTCGGCATGGCCGCGATCGCCGACGACGACCCGCCGTCGATCGCGGACCTCACGGCCTTCCAGCGCGCGGACCGGGCCTGGGTGTGGGACGCGGGCGACGGACCGGTGGCGTACCTGCTCGCCGAGATCGTCGACGACCACGGCCATGTCGAGCAGGTGTCCGTCCATCCGGATCACGCGCGCCGGGGCCTCGGGCGACGGCTGATCGAGCACGCCGCGGAGTGGGCTTCGCACGAAGGGCTCGCCGGGCTGACGCTGACGACGTACGCCGAAGTGCCGTGGAACGCGCCGTACTACGCCCGGCTCGGCTTCGTGACGCTCGACGAGCAGAGCCTCACAGACGGCCTGCGAGCCGTCCGGGACCATGAGATCGCCCGCGGCCTGGACGCGTGGCCGCGGGTGACCATGCGGAGATGACCCGCCCGGGGGGTCGGATTGGCGACGGGCATCGAACATGTGTTCTACTGTCGGCGCCGGCCCCGGAGGGGGAAGCTCCGCGGGCCGGCACCGGACTTCAGGGAGGCACGGATGGCCGTCAAGATCACCCATCTCACCAATGGGCAGCAGGTGCGCTTCGCCAACGCGGACGGCGCCCGGCGCTACGCCGAGATCATCGGCGGCGGGGTCGACAAATGGCGGTTCACCGTGGTCAGCGGGCACGACCGCCCGGAATTGTCGGGGCGGGTCGTTAATGTGCCGGTATGGCGTATGACTTCCAGGTGACGGTGGATTCCGCCCGTCCGCACGCCCTCGCGGACTGGTGGGCCGAGATGCTCGGGTGGCGGGTCGAGGAGAGCAACGAGGAGTTCATCCGCGAGATGATCGCCGAGGGCTACGCCGCCGAAGAAGCGACGACCACGCACAACGGTGTACTGGTGTGGAAGGACGGCGCGGCGATCGTCCATCCGGAGACCGGGCAGCGGTTCCTCTTCCAGCTGGTGCCCGAGGGGAAGACGGTCAAGAACCGGCTCCACCTCGACATCCGGATGGGGGCGGGCAGGATCGAGGCCGAGCTCGAGCGGCTGACCGCGCGCGGCGCGACATTCCTGCACCGCGGTAAGCAAGGGCCCGCCGAGTGGATCACGATCGCAGACCCGGAAGGCAACGAACTCTGCCTCTCCTGAGGCGGGCCTGCGAGGGCCCGCCACTGGGGGTGTCATGAAGGGACCTGGTCCCGTCGGCTGTGCCCTTCATGACCGAGCGCGCGGCCCTCGTGCGCGTCAAGCCTCGTGAGTGGTAAGGACGGTTAGAACCGTCCTTACCACTCACGAGGTCCATCACTTCCGGTGCTCCGGGTTCCGCCAGATCCGGCTGCGCAGGTCGGCACCGCGGATCACCTGGATCCGCCACGGCGTCAGGCGCAGCACATGCAGCCGCGGGTCGGACGGCGCCTGCCAGAAATTGCCGAGCGGGTAGCCGGCGCCGCGCGGGCTGGTCTTGCGGTACAGGTCCCAAACATGCTCCTT
The DNA here is from genome assembly GCF_014873915.1 of Amycolatopsis roodepoortensis. Taxonomy (GTDB): domain Bacteria; phylum Actinomycetota; class Actinomycetes; order Mycobacteriales; family Pseudonocardiaceae; genus Amycolatopsis; species Amycolatopsis roodepoortensis. Next base: position 788,000 of record NZ_JADBEJ010000004.1, read on the forward strand.
GACCGAAGGCTCGTTGTCCCAGACGGCCACCGCGTCGATCGCCACCGAGTTGTTCCCCGGTGCCCAGTAAGAGAAATTGGTATGCGGGTTGCCTTCGAGATGGGCCGCCTTCACCGGGGTCCGAAAGGTGGCCAGCCAGCCGAGCGGACGGCCGTCGACCTTTTCCCAAACCGGGATGAGCACCCGGGTTCGCGGGCGGTTCTGGGCGTCGACGGTCACCATCGTGGCGTAGTTGATGGCTCCGACGTAGCTGTTGAACTCGGCTTCCAGCTCACCGAAGTCCCGGGTCGTCGTGCTCATGCGGCGCTCCTGAAGGATTCGACGGCGCGCGACAGGCTGGCCGCGCCGTGTCCGGCCGCGATCTGCCGGTCGATCAGGTCCTTGATCGGGAGCAGCGTGTCCGGCGGGACGTCCAGCGCCCGGCTGGCGCGGATGATCGTGCTCAGCCCCGCCTGGTTCATCGCCAGGCTGGACTCGCCTCCGGTGTATCCGCCGCGGTCGATCTCCTCGGCGAAGGTGGTCAGCGCCGGGAAGGAATCCGCCAGCCAGGACAGCAGCATCGGCGTCAGCTCGGTGGCGCGCACGCCTGCCGCCGAGGCCATCGCCGTGGCGTGCAGGAAACCGCCGATCATGCCGTACATCCCGGCCAGGATGGCGACGTCGTAGCCCGACGCGAGACCGGCGTCGGCGCCGAGGAAAGTGCCTTTACCCAGCAGATCCAGCTTCGGCTGCCAGCGCCGGTGAACGTCCTCGGCACCGCTGTAGCTGATCGACGATCCGGCGGTGCCGATCGTCTGCGGCACCGCGTAGACGGCTCCGTGCAGGTACCGCGCGCCGTGCTCGGCCGCCCAAGTCGCCAGCTCACGTGCGTCCTCCGGTCCGCCGGAGGTGACGTTGACCAGCGCGCGCCCGGCGACGGCATCACCCGCCGTCGTCAAGACCTGCCGGGCGACGGTGGCGTCGAGCAGCGCGACGAGCACGAGGTCACTCGACGCGATCGCCTCCGCGGCCGTGGCCGCCGCCGTCGCGCCGGCGGCGACGAGCGCGTCCGCCTTGGCGGCGTCACGGTTCCAAACGGTCGTGGGAATCCCTTGGCGCAAAAAGGTTTCAGCCAGCGCGTGGCCCAGGTTGCCGAGGCCGATCACGGCGACTCGGTCAGGTGTCGTACTCATGTGACCAGCCTCGTGGCGCGCGCTTCCCGCTGCCAGTGACACTGATGACCGGAAGCACCAAATTCGTGCCATAGGCTGTCCCCATGAGCGCTGGTTCGGTCGCCCTGGTCGTCCCCGACGAGATCGGGATCGCCTTCTGGGACCTGTACGAGGTGAGCATCCCCGCCACCGTTTTCGGGATGCCCCAGCCCGATCTCGCCGATCCCTGGTACGACCTGCGGCTGTGCGGAACCGGCGACCGCTCCGAGGCGGCGGCCCCCGGGTTCGCGCTGCGCACCCCGTACCGGCTCGACGACATCGTCGGCGCCGACACGGTCATCGTGTCGTCGGTACCGGACGAGGTCCTCAGCGACGGCGCGCCGGTCTCCCCCGAGCTGATCAGCGCGTTGAGGCGCGCCCACGACGCGGGCGCGCGGATGGTCTCGCTGTGCTCCGGCGCCTTCGCGCTCGCCGAGGCCGGGCTGCTCGACGGCCGTCGGGCGACGTCGCACTGGATGCACACCGCGGCGCTGGCCGAGCGGTTCCCCGCGGTCGAAGTCGACGACTCCGTGCTCTACGTGGACGACGGCGACGTGCTCACCAGCGCCGGGATGACCGCCGGCCTCGACCTGTGCCTGCATCTGGTCCGGCGCGATCTCGGGGCGCACGTGGCCAACCAGCTGGCACGCCGGATGGTCGTGCCCGCGCACCGGCCGGGAGGACAGGCCCAGTTCATCGATCTTTCCGTTCCCGCCACCGACGATCAGGGGCTGGCACCGGTGCTCGACTGGGCGAGGGCCCATCTCGACCGGCCGTTGACGATCGAAGATCTCGCCCGGCGCGCCATGATGAGCCGCCGGACCTTCTACCGGCGCCTCCAGCAGGCGACCGGCACGACACCGCTCCAATGGCTGCTGACCCAGCGGCTTTCCCAGGCGCAGAGCCTGCTGGAATCGACCGACCTGCCGGTGGAGCGGATCGCGGAGCTCAGCGGTCTCGGCACCGCGAACAACCTGCGCCACCACTTCCTCAAACAGGTCGGCGTCTCGCCCGGCGCCTACCGGAACGCGTTCCCGCGGCAGCCACCGGTGGCCGCCGCCGCGGGATGACGACGTCTATGCGAGCTTGTCCAGCGCACGCGGCAACGCGGTCGCGAGCAGGTCGAGCTCGGCCTCGCCCGCGATCAACGGCGGCGAGACCGCGATCCCCTTGGCGAGGTTCCGCACGAGGACGCCTTCGTCCCGTGCCAGCCGCTGCAACCGGTTCGCCGCGCCGGGGTTCGCCTCGACGACTTCGGCCTTCAGCTCGACCGCGCCGAGGAAGCCGAGCCCGGCCCGGACGTCGGCCACCAACGGATGCGAAGCGAGTCCGGAAAGCGCGTCCGCCAGCGGTTTCTCCAGTTCCCGCCCGCGCGGGATCAGCCCGTCACGCTCGTAGATGTCGAGCGTCGCGTTCCCCGCGGCGCAGGCGACCGGATGCCCGGCGTAGGTCGCGCCGTGCCGCAGCACCGGCGCACCGGGCGAGCCGGTGAAGAACGGCTCGGCCACCCTCGGCGCGACGATCAGCGCGCCCAGCGGGATCGTGCCACCGGTGATGCCCTTCGCGGTCGTGATCATGTCCGGTTTCACCGCCCACCGGTCGATCCCGAACCAGGTGCCCAGCCGCCCGAACGCGGCGATCACGCAGTCCGCGACGAACAGCACGCCGTGCTTGCGGCAGATCCCGGCGACCGTCTCGATGTACCCGTCCGGGGGAAGGAGGACGCCGCCCGCGCCGATCACCGGTTCGCAGAAGAACGCCGCGACCCGCTCCGGCCCGACCCGCAGGATCTCGGCTTCGAGCGCTTCGGCGCTGTCGTAGGGGACGTGCGAGATGTCGCCCGGCAGCGGACCGAAGCCCGCCGCGTTGGCCGCGATGCCGCCGACGGCCGTGCCGAAGCCGTGCGTGCCGTGGTAACCCTGCACCCGGCCGATGACATGCACCTTCTCCGGGCGCCCGGTGTGCGCGAAATACGAACGGGCGATCTTGACCGCGGTGTCGATGACGTCGCCGCCGCCCGACCCGAAGAACACCTTCGAGCCCGGTTCGGGTGCCAGCGCGGAGACGCGCTCGGCGAGCTTCAGCGCGGGCTCGTTGGCGTTGTAGCCGAACAGGTTGTACGAGTCGAGCGTCCGCAGCTGGTCGGCGACGGCCTCCGCGATCTCCTCGCGCCCGTGCCCGAAGTTCGCGTACCAGAGCGACGCCGTCGCGTCGAAGTACCGCTTGCCCTCGTCGTCCCAGACGTAGGAACCCTCGCCGCGGGTGATGACGAGCCGGTCGCCGTCGACCGCTCCCATGTCCGCGAAGGGGTGCCACAGCGGATTGCGCGCGGACGCCGACGAAACCATGATCTTCCTCCTCGTGCTCGTGCCCCCATCCTCACCCGGATCCGGCCGGAACGCGAACACTCCATCGTGCACAGTTCGCGCCGCGGACTTGTCCGGTCTGTCAGCCCGGCCGGCGTTCGTAAGCCGCCAGAAGCTGCTTCTCCGCATCCCGCAGATACTTCTCCAGCGCCGTCTCAGCGGGCCCGAACCGCCCTCGCTCCAGATCCCGCAGGATCCGCTCGTGCCGCTCCAGGAACGGCTCGAAAAAGGCGCGCGTGTTCTCCGCCAGCACGAAGAAGAGCCGCGTCTCCGCCAGCACCTGGCGCATCGTCGTACTGACCCGCTCGCTGCCTGCCAGATCCCCCAACCCCTGGTGGAACGCGATACTCGCCGTCCCGACGGCCTGCCAGTCGCCTTCGTCGGCCGCGCCACGGCCCTCCCGGACCGCCGCCGCGACCGCCGAAAGGTCCACAGTGGACAGCTCGGCCGCGCGCCGCAGCGCACCGCATTCGGTGACCCGCCGCATCACGTAGAGATCCGAGATGTCCTGCGCGGTCAGTTCGCGAACGAACACGCCGCGGTTGAGTTCGTGCACCGCGAGCCGTTCGTGCGCCAGCAGCTGGAAGGATTCGCGCAGGGTGTTGCGTGAGACGCCCAGCGCGGCGCTGATCGACGGTTCCGAGAGCCTCGACCCGGGCGGGAACACGCCTTCGGTGATGCGCTGGCGCAGGATCTCGGCGACCCGTTCCGCGGTCCCGCTCCGTTCGAGCAGGGGTCTGTCGCGGGCCAGCGTCTCCTCGGCGGCGGATGTGGACATGGCGCTACCTGACACCGAGTTTGAAGTCGAGGCTGTACCGGTTGCCCGGCATGGCACCGGCGGCCTTGGCGCCGTCGATGGGAAGCGCGACCCCGTTCACGAAGCGCGACTCGTCGCTCGCCAGGAAGACGACGGCCTTCGCGACCTCCCACGCCTCGCCGACCCGCGCCGCCGGCGTGCTCGCGGTCAACTGGTGTTGCTTCGCTTCGAAGTCCTCCGGCGAAGCGAGGGTGCCGCGCAACATGTCCGTGTCGATCGCGCCCGGGTTGACCGTGTTCGCGCGGATCCCCTGGTGCGCGTGCGCGACCGCGATCGACTTCGTCAGGCCGACCAGCGCGTGCTTGGTGGCGTTGTACACCGGGTCGCCGGGGCGGCCCATCACCCCGCCGTTCGACGACGTCGTGACGATGCTGCCCGCCTTGTTCGCGATCATGTGCGGCAGCACCGCTCGCGTGCCGAGGAAGGCCGCGCGCACGTTCAGCGCGAAGATGTCGTCGAACTCCGCCAGTGTGGTGTCCACCAGCGGTTTCCCTAGGTGGATGCCGACGTTGTTGAACAGTACGTCGATCCGCCCGGTTTCGGCGACCACAGCGCGCACGAACTCGTCGACCTGGCCCTCGTCGGTGGCGTCCACAAGGGAGTGACGGGCACCTTCGACGGATTCCGCGGGTTCGCGGATGTCACTGGAGAACACGGTCGCACCCTCGGCGACGAACTCCTTCACGGTGGCGAGGCCGATACCCCTCGCGCCCCCGAAGACCACCGCGACCTTGCCTGCCAGCCGGCCCATGCTCATTTCCTCCCTCTCAGCGAAACCGCCGTGTAGTCCTCCGGAAGGCGCACCAGCGCCTCGGGATCCCCGTGATAGGTGACTTCGACGCCGTACAGTGCACGCGCCGCTTCCACCGAGACGTACCCGTCGACGACGTCGGCGAGCACGGCCTCCGGATCGCGCTCGCGGGGGTCGCCGTGCCCGCCGCCGCCCGGCAGGATCACGTTCACCACGTCGTCGGGTCGTAGGTTCACCCGGCTCTTCGACGGCAATGGGCCACGGGTCAGCTCGAACCGGCCCACCGCGCCGTCGTGTCCCGAGTCCACACCGGACGCGGGCCGACGCACCCGGTCGACGTTCCCGTTGACACTCCAGGAGATGTCACCGCGGGCGGCCATGGTGGTGCACTGACCGAGGCCGCCGCGCCACTTTCCGGCGCCGCCGGAATCCGTGCGCAGCACGCGTTCGCGTTGGATCAGCGGCGCCATCGTCTCGATGACCTCCGTCGGTGTGGACCGCAGCCCGCTCGGGAATCCGGTGGTGCTGAGACCATCCTTTGTGGATCGCGCGCCGATCCCGCCGGTCTGGAAGACGTTGAGCATGAACTCGCGGCCCTCGGCGTCGGCGCCACGCCAGATCGTCATCCACAATGCGTCCGCGCTGTGCGCCATGGCGTTACCCGGCAGGGCCGTGATCAGCAGCGAAGGCAGGAAGTGCCCGATCAGGTGCCGGGACGCGACCGGCGCGGGCGGCGTGCAGTTGAGCACCGAGCCCTCCGGCGCGGTGACGTGCACCGGCCGGAACGAGCCCGCGTTGTGCGGCACCTCCGGCGAGATCGCCGCCTTGATCGCGAACGACGCGTACGCCCGGGTGTAGTTCAGGACGACGTTGATCCCGCGGCGGCTCTGCGGCGACGATCCCGCGAAATCGAGGTGGATGTCCTCGCCGTCGAGGGTCACGGCGACCTTGAGGACGATCTCTTCGTCGTCGAATCCGTCGGTCGCCAGCTCGCTGGTGTAGGTGCCGTCCGGCAGTTTCGCCAGCGCGTCCCGCAGCGCCCGCTCGGAGCGGTTCATGATCTCCGCGGCGACGTCGTCCAGGGAATCGAGCCCGAATTCCTTCAGCAGCCGCACCAGGCCCGCCGCGCCGACCTCGTTGCCGGTGACCTGGGCGTACAGATCGCCGATGGTCTCCTCGGGAGTGCGGACGTTGGCGCGGATCAGCAGTTCGAGATCCGCGTTGACCTCGCCCGCGCGGAGGAATTTCATGATCGGCAGACGCAGTCCCTCTTCGAAGACCTCGTTGGCCTCGGCGGAGACCAGCCGCCCGCCGATGTCCGGGGCGTGGCAACAGGAGGCGAACCACGCGACCAGGCGTCCCCGCAGGAACACCGGCGTCGCGACGGTGATGTCGTTGATCTGCCCGGCCGTCTGCCACGGGTCGTTGGAGAGCAGGACGTCGCCGGGTTCCAGCGTCTCCGGCGGGTACGCGGCGACGAAATGCCGCATCCCGGTCGCCATCGCGTTGATGTGGCCCGGTGTCCCGCCGACGGACTGGCCGATCATCTCGCCGCGGGAGTCGAACACCGCGCAGGCGAGGTCGAGTGATTCCCGCACCACGGACGAGAAAGCCGTGTCCACGAGCGCGTTCTGCTGTTCGGCCAGGATGGAGTGCAGCCGGTTTCCCAGCACCCCCACCAGGATCGGGTCCACGCTCATACCGTCACCACCAGACTGGCGTCCTCACCGACAACACAGCGCGCACCCGGCGGAACGACCACAGTGGACTCACGTTCCTCCACGATGGCCGGCCCCTCGACGTGATCACCCGGCCTAAGGCAGTACCTGTCGAACACCGCCGTGTCGACAAATCCACCTTCGCCGGGGAAGTACGCGGGACGGCTCCCCTTGCGCGCGTCGCCCTCGGCCTCGGCGCCCGCGAGTTTCAGCGTGACCTCGGGCGCGGGACCACTGGAGACGACGCGCCAGTTCAGCACCTCGATCGCCACGTCCGGCCCGGTCCGCCGGTACAGCGTCCGATAGGTCTCGGTGAACGCGTCGATCAGCGACTCCGGCCAGTTCCCCCGTCCGACCGGCACGCGGATCTCGTAGCCCTGCCCGGAATACCGCATCTCGGCGATCCGGCGATGCGTCACGTCCGAACCGTCCACACCGGACTTCTCCAGGAGCTCCGCGCCCTCGGCCTCCATCTCGGCGAACCGCGCGTCGACCTGATCCCAGGAAAGGTCCAGTACCGCGGAACGTGCCGAACGCACGAAGTCGAAAGCCAGTGGCGCGGTGAGGAATCCCGCCGCGCTGAGCACTCCGGCGGCGGGCGGCGCGACCACCTCGGGCGCGCCGAGCGCCCGCGCCACCCCGACGCCGTGCACCGGACCGGCGCCACCGAAAGTGAACATCGGCAGCTTCGCCGGATCCTTGCCGCGCTCGACGGCGTGGACGCGCGCCGCGTTCGCCATGTCCTCGTTGACGCTGGTGTGGATGCCCCAGGCGGCCTCTTCGACGCTGACACCGAGCGGCCCGGCGATTTTCGAGCGGATGGCCTCGCGCGCGCTTTCGAGATCCAAGGTCATTCCGCCGCCGAGGAAATATCCCGGGTCCAGGTAACCGAGCACGAGGTCGGCGTCCGTCACGGTCGGCTCGGCACCGCCTCGTCCGTAACAGACCGGCCCGGGCTCGGACCCCGCCGAATCCGGGCCGACGGTGAGCAGGCCGAGCGCGTCGATCCGCGCGATCGAGCCGCCACCGACCCCGATCTCGATCATGTCCGTGACCGGAACCTTGACCGGCAGCCCGGAACCCGGCAGCAGCCGGTACTTCCGGTCCACTTCGAACTCGTGCGTCACCAGCGGCGCGCCATCGGAGATCAGGCACAGTTTCGCCGTCGTGCCACCCATGTCGAAGGCCAGCAGATCATCGACACCGGCCGCGGCACCGATCGCGGAAGCGGCCAGCGCCCCGCCCGCCGGGCCGGATTCGAGGATGCGGATCGGGTAGCGCGCGGCGGTGTCCACCGTCGCGATACCCCCGTTGGACAGCATGATGTGCGGCGACGGCCGCACCCCGGCCTCGTGCAGGCGCCTTTCCAGATCCCGCAGGTAGCGTTCGGTGAGGTCCTGGACGTAGACGTTCGCGACCGTGGTCGACATCCGTTCGAACTCGCGGATCTCGGGGACGACCTCGCTGGAGAGCGCGACCCGCAGACGGGGTGCGACCTCCCGCAGCACCTCGGCGGCCCGTCTTTCGTGCGCGGGATTCGTGAAGGCGTGCAGGAAACAGATCGCCACCGCGTCGATGCCCCTGGCGTCGAGCTCCCGGCCGAGCCGCGCGACGTACTCCTCGTCCAGTCCTTTGTGGACGGTACCGTCGGCGAGGATCCGCTCGGGGACGTCGAACCGCAGGTGCCGTGGCACCAGCGGCGTCGGTAGTTCGATGAGCAGGTCGTACAGTTCGTACCGGTGCTCGCGCCGCATCTCCAGCACGTCGCGGAAACCGGCGGTCGCGAGCAGCGCCGTGCGCGCCCCCTTGCGTTCGATCAGCGCGTTCGTGACCAGCGTGGTGCCGTGCACGAACCGCTCGACGTCGCCCGCGTCCAGCCCGGCGTCGGCGAGTGTCCTCTTGAGACCTTCCTCGACCGCGCGGGCGGGTTCGCCGTGCGTCGTCAGCACCTTGCCGACGGCCACGACCCCGGTCCCGTCGAGCACGCAGAGATCGGTGAAGGTGCCGCCGATGTCCACGCCGACGCGGAGCCCGGTCACGAGGATTCCTTGCGGTACCAGCGCGGCGAGGTGTTGAGCGGCGGCGCCATCTTCGCGCGCACGACCAGCACGTTGGGCTCGTCGGACTCGACGAATTCACCGAGCAGCCGCCGGAACGCGCGCCCGAACCCGGAGACCCGGTCCGCGTGCACCCCGAAAGACCTCGCCAGGCCGACGAAATCGGGACTGTCCCAGTCGACACCCCGGCGCGGCAGCCCCGCGCGATCCTGGTCGTAGCGGAGCATCCCGTAGCCGCCGTCGTCGACGACGATCACCGTGACCGGCAGCTGTTCCTGCGCCAGTGTGTGCAGATCACCGCAGCCGAACAGGAAACCGCCGTCACCGCTGACGCAGATCGCGCGGCCGGCGCCCGCGGCACTCGCGCCGAGCGCGGCGGGAAAGCCGTAACCGAGCGTGCCCCAGCCCATCGGGTACGCGAGCTTGCGCGGCGCGCGGACACGATGGAACCCGCCGATCCAATACCCGGCCACGCACATGTCCGCGACCACGACCGCGTCGGCCGGCAGCACCTCGTCCAAAGTGGACAGAAGGTCCGCGGCCTGCGGTTCCTCCTCCTTGATCCGCTGCCGGACCCGGGCGGAGACCTTGGCGAGCCTGCCGACGAGGGCCGCGATACCCGGCCGTTCCTCGACCTTCAGCGCCTCGACGAGCACCCTGGCGTCACCGACCAGTGTGATGTCCGGCTGGTAGTTCTTGGCCGCGTCGTCCGGGTCGACGTTGATCGCGATGAGCTTCTTCGGCTTCGGCATCAGCCAGTTCTGCGTCATCAGCCCGTCGAAGTCGGTGCCGATCGCGAGGACGACGTCGGCCTCGTCCCACAGGGCGCCGACCTCGGGCGCGTGCACCGGATTCGGGGCGAGGCAGGGATGGTCGACCGGCAGCAGCCCGCGGGCGCCGAACGTGGTGAGCACCGGCGCGGCCAGCCGTTCGGCGAGTTTCCCGATCGCCTCTCCGGCCTCGGCGCGCAGGGCGCCCCCGCCCGCCCAGATCAGGGGCCGGTCGGCGGCCGCGAGCAGGGTCTCGGCCTCGGTGAGATCCGGGATCTCGGCTGGCCGGGCGTGCGACCGCGGCGGACGGCGCGCGGGCGTCCGCTCGGACAGGAAGTCGGTCGGGATGCCGAGGTACACCGGCCCGCTCTGCGGCTGGAGCGCGAGCCGGGCCGCGCGATGGAGCGTGGCGGCGACCTGGTCGGCGCTGGTGACGGTGAACCCGGCCTTGGTGACCGGCGCGAACATCGCCTGCTGGTCCGACGTCTCGTGCAGCACGCCGCGGACCACGCCCGGCCGCCGGAGCGTGGACGGGATGTCGGTCGCGATGATCAGCACCGGCGCGGCCGACGCCATGGCCTCACCGACGGCGGCGAGCGTGTTCGCCGCGCCGGGTCCCGTGGTCACCAGGGCGACGCCGAGCTTGCCCGTCGCGCGGGCGTAACCGTCGGCCGCGTATCCCGCCGTCTGCTCGTGCCGGACCCCCACCAGCCGGATGTCCGTATCGGCCAGCGCCTCCCATAACGGCAGGTTGTGCACCCCGGGGAGACCGAAGACGACTTCGGTCCCCAGAGCGGTCAGCGCGTCGGCGAGATGCTGGGCTCCGGTGGGTGCAGGCACCCCGCCGATAGTGCCAGATCGTTCAACGATCCAGCAACCAACCGCTGCGCGTGAAGGCCCCCTTCCCTCGGCTGAGCCGAGGGAAGGGGGCCTTCACGCGCAGCTGGCCTCAGTACAACCCGGCCGAGTAGGCCGCGGGAGCGTAGTACGCCTCCAAGTCGGCCAGGCTGTCCTCCGGCCGCTCGAAGGTCTTGGAGATCACCGCCCGCGACGGCAGCGCGTCCGGCGTCCAGCTCTCCGGCGACCAGAGCTTCGACCGCATGAACGCCTTCTGGCAGTGGTGGAAGATCTCGTCGATGTCGACGACCAGCGCGAGCTTCGGCCGGTTGCCGTTCACGATCATGTCGTCGAAGAACGGCGCCTCCCGCACGAGCCGCGCGCGGCCGTTGATCCGCAGCGTGTCGCCGCGGCCGGGGATCAGGTAGATCAGCCCGACGTGCGGATTCGACAGCACGTTGCGGAACCCGTCGGCGCGCCGGTTGCCGGGACGCTCCGGGATGGCGATCCGCGTGTCGTCCAGGACCAGGGTGAACCCGGCCGGGTCGCCCTTCGGCGAGACGTCGCAGGTGCCGTCCGCCGCCGACGTCGCGATCAGCACGAACGGGGACTCCGCGAGCCACTGGCGGTCCATCTCGTGCAGCTTCGGGCGCGCCTTGTTCGCGGTCCGTTCCAGCGGCGGCGGCAGGATCTCGCGCAGCTCGGCCTCGGTGGTGACTTCGACGAACTCAGACAATGTTGTGCTCCCTCGTCACGGCCCGGTCGCCGGCGAACCGGCGGACGTCGAGCCCGCTGATGTCGATCTCCGGGACCCGCCCCAGGTAGAGGTCCCGCACGAGCTCACCCACCGCCGGGCCCATCTGGAACCCGTGTCCCGAGAAGCCGGTGGCGTAGAAGAACCGCGACAGGTGGACGCTTTCCCCCACGATCTGGTTGCGGTCGGGCGTGACCTCGTACAGCCCGGCCCAGCCGCCGCGGATCCCCGCGTCGAGCACCGCGGGCACCCGGCGCGCGGCGATCTCGGCGAGTTTCGGCAGCCACTCGCCCGGCTGATAGCGGGTGTCGAAGCCGGGGTCACCGTCACCGTCGCAGAAGGACATCGCCAGGCCGGCGCCCTCGCGGTGGAAGTAGAAGGCGGACGGCATCTCGATGGTCAGCGGCACTCGTCCGGGCAGGTCCGCGACCGGTCCGGTGAACACGACCTGCCGCCGGAACGGCCGCACCGGGAGGTCGACGCCCGCGAGCTCGCCGATCCGGCCCGACCACGCGCCCGCGGCGCAGACCACCGCGTCCGTCCGCACGAAACCGGCCGAGGTCCGGACACCGGTGATCTCGTCACCGTCGCGTTCGATCCCGACGACCTCGACGCCGGTCCTGAGCACCGCGCCGTGCGCGCGGGCCGCCCGCGCGTAGCCCTGGACCGCGGAGTCCGGAGTCGCCTTCGCGTCGTCCGGCGACCACAGCGCGGCGACCACACCCTCGGTGTCGATCAGCGGGGAGAGCCGCCGCGCTTCGGCGGGCTCGACGAGACGGCTGCGGACGCCGTAGGAGTTCTGCAGTTCGGCGCAGCGCTCGAATTCGGGCAGGTCCGCGGGGTCGGTGACCAGGTACAGGTAGCCGTCGCGGCGGAAGTCGATCTCGGTCCCGTACGTCTCGGCGAAGGAGGCGTACTCGGCGAGCCCGCGCAGGCCGATCTCGATGTTGACCCGGGTGGTGAACGACGACCGGATCCCGCCCGCCGCCTTCGCCGTCGAGCCCGCGCCCAGGATGTCGCGTTCGAGCAGGAGGACCGGGACGCCGGCGGCGGCGAGCCGGTACGCGCAGGCGACCCCGATGATGCCGCCGCCGATCACGACGACGCCGGTGCGTTCAGGCAGTGACTCCATCCGTGTCCCCGATCCGTTCGTCCTCGGGCGGCGGTCCCGGTGGCGTGCCGTCGCCGAACGGGCGCCCGCCCAGCTGCTCCCGGTGATGCGGCGTCGTCCAGCCGGACGGGTCCGGTCCCAAGGGGACGATCCGCGTCGGGTTCACCTGCTCGTGCACCGCGTGGTAGTGCCGCTTGATGTGGTCGAAGTCGACGGTGTCACCGAAACCGGGCGTTTGGAAGAGGTCGCGGGCGTAGGCCCAGAGCACGGGCATCTCGGTCAGCTTGTTCCGGTTGCATTTGAAGTGCCCGTGGTAGACGGCGTCGAAGCGGACGAGCGTGGTGAACAACCGGATGTCCGCTTCGGTGATCGTGTCACCGACGAGGTAGCGCTGCTTTTCGAGCCGGTCGGAAAGCGCGTCCAGCATGGCGAACAGCCGGGTGTAGGCGTCCTCGTACGCGGCCTGTTTGGTCGCGAAACCGGCTTGGTAGACGGCGGCGTTGACATCGGCGTAGACCCCCGCGTTGACGTCGTCGATCTCGCCGCGAAGTCGCTCTGGGTAAAGGTCGGGCGCGCCGGGCCGGTGGAGGCTGGTCCATTCGGTGGACAGATCCAGCGTGATCTGCGGATAGTCGTTACTCACCAGCCGTTTGCTCGGAATGTCCACAATGGCCGGAACGCTGATCCCGCCCATGTAGTGCGGATCGGCCGCGTGATAGGCCTCGGCGAGGTACTTGATCCCGAGCACCGGGTCCCGGTCACCGGGATCGAGGGTGAACCGCCAGCTCTTCTCGTCCTGGATCGGGTCGGCGACGGCCACGCTCAGCGCGGACTCGAGGCCGAGCAGCCGCCGGACGACCAGCCCACGGCTCGCCCAGGGACAGGCCCGGCTGACCACCAGCCGGTATCTCCCCGCCTCCACCGGCCAGCCGTCGCGGCCGTCGGCGGTGACACGCGCGTCGAAATGGTTGGCGGACCGACGGAACTCACCCGTCTGCGGATCGGTCGGGATCGTCATGTGAGCCACCCTAAAGCGTGAGAAGGTGGTTTCGGTGTGCGTAGACTCTGGCACCCGGCGTGTCCGCACGCCGCCGCGCGGAAGGTGGTCCGACGATGCCGTTCATGCCCGTGACCGACTCGATGTTCCTTCTCGTGGAGACGCGCGAACATCCGATGCACGTCGGCGGACTGCAACTGTTCAGGAAACCCGAGGGCGCCGGGGACGACTATCTGCGTGACGTCCGCAAGAGCCTGCTCGATTCCGACAACATGCGCTCGGTGTTCCGGCGCCGTCCCGCCCGGCCGGTCAACACCGCGGGCCACGTCGCGTGGGCGACCGACAACGATCTCGAACTCGACTACCACTTCCGGCATTCGGCGCTGCCCCAGCCCGGCCGGATCCGCGAGCTGCTGGAGCTGACCGGCCGCTGGCACAGCACCCTGCTCGACCGGCACCGCCCGCTGTGGGAGATCCACCTGGTCGAGGGCCTGCAGGACGGCCGGTTCGCGATCTACAGCAAGATCCACCACGCGCTGATGGACGGCGTTTCGGCGCTGCGGCATCTGCAGGGCACGCTGTCGGACGACCCGGCCGACCTCGACTGCCCGCCGCCGTGGGGGCGCCGCGCCAAACCGGACGGCGGCCGCAACGGCAAGGTGTCGCCCTCGGTGTTCCGCACCTTCGGCAAGACGGTCAACCAGCTCGCCGGTATCGCGCCCGCCGCGATGAAGGTGGCGCGGGAAGCGTTCCAGGAGCACACGCTCACGCTGCCGGCGCAGGCGCCGAAGACGATGCTGAACGTGCCCATCGGCGGGGCGCGCCGGTTCGCCGCGCAGTCGTGGTCGCTGGACCGGGTGCGCAAGGTGGCGACCGCGGCCGGGGTGTCGCGCAACGACGTCGTCCTCGCGATGTGCTCGGGCGCGCTGCGCGACTACCTGATGGAACAGAACGCGCTCCCCGACGTGCCGCTGACCGCGATGGTCCCGGTTTCCTTGCGGCGTAAGGACAGCGGGGACGCGGCGGGGAACAACATCGGCGCACTGCTGTGCAACCTGGCCACCCATCTGACCGATCCGGCCGCCCGGCTGGCGACGATCAACGCGTCCATGCGGAACGGGAAGAAGCTCTTCTCGGAGCTGACCCCGCTGCAAACGCTGCTGCTGTCGGGGATCAACGTCGCGCAGCTCGGCATCTCACCGATCCCCGGCTTCGTGAACAACACGAAACCGCCGTTCAACCTGGTGATCTCCAACGTTCCGGGGCCGCGCAAGCAGATGTACTGGAACGGCGCCGCGCTCGACGGCATCTATCCGGCGTCGGTACTGCTGGACGGGCAGGCCCTGAACATCACGCTGACCAGCAACGGCGACAACCTGGACTTCGGGATCACCGGCTGCCGCCGGAGCGTGCCGCATCTGCAGCGCATCCTGACCCACCTGGACACCGCGCTCGCCGAACTCGAACACTCGGTGTCCATTGGGCGCAGCTGACGAAAACGTTCCGCGGGGCGCCTGGCCACAAGAACCTCACGTTCTCGTACATGGCGCCCCGCAAAACGTTTTCGTGGGCCTCCGGCCCGAAAGAGGCTGCGCCGGTGAAGTCTCCGCCGGGCGCGGAGCGCCCTTGGGGAGACCCTTGAGAGTTAGCTGCCGTCGGAGACGTAGAGGGCGCCCGGGGTGATCGTGTACAGCTGGCCGTCCGGGCCGGCGGTCGCGTCACGCGTGCGGCCGAGGTTGGTCCAAAGCTTGCCGCCGTTGCCGTTCAGGTCGAGCTTGTACGTGCCGCCCTTCAGGGACGCCATGTACAGCGAACCCTTGTAGGCCGCGAGCCCGCTCGGCGTCGCCGAGGACGTCGGCCAGGACTTGACCGGGTTGGTCATCCCGGCCGTGTTGCACGGACCCTCGCAGGTCGGCCAGCCGTAGTTCTTGCCGGGCTCGATCTTGTTCAGCTCGTCGAGCTTGTTCGAGCCGATGTCGGAGATGTACAGCTGGCCGTTCGCCCAGGTCAGGCCCTGGACGTTGCGATGGCCGTAGGAGTAGACGCGGCTGTTGAACGGGTTGCCGGGCGCGGCCGCGCCGTCGGTGGTGACCCGCAGGACCTTGCCGCCGAGGGAGTTCTTGTTCTGCGCGTTGGCGCCGTTCTGGCCGTCGCCGGTACCCGCGTAAAGGTAGCCGTCCGGGCCGAACCGGATCCGCCCGCCGTGGTGGTACTGCGAACCACGCGGGATGCCGGTGACGATCGGCGTCGGTGTCTGGCCCAGCTTCAGCTTGGCGATCCGGTTGTCGGAGCTGGTCGTGTAGTAGATGAAGACCGTCTGGTCGGTGGCGTAGTTCGGCGAGACGGCGATACCGAGCAGGCCGGCCTCCGCGGTGACGCTCACCCCGGGGATGGTCTGGACCGTGGTGACCTTGCCCGCCTTGTCGATCTTGCTGATCGTCCTGGCGTCCTTCTGCGTGAAGACGCCGGTGCCGTCGGGCAGGAAGTCGATCGACCAGGCCTGGTTGAGGCCGCTCGCGAGCTGTCTGATCGCCTGGGTCGACGGCGGCGCTTCGGCGGCCGCCGGAACGGCCGCGATCGACACGGCCGTCGCCGCGGCGAACGTGGCGGCGAGAGTACGACGTAAGGACATGGGACGCCTCCTTCAGCTACACCCCTGGAGCTCGGATGGCGGCGGTGGGCGGGTGGTCGGGGTGCACCCGTCGAGTTGGATAGAAACACACAACGGAACGAAACGGACACCACTGGACGGGCTATCGGACCCACCGGCCGTTAACCGTTGTGTGCGCCGAGCGTGACGACCCGCCCCGTTCGCTCGGCCATAGGTAGGAAACTTTACAAAACACCGCCGGAAGTCGGTCCTTACGTCTGGCCAGAATCGGCGAGGCGCTTCTAGGGTGACGGTGGCTCGTCCCTGTTCGATCCCATGTGGACGTTAGGAGCGGAAATGATCGAGGAATGGACCACCCCGGACTTCGTCGAATACGAAACCCCCATGGAGGTCACCGCTTACGCGGCCCGCATGGAGGACTGAATCCGCATCCGGTGGTGGGGGCCGTCCCCCACCACCGCCGCCGTCCCGATCAGCGAACACCCGGAGGCTGCACGGTGTCCCTCATGTCGTCGTCGGAGTTCATCGCGGCGTTGCGCGGGCTTTCGGACCGCTATTGGGGCACCCACCCGTTCCACGTGCGGATGCACGAAGGCGACCTGTCGGCGCGCGAGCTGAAGATCTGGGCGGCGAACCGCTGGTACTACCAATGCGTTCTCCCGCAGAAGGACGCCGCGATCATCAGCAACTGCCCGTTGCCGGAGATCCGCCGGGAATGGCTCGACCGCATCGTCTACCACGACGGGACGAAGGCCGGTGACGGCGGAATCGAGCGATGGCTCCGGTTGTGCACCGCGGTCGGACTCGACCGCGAAGAGGTTCTCGATCAGCGGCACGTCGCTCCCGGTGTGCGGTTCGCCGTCGACGCCTACGTGAATTTCGCCCGCACGAAACCTTGGCTGGAAGCGGTCGCCTCGGGGCTGACCGAAATGTTCGCCGGCCATCTCATGCAGCGGCGGGTCGCCGACATGCTGGCGAACTATTCGTGGATCGCGCCCGACGACCTCGCCTATTTCACCAATCGCATCAACAAGGTCTCCGGCGAGGGCAAGGGCACGCTCGACATCGTCGTGCGGCACGCCGTCACCCGCGAGCAGCAGGACAAGGCGATCGCCGCGCTGTCGTTCAAGACCGACGTGCTCTGGTCGATGCTCGACGCCATCGAGCGCGCGGCCAAGGAGTAGCCATGACCACCCTCGAACCGGGCTCGGTGCCGCGGCTGCGGCGCGGAGTCCGGCTGAGCTACGACCAGACCAGGGAAACACACGTTCTTTTGTTCCCCGAAGGCGTGCTCGTCCCGAATCCGACCGCCGCGGCCGTGCTTTCCCTCTGCGACGGCGTCGAAGACGTCGCGGGAATCGCTTCGGCCCTGCGCGAGCGCTACACCGGGGTGCGCGAGGAAGAGATCCTGGACGTCCTGTCCCGGCTGGGAGAACGGCGGATCGTCGAATGGACCTGAACACCGCGGCGCCGCTGGGCATGCTCGCCGAGCTGACCCACCGCTGCCCGCTGCATTGCCCGTATTGCTCGAATCCGGTCGAACTGATCACGCGCGACAGCGAACTGTCCACAGAGGAATGGCTTTCCGTGCTCAGCCAGGCACGGGAACTCGGCGTACTCCAGGTGCACATGTCCGGCGGCGAGCCGCTCGCCAGACCGGATCTCCCCGTCCTGGTCGAGCACGCCACGAAGCTGGGGTGCTACGTCAACCTGGTGACGTCCGGGCTCGGCCTGACGGAGTCCAGATTGGACGATCTCGTCGAACGCGGCATCGCGCATATCCAGCTGTCCGTCCAGGGCGCGACCGCCGACCGCGCGGACCGGCTGGCCGGAGCGCGGGCGCACGACCGGAAACTGGTCGTCGCCGGACTGATCAAGAAGGCCGGTTTGCCACTGTCGGTGAACGTCGTCCTGCACCGGCAGAACCACGATCAGCTCGCCGGGATCATCGACCTCGCCGAGGAAATGGGCGCGGACCGGCTCGAACTGGCCAACACGCAGTACTACGGCTGGGCCCTGCGCAACCGCGACGCCCTGATGCCGACCCGGCGGCAACTCGAGGAAGCCGAGCCGATCGTGCGGGCGGCCACCGAACGGCTGCGTGGCCGCATGGAGATCATCTACGTCGTCGCCGACTACTACGAGAAGTACCCGAAGCCGTGCATGTACGGCTGGGGCGCACGGCAATTGACCGTGGCGCCCGACGGGAACGTGCTGCCGTGTCCCGCGTCGACGGCGATCGAGACACTGGAATTCGACAACGTGCGCGACAGGCCGCTGGCGTGGATCTGGTACGAATCCGGCTCCTTCAACGCCTTCCGCGGCGAGGACTGGATGCCGGACACCTGTGGCACGTGCGATCGGCGGGGGATCGACTTCGGCGGTTGCCGCTGCCAGGCGTTCCAGCTCACCGGTGACGCCTCGGCGACGGATCCGGTGTGCTCGCGTTCGCCGCATCGAGAGGTCGTCGACCTCATTCTCGCCACGCGGGCGAAAACGGACGAGCTCGTGATGCGGACGCCACGATGAGGGTGATCCTGCTCGGCACCGCGGCGGGTGGCGGCTTCCCGCAGTGGAACTGCGCCTGCGCGCTGTGCGTTTCGGGCGCGCCGCCGCGCACGCAGGACTGTGTGGCGGTGAGCGCGGACGGCGAGGGCTGGTACCTGCTCAACGTGTCGCCGGACATCCGCGCGCAGATCCTCGCCACGCCGCCCTTGCGTGCCGGGCCGGGGCCCCGGGAAATCCCGCTGCCCGGGGTGTTGCTGACCGACGCCGAACTCGATCATTCACTCGGCCTGCTTCTCCTGCGGGAAGCGGGCGGTCTGCCGGTGTGGGCGCCGGACGCCGTGCTGGGCGCGCTCTCCGAGCAGTTCCCGGCGCGGTCGATCATCGACGGTTACGGCGGCTGGGACTGGCTGCCGTCGTCGGATGTCTCCATCGACGGTCTCCGCGTGAGCGTGCTACCCGTGAGCGACAAGCGGCCGAAGTACGCGCGTTCGTCCACTGAGGACGGTCCTTGGGTGGTGGCGTACCGGATCGAAGACGTCGAGACCGGTGGTGTCTTCGTTTACGCGCCCTGCCTGAAGAGCTGGCCGGACGGATTCGACGACTTCACCCGCGATGCCGGACTGGTGCTGCTGGACGGGACCTTCTACGCGCCGGACGAGATGTCGGGCGCCACCGCGGCCGAGGCCGGCGCTCAACCGGCGATGGGCCATCTGCCGATCACCGGCAGCCTCGCGAAGCTCCGGCCCGGCCCTCGGTGGGCGTACACACATCTGAACAACACGAACCCGGTGGTCGATCCGGCGTCGCCCGAACACGCCGCCGTGCTGGCCGGCGGCGCCTCGCTTCCCTTGGACGGTACCGAATTCAAGCTCTAGGCGACACCTTCGGGGCTCGCGCCCGACACGGGAACGGCGTCGGCCGTGAGCCGGTCGATCTCCACGAGATCGTCCGCGGTCAGGTCGATGCCGGCGGCGGCGAGACTGCCCTCGATGTTGGCCACCTTGCGCGCGCCCACGATCGCGACGTGCACCCCCGGCTGGGCGAGTGTCCACGCGATCGCGAGCTGGCTGACGGAGATTCCTTTGCCCGCCGCGAATTCCTTGAGCCGGTCGACGACGGCGAGATTGCGCCGGAAGGTCTCGCCGGTGAACGCCGACGACCGTGACCGCCAGTCGGTCTTCTCGAACGTCGTCTCCGTCGTGAAGGATCCGGTCAACAGTCCGCTGCCGAGTGGGCTGTACACGAGCACGCCGATGTCGTTCTCACGCGCGTACGGGAGAGGATCGGTTTCGATGTCGCGGCGGAAAAGGTGATACGGCGGCTGCAGGGTTTCCACGGGCCGGGTCTTGTCGAAGGCGGCCAGCGCCGCGGCGTCGTAGTTCGAAACTCCGACGTGCCGGATCTTCCCGGCGTCGACGAACTCCTGCAGGATCCCCGCCGTCACTTCGGCCGGAGTGCCTGGGTCGGGCCAGTGGATCTGGTAGAGGTCGATGTGGTCGACGTCGAGGAATCGGAGGCTGTCCTCGATGCCCTGCGTCAGCCAGTCACGCCGCGAGTCGCGCGGCCGTTCGGAACGAGGCTTGATGCCGCCCTTCGTGGCGATGACCAGGTTGTCGCGGTCGCGCTTGAGTTCCTCGCGCAGGGCCTTCCCCAGCATCGCTTCGGACTTCCCGAAACCATAGGCCTGTGCGGTGTCGAAGAAGTTCACCCCGAGTTCGCGGGCGTGGTGGATCGCCGCGATCGCCGCGTCCTCGTCGAACGAACCCCAGTCCCCGCCGAGCTGCCAAGTGCCGAAGGCGATCCTCGACACCTCGAGACCGCTCCTGCCCAATGTCGTCGTACGCATGTCTCCAGCAGAGCACAGACCTCGGATCACCGCACCGGATCTCCCGGCCAATGAAACCCCCAAATAACTGTTTGACGGTTCGCGTCCCGGCAGTCGATACTCGTCCCATGCCCGAGTCCCCCGGCCTCGACGAGCTGCGCGTCCTCGCCCATCCCGTCCGGCTGCGCATTCTGTCCCTTTTGACCGGTGCCGCGATGAGCGCGGCCGAAGCCGCGCGCGAACTCGGTGAGACACAAGCGAATGTCAGCTATCACCTGCGGCGGTTGCACGAGGCCGGCCTGCTGGACGTCGTCGAGGAGGTCCGGATCCGGGGTGGGCTGGCGAAACGCTACCGGCACGACCCGGAGTCCGGATCGCGGTTCACCTCGGCGAATCCGCGGGAGGAACAGCTCCTCATCGCGACAATGGCCGAAGAACTCAAGCGCCGCAGCGAATTCCGCGTTCCCGGCAAACCGGGGTCGACGAGCGACGCGGAGATGTGGGTCGACCGCGAGACCTGGGGGAAGGCGCTCGAACACGCCCGCGAACTGAGCGACCTTCTGCACTCCGCCGCGAAGCCGCCCCGCACCCGGGGCACGATCCCGGTCAGCGCGACGGTCTCGCTGTTCGAAATGAGGCGACGGTGACGTCCCTGCGCGAACCACTACGCCATCACAACTTCCGCTGGCTGATCGGCGGCCGCACGTTCGGGGAGTTCGGCAACGCCGTCGCCCCGCTCGCGCTCGCGTTCGCGGTGATCGACCTGACCGGTTCGGCCGTCGACATCGGCATCGTCGTCGGCGCGCGGTCCGTGGCGAGCGTGGTCCTGCTGCTGTTCGGCGGGGTGCTGGCGGACCGGCTGCCGAGGTCGGTGATCCTGCAGGGCACCGAACTCGCCGCCACGCTGACCCAGGCGGTCATCGCGGCGAGCGTCCTTTGTGGATTCGCGTCGATCCCGCTGCTGGTCGGCCTGAGCGTGGTCAACGGCGCGGTGGCCGCGATCTCCGCACCGGCGTCGGCGTCGCTCACCCCACTGACCGTGCCCGCCACCCTGCTCGCGCAGGCCAACGCGCTGGCCAGACTGTTGTCGAACTCCGGCCGGATCGCCGGCGCCGGGCTCGGCGGGATCCTCGTCACCGCGGTCGGCCCCGGCTGGGCGCTCGCCGGGAACGCGCTGCTGTTCCTGGGCTCCGCCCTGTCCTACCGGTGCATCCGCCTCAGCCGCCGGGAACGGATCCCCGGCAGCCGCCCGCTGGCGGAACTCGTCGAAGGCTGGCACGAGTTCCGGTCGCGCACCTGGGTGTGGGTCGTGGTCGTGCAGTTCATGGTGGTGAACGCCGTCATCGCCGGAGGGATCGCGGTGCTCGGCCCCGTCGTCGCCGACGGCACTTTCGGACGCTCCGGCTGGGGATTCGCCCTCGCCGCGCAGACGATCGGCTCACTCGTCGGCGGGATCCTCGTGGCCCGATGGCAGCCGCGGCGCGCGCTGTTCGTCGGTGTCGCGGTGATCCTCTTCGAGGCGCCTCCCCTGATCCTCCTCGGCCAGGCTCCCTTGCTGCCGCTGCTGCTGGCGGCCATGTTCGTCTCCGGGCTGGCGATCGAGCAGTTCGTGGTCGCGTGGGACGTCTCGCTGCAGGAGAACGTGCCCGAGGACAAACTCGCGCGCGTCTACTCCTACGACATGCTCGGTTCCTTCATCGCCCTGCCCCTCGGGCAGATGGCGGCCGGGCCCGCCGCGCAGCACTTCGGGGTCAGCACCACCTTGCTCGCGTGCGCCGCGCTGGTCGTGGCCGCCACCGGTCTCGCGCTGTGCAGCGGCCAGGTGCGCGGCCTGGTCCGGAAGTCCCACGCCGCGCAGCCCTGACCCGTCGCCCCGCGAAGTGGTAGCAAAGGTCCCTTGCTCCCTTTCCGCAGGTCACGGCCAGGGACGGACCTCCTCGAGGAGCTTCGCGACCGCGAGCACCAGGTCGTCGGAGTGCCGCGGGCCGACGATCTGCAGGCCGACCGGGAGGCCCCGCGAGGTGCGGCCCGCCGGCACGCTGATGGCGGGCTGCTGGGTCATGTTGAACGGGTAGGTGAACGGCGTCCAGTCCGGCCAGCTGCTCAGCCCGCTGCCCGGCGGCACCTCGTGCCCGGCTTCGAAGGCGGTGATCGGGAGGGTCGGTGTGATCAGCACGTCGTAGCGCGTGTGGAACTCGCCCATCAGGATGCCCAGCGCGGCCCGCTCGGCGTTGGCGCCGAGGTAGTCGCTCGCGGAGAAGGTCTTGCCGAGTTCCCACACCTTCCGCAGCCCGGGATCGACCTTCGTCTCCGAACCGGCGGGGAAGGTGTCCAGCCACTTGGCCGCACCTGTCGACCACAGGATGTCGAAGGCCGCTTTCGGGTCGGTGAAACCGGGATCGGTCTCTTCGATGTGCAGGCCCGCGTCGCCCAGCGACCGGACCGCCGACTTGACGATCTCCGCGACCTCCGGGTCGACGTCGACGTAGCCGAGCGTCGGCGAGTAGGCGGCGATCAGCCCGCGCACGTCCCGGCGGACGGCCTCGCGATAGGTCGAGACCGGCGGGGCGAGCGCGGCCGGGTCGCGGTGATCGGGCAGCGCGAGGACGTCGAGGAGCAGCGCCGTGTCGTCGACCGAACGCGCCATCGGGCCGGCGTGCGAAAGCGGTCCGAACGGGCTCGCCGGGAACAGCGGGATCCGGCCGTGTGTCGGTTTCAGCCCGACGATTCCGCAGAACGAAGCCGGGATCCGGATCGAGCCGCCGCCATCGGTGCCGACGGAGAGTTCACCCATCCCCGCCGCGACGGCCGCGGCGCTGCCCCCGCTCGAACCGCCCGCCGTCGTCGACGGGTCGATCGGGTTGCGGGTGATCCCGGTCAGCGTGTTGTCGGTGACGCCCTTCCACGCCAGCTCCGGCGTCGTGGTCTTTCCCAGCAGCACCAAGCCGTTCTCACGCAGCCGCGCGGTGACCGGGCTGTCGACGTCCCACGGCTGGTCCGGGTCGATGCATCGCGAACCGCGCAACGTCGGCCAGCCCTGGGTCAGGAACATGTCCTTGATCGAGGCCGGAACGCCGTCGAGCCAGCCGATCGGGTTGCCGTCCCGCCAGCGGATCTCGGACGCTTTCGCCTGTTCGAGCGCGCCGTCGGCGTCGACCAGGCAAAAGGCGTTGGTCTCGCCGTCGCGTTCCTCGATGGCGCGCAAGGCGTTCTGGGTGGCCTCGACCGGCGACAGCTCTCCGGTGGCATACGCCGCGACGAGCTCGCTCGCGGTCGACTTGGTGTCGTTCATCCGGCCCCTAACCTTGGCGAAGCGTCTCCGACGGCACGTACCCGAGCTGCTTGTCCACGACGTTGCGCAGCGGCTCCCCCGCGCGCCAGCGACGGAAGTTGTCCGCGAACACCTCTACCAGAGTATTACGCCAGCCGACGAAGTCGCCCGACATATGCGGCGAGATCAGCACGTTCTCCATAGTCCACAAAGGACTGTCGGAGGGCAGTGGCTCGGTGTCGAAGACGTCGAGCGCCGCGCCGCCGAGCGGCCCGTCCCGCAGTGCGCCGATCAGGTCCGAGGTGACGACCAGTTCGCCGCGGCCGACGTTGATGAACCGCGCTCCGGGCTTCATCGCGGCGAAGGTCTCGGCGTCGAACATGCCCTTCGTCTGCTCGGTCAACGGCGCGACCGCGACGACGTAGTCCGCCCCGGGAAGGTGGCGCGCGAGGTCCGAAGACGCGTACACGTCCCCGAAGTCGGGATCGTCCTCACGAGGACGACGTCCGACGCCCGCCACCGACATCCCGGCCGCCCGCAGCAGCCGCGCGATCGACCGGCCGATCGGACCCGTGCCGACCACGAGGACCCGGCGGCCGGAGATCCGCTCGCTCTCGCGGTGCTTCCACTGCTTTCGCCGCTGCAGGTCCCACGAACGAACGAAGTCTTTGGCGAACGCGAGGACGACTCCGAGGACGTACTCGGCGATGGCCCCGTCGAAGACCCCTCGGGAGTTGGTGAGCACGACGTCGCTCTCCTGCAGCCCCGGGAAGAGGACGGGGTCGACGCCCGCACTGGCGATGTGCAGCCAGCGCAGCTTGTCGGCCGCGTGCCAGGCGCCCGGGACGGCGGTCGAAAGGAAGTCGTAGACGAAGAACGCGTCGGCTCCGGATAACGCGTCAGCCAACCCGGCCTCGCCGGTGTAACGAACCACCGCTCGGTCTTCGATAGCGCGCATGTCCGGTGGGCGCGTGTCTCCGCAGAGCACCGCCAGCACAGGGGTCTCCGAGGCGATCACGTTGACACCGTAAAAGTGGCTCGTATGATTGTCAACAATCCGAGGAACGACCCCCGGAGCACCGGACTGTGACAGCAGAAGTTTCCGGAGGCTGAGACTTGGATTTCGACTTACTGGAGTTCGAAGGCCCGTTGGCGCAGCGCGGTATCGGCGTGATCGCCCCCTTCGACCTGGCCCTGGAACGCGAGCTGTGGCGCTGGGTGCCCATGGAGGTCTCCCTCCACCTGGCCCGGACACCGTACGAGCCCGTGCCCGTCAGCATGGAGATGGCCCAGCTCGTCAGCGACAGCAGGCATCTCGCCGCCGCCACGCGGGACGTGCTCCACGTGGAGCCCGAAGTCGTCGCTTATCTGTGCACCTCCGGCAGTTTCGTCAACGGTGTGGACTACGAACGTTCTCTGACCAAGGCGATCTGCGACGCGGGCGCGACGGACGCCGTCACCACGTCCGGAGCACTGGCGGAGGTCCTGCATCAGCTCGACCTCCACCGGGTCTCGGTGCTCACCCCCTACGACGGCGACCTGACCGGGAAGCTGCACGACTTCCTGGCCGAGCTCGGCGTCGACACCGTCTCGAGCGACCATCTCGGCCTGGGTGGCGGTATCTGGAAGGTCAGCTACCGGACCATCGCCGAGCGCATCCTCGCCGCCGACCACGCCGACGCCGAAGCCATCTTCGTCAGCTGCACCAACCTCCCCACCTACGATCTGATCGAGCCACTCGAAAGCGCGCTCGGCAAACCGGTCCTCACCGCGAATCAGCTCACCATGTGGGCCTGCCTCCGGCGGATGAACCTGCCGATCGTCGGGCCCGGCAAGTGGCTCCGGGAGGTCGACTGACCTCTTCGCCTACGATTGTCGACAATCTGCCCTCCGGAGGTTCCGTGCCCATCACGCCGTTCGCCCCACCCGAGCCGCCGTCCGAGACGACCACCATCGGGTTCATCTACCCCGATCACGCGGCCGAAGACGACTACCCGCTCGCGGAACAGCTCCTCGGCGGGGACATGGCCGGGATCAAGCTGCCGGTCGAGCACATCTACGGAACCGATCTGCACGCCGTTCCCGAGCTCTTGGACCTCGGCAGCGAAAGCCGGCTCGCCGACGGCGCCGCGCTCCTGGCCAAACACGAACCCGACGCGGTGGTGTGGGCGTGCACCAGCGGCAGTTTCGTCTACGGCTGGGAAGGCGCCCGCGATCAGGCCGACCGGCTCTCCGCCGTCGCAGGTGTCCCGGCGTCGAGCACTTCCTTCGCCTTCGTCAACGCCGCGCGGGCCCTCGGTGTCCGGCGGGTCGCGGTCGCCGCCAGCTACCCGGACGACGTCGCCCGGCTGTTCGTCGAGTTCCTCGGCGCGGGCGGGGTCGAAGTGGTCTCGATGGGCAGCGCGGACATCGACACCGCGGCCGAGGTCGGCGAACTCAGCCCGGAAGCCGTCGTCGAGCTCGCGGTGAGCCGGGACCACCCGGCCGCCGACGCGCTGCTCGTCCCCGACACCGCCATGCGGACGCTCGGCGAGATCAACACGCTCGAAACCAGGCTCGGCAAGCCCGTGCTGACCGCCAACCAGGTCACCGTCTGGGAAGGGTTGCGGCTCACCGGGAAGTCGCCGCTCGTCCGCACACTGGGCGCGCTGTTCGGGAGAAGGGACCACTGAACCATGTCCTTGCCGGATATCGAGCCGGTCAGCCGGGAGTCGACCGCCGGGATCATCGCGCGCCAGTTGCGGGACGCGATCATGACCGGCGCTCTCCCTCCCGGCACCCAGCTCGGTGAAACGGATCTGGCCTCCCGGTTCCAGGTTTCGCGGGGGCCGCTGCGCGAGGCGATGCAGCACCTCGTCTCCGAAGGGCTCCTGCGCAGCGAGCGCCACCGCGGCCTGTTCGTGATCGACCTCGAACCCGGCGACGTCTACGACATCTACTCGGCGCGCTCGGCCATCGAGCGCGCCGCGATGCTGCGCGCGCTGCGCGGGGACAGGGAGCGGGTCGCCGCCGAACTCGAAGAGGCCGTGCGTGCCATGGCCACCGCCGCGGACGACGACGACCCGACCGCGCTCTCCTGGGCGGATCTCCGTTTCCACGAGGCGCTGATCGCCGCTTCCGGCAGCAAACGGCTCGTGCGCATGGCCAGGACCCTGCTGATCGAGACCCGGATGTGCCTCACCGCGCTGCAGGGCACCTATCAGCGGGTCGAAGAACGGGTCACCGAGCACACCAGGATCATCGAAGCCCTGCGCGCCGGCGACGAGGAGACCGCGCTGTCGCTGCTGGAAGCCCATATGGAGGACGCCGTCCAGCGGCTGGCCCCGGGAACCAGCCTGCGGGAAGGCGAAGCGCCCGCGGTGCCTTGAGCCTTCAGCCACGGCCCCGCACCCCCAGCACCGGCTGACCGCCCGTCCCGCCGCGGAAATCACCGTCCCACGGCCAATTGCCGTGCTCGTCCTCGTAGACCAGTTGCAGCGCACGGAATTCTTCGCCGTACAGGAGAACCGCGGTGAGCAGATGGGCCGACGGTGAACTGAGCGAAACGACCTCGAACGACGGCCATCCCACCGCGGCGGGCAGCACCTCACCCGCCTCCGGAGGCCCCGACCGGACCACCTGCTGGGCGAAGTAGTTCAGCAGCTGGCCGGATCTTCGCTCCCTCAGGCCGGTGACGACGAGTTCCGGCAGCCCGGCGTCGGTGAGCCCGACCGTGTACGCGAAGCCAGGTTGGACCGTGCCGCGCTCGACCGTCTGCACCATCCAGCCGTACTTCCGGATCAGCGGCCGCACTTCCTCGACGAGGTAGTCGGCGCGGGTCTTTCCGGGGTTGTCGCAATGCCAGCACATCAGCGCTCCTCAAGTCGTCGAATCCGATGACCGGCACTGTGCACCGGGGCACCGACAAAAACTCGCGACCCGGGGTGACGCGCAGGCGGCGAACGGGCTTTCGTGCTCGATTTCGCGCAGATACTCCCTTTCAGGGCAACACTTTCGACTTGCTAGGAAGAAATTCGACGGAGTTCCGGAGAGGCAAGGAACCGGGCTCGCGATGGACTGCCAGCGCCGTCGCCTCGGAAGTGACATGCGCTCGGCATGGAATGCTTGCAGGGATCCGAATTCACCGGCCCGCGGCGCCACTCAACGACTCCACTGCCCCATCGGGAAGGCTGAATGAGTCACCCCGACATGTCTCCCTGAGCGACGCTGTGTCGCGAAAGCCACTTTCGGGACATAAGACGTCCTCAGAGTGGCTTTCGCGACACGGCTGCGGAGATCTCGTCGTATCTGAACGCCACAGGAGCACGAGTGGCGAACCAAAGGCCGCCGGGTTCCGCACCACACCTAACGCGGCTACAGCCTTACGCCCCCTGAATACGTGAAGGCCCCCTTCACTGCGTCTAGCGCAGTGAAGGGGGCCTTCACGTACATTCAATTCTGTTCTACTTCCAGGAAGCCATGAATGTACCGTTCATGACTTCCTAGACTTGACACCCCACTGTGCGGATGGTTCAAGATAGAGCGGCGACCACCGCGGACCCGAGTTCGGCGGTGGTGGACTTCCCGCCGAGGTCGGGGGTTTGCACGGCCCCCTCCTCGAGAACCTTTTCCACCGCCGCGCGTACGGCCTGTGCCGCAACGGTTTCCCCGAGATGGTCGAGCAGCATCGCCCCCGCCAGGATCTGCGCCACCGGATTCGCGATGCCCTGTCCGGCGATGTCGGGAGCGCTGCCGTGCACCGCCTCGAACATGGAAGGGAGCTCACCGGTCGGATTGATGTTGCCCGAAGGCGCCATTCCGAGCCCGCCCGTCACGGCCGCCGCCAGGTCGCTCAGGATGTCGCCGAACAGATTGGAAGCCACCACGACGTCGAGCCGGTCCGGCGCCTGCACCATCCGCGCGGCGAGCGCGTCGACATGGCACTGCTCGGCGTGCACGTCCGGGTACTCCGCGGAGATTTCCGCGAAGATCTCGTCCCAGAACGGCATCGAGTGGATGAGCCCGTTGGACTTGGTCGCCGAACAGACACGTCCCGTGCGTGTCTTCGCCAGTTCGAACGCGTAGCGGATGATCCGCTCGACCCCGACCCTCGTGAACACGGATTCCTGTAAGACGAACTCGTTCCCCAGCCCACGATTGTGCCTGCCGCCGAGCTCCGAGTACTCGCCCTCGGAGTTCTCCCGGACGATCACCATCTCCAGTTCGTCGGCGCCGCGGCCGGCCAGCGCCGACGTCGTCCCCGGCAGCAGCCGGACCGGCCGGAGGTTGACGTACTGGCTGAACGCACGCCGGACCGGAATGAGGAGACCCCACAACGACACGTGGTCCGGGACGCCGGGAAAGCCGACGGCGCCGAGAAAGATCCCGTCGAAAACCGAAAGCCGCTCGATCCCGTCGGCGGGCATCATCGCGCCGGTCTTGGCGTACCGCTCACAGCTCCAGTCGAACTCCGTCCAGGACAAGGAGAAACCATGCGATGCCGCCGCGCGGTCGAGGACCTTGCGGGCCTCGACCGTCACGTCCACGCCGATCCCGTCGCCGGGAATGCTCGCGATCCGATAGGAGGTCCCTGCTCGAGAAATCACAGGGCCACCGCGATGTACTTGGTCTCGAGGAACTCGTCGATGCCGACGCTGCCGCCTTCACGGCCGAGCCCGGACTGCTTGATCCCGCCGAACGGTGCCGCCGGGTTCGAAACCAGTCCCTGGTTGAGGCCGATCATGCCCGCTTCCAGCCGCTCCGAGACCCGCAGTGCCCTTTTGAGATCGGAGGTGTACACATAGGACACGAGCCCGAACTCGGTGTCGTTCGCCGCCGCGATGGCCTCGTCCTCGCTGTCGAACGGAGTGATCGGGGCGACCGGCCCGAAGATCTCTTCTGAAGCGAGCCTGGCGTCCTTGGGCACGTCGGTGAGGACCGTCGCCTGGTAGAAGTTGCCCGGACCGTCCACTGTGGATCCACCGGTGAGGACGCGCGCCCCTCGCTCGGTGGCGTCGGCGACCAGGCCGCTGACCTTCTCGACGGCGGCTTCGTCGATGAGCGGGCCGACGACGACACCCTCCTCGGTGCCGCGCCCCATCGGCAAGGCCTCCATACGCTCGGTGAGGCGCCGGGAGAACTCGTCGACGATGCCTCGCTGGACATAGAAGCGATTCGCGGCCGTGCAGGCCTCACCGATGTTGCGCATCTTCGCGGTCATCGCTCCGTCGATCGCCGCGTCGAGGTCGGCGTCTTCGAAGACGAGGAAGGGGGCGTTGCCGCCGAGTTCCATCGAGGTCCGGAGCACCTTGTCCGCGCACTGCTCCAGCAGCTTCCGCCCGACGCCGGTCGAGCCGGTGAAGGACAGCTTCCGCGCGCGGCCGTCGCGGATCAACGGCTCCATCACGCCGCCGGAGTCCGACGTCGTGAGCACGTTCAGCACACCTTCCGGCAGTCCCGCTTCGGCGAGGATCGCCGCGAGGGCCAACATCGAAAGGGGGGTTTGAGCGGCGGGTTTGATGACCATCGTGCAGCCTGCCGCGACCGCGGGCCCGATCTTTCGGGTGCCCATCGCCATGGGGAAGTTCCACGGCGTGATCAGCAGACACGGACCGACGGGCTGCTTCGTCACGAGGAACCGGCCCGACCCGTTGGGAGCCACGGCGTAACCACCGTCGATCCGGACGGCCTCCTCCGCGAACCAGCGGAAGAATTCGGCCGCGTAGGTGATCTCGCCCTTCGATTCCGCGAGCGGTTTGCCCATCTCGAGGGTCATCAGCAGCGCGAGTTCGTCGGCGCGCTTGATCAGCAGCTCGTAGGCGCGGCGCAGGATCTCGCCGCGTTCGCGCGGGGCGACGTTCGCCCAGTCGGCCTGTGCGGCGACGGCCGCGTCAAGTGCGCTGACACCGTCCGCCGGTGACGCGTCGGCCACCTCGCACAGGGCTTCACCTGTCGAGGGGTCGAGAACGGGGAAGGTCTTCCCGTCCGTGGCGGGCACCCACTTGCCGCCGATGAACAGTTCCTTGCCGACCGACGTGACCACGCCGGCCTCACTGATCGAGCTCATCCCAACGCTCCTCCATGTTGTCCCGAACGCCATGCTATGGATATTGTCAACAATCGACAACAGCTCAGCCGACCTAGGAGCGCAGCCCATGGCCCAGCTATCACCGCTGCTCAAGCAGGCAACGCCGGTCGTGGTCGACCACGGTGAAGGGGTTTACCTCTACGGCACCGATGGCAAACGTCACCTGGACTTCACCGCCGGTATCGGCGTGACCAGCACCGGCCACTGTCACCCGCACGTGGTGAGCGCGGCCCGGGAGCAGATCGGCAAACTCGTCCACGGGCAGTACACGACGGTCATGCACAAGCCGATGCTGGAGCTGACCGAGAAGCTGGGTGGTGTCCTCCCGGAAGGCCTCGATTCCCTCTTCTACGCGAACTCGGGCAGCGAGGCGGTCGAGGCGGCGCTCCGGTTGTCGCGGCAGGCCACGAAGCGGCCCAACGTGATCGTCTTCCAGGGCGGGTTCCACGGCCGGACCGTCGCGGCGGCGACGATGACGACGTCGGGCACCCGGTTCAGCGCCGGGATCTCGCCGCTCATGTCCGGCGTGCACGTCGCGCCGTTCCCCTACGCGTTCCACTACGGCTGGGACGAGGAGACGGCGACGAAGTTCGCACTGCGCGAACTCGACTACCTCTTCGCGACGGTCTGCGCGCCCAACGAGACGGCCGCGTTCTTCATCGAGCCGGTGCTCGGCGAGGGCGGGTACGTCCCGGCGAACACCGAGTTCCTGGCCGGGCTGCGGGAACGCGCCGACAAGCACGGCATCCTGCTGGTGATGGACGAGATCCAGACCGGCTTCGGCCGGACGGGCCGGTTCTGGGGACACGAGCACTTCGGCGTGCGCCCGGACATCGTGCTCATCGCGAAGGGACTCGCGAGCGGGTTCCCGATCTCGGGTATCGCCGCGTCGGAGGAGCTGATGGCGAAGGCTCTCCCCGGTTCCCAGGGCGGGACCTACGGCGGCAACGCGGTGGCCTGTGCGGCGGCGATCGCCACGCTCGAGGTGATCCAGCAGGAGGGCCTGGTCGAGAACGCCGCCGAACGAGGACGCCAGCTTCTGGAGGGCGTGCGGGTGATCGCGGACAAGTCACCGTCGATCGGCGACGTCCGCGGGCTGGGGCTGCTGGTCGGTTCCGAGTTCACCACACCGGAAGGCGAACCGGACACCGCGAAGGCCCAGGCGGCTCAGAAAGCCGCGTCCTCCAACGGATTGCTGCTGCTGACCTGCGGGGCGTACATGAACGTCGTCCGGATGGTGCCACCGCTGATCGTCGACTCCGCGCAGGTCGACGAGGCGCTGCGCATCTGGGGTGACGTGGTGGCGGGGGCCGAGTGATGGCCCGCTACATCACCATCACGCTCGACAAGCGCGGAGTGTCCTGCCGGGCCCGGCTGCTCGACGCCGAAGCCCCGCGGACCTGCCGCGCTGTCTGGGACGCGTTGCCGCAGAGCGGTTCGGCGTACCACGCGAAGTACGCGCGCAACGAGGTCTACACGCTCGTGCCGCCCTTCGCCGAACCGAAGCCGGGCCGCGAAAACCCCACGGTGACCCCGATTCCGGGGGATGTCGTGTACTTCGGGTTCGAGGCCTGGGAGATCGGCAACCCGGCGTACGGCTACGACGAAGGCAGTGAGGCGCACAGCGACCAGGGCGCGACGGACCTCGCGATCTTCTACGGCCGCAACAACCTGCTGATCAACGGCGACGCGGGCTGGGTGCCCGGCAACGTGTTCGCGACGATCGAAGAGGGACTGGCGGAAATGGCCGAAGCCGCCCAGGACCTCTGGCTGCGAGGTGTCGAGGGCGAGACGCTTTCGTTCGCACGCGCGTGAAACCCGTGGGCGGTGCGGGTTTCCCTCACCGCCCACGGGCCGGCACCCCACCCTGGCTTACTGTCGCGCTTCGGCGAGCCGGTATTCGACGCCGCCCACCTCTTCACCGCGCTGGTCGACCTGGGTCACGTGGACGGTGAACTGCCCGCCCGCCGCTTCGGCGCCGGCGGTGAAGCTCAGCTTGGCGCCCACCTGTTCGCCCGATTGGAAGGTCAGGCCGCTGATCCGGGCTCGCTGCGGATAACATTTCGTCGTTCTCCACCAGGGAATCGGCGCGGACCTTGACCGCGACCGTTTGCGCGTCCGCCCTTCCGGCCCAGGTCAGCGTGCCCGCACGCCGGATCGACCGGCGAGCCGTTGCCTTCGATCGTCCGGTATTCGACCGTGCCCTGCGGCGCGCAGCCGCCATCGGTGAGTGAAACGATGAAGACAAGGGTGGTGTACTCGGCGCTCGTCCCCTCGGCCTGACCGACTCCGCTGACGTTCGCCACGGGCGCCGTGCAGGCCGCCTGCTCGCCTTCGGCCGCCGGTACCGCGAGCCCGAACGGGATCGCCAGCGCCGCCCCCAGCGCCGCGATCCGTCTCATCCTGGATCCCATCGAGCGTCCACCCCTTCCGGCGGGCCGCCCGGCCCGCTGCGACATGGGAACCGAGCGAGGTTGTGGCTCCAAGAAAGGCAAACATGAAAAGGATTCATGGCCATCCTCGCCCTCGAAGTACTACGCTTCGGTAACCAGGCAATGAGGCGTGAGGAAGGGCAGTCGATGGGCGATGTTGCGGCACGGTTCGCCGAGATCGTCGGGGACACGAACTTGCTCTCGGGCGAGGCGATCCCCGAGGACTACGCGCACGACGAGGCTTTGACCACCACCGCGCAGCGGCCCGCCCACCTGGCGAAACCGGGAAGCGCCGAGGAGGTCGCGGAGCTGCTCAAGGCGGCGAGTGAACACGGCGTGCCGGTCACCGCGAGAGGGTCGGGCACGGGGCTTTCGGGTGGCGCGCGGCCACGCGAGGACGGGCTGGTGATCTCTTTCGAGCGAATGAACGCGGTACTGGAGATCGACACCGAGAACCACGTCGCCGTCGTCCAGCCCGGCGTCACACTGTCCGAATTGGACGAAAAGACCACGGAAGCGGGACTCGGCTACACCGTCTACCCCGGCGAGCTGAGCGCGAGCGTCGGCGGCAACGTCGGGACGAACGCGGGCGGCATGCGCGCGGTCAAGTACGGCGTCACGCGGCACAACGTCGTGGGCCTGCAGGCCGTGCTGCCGACCGGCGAGATCATCCGGACCGGTGGCAAGACCTCGAAGGTGTCGACCGGGTACGACCTGACCCAGCTGATCATCGGCTCCGAAGGCACCCTCGCGCTCGCGACCGAGGTCATCGTGAAGCTGTACCCACGCCTCCCGCACGGCGCCACGGTGTTCGCCCCGTTCGAGACCTTCGACGAGGTGATGACGGTCGTCCCGAAGATCGTCGCCAGCGGGCTCGCCCCGCACATCCTCGAGTACATCGACAATCTGACGCTCGCCGCGATCAGCTACAACGAGAAGCTCAGCCTCGGCGTCCCGGACGCGATCCGCGACAAGGCGCAGGCGTATCTGGTGGTGGCACTGGAAAATCGCGACAGCGATCGGCTACACGCCGATGTCGAAGAACTCGGCGGCCTGTTGGGTGACGTCGGCGCGATGGACGTGTACGTGCTCGAAGGCCCGTCGGCACGCAAGCTGATCGAGGCACGCGAGAAGGCGTTCTGGACGGCCAAGGCGGCCGGCGCGGACGACGTCATCGACGTGGTCGTCCCGCGGTCCGCCATGCCTGAGTTCCTGCGCAAGGCCAGGGAAATGGCGTTGTCGCGCGAGTCGGGCGCGCTCGGCTGCGGGCACGCCGGCGACGGCAACGTCCACCTGGCCATCTTCTGCAAGGACGCGGAGAAGCGGAAGCAGCTGCTGACCGACATCTTCGCGCTCGGCATGGAACTCGGCGGTGCGATCTCCGGCGAGCACGGCCTCGGCCGGGCCAAATCCGGCTACTTCCTCGAACTGGAGGACCCGGCGAAGATCGCGCTGATGCGCCGGATCAAGGAGAGCTTCGACCCGGCCGGGATCCTCAACCCCGGCGTTCTTTTCGCTGAGAGGGCTTGAAAGTGAGTGAGATGAACGGCGCCCAGTCCCTGATCCGCACGCTCGTCGACAGCGGTGTCGACGTGTGCTTTTCGAATCCGGGCACCTCGGAGATGCACTTCGTGGCCGCCCTCGACTCCGTGCCCGAGATGCGCGGTGTGCTCGGCCTCTTCGAAGGCGTCGTCACCGGTGCCGCGGACGGCTACGCGCGGATCGCCGACAAGCCGGCGGCCACGCTGCTGCACCTCGGACCCGGTCTCGGCAACGGGCTCGCGAACCTGCACAACGCGCGTCGCGCGCACACCCCGATCGTCAACGTGATCGGCGACCACGCGACCTACCACAAGCAGTACGACGCCCCGCTCGAATCGGATATCGAGGCCGTCGCCGGTTCACTGGAAGGCTGGGTCCGCCGCTCCGAGCACACGAAGGACGTCGGTGCCGACGCCGCCGCGGCGGTCGCGGCCTCCCAGGACGCCCCCGGCCAGGTGGCCACGCTGATCCTCCCCGCCGACGCGTCCTGGGGTGAGGGCGGCGAGACCTGCGCGCCCATCCCGCCGCGGATCCCGCAGGCCGTCGACGCGACGACGGTGAAGAACATCGCCGAAGTGCTGTCCAGCGGTGAACCGGTCGCGCTGCTCGTCGGCGGCAGCGGCTGCCGTGAGGCCGGGTTGCGCGCGACCAGCCGGATCGCGGCCGCGACCGGTGTGAAGGCGTTCGTCGAGACCTTCCCCGCCCGGCTCGAACGCGGCGAAGGCCTGCCGACGATCGAGCGGCTGGGCTACCTCGCCGAGCAGGTCGCGTACCAGCTCGACGGGATCAAGCACGTGATCGTCGCCGGCACGAAGGCGCCCGTTTCGTTCTTCGCCTACCCCGGCAAGGCGAGCAACCTGGTTCCCGAAGGCGCACAGGTCCATGTGCTGGCCGAAATCGCGCAAGACGTGCCGCGAGCGCTGAACGACGTCGCCGAGCTGGTCGCCGCCGAGACGGAGCCGGTGCTGCAGGAGGCTTCCCGGCCCGCTCTGCCGTCCGGGCCATTGACGCCGCAGAACTGGGTCGACGTGATCGGCGCGCTGCTGCCGGAGCGCGCGATCATCGCGGACGAGGCGAACACCTCCGGACTGCTGCTGCCCGCCGCGACCGCCGGCGCGCCGCGGCACGACGTGCTGACCCTGACCGGCGGCGCGATCGGCTACGGCATGCCCGTCGCGACCGGGGCGGCCGTCGCCGCGCCGGACCGCCCGGTGATCAACCTGCAGTCCGACGGCAGCGCGCTGTATACCATTTCGGCGCTCTGGACGCAGGCCCGGGAGAACCTCAACGTCACCACGGTCCTGCTGAACAACCGCGCGTACGCGATCCTGCGGCTGGAGTTGCAGCGGGTCGGCGCGGACGCCAACGGCCCCAAGGCGAACGAACTGCTCGACCTCTCCCGGCCCGACATGGACTTCGTCAAGATCGCCGAGGGCATGGGCGTCCCCGCGACCCGGGCGACGACGGCGGAGGAGCTGGCCGAGCAGTTCCAGCGCGCGCTCGCCGAACCGGGGCCGCACCTGATCGACGCGATCGTCCCGACGCTCTTCTGAGCGGAGCGCCCCTGCGTGCGATGAGGTCCGTCATCGCACGCAGGGCGCTAGCGGACCGAGGCGACCACTGATTCGGGCTGGCGTTGTTTCGGCACGAAAACGGTCAGGACGAGCCCCAGGAGCGCCGCACCGGCGGCGACCACGAAGCTCAGGCGGAACCCCGTCGCGGACGGGACGGAAACCCCGCCGACGGTGATCGCCAGCGACGCGAGCATGGACGCCATCACCGCACTGGACGTCGACGTGCCGACGGAGCGCATCAGCGAGTTCAACCCGTTCGCGGACGCGGTTTCGGTGACCGGGACCGAACCCATGATCAGCGCGGGCATAGCCGCGTAAGCGATGCCAACGCCGCCGCCGATGATGACCGACGCCGTGATCAGCTCGAAGGCGTTGTCCATCAACACGGTCGCGAAGGCGTATCCGGCCGCGATGGTGGTCGCGCCGACCATCAGCGTCGTTCGTGGTCCGTAGCGCTCGATGAGCCGGGCCGAAACCGGCGACAGCATGAACATGACCAGGCCGTTCGGCGCGAGGCAGAGCCCGGCCTGCACCATGGTCAGGCCGAGGCCGTAGCCGGTCGACGCGGGTGCCTGCAGCAACTGCGGGAACGACAACGCCATCGAGTACAGCGCGAACCCGATCATGATCGACGCGAGGTTGGTGAACAGCACCGGCCGCCGCGCGGAGACCCGCAGGTCCACGAGCGGATCACGCCGCCGCAACTGGTAGGCGCCCCAGACCAGCAGGATCACCACCGCGCTCCCTGCGAAGACGAGGGTGCGGCCGCTTCCCCAGCCCCATTCGCCGCCCTTGACGATCGGTAACAGCAGGCAGACCAGTCCGGCCGTCAGCCCCAGCGCGCCGAGGTGGTCGAACGGCGCCGGCGTCTTCACCGGCGACTCCGGCACCACGAACAGGATCAGCAGGCCACAGACGAGCCCGAGCCCCGCCGACGCCCAGAACAGGACGTGCCAGTCGGCGTTCTGCGCGACCAGCGCGGACACCGGGAGCCCGATGGCACCGCCGACGCCGAGCGTCGAACTCATCACCGAGATCGCGGCGCCGACCCGTTCCGGCGCGAGTTCGTCGCGCATGATGCTGATGCCCAGCGGGATCGCGCCCATCGCGCAACCCTGCAGCCCTCGCCCGAGGACCATCAGCGCGAGCGAACTGGTCAGCGCGGACACCACCGAACCGGCCACCAGGAAGCCGAGGCTGATCAGCAGCAACCGGCGTTTGCCGTAGAGGTCGCCGAGCCTGCCGCTCACCGGCATCACCACGGCTCCGGCGATCAGGGTCGCCGTCACCACCCACGACGCGTCCGACGGAGTCGCGTCGAGCAGCCGGGGAAACGCCGGGATGAGCGGTACGACGAGCGTCTGCATGAACGAGGCCACCAGACCGCAGGTGGCGAGCACGACGACGAAGATCCGGGGCGAAGGTGCCCGTCCGACCGGTTTCACCATGCGCATCCCATGATCCGACCTTACACAGCACCACCCTTCCCAGTGAACGGTTGACCGACGGGATCACAGCCAGGTGCGAACCCCACCATGGCCGGAACAGGTACCGCGGCGATTCTGGCTGTAGCTATAGGAACCGTCCTTGCAGAGGGCGGTCGCTCCGTCGGCCGCGCCGGGTCCGGCCGACGGCCGGTGGACACAGACACCGTCGGTGTTGCGGTAGTAGTCGCTTCCACACTCCGCCGAGTTCGGTGCCTTCGCGGCCTGTGTGGTCTTCGGAGGTGTTTTCGTCGGTTTCGGCTCGACCTGCTTCGGCACCTCGACCGCGGCCGTGGTCGTCGGCACGAACCGCTGGGGTGCCGGCGCAGGGGTGGCCGTACTCGTGGGCGGCGTCCCAGTGCTGGACGACGCCGGCACCGTCGACACTGTTGGCACCGGGCTGCTTTGCGGCGTGACCCGCCCGGTGGGCACGGTCTCCACGCCGCAGCCTCCGGCGACCAGAAGCCCGATCGCCAGTGCCATGCCCAGCTTCGTCGTCGTCTTCGGCATAACGACCTCCCCAGCACCGGTAGTGCCGCGTAGTCGGGAGATCGTCCGCCGTTGTTACGGCGAGGCCGGCGCCTAGTCCACCATCGCGCCGCAACTGATGTTCAACGCGGTCGCCGTCATGCTGCGCGCATGGTCCGATGCGGCGAACGCGGCCACCCGGGCGACGTCTTCGAGCGACGCCGTCCGCCTGAGCATCGTCGCGTCGACCATGTCACGAATGGCGTCGTCGAGGCCGGCGCCCGCCGGAATCGTCTCCGGGATCCCGCCGGTGCGAAGGGTCACGACCCGGATGCCCTGCGGCCCGAGTTCGCACGCCAGCCCGCGCCGCAACGCCTCCATCGCGCTGAACGCGACCTGCAACCCGCCGAGGTGGTATCCCGGCAGCGGATCACCGTCGCCACCGAACATCAGGATGACTCCGGACCCCTGCCGGATCATGTGCCGGGCGGCGGCCCGCGCGGTGAGGAAGTTCGTCCGCACCGCCGTCCGGACCGGGCTTTCGAGGTCCTCCAACGACATCTCGACCAGCGGGGTGCCCTGGACGTCGTTGTGCGTGATCACGTTCATCGAGATGTCGACACTGCCCGCCGAGGAGGCCACCGAAGCGGCATGCTCGTCGATGGCGGCTTCGTCGAGCGCGTCGAACTCCGCCGTTTCGGCTTTCCCGCCCGCCGCCCGGATTTCATCGGCCAGCGCGTCGAGCTTCTTCAAGGTGCGACCGGTGAGGTGGACGGTCGCGCCCTCCCTGGCGAACCCGCGGGCGACCGCGCCGCCGATTCCACCGGCGGCCCCATAGATGATCGCGTTCCTGCCTTCGAGCAACATCGCTTCCTCCTATTTGCCGTCCAAGGTGATGAGTCCTTCGGGTGCGCCCTCCAGCTGGACATCGACCCACAACGGGCGCCACGGGCGAACTTCGTGGAACCTGCGCAGTTCGGCCAGTCCGCTGAGCCAGCCCATCCACGCGCCGTACGGCGGTTTTTCGTCGGAGAATCCACTTTGGACGAAGGTCAGCTTCGTCCCGCCGCCGGAGTCCTCGAGTTCCCAAGTGGCGACGACACCGTCCTGGTACGCGAGCGACATCTTCGAGCCGGGCACCAGATCGACGATCTTCGCCGGTTCCGGGTCGATTTCCAGCGACCCCATCGCCCAGCGGCCGCCGACCTGGGGCTCCGCCTCGATCCGGGCGCCGAACCAGCGCGTGAACACGGCGGGATCGGCGATCGAGGAGTAGACCTCACCGCGTGGCGCGTCGATCCGCACTTCTTCGCTCATCAGCGGGGAGGTGAGGTCGCAGCGGGCGGTGAGCGGGCGTCCTTCGACGTGGT
Organism: Amycolatopsis roodepoortensis; assembly: GCF_014873915.1. Lineage (GTDB taxonomy): Bacteria > Actinomycetota > Actinomycetes > Mycobacteriales > Pseudonocardiaceae > Amycolatopsis > Amycolatopsis roodepoortensis. Next base: position 827,519 of record NZ_JADBEJ010000004.1, read on the forward strand.
CGGCGAGATTCGAGACGGAAAGCGCCCAGAACGTGTACATCAGGCCGAGTGACGAATCCGGGTCGGCCAGCATCGCGGTGTAGTCCGGCAGACCGCTCTGGCTGAACGAAAAGGACGTCCCGTCCCCGTCTTCCGTCAGCGCGATCTCGACGACGGTCTCCTTCCCGCCGACGGTCCACGCGAACCGCAGGACGTTGTCCTCGGCCAGCAACAGTCGCTGGCGCGGACGATCGCCGTCCGGCGTGTAGCGGCCCCAGAACTCGTACCGGGACGGCAGATCGACTTCCGCGTACTCGGAAAGCCACTCGCGCAGTGCCCCGGGATCGGTCAGCGCGTGCCAGACCTCGTCGATCGGCGCGCGCAGGCGCAACTGGAACCTCGTCGGTTCAGTCACGGGCATCTCCCTTCGGGTAACAGGCCACGGCGAGCTTGAAGGCGTCGCCTTCCGCTCCGCCGTAGCGGGTGAACAGGTCCTGCAAAGTCGTCTTCAGTTCGTCGAGGAACTCCTGGCGCCGCTCGGGCGCCACCCGGATCTCGCCGGAAACACCGATCGACGGCAACTCCGGCGCGGTCCGGTCGAGCGCGGCGACGTCCGCCTGGACCTCCTCCATGAGGTCCACCAGGTAGCCAAGGCTCAGCTCGTCCCGCGCCACCCGAGGGCCGAGCCGCCCGACCAGCCCGGGTGACAGCCAGTACGAACGGGCGGTCGCCTGGTACACGCCCTCACTGACGGCGCGCACCTTCCGCTCCGACACCTGCTTCACGAGACCGGCTTCCACCAGTCGCTTCACGTGGTAATAGACCCGCTGCGGCGTCTGATCCAGCACCGTCGCCACCTCGGTGCACGACCGCGGCTCCGCCAGCTGCCGCAGGACGTCCACCCGCTGCGGTTTCAGCAACGCCTCCGCCTGGTCCAGCCGATCGAGGTACTCCACATCCTTCACGACGCCACACCCTTGATCACAAAAATCAGTTTGAACGTAAAAATCCATTTTGTCAATCGGGCCGGATCGCGCTACTCTCGTCGTGTGGCGATCCTGCGGCGGTACGCGGCGGACATCGCGGTCACCGCGGCGGTGATCGCGGGTTCCGTCGTGGCCTCACTCGGGGACGGCGCGGAAGCACCGCGCAACGCGGTCGTCGGCTGGGTCTGCGTGATACTCGCCTGCGCGGCACTGTTCCTGCGCCGCCGGTATCCGCTCCCCGTCGCGATCTTCACCGCGGTGTGCTGCGCGATCTACTACCCGCAGACCGACCCCGACGGATTCGTGCTGCTCGCGTTCGCCTTCGCGCTGTACAACACCGCCTCGACCGGGCGGATCCGCAGCGCGGCGGTCGTCGCGGCGGCCTCGATGGGCGGTGTCGCGATCGGCGAGGCGCAGGCCGGCGCCGCACGACAGGTGGACGACTTCGCGTTCCTGTTGATGGCGGGGTGGTTCATCGCGCTGGTCGCGGTCGGCGCGGTGACGTACTACCGCCGCGAAGCCGAACGCACCAAGGAGGACGAGGCACGGCGAAGGGCCACGGACGAGCGGCTCCGGATCGCGCGCGAACTGCACGACGTCCTCGGCCACAACCTGGCGCTCATCAACGTCCAGGCGGGCGCGGCCCTGCACGGCAAGGATCCGGCGAAATCCGAGGAGGCACTGACCACGATCAAACAGACCAGCAAGGAGGCGTTGCGCGAACTCCGCGCCACACTGGGCATGCTGCGGCAGGCGGACACGCCGAGCCTGGCCAGGGTCGCCGAACTCGCCGAGTCGGCGGGCGCGCACGGGCTGACCGTCCGGACCGAGATCGACGGCACGGCCACGGAACTGCCGCCCGACGTCGAGCACGCCGCCTTCCGGGTCGTCCAGGAGGCGCTGACCAACGTCGCGCGCCACGCCGCCGCGAACACCGTCGTGGTGCGGATCGGCTACACGCCCCATGATGTGTCCGTGCAGATCGACGACGACGGCCGAGGCGGCACCGCGAAACCGGGCAACGGCATCCGCGGCATGACCGAACGGGCCGAGGCACTCGGCGGCGAGCTCGTCGCGGCCGCGCGCGAAGAAGGCGGCTTCCGGGTGCGCGCCCGGCTTCCCTTGCGGGTGAGGAAATGATCCGCGTCCTGCTCGTCGACGACCAGCGGCTGGTCCGCGCCGGATTCAAGTCCATATTGGACGGTGAAGACGACATCACCGTGGTCGCCGAAGCGGCCGACGGCCGCGAATCCCTCCAAGCCGCGCACGAACACCGGCCCGACGTCGTCCTGATGGACATCAGGATGCCCAGGATGGACGGGCTCACCGCGACCCGGCACCTGCTCGAAGACCCGGCGCTGACCGGGATCAAGGTCGTCATCCTGACCACCTTCGACCTGGACGAGGACGTCTACGGCGCGTTGCGCGCGGGTGCCAGCGGGTTCCTGGTCAAGGACACCGAACCGGAGGAGCTGATCCACGGCGTCCGCGTGGTCGCCAGGGGCGACGCGCTGCTCGCGCCGTCGATCACCCGCCGCCTGATCTCCGAATTCGCCTGCCGGGTGGACCGGCCCGTCCCCTCGCCCACCCTGAACCGGCTCACCGAACGGGAACGCGAGGTGATGAGCCTGGTCGCGGCCGGCCTGTCCAACGACGAGATCGCGAAGGAACTCGTGCTCAGCCCGGCGACGGCGAAGACGCACGTCAGCCGGATCATGACCAAGGTGGACGTCCGTGATCGCGCCCAGCTGGTCGTGCTCGCCTACGAATCGGGCATGGTCACCCCTCGCTGGTTGACCCCGTGAACGCAACCCCAGTAGTACGGGAGGCGCCTTAGGGGTACCCAGAAGTTGCGACCGGAGTGCCCGCCGGAGCCCGACGATATGCGGGCCGGGAAAGCCGATGCTTTCCGCCATGGACACCATCACTCTTTCCCCGAGACAGCCGCCTGGGGGCGCGCTCTCGAAGCTGGCGGGCTGGTCGCAGCGTCATCGCTGGCTCGCCGTTTCGCTCTGGCTGCTCACCCTCGTCGGTGTCACGCTGGGCTCACAGCTGGCGGGCAGCGCGTACCACGACGACCATTCCCTGCCGGGCACCGAATCCCAGCAGATCATGGACCTGTTCAAGGCACAGGCTCCGGCTCAGACCGGCGCGACGGCCGAGATCGTCTTCAAGACCGAGGGCGGACTCGCGACCGCACGCGGATCGATAGACCGGATGCTCGCCGAGGTCCGGAGCCAGCCGCACGTGAAGGCGGTGACGAGCCCGTTCGACACCCCGACGGCCATCTCACGCGAGGGCACGATCGGTTACGCGGCGGTCGCTTTCGACCTCGAATCGAAGGATCTGCCGTACGACGACATCGTGCGCGTCGTCGACACCGCGAAGAAGGCGGAGTCCGCCGGGCTCCAGGTCGAATTGGGCGGCGACCCGATCAAGCGGACCGGCGGGGGCGGCGGCCCGTCGGAAGGCGTCGGGTTGCTGGCCGCGCTCGTGATCCTCGTCTTCCTGTTCCGCTCGATCCTCGCCGCCGGGCTCCCGGTGATCACGGCGATCTTCGCCGTCGGCAGCACCCTCGGCGTGATCGTGCTCGTGAGCAGATTCGTCGACATCGCGAGCTACACGGCGCCGCTGATGATGCTGGTCGGGTTCGGCGTCGGGGTGGACTACGCGCTACTCATCTTTTCCCGCTATCGCGGCGAAATCCTGGCCGGCCTCGACCGCGAGCAGGCGGCGCGGCGAGCGCTGGACACCGCGGGCCGCTCGGTGCTGTTCGCCGGCGGCACGGTGATCATCGCGCTGCTCGGCCTGCTCGCGCTGGGTCTCGGTTCGCTGCGCGGGGTCGCCCTCGCCGTGGCGCTGACCGTGCTCGTGACGATGCTCGCCTCGATCACCCTGCTGCCCGCGCTGCTGTCCCTTTTCGGCCGCCGTTTGGAAAAGGGCATCCGGAAGCACGCCTCGAAACGGGAACACGGCAGGGCGTGGGGCAAGCTCGGGGACGCGGTCCAACGACGGCCGATGGTGCCGCTCGCGATCGGGCTGCTCGTCCTGATCGGTCTTTCCTTGCCGGCGCTCGGCATGCGCCTCGGATTCGCCGACTCTGGCACGGATCCGGAGACATCGACCACCCGGCAGGCCTACGACCTGATGGCGGAGGGTTTCGGCCCCGGCTTCAGCGAGCCGTTGATCGTCGTCACCGAGAACGGCGATGGTGCCGCGCTGCAACGAAAACTCGAAGCCACCCCAGGGATCGCGGAGGCGACACCGCCGATGGGGCAGGGCGTCACGACGGTTCTCGCCTTCCCCGCGTCTTCGCCGCAGGACGCGGCGACCGCCGAGCTGGTGGAACGGTTGCGGACGGAGGTGTTGCCGGGCCTGCCGGGCAAGTACCTGGTCGGCGGGAGTGTCGCGGCGGCCGTGGACTTCGCGGACGCCGTCGGTGACCGGTTGCCGCTGTTCGTGCTGGTGGTCGTCGGGCTGTCGGCGTTACTGCTGATGGTCGTGTTCCGCTCGATCCTGATCCCGCTCAAAGCGGCCCTGCTGAACCTGCTGAGTATCGGCGCCGCGCTGGGGGTGATGACGGCGGTGTTCGGCGACGGCCTGTTCGGAGCGCAGCCGGGACCGATCGAAGCGTTCGTGCCGGTGCTGATCTTCGCGATCGTGTTCGGGCTTTCCATGGACTACGAGGTGTTCCTCGTTTCCCGGATGCACGAGGAATGGCGGCGCACCGGCGACGCGCGCCACGCGGTCCGCGAAGGACTCGCCTCCACCGGTGGGGTGATCACGGCCGCGGCGGCGATCATGATCGTGGTGTTCGGGGCGTTCCTGCTCAATCCCGACCGGATGCTGGCGCAGTTCGGTCTCGGGCTGGCGGTCGCGGTGCTGGTGGACGCGTTCGTGATCCGCTGTCTCGTGGTGCCCGCGGTGATGCGGCTGCTCGGGGAACGCGCCTGGTGGCTGCCGCGGTGGCTGGACCGGCGGTTGCCGCACGTGGCGCTGGAACCGTCGGCTCGCTGATACAAGGAACGGTCCTTTCCTCGCGAAATTCGCGAGGAAAGGACCGTTCCTAGCACGCTAAAGCGGGTGAAGCGGCTTACTCGTAGATCTCGCCCTTCGCGGCCTTCTCGACCAGCGACGCGGGCGGGGTGAAGTGGTCGCCGTAGCGGTCCGCGAGCTCACGAGCCCGGTCGACGAAGCCCTGCAGGCCACCCTCGTACTGGTTGATGTACTGGATGACACCACCGGTCCACGCCGGGAAACCGATACCGAAGATCGAGCCGATGTTGGCGTCGGCGACGGTGGTGAGCACGCCCTCGTCGAAGCACTTCACGGTCTCGAGCGCCTCGGCGAACAGCATGCGCTCCTTGAGATCCTCGAACGGAACCTCGGCGCTGCCCGACTTGAACGCGTCGCGCAGGCCCGGCCAGAGACCGGTCCGCTTGCCCGACTCGTCGTAGTCGTAGAAGCCCGAGCCGGTGGAGCGGCCCTTGCGGTCGAACTCCTCCACCATCCGGTCGATGACGCCCTCGGACGCGTGCGCGTTCCAGGTGCCGCCGGCGGCCTCGATCGCTTCGCGGGTCTCCTTGCGGATCTTGCGCGGCAGCGTCAGGGTCAGCTCGTCCATCAGCTGCAGCGGCGGGGCCGGATATCCGGCCTGCGAACCGGCCTGCTCGATCGACGCCGGCTCGACACCCTCGCCCAGCGCGGCCACGGCCTCGTTGAGGAACGTGCCGATGACGCGCGAGGTGAAGAAGCCGCGGCTGTCGTTGACGACGATCGGGGTCTTCTTGATCTGCAGGGTGTAGTCGAAGACCTTCGCCAGCGTGGCGGGCGAGGTCTTCTCACCGCAGATGATCTCGACCAGCGGCATCTTGTCCACCGGCGAGAAGAAGTGGATCCCGATGAAGTCCTCGCTCCGCTGGACACCCTCGGCGAGCGCGGTGATCGGCAGCGTCGAGGTGTTGGAACCGAGCACGGCGTCGGGGTTGACGATGCCCTCGATCTCCTGGAACACCTTGTGCTTCAGCTCGACGCTCTCGAAGACGGCCTCGATCACGAAGTCGACGCCGGCGAAGTCCTCCGCCTTGTCGGTCGGCTTGATCTTGGCGAGCAGCGCGTCGGACTTCTCCTGCGTGGTCTTGCCGCGGGAAAGAGCCTTCTCCTCCAGCTTGACCGCGTAGCCCTTGCCCTTTTCGGCGCCTTCGAGGGTGACGTCCTTGAGCACGACGTCGATACCGGCCTTCGCCGAGACGTACGCGATCGCGGCGCCCATCATGCCCGCGCCGACGACGCCGACCTTCTTGGCGGTGTACTTCTCGAAGCCCTCCGGACGCGAGCCGCCGGAGTTGATGCTCTGCAGGTCGAAGAAGAACGCCTTCGTCATGTTCTTCGAGACCTGGCCGGTGGCGAGGCTGACGAAGTAGCGGGTCTCGACGGTGATCGCGGTGTCGAAGTCGACCTGCGAACCCTCGATGGCCGCGGCGAGGATCGCGCGCGGGGCGGGCATGTTGGCGCCCTTGATCTGCTTGCGCAGGTTCGCCGGGAACGCGGGCAGGTTCGCCGCGAAGCTCGGGTTCGACGGGGTGCCGCCCGGGATCTTGTAACCCTTGACGTCCCACGGCTGCACGCCGCCCTCGGGGTTGGCCTTGATCCACGCCTTCGCGGCCGGGACCAGCTCCTCCACGGTGCCGACGAGCTCGTGCACGAGGCCGAGCTCCTTGGCCTTGGCCGGGCGGTGGCGCTGGCCCTGCAGCAGCACGTTCAGCAGCGCGCTCTGGATGCCCAGCAGGCGCACGGTGCGGACGATGCCACCGCCGCCGGGGAGCAGGCCGAGGGTGACCTCGGGGAGGCCGATCTGGCTGCCCTTGACGTCGGCCGCGATGCGGTGGTGCGTCGCGAGCGCGAGTTCGAGACCGCCGCCGAGCGCGGCGCCGTTGATGGCGGCCACGACCGGCTTGCCCAGCTGCTCGAGCCGGCGCATCTGGCCCTTCATCAGGCCGCTGCTCTCGGTGATCTCGGCCGCGTTCTCCGGCTTGGCCTGGATCAGGTCGTTCAGGTCGCCGCCGGCGAAGAAGGTCTTCTTGGCCGAGGTGAGGACGACACCGGTGATGCTGTCCTTCTCCGCCTCCAGGCGGTCGACGACGACGCCGAGCGACTCGCGGAAGTCGGCGTTCATCGTGTTGGCGGACTGCTTCGGGTCGTCCAGGGTGAGCACGACGATGCCGTCGGCGTCCTGCTCCCAGCGGATGGTCTTCGCTTCAGTCATTGTCTCTTCCTCAGACCCGCTCGATGATGGTCGCGACGCCCATGCCGCCGCCGATGCACAGGGTGACCAGGGCGCGGCGCGCCTGACGGCGCTCCAGCTCGTCGACGACGGTGCCGACCAGCATCGCGCCGGTGGCGCCCAGCGGATGCCCCATCGCGATGGCGCCGCCGTTGACGTTGACCTTCTCCTCGTCGAGGTGCAGGTCCTTGATCCACTTGAGGACGACCGAGGCGAAGGCCTCGTTCAGCTCCCACAGGTCGATGTCGTCCGGGGTGAGGCCGGCGATCTTGAGGACCTTCTCGGTGGCCGGGGTCGGGCCGGTCAGCATGATCGTGGGCTCGGAGCCGACGGTCGCGGTCGCCACGATGCGGGCGCGCGGGGTCAGGCCGAAGTCCTTGCCGATCTGCTCGTTGCCGACCAGCACCACCGCGGCGCCGTCGACGATGCCGGACGAGTTGCCGCCGGTGTGGACGTGGTCGATCTTCTCGACCGAGTGGTACTTCTGCAGCGCGACGGCGTCGAAGCCGCCCAGCTCGCCGATGCCGGCGAAGGCGGGCTTGAGCTTGCCGAGGCCCTCGATGGTGCTACCCGGGCGACGGTGCTCGTCGTGGTCGAGGATCGTGACGCCGTTGATGTCCTTCACCGGGACGACGGACTTCGCGAAGTAGCCGCCGGACCAGGCCGCTTCGGCCCTTTCCTGCGAACGGACGGCCCACGCGTCGACGTCCTCGCGGGAGAAGCCCTCGATGGTCGCGATCAGGTCGGCGCCGGTGCCCTGCGGGACGATGTAGTTGTCGTACGCGGTGGCCGGGTCCATGAACAGCGCGCCGCCGTCGGAGCCCATCGGCACGCGCGACATCGACTCGACACCGCCGGCGATGATCAGCTGGTCCCAGCCGGAACGCACCTTCTGGGCGGCCGTGTTGGTGGCTTCGAGGCCGGAGGCGCAGAAGCGGTTCAGCTGTACGCCGGCGACCGACTGCGGCAGGCCCGCGTTCAGCGCGGCGGTGCGCGCGATCACGGCGCCCTGCTCGCCGACCGGGGAAACGACGCCGAGGACGATGTCGTCGATCACGGCGGGGTCGAGGTTCGGGTGCCGGACCTTCAGTTCTTCGATGAGGCCGACCACGAGATCGACCGGCTTGGTGCCGTGGAGGGCACCGCCCTTGTTCTTGCCGCGAGGCGTACGGATCGCCTCGTAGATGTAGGCCTCGCTACTCACAGAAAAACTCCTCCGCGTACGGCGCTGTATCAGGGGTGAAACGTACCGGCCGGTAGCCATGCTAATGCCGATTAACATAAACCGCGATAACCCCATGGTGTCAATGGGTTGCGATGCACGCAACCGGCGCTATCGTGTGTTCACCTATGGATCACCCGACCGAGCGCTCGACCCGACCGCGCGACCGCAAGGCCCAGCTGGCAGGCCTCGCCGCGGAGCTCTTTCGCGCCCGCGGGTTCCACGGCGTCGGCATCAACGACATCGCCGCCGCGGCCGGGATCACCGGGCCGGCGCTGTACCGGCATTTCGCGGACAAGCAGGCCGTGCTGTCCTACGTCGTGCTCTCCGGCATCGACGACATGGAGGCGGCCACCACCGAGACGCTCGCCGACGGTCTCCCCGTCCCCGCCCAGGTCAACGCCCTCTTGGGCACCCTCGCCGCGCAGGCGGTGGAGCGGCGTGAGGTCGCCGCGCTGTGGCGCTGGGAGGGCAGGCATCTGCCCCGGGAGGAGCGGCGCGAGATCCGGCGCCGGTCGGGCGCCGTGCTCGAAGCGTGGTCGAAGGCGCTGCTCGCGTTGCGTCCCGAACTGACCCCCGACGACGCCGAGTTGCTGTGCTGGGCGGGGCTGAGCGTGTTCGGCAGTGTCTCCGTGCATCACACGTCCGTGGCGAAGAAACGCTTCGCGCAGATCCTGGTGCAGCTGGCGGAGTCGGTGCTGCATGTCACACTGCCCGAGCCCTCGGAACCGCTGGAGGAGACGCCGTCGCTCGCACTCGGTGAACCGTCCCGCCGCGAGCAGATCCTCGCGGCCGCGACGGAACTGTTCGGGCAACGCGGCTTCCGTTCGGTGAGCATGGAGGAGATCGGCGCGGCCGCCGGGATCGCCGGGCCCAGCGTGTACCGGCACTTCCCCAGCAAGGCCGCGCTGATGGTGGCGATCGGGCATCGCGCGGCCGACCGGCTGGCGCTCGCCGCGGAACGCGCGTTGCGGACCGGCGACGAACGCGACGCGCTCCGCAGGCTCGCGGCGTCCTATGTGCACACCTTGCTGCACACGCCCGAACTGCTGGTGTCGTTCTCCGGCAGCCCCATGGAGCTGCCGGAACGCGACAAGGCGGACCTGATCCGGGTCCAGCGGGACTACGTCGCGCGCTGGATCGCGCTGACCTCGGAAGTCCATCCGGAAGTGAGCCTGCGCGAAGTGAAGATCACCGTGCACGCGGCGCTGACCATCGCGAACGACCTCGCGCGCACCCGGCGCGTCAACGGCCGCCCGAACTTCGAGGCCGAGCTGACCGCGCTGACGCACGCCGTCCTGAAAGTCAGCTCTTAGCAAACTCCCGTGTCCGGCGAAGACGTGACGGGCACGATATGCGCGTGCCCAAGAAACGCGGCCTGCATCTGGTGACCCGGGAAGAAGACCACAAGGTCACCACGCTGGAACTCTTCTTCGACCTGGTCTTCGTCTACGCCATCACCCAGACCACGCAGCTGATGGCCGATCACCTCACCCCGCTCGGCATCGGGCAGGGCGTCGCGATGATCGCCGTGCTGTGGTGGTGCTGGTGCGCCTACGCCTGGCTGGCCAACACCCTGCACGTCGACCGCGGCATCGCCCAGCTGGCGATGTTCGCCGCGATGGGGACGATGTTCCTGGTCTCGCTGACCATCCCCGAGGCGTTCACCGACCTGCCCGGCGGCCTGTACGCGCCGCTGATGTTCGTCGGCTGCTACTTCCTGGTCCGGCTGCTGCACCTGACCGCGTACTTCGGTGCCGCGCGGACCGACCCCGAGCTGCGCAAGACCGTCCTGAAGATGTTCGTCGGGCTGCTGCCGAGCGTCGCGCTGCTGACCGCCGCCGCGTTCTTCTCGGGCTGGGTACAGCTCGGCATCTGGGCCGTCGCGCTGCTCGCCGACTACGTCAACGTCTTCCGGACCCGGTCGTCGGACTGGCGACTGCACCAGCCCGGCCACTTCGCCGAGCGATTCGGGCTGATCGTGATCATCGCGCTCGGCGAGTCGATCGTGGCGATCGGCATCGGGATCAGCTCGTACCCGATGTCGTGGCCGATCACGCTGGCCGCCGTCTTCGGGCTCACGCTCGCTTCGGCGATGTGGTGGATGTACTTCGCCGTCGTCGCGCACGTCTCCGAACACAACCTGAAGCGCGCGGACGGTGTCGAGCGGGTGCGGATCGGGACGGACACGTACACGTTCCTGCACCTTCCGCTGATCGCCGGGATCGTGCTCGTGGCGCTCGGGCTGAAGAAGTCGCTGCTGTACGTGTCCGACACCGAGCACCACTCGCTCGCCGACGGTCTGCACGGGACGCCGATCTGGGCGCTCACCGGCGGGCTCGCGCTGTACCTGATCGCGTTGAGCGGGCTGCGGCGGCGGAACCTGGGCTCGTGGAACGTCCAGCGACTGGTGTTCGCGGTGGTCTTGCTGGCGGCGACGCCCTTGCTGGAGCTGGTGCCGGCGATCGTCCTGGTCGGCGTGGTAGCGCTGGCGGCGGTGGCGCTGGTGCTGTTCGAGAGGCGCAAGCTCGTGAGTAATCCCGGACTCCTCGCCCCCCCGGAATCACTCACCGGCGTGACGTTCGCCTCCCCCGTGGTAGCGCATCCGCCCAAGGAGAGTTAACCTACTCACGAGTAGGTAAGCGAGGCAGGGAGACTCACCGTGGGTGCGCCTAGGAAACGAGACGCGATGGGCCTTGGCCTGTCCGCGCTCACCCGGCTGGCCGGGAGCAAGGTCATTGAACGGGCCGGACTTCGGAAGCCCGTGCAGAACCTGGTCAGTGCCGGGACGCGCAACGGCTTCCGGGTCGCGGGCGCGGCGGGACGGACCTTCAAATCCGCACAGAAGCTCGGCAAACCCGCGCGGCTCGCGCCCGCCGAGGACACCGGACTGTTCGACCTCACCCCGAGTGAGGACCAGCAGCTCATCGTCGAGACCGTGACGGAGTTCGCGGCCGAACAGCTGCGGCCCGCCGCGGCCGACGCCGACGCGAAGCTCCAGGCCCCCGAGGGCCTGCTGAGCCGCGCCGCCGAACTCGGCATCACGCTCGTCGGCATCCCCGAGGAGCTGGGCGGCGTCGGCACGGAGCGGTCGGTGGTCACCAACGCGCTGGTCGCCGAAGCCCTCGCGCACGGCGACCTCGGCCTGGCGGTCGCGGTGCTCGCGCCGTCCGCGGTCAGCACCGCGCTGGTGTCCTACGGCGACGAGCAGCAGCAGGCGGACTACCTGCCCGCGTTCGTCGGCGAGAACGTCCCGGCCGCGGCGCTCGCGCTGCAGGAGCGCACCGCGCTGTTCGACCCGTTCAAGCCCGCCACGAAGGCCCGCCGTACCCCGAAGGGCTACCAGCTCGACGGCGTGAAGTCGCTGGTCCCGCGGGCGGCGGACGCCGAGCTGTTCATCGTGTCGGCCGACCTCGAAGGTCGCGGCCCCGCGCTGTTCCTCGTCGAGTCGTCGAACTCCGGTGTCACCATCGAGTCCGAACCGGCGATGGGCCTGCGCGGCGCGGCGACCGGGAAACTGCACCTGGAGAAGGTCGCGCTGCCCGCCGGAGCACTGCTCGGCGGCGGCAAGGCCGAGATCTTCACCGAGGTCGTCCGGCTCTCGCGGCTCGGCTGGGCCGCGCTGGCCGCCGGTACCGCGAAGGCCGTCCTCGACTACGTGGTGCCGTATGTCAACGAGCGCAAGGCGTTCGGCGAACCGGTGAGCCACCGGCAGGCCGTCGCGTTCTCGGTGGCCGACATCGCCATCGAGCTGGAGGGGCTGCGGCTGGTGACGTTGCGCGCCGCTTCTCGCGCCGAACAGGGCAAGCCGTACGCCCGTGAGGTCGCGCTGGCCCGGAAACTGGCCGCCGACAAGGGAATGCAGATCGGCAGCGCCGGCGTGCAGCTGCTCGGCGGGCACGGGTTCGTCAAGGAGCACCCAGTCGAGCGCTGGTACCGCGACCTCCGCGCGATCGGCGTCATGGAAGGCGCCGTCCTTCTCTAGGACTTTCGAAAGGCAATCATGATCAACCTTGAGGTTCCGAAGAAGGCCGGCACCCTGATCAACCAGGCGTACCAGGCCGCGGCCGAGGTGTTCCGGCCGATCTCGCGCAAGTACGACCGCGCCGAGCACACCTACCCGGCCGAGCTCGACATGTTCGCCGCGCTGCTGGACGGGCTGAACTCCTCCGGCGAGGGCGGCGCGGGCGCGGCGGGCGTGCGCCGGTCCGAGAAGAACGAGAAACCGGGCAACCGCAACGGTTCCAACCTCAACATCGTGCTCGGCACGATCGAGATGTGCTGGGGCGACGTCGGTCTGCTGCTGTCCATGCCGCGCCAAGGGCTCGGCAACGCCGCCATCGGCTCGGTCGCCACCGACGAACAGCTCAAGAAGTTCTCCGGGCTGTGGGCCGCGATGGCGATCACCGAGCCGGACTGCGGCTCGGACTCCGCCGCGATCACCGCGACCGCGCGGCTGGACGGCGACGAGTACGTGATCAACGGCGAGAAGATCTTCGTGACCGCGGGCGAGCGCGCGGACGCCGTCGTCGTCTGGGCCACCCTGGACAAGACGAAGGGCCGCGCGGCGATCAAGTCGTTCGTCGTCGAGAAGGGGACGCCCGGCTTCGAGGTGGTGCGAGTCGAGCACAAGCTCGGCATCCGCGCCTCCGACACCGCCGTGCTGCGGTTCGAGAACGTGCGTGTGCCCAAGGAAAATCTCCTCGGCACGCCGGAGATCGACACCGCCAAGGGGTTCGCCGGGGTCATGCAGACCTTCGACAACACCCGCCCGCTGGTCGCCGCCATGGCCATCGGTGTCGCCCGCGCGGCGCTGGAAGAGACCCGGAAGATCCTCACCGACGCCGGGGTGACCATCGACTACGACAAGCCCGTCCACAGCCAGCACGCCGCGGCGGCGACATTCCTGCAGCTGGAGGCCGACTACGAAGCGGCGTACTTGCTGACCATGGAATCGGCGTGGATGGCCGACAACCGCAAGCCGAACTCGCTGCAGGCCTCGATGGCCAAGGCGAAGGCCGGCCGGTCGGTCGTCGAGATCACGCTGAAATGCGTCGAGCTGGCCGGAACCCTGGGCTACACCGAGGAATCGCTGCTGGAGAAGTGGAGCCGGGACGCGAAGATCCTGGACATCTTCGAAGGCACGCAACAGATCCAGCAGCTGATCGTGGCGCGCCGGATCCTGGGAAAGACGAGCGCGGAGCTCAAGTAGAGCGCGGCCAGCGCGTGAAGGCCTCCTTCCCTCGGCTGAGCCGAGGGAAGGAGGCCTTCACGCGCTTTCGGGAGCGATCTGTTCGTCCAGGAAACGGTCGAGGTAGCGCCACGTGGTCCCGCGCGCCTTCCGGCCGGTGAGGACGCCGAGGTGGCCGCCGGGCGCGGTCTCGAAGGTCACCGACGGCGAGTTGTCCAGCAGGTCGGTGAGCCGTTCGACGGCGGCGCGCGGGGCGATCGTGTCGTTCTGCCCGGCGATGACCAGCGTCGGCACCTTGACCCCGGACAGCGCGATGATGCGGCCGTTGAGGTCGACCGTGCCCTCGGCGAGGTCGTTGGCGCGGAAGAACCGGTGGTAGATCTGGCCGAACGTCCGCCCGGGGTAGGCGATCATGTTGTCCATGAAGTGGTCGACGGCCTCGATCTGCGCCAGGTAGTCCCGGTCGTCGAGATTCTTCAGGATGGCAAGGGGTTTGGTGATCTCCTTGCTGATCCCGGTCGCCCGGAAGACGCGGCTGACCAAATAGGACGGTGCGCCGCCGAGCGCCCGGTAGAACGGGGTCAGCAGGTGGCCGCCGGTGAGGTCCACCAGCGGACGGAACGGGGCGATCAGCGGGATCGCGGTGAAATCGAACGGCGACGCGATGGTCGCGATCGATTCGATCGGCAGATCGGGCTGGTCGGCGGTGGTCAGCAACGAGAAGATCCCGCCGAGGCACCAGGCGACGACGTGCACGCCCTGGCCGCCGGAGTCCTCGCTGACCTTGCGGATCGCGCGCGGGAGCACCTCCTCGATCCAGTGCTCGATACCGAGCCGCCGGTCCGAGAACGCGACGTTCCCGTAGTCGACGAGGTAGGTGTTGCGGCCGCCCTCGACCAGGTGCTCGGCGAGGCTGCAGCCGCGGCGCAGGTCGAAGCACAGCGCGGGCGCGGCCAGCGGCGGCACCAGCAGCACCGGCGGGCCCGCCTGGGGCTCCTCGCCGTTGGTCAGCCGGTAGAGCGAACGATTCGGGCCCTGGTCGATCAGGACGCGCGGCACCGGGCGAAGATCGGCGACACCACCGTGCAGCACCTTCCCGACGACGTTCGACGCGGCGGCGGCGAGCCGTGCCGGGGGTGTGGCCATGGTGTGCCTCCTGGGGAATCAACGCGGTAAGACGTAATCTTGCCGCCTGGGAGCGCACGACTCAACACCCCGGCCGTCACAGCCGGTCCTTTTCGGACAGTGGCTAGGCCGTACGAGTTAAGAATCGGCACCCTTTTCCGCCGCCGGAGCACTCCGCGCGGCACGCGATTCGTACTCCGCGCGAGCACTGGAATGCGTTGCGGAGGACAGAATCCTGTCGCCGCCGAGCGCACGGAGCAGTCCTTCGCCGAGGCGACGCGGAAGCAGCCGTGTGATCCTGCCCATGGCGTCCAGCGATGCGGGAACGAAGACGTCGAACTTGGGACGGCGCAACGCATCGACAATGGCCTGCGCCACATCTTCCGGCTGCACCGATTTGAAGAACTTCGCCTCGCCGAGCCCGCTGGCCAGTTCCGTACGCACCACCGCGGGCATCACGCAGGACACCAGCACGCCCGTCCCGTGCAATTCCAGATGCACCGATTCCGACAGGCCGACGACGGCGTGTTTCGTGGCGCAGTAGGTGGCGGCGCCGGGGAAACCGGCCTTTCCCGCCATCGAGGCGATGTTGACGATGTGGCCGGTGCCACGCGGGCGCATCCGCTTCACGGCTTCCCTGGTGCCGTGGATGACGGCGTGCAGGTTGATCTCGAGCAGCCTGCGGGTCGCCGCGTCGTCCTCTTCGTCGAGCGGCGCGAGCGGCATGATGCCCGCGTTGTTGATCAGCACGTCGATCGGGCCGACGCGCCGCTCGACCTCGTCGAGGAACTCGGTGAAGCCCTTCGTGTCGGTGACGTCGAGCGGCAGCGCCTCCGCGCCCAGTTCGGCGGCGGTCTTCTCGGCGAGGACCTGGTCCAGGTCGCCGATGACCACCTTGGCGCCGAGCCGGGACAGCGCCGTCGCGGTACTGGCCCCGATGCCCTGCGCCGCTCCGGTGATCACGACGACCTTGCCTGCCAGGGAACGTTCACGCTTGGCCATGCTGGGCTCCTCTGCGACTTCACTGTCCGGGGCACTGTTGGCGTTGTGTCAACTATGGTGCACCGGAAGCCGTGAGGACGCCAGTCCTACGGGCGCTGCTCGAACACCTGCCCGATCCAGCCCTTGACGTCGAAGCGTTCCGTCGGCTTGAAGCCCTGGCTCTCGTAGTAGCGCTGCAGGTCGCCGTCGCCGCCGGCCCAGCAATCGACCCGCACCAGGCCGATGCCGCGTTCCCGCGCCTCGGCCAGCGCGAACTCGATGAGCCGCGAGCCGACGCGGTGGCCGGTGAACCGGCGCGAGGTCAGCAGCAGGCCGATGTAGATCTCCGGCTCGTCGACCGGCGAGACATGCGGGAACCGGTCACCGAGGATGATCGCCCCGGCCGCCTGGCCGTCGATCTCGGCGATGTACAGCCCCGGCCCGTCGGCCATCCCCCGGACCCGCTCGACCCGTTTCGGGATCGTGGACCACGGCTCGCTCCCCCACTGCCCCTCGCTGCCGCGCGAGGCCAGCCACGCGACGACCTCGTCGAACATGTCCAGCAACGTTTGGAAGTCCCCAGAACCACCCTGACGGATGATGAAATCGCTCATTCTTCCGTTCTACAACATCGTGAGGACGCGCGGACCTTCTGTGGTGATCGCGACGGTGTGCTCGACGTGCGCGGCCCTGGCGCCGCGTACGGTGCGCAGCGTCCAGCCGTCGTCGTCGATGCGGTAGCCGTCGCGGCCGTCGGCGATGAACATCGGCTCGATCGCCAGCACCAGCCCGGGCTTGAGCCGCATGCCGCGGCCCGGCCTGCCCTCGTTCGGCAGATGCGGGTCCTCGTGCATGCTGCGGCCGATCCCGTGGCCGCCGTGGTGCGCGAGGAGGCCGTAGCCCGCTTCGCGCCCGACCGTGCCGACGACATGGGAGATGTCGCCCATCGTGTTCCCCACCTGGGCGGCGGCGATCCCCGCGGCCAGCGCGCGTTCGGTGGTCGCGATGAGTTCGAGGTCGACGGGATGGGGGTCGCCGACGACGTAACTGATCGCCGCGTCGCCGTGCCAGCCGTCGATGTAGGCGCCGGCGTCGATGCTGACCAGGTCGCCGTCACGCAGGCGGTAGTCCGACGGGATGCCGTGGACGACGGCGTCGTTGACGCTCGCGCAGATGACGGCAGGGAACGGGGTCGGCGCGGAATGCGGCCGATAGTGGAGGAACGACGGTTTCGCGCCGGCGTCCCTGATCAGCTGCGCGGCGAGCTCGTCCAGCTCTTTCAGGCTCACACCGATCGCGGACGCCTCTTTCACCGCTCGCAACGTCTGCGCCACGACACGACCGGACTCACGCATGACGTCCAGTTCGGCGGCGGATTTCAGCTCGACCATGCCGATAACTATACCGGTATAGTTATCGGCATGGTCAAGGGTGTCAGCCGACGCCGAGGTGCCGCGCGATCAGCATCCGCTGCACCTCCGAGGTCCCTTCGCCGATCTCCAGGATCTTCGCGTCCCGGTAGAACCGGCTCACCGGGAACTCGTTCATGAAGCCGTACCCGCCGAAGATCTGCGTCGCGTCGCGCGAGTTGTCCATGGCGGCGTTCGACGCGACGAGCTTCGCGATCGAGGCCTCCTTCTTGAACGGCTCGCCGCGCAGCATCTTCGACGCCGCCGCGTAGTACGCCAGCCGCGCGGTGTGCGTGCGCACCTCCATGTCGGCGATCTTGAACTGGATCGCCTGGTACTCGCCGATCTTGTGCCCGAACGCCTCACGTTCCTTGACGTACCGCAGGCATTCGTCGACACAGCCCTGCGCGAGCCCGACGCTCAGCGCGGCGATCGCCACCCGGCCTTCGTCCAAAATGGACAGGAACTGGGCGTAGCCTCGGCCGCGTTCGCCGACCAGGTTCTCGGCCGGGACACGGACGTCGTCGAACGAGAGCTCGTGCGTGTCCGAGCAGTTCCAGCCGACCTTGGAGTACTTCGGCGCGACGGCGAAACCCGGGGTGCCGGA
This sequence comes from Amycolatopsis roodepoortensis, assembly GCF_014873915.1. Classification (GTDB taxonomy): domain Bacteria; phylum Actinomycetota; class Actinomycetes; order Mycobacteriales; family Pseudonocardiaceae; genus Amycolatopsis; species Amycolatopsis roodepoortensis. The sequence goes on from NZ_JADBEJ010000004.1 coordinate 845,302, forward strand.
CGGGACGATGATCGCCGAGATCTCCTTGCGCCCGTTCTCCTTCACGTCGGTGACGGCGGTGACCGTGACCAATTTCGTGATGTCGGTGCCGGAGTTGGTGATGAACGATTTGCTGCCGTTGATCACCCAGGTGTCGCCGTCGAGTTTCGCGCGGGTGCGGGTGGCGCCGGCGTCCGAGCCGCCGCCGGGTTCGGTGAGCCCGAAGGCGCCGAGCGCGGTGCCGGCGCACAGCTCCGGGAGCCACTTCTGCTTCTGCTCCTCGGTGCCGAACCGGTAGATCGGCATGGCGCCGAGGGAAACACCGGCCTCGACGGTGATCGCGACCGAGGAATCGACGCGCGCCAATTCCTCCAGCGTCAGGCAGAGCGCGAAGTAGTCGCCGCCCATGCCGCCGTATTCCTCGGGGAAGGGCAGGCCGAACAGGCCCATCTCGGCCATCTTCGCGACGATCTCATACGGGAATTCCTCCCGCTCGTAGAGATCGCCGATGACCGGGGCGACCTCGGAACGCGCGAATTCCTCGACCGTCTTGCGCAGCGCTTCGTACTCGTCATCCAGCCGAAAGTCGATCATTGCTCATCCTTTTGGGGTGTCACGACGGCTACCGTCTCGTCCAGCGCGACCTGTTGGCCCGCCCGGACGGGGAGTTCGCTGACCACGCCGTCGATCGGCGCGGTGATCGTGTGCTCCATCTTCATCGCCTCGACGACCACGAGCGGCGTCCCGGCGCTCACCACGTCACCGGCGGCGGCCTTGACGACCAGCACGGTCCCGGGCATCGGGCTGGTGACCGGTCCGGCGCCGCCCGCGGCACCGGCGGCCGAGCGCAGCCTCTCGCGCTCGCCGATGGCGAAGCTGTGGCCGTCCCGCGCGAGCCACACCGTCCGCCCGGCCCCGGCCGCGTGCCGGTAACGGTGGAAACCGGTGGGATGCCGGACCTCCAGCAGATCGCCCTCGCGCCGGGCGGAAACCCGGATCGGCTCGGCGCCGTCGACACTCACGCGCGCGTTCGCCGGCGTGCCCTGCACCCGCACGACGACTTCGGAGCTTCCCGACTTCAACGCGAAGTCGATCCCGCCGGAGCCGCCGAGCCGCCAGCCGTCCGGCACGTCCCACGGGTCGATGACGGATCCCTGTGGTTGCAGGGAAAGCAGCCGGTCGAGCGCCGCGGCGACGAAGAACTCCGGCGGCACCTCCTCGGAGACCAAAGTGGACAGTCGCCGGTCGACGAGGCCGGTGTCGAGCTTGCCGTCGCGGACGTCGCCGTCGGCGAGCAGCCCGCGCAGGAAGGCGACATTGGTGCCGACGCCGAGCAGCGCGGTGTCCGCGAGCGCCAGGTCGAGCCGGTGCAACGCGGCCGCGCGGTCCGGGCCCCAGGCGATGACCTTGGCCAGCATCGGGTCGTAGTTCGAGCCGATGACCGCGCCCTCGCTCATCCACGAGTCGACGCGCACGCCCTCACCCGACGGCTCGTGGACCGCGAGCACGGTGCCACCCGTCGGGATGAAACCGCGAGCGGGATCTTCGGCGTAGACCCGGGCTTCGACGGCGTGGCCGGCCAGCCGGACGTCGTCCTGCGACACGGTGAGCACGTCACCCGCGGCGATTTTGACCTGCCACTCCACGAGATCCAGCCCGGTCACCAGCTCGGTCACCGGATGCTCGACCTGGAGCCGGGTGTTCATCTCCATGAAGAAGAACTCGTCGGGCGCGGTGGCCGACACGATGAACTCGACCGTCCCCGCGCCGACGTAACCCACCGAGCGCGCGGCCTCGACGGCGGACGCGCCCATCTTCGCGCGCGTCGCTTCGTCGAGGAGCACGGACGGCGCCTCTTCGATGATCTTCTGGTGCCGCCGCTGAAGACTGCACTCACGTTCGCCGAGGTGGATCACGTTGCCGTGCGTGTCGGCGAGCACCTGGATCTCGATATGGCGCGGCGTGGTGACGAACCGCTCCATGAGCAGCGTGTCGTCGCCGAAGGAACCCTTGGCCTCACGACGAGCGGACTCGACGGCCGCGTCCAATTCGGACAGTTCGTTGACCAGCCGCATCCCCTTGCCGCCCCCACCGGCGGACGGCTTGAGCAGCAGCGGGAACCCGACCTTCTCGGCGGCGGCCGCGAAACCACCTTCGGGAATGTCCACATCGGACGCACCGGGCACCACCGGGACACCGGCCTTGGACACCGTCGCCTTGGCGCGGATCTTGTCGCCCATGGCGTCGATGGCCTCGACCGGCGGGCCGATGAAGACCAGGCCGGCGTCGGCGCAGGCGCGGGCGAACTCCGCGTTCTCCGCGAGAAAGCCGTAGCCGGGGTGGACCGCCTGCGCGCCCGTGTCGACCGCCGCCTGGACGATCGCCGGGATGGACAGATAGCTCTTCGCCGCTTCGGCCGGGCCGATGCGCACGGCGGTGTGCGCCTCCCGGACGTGCCGGGCGTCGGCGTCCGCGTCGCTGTACACCGCGACCGAACGGATGCCGAGCCCCTGCAGCGAGCGGATCACGCGGACCGCGATCTCCCCGCGGTTGGCGACCAGAACCGTGTCGAACATGCTCACATCCTGTGTTTTCCGGCGGCGCGTAGGTTCGAGTCGTACACAGCGCGCCGGCTTCGGCCGAGTCGGGCGATCCTCCGCATCGTCGCGCTCACATCCTGAAGACGCCGTAGTTGACATCGGACAAGGGCGCGTTGCCTGCCGCGGACAGTGCGAGGCCGAGCACCGTGCGGGTGTCCGCCGGGTCGATCACCCCGTCGTCCCACAGCCGCGCCGTCGAGTAGTACGGGCTGCCCTGGGCCTCGTACTGGTCGCGGATCGGCTCCTTGAAGGCCTCTTCGTCCTCAGTGGACCATTCGCCGCCGCGTGCCTCGATGGCGTCGCGGCGAACCGTCGAAAGCACCGACGCCGCCTGCTCGCCGCCCATCACCGAGATGCGCGCGTTCGGCCACATCCACAGGAACCGCGGCGAGTACGCGCGGCCGCACATCGAATAGTTGCCCGCGCCGAACGAGCCGCCGATGACGACGGTCAGCTTCGGCACGCGCGCGCAGGCCACCGCGGTGACCATCTTCGCGCCGTGTTTGGCGATGCCGCCTGCCTCGTAGGCCTTACCGACCATGAAACCGGTGATGTTCTGCAGGAACAGCAGCGGGATCGAGCGTTTGTCGCACAGCTCGATGAAGTGCGCGCCCTTCATCGCGGACTCGGCGAACAGGACGCCGTTGTTCGCGATGATGCCGACGGGGTGGCCGTGGATCCGGGCGAACCCGGTGACCAGCGTCGAGCCGTACTCCTTCTTGAACTCGCCGAACCGGCTGCCGTCGACGATCCGCGCGATGACCTCGCGGACGTCGTAGGGCACGCGCGGGTCGGTCGGGACGACGCCGTACAACTCGTTCGGGTCGGCGACCGGGGCCTCCGTCGGGAGGACGTCCCAGGGGCGCGGGGTGCGCGGGCCCAAAGTCGACACGATCGAGCGAACGATGCGCAACGCGTCGGCGTCGTCCTCGGCCAGGTGGTCGGTGACGCCGGACTGGCGCGAGTGGACGTCGCCGCCGCCGAGCTCTTCGGCCGTGACGACCTCGCCGGTCGCGGCCTTCACCAGCGGCGGGCCGCCGAGGAAGATGGTGCCCTGGTTCCGCACGATGACCGCTTCGTCGCTCATCGCCGGGACGTACGCGCCGCCCGCGGTGCAGGACCCGAGCACCGCGGCGATCTGCGGGATGCCACGCGCGGACATCGTCGCCTGATTGAAGAAGATCCGGCCGAAGTGCTCACGATCCGGGAAGACCTCGTCCTGCCTCGGCAGGAACGCGCCGCCGGAGTCCACCAGGTAGATACACGGCAGGTTGTTGTGCAGCGCGACCTCTTGCGCGCGCAGGTGCTTCTTCACCGTCATCGGGTAGTACGTGCCGCCCTTGACCGTCGCGTCGTTGGCGACGATCACGCATTCGCGGCCCGAGACCCGCCCGATCCCGGTGATGATCCCGGCCGACGGCGCCTCGTCGTCGTACAGTCCGGTGGCGGCCAGCGGGGACAGCTCCAGGAACGGCGAACCCGGGTCGAGGAGGGTGTCGACCCGGTCGCGTGGCAGGAGTTTGCCCCGCTCGACGTGGCGGGTGCGGGATTTCTCCGGGCCCCCGAGCCGGGCGGCGGCGAGCCGCTTGCGCAGGTCTTCGACCAGCTCGGCATGGGAGGTGACGCTGCGGGCGTACTCGTCGCTGCCCGGATCGGCCGAAGTGCTCAGTACGGGTGTGTCCATGGCTCCTCGTCGCCAAGTTAGCCGTCGTTAACTCGCGTGCACAGGTTAACGCCCACTAACCCACTCTGTCCACCGCGTCCCCGAAGCGCGTGAAGGCCCCCTTCCCTCGGCTGAGCCGAGGGAAGGGGGCCTTCACGCGCGAAACGGTCAGCCGATCGCGGCGACCAGCGGGTTGTAGTAGCCGCCGCGCTGACCGGCGACGGTCGGGTGGTACGAGTTCACGATCGGCCAGGTGAGGCTGTGCAGGTAGTCGTCGGCCGACGAGCAGATGTTGTGCCCGGTGAAGGCGGGCCGCACGTCGACGAACTTCGCGCCGTGCGCGGCGGCACGGGCCGAGATCACCGACGCCAGCGTGTCGGAGCCCGAGTTGATCGCCGAGCGCTTGGTGTCGCTCAGCCCGACCGAGCACGAACCCGGCACCGTGTAGAAGCGCGGGTACCCCAGGACGACCAGCTTCGCGCTGGGCGCCTTCGACTTGATCTTGCTGTAGACGTTGTTCAGCAGCCCGGGAAGCGTGTTGTTCACGTAGTTCTTCGCGGTGTTGACCCGGTTGACGCAGGTCTGGTCGCTGCCGGTGGTGCAGGTGGTCATGACGTCGGCGAACCCGGCGTCGTTGCCGCCGACCGAGACCGTCACCAGCGTGGTGCTGGAGGTGACGTTCGCGATCTGGTTGAGCACGTCGCCGGTGCGCGCCCCCGAGCACGCGACGAACTTGAAGGTGGTCCCGGCGTGGGCGTTCGCCCACAGCTGGGGATAGGCGTTGGCACTGCGCATGCAGTCGCCCGAGTTCCCGTAGCTGCCGGCACCGACGCCGGACGAGTACGAATCGCCGAGCGCCACGTAGTTGGTCGCCGCTTGGGCGGTGCCCGCGAGACCGAAGGTGGCAAGGACAGCGACCCCCAGGGCCGCACCTAAACGAGTGAAGGAAAGAGCTTTGATCCGAGCAGGGACGGCCATGGTCACTCCTTCGTGACAAGTTGACGAGAGACAGCATTACCAGGTGGTAACCCCACGCAAAAGGGTCATTTCCCCAGGTAGCCCACTTGGCTCAGGCTGGAAGTACGGCCGCCTGTTAGCGCTCGCTAACACGCGGCCTTAATATGGCCAGATGCCGGCGAACCCCACCCCACTCGTGAACGGCGAGAAGGCGAACAGGCGCGAACAGATCATGGCCGCCGCCGCCGAGCTCTTCGCCCACCACGGTTTCCACGGCGTCGGCATCGACGACATCGGCGCGGCCGTCGGCATCTCGGGACCGGCGCTGTACCGGCATTTCCGCAGCAAGGACGCCATCCTCGGCGAGATGCTGAACTCGATCAGCCGCTACCTCCTCGACGGTGGGACGGCGAGGGCGAGCCAGCGGGACGAGCCGGGCGAGGTTCTCGAAGCACTGGTGGATTTTCACGTCGACTTCGCCCTCACGCATCCCGCGCTGATCACCGTCCAGGAACGCAACCTCGCGAATCTCACCGACAGTGACCGCAAACAGGTCCGGGCCCTGCAGCGCCAGTACGTCGAGGTGTGGGTGCGCGCGATCAGCGACGCCGTCCCCGGCATCGGCGAACGGCAGGCGCGGTCGGCGGCGCACGCGGTCTTCGGGTTGATCAACTCGACGCCGTACAACCGCCATCTCGGTGACAGCGAACTGGCCGAAATGCTCTGCCGGCTCGCGCTGGGTGCACTGCACTCCGCCAAGTGACCACGACCGGGTTTCGGCCTATCCCCACTTTTCCGTCCGCTGGTGTTTGATAGGCACGTGGAGCCGGACAGGAGCGAGTACGAGCGGAGGCTCGTCGAAAAGGCGCAGCGTGCGCTCGTGGCGATCAGCCTCGGGGAGGACGCCGAGGCGCTCGACGAGCTCACGCCGACCGCCGTCGAGCCCCGAGCCCGCTCCGAAGAGACCAAAGAGCTCGTGATGATGCTCTTCGGTGAATGCAGCGCGATGGTGTCGACCCTCGGTGACGGCGGCAGCGCGCCGGTCAAGGTCCAGGTGTTCGACGAGGACGGTGAAGAGGTCTCGATCGACCAGGCGGACCCGCCCGTGCGGACGGCCGTGCGCACGCTGCTGGCCGAGGTGCACGGCAACAGCGAGGCCGCGCAGGAACAGGTCGAGATCGCGCTCGCCAACGCCGCGCCGGACGAGGTCGACAGCCTGGTGCTGCAGGCGCTGCGCTGGACGATCCGGCTGTCGGCGGAATGCCTGGACCGGGACCTGCCGGTGGCGCCCTGGATCTCGGACGCGGTGGCGGACTAGGGCGGGTAGCTCCGCCAGGCGTCGCGAAAGCCACTTTCGCGACGCCTGATGTCCCGAAAGTGGCTTTCGCGACACGCTTGCCGACGGCTTGGGCGACTGATCGCCGAGCTTGAGCGACTTCGGGAGCTGGGCAGGTTGCCGATGTCGCATTCGAGACGCTCAGTGTCCCCAATGCGACATCGGGGACGCTGAGGGACATCGGCTGGGCGCGCGAGCCGGCGGGAACGCGTTGCGAAAGCCACTTTCGCAACCTTCAACGTTGCGAAAGTGGCTTTCGCAACGGCACCTTTCCTCGCCAGTAGACGCCGCGGACCAGGCCGTGTCCTGTGAGTATCGCCTGGCGTGCTGACCTGCGGAAAGAGAGCGGGGGACCTTTGGTATCGCGGGAGGGGTGTGTGGATATGGGGACGTTGAGTGTCCCTATATCCACACGGTCACCGCGCGGGGGACCGCGAAATCACTTGCGGGCACGGCCTAGCCACCCCGCAACGGACGACTCGCGTGTCCGGATTGACGACACGCGTGATCAGCCGGACATCACCCGTGTCGCCTAACCCAGCAGCAGCTTCACCAGCCGCCCGATCTGCTCGACCTCGATCAGGAACGAGTCGTGCCCGTACGGCGAGCCGATGACCGCGAACTCCGCCCCGCCGATCCCGTCCGCGATGGCCCGCGACTGGTACAGCGGGTAGAGCCGGTCACTGTCCACCCCGGCCGCGACCGTCCGCGCGGTGATCCGGCCGAGCGCGTTCGCGACACCGCCCCGCCCGCGCCCGACGTCGTGCGTGTTCATCGATTCGGTGAGCACCACGTAGCTGCCGGCGTCGAACCGGCGCGCCAGCTTCCCGGCGTGATGGTCCAAATAGGACTCGACAGCGAACCGCCCGCCGCGCAAGGGGTCTTCGCCGTCCTGATGGCGACGCCCGAAGCGTTGCGCCAGTTCGGCTTCGCTGCGGTAGGTCGCGTGCGCGATACGCCGCGCGATGCCGAGGCCGGCGTCCGGGCCGCCGCCGGGGACGTCGTGATAGTCGCCGCCGTGCCAGCCCGGATCGGCGCGGATGGCGTGCAGTTGCGGCGCGGACCAGGCGATCTGGTCGGCCGACGCCTGCGCCGTCGACGCGAGCACGAGCAGCGCCGAGACCCGGTCCGGCTCGCTCACCGCCCATTCCAGCGCGCGCATCCCACCCATGGAACCGCCGATCACCGCCGCCCACCGGCCGATGCCCAGCGCGTCGGCGAGGACGACCTCGGCGCCCACCTGATCCCGCACGGTCACGGCGGGAAACCTGCTGCCCCAAGGTTTTCCGTCCGGATGCCGCGAAGACGGACCGGTCGAGCCCTGGCAGCCGCCGAGCACGTTCGGGACCACCACGAAGAACGTGCCGGTGTCGATCGCCTTGCCCGGCCCGATCAGGCCGTCCCACCAACCGGGGCTGACGTGGCCTTCTTCCGCGGGACCGGCGGCGTGGCTGTCACCGGTCAGCGCGTGCTCGACGAGGATCGCGTTGGAGGCACTGGGATCCAGCGTCCCCCAGGTCTCGTAGGCGAGCGTGAAAGGCAGCGTGCCGCCGGTTTCGAGCGCCTGGACGCCGGTGACGAAACGGCGGCGTCCAGGCGGCTCTCCCTCCCGCCACGCACCGGTCACAGAGCGGCCTTGGCCGCCCGGAATCCGGCCTCGAGATCGGCCTTGAGGTCCTCGATCCCTTCCAGCCCGACGGCGAGCCGCACGAGACCAGGCGTGACACCGCTGGAAGCCTGCTGCTCCGGCGTGAGCTGGCTGTGCGTCGTCGAGGCCGGGTGCACGATCAGGCTGCGCACGTCACCGATGTTGACCAGCTGGCTGTGCAGCTCGGTACCGTCCACAAAGGCCCGTCCGGCATCGACGCCGCCGCGCAGGTCGAACGACAGCACCGCGCCCGCCCCCTTCGGCAGATACTTCTTCGCGGCCTCGTGGTACGGGCTAGACGGCAGCCCGGCGTAGTACACCTTCTCGACCTCGTCGCGCTGCTCCAGCCATTCGGCCAGGGCCTGCGCGTTGGACACGTGCCGTTCCAGACGCAGCGAAAGCGTCTCGATCCCTTGCAGGATAAGGAAACTGTTCAACGGTGCGATCGCGGCGCCGGTGTCGCGCAGGAGCTGGACCCGGGCCTTGGCGGCGAACGCGCCCGGGCCGAGGGCCTCCCAGTACTTGAGCCCGTGGTAGCTCGGGTCGGCCTCGTTGAACCCCGGGAACCGCGCCGGGTCCTTGCCGAAGTCGAAGGTGCCGCCGTCGACCAGCACCCCGGCGACCGTGGTGCCGTGCCCGCCGAGGTACTTGGTCGCCGAGTGGACCACGACGTCGGCGCCGTGCTCGATCGGGCGCACGAGGTACGGCGTCGGCACGGTGTTGTCCACGATCAGCGGGACCCCGGACTCGTGCGCGGCGTCGGCGACCGCGCGGATGTCGAGCACGTTGCTGCCCGGGTTGGCCAGCGTCTCGGCGAAGAACAGCTTGGTGTTGGGCCGGACGGCGGCCTTCCACTGCTCGATGTCGTCCTGGTCCTCGACGAACGAGACCTCGATGCCGAGCTTGGGAAGCGTGTAGTGGAAGAGGTTGTAGGTGCCGCCGTACAGCGAAGGGCTGGAGACGAAATGGTCGCCCGCGTTCGCCAGGTTGAGAATGGCCGCCGTCGTCGCCGCGCTCCCGGAGGCGAACGCCAGCGCCGCGACGCCGCCTTCGAGCGCGGCGAGCCGCTGCTCCAGGACGTCCTGCGTGGGATTGTTGATCCGCGTGTAGATGTTGCCGGGCTCGGCGAGGCTGAAGAGGTCGGCGCCGTGCTGGCTGTCGCGGAACACGTACGAGGTCGTCTGGTAGATCGGGGTCGCCCGCGCGCCGGTGGCGGTGTCCGGCGCCGCACCCGCGTGGATCTGCTTGGTCTCGAACGACCATCCGTCCGCGCTCATCGCGATTCTCCTAGCGGCTCAAGGGTTTCGGCTGTTGTCACCGAAGCTAGCCCCGCCGGAAGGAGCACCCAACCACTCTCAGGAGGTGGGATTCCTTTCCTGAAGAGCGAACCTGTTGCCCTCCGAATCGGTGAACATCGCCCACCAGCCCCACGGCTGCTTCTCCGGGCGGGCGGGGAATTCGACTCCCTTCGCCGAAAGCTCTTCGTACGTCTTTTCGATGTCGTCGGCGTAGAAGAAGAAATTGCCCGTCGGCAATTCGTCACGCACTTCGAACCGCTTGAGGTCCTCCGGCGCGGTACTCAGGACGAGCGCCGTCGCGCCATCGGCCGACGTGACCTCGACCCACCGGTTCCCCTCGTCGTCGTAGGGCACGTCGGTGGTGATCTCGAACCCGACGACCTCGGACCAGAACCGCTTCGCCCGTTCCTGGTCCCGCACCCCGACGACGATCTTGTGCACGCCCTGGATCCCCATGCCGGCTCCTTTGTATCCATAATGGATATAACGAGATCGGAGTGTATAGTTCCCGGATGGCCGACGGCAACCCGCAGCTCACCCCCGCGGCGTTCCAGACCCTGCTGGCGCTCGCGAAAGGTCGCGCGCACGGCTACGCGATCATGGGTTTCGTCGACGAGGTGAGCGGCGGTACCGCCCAGCTCGGTCCCGGCACGCTGTACCGGACGCTCGCCCGGCTCGTCGCCGACGGCCTGGTCGAAGAGGCCCCGGACGCGAGCGAGGACCAGCCGCACGACTCGCGCCGCCGCTACTACCGGCTGACCCGCGCCGGCCGGGACGTCGCCGCCCGCGAGGCGGAGTTCCTGAGCAGGCTCGTCGCCGTGGCCGGGCAGGCCGGGCTGCTGAAGCGGGCGGAGTCGGCGTGAGCAGGCCGCTCGGTTTGACGCCGCATCTGTTCGTCAAGGCCGTCGACGCGTCGCTTTCCTTCTACACCAAGGCGTTCGGCGCCGTGGAGCTGTTCCGCAACGTGCTGCCGAACGGCGTCGTGCTGTTCGTGGAGGTCGCGGTCGGCGACGCGCGGCTGCTGGTGAGCCAGGAGATCCCGCAGCTGGACGCGCTCGCACCCGCCACCCTCGGCGGCACCCCGATGCTGCTGGTCCTGGAGACCGAGGACCCCGACGACCTCGTGCGGCGCGCCGTGTTCGCGGGCGCCAGGGTGGAGGCGCCGGTCGAGGAGATGTTCTTCGGCGAGCGCTACGGCCGGATCATCGACCCTGACGGCCACCGATGGGCACTGACGACCAAACGGGAGCGGTTCACACCCGAAGACATCGACGCGAGGACGCCACGCGAGGTCTGACGTGTGCGGTGGTCCCACCTGCTGGACAATCGCCGCATGGTTTCCGTGCGCAGTGTCGTCGACCGGGTGGGGCCGACGCTGTTGCACGCCCTTCAGGTCCCCGAAGAGTCCCCGGCCGTCGGCGACGTCGTCATCGCCGAACCCGGCAACACCCTCGCCGCGGGCGACCTCGTCCTCGGCGTCGCGATCAACGAAACGCCGGACGCCGCGGAACTCGTCCGGCTCAGCGCGGCCAAAGGCGCCGCCGCCGTCCTGCTGAAACCGCCGCTCGCGGCGAAACCTTCGGTGAAACGGGCGGCGAAATCGGCGGACATCGCGTTGATCGAGGTGCGCTCGGCGACGTCGTGGGCCCAGCTCGTCTGGCTGCTCAGGACGGTCCTCGACGCGCTGGCCGACGAGTCGGACGCGCTGGAGGACGGCGGCGGACCCGGTTCCGGTGACCTGTTCCGGCTCGCGGACGCCGTCGCTTCGGTGGTCGACGCGCCCGTGACCATCGAGGACACCAACTCGCGGGTGCTCGCCTACTCCGCCCGGCAGGACCTGACCGACTCGGCGCGCGTGTCCACGATCATGGGCCGCCGCATCCCCGACGACGTGCTCGCGCGGTTCCGGTCGCGAGGGGTGTTCCGCGAGCTTTCCCGCGGGCGGCAGACGATCTTCGTGCCCGCGCAGCGCGACGGCACCCTGCCCCGGCTCATCGTGCCGATCCGGATGGGCGGCGAGCTGCTGGGTTCGATGTGGGCGGTCGTCGCGGGCCCGGTCTCCGACGAACGCGCGGCCGCGTTCGCCGACGCGGCGCCCGTCGTCGCGCTGCACCTGCTGCGCCGCCGCGCGCACACCGATTCGCAACGCCGGGTCTCGGCCGAACTCCTGCGTGCCGTGCTGGAAGGGAAGGCCAGCCCGCGCAAGGCGATCGCGGAACTCGACCTCTCCGAGGAGCCGCACCGGGTCGTCGTCATCGAGGTCGCCGGTGGCGACGGCCGCGACGACGAGGGCCTGCGGCTCGCCCTCCTCGAACGGATCTCTCAAGGTGTCGGCAGGCGGCCGGTGGCCACCGAACTCGGCGGCGTGCTCTACGCGGTCGTCCCGGACGGCGACGGCTGGGACGAACTCCGGGCCGCGCTCGAAGCCCTGCCGTCGTCGAGGAAGGGCGGGACACCGCGGGCGGCCGCGGGGTCGGCCTGCGAAATCGGCGAACTCGCGACATCGCGACTTCAGGCCGACGAGGCGTTGGGGCTGCTCCGCGCGAAGCTGGTGCCCGGTCGCGTCGTGGTCTTCGACGAGGCGTGGACCGCCCTTTCACTGCATCGCGGGGCGACGGCGGCCAGTACCGCGAAGGTCGCCGAGCTCGGCCCGCTCGGCTTGCTGCGCGCGCACGACGAAACCCACGAGAGCGGCTACGTCGACACGCTCTACCAGTGGCTGCGCCATCCCGGTGACCCGCGCGCGGCCGCGAAGGAACTCCGGATCCATCCCAACACGCTGCGGTACCGGATGCGGCGGCTGCTCGACCTCGTCCCGCTGGACCTCGACGATCCCGACGTCCGGCTGGCGCTGCTCACGCAACTCGTTTCCCTGCGGTGGAGCTGATTCAACGACAAACTGTGCGACAACGAACACTTTGTAGTTCTACAAAACCGCGCCCAGACGTCAGGAAAGGGTCTTTCAGGACGAGAAAAATCTTGAAAGACCCTTTCCTGACATCCGACGGTTCAGTGCGCGCTGGCGCGATAACCGTCCTCAATGGTCTGCCGCACCGCGGCGAGCAGATCGGCACCGGGGTAAAGCGGCAAAAGAACACCGGGGCCGCCGTCGACCCGCAGCGCGGCTTCGTAGCCGTTTCCCGGGGTTTCGACCAGGCCCACGATGACATCTGCCGGATTGCCTTCGGTGTCGACGGTGCGGACACGCCGCTCCCGCCGCCAGTCCTGATTTGTCATGCGGAACAGAATGGCAGCTTACCGGCCAGTAAGATCAACATCTTGACTCGATCGTGCTGCATTTACCGTTTCGCAGGTTGCGCGGCCGTTCGTCATACCCGATACCCGAGGTCTTGGGCGACGAATCTCTTCGGCACCATCCGGACCCAGACCGTCCCTTTCACCTCGGGATCGTCATGCAGATAAGAACGAAACCGCGCATCCCATTCACGTTCGTCCCGGCCGAGGTACCGGCTCAGCAGCCGCCGTCCACGCGGGACATCGAACGGCAGCACCTCGGCTTCACCGCGCGCGAGCACTTGCCGCGCGAGGCCGGTGCCGACGTCGCACACGTCGACGGTCACCGCGATCGACGGCGATTCGCGGACGAGACCGGCCAGCCGCGCCCATGGCCCGGTGAGGATCCAGAAGGCCGGTTTCTCCCAGAGGTACCAGACCGGCCGCACGGTCGGCCCGGCCGCGGCGACCCTGGCGGTGAGCGGACCGGCGAGGAATTCGTCGACGTCGAACATCAGACCTCGAGCAAGGTCTTGCCGATCGCGCCACGCGACTGCATGACCGCGTGCGCGTCGGCCGCCCGGTCGAGCGGGAACCGTTGGCCGATCACGGGTTCCAGCCGTCCGGCGGCGGCTTCGGCGAGTGCCGACTCGGTGAACGCCCGCATCTCGGCCGGCCCGCCGAGCCCCCGGATCACGGTGACCCCGCGCGCGGCGGCGTCCTCTTCGGACACCTCCGTCCACGAGCCGCTCGACAGCCCGTAGATCAGCATTCGGCCGCCCGGCTTCAGCAACCCGAACGACGTCCGCCCGATCTCGCCGCCGACGCCGTCGAACACGACGTCGACCTCGCCCGCCTTCGCCGCCCAGCCCGGCTCACGGTAGTCGAGCGCCACATCCGCACCGTGTTCCCGGACGTGCTCGGTCTTCGCCGCACCCCCTGCCGCGCCGACGACCTCGGCGCCGGCCGCCTTGGCGAGCTGGACGACCAGCCCGCCGACGCCACCCGCCGCGGCTTCCACCAGCACGCGCTCGCCGGGGCGGATACGCGCGGCGGTCACCAGCGCGGTCGCCGTGCGGCCGTCGGCGAGGATCGCGACCGCGGCGTCGAGGGCCAGGCCGTCCGGCACCTCGAAGACACCGTCGGCGGCGACCGCGACCCGTTCCGCGTACGCGCCGGAACCGCCCGTCGAGGTGACGACGCGTGTGCCGACCAGACCGGGGTCGACCCCCTCCCCGGCCGCGCTGATCACGCCGCCGACGCCGTTGCCGGGGATCATCGGCAGCTCCGCGCGGAACGGCCCGCCCCCGCCTGCCCGGAACTGCGTCTCGACGAACGTGATGTTGGCGAACGCCACCTCGACCAGGACCTGGCCCGGTGCGGGCACCGGATTCGGGGCATCGCCCGCGACGAGCACTTCGGGCCCGCCGAACTCTTTCAACCACACGGCTCTCATGGGACCCAAGGTGCAAGCTCCAGTCGACTGGAGGTCAAGCGATTGTTCCCGCGAAACCATGATCGGTTCCCAACACTGTCGTCGCCGCACGATGACACCGCCGTCCGGGTGGCTCACCGTGAGTGGCAGCACCTTTGTTCGCAGACCCGCCGCCAGGAGGCCTTCCGTGCGTATCGCCGTCCCCCGTGAGATCAAGAAGCACGAATACCGGGTGGCGCTCACCCCGGCGGGCGTGCACGAACTGACCGGGCGCGGCCACGACGTCTTCGTCGAGACCGGCGCCGGCCTCGGCTCGTCCATCACCGACGAGGAGTACGTCACCGCGGGCGCGAAGATCCTCGCGACCGCGGAGGAGACCTGGGCCGAAGGCGAGCTCGTGCTCAAGGTCAAGGAGCCGATCGCCGAGGAGTACCCGCGGCTGCGCGCCAACCAGGTGCTGTTCACCTACCTGCACATCGCCGCGGACCGCCCGCTGACCGACGCGCTGCTGGCCGCGGGCACCACCGCGATCGCCTACGAGACGGTGCAGACCCCGAACCGCGCGCTGCCGCTGCTCGCGCCGATGTCCGAGGTCGCCGGACGGCTGGCCCCGCAGGTGGGCGCGTTCTCGCTGATGAAGCCGAGCGGCGGACGCGGTGTGCTGCCCGGCGGCATCCCCGGTGTGCACCCGGCGCGCGTGGTCGTCATCGGCGGCGGTGTCGCGGGCCTCAACGCGGCGCGGGTCGCGCTCGGCCTCGGCTCGGACGTCGAGATCCTGGACACGAACGTCGACCGGCTCCGTCAGATCGACAACGACTTCGGCGGCCGCATCCGCACGGTGACCTCGAACGCGCTGTCGGTGGAGCAGTCCGTGCTGGAGGCCGACATGGTCATCGGCGCGGTGCTCGTGCCCGGCGCGAAGGCGCCGAAGCTGGTCTCGAACGAGCTCGTTTCGCGGATGCGCCCGGGCAGTGTGCTGGTGGACATCGCGATCGACCAGGGCGGCTGCTTCGCCGACTCGCGGCCGACCACGCACGACGAGCCGACCTACAAGGTCCACGAGTCGGTGTTCTACTGCGTCGCGAACATGCCGGGCGCGGTGCCCCGGACGTCGACCTACGGGCTGACCAACGTGACGCTGCCGTACGCCGTGCAGTTGGCGGAGCACGGCTGGCTGAAGGCGCTGCAGGCCGACGCTTCGCTGGCGAAGGGCCTCAACACGCACGCGGGCGCGCTGACCAATGCCCCCGTCGCCGCCGCGCACGGCCTCCCGGCCACCGACCTGGCCGACGTCCTGGCCTGACCCCCACGCCACACCCCCACGCGAGGGGCCTTTGCCACCCCAGTGAGCAAAGGTCCCTCGCTCCTTTTATGGAGCGAGCTTCACACCGCTGGTCATCCATCTCACCAGGCCACGGCGCTCTGCGCCGTAGGCCACCACCCCGCCAACCGGCGCCGGCCGCGCCGCGGGGGTCCGGGGGGCTCGGCCCCCCGGGTGATACGACGAAGCCCCACCTTCGGGAAGACGCGCCAGCGTCGACCGAAGTGGGGCAAAGGGGCTGAGGGCGGCCCGCTCAACCAGCCTGGGGGTCACTGGGAGCGGGCCGCCTCCTCCATCGTAGGTAATAAGTCGCCGTCGCGCTGCATGAGGTCGCCATGTCTTCCGAATTATTTGTTCACCGGCCTCCTTCCTGGTCGGTGATTTTCCATGCTCGGCGGCGCATATCCGGTAGTCAGCGGCCATTCGGCGCAGCGACGGCTGCGCTGGAGGACGGGCTCGTCACCGTGCCGGACGTGACGAAGGTCGCTTTCGGCGGATTGACCCCTTCCTCGGGTGCGGGCTCACCCCGTGAGGCAGGATGTCGCGTGATCGGCCTTCGTCAACAAAAGGGGACGGTATGCACGACGGCAGTGGCCGCATCGCGGTGCAGAACCTGAGCAAGCAGTTCGGTGCGGTCAACGCGGTCCAGAATCTGAGCTTCACGGTGGAGCCCGGGTCGGTGACCGGCTTCCTGGGGCCCAACGGGGCCGGGAAGACCACGACGCTCCGGATGCTGCTCGGGCTGGTGACGCCCACGAACGGCACGGCGACCATCAACGGGCGCCCGCACGACCAGCTGGGGAATCCGGCGCGGGTCGTCGGTTCGGTGCTGGAGAACGAGGGCTTCCACCCGGGACGGACGGCGCGGAATCACCTGCGCGTGTACTCGGCGGCGATCGGGATGCCGGATCAGCGGGTGGACGAGGTACTGGGGCTGGTCGGCCTTTCGTCGGCGGCGGACCGCAAGGCGGGCGGGTTCTCGCTCGGTATGCGGCAGCGGCTGGCACTGGCGACGGCGTTGCTGGGGAACCCGCAGGTGCTGGTGCTGGACGAGCCGACGAACGGTCTCGACCCCGAGGGCATCCTGTGGCTTCGGAACTTCCTGCGCGCGTACGCGCGTGAGGGGCGCACGGTGCTGGTCTCGAGCCACCTGCTGAACGAGGTGGAGCAGACGATCGACCAGGTCGTGATCATCAGCCAGGGCATGACGCGCTACAACGGCTCGCTGGACCAGTTGCGCAAGAGCAACCAGTCCCGCGTGCTGGTTCAGTCGGCCGACGCGAACGGTCTCGTCTCCGCGTTGCAGGAGGCGGGAATCACGCAGGTCGCGCCGATGCCGGACGGCCGGGTCGCGGTCTCCGGCGCGACGGTGCAGCAGATCGGTGACATCTCCGCCAAGGCGAGCATCGCGGTCTACGGCATGCAGGAGGAGACCGCGGATCTGGAGCGGATGTTCTTCCAGCTGACGCAGGGTCAGTACGCCGCGCCGCCGCCCGGGTTCCAGCAGGGCCCGCCGCCGGGCTACCAGGGTCCGCCTCCGGGTTACCAGGGCCCGCCGCCCGGATATCAGGGGCCGCCTCCCGGCTACGCGCCGCAGAACACGCCGCCGCCTGGTTTCGCTCCGCCGCAGCAGCAGTTCCAGCAGCAGCAACCGCAGTATCAGCAGGCCCCGCCTCAGCAGCAGGCGCAGCAGCAGGGCCAGAACGAGGGCTGGGGAGGCCAGGGCTGATGGGCAACCTGATCAAGGCGGAGTTCCGCAAGACGCTCACGCTCAAGGCGTGGTGGGCGCTGATGATCCCCGCGGTGGTCTTCGCTTTCGCGTTCGCCCTGTTCTGGGGCATGGTCACCAACGACTTCAGCGACTTCCTCGGCCGCTCCGACACCCGTGAGCTGACCGAGGCGCTCGGCATCTCGACCGGCGAACTGCCCGTCGGGCTGCTCGCGCTCGGGCACGGCATCAACATCGGCACGATGATCCCGATCATCTTCGGTGTCTTCGCCCTCGCCGGCGAGTACACGAAGAAGACGATCACCACGACGTTCCTCACCGCCCCGAACCGGGTTTCGGCGTTGAGCGCGAAGATGATCACCTACATCGCCTGGGGCGCGATCTACGGCGTGATCATCGTGGGCGCGGCGAGCCTCGGCACCGTGATCACGGTCGACAGCCAGCGCCTGCCGACGGCGGGCCAGTGGCTGGGCGTGCTCGGCGCGGGTGTCCTCGCGACGATCCTGGCGACCCTGTTCGGCATCGGGGTCGGCGCGGTGTGGCGCAGCGTGGTCGGCAGCATCATCACGCTGACCATCTGGATGCTGGTGGTCGAGAACGTGCTGGTGTTCGTCATGTTCGGCGCCGCCGACATCACGTGGCTGGGCGGCGTCCTGCCGAACGGCACGGTCAACGGCATCGTGGGCGCCATCGGCGCCGAGGCGTTCGGTGCCGCCGGCGTGAAGGTGCCCGGCCTGCAGGACGAGACGGCGTGGGCGCTGCAGTACGCGGCCGGCGCGCCCGGCGCGTTCTCGTGGTGGGCCTCGGCGCTCATCTTCTTCGGCTGGACGATGATCTTCTTCCTCGCCGGCTGGGCCGTGAACCAGAAGAAGGACATCACCTAGGTCACACTCACACGTGACATGAAAGGCCCCTTCATCGCGAAATCCGCGATGAAGGGGCCTTTCATCGCGTTCGGCCCTGCGCGAACCGGCCGGTCCTGTCGGTGCGGACGCATAGGCTTGCGGGGTGACTACTGCTCCACCTCGTCCGCGTCAAGCCAGTCCGGCTCGTGAGACCGCCCCCGCGCCCACCGGAGGTTGGATCCGCCGCCTGGCCGCTTCGTGCTGGAAACATCCATGGCTGGTCGTGCTCTCGCTGGGCGCGGCCATCATCGGCGTCGGGCTGCAGGCCGCCGGTCCGCTGCTGATCCGCGAGGCGCTGGACGACGCCGTCGCGGGCGACACCTCCCGGCTCGGCCTGCTCGCCGCGGTGATGGCGGTGCTGCAGGTGCTGACCTTCGGCAACGCCTTCGCCCGCCGGTACGTCGGCGGGCGGCTGGCCCTCGACGTCCAGCACGATCTGCGCCGTCAGGTGTTCGGCGCGGTCTCCCGGCTCGACGGCGGCAAGCAGGACGCGCTGCGCACCGGCCAGGTCGCCTCCCGCGCGATCTCGGATCTGCAGCTGGTCACGTCGGTCCTGATGCAGGTGCCGCTTTCGGCGGGTTCGGTGATCTTCGCGCTGCTGTCCCTCGGCGCGATGCTGTGGATGTCCCCGACGCTGACGTTGATCGCGATGGTGGTCGCCCCGGCGATCGCGATCATCATGGCGGTAAGCCGGAAGCGGCTCTTCCCGGCGACGTGGGCGGCCCAGCAGCGCGCGGCCGACGTCGCGCAGCAGGTCGAGGAGACCGTCACCGGCGTACGCGTCGTGAAGGGCTTCGGCCAGGAAGCGCGCGAAGTCGCGAAGCTGGAGAAGACGGCGAAGAAGCTCTTCGCGGAACGCATGCGCGCGGCCCGGCTCTCGTCTCTGCCGACGGCCACGACGGCCGCATTGCCCGCGGCGGGTCAGGTCGCGGTGCTGGCAGTGGGTGGTGTCCTCGCGCTGAAGGGCGAAGTCAGCCTCGGCACCTTTCTGGCGTTCGCGACCTATCTGTCCATCCTGATCGGCCCGGCCAGGATGATCTCCAGCCTCGTCGTCCAGGCCCAGCTGACCAGGGCGGGCGCGGAACGGGTCAACGAACTGATCGACGCGCAGCCGGACGTCGTCGACAGCCCGGACGCGCAGCCGCTGCCCGAAGGCCCGCTCGGTGTCCGGCTGGAAGACGTCTCCTTCGGCTACACGCGGTCGGATCCCGTGCTCGACGGGCTCACCCTGGAGGCCCGGCCGGGCGAGACGCTCGCGCTGGTCGGCACGGCCGGGTCCGGCAAGTCGACGATCTCCCTGCTGCTCCCCCGGTTCTACGACGTGCACAGCGGCTCGGTCCAGGTCGGCGACCTCGACGTCCGCGACGTCCGGCAGCGAGACCTGCGCAGCGTCATCGGCGTGGTCTTCGAGGAGGCTTTCCTCTTCTCCTCCTCGGTACGCGACAACATCGCCTACGGCAGACCGGACGCGAGCGACGAGGAGATCCGCGCGGCCGCGCGGGCGGCGGAGGCGGACGAGTTCATCCAGCGCCTCCCCGACGGCTACGACACGCTCGTCGGCGAGCGCGGTCTCACGCTCTCGGGCGGGCAGCGGCAGCGGCTCGGTCTCGCCAGGGCGCTGATGACCGATCCGCGCGTGCTGGTCCTCGACGACGCGACGTCCGCCATCGACACGGTCACCGAGGCGGCGATCCACGACACGCTGCGTTCGGTCACCGCGAGCCGGACGACGCTGCTGATCGCGCACCGCCGCTCCACCCTCGCCCTCGCCGACCGGATCGCCGTGCTCGACAAGGGCCGCGTCGTCGACGTCGGCACCGAGGAGGAGCTGCTCGCGCGCTGCCCGCTGTTCCGCGAACTCGTCGCGGGTCCGGGTGACGACGTCGAGGAACCCCATCGCTGCGAGGGTCTCGACTGCGGTCCCGCCGGGATCACCCCCGCGTTGTGGCCGGAGCAGGACAAGGCCGACGAGCTGGCGGGCGAGCGGAAGGGCTCGGGCGGCGAATGGGACGTCGACCTGCCGCCGAGCCAGGAGCTCATCGATGGCGTCCGGAAACTGCCGCCCGCCACGGACGTCCCCCGCCTGCCGGGCACCGACGTCACCGCGCCCGAACCGAAGTTCCGCCTAGGCCGCCTGCTGAAACCGGTGCGCGCCCCGCTCGCCGTGGTGATCGGGCTGGTCGCGGCGGACGCGCTGGCCACCATCGCGATGCCCGCGCTGTACCAGTACGGCATCGACAGCGGGGTGCGTGCCGGGGCGGAGGCGGTGATCTGGCTGGCCGCCGGGATCGGCGCGCTGGTGATCCTCACGGACTGGCTGGTGGTCTACCTCCAGACCAGGATGACCGCGCGGGTCGGCGAGACGGTGCTGTATTCGCTGCGCGTCCGCAGTTACGCCCATCTGCAACGGCTCGGGCTCGACTTCTACGAACGCGAACTGTCCGGGAAGATCATGACCCGGATGACCACCGACGTCGACGCGCTTTCGACGTTCCTGCAGACCGGTGTCGCGCAGGCCGTGGTGAGCGCGCTGACCCTGGTCGGGATCGCGGCGGCGCTGATGATCACCGACATCGGCCTGGCGGCGTACGCGCTCGCGGTGCTGCCGATCCTCATCGTGGCGACGGTGATCTTCCGCCGGGCGTCGTCCAAGGCGTACACCGAGGCCCGGGAGCGGGTCAGTGTCGTCAACGCGGACATGCAGGAGAACGTGAACGGGCTGCGGGTCGCGCAGGCGTACACGCGCGAGGAGCGGACAGCGGAGAAGTTCGCCTCACGCAGCGACGAGTACCGGCGTTCGCGGCTGCGTGCCCAGCGCTATGTCGCGACGTACTTCCCTTTCGCGGCAATGCTTTCCGGCTTGGCCGAAGTGGTCGTGCTGATCGTCGGCGCGAACCGGGTCGCGGCGGGCACACTGTCGGCCGGTGTACTGGTGGCGTTCCTGCTCTACCTCGGCCAGTTCTTCTCGCCGATCCAGCAGCTGTCCTCGGTGTTCGACGGCTACCAGCAGGCGCGGGTCGGCCTGACGCGTATCGGTGATCTGCTGCGTACGCCGACTTCCGTTCCGGCGGCGGAGAACCCGGTGCCGGTCCCGGAGCGGCTGCGGGGCGAGGTCTCCTTCAAGGATGTCGATTTCGCTTACACCGCAACGGATGATCCCGCGCTCAAGCAGCTGACGCTGGAGGTCGCGCCCGGGGAGACCGTCGCCTTGGTCGGTGCGACGGGCGCCGGGAAGTCGACGGCGGTGAAGCTCGTCGCGCGTTTCTACGACGCGACAGCCGGTGTGGTCCGGATCGACGGCACCGACATCCGCGAGTACGACCTGGGCGCCCTGCGCACGCGAATGGGCGTGGTGCCCCAGGAAGCGCATCTGTTCTCGGGGACCGTCGCGGACAATGTGCGCTACGGCAGGCCTTCCGCGACGGACGCGGAGGTCGAGGAAGCGGTGCGGTCCGTCGGCGCGCTCGACGGTGTCGCCGCGCTTCCGGCCGGTTTCCACCAGCCCGTCGGTGAACGCGGACGGTCTCTTTCGGCCGGGCAACGGCAACTCGTCGCCCTCGCCCGCGCCGAACTCGTGGACCCGGACGTCCTCCTGCTCGACGAGGCGACCGCGGCGCTGGACCCGTCCACCGAAGCCGCCGTCCTGCGCGCGACGGAACAGCTCGCGCGCCGCCGCACGACCTTCGTGGTCGCGCACCGCCTCGCCACCGCCGCCAAGGCGGACCGGATCGTGGTGCTGGACCACGGCCGGATCATCGAACAGGGCACGCACGCGGACCTGGTCGCGGCGAACGGCCACTACGCGCGCCTTTGGTCCCTCGGCTGAGCGTGAAGGACGGTCGTGTCTCAGGTACCTCCTTCGCGTGACTGAACGGACGACACACGTGCTGGGAGGGACGGCACACGTGATCGGGCGGTCGACTCGTGGCGGAACCACGCCACGCTCGTGTCGTCCGCCCAATCACACGTGTCGTCCGTTCAGCCACGCGTGTCGTCCGTTCAGCCACGCGTGTCGTCCCCCTGATCACACGTGTCGTCCGTCTGATCACCCGTGCCGTCCGCCCAATCACGCGAAACTGCCGTCACCCACCCGGAAACGCGGCTCCGGCGGAGGCGTTGCGAAAGCCACTTTCGCAACCTTCAACGTTGCGAAAGTGGCTTTCGCAACCACCGCCAACGCCGCTCACGCAGCGACGAGGTCCAGCTGGAATTGCGCCCCCGGAGCCGACGGCTCCCACCCACGAGCCAGCGCCAGCCGGATGGCCCGTTCGACATCCGAAGGCAGCACGGCCTTCGACGGCACCCCCATGTAGTTCAACGGGTGCGCGTGATCCGTCCGGACCACCAGCACCGCACCCCGCGCGTCCTCCAATTCCACCCCGTACGAAAGGAAACACCCACCGTCCTGTGCGTAGGTGGGCTTCCGCCGGACGATCCACCGGTAAGCGGCGTCGTCGACGACGATCCGTCGCGATCCCTTGCGCAGCAATGCCATGAAGCCAGCATGAACCGGCGGGCAAGGGAATTTCGGTCGCCCGCATCCAAAGCAGCTGTCACGCTGTACGGGAAATGAAAGAAGAGATCCCGGCACGGCAGATCCGCGCCGTACACACCGAAACCACGATCCGCGTCTATCAGGCGTACTCGCCGGCCATCGCCGACGCCGCGCTGAAGGCGGGCACCTTCGTGCCGCCGTTCAAACGCGAACGCATGACCTGGATCAAGCCGTCCTTCCTCTGGATGGCGTACCGCTGCGGCTGGGCGGCGAAGCCCGGCCAGGAGCGCGTACTCGCCCTCGACATCACTCGCGAGGGTTTCGCCTGGGCGCTCGAACACGCGGCGCTCAGCCACTACGACCCCGACGTCCACCCCGACCGGAAGACGTGGCAGGACGAGGTCAAGGCCAGCCCGGTCCGCATCCAGTGGGATCCGGAACGCGGCATCCGGCTCGGCGCGCTGAAGCACCGTTCGCTCCAGATGGGCCTGAGCGGCGAAGCCGTCGATCGCTATGTCGACAAGTGGATCACGGCGGTCACCGACGTCACCCCGCTCATGCGCGAGGTCGGCGCCCTGGTCGCGGCGAACCGCATCGAAGACGCCGAAGCCCTGCTACCCGCGGAGCGCCCGTACCCCGGCTAAGGCCGCCACTTGAGGCCGCTCATCCCGGCGACCTCGAGGTCCTGGGGCGAAGCCCAGCGGACGGTCCCCGGCCGGACGTGCACCCCGGCCGTCACCGTCCAGTCCGGCTCGTCGGGCTCGACGTGCTCCATCTCCTTGAAGTCGTCGAGCGTCGGCCAGACCGCCGAGCACGAGTCGCACATCAGCACGACCTTGCCGGACTCGGTGACCAGCGGGCGCACGCGCCCCTCGTCCCAGAACGACGGGCACTCGTCGAGCCACATCGGCTGCCACCACCTCGCGGGCGATCGGCGGCCGGCACGACACCGGCCGCATCCTCCACCCAGCGAAACCCCCCGACGTGAACTCCAGGCTGTCCGGGCACGACGACCCAGCCAACCTTTACCGACGGGACAGTGACCTGACCTGCACGGACGGTGAAAGTGACAGCAAAGGTCCCTTGCTCCCCCGCCGGAGGCGGACCGGGCCGGATTTCGGTCTCTTGATCGAGACAGTGACCCATCACCTAGTGCGCCACGCCTCACACAGGCCAGTTCCATCACACGGCTGCGACCGAGGGGGTTAGCCTGGTAGGCGCATCAGCGGTGTTCAAGATCTCGAGACGGATAGAGGCGAGTCCAAGCCGTGTCCAGCAGCAGCCCTGCGTCACAATTCGGCCCCAACGAGTGGGTCGTCGAGGAAATGTACGACCAGTTCCTTGCCGACCCCAGCTCAGTCGATGCCGCCTGGCACGACTTCTTCGCGGACTTCAAGCCAACGCAGGACGCGCAGGCGAAGGCTGACGACGCACGTCAGACCTCTGCGGAGGGAAGCGCGGACGCCAACGGCCAGGCCGCCAAGCCGACGCCGCAGACGGTCCGCAACGCCGAGTCCGCCGCGAAGCAGACCGCCCCGGCGAAGGCTGCGCCGAAGACGGCCCCGAAGACCGAGGCGAAGGCGGCGGCGCCCAAGGCCGCGCCCAAGGCGGCCGAGAAGACGGCCGAGAAGGCCCCCGCCAAGCCCGCCGAGAAGGACGCCGAGCCGGAGTCGAAGCAGCTCCGCGGCGCCGCGGCGGCGATCGCGAAGAACATGGACGCCTCGCTGTCCGTGCCGACGGCCACGAGTGTGCGCGCCGTCCCGGCGAAGCTGATGGCCGACAACCGCATCGTCATCAACAACCACCTCAAGCGCACGCGCGGCGGCAAGATCTCCTTCACGCACCTCATCGGGTACGCGATGGTCCGCGCGCTGAAGAACTTCCCGAACATGAACCGGCACTACCAGCTGATCGACGGGAAGCCGTTCGCGGTCACGCCGGAGCACGTGAACTTCGGTCTCGCGATCGACATGAAGGGCAAGGAAGGCGCCCGCACGCTCGTCGTGGCCTCCATCAAGGCCACCGAGAACATGACCTTCATGCAGTTCTGGCAGGCCTACGAGGAGATCGTCAAGAAGGCCCGCAACGGCAAGCTGACCGCCGACGACTTCGCCGGCACCACGATCTCGCTGACCAACCCCGGCGGCATCGGCACCAACCACTCGGTGCCGCGCCTGCAGGCGGGCCAGGGCGCGATCATCGGCGTCGGCGCCATGCAGTACCCGGCGCACTTCGAGGGCACCAGCGAGAAGGCCCTGGTCGACCTCGGCGTCTCCAAGATCATGACGCTGACCTCGACGTACGACCACCGCATCATCCAGGGCGCGGAGTCGGGCGAGTTCCTCAAGCGCATCCACGAGCTGCTGCTCGGCGAGGACGGCTTCTACGACGACGTCTTCACCAGCCTGCGCCTGCCGTATGAGCCGATCCGCTGGGTCGCCGACATCCCGGACGGCCCGGTCGACAAGACCGCGCGCGTCATCGAGCTGATCGACGCCTTCCGCATGCGCGGTCACCTGATGGCCGACACCGACCCGCTGAACTACCGGCAGCGCAGCCACGCCGACCTCGACGTCCTCTCCCACGGCCTGACCCTGTGGGACCTGGACCGCGAGTTCCCGGTCGGCGGCTTCGCCGGCCAGGAGCGGATGAAGCTGCGCGACATCCTCGGCGTCCTGCGCAACTCGTACTGCCGCACCGTCGGCATCGAGTACACGCACATCCTCGACCCCGAGGAGCGCCGCTGGATCCAGGACCGCGTCGAGATCCCGCACGAGAAGCCGGACCCCGCCGTCCAGAAGTACGTGCTCTCGAAGCTCAACGCCGCCGAGGCGTTCGAGACCTTCCTGCAGACCAAGTACGTCGGCCAGAAGCGGTTCTCCCTCGAAGGCGGCGAGACGGCGATCCCGCTGCTCGACACGCTGCTGGACAAGGCCGCCGAGCACGAGCTCGACGAGGTCGTCATCGGCATGCCGCACCGCGGCCGCCTGAACGTGCTCGCGAACATCGTCGGCAAGCCGATCGCGCAGATCTTCCAGGAGTTCGAGGGCAACCTCGACCCGGGCCAGGCGCACGGTTCCGGTGACGTGAAGTACCACCTCGGCGCCGAGGGCAAGTACTTCCGCATGTTCGGCGACGGCGAGACCAAGGTGTCGCTGACCGCGAACCCGTCGCACCTGGAGACCGTCGACCCGGTCCTCGAGGGCATCGTCCGCGCGAAGCAGGACATCCTCGACAAGGGCGGCGAGGGTTTCACCGTCCTCCCGGTCCTGATGCACGGCGACGCGGCCTTCGCCGGCCAGGGTGTCGTGGCCGAGACCTTGAACCTGGCGCTGCTGCGCGGCTACCGCACCGGCGGCACCGTGCACGTCATCGTCAACAACCAGGTCGGCTTCACCACCGCGCCCGAGCACTCGCGGTCGAGCCAGTACGCCACCGACGTCGCGAAGATGATCGGCTCCCCGATCTTCCATGTGAACGGCGACGACCCCGAGGCCGCGCACTGGGTGGCCAAGCTGGCCGTCGACTACCGCCAGGCGTTCCACAAGGACGTCGTGATCGACCTGATCTGCTACCGCCGCCGCGGCCACAACGAGGGCGACGACCCCTCGATGACGCAGCCGGCGATGTACGACATCATCGACACGAAGCGTTCGGTCCGGAAGACCTACACCGAATCGCTGATCGGCCGCGGCGACATCTCCGTCGAAGAGGCCGAGGCCGCGTTGCGCGACTTCTCCAGCCAGCTGGAGCACGTCTTCAACGAGGTCCGCGAGCTGGAGAAGCACCCGGCGAAGGCCAGCCCCTCGGTCGAGGAGGAGCAGCAGGTCCCGGCGAAGGTGCCCACGGCGACCACCACCGAGGTCATCGAGCACATCGGCGACGCGTTCCTCAACGTGCCCGAGGGCTTCACCCCGCACCCGCGGGTCAAGCCGGTCATGGAGCGCCGCCACAAGATGTCCCGCGAAGGCGGCATCGACTGGGCGTTCGGTGAGCTGCTCGCCTTCGGTTCGCTGGCCATGGAAGGCCGCCTCGTGCGGCTGTCCGGCCAGGACTCCCGCCGCGGCACCTTCACCCAGCGCCACTCGGTGCTGATCGACCGCAAGACCGGCCAGGAGTACTCGCCGCTGCAGAACCTGGCCGAGGGCCAGGGCCGCGTGATGATCTACGACTCGGCGCTGTCGGAGTACGCGGCGGTCGGCTTCGAATACGGCTACTCCGTGGCCAACTCCGAAGCGCTGGTCATGTGGGAAGCGCAGTTCGGTGACTTCGTCAACGGCGCGCAGACCGTCATCGACGAGTACATCTCCTCCGGCGAGGCCAAGTGGGGCCAGCTCTCCGACGTCGTGCTGCTGCTGCCGCACGGCCACGAGGGCCAGGGCCCGGACCACACCTCCGGCCGCATCGAGCGCTTCCTCTCGCTGTGCGCGGAGGGCTCGATGACCGTCGCGGTCCCGTCGACCCCGGCGAACTACTTCCACCTGCTCCGCCGTCACGCGCTCGACGGAGTCAACCGGCCGCTGGTGGTCTTCACCCCCAAGTCGATGCTGCGCAACAAGGCGGCGACCTCGGCGGTCGAGGACTTCACCGGCCAGTCGAAGTTCATGTCGGTCATCGACGACGCCGATGTCGACCCGTCGAAGGTGCGCAAGGTCCTGCTGACCTCGGGCAAGCTGTACTGGGAGCTGGTGGCCGAGCGCGCCAAGCGCGAGGCGAACGACATCGCGATCGTGCGGGTCGAGCAGTACTACCCGCTGCCGAAGAAGAAGCTGCTGGCGGCGCTCGAGCGCTACAACGGCGCTCCCGCGGTCTGGGTCCAGGAGGAGCCGGAGAACCAGGGCGCGTGGCCGTTCTTCGGCCTGAACCTGCCGCGGAAGCTCCCGGAGGTGTTCTCCAGCCTGGACGTCGTGTCGCGTCGTCCGATGGCGGCGCCGTCGGCCGGTTCGTCCAAGGTGCACGAGGTCGAGCAGAAGGCGCTGATCGCGCGGGCCTTCGACTGATCGCCTAGAAGTACATGAAGGCCCCCTTCCTTGCGCCTGTCGCAAGGAAGGGGGCCTTCATGTATTTGGGGTGTCGAAAACGGCGAGTCCCGTTCGTGTAGTGGGCAAACGACCGAAGGAGACACCATGAACACCCTGCTCGACGGCCTCAAGCTCCCCGAATCCGCCCGCTGGCACGACGGCCGTCTCTGGCTGGCGAACTGGGGCGGCGGCCAGATCCTCGCCGTCACGCCGGATGGCGAGAGCCAACTGATCGCGAACGTGCCGACCGCGATGCCGCTCACCTTCGACTGGCTCCCCGACGGCCGCCTGCTCATCGTCGACGGCCCGAACGCCCGCCTGCTCAACGCGGATCTGAGCACCTACGCGGACCTGAGCCCGGTCGCCTCCCTCTGGAACGAAGTCGTGGTCGACGGCCGCGGCAACGCGTTCGTCAACGGAATGAACGACTTCCAGGCGCCCGGCGTCATCGCCGTCGTCACCCCGGACGGCGAAGTACGCCAGGTCGCCGACGGCATCCTGTTCGGCAACGGCATGGCCGTCGCCCCCGACGGCGGAACGCTGATCGTCGCCGAGTCGTACGGCTGCAGGCTCACCGCGTTCGACATCGCCGAGGATGGCTCGCTGTCCGGCAGGCGGGTGTGGGCCGACCTCGGCGGCGACCACCCGGACGGCATCTGCCTCGATGCCGACGGTGCGGTCTGGTACGCGGACGTGGCGGCCAAGCACTGCGTCCGCGTCCGCGAAGGAGGCGAAGTACTTCAGAAGGTCGAGTCCGACCGAGGCTGCTTCTCCTGCACGCTCGGCGGCGAGGACGGGCGTTCGCTCTACGTCCTCACCGCCGAGTGGCACGGCTGGGAGAACCCGTTCGGCGACGGGCCGACCGGGCAGGTCCAGGTCACCGAAATCGGCTAGCCGATCGCCTCGGAGGTCGCCTTGGCCATCTTCAGGGCGTTCTCCTTGCACACCGTCTGGTTGACCGTGCCGGACGGGTCGGGGCCGGTCACGATGATCTCGCCCTCGACGTTGCCCTGGTAGAACTTGATCTGGCACTGGCTCGACGAGTCGAGCTTGGTGTGCACGGCCTTGGTCGCCTTCGCCATGCTGGGGATGAGCACGCCGCCGTCGGTCACGGCGTTCTCGACCCCGGCCTTGGCCCACTCCTCCCCGGCACCCGAGCCCGGCTCCTTCGACTTCGACAGGTACATCGAGACGGTCGCCGAAGGCGCGTTGGGCTCACGCCAGCTGCAGGACGAACGGGTGTAGGTGATGTCGTCGTTCGACGTGCTCGCCGGCTCCTCGCCCTTCGGCGTTTCGAGCGGCGGCAGGTTCCGGATCTTGCTCCCGATCCGCTCGCAGGCGGGCATGGAGGTGTACTTGTCCGGCGGGCCGGTCTTCTTGGACGACGTCGGCGCCGCGGTCGGCGACGAACCGGAGTCGGACAGCAGCAGGAAGGCCGCGACCCCGCCACCGCCGAGCAGCACCACCGCGCCGATGACCAGACCGACGACGAGCCCGGTGTTCGACTTCTTGGGCGGCGGGCCGTATCCGGGCGGCGGGTATCCCGGATATCCCTGCGGCGGATACGGCTGCTGAGGTCCCTGCTGATAGGGCGGTCCGGGCTGCATGCGGAGAGGGTAAAGCCTCGCGAAGGTCCTTAGTGGACGAACGCCGCAACTGGGCGCCGAATCACTCTCCGGCGACGGGAAGGCCCCCTTCCCAGCAGGAGGAAGGGGGCCTTCACGCACTCCAGGGGTGGATCAGACGGTCAGCGACCAGCTGTTGAGGGAGCCGGTGTCGACCCGGTAGACGTCCTGGACCTTCAGCTTCCAGGCACCGTTGGCGGCCTCGGACGAGACGTTGGCGGTGTAGGTGGTGTTGATGTTGTCGGACGAGTCGTTGCTCGAGTTCTTCAGGCGGTACGAGCTGCCGTCCGGCGCGACCAGGTCGATGACGAGGTCACCGACGTAGGTGTGCGTGATGTTCACCGCGACCTTGGTGGTGGCCGAGGCGTTGCGGGCGCAGTTCGCGACGGTGATCGTGCTGGTCACCGCGGCACCGGCGTCGGGGATGGCGACGACGCCGCTGTTGGTCTGCGTGCCACAGGGGGTGGGCTCGGGGCCGGGGCCACCGCCCGCGCCGGTGTAGAGCAGCACGTTCGGCGAACCGGTGCCCGGGTTGGTCACCTTGTCCTTGGTGCCGTTGGCGACCAGCGCGTCACGGACCTGCTTCGGCGTCGCCGACGGGTTGGCGGAGGCGTACAGGGCCGCCGCGCCCACGACGTGCGGGGTCGCCATCGAGGTACCGCTGATGGTGTTGGTGCCGTTGTTCAGCCACGTCGACGTGATACCGCTGCCCGGCGCGAAGATGTCGAGGCAGGTGCCGATGTTGGAGAAGCTCGACCGCGCGTCCGTGTTCGTCGTCGAGCCGACGGTGATCGCTTCCGGCGTGCGGGCGGGCGAGACGTTGCACGCGTTGGCGCCGGTGTCGTTACCGGCCGCGACACCGTAGGTGATGCCCGCCGCGATCGACCGCTGGACGGCCTGGTCGAGCGTTGTCGAAGCGCCGCCACCGAGGCTCATGTTCGCGACGGCGGGCTTGACGGCGTTCGCGGTCACCCAGTCGACACCGGCGATGACGCCGGCGGTCGTCCCGGAACCGGAGCAGTTCAGCACGCGGACGGCGACGAGCTTGACGCCCTTGGCCAGACCGTGCGCGGTACCGCCGATGGTGCCGGCGACGTGGGTGCCGTGACCCTGGCAGTCCGTGGCGTCGTTGTCGTTGTCGACGGTGTCACGGCCGTGGGTCGCGCGCCCGCCGAAGTCGGGGTGCGTGGTGAGGATGCCGGTGTCGACGACGTACGCGGTGACGTTCGACGCCGTGGTGCTGTAGCTGTACTTCTGGTTGAGCGGAAGGCTCTGCTGGTCGACCCGGTCCAGGCCCCACGACGGCGGGTTCAGCTGGTCCGCCGAGATCGAGACGGTCTGGTTCTGCTCCACGTAGGCGACGGCGGGGTCGGCGGCGACGCGCTTCGCCTGCTTTTCGGTCAGCGCGCCGGAGAAACCACGGACAGAAGACGCGAAGGTCTTCTCGACCGTGCCGCCGTGGCGCTGGGTCACGCTCTTCGCGGTGGCTTCGACCGACGAGCCGTCCTTCAGCACGACGATGTAGCTGTCCTTGATGGCCTTGTCGCTACCCGCGTTGACGATCGAACCCTCGGCCGCCGACGCGACGGTGGTGCCGCCCAGCGCCGTCAGCACGGCGACGGCCGCGGCCACACCGAAGGCGGGCAGTCGTCTCTTCAAGGTTCCCAGGGAATTGTTCAAGATATTCCTCCCAGGCAGGGTCGACCCACGGACATGAAGAAGCCCGCCGGATCGTTGGGGTGACTCAGAGGTGAAGCGCGTTCCACTTAGGAGCGCAGGCTGAGACTAAGTGGCGGATTCACCCCAAGGAAGACCTTGCATTACGGACATCCCGGTAGTAATGGACGCCCCGTCGACGCAGTTCGGGCACCGTTCGGCCCCGGCCTTTAGTCGCGTTTTACCGCCGTACGGCCCACGAAGAATTGGGGTTCCGCACATCTGGTGGTCGTTTTCCGTCCCCTCGGCCGTTTCAACGCCGTGGAAGTACACACGGATGGCCGCCTACTAAAGTCGCGACCTCGGACGGCGGAAATCGATTTCCATCCTACCTTCGGATGGAGCACACTCGTGCGCATGCTGCTCCGACAGGAAACCCCGGCCGACCGCGAGGCGATCCACGCCGTCCATCTGGCCGCGTTCGAGAAACTCAGTGTCCCGGTGGTCGAGGCGAAACTCGTCGACGAACTGCGGGAGGACGGCGACCTCATCGGCGCACTGTCCATCGTGGCCGAACGCGACGGGGAGGTCGTCGGGCACGTCTGCTGCAGCCCGGCCAAGCTCGGCTCCGACGAGAAGTCGACGGTCGGTCTCGGCCCGCTCGGGGTCCTGCCCCAGTACCACGGTTCGGGCGCCGGCTCCGCGCTCGTGCACGCCGTTCTCGGCGCGGCGGACGCGCTCGGTTACGGCGCCGTGGTCCTGCTGGGCGACCCGAACTACTACTCCCGCTTCGGTTTCGTGCTCGCCGCACAGCACGGGATCACGCCGCCGGTCGCGGAATGGGCGCCGCACTTCCAGGTCCGCACCCTTCGCGCGTACACGCCCGCTCTCCAGGGCGAGTTCCGCTACTCGCCCGCTTTCGACCGCCTCTAGCCCTCCCGCATTTCGTCCTCTGGATGCGGTAGTCGCACGCGCAAGGAGCGCATCCAGAGGACGAAATGCCTGGGGTTGGTCAGGCGGGCGCGAGAAGGCCGTGCCGGCGCAGGAACTCCTCGGCGACGTCGAGCGGGTTGCGCTTCTCCTCGCTGAACTGGACGTTCAACTCGGTGAGCTCCTCGGTCGTGAGCACCGCCGAAACCCGGTTCAACGCGTCGGCCTCCTTCGGCGACAACGTCCCCTTCGCGACGAGAGGCACGATGTTCTGCGCGGGGAACATGTTCTTGTCGTCCACCAGCGGGACGAACCCGTTCGCGGCGATCGTCGACGACGTGCTGAACAGATCGGCGACCTGGATGTCGCCGGACTTCAGTGCGGCGACGGTGACCGGGCCGCCCGTGTCGGTCGTGCGGATCTCGGCGAACTCGCAGCCGTAGAGCGCCTTGATCTTTTCCTTCCAGCGGCTGCTCCACTGGCCGGGACCGCCGAAGACGAATTCCCCGCACCGCTTGCCGAGATCGGAGAAGGTCCGGATCCCGGAATCGGCGAGTTCCTTCCGCACCACCAGCAGATCCTTGTCCTCCGCGGGTGCCTGTTCGAGGACCTCGAACCCGGACGGCACCTTCTGTTTCAGCTGCGCGTAGACATCCTGCGGCGTGGTCGCCTGCGTCTCCTTGTCGAAGTAGCGCAACAGGTTCCCGCTGTAGTCCGGCACCACCGAGAGCGATTTGTCCTGCAGTGCCTTGACGACGACCTCGCGGCTGCCGACCGGCGGGCGCACGGTCACGTTCTCGGCGCCCGCGTTGCGCAGCGCGCCCGCGTAGATCTGGGCCAGCAGAAGACTTTCCCCGACGTCGGACGCGCCGATGATGATGTCGCCGGTCGTCCCGCCCTCGGCACCTCCGGCGAGCGGGTTGCCGCATCCCGCCGCCAGCAGCGCGATCCCGGCGAACAACGCCACCACCGTCCGCCTCATGACTTCGCCTTCTTCCCGCTCGCCGCTTGCGCCAGCCGAACTCCCTTGGGCACCAGCACCCGCTGGACACCCGCCAGCGCGAGATCCAGCACCACGGCGAGCAACGTCGTCAGCACCGCGCCCGCGACCACCTGCGGATAGTCCAAAATGGCCAGTCCGTCGAGCAGGAACCGGCCGAGGCCGCCGAGCCCGACGTAGGCTGCCACGGCGGCCGTCGCCACCAGCTGCAGCACCGAGTTCCGCACGCCGCCGAGCACCAGCGGCAGCGAGATGGGCACCTCGACCTTCCACAACCGTTGCCAGCCGGTCATTCCGATGCCCTGGGCCGCGTCGACCACACCGTGATCGGTCGCCTGCAGGCCCGCGTACGTCCCGGCGAGGATCGGCGGGATGGCGAGCACCACGAGCCCGATGATCGTCGAGAGCTCGCTTTCGGTGAAGAGCAGGAACAGGAAGGTCACCAGCCCCAGCGTCGGCAACGCGCGGATCGCGTTGCCGCCGCTCACCAGCAGCACCGCGCCGCGGCCGGTGTGCCCGACGTAAAGCCCGAGCGGGATCGCGATGAGCAGCGCGAAGACCAGTGCCAGCGCCGTGTAGCCGAGATGCTGGAACAGCCGGGCGGGAACGCCGTCGGGGCCCTGCCAGTGGGCCGGGTCGCCGAACCAGTTCAGGACGTCGCCGATCATTTCGCCCCCGCCGTGGTCGCCACCCGGTCCCAGGGTGTGAGGAGATTGCGCAGCTGGACCAGCACCAGGTCGACGATCAGCGCGAGCAGCAGGGTCGCGACGATCCCGACGACGATCGGCGAGAAGTACTCGCGCTGGAAGCCGTCGGTGAACAGCACGCCCAGCCCGCCCGTTCCGATCAGGGCGCCGACGCTGACCAGGCTGATGTTGCTGACCGAGGCCACCCGGACGCCGGCCGCGAGCACCGGTACCGAAAGCGGCAGCTCGACGGCGAGGAAGCGGCGCGCGGGTTTGTAGCCGATCGCCGTGGCCGCGGCGACGACGTGCGGCGGGACGGCGTCGAGCGCGTCCAGCACCGGTCGCACGAGCAGGGCGGCGGTGTAGACGGTGAGCGCGACGATGACGTTGACGCTGTCGAGGATCTTCGAACCGATGATGCCCGGGATCACCACGAACAGGGCGAGCGACGGGATCGTGTACAGCAGATTCGACACCACCAGCAGCACGGAGCGCACCGCCGCGAACCGGTGGCCGAGCCAGCCCGCCAGCACCGCGATCAGCAGGCCCAGCACCAGCGGGACCAGCGACAGATAGATGTGGTCGAGCAGGTCGCCGAAGAACTGCGACCGGTTGTTGGCGCTGCCCAGGTAGCGGCCGAGCTCCGCGAAGAAGTCCCCCATCAGGAACTCAGCGACGGCGCTTCGATCACTTCGAGGACCTGCCTTGCTCTGACCACGCCGAGGACCTTCAGATCGGCGTCGACCACCACACCGAGGCTCGCGGGCGACGAAAGGGCCGCGTCGAGCGCGCCGCGGATCGGCGAACCCTGGACGTACAGTGATCCGCCCGCGACGAGATCGGTCTCCGCCAGCTCACCGTCCACAGTGGACCCGGGGCGCAGCCAGCCGCGCGGCTGGCCCTCGGCGTTGACCGCGACCTGCCAGTCGTCGGACGGCCCCGGTGCGGGCTTGCCGACCTCGACCCGCTTGACCTCTTCGACGACGATCCCGTCCGCCGAAAGGAAGGAGAGCCCGCGATAGCCGCGATCCTTGCCCACGAACGACGCGACGAAATCGTCGACGGGATGACGCAACACGTCCGAGGGCGTGCCGTATTGCGCGAGCACCCCGCCGACGCGGAGCACCGCGATCTTGTCGCCGAGCCGCACGGCCTCGTCGATGTCGTGGGTGACGAACACGATCGTCTTCCCCAGCTGCGACTGCAGGCGAAGCAACTCGTCCTGCAGTTCCTCGCGGACGATCGGGTCGACGGCGGAGAACGGCTCGTCCATCAGCAGCACCGGCGAATCCGCCGCGAGCGCCCTGGCGACGCCGACGCGCTGCTGCTGGCCGCCGGAAAGCTGGGCGGGGTACCGCTTGCCGAGTTCCGCGGGCAGGCCGACGGTTTCGAGCAGCTCGGCCGCGCGTTTGCGCGCCTTGCCCTTGTCCCAGCCGGACAGCAGCGGCACGGTGGCGACGTTGTCCAGCACCGTCCTGTGTGGAAAGAGGCCGGCGTGCTGGATGACGTAGCCGATGCCGCGGCGCAGCAACGCCGGGTCGCCGTCGCTGACGTCCTTGCCGTCGAGCAGCACCGAGCCCGAAGTCGGCTCGACCATCCGGTTGATCATCCGCAGCGACGTGGTCTTGCCGCAGCCGGACGGCCCGACGAAGACGGTGATGGTGCCGTCCTCCACGGTGAGGTTCAGGTCGTCGACCGCGACCGTCCCGTCCGGATACCGCTTGGTCACGCCACGGAACTCGATAGTCACGTGTCTCTCCCCATGTCTGGTCGAAAAACCGTAGCCCAGATCCTGCCTGTTGGCACGGTGTCCCAGGGACCGGGTTACTAGGCTGCTGCCCGTGAGTCCTTCCGTCGAAGACGTCCTCGCGGCGCACGGTGTCCACGTGCGACCGCTCCATCAGGTGATTTCCCTGCTCCGGACGGATTGGCGTGACCTCGGCGAACTGGTCCGGATCAGCACCGCGCCACGCCGGAGCGTCGAAGACGTCCTGAACGCGCTCGGCGACGACCTCGAGCGGAACGAGTCCCGCTTCCGGCTGGCCCCCGCCGCGCGCGAGAAGTACGGGCACTTCGGGGCGCGGGAGCGGAAATCCGACCCCGACCTGCTGAAGATCATCACCAGCTACGTCGAGAACGTGCCCGCGCCGCTGGCCGCGCTCGACCACGTCCAGGCGACCCCGGAAACGGTGCTGAACCGGGCGCTGTGGCTGGACGAGCGGTACGACCTCGGCACGGCGAAGCTGCTGTTCCTCGGCGACCACGACCTCACTTCCCTGGCCGTGCGCGCGTTGCGGCCCGACGCCGACCTCACCGTCGTCGACCTCGACGATCGTGTCCTCGCCTACATCGACGAACTCAGCGAGCGGTCCATCCGCACCCTGCACACGGATCTGCGCGTCGGCCTCCCGCCATCGGTGACCGGGCGGATGGACCTCGTGTTCAGTGATCCGCCTTACACCCCCGAAGGAATGGGCCTGTTCGCGGCACGCGGAGTGCAGGCGCTCACCGAACCCTCGGACGGGCGACTGCTGCTCGCGTACGGCTACAGCCCCCGCCATCCCGCTCTGGGCGCGCAGGTGCAGCGGGCGCTCGCGACGCTCGGGCTGACGTTCGAGGCGATCCTGCCGGACTTCAACCGGTACTTCGGCGCGCAGGCGATCGGGAGCGCGGCGGACCTCTACGTCTGCCAGCCGACCGCGAAATCGAAGAAGAACCGCGGCGGCAAGGGGAAGGCCGCGATCTACACGCACGGCCCGCAGTCGGTGGAATCCGCCGGTGCGGCCAAGCCGTCACTGCTGGACAAGCTGCACGAGATCGCCACCGAAGGCGGGCTGGCACTAGAATCGCGTCCGGTCGACTGGTCCGTGTCCGGCCCCGAGGGCGACGCGGTCGCGATGGACCTTTCGGCCGACCCCGGACCGTGGCTGCTGCGGACCCTGCTGGGCACCAACGCGCGACGGCTGGCGCTGCTGGTCCCGAATTCGCATCCCGACCTGACGAACGCCGAGGCGCAGGCCGCGCTGAACCGGCTCATCGGCGCGAAGTACAAGCTGCGGCTGTTGCGGAGCACCCCGGACAACCGGCACGCCATCGTCGTCGCGGACGCCGCCGAGCACCAGGAAGAACTGCTGACCCGGGCGCACGCGCGGCTCGCGAACGTCTCACTGGACGTGCCGCCGGACCTGACGGACGCGCGCCTGATCGACCTGCCACGGCACCGGCTGGCGGAACTGCTCGCCTGAGCGTGTCATCGGAACTTCATGGGGCCTTCCTAGGTTCAGTCGCATGTACGAACCTCAAGGCCCCGGAACACCGATAGCGCAGCCGTACGGGTACGCCTACCCGCCGGGGCCTCCGCCTCAGCGCCCCAAGACCAGTGGCCTCGCGATCGCCGCGCTCGTACTGGGCCTGGCCGGTTGCCTGCTGCTGCCGTTGCTCCCCGCGTTCATCCTGGGCATCATGGCGCTCAGTCAGACCGGTCCTGGGAAACAGCAGGGCCGGGGCCTGGCGATCGGCGGCCTCGCGGCCGCCGCGTTCTGGACCATCGGCTGGATCGCGCTGGCCAAGAACACCATGGGCGACCTGGACCGCCACACCGCGAGCCCCCCGAGCGCGAGTTGCGCGACCCCGCCGGCCGGACACGCCAACATCTGCACGTTGAAGCCGGGAGATTGCCTGCAGCAGCCCATGGCCGCGGTCACAAGCGTCGAACTCGCCGTATGCGAGAGCCCGCACACCACCGAGGTGTTCGGGGCCTTCACGGCGGCGGACGGCCCCTGGCCCAGTGGCGGGGAAATGAAAGCGGAAGCCTTGGAGCACTGTCAGCGGATCGCGGCCAAGAACGTGGACCTTCCGCGGCTCAACGCGGAAGGTGTCTACACCACCCTGGGCTACCTGAAGCCTGAGCGCGAACCTTGGGAAGGCGGCGTGCGCACCATCTTCTGCACGATCTACTCGCCCGACTCGCAGCTGACCGGTTCCGCCCTCGTCCCCGGCGCCGATCTGTCCATCCCTACCGGCTGACGTGCGCGACCCCCACACGTTATGAAAGGCCCCTTCATGGCGAATTCGCCATGAAGGGGCCTTTCATAACGTGTGAGCGAGCGTGAAAGCGGCCGTCACACCACGCCGTCGGCCTCCGCCGCCTTCGCGACGGCCGCCGCCACCTCCGGCGCGACACGCGGGTCCAGCGGGCTCGGGACGATCCGGTCCGGGCCGAGGTCGTCCTGCGCGACGGCGAAGATCGCTTCGGCCGCGGCCAGCTTCATGTTCTCCGTGATCGCCCGGGCGCCGGAGTCCAGCGCGCCACGGAAGACGCCGGGGAACGCCAGCACGTTGTTGATCTGGTTCGGGAAGTCGCTGCGCCCGGTCGCCACGATCTTGGCGTACCGCGACGCCGCGACCGGGTGGACTTCCGGATCGGGGTTCGACAGCGCGAAGACGATCGCGTCGTCGGCCATCCCGGCCAGCAGGGTCTCGTCGATGGTCGCCCCGGACAGGCCCAGGAAGACGTCGGCACCCCGCAGCGCCTCGCCGAGGCCGCCGCGCAGACCGGCCGTGTTCGTGGTCTCGGCGAGCTTCTGCTTGATCGGGTTCAGGCCCTCGCGGCCGGAGTGGATGATGCCGCGCGAGTCGAGCACGGTGACGTCCGCGACGCCGGCGTTCTGCAGGATCCTGGCGCAGGCCACCCCCGCCGCGCCCGCTCCCGAGACGACCACGCGCTGGCCGGAGATGTCCTTGCCGAGGACCTGGTTCGCCCCGCGCAGCGCGGCCAGCGTGACGATCGCCGTGCCGTGCTGGTCGTCGTGCATGACCGGGCAGTCGAGGGCCTCCTTGAGGCGGTCCTCCAGCTCGAAGCAGCGCGGCGCCGAGATGTCCTCCAGGTTCACCGCGCCGAACGACGGGCGCAGCCGGACCAGGGTCTCGATGATCTCGTCGACGTCGGTGGTGTCGAGCACCAGCGGGATCGAGTCGAGGCCGCCGAAGGTCTTGAACAGGACCGACTTGCCCTCCATGACCGGCAGCGAGGCGCTCGCGCCGATGTCACCGAGGCCGAGCACCGCCGTACCGTCACTGACCACCACGACCAGCCTGTCCGCCCACGTGTACCGCTTCGCCTTGGCCGCGTCCTCGGCGATCGCACGGCTCACCTTCGCCACGCCAGGCGTGTACGCGACCGAAAGGTCACGGGGCGAGGAGATCGGGCGCGTCGCGGCCACGGAGAGCTTGCCGCCCTCGTGGCCCTCGAAGATCTCGGTGTCCGTCACTGGCGTGGTCATCGTGGTTCCCGTCATTGCTTCCGCCGTGTCTAAGGACGGCGGAGTCTCGATTCGAGCGAAGGTCATGGGATTTCTTCTCCTGGGACTGCGAGCGGGGGAACTGGCCGGTGAGCAGGCCAAAACTGGGCATGGCCCGGCCACCTGGGGTAACTCGTCCTCCGACACGGCAGCCCAGCGCGGTAGCGCCGGCCTGTCGGCGAAGCGTCCAATCGGCCATCGGTGCCGTGGGTGTGGCGACGGCCGCGGACGCAGCGGTCAGATCATTGTGACAGGCGTGCGGACCAGTGTGCCCCTCTGGTGCGGTTCATGTCACAGACCGGCCCGGCTTTCCGCAGCTCAAGAGACCTTTCGCAAGACGTCCATCCGGTTTGGGAAGGGCTCGTTAGCATTGAGGTCATGCATGCCAGGCGCCTCAGCATCCCCGACTGTTTCGAATTCACCCCGCGGGTTTTCCCCGATCACCGCGGCCTGTTCGTGGCGCCGTACCAGGAAGAAGCGTTCGTCGACGCGGTCGGGCACCGGCTTCGCCTCGGGCAGACCAACACCAGCGTTTCGCGGCGCGGGTCCATCCGTGGCGTGCACTTCGCGGACACCCCGCCCGGCCAGGCGAAATACGTCTACTGCCCGAGCGGTTCGATGCTGGACGTCATCGTGGACCTCCGCGTCGGCTCGCCCACTTTCGGTGAATGGACGTCCGTGCTGCTCGACAGCTCCGAGTACAAAGCGGTCTACATCGCCGAAGGCCTCGGCCACGCCTTCATGGCGCTCGAAGACGGAACCATCATGGCCTACCTCTGCTCCGAGCCGTACAACCCGACGGGCGAACACGGTGTCAACCCGATGGACGCCGATCTCGCGCTGCCCTGGCCGCAGGACATCGAGCCCGTGGTGTCCGAAAAGGACACCACGGCGCCCTACCTGAAAGAGGCACTGGAACAGGGGTTGCTGCCCCAGTACGACGCCTGCGTGGCCTACTACGAGAAGCTGCGGGCCGCGGACTGAGTCAGCGCGTCACGTCCTCGCGCAGCACCCGTTCCACGTTCCGTTCCGCCAGCGCGGTGATCGTCACGAAGGGGTTCACGCCGGTACTGCCCGGGATCAGGGACCCGTCGGTGACGTAGAGGTTCCGGTAGCCCTTCACCCGGCCGTACAGGTCGGTGGCCTCACCCAGCACCAATCCGCCCAGCGGGTGATAGGTGAACCGGTTCTCGAACGACCGCGTATCCCCGAACAGGTCACTGCGGTAGATCGTGCGGTTCGCCCGGTTGACCTTGTCGAACAACGACTTCGCCGCGTCGATCGACGGCTTCCCCTGTGCGGCGTTCCAGCGAAGCCGCACGGAGTCGGTGGCGGCGTCATAGGTGAAGTGGCCGCGTTCGGGGTTCTTCGTGATCGCCAGGTAGAGGCTCAGCCACGTCTCGACCCCGGCGGGCACCGGCGCGACCTCGGCGAAGACCGGGTTCACCGGGTCGTCCCACGCGTCGATGCCGAGCGCGGGCATGCCCGATTGCAGTGATCCGCCGATGTCCCAGGCGTGGTTCGCGCGGCCCAGCATCACGTTGCCGTTGGTGCCCCAGCCGCGGCCGACCTCGTCGTTCAGTCCGGGCAGCGTCCCGGTTTCCCTTGCCCGCACGAGCAGTTCCGTCGAACCGAGGCTGCCGGCGCCGAGGAACAGGTACTTCGCGCCGAGTTGCTTCCGCGCGACGACCGAGCCGTCTTCGGCGGTCTCGTGCACGGTTAGGACGTACGTGCCGTCGGTCTGCCGGGTGATCCCGCGAACCTGATGCAGTGTCTTGATGGTCACGTTCCCGGTGCCCAGCGCGGCCGCGAGGTAGGTCTTGTCGAGCGATCGTTTGCCGTGGTTGTTGCCGTAGATGACCTCGGACGCCAGTGCCGACCTCGGCACCGTGCCGGCTTCTTCCCGCTTCATGTACTCGAAGTCGTAGACGCTGGGCACGAACACCGTCTTGAGCCCGGCCCGCGTCGCGGCCTTCCGGGAAACCCGCGCGTAGCGGTAGGAACGGCAGGTTTCGAACCACCGCGGGTCGATGTGGTTCACGCCGAGGGCCCGGTTGGCCAGGGGGAAGTACTTCCCGTACATCTCGTCCGCGTCGACGGCGGGCAGGATCTCCTCGAAGTACGACCGCTTCGGCGTCACGGCCATCGCGCCGTTGACCAGCGAACCGCCGCCGACCCCGCGTCCGACGTAGACGGACATGTCGCCGTGGTCGACCCTGTCGAGCACGCCGGGATACCGCTTGATGTCCCGGTTGGCCAGGTCCATCCAGAGGAACGACGCGAGCGGGGCCTGCGTGCGGTTCTTGAACCACGCGGCGCGCCGGTCCGGCCGGAGCATGTCGCAGAAGATCTTTCCGTCCGGGCCGGGGTCGGCCCAGAGTTTGCCCATTTCGAGCATGACCGTCGGAATCCCGGCTTCCCCGAGCCGCAGCGCGGTCACCGCGGCGCCGTATCCGGTGCCGACGACCACGGCCGTCGAGAAGCCCTGGGACGATTCCCCGGCCTGTGCGGTGGAAATGGTGGTGAGCCCGAGGGCGGCGGCGGAGTTGAGCGCGGTGAACCCGAGGAACCCGCGGCGCGACAGTGGGGACATGGGCCGATGATCGCCCGCTGTCCGAGCCGTCTTCAAGGGCGAATCCGAAGCAGATTCGCGTCAGCTGGGTAAACACCGTTTATTTTCACTCGAACGTGGCGATTCAGGGGTCCCTTGGGTGGTTTCCCCGATG
Source organism: Amycolatopsis roodepoortensis (assembly GCF_014873915.1). Taxonomy (GTDB): domain Bacteria; phylum Actinomycetota; class Actinomycetes; order Mycobacteriales; family Pseudonocardiaceae; genus Amycolatopsis; species Amycolatopsis roodepoortensis. The sequence continues at coordinate 886,846 of NZ_JADBEJ010000004.1, forward strand.
TGACTCGAACCGGCACGGACCACTCTTTCGAGTCATGAGACGTCTTCTCGCCGCGACCGCGGCAGTACTGTCCGCAGCCGCCCTCTTCGCCTTCCCCGGCCATGCTTCCGCAGCGGGTTTGCCCGATTTCGATTTCTCCGCCTGCCCCGCCCCGCCCGCCAACGCGGACCCGGGCACCTGGCGCTGCGAAGCCTTTGTCTCCCAAGGAGCCCTGACCATCGGCGCCCGCGAGATCCCGCTCGGGGAGATGCGCCTGACGTTTTCCGAAGGCAAAGTGGACGGAAAGTACGCGCAGGTGTTCGGTGAACTACGGCACGCTCCGGCCCGCGTCCGCGGCACTTTCGGCGCGAGCCTGCAGCTGAAGTACGGCGGCTACTCGGACTTCCTGTCGGACGACGAGCGCCGCGGCGAGCTGGATCTCTACGGCGTCCTGCGGCATCCCTTGCTGCCTAAGGAATGCACGATCGGCACCCTCGACGCGCCACTGCATTCGGTGGTCAAGGACGATCCCGCGGTGCCGTTCGAGGTGATCTCACAGAACCCCACGACGGTGAAGTTCGGCGTCGTCGACACCCAGCTCGCCCTGCCGCGCACGACCGGTTGCGGCCCGCTGGCGCAATTGGCCGACGAATTGCTCGGTCTCCCCTCCGCCAGCGGGCGGAACTCCTTCAAGATGTCGACCTACGTGCAGTTCAAACCCCTCTGACGACCCGCGTTCAGTCCTCTGGATGCGGTAGTTGCACGCGCAAGGACCTCTTCCAGAGGACTAAACGCGCGAGAAAGGGCGCTGAGCGCGCCTTGGGGTGCCCCCGCCGGTGCGCCGCCGGACGACACACGTGACTGGACGGACGACACGCGTGATCCGGCGGACGACACTCGTGATTGGATGGCCGATTCTCGTGATCAGGTGGCCGACTCCCCCGCGGCGGAGGTCCGCCGCGAGCCGTCCGTCTGATCACACGTGTCGTCCGTCTAGACACGCGTGTCGTCCGCCTGGTCACGTGAAGGGCATCCGCGAGGGCCGGGAGCGGAGGGTGCCTACTTCTTCTTGGTCACCCAGATCGTGATGGTCGCGGTCACGACGGGCTTCCCGTTCGTGTCCGTGATCGTCACCGGCACGGGCAGCTCGAAGCCCTCGTCGCCGAATTCCGGCAACTCCGGCAGTTCCGCGACCGCGCGCAGGCTCGTCTCGGCCTTCGCCACGTACTCGACCGTCATGCCCTTGGGCAGCCAGCGATGCGTCGTCGGGACGGTCGCCTCGGCGAGCATGCCCATGGCGATCTCGGCCAGGTTGCATGCCGCGATCGCGTGAAAAGTCTTGATGTGGTTGTAAACACCCCACCACTTCGGGGACGTCACCTCGCACCGGCCGGGGCGCAGTTCGCGCACCGACGGGAGCACCGTCCGGAAGTACGGCACACGCAGGCACATCGCCGCCGAGAACAGCTGTTTGCCGACCGGCTTGCCCGCCAGCCGGTTCCACATCGCGTAGGTCGGATTCTGCGCCATCACGGTCTCCTCATCATGTTACTCACCAGTAGCATAACCGGACCGCAGGCTATATTCGCAACGTGGCACATCGGCTCTTCCTCCTCCGGCACGGCCAGACCGAGTGGTCCGTCAACGGACGGCACACCGGACGCACCGACATCCCGCTCACGACCGCGGGCGAAGGGCAGGCCCGCGCCGCGGGTGGCACCTTGCGCGCGGTGCTCGGCGGCAACCCGGCGCTCGTCCTCTCCAGCCCCCGCACCCGCGCGCTGCGGACGGCCGAACTGGCAGGCCTGCGCGTCGACGAGGTCACCGAAGAACTGGCCGAATGGGACTACGGCGACTACGAGGGCATCACCACGCCGACGATCCGCGAGACCGTTCCCGGATGGACGGTCTGGTCGCATCCGATCCCCGGCGGCGAAAGCGCGGAGGACGTCAACGCCCGCGCGGACAAGCTGATCGAACGCGTCCGCGAACCGCTCGGCGAGGGTGACGTGATCCTCGTCGGCCACGGGCATTTCAGCCGTGTCCTGGTCGCGCGCTGGATCGGCCTGCCGTCTACCGCGGGCGTCCACTTCGGACTCGACCCGGCCGGCGTCGCGGTGCTCGGCGACGAACGCGGCGAGCCGCAGATCGAACACCTCAACCTGCTCCCCACCACGGAGGACTAGTGGACGACCGTATCCGGCGCATCCGCGAAGAAGACGTGGACGCCGTCGTCCAGCTCGTCTACGACCTCGCCGAGTTCGAACGCGCCCCGGACGAGTGCCACCTCACCCCCGGACAGTTGCGCACGGCGCTGTTCGGCGAGGCCCCTGCCCTGTTCGGGCACGTCGCCGAGGTGGACGGCGAGATCGTCGGCTACGCGCTCTGGTTCCTCAACTTCTCCACCTGGCGCGGCGTGCACGGCATCTACCTGGAGGACCTCTACGTCCGCCCCGAGCAGCGCGGCTCCGGCCTCGGCAAGGCGCTCCTGGCCACCCTCGCCGAGGTCTGCGTCGAGCGCGGCTACGCCCGTCTGGAGTGGTCGGTGCTCAACTGGAACCCGGCGCAGGGGTTCTACAAGTCCCTCGGCGCGGTGCCGATGGACGAATGGACCGTCGACCGTCTCACCGACGAACCGCTGAAGGCGCTCGCCGCCCAGGTCTAGCGAGCGCGAAGGCGTAACTCGCGTGATCAGGGGCGTAACTCGCGTGTCTGAAGGCGACACTCGCAGATGCGGCCTCAATCACGCGAGTTACGCCTTCAAGCACGTGAGTTACGCCTTCAAGCACGCGAGTGCGGAGTTCAGGAGTCGCGTTCCTCGCGCTCGCGACGCGCCGCGCGGCCCGCGGCGCCGTCACGCTCGGCGGCTTCTTCCTCGCTCTCGCCCTCCTGCATCCCCAGCGCCCACGCGCGCGAGGGGCGGCGGAACAGCAGCACGATGACGGCGACGCCGATCAGCGCGAGCGGCACCCCCCATACCGGCTGCCCGGACGGGCCCGCGCCGTACCAGCCGACGCCGACCAGGATCAGCGCGACGACGACGCCGGGCGACCTCGCCCAGGTCTTCCCCATCATCAGGCCGGCCGCGCAGGCCAGCGTTCCGGCGGCGAGGACGAGGTAATAGGCGACTTCGGCCAGGAGGTTCTCCGGTCCGGCCTGGCCGTTGACCAGGAGCAGGATCGCGAACACGATCAGGGCGAGCCCCGGCAGCGCGGTGACGGCCCCGGCGAGGCGGACTTCACGGGGCGCGGGCGAGAGCTTGTCGGCGATGGACACGGCGAAACAGCCTTCCAGGCTTCCGGACACGGCGCTCCACCAGGGCGGGTCACCGTACGTGAGCACTTTCGATCGTATGCCACCCGGTCGGCCGGTTCCCCCTCGCCGCCGCATGGGAAGAATTGGCGGTGTCGTCGATGAGCGGGCGGTCGGCCCGGGTGCACTTGTCACGACGCGCTGTCACCAGCCGACAGTGAGGAGGGACGCCCGCCACAGGGCCATACGGTGCTGCCTCGAGGACGCTCCGCACGGCTGAGCTTCGCGTCACGTGAAGCTCACACCTTCGGGCCGGAGTCACTTACCCTGCGGTATGTGCGTGCCATCCTCGTCGTGAACCCCCAGGCCACCTCGACCACCGCCGGTGGCCGTGACGTGCTGGCGCACGCACTGGCCAGCCAGGTGAAACTCGACGTGGTGGAGACCGACTACCGCGGCCACGCGATGGCCGTCGCCCGGTCCGCCGCCCGCGACGGGATCGACCTGGTGGTCGCCCACGGCGGCGACGGCACGGTCAACGAAGTGGTCAACGGGCTGCTCGCGGACTCCGACGGTGATCCGGCGAAGGTCGGCGGTGCCCCCATGCTCGGTGTCGTGCCGGGCGGCTCGGCGAACGTCTTCGCCAGGGCGCTGGGTATCGCCCACGATCCCGTGGAAGCGACCCATCAGCTCCTCAACGCCATCGAGAACGACCGGAGCCGCAAGGTCGGCCTCGGGATCGCCGACGGCCACTGGTTCACCTTCAACGCCGGCCTCGGCTGGGACGCCGACGTCGTCGGCCGCGTGGCCAAGCGCCGGGGCAAGCAGACCACCGCGGGGCTCTACCTGAGGGCCGCGGTGGCGTCGCATCTGCGGCCTCCGCTGGGCCGTCCGCCCCTGACGGTCCGGATCCCGGGTGAAGAGCCCACCGAAGTGCTGACCGCTTTCGTGTCTAACACCGATCCGTGGAGCTACCTGGGCAACCGTCCCGTCCACCTGAACCCGGACAGCTCGTTCGACACCGGATTGGGCCTTTTCGCGTTGAGCGGTCTGGGGTTGCCCACCGTGTTCAAGCATGTACGGCAGGCATTGCTCACTAAGAGCGATCAACGCGGGCGACGTCTCCTTCGTCACGATGACCTGCCGATGATCCGCATAGACGCTGCTGAACCGGTAAACTTCCAGGTGGACGGCGACCTCGTCGGCCAGCGGAAGAGGGTGGAGTTCTTCAGCGTCCCGGAAGCACTGACGGTAATCGTCTGACGACCGGACCGCTGATCGCCTGCGGCAAAGTACGAACTGCCGCTCATCGACGCAGAACCTCCGCTCACCGCATCGGCCTTCCCTTCGGAAGGCTGTTTCGGAACGAAACCGCAGGTCAGAAGCGTCGCTCGGCCGGGTGAGCTGACTCACCGATCTTCAGAAAACCCTTGTCGAAACGGGTGCTTCGTGAAAGCATTCACAAGCATCCAAAAAAACGACCGCCATGACGACTATGGCGCGGAGTACCGCGCCGTTATGAAGGAGCTCAGAAACATGGACTGGCGCCACGACGCGGCCTGCCGAGACGAGGACCCCGAGCTGTTCTTCCCCGTGGGAACCAGCGGTCCTGCTCTGTCGCAGGTAGCGCAGGCGAAGGCCGTGTGCCACCGCTGCACCGTCGCTTCCGACTGCTTGGCCTGGGCATTGGCCAGCGGGCAGGACGCAGGCGTTTGGGGCGGGATGAGCGAGGACGAGCGACGGGCCCTGAAGCGCCGTCGTACGCACATCGGCACGCGTACCTCCGCCTGAGTCTTTCGGACTCAGCACGCTTCATCGCATCACACACAACTGAGCAAGACCCCAAGCTTCGGGAAACTCCCGCGGTGCAATGGCTGTATGGCCGTGCGCTGTGAGGTGACACGTACCCGACTTGAGCTTAACAAGCGAGGCCGACACGCCCTCACGGGGGTATGGCTTCAGTGGACTTTTTCCAAGTCCTCCCGCGGAACCGTTACAGGGCCGGCGCCACTTCTCTTCGGGCGCCGGCCCTAAAACGTGTCCGGATAAGACTGTCCCTTGTGGACGATCAAACGCGACAGTCCACTAGAGACGTCGCGACAACGGGATCCGCAGCGCCGCTTCGGTTCCCAGCCGCCGCCCGCCGGCCTCCTCCGAATCCCCGCGCAGCCCCCGGATCGACAGCGATCCGCGCAGCTCCGACTCCACCAGGGTCCGCACGATCTGGAGCCCGAGGCCGTCGCTGCGTTCCAGCGAGAAACCCGAGGGAAGCCCGCGCCCGTTGTCGCGGATGACGACGTCGAGCCAGCGGGCGGAGCGTTCCACCACGAGCTCGACCTTGCCCGGCCGTCCGTCGGGGAACGCGTGCTCGATGGCGTTCTGGACGAGTTCGGCCAGCACCATCACCAACGGCGTCGCGATCTCGGCGACGACGACCCCGAACGAGCCGGTGCGCGAGAGCCCGACCTGCGATTCCGCCGTCGCGACCTCGCCGACCATCGGGAGGACGTTGTCGAGCAGCTTGTCGAGATCGACCCGCTCGTCCACCGAGATGGACAGCGCCTCGTGCACCATCGCGATCGACGAGACCCGGCGCACGGACTCGCCGAGCGCGAGCCGCGCCTCCTCGCTGGAGGTCCGGCGCGACTGGAGCCGCAGCAGCGCGGCGACGGTCTGCAGGTTGTTCTTCACGCGATGGTGGATCTCGCGGATGGTCGCGTCCTTCGAAAGGAGAGCGCGGTCACGGCGCTTCACCTCGGTGACGTCGCGCACCAGCACCAGCGCGCCCGCGGCCTGCCCGGCGGGGCGCAGCGGCAGCGCACGGAAGAGCACGACGGCACCGCGCCGGGAATCCGCCTCCGTCCGGCTGCTGGGTTTGCCGTCGAGCGCCTCGATGATCCGGTGCGACACCTCGGTCGCGTCGAACGGGTCACGGATGAGCGACCTGGTCAGCGGCGCCAGGCGCTGCCCGACGAGATCGGACTCGTGCCCCATCCGGTGATAGGCCGACAACCCGTTCGGGCTGGCGAAGACCACCGTGCCGGTCGGATCGAGGCGGATCAGGCCGTCGCCGACCCGGGGACTCGTGTGCGTGTCCGTCTGGTTACCCGGACTGGGGAAGGTGCCGTCGACGATCATCTGACACAGGTCGCCCGCGCTGCCGAGATACGCGATCTCGAGCGGGCTGGGCACCCGCGAGGCCGCCAGGTTGGTCTCGCGGCTGAGGACGGCGATCACCGTGCCGCCGAACACCACCGGGATGGCCTCGCGGCGCATCGGCAGGTCGCGGTACCAGTGCGGGTCCTCCTCACGGCAGATCCGCACCTCGCGGCTCGCCTTGGCCAGCTGCGGATGCTCGTCCACGGTGAACCGGGAGCCGACGACGTCCTCCGGATGGGCCGTCGGTGCAGTCGTCGGGCGCGCGTGGGCGACGCACACGTAGTCGCCGCCGTCGGGTTGCAACTCCTCCGAGACGGCGACCCACAGCAGGAAGTCGGCGAAGGACAGGTCGGCCAGGAGCTGCCATTCGGCGACCACGGTCTGGAGATGGTCCGCGGCCTCACCGGACAGGCCGGTGTTCTCCGCGAGCAGATCGGAAAGGGTGGACACGTCCCCATCCAAGCAGGGTGAGGGCCGCATGACACACTGGAGAGGTTGACCCTGGCCCAGCGGTGTCGTATCACCCCGCGAGGGCCACTCGGACGAGGAGTGAAACATGTCGAAGCGCGCCCGCAAGCGTCGCGACCGTAAGAAGAACGGCGCGAACCACGGCAAGAAGCCCAACTCCTGATCATTCGATCAGACGGCGAAGGCCCCCGCACCGATCGGTACGGGGGCCTTCGTGTGTCCTGAGCCGCTTATTCGAAGGTCTGCTCGATCTTGACCTCGGTGCGCTCGATGGTCAGCGAGCCCTTGGTCTGCACGGTCTGGCGGATCGAGGCCCGCAGCCGGGACTTGAGGTCGTCCGGCGCGTGGTCACCGCCGCATTTGCGGGCGAGGAGCTGCTTGATGTGCTCGTCGATGCCGTATTCCTCGAGGCACGGCGGGCAGTCCTCGATGTGCTTGCGCAGGGCGGCGTCGCGCTCGGCGCTGCACTCCTTGTCCAGCAGCAGGTAGATGTCGGCGAGGGCTTCCTCGCACCTGACCTTGTCGTCCGCGCCGGCGCAGTAGTCCTCGGTCATCGCCCCGCCACCTCCTGCTGCTTGCCGGAGCGGATGAAGCCCCGCTCGCGGGCGACGTCGGCGAGCAGGTCACGGAGCTGGGCGCGGCCGCGGTGCAGCCGGGACATCACGGTGCCGATGGGCGTGTCCATGATCTCGGCGATCTCCTTGTACGCGAAACCTTCGACATCGGCGAGGTAGACCGCGAGGCGGAACTCCTCCGGCAGCTTCTGCAGCGCTTCCTTGACGTCGGCGTCGGGCAGGTTGTCCATCGCCTCGACCTCGGCCGAGCGCAGCCCGCTGGAGGTGTGACTCTCCGCCTTGGCGATCTGCCAGTCGGTGATCTCCTCGGTGGGCTGCTGCACCGGCTGGCGCTGCCGCTTGCGATAGCCGTTGATGTAGGTGTTCGTGAGGATGCGGTACATCCACGCCTTGAGGTTCGTGCCCGCCTTGAAAGACGCGAAGGCCGCGTACGCCTTCAGGTACGTCTCCTGGACGAGGTCCTCGGCGTCGGCGGGATTCCGGGTCATCCGCATGGCGGCCGAGTACAGCTGGTCGAGCAGGGGCATCGCGTCCCGCTCGAAGCGCTCGGCCCGCGCGGCCGCCTCTTCGGCGTCCGTGCCCGTGTCCGGCGCGGGATTCTGCGTGCTCGGCAAACCGTTCCCTTCCCGATCGGCGTCGATGCGCTTGTGCGCATGAGACGTCGTCGAGTTTACGCGCGGGCGGATCACCTGGCCGCCCGGCGTGCGCGGGATCAGGATTCGGGGAGCTTCGAGTGTGGTGGACACGTGGCTTTCAACAGCGACGCCCATTCGGGCATTCCCGCCCGCTCGTAGACTTCGCCCATGGCAGGCAAGGGAACCCCGGCGACGGCGCTGCTGGCGAAGCAGAAAGTGGCGCATGTTCTGCACGCCTACGACCACGACCCGCGGGCCGAGTCGTACGGTCTCGAAGCCGTCGAAGCGCTGGGGCTCGACCCCGCGCGCGTGTTCAAGACACTGGTCGCCGAGGTCGACGGGAAACTGACCGTCGGCGTGGTCCCGGTCACCGGCCAGCTGGATCTGAAGGCGCTGGCGGCCGCCGCGGGCGGGAAGAAGGCGAAGATGGCCGACCCCGCCGCCGCGCAGCGCGCGACGGGTTACGTGCTCGGCGGGATCTCGCCGCTCGGGCACCGGAGCAGGCTGCCGGTGGTGATCGACTCGTCGGCGGAGAAGTTCGAGACCGTGCACTGCTCGGCCGGGCGGCGCGGGCTGGAGGTCGAGCTCGCGCCCGGCGACCTGGTGAGGCTCACCGGCGCCGTGGTCGCCCCGATCGCGGGCTGACCTTCCGCATTTAGTTCTCTGAATGCGGTCCTTGCGCGTGCAACTACCGCATCCAGAGGACGAAATGCGGGAAGAGACTCACCCATGCGAGGGAGGGGAGTCGGTCCGCAGCGGGAAGATCACGCGGCCGCACCCGGGAATCGTCGTCGGCAAGCGAAAGACGACTCCAGGGAGCGACGAAATGACCAAGACCGTGCCCGACGTGCCGAGATGGGCGAACCTCGCCGCCCACGCGACGCTGCTGGTGACGTTGCCCTCCGGGCTGTGGCGGGTCGCGATGGGCCTCGGCATCCCGGTCGGGTTCACCGCGCAGGGGCTGGACGAGTTCGGCATCCCCGGCTGGGGCACGGCCTACGTCTTCGGGCTGAGCCTGCTCGCCGAAGCGCTCGCGTTCCTCACCCTCGGGCTCGTCCGGCCGTGGGGTGAGGTGTGGCCGCGCTGGATCCCGGGGCTGCGCGGACGGCGGATCCCGCCGCTCGCGGCGATCCTCCCGGCCGCCGCGGGCGCGATCGCGCTGACCGGGCTGGGTGTCCAGGGATTGTTCGGCTGGGCGGAGGCCGGTTCCTCGATGGGTCCGGGGAGCTGGGAAGACTCGCCGGTCTACGGCGTCGTCATGGCGGCCTGTTACGCGCCGCTCCTGCTCTGGGGCCCGCTGCTGGCGGCGGTCACCGTGCACTACGCCCGGCGGCGGCTCTCAGGTGAGCGGCCGCAGCACACGCTCCAGCCACTCGGCGGCCGCGCGTGACACGCCTTCGAGGTCGGCGCTGAGGTTGTGGTCGCCCTTGAGCACCACGATCTCGTGATGCGGCCCCGCCTTGGGCAGGCCGAACGGGTCACGGTCGCCCTGCACCACCAGGGTCGGGACCTCGACGGCGTCGAGCTCACCCTGCCGGGACTTCTCCGGCTTCCCCGGCGGATGCTCGGGGAAGGCCAGGCAGAGCACGGCCACCGCCTGCCCCGTCGCGGCGGTCCGGCAGGCGACGCGGGCCCCGGACGACCGGCCGCCGAACACGAGCGGCAGATCGTCGAAGCGCGCGGAGATCTCGTCGGCGACGGTGAGCCAGGCGGTGTCGAGCTGGGTGGCGGGAGCGGGCGCCCGGCGGCCTGCCACCCGGTACGGCTGCTCCACGAGCGCGACGTGGACACCGGCGGCCTGCGCCGCACGGGTGACCGCCACCAGGTCCTTCGCGCCGATCCCCCCGCCCGCGCCGTGGCCGAGCATCAGCACCGCGACGCCCTCCTCGGCACAGTGCAACTCGGCCCGCGCGGGGCCGTAGGCGGTGTCGATCTCCAGCTTCGTCATGAGTTCGGCAGCTCGAAGAGCGGGCTTTCGGTGGCGGGTTCGACGCGGTCCACCAGCTCCGGGCCGTTGTTGCGGACGTTGTTGACCAGGCTGGACACCGGCCGCAGCTCGATCGTGTCGACCAGGTCCGCCGGCGGCGGGACGAGCAGGTCGGTGACGTCGGCACGATCCGGGTCGAGCCAGGTGTCCCACTTTTCGCGCGGCATCAGCAGCGGCATGCGGTGGTGGATGTCGGTGAGCCTGCCGACCGAGTCGGTGGTGATCACGGAGAAGGTGATCAGCGGGTCGGCCTCTTTGTCGTCCTTCGGCCGCCAGGTCTCCCAGATCCCGGCGAACGCGAGCGACTCGTCACCCGGTCCGGTCATGAAGAAGGGCTGCTTCTCCTTGCCGTCGCGCCGCCACTCGAACCAGCCGTCGGCGGGAACGAGGCACCGCCGCGCGGAAACCGCCTTCTTGAACGACGGCTTCTCCTTCGCGGTCTCGGCGCGCGTGTTGATCATCTTCGAGCCGACGCCGGGATCCTTCGCCCAGAACGGGACCAGCCCCCAGCGCATCATCCGCAGCGATCGCACGGCGGGCTCGTCTTCGAGCACCGCGCCGTCCGCGTCACGCGGATGCCGCTGCACGACGGTGGGCACGACCTTGGTCGGCGCCACGTTGTGGTCGGTCCGGACCCGGCCCTCGGTCAGGTCCACCGCGGCGAACTCGTCGATCAGCGCCGCCGGGTCCTTGGTCGCGGCATAACGCCCGCACATGGGGAAACCTCCCTAATCGTCAGTCATCGTTACACGCTACCGAGGTGTTGGCGAGCGGCATGGGATCATTCTTGCGCGGTGTTCGAAGAGCAGGAGGCGGTTTGGCTGGCAAGGACTGGCGCAGGCTGGACGAATCCGATGTGCGGATCCGTCCCGGCAAGGGCACCAGGCCGCGCAGCAAACGCCGCCCCGAGCACGCGGACGCCTCCACCGCGATGGTCATCGGCAAGGACCGCGGCCGCTGGACCTGCGCGATCGATTCCGACCCGGACCGGGTCGTCACCGCGATGCGGGCCCGTGAGCTGGGCCGGGTCCCGGTCGTCGTCGGCGACACCGTCGGCATCGTCGGCGATGTGAGCGGCAAACCGGACACCCTCGCCCGCATCATCCGGGTGGACGAACGCTCCAGCGTGCTGCGCCGGACCGCGGACGACACCGACCCCTTCGAACGGGTGGTCGTCGCCAACGCCGAGCAGTTGCTGATCGTCACCGCGCTGGCCGATCCCCCGCCGCGCACCGGATTCATCGACCGCTGTCTCGTCGCCTGCTACGCGGGCGGCCTGGAGCCGGTGCTGTGCCTGACGAAGGCCGACCTCGCCAGCCCGGACGAACTCCTCGCCGGCTACGCGGGCCTCGACATCCCGGCCGTGGTCACCCGGCACGACGAACATCCGGAAGAGCTGACCGGACGGCTCAAGGGCAGGCTCACCGCGCTGGTCGGGCATTCCGGGGTCGGCAAGTCCACTTTGGTCAACCGGCTGGTACCGGACGCCGGGCTGGCGACCGGCGTGGTCAGCGCGGTCGGCAAGGGCAGGCACACGTCCGTCGCGGCGGTCGCGCTCCCCCTGCCAGGTGGCGGCTGGGTGGTCGACACCCCCGGTGTCCGCTCGTTCGGGCTGGCGCACGTGACCGCCGACGACATCGTCCTGGCGTTCGAGGAATTCGCCGAGGCGGCCGAAGAGTGCCCCTCGGGCTGCGGGCACCTCGGGCCGCCTTCGGATCCGGACTGCGCGCTCGACGACGTGGTCACCGAAGGTCACGCGAGCGCGGAGCGGCTGACGTCGCTGCGTCGGCTTTTGGGCTCCCGGGCCGGGCATGACGACGATCGGTAACTAATTCCGGTCTTGCGCGATACCCCGTTCGGATTAGATCAACTTTCTGAGGGGTCCACTTGAAGCGCGTAACCACACTCGCCGCCGTCGCCACGGCCGCCGTCCTGGCGCTCTCCGCCTGCGGTGGCGAGAAGCAGCCCGGCGCGGCTGCCCCCGCTCCTTCGGAGCAGAAGAGCCTGCTTTCGGCGCCGCTCGGCGACCCGATCCAGCTCGCGGCCCTGACCCGCGAGAGCACCAAGAAGGCCAAGTCGTCGAAGATCTCGATGGAGACCGTCGCCGGCGCCGAGAAGAACACGGTGACCGGGCAGGGCGTGTACGACGGTGACAACAGCAAGTTCTCGATGACCCTGGACAGCGAAGGCAAGAAGGTCGACGTCCTCTGGGTCGACAACGCGTTCTTCTTCAAGCTCGGCGCGGACGACAAAGCCGAGCTGAAGACCGACAAGGCGTACGTGAAGATCGCGGCCGACGGGCAGGACCCGATCTCGCAGCTGCTCGGCAAGCTGATGTCGAAGGCCGTCAAGGAGAGCGACCCGTCGCGCACCCTCGAGCAGGTCTCGAAGGCGGGCAAGATCACGAAGTCGGACCAGGTCGAGCTGAACGGTGAGCTTACCAACCACTACCTGATCGAGATCGAGGTCGAGAAGGTCATCGCCCTCATCGTGGGCGAGGTGGGCGTCCCCTTCCCGGCGGATGTCCAGCAGAAGATCGACGAGAAGCTCAAGGGCAAGAACGTCACCATCCCCACCGAGCTGTGGCTCAACGCCGATCAGCTGCCGGTGCAGGTCGTCTCCGACGCGAGCGCGTTCGTGAAGGCCATGGGCGCCCCCGGTGACGGCGTCGCCAAGACCACGGTCAAGTACACCGACTGGGGCAGCCCGGTGAACATCACCGCCCCGCCCGCCGACCAGGTCGGCGACCTGACGGAGATCATGAAGAAGGCCGGCGGTCAGTAGATGCGTCGCACGTTCAAGGTGGCTGCGGTGGCCGCTGCCCTGACCCTCGTGGTCACGGGTTGCGGCACCCGGCCCGGCGTGACCGCAGAGAACACCAACGGCGCCGGCGAACTCGCGCTGGCCACCCCGTTCACCGACGCGCTCGGCCTCGTCGAGGCCGCGAAGCAGGGAACGCAAAAGGCGAAATCCTCCAAGACGACCATCGACGGCATGATGGGGACTTCCAAGGTCACCGGAACCGTGGTGGGCTTCTACGACGGCCCCGCCTCGAAAATCGAGGCGAACATGACCTTCGACGGCCAAACGGCCGGGCTGCGCCTGGTCGACCAGACCCTGTTCGTCAAGCTGCCCGCCGAGGAGAAGGCCCGGCTCAAAACGGACAAGACCTGGGGAAAGCTCCCGCTGAACAGCGAGGATCCCGGAGAGAAGGCCGCGGGGAAGGCCATGCTGAGGTCCCTCGAGATGGGTGACCCGGCGAAACAGCTGGAGATGGTCGAAAAGACCGGCCGCGTCATCAGGTCGGAACAGATCCGGCTGGACGGCGTCCCGGTGAACCACTACTTCGTCGAATTCGACGTCAGGAAGCAGATCGACCTGTTCCTCGGTGACGACCTCCCCGCCGATCAGCGGGCGGAGGTCGAGAAGCGGTTCGAAGGCAAGGATCTGCGGGTTCCGGCCGAACTGTGGCTCAATGCCGAGCAGCTTCCGCTGAAGATGACCATGGACATGACCTCGTTCATGAAGTCGGCGGGAGGCTCACAGACCGGCGAAGCCAAGTCGACGTATACCTACAGCGACTGGGGCACGCCGGTGGAGGTCACTCCGCCGCCCGCCGCCGAGGTGGGCGACTACGCCGAAATGATGCAGCGGGCGGGCCGCTAGACCTTTGCGCGTGAAGGCCCCCTTCCCTCGGCTGAGCCGAGGGAAGGGGGCCTTCACGCGCTTCCGGACCGTTCGGACGGTGGAAATTCACGCGACAGGCGCTACGGTAGTGGTACAGACCATTCACCCGAGGGAGTCCCATGCGTGCCACCGGATTCGCCGTCGTCTGTACCGCTCTCCTGATGCTGGGCGGCTGTTCCGGCGAGGAGAAACCGCCGGTGAACGACGCGGCGCAGCTGGCCTCGGCCGCCGCCGCGAGCACGCAGAAGGCCCGCTCGTCCAAGATCGCGCTCGAGACCACCGCCGACGACGGCCGCAAGGTCGTCGTCACCAGTTCCGGGCTCTACGAGGGACCGAACAGCAAGTTCTCCATGGTCGCCGAGATCGCCGGTGAGAAGCGGGACCTGATCTTCGCCGACGGCGTCCTCTACTACCACCTGTCGGACACTCAGGTCCAGGAACTCAAGACCGGCAAGGAATGGGTCAAGATCACCGCCGACGGCAAGGACGCGCTGTCCGCGGCCAACGGCGCGCTGATGACGCACGTCGTCGAGACGATGGATCCGACCCGCACGATCGACCGGATCGCCAAAACGGGCAAGGTCACCAAGTCCGGGCAGGCCGACGTGAACGGCACGGCCGCCACGCACTACGTCCTCGATCTCGGCGGCGCCCCCGCCGAGGTGTGGCTGGACGCCGAGCAACGTCCGGTGCAGGTCAGCATGGGCAAGGCGACGGTGAAGTACGAAAGCTGGGCTTCCGACGTGGTGATCATCGCGCCGCCGCCCGAGGCGGTCGGCGACAGCCGCTGAGCCGTTCCCCCGATCGGGGTGCGGACCGCGGCTGTGTTTCGCTTGGGCGCCCGCCTTTGAAAGCAGGTCCTCATGCGGAGAACGGCCCTCGCCACCGTTGTGCTCGTATTCGGCGCGCTGCTCGGCGCGTGCGACGGCGGAGCCGTGGCGTTCGCCGATGCCCGCGCGCTCGCCGACGGGGTCACGACCGCGATCGACGGCAAGGCGGCGAAGTTCGTCACCGAGGTCACCGCGGGCACGATGCGGTCGAAGAGCCAGGGCCAGGCGAGGGTCGCGGGGACGGGCGCCGCGCTGGCCATGACCACGGACTTCCTCGGCGAGCCCCTCGAACTCCGGCTCGTCGACAAGATCGTCTTCGCCAAGGTCCCGGAGGCCGCCCGCGAGGACTTCCCCGGCGGGAAGCCCTGGGTGAAGGTCTCCCCCGACGGCGCGGACCCGTTTTCGCAGGTCGCCGGCGGCAGCATCGATCAGCTGGCCAAGCAGAACGACCCAGCCCGCGCGTTCGACCAGGTGCGGAAGGCGGGCACGCTCGTCGAATCCGGGCACACCGAACTCGACGGGGTGCCCGCCGAGCGCTACCGGCTGGACGTCGACATGGCCGCGCTGGGCGGTGATCTGCCCGCCGGGTTGTCGGCCGAGGCCCTCGGGGAACTGCAGGGGAAACTCGGGAAGATCCCCATGGAGATCTGGCTCGACGACACCCACCGGCCGTTGCGGATCGTGCTCGACCTCGCCCCTGTCCTCGCCGCTTCGGGTGCCCCGGACAGCTCGATGGCCCGCATCGTCACCCGCTACAGCGAATGGGGCACGCAGGCCGACATCCAGGCGCCGCCGCCGGAGGAGATCGGGGAGATCCCGGCGGGCTGATCTGTCACGTTCCCCGCGCACGTCTCGTCCCTCGGGTAGTGAGACAGGAGGAACGAAAATGCGCGTGATGGTGATCGGGGCGACCGGGGTGCTGGGGCGCCCGCTGGTGCGGCGTCTGCTGGCCGAAGGCCACGAGGTGAGCGGGCTGGCCCGCGGGGCGGACCGGGTCGCGGCGGTGCGCGCGACCGGCGCGAAACCGGTGCCGGGTTCGCTGTTCGATGTCGATTCCCTGGCGGGCGCGCTGAACGGGCACGACGCCGTGGTCAACGTCGCCACCCGCATCCCGGACGCGCGCCGGGCGATGACGCTCTCCGGCTGGGCCGAGAACGACCGCGTGCGGAGCACCGGCAGCCGGACCCTGGCGGACGCCGTGCGACGGACCGGCGAGGTGGGAATCGTGGTGCAGGAAGGGATCTCGTTCGTCTACGCCGACGGCGGCGACCAAGAACTGGACGAGGACTCTCCCCTCGAACTGCGCGGCAATATCGCGTCTTCGACGGTGGCGCACGCGAACATCGCGGAACTGGCGGACGAGGGCCGCACCGCGATCCGGCTGCGGATCGGGCTCTTGGTCGCCGACGATCCGATGACGACGACGATGCTGGCGGCCGCGCGGCGCGGTTCGCCGCTGATCATCGGCCGCCGGACCGACTGGACCGCGGCGATCCATCCGGACGACGCGGCGGCGGGCGTCATCGCGGCGCTGCGGGCACCGAGCGGCGTCTACAACCTGGCCGCGGATCCGGTGCGGAAACAGGAACTCGGCGAGGCGATGGCCGCCGCGGCCGGTGTGCGCCGTCCGCGCGCGCTGCCGAAGTGGCTGGCGAACCGGCTGGGCCTGATGTCGGTCCTGGCTCGTTCGCAGCGCGTCGTCTCGACCAGGCTCACCGACGCGACCGGCTGGCGCCCCGAACGCCCGACGCGCGGCCCGTCCTGGTTCTGACGCGTTTCGTCCTCTGAATGCGGTAGTTGCGCGTGCAAGGAACGCATTCAGAGGACGAAACGCGGAGTGGGGTTAGAGGAGTTCCAGCAGGAACGGCAGCTCTTGGGGCGCGTACCAGGCGAGTTCGTGGTCTTCGGCGTCGCCGAGGGTGAACTCCGCGTCGGGATCGCCGAGGTCGGCCTGGTCGATCACCGCGGCGGCGGCCTGCACGGACTCGGCCGCTTCGGCCGCGTCCACGTGGATCGCGGCGACGTCGGCGATCTTCACCGGCCCGGCCAGCCGGACGACGGCGGCGTCGAGGTCCGGGCGCAGCGTGACCTCCTCGACGTCGGCCGAGATCACCACGCGCCGCGGCTCGGGCTTCTCCTCGGCCGCGATCAGCCGCAGCGACGCCCTCGCGGCGTCGAGCAGCGCGGCGTACTCGAGTTCTTCGTCGGATCCGCTGGCGTAGGACTCCCGCAGCGCCGGGGTCAATGCGAATCCCGTGCCGCTCCGCGCCCGGAACTCGCCGGAGGTTTCGAGGTCACGGAGCATCGCGATCGTCGCCGGTAGATAGACCCTCACCAGTGCGCACCCTTCAGCTCTTCCAACGATTCCTCGATCATCCCGGCGAGCACGTCCACATCGGACACGGCCTTGCGATCGCCGTTCAGTCCGAAGTAGACACCTCCGTGATACGAGGTGACCCCGATCGCCAGCGCCTGATTGCGCACCAGCGGCATGACCGGGAACATCTCCACCATCTTCGCCTGTCCCGCGTAGAGCGGCACCTGCGGGCCCGGTGAGTTCGTGATCAGCACGTTGAAGATGCGTCCCGACATCGACCCGGCCGCCCGCGCGCCCAGCGAATGCAGCGTCGCCGGGGCGAACCCGCCGACCGTCAGTAGCCCGCGCGCGGCGACCGAACGGCCCGAGTCGAGGTGGTCGGCCATCGCGTGGCCGATGTGGTGCAACCGCAGGACCGCGTTCGGCTCCCCGACCGGGAGATCGACCAGGTAGGCGTCGACCTGGTTCCCGACCAGTGCGGGCGTCGAGTATTCGGCCGTCTCGGCGTCGCGGACGGCCATCGGCACCAGCGCGCGCACGGTGGTCGTCGCGGTCAGGTTCGAGCCGCGGGAGAGCAGCCATTCCCGCAGCGCGCCGGTGATCGCGGCGAGAACGACGTCGTTGACCGTGCCGCCGTGCGCGGCGCGGACCTCGCGGAAATCCTCGAGCCGCGTCCGGACCACGGCGAACATGCGGCCCCCGGAGGTGCGGACGTTGAGCGGCCCGGACGGCGCCGGGCTCACCATGGTCTTCAACGCCGAGGCGACGTCACCGACCGTTTCGGTGACCTTGCCCGCCATCGCGGTGGCGTCGTGGGCGATGGACCGGACGTTCTCCACCAGCTCCGTCGGCCGCTGCACGGTCTCGGCGACCGCGTCGAGGATCAGTTGCGTACGGCTCGGTTCCCGGCGGGGTTGCCAGGTGTCGTCGAACGGTTCCGGCTCCTGCGGGGTGGCGTCGAGGATCAGCTGCCCGATCTCGATGGTGCCTATCCCGTCCACGACGGACTGATGCGTCTTGGTCACCAGCGCGACCCGGTCGCCCGCGAGCCCCTCGACGAAGTACGCCTCCCAGAGCGGCCTTCCCGGGTCGAGCCGTCTCGACATGAGCCGCGCGACGAGATCGAACAGCTGGCCGTCGGAGCCCGGCTGCGGCAGCGCCGACCGGCGGACGTGGTAGTTCAGGTCGAAGTCGACGTCGTCGACCCACACCGGCCGGGCGAGGTGACCGGGCACCTCCAGCACCCGCTGCCGGTACCGCGGCAGGAAGGCGAGGCGCTGCCCAATCAGGTCCAGCAGCCGCTCGTAGGTGAAACCCTCGCGCGGTCGCTCGAAGATCGCCACGCCGCCGACGTGCATCGGGGTCGAGTGGTCTTCCACGTACAGGAACGAGGCGTCCAGCGCGGAGAGGCGGTCGGGCATGGGCCGATCCTTACATAGTGGGACACTCGCCGGTGTGGGTGATGAGTCGGTGATCTCGCCGAAGGACCGGTTCCTGACGGTGTACGGGCGCAAACCGGTGCTCGAGGCCTTGGACGACGCGGCGCTCGAAGTGGACAAGGTGATCCTCGCCGACACCGTGCGCGGGCCGAACGCCGCCGAGATCCAGCGTGCCGCCAAGGCCGCCGGGGTGCCGGTGCAGCGGGCGAGCGCGCACCGCGTCAAAGTGCTGGCGGGCAACGGCAAACAGGACCAGGGGGTGCTGGCCGACGTCGTCGCCCCGCGGATGCGCTCCCTGCACGCGGCCCTGTCCGACGGCAGGCCGCCGTCGCGGGTGCTGCTGCTCGACGGCATCACCACCCCGGCCAACGTCGGGATGATCCTGCGCACGGCGACCGCGGCCGGGCTGGACGGCGTCGTGGTGCCGCGGCGCGGGGTCGCCGCGCTCGATCCGATGGTGGTCAAGGCTTCGGCCGGGGTCGCTTTCCGGGCGCCGGTGCTGCGTTGCGGCAGCGCGCGCGAGGCGGCCGAAATGCTCACCGAAGCCGGCTACGGCATCTTCGCGCTGGGCGCTTCCGCCCGGAGTTCGGTGTTCGACGTCGAGCTGCCGCAGCGCGCCGCCTTCGTGCTGGGCGGAGAGACGAACGGTGTCGGCGCCGAGGTCGGCGAACTGGTGACGGAGTGGGTTTCGATCCCGATGCCGGGCGAGGTCGAGTCGCTGAACGTCTCGGCCGCCGCCGCGGTGCTGTCCTTCGAGCTGGTGCGCCGGGCTAAGGCTTCGGGAACAACGCGCTGAGCTCGGTCAGCGTCTCCTCGACTGACGTGTGGTGCACTCCCGCCATCCCGGCCGCCACCGCGGCGCGGACGTTGTGTGCGGCGTCGTCGACGAACACGCACCGGTCGGCGGGCAGGTCGAGCAGCCCCGCGGTCAGCAGGTAGACCTCGCGTTCGGGTTTGGCCACGCCGACCTCGCCGGAGAAGACGAGCGCGTCGAAGAACGGGCCGAGCGACCGTTTGGCCTCGTCCGACGCGCCGGGGGCGTTCGAGAGCAAGGCCGTTTTGATCCCGCGTGCCCTGGCCGCCCGCAGGTAGGCGTACAGCTCGTCCGCGCCGGCGTCCGTGAGCACCCCGACGTAGTCGATGACCAGCCCTTTCAGCACCGGCCCACCGTACACAAGCGATCACCGCCCGGTTCATCCTCTCGGGCGGTCCTTGTCGCGGCTTCGTCCGCCGCCTGCCCCTTAGTTGCTGGGCGCGGCCGAGGGGCCGCGGAGGGGGACAACCTGATGAAGTCGTACGTACTGAGACGGCTCGAACCGTTCGAACCGCCGTACCGGGTCGCCGGCAGGCCGGACAACCTGGTGCACCGGGCGGCGGTGCCGGACAACCAGCTCGTGCTGGACCTGCCGCTGTCCGGCGAAAAGATCGTGGAGGAACCACAGCCGCGGCCGGACACTCCCGACGGACAGCAGATCGGCAGGCTGCTGACCACCATCCTCGAAGCCTGCGACGGGCGCCGTCCCGCGGTCCAGGTGCGGCCGATCCTCGACCCGGCGCTGCACAGCGCGCTGCTCGACAGCGGCCGGCGCCGTCCCTCGGGCGGCTACCGGCCGAAGTCGGTCCACCTGGGCCATCCGGCGGACGGCGTCGTCGAAGCCTGCGCGACCGTCGAACAGAACGGACGCTCCCTCGCGCTGGCCGCCCGCTTCGAGCGGACGCCGTCGGGCTGGGTGTGCACCCGCTTCCACCTGCTGAAGCCGCCGCGACGAGTCTCCGCGCTCGCGGCCTGATACGCGTGAGGGCCGCGCTGCGCGGGCGGGCGGTAGACGGCCGGGCGGCTCGCAGGTGTCCGGTGGCGATGTTGCGAAAGCCACTTTCGCAACGTTGAAGGTTGCGAAAGTGGCTTTCACAACACCTCGCGCCGCCGTTCGGGCCCGACTGACGCCCGTGAAGCGCACGACGCGGCCTGATACGCGTGAAGGCCCCCTTCCCTCGGCTGAGCCGAGGGAAGGGGGCCTTCACGCGCTTTGGGGGCCTTTAGCGGCGCGGGCCCTTCTTGCCCTTCTTCTGGGAGGCGCGCTGCGCGGCACGACGCTCCCGGCGGGTCCCGCCCTGGTCACCACCGGCGCTGCCGGCACTGTCCGAATGCGACTCGACGCCGCCGTCCTCGGACGGGCCCGACATGGTCAGCCCGGACTGCGAACCACCGCCGAGTCCCTTGCCCCGCAAGGCGGACGGCACGGACTGGGTGTCGGTCGCCGGGCCCTGCGGAGGCGTCGGACGGGCGTGCCTGCCGTCGCCGCCCGCGGCCTGGCCGTTCCCGGAGCCGACACCGGCGGGCAGCGCGGACGCCGACTCCGGCGACGGCGTAGTGGGCTCGGCCTGCTCGACCTGGAGGTTGAACAGGAAGCCGACGGCCTCCTCCTTCAGCGACTCCAGCATCGCGCGGAACATGTCGTAGCCCTCGCGCTGGTACTCGATGACCGGGTCGCGCTGCGCCAGGGCGCGCATGCCGATGCCCTCCTTGAGATAGTCCATCTCGTAGAGGTGCTCACGCCACTTGCGGTCGAGCACGGTGAGCATCACCTGGCGCTCCAGGCTGCGCATCGCGCCTTCGCCGACCTTCGCGTCGATCTCGGCCTCGCGCTCGTCGTACGCGCGGTGAGCGTCTTCGAGCAGCGCCTCACGCAGCTTGTCGGCGTCGAGGTCGTCGTCCTCGGTGAGCTCTTCCCAGGTGACCTTGACCGGGTAGAGCTGCTTCAGCGCCGTCCACAGCTTCTCGTGGTCCCAGTCCTCGGCGTAACCCGTGGCGGTCTCTTCGGTGACGTACGCGTTGATGACGTCGACCAGCATGTGCTCGATCTGCTCGCGCAGATCCTCGCCTTCGAGGACGCGCAGGCGCTCGGCGTAGATCACCTTGCGCTGCTCGTTCATGACCTCGTCGTACTTGAGGACGTTCTTGCGGATCTCCATGTTCTGCTGCTCGACCTGCGTCTGAGCGCTCTTGATCGCCTTGGAGACCATCTTGTGCTCGATCGGCACGTCGTCCGGCAGCCGCATGGTGGTCATGACCCGCTCGACCATCGTGGCGTTGAAGCGGCGCATGAGCTCGTCACCGAGCGACAGGTAGAACCGGGACTCGCCGGGGTCGCCCTGGCGGCCGGAACGACCGCGGAGCTGGTTGTCGATGCGACGCGACTCGTGCCGCTCCGTGCCGAGCACGTACAGCCCGCCCGCCTCGCGGACCTCCTCGGCCTCGGCCTTGGTCTCCGCCTGGATCTCCTCGAGCACCTTCGGCCAGGCGGCCTCGTACTCCTCGGAGTGCTCCACCGGGTCGAGGCCGCGGTCGCGCAGCACCTCGTCGGCGATGATGTCCGGGTTGCCGCCGAGCACGATGTCGGTACCGCGGCCCGCCATGTTGGTGGCGACCGTGACCGCGCCCTTGCGCCCGGCGCGGGCGACGATCAGCGCCTCCCGGTCGTGGTGCTTCGCGTTGAGGACCTCGTGCGGAACACCCAGCTTGAGCAGCAGCTTCGACAGGTGCTCGGACTTCTCGACACTCGTGGTGCCGACCAGCACCGGCTGGCCCTTCTCGTGCCGCTCGGCGATGTCCTCGGCGACGGCCTCGAACTTGGCCTGCTCGGTCTTGTAGATCAGGTCGGCCTGGTCGGCGCGGACCATCGGCTTGTTGGTCGGGATCGGCACCACACCCAGCTTGTAGGTCTGGTGGAACTCGGCCGCCTCGGTCTCGGCGGTACCGGTCATGCCCGACAGCTTGTCGTAGAGCCGGAAGTAGTTCTGCAGCGTGATCGTGGCGAGCGTCTGGTTCTCGGCCTTGATCTCGACGCCTTCCTTGGCCTCGATCGCCTGGTGCATGCCCTCGTTGTAGCGGCGGCCGTGCAGGATGCGGCCGGTGAACTCGTCGACGATGAGGACCTCACCGTCACGGACGATGTAGTCCTTGTCGCGCTTGTAGAGCTCCTTGACCTTCAGCGCGTTGTTCAGGTAGCCGACGAGCGGCGTGTTCGCGGCCTCGTAGAGGTTGTCGATGCCGAGCTGGTCCTCGACGAACGCGACACCCTTCTCGGTGACACCGACGGTGCGCTTGCGGATGTCCACCTCGTAGTGGATGTCCGGCTTCATCAGCGGCGTCATCCGCGCGAACTCGATGTACCAGCGCGAGGACTGGTCGGCCGGGCCGGAGATGATCAGCGGCGTCCTGGCCTCGTCGATGAGGATGGAGTCCACCTCGTCGACGATCGCGAAGTTGTGGCCGCGCTGCACGCAGTCCTCGAGGCTCCACGCCATGTTGTCGCGGAGGTAGTCGAAGCCGAACTCGTTGTTCGTGCCGTGCGTGATGTCGGCGGCGTACTGCTGGCGGCGGACCTCGGGCGTCTGGTCTGCCAGGATGACCCCGACCTCGAGGCCGAGGAAGCGGTGGATGCGGCCCATCCACTCGGCGTCACGTTTGGCGAGGTAGTCGTTCACCGTGATGACGTGCACACCCTTGCCGGAAACGGCGTTCAGGTACGCGGGGAGGACCTGGGTCAGGGTCTTGCCCTCACCGGTCTTCATCTCGGAGACCTGGCCGAGGTGCAGGGCGGCGCCGCCCATGAGCTGGACGTCGTAGGGCCGCTGGCCGAGCACTCGCCAGGCCGCCTCCCTCGCCACCGCGAAGGCCTCCGGCAGGAGGTCGTCGAGGGACTCGCCGTCCGCGTGCCGTTTACGGAACTCGTCGGTCTTGGCCCGCAGCGCGGAGTCCGAAAGTTCCTTGACGTCGTCTTCGAGGGTGTTGATGTGATCGGCGATGTGTCGCAGCCGCTTCACCATTTTGCCCTCGCCCGCGCGGAGCAGGCGGTTCAGCACCATCCGGTCGACCTCACTAGCTGATTGTGATCGCACCCGAGCCGGTCCCGGGCAATCTCGTACGCGGTGGTGCCTGGTAACGCACCACCGTCCGCCCCCATCGTAGGGAACACCTCGGTGTTCGCGCACGCACCGTCGGTCGGTACCTGACGGGACGAGGCCGCGTCCCACCTGTTCCGGACATGACGGCGGCCCGCACGGGACGCGTGCGGGCCGCCGTCTGGGCGCAGGGGCCGGCTTAGCTCAGCCGGATGACGCCGTAGTCGAAGCCTCGCCTCCGGTAGACGACGCTCGGGCATCCGGCGTCGGAGTCGTTGAACAGGTAGAAGTCGTGACCGACCAGTTCCATCTCGTAGAGAGCCTGGTCGACCGTCATGGGCTCCGCGTCGTGTTTCTTCTCGCGGACGACGCGACCGGGCTGGTGTTCGGTCACCCCGTCATCCCAGCGCTGCTGGGGCATCTCGAAGTCACCGCTCTCGACAGCGAAACCGTTGGCCGTGGGTTCGGCCTCAGGCGCTTCGAGCACAGCGGTACCCGCCAGATGTCGGGTGTCGGTGGTCATGCCACCGGCGGCCGCCATCGAAGTCGCCTCGGCGACGGATTCCGGGCGGCTGCGGCCGTAGTGCACGCGCCGGCGGTCGTGTGTCTTCCGCAACCTGTTTTCGAGCTTGTTCAGTGCGGAATCCAGCGCTGCGTAGAAGTCGCCGGCACACGCTTCGGCGCGTACGGCGGGGCCTCGGCCCTTACCGGTGATTTCGACGCGCTGGCAGTTCTTCGACTGCCGGCGATTGGGCTCGTGGAAGAGCTCCACGTCGTAACGGATGACCTTCTTGTCGTAGCGCTCTAGCCGGGCCAGCTTTTCGCTGACGAGTGCCCGATAGTGGTCGGGCACCTCCACGTTGCGGCCCTTAACGACGATGTCCATACACGACCTCCCTCGCTGAAATGACTGCGAGCTGTAGATGTGTTCACTAGGGCGCCGGTAATGCGGGGACGAAGCCCGGATCGCGGGCGATGAGGGAACTCGGCATACGGCCACGACGTCTCGTGTCGGATGTCCGAGCGCGGACTCAGCGCGGCTCCGGCGCCAGGGACATGGGCTGGTCACCTCCCTGCCTGCCGGGATTGCTGATAGCGCTGCACGTTAGCTGCATCACGCCGCGAGCAACAGCCCCCGAGCCGGGGGATATCAGGACGTGAGACCTCGTCACCGCACGCGACGAAGACCGTGCGGCCAGCGGGACAATCCGGCCTGTCGGGCGTCGCCCCCGTGATTTCTTTTCACGCGGACGGCGCAAGCCTTCGGACAGGAAAATGCGGAGGGTGCCTAGGGCGCCGGGCCCGGGGGAATCCGCCGCCACCCCGGTGGAGTGGCGGGCCGTCGGAGTGTTCCCCAGAAGGTCCCTCATATCCCGTCAACGCCCTTGTACCCATTCTCGTTCCCGATCATTCATCACTCTTGTAGGTGACAGCCCGATCACCCGGCGGCGGCCAGCGCCACCACCGCCGAAACATGAATTCCGCTTATGTCCAGAAATCGCGTACAAGCGGCGGCGGTCGCTCCGGTTGTGATGACGTCGTCAAGGAGAACGACCTTCCCCCGGCAGGCTCCCGGAGCGAGGCGGATCCGGCCGTCGAGGTTCGCCGACCGCTGGGCCCGGCTGAGCCCTACGGCGTCGCGAACTCCTGACCTCAGGTTGAGGACCGGCGCCACGGTCGCGGGCTTTCCCTTGTCTCTCAGTGCTTTCACGCATTCTTCGGCGACGCGCCGGACGTGCGGTCCGCCTCGGACACGCGAGGCGGACCGTCGCGAAGGGACGGGGACGAGGCAAGGTTCCGGCTCTGGATCGGGTAGCTGAGCGAGGGCTTCGGCGACCGCCCGCCCGAAGGAAGGGGCGAGGTCGCGGCGGCCGCGTTCCTTGTAGGCGAGGATCAGGCGACGGGCCTCGTCGGCGTAGGGAGCCAGGGCGTACACGGGCACGAGACCGGCCGTCGGGCCGCGGATGATCTCGCTGAGCGAACCCCAAGCGGTCTGACAGGTGGCACAGCAGGGCGCGCCCGGCACTCCGCAGGACGCGCAGCGGGCGGGGATGAGGAGATCCAGGATTTTGGACATGGGGCGAGTGTCGGCGGGGGCTCCGACAGTTCCGGGTCGCGAGGTGTCGTGAGAGGTCCGGTTTGGACACTTTGCGCGGTCAGGGGGCCGGTCATGTCCGGGAGTCGTTGAAAAAGTCAATCGAGGAGAAGGGCGCTTCGCGGCTTCGTGTCGCTTTCGCGCGCGGATCTCGGTCCGTGAAGGCCTCCTTGCCTACCCTCAAGGTAGTGAAGGAGGCCTTCACGGACATCCAGTGCCCCGAACTGCTCGCTAGCGACGCTAGGAAAGCTAGCGGTACTAAAGGTCCCTTGCTCCCCTCTGGAGGGGCTGATGGGGCTGGTGTGGCGTCGGCCGACGTTGCGAAAGCCACTTTCGCAACGTTGAAGGTTGCGAAAGTGGCTTTCGCAACCTGCGAAGGCGGCCGAGCGCTCAGCCCGGGTAGAACGGGTCCGCGTCGGTGACGGTGTGCGCCTGCGGCCGCCAGACCTCGCCCAGTTCGGAGGCGACCCACAGCCCGCCCGCGTCGGCGACCAGGTTCTGCCTGCTCGGCGCCGCGGTGACGCCGTGCACCGGCGGGGTCAGGTTCGAGCTGTTGAACGCGTCCATCCGCTGCCCGTCCAGCGGCACCTTCACCACCGGCAGCGAGGTCGACGACGTCGCGGCGATCAGGTGGTCCTGGGTCGCCCAGTCGACGTCGACCACGTCCTTGAGGTCGCGTTCCTGCAGTTTCCGCGGCGCCCTCAGAGCCACCGAGTCCGCCGTCCGCACGATCGAGGCGACCACCAGCTGCCCGTTGACGACCGCGGCCAGCCGCGACCCGTCACGCGAGAGGCGCATTTCGGTGATCTGGCCGAGGCTGGTGAGCATGGTCGCGTCGACGCCGGCCTTCACCCAGCGGCCGTCCGCGGCCAGGGTGACCCTGGCGACGGTGTTGTGGTCGACGACCGTCCAGACCTCGCCGGAGACCCCGCCGCCCCGGGCGACCGGGCGCCAGGTCGGGCGGCTCAGGCTCCCGCCGAACAGGTCCACCGAAGCGAGTTCGTGCCCGAGATCGCCGACCCGGAGCCACTGCCTGCCGTCGCGTTCCTCGACCACCGCGAGCCGTTTCCCGTCGACGGACTGCGCGGCGCTGACGACCTTGTAGCCGCCGTTGCCCGCGGGCCCGCCGACCGGCTGCCCGTCTTCGAGCGAGCGGACCCGGCCGTTCACGGTCATCAGGCCCCGCAGTTCCGAGTTGGGCGCGATGTCCACGTTGTAGTTGGGCAGTTCGCTGGCACGCCAGTACTCGTGGTCCGGCACCAGCGCGGTGCCGTCGGCGAGCAGCCGGATCCGGCTCAGCGTCACCGTCTGCAGCGAGAGGACGATCTGCGCGGCGATCAGGTTCCGGTCCGCGAGGCTGGCCCCGCCGACGCCGGTCAGGTTGATGTCCAGTGTCCCGTCGTCCGTGCTCCGGACGTTGCTTTCGGTGGTGACCTGGTCGCCGAGCAGGTCCTTGACCGCGCCCTTCAGCCCTTCCGACGGTCCCTGCAGCACCAGATCCATCACCCGGCCGGGCAATCCGGCCTGCGGTTTCGCCGCGACGTAGCGGAGGTCGGGGACGAAGGCCCCGGAGTCGGGCGAGTAGAAGCTGATCGGCACCCGGAAGTAGTTGAGCGCGAAATCCTCGTCGGTGACGGCGAGTTCCTGCGGCGGGTCGACGATGCGCCACTGGCCGTTCGGTTGCTTCCGCAGCTTGAACTGCTGCGAGTACTCGGCCTTCACCGGGATGAACGCGCTGTCGGGGCTCAGGTTGCCGAGTTTGAACCCGCGGACGTTCACCACCTGCTCGTCCGGGTTCGGGGAAGACGACGAAGTGTCGTAAACGGTGCCGAAGGTGTCGTCGATGATCGTCAGCCCCTGCGAGGGCTTCCAGTTGCGCCGGGCCTCCTCGTCGAGGTACACCCGCGCGTTGGCGTTCGCCGTGCCCGGTGTCGCGGAGTTGCGGATGAACTGACGGGTGACGGTCAGCGGGTCGAGCCCGGCCACCGGCTCGGCGACGTCCGCGGGCACCTGCCCGGGTTTGTCCCCGGAGACGACGGCGGGCTGGGATTCGAGCGGGATGTTCGCGCAGCCCGCGAGCAGCAGCACCACCGCGAGCAGGGGCAGGAGCCGTTTCACCGGCCGACCTCCTCTGGCTCGGCGAGGATGGCGTCTGGTGCGGGGCGGACTTCGAGCAGTCCGGACGAGCCGGGTGGTTCGGCGGACGTGTGATCGGGCGGTGGCAGGACCAGCGGGCTCTCCCCCATCGGCGTGTCCTGCCGCCGCGGCAGCACGAGCCGGAAACAGGCGCCGTGGCCGGTCTCGCCCCACGCGTCGAGCACGCCGCCGTGCAACCGGGCGTCCTCCTGGCTGATCGCGAGGCCGAGCCCGGTGCCGCCGGTCCGGCGGTTACGGGACGGGTCGGCGCGCCAGAACCGGTTGAACACCAGTTCCGCTTCGCCCGGCCGCAACCCGACACCGTGGTCCCGGACGGTGATGGCGACCGCGGTCTCGTTGACCGCCAGGGTCAGCACCACCGGATTCCCCTCACTGTGGTCCACCGCGTTGGCCAGCAGGTTGCGCAGGATCCGCTCGACGCGGCGCGCGTCGACCTCGGCGTGCGCCTCTTCCTCCGGCAGGACCAGTTCGACCGAGCTGCCCGCGTTGCCCGCGATCACCCGGACCTGCTCGACGGCCCTGGTCGCGATCGGCCGGACGTCGATCAGCTCGGCGGAGAGCTCCTCGACGCCCGCGTCGAGCCTGCTGATCTCCAGCAGGTCGCCGAGCAGGGCCTCGAACCGGTCGAGCTCGTCGACCAGCAGTTCGGTGGAGCGCGCGAGCCCTGCCGGGAACTGCTCGCGCGACGCGTGCAGCACGTCGGCGGCCATCCGGACGGTGGTCAGCGGGGTGCGCAGCTCGTGTGAGACGTCGGAGGTGAAGCGGCGTTGCAGGCCGCCGAACTCCTCCAGCTGGCGGATCTGCCGCTGGATGCTCGCGGCCATCTCGTTGTAGGACACGGCGAGTTTGGCCAGGTCGTCCTCACCGAGCACGGCGAGGCGCTGGTCGAGATCACCGCCCGCGAACTGTTCGGCCGCCGCGGCGGCCTGGCGGACCGGCCGGACGACCTGTCTGGTGACCAGGTTCGTGATCCCGGCCAGCAGGAGCAGCAGGACGAGACCGCCGACGAGCAGCGTGTTCTGCACGGTCGAGACGGTGTTCTGCTCGCTGGTGAGCGGGTACAGCAGGTAGAGCTGGAGCGGGTTGATCATCGTGCTCACCGGCGCGCCGACGATCAGGTACGTCGTCTTGCCGCCGTCGGCTTCGGTGACCGTGTGGTTCAGGTGGCTGACCTGCTCGGTCTCCACGAACTGGCGCAGCCGCTCCGGCACCTTCTCGTAGGGCCCGGCGAACACCGGCTTGTTCGACTGGTCACGGCCACCCGCGGCCAGCACCGGCTCGAAAGTGCCCGCGGCCGATCCGGCGCTGTCCTGCGAAGTCGTCGTGCTGGTGATCTTCTTCAGCGCGTTCTTCATCCGCGCGGTCAGCGCTTCGGGGCTTTCGGTGCCGACGCCGATCAGTTCACCGGCCGCGGTCTCGACGACCGCCCTCGTCTGCGCGATCGCCGCGTTCTGCTTGGTCTCCACCAGCCGTTCGGTGATCTGGTTCTGCAGCACCATGCCCAGCACGAACACCACGGCCGACGACAGCGCCAGCGTGGACACCGTGACCCGGAACTGCAGCGAATGCCGCCACAGCTCGTTGAACGAGACGACCTTGCGGCGCACGAAAACCACGATGCGCCGGAAGTGGCGCATCGTGGTCTGGGCAAGCCTTCGCAAGCGTCCGTTCATGGGGTGATCACGGCGGGCCGGCCTTGTACCCGACACCGCGAACGGTCAACACCACCTCGGGGTGTTCCGGGTCCTTCTCCACCTTCGAACGCAGCCGCTGGACGTGCACGTTCACCAGCCGGGTGTCGGCGGCGTGGCGGTAGCCCCACACCTGCTCGAGGAGCACCTCGCGGGTGAACACCTGACGCGGCTTGCGGGCGAGCGCGACCAGCAGGTCGAACTCGAGCGGGGTCAGCGGGATGGCCTTCCCCTCGCGCGTCACCTCGTGGCCGGGGACGTCGATCGCGAGATCGCCGATCGTCAGCGACTCGGCGGGCTCGGCCTCGGTGCGGCGCATCCTGGCGCGGACGCGGGCCACGAGCTCCTTCGGTTTGAAGGGCTTGACCACGTAGTCGTCGGCCCCCGACTCGAGCCCGAGGACGATGTCCACGGTGTCGCTCTTGGCGGTGAGCATCACGATCGGCACGCCGGACTCGGCCCGGATCGCCTTGCAGACGTCGATGCCGTTCATCCCGGGCAGCATGAGGTCGAGGAGGACCAGATCCGGTTTCAGCTCACGAAGCGCGGGCAGCGCCCGTGAGCCGTCGGCCACGACGGCTGTGTCGAACCCCTCCCCACGCAGCACGATGGTGAGCATCTCCGCGAGAGCAGGGTCGTCGTCGACGACCAGAACACGTGCCTTCATAAACCTATGTTCGCACTAGTTTCCCGGCGCGGGCGCGCGACCCGGCGATGTGACCACCAGAAAGATCATCGAATCGGGCAAATTGCTCCATCCGAGTAGGGTCTTGGGCCCCTAGAGAGCACGCCGGAGCCTGGTGAACGGCCTCGGTGAGTCGATCGCGAACACCCCGGCCAGCACGTCGCCGCGGTGATAGGTCGCGACGAACCGCTTCGCAGCGACGTCGCCCTCGGCGATCCGCACGTCTTCCGTGGCCACTCCGGCGAATTGGAGCCGCCGACCGTACTGATCGGACCAAAAGTAACCGTGTCGTGCGAAATGCGTGACGGTCGAGCCGGCGAGCAGATTCGCGACCGCGACGCCCGGCTGTTCCGTGGCCGCCGTCCAGTGTTCGGCGCGGACCCGCCTGCCGCGCAGGGGGCAGCGGTACCGCGCGACGTCACCCACCGCGACCACTCGGGGATTCGCTGTGACACAGCCGGAATCGACCAGCACCCCGTCGTCGACGGCGAGCCCGGATCCGGTCAGCCATTCGGTAGCCGGCCGTGCTCCCACTCCGGCCACGACGAGATCGGCGGGAAGCTCGCGGCCGTCGGCGAGCCGCACGCCGGTGACCCAGCCGTCACCGGCGAACCCGGCGACGGGGACGCCCGTGCTCAGCCGGACGTCGTTCTCGGCGTGCAGTTCCCCGCACACCGCGCCCATTCGCGGGCCGAGGACGGAGGCGAGCGGCACGGGCATCGCCTCGACCACGGTCACTTCGTGCCCGAGCAGGCGGCACGCGGACGCGACCTCCGCGCCGATGAACCCCGCGCCGATGACGACGACCGAGGAAGGCCCCGCAGCGAGAGCGGCCTTCAGCGCGACCGCGTCGTCGAGGGTTCGCAGAGTGTGGACGCCGGACAGATTCCTTGCCGCATCGAGGGTTCTGGCCACCGCGCCGGTCGCGAGGACGTAGCCGTCGGCGGCGATCGTGGTGCCGTCGCCGAGCGTCACGCCCTCGCGGCTGAGCTTCTCGGCGCGGACACCGAGATGCCATTCGGCGGCCAGCGCGTCGAGATCGTCCTGCCCGGCGAGCGCGACGTCTTCGACGGAAACCTTGCCCAGCAAGAAATCCTTCGACAGGGGCGGCCGGTCGTACGGTGGTTCGGCGCCGATCATCACCAGCCGCCCGTCGAAACCCCGCCCGCGCAACTCCTGCGCCGCGCGAAGTCCCGCCAGAGAGGTGCCGACGACGGCGACCGATCTCAAGCCACTTCCCGGCGCGCCTCGGTGTCCACATAGATCACGTCGTCCGCGATCACGACCGGGTACGTGCGCACGGGATTCTTGGCGGGCAGGCAGTCCGGGGCGCCGGTCCGCAGGTCGAATCGCGCGGCGTGCAACGGGCATTCGACGTAGCAGCCCTCGATCCAGCCGTCCGCGAGTGACGCGTCCTGATGGCTGCACGTGTCGTCGAGGGCGTAATAGGCGCCCTCGGAATGGAAGACCGAGACCGGAACGGGGCCGGGCAGGCGGAGGGCTTCGCCTTCGGGCAGTTCGGAGACGGCGCAGGCACGGATCATCGGGGCCTCCGGGGAAAGGACCGACGGTTTGTTGATGTTGCGCATTACGAGACGGAACGTGCTCTGCGCAACAATCACCCCCGAGGGGCCGGTACGTCAAGGGATTCGCCCACTCAGCCGAGCGGATCCGGGCGAAACGGCTACTGTTGCGTCATGCGGAACCAGGACGCGGGGAACGCAACGCCCAGTCAGGTGCAGTCCGTCGACCGCGCGATCAGCGTGCTGGAACTGCTGGCGCGCAACGGGGAAACCGGTATCACCGAGATCGCGGGCGAGCTCGGCGTGCACAAGTCGACGGCGTCGCGCCTGCTGAGCGTCCTGGAGAACCGCGGCCTGGTCGAGCAGCTCGGCGAACGCGGGAAGTACGCGATCGGCTTCGGCGTCGTCCGGCTCGCCGGCGCCGCCACCGGCCGGATGGACCTGGCGAAACTGGGCAGGCGGACCTGCCAGGGCCTGGCCGAGACCCTCGGCGAGACGGTCAACATCGCGATCGCCGACGAC
This sequence comes from Amycolatopsis roodepoortensis, assembly GCF_014873915.1. Classification (GTDB taxonomy): domain Bacteria; phylum Actinomycetota; class Actinomycetes; order Mycobacteriales; family Pseudonocardiaceae; genus Amycolatopsis; species Amycolatopsis roodepoortensis. Next base: position 918,752 of record NZ_JADBEJ010000004.1, read on the forward strand.
GGTGTCGCGATCAACGTCAGCCAGGCCCGCGGCTCGGCCGCGATCACCACGCAGAACTGGACCGGGCAGCGCACCCCCCTGCACGCGACGTCCAGCGGGAAGGTGCTGCTCGCGTACATGGGCGACGTCGAGCGCAAACGTTTGCTCCGGCGGAAGCTCGAACGGTTCACCCCGCGGACCACGGTCGATCCCGACGAGCTGGCCGCCGAGCTGGAGCGGGTCGCCGAGGACGGGTACGCGGCCTGCTTCGAGGAGCTGGAGCTGGGGATGCACGCGGTCGCGGTGCCGGTGCACGGCCCCGGCGGCGACGTCGTCGCGGCGATGAGCGCTTCCGGCCCGTCGTACCGGCTTTCGAAACAGCGGGTGCGGCAGATCGTCCGGCCGCTGACCGAGGCGTCGGCGGATCTTTCGGCCCAGCTGGGGTACTTCACCGAGTGAAGAGGCCGACCTCTTCGGGCTCTTGACAGCGCGCCCGCACGTGCCGCACTTTGTTGCTGAAGACGGAACAACGTGCCTCATCCGCAACAGCGCCTGTCACCCCGATGCCCGGGTGTCCTTTGTGGACTCTCCAGGGCGGGCAGGAGGTACCCCGAACCATGCCCCCAGGACCCCGCGTCGTCGTGATCGGCGCCGGCATCGTCGGCTGCGCGCTCGCCGACGAGCTCACCGAACGAGGCTGGACCGACCTCACCGTGCTGGACCAGGGCGACCTGTTCACCACCGGCGGGTCGAGTTCGCACGCCCCCGGTCTGGTCTTCCAGACCAACTCCTGCCGCACGATGACCGGGTTCGCCCGGTACACCGTCGCGAAGTACGGCGCGCTCGACCTCGACGGGAACCCGTGTTTCCGGCCCGTCGGCGGGCTGGAGGTGGCCACGACACCCGAGCGCCTCGCCGATCTCAAGCGGCGGCACGGCTGGGCCACCGCGTCCGGCGTCGAGAGCAGGCTCGTCGAGCCGGACGAATGCGCCGCGCTGCATCCGCTGCTCGATCCGGCCAAGGTGCTCGGCGGATTCCACATCCCCTCCGACGGCCTGGCCAAACCCCTGCGCGCCGCCGAGGCGCAGGCCCGCCGTGCGATCGGTCGCGGCGCGAAGTTCCTCGCGCGCCAGAAGGTCGTCGGCATCGAACGGTCGGGTGGCCGCGTCACCGGCGTCACCACCGAGACGGGGAGTTTCCGCGCGGACATCGTGCTCTCGTGCGCCGGGATGTGGGGACCGCTGCTCGGCGAACTGGTGGACCTCGCGATCCCGCTGGTCCCGATGGCGCACCAGTACGCGCGCACCAGCCCGCTGCCGTCACTCGCCGGCGTGACCGAGGAGGCCACCCGGCCGATCCTGCGCCACCAGGACGCCGACCTCTACTTCCGCGAGCATGTCGACCGGATCGGGATCGGCGCGTACGGGCACCGTCCGATGCCCTTGTCTCCCCACGAGATCGGCACCGGCGAGGGGATGCCGTCGGAACTCGCGTTCACCCCCGCGGATTTCGAGCCGTCCTGGGCCGCCGCCGTCGGCCTGCTGCCGTCACTGGGCGACACCAAGGTCGAGGAAGGTATCAACGGCCTGTTCTCCTTCACCCCGGACGGCATGCCGTTGCTGGGCGAACACCCGGAGCTCGACGGATTCTGGGTCGCCGAAGCCGTCTGGATCACGCATTCGGCCGGGGTCGCGCGCGCCATGGCGCGGTGGCTCCTCGACGGGCACCCCGGCGTGGACCTGCACGGCTGCGACCTCGCCCGGTTCGAGCGGGTGCAGCTCGCCCCGGAATACGTCATGGCGCGCAGCTGCCAGAGCTTCACCGAGGTCTACGACGTCGTCCATCCCTTGCAGCCCATGGAAGAACCGCGGCCCCTGCGCACGAGCCCCTTCTACGAAAGGCAGAAGGAGCTCGGCGCGTTCTTCCTCGAAGCGAGCGGCTGGGAGCGGCCGCACTGGTACGAGGCGAACGCGGACCTTCCGGAGGTCGGCCGCGTCCCGGAGCGCAACGGCTGGGCCGCGCGGTACTGGTCGCCGATCGGCGGCGCCGAAGCGCTGGTCGCGCGGCAGCGGGTCGCGATGTTCGACATGACGTCGTTGAAACGCGTGGAGGTCACCGGCCCCGGCGCATTGCCGTTCCTGCAGACGATGACCACGAACCAGCTCGACAAGAAGCCCGGTTCGGTCACCTACACCCTGCTGCTCGACGAGGACGGCGGCGTGCGCAGCGACCTGACCGTCGCCCGGCTCGGCGCCGAACGGTTCCAGGTCGGCGTCAACAGCGCCATCGACATCGACTGGCTGCGACGGCATCTCCCCGGCGATGGCGCCGCCCAGATCCACGAGACCACCCCGGGAACCTGCTGTATCGGGCTCTGGGGCCCGCTCGCCAGGGCCGTGCTCCAGCCACTGTCCACAACGGACTTCTCGCACAAGGCGATGGGGTACTTCAAGACGAAGCAGGCGTACATCGGCCTTGTTCCGGTCACCGCGATGCGACTGTCCTATGTGGGCGAACTCGGCTGGGAGCTGTACACGAGCGCGGACCTCGGCCGCCGGTTGTGGGACACGCTCTGGGAAGCCGGGCAGGCACACGGGATCATCGCCGCCGGCCGGGAGGCCTTCTCCAGTATGCGGCTGGAGAAGGGCTACCGGCTGTGGGGCACGGACGTCACCGCCGAGCACGATCCGTACGAGGCCGGGCTCGGTTTCGCCGTGCGGATGGACAAGGGTTACTTCATCGGCCGCGACGCGCTGGCCGGACGCTCGGCGGAAACGGCGACCAGGAAGCTGACCTGTCTCACCGTCGACGATCCGTACTCGGTCGTGCTCGGCAAGGAGCCGGTGTTCGCCGACGGCCGTCCCGCCGGATACGTCACGAGCGCCGCGTACGGCTACACCGTCGGCAAGAACATCGCGTACGCCTGGCTCCCGGCCGAGTTCACCCAGCCGGGCAGGCCGCTGGAGATCGAATACTTCGGCGAGCGGATCCCCGCCGTCGTCGCGCGTGAACCGCTGTTCGACCCCGGCATGGACCGGATCAGGAGCGCCGCATGAGCCATTACGACGTCATCGTCATCGGCCTCGGCGGGATGGGCAGCGCCGCCGCGTATCGGCTCGCCCGGCGAGGGCGGCGCGTGCTGGGGATCGACCGGTTCGCGCCGGTGCACAACCTCGGGTCCAGCCACGGCGGCTCGCGGATCACCCGGCAGGCGTACTTCGAGGATCCCGCGTACGTCCCGCTCCTGCTGCGGGCGCACGAACTGTGGGACGGGATCGAACGCGACTCCGGCCGGAAGATCTTCACCCGGTGCGGCGGGATCATGCTCGGCGGCCCCGAGTCCCGGACCGTGTCGGGAAGCCTGGCCAGCGCCCGGAAATGGGACCTGCCGCACGAGCTGCTGGACGCGGCGGAGATCCGGCGCCGGTTCCCGACGATGAACCCGGACGCCCACGAGATCGCGCTGTACGAGGAGAACGCCGGCTTCGTGGTGCCGGAAAGCAGTGTGGCCGCGCATCTCCAGCTCGCCGCGCGGGCCGGGGCGGAGCTGCACCACGAAGAGAAGGTCCTTTCGTGGCGGGAGACTTCCACCGGTGTCCGGGTGGGGACGTCGCAGAACTTCTACACGGCGGACCAGCTCGTGGTCTGCCCCGGCGCGTGGGCGCCGGGCCTGCTCGCCGAGCTCGGTATCGACTTCACCGTCGAACGCCAGGTCCAGTACTGGTTCGCGCCGTCGGGCGGGGTGGAGCCGTTCCGCGCCGGGCGGCATCCGATCTACGTCTGGGAAGGCGAGAGCGGCCGCCAGTTCTACGGATTCCCTTCACACGACGACGCCGGGAGCGTGAAGGTCGCGTTCTTCCGCGGCGGCCGGACCTGCACGCCGGAGACCATCGACCGGACGGTGCACCCCGAAGAGGTCGGCGAGATCGCGGAGTTCGTCGGGCGGAAGATGCCGGCGCTGCCCGGCACCTTCCTGCGCGGAGCGACCTGCATGTACACGAACACACCCGACGAACACTTCGTCATCTCCCGCCATCCCGCGCACGATCGCGTGGTGGTCGCCTGCGGGTTCTCCGGGCACGGCTTCAAATTCGTCCCGGTGGTCGGAGAGATCCTCGCCGACCTGGTCGTGGACGGCACGACGAGTCATCCGATCGCCCTGTTCGATCCCGCCCGGTTCGCCGGAGTGCCGAGATGACGAGCCTCATCCCGACACTGGGCGGCGGCTACTACACCGATCCCGCGATCTTCGCGGCCGAGCAGGAGAAGATCTTCGAACGCCAGTGGTTCTGCGCGGTCCGTTCGGCGGATCTGCCGTCGGCGGGAGACTTCCGGACCGTCCAGGTGGGACGGGAGAGCGTGCTGGTCAGCCGGGGCCGGGACGGCGGGCTGCGGGCGTTCCTCAACGTCTGCCGCCATCGCGGGGCGCGGCTGTGCACGGAGGAGTCGGGCACGGTCAAACGCGCTTTCCAGTGTCCGTACCACGCGTGGACGTACGGGCTCGACGGCAGGCTGATCGCGGCGCCGAACCTGGCGAGCCTGCCCGACATCGACCGTTCCGAGTACGGGCTCCACACCGTTCATCTGCGGGAATGGCTGGGTTACGCGTGGGTCTGCCTCGCCGCGGATCCGCCGTCGTTCGAGGCCGATGTCGAGGGTGCGGTGCGGGAACGGCTGGGCGATCTGGAATCGATCGAGCGGTACCGCCTCGACAAGCTGTCGGTCGGGCGCCGGATCACCTACGACGTCAAGGCGAACTGGAAGCTGATCGTCGAGAACTTCATGGAGTGCTACCACTGCGCGACCATCCACCCGGAGCTGACCGAGGTGCTGCCGGAGTTCGCCGACGGGTACGCGGCGCAGTACTACGTCGGGCACGGCGCCGAATTCGGCGAGGCCGTGGACGGCTTCACCATCGACGGCACGACGGGCTTCGACCGGCTCGACGGCGTCGCGAACGAACAGGACAGGCGGTACTACGCGATCACCATCCGGCCGCAGGTGTTCGTGAACCTGGTGCCCGACCACGTGATCTTCCACCGGATGTACCCGCTCGCGCCGGACCGGACGGTCGTCGAATGCGACTGGCTCTATTCCGAAGACGTCGTGGCCTCGGGACGGGACGTGTCACGGTCGGTCGAGTTGTTCCACCGAGTCAACGAGCAGGACTTCGACGCCTGCGAACGCTGTCAGCCCGCGATGGCGTCCCGCGCCTACCGCGGCGGCGGGGTGCTGATGCCGTCCGAGCACCACATCGGCGAGTTCCACACCTGGCTGCTCACGCATTTAGAGGACTAAGTGCGGAGGAGGGTGGTCGCGAGGGCCGGGGTGTCGACACCGGCGACGCCGTCGAGGACGTGCCAGGGCGCGAGCCAGCCCGTCGCGGCGAGCTCGTCGTAGACCACCGAGCAGCGCTTCTGGAGCGCGTCGTCGGTCTCGAAGGAATCCCGCGCGCGGTCGGCGTCGCTCTCCGCGCGGCGCTGCGCGCGACCGGCGGCGACGTCGGCGGTGACCCGGAGCAGCAGATGCGCGACGGGCACCGGCAGGCCGAACCGGTCGATCTCCAGTTCCTTGAGCCAGCGCACGAACTCGCCGTCCGCGCCCTGATGGAGCCGGGCGGCGCCGTACGCCGCGTTCGACGCGACGTACCGGTCGAGCAGCACGACGTCGTGGTCGCCGAGACGGGCGCGGATCTCGTCCGCCGCGCCCCGCCGGTCGAGCGCGTAGAGCATCGCCATGCCGTAGACGGAGTCCGCGAGGTCGCCGTGGCCGCGATGCAGCGCTTCCTTCACGAGGTCGGCGTGCACGCTTTCGCCGTACCGCGGGAACGCGATGGACGTGACGCTCGCCCCGGCCGCGTTCAGCGCACCGGTCAGCGCGTCGGCGAGGGTGCGCTTGCCCGCGCCGTCCAGACCTTCGATCACCACGAGTCGTCCCACGGGCATACCTTAAAACGCGGTGGTCGACCGGCGGGCCAGACGGGTCACTCACGCCCGGCCCACCGGTCCGCTAGGGGACGCGCCTCTTCGAGTGCAGGAAGAAGCCGGCGACACCGATGAGGAGCAGGCCGCCGAAGATCAGCAGCGGCACGAAGCCGGTGTCCTGCGCGTCGGGCGCGGGACCGCCGTCGCCGCGGGGCATCACCTGGGCGTTGTAACCGCCGGCCTTGCCCTCCTGGGCGTACGGCGAGTTCGCGAGCATGGCGCCGTACCGGCCGGAGACGGTCTTCTGGTACTCCGCGAGAGTGGCCGAGGCACCGCTGGCGGAGCCGCTGACACCCGAGTCGAGCAGGGTCACCCGCCCGTCGCGCAGCGCGTACCAGGCGTCGACCTGCGGTTCGTGGAGCAGCGTCGCGCCGGTGGGCAGCCTCTTGGCCAGCACGCTTTCCCGGTCACCCGACGCGATGTTGCCGACGCGCCAGACGCCGTCGTCGCCGCGGACCGACCAGACGGTGGCGGTCCGCCCGTCGGACGCCGTCACGGGCACCGCGACGTAGGCGAGCCGCCCGGCGACCGCGCCGTCACCGGCGACGAAGTCCCTCGAAAGCTCGTAAACCGGGAAGGATTCGTCGATGACACTTACCGACGGCGTGGTACCCGAACCACCCGTCTGTGTGAAGAAGCGACCGATTTCGGCACGCAGCGTGGGATCGTCGGCGGCCGCCTTCGCGGCCGCGAGATCTTCACCGGACAGGTGATCCGCGCGCGCTCCGGGCGCCGAGACCAGCAGCGCGACCGCGACCAGCCCGGCCAGCCCGAGCAACTTCCGCGCGCTCATCGCCGGATCCCGGTGAGCGTGTGGGTCCAGGTGAAGGACTTGTTGGCCGAGTAGAAGTCGTAGGTCGACCAGTTGTAGCGGTTGCCGGTGGGCAGTGGATCCCCCCACGAGATCCACTTCCGCCCGGCGTCGTGGCCGTAGAGGACGTGCATGTGGCCGCCGCCCGAGGCCCAGCCGACCCGCGTCTGGACGGGCTTGCCGTCGCCGGTCTGGGCCTGGACGGCGGCGTAGGGGAGGCGGCCCTTGAGGTAGTTCCCCGGCGCGGCGAAGCCGAGCTTGCCGAAGGCGCGCCGGACGTCGCCCAGCGTTCCCGGCTTGTCGGCGCACTCCCGGCGGCGCTCGTCGTGGGCGATCCGGCAGAATTCGTTCTGAGTGACGGTCACGCCGTGATGTGCCGCGATGGTGTTGCCGGAAGCCACCCAGCACCACTGGGACTTCTCCTGTGCCTGCATGGCGATGGGGTTCTGGCGGGCGGGTGCCGAGGGCAGCGCGCTCGCCGGGGTCTGGATCGCCAGCCACGCCACGAGACTCGCGGCGCCGGCGGCGCAAAACCTCCTCGAGAACACAGGCACGACGGGCCTCCTGGTCACCATGGCGAACCAATGTGGTCACAACGGTGAACAGCAGGCTCACACAGAGCAAGATGGGCACTCGGCGGAACGGACCGTTCCGGGGCGTTTCCACACCCCGGAACGGTCACTCTTCCGGGGTCAACCACCCCGAACGGGGGACGTAGTGTTCACAGTGCGCTGCTAACGTGAACGTTCCGCGGTGTTCACGCTCAGCGCACACACTGGTCTGGTGAAGGGACGAGCGGTGACACGAGACGGTGCCGATACGTTCTCGGCGGGGAAGCTCGCCTCGAACGATGACACCCCGACGATCATCGACGGCACGCGCCGTCAACCGCTCGAAGCCTTGCCCAAGGAACTCGTCGAGGCCCTCCGCAGCGGCGAATTCCACCACGCCCTCCGGCAGGCGATCGCCTACCGCGGCCTGTCGCTCGCGCGGCTCCGTGCCCACCTCGGGCTCCGCGGCGTCCAAATCGGACAGTCGACGTTGAGCTACTGGCAGCGCGGATTGCGCCAGCCGGAGGTACCCAAGGCGCTCCCCGCGGTGCGCGCGCTGGAATCGGTGCTGCAGCTCCCCGCGGACGCGCTCGTCGTGCTGATCGGACCGCGGACGGCGCGGGCGCGCGGGCATCAGATGGCCGCGTCGTTCCACGACATCCGGTCCGGTGACATGGGCTCCATCGTCGACCAGCTGCTGGCCGAGCTGGGCGCGTACCCCTCGTCCAACCGCTACAACGCCGATCTCGAGATGCTCTCGGTGCACGACACGATCACCTTCGACGCCGCGCACCGGCAGGTCGGCCTGCAGACCCGGCTGGTGTGCCGAGCCCGGCGGCACGGCCCGGACCGGTACGTCACCGTCTACAACGGCGACCCCGGCTGCAATATCGCCGACGTCGAGCTGATCACCGCCGAGGGCTGCCGGGTGGGCCGGATCCGGCGCAACGCCGGTGCCGAGACGATGGCCACCGAACTGCTCTTCGACCGGAAGCTCGCCGAGGGCGAGATCCACGTGTTCTGCTTCGAGGTCCGCGACGACTCCGGTACCGCGTCGCCCGGGTACTTCCGGATGCTGCGGGACCAGTGCTCCAGCTATCTGGTGCAGCTGAAGTTCGCGCTCGGCGCGCTGCCCGCCCGCTGCACGCGGCAGTTCCGGACGCGCGACGACGCCGTGCCCGTCGAGTCCGAGGAGCTTCCGCTCGACATGGGCGGCGTGACCAGCGGTTTCTTCAGCGACGCCGGGCCGGGGCTGGCCGGCATCGAGGTCGAGTGGCGCTAGCGCTCACGGCCGGCTGGCCACCCACGCCGCGCCCGCCCGTCCTTCCCTCCGAACCCGGAGTACATGAAGGCCCCCTTCCTTGCGCCTGGCGCAAGGAAGGGGGCCTTCATGTACTTCGGTCGGCAAGGGCCACTGGCACCGAGCCGGTCAGGCCTCGTGAGTGGTAAGGGCGGTTAGAACCGTCCTTACCACTCACGAGACCCAGCACTCAGTACCGGTAGTGGTCGGTCTTGAACGGACCTTCGACGTCCACGTCGATGTACTCGGCCTGCTCCTTGGTCAGCTTCGTGAGCTCACCGCCGAGCGCGTCGAGGTGGATCTTCGCGACCTTCTCGTCGAGCTTCTTCGGGAGGCGGAAGACCTCCTTGTCGTACTCCTCGTGCTTGGTGAACAGCTCGATCTGCGCGATCACCTGGTTGGAGAAGCTGTTCGACATCACGAACGACGGGTGCCCGGTCGCGTTGCCGAGGTTCAGCAGGCGGCCCTCCGACAGCACGATGATGCTCTTGCCGTCCGGGAAGACCCACTCGTCGACCTGCGGCTTGATGTTGATGCGCCGGATGCCCGGGTAGCGCTGCAGGCCCGCCATGTCGAGCTCGTTGTCGAAGTGGCCGATGTTGCCCAGGATCGCCTGGTGCTTCATCTTCGCCATGTGCTCGACGAGCACGACGTCCTTGTTGCCGGTGGTCGTGATGATGATGTCGGCCTCGCCGAGGACGTTCTCCAGCTTCTTGACCTGGTAGCCGTCCATCGCCGCCTGCAGCGCGCAGATCGGGTCGATCTCGGTGACGATCACCCGCGCGCCCTGGCCGCGCAGCGATTCCGCGGCGCCCTTGCCGACGTCGCCGTAACCGCAGACGACCGCGACCTTGCCGCCGATGAGGACGTCGGTGCCGCGGTTGATGCCGTCGATCAGCGAATGCCGGATGCCGTAGCGGTTGTCGAACTTCGACTTGGTCACCGCGTCGTTCACGTTGATCGCCGGGAACAGCAGCTCACCGGCCGCGGCGAGCTGGTAGAGCCGCAGCACGCCGGTGGTGGTCTCCTCGGTGACGCCACGGACGCCTTCGCCGATCTTGGTCCACTTGCCGCTGTCGGCCGCGACGGAGGCGCTCAGCAGCTGCAGGAACACGCGGAACTCGTCCGAGGTGTCCTCGTCCGGGGCCGGGACGACGCCCGCCTTCTCGAACTCGGTTCCCTTGTGCACCAGCATGGTGGCGTCGCCGCCGTCGTCGAGGATCATGTTGGGACCCTCACCGTCCCAGGTGAGCATCCGCTCGGTGCACCACCAGTACTCCTCCAGCGACTCGCCCTTCCAGGCGAACACCGGGACGCCCTTGGGCTCCTCGGGGGTGCCGTGCGGGCCGACGACGACCGCCGCGGCGGCGTGGTCCTGGGTGGAGAAGATGTTGCAGGAGGCCCAGCGCACCTCCGCGCCGAGCGCGACGAGGGTCTCGATCAGCACCGCGGTCTGTACGGTCATGTGCAGCGAGCCCGAAACCCGGGCTCCCCGCAGGGGATAGACCTCGGCGTATTCGCGGCGCAGCGCCATCAGGCCCGGCATCTCGTGCTCGGCGAGGCGGATCTCCTTGCGGCCGAACTCGGCGGCCTCGAGATCGGCGACGGCGAACTCGATGCCGTTGCGGGTGTCGTGCCGCTTGGCAACGCTTTCGGGGGTCATATGCGCGCTTCCTCCAAGGTTGGATGACATCTGAACAGTACCGTTGTCGGTTCAGTCCCCACTGGAACGGTTTGGAGGCTTCACCGTGGTCATGCCGGGTCCCGATACCCGCGTCGTCGAAATACGCGTACCCGGGCTAGTGGGCACGAGCGGTGAAAGCCTGCTGGATTCGACGTCGGTGGTCGACGTCGCGGGCGACGGCGTCGGCAGGCTGATCCGGCCGTCGGACCGGCTGCGCCGTCCCGCTCCAGGTCCGGTGCTGCCCGCGCTCGGCCGTTCGATCCCGCGCATCCTCGAAGGCTACCTGTGGAGCGGGATGACCTCCGGGGGCGCCGCGAAGGCGACCTGGGCGCTGCTGTTCCCGTTCTCGCTGGCGAACGTCGCGCACTGGATGCTGCCGCCGGTCCCGGAGGGCAGGCGGTTCGCGGCGCTGCTCGGCGGGGTCTGCCGGGGGCTGCTGCGAGTGGCGTCGCTGCTGCTGACGATGCTGCTGATCGGCCAGCTCGCCGTGGTCTCCCTCGACCTCTTCGCCGCGCAGTGCCTCGCGCCGGGTTCGACCTGTCTCGAAGGAGCGCCGTCGTTCCTGCGTGACTTCGCGCCACTGCGGACCGCGATCGGCGTGCTGCCGCTGCTGATCCTGATCTTCGTGCTCGACCGGATCCCGTCGTCGGACTGGCGATCGCGGAACAGGCTGCACCGCGCGCACAGTTCGAGCCCGCTGCAACCGCAGGACCTGCCGCGGACGCCCGGCCTGCGCACGCTGCACACCGTCGCCGCGCTGACCTGTGTCGCGCTTCCGTTGCTCGGCGGGCCGTTCCGGCTGCCGTCGGCGACGTTCGACCTCGTCGTCTGGATCTGCGCGCTGGCGCTCGTCCTCGCCACGCTGGTGGCCTCGACGGTCGGTTTCTCGGCCGGGCCGGTGATCCGGGGCGGGCTGATCGGGGTCGCCGTCGTCCTGGTCGGGATCGCCGTCGTGCGCCGGACGCCGCTGCCCGCCGGGCTCCCGGGCGGCGGGCTCGGCGGAGCGGACGGGACGGTGGAGGCGCTGGGGGCGGCGATGGTCGCGGTGACCGTGCTGTTCGCGCTGATCCTCGTCCCGGCGGCCCTGCTCGGACGCCCGGCGTGGAAACACCTGCCGCACCGGCTGCGGCCCTGGCTCGGCGGCTGGGCGGCGGCGCCGGTCGTCGCGCTGGCCGGACTGCTCGGCGGCGGCTTCGGCGCGGGGCTGGCGGTCGCGCTGCGGCAGCTGGTCGGCGCGAGCGAACTCCGGCTGCCCGACACCTACTCCCTGGTGACCGTGCTGTGGGGCGCCGGTCTCGCGCTCGCCGTCGTGCTTGGTGTGCTGGGCTTCGCGGTCGCCGTCCCGCTGCGACGGCTGCGCCGGGGCATCCCGAAGATCGTCGCGCTGATGGAGATCGACAAGGCACAGGAAGAGGAAGCCGCGAGCGCCTGGGCGCGCGCGTCGTGGGAGCGCAAGCATCTGCACCATCTCGCGCTCACGGTCGCGCTGGCGATGGCCGCGGGCGGCGGGGCGCTCCTGGTGTTGCGCTTCGGTTTCGGCCCGCTGCCGGGCTGGTTCAAGCCCCTCTCCGCGATCGGCGTGTTCGCGCTCGGCGCGATGGCGGCCGGGTTGCTGCGCGTGGTGTTCGCCGCCGCGACGACCCCCAAACGCAGCCGTCACCTCGGCGCGCTGGCGGATCTCGTGTGCTTCTGGCCGCGTGCCGCCCATCCGACCGTTCCGCCGAGTTACGCGCTCAAGGTCGTCCCGGAACTCGCGGACCGCGTCAAGGAACATCTGGCCGATCCGGGCACCCGCGTCGTGCTGTCCGGCTACAACCTCGGCAGCCTGCTGACCGTGCTCGCGGCGGCGCGGGTGATCGCCGATCTCCCGCCGGAGGACCGTGACCGGGTCGGGCTGCTGACCGCGGGATCACCACTGCAATGGGGTTACCAGCGCGCCTTCCCCGCCATGCTGCCGCAGGAGCAACTCGCCGGGCTGTACCGGGATCTCGACGGCCGCTGGCGCGCGCTGTGCCGCGGCACGGACATCTTCGGCGGCGGCGTCACGACGTGGCGGCATCGCGTGGTGGCCGGGAAACTGCTGGGCGACGGCTACCTGCCCGGCGGCGGGACCGGTCCGCTGGCCGCCGAGGCCGACGATCAGGGCGTCCTGGTGCTCGGCGGTGATCACTGGCTGCCCGACCCGATGCGCGGGCCGACCGGGCGGCACCGCTGGGCACCCGGGGTCCTCAAGCACACGGACTACGTCGTCGACGCCGAATGGGACAACGCCGTCGCGATGGCCGCCGGCCTCGGCCGTCCGCGCCCGAAGAACCCTTGGGGCGAACAGGGATCGCTGTTCGGAGACTTCCCGCAGATGCGCTGAAGCGCGTGAAGGCCCCCTTCCCTCGGCTGAGCCGAGGGAAGGGGGCCTTCACGCGCAACCAGCTAGCTTCAGTTGGCCTTGCGGCGCACGCGCAGCAGGACCAGGACGCCGGCACCGGCCAGGACCAGCAGGCCACCGGCCCACAGCAGCCAGGCGTTGTCGAAACCGGTGTCCGCGAGGTCGCCGCCGTTGCCACCGTTGCCGTCGACCACGGGGGCCGGGGCGGTGGTGCTGCTCGGGGCTTCGGACGTCTGAGAGGGCTTGTCCGGAGAGGTCGGAGCCGTCGTCGGCGGCTTGGCCGTCGTGGTCTTCGTCGGCTCGCTCGGCTTCGTCGGCTCGGAGGTCGGCGTCTTCTTTTCACCGCAGACGAACCAGTGGCTGATGGCCGCCTGCTGGTCACCCTTGTTCAGCGGCGAACGCAGCTGCTTCCACGGCGGGTTCTCGGGCAGCCCCTTCTCCCCCGGCACGTAGACGTTGTAGCCGTGGCCGCCCTTGACCACGATCGCCGTGACTGTGACGCCCTTGGCGACCGCGGTGATGTCGAGATACAGCTCGTTGTCACCGCCGGTGAAGGTCAGCTCCGAGGTGGGAATCAGCTTGCCCGGGACCTTGGCGCCTTCGCAGGTGGTGGCGTTGCTGCCCACGACCTGGGTCGCGCGGTCGTCGCTGCGGGTCGCGAGGGCGGTGCCGGCGGTCCCGACGAGGGCCACGGCGGCGAGGGCGACGACGGTGACGGCGGAACGGACACGCCGTCTCGGCTTGATCTGCATTCGGAGCTCTCCTGTACCGATCGGGGGACAACGAGCGAAGCGTGGTGCCACCTCCGAGGGAACGCGGTCAACTCGCGGTACTCATACACGGAGTCGCGATAACCCATCAGAGGGAAGCAAGGCCCGGACGGTATCGCACACGGATTTTACGGCGGTACCGGCACCCCAGGTGTTATCGCTCCGAGACCGGACGGCCCCCGGCACGGAAACGGCCCACCATCCACAAAGGAATGGTGGGCCGTCGAAACGAGAATGATCAGTCCGAAACGGACGTCGGCACCTCGCCCTTGTTCTGCTTGCCGAGCAGGGAACGGCGGCGGCTGTAGGCGAAGTAGATGACGACGCCCAGCGCCATCCACGCCAGGAAGCGCAGCCACGTCAGCACCGTCAGGTTCAGCATCAGCCACAGGCACGCGACGATCGCCAGGATCGGGATCACCGGGACCCACGGCACGCGGAAGGCGCGGGGCAGATCGGGCCGGGTCTTGCGCAGCACCAGCACGCCCGCCGAAACCAGCACGAAGGCGAACAGCGTCCCGACGTTGACCATTTCCTCGAGCTTGTCCGCCGGGAAGAAAGTCGCCGCGACCGCGACCAGTCCGCCGACGACGATGGTCGCGCGCATCGGGGTCCCGGTCGGGCCGGTCTTCGCCAGGCCGCGCGGCATCAGGCCGTCACGCGACATCGCGAAGATGATCCGGATCTGGCCGAGCATCAGCACCATGACGACGGTCGTCAGACCGGCGAGGGCACCGACGGAGATGATGTTGGCCGCCCAGTCGACGCCGTTGGCCGCGAACGCGGACGCGAGCGTCTTCTTGCCGCCGTCACCCGCCGTGGTGGCGAGCTCCTTGTAGTTCACCATGCCGACGACCACGAGCGACACGGCGACGTACAGCACCGTGACGATGGCGAGCGAGCCGAAGATGCCGCGGGGCACGGCCTTCTGCGGGTTGCGGGTCTCCTCGGCGGTGGTCGCGACGATGTCGAACCCGATGAACGCGAAGAACACCAGCGACGCGGCGGCCAGCAGGCCGAAGACGCCGAACGCGCTGCTGCCGCCACCGGCGATCAGCGAGAACAGCGACTGGTCGACACCGGTCGACGCCGATTCCCCGGCGGGCTGGGCGTCCGGGATGAACGGCGTGTAGTTCGACCCCTTGATGTAGAAGATGCCCAGCACGATCACGAACAGCACCACCGCGACCTTGATCCCGGTGATCACCATGGAGAACCGCGAAGACAGCTTCGTGCCGACGGCGAGCAGCGTCGCGAGCACGAGCACCACGAGCAGGGCGCCCCAGTCGACCGGGATCGGGCCGAGCTCGAACGTCGTCTTCGTGCCCTTGCCGAAGATGTAGGAGAGCACGGTTTCGAGGTAGGCGGACCAGCCCTTCGACACCGCGGCCGCGCCGACCGCGAGCTCCAGGATGAGGTCCCAGCCGATGATCCACGCCATGAACTCGCCGAACGTGGCGTAGGAGAACGTGTACGCGCTCCCGGCCACCGGGACGGTCGACGCGAATTCCGCGTAACAGAGGGCGGCCAGCGCACACGCGATGGCCGCGAACACGAACGCGAGCGAGACCGACGGCCCCGCGAAGTCACCGGCCGTGCGCGCGGTGAGGGTGAAGATACCGGCACCGATGACGACGGCGACACCGAAGACGGTCAGGTCCCACGCGCTCAGGTTCCGCCTGAGCTTCGTCCCCGGCTCGTCGGTGTCCGCGATGGACTGCTCGATGGATTTCGTACGCCACAGACCGTTTCCGGGCACCCTTGACCTCCTACACCTGACTGCGGTTCAACGGACCCTATCGCCCGGTCGTGACGGCAGCGCGGTGGGAGAGCAACGAAGTACCCGGAGGTCGTGGCGGTAATCGGCGCGGTACGGAGAGTTGCCCCGGATGGCGGCCGCTCAGGCCAGCGCGCGGTCCAGATCCGGCTCCAAATAGATCAGCTTCGCCGTGGGCACCTTCGCCCGCACACGCGCTTCGGCGTCGTCGATGGCCTGCGCGATGTCCGCGGTCTCCAACCCCGGCACCAGTGCGAGCTTCGCGGCCACCAGCATCTCGTCCGGGCCGATGTAGAGCGTCCGGATGTGGATGACCCGCTCGACCTTGCCCGCGGCGAGCTCGTCGACGATCACGTCGAGGTCGGATTCGGAGGCGCCTTCGCCGATCAGGAGGCTCTTCATCTCGATGATCAGGATGATCGCGATGACGCCGAGCAGCACACCGATCGTCACGGTGCCGATGCCGTCCCACACCGGGTTCCCGGTGACGACCGACAGCCCGACACCGCCGAGCGCGAACACCAGGCCGAACAGCGCGCCCGCGTCCTCCAGCAGGACGACCGGCAGCTCGGGCGTCTTGGCCTGGCGGATGAAGGCCCACCAACCGGCGTCGCCCTTGATCTTCTTCGACTCCTGGATCGCGGTGTAGAAGCTGTAGCACTCCAGCCCGATCGCGACCACGAGGATGCCGACCGCCACCAGCGGCGAGGTCAGCTCTTCGGGATGCGAGATCTTGTGGATGCCCTCGTACAGCGCGAACACCGAGCCGAGGCTGAACAGCATCAGCGCGACGATGAACGAGTAGAAGTACCGGTCCCGCCCGAAGCCGAACGGGTGCGTGCGGGTGGCCTTGCGCTGCGAGGTCTTCTGGCCGAGCAGCAGGAGCCCCTGGTTCGAGGTGTCCGCGAGCGAGTGCACGGACTCCGCCAGCATCGAGGACGACCCCGTGATGAGGAAGCCGGTGAACTTCGCGGCCGCGATTCCGGCGTTCGCCACGAGCGCGGCGATGATCGCCTTGGTTCCGCCACCTGCAGACACGTGCAACTCCCCAATGGTGTCCCGATATGCCGGGTTCGAAGGCTAGCAGTGCGGATGTGCCCATACACGGCGGGCGGGACAGGTCACAGAATTGTCGGGCCCCCTCGCTAGTCTCGCCCCTCTCATGACCTGGGGAGGTGCCCGTGCCGCGATTCGGCGTGCTCGGACCGTTGACGATCGAGAGCCCGCCCGGGCGGCGCACGACGCCGCGCGGCGAGCACCAGCGCGCCCTGCTGGCCGTCCTGCTGCTGAACGCGAACTCGTCCGTCCCGGTCGACGCGCTGGTCGAGACCCTCTGGCCGGACACGCCACCGAAGTCCTACTCCTCGAATCTGCACACGTACGTCTCGCGCCTGCGGGCCCGGTTCGAGGGCCTGGAGATCGAGCGGGAGCCCCACGGTTACCGGCTGGTGGTCGAGCCTGTCGACCTCGATCTCCTGTCCTTCCGCGAAGCCGCCGCGGCGGGGAAGGCGGCGGCGCGGGCGGGCGATCCGGCGGCCGCTGCCGGGCACTACCGCCGGGCGCTGGCGGAATGGCGCGGCCCGGTCCTTTCCGGACTGCACATCCCCCGGCTCGACGCGGACATCGCCCGCCTGGAGTCGGAACGCCTGGCCGCCTTCGAAGACTGTGTGGACGCCGAACTGTCCGACGGCAGGCACGGCGAGCTCACCGGCGAGCTCCAGGCGATGATCACCGAGCATCCGCTGCGCGAGCGGCTCGCCGCGCAGCTGATGATCGCGCTGCACCGCGCCGGACGGCAGGCCGATTCCCTTGCCGTCCACCGCGATCTGCGCGCCACGCTCGTCGAGGAGCTCGGTGTGGAGCCCGGCGCCGAGGTCCGCCGGGTGCACGCCGCCGTGTTGCGCGGCGAAGACCCGGTGCCGTCGGCCAAGGCGGCGCCGGTCTTCCCGATCTGCCAGCTGCCGCCGGACATCGCGGATCTCGCGGGCCGCGAGAACGAGATCGCGAAGCTCTCCGCGCTGCTCGGCGAAGGCAAGGGCGTCCCGGTCGCGGTGATCACCGGCGAACCGGGGGCAGGCAAGTCGACGCTCGCGGTCAGCACCGCGCACAGGCTCCGCCGGTCCTTTCCGGACGGTCAGCTGTTCGTCCCGCTGGCGGGCGCCTCCGACCCTCGCGACCTTTCCGACGTCCTCGGCGACCTGCTGCGCGCGCTCGGCGTCATCGGTCCGGCCATCCCGGACGACGTCGAGGCCAGGGCGGCGGTCTACCGCGGCCGCCTCGCCGATCGGCGGGTCCTCGTGGTGCTCGACGACGCCGCGAACCCCGAGCAGGTTCGCGCGCTGCTGCCGGGAACGCCGGGCAGCGCCGTGCTGATCACCAGCAGGCGTCGGCTTTCCGGGCTCGCGGGGGCGGATCGGCTGCATCTCGCGCCGCTGTCCGGCACCGAGGCGATGGCCCTGCTGGCGCGGCTGGCCGGGCCGGACCGGGTCGGCGCCGAACGCGCGGACGCGGAACGCATCGCCAAGGCCTGCGGCAATCTCCCGCTGGCGTTGCGGATCGCCGGCAGCAGGCTCGCGATGCGGCCCGGCCTGCCGCTCGGGAAGCTCGCCGGGAAACTGGAGGACGAGGTCTCGCGCCTGGACGAGCTCCAGGTCAGCGATCTCCAGGTCCGCGGCAGTATCGCGTTGAGCTATGAGGCGCTGAGCCCGGCGGCGCGGCGCGCTTTCCGGCTGATCGGCCGCTGCCGCACCCTCGACCTGCCCGCTTGGGCGGTGTCGACGCTGATCGATGACGAAGGCGCCGACGAGGCCATCGACGAGCTCGTCGAGGCCAGCTTGCTGGAAGCCACCGGTCTCGATCCGACGGGCGAGCAGCGGTTCCGTGTCCACGACCTCGTGCGCGTGTTCGCCACGGAACTCGGCCGGGCGCTGGAGACCCGCGCCGAGCGGGTGGCGACGGTCGCGAAGGTGTCGGACGCGGCGCTGTGCCTGGCCGACACGGCGGCCCGCCGCCTGCCGAGGACGGTGCCGATGCCGTTGTCGGATCACGACGTGCCCGCGCAGCCGTTGGCGGGCGAGCTGGTCGAGCGCCTGCTGAGCGACCCCGGCACCTGGTTCTCCGTGGAGCGGGCCAACCTGGTCGCCGCCGTCTCTTCGCTGTGCGCCGTCGGCTGGCGGCGGAAAGCGTTGCGGATACTGGAAAGGCTGAGCGCGTACCTGTACCTGCACAGTCATTACACCGACATGCGGACGGCGTACGAGACCTTGCGCGACGCCGCTCGCGAGGCGGGCGACCGGCACATCGTGGTCATCGCCAAGGCGAACCTGGCGGTGCTGCTGCACGTTCGCGGCGAGTACGAGCTCGCCGCCGAGGGCTACCGCGAATGTTCGAAGGAATTGGCGGAACTGGGTGACATTTCCGCGCAGGCGTGGGTCGAGACAAATCTGGCGCGCTGCCTCGTCGGGCTCGGCCGGGCAGGCGAATCCCTGCACGCCGCGACCCAGGCCCGCGAACTGTCCACTGTGGAGGAAAGCGGGGCCTACGCACGGCAGGCGGAATCCGCGGCGCTGCATCGGCTCGGCAAGATCTCCGAGGCGCTGGAGATCGACAGGAGCAGCCTCGCGGACGCGCGCGAGCGCGGCGACGAACGTCAGCTCGGTGTTGCCCTGCAAGGGCTTTCGTGGTCGCTGATGCTCGGCGGCCGCCCGGACGAGGCCCTTGAGACGATCGAGGAGTCGGTCCGGGTGCTGCGCCGGACGACGGCGAAATCGGCGCTGGCGAAGTCGTTGCGCACCCAGGGCGCGATCCTCGCGGGCGCCGGACGGCGGGACGGCGCGGTGAAGGCGTACGAGCACGCGCGGCGGCTGGCGGGAGCGCTCGAAGAGCGGCCGAGGGAGCTTTCCTGCACGCGCGCGATAGCCGCGAGCTGGATCGGCGACGGGCGGGCCGATCGCGCGATTCCCGTGCTGCGGCAATGCCTTGACGAATTCCGCGCCATGGGCGGGAAACCCGCGACGGCCCTCACCCTGCACGTGTTGCGCAGGGCGTACGAGGCCGTCGGGGAAACGAAGGCGGCCGAGGCGGCGGGCGAAGAGGCGAAGCGATTGGAAGTCCCCCACGACGCCAACGCTTCGACCCTCGTCCGGCTGCTGTTGTCGCTCACCGAACCCGCCCCGGCCTGACCGGGGGGTGCCCGACCCCTCAGACGGGCACCACCCGGAAGTCATCATCGGGTGCGGATCACCCGAACCGTGGTTCGCGGCGTCCGGCGGAGAACCAGGCCAGCACGATCACCAGCACGCCGTTGGCCGCCGCGTCCCACATCGGCGGCGCGGCGGGCCCGAGCCGCGATACCGCGAACACGTTGATCAGCCCGGCGACGGTCAGCATCACACGCACTGGCTGGGTGCCCGACACCACCAGCGCGGCCGTGAGCAGCACCTGCGCGCCGAGCGAGACGAGCACGACCAGCGGAAGGTTCAGCCTGCTCTCCGCTTCGGCGGCGAGGCCGTGCAGGCCGGAGCCCGCGGCCTTGACGGACTCGATCGTCTCACCCGCCAACCCCGCCAGCGCCTGCGCGGAGCCGACCAGGTCTTGCCCGCTCGGCAGCGGGAGCACCAGGTCGACGACCGGGACGAGCACGGTCACCACAGCGGCTCCGAGCGCGGCGAGCAGGACGGTGGGGCGCGCGGAGACCGGCACCCGGAAAGCGCGTCCGCTCGCCGTGTCGGGATGGGAAGTCACTACTGCTGCTCCTTGGCTATCGACATCCGGGACGAGCCGACGCCAAGCGCCGGGTCACCCCTTCGGGCGATAGTTGCGGAAGCCACCACACGGAACGCACACACTTCGGCCAAGCCCCCACGCATTTCGTCCTCTGGATGCGGTCCTTGCGCGCGCAAGTACCGCATCCAGAGGACGAAATGCGAGAAATCAGCAGGTGCCGGCGGTGGCGCGGAACACCTGGGTGCGCTCGCCGGAAAGCGGCCGCACCCGGACGGCGGGGTCGGCGGCCGGGAGCCACACCGACTGGCCGCGGCGAAGCTCGACCTGCTCGCCGTCGTCGGCCGTCACCAGCAGGCTCCCCGCGGTGCACAGCAGGATCTGGGGGCCGACGTCGTGGACGGCGACCTCGCCGTCGTCCCCGGCCTCCCATTCGATCCGCGACAGCTCGAACTCGGGCGCGTCGGTGCGGTACACCGACATGCGCCGGTCCGAGGCATACTTTCCCGCCGAGGGCCCATCAGCACTGCCGCGTTCGCCGCTCTGGACCGGCATCTCGCCGCACGCGAAGTCGACGACACGCAGCAGCTCCGGCACGTCGACGTGCTTCGGGGTCAGCCCGCAGCGCAGGATGTTGTCCGAGTTCGCGAGGATCTCGACGGCGGTGCCGTGCAGGTACAGGTGCAGGTTCCCGGCGGGCAGGTAGATCGCCTCGCCCGCGCTGAGGGTGAGCCGGTTGAGCAGCAGCGCCGCGAGCACCCCCGCGTCCCGGGGGTGCGACTCGCCGAGCTCCAGGATGGTGCGGCATTCGACGTCGAATTCGCCGCGTTCCTGGACGTGCTTCACACACGAATCGAGGACCTCGGGCAGCAGTTCGTCGAGCGCCGCCTGCGGCAGGGTGATCCAGGTGGTGAACAGGGCGCGCAGCCCGGCCGGATCCGGCTGGGCCTCCAGCAGCACCGCGTACTTCGCCAGCCCGGGCGTCTCGATCGCCTTCAGCAGCGCGATCGTGCGCTCCGGGTCGCGGAAGCCCGCCAGCGCGTGGAACTCCGTCAGCGCGCAGACGAGTTCCGGTTTCGCCGTCGGATCCGGGTAGTTGCGGTTCGAGGCGTCGCGCGGGATCCCCGCCGACTCCTCGCGCGCGTAGCCCTCCGCCGCCTGCGCGGCCGACGGGTGCGCCTGCATCGAAAGCGGCTCTTCGGCGGCGAGGATCTTCATCAGGAACGGCAGCCTCCCGCCCCAGCGGTCGGCGCACATCGTGCCGAGCTGGCCGACCGGATCGGCTTCGACGAGCTCCAGCAGGCTCCGCTCGGTGCCGTCCGGGCCGATGACGTGGGACGGGTCGCCGGGGTGGGCGCCCATCCACAGTTCCGCCTCCGGATGCGGCGCCGGCACCGGGCGCCCCAGCAGCTCGGGGATCGTCGTCCTGGATCCCCACGCGTAGGGCCGCACGGCATTGCGCAGCAGCTCCACTGTCACCTCAACTCCTCGCCGGGCACGGGTGGTGCCGGCCCTCATTGCTTACGTCGCGCTCGGGACTCACGCCGTTGCGGGCGTGTACCTCCCGGCGCCGCCGATGCTGCCGACGGCAAGCCCCAGATAGACCGCGGCCAGCTCGAAACGGAGCGCGAGAACGGCCGCACGCACGATCTCGTCCGTTTCGATCTCTTCGGCCGGGGCGATCACGTCGCCGCCGGGCAGCAGGTCTTCCGCCTGGTAGCGGGCCGCCTCGGCGGCGGGCCCCGTGCGAACGGAGAGGAGCAGCACCTTCGGCGTCGCGCCGGCCCCCTCTTCCGGGTCCGCGAAGATATCGCGATCCACGCCCCCGGACAACGCCGCCCGCCGCAAAGCGGGCCTGGCCAGCGCCTGGCGATAGTCCTCCACGTCACAGACGAGGGCGGCGTGCGCGGCGAACGCGTGGGCCGCGTGCTCGCCGACGGCGACCGCGACCGGGTCCAGCCCCCACAGCAGCGGCTGGCGCTCGGCCAGCTTCAGCGCCATCGCCTTGGCCGGGTTCGCGAACGAATCCCTGGCCAGGTAGTCCTTCTCCGCCTCCGCGTCGAGGTGGTCCGCGAGCTGCTCCAGATCGGCCACCAGCAGGCCGAGCGCGTTCGCGGTCAGCAGGGCGGCGGCGAGCCCGCGGGGGAACGCCATCTCCGGCGGGACCGGGATCCTCGGCGCGAGCAGCAGCCCCTTGCCCGCGATGGAGGCCGCGACCGGGCCTTCGTCGGGGGCGGACAACACGACCCTCGCGCCGAACCGGGCGGCGCGTTCCAAGGAGGCGGCCAGCTCGCGGTCACCGGCGTCGTCGGTGTGCGCGAAGACGACGTCGAGCGCGCCGATCCAGCTCGGCACCACCTCGGCGACGACCACCGGCACCGGGCACGACGGGGTCAGGAGCGCGGCGACCAGCCGGGTCAGCGTCCGGCTGACGCCCGGCCGGTCGATCAGCACGAGCGAGCGCGGGCGCCCGACGTCCAGGCGATCGCTCAGCTCGAGTTCGGCCGCGGCTTCGGCGGTCGCCCGGACCTGGGCGCCCGCCATCGCGGCGGCACGGAGAAGCCCCGCGGTGTCGGCCTCGGCCAGCCTCGCGGGATCGTCGAGCAGGGAATCGTCAGGGACCGTCGGCATGGGCGCCATCCGGGGTCGTCGGCTCGGTGGCTTCGTCCAGCAACAGTACCGGGATTCCATCACGGACCGGATACTCGCGACCGCATTCCGTGCAGGTCAGCGCGTCGGCCTCGGGATCGGCCGCCGTCCCCGGCCGCAGCTGCGCGTGATCGGGGGACGGGCAGGCCAGGATCTCCAGCAACTGTGCGTCGAACGTGACGGCCATGGTTACTCCCTACCTGTGGGACGGCTCTGTGTGCGTCTTCACGACACATTCGTTACCCACGGACGATCGCCAATACGTCTTCGGTCAGCGCCCGGACGGCCTCGGCGTCGGCGGCCTCGACGTTCAGGCGGAGCAGCGGCTCGGTGTTGGACGGGCGCAGGTTGAACCAGCCACCGCCGGGGAGCTGCACGGTGAGCCCGTCCAGTTCGTCGATTTCGACGCCGTCGCGGGCGCCGAACGCGTCCTTGACCGCCATCATGCGCGCGACCTGGTCGTCGACGGTGGAGTTGATCTCACCGGAGGCCGAGTAGCGCGAGTACTCCGCCGTCAGCTCGGAGAGCGGGCCCGCCTGCTCGCCGAGGGCGGCGAGGACGTGCAGCGCGGCCAGCATGCCGGTGTCGGCCCGCCAGAAGTCGCGGAAGTAGTAGTGGGCCGAGTGCTCCCCGCCGAAGATCGCGCCGGTCTTGGCCATCTCGGCCTTGATGAACGAGTGCCCGACCCGGGTGCGCACCGGCTTGCCGCCGTGCTCGGCGACGATCTCCGGGACACCCTTCGACGTGATCAGGTTGTGGATGATGGTGCCGCCCGGCTCCTTCTCCAGCTCGCGGATCGCGACCAGCGCGGTGATGGCGCTGGGCGAGACCGGCTCGCCGCGCTCGTCGACGACGAAGCAGCGGTCCGCGTCGCCGTCGAAGGCAAGGCCCGCGTCGGCGCCTTCCTCGCGCACCTTCGCCTGGAGGTCGACGATGTTCTTCGGGTCGAGCGGGTTGGCCTCGTGGTTCGGGAAGTTGCCGTCGAGTTCGAAGTACATCGGGACGACCTCGATGGGCAGGCCGGCGAACACCGTCGGGACGGTGTAGCCGCCCATGCCGTTGCCGGCGTCGACGACGACCTTCAGCGGACGGCTGCCCGACAGGTCGACGAGCTTGCGCAGGTACGCCGCGTAGTCCGCGAGGACGTCCTTCTCGGTCACCGAACCGCGCTGGCCCTCGAAGGCGGGCACACCCTGCTCGACGGTGTCGCGGATCTCCGCGAGACCGGAGTCCTGGCCGACCGGGGCGGCACCCGAGCGGCACAGCTTGATGCCGTTGTACTTCGCCGGGTTGTGGCTGGCGGTGAACATGGCGCCCGGCAGGTTGAGCGACCCGGACGCGAAGTACAGCTGGTCGGTGCTGGCGAGGCCGATCGACACGACGTCGAGGCCCTGCGAGGTCACGCCGTCGGCGAAGGCGGCGGCCAGCTCGGGCGAGGAGTCGCGCATGTCGTGGCCGATCACCACGGAGTCGGACTCCGGCTTGATCAACAGGGCGAACGCCGATCCGAGGTCGCGGACGAGTGCCGCGTCCAGCTGCTCACCGACCACGCCGCGAATGTCGTAGGCCTTCACGATGCCCGAAAGGTCTGGCACGCCTGCTCCCCGCCAATAGTCTCGTTACAACGCCCTCTGGCGCGCTCGAAAGCCTACCGGCGAGCCTTCGCGTCAGGCGCGGCCGGGCAGGACGCGCAGGTGGCCGCGCCTGCCCGAGGGGCCCTCGGGTTCGGGCTCGGGGGCGGGCTTGTCGGACCGGCCCGCCTCGCGCACGGCCTCGGCCAGCGCGGTCAGCTCGTCGGCGGACGGGTCCGGGGCGGCGAAGGCCCCTTCGTGCCGGACGACTTCCCAGCCCTTGGGCACGGTCAGCCGGAGGGCGTGCGCCTCGCAGAGGTCATAGGAGTGCGGCTCGCTCGCGGTGGCCAAGGGGCCCACGACGGCTGTCGAATCGCTGTAGGCATACGTGAGCGTGGCGACAGCGGGTTCGAGACAACCCGTTCGCGAACACTTTCGTACGCTCCGCACGATCGAGAACGATAGCGCGTCGCGAGCCGGGCGTACCGGCGACACGCGCTTTGAATCGCCGAGCGCGTACCCTTCGGTTCGTGGCGACGGCTCGTGATTCCCGACAGCGACGGCGGATGCGACGGGACCGGCACGGCCGGGGCCTGCGCGGAGCGCTGTATCCGTCGACCCTTCCCGCCGCCGCTAGCAGGGCGGAAAGGTTCGACGCGCTGGTTCTGGACGCGCTCGAACCGATCGAAGCGCGGTGGCGGCACGAGCTGACGAAGCTCGACGTCGCCGTCGACGACGTCCCCGAAGTTCGCTCGGATGGCGCACCGGCCGGAGTCGACGGCGTGCTGCACGACGGCGCCGTCCCGCTCTCGCGGCTCGTGCCCGCCGGCGTCGACCGCGCCGGCCTCCCGACGCGGGCCCGCATCGTCCTCTACCGCCGCCCCCTCGAAGCGCGCGCGAAGGACCCCGGCGAACTCGCGGAACTCGTGCACGACGTCCTCGTCGAACAGGTCGCGGGCTACCTGGGCGTCGAACCCGACGTCATCGAAGGCGAATAACCCTCACCTCCGCACCCCAGCCCCCGCCCTTCCCCGGGGGGCGTCCCCAGCCCAGTGTATCGCGGGACACCGATGGGACCTGCGAAAACGCCGCCGGAGCGCGGAGTTGTCCACAAGGGGAAGGGGCTGTGGACAACTCGGAACCGGGTTGCGCAGAGGGTTCCCAATGTCGCATTTGGGTCGCTCAGCGTCTCAAGTGCGACATTGGGAACGCGTGGCAAGCGAATCCCGACCTGGGCATCGGGGCCAGCGCACGGCGGAGGCACGAAGCGCTCGAAGCCGGCGAGCGGCTGTCCTGAAGGGCACCTTCGGGACGTTCAGCGTCTCGAAGGTGCCCTTCAGGACCGCCCGGCCGCTCAAGAAGCCGCAGATCGCCTCCGCGTGGGAACAGCCGTCAGCAGCGTGAACAAAACCGCCGCCACCTGTGCCAGCAGCAACAGGTTCCGCGTCGTCCCCTGATGCTCCACCACGACCTCCGAAGGCGTGGGCGGAACCGAAACCGCCACCTGATGCCCCCACGCCCGCACGATCGGCACCGCCTTGCCGTCCACGCTCGCCTGCCAGCCCGCCTCGAACTCCGCGGCCAGCACGAGCAGCCGCCCGGTCGGTCCTTCCGAGACGCGCACCCGCACGTCCGGCAGCCCGGCCTGCACCGGCGCCACCCCGGGTGACGCCCCCGGCGCGCCCTTGCCGGTCACGGCCGCCTGTGCCAGTTCCGGCGAGATCAACGCCACCTGCCCGCCGGCCGGCAGCAAGCGCAGCACCGGACGCCCGTCCGAGGTCGGCTCCGCCAAAACCACCAGATCAGGCGCGAGTTCGACGAAGGCACCACCGTCGGCGCCGCTCGGCAGCACGACATACGAGACCCCCGACGCCAAAGCAGCCGCGAAGGCCTGCTTGACGGCGTCCGGCGAGCCTTGCAGCAGATCCCGGCGCCACGAGGCGAGCCGATCGGCGCTGCCCGGCGTCGGCGCGAACTCGTCGTCGCCGAAACTCGGCAACCGCCCACCGGTCTGCCGGGCAACGTCACCGATCACCAGCACCGAGCGGCCAGTCGAAGCCAGTTCCGCCGAAATCTCCGGAGCCAGCGAGGGACGCGCACCCGCCCGCAGAGGCCCTTCCCGCCCGGCGACGACCGCACCGGTCGCCAGCGCCAGCAGCACGAGCACCCCGGCCACGGCCGTGACCTTCGCCAGCCAAGGCGCCGGGTCGACCCCGGACCCGCCCCGCTGCCAGGTCGCCAGCACCGTCCACAGCAGTCCGGCGCTGATCACCAGCAGCGGCACCCCGGCGTATCCGGTCGCGTGCGCGCCGCCCGACATCGGCGTCACGGCCACGAACCGCACTGCCCCGAGCCCGAGCACGCCCAGCACGACGACCGCGACACCGCCGGCGGCGCCCTTCGACGGCCGGACCACCAGCGCGACGATCGCAGCCGCGACCAGCGCCACCCCGATCGGCCAGGCGCCGGGGCCGCCCGGGTCCAGCCCGGCGAGGTCGGCCCCGGACGCGGCCGTGGCGCCGCCACCGAGCCCGTGCAACAGCAGTTCCGGATGCCGCAGCAGCACACTCGGCCACGGCAGCAGCAACGCCAGCGGCAGGAACACCACGATGCCGACCGACGCGATCCGCCGCGCGAGCCCGGTCGGCGAGGGCAGTACCACGAATCCGATCAGCAACCCGACCAGCGCCAGCGCGTGCGCCAGCGGCGAGAAGGCGCCGATCAGCGCCAGCCCGATCGCGCTCAGCGCGGAAACGTGCAGCCAGCGCGAATCCGCGCGGACCAGCAGCCCGACGAGGCCCGCGATCACCAGCGGCAGGAGCAGATGCACGACGACGACGTCGAGCCGTCCCTGCGCGACCGAAGCGGTGGCCGCGGGAAGCACGCCGTACGCCGCCGCGGCGACGGCCCGAACCCAGCGGCGGACGCGAAGGTGCCGAGTGGCGGCGTACGCGCTCAGCGCGGCGAGCGGGATGTCACCGATCAGCAGGATCGCGACCAGCGCGGCGGGTCCGCCGATCGGGGCGAAGATCGCGCCGAGCGTGCCCAGCACCGGCAGCGTCGCGGGCGCGGGGCTCGCCGTCCCGCCCGCGATCGCGTGCCACGGCGCGAGATACGACGACCAGATCTCGCCGAGCCCGCCGACCGGCAGCAGTTTCCCGCCGAAGAGGTCCAGCCCCAGCCGGGACCCGTTGATCACCAACGCGAGGGCCGTCAACACGACGAGCATGAGTACCGGCGGGGCGAACACGGTCGCGCCCAGCACGCGTTTCCGGTCCACCTCGACGAACACGAGTTCCGGTTCCGGCCGCCGTCCGCCGTCCCGCGGCACCGGCGACGGTTTCGGCCCGGCCTCCGCGGGTTTCTCCGGCACCGCGACCGCGACGACCCCGCTCGGCCGCCGCAGGCCAGTCCCCCGCGAGCCGACACCGCGCATCGCCCCCGCCGGCAGCGCGCCGGGACCGACCGGACGGTCCTGCCCGGCCTTCACCGCCTCCGGCGGGATCCAGGCACCTTCCTGATCGACGCTCTCCGGCACCGTCCCGAGCGCGAAATCCCGTTCCACACCACGCCGGACGAGACCGACGACACCGGCGCGCACCGCGTTGCGCACCCGCGTCATCCGGCCGGTGAACAGCCCGCCCACCCGGCCCGGCCTGCCGGTCTTCCGGCGTTCGGCGCGGGCCGCGCGCAGTCCGCCGCGGCCGCGCAGCAGGTACCAGGCGGCCGCGAGTTCCGCACCCGCCTCGCCGGTGCGCCGCAGCATCAGGAACGCGAGCGCCCGCAGCATCGCGAACACCGGAATTCGAAAAAGTCCGAACCAAAAGGACAGTGGGGAGCAGTTGACGAGGAACACCCGCAGCCCGTGCGCGCGGTTCGCCGTCGCGAGGGGAAGACCGAGGGCGTCCGGTTCGCGCTGTCCGGTGCTGAGCGCGCGAGCGTGCCGGAGCCGGGCCGCCGGCACCGAGAGCACGCGGCCGCCCGCCGCGTTGGCGCGCCAGCCGAAGTCGAGATCCTCGCGCAGCAACGGAAATCGCGGATCGTAGCCGCCGAGTTCGTGCCAGACTTCCCGCCGCACCAGCGATCCCGCGCTCGGCACGGCGAGCACGGCGGTGTCATCCTCGTCCGGTGAGATCTGCTGCCGGTGGCCGATGGCATCGGTCGACAACCCGGCTTCGACGATGAGCCGCGGGTCGCTCCAGTCGACCGCGAGCGGACCGAGCACCGATGCCTCGGGCTCGTTTTCCGCCGCTGCCAACAGGTTTTCGAGACAGTCGGGTTCCGGGGCGCAGTCGTCGTGCAGCAGCCAGAGCCAGCCACCGGGATCACCCCAGCGTTCGACAGCGTGCTCGACGGCCGCGCCGACGGCGGCACCGAAGCCGACATCACGGGAAAGTGTGAGAATTCCGTCCAAGACCGGCGCCTCGCCGACGGACGCCGCGTCGGCGAGGATCTTCGCCGTCCCGTCGGTGGATCCGGTGTCGACCGCGAGGACGTGCCGCGGCCGGACTCCGCTGCGCCGCAGCGCGGAAAGCGCCAGTGGCAACCAGTTCTCGCCGTCGTGACAGACCACAATGGCCAGAACGGGAACCGTGCGCAACACAGGTGACGCGGCGGTGCGTGACAACGGGCACTCCAGATGTGGCGGCGAAGTCGAGTGCCGCCACCCTACGACGCGACCCTGTCACCCGTTGGTGGCCCCACTATGTGGAAGCGGGCGTAAGCGATCTCCGGCACGCACAGGCCGCCGGAGATCGCCGTCACACGGCTCGCTTTTTCAGTTTCCTACGCTCGCGTTCGGAGAGCCCGCCCCAAATACCGAACCGCTCGTCATGCGCGAGGGCGTACTCGAGGCACTCGTCCTTGACCTCGCAACCGAGGCAGATCCGCTTGGCTTCACGGGTGGAGCCGCCCTTCTCGGGGAAGAACGCCTCCGGGTCCGTCTGCGCGCAGAGGGCCCGTTCCTGCCAGTCCTGCTCTTCCGCGGAGGCGTCGTCGAAAAGCTCGGTGAGATCGCCCAGTTGCTGCTCCGGGACCTCACCCCAACCCACGACTTGCCCCCATTCCCTTCCATCTGCTTCCAACCGCACGTCCGCCTCCTCGCTGTCCACGCACTCCCCAGGCTGGCGGTGTTGAAACACCATCCGCCGCCCCCTTCCAGCGACGAATGACATCACTGTGATTACACCCGTGTAGTGCGGTCAGGTCAAGCGGAGTAGCGAGTTCGGGGGATACCCGCGCGCGGAAGCGCAAGGGGACACGCCGAGAACTTCACATCGGGCATACGGAAGACTGGAGGGGTGCAGAGATCAGCAGCGCGGCCCAGCCCGATCTTCCTCGGCATCCTCGCGGTCACCGTCCTGGGCGGTGTACTGGCGGCTTTCGGTGATGCGACCACGATTTCCAGCCAGAAGTACGACCCGCTCATCATCACCGGCGTCGTCCTGCTCGTCGCCGGTGGCTGGGTCGCGTCACTGACGCTGCACGAGTTCGGGCACGCGATGGTGGCGTTCCGCGGCGGCGACCACAGCGTCGCCCACAAGGGTTACCTCTCCATGGACGTCCGGAAATACACGGATCCCGCACTGTCCATCATCCTGCCGTTGGTATTCCTCTTCATCGGCGGCATCCCGCTGCCGGGTGGCGCGGTGTGGATCGAACACGGGCGCCTGCGGTCACGCGGCGTCCAGTCTTGGGTGTCGCTCGCCGGCCCGTTGAGCAACCTCGGCGTCGGTGTCCTGCTGACCCTCGTCGTCGCGCTCGTGCCGATGTCGTCCGGTCTCGTGATCGGGCTTTCGTTCCTGGCACTGCTTCAGATCGTCACGTTCATCCTGAACATCCTGCCGATCCCCGGCCTCGACGGCTGGGGCGCGATCGAGCCCTACCTTTCGCCCGGCGCGCGGGAGTTCGGCGCGAAAGCCCGGCCCTGGGCGCCGATCGTGCTGTTCGCCGTGCTGTTCCTCGTACCCGGAGCCAGCTCGTTGCTGTGGCAGGGATCCTTCGCGGTCTTCGACACCATCGGCGGGTTCAAGCTCGCGGCGATGTATGGACAAGACGCGTTCATGTTCTGGAAGTGAGCTCTCCCTCGGGGTGCTCGGTGAACCACTCGTGCGCCCGCTTCCAGACGCGTTTGAGGCCGGAGCGCTCGCCGAGGTAGTCGCCCGCCATGCCGACGACCGGCAGCTTCCCGAGCGCGCGGTGGAAAAGACGGCCGCGGGGCCGTTTCTCCAGTTCGTCGACGATGCCCAGCAGACCCCGGCCCAGGCGCCACAGCGTGCCGGCGGCGGCCTTCAGGGTGATCTTGCCGTGCTTCTTCTTCGCGTCGTCGAGTTCTTCGGTGAGCTTCGCCGCTTCGTCGTCTTCGGCGGCTTTGTCGTGATCGGCGTGTTTGCCCGCCGCGAGGACCGGATCGATGTCGCGTTCGAAAAGGACCCATGCGATCAGCCGGACGCGGGAGCCGACGTCGGTCACGCCGTACTCCCCCGCGATCGCGCACAGCAACACGCCTTGTGCCGCCGAACCGAGCGCGTCCTGCACGGGGAGCCGGTCGGCCAGCGCGCCGCCGAGACCGGGGATCGCGGTGATCAGCGCGGTGAACCGGCCCACCCGGTTCACCCACCAGTCGGTCCGCTGGTAGTTCGACATCTCGGCCCACGCCGCGGTGCCGGGCACCTTGACCGAGGTGATCCCGTTGAGCAGCT
Organism: Amycolatopsis roodepoortensis; assembly: GCF_014873915.1. Lineage (GTDB taxonomy): Bacteria > Actinomycetota > Actinomycetes > Mycobacteriales > Pseudonocardiaceae > Amycolatopsis > Amycolatopsis roodepoortensis. The sequence goes on from NZ_JADBEJ010000004.1 coordinate 949,634, forward strand.
TGTCCTTCAGCCCGGGCTCGACGCCGTCGAGATCCTCGTGGCGGCGTCCTCGTGCCTGCAGGCCGAACGGGTCCGCGTCACGCAGCGCGTCGACCATCGGCCCGCAGCCGCGGACGAACGGCCGCAGCACCGCCACGACCTGGCGGTCCGAAATCGCTTCACCCACTGCCAGCTCCCTTCGCCCTGCCGAGACCGCCGCCCAGCGCCAGTGCCCCCGGCAGCGCCCCGCCGCCGATCAGCAGCAAGGCCCGCCAGTCCTGTATCAGCACCAGATCACCACCGGGGCCGGTCGCGCCCATTCCCAGTACGACTAGTACCCAGACGAGCAGCGGAATCACCGAAAAGGAGGGCCGCACCACTTTTGCGGTCGTCCGCACCAGCAGCGGGGTGGTGATCACCGCGAGCACCACGGTCACCGGCAGGGGCGCGTCGCCGGCCTTCGGCAGCACGATCCCGTCGAGGCGGAGCGGCAGGAAGAACAGTTCGAGCAGGCCGAGCAGGAACGCGTCGAAGGTCAGCAGGGCCAGCAGCAGACGCTGCCGCGACGTGAGCGGCGGGTTCACCTCGCGAGGCCCCCGAACAGATCGGCCGCGGCGCCTTCCGCCGGTCCGTGGGCGAGCACGAAGTACTCGTTCGGGGTGATCGGCTGCGCGATGTCGTTGCTCAGCGCGAAGTGATCCGCGAGATGCGGCGGAGCGGGCACGCTGACCTGGGTCTCGTGCGCCCGCAGCGCGGCCGCCTTCGCCGGGATGTGCGCGCCGACGTCGAGGACGGTCGTGATGGTCTCGTCCGGCGTCACCGGGAGTTCGCCGTCTTCCGGGACCCGGAACGGGGAGCGTCCGCGCAGCGCGGCGAGGCCCGCCGCGACGGCGTCGCGGGAAGAGACGGTGTGGAAGACCCGCTCGACCGACGCGGCCTTCGGGGCCGCGGCCATCGTGACCTCGTGCGCGCGGATGTGGTCGGGGTGCCCGTAACCCCCGAAGGCGTCATACGTGACGACGACCTGGGGCCGGACCTCGTCGAGGATCTCGGCGAGCTGAGCCGCCTGTTCGCCGAGGTCGCCGCCGGAGAACGCGCGCGGATGGGCCGCGGACGGCGTCCCGGCCATGCCCGAGTCGCGCCAGCGGCCGATGCCGCCGAGGTACCGGTGCCGCGTGACACCCAGCGCCGCGCAGGCCGACGCCAGCTCGCCCGCGCGGTAGCCGCCGAGCTGGTCCGAAGCCCACGAGCCGAGACCGTCGAGGGACGGCGGGATGATCTCGCCTTCCTCACCGAGAGTGCACGTGACGACGGTCACCTCGGCGCCTTCGGCCGCGTAACGCGCGATGGTTCCACCGGTGGTGATGCTCTCGTCGTCCGGATGGGCGTGCACGAGGAGCAATTTGGGCAGATCGGAGATCACGGCTTGAAGACTAATTCGAACACGGCGCGCTTTCCTTTATAGGGTGTCGGGAACGGAAACCCCGAGCACCGACCTTAGTCGGGCGACTCTCGGTTATCCTCGCGCACGTCCGAGGCACTCTTTACCGCCGAGGACGCGTTGACACCGTCACGGCCGATGCGCCGCGACTGATAAGTACCCCCACGAAGGGCATCTTGGTGAGCACTGAAGCAGCATCGTCGGACCTCGGCGGCGTGTCGGGTTCGGTTCTGTCCATCTCCGACCTGAGCGTCTCGTTCCCGACCGACGAAGGCGTGGTCGACGCCGTCAAGGGCATCGGTTTCGACGTCAAGCCGGGTGAGATCGTCGCGGTGGTCGGCGAGTCCGGTTCCGGCAAGTCGGTGACCTCGATGTCGGTGCTCGGGCTGCTCCCGAAGACGAGCCGGATCGCGGGCGAGCTCCGCCTCGGCGACCGCAACCTCGCCGACCTCAAGGAGAAGGACCTCCAGAAGATCCGCGGCAACCAGGTCGCGATGATCTTCCAGGAGCCGATGACCGCGCTGAACCCGGTCTACACCGTCGGCTGGCAGCTGCGCGAGGCGCTCCGCTCGCACCAGGACATCTCGAAGGAAGCCGCCGACAAGCGCGCCATCGAGCTGCTGGAGATGGTCGGCATCCCGAACCCGCCGCTGCGCTTCAAGCAGTACCCGCACCAGCTCTCCGGCGGTCTGCGGCAGCGCGTCGTCATCGCGATGGCGATCTCGTGCGACCCTAAGGTCATCATCGCTGACGAGCCGACCACGGCGCTCGACGTCACCGTGCAGGCGGAGATCCTCGGCCTGCTGCGCAAGCTGCGCGACACCCTCAACACCGCGATCGTGCTGATCACGCACGACATGGGCGTCGTCGCCGACCTCGCCGACCGTGTGGTCGTGATGTACCAGGGCAACATCGTCGAAGAGGCGCCGGTGCGCGACCTGTTCGCGTCGCCCTCGCAGGAGTACACCCGCAAGCTGCTCGCCGCCGTCCCCGTGCTTGGTCAGCGTCCGGAAGGCCGCCGCCTGCTCGAAGAGGGCATCTCGGCCGACAGCGACGAGGCCACGAAGATCGCCGAGGAGATCCGCCTCGAGGACTCCGAGCTCGCCGCGGTGATCGAGGAGAACGCGCCCGCGCTCGAGATCAAGAACCTCGTGCTGGAGTACCCCGGCCGTCGCGGCCAGGCGAAGAACCGCGCGGTGGACGACGTCTCGCTGAGCATCGCCAAGGGCGAGATCGTCGGACTGGTCGGCGAATCCGGCTCCGGCAAGTCGACCGTCGGCCGCTGCGCGATCCGCCTGCTGACCCCGACCGCGGGCACCGTGTCGATCGCGGGCAAGGACATCACGAACATGTCGAACAAGGACCTGCGCCCGCTGCGCCGGTACTTCTCGATCGTGTTCCAGGACCCGGCGTCCACACTGGACCCGAAGATGACCATCGGCGAATCGATCGCCGAGCCGATGGTGCTGCACAAGTTCCTGCAGGGCAAGGCCCTGAACGAGCGCGTGGCGTCCCTTTTGGACAAGGTCGAGCTCGGCGGCCACTACCGCAACCGGTACCCGCACGAGCTGTCCGGCGGCCAGCGCCAGCGCGTCGCCATCGCGCGGGCGCTCTCGCTGGACCCGGCGCTGCTGATCGCGGACGAGCCGACGTCGGCGCTGGACGTGTCGGTGCAGGCGCGGGTGCTGGACCTGTTCCTGGACCTGCAGCGCTCGCTGCAGTTCGCCTGCCTGTTCATCAGCCACGACCTCGCCGTCGTCGACCTGCTGGCCGACCGCGTCGCGGTGATGCAGCACGGCAAGCTGGTCGAGGTCGGCACGCGTGACCAGGTGCTGCACTCGCCGCGCGAGGACTACACCCGTCGTCTGCTGTCGGCCGCCCCGGTCGCGGACCCGGTGCTGCAGGCCGAGCGGCGTGCGGCCTGGGAGGCGGGCAAGCTGGCCCCGGTGGCCGACTGACCCTCGGAAGTACACGAAGGCCCCCTTCGCCGCGCTGGACGCGGTGAAGGGGGCCTTTGTGTATCTGGACGACACTCGCGTGTCTGGAGGCGTATCACGCGAGTTACGCCTCCAGGTCTTGAAGCGCGTGAAGGCCCCCTTCCCTCGGCTGAGCCGAGGGAAGGGGGCCTTCACGCGTTGAAGAGGGCCTTACGCCTTCTGACGGCGCTGACGCGGGTCGAAAGCGTCCCGCAGACCGTCACCGATGAAGTTGATCGTCAGCGAGATCAGCACCAGCACGACGAACGGGCCGAAGAACAGCGCCGGCCGCGCCTGCAGCTGCGCGTAGTTCTCGAGGATGACTCGGCCGAGCGAAGTGTCCGGCAGCTGCACCCCGAGCCCGATGAACGACAGTGCCGCCTCGATCAGCACGGCCTGCGCGATCGCGAGGGTCGCGTTGACCGTGATGAGGCCGACCATGTTCGGCACCAGGTGCTTGAACACGATGTGGAACGTCCCGGCGCCGGACGCGCGGGCGGCGTCCACGAACTCGCGCTGGGACAGCGACATCGACTCGGCCCTGGCGATACGGGCGATCGGCATCCAGCCGAAGGCCGCCAGCACCATCGCGACGATGTACCAGGTACCGCCGCCGAACACCTTGGCCAGGATGGCGGCCGCGGCGATCTGCGGGACGATCAGGAACAGGTCCGTCACGCGGGAGATCGCCGAGTCGGTGAAGCCGCGGAGATACCCCGCCATGGCACCGAAGACGGTGCCGATGGTGGTGGCGACGAGCGACACGATGAGCGCGATCAGCAGCGAGTACTGGGTGCCGCGCAGGATCTGCGACACCATCTCCTTGCCGACCTGCGTCGTGCCGAGCGGGTACTCCGCGCTGGGCTTGGCGAAGGACGGGAAGGAGCTGTCCTCGTAGCTGTACGGCCAGAAGATCGGCATGATCAGCACGGTCAGCACGAGCAGCAGCAGGACCGCCGTGCAGATCATCGCCAGCTTGTGCCGGAGGAACTTGCGCAGGACCAGCTTGCCCTGGCTCTGCGGCTCGGGCAGCGCCTCCGCCGGGAGCGCGCCGTCGGCGGGCTTGGAACCTTCCGCCGCGATAAGGGAGTTCAAGTCAGCCAACGCGAATCCTCGGGTCCAGGATGCCGTACATCAGGTCGGCGATCAGGTTGGCGACGATGATGCTGCTGGCGATGAGCACCAGCCACCCCATCATCACCTGTGTGTCGCTCTTGGTCACGGCTTCGACGAGCAGCTTGCCCATGCCATTCCAGTTGAACACCGTCTCGGTGATGATCGCGCCCGAGAGCACGGCACCGAAGTTGACGGAGAACAGCGTGGTCACCGGGATGAGCGCGTTCCGGAAGGCGTGGCGGAAGATGACCCGGCCGTTGGCGAGTCCCTTGGCACGCGCGGTCCGCACGTAGTCCGCGTTCAGCGTCTCCAGCATCGAAGCGCGCTGGAACCGGCTGTAGGCGGCGAAGCTGATCGCCATGATGGACAGCGTCGGCAGCAGGTACGCGCCGACATAACTGGCGAGGAAACCGCCCGGGCCGTCGAAATTCAATGATTCCGGGCTCGTGGTGCGGATCCACGGGTTACCGAGCACATCGGACAGTCCCAGGTCCCGGACCCAGCCGTTGAACTCGATGGCGTACCGCTTGAGCACGATGGCGACACAGAAGATCGGCATCGAGAACAGCAGGAAGGCCAGCGTGGTGGCGATGTAGTCGAGGATCGAGTACTGCTTGACCGCCGCGACCACACCGACGAGGACGCCGAGGACGAGCGCGAGGATCTCGGCGCCGACGACGAGCTTCAAGGTGACCTCGAACGCGTCCATGACCTTCGGGAACACCGGGGCCTGCGCGTTGCCCTGTGCGATGGAAACGCCCCAGTCGCCGGTGACGAAGTTGCCGAGCCAAGTGAAGTACCGGGGCACGATGCTCTGGTCGAGGCCGAGCTGCGAGGCCATCTGCGCGATGGCTTCCTTGCTCATGGCCGGGTTGCTCTTCATCTCGGCGAGCGGGTCACCGGTGCCGGCGACCATGACGAAACACAGGAAGGTCCCGACCAGGAGGACGGGAATCGATATCGCCAGACGGCGAAGAATGTAGATCACCAGGTTCAACGAACTGCTCCTCATCCGGGCCTGGCCGCCGAAGTGCTGGACCGCTGCCCGGTTGTCCACCGTAGTGGCGGTAACCCTACGGTCAACAGCTACTTCCGGCGGGTACGGGGCCCGGCTTTTGGCCGGACCCCGTACCACCAGGATCGCGTAAGCGAGTGGTGAAAAAGCGGGGCGGAGGCCCTACTTCTTCTGCTCCCACTCACCGACGTTCCACAGGACACCGTTGTACGACTGCATGTAAGTGCGGTCGATGCCCTTGAACGCCCACATGGACGGGGTCTGGAACAGCGGCAGCGTCGCGTACTCGTCCGCGATCGCCTGGTCGGCCTTCTGGTAGTTCTCCAGCTGGACGGCCTCGTCGGTGGCCTTCACGGCCGCCTCGAAGGACGAGTCGATCGTCGGGTTCGACAGGCCCTGGTAGTTCTGGCTGCTGTCGTCGACCCGGGTGATGTAGATCGACTTCTGCTCGGCCTTGAACGGAGCGGCGGACCAGCCGAAGAGCGCGGCGTCGTAGTCGCTGGCCGCGAGACGGCCACCCTTCAGGAAGTTGGCGTCCTGGTCGTCCGTGATCTCGATACCGGCGGCCTTGGCCTGCGAGATGATGATCTCGACGGTCTGCTGACGGCGGGTGTTCTGGTTGTGCGAGATCTTGAACGACGCGCGCTGGCCGTTCTTGGCGAAGATGCCGTCGCCACCCTTGACCCAGCCGGCGTCGGTCAGCGTCTTGGCCGCGGCCTCGGCGCCCAGACCGGCCTTGCTGCTGTACAGGTCCTTGAAGCCCTGCTCGCCCGGCATGAACACGATGCTGTTCAGCGGGGTCGCGTCGGCCTGGACCTCCTTCAGCAGCTTGTCGGTGATCTCCTGGCGGTTGACGACCTCGAAGAACGCCTTGCGCAGGTCCTTGTCCTTGAACATGCGCTTGTAGTTGAGGTCGATGTGCTCGAAGGTCAGCTGCGAGGCCGAACCGTAGGTGATGCCCTGGGCGGCGAGGCCCTTCATGGTGTTCGCCGCGGTGGCGTCCGGCTGGGTCGAAGCGGCGACGTCGATCTCACCGTTCTGCAGCGCGGTCGCCATGGCCTTGGTGTCCTCCATCGCCTTCACGACGATCTTGGAGGGGCCACCCTTGCCACCGATCCAGTTCGGGTTCTTCTCGAGCGTGACAGCCTTCTGGTTGGCGTCGAACGCGGTGATCTTGTACGGACCCGAAGCCGGCATGTTCTCGGCCTTGAAGCCCTTGAACCCGTTGGTCCAGAAGTCACCGGCCTTCGCCAGCTGGGCCGCGTCGCTGGTCGGGGTCAGCTTGGTGATGTCGGCGACGCCCGAGTTCTTCTCGACGATGTGCGCGGGCATGATCGCGGTCGAGTTGAACAGACCCTTGTAGTCCAGGTACGGCTCGGTGTACTTGGTCTCGAAGGTCAGGTCGTCCTTGCAGGTCGCCTGGTCGATCAGCTGGTAGCCGGTCGTCGAAGCGGCGAGGAAGGCCTGCTTGCCGTCGGAGGTCTTCGCCTTGCCGGAGTGCGCAAGCCACGACAGGTACATGTCGTCGCAGTCGAACGCCTCGTTGTCCGACCACTTGACGTTCGGCTTGATCTTGTAGACGACGGTCTGCGGCGCCTTGGAGGTGACCTCCCAGGAGTCGAACACGTCGTTGTTCAGCAGCACCTTGTTGTTGCCGTCGAGCACATCGGCACCGGCGAGCACGGCGGTCAGGATGTAGGTGTTGTACGACGTGTTGGTGTCGGGCGTGTCGTTGTTGTAGCCCGAGTACCCGTCGTCGATACCCACCGTGACGGTGCCTTCGTACCCCGGGGTGTCCGCGAGCTTGAAGTTTTCGCCGTTCTGCGCCTTGCCGGTCGCCATGCTCTTGATGTCGGTCGACGACCCGTTGGGGTCGGTACTGCCGCTGTCGCCACCGCTGCATGCGCTCAGCACAAGCGCGGAGGCCGCGACCAGCGACCAGGCGGAGACTGCCTTGGACTTCCTCATGAAGTGTGCCCTCCTAGCACTGGGTTCCTGAGATCGGAACAGGACCCCACACCGCTCCGGTGAGATGGCCCGGAGCCTATGACACGCCAAGCAACACTCATTTGGCGCACTGCCGGTGCACGCTAGAAAGGAAATGCACGAACAGTCACCAGTTCCGGGGCGATCGTGACCAAAGGGTAACTTGCGGCTGACATCAGGAAATACAGTGGTTACCTTGAGGAATCAGTCCGCCACTCGAACGTGCCGGGAAAGGTCACCCGCCAGGGTCCGTTCCGGACTCGAAACGGCTACTTCGGACCCCGCGTCCAGTTCACCGCGGACCCGAAAGGGCCCACCATAGGAGGACCTGCGGTTACTCCGGAAATACCAGAGCCGATGGCGAGGGTATCGGCCAGCTGGAACAACGGAATGGCAACATTCCGACGCCACAATTCCGGTTCCAGGGCCGAAAGCGTGTCGGCCACCGGGGTGGCGCCGGTCAGCGCGGAGTCGATCGAGGCCTGCAGGGCCGGATCGCAGAAGCCCAGCGGGTTCCCCGGGACGACGGCCTTGGTCTTGTCGGCGAGCTGATCGGGACGGCAGCCGAAGGTGGACGCCAGTACCGAAGCGACGTCCGCACCACCGGTGACCTGGCCGATCACCGCGATGTCGATGCCGACGTTGCCCGCGCCCTCCGGCGTCGTCTGCTGGATCCCGTCGAGCACCGGCATGGCCAGCATCGTCGAGAAGAGCTCCCTCGGCTGCGGGGCGATCGCGTTGACCTCGATCCCCGCGGCCACCAGTTGCGCCGTCAGCTCCTTGGCGATCGTCGCGTACGGCTCCTGCTTGGCGGGCGAGGCCACGACCAGCGAAAGGTTCTTCCCGTTCTTCCGCCAGGTGCCCGCTTCCTTGGTGTATCCGGCGGATTTGAGCAGTTCCTCGCCCTTGACGGGATCGGCCGCCGACGGCGGGCCGGGAGCCGGGATCGTCGGCTGGAAACCGGGCGCCGACGGGACGCGGACCTGCGCGTCGGCGCGAAGCTTGTCGGACGGGCCGCCGTCGGTCGCCTCGGTGATCAACTTGCCGCGGTCGATCAGCGCGGTGACGCCTTCGCGCACCTTGGGATCCGACAGCGTCGAGCTCACCGGCCGCAGGAGGATCTGCGCGACCGTCGGCCGCGCGACCGTGTGCAGCTGGACGGCGGAGCCGAGCTCCCCGAGCCGTTTCAGGCCGGTGCCGTCGGTCCTGGTCATCGCGAACTGGTCGTTGCCGCTGCGCAGGGCGGCCAGTGTGCCGTCCTGATCGGCCGCACGGAGCACGATCCGGTCGAGGGCGGAGGGTTTCTCCCAATAGCGCTCGTTGCGCTCCAGGGTGATCTCTCCGCGCGCGGTGTCGAGCCCCTTGATCGAGTACGGGCCGCCGACCGCCGGGAACGTCGTCGCCAGCGCGCCCCGCCACCCGTTCGGGGCGTCCTTGAGCAGATGCGCGGGCAGGAGGTTGCCGAAGAGCGTCTGCCAGCCCGGATACGGCTTGGCGAAGGTGACCTCGACCCGCTTGCCGCCTTCACGCGACTGGATGTCCGAGATCAGCCGGTAGCCGGCGGCGCCGATGACGCCCGGCTGGTCGCGCATCGCCTCGCGGAGGTAGGCGAAGTCCTCGGCGGCGATCGGCGCGCTGTCGGACCAGGAGGCGTCCGGGCGGATCGTGTACGCGACCGTGAACGGCTGCTGCGACACGACCTCGGCGGACTTCATCAGGTTCTTGTCCAGCTCGAAGCTGCCGTCGTCCTTGGGGCGGAACACCGACGGGAGCAGCAGCTGCGAAAGCGCCGACGTGACCTGGGAGGCGTCGGCGAGGTTGTGCGGGTTGTAGCCGCCGAGGACGTCGTCGACACCCACCACCACCTGCGAAGGCGTCTTCGTGGTCGACGTGCTCACCGGGGAGGCCGAGGAGCTGACCACGGGCGGGGGTGGGGTATTGCTGCAGGCGGCGAGGAGCACGGCCGCGCACGCCAGCATGGACGCCGCTGTGGTCGGTGACCGCACGCCTGGATCCTCCTGGTTTGTCCCTCGCCTCGTCGCCATAGAGCTATCACGCGCGCCATGGCCTCGGCAGCGAGATTCCCATATCGGCCCGGCCGTCGCCCGACCGGATGCCGTCCTCCTCCGGTGGACGTCCGGGAGGCCCCCGGGGTTCCTGCCCGGCCGAGGCTTTTCGGAGCCGCTCCCGGCATTCGGTTCCGCGGACCCGGAACATTCCGGAACGGCCGCCGGAATGTTCGGCACCGCACGATTGACGACCGAAACGATCGCGACCACGAGTCCAATCCGGACGCATTTAGGGTCTTTTGTTTCGCGCCCGCCCGGATCCGCGTTCCCGGGACGGCGCGCGCGGCCGCTCCGGCGCCGTTCAGTCCGGGGTGTTCCGGTGTTGTGAACACCGTCCGAAAAGGAGTTCGGCTTTCCATCGGAATTGTCGGGAAAGGACCTTTCTTTAACGAAGAACGCCCGTCCGAATACGGTGTGTGACCACTTGGGGACGGCGAAAACGCCGGAGGACGCCTACTCACGGTGAGTGAGCAGGCGCCCTCCGGCGTTCGCTTGGCGGGTCAGCCGCGGTTCTTGTTGCGGTTGCGCTCCTTGGCGCGCTGGTTGACGTCCAGCGTGACCTTGCGGATCCGGACGACGTCGGGGGCGACCTCGACGCACTCGTCGACGGAGCAGAACTCCAGCGCCTCTTCCAGGCCCATCTTGCGCGGGCGGGCCAGCGTCTCCATCACGTCGGCGGAGGACTGACGCATGTTGGTCAGCTTCTTCTCCTTGGTGATGTTGATGTCGAGGTCTTCGGCACGCGGGTTCTCGCCGACGACCATGCCCTCGTACACCTCGGCGCCCGGCTCGACGAAGAAGGTGCCGCGGTCGGCCAGCTGGATCATCGCGTACGCGGTGATCGGGCCGGAGCGGTCGGCGACCAGCGAACCGGAGTGCCGGGTGCGGATCTCGCCCGCCCACGGGAAGTACCCCTCGAACACGTGGTTCGCGATACCGGTGCCGCGGGTCTCGGTGAGGAAGTCGGTGCGGAAGCCGATCAGGCCGCGCGCCGGGAGGACGTAGTCGAGCTTGATACGGCCGGTGCCGTGCCCGCCCATGTGCTCCATGCGGCCCTTGCGGGCGGCCAGCAGCTGGGTGATGCCGCCGAGGTGCTCCTCCGGGGAGTCGATCGACAGCCGCTCGAACGGCTCGTGCAGCTTTCCGTCGATCATCTTGGTGACCACCTGCGGCTTGCCGACGGTCAGCTCGAAGCCCTCGCGGCGCATCTGCTCGACCAGGATGGCCAGCGCCAGCTCGCCACGACCCTGGACCTCCCACGTGTCGGGGCGCTCGGTCGGCAGCACCTTGATGCTGACGTTACCGATGAGCTCCTGGTCCAGGCGCGCCTTCACCAGGCGGGCGGTGACCTTGTCGCCACCGCTGCGGCCCGCCAGCGGCGAGGTGTTGACACCGATGGTCATCGAGATGGCGGGCTCGTCGACGGCGATCCGGGGCAGCGCCTCCGGGTTCTCGACGTCGGCGAGGGTGTCGCCGATGGTGATCTCCGGGATACCGGCGATGGCGACCAGCTCGCCCGCGCTCGCCTCGGTCGCCGGGACGCGGGTGAGCGCCTCGGTGACCAGCAGTTCGGAGATGCGGACGTTCTGGATGGTGCCGTCCTCGCGCATCCACGCCACCGTCTGGCCCTTGCGCAGGCTGCCGGAGTGGATGCGGATCAGCGCGATCCGGCCGAGGAAGTTGGAGGCGTCGAGGTTGGTGACCAGCGCGCGCAGCGGGCCTTCGCGGTCGGCGAAGGGCGGCGGCACGTGGCGCATCAGGGTCTCGAACAGCGGGTCGAGGTTCTCGCTCTCGGGCACCGCGCCGTCGGCGGGCTGCTCGAGGCTCGCCTTGCCCGCACGGGCGGAGGCGAAGACGACCGGCAGGTCGAGGATCGCGTCGAGGTCGGCGTCCTCGATGTCACCGGCCAGGTCGAGCAGGAGATCGTGGGTCTCTTCGACGACCTCGGAGATCCGGGCGTCGGGCCGGTCGGTCTTGTTGACGACCAGGATCACCGGCAGGCCGGCTTCGAGGGTCTTGCGCAGCACGAACCGGGTCTGCGGGAGCGGGCCCTCGCTGGCGTCGACCAGCAGCACGACCCCGTCCACCATGGACAGGCCGCGTTCGACCTCGCCGCCGAAGTCGGCGTGCCCGGGGGTGTCGATGACGTTGATCGTCACCATGCCCTCGTCGGTCTTGCGCCGGATGGAGGTGTTCTTCGCGAGGATGGTGATGCCCTTTTCCCGCTCGAGCTCCCCGGAGTCCATCACGCGATCGACGAGTTCGGCGCGTTCCTCGAAGGCGCCGGACTGCCGGAGCATCGCGTCGACGAGGGTCGTCTTGCCGTGGTCGACGTGTGCGACGATGGCGACGTTGCGCAGGTCGGGCCGGGTCTTGCCGGACGAGCGGCCGGCATCGACTGCGGTGGCGCTGGCTGCGGGCACGCGAAGGCTCCAAAGGTTTCAAGTTCGGGTGTGGTGGCCCGCGCTCGCGCGTTCGAGACACGCTGGCCGACTTTGGCCTTACGCGGACCAAACCAGGATACCTGTAGCCCGGATGTGAGCAGCCCCACGCCCCCGGATCGGTTAGGCTCACCTAACGTGTAGAGGTCGCCGACGCAGTCGGACAAGGAGCGCGAGTGGGCAAGAAACTACCCGACGACCCGCACAAACTCGTGCGCAAATGGATGAAGTCCGGCAAGGTCAAGAAGAAATGCTGCCGGTCGAAGTCGAGGTGCGGCAAATGCCCCGTCCTCGCCCTGAAAAAGGCGAAGACGAAGATCGCGAAGGCCGCTTAGAAGATCGTCAATGCACCACCGCCTCGTTGATCGCCCGCAGTTCCGGCGCGGTCCGGGTCGGCGAGAACTCGATCACCTCGTAGGCGGCCATGTGCTTGACCGAGAAGGGGTCGGTCGCGAGGATCGCGTCCAGCTTTCCCCTGGCCATGGGCTTGGTGATGATCACGCCGCCGATCCGCGGGTTACGCCTGCCGGAGGCGAGGAAGTTACCGTGCTCGTACTGTTTGGTCAGCCAGTCCGCGTGGTCCGGGAGCACGTAGTCGATTTCTTCGATGGGCGCTGTGTAGGTCAGCAGGACGACAAACATGAGATGAAGGTAGACCCGCGTCGCCAATATGACGGGTGTACTGCCCCGGCTGATATGAAGTGTTGACACGCTGTGCCCGGAATGAGTGATCCGCCTCTGCTTTTCCGGCTGCGGTACGATCGTCGGCATGCGCGCGCAGAACGCCCAGTGGTGGCCGCCCTCCGGCGGCCCCGAAGTCCTGCGCTGAACCAGACGAGCGCACCACCAGGCCGCCCCACCGGGCGGCCTTTTTCGTGCCCGGACCCTGGGGCGGCCCGAATCCGGAAGGAAGAAGGCAGATGATCAGGTTGTCCGGGATCACCCCGTCCGGCCACGTCCACGTCGGGAACCACCTGGGGGCCATCCGGCGGTGGGCCGACGAGGGCGGGCCGGACGACCTGTACTTCGTCTCCGACCTGCACGCCATGACGAACTCGCACAATCCGGCGAAGCTGCGTTCGATGGCGTCGGAGCAGCTGGCCGTGCTGATCGCGGCCGGGATCGAGCCGGACCGCGTGTTCGTGCAATCGGACATCGCCCGCGAGCTGGGCGCCCTCAACTGGGTCCTGGAGTGCACCTGCAACTACGGCGAGGCCGCCAGGATGATCCAGTTCAAGGAGAAGTCGAAGGGCCGGGCCGGGGTGCGGCTGTCCCTGCTGACCTATCCGGTGCTGATGGCGGCGGACATCCTGCTGCAGGGCGCGGACGAGGTCCCGGTCGGCGAGGACCAGCGGCAGCACGTCGAGCTGGCGCGGACGCTGGCGAAGCGGTTCAACTCCACCTACGGCGACGTGTTCACCATGCCGAAGGCGGTGCTTCCGCCCGCCGGCGCGCGGGTCATGGACCTCGCCGAGCCGACGCGGAAGATGTCGAAGTCGACGAAGGAAGAGGCCGGAGTGGTCTTCGTCCTCGACGAGCCCGACCAGGTCCGCCGGAAGGTCAAGCGCGCGAAGACCGACGGCGGGTCGAAACCGGCCTACGCGCCGGAGAGCAGGCCGGGGATGGCGAACCTGCTGGACATCCTCGCGGCGTGCACCGGGGAGAAGCCCGAAGTCCTCGCGGACCGGTTCGACTCCTACGGCCAGGTCAAGGAGGCCGTCGCCGAGGCGCTGATCGAGGAGCTGCGGCCGGTCCGGGAAGGCGCTTTGGCGCTGCTGAGCGATCCCGGCGAGCTGGAGCGGGTGCGCAAGGCGGGCGCCGTCCGGGCGGCGGAACGGGGTGAGCACCGGTTGCAGTCCGCGCTGCGGCTCATCGGCGCCGGCTGAAGAGGTCCGTGAAGGCCTCCTTCCCTACTTCGAGGGTAGGGAAGGAGGCCTTCACGGACTTGCGATCAGGGTGTGCAGGGCCGGTAGGAGGATCCGGTCGGCGGGCAGCCAGTCGAGGTCGTCGAGTTCGTGCGGGGCGATCCACCGGACGTCCTCGTGCTCCACGGCTCGCGGCTCGTCCCCCGCGCTGACCAGCGTCGCGGCGTAGATCCGCAGCACCTTGCCCTTCGGCAACGGCACGTCTTCGCCGACCCGGCCCGCGACCGTCACGGCGACGTCCAGCTCCTCCAGGCACTCCCGCGCCAAGGCGGCTTCGTCGCTTTCGCCGTCCTCGACCCGTCCGCCCGGCAGTTCCCATTGCCCGGCGTGGTCGGCGGGCCAAGCCCGCTGCTGCGCCAGCAGCTGTCCGTTCCGCACGATGGCGGCGCCCACGATCACCACGCGCTCACCCTACGACCGCGCGCGCCGCTCGCGGACGGCGGTTTCGCGTGATCAGACGGACGACACGCGTGATCAGACGGACGACACTGCCGAGGGCCGGGCGAACAGCAGCACCTACTGAGGCCGCGCCGCCTGCCACACGACCTGGAATCGCGCCCCGCCATCGGGTGACTCGCCGACACGGACCCGGCCCCCGCGGCGCCGGACGGCCTCCGCGACCATCGCCAGCCCCAGCCCGGTGCCGCCGGAGGATCTCGCCCGCGAATCGGACACCCGGTAGAACCGGTCGAACACCCGCTCCCGGTGCTCGGGCGCGATCCCCGGCCCGTCGTCGTCGACCACCACCCGCACGGTGGACCGCGCCGCGAGCACCGACACCACGATCTGGCCCCGCGCGTACCGGCAGGCGTTGCGCAGCAGGTTGCTCAGCACCAGCTCGACCTCGGCGTGCGTGGCCAGCGCCCACGCCGCCCCGACCGTGCCGCTCACCCGGATCTCCGGCGCACCGGCGGGCATCCGCGCGACCGCGGCCCGCACCTCGCTCACGAGCTCGACGGGTTCCGCGGGCGGCACCTCCCCCGCGTCCGACCTCGCCAGCGCCAGCAGCCCGTCGAGCAGCGCGGAGAGCCGCTCCGCCTCCTCCAGGATGTCCGAAAGGGTCTCCTGCGAGAGGTCGGGATCGGGATTGGCGACCGCGACCTCGGCCTGCACGCGGATCGACGCGACCGGAGACCGGAGCTCGTGCGCGGCGTCCCCGGTGAACCGGCGAAGCCGTTCGGCGCCTTCCTCCTGCCTGGCCAGCAACGCGTTGAACTCTTCGGCCAGCGCGCGGAGCTCGTCGTGCGAATCCGGGAGCGGCAGCCGCGCGCCCTGCGGGAGCGCCCGTACCGATCCGCGCATCCGCGCGACCGGCCGCAGGGCAAACCGCACCAGCAGCCACGTCGCGATCCCGGCGCCCACCGCGCCGACGGACGCGACCACGAACAGCCACAGCCCACCGGAGTGCACGGCGGTCGCGAAGCCGACCAGGCCCGCGCCCGCGACGACGAGTCGTTGCTGTCCGTCGGGGGCGGTGACCACGGTGCCCGCCCAGCGCCAGCTGTGCTCGCCGCCGGTCGTGACCGGCTCGCCCGCCTTCAGCGCGCGGACTTCGGACGGGCCGAGATTCGCGGGCGGGAGGCCGTCCACCGGGCCGCCGCCGGTGTCGAGGACGCGGACGGTGACCGCCGATCCCGACGGCGTCCGCCCCGCGGCGACGTCGGCCTTCGCGGTTTCCAGCTGGGCGCTCAGCTCGTCGTCGACCGAGCCGATCAGCAGCGGCTGGAGGTTGTCCCCCGCGACCGCCGCCAGCCCGAGCAGGAAGCCGAGCGTGACCGTGGCCGTGAGCAGGGTGATCCGGACCTCCAGCGATCGGCGGCGCCACCAAGACGGCGAGCCGATCACCCCTGTCCCGCCGGGGCGATCACTTCGTCGAGCTGCGGGTCCGACGCCAGATAACCGTGCCCGCGCACGGTGCGGACCAGCGCGCCCGCACCGACCGCGTCGAGTTTGCGGCGCACGTAACCGACGTAGACCTCGACGACGTTCCGGGTCGCGGCCTGTTCGTCACCCCAGACGGCGCGCAGCAGCTCGTCCTTGGTGACGACCGTTCCCGCCCGGCCGGCCAGCACCTCCAGCAGCGCGAACTCGCGGGGGCTGAACGCCACTTCGACGCCGTCGTAGCGGACCTGCCGCAGGCTCCGGTCGACTTCGAGCGCGCCGATGCGCAGCGGCCCGCGGATGGCGTCCGGCGAGGCGCGCCGCAATACCGCGCGCACCTGCGCGACCAGGACGACGAACGAGAACGGTTTGACGAGGTAGCCGTCGGCGCCGAGGTCGAGGCCGTCCGCCTGGTCGACCTCGCCGTCCTTGGCGGAGATCATCAGCACCGGTGTGGTGACGCCGAGCGCGCGGAGGCGTTCGAGCACGCGGTAACCGGAAAGCCCCGGGAGCATGATGTCGAGCAGGACGACGTCGAAGGAGCCCGTCTGCGCGAGCCGCAGGCCACTGGGCCCGTCGGCCGCCGTGACCACGTCCATGTCCTCGGCGCGCAGCCCCCGCTGCAACGCCTTGCGCACGCCGGGCTCGTCGTCGACCACCAGTACTCGAGGTTTCACGTCCCTCATCATTCACGCTTCGACCAGCTCACGCGCGACCTCTCAGCGCCATCTCAGCTCCGGCGGCGGAGTCTGAGTGGTGTCTCAGCGTTTCCGGGGAAGCGTTGTCGCCAAGACCCGAGCACACTGGGGTTCGGGGAAACAGGGAGAGACAGCATGGATCCGAAGAGGAAGGCCATCACCGCGGCGGTGGTGGGGACGGCTCTCGGCGTCGGCGGGCTCGTCGTCGTCGCGATGCCGGCCACCGCGGGCGACGCGCCCGTCTTGCCGCAGATCAGCGCCGAAGAGCTGGTGCAGTCGACGCTCAACGCGAAGCCGTCGGCGTTCGACGGGAAGGTCAAGGTCAGCAACGACCTCGGCCTGCCGCAGGTCGGCGGCGCCCTGCCCGGTGTCTCGGCGCTCGACGTCGACTCGGCGCAGGTGTCGACCGACGGCGCGGGCAAGAGCAAGATCTCGCTCACCGAGGGCTCCAGCCAGCAGACCATCGTCCGGAACGGCCAGACCGTCTGGGAGTACAACTCCAAGGACAACTCGGCCACCAAGATCACCGTCCCGGCCGAGCTGGCCAAGGAGCACCAGAACAAGGGCGAGGCCGTCGACCCGGCCACGGTCGCCTCCGAACTGCTCGGCAAGGTGCGCGAAAGCAGCACGATCGCCGTCGACGGGACGGCCTCGGTGGCGAACCGGGCGGCGTACGAACTGGTGCTGACCCCGAAGCCGACCGAGCGGACGCTCCTGCGTGAGATCCGCGTCGCGATCGACGACCAGACCCGGATGCCGCTGCGGGTCACGGTGCTGGCCAACGGCACCTCCGCCCCGGCGTTCGAGGCCTCGTTCAGCGAGATCAACTTCGCGGCCCAGCCCGCGTCGAACTTCGAATTCACCCCGCCCAAGGGCGCGAAGGTGACCGAGAAGGCCCCCGAGATCGAGCCGAAGGACCGTGAGCTGGCCGAGCGGGCGAAGTCCGAGATCAAGGTCGTCGGCGACGGCTGGGACACCGCGATCACCGGCAAGATCCCGGCCGACGCGCTGGCGAAGGCAGGCGAGGCCAAGGACGAGCAGGGCCGTCAGGTCGACCCGAAGGCGCTGCTCACGCGGTTCGCCAAGCCGGTCAGCGGTGCCTGGGGCAGCGGCTGGCTGGTGACCACCAAGGTCGGCACCGGCGTGCTGACCGACGACGGCCGCTACGCCGCCGGCGCGGTGCCGGAGCAGGTCCTCTTCGAGGCTTTGGCCGCGAAGTGACCACCACGTTCGAAGCCGGGGCGGACGCTTCCCAGGAGGCGTCCGCTCCGGCGGTACCCATGGCGGCCCGCACCAGGGGCCTGCGCAAGGTCTACGGCCGCACGGTGGCCGTGGACCACGTCGATCTCGACGTTCCCGAAGGCGCCGTGCTGGGGATGCTCGGCCCCAACGGTTCGGGCAAGACGACGACCATCCGGATGCTGCTCGGTCTCGTGCGGCCCACCGAGGGCGAGGTCGAACTCTTCGGCAAACGGATGCCCGACGAGGCGGCGCACGCGTTGCCCGACGTCGGCGCGCTCGTCGAAGGGCCGGGTTTCCACCCTTTTCTCTCCGGGCGGGAAAACCTGCTGCGTGTGGCCGCCGCCGAACCGCGGCTGGCCTCGGCGGGGATCCCCGGCGCGGTCGACGCGGCCCTTGAACGGGTCGGCCTGACCGGCGCCGCCACCCGGCGCTACAAGGGTTATTCGCTGGGGATGAAGCAGCGGATGGGCCTGGCGAGCGCGCTGCTCGTGCCGAGGCGGATGGTCGTGCTCGACGAGCCGACGAACGGCCTCGACCCGGCGGGCACCAGGGAGATCCGCCGGATCATCGGCGAACTGCACGCCGACGGCGTCACGGTGCTGGTGTCGTCGCATCTGCTGGCCGAGGTCGAGGCGACCTGCACGCACGTCGCGGTGCTCCAGTCCGGGAACGTGATCGCCCAGGGCGAGCTCTCGGAACTGCTGGAGTCGGGGAACGCGGCGCTGCTGGTGCGGACGCCGGACGCCGAACTCGCGGTGGAGACGTTGCGGGAGAACAGGATCGGCAGCAGGCTCACGCCGGACGGCGTCCGCGTCGACCTGACCGCCGCCGAAGCCCCCGAGGTGCTCCGTCAGCTGGTGACGGCCGGGGTGGCCGTGCACGAGGCAGCGCGGGCGCGGACCGGGCTCGAAGACCTGTTCGCCCGGCTGACCCAGCCGGAGTCCACTGTAGACGGTGAGGGGGAGTCGTGACCCACGCTCTGGCCGCGGCACCCGCGGCACGGACCGGGCAGGACAGTGTCGGGCTGCTCCGGTTGTACCGGGCCGAACTGCGCTGGATCTTCCGGCGGCCGCGCACGCTCGCCGTACTGGGTCTGCTCGCGTTGATCCCGGTGATCATCGGCGTCGCGCTGACGCTCGTCGACCCGACGGAGACGAACGGCGGCGGTGGGGGTGGCGACGGCGCCTTGCTCGCCTCCGCTGTCAACAATGGCTTCATTCTTCCGGTCGCGGCCCTGACCATGACGCTGGGACTGCTGCTCCCCCTCGCTTCGGCGATGGCCGGGGCGGACGCGATCGCCGGCGAGGCGGCCCACGGGACGCTGCGCGGCTGGCTGATCGCGCCGGTCGGCCGGGGCAGGCTGCTCGCGATCAAGGCGTTCGGCGTCGCGACGGTTTCGACGATCGCCGTACTGGCCATGACGTTCACCGGTTTCGTCACCGGCCTGGTCATCAGCGGCACCGACTCGATGTTCACCCTCACCGGCTCGACGCTGAGCGCCTGGGACGCGCTGGGCCGTGTCCTGCTCGTGGCCGCGTGGGTGGTCCTGCAGTTGTGGGCGGTCGGCGCGGTCGCGCTGGCGATCTCGGCGTTCACCGAACATCCGATGCTGGTCGTCGCCTCGGTGCTGGCCGGGACGATCGTGTTCACCATCCTCGGTTTCCTGGACGCGGTCTCGTGGCTGCACCCTTTCCTGCTCAACGAGAACTGGACGCAGGCGCCCGCTTCGGTGCTGATGGACCCGGTGGACACCGCGATGCTCGGCGAGGGCGCGCTGCGCGCCGCTTGCTACATCGCCATCGGGCTCTCGATCGCCTACGCGCGCCTGACCACCCGGGACGGCTGACCTCGCAAGTCCGTGAAGGCCTCCTTACCTAGTGAAGGAGGCCTTCACGGCGTCGAGGAGCGGTAAAGTCGTGGCCATGTTCGAGGTGGGGGCCGTCCGATGGACCGGCGCGGGCTGTCTGGTGGGGCCGCTGCTCCTGCTCGGGCTCATCGTCGGCGCCGTGTTCCAGGAGGTCTTCGACGGGCGGCAGGTGATCACCGACATCGCCTGGGTGGCGGGTTTCGTGCTCAGCGCGATCCTGATCAGGGTGATCGGCCGCAGGCTGAACAGGTACGGCACCGCGCACACTCTCTACGACTCGCCGATGGAGGGATACGCGTGGCTCGCGATCGCCTGCGCCGCCCTGACCCTCGGCCTGGTCCTGCTGATCCGGTTCGTCGCCGTCTGATCTCCGCGTTCAGAGGACTAAACGCGTAGTTGGGCGACGCCGTCCGGGTCCAGCGCGAGCCGCACGGTGTCGCCGGGGCGCAGATCGGCCGTGACCGGCGCGACGGCGTCCACAGTGGACAGATCGCCGCCGGGGGCGACCACGAGCCGCACGTGCTCCCGCCGGTGAACCACGGCGACGACCTCGCCCTCGACACCCTCCGAGGCGACCCGCAGGCCGTGCGGCCTCAGCCCCAGCCGCACCGCGCCGTCCTCGACGTCGGGCAGCGTGACGTCGCCGAGCACGGTCCGCACCGTCCCGCCCGACGCCTCGCCGTCGACGAAGGTGGTCACGCCGAGGAACCGTGCGACGTCCTCGTCCACCGGCTGCCGCCAGACGCGGCGCACCGCGCCCTCCTGCCGGATCTCCCCATCGTCGAGCACGGCGACCCGGTCGGCGAGTGTGAACGCCTCCTCCTGATCGTGCGTGACGAGCAGCGCGGTGATCTTGCTGCGCCGCAGCAGGGCCGCGAGGTCGATCGCCAGCTGTTCCCGCAGCCCGGCGTCCAAACCGGACAGTGGCTCGTCCAGCAGCAGCAACCGCGGTTCCGGTGCCAGCGCGCGGGCCAGCGCCACCCGCTGCGCCTGCCCGCCGGACAGCTCGGTCACCCTCCGCCGCTCGTAACCGGCCAGCCCGACGAGATCGAGCAGCGCCCGGATCCGTTCGGCGTGCTCGGCGCGGGGGACGTCGTGCATCCGCAGCCCGAACGCGATGTTGGCGGCGACGTCCTTGTGCGGGAACAACTGCCCGTCCTGGAACACCAGCCCGAACTCCCGCCGGTGCACCGGGACACCGGAGAGGTCCTCGCCGTCCCACCGCACGGTGCCCGACGTCAGCGGCTCCAGCCCGGTGATCGCCCGCAGCAGCGTCGACTTCCCCGAACCGGACGGGCCCAGCAGGGCCAGCACCTCGCCGTCGGCGATGTCCAGCCTGGCGTCCTTCACGGCCGCGAAGGATCCATAGTGGACGGTCAAGTCCCGTACCGACAGCGACACTAGAACTCCCCTACCGAATTCTGCCCGCGGACCGCGCCGAACCGGTCGATCAGCACCACCGCCACCACGGTCACGATCATGAGCAGCGCACAGGCCGCGTAGGCCATCTGATTGTTCAGCTCCCCCGGCCGCGAGATCAGCGTCGCCACGGCGACCGGCAACGTCGGCGCGTCCGGCCTGGCCAGGAAGCTCGTCGCGCCGAATTCGCCGAGCGCGACCACGTACCCGAAACCGGCCGCCGCGACCAGAGAACGCGCCGTCAGCGGGAGATCGATCTCGCGCCACACCCGGCCGGGGCTCGCGCCGAGGGTCGACGCTGCCTGCCTCAGCCGGATATCGACCGACCGCAGCACCGGCAGCACCATCCGCACGATCAGCGGGATGATCACCAGCGCCTGCGCGAGCGGCACCAGCAGCGGCGACGTCCGCAGGTCGCCCGGCAGCGCGTCGAGCGTGACGAGATAGCCGAAACCGACGGTCACCGCGGACACGCCCAGCGGCAGCATGAGCGCGGCGTCCATCGTCTCGCCCATGCCCCTGGCCAGCCTGCCCGGGGTGCGGCGCAACGCCACCAGCACGACCGAGGCCAGTACGCCGACGATCATCGCGAGCGTCGTCGCGTCGAACGCCGTCCGCAGCGACATCGACGCCGCGTCCCAGCCCGAGACCTGGAGCGCGCCGCTGGTCCCCTGCCCGGCGAGTGCCGCGTACCCGGCAAGGCTGAAACCGTCCGAATCAGACCCAGTGGACACGGACTCGACCAGCAACGCCACGATCGGCGTCATCAGGAGCGCGACCACCGCGAGCCCGGCGGACACCGCCCACCACTCGCCACCCCTCGGCCGCCGCGCCGTCTCGCTCCGCGATCGGAGGCGGACCGCGTTCTCCCGGCGCCGCCTGGCCAGCGCGCCGACGACCAGCGCGGCGACGACGGCGGCGAACTGCACCAGCGACAACGCGGCCGCGCCGGAGAGGTCGAGCAGTTCGACCGTGCGCAGGTAGATCTCGGTCTCCAGGGTGCGGTACTTCGCCCCGCCGAGGATGAGCACGACCCCGAAACTGGTGGCGCAGAACAGGAACACCACCGCGGCCGAGGACGCGACGGCCGGGGCGAGCGCGGGCAGCGTCACCGAGCGGAAGGCACGCCACGGCGACGCGCCGAGTGCCCGCGCCGCGTCCACGGTGCGCGGATCGAGATGGCTCCACAGCCCGGAGACCGTGCGCGCGACGACGGCCACGTTGAAGAAGGCGTTCGCCAGCACCAGCGGTAGCAGCCCGCCGTCGGGCCAGAGCGCGCGGAACGCCAGGCCGACCACGACCGTCGGCAGCACGAACGGCACCAGCACGAGCGTCCGGACCAGCGAGACGCCGGGCAGCCGCACCCGCGCGAGCAGGAACGCCACCGGCAGGCCCGCCAGCACCGCCACGATCGTCGAGACCCCGGCACTGGCGACGGTGAATCCGGCGAGTTCCCAGGTCAGCGGGTCGCCGATGGCCGTGCCGACCCCGCCGGAGCCGAAGCCGCGCGCGACGATCGCCGCGACCGGCCAGGCGAAGAACACCACGAGGAAACCGAGCGGCAGCACGGCGAGCGCCGCCAGCCCGGCTCCGCGGAAAGTCGGCCTGGTGGTGCTCAGCCTTCGAGTAGCGTGCGCCACTGCGCGATCCACTGCTCGCGCCCGGCCTGGATCTTGGCCGGTTCGAGCGTCTTCGGCTGCTGCGGCTGCGGCGCGGCCTGCGCCCAGCCCTGCGGGAGCTCGACGCCCTGACGGGCCGGGTACACGTACATGTTGCTCGCCACCGTCACCTGGAACTGCTGGGACAGCAGGAAGTCCACGACCTTGCGGGCCTTCTCGACCTGCTTGCCGCCCTTCAGCACCCCCGCGTACTCGACCTGGCGGTAACAGGTGTCCAGCAGCGCCTTCGTGCGCGGCTTGCCGTCGTCGCCGATCTCGG
This sequence comes from Amycolatopsis roodepoortensis, assembly GCF_014873915.1. Classification (GTDB taxonomy): domain Bacteria; phylum Actinomycetota; class Actinomycetes; order Mycobacteriales; family Pseudonocardiaceae; genus Amycolatopsis; species Amycolatopsis roodepoortensis. The sequence goes on from NZ_JADBEJ010000004.1 coordinate 972,627, forward strand.
CGGCGGGCGAAGAGGCGTAGGAGACGACGATCGGGCGCGGGCCCTTGCCCGAGGAACCGGAGAATTCCTTTTGGTAGGCCTCTTCCCAGCCGCTGACCACCTTGAGACCGTTGGCCTTCAGCTGGGTCCAGTACCCCTGCCAGCCCTGCTCGCCGAACTGGGCGACGGTGCCGAGCAGGAACGCCAGGCCGGGCGAGGACGTCGCGGCGCTCTCGGCGACCATCAGGTCCTTGTACTTGGCGTCGGCCAGGTCCGCGAACGACTTCGGCTCCGGGAGCCCCTTGTCCGCGAAGTACCGGGTGTCGATGTTGACGCAGACGTCGCCGAGGTCGACCGCGGAGAGCCGGTGCTCGGGGTCGACGGAGTAGCGCTGCGGGCCGCGATCGGCCTCCGGGCTGGTGTACTGCTCGAAAACGCCCTCGGTGAGCGCGCGCGAGGCGAACGTCGAGTCGATGCCGTACGCGACGTCCCCGATCGGGTTCGCCTTCGTCAGCACCAGTTTGTTGGTCAGCGCGCCCGCGTCCCCCTGCTTGAGCACGGAGATCTTGATCCCGGACTGCCGCTCGAACGCGTCGAGGACCTCCTGCGGGGCGAGCCACGAGTCGTGTGTCACGAGCGTGACCGTCGCCGGCGCCTGCGGGTCGTTCCCCGTGTTCCCGGAGAGCGAGCAGCCCGCGACGAGGGCGGCCACCGTGCCAGCCGCAACGACCGTGCGGAGGGCGCGTTTCATCTAGCCTCCTGCGTTCTTCAAGGGGGGACCCGTGGCAAACGTGCAGCGTAGCCGACGGCGTACCACCATGGAGTCATGGCGGAAATCTTGAACGACCGGCAGGCCGACGAAGCCGTGACCAAGCTCTCCGGGTGGACCCGTGACGGCGTGACGATCGAGCGGACGGCGAAGCTGCCGAGTTTCCCGAAGGCCATCGAGGCGGTGGACAAGGTGGCCGAACTGGCGGAGGCGGCCGACCACCATCCCGACATCGACATCCGCTGGCGGACGGTGACGTTCCGGCTCAGCACGCACTCCGCCGGCGGGCTGACGGAGAAGGACTTCTCCCTTGCATCGCAGATCGACGGGGTACTCGACGGCATGTGACGTCCGCTACGACCGCGCCACAACTCCGCTTCTCGGACGTCACCCCGATAGGGACACAACGAGAAAGGACGAGTGATGACGCAAGCGATCGTGGTGGGGTTCTCGGCGTTCGGCGCGATGGTGGCGGCCGCCGCCGGAGTGCTCTGGTACACGGCGCGCGATCGGCATCACCAGCACGATCAGTGACGTTGATCACACCGGCGTCCGGCAGGTAACGCGGAGCCTGATCAACGCGCTGTTCCCGGCGGACCTGTCGCTTCTCGCCCCCGGGGAACCGCCGTGAACAACGTCTCCATCACCGCCGCCCAGCGCGCCTGGGTGACCACCTTCTCCGCCGCCATCACGCTGCTGACGATCGTCGTGCTCGGCCTGCTGGGCTAGTCCTTCAGCCCGAGTAGGCCTCGCGGGCGGCGACCAGCTCCGGAAGGTGCTTCGCCGCCCACTCACGGCATGCCTCCATCGGCTCGAACAACGTCCGGCCGAGCGAGGTGAGCTCGTACTCCACCCGCGGCGGTGTCTCGTCGTACGCCGTCCGCGTGATCATGCCGTCGCGCTCCAGAGCCCTCAAGGTCTCCGTGAGGACCTTCGGCGTGACTCCCCGCAACGGCACCCGCAGTTCGGAGAACCGGCGCGGCCCTTCTTCCAGGCACTGCACGACCAGGCCCGCCCACTTGTCGCCGATCCGGAACGGGGTCAGGTTCGACGGGCAACCGGGCGCGAACATGTCGGGACTCAACGGCTTCACCCGTTCGAAGTTACCCGTGCGTCCCCCTCCGCCGTCGTTCGTCGGCCAGCAACCCGCGAGTGACCTCGGCCAGCCGATTCGCCGCCGCGGGTTCGAATCCTGGGCCGGTCGCCGCGATCCGCCGCCCTTCCACGAACGCGCTGAGCGGCTCCGGGGGTGGGTCGTCGATCCGCGCGATGATCGGCACGATGCCTTCCTCGACGGGTTTCCCGTATCTCTTCAACGCTTGGACGTGGGCAGCGGTCGCCGTGTCGTACTCCCCGGAGAAGCTCGTCGAGACACCGCCGGGGTTGAGCAGCACGGTCGAGATCCCGCTCGCGGCGTGTTCGGCGGCGAACGCGACGCCGAGCAGGTCGTTGGCCCGTCCCGCCTGCATTTGCGCGGCGACACCGTCATAGCCCCGCGTCAGCGAAAGGTCGTGCCAGCGGATCTCGGGCTTGGTCACCCCCGGACCGGACACGTTGACGACGACGGGCCGTTCGGCCCGGCTCAAGGCGGCGGCGAGTCCGTGGCTGAGCAGATAACGACTGAGGTACTCCAGCGCGAAGGTGCTTTCGATGCCTTCGGCCGTCTCGGCCCTGGTCGAACGGAAGTGGCGGGCGCACAGCACCAGCGCGTCCACGACCGGGAACGTCGTGGTGATCCGTTCGACGACCTCACGGTTGCGTGCGATGAGGCCGAGATCCGCCTGGATGAACGTCGCGCGGCCCGCTTCGCCGAACACCGCGCCTTTCGCCGCGTCCCGGCCGAGCACGACGACGGTGTCGCCCCGGCCGAGGTACTCCATCGCGAGGGCCTTGCCCATCCCGTCGGTACCGCCGGAGATCACGATCGTCTTCACCGGTCACCCCTGCCCGGCAGGCGCGCGGCGGCGGCGAGCAGGACGACCATGGTGCCCGCGACGAACCAGTACACGGCGTGCAGACCCGCGACCGGGCCGGTCGTGGTGGCGAGGATCAACGCGACCACGGCGACACCGATCGAACCACCGAGCTGGTTGAGCATGTAGAGCACCGAACTTCCCTGTGGCACCAGAGGTCCCGGCAGCGTGCGATACACCGCCCCCATCGCGGGCGGGCCGACGAAACCGAGTCCGGTGCCGAGGGCCAGCCCGGCGAGCACGACCGCCGCGTCACCGGTCCCCGCGTCGAACGTGGTGAAGAGGACCGCGCTCAGGGCGGCTACGAGACCGCCCGCCAGCGCCAGGTTGCGTGAACCCACCCGGTCACTGACTCGTCCCGCCAGCGGGGCGGCGACCGCGGCCCCGACGCCCAGCGGCGCGACGAGCAGCCCGGCCGCGAGCGCCCCGTGGCCCCCGGCCTGCTGGAAGTACAGCGGGAGCACGATCAGGCTCGCGAACATCGCCAGCCCGGTCAGCGCCATGACGGTCACACTCGCGGCGAACCCGCGACGGGCGAACAGCCGGACGTCGACCAGGGGCGCCTCACCGCGCAGTGCGTGAACCAGGTAGCCGGCCAGCAAGAGAACGCCGGCCACCAGCGGGACGAGCACCGGCGAGGAGTGAAGGTCCGCTCCGTTCGCGGCCTGGGACAGCACCAGGAGCAGGCCCGCGAAACCCGGCCCGAGCAGGGCGACACCGAGGATGTCGAGCCGTGCCCGCCGCTCGGCAGGAGGATCCGCGGGCATGACGCGCACCGCGAGCAGCACCGCCAGCGCGCCGAGCGGCACGCAGAGCAGGAACATCCACCGCCAGCCGAGACCCTGCAGTATCACGCCACCGAGTACCGGACCAAGCACGGGACCGAGCGAGAGCACGGCGGCCATCAGCCCCATCACGCGGCCCGCGCGCCGCGGCCCGGCGGCGCGGGCGAGGAGAGTGAGCACGAGCGGATCGAGGATGCCCGCGCCGATCCCCTGCAGCACGCGGAAGGCGATCAGGCTTTCGACGTCCCACGCCAGCCCGCACCCGAGCGAACCGGCGAGGAAGACGCCGAGCCCGGCGAGCCACATCCGCCTGCCGCCGAAGGCCTCACCCGCCCAGCCGGTCACCGGGATGGTGACGGTGACCGCGAGCAGGAACCCGGTCGAAACCCAGCCCACGGTGCCCAGCGAGGCTTCGAAGTCCTCGGCGAGGTCGCGGATCCCGACGGCGACCATCGTGCTGTTCAGGATGCCCAGCGCCCCGCCGAGCAGGATCACGCCGATCAGCAGCCGCAGCGCGGAGCCCAGCCGATCGTCCCGGGTGATTGTCATGCTCTTCCTCTCGAATCAGACTCATCAGTCTGGTTTTCCAGACCGGCGAGTCCGAGACTAGCAGGTCTGCTTGGCCAGACTGGCGAGTCTGGTTATCCGGCCGTCCCGGTACGCTGAGGACATGAGCGGAACTGGTACGGCCCGAGGCCGGATCGACAAGCGGCAAGCGATCCTCGACGCGGCTTTCACCGTTTTCGCGCGAGAGGGATACGCGCAGGCGGGCGTGGACGTGATCGCGGCCGAAGCGGGCGTCGCCAAAGCCACCGTGTACAGCCATTACGGCGACAAGGAGAGCCTGTTTCGCGAGACGGTCTCCGCGTCGGCGGATCGGGCGCTTGCCGAGAACCTCGCCGTGGTCGAGCGGCTCACCGGCGCGGGCGAGGATCTCCGGGCCACGCTGGAAACCGTCGGCTCGAAACTGCTCGAGTGCTACTGCGCCGACCGCTCATGGGCGCTGCGACGGCTGCTCGCGGCCGAGACGGGCCAGTTCCCCGACCTGCTCGACGTCATCCACACGCGCGCGGCGGACCGCGTGGCCGAAGCACTGGCCGACCGGCTCGCCCGCCTGACCGTCTCCGGGCACCTTCGGACCGCGGACCCGCTCTTGGCCGCGGATCAGTTCTTCGCGCTGCTGTCCGGTCCGGCCGACAAGCGGGCGAGGCTCGGCACCCGCCGCACTCCCGACGCCGAACTTCGCGCCATCGCCGAGGCCGCCGTCGACACCTTCCTGAAGGCCTTCGGCGCCCAGGGCTGAGGAAACGTCACGGAAAGGAAAAAGGGGACGATCGGAGGTTGCTCTCCGGGCCTCGTGACTCTTAGCTACTCGAACGAGTTTCTTCGAGAAGTGAGGGGTGTTCCATGGCAGGTCTGCGCAGACGTGAGGTGCTCGCGGGCGCGGTGGCACTGGCGGGCGCGGCGACGATCGGGCTGAACCCCGGCACCGCCGCCGCGGCGACGCAGCAACGTCCGGGCGCGCAGTTCCCGCCGTCGCTGGAATTCGGCGACTACCCCGTGGTCGCGCGGGTGCGGTCGCGGCGGGCGCTGGAGCACCTGCGGGTGCTCAGCGACAAGATCGGTCCCCGGATCGCCGGCACCGAAGGCGAACTGCGAGCGAGGGACTACATCGCGAAGGTGCTTCGGGACCTCCGCTACCAGGTCACGCTGCAGCCGTTCCCGATCGCCGACAAGTTCCTCGGCACCCTGTCGATCGGGCGCGACAGCTGGCAGACCGGCTCGTCGCCGCAGGGCTTGCAGGACGTCACGCGCGAGGCCGTCGTCGTCGACGCCGGTGACGGCAGCACGCTGCCCGACGACCTGACCGGCAAGATCGTGCTGATCGCCGCCGTGACCAACAAGGCCGACGCGTACCTGACGGCCGCGCAGCGCGGAGCGGACGCCGTGCTGCTCGGCCGGATCGGCGCCGACCCGGCCCGCAAGCTGTCGGCGTTCTCCCCGACGCTGGCCGCCCCGGTCACGATCCCGGTGCTCGGCCTGGCCCAGGTGCAGGTGGAGCGCCTGCGCGAACGGCTTGCCAAGGGCTCGGTCACGGTGAAGGCGACGGCCACCCACCACAAGAACCTGACGTCGTACAACGTCATCGCCGAACGGCCCGCCACGTTCCCCGGCAAGGACGACGGCGTGGTCATGGTGACCGCGCACTACGACAGCGTCCCCGGCTCCCCCGGCGCCAACGACGACGGCAGCGGCACCGTGCTGTGCCTGGAACTGGCGCGCGTCCTGCGCCACCTGCCGACGAACAAGACGCTGCGGTTCGCGCTGTGGGGCTCGGAGGAGTACGGGCTGATCGGTTCGCGGCACTATGTCAAGAACCTGTCCGACCCGGAAGCGAAGCGGATCGCGGGCTGCTTCCAGAACGACATGGTCGCCACCAGCTGGGACCCGGCGGTGACCTACTGGCTGCTTTCGGTCGACGGCGCCGACAACGCCACGACCGCGGCCGTCAACGCCGCCGCCAAGCGGCTCGGCTACGACCCTCAGGTCAAGGGCCCGGTGGCGCGCGGTTCGAGCGACCACGTGCCGTTCTTCGAGCGCGGGATCGCGTCGGGCAACTTCAGCTGGCGCGGCGAAACCGGTCCGGCGCTGCTGGAGCCGACGTACCACACGCCGGAAGACACCATCAAGGACAACGTCTCCCTCGAGCGGCTTCAGGTTTCGCTGGAGCTGATCGGTGCGGCGGCGTACAACCTGCTGCGGAAGTGAGCCTCGCCGGGTGTCCTCGATGCTCATCGAGGACACCCGGCGGTCCTCAGCGTGAGTAGTCCACCGCTTCCAAGGCGATCGGGGCCGGATTCCTCACGACCCAGGCGACGGCGAGTTCGCTCAAGCGATCGAGCTGTTCGTCCCCGCCGCGGCCCGACCTGACCTGCTTGGCGATCTCCTTGGCCTCGACGAGTTCTTCCTCGCCGAGAGGCTCGCCCTGCGCCAGGAAACCCGGGAACGCGTCGGCCATCGCACGATAATCGCGGTCCCAGTTCGCCCCGCCGTTCCGGAACATCTCGTCGGAGATCCGGCCGGTGACGCGGACGACCTCGCACTGCACTGTCTCGCCCGCACCTCTCGACGGCACGAGGAACTCCCAAAGCGCCTTGTACCGCTCCTGCCAGGTTCCGTCGGGAACGACGATCGGCGAAACCCCGTCGTGCTTCGACCGCCGCGCTACGGGCTCGACCTCGAAGATCCGGTACAGCTCGCTGAGCGCGGCGTCGGTCTCTTCGAGGAGGTCGCGGTTGAAGGTCTCGCGGTGGAACTCGAACCCACTGCCGATCCGCTCGACCTTCCGGCGCATCTCGGGCGTGATGCTCGCCCCGCGTTCGAGCAGCAGCTTCGCGATCTCGGCGGACTCCCGGAGATAGGCGTTCTCCGTACTGATCAGGCAGCACATCAGCAAGGTGTTGCCGCGCCTGTCGAGCACCTCGGTCGAGGCCCCGTGCTCGATCAGCACTCGCGCCGCCTCGACCCTCAGCCTGCCCACGGCGGCCCCAAGCGGTGTTTGCCCGTAGGTGTCGGCCGCATCGACGTCCGCGCCGAGCGAGAGCAGCAAGGGAATCTGCTTCGGAGCACCGCGGGAAGCCCGCGCGTGAAGCGGTGTCCTGCCGTAGCTGTCCGGGGTGTCGACGGCGAGCCCCTGCCCGGTCAGCCAGACGATGAGCTCGTCCGGGCACGCCGGGAAGCCGATGGCGGTGCCCTTGGAATAGCCGCCCCGCGCGTCGAGCTCGCACTTGCCGAAGACGGCTTTGAGTTCCTCCACCGAGGCCGAGGTCAGCATCTCCTCGAAGTCCTTGGGAAGGGTCTTCCGCTTCCGTGCCATCGTGCTTCTCCTCAGTCGAACTTCGGGCGCAGCTGTTCGCGCATCCGCCGGAAGTTCTTCGGCTTCACGGCCCAGCGTTCCTCGTCGGTGTCCTCGAAGGTGACCTCGTGCTTCCCGGCCGTCCGGTCGTACTGCACGAGGATCTTCACCGGCAGCCTCTCACCGGGCCGGTAGTGGCCGCCCAGGTACGTGTCCACCGCGGCTTCGATGCTCGACCACTTGCAGGCCACGGGCGTGACACCTTCGGGCGAGTACGCGTACCCGTGCGCGCTGCGAAACCCTTCGCCGAACTCCAGGATCATCGCCAGCGATTCCCAGCCGTCCACCGGCCCCATGGCGTCGACCAGCGACGTGACGAGCTCGGCGGTCATGACCAGCGCCCGAGTTCGGCGTCGATCCGCGGATCCGTGCGGACCCACACCTCACCGTCGGCGGCTCCCGGCGGAGTGTCCACCCGCTCGAGCCCGAGCGTCCGGACCAACCCCAGGAGCTCGTCCCGATCCTCGCCCGCGTCCTCGACGGAGTAGCTGTCGAACAGGACGTAGTGCACGTCCCAGCGATCGTTGTACCCGGAGTCGGCCCAGATCTTGCAGAAGCGATCCACCGTCTCCCGGTCGAACGGCGCGGCCTGCTCCTGTTCCCCCGCGGCGGCGAAACCTCTCGCGATGTCCTCGGCCCTCCACCACGCGACGGCTTCGGCGACCACGGCCGGGGTGAACGCCTCCGGCGCGAGGAAGCCATCCAGAAGCCAGCCCGCTCCGGTGTCCTCGATGCCCAGCCGAGTTTCCTGCAGATGCGACACCAGCCCGTCCGCCATGGCGCAGGGGCCGGAGAAGGTGAAGACGCCTGTCGCGGCCACGAGGGTGCCGCCGCCGGGACGCGAGACTTCGAGCGTCGTGTCCGCTTCGGTCATCAGCGCGAGCAGGTCTGCCGGCACGCCGTCGTAGAGCGCCGCCTGCGCCTGCGGGTCTTCGTAGAAGTTCAGCGGGCTGGTGTGGTCGAACGTCACCACGAGACCGCGCCCCTCGGCGGTGAACCAGGCGTTGACGGCGTCAACTCCGCCGTTGCCGAAACCGAAGTGCGTAACCCCGTCGGCCGTCGCCGGCTCGCGCCCGTCGATGCGGGTCAGGACCTCCAGCCGACGGCGCAGCTCGCGGGGGTGGGTCCGCCGGAGCAGCGACTCGTCGAACTCGGAGCGGAGGCGGGCCCGCTCGAAGCTTGGGACGTCGGGCCACCAGGTGCCCATGCCGTCGAGTGCGCTGAAACCGCGCCGGGCGAAGTTGGCCACCTGGGTCCAGTAGTCACCACGGTTGGTGACGAGGCGGTATTCGACCCGCGAGTCCTGCGCCCCCTTGATCCGGCAGATGGTGCCGGTGTCGTACCTGAACAACAGCGCTTCTTCGCTCTCCTCGTCCTCGACGCGGAACGACGCGTTGTCGTCGGCACGGTGCAGGTCGGCGAACTCCTGGAACGCGTCGGCCGCGGACCGAGCGTCGCCCGGGACCCACGTTTGCTCGTTGCCCTTGGCGTCACGGAAAGTCAGTGGTCTCATCGTCATCCTTGCTTTCTGGCCTTGTCGGCGGCTTCGGAGCAGATCAAGAAGCTCACCGTGCGCACCGCGTCGCCGGTCGCCGCCAGTCACGCTGATTCACGGCGTGCTCACCTCGTCGCCGGTCGCGGGCGATCCGTATCCCGGCGCTCGCCTCCTCCGCGGTGGCGATCACCCGCTGAACCTCGGGCAGCAGAGCGGGGTCGACGGCGCCCGGGGCCCGGAGGTACTTGAGAAGCGCCTTGTCGAGCGGGGCAAGCCTGGCGCGCCGACGGTTCGTGTCGTACTCGTGGACGAGCGACCAATCGGACCACGCGCTCGCCGAGCGTAACGCCTCGAAAAGCTGCCCACGTTCGAGCAGCTCGACGTCCGCGCCTTGAGCGACAAGCCGACGTTCGTCCCAGCGGATGCCCCGGAACAACGACTCGACGTCGGAAGGCGCGCCGAAGAGGATCGGGTCCAGCAGCGCGACCGCCGCCGGTTCGTCGAGCGGACCCCGGATCCCGGCAGCCTCGCACAGCGGCAGGATCGCGCTCCACAGCAGCAGATGTCGCGTCAGGTCGTCGCGGATCACCCCCAGGTGGGCCTCCGAGACCGGGAAGTCGAGACTGCGAGGGTCGTGGTTGGCGTTGGCTCCGGCGTCGAGTTCGAGCCTGAACTCACCGTCCGCGCGGATCACTCGCGGCATCCAGGGGTTCTCGCGGACGAAGAGGACCTCGGTCATGACGCCCAGCCGCGGGCGACCTGGCCGAGGGCGTCGACGATGCCGCGGGACACGACCTCCAGCTGGCTGCGGCTGCCGATGATCGGCCGAGGGTACGGCGGATTCGGATCGGGCTCACCCTGGGAACGGCGGATGGCCAGGGCCAGCGCGTGCAGCATCTCGGGCTCACCCTGCCGCTCGCCGTCCGCGAGCACCGCCAGGCGGCACTCCTGGGAGTTGAGTCCCCGTCCGAGCCGCACCGCCAGGCCACACACGGTCGGCCCTTCGGCGACCTCCACGGTGAACGACCGACGGCCTGTCGAGCCTCGTGAGACCTTGGCGCCGGCCGCGCGATACGCCCGCATGAATTCACCCACGGTGAGTGCGGCGAACCCACCGCTCGCAGTCAGCAGAGAGTCGTCCTCGTAGGTACCCGTCGCCTCAGCCGCCCAGTCGCGCTTGGCGTCGCACCAGCGGTACCAGTCCTCCGCGAAGCCCGTGCACGCCAGGACACGGGCGAGCGGTGAGAGGGCGGGGCTCGTCATGCGGTTCATCCTCGGTCCGTGGCGGCGTGCTCGAATGGCCGCATGAAGAAGACGAAACGCGGGCCACTGCGGTTCCTCGTGATCGCCCGCACGGCACCCGGGCGTCACCCACACCCGATGGAGGTGGCCGTGCACCCGGCAGGCGCCGCTTCCCGCGTTTCGATCTCGCTGGGCCCGCATCCGGTGAACGCGGGTGGGCAGGTCGCCCTCTCGGCGGTGCTCGACGAGTCCCGGACCGGACTCGGCCCGTACTGGGCGGAGCAGTTCGACGAGGCGGATCTGCACTGGGTGGTGCCGTATCTGGTCCGTCTCCAGTCCGGGGAGGACACGACGGACGAGATCGTGGCGGCCTACACGGCGCGGCACGGCAAGGCACCGGCGACGATGTTCCAGGAACGCTACGGCGTGTGATCAGCCGACTTCGGGGCGAGCCCACGCCGCGAGGCGCTGGGCCCCTTCCTCGTAGGCGACAGCCCCGGTCGCCGTCGCGATCACGAGCTCGTACGCGTCGTCCTCCGGCGCTTCCAGGTCGACACCGTTGAGGCCGTAGAAAACGAAGACCGCCATCCAGCCCAGCCGCTTGTTGCCGTCGATGAGCGGGTGGTTACGGACGATCGATTCCAGCAGGACCGCCGCTTTCTCATGCAGACTCGGATAAGCGTCCTGCCCCATCAGCGACGACTGCGGCCGATGCGCCGCCGCGCCGAGCAGGCCCAGATCCCGGATTCGGGAAACACCCAGGTCGGCCGCGAGTGTGAGCAGGTCGTCCAGGGACAGGTACTCGATCTTCACTGCGCCAGGCGATCGAGCAACGACGCGTAGCGCGCCCGCCCGTCGCGCGACAGGGCACGCACTCGATCGTCACGGACGGACCGGGCCGCGGCGTCGGTGATCGCGCGCACGATCGCTTCGTGCTTGCTCACCCCGTTGGCCTCGGCGAGCAAGGCCAAAGCGCGCTCCTGCTCTTCGTTCAGCCTCAACGTCATCGCCATGAGCTCATGATACCACTTCGGTATCATGATCAAGTCCGCTCAGGCGTCGGGCTTCCAGGAGCGTGCGCGAAGAGCCTCGAAGTCGCCGTCGATGAACTCCTTGGCGATCGCGAGCGCCTCGTCGCGGTCGGCATAGTCAAGAGTGCCAACGACTTCTCCACCGCGTTCCGCCTGCTGGAAACAGACAGAGCGGCCGGTGAACTCGACGAACCAGTCGTCGCTGTCGTTGATGTCGACGACGACGTGCTCGGCATCGTCGTCGTTGAGCGCGTCGAGCAGGGCGGCGAAGGCCTCGACGGAGATGCCCTCTTCGATCTGGACACCCCAACGATCGATGAACCAGACGTCACGATCAGCACCCATGCCCTTGCCTCCGTGGGGAATCCAGCTCCGCCGCGGCCCTCCCAGCGGTGAGGCCGATCCTATGTCGGCCCCCGCACCACCCGAGGAGCGAACGGCGACAATGGGGCATGGATCTTGAACTCCGCGCGTGGGCACGCGATTGGTCCGATCGACTCAGATCGGCGCTCGAGCAGGCCATCGCGGCGGTCGCAGGACAGCTGCCGCCGGACGACGTGGCAGGCGTCGGCATCGCGACCGACGCCGACGCCACGTCGATCGTCGCCTTCGCGCACTCGCGGCGACATCTCGACGAGATGATCGCCGAGGACCCGGAGTTCGCCATCGACGCGAGATGGCACCTCGGCGAATGGGACATGGACATCCGCGGCGCCGAGGGGATCGACGACCCGCTGGAGCCGGTCCGCGCCGAGGCGGAACGGGTGAAACGACGCTGCACCGATTCGGACCTTCGCGAGTTCCGGAGGACGGTGTGGGACTCGATCTCACAGGCGTTGACGGCCTCGGTCGCCGCCGGGTTCTTCGAGCAGTGGCCGAACGCGGTGCGGGCCTTCCTGCCGCTCGACGCCGACGTCTCGGAAGCCGACATCGCGCGGTGGAACGCCGCGCTGAACGGTCAGGCCGAAACCGCGGAGTTCCGGGAATTCCTGCAGGTCGACATCAGACGTTGAAGCGGAACTCCACCACGTCACCACACTGTGCAACATGCAGCTCCCGCAGATGACTGATCACCAAGAGTTAGGCCAACGGCGACGGCTGATCGATTCAAGGCGCACGCGGAGCCTTGCCGCAGCGTCGCGGCCAGGCAGCAGCTCACCGAGTGCCCCAGGGCCCGCGCATAAGTAGAGCTACTTACCTGACCTTGAGTAGCCCTCCCCGACCTGGGCGGATGTGGTTCACAGGTAACCGACTGTTGTCGTAGGGTCACGGGGACAGCACACGCGTCACCTTGGGAGGGTGTGGCAGATGGCTGAGTATGAAGCTGTACTTGGAGAAATCGACGAAGCGAGCAAGGCCGCCGGAAGGTTGGTCGATGACGCCCGCGGACTCGACACCGCCGGCGTCGTTCCGGAAGGCGACGCCGGACTTCCGGGCACTCGTTCGGCAGGCAAACTGGCCGCGTTGAAGTCCGCCTGGTCGGGTAAGGGCCGGCGCTGGGCCGGAGCCTGGGAAGCATACTCCGGCGACTTGGGCAAGGCCGCGGCGAACTACCGCGCCAATGAGGCGGCCGCTCAGCAAGATCTGCATGCCACGGTGGCTCACGGCGGGCCGAAGGCCAGCTGATGGTGTCCTGGGGAGACCTTCGACGCTGGAATCCGAGCGTCCTTTCCGACATGGCGGCCGCACTTAACGGCAAGTACCTGCAGCTGCTTGCGTGCTCCGAAGACTTCGAGGACGCCGCGATGCCGAGCGGCTGGTCAGGTACCGCGGCCATCGCGGCGGCCGGAGCATCGAAGCGCTTAATCGAAGAAGGCAAGGAGTGGGCGGCCGAGATCGCGGCGATCCGCCGAGCCAGTGGCGACGTGGCGGATGCGGCCACCGGTGTTCTGGCCGGCTTCAAGGAAGCCGAGGGCCTGGCCAAGGCGCACAACTTCTCGATTGGGGACGACGGCGCCATCACCGACCATGGCCTGCCGCCGGACATTCCAGAAGAGCAACGCGAAGACGTCGAGCGCGAGCGCAAGGCCGTGGCCTCGGAACTAGGCGAACGTGTGAAGCAGACGCTGCTCTCGGCCGAGGACGTCGACAACGACTTCTGCGCCGTGCTCGACCCGGCGATCAACGGGCACACCATCGACGCCAGTGGCGAGGGCACCAGCTTGGCCGCGGCCGGAAACGCCGGCGAGGCACTCGGCTCCTTATCCATCCCTTCCCCGCCCGCCGTCGACGCGGGCCCGGCGGCCAACGCCGCCTGGTGGGACTCCCTCTCAAAGCAGCAGCAAGAGCGCCTGATCAAGGATCACCCGGGGTTGGTCGGCAACCGGGACGGTGTGGCGGTGTGGGCCAGGAGCAAGGCGAACATCGCGCTCCTGGCAGACGAGAGGCAGAAGCTGCTCGATGAGCGCACCGAGCTCATGCGGCACGCGCCCGCAGACTTGAGCCGGGATGTCCCGAGTGTGCACAAGTATCAGGAACAGCTCGCCAAGCTCGACGAACGGCTTGCGGCTCTGAACAAGGTCGAAGGCATCATGGTGGGGCCGGACGGTAAGCCGCTGCCGAACCGGCAGCTCATGTCGCTCGACGTGACCGGCGACAAGGTGAAGGCCGCGGTGGCCAACGGCGATGTCGACACGGCGAAGCACGTCGCCGTCTTCACGCCGGGTATGAACTCCGCGGTTGAGACGAACCTCGATGGCTACGTGAATGACATGCAGAGCGTGCGCGAGAGCGCCAACCGCATGGTGGGCGACCTCAGCGGCAAGTCGGTCGCGACGGTGACCTGGCTCGGCTACGAACCGCCCGCGACCGACAAACTCGGCGACTACGCCGACGTCATCAGCGGTGGCGCGGCACAAGACGGCGCCGAAAAGCTGGCCCGCTTCGACCAAGGGATCAACATGTCCCGACCGGATGACCCGCACCTCACTGCGCTTGGCCACTCCTACGGCTCGCTGACCACCGGCATTGCCCTGCAGAGCGACACCGGCGTCGACGACGCTGTGTTCTTCGGCTCGCCCGGCATCTCCGACCAGCCCTATGGAGACGGCATCGGCGGCCGCTCGATCGACCGGCTGCACGTTCCCGAAGGCCACGCCTACACGCTCGAGGCGGACGGTGACCCGGTGGCCGACGTCGGCAACATCACGCACGGGCGGTTCGGCGAAGACCCCGGCAGCATGGAGGGCATGAAGCAACTGGCGACTCACGGAGCGACATCGCTACTCGACGGCCGGCCGCTGGCGGCTTCTTCAGGGCACAGCGAGTACACGCTGACCACGCCGGATGGCACCGACAGCACCAGCAAGTACAACATGGCGGCGATCGTTGCCGGCCGCCCCGATCTGACTATCTCGAAGTAAGCTCAGGTGAAACTCATGAAGCACGCTGCTCGAACCATCAGCTGGATTGCCGGGACGGCGGTCGCTGTCCTGCTCACCAGCACGGCGTGCGACAGCAGCCCGGACTACCTCGACAACGACCACAGCAAGGACGGCATGTCGGCCCAGCAGCAGTTCACCGAACTTCTCAAGCGGCCGGACGCCAAGCAGGCCCAGGCGAAGTACGACCAAGCGCTCACCGACCTGCGCGCCAGGCTCACGGAAGCCACTGGCTTCTCCGCGTGGCAACAGGGCACCGTGGCCGAGATATCGCCCGGCTGCAACGCTTTCCGCGCGGTCGATGTCCACGATGTGTACACCGCCTACACCACGTGGGGCCTGCCGGACGTCATTCCTGAAGCCAGCTGGGCGAATACGACGCAGGCACTCACCGAAGCCGCAGGCAGGCACGGCTTCACGAAGAAGGGCTTCGAGGTGAACCAACCCCAGTTCCGCGAGTTCCACCTGCTTGATGACTTCGGAGCGGATCTGACGCTTTCAACCTCAACCGGCACCACGGCCGGCACCAGCACCATGCTCACGCTGAAGACTGGGTGTCACCTGTCGGCCGAGGCGCACACGCGGGGTACGCCTCGGCCCAGCGGAAGTTAGCGTTGACTCTGGAACAGAGGCCGGCGGTGTACGGCCGCCTCGAAGAACACTGGGAATTCGATCGTCATCGCCGGTTCTTCGGTGGCTCCTTCGCGCCAACGATGACGTCTCTGTCGAGGAACTCCTTGATCAGGTGCTTCAGCTCCGGGCCTTCGATCAGCCGAAGACGCTCGTTTCGATGCGCGAAATCGTGACCTGCCTTGCCGAAGTAGGAGGTGGTGACCAGGATGCCGGTGCCAGCCTTCTTGTCCTCCATCGTGCCCCAGAGCGCTCGTACCGCTTCGACAGGAACGCTCTTGAAGTAGCGCTTGGCCTGAATGACTGCGAGCCCACCCATGACCGGATCTGGGTTGACGGCGATTGCATCGAGGCCGTCGTCCCGGGACGCCTGGGTCACCCACGACTTCATGCCCATTGCTTCGAACAGCTCACGAACCAGGTGCTCGAACTCGTTCGGCGTCTGCTCCACCAAGACCGTCCGGGAGTCCAACCCGGCGGCGACGGAGTGAGCATCGACGAGGCGGAATCGCGTCAGGTCAGGGTCGAAGATCGGCTTGATGGGTTCGACGTCGTACGGGTGCGGCGACATAAGAGCGTTGAGGTGTCGCAAACAGTCCCGCGGTTCAAGCTTGTCCAGCACGAGCTCGTCAAACTTGTCCCTAGTCGCCGACACGGTGAGCAGGCAAGGTCGAATAGCCTTACCCGTCGCCCGGTCAGTGGTCGAAAGGTGGCAGTTCACCGTAACTTCGCTGACTTGCTGCGCCGACGTGGCAGTGAATGTGTCTCGCAGTGCGAGCAACGCGAGCTGGGCGATCAGATCGGCGTACCGCTGCCGGACCTCGGCGGGCTTTCGCGGCGTCGACTCGATCACGTCTCGGACCTTGACGTATCGGAACGCGACTTCAGTTGGTATGACGTCCGTATTCGGCATTTCGCGGACGATCAAGACCTGCCGACTGTCCTTCCGGTAGCCGACCTCCACTTCGCGGGGAACTCCATCTGGCAGAGGTGCCGCCTCCAGTGCGAGTCGAAGGCACCGTTCGACGGTCTCCCGGTCGCCTTGGCGGAACGCCTGCCGTAGCGCATCGATCTCCACGTTGTGCTGATCGACATGTCGCTTCCGCTCGCCCTCGCGCTGGGCGTGTTGCTGACGGAGTTGCTCCAGCTGGGCAGCACGATGTGCTTCCCGCTGCAGGTGAGCAGCTTGCTCCTGTTCAAACCGCAATCGAGCTTGCTGGACAGCTTGGTTGTAGCGTGCATCGCCGCCGAAGACTCGCGACAAAAAGCCAGGCTCGGGTGGAGCGAAACTTTCCCATCGCGGCGGTTGCTCAGCATTGGCCAGGTTTCCAGGTGACCAAGCACTGGCCGCGAAGTCGAGACGCATCATGCGAAAATCGAGCGGCGCTTGCCGTTTCAGACCTGTGATCAAGACAGTTGCAAGCGTTTCAGCGCGGGCGGCGGTCGCATTTGCAAGTTCATCGGCGTCCGCAGTTCGCTCAGCCAAATACTGAACTTTGCGATCGCGCTCGGCCAGGGCATCAGCACGTTTGGCCTCCCGCTCCTGACGCTCAGCTTCCCGCCTTTGTTGCGCGATGAACCGTTCTTGGGCCTTCTGCGCTTGCAAAGCCTCTCGGCGCTGGCGCTCGCGTCGTTGCTGTCCCTTGCTCTGCGCCATTGCTCAGTCCGCCTCCACCTCGTAGGCCGCCACAGTCGGTGCGGTGGTTCGAGAGCGGTACCGGCCCCCTACCCCAGGTCGACTTTAGGTGGCCTCCTGTGGCCCTTCACCACGATCACTCGTACGTCGCAGACCTGTTAGCCCAACCGCGCCAACCCGCGGGAGGACGTAACTATGAGTGCTTGCCATGCTCGGGGAGTCGTCTTAGTTCAACAAGGCCCGTTCATCGGCCGCACATGGAGGTGTGCAGACCCACGACGGCGGCCAGCACGGCACACACGGGACGTTTGGCTGATCAGCAGCTTGGAGCGCGCGTTCGAGGTCGGCACTGATGCCGTCGGCAACAGCACCGCGAACCGCGTCGAGATCGTTGACCGAGACCGGGTGTACGGAGCCGGAAGTAGAGCCGATACCTCCTGGAGTTCAGCATCGGCCGTATCAATTTGAGTGTCTGGCTCGGAGATCGAGGTGGCCTGTTCAATACGCTTGGCGTCGTGCAGGAAGCCTCGCGGGCTTCCTGCACGGTTACGCCTTCTTGGTGAGATTAGACGTTGAAGCGGAACTCCACCACGTCGCCGTCCGCCATGACGTAGTCCTTGCCCTCCATGCGCACCTTGCCCGCGGACCGGGCGGCGGCCATGGAGCCGTTCTCGACCAGGTCGTCGAACGAGACGACCTCGGCCTTGATGAAGCCGCGCTCGAAGTCGGTGTGGATGACGCCCGCGGCCTGCGGGGCGGTCGCGCCCTGCGGGATCGTCCAGGCGCGCGACTCCTTGGGGCCCGCGGTCAGGTAGGTCTGGAGGCCGAGGGTGTGGAAGCCGGCGCGCGCCAGCGAGTACAGGCCGGGCTCGTGCTGGCCGACGGATTCCAGCAGCTCGCGCACGGACTCCTCGTCGTCCAGTTCGAGCAGTTCGGCTTCGACCTTGGCGTCGAGGAACACGGCGTCGGCCGGGGCGACCAGCTTGGCCAGCTCCTCGCGGCGCGACTCATCGGTGAGGATGCCTTCGTCGGCGTTGAAGACGTAGAGGAACGGCTTCGTGGTGAGCAGGCTCAGCTCGCGCAGCGCCTCGAAGTCGACCTCCTTCTGCGCCTGGAACAGCGTCCGCCCGGCGTCGAGGATTTCCTTGGCCTTGACCGCGTTGTCGAGCGCGGGCTTGTTCTCCTTCTTCGTCCGCGCTTCCTTCTCCAGCCGCGGCAGCGCCTTCTCCAGGGTCTGCAGGTCGGCGAGGATCAGCTCGGTGTTGATCGTCTCGATGTCGCTGCCCGGGTCGATCCGGCCGTCGACGTGGATCACGTCCGGGTCGTCGAACACGCGGATGACCTGGCAGATCGCGTTGGCCTCGCGGATGTTCGCGAGGAACTTGTTGCCGAGGCCCGCCCCCTCGGAGGCACCCTTCACGATGCCCGCGATGTCCACAAAGGACACGACGGCGGGCACGATCCGCTCGGAGCCGAAGATCCCGGCGAGCTTGTCCAGCCGCGGATCCGGCAGGGGGACGACGCCGACGTTGGGCTCGATCGTCGCGAACGGGTAGTTCGCCGCGAGCACGTCGTTGCGGGTCAGCGCGTTGAACAGGGTGGACTTGCCGACGTTGGGCAGGCCGACGATGCCGAGGGTGAGACTCACGGGCCAGAAGTCTACGTGCCGCCCGCCGCCCCATCCGCCGAGGCCTTGATCGCCGTGTCGGATTTCCGCCAGCCGCGCCCCCGACCTGGTGGCACGATCGATGTCATGACCGAGCAGACCTTGGCCGAACGGGCCGTGTGGCGCGACACCGAACGGTGTTACCGCGCCGTCGCCGCCCGTGATTCCCGGTTCGACGGCCAGTTCATCATGGCCGTCGCCACCACCGGGATCTACTGCCGTCCGTCCTGCCCCGCGTCGACGCCGAAGCAGCAGAACGTCCGCTTCTACCCGACGTCGGCGGCCGCGCAGGCGAACGGCTTCCGAGCCTGCCGCCGCTGCCTGCCCGACGCCGTGCCTGGCTCACCCGATTGGGATATCCGGGCCGACCTCGCCGCGCGGGCGATGCGGCTCATCTCGGACGGGACCGTCGAACGCGACGGCGTCCCGGGCCTCGCGCGGCGGCTCGGCTATTCCGAACGGCAGCTCGGCCGCGTCCTCACCGCGGAACTCGGCGCCGGACCGCTGGCGCTGGCGAGGGCTCATCGGGCGCACTCGGCGCGGCTGCTGATCGAGATGTCCGGGCTCCCGCTGACCGACGTCGCGTTCGCCGCGGGTTTCTCCAGCGTCCGCCAGTTCAACGAGACGATCCGGGAGGTCTTCGCGACGACGCCTTCGCAGCTTCGCGCCGCGAGCCTGCGCCGTCGCAGGGCCGAGGAGTTGCCGACCGGGACGCGGTTGAGCCTGCGGCTGCCGTTCCGCAAGCCGTTCGACGCGGCCGGCGTGCTGGACTTCCTGGCCGAGCAGGCCGTACCCGGCGTCGAGCACGTGACGCGCGACGATTCCGGAGTGACCGGATACGGGCGCACGCTGCGGCTCGCGCACGGCACCGGCGTCGTGTGGCTGACCGCGAAGGACGACCACGTCCGCTGCGACCTGCGGCTCGCCGACCTGCGCGACCTGAGCAGCGCGGTGGCCAGGGTGCGGCGGCTGCTCGACCTCGACGCCGACCCGGAGGCGGTCGCGCGGGTCCTCGGGGCCGACCCCGCCCTCGCGCCGCTGGTCGAGACGATCCCCGGGATCCGGGTGCCCGGCACTGTCGACGGCGACGAGTTCGTGCTGCGCGCGATGCTCTCCCCCGCCGAGGCGGCCGAGCTCGCCGAAGGACTCGGCGAGCGCCTGCCCAGCTGCGACGAGGCGCTCGACGGGCTGACCACGCTGTTCCCGACGGCGGCCCAGGTCGCCGAACACGGCCCGGAACGGGTGGCCGCGGTGGCCCGCGCGCTGGCGGACGGGGTGGCGGTCCACGTGGGCCGCGATCCCCTGGAGCTGCGGGCGGAGCTGCTGGATCTCCCCGGAATCGGGCCGGGGACCGCGGACTACGTCCTGATGCGCGTGCTGGGCGCGCCGGACGTCCTGCTGACCGGTGATCCGGCGCTGCGCCGGGGAGCGGCCGCGCTGGGAATCGCGGACGACGAAACGACGCTGGCCGAACGCGGACGGGCCTGGCAGCCCTGGTCCTCGTACGCCGGCATGTACCTGTGGCGCGCCGAAAAGGGAGAATGATGAGCATCGCGTATTGGTCCACAATGGACACCAGGATCGGCCCGTTCACCGCCGTCGTGGCGGGTGACGGTGCCGTGCTCGCCTCGGGCTGGACCGGTGACGTCGGCGAGCTGACGCCGCTGATCTCGCCGTCGCTGGCCCCTGGCGAAGTGAAGCAGCGACGCGACCTCGGCCCGGTGAGCACCGCGATCCGCCGCTACCACGACGGCGACCTGGACGCGGTCGCCGACGTCGAGGTGCGGCAGCGGTCCGGCGCTTTCCGGGAGCACGCTTGGGAAATCCTGCGGAAGGTGCCGGCGGGCGAGCCGGTGAGCTACGCGGAGTACGCGGCGCTGGCGGGGAATCCGGCGGCGGTGCGGGCGGCCGCGTCGGCGTGCGCGAAGAACGCGGCGGCGTTGTTCGTGCCGTGCCACCGGGTGGTGCGGACCGGCGGCGGCGTGGGGAACTTCCGGTGGGGTGTCCCGGCGAAGCAGTGGCTGCTGACGCACGAAGCCGCCTGAACCGCCTCGTGAGTGGTAAGGACGGTTAGAACCGTCCTCACCACTCACGAGGGAATCGGTCAGGCAGCGTGGATCTCCACCGAAGACCCCGTACGCGACTTCCGGATCCGCAACCGCGTCGGGATCCGCTGCCGCAGTTCCTCCACGTGCGACACCAGCCCGACCACGCGACCGCCGGCGCGAAGCTCGTCGAGGATGTTCATGACGATGTCGAGCGTTTCGGCGTCCAGCGTGCCGAAGCCCTCGTCGATGAACAGCGTGTCCAGCAGCGCTCCGCCGGTTTCGGCCGCGACGACGTCCGCGAGCCCCAGGGCCAGCGAGAGTGACGCGAGGAAGGACTCGCCGCCGGAAAGCGTCTTCGCGGGCCGGATGGTGCCGGAGTAGTCGTCGAGCACGTCGAGGCCGAGCCCGCCACGGGTGCCCCGCGCCCCGGCCGCGTCGGAATGCACGAAGGAGTAGCGGCCCTGGCTCATCGTCCGCAGACGCGCGGTCGCCGCGACCGCGACCTCTTCAAGCCGCGCGGCGAGGACGTACGAGCGCAGCGACATCTTGCGCGCGTTCTGCCCACGACCGTTGACCACTTCGGCCAGCGCCTTCAGTTCGAGGTACCCCTCTTCGACCGGCGCCAGCTCCGTCATCAAGGACGTCATCCGCTCGGCCAGCGCGGTCAGGTCCGTGTGCCGTGTCTTCGCCGTCCGCAATGCCGCGAAGGCCTGCTCTGCCTCGGCTCGGGTCTCCTGCGCCGCGTCCGCCGAAGCGCCGACGTCGATTTCGTCCTCCGGCGAGATGCCGAACAACTCGGGCTGCGCGAGCTCCTCTTTGGCGGCCCGCTCCATCACCTTGGCGTCGGCGAGACTGGCTTCCAGTTTCGTGATCTGCTCGTCCGGACGCGCCGCGGCGCGCATCTCGTCGAGGTCCGCGAACCCCTTGGCCCGCAACGCTTCCTTGACCAGTTTCGCTTGCTCGTCACGCCGCTCTCGGGCACCCGCGACGTTCAGCCGCGCTTCGGCGAGCGCGTCGAGGCGGGTCGCGAAGCCGAGCAGATGACGCCGTCGTGCGGCGACGTCGGCGAAATCGCCGCGCGCGGTCTCCAACCGACGCTCGCGCTCGGCCAGCCGCTCGGTCAGCCCGCGCACTTCGGTCGCGACCTCGACCGCGCGGCGTTCGGCCGCCCCGCGCTGTTCGGTGAGCTGCTCGATCCTCCGTTCCAGTTCGAGGAGCCGCGTCTCGAGAGCGGGCTTTCGACGAGCCGTTTCCGACAGCGTGGCGACCAGGTCGCGCGCTTCGGCGAGACCGGCCCGCAGTGTCTCGGCGGTGTGCTCGCCCAACCGCTCGATCAAAACGGCCAGGCGGTTTTCGGCTTCCTGCAACGCGGCTTTCGTCTTCTCGCGCCGTGCGTGCGCCTGCTGCTCCGCGGCCTCGGCGCGGCGTTCGTCCGCGGGATCGACCAGACCGCCGGTGTGCGTCGCCGGCGACGGATGCTCCGCCGACCCGCAGACCGGGCAATCCTCGCCGTCGTGGAGACCGGCGGCGAGTTCGGCCGCCATTCCTTCGAGACGCCGTTCCCGCAGGTCCAGCCGGTGCTGACGGGCCTGCTGATGGCCGTCCACGGCCTCGCTGACCGCCGCACGCGCCCGCTCGACGGCCTGACGTGTCTTGGGCACCTCTTCGGCGTCGCGAGCCAGCGCGGTCAGCTCGTCGACGCGAGCGCGGGCGCCGTCGAGCTTCGCTTCGGCTTCGGCGGCAGCAGCCGCTTCGGCCCGCAAAGCCGCGACCTGCTCCGGTGCCGCACCCAGCTCGGCGGCGAAGTCCTCGGCCTGCTTCTTCGCCTTCTCGGCGACGGCGTTCAGCTGCTCGCGGCGGATCAGGTCCTCTTGCTGCTGCTCGCTTTCCGCCACGAGTTCGGCGAGCGCGCCCGCTTCTTCCCGTAACCCACCGGCGCGAGCGCGAAGCTCAGCGGCCGGACTTTCCGCCGCGTCCGGCACTTCCTGAGCCCGGAGCGCCTCGGCGGCTTCGGCTTCCGCGAGCTGATCGAGCCTGCGTTCGAGGAGATCAGCCTCCGCGACGACACCCGCCGCGCGATGCGCCGCCTCGACCTCTTCCGCCCACTCCGCACGCTGGCCCGCCTGCTCGGCGATCACCGACAGCCGCGTGTAGGCGGTACGCACCCGGCGGATCCGTTCGGCGATGCTCCGGTTCTCCTGCCAGACCGCTTCAGCCTTCTTGGCCGCCGTGCGAGCCTTCGTGTCGCGCTCCTGTGCCTCGGCGACGCGCCGCGCCGACTCGGCGAGCACCTCCCCGGCCCACTCCGCCTGCCCTTCCTCGGGCGCTTCCTGCCCCGCGACCTGCGCGAACCGCGCGACCCACTCCCGCAGCGTCTGCTGCCGCGCGTGCAACTCGCGACCGCGCTCGGCACGCAGATTCGCGAACCAGTGCTCGACGTCGGAGAAGCGCTCGGTGCCGAACAGCCGCTCCAGCAGCTCCTCGCGTTCGGCCGTGCTCGCCCGCAGGAACCGCGCGAATTCGCCCTGCGGCAGCAGGACCACCTGGAAGAACTGCTCGTGCGTCATGCCGATGAGCCGTTCGACCGTGCGCGCGACCTCGTCGATCCGCGTGATGCCCTCGGCGACGTGCCCGGCGGGGACCGTGCCGACCCAGCTCAGCACCGCCTTCGCCTGCTGGAGGGTCATGCCCTCGCCACGGCGCTTCGGCCGCTGGTACTCGGGGTTGCGCGCGATCCGCATCCGCTGGCCCTGCACGGTCAGTTCGAGGACGACCTCGGTGACCTGGTCGGGCTCGGCGAGGTCGCAGCGCAGCCGTTTGACCTCGCCGCGCGCGCCCGGAACGGTGCCGAACAACGCGAACGCGATCGCGTCGAGCAGCGTCGTCTTCCCCGCGCCGGTGTCACCGTGGAGCAGGAACAGCCCGTCGGCGCCGAGCGCGTCGAAGTCCACCACCTCGCGGCCCGCGTACGGACCGAAGGCGGCGACCTCCAACCGGTGCAACCTCATACTTCGCGCTCCCTGCCCGCCGCGCCCAGCGCCGCCAGCACCAGCCGCTCCTCGCTTTCCGACGGTGCGGATCCGCGGCAGTCCTCGAGGAAACTCCGGGTGATCTCGACGTCGGATCGCCCGCGGACGGCTTCGGCGTACTTCAGCGCGACACCGTCGTGCCCGCCTTCCGGCTGCCAGTCCATGTGCACCGCGTACGGAAACCGCTCACGCAGCTTGCGCATGGCGTCGATCGGGCGGACGCGATCGGTGACCGTGAAGGAAAGGAAGTGTTCGGTGAGACCGTCGTGCTCGGGGTCCGAAAGGAGATCGGCCAGCTCGCCGCGCAGCATCGCGAGGTGGCGCGGCACCGGCAGTTCGTGCCGCCGGACCTCGGCGAGCCCGTCGGCGCCGAGCTCCACCAGCCAGACCGATTTCCGTTGGCGCGTCTCGGAAAACGAGTACGCGAGCGGGCTGCCCGAATAGCGCAGGTGCTCGGCGAGGGTCTGCGGGCCGTGCAGGTGGCCGAGCGCGACGTAGTCGACGCCGTCGAACACCGAACCCGGCACCTGCTCGACGCCGCCGACCGCGATGGTCCGCTCGGATTCGGTCGGCTCGCCGCCGGTGACGAAGGCGTGCGCGAGCACCACCGACCGCGTTCCGGAGGGCCGTCCGGCGAGATCCTCACGGATCCGCCGCATCGCTTCGGTGAGGACGCCGGTGTGGCCACGGACCTCGGGTACGCCGAGGGCGTGACGCGCGGGCTCCGGTTCGAGGTACGGGATCCCGTAGAGGGCGACCTCGCCGTGCTCGTCGGAAAGCAGCACCGGCTCGGCGAGCCCGTCGATCGTGGCGCGCAGGTGCAACCCGCCCGCCGCGGCGAACTCGGCGAACGCGCCCAGCCGCGGCGCGGAGTCGTGGTTGCCCGGTGTCATCACCAGTTTCGCCCCGGCCTGGCGGATCCTGCCCAGCGCGGTCGTGGCCACGCGGACGGCCTCCGCCGAGGGCACCGCGCGGTCGTAGATGTCCCCGGACACGAGCACGACGTCGACCGACTCGGCGGCCACGAGGTCGGCGAGATGGCCGAGCACGGTTTCCTGCTCGGCGAGCAGATCGGCGCCGTGGAAGGTACGGCCGATATGCCAGTCGGACGTGTGCAGGAGCTTCACGCAGCCCAAGGTAGGGCCGCGCACCGGCCGGACAGGGGAGGCGCGCCCTTGGCGGCACTGCGCTTTCCGACACGCCGGGGACGGCGCAGGTCAGATACGGAGCGCGACCGCGCCGTTCCGTTTTTGTCGGTGGGTTCCGCCATGATGTCCTCCGACTCGGATCCGGAGGGGAGGTACCGGTGGCGACGGTGATCACCACCGCGGCCGTCGTGCTCGCGTTGCTGCTGCTCGCGGCCGTCGCGCTGCTTTGGCGGCTGTACAACGACGGCATGCGGCGGGCGGACGCGGCGGCGAAACAGGTCGCGGCCGAGCGGGCGAAGGCGGATCAGCAGCAGCTCGCGTTGCGCCGGTACGAGGTCGCGTTCGCTTCAATCAGCGGCCGGGGCGAGCTGGGCGAGCAGGTGCTCCTGGAGACCGCACGCGCGCTCGGTCTCCGCGAGGAGCTGCACTTCACGCTGCAAACGGACCTGGCGGGCGGCGGCGCCGCGAAACCGGACATGGTGCTGAGGGTCGGCGGCGGCCGGACCGTGCCGGTGGACGCGAAGGCGAGCATGGCGTGCTGGGCCGAGGCCGTCGAGACCGACGACCCCGAAGAACGGCTGGACGCGCTGCGGGTCCACGTCCGGCAGCTCCGGTCGCGGGCGGCCGAGCTGGCGGGCAAGGGCTACCAGCGCTGGGCCGACGCGATCTACGGGACGATCATGTTCGTCCCGTCCGACGCGGCCGTGGTGGCCGCGCTCGACACCGACCCGGAACTGCTGCGCTGGATGCTGGACCGGCGGGTCTTCCTCTGCGGGCCGACCGGGTTCGCCGTGCTGGCCTCGGCCGCGCTGTTCGCCGCGACCGAACGGGCGCTGGTCGAGGACGTCGAGCAGGTCCGGGCGGGTGCCGCGGCCGCGCACCGGGCCGCGGGCAACGCGGTCGACGCGCTGAACCTGTCGAGCACCCACCTGCAGCGCTTCATCTCGGCCCGGCGGCGGGAGCTGGAGGCGCTCGAAAGCTTCCGGAGCACGGTCTCGCCGCTGACCGACGCCGCCGGCAGCCCGGCGCCGGTCCCGCTGATCAGGAAGGCGGACGAACTCCCGGCCTCGTGAGTGGCCCAGACGGTTCGGCGCCGCCGGGTGCCCATGGCCAAGACGTGTCGCGAAAGTGGCTTTCGCGACGTCTGATGTCCCGAAAGTGGCTTTCGCGACACCGTCGCGGGGAGCCGCCAGGGCAGGTCAGCGGCCATGCGACGCCCCACTGTGTGGATTTTGGGGCGTTGGATGACCAGAAACCCACACAGTCCCGCCGTGAGTGGTCCGAGAGGGTGTGTGGAAATAGAGACGTTCAACGTCCCTATTTCCACACACCCCTCACCCGCGGTAACACTCAAGCGCCCACCAAGCACGTCGAGTAGCCAGCCCGGGCAAACGCGCGGTCCCGCAGTGGCCCGGCCTCGTGAGTGGTTAGAACGGCTAGGGCCAACGGTGTCTTAGCTACCTACTTGGGCGGCGATTGATGCGGCGGCTCGTGGAGGCCCTGCACACCTGGCCGAGTACATGAAGGGCATCGAGCGGTCAAGGCTCGTGAGTGGTCAGGACGGTTCTAACCGTCCTGACCACTCACGAGCCGGATGCGAACCGCACCGCTCTACCTGCGACTTCCGGAATCGGAGGCTCCATTTCGCCGGGCCCGACAACCTTGTCCGCCCCTCACGCGTAGTACTTCCGGTAAGCATCCGGACAGTCCGTCCGGGTGGTCCGGAATGACCACTACCAGGCGATAGACACACCGCCTGTTGGCGGTATGCCCGCAGCTTGGATATACGGTGGGACCTGTGACCGCGATTCGCGATCGCCAGAGCGATCCTGATGCCGACGACGTCCCCGTTGCCTGGGACGAGCGTCCGCTCGTCGGCGCCAGGCGCGGGTTGCCCTGGTGGGCGGCCGTCCTGGTGGGCTTCGGGCTCGCCATCCTTGGCGCCTTCGTCGACATGATGATGCAGAAGGACCTGGGCCTGCTGTTCAAGGCCTGCTACGCGCTCGGCGCGGTGGCCGCCGTGGTGGCCGTCCAGCGCCGCGGGCTGTTCGGCCCGATGGTGCAGCCGCCCCTGGTCCTCGCCGTGACCGTCCCGGGAGTCATCCTCCTGACCTCGGACGGCAGTAAGGGCACGGACCTGCTGTCGAGAGCCTTCGACGTCGGCACGCCGCTGATCAACGGCTTCCCGACGATGGCCATCACCACCGGTGTCACCTTGGCGATCGGTGTCTTCCGGATCTACCGCGAGCGCGATCCCGACGCTCCGGTCAAGGTGAAGCCGGGTACCAAACCGGAACGTCGCGACGAGGGCAAACCCGCCGCCCGGCCCGCCGCGGCCGCCGCGCCGGGCCGTGGCCGTCCCGCGTCCCGTACCGGCCAGACCCCGCCCCCGCCGTCCCGCCGCGGCGCTCCGCGAGACAGCACGCCGCGTGAAGGTGCGCCGCCCCGCCGCCGCCCGCCGGTCGACGACGAGCGACGTCCCCGCCGTGACGCCGAGCCCGGTGCCCGCAAACCGCCGCCTCCCGGACGTCAGCCCCGGCGGCCGCGTCCGCCGGAAGACGGCGAACCGCGCCGTCGCGACCCCCGCGGCGAAAGCGCCCCCGGTGCCCCGCGCCGCCGTCCGCCGCGCGCGGACGATCCGCGCCGCGGAGGGCAGCCGCCTCGCCGCCGGCCGTGGGACGACGAGCGGTGAAGCAAGGGACCTTTGCTCCCACCTGAGCCGCTGACCAGCGAAAAGGGCCGTCCGAGGAACTTCCTCGGACGGCCCTTTCTCGTGAGGAACGTCAGGCCTTCGCGGCCTTGCGCAGCTCGTGCGGCAGCGCGAACGCGATCTTCTCGTTGGCCGTGGTGACCTCGTCGACGCTGTCCCAGCCGCGCTCGGCCAGCCACGCCAGCAGGTCCATGACCAGCACCTCCGGCACCGAAGCACCACTGGTGACACCGACGGTCTCGACACCTTCGAGCCACGCTTCGTCGACTTCGTGCGCGAAGTCGACCAGGTGCGACGCGCGCGCCCCCGCCTTCAGCGCGACCTCGACCAGCCGCTTCGAGTTGGACGAGTTCTGCGAGCCGACCACCAGCACCAGGTCGCACTCGGCGGCCATGGCCTTGACCGCGACCTGGCGGTTCGTGGTGGCGTAGCAGATGTCGTCACTGGGCGGGTCGGCCAAGCCGGGGAACTTGTCCCGCAGCTGATCGACGCGCTCCATGGTCTCGTCGACCGAAAGGGTGGTCTGCGACAGCCAGATGACCTTCGACGGGTCGCGGATCTCGACCTTGTCGACGTCTTCGGCGGTGTCGACGAGCTGCACCTTGTCGGGCGCCTCGCCGGCCGTGCCTTCGACCTCTTCGTGGCCTTCGTGACCGATCAGCAGGATGTCGTAGTCGTCCTTCGCGAACCGGTTGACTTCCTTGTGCACCTTCGTCACGAGCGGGCAGGTCGCGTCGATGGTCCGCAGGTTGCGCTCGGCGGCCTCGGCGTGGACCGCGGGCGAGACGCCGTGCGCGGAGAACACCACCAGCGCGCCTTCCGGCACCTCGGAGGTCTCGTCGACGAAGATCACGCCGCGTTCGCGCAGGGTGTCCACGACGTGCCGGTTGTGCACGATCTCCTTGCGCACGTACACCGGTGCGCCGTAGAGCTCGAGTGCCTTCTCGACGGCGATGACCGCGCGGTCGACACCGGCGCAGTAGCCGCGTGGCTTGGCGAGCAGGACACGTTTGCCACCTGCCGGCACACCGGACTCGGTGATCGTCGGACTGCCGGCGGGCGTGATTCCGGGACTCGCAGAACTCATGCCCCCAGGGTACGGGCTGCCCCGGGGGCTCCTCGCACTCACGTTCAGGTGACCAGGGATCCCCTCCAAAGGATGTGCGTGGAGTCACGTCCGGTGAGCCGACACACCCGTTCGGTTGGGCAGGATGGCCCGGATACGGCAGGCTAGACGCATGAAGCCTCTCCCGCTCCCCCTCCGGGTCGCCGCGGGCCTCGCCGTCACCACCGCCGAGCGGGTTCGCGAACTTCCCAAGCAGCTCACCGGGCTCCCCGTCACGGTGGTCAGCCAGGTACTCCAGTTCTCCATGCGCGTCCAGCAGCACGTCACCGAGCTCGCGATCAAGGGCGACGACGCCCTGTCGGGCCTCCGCCCGGTCGAGGACACGCCCAGCTGGGCCACCTTCGACGAAGATCTCCCGCCCGACCTGGGTGAACGCCGGTACGAACGTGACTCGTGCGTCGTCCCGCTCCGGGAGGACGCCGCGGTCCCCGAGCCGCGCGCCGAGACGAACGGGCGCCTGCACGATCTCGAAGCCCTCACCGAGGACCCGTGGGCCGAGGAGGAGCGCGCACTCGCCGAGGACCACGCCGACGGCGAGTTCGACAGCGCGGCCGGCAACGCGAGCGCGCCCGTCACCTCCGGCCCCGCCGGGCTGGACGACTACGACACGCTCACCCTGCCGCAGCTGCGCGCCCGCCTGCGCCGGTTCGACCTCGCGCAGCTGGAAGAGCTGCTGACCTACGAAAAGGCGAACGCCGACAGGGCTTCGTTCGTCGGCATGCTCGCGCGGCGCATCGGCAACGTGAAGAAGGCCGACGGCGACGGCGACAGCGCGGAAGGCCAGTGAGCGCCGAACCCACCTCCGCGACGGCGGGCCCCTCCACCACCGCCGAAAACCCGTGGCCGGTCCGCACGGTCGCCCGCAAGGTCGGCGAGTGGATCAACCGGCTCGGCGCGGTCTGGGTCGAAGGCCAGGTCACGCAGATCTCGGCCCGCCAAGGCACCAACACCGCCTTCCTGACGCTGCGTGACCCGTCCGCGGACGTCTCGATGTCGGTGACCTGCCCGATGGGGTTGCTGCGCACGATCGAACCGCCGCTGCGCGAGGGCGCGAGCGTCGTGGTGCACGCGAAGCCGACGTTCTTCATGAACCGCGGTTCGCTGAGCCTGCGCGCCAACGAGATCCGCGCGGTCGGCATCGGCGAGCTGCTGGCGCGGATCGAGCGGCTGCGGCGGCTGCTGGCCGCCGAGGGCTTGTTCGCGCCCGAACGCAAACGCAAGATCCCCTTCCTGCCCAAGGGGATCGGGCTGATCACCGGCCGCGCCTCCGCCGCCGAACGCGACGTGCTGGTGAACGCGCAGGCCCGCTGGCCGCATGTCGCGTTCAAGGTGATCAACACCGCCGTGCAGGGTTCGCTCGCCGTCCCGCAGATCCTCCAGGCACTGTCCAAATTGGACCGTGATCCGGACGTCGACGTCATCGTGATCGCCCGCGGCGGCGGCAGCGTGGAAGACCTGTTGCCGTTCTCCGACGAGGCGCTGTGCCGCGCCGTGTCCGCCGCTGGGACTCCGGTGGTCAGCGCCATCGGGCACGAGCCCGACACCCCGCTGCTCGACCACGTCGCCGATCTCCGCTGCTCGACGCCGACCGACGCCAGCAAGCGGATCGTGCCCGACGTGCGCGAGGAGACCCAGCGCGTCCGCCAGATGCGCGATCGCGGCCGCCGGGCGCTGCACGGCTGGGTGGACACCCAGGTCAGGCTCCTGAACCAGATGCGCAGCCGTCCCGTGCTCGCCGACCCGCTCGGCCCGATCCAGCGGCGCTCGGACGACGTCGAGATCCACCGTGAACGCGGGCGGCGCGCGATGCTGACCCTGCTCGCGAAGGACCAGGCCGAGATCGCCAGCGCCCGCGCGCGGCTGACCGCGCTCGGCCCGGCGGCGACCCTCGAACGCGGCTACGCCGTGGTGCAGTACACCGACGCGGAAGGCAACCTCCAGGTACTCCGGTCCGTCTCCGAAGTCGCGGACGGCGCGAAACTGCGCGTCCGCGTGGTCGACGGCGCGCTCGGCGCCGTCGTGTCGGGTACGCCGGAGGAGGAGCGTTGACGGCGACTTTCCTGCCTTTGACCATCGACGCCGCGAGACGTGCCGACGCGCCCGAGGTGCTGCGCAACGCGTTGCTGACCGACCGCGCGGCCGGCGAGTGCTGGACGGTGCTGCTGGCCGGATGCGACTTCGCTACCAAGCGCGGCCTCGACGCCCAGCTGCGCAAGCTCTCCGAAGCGACGGCCGAGCACGTCGGCACCCGATGGTGGTTCGCGGACGGCACGATGCACCGCAAACGGGTGGCGCGGGCCCAGGAGAACCTGGTCGCGGCGATCGCGGAGGGTGACGGTCAGGAGTTCGCTCTCGCCTTCGTGGGTTACGACAACGCCATGGCCGGCGCGGTAGTGTGCGCGGGTATCGGCAAGCACCGACGTCCGGTAGAAGGAAGCACAGCGTGAGCAAACCCGGTGGCGAGACTGCCGAACTCGGCTACGAACAGGCCCGCGACAGGCTCGTCGAGGTCGTCCGCGAGCTCGAAGCGGGCGGGCTGTCCCTGGAACAGTCGCTCGCCCTGTGGGAGAAGGGCGAGCAGCTGGCGAAGGTCTGCGAGCACCACCTCGAGGGCGCGCGCGAGCGGATCGAGGCGGCGCTTTCGTCCGTCGAGGACGAGACCGGCGACGGTCAGTGACGTTCACCATGCTCCTGTGCCACCGAACCGCCGTGGGTATCTGAGAGACTGGGACCCCGCCGAGTTCCTGACCCGGGAGGCCGCATGCCCACCCCCACCTCGTCCGCCAGCTCTTCTCGACGCCCCGAAGCCCCCGACCGCAACCTCGCGATGGAATTGGTCCGCGTGACCGAAGCCGCCGCGATGGCCGCGGGCCGCTGGGTCGGGCGCGGGGACAAGATCGGCGGGGACGGTGCCGCGGTGGACGCGATGCGCCAGCTGGTCTCGACCGTGTCGATGCGCGGTGTCGTCGTCATCGGCGAGGGCGAGAAGGACGAAGCCCCGATGCTGTTCAACGGGGAAGAGGTCGGCAACGGCGACGGGCCGGACTGCGACGTCGCGGTCGACCCGGTCGACGGCACGACCCTGATGGCCAAGGGCATGCCGAACGCGCTCGCCGTGCTCGCGGTCGCCGAACGCGGCGCCATGTTCGACCCGTCCGCGGTGTTCTACATGGAGAAGCTCGCCGTCGGCCCGGACGCCGCGGGCAAGGTCGACCTGGCCGCCCCGATCGCGGAGAACATCCGCCGGGTCGCGAAGGCCAAGAACTCCAGCGTCTCCGACGTCACCGTCTGCATCCTCGACCGGCCGCGGCACGAAAAGCTGATCAAGGAGGTCCGCGAGGCTGGCGCCCGGATCCGCTTCATCTCCGACGGCGACGTCGCGGGCGCGATCGCCGCGGCCCGGCCGAGCACCGGCGTCGACATGCTGCTCGGTATCGGCGGCACCCCCGAAGGCATCATCGCGGCCTGCGCGATGAAGTGCCTCGGCGGCGAACTGCAGGGCCGCCTGTGGCCGAAGGACGACGCGGAGCGCGAGAAGGCACTGGCCGCGGGCCACGACCTCGACCGCGTGCTCGGCAACGACGACCTCGTCCGCGGTGACAACGTGTTCTTCTGCGCCACCGGCGTCACCGACGGCGACCTGCTGCGCGGCGTGCACTACCGCGCGGGCGGCGCGACGACCCAGTCGATCGTGATGCGCTCGAAGTCCGGCACGGTCCGGATGATCGACGGCTACCACCGGCTGACCAAGCTCCGCTCGTACTCGTCCGTCAACTTCGACGGCCACCTCGACGATTCGCTGGAAGACGACGTAGTTCCCCCGCTCCCCTAAGGAGAAACCGTGCTCAAGCGCGTGCTCGTGGTCCTGCTCGCGGTGATGCTCCTCACGCCGGCCGGGCAGGCCACGGGCGCGGGTGACCTCGTCGGCGGCAGAGAGGCCGACGAGCCGTATCCGTTCATCGCGTCCCTGCATTCGGCCTCCGGTAAGGCTTTCTGCGCCGGGACGCTGATCGCGGCGGACTGGCTGGTGACGGCCGGGCACTGTGTCGAGGGCAAGAACCCGGCGAACCTGAGCGCCCGGATCGGCAGCACCGACAACACCCAGGGCGGTGAGATCGCGAAGCTCGCCGAGATCGTCGTGAACCCGTCCTACAACCCCGAGCCCGAGCACGCGGGCGGCGATCTCGCGCTGGTGCGGCTGGCCGCCCCGGTGAAGGCGGCGCCGATCGCGATCGGCGCCGTCGTGGCGCCCGGCACGCCGACGCGGTTGCTCGGCTGGGGCCAGACGTGCCCGACTTCGGGCTGTGGCAAGGGTCCGGCGAAGTTGCAGCAGCTGGACACGAAGATCGTCGAAGGCGTGCGCTGCACCGCCAAGTTCGACGGTGCCGTCGAGTTGTGCACCGACAACCCGGGCGGGAACACCGGTTCGTGCTACGGCGATTCCGGCGGGCCGGAGATCGCCAAGGTCGACGAGAAGTGGGTGCTGCTGGGCACCATCAGCCGTCCGGGCAACGCCGACCCGGTGTGCGCGACTTCGCCGTCGATCGCGACTTCGGTGGTGGCGTACGCGCAGTGGATCGCGGAGAAGATCACGCCGCCCGCGGCGTGACGTTACTCGGCGTTGCTCGAGTGCCCGGGGAACAGATGCGCGTCCGGGTCCAGCATGACCGCGATGTTGTTCACCGCCGTCGCCGCTTCGCCGAATCCGGTCGCGATCAGCTTCACCTTCCCCGGATACGCCGCGACGTCGCCCGCCGCGTAGACCCGCTCCCGCGGCGTCGCCATGGTCGAGTCGACGGCGATCGCGCGGTGGTCGATCTGGAGTCCCCAGCTTTCGATCGGCCCGAGATCCGCGGTGAAACCGAGCGCGGCGACGACCGTGTCGGCGCGCAGGATCTCGGGTTCGGCGCCCTTGACCTGGATCTCGACCTCCGCCAGCGTGCCGTCGCGGTCGAGGAACCGGGTGACCTCGGCGTCGGTGACGATCCGGACGCCCAGCTCCCGCGCCTGCCGCACGATCGACTCGGCCGCGCGGAACTTCGCGCGCCGGTGCACGAGGGTGACGCTCGCGGCGACCGGGTGCAGCGCGAGCACCCAGTCGAACGCCGAGTCCCCGCCGCCGACGACGACCACGTGCTGCCCTTCGTGCACTTTCAGCGAGGGCACGAAATGGACCATGCCGCGCCCGAGCCAGCCGTCGCCGGCGGGCAGCGGCCGCGGGGTGAACTCGCCGATCCCGGCGGTGATCAGCACGGCGCCGGCGCGCAGGACCTGCCCGCCGTCGAGGGTGACGGTGATGCCGCCCTCGACGCTTTCGAGTTTCTCGGCCTTGCGCCCGAGCAGATACGCCGGTTCGAACGGCGCCGCCTGTTCGAGCAGGCCCCGCACCAGATCGCGGCCGCGGACCTCGGCGAACCCGCCGACGTCGTAGATCATCTTTTCCGGGTACATCGCGGTGACCTGTCCGCCCGCCTCCGGCAGTGAATCCACGACGGCCATCGAAAGGCCGCGGAATCCCGCGTAGTAGGCGGCGAACAGACCCGTCGGACCGGCCCCGATGATGACGAGGTCGTACGACGTTTCCCCAGCGGACTCGCTCATTCGGCACTCTCCCGGCCGGTGGTGGGCGGCGTGATCGAGAACACATTCGATCCTAGCCCTCGCGTGCCGAAAGACACGGAGCGCGCCGGGAGGCCCTGCGCGAGACTTGGGGTATGGCTGAACAGGAATACCGGATCGAACACGACACCATGGGCGAGGTGCGCGTCCCCGTCGACGCCCTCTACCGCGCGCAGACGCAGCGCGCCGTCGAGAACTTCCCGATCTCCGGCCGGGGCCTGGAGCGCGCCCAGATCCGCGCGCTCGGCCTCCTGAAGGCCGCCGCGGCGCGGGTCAACGCGCGGCTCGGCGTGCTGGACGCCGAGGTCGCCGAGGCCATCGCGAAGGCCGCGAACGAGGTCGCCGAAGGCAAGCACGACGCGCATTTCCCGATCGACGTGTTCCAGACCGGTTCCGGGACCTCGTCGAACATGAACGCCAACGAGGTCATCGCCACGCTCGCGTCGAAGGCGCTGGGCCGCGACGTGCACCCGAACGACCACGTCAACGCCTCGCAGTCCTCGAACGACACCTTCCCGACGACGATCCACGTCGCCGCGACGGAAGCAGTGCTCTCGGATGTGATCCCCGCTCTGGAGTATCTGGCCGACGCCATCGAGACGCGGGCGGGGGAATGGGCGGACATCGTGAAGTCCGGCCGCACGCACCTGATGGACGCGGTGCCGATCACCTTCGGCCAGGAGGCGGGGGCGTGGGCGTCGCAGGTCCGGTTCGGGGTCGAGCGGCTGAAGTCGGGACTGCCGCGGCTCGGTGAACTGCCGATCGGCGGGACCGCGGTCGGTTCCGGGCTGAACGCGCCCGAAGGTTTCGGCGCTGCGGTCTCGCAGGAGCTGGCTTCGGTGACCGGCCTCCCGCTGACCGAGGCACGCGACCACTTCGAGGCGCAGGCGACGCAGGACAGCGTCGTCGAGACGTCCGGGCATCTGCGCACGGTCGCGGTGTCGCTGAACAAGATCGCGAACGACCTGCGCTGGCTGGGTTCCGGCCCGCGCACCGGCCTCGCCGAACTGGCGCTGCCGGATCTCCAGCCGGGTTCGTCGATCATGCCGGGCAAGGTGAACCCGGTGATCCCGGAGGCGACGCTGCAGGTGGTCGCCCAGGTGATCGGCAACGACGCGGCGGTGGCCTTCGCCGGCGCTGCGGGCAATTTCCAGCTCAACGTGAACCTGCCGGTGATCGCGCGCAACGTGCTCGAATCGGCGCGGCTGCTCGCGGCCGTCTCTCGGCTGCTGGCGGACAAGGTGTTCGCGGGCGTGACGGTGAACGCCGACCGCGCGCGCGAGTACGCCGAAGGTTCGCCGTCGATCGTGACGCCGCTCAACAAGTACATCGGCTATGAGGAGGCCGCCGCCATCGCGAAGCAGGCGCTCAAGGAGCTGAAGACGATCCGCGAGGTCGTGATCGAACGCGGTCACGTCGCGAACGGCAAGCTCACCGAAGCTCAGCTGGACGAAGCTCTCGACGTCCTCCGCATGGCGCGCGGAGGCCGCTAAGCGCCGAGGGCGACCACAGCCGCATGAAGCGGTGAGGCGAGCGAAGCCGCCAGCCCACCTGAAGGCGGCGTCTCGGTGAACAGGTGCAGCCACGTCAGCACCGGGCCGAGCAGAAGCGCGTGCACGAGAGCCGGATCGGGCCGTCGCGAGAGTTCCCCTCTCGCGACGGCCCGATCCAGCATCTGGACCAGATACCCGCGTTCACGGCCGAGGAACACCTCGCCGAACCGCGTTTCCAGCGCCGGATCCGCCCGGACGTCGGCGAGCAGCGATGGCAGTGCCTGCCGGAGTTCCGCACCGTCCAAAGAGGACTGGATCACCGCGAGGACCGCCGCCACGTCACCCCGCAGCGAGCCAGTGTCCGACGGCGGTTCGAGCTCGACGGGATGGATCACCGCGGCGAACACGAGCTCCGCCTTCGACCGCCACCGCCGGTACACCGCGGCCTTGCCGACCCCCGCCCGCGCCGCGACCGCGTCGATCGTGCAGCGCTGGTAACCGGTTTCGGTCAGCAACGCCCGCACGGCCTCGCGGACCGCGTCGTCGATTCCTTCTTCCCTCGGCCTGCCTCGCGCCATGCCCACAGTTTACGAGACTGACAGTTCCGTATATCGTCCGGGTATGACCTGGACCAGAACGTCCCGCGAAATCCTCCCCTGCCCGCCGTCCGCGCTCTGGGCCCCGCTGGCCGACTTCACCCGGTGGCCAGACTGGGATCCCGACCTCGTCGGCGTCGAGCTGCACGGCCCCGCCGAGACAGGATCGACCGGTTTCCTCGTACCGAACGGATTCCGCGGCCGCGTGCACTCACGCGTCGCCGAGCCGTTCACGATCACGTCCTTGATCGAGGACCGCGAGATCGCCCTTCGCCAGCCGATTCCCCTGGGCGTCATGGATCTCGTGCTGAGCCTGACCGAGGTCGACGGCGGGACGGAATTCGTCCAGAAGGTCACCATGGGCGGGCCGCTGCGTTCGGTCATGGTCGCGATCATCGGCGGCGACGTCGTCAAGCACTTCGACGTCAAGTGCGCCAGGCTCGCCGAGCTTGCGACGGCGCAGGCCGATCGCGACGCCTGAGGACACCAGCGCGACCCCGATCACCTGGGAGAAGCGGAAATCCTGCATGCCGAGCAGGAGCGAGACGGCGAGGCCGGAGACCGGCATCAGCCCGACCAGTACCCCGGCCCGGTCCGCGCCCAGTACCGAAACCGCCGAATACCAGAGCAGGAACGCGATCGCGGTGACGACGACCGTCAGGTAGCCGATCGCGATCAGCTCACGCCCGTCCGGCCACCTCCAGGCGCCGGACGGGTCGATGACCGTCCCGACGACCGCGCCGCCCGCGCCCGCGGCGAAACAGCCCCAGGTCGCGGTCGCCAACGGTCCGAGCCTCTCGAGCACGCCGACGGCGAGCAGCGTGAAGAGCGCTTCGCACACCATCGCGAGCGCCGCGAGCACCAGTCCTTGCCAGCGCGCCGCACCGCCGCCCGACAGCACGGCGATCCCGAGGCCGGCGAGCACCGCCCCGGCCACCGGCGCGAGCGAAGGCCGCTTCCCCTTGGCCAGCGGGCCCGCCAGCGCGAGCACGAGCGGCGTGCCGCCGAGGAACGCGGCGACCAGACCGGGTTCGGCGTAGCGCTGCGCGAACAGCAGACAGGCCTGGAACCCGACCATCCCGGTCGCCGCGAGGGCGATCAGCGACGGGATGTCGCGCGCGCCCGGCAACGGCAGCGGGCGCCCGCTCAGCCGCGCCCACGCCAGGAGGAGGAGTCCCGCCAGCGCGTACCGCAGCGCCTGCCCGGTGATCACCGGGTAGGCGTCGAGCATCCCGGTCACCGGGACGGACGCGCCGACGATCAGCACCCCCAGTACGCCGATCGTCATGGCTCTTCGTTCGTTGTCCATGTCTTCACGATGGCCGCTTTATGGTCCATAGCGAAGAGCCATATCTTGCTGGATGGACAGGGCCATAACGAGCCGACCCGCGAAGCCTGACGTACCCGCAACTGTCCACAAAAGACAACAGTGTCCGAATTGGGCGTTTCGAGCGACGGTCGCGAGTGACAAGGATCGTTCTAACCCTCTTTGCCGCTCACGACCCTCGCGAGAACCGGACATAACGCCGTAAACCGGACGTTCAGTCGGCGCACCTTGTCCTTTGTGGGCACTGCGTTCCGGGGTAGCTCTAAGACGCCGCCGCGCCCCGCTCAGCCGCCACGGCCACGTCGCGAAAGCCACTTTCGGGACATCAGACGTCGCGAAAGTGGCTTTCGCGACACGCCTCGGCCGCCACCGGCCGGGCCCCGTCATCAGCCTGGGTCTGTCAGGACCAGGCACGCACCCCCATCGATCCGGGATACTCGGCACCATGACCGAGACGGCCGAACTGGGCGACTTCCTCAAGGCACGCAGGGCCGCGCTGGACCCCGCGGACCTCGGCCTGCCGACGGGGTTCAACCAGCGGCGGGTCGCCGGGCTGCGCCGCGAGGAGCTGGCGCAGCTGGCCGGGATCAGCGTCGACTACTACACGCGGCTGGAGCAGGGCCGGGCGCGCAACGTGTCCGACTCCGTCCTCGATTCGCTGAGCCGCGCGCTGCGGCTGCATCGCGACGAGGAGGCGTACCTGCGCAATCTGGCCGCCCCGAAACGCAGGCGCGTCGCACGCCCGAAAGCGCAGCGGATCCGCCCCGAACTGCAGCTGATGCTGAACGCCATCCAGTCCCCGGCGATCGTCCTCGGCCGTTACGGAGACGTACTCGCCTGGAATGCCCTGGGCGGCTCGCTCTCCATCGACTTCGCCGCGCGGCCGGCGGGTGAGCGCAACGTCCCGAAGATCTTCTTCCTCGACGAGGAGGCTCGCGCGCTGCACCCGGAGTGGGAAACCGTCGCGAAGGAGATCGTGGCGAACCTGCGCTCCGAGAGCGGGAGATATCCGGACGACCCGTACTTCGCCCAGCTTGTCGGCGAACTCTCCCTCGGCAGCGAGGAGTTCCGGAAGCTGTGGGCGAAGCACACCGTGCGCGAGAAGGCGCATGCGTGGAAGGTGATGATCAACCCGATCGTGGGTGAACTCCGGCTGCGCTACGAGACGCTGCGGTTGCCCGCCGATCCGGACCAGGCCCTGGTGATCTACACCGCCGAACCCGGCTCCGACAGCGAACGCGCGCTCCGGCTGCTCGCCAGCTGGGTCGCCGATCCCGCGCACGCCTGAGCCGAGTCCGCGCCTGAGCCCGCTCGGCGCGAAACTGTCGGTGTCCGGGTCCATGATGGATCCATGTTGCTCACCGAGGTGGTGACCGCGTCGGCCGAGCTGGCCGCCACGAGGTCCAGGAAGGCGAAGATCGCCACCCTGGCCGCGGTCCTGCGCGCCGCGGGCGAGCTGGAGCTGCCCGCGGTCGTCGCGTTCCTCACCGGCCAGCCGACGCAGGGCCGCATCGGCGCCGGCTGGCGGACACTGGCCGAACTGAAGACGGCCCCGGCCGCCGAGCCGTCGCTGACCGTGGCCGAGGTCGACACGGCCCTCGGCACGGTGGGGGCGGCGTCGGGTTCGGGTTCGGTGAAGCTGCGCGCGGAGACGTTGCGGGCCTTGTTCGGCAAGATGACCAAGGACGAGCAGGACTTCCTGATCCGGCTGCTCACCGGCGAGCTGCGGCAGGGCGCGCTCGAAGGGATCATGGTGGACGCCATCGCGGCGGCGTCCGAGATCCCGGCCGAGGACGTGCGGCGGGCGTTCATGCTGTCCGGTCAGCTCCCGGTGACGGGCCTGGCCGCGATGACAGGCGGCCAGGAGCGGCTGGCGGAGTTCAAACTGGCCTTGGGCAGGCCGATCCGGCCGATGCTGGCCTCCCCGGCGGAGTCGCTGGACGAGGCGATCACCGAGCACACCGAGGCGCTCGTCGAGTACAAAATGGACGGTGCGCGGATCCAGGTCCACCGCGAAGGCGACGAGGTGCACGTCTACACACGGACGCTGCGGGAGATCACCGGCAGCGTCGGCGAGCTGGTCGATCTGGTGCGCTCCCTGCCCTGCACGTCGGTGGTGCTCGACGGTGAGACGCTGGCGCTGACCGACGAGGGCAGGCCGAGGCCGTTCCAGGAGACGATGAGCCGGTTCGGCAGCACCCGCGACGAGCAGGTCAAGGCGCTGTTGCTGCGGCCGTACTTCTTCGACTGCCTGCACCTCGACGGCGTCGACCTGCTGGACGCTCCGCTGGCCGAGCGCAACGTCGCCCTGCGGAAGGTCGCGGGCGAGCACGTCATCCCTGGCGAGATCGCGCCCGCCTCGGCCGAGGCGGTGCTGGAGGCGGCGATGGCCGCCGGGCACGAAGGCGTGATGGTCAAGGACCTCGCGTCGCCGTACGCGGCGGGCCGCCGCGGGCGCGCGTGGCTCAAGGTGAAACCGGTGCACACGATCGACCTGGTCGTCCTCGCCGCGGAATGGGGGCACGGCAGGCGCACCGGCACCCTGTCGAACCTGCACCTCGGCGCCCGCGACCCCGACGGCGGGCCGCCGATCATGGTCGGCAAGACGTTCAAGGGGATGACCGACGAGCTGCTGGCCTGGCAGACGAAGACGTTCCAGGAGATCGAGACCCACCGCACGGACTGGGTGGTCCACGTACGGCCGGAGCTCGTCGTCGAGATCGAACTCGACGGGGCCCAGGTGAGCACGCGGTATCCGGGCGGGCTGGCGCTGCGCTTCGCGCGGGTCGTGCGGTACCGGCCGGACAAGGAGGCCGCCGACGCCGACACCATCGACACCGTCCGCGGCCTCCTCAAACCCTGAATCCCGCTGCAACTACCGCATCCAGAGGACGAAACGCATCAGTAGCAGCGGTCCGAAGAGATCCGGTACGTGTAGTTGTTCGACAGGTTGGACGTCACCTCGAACCGGATCTTGTGATACACCGGCGGTTCCCCGAGCACGCCGTGCTTGACCGTGCGCTCCTTGCCCGGCGCGATCGCCCCGCTCCAGAGGCCCTTGTCGAAGACGTCGTCGATGATCTGGACGAGCATTCCCCGGTAGTCGTGGTTGTGCACGGTGATGTCGATGCTCTGCCCCGCGCTCACCTCGACGACCTTCGTCTTCCCGCCCATCAGCGGCCCGCCCTCACAGACCTTCGACGCCGCCGAAGCGGACGGTGCCATCAGCAGGGTGCCTGCCAGCGCGACCGGGACGACGGCGAACAGCTTCTTCTTCATCGGTTCCCCACAACGGTCTTGACGACATTGGACTGGACGGCCAGATCGAGGCCGATCTTCATGTTTCCCCCGCAATAGGCCTTCTGGCCGTTCTTGAAATGCACCGTCAGATCCCCGGCGCATTCGAACACCTTGACGTCCCAGGTGCGCGTGCCCGGCTTGAGGCAGATCGCGTCCTTCCCTGCCCGGCGCATCCAGCCGTGGTAGCCGGATTCGCAGGTAATGATCGGATCACTGCCCGAAGCGGGCGCCGGAGCCGCCTGTGCGGCGGTGGCCGGCAGGAGCGCCACGGTGAGCGCGGCCCCGGCCAATGCGGCGACCTTGACGTACGGACGCATGGATTCCCTTTCCGCAAATAATGTGAGAGTGTTTCGGAAAATCCCCATCCGGAATTCCCGGACGCCGAAGACGTTAAAGGCCGCCGGAGCGCCGCCGGAAGCGATTCACGGCCGCGAAATGGCCATGGCCGAGGAATCAATGTCCACGCAGGTCAGCGTTTTGGCCATCGGCCCGGATGGTCAAATGACGCGGACCGAGAAGAACACCGCGCGGGTGTTCGGCAGCAGGATGCGCCCCTGTTCGTCGGCCATCTTCCAGTACACCTGGCAATGCCCGGGCGCATCGGGCGCACGCACCTCGACGGAGACGCGCACCCGCTCGCCGGGCGCGGTCTGCGGGACGGGCACGCGATCGGGCGTGCCGCATTCGCCGGGATTCCCGAACGATCCGGCGCGGACCAGATAGCGGCCGATCCATCCGACCGTTCCCGCGTTGCGGAATTCCCACGTCTTCACGAAGGTCGAGCCTGCCGCGACCTCGCTGCCGTCGGGCACGGTCACGTCGGCGACGAATTCCGACGCGTCGCCGGCCGGGGCGGCGGGCTCGGCACCGAACGGCGCGGCGAAGACGAGCACCAGCGCCGCGACCAGGACGATCGCCACGGCTCCGGCGAGGAGGAACGCCGTCCGGCGCGGCTTCACGGCGACCGGTCCGGGTCCGGCGGTCAGCGCGTCCCGCGCGCGTTCCCATTCACCGCGCCATTCGTGGCGGACCTCGTCCTCGTCACCGCCGAGCACCCCGGCGGCCAGCACGCGGACGAACTCCCAGGTCGTCTCCCAGCTGGGCAGCCGCTCACCACGGGCGGCGGCCGAAAGCGCGGATTTCGACGCGAGCGCGCCGTACTCGTCGCGCATGCGGTCGTAGGAAGGGTCACCGGCGGCCCGTTTCAGCTCCCACAGCCGCCGCGCGAACTCGGCGACGGGTCCGCTGTCCTCCGCCGGACCCCGCGCGACCCGTCCGCGGCGTCCGGGCCTCCGCTCGACGTCCATCGTTTCCCACGATATGACCCGATGGGCGGGAAGACCCGGCGGCATCCCGCCCCCGATCGAGTGGCGGCGCACGGTGGTGACGGGACGTCCCCACCCGATCACCCATAAAGTGGGCGAATGCAGGCTTCCAAGATCGCGCGCGCCTGGTTCGGCCTGACCGCGCTGGTGGTGATCGCCGGGCTCGCCGCGCAGATCCCGGTCTCCGCGGGCACGACCGGCGGCGTCTTCCACACCCCGGCGGGGCGGGTGGCCAACCTGCTGGCCTTCTTCACCATCGACTCGAACATCCTGGTCGGCATCGGCAGCCTGCTGCTCGCGCTCGGTGTCGCGGGCCGGTCGACGCTGTTCGGCGTGCTGCGGCTCACCGGTCTCGTCGGCATCACCGTGACGGGTGTCGTCTTCCAGGTCGCGCTCGCCGATCTCTACGAACTGCACGGCTGGGCGGTGTTCGCCGACACGATGCTGCACAAGGTGTCGCCCTTGATGTGCGTCGCGGGCTGGCTGCTGTTCGGGCCGCGCGGCCAGCTGTCGTGGCGGGTCCTGTGGTGGTCGCTGCTGTATCCGCTGATCTGGCTCGCGGTCACGCTGGTGCGCGGCGCGATCATCGGGTTCTACCCGTACCCGTTCGTCGATCCGGGCATCAACAGCTACGGCGGTGTCGCGTTCAACTGCGTGCTGATCGGGGTGCTGTTCATCGGTCTCGCGGCGGCCGCGGTCGGCTTCGACCGCACCTTCAGCCGCCGGGATGAACCCGACGACTACTTAGCCCCGGACCCGCCGGAAAGCGTTGAGCGGATCCGCGACGCCGGCACGTACTAGCGTCCGCACCGCGCCGAGCCGCGGGTCCACCGGTTTCCCGGCGGCCACCCGGTGCATCTGCTGGGTGTGCCACTGGATCTCGAGCAGGCTGTCGGCCAGCCGGAGGCCGGTCTTCGGCGCCGTACGCCGCGCGCGCACGTCTTCGCCGTCCAGGAGCCGCCCGGGCAGTGCCGGGTCGACGATCAGCGGCCTGCCGAGACCGATGACGTCCAGCGCGC
This sequence comes from Amycolatopsis roodepoortensis, assembly GCF_014873915.1. Lineage (GTDB taxonomy): Bacteria > Actinomycetota > Actinomycetes > Mycobacteriales > Pseudonocardiaceae > Amycolatopsis > Amycolatopsis roodepoortensis. The sequence continues at coordinate 1,015,869 of NZ_JADBEJ010000004.1, forward strand.
CGGAGCGCAGCGCCTCCGCCATGCCTTGCGCGCTGGTGAAGCCTCCGGTGACCATCAGCGCGACGTCGGAGACCTGCCGCGCCTTCGCGGCGTAATCGAGGAAATAGGCCTCACGGCTGAGAGTGCTCGCCTTGGCCGAACCCATCATGGCGGCCTTCTCGTAGGTGCCGCCGGAGACTTCCAGCAGGTCGATCCCCGCTTCACCCAGTTCGCGGACGACTTCGAGTGATTCCTCCTCGCTGAACCCGCCGCGCTGGAAGTCCGCGCTGTTGAGCTTGACCGCGATCGGCACCGAGTCACCGACCTCGGCACGCACACGGGCGACCACTTCCAGCAGGAACCGGCGCCGCCGGAGCGCGTCTCCGCCCCAGCCGTCGGTGCGCCGGTTCGTCAGCGGCGAAAGGAACTGCGAGACGAGATAACCGTGCGCCCCGTGGATCTGGATGCCGGCGAACCCGGCGTCGAGGACGGTCCGCGCGGCCACGCCGAACCGGTCGATGATCGCCTCGATCTCGCCGACGGTCAGCGCCCGAGGCGTCGCGAACACCGAACGGATACCGCGGTCACCGAAGGGCACCGCCGACGGCGCGACCGGCTGGCGGGACAGGAAACGCGGGCTCTGCCTGCCGGGATGGTTGAGCTGGACCCACACCCGGCTCTCGGTCCCGTCCGCCGACCGTGCCCACGGCTCGAACGCGGTCGCGTCCGGCTCCCGGGGCACCGCGACGTTGCGCGGTTCACCCAGCGCGGTCGGATCGACCATGACGTTGCCGGTGATCAGCGTCCCGGCACCGCCTCGCGACCACGTCCGGTACAACTCGGTCAGTTCGGCGGTCGGCCGGTTGCGGCGATCGCCGAGCTGCTCGCTGAGCGCGGCCTTGGCCAGCCGGTTCGGCAGGATCGCGCCACACCGCAGTTTCAGCGGTTCGGCCAGCAGTTCCCTGGGCTCGCTCATCCGCGCTTCCTCCCACCGTTACCTACTGGGCAGTATCCCTACTCGAAGTAACATACTCGCGGTATGTCGAGTACTCAAGGCGCGCCGAGACCGAAGGGGTTGTCGATCACGTAGCGCCAGAGCCCGTCCTCACCACGCCTCGCGACGTCAGTAGCCGTCGCGGAGAGGTGGCCCTCGATGACCCAGTCGACGATCAGCAAGGCCAGGTCACCGGACACGTGCACCTGGCGCGGAGTGACCTCGATGGGCTGCCCGAGCGCGAGGATCCCGCTGTTCGCGGCCCGGCGCCCCGCGCCGCTCACCCGTACGCCGTCCCGGCGGACGAACACGGCGTCCGGCTCGTAGACCGTGTCGAGGATTTCGGCGGATCCGGTGTTGAAAGCGGCTTGGAAGACGAAGGGATGTTCGGCGGCGTCGGCGGTCAACGGCACACTGGGGGAATGCGTCATGCGGACAGCGAAACCGACCGCGAAGCAGGTCACCAAACGGAAACCTTCGACGGCGAACTCGTCCCGGACGCGCGCGGCCGCACGCGGCGGCCGGAGCCGGACTGTCCCGTCGAGGTCGCGCTCGCCGCGATCTCGGGCCGCTGGACGACGCTGGTCCTTCGGGAGCTGATGGGCGGCCCCCGGTCCTTCAGCGACCTCCGCGCGGCGTTGCCCGCCCTGTCCGCGAAGGTGCTGACAGAACGCCTCGGCGACCTGACCGCGCGCCGCCTCGCCATCCGCGAGGAACTGCCGGGCTTCCCGAGCCGGACCAGCTACCGCCTCACCGAAGCGGGACTCTCGCTGCGGCCGCTGCTGATCGAGCTCTACCGCTCGGGCTCGGCGCTACTGGCCGAGTAGCCGGGGCGCGACCGGATCGACCCGCACCCGGGTCTTCACCTCGTCGGCCATGGTCCGCGCCCAGGCCTGCAGCCCCGGGATGTCGATCCCGTGCGGCCGGGCCTCGCGGAACGGCTCGATGTTCTCGGCGCCGCGCTCCAGCAGCGACGCCGCACCGTTCCCGTTCCCCCTGGCCGCGTGGGTCAGGCCCACGGCGAGCTGCGCGAGCCCGCGCCACAGCTCCCGCTCCGGCCCGTCGGTGGATTTCCACGCGTCCTCGAACACCTCGTGCGCGTGAAACGGGCGGCCCGCGTCGAGCAGGCGCTGCGCCTCGGAAACGGTGTCCTCGGGGCTGCGTTCGACGCCCTCGGGCTGCCGTTCGACACCGTCGGCGCCGTACGGGAGCGGCCTGCCGAGACCGTCCCGCGGGCGCGCGTTGCGGGCTCGTCCGGCTTCGTCACGGTCCCGGTCGGTCATGCCGTCATTGTCCCACGCGGGTATCCTGGGCTCTCGTGCGCTTTCTCGACGGGCACCGGCCCGCTCACGACCTGACCTACGACGACGTGTTCCTCCTGCCGAACCGGTCGGACGTGGAGTCCCGTTTCGACGTCGATCTGTCCACTGTGGACGGCACCGGCGCGACGATCCCGATCGTGGTGGCCAACATGACCGCCGTCGCGGGCCGCCGGATGGCCGAAACGGTCGCCCGGCGCGGTGGGCTCGTCGTCCTCCCCCAGGATGTCGACGTGGCCGCGGTCGCCGACATCGTCACCTGGGTCAAGAGCCGTCACACCGTCTGGGACACCCCGCTCGTGCTGACCGGCGGAGACGCGGTGGCCGACGCGCTGAACCTGGTCGGCAAACGCGCCCACGGTGCCGTCGTCGTCGTGGACGAGGACGGCAAGCCCGTCGGCGTCGTCGACGAAGCGGCTTGTGCCGGCGTAGACCGCTTCGCGCGCCTCGCCGACGTCGCGGAGCCCGCGGTCGTCACGGTCCCCCTGGACACGCCGCCGCGTGAGGTCTTCGAGCGCCTGCACGACCACGGAGGCCGTCTCGCGCTCGGCATCGACGAAAACGGCAGGCTCGCGGGCGTCCTGACCGAGATCGCGGCGCTGCGCGCGGAGATCTACACCCCGGCCGTCGACGACGGCGGCAACCTGCGCGTCGCCGCGGCGATCGGCGTGAACGGCGACGTCGCGGCGAAGGCCGAGGCCGTCCTCGCGGCGGGTGTCGACGTGCTGGTCGTCGACACCGCGCACGGCCACCAGGAGAAGATGATCTCTGCGCTCAAGGCCGTCCGATCGGTGAACCCGCAGGTCCCGGTGGTCGCCGGGAACGTGGTCACCGCGGAGGGCACGCGCGACCTGATCCACGCGGGAGCGGACGTCGTCAAGGTCGGCGTCGGCCCCGGCGCCATGTGCACGACGCGGATGATGACCGGCGTCGGGCGCCCGCAGTTCTCCGCCGTCGCCGAATGCGCGGCCGCGGCGCGTGAGCTGGGCAAACACGTCTGGGCGGACGGCGGCGTGCGGCATCCGCGCGACGTCGCGCTCGCGCTGGCCGCGGGCGCGTCGGCGGCGATGGTCGGCTCCTGGTTCGCCGGCACCCACGAATCCCCCGGCGACCTGCGCTACGACGAGCAGGGCAAGCCGTACAAGGAATCGTTCGGCATGGCGTCGAAGCGCGCCGTCGGCGCCCGCACGCGCACGGACAACGTCTTCGAGCGCGCCAAGAAGGGCCTGTTCGAAGAGGGCATCTCCGCGTCGCGGATGGCGCTGGACCCGGCTCGCCCCGGCGTCGAAGACCTGCTCGACTCCATCGGCTCCGGTGTGCGCTCCGCCTGCACGTACGCGGGCGCGCGCACGCTGGAGGAGTTCCACGAGCGCGCGCTGCTCGGCATCCAGTCCGCCGCCGGTTTCGCGGAAGGACGTCCGCTGCCGTCTGGCTGGTGATACCCGGAGGGAGTCCTCTTGGGACTGTCCCAAGAGGACTCCCCGGTCCCGGTTATCCGTGGTCCTCCAGCATCTCCGTGACCAGCGCCGCGATCGGCGAGCGCTCGGAACGGGTCAGCGTGACATGCGCGAACAGCGGGTGACCCTTGAGTTTCTCGATCACCGCCGAAACGCCGTCGTGCCGCCCGACTCGCAGGTTGTCGCGCTGCGCGACGTCATGCGTGAGCACGACCCGCGAAGCCGTGCCGAGCCGTGAGAGCACGGTCAGGAGCACGTTGCGCTCCAAGGACTGCGCCTCGTCGACGATGACGAACGTGTCGTGCAGCGAGCGGCCGCGGATATGGGTCAGCGGAAGCACTTCGAGCATGCCGCGGTCGAAGACCTCGTCGAGGACGTCCTGGCTGACCAGCCCGCCGAGGGTGTCGAACACCGCCTGCGCCCACGGCTGCATCTTCTCGCTCTCGGAACCGGGCAGGTAACCCAGATCCTGGCCGCCGACCGCGTAGACCGGCCGGAACACGACGACCTTGCGATGCTGACGGCGTTCCATCACCGACTCCAGCCCCGCGCAGAGCGCGAGCGCCGACTTGCCCGTGCCGGCCCGTCCGCCCAGCGAGACGATGCCGACGTCGGAGTCCAGCAGCAGATCCAGCGCCACCCGCTGCTCGGCCGACCGGCCGTGCAGCCCGAACGCCTCCTTGTCACCCCGGACGAGCCGGATCCGCTTGTCCGCGGTGACCCGCCCCAGCGCGCTCGAACTGCCCGCGAGCAGCCTCAAACCGGTGTGACAGGGCAGTTCCCCGACTTCCGGCATCCCGAATTCCGCCGGATCCACGGAAGACCCGCTGAACAGCGCGTCGACCAGGGTCTGCGGGACGTCCACGTCCGCCATCCCCGTCCAGCCCGAGGGCGTCACCTCCTGCGCGCGGTACTCGTCGGCTTCGAGGCCGACGGCGCCCGCCTTGACGCGCAAGGGGATGTCCTTGGTCACCAGCGTGACCGACGCGCGTTCCGCCGCCAGGTTGAGCGCGCAGGCGAGGATGCGGTGGTCGTTGGAGTCGGTGCGGAAGCCGACCGGGAGCACCGTGGGGTCGGAGTGGTTCAACTCCACCTGCAGGGTGCCGCCGTGCTCACCGATCGGGATCGGCGCGTCGAGCCTGCCGTGCTGACGACGCAGGTCGTCGAGCATGCGGAGCGCTTCGCGCGCGAACCACCCCAGTTCGGGATGGTGACGTTTCGCCTCCAGTTCACTGATGACGACCAGCGGGAGCACGACCGCGTGTTCGGCGAAACGGGTCACCGACCAGGGGTCAGAGAGCAGGACCGACGTGTCGAGCACGTAAGTGGACCGCTGGGATTCGGGCGAGATCGAGGCTTTCTCCGGGCCAGAGGCACCGGTCGAAGAACGGCCAGAGGCCTTGCGGGGTGAACGCTGCGCAGTCACGACGGCATCTCCCTCGTGGGCGTGGCACCACGCCCGCACTCGCTGGGCCGGGCACCTCCCTGGCTGACCGTTCCTTCCGACGTCTTGCGACGTCAGTCGGCACGGCCGCGAGGGCCGGGTGCCGGCCCCCTCGTGCATCCACTGGGCGGCTGTGCCGCCCTGTCGACAACCGCCACGACCAGGGCCTCCCGCGAGAGTCCGCATGGGACGCGAACCCTCACTTCCGGAAGGTACCTGCGTCCGGCCGATCGCGCAGGCAGCCACCACGGTGATTCGCCAAACCGTCATCTCACTGTCGGTCGCGTGACATCAACGCCTGGTCACCGTCACGATGCGTAGTGATGATCTCCATTCAGGGACGCTCGTCGACGTGACCCGGATGGATTAACGCGACGCAGGGCGTTCACCTGATGAGACGGAGGGTTCTACCACGCGTCGTCGCAGGACGCATTTTGTGCCCGAGACAGAGAACCGGACCGAGTGAAACGCGCCTTTTTCGGCTCACACAATGGGCTTACGAGACGGTCACAAATCCTGAATAGCGAGTAATTTTCTCACTGCGGGACACCCCCACCGGATTCGGTGCCCCCGATCCCTGAACATCTCTACTTAGGAGTGCGAAGTGCTGAAGAAGGCTGGTTTCGTTTCCGCCGTCGCCGCGGGCATCATGATGGTCGGCGGGACCGCGTTCGCCGCCACCGGTGAGACCTCGGGCACCCCGGACCCCACGTTCGGCGACGCCTACAACACGTTCATCGAGGGCGGCGGAGCGCTGGGCTACGGCGCCGCTTCCCTGGTCGCCGGTGCCTACACGGGCATCGCCACCACCCCGGCTCTGATCCTCCACTCGCTGGAGCACCACAACCACTGATCTTCGGAAGTGGACGTCGAAGGCCCCGGAGTGCACGCCGGGGCCTTCGTCATGTCCGGGGTCAGGAACCGAAGCGCCGGTGCCGCCACGCGTAATCGCGCATCGCCCGCAGGAAATCGACCCGGCGGAACGCGGGCCAATAAGCTTCGGTGAACCAGAATTCCGAATGCGCCGATTGCCAGAGCAGAAATCCGGAAAGCCGCTGCTCACCCGAGGTGCGGATAATCAGATCCGGATCGGGCTGGCCCGAGGTGTACATGTGTTCGGATATGTGGTCGACGTCCAATATCTTCGCGAGCTCGCGGATCGAAGTGCCCTCGTCGGCGTGCTGGAGCAGGAGCTTGCGGACCGCGTCGGCGATCTCCTGACGCCCTCCGTAACCGACCGCGACGTTGACCTCCATCCCGGTGCGCCCCTCGGTGCGCTCCGCGGCCGCGCTGAGGGCCTTCGCGACCTCCGGGGGCAGCAGGTCGAGCGCTCCCACGATGCGAAGCCGCCACGGCGTGTGCGGCGCGGCGAGTTCGTCGGTGACGTCGGTGATGATCTTCAGCAACGGGCTCAGCTCCTCGGCCGCGCGGCCGAGGTTGTCGGTCGAAAGCAGCCACATGGTGACGACCTCGACGTCGGCCTCGTTGCACCAGCTCAGGAAGTCGGCGATCTTCTTGGCGCCCGCCCGGTGCCCGTCGGCGACGTCGGTGAAGCCCGCTTCGCGCGCCCAGCGGCGGTTGCCGTCCAGCATGATGGCGATATGGCGTGGATGGCGCCCCTTGGCCTGCTGGATCAGGCGCCTGCCGTAGGCGCTGTACACGACGTCTGACAAGAAGGACCGAAGACTCACGCCAGTGGAGACTAGTCACCTCGCGAGCCTCAGTGGGACGCGCCACGGACACTGGCGAAAAACCTACGGTGCCGTAACCTGGGTGAGTGAGCGTAGTGACCGAACCCCAGCCGTCCGGCCCCTCGCCCGTAGTGGACACGCGTCCTCGGTTGCGTGGGCACATCCACTTCTGGTCCTTCTTCGGCGCGGTGGCCGGAGCCGCGACCCTCATCAGCCTCGCGGCGTCCACAGTGTCCGGTATCGCCGCTTTGTCCACTTCGGTCTACGGGCTGACCGTCCTCGGCGTCTTCGGCGTAAGCGCGCTGTACCACCGTCGCTTGTGGAGCCCACGAGCATACGAATGGATGAAGCGCGCCGACCATTCGATGATCTTCCTGTTCATCGCCGGCACCTACACGCCGTTCACCCTTCTGGCCATGTCCCAGCCGACCGGGTACATCGTGCTCGCGATCGTGTGGGGCGGCGCGATCGGCGGCGTCACCCTGAAGATGCTGTGGCCGAACGCGCCACGGTGGCTCGGCGTGCCGATCTACATCGCGCTGGGCTGGGTCGCCGTCTTCGTCCTGCCCGAACTGGCCACGCACGCCGGCGTCGCGGCGCTCGTCCTGCTCTGCGTGGGCGGGCTGTTCTACACGCTGGGCGCGGTGTTCTACGCGGTGAAGTGGCCGAACCACTTCCCGGACACCTTCGGGTACCACGAGTACTTCCACGCCTGCACGGTTCTTGCCGCGGTGTCCCACTACATCGCGATCTGGCTGGCGATGTACGCGTAACTCGCGTGATCAGGCGCGTGACTCGCGTGATTGGACGCGTAACTCACGTGTGGCGCGCCCGATCACGCGAGTTACCCGTCCAATCACGCGAGTTGCGTCTCTGATCACGAGTGCGGCACCGGCGTGACCAGGTCGGACACACGCGTGTTCCCTCTGGCACAAGAAAGTGCCTTCTTCCGGCGCCCCGGCCGGGGAGCCATGATCACCCCATGGCCAAGAACGCACCGCCCCGCCGCCTCGACGACGCGGCCCTCAGCGACTTCCTCGCACAGCACACCTTCGGCGCCCTCGCGACCCTCAAGCGCGACGGCCGTCCGCATCTCTCCACCGTCGTCTACACCTGGGATCCCGAGAGCCGCGAGGTCCGGGTGAGCACGACCGAAGACCGCCTCAAGGTCAAGCAGATCCGCAACGACCCGACCGCATCGCTCTACGTCTCCAGCGCCGACCACTGGAAATTCGCCGTCGTGGAAGGGAAAGCGGAACTCTCCGAAGTCACGCGGACACCGGGCGACGCGGCGGGCCTCGAGTATCTCGCCGCACAGCGGCAGAAGCCCGAAGACGAGGCGGAGTTCCTGGAGACCATCGCAGCGGAGCGAAGGCTCTACATCACCCTCAAAGCCGACAGACTCTATGGGACGGCTCTCGACATCGCTTGACGCGCTCAGTCCCGCAGCATCGGAGCCGCCAGGTACTGCTCGGGGATGGCGAACGCGTCCACGAGGGTCCGCGCATGGGGGCGCAGGTCGGCGCACAACGCGTTGACCGCGGCGGTGACGGCCTTCGAGCGCCCGGAGGTCAGGCGCCCGTGTTCGAGGAACCAGCCCCGGTCCGCCTCGATGTTCGCGAGCGCGTAGAGGTCGCAGACCCGCTCCAGCAGCTCGCGGGCTTCGCCGTCGGCGCAGCGTTCGATGGCGTCGATGAACGCTTCGAGCACTACGCGGTCGACGTGTACGCGCCCGGCGCGCAGCACGTGGTCCTGCGCGTCGTTGAAGACGCCGAAGGGGTCCGAGGCCGCCTTACGCAGACGCTGCGCGACACCGCCGAGTACGTGCTCTTCGCGGTCTTCGAACAGCTTCAGGTGCCATTCGCGCGAGTAGAGGACATCGCCGTCGTCGGCTTCGGTGAGCCGCTCGACGACCTTGCGCGCGGACGTCCGTTCGATCACGGCCTCGACGAACTGCTCCGCCACGAACCGCGCGGTCGCGAGCGGGCTGAGGTCCTCGAAATGATCCTTGTAGCTGGTCAACAGGCCCTTCGCGACCAGTTGCAGCAGCACGGTGTTGTCACCCTCGAAGGTGGTGAAGACGTCCGTGTCGGCTTTCAGCCCGGCGAGCAGGTTCTCCGAGAGATAGCCGGAGCCGCCGCACGCCTCGCGGGCGGCCTGGATGGTCGCGGTCGCGTGCCAGGTCGAGACGGCCTTGATGCCCGCGGCGCGTGATTCCAGCTCTCGCTGCTCTTCTTCCGGCGCGTCCTCGGCGATGTCGTTCAGCTTCGAGACGAGCGCTTCCTGCGCGAAGTGCAGCGCGTACGACGTCGCCAGCGCGGGCAGTAGTTTCCGCTGGTGGGCGCGGTAGTCGAGGATCACGACCTCCTCGCCGTCGGGCCGCGCGAACTGCCGCCGCTGCTCGCCGTACCGGACGGCCAGGGCGAGCGCGCGTTTCGTCGCGCTGCCGGCGCTGCCCGCGACACTGACCCGGCCGCGGATGAGCGTGCCGAGCATCGTGAAGAACCGGCGGCCGTCGCTCTCGATCGGGCTCGTGTACGTGCCGTCCTCGGCGACGTCACCGAACCGGTTGAGCAGCGCCTCGCGCGGAACCCTCACCTGGGTGAAGGTGAGCCGCCCGTTGTCGACGCCGTTGAGACCGGCCTTGCGGCCGCAGTCCTCGATCTCGACACCGCTCGCGTCCTCGCCGCGGATCGGCACCAGGAACGCGTGCACGCCACGCGACTCACCACCGGTGATCAGCTGCGCGAACACCACCGCGAGCTCGCCGTCGCGGGCGGCGTTGCCGATGTACTCCTTCATCGCGCCCCGGTCCGGCGTGTGCACGACGAACTCGCGCGTCGCCGGGTCGTAGGTCGCGGTGGTGCGGAGATGCTGGACGTCCGAGCCGTGGCCGTGCTCGGTCATCGCGAAACAGCCCAGCAGCTCCAGATCCTTGATCTTGCGCAGATAGCGCTCGTGGTGGCGTTCGGTGCCGAGCAACTGCACCGCGCCGCCGAACAGGCCCCATTGGACGCCGGCCTTGACCATCAGCGAGAGGTCGCCGAAGCCCAGCATCTCGAACGACATCACGGAGCCGCCGACGTCGCCGCCACCGCCGTACGCCGGGTCGAAGCCGAGCCCCGGCCGGTCGGTGCGGGCGAGCAGCCGCAGCCATTCGAGTACCTGGGCACGGTGCGCTTCGACATCGAGATCGACGGGATCCTTGAAGTCCTCCGCCGCCATCTGCGCGCGCACCGCGCGGCGGAGCCCGGCCCACCGTCCATCGAGGACGGTGGTCAGCGCGTCCGGGTCGATCTTCGCGGGAAGTCCTGGTGTGTCCACGATTCCTCCGATGCGGTGCGGTCTGCGTTCAGCCTGCCGCACCGCATCGGGGGGCGCAGCCCGAATCAGACCGGCCGCCCGTTGATCGTCGTGTTCTCGAACCGCAGGTCATCGACGTGTTTCAGGACGTTTGCCGTGTTCGCGACGCCGTCGAAGCGGCAATCGCTCACCCGCAGCCCCCGAACGTGTGAGTTGGGCAACCCTCGGACGTTGAACGCCGCTTGCCCGCATCTCGTGCTCGCGGAGTCGCTGATGGTGAACGGCCCGAACCGCGGGACGTACGCGCCGGTCTGTCCGTTGTAGTCCGGCAGGACGTACGCGACCGAGCGGGCGAACGTGCCGGAGACACCGTGGAGGTTGACGTTCTCGGTGAACCCGCCGCGCAGGGTGTTCGACTTGACGTACAGCCCGTATTTCGTTTCGCCGGTGACGGTGAGGTCGTACGCGTAGACGTCGCGGATGCCGCCGGTCTGCTCGCTGCCGCAGGTGATCGCGCCCCAGTTCCCGTCCATCACGCAGTTCGCGACGACGATGTTCCGGCACGGCACGCCGACGCGGCGCCCATCGTCGTCCCGGCCAGCTTTGAGCGCGACGTTGTCGTCGTGCGCCCCGAGGTGGGAGTTCACGATCACCACGTGGTCGCAGGACTCCGGATCGCAGGCGTCGGTGTTGGAGCGCGCGGTGCTCGCGTCCGTGCGGACGCCGTCGATCGTGACGTTCCGGCACAGCGTGGGATGCAGCTGCCAGAACATCGGGTTCTTCAGCGTGATCCCCTGGATGAGCACGGTGTCGCACGAGTACGGCTCGACGAACGTGGACCGCATCGTGTGCCCGGAGCCGGGAACGACCCGCTTCTCCGGCGGGACTCCGCCCGCCACCAGCGATTCCAGGTACTCACGGTCCTTGCCCTTGTTCCAGGACGCCGTGCCCGCCGCGTCGAGCGTGCCTTTCCCGGTCACCGCGATGTTGGACTCCTTGTACGCGTAGATCATCGGCGACCGGTTGACGCACTCGATGCCCTCGTAGCGGGTGAGCACGTTCGGGAACTTCGAGGCGTCGGAACCGAAGGCGAGCACGGCGCCCGCCGCGAGGTGCAGGTCCACGTTGCTCTTGAGGTACACGGCGCCGGTGACGAAGGTGCCTTTCGGCACGACGACGTGCCCGCCGCCGCGCGCGTTGGCCGTCTCGATCGCCTTCTTGATCGCGGCGGTGTTGTCGGTCCTGCCGTCGCCCTTGGCGCCGAACCCGAGGATCGAGAACGTCCGGTCCGGGAAGACCGGACGTTTCGTCCGCGCGACGATGCCGTCGGCCGCGGGCCAGGGAAGAGCCGGGGCCGCCCAGGCGGTGGGCGCGAGCAGCGGGCTCGCGGCCACCACGAGACCGCCCTTGATCAGCCAACGCCGGGAGATTCTGCCGTCCATGACGCCTTCTTTCGCAAGAGGACTTCGGTGAAGACGGCGGAATCCCGACTCTAAGGGCGGACCCCGGGCTCAGGAAAGGTCCGGTCCCTGTGAGCGGAGATCGTCGACCTTCGTCATCGCCTCCCGCAGCTCGGCGAGCCAGGCGTCCGCGTGCTCCCCGACCAGCCGGACCGCCCAGGCGAGCGCCTCCGACCGCGACCGCGCGACGCCCGCGTCGACGAGAGTGTCGAGGACCAGGCGTTCGGGTTGCCGCAGCCTGGTCATCACCGGTGCCGAATGCGTGGTGAACAGATGCCTCGTGCCGCCGAGGCTCGCGCCCCAGGCGACCTTGCGCTGATACCGGTGCTCGGCCTGGCGCGCGATCTCGATCCGCTCGTCGCGGGTCTCCTCGCGGAACCGGCTGATCCGGCCGTCCTCGGCCGCCGCACGGGCGGCGTCGTCGGCGTACTCACCGGTGAGCGGCTGGAGCTCGCCGACGATGACGATCTCCTCGCGATCCACCGTGACCTCGGGATCTCCCGTGAACCAGCCCTCCGGGAGCCGTCCGCCGAACCACGCGGCCGCGTCGTCCGCCGACGGGATGTCCGCCTGCTGCCAGCCGCCCCGGCCCTTCCATCCTCCGCGTCCCATCCGCCTCGCCGTCCTGAAGTAGGTGTGCATGCTCGCCTCCGCGATTACATGATTACAACGCTACCGACGCTACGCCTGCAATGACCGCTTATCACGCTTGTTCTCCCCCGGCGAAACCCAGGGCAACCTGATGACCTGCGCGGACGTGTTCCCACCAGCAGTCGACGAGGAAGGGGAACCTCATGCTGAAGAAGGCCATGATCGGCGCTCTCGTGCTCGGAGCGGCCCAGCTGGCGGTGGTCGCGCCGGCGACGGCGGAAGCCAAGGACGTGTCCTGGTTCTTGAGTCCGACCGAAGTCGAACCCGGCGGGCAGATCTACGCCGAGACGAAGGCCGCGATGGGCGGCTGCGGGCCGGCGACCCCGGTGACGTCGCCGGGGTTCGCGGCGCCGCTCCAGTGGACGATCGGCGGCAACTGGGGGAAGTCCGCCGGCTACGGCAAGGCAGGCAAGACGCCGGGCAAGTACACGGCGACGTTCACCTGCTTGGACGGCACGAAGACCTCCCGCGCCTTCACCATCATCGGAACGCCGCCGACCTCCACGAAACCGCCGAAGCCGACGAAGACCACCACGACCAAACCGAAGCCGAAGGCGCCGCAGGTCGCGGTGAAGCCGGTCGGAGCCCCGCAGACCGGCGGGGGTCACGCCCCTATGGCGTGGGACTGGTGAGCTGAGCGCGCAGTTCCTCCGCGCTGGTGACGGGCCGCTCGCACACGTACCCACGGCACACGTACGCGGCGGCGGCACCGTCGACCAGCGGCCGATCGGCCAGCAGTGGCACTCCATCCGCGTCCGGCGTGCCGCTGACGACGACGGCGCCGTCCGGCAACGACGTGAGGGCGGCGGCCAGCAGTTCCGCGCGCGAAGCCGCGTCCGGGCCGACGACCGCCACCTGCACCGGACCGGCGGCGGCCGCTTCCGCGACGGTGAGCCAGTGCCCGGCGAACCGCGGCGCGTGGGCGGCGAGCCGTCCCGCCCGCGCCAGGGCCTGCTCGGCCGCCTCGCGGTAGCGGCCGACCCGGTCGTGCCCGGCCAGCACGGACGCCGTCAGCAACGCGTTCGCCAGCGCCGAAGCCCCCGAAGGGCTCGCGTTGTCGGTCGGGTCGGACGGCCTCTGCACCAGGACTTCCGCGTCGTCGGCGGTGTCGTAGTAAGCCCCCGTCGCTTCCGGGATGCCGAAGTGGGCCAAGGCGAGGTCCAGCAAGACGAGCGCGTCGGCGAGCCAGCGCGGTTCGCCGGTCGCCTGGTGGAGTTCGAGCAGGCCCTCGGCGAGGCACGCGTAGTCCTCCAGCACGCCGGCCGTCGTGCCGACGACGCCGCCGCGTGAAGTCCGGCGCAACCGTCCGCCGGCGAAATGGGTGTCCATCAGGAAAGCCGCCGCGCGGGCCGCCGCTTCGATCCACTGTGGACGATCGAGTCGCGCGCCCGCTTTGGCGAGCGCGCCGATGGCGAGCCCGTTCCAGGCGGCGATGACCTTGTCGTCGCGGGCGGGCTGCGGACGTTCGTTCCGCGCCGTCAGCAGCGCACGACGGACGCGCTCATAACGCGTTTCGTCCTCTGGATGCGGCTCACGCAGCCGCAGGGTCGACGCCCCGTGCTCGAAGTTCCCCCGTTCGGTCACCTGGAACAGCCCGGCCGCCCAGGCGCCGTCCTCCTCGCCGAGCACTTCGGCCAGCTGCGCGGGAGTCCAGACGTAGGTCAGCCCCTCGACGCCATCGGTGTCCGCGTCGAGCGACGCGGCGAAACCGCCTTCGGCTGTACCGAGGTCGCGCAGCAGGAACTCCGCGGTCTCCTCGACCGTCCGCCGCGCGTACTCGTACCCGGTCACGCCGTGGAACTGCGCGTAGAAACGCAGCAGCAAACCGTTGTCGTACAACATCTTCTCGAAGTGCGGCACTTCCCAGCCCGCGTCGACCGAGTAGCGCGCGAAGCCACCCGCGAGCTGGTCGTTCAGCCCGCCCAGCGCCATGGCCTCGGCCGTGTGCTCGACCATGTCGAGGCCGGAGCCGGTGCGCTCGTGATGGCGGAGCAGGAAGTTCAGCGCCATCGTGGGCGGGAACTTCGGCGCTCCCCCGAATCCGCCGTTCCCGGTGTCGAACTCCTTGCGCAGCGTGGCGACCGCGGAATCCAGCGCGGCACCGTCCACAACGGACTCCGGTAGCGGTCCGCTCTTCTCGGTGAGGTGGGCGATGATCTGCCGGGCACCGGAACGCAACTCGTCCGGGCGCTCACCCCACGCTTCGGCGACGGCGACGAGCAGCTGCGAGAACGACGGCATTCCCGGCCGCGGTGACGGCGGATAGTAGGTACCGCAATGGAACGGTTCGCCGTCCGGGGTCAGGAAACACGTCATCGGCCAGCCGCCCTGACCGGTCATCGCCTGGGTGGCCGCCATGTACACCGAGTCGATGTCCGGGCGCTCCTCGCGGTCCACCTTGATGTTGACGAAATTCGCGTTCATCAGCGTGGCGGTGGCCTCGTCCTCGAAGGACTCGTGCGCCATGACGTGACACCAGTGGCAGGCCGCGTAGCCGACCGAAAGGAGGATCGGCACGTTCCGCCGTTTCGCCTCGGCCAGCGCTTCTTCACCCCACGGCCACCAGTCCACCGGGTTCCCGGCGTGCTGCAGCAGGTACGGACTGGTCGCGGCCTTCAGGCGGTTCGACATGTCACCAGGGTCGCACGCGGAAAAGCGGGCGCGCAGAACGGCCGTCTGCGCGACACTCCTCCAGTGCTCCTGACCATGACGACCACCCGGCACCCGGCCACCGACCTCGGCTTTCTCCTGCACAAGCATCCGGAGAAGGCGCAGTCCTTCGCGCTCTCGGCCGGGACGGCGCACGTCTTCTACCCCGAGGCGTCCGACGACCTCTGCACCGTCGCGCTGCTGGTCGAGCTGGACCCCGTCGAGCTCGTGCGCGGCGGTGGCACGTCGCTGACCCAGTACGTCAACGACCGGCCGTACGCGGGCGGCTCGTATCTGGCGGTGGCGCTGCGGGCGGTCTTCACCACGGCCCTGTCCAGCCGGTGCGCGAACCGGCCGGAGCTGGTCGGCGAGCGGTTCCCGTTGGAGATCCGCGTCCCGTCGCTGACCGCGCGCGGCGGCGCGGAGGTCGTCCACGAGCTTTTCGAGCCGCTCGGCTGGCACGTCGAAGCGAAGGTCGTCCCGCTCGATCCCGAGTTCCCGCAGTGGGGCGATTCCCGCTACGTCGATCTCCGGCTGACCGGGACCCAGCGGGTCGTCGACGCGTTGCGGCACCTGTACGTCCTGCTGCCCGCCCTCGACGGCGACAAGCACTACTGGATCGGCCAGGACGAGGCCGACAAGTTGCTGCGCGCCGGTGAGGGCTGGCTCGCGGAGCATCCGGAACGCGAACTGATCACCAACCGGTATCTCGAACGGCGCCGCCCGATCGTCTCGTACGCGCTCGCCCGGCTTGCCGAGGCGGACGACGTGCCCGCCGAGGCCGAAGCGCGTGTCACCGAGCTGCCGGACCGGCCCGAACCGCTGGCCGTCCAGCGTCAGGGCAGTGTGCTCGCTGCGCTCCGGGCGGCGGGCGCGCGGCGCGTGCTCGACCTCGGCTGTGGCGGTGGCGCGCTGCTGCGCGTGCTCGAGAAGGAGCCGTCGTTCACCGAGATCGTCGGTGTCGACGTGTCCGCGAGCGCGCTCGACATCGCCGAGAAGCGACTCAAAGACAAGTCGCGGATCACCCTGAAGCAGTCCGCGCTGACCTACGCGGATCCGTCGCTGGCCGGTTACGACGCGGCCGTGCTGATGGAGGTGATCGAGCACGTCGACGAGGAGCGCCTGCCCGCGCTGGAGCACGCCGTCTTCGGTGTCGCCGCGCCCCGGATCGTGCTCGTCACGACGCCGAACGCCGAGTACAACCGGCACTTCGAATTCCTCGAAGTAGGCCGGTTCCGGCACGCGGACCACCGTTTCGAGTGGACCCGCGAACAGTTCCGCTCGTGGACCGGCGGCGTCGCGGCACGACAGGGCTACGACGTCCGCCATCTACCGGTGGGACCGGAGTCCCAGGAATCAGGACCGCCGACCCAAATGGCGGTCTTCACGTCTCGGAAGGAGGCCGTGGCATGAAACTGACCATTCCCGACATGTCCCTCGTCGTGCTCGTCGGGGCCTCCGGCTCCGGCAAGTCGACCTTCGCGCGGACGCATTTCGCGCCGACCCAAGTGCTGTCCAGCGACTACTTCCGCGGTCTGGTGGCCGACGACGAGAACGACCAGAGCGCGTCGGCCGCCGCTTTCGACGTGCTCCATTACGTCGCGGCGAAGCGGCTCGAAGCGGGCCGGATCACGGTGATCGACGCGACGAACGTGCAGCGCGCGTCGCGGGCGAGCCTGTTGAAGCTGGCGAAGGAGTACGACGTCCTTCCGACGGCGATCGTGCTCGATCTGCCCGTGAAGGTCTGCCACGAACGCAACGAGGCCAGGCCCGACCGCGACTTCGGCGAACACGTCGTCCGGCGTCAGCGCGGCGAGCTGCACCGCTCGCTGAAGTCGTTGGAGCGCGAAGGTTTCCGTCGCGTGCACGTGCTGCGGAGCGAGGCCGAGGTCGCCGACGCGGAGATCGTCGTCGAGCCGCTGCGCAACGACCGCCGCGAGCTGACCGGGCCGTTCGACGTGATCGGCGACGTCCACGGCTGCCGCGAGGAACTGGACGAACTGCTCACCGAACTGGGGTACGTCGACGGCGTGCACCCGGCGGGCCGGACCGCGGTGTTCGTCGGCGACCTCGTCGACCGCGGCCCCGACACACCGGGCGTGCTGCGCCGGGTGATGGCGATGGCCGAGGCGGGCAGCGCGCTGGTCGTCTGCGGGAACCACGAGCAGAAACTGGTCCGCGCGCTGAACGGGCGCAAGGTCAAGGTGGCACACGGCCTCGCGGAGTCGCTGGAACAGCTTTCCGCGCAGGACGAGGACTTCCGAGCGAAGGCGCACGCCTTCTGTGAAGGACTCATCGCGCACTACGTCCTCGACGGCGGCAAGCTCGTCGTGGCGCACGCCGGCCTGCCCGAGAAGTTCCACGGGCGCGCGTCCGGCCGGGTCCGGAGCACCGCGCTGTACGGCGACACCACCGGCGAGACCGACGAATACGGCCTGCCGGTGCGGCTGCCGTGGGCGCGTGACTACCGCGGCAAGGCGATGGTCCTCTATGGACACACGCCGACGCTGGAACCGGAGTGGATCAACGGGACCATGTGTCTCGACACGGGCTGTGTCTTCGGCGGCAAGCTGACCGCTTTGCGTTACCCGGAGCGGGAAGTCGTCTCGGTGAAGGCGAAGAAGGTCTGGTACGAGCCGTCACGCCCGCTCGAACCGGCGCGGCCGCTTGGCGGGCGCGAGCCGGCGGTGCTGGAACTGGGCGACGTCACCGGGAAGCGGATCGTCGAGACGCGGCATCACGGGCGGGTCGGCGTCTCCGCCGAACAGTCGGCGGCGGCGCTCGAGGTGATGAGCCGCTTCGCCGTCGACCCGCGCTGGCTGCCGTACCTGCCGCCGACCATGGCGCCGTGTTCGACGTCCGAAGCGGACGGCTACCTCGAACACCCCGAGGAGGCTTTCGCCGAGTTCCGCGCCGCGGGTGTCGACCACGTCCTGTGCGAAGAGAAGCACATGGGCTCGCGTGCCGTCGTGCTCGTCTGCCGTGACGACGATGTGGCTCCCGCCCGGTTCGGGATCCAGGGTCCGGGCGCGGTCTACACCCGCACCGGGCGGCCGTTCTTCACGCCGGAGCAGAACGCACGGCTGATCGCCGGGGTGCGGGAAGCGGCGTCGGAACTGTTCGAGGAACTGGACACCGGCTGGCTGCTGCTGGACACGGAGTTGCTGCCGTGGAGCGCGAAGGCGGGCTCGCTGATCTCGGGCCAGTACGCGGCCGTGGGCGCGGCGGCCCAAGCCGTGCTCCCCGCCGCCGTCGGCGCGCTGGACGCGGCCGCGGCTCGCGGGATCGACGTGTCGGAGCTCTTGGCTCGCACCCGGACTCGTGAGTCCACTGTGGACGCGTACCGGCAGGCGTACCGGCGTTACTGCTGGCCGACCGACGGCCTCGACGGCGTCCGGCTGGCGCCGTTCCAGATCCTGGCGTCGGAGGGGCACGCGTACCACGACCGGCCGCACGAGTGGCATCTCTCGCTGCTGGAGCGGCTCACCGGCGACCTGTTCACGCGCACGCGGACACTGGCCGTGGACACCACCGACCCGGCGTCGGTGGCGCGCGGAGTCGACTGGTGGCTGGAGCTGACCGGTGCGGGCGGCGAAGGGATGGTCGTCAAACCGGCGGCGAACCTGACGCGCGGCGCGCGCGGGCTGACGCAGCCGGGAGTGAAGGTGCGCGGGCGCGAGTACCTGCGGATCATCTACGGGCCGGACTACACGCTGCCGGAGAACCTCTCGCGCCTTCGCAAGCGGGGACTCAACCGGAAGCGGGCGCTGGCGTTGCGCGAGTACGCGCTGGGGCTGGAGGCGCTGGAGCGGCTGGCGCGCGGGGAGCCGCTGTGGCGAGTGCACGAATGCGTGTTCGCCGTGCTGGCGCTGGAGTCGGATCCGGTCGACCCGCGCCTCTGACGCGCTTCGGCTCGTGAGTGGTAAAGACGGTTCTAACCGTCCTTACCACTCACGAGCGTCAGTCGGACTTGGCGGTCGGTTTCTCCGTCTTCGCGACCGGCTCCTCGGCGTCGGCCTTCGCTTCAGCGGCCTCCGGGGCGGCGGCGGGCTCGTCGAAGCTCTCCGGCAGCCGCTTCAGGTGCTTGGTCATCGACCGCACCAGCAGCGCGACGGCGATCAGGAACAGGATCAGGATCAGGAAACCCACCGGCGACGACTTGCCGAAGTCCTCACCTTGGCCGCCGTTGTCGCCGTTGCCGGGCTGCTGTGCCAGGAACTGCGACGCCTCCGTCACCGGAATGACGGCGAACGCCGGCACCACGAAACTCATCTAGCCCTCCTTCAAGCCGGCGAACAGATCGTCCTCCGGCAGGGTGCTGTCCACCAGTGAGCGGACCAGCTCGTACTCCTCGGTCGGCCAGACCTCGCGCTGCAGGTCGCGCGGGACGGCGAACCAGCGGCTGTTCGGGTCGATCTGGGTGGCGTGCGCCTTGAGCGCCTCGTCACGCTGCTCGAAGTAGTCGCCGCATTCGACGCGGGTGGTCACCCGCTCCATGACGTCGGCCTTCTCCGGGTCCCACGACTTGAGCCACTCCTCGTACGGCGACTCCAGGCCGCGTTCGAGCAGGGCCTCGTGGAACACGGTCATCCTGGCGCGCGAGAACCCGTGCACGTAGTACAGCTTCATCGGCTGCCACGGCTCGCCCGCGTCCGGGTAGCGCTCGGCCTCGCCGGCGGCGTCGAAGGCCGCGACCGAGATCTCGTGCGTGCGGATGTGGTCGGGGTGCGGGTACCCGCCGTTCTCGTCGTAGGTGACGATCACGTGCGGGCGGAACTCCCGGATGACCTTCACCAGCGCACCGGTGGACTCCTCCAGCGGGATGACGGCGAACGAACCCTCCGGGACCGGGGGCAGCGGGTCGCCTTCGGGCAGGCCCGAATCGATGAACCCGAGCCAGACGTGGCTCACGCCGAGGATCTTGGCCGCGCGGGCCATCTCCTCCCGGCGGATCTCGGTCATGTTGGCCAGTACTTCGGGCCGGTCCATGGCCGGGTTCAGCACACTGCCCGCTTCGCCACCGGTGCAGGTCACGACCATGACCTCGTGCCCTTCGGCGGCGTACCTGGCCATGGTGGCGGCACCCTTGCTCGACTCGTCGTCGGGGTGCGCGTGCACCGCCATCAGGCGGAGGCGTGACTTCGGCGGTTCGTTGGCTGGCACCATGCTCCGAACGTCCCCTTCTCGTTCCCTATTCCCCTGCGACCCTGCCTGACGGCCCGCCCGGCCGGGCGCGGATACTCGAGGGGAACCACTCGCATACGACCCCATTGTCCCTGCGAGCACGACGAGACCTACCGGGAGGCCCGGGTTGAGCACGGGACAGGAAGCTCCCAGCGCGGAAAGCACCCGGACGGACGTGCCCGAGGACCGTTACGGCAAGACCCGCGCCGCGAAGCCCGCCCGCTGGCGGCGCCTGGTGTTCGGCGTGGTGGCGCTGCTGGTCAGCGGCGGGATCGCCTATGTCGCGTACACGAACTTCGGCAGCGCGCCCATCGAGGGCGAACGTGTCTCGTTCGACGAGAAGCCGGGCGACGCGATGGAGATCACCATCAACGTGACCAGGGACGATGTGAACCGTCCCGGCGTCTGCGTCGTCCGGGTCCGGGACAAGGCGGGGGCCGAAAGCGGCCGTAAAGAGGTCCTGATTCAGCCTGGTTCGAAGAACAGCAGGGTGACGACCACCATCAAGAGCATCGGAAGGCCGGTCACGGCTGATATCTTCGGGTGCTCATACGACGTACCACGGTACCTGTCAAGGCCATAGCGGCCAACGGGGTGAAACGGGCGCCCAACGCCGAGGCGCGACCGAATTCCACCGGCGGCGATGCCTCGCGCCGTGTTACTCTGATCTACCGGCACGGCCCAAGACGGGCCGTGTTTTTCCTTTATCTCAGCCAGGCCGGCGCGCCATGCCGGTCCGGTGGCCGGCTTGTACACCCAAGCCTGGCAGGCCCTACTAGGAGATGGTGACCGTGAGCGACACAAAGGTGACCTGGCTGACCCAGGATGCCTACGACAGGCTCAAGCAGGAACTCGACCATTACATCGAGCTCCGCCCGGTCATCGCTGCGAAGATCAACGACAGCCGGGAAGAGGGCGACCTCAAGGAGAACGGCGGCTACCACGCCGCCCGTGAGGAGCAGGGCCAGCACGAGGCTCGGATCCGCCACCTCCAGGAGCTCCTCCGCTCGGCTAAGGTGGGCGAGCCGCCCGCCAACGACGGCAGCGCCGGACCGGGCAAGGTCCTCACCGTGCGTTACGACGGTGACGACGAGGACGAGAACTTCCTCTTGGCGACCCGCGAAGAGGGCACCGAGGGCGACCTCGACGTCTACTCGCCGGAGTCCCCCCTCGGCAAGGCGCTGCTCGGCGCCAAAGAGGGCGAGACCCGCGAGTACGAGCTGCCCAACGGCAGCATCCAGAAGGTGACGCTCGTCAAGGCCGTGCCGTACACCGGCAAATGAGCCACTCCGCGCGCCCGGCCCCGATATGGCCGGGCGCGCATACGAGCCGTTAGCGTGACCTCCGGAGAATTCTGGAGGGAACGAATGAGCGAGCTACCGATCTGCGTCGCCTGCGGCATGCAGTACGCGGAACCCAGGTCCGACTGCCCGATCTGCGAGGACGAACGTCAGTACGTCCCGCAGGCCGGGCAACGATGGACCGATCTGAACACCGTCCGCGCGAGCGGGACGTACACGGCTCGTATCGAGGAGCAGGGACCCGGCCTCATCGGGGTCGGATCCACGCCCAACTTCGCCATCGGCGAGCGGGCACTGCTGGTCAAGGCCGAATCCGGCAACTTCCTGTGGGACTGCGCGGGCTTCATCGACGACGATCTGGTCGCGAAGGTCCGCGAACTCGGCGGGATCACCGGTATCGCGATCAGCCACCCGCACTACTACACCACCATGGTCGAGTGGGCCCACGCCTTCGACGCGCCCATCTACCTGCACGAGGGCGACCAGCAGTGGGTCGGCAGGCCGGATCCGGCGATCAAGCTGTGGAGCGGCTCGACCCTCGACGTCGCCCCCGACCTGCGGCTGATCAACCTCGGCGTGCATTTCGCCGGCGGGACCGTGCTGCACTGGCCGGGCGGGGAGAACGGCCGCGGCGCCGTGCTCTCGGGCGACATCCTGCAGGTCATCCCCGACCGCCGGTTCGTCGGCATGATGTACAGCTACCCGAACCTGATCCCGGAACGTCCCGAGGTCGTCCGCCGCGCCGCCGAGATGCTCGACCCGTACGAGTTCGAGGCGATCTACGGCGCCTGGTGGGACGCGATCATCCGGACCGACGGGCACGAGGCGGTCCAGCGGTCGGCGAAGCGGTACCTGAGCCAGGTCGGTTAGCTTCGCGCCAGCCGTTCCAGCAGCGGCCGTACGCGCGGCGGAACCGGCATCGACAACGCGATCGACGTCGACGTCCGCCGCACGTACGGCGCGCCGACCACCTCGTCCACCACGCGCTGCAGGTCGTCGTTGTTGCGCGCGACCATACGCACGAAGAGGTCGCCCTGACCGGTCGTCGCGTAGACCTCGCACACCTCGTCGATCGCGGCCAGTGCCTCCGCCACCTCGGCCCGGCGACCCTGCGCGATCTCCAGGACGGCGAACGCGGTGAGGCCGTATCCCATCGCCGCGAGGTCGAGTTCGGGCGGGAACCCGCCGAGGATCCCGCGTTCGGTCAGCCGGTCCAGCCTGGCCTGCACGGTGCCCCGCGCGACGCCGAGACGGCGGGCGCATTCGAGCACGCCGAGCCGGGGCGAGTCGGTGAGCAGCAACAGCAGCCGCGCGTCCAGCGCGTCGAGTACTTCCGACATCGGGCCTACCTCCTACACAGGTTGTCCACTTTGACTGCGCCACCCGGCCCTCGACTGGACATAGTGCGCAGTGAAATCTTTGACCGTTGCGCATTTTGTCACGCGCTCGGATGCTTCAGGGCATGACGCACACAGTGGAACCCCAGGGTGCTCTTGACGACGTGAGCTACGACCAGCTGCGTCAGCTCGTCGGCCTCGTCGATCACGACTCTTCGACCGACCCCTTCCCGGTGAAGTCGATGGACGCGGTGGTGTTCATCGCGGGCAACGCCACGCAGACCGCGTGGTTCTACCAGGTCGCTTTCGGCATGCGGCTCGTCGCGTACTCCGGCCCCGAGACCGGGAACTTCGAGCGCAAGTCGTTCGTGCTGAAGTCGGGCTCGGCCCGCTTCGTGATCACCGGCGGCGTCAAGCCCGACTCCCCGCTGCTCGACCACCACCGCCGTCACGGCGACGGCGTGATCGACCTCGCGCTCGAGGTCGCCGACGTCGACCGGTGCATCGAGCACGCCCGCTCGCAGGGCGCCACCGTCCTCGAGGAGCCGCACGACGTCTCCGACGAGCACGGCACCGTGCGCATCGCCGCGATCGCGACCTACGGCGAGACCCGCCACACGCTGATCGACCGGTCGAAGTACACCGGCGTCTACCTCCCCGGCTACGAGCCGCGCGAGAGCAGCGTCGTCCGTCCGGAAGGCGCGCCGAAGCGGCTGTTCCAGGCCGTCGACCACTGCGTCGGCAACGTCGAACTCGGCAAGATGGACTACTGGGTCGACTGGTACCACCGCGTCATGGGCTTCGTGAACATGGCGGAGTTCGTCGGCGACGACATCGCGACCGAGTACTCGGCGCTGATGAGCAAGGTGGTCTCCAACGGCAACCACCGCGTCAAGTTCCCGCTCAACGAGCCGGCGATCGCGAAGAAGAAGTCGCAGATCGACGAGTACCTCGAGTTCTACGGCGGCGCGGGCTGCCAGCACATCGCGCTGGCCACCAACGACATCGTCGCGACGGTGAAGGCGATGCGCGCCGCGGGCGTCGAGTTCCTCGACACCCCGGACTCCTACTACGACGACCCGGAGCTGCGTGCGCGGATCGGCGAGGTCCGGGTGCCGATCGAGAAGCTCAAGGAGCACCGCATCCTGGTCGACCGCGACGAGGACGGCTACCTGCTGCAGATCTTCACCAAGCCGATCGGCGACCGCCCGACCGTGTTCTACGAGCTCATCGAGCGGCACGGTTCGCTCGGTTTCGGCAAGGGCAACTTCAAGGCCCTGTTCGAGGCCATCGAGCGTGAGCAGGAGCGCCGAGGCAATCTTTAACGGCGAGGCGCCATCGGCGCCGCGCCGCGGGAACCTCTGACCCCGGCAGTTCGCAGGGCGTGAAAGGGCTCTTCATCGCACTTCGTGCGGTGAGGGGCCCTTTCGCTGCGTGACGGGGCCGACTTTGTCGGCGCGGGGTGGTACACCGGACGGGAACTAAACTTCGAGCACTCCGGAACCGAAGGCTCCTTCGGACCGTCAGTGTGAAGACGTCAGCATGCAGCTTTTGGAAGGGTCCCGATGCCGGACAACGTCGACGCCAGCGAACGCATGGTGGACAACTGGACGAAGCAGATCCAGGAGACCGCCGCGCGCTATCAGGCGATGGCCGCACGCATGCAGGGCCAGACCGTCACCGAGCGGTCGAAGGACAACACCATCGAGGTCACGATCGACTCGAAGGGCCTGCTCACGAACCTGGTCATCTCCGAAGCCGCGAGCGGCAAACGGATGGCGGAGGTCTCGTCGCAGGTCATGCGCCTCGTCCAGCTCGCGCAGTCCCGGATCCCGGAGCTGCTGCAGGCGGCGATGGCCGAGACGGTCGGGACTACCGACGAGACCGCGAACCGGGTGATCGCGGAGGCGCAGAGCACCTTCCCGGAGGCCCCGCCGGAGGAGAACCTCGCACCCCCGGAACCCGAGCGGCACCACCGCTTCGGCCCGGAGGAGGAAGAGCCCCCGCCCCCGTCCACGCAGGCGAACCCACCCCAGAACCCACCTCAGCCGAAGCCGATCCCGCGCCGCCGCCGCACGCAGGACGACGATGACGACGACTTCGGCGGCAGCATCCTTTCGTAGACGTCCATCCGGCCTGGTAGAGGGGAGAAACCATGGCAGGCAAGGGTTATGAGCTCGGCGCCGACCTCGACGCGCACGCCAAGCAGATCGACGGCATCGCCGACGGCCTGCGCACGGCGGTCGACGCCGCGCAGCAGGTGAGCATGCCGACCGACGCGTACGGCATCATCTGCCAGCCGTTCCGGATGATGCTCGACCCGGTGGAGGAGTTCGGCATCAACGCGCTGAACAAGGCCGTCGAGGCCGCGACGACGGTGGCGAACAACGTGCGATCCGCGTCGAACGCCTACCAGACGCAGGACGAGAACTTCGCCGCCGAGTTCAAGAACGTGCAGGTGCCCGACTGATGCCCGAGGGGAACCCGCTCGTCGCGAACGCACCGACCGATGGCGACGGCCCCGGACCGCTGACGGCCGGGAACAGCGAGTACGGCTACGCGGCGGGCATCGGTGTCGCCGAGTCGGCCATGGACGCCTTCAACGGCATCTCGAACGGCGACTGGATCGGCGGCGGGCTCGGCGTCCTGAGCCTCGCCGGCGAGATGGCCAGCGCCGCGATCGACCCGTTCGGCTACCTGATGTCGTCGGTGGCGTCGTTCCTGATGGAACACATGCAGCCGCTGAAGGACATGCTGGACGCGGTCGCCGGTGATCCGCCGGTCATCCAGTCGTACTCCGAGACCTGGGGCAACGTCGCCAAGAAACTGGAAGACACCCAGGTCGAATTCTCGAACGCGGTCAAGAACGGCACGTCCGGCTGGACGGGCGACGCGGCCGACCAGTACCGCAAGCAGGCCGCGGAGCAGGCGGAGGCGATCAGCGGGGCGGCGACGGTCGCCGGCGGGATCAGCACCGTCGTGATGATCTTCGGCGAAATCGTCGCGTTCGTCCGCGAATTCATCCGCCAGCTCATCGCGGACGCGGTCGGCAAGCTCATCGCGTGGGTCATGGAGACGGTGTTCTCCCTCGGCTTCGGCACGCCCGTGGTGGTCGCGCAGGCCGTCACCGCGATCGCCAAGTGGGCCGCGAAGATCGCCGACAAGCTCAAGGAACTCTGCGACGCGATGCGGCGGGTCTCG
The DNA here is from genome assembly GCF_014873915.1 of Amycolatopsis roodepoortensis. Classification (GTDB taxonomy): domain Bacteria; phylum Actinomycetota; class Actinomycetes; order Mycobacteriales; family Pseudonocardiaceae; genus Amycolatopsis; species Amycolatopsis roodepoortensis. Next base: position 1,041,839 of record NZ_JADBEJ010000004.1, read on the forward strand.
CCGCTGCTGGGCAAGCTGGTCGACGTCTTCGAGAAGATCATCAAGATCTTCGGCAAGATCGCGGGCAAGGTCACCGGCCTGGACGTGATCAACACCAAGAACATCAAAACTGGCGGGTTCATCCAGCGCGGCGGCAGCGGCGGCGGCTCCGGTGGGACCGGCGGCGGCTCGGGCTCGGGCGACGGCCCGGACGGCGACGGTTCGGGTTCCGGTAGTGGCTCCGGAGACGGTTCGGGTTCCGGCGACGGCTCCGGTTCCGGCAGCGGCTCCAACGGTGACAACTCCGGAGGCAACTCGGGCGACACCAACAGCGGCCCGAACGACGGTTCCGGCGGCAACTCCGGCGACACCAACAGCGGCCCGAACGACAACTCCGGCGGCAACTCCGGCGGTTCGGCCGATTCCGGCTCGAACGGCGGTTCCACCGGAGACACCCCGTCCAGCACCACCCGCGGTGGTGACGGTGGCGGCTCGTCCACCCGTTCCGACGGCGGCTCCCCCAACCGCGCCGGCGACGGACCGTCCACTTCGGACGGAAACTCCGCCGGTGGCGATGGTTCCCCCAGCACCGCCCGGTCCGACGGTGGTTCCCCCGGCGATTCCGCCACTCCGAACCGCACGTCCGATGGCGGCTCGCCCAGCCCGAACCGCGCGGACACCGGCGGCTCCCCCACACCACACACCCGCGCCGACACCGGCGGCTCCCCGAGCCACACCCCCGACACCGGCTCCCCCACACCACACACCCGCGCCGACACCGGCGGCTCACCCAGCCACACCCCCGACACCGGCTCCCCCACACCACACACCCGCGCCGACACCGGCGGCTCACCCAGCCACACCCCCGACACCGGCTCCCCCACACCACACACCCGCGCCGACACCGGCGGCTCACCCAGCCACACCCCCGACACCGGCTCCCCCACACCACACACCCGCGCCGACACCGGCGGCTCACCCAGCCACACCCCCGACACCGGCTCCCCCACACCACACACCCGCGCCGACACCGACGGCTCACCCAGCCACACCCCCGACAGCGGCTCCCCGGCTCCGCACACCCGCGCCGACACGGGTGGCTCCCCGAGCCACGCCGGCGACGGCGGCGGTTCGCCCCGGCCGCACGGCGGCGACAGCGGCGGTTCGCCCACCCCTCGGTCCGATCCGTCACCCGGTCACCACGGCGGCAACGACGGCGGCAGCCCCACCCGGCCGACCGACAGCGGAACGACGACCAGCGGCACCGCCCCCACGGCACCGCGCCTCGGCGACGCCGGCCCGTCACACATGCCTTCGCAGCGCGGCGGTCCCGGTGGCGACGCTTCGCACGGCGTCCCGCCGCAGGGCCAGCCGATCGCCGGCGGTATGCCGCCGCAAGGCGCTCCGGGTGGCACGCCCGGCGGCACCCCGGGTTCGCCCGGCGGCAGGCCGCAGGGTGGCGGCTGGACGGGAACGCCCGGTTCGCCGCGCACCCCGGACACGAACGCCCCGCGCACCCCGGACACCCACACCGGCCCCAGCCGCGGTCCCGGTCAGACCGGTCCCGGCGGACGGCCGAACCAGCCGCATCAGCCGCAGCCGGTCGCCCGGGGCAACGAGTTCGGTCCGGGCGCCCAGCCGCACACCGGCTCACCGAGCACGCACGGCCCGGGCAACCGGCCCGGCGGCACGGGCCCCGGCAACACCGGCCCGGGCGGCCGCGGCCCCGACGGTCACTCCGGGCCGCCGCGTTCGCCGGACGGTCACGGCCCCGACGGGCACGGACCGCGCCAAGACCCGAACGGGAACCCCGACGGCACACCGCACGACCGTGGCCCCGACGGCGAGCCGGATCGCCCGCTGACACCGGACGAGGTCAACCAACGGCATTCCGAAAGCACCCCCGCGGGCAGCTCGTACCACCGCGGCGACTCGGACATGGGCGACCTGCCGCACCGCGTCCAGCCGGATCCGGACGGCCGCTACACCGTCGACGTGCACGTCACGCCGGACGGGCACGCCCGGATCGGCAACCGCACCTACACGCCGGAAGAGTTCGCGGACATCCTGCGGCGCAACGGGGATTACGACGGCCGCCCGATCCGCCTGATCGGCTGCGACGCCGGCTCGAACGATTTCGCGCGCCGTCTGTCGCGGGAGCTCGACACCGAGGTGATGGCGCCGAGCAAGCCGGCGTGGACCGACTCGAACGGGCGCGTCTTCTCGTCCGACTACGAGATCGGCCCCGACGGCCGCCCCCGGCCCAAGATCCCGCCGAACGGCGAATGGGACGTCCACAGCCCTGACGGCACCGCCCGCCGGGCGAGCGACGACGGTTTCACCCCGGACACGTCGCACGCGGACAAGCAGGACGTGGACGCCGACAGCGCCCGAAGCCGCGGTGACGGCGACGAACCGCCGGACGCGGACGACAACTCGGCGCCGAGCAGTGACCACCCGAACCGGAACCCCGCATCCCGTCAGCAGGAACAGGATCTGCTCGACGAGGACCGGCAGCAGCAACGCCGCCAGAACCCGCAGCGGATAACCGATTTCACGCCGGAGTCCGTCGGTGAGCCGATCCGGGTACGGCCGGACAACCCGCAGCCGGGCGCACCGAGGGCTCCCCGGCCGGACGAGCCGTTCCCCGGGAACCAGCGGCTCGACAACAACCGCAGCTACGAGGTCCGTGACAGCGACGGCAATCTGCGCGGGACGTACCACACCGACGGCACCGGCCAGGTCACGCATATCGACACAAGCCAGCCGAACGTCCCGCATCGGACGTCCGACGGTTCGCCGAACCCGGATTACCGGGCGAACCCGGACCTGCTGCACCCTCGACCGGACACGACCTACCGGGTCGAGATCGACGGCGAACATCAGGTGTTCCGCACCGGGCCCGACGGGCTCCCCGAGCCGGCCGTCCGCTTCCACCGGCCCGACTTCCCGGCCGACAGGCAGGTCGACATCGGACCGGGCCACCCGGACTCGCCGACCCCGCCGAGGCCCGGTCAGCCATTCGTCGCCCGCACGGATCTGCAGGAGAACACCGCGTACCGGGTGCACGACAGCAACGGTGATTACCGGGGCACGTACTACACCGACGGCAACGGCCGGGTCCGCTGGGCTGAGGTCGAATCCGGCCGGATCGCGCGGACCAACCCCGATCTCGCCAACATGCCGCGCGCCGACATCGGGGAGGTCCGGCTCGTCCAGCGGATCGACCCGGACGCCGACGTTCCACCCAACGTGCGCAACCCGGACGATTTCGCGGGTTCGACGAGGCGCACCGTCCCCATCGGGCGGAACGAATCCTTCTTCGACAGCCACACGCCACCGCTCGAAGCGAATTCGCGGTACGTCGTCGAGAGCGACTACAAGGACGGCGACAAGACGGTCACGAGGCAACGCGCGGTCTACTGGACCGACGAACACGGGAACATCCGGCTCGCCGAGACCTATCAGCCGCACCACCCGGACCTGAACTACCCGAAGCCGAACATGGTCTACAACGTCGACGGCGGACGGTTCGTGTACGAGACGGGCCCCGAGGTCGGCAATCGGCACGGCACGCGGTCGTACGACACCGACACGGTCGCGCACACGAGCAACGACCTGCAGCGTGCGGACAGCCACGAGATCGACCGGCGTGACGAGTCCTCACAGAAGCGCGGCGGCGGCGTTGAAGGCAAGGAACCGGAACTGGACGCCGACGGCAACCCGACCGGCCGCAACATCAACAAGTACGACGGCGGGCACATCGCGGGCAACCAGTTCCGCGGTCCCGGTGAACTGCTCAACATGCTCGGTCAATGGCGGGCACAGAACCAGGGTCTGCACTCCGCCGGTGACGCGCATTGGTATGCCTTCGAGAGCGATCTGTCCGACTTCCTCGATCCGTCCAAGCACACGGACGGGCTCAAGCGGAGCATCGAACAGGTCGACACGTACGCGCTGCGCGCCGATGGCGACCGGGCACCACACACCTTGCAGGTGCGGTGGGTGGAGAATGTGACCGACGCGGACGGAAACGTCGTCCGCACCGTGCGCATTCGGAGTTTCCCGAATGTGCCACCTAGCGCAGGGGGCGGTACCTGATGGCGATCGACGCCACGCAACGGCAGGAGCTGACGAACGACGTGGGCATCGCCCTCCTCGACGCGGCCCCCGAGGGCTGGCGGCGCATCGACCTGATGTGCCTCGCCAACATCGACGTGCACGACCTTTCGTTGACGGTGCTACTCGAAGACGGTTCCAACCCGGCCGTGCTCATTCCCGACGAGGTGCGCCAGACCCTGGTCCGGTTGCGCGAACGGATGTACGAACCGGACCGAGGCGCGTGGTTCTCCGCGCGGGTGATCCTCGACCCGCCCGGGTCGATCTACGTCAAGTACAACTACGACTGGGATCCCTTGTGGAATCCGTCGATCGCGACCGAAGGCTGGGCACGTGACCTCGAAGCGTTCCCGCGCGCCGAGGCGCACATCCCGGACTGGCTCAAGACGAAGCTGGCAGAAGCCGAAAGCGCGGAGGAAGGCCGATGACCGCCGCACGGGAGCCGCTCGGAGCCGGGGAACAGGACCGGATCTGGGGGCTCGTTTCGAATCTGGTGGCCAATTTCTGCCCGGTGGACTGGTCTCAGGTGATGATCACCTATCGCGCCATCGGCGACTATTCCGAACTGTCGGTCATGGTCCGCCGGGCCACCGACGGCGGACTGAACCTGTGGACGCCGCGGCCTGAACTCGCCGGGTTGCTCGCCGAACTTCGCGCCGGGATGTACCGGCCGGGGCGAGGAACGTGGAACGAGACCACCGCACACGTGTACCTCGATTCGCGGATCGAGTCGAACTACGGCTGGGACCAGGAACCGACCTGGGACGGTGAACCGCCGACCTCGGCGTATGTGCGAGAGCTCGCCGACTTCCCCCGCGACGCCGGGATGGTGCCGGACTGGCTGGCGGACAGGTCGGGCAGAGCCGCCGTCGCGACGCTCGCCGGGGACTCGGACGCGGACATCTCGGCCAAGGAAGCGCTGGCCGCGGCGGCGCAGGCCGCGGCCGAACTGGAACTGGACACGAGCCGCTACCGGATCGGCGAGATCGCGGACGGGGCGTGGTGCCTCCTACCCGAAAATGGCCGCTGGGCTGTGTTCTGGGCACAAGGAGAAGAGCGCTTCGCGCGGGCCGACTTCGCGACCGCGTGGGAGGCCGCCCGGTACTTCACCGGTCATCTGTACCTGAACCGGTCCGCCTTCCGCGACGAACTGCCGCCGGACGCCAAGCGTCCGACCTCGGCCTGGCCGATCCAGCCGATGAGCGATGACGGTGGCCTGTCGTTGTACGAAGGAAAGCGGCTGGTGACGTTGCCGCCGGGGACGGAGATGGACCGTTACGGCGACCCGGCCGGCAACACCCTGTTCGCCGCCCGCACCGAATTCACCCATCGGTCGCACAAAGCCGAGCGGGCGCAACGCGAGTACCACCTCTACCGGCTGGTGCGACCGGTGCGCGCGATCACCGGTACGGCCGTGGCCTGGTACGAGCAGGCAGGCGGCGGTACTGCGTACGTCCTCGCCCGGTCGGTCGCGGACCTGCTCGCCGACGGCTCCCTCGTGGAGATCCCGCAGGCGACGACGCAGCCCCCGCCACCGCGGACCGGAGGGGAGCATCGATGACCACGCCACCCGGGCCGCTCAGCCCGGAACAGCAACAGCAGATCGTCACCCAGATCGGCAACGGTCTCGCGTCGATGGCCCCACCCGGCTGGCGACGACTGCGAACCGAGCACCGGGCCGCGGGCAGGCACCTCGAGACCGACGTCCTCATCACCGGTCCGGACGGGACGACGCATTCGGTCGCACCACCGCCGGAACTGGTCCAGCTTCTCGGCACGCTGCGGGCCGGCATGTACCAGCCTGGCCAGGGCACATGGCTGGGGGCGACGCTGACGTTCGACCCTGTTCAAGGCGTTGCCGCCGACTTCACTCTCGACCAGGAGCCCGCCTGGCGGCGTTCCCCGCCGCCGATCGGCTTCCAGGACGAACTGCGTTTCTTCCCCCGCGCCGAAGGGAACATCCCATCGTGGCTGCGGCAGCGGGCGGGTCTCGAGCCGGCGCCGGTGGCCACCCCGCCCGCGGAAACCCCGGAATCCCTGAAGTCGCCGCGGGTCTACGACGGTCTCGACGAGTCCGGGCGTCCGATGGTGAACCGTGAGCCGCTTTCCCCGGCCGAGCGGGAACGCGTGCTGGCATATCTCGACGCCGCGCCGGTCGTGCTGGCCTCGCGGAGCTACGACGCCGATGCGTTCGATCCCGACAGGGAACCGCTGGTGCCGTTGAACTTCCGCACGGACGGCCGGTGGTACTGGCCGGGTGCGGTCGCCTACTACCTGCGCGAGCACGACGTGGCGCCCGACCCCGAACTGCTCGGCCACATCAGGGCGTTGCGGTTCACCCTGCCCGACGTCGGAGAGCCCGAACGCGAACTCGCGGTCGCCGCGATCACCGGTCAACCGTCCACTTAGGACGCGGTGATTCGCGGCCGGATGATGCCACCTGACGGATACGTCACGTGACAAGTTCACGGTCCGGGTACTCTTGACGGCAGCGACGAAGGCGAGCAGGGAGCGCACATGGCACGGGGGAACATCGGCAGGGTCCGGGCGACCCGTTCCGCCGGGATGCTCCCGGTCGTGCTGGCACTCACCTCGGCCGCGCTGCTGACCGGCGCCGCCGTCTACACGGTCGACCGCGCCGGTTGCGTGGATCCGGGCCAGTACATCCGGCACGACAACCACATCGAACTCGTCGGCGGCTGCGTCGACGGCTCCGAGCTGCCCGCCGTGCCGAAGGGTACTTCGCACGAAGCCGACGCGAAGAGCGGCGTCACGCCCAGCAACTACCGCCCCTAACCGGGCGCTTCCTCCCACCACACCGCGCTGACCAGCGCGAATAGAGCAAGGGACCTTTGCTCCCACTTACTTAGCTCGGCTAAGCGAGTGGAAGCAAAGGTCCCTTGCTCACTTCCTGGGCTCGGCGGCGGTCAGCCCAGGGCCTTGGCCAGATCGTCGACCAGGTCACTGCCGTCCTCGATACCGACGGACAGGCGCAGCAGGTTGTCCGGCACCTCCAGGGTGGACCCGGCGGTGCTCGCGTGGGTCATCTTGCCGGGGTGCTCGATGAGCGATTCGATCCCGCCCAGCGACTCGGCGAGGATGAAGAGCTTCGTCTTCGACGCGACGTCGAGCGCGGCCTGCTCGCCGTCGATGTGGGTGAACGAGATCATCCCGCCGAAGCGCCGCATCTGCTTCGAGGCGACCTCGTGGCCGGGGTGCTCCGGCAGGCCCGGGTAGTAGACGCGCTCGACCTTCGGGTGCTTCAGCAGCATCCGGGCGATCAGTTCTGCGTTGTCGCTGTGCCGCTCCATCCGCAGCGCGAGCGTCTTGATCCCGCGCAGGGTCAGCCACGCGTCGAACGGGCCGGGCACCGCGCCCGCCGCGTTGCGCAGGTAGAACAACTGCTCGCGCAGCTCGTCCTCGTTCGTCAGGATCGCGCCGCCGACGACGTCGGAGTGCCCGCCGAGATACTTCGTCGTCGAGTGCAGAACGACGTCGGCACCCAGCGAAAGCGGGTTCTGCAGGTACGGGGTGGCGAAGGTGTTGTCGACGACCAGGCGGGCGCCGGCACCGTGCGCGACCTCGGCCAGCGCGGCGATGTCGGCGATCCCCAGCATCGGGTTCGTCGGCGACTCGCACCAGATCAGCTTCGTCTCCGGCCGGATCGCCGCGCGGACCTCGTCGATGTTCCCCAGGTCGGCGACCGTGTGCTCGACGCCCCACAGGCTCAGCACCTTGTCGATCAGGCGGAACGTGCCGCCGTACGCGTCGTTGCCGAGCACGAGGTGGTCTCCGGGCCGCAGGGTCGCCCGCAGCAGGACATCGCTGGCCGCCATCCCCGACGCGTACGCCAGACCGTGCCGCGCGCCTTCGAGCGCCGCCAGCGCGACCTCCAGCGCGGTGCGCGTGGGGTTCGCGGTGCGGGAGTACTCGTAGTCGCCTTCGCGCGTGCCGCCGACGCCGTCCTGCGCGTAAGTCGAGGTCTGGTAGATCGGCACGATGACCGCGCCGGTCCGGGGATCAGGGGTCTGCCCGGCGTGGATCGCGCGCGTCTCGAAGCCCAGCAGAGAGTAATCGTCGGCCATACCGTCAAGGGTACGACCACCCCTGCGCGATCCCATCGTCTGGGATCGAACTCACCACTGCCCGGGCGGCTGTCCCTGTGGCTGGGCACCGGGGGCCGGCGGGTATCCCGGCTGTGACGGCGGATATCCGAAGTTCGGCGGCTGCGCGGCGCCGCCCTGCGGCTTGGCCGCCAGCCAGCGCGCCGTCGGCGGGACCAGCGCCAGCACGAGGGTCGCGATCGCCGGGATGAGGACCACGATGAGGAGCAAGCCGACGCCGAAGTGCAGCATCACCCCGCCGTACGAGAAGTGGAAATGCGCGTCGAACGCCTGGAGCAGGAAGGTCAGCGCCACGAACCCGATCGCGGACGCGGCTCCGATCACGGTGAGCACCCGTCCCGCCCGCTTGCGCAGGAGCAGCATGATCCCGCCGCCCAAGAGCACGGCCGCGCTGACGAGGTCCAGCGCCGCCCCGACCAGCAGGAACGAAATGAAGTAGTGGGACAGCTCGATGATGTGGGACGCCAGCCCGGCGAGGAACCAGAGCCCGCCGAGGATCGCGAGGATCCCGGCGATGATCGCGGTCGCGCCGCTCGGCTGCCGCATCGGCCCTGGCGGATAGGCACCCGGTGCCGGGTATCCCTGCGGCGGGTATTGCTGGAAGGTCATGACTCCCCCTGTCGAATTCCTTGCCCGAGAAGAACGCCGGATCTCACCATCCGCCCTGCTGGGGGAACTGGTTCTGCGGCCGGTACGGCTGCACCGGCGCGGGCCGCCAGCGCAGATATCGGAAAGTCGGCGGGAGGACCGCCAGCAGCAGCGCGAGCAGTCCGAACACGACCATGGCCAGGCGGAGGACGCCGTCGAAGGTCGCGAACCGGAGCAGGAAGTCGAGGTGGATCCGGTACGGCACGCGGAAGGCGATCGGTTCCAGCACGACGGCCACGATGGCGAGCAGCGAACCGAGGATCAGCAGGATGGCGCCGATCAACGAGCGGAAGAACGTCGTCAACGCGCCCATCAGCAGGAACAACGCGGCGAGCAGGTACAGCACCAGTTCGACGAGCGCGAAGCCCGGCAGGTTCGAGAGGCTGAACCCCGACGGGAGCTCGATGAAGTAGCGGATCGGGATGAAGCCCGACGCGAGGGCACCGACGAGGCCGAGCACCGCGGCGATGATCGCCGTCGCCCCGGAGGGCCGGGCCTGCGGCGCGGGATACCCGTAAGCCGGTCCGGGCTGCTGTGCGGGATGTCCGTACGGACCGGTCACGTCGCTCCCGTCGGCCAGGTGTGGGTTGACGGCGCTCACCCTAGCCGCCGGAACCTTGCCATGGCAGGCGAATCGGGGATACCCCGGCGAAAACGAAACACCCCCGGCCGCGGGCCGGGGGTGTTTCGAGTGAAACCGTTCAGTGGCGGCGAATCACCACTGCTGCGGGGGCTGACCGGGCTGCTGGCCCGGCTGGCCGAAACCGCCGCTGGGCGGACCCTGCTGCCCCGGCTGCTGCCCGAAACCACCGGGCTGCTGCGGAGCCTGGCCGAAGCCACCCTGCTGCTGACCCGGCTGGGCGAAGCCACCGCTGGGCGGCCCCTGCTGGCCGGGCTGCTGCCCGAATCCACCGGGCTGCTGTCCCTGCTGCGGGAAACCACCCGAAGACGGCTGACCGGGCTGGCCGAAGCCACCCTGCGGCTGGCCGCCGTACTGACCGGGCTGACCCGGCTGACCGAAGCCACCCTGCGGCGGGCCACCGAAACCACCGGGCTGACCGCTCTGCGGGGCACCCAGCACCGAACCGCCGCCACCGAGACCCACGAACTGCGCGGTCGCCGGGATCAGGCCCAGCACACCCACGATCAGGATCACGATGCCGAGGAGCAGGTGCAGCAGGCCTCCACCGATACCGGCGCCTTCCCTGGCGTAAGCGGGCAGCTTCTCCAGGAAGTCCGACGACGGGGTCGAACCGACGAGCAGGAGGACACCGAACAGCACCAGAAGCGCACCACCGGCGGCGACGACGATCGGCGCGATCTTCTTCACCGTGCCCGGGAGCTTGCCCGCGAGGGCGAGTCCGACACCACCGGCGAGGGAAACGAGCGATCCGACCAGCAGCATGATCACGTAGAACCAGGTCGCCCCCGGACCGACCACGCCGGCCTCGTCCAGGAACTTTTGGATCTGCTCTTGGTTCGGAGCGCCGTCGAAGACCTTCGAATAGTCGCTGGCGTCACCGAAGTAGACGAACGACACGATCAAGGCGATCAGGCCGAGCAACGCCACCACGCCACCGGCGATGAACCCGAACATCGGGTTCCCGCCGCCACCGCCCGAGGCGGCGGGGCTGTAACCCTGCGGCGGTCCGCCGAAACCGGGCTGCTGGCCGAAGCCGCCCTGGGGCGGCCCGCCGAAGCCCTGCTGCGGCTGGCCGAAACCAGGCTGCTGCTGACCCTGCGACGGGTCGAAGCCGCCCTGCTGGGGCTGGCCGAAGCCCTGCTGCTGACCGAAGCCGCCACCCTGGGCGCCGTAGGCACCGGCGGCCGGGTTGTCGGCCGCGCTCGGCGGCGGGGCGTACGGGATGGCGGGCGGCTGCGAACCCGGCGGCACGAGCTGGGTGGACTCGGCGGTGGGGCTTTCCCCGCCGCCGCTCACCGGCTGCACGACCTGGGTCGCGTTCGCGTCACCGGAACCCTGCTGGACCGGCTGCACGACCTGCGTGGGCTCCGGCGTGTCGCCGAACCCGCCTCCCTGGGGCTGCTGCTCATAGGAGGGCTGCTGCCCGTACTGCGGTTGCCCGTAGTCGGGCTGAGCGGGCTGGCCGGGCTGCACCACCTGGGTCGGTTCCGGGGAACCGAACGGGTTGTCTTGCTGCGGCTGAGGGCCACTCGGGGGTCCCTGCGGTGGCTGGGCGCCACCCCAAGGCTGATTCGGTGGCTGCGGAGCACTCATTTGGGTCTTGAACCCCCTTGACGAGGACATAAAAGTTCAACTCACCCGACACGCTATCGGATAGCCGGTCGGGCCGCTCGTAACGCCCCGGCCCGACCATCCGATGAAATGCTTCTTTACCGTCCCGCGAGAAACGCGAGCAGGTCGTGCCGGGTGACGACACCCGCCGGCTTGCCGTCGACCAGGACCAGCGCGCCGTCCGCGCCCGAGAGCGCGTCCATCGCCACACTCACCTGCTCACCGGCGCCGATGGTCGGCAGCGGCGGCGACATGTGCTGCTCGAGCCGGTCGGCCAGCTGGGCCTTTCCGGTGAAGAGCGCCTCGAGGAGATCGCGTTCGTTGACTGCGCCGACGACCTCGGCCGCCATGACCGGCGGTTCCGCGCTGACCACGGGCATCTGGCTGACGCCGAACTCGGAAAGGATCGCCACCGCTTCGGCGACGGTCTCGTTCGGGTGACTGTGCACCAGGCTGGGCAGCGAGCCGCTCTTCTTCGTCAGGACGTCGCCGACAGTCCGGCCACTGGAATCCGGCGGGAGGAAGCCGTAGGAGGACATCCAGCTGTCGTTGAACACCTTGGTGAGGTAGCCGCGGCCGCCGTCGGGCAGGAGCACGACGACGACGTCGTCCGGGCCGAGGCCCTCGGCGAGCTTGAGCGCCGCGGCGACGGCCATACCGCACGAACCGCCGACGAGCAGGCCCTCTTCGAGCGCGAGGCGGCGGGTGACGTCGAACGAGTCCGCGTCCGACACCGCGATGATCCGGTCGGCGATGTCCCGGTCGTAGGTGTCCGGCCAGAAGTCCTCGCCGACGCCTTCGACGAGGTACGGCCGCCCGGTCCCGCCGGAGTACACCGAGCCCTCGGGGTCCGCGCCGATGACCTGGACGCGGCCGTCGCTGACCTCCTTGAGGTACTTGCCGGTGCCCGAGATCGTCCCGCCGGTGCCGACGCCCGCGACGAAGTGCGTGATCTTGCCTTCGGTCTGGCGCCAGAGTTCCGGGCCGGTCGAGTGGTAGTGGCTGGCGGGGTTCTCCGGGTTGGCGTACTGGTTCGGCTTCCAGGCGCCCTCGATCTCGCGCACGAGACGGTCGGAGACGTTGTAGTAGGAGTCCGGGTGCTCCGGCGCCACCGCGGTCGGGCAGACCACGACGCGGGCGCCGTAGGCCTTGAGCACGTTGCGCTTGTCCTCACTGACCTTGTCCGGGCAGACGAACACGCACTTGTACCCCTTGCGCTGCGCCACCATGGCCAGCCCGACGCCGGTGTTGCCGGAGGTCGGCTCGACGATGGTGCCGCCGGGCTTCAGCTCGCCGGAACGCTCCGCGGCTTCGATCATCCGCAGCGCGATGCGGTCCTTGACGCTGCCGCCGGGGTTGACGTACTCGACCTTGGCCAGGATGAGCGGCTGGAGCCCCTCGGCCAGTGCGTTCAGCTTGACCAGAGGGGTGTTGCCCACGAGGTCCACGATGTGCTCGACGTATTCCACTCCCACAGCCTAAACGCCGCAGGTCGCGATGTGCCCACTCAACTCCGGAGGAGGATCCGCGCCGTCGAAAGAGTGGCGTGGATCGCGTTCGCCTTTGACCCGCACCTCACTCCGGTGGAGGATGCGAGGTGAGCAACCGCTTAGCGCGTGTCTGGATCGAAAACAAGGGAGTGTCGTTCCATGCCCGAAGCCGTCATCGTCTCCACCGCCCGATCCCCGATCGGCCGCGCCGGCAAGGGATCGCTGGTGAGCATCCGCCCGGACGACCTCGCCGCGCAGATGGTCCGCGCCGCGCTCGACAAGGTCCCCGAACTGGACCCGACGCAGATCGAAGACCTCATGCTGGGCTGTGGTCTCCCCGGCGGCGAGCAGGGCTTCAACATGGGCCGCGCGGTCGCCGTCGAACTCGGTTACGACCACCTGCCCGGCTGCACGATCACGCGGTACTGCTCGTCCAGCCTCCAGACCACCCGCATGGCGCTGCACGCGATCAAGGCGGGCGAAGGCGACGTGTTCATCTCCGCCGGTGTCGAGACGGTTTCCCGCTTCGCCAACGGAAGCTCGGACTCCTGGCCGAACACGCACAACCCGCTGTTCGCCGACGCCGAGGCCCGCACAGCGCAGGTGGCGGCCGAAGGTGCCGACAGCTGGACCGACCCGCGCGAGAACGGCGCCCTGCCGGACGTCTACATCGCGATGGGCCAGACCGCCGAGAACCTGGCGCGGCTGAAGAACGTTTCGCGTGAGGAGATGGACGAGTTCGGCGTCCGCTCGCAGAACCTCGCCGAGAAGGCCATCGCGGACGGCTTCTGGGCGAAGGACATCACGCCGGTGACCTTGCCGGACGGCACCGTGGTCTCGAAGGACGACGGCCCGCGCGCCGGCGTCACCCTCGAAGGCGTCTCCGGCCTCAAGCCGGTCTTCCGCCCCGACGGCCGGATCACCGCGGGCAACTGCTGCCCGCTCAACGACGGCGCGGCCGCGGTGATCATCATGTCCGACACCAAAGCGAAGGAGCTGGGGCTGACGCCGCTCGCCCGCGTCGTCTCCACCGGCGTTTCCGGGTTGTCGCCGGAGATCATGGGCTACGGCCCGGTCGAAGCGTCGAAGCAGGCTCTCGCCCGCGCCGGGATGTCGATCGGCGACATCGACCTCGTCGAGATCAACGAAGCGTTCGCCGCTCAGGTCATCCCGTCGTACAAGGATCTCGGGATCGACCTCGACAAGCTGAACGTCAACGGCGGCGCGATCGCCGTCGGCCATCCGTTCGGCATGACCGGCGCGCGGATCACCTCGACGCTGATCAATTCGCTTCAGCACCACGACAAGCAGTTCGGCCTCGAGACGATGTGCGTCGGTGGCGGCCAGGGCATGGCGATGGTGCTGGAGCGCCTCTCCTGACCCGCTGACCTGCGAAAAGGGAGCAAGGGACCTTTGCTACCGCTTACTTAGCCAGGCTAAGCGAGTGATAGCAAAGGTCCCTTGCTCTCTTCCGGCGCCTAGTGGGTCATGATCGGCGGGGCCGGGGCGACCTCACCGTCCGCGCCCTCGGGCAGCGCGGGCTTGGTCTTCGGCAGGAACGCCGCCGGGATGAGGCACAGCGCGAGCAGGATCATCGACCACAGGAACGTCGTCGAGAACGCGTCCGCGGTCAGTCCCGAAGCCGCTTCGCGCGTCGCCGGGTTCATCACCGCGGCCGTCGCGGCCAGCTGTCCCTGCGCCGTCGGCACGCCGAACTTCCCGGCGAGCAGCGCCGCCAGGATGATCGACAGCACCGCCGAACCGATCGCCCCGGCGGTCTGCTGCAGGATGTTCGTCGCAGTCGACGCCTTCGCCATGTCCTCCGACTTGAGCGTCTGCAGCGCGGCCGAGGTGATCGGCATCATCGTCGCGCCCATGCCGAGCCCCATCACGAACAGCGCCGAAAGCAGCAGCCAGTACGGCGTCGCCGCGGTGATCTGGGTGAAGGCGATCAGGCCGGCGAGCATCAGCACGAGACCCGGCAGCACGATCTTCCGCGCGCCGATCTTGTCCGCGAAGCGGCCCGCGATCGGCATGGTCAGCATCGCGCCGACACCCTGCGGGGCGAGCAGCAGACCGGCGTTCATCGCCGATTCGCCGCGCGCCAGCACGAAATACGTCGGCAGGAGCAGCATCGCGCCGAAGAACGCGACGCAGAAGAAGGTCATCGTCACCATGGCGACGGAGAACGACCGGTTCTTGAACAGTTTCAGGTCGAGCAGCGGGTTCGTGACCCGGTTCGCCCGGAACACGAACGCCACCAGCAACGCGATCCCGGCCAGCGCGGGCAGCCAGACGTCCACCGCGCCCACACCGCCGGCCGCCGGGATGTTCGAAACGCCGAAGATCAGCGCCGCCAGACCGGGCGAGACCATCAGCATGCCGAGGAAGTCGAACCGCTCGCTGGGCTCCGGCCGGTCCTTCGGCAGCAGGCGCCAGGCCATCGCCATGGTGATCAGGCCGATCGGCACGTTGATGTAGAAGATCCAGCGCCAGCTCACCGCGTCGACCAGCCAGCCGCCGAGGATCGGGCCGCCGATCGGCCCGAGCAGCATCGGCACCCCGAGCACGCCCATCACCCGCCCGATCCGGTGCGGTCCGGCGGCCCTGGTCAGGATCGTCATGCCGGCGGGCATCAGCATGCCGCCGCCGAAGCCCTGCAGGACCCGGAAGACGATCAGCGATTCGACGTCCCAGGCCATACCGGCGAGCATCGACCCGATCAGGAACAGCCCGATCGCGGTCATGTAGAGCCGTTTGGTGCCGAACCGGTCCGAAGCCCAGCCGGTGATCGGGATGACCGTCGCCAAGGCGAGCATGTAACCGGTCGCGATCCACTGGATGGTGTCGAACGAGGTCTGGAACTCGATGGTCAGTTTCTGGAGCGCGACGTTGACGACCGTCGTGTCGAGGATCGCCATGATCGCGCCGAGGATGACGACGCCGGCGATCTTGAGCACGCCCGCGTCGAGTTTGTCGCCGCCCGGTGCGGCCGGGCTTTGCGTTGACATGAAAATCCGTCCCCTGATGTTCGGTGTCCCCCAGGACGCGACAACCCCCGCGGTCGCGACTACGGAATCGACGCCCGGCCTCGCGCCGAGCTCCCCAAGCGAGCTTGTGCATTAATGCGCAAGCTCAGTACGTAGCCGAGGGTAGCCGAACACGGGTTTTACCTGCCAACTTTTTCCCCGTAGACGGACCTAATGGGCAGACCTGTGTACGGAGTGTCAGCAGACGCTGTCCGTCGGCGCCGGGTTGCCGAGCCCGAACAGCGGTCGCAGCTTGAGCCCGATCCAGGTGCCGCCGAGCGCGAACACGCCCCACAGCCAGCCGTGCAGGCTGCCGACCGAGATGCCGCCGAGGTAGGCGCCGATGTTGCAGCCGCCCGCCATCCGCGCGCCGACACCCATCAGGATCCCGCCGAGCACCGCGGCGACGGCGGTCCGCCACGGGATCGAGCTGTGGATCTTCCACGCGCCCGCCGCCGCGGCCGCGACCCCCGCGCCGATCATGATGCCGATGTCGGTGAGGCTGTTCTTGTCCTTCCAGATGGGCCCCGCCAGCGACGCCGCGTTCGCCTTGATCCGCCAGAACTCCCAGGTCTCGGGGTGCAGGCCGAACACCTGCAGGATCTTGGCGCCCCACAGGCTGAACGCGCTCGTCACGCCCCAGATCCCGCCGGAGACCAGGAAGACCGCGCCCGCCAGCACGCCGAGCACGACGGCGCCGACGAGGATCGGCCACGAGCCGCGGTAGATCCGGGCAAAACCGCGCGCGGTCGGCACGACGTCGACCGGCGGCGGGTTGCGGCGCTTCTGCACGAACCGGGTCCCCAGCACGATCGCGGCGAGGACGGCGATGGTGATCGCCCACGAACCGAACCAGCCGACATGGTCGGCGAGCAGGATGCCCTTGAACTCGGGCCAGCCCGACAGCAGCGGATACGCCCACGTGTAGAGGACCGAACCGGTGATGAAACCACCGAGGGTCAGCACGATCGTCGACTGCCCGGAGCCGACCGCGAACAGCGTCCCCGAAGCGCACGCGCCACCCAGCTGCATGCCGATCGCGAAGATCGTCGCGCCGACGAACAGCGCGAGCCCCAGCCCGCCCGCGGTCGGATTCGGCGTGCTGCCGAAGAGCCCGGATCCGGTGCCCACGATCAGCGCGATCAACGTCGCGGCCGTTCCGAGCAGCAGCGTGTGCGCCCGAAGCCCCTGGCCGTTCCCGACCGCGATCAGCTGGCGCCAGGCCGAAGTGAACCCGAAGCGGGAATGGAAGAGCGCGACGCCGAGCAGCAGGCCGAGGATGAGCAGGACACCGAACTTCGCCCCGTGCGCGGCCCAGACGTACCAGGTCAGTCCGACCGCGAGGGCGCCCGCGACCGCCAGCGGCACCACCTTGACCGGCTCTTCCGGTTGCGGGACCGGGGCGGCGCAGGAGGTCGGGAAGTCGAGGAGTTTCTTCTCACCGGCTTGGGTTTCGGTCGTCGCCACCAGGACTCCAGGTCGATCGGCGGGGTGGGGGACGAGCAACGTTAGGACCGGTGACCACCCGGACGCAGCCCGTCCCACACTGTGCGACGAACGGCGGCGCGCGCACGGCCGGATGGCGGCGGTAGCAAAGGTCCCTTGCTACCTGGTGCTCTTCACGCAGACCGTCGACGGCGGTGTCGAGTAGCTCTTGAGATGGGTCGCGTCCGTGTCGTCACAGGTCGCGACGCTGTCGACGACCTTCACGACCTCCGCGTCCCGCGTGGGATCCGAGCAGGACACCTTCTGATAGGCCACGCTGTCGGCCAGGAAGTTCTCGAGACAGTCGCCCTGCTTGGCGTTGATCATCATGCAGAGCTTGTACGAGGCGAAGGTCTTGTCGACGGTGAGCTGGTCGTATTCGCCCGTGGGGCAAGCGCCGCCCGCGTCGGTCTTCGCGCCGGCCTTCGCGTTGGCCTCCGCCGAGCCGCAGTCCGCCTTGACCGGATCGTCGCCGACGTCACCGAAAGTGGTGACCGCGTAGCAGTCCCCCACCCGTACGTCGTCGGTGTTCGAGAGGTAGCCGACGATCCACGACGACGCGCTCAGCACCACGATCGCGACCGGTACCAGGAGTCCGACCCAGAACCACTTGGAACGCTTCGGCCTGGCGGGTTCGCCGCTGTGCTCGGTCATGGGGCCAGGGTATTCGCGGCGACGAAAAAGGGCGCCCCGATCGCTCGGAGCGCCCTTTCGCGAAAGCCCGGGTCAGTCGTTTTGGAAGTACGACAGCAGCCGCAGGATCTCGAGGTACAGCCAGACCAGCGTGGTCATGAGACCGAAGGCGGCGAACCACGCCCACTTCGACGGCATGCCTTCGCGGATCATCCGGTCGGCCTGGTCGAAGTCGAGCAGGAAGCTGAACGCCGCGACACCGATCACCACGAGGCTGAAGATGATCGCGATCGGCCCGCCGTCACGCAGCGGGTTGAAGCCGAAGAAGCTGGTGATGAGGTTGACCAGCATCAGGATCGCGACGCCGACGACGGCGCCGATGATCCACTTGGTCAGCTTCGGCGTGACCTTGACCGCGCCGGTCTTGTAGACGACCAGCATCGCGACGAAGACACCCGCCGTGCCGATGATCGCCTGCAGCGCGATACCGGGGTACAGCGCTTCGAAAAGACCGCTGATCGCACCGAGGAAGACACCCTCGGCGGCCGAGTACGCCAGCGTGAGCGGGCCGCTCGGCTTCTGCTTGAAGATGATCACGAGCGAGATCACGAGGCCGACGATCATGCCGCCGACGAGCGCGCCGATCACGCCGCCGCTGATACCGGTGATCCGGCCCGCGGCGTCCACGGGCAGCTGGCTGATCGCCCAGATCGCGGTGAGCACACCGGTCACCAGCGCGGTGCCGAGGCTCAGCGCCGTCTTGATGACGACGTCGTCGACGGTCATCGGACGGTCGTCGGCGCCGGCGGAGGTCTGCGGGGGGCCGTAGCCGGGCACGCCGCCCTGGGGTTGGTTGAAGCCTACGTTGGGTCCGTACTGCGCCGCGCCACGCGGCAGGTTCCGGAACGCCGGGTTGCTACTGGATCGCACCTGATCCTCCTGGATCTACTGGCACCTGCATCGGGTTCAACGACCGCGTGGGCCGCCCGGTTCCCGTCGAAGTAAAGACGACTTTACTCACAATCGGCGCGACGCCCATCCCCCACACCGTATGCGGCGCAGATCACCGACCGTTCACCGATACCCCACCTGATGCCGTATTGCCAAAACCGCTGATCACCCGCCACTCTCCACGTTGCGTGTTCGGATAATCACCGAAGGCGTGTCGGGGAACCTATCGATCGTGTGACCTGCGTCGACGTAAATGCGCCGGGGCAGAGCACGGCCAAAGGAGTCAACACACCATGGGGTGGACCACACGCCCGAGCGTGCGTTCGCGCGCCTTGACCAGCCTGATCGCGACGTGCCTGCTCGGCGCCTTGTCCGCCACCGTCGCGGTGACACCGGCCTCTGCCGTCGAGAACGAAGGTGTCGGCTACAAGATCACGCCCGGCCAGACGGTCGACAGCGAGCCAAGAGACCGCGACTGGCTCGGTTCCTATGTCGTCAATGGCAAGCACGTGTTCTGTGTCAGCTTCCAACTGAAGGCGCCGGGCTCGGCGGAGGAGTACAAGCCCGGCGACGAACTCCTCGACAAGTGGGGACAGAAGCTGCCGGAGGATGTCGCGGCCAACATCTCCTATCTGCTCCTGCGCTACGGCGGCACGCAGGACAACGCCGAGGCGGCAGCGCTCGCGCACCTGCTGCACTCGTGGACGTCGAAGCCTCGGTCCGACGCCGACCTCAAGCCGGACCTCAAGCCGGAAGAGATCGGCTACGACATCCAGGGCGCCCTCGGCAAGCTGAAGGAGCAGAAGCCCGACGCCGCCGCGGCCGTCGAGAAGCTGACCAAGGACGCCGAAGCCAACCGCGGCCCGTGGACCACCGCGATCACGCCGCCGAAGGAAGACCAGCACATCGGCAGCGCGGGCGAGTGGACGATCAGCGTCAAGAACGCCAAGGGCAAGGGCATCTCGGGCGTTCCCGTGCGGCTCACGCCGTCGAACGCGACCGTCGACGGTGGTGAGAGCACCAAACCCGCGTCGACCTCGAACACCAAGGCCGAGAAGGCCACCACGGTGAAGACCGGCGAGGACGGCACCGTCACGGTCAAGGTGACGCCCACCGGTGACCAGCCGAAGCTGTCCAGCTCGCTGTCGGCCCCGGCGGACCGGCCGTACGTACAGTTCCCCGTCAGGACCGGCGTACAGAAGGTCGTCTCGACCGGCGGCGAGAAGGAACTGAAGGCCCAGGGTGTCGCGGTCGTCGCGAAGCCGGGCAAGGTCCAGGTGACCAAGGTCGACGCGAAGACCGACAAGGGTGTCGCGGGCGCTGTGCTGCGGATCACCGCGAAGGACAAGACGACGGCCGCGGTCGGCCAGGACGGCAAGCCCCTCAACGGCGCCGACGGCAAACCCGCCGTCGTCACCACCGAAGGCGAGAACGGCACCGTCACCGTGGAGAACCTGCGTGCCCCGCAGGAGATCTGCGTGGTCGAGGTCAGCGCGCCGCCGGGCTACACCAACGCGTTCGACCCGAAGAATCCGCCGTCCGCCTGCGGCGAGCTCAAGCCGGGTGAGACGCTGGCGCTCAAGGTCGCCAACACGCCCAACGAGGTACCGCGCACCATCCCCGCCGGCGACCGGCCGGTGGCGATGATGCAGGGCACCGTCGAGAACTCGGCGTCGACCGCCGGCATTCTCGGCGTCGGCGCGCTCGCGCTGCTCGGTTCGCTGATGGTGGGCGTGGCCGCGCGGCGGTCTTCGCGACGCTAAGAGGTTCTGGAATGTCAGTACGACGCGGGTTCGCGCTGGGAGCCGTCACGGTCCTGTGCGCGGACCTCGTCGCGGCCCTGCTCATCTGGCCGCCGACGACAGTGGTGACGGGGACGGCTCAGGCCGTCTCCGTCTCGGTCGCGGGCGGCGCGCCCGCCGCTCCCGCGCAGCAGGAGACCCCGCCTCCGCCGGACATCGTCCCTACGACTCCGACGGCCGCCCCGCCGCCGGCGGCGTCGTCGAAGGCGCCTGACGCACCGAAACCGCAGGGTCCGGGGACGATCAAGCTGCCGGCGGGTGGCGCGGCGAAACTCGTGCGCAAGGAACTCGGGCCGGGCGCGGAACTTCCGGTGCCCGAGAACCTCGGCGAGGTGACCTGGTGGGGCGCCGAGCTGAGCGCGGCCACCGGCGCGAGCGTGTTCGCCGGGCACGTGAACTGGAAGGGCGCGACGGGCCCGTTCGCGGAGCTGTGGACCGAGCGGATCGGCGGCACCGTCACCGTGGTCGACAAGGCCGGGAAGTCCTGGCAGTACAAGGTCTCCCAGCTGATCACGCTGAAGAAGAACGAACTGCCACAGCGCGCGGACGAGTTGTTCGGCCAGTCCGGTCCTCATCGGATAGTCCTCGTCACCTGCGGCGGCCGATGGGTCGGCGGGGAGACCGGATACGCCGAGAACCGGGTCGTCATCGCCGACCCCGCCTAGTTACCCGTGAGTAACTTCACCGGCGCCGTGGTGGTCCTCGCCGTCCTCATGCAGCAGAATGCCGAGGGACGCGGGCGAGCACGGTGAAGGGTGAGGCTGATGGCGACTTTTCTGGTGACCGGGGCGACCGGACTGATCGGGCGCCAGTTCACCCGGCTGCTGCTCACCAGGGACGACGTCGACAAGGTCGCGCTCGTCGTCCGGGCGTCCTCGCGGGACAAACTCGCGAAACTCGTGAACGCCTGGCCGCATCCGGAACGCGTCACCCTCGTCACCGGTGACCTCGGTGAGCCTCTGCTCGGCGTCGCCCAGGAGGACCGGGAGCGGCTTCGCGGCGTCGATCACGTCGTCCACCTCGCCGCCCTGTACGACCTCACCGCCGACGACGAAGCCAGCATCAAGGCCAACGTCGAAGGCACGGCGCAGGTGATCGCGCTCGCCGCCGAGCTGAACGCCGGCTGCCTGCACCACGTGTCCTCGGTCGCCGTCGCCGGTGACCACGAGGGCATGTTCACCGAGGAGATGTTCGACGTCGGCCAGCGGCTCATCACGCCGTACCACCGCACGAAGTTCGAAGCGGAGCGCCTCGTGCGCGAACAGCAGGACGTGCCGTGGCGGGTGTACCGGCCGTCGGTCGTCGTCGGGAACTCCGCGACCGGCGAAATGGACAAGATCGACGGCCCGTACTACCTGTTCCCCGCGATCAGCAGGCTCGCCGGACTGCCCGACGTGCCGATCGTCGGCCCCGACCTCGGCGACACCAACGTCGTCCCGGTCGACTACGTCGCCGAGTCGCTGAACGCCCTGATCACCACGAAGGGGCTCGACGGGCGCGCGTTCCACCTGGTCAACCCCGAACCGCAGCCGGTCGTCTCGGTCTACAACGCCTTCGCGAAGGCGGCGGGCGCGCCGACGATCTCCGTGCAGCTCAACGACCGCTTGTCCAAGGGCATCGTCAACCTGGTGAAACTGAGCGAGCACATCCCCGGCTTCACGATCGCGCGGGACGCCGTGCTGGAGCGGCTCGGGATCCCGCCGGTGCTGCTGGAGACCATGGCGTTCCCGTCGGTGTTCTCGTCGGCGTCGACGCGCAAGGCACTCATCGGTTCGGGTGTCGAGGTGCCCCGGATCGAGGACTACGCGCCCACTCTGTGGCGCTACTGGCGGGAGCACCTGGACCCGTTCCGCGCCCGCAAGCATGGGCCTCGCGGCGAACTGGACGGCCGCCGCGTGATCATCACCGGCGCGTCCTCGGGTATCGGCCGCGCGACCGCGATCAAGGTCGCGGCCGCGGGCGGGGTGCCGCTGCTCGTCGCGCGGCGGCAGCACGAGCTCGAAGAGGTGCGGGACGAGATCATCGCCGCGGGCGGCACGGCGTCGGTGTACCCGGCCGACCTGACCGACGAGGAATCGGTGCACAAGGCCGTCGACGCGATGCTCGCCGAGCACGGCCGGATCGACATGCTCGTGAACAACGCCGGCCGGTCGATCCGGCGGTCGATCAAACTGTCGTACGACCGGTTCCACGACTACGAACGCGCGATGGCGATCAACTACTTCGGCGCGGTGCGGCTGATCCTCGCGGTACTGCCGCATATGTCCGAGCGGAAGTTCGGGCATATCGTCAACGTCTCGTCGATCGGCGTCCAGGGAATCGCGCCGCGCTTTTCGGCGTACGCGGCTTCCAAGGCCGCTTTGGACTATTTCTCCCGGATCGCCGCGACCGAGACCCACGGCGACGGAATCACCTTCACGACCATCCACATGCCACTCGTGCGCACGCCGATGATCCGGCCGACGAAGATCTACGACGCGTTTCCGACCAAATCCCCGGATCAGGCCGCGGACATGGTGATGAAGGCGCTGAGGGAACGCCCGAAGCACATCGGCACGCCCGCCGGGCAGGCGATCGGGCTCGCGTACACGCTCACGCCGGGACTCACGGATGCCGTGGCCTACCAAGGGTTCCGGGTGTTCCCGGATTCCGCGGCGGCGGGCGGCGAAGGCGGGCTCAAGATCGGGAAGGGCGAGCAGCATCTGTCCCGGGCGGCGATGGCGCTCGCCCGGCTCAGCCGCGGCTTCCATTGGTGACACTGCGCACACGGGTGGCGGCCGTTCAGGTGAGGGATCGCAGCTGAGAGCCGACACACGTCGGTGAATCACGAAGCCTGACAACGGCGACACCGGGTACGCAGGTACCGTCGTGGCCATGGTTCCCGAGCGAGACAACGGCCTGTTGCCCCTGCGGCGCGAGTACACCCAGGCCTGGCACGGCTTCGACCGGAACGAAGTGCGCCAGTATCTGGATCATCTCGAAGCCCAGCTTCGTCGCGTGATCACCGACCGCGACGCCGCGATCGCGCAGGCGACGTCGGCCACGCGCGAACTCGAAACCGTCCGCCACGAGGTGGCGAAGCTGAACGCCAGGATCGAGGAGCTGAAGAAACCGCCGGAGCGGCTCGAAGACCTCGACGAGCGGATGCAGCGCACCGTCACGCTCGCGCAGGCGCGTGCGGAAGAGATCACGAAGCGTGCCGAGGTCGCCGCCGAGAAGCACTGGGCGTCGTCGAGCGAGGCCTCGAAGAAGCTCCGCGAGCGCTACACCCGGCTCGTCGCCGAGCTGGACAAGCAGGCGGACGCGCTGCACTCGGAGCACGAGTCCGCGCTCGCCGAGACGCGGGCCGAGGTCCAGCGGCTGACCGTCGAGGCCGCCCAGCGCCGGGAACTGCTGGACAACGAGGCCGAGCGCAAGCGCCGGAAGATCGAACGCGAATTCGATCAGACGATCGCGGCTCAGCGCGCCGCGCACGAGAAGCACATCGCCGACCAGCAGACGGCCAGCAAGAACCAGGCCGAGCGCCGGATCGCCGAGGCCACCGCCGAGGCGAAGCGCCGCATCGACGAGGCGACGGCCGAAGCCAAGCGCCGGCTCGACGAGGCCACGACGACCGCCGCCCAGCGCACGACCGCCGCCCAACGGAAGGTCGAGCGCCTGGCGGAGATCCGCGAGCAGGCCCGCAAGAGCCTCATGCAGGCCGACGAGGTCCTGAAGGGCAGCGAGGCGATGCTCGCGGCGCTGCCCGAGGAGTCGGTGATCCCGCACGCTTCGAAGCTCGTCGGCGGCGACAGCAAGGCCGAGGAGAAGAAGCCCGCAGAGCCGCCCGCCTCGAAGGCCGCCGCTCCGGCCGCCGCCAAACCGTCTCCCGCCAAGCCCGCTTCTCCGGCGCCTGCCGCCGCTGCGCCGAAGAACGGACAGGGCGAGCAGAACGGCCCGAAGGCGAACGGCCAGAAGCCTTCACCGGCAAAAACCGGCTCCTGACCAGCGCGAAGTAGCAAGGGACCTTTGCTATCGCTCTCTTTTGGAGAGTGATAGCAAAGGTCCCTTGCTCTCTTCCGGGAGCTGTCAGGAGGCGGTGGTGCGCGGCCATGGGTTGGCCGCTTCGAGCTGAGCGGCGAGCCCCAGGAGGAGGGCTTCCCCACCGGGCGCGGCGACGAGCTGGACGCAGGCCGGAATGCCCGAAGGATGCACGCCGACCGGCACGGACATCGCCGGATAGCCCGCGAGGTTCCACAGTCCCGCGAAACCCGCCACACGCACGGACGGCAGCACGTTGGCGATCCAACGGCTTTCATGCCAAGTGCGGGCCTTGAGCGGGAGTGTCGCGATCATGGGCGTGACCAGGACATCGTGGTCGGCGAAGAACTCTTCGGCACGCTCCAGCCAGCGCTCCCGGGTGCTCTCCCGGACGCGTTCGGCCATCAGTCGCCCAAGCCGCACGTGGGTACGTGTCCGGGGCTGGAGAGCGGCGAGATCGAACTCGGCCGCCTGTTCGGCCGGGCCCGCGACCCAGCGCGCCAGGAGCCCACCGATCGCTCCGGCGCTGTATCGGGGCGTACCCGGCGCGACGGTGTGCCCAGCCGCGCGGAACAGCTCTCCGGCTCGCGTGACGGCCCGGCTGAACGCGCGCGGCAGCGGTGCCCTCGTCAACGGGACCTGAGTCGACAGGGCGATGCGGGACGGCTTTGGGACGGCGAGATCCGCCAGCCCGGGCTCCTCGGCGAGGACCGACATCAGCACGGCGGCGTCGGCCACGGTGGTCGTCATCGGACCGTGCGTGGACAGGCCGAACCAGCCGTCCTCCCCCGGTACCCGGACCACGCCCTTACCCGGTTTGAGACCGACGATCCCGCACATCGCGGACGGCAGCCGGATCGACCCCAGCCCGTCCGTGCCGTGCGCGATGGGCACCAGCCCGGCCGCGACCGCGGCGGCGCTCCCGCCCGACGAACCGCCGGCGGCATAGGACGGATTTCGCGGGTTGCGCGCTGTCCCGTCCGGATCGTCACTCGACGGCCAGATGCACAACTCCGGCACCCGGGTCAGACCGACGATCACCGCTCCGGCCGCGCGCAACCGCCGGGCTATCTCACCGTCCTCTGTGGACAGAGTCGACGAACCCGCACGCGACCCCCACGAGGCGTACTCACCCTGGACCGTCGCGACGTCCTTGACCGCGACCGGCACCCCGGCCAAGGGCAGGTCCGCCAGATCCGCACGTTCGGCGACAGCGGCCGCCTCGGCGAGCGCCTCCTCGGTCCTCACCCGGCGGAACGCGCCGACCACCCCGTCCGCCGCCGCGATCCGGGCCAGCGCCTCACGCGTCACCTGTACCGGATCGAGTTCCTTGGCACGCACAGCCGCCGCGATTTCCACTGCCGTCTTGACCATCCCAGCACTGTAGAGCGGGCGGCGAAGATCAGCTGCGCGCCGAACAGGCGAACTTCGCCGGGTCCGCTTCGAGCGCCGGGAAGTCGGTGTAGCCGTCGAGCCTGGCGCCGTAGTAGACGTCATGGTGCGCCCGAGCCAGCGGGGCACGGAGAGCGAAACGGGCGGGCAGGTCCGGGTTCGCGATGAACAACCTGCCGAAAGCGACCACGTCGGCCAGCCCGGACTCGATCAAGGACTCACCCTCGTCCTGGGTGGTCGGCTCCTCTGACCGCAGATTCGCGATGAGCGTCCCCGGCCACAACGGCCGCAGGTGCGACAGCACCTCAACGTCGGGAGTGTCGATGACGTGCAGGTATGCGAGCTCGTACCGGCGTAGTTCCGCGATCAGTCGTGGGTACACCTCCTTCCAATCGTCTTCCGAGATGTCGTTCTCCGGGTTTCCGGGCGAGATCCGCAGGCCGACCCTGGCGGCACCGATCTGCCGGACCACGGCCACCACCACCTCGACCGGGAAACGGAGCCGGGCCGCGACCGAACCGCCGTATCGGTCCTCTCTCCGGTTGGTGTTGCGGGCGAGGAACTCCTGGATGAGATAGCCGTTGGCACCGTGGAGCTCCACACCGTCGAATCCCGCCGCGATGGCCCGCCGGGCCGCCGCGGCGAAGTCCTGGACGACCTCGCCGATCTCGTTCTCGCCGAGCGCACGAGGCTCGACCGTGTCCGTCCAACCTGCGGCCGAGAAGATTCGACCCGCCTGCCGGACCGCCGACGGCGCCACCGGCGTCCGGCCCATCACGCCGGGATGAGCGACCCGGCCCGCGTGCCAGAGCTGCGCGAAGATGCGACCGCCTTCCTCATGCACGGCCGCCGTCACCGCGCGCCATGCCTCGGCCTGCTGCTCCGTCGCCAGCCCGGGAATACCCGGGCCGCTTTTGCCGGTCCGGTTCACCCAGACGCCTTCACTCACGATCAAACCGGCGCTCGCGCGTTGCGCGTAATACTCGACCGTCCGTGGATGCGGCACGCCGGTGACATCGTCCGCGCGCCCCCTGGTCATCGGGGCCATCGCCATCCGGTTCGGCAACTGGAGCGCGGTACCGCTGAATCCTTCGAGCAACCTCATGAACGCGAAGCTAAACCCTGACACCGACGTCACGGTCAAGCTCGGTTCCCACGGCTAATGTGGACCCATGCGGATCGGTGAACTGGCGAAGCGAACCGGGGTGAGTGTCCGCTCGTTGCGGTACTACGAAACGGAAGGCCTGCTGACTCCCGCTCGATGCGGCAACGGCTACCGGGCCTTCACCGAAGACGACATCGCGCGGGTCCTGCAGATCCAGCTCTTCTATTCGGCCGGGCTGTGCAGCGGCAAAATCGCGGAACTCCTTCCCTGTGTATCCGGCGACCACACGCATTTGGTGCCCTCGCCGGAGATGGCCGGCGAACTGGAGATCGCCAAGACTCGGATCCAGAACCAGATCTCTTTGCTCACCACCTCTCTGTCGGTTCTGGAACGTGTCCTGGCCGCGGCCAAGGGAACCGATACCGCCGAGGTTCCGGTTCCTTCCCGGCCCGTCCGGCGACACCGCGGGATCCACGTCTGACCCGTGTCAGGCGTTCGGGTCCCGGCCCATCAGCCCGAGCAGCCTGTCCTGCAGGGGCGCGTCTTCGGGCACTTTCACTTCGGGACCGAAGACGACGATGCCGGGCCCGAACGCTCCGGGAACCCTCATCTGATCGGGGATCGCCTGCGCCGCAGGCCACATCCGGGCGACCTCCTCCGGATCGATCGTGTCGTCCTGCCCGGTGGCCCGGGCCAGGTCCCAGCCGTGGATCACCATGTCGGCACTGACGACCTGGTCTATGTGCTCTTCCGCGGTCATCTTCCCCATCGGTGTCTCGTGTTCCGTCGCCGCGAGCGCGGGATCGGCGAGGACGGCTTCGACATCGGCCCGCGCGGCACGGAAGGCGCCCAGCGGGTCGTCCAGGAGCGAGGGCGCCGGCCCGAGGTCACGCCCGAAGGGGCGCAGCATCGCGCCGTGCATGTCGACGATGTGCCCGACGACATCCCTGGCGTTCCACTCTTCACACGGAGATCGGCTGTCCCACTCCTCGGCCCGGACGGCGGCGACCTTGCTCTCGAAGGCGTCGGCCCGGACGCGATATCGGTCCGCGATGGTGGTCATCGTGTTCACGCCCCCACCGGAGCTGCCAGGAACTCGGCCATCTTGTCGAAGCCCTCGCCGACGCCCCGCTCCATCCCGGATTCGAGCACGGCGTCCCGGATCCGCTTCGAGTCGTACCGCACCACCTGGGTCAGCGCGGTCACCCCGTCGTGCTCGACCAAGGTCAGAGTCGACAGGGCCTTGCCTTCCGAGGCTTCGCAGTCCTCGTTCGTCTCGAGGGAGACGAGCCGTTCCGGACGGTCGATCTCCTGGTAGACGCCCTGCAGCAGCATCTCCATTCCACCGCCGTGGCGCAGCCGATATAACCATCTGCCACCGACCCGCAGGTCGATCTCGCATTCGACGACCTCACAGTCGCGCGGGCCGAACCAGCGGCGCACCAGCTCCGGTTTGGTCCACGCGTCGAACACCAATGCCCTCGGCGCGTCGAAGGACCTCGTCATGACGATCTCGAGATCGCCGGATTTCGTCACGCTGAGAGTTCGTCCCATCGTGCTGTTCCTTTCCGCTCGTGCGCTGGTCAATCGGTCTCGTACCGGCGCTCCGGGTGCCGCATCTCCTCGTCGAGGACGAGATCCAGCTCCGTGAAGGCCTCGTCCCAGTAGCGGCGGTAGCCACCGAGCCATTCGTTCGCGTTCTTCAGCGGCTGGGCCACCAACCGGCAGGGGCGACGCTGGGCGTCACGACCCCTTGCCACCAGCCCCGCCCGCTCCAGCACCTTCAGATGCTTGGAGATGGCGGGCTGACTCATCGCGAAGGGTTCGGCCAGCTCCGTCACCGTGGCCTCGCCGCGCGCGAGCCGCGCGAGGATCGCGCGGCGGGTGGGGTCGGCGAGTGCCGCGAAGGTGACATCGAGCAGATCCTGTGTCACGGTCGCCCGCCTTTTCGTTCCATGGTCCGAGCCGTTTCTCACGAGTTCGAGTTCTCACGTTCGATAACCTTGCGGTTCCATAACCATGTGGTAATCTACGGCGGAGCAGATCGAGTTGTCAAGCACGAAGATCGGTTTGACCAGAGAGAACACGATTCGGAAGGAGGTGTGGCCGGAGGTTCGGCCCGGTGCGGCCACGCACCAAAGGGGCACGCGAGCGCGTACGAAAGGGCAACTGGGGTTACCGTCGACACCGGCATGGACGACGAACGAAACGAGCCGATGAACTCCGGGCGACCGAAGACGACGAAGCGATGGGCGGCCGTCATCCTGGGAGCCGCCGCTGTCCTGGCCACCAGCGTGCAATGCGGTACGGGGAACGACGAGGCCGGATCCGCGCAACCGGCAGGCACCGTACCTCCGCCTCGCGGCAGCGCCGCTTCAAGCCAGCCCGCCTCCAGCAGGCCCGCGCCCTCGCCGTCACCGAGGGCGGAGCAGGCACCCGTTCCAGGCTGTGAAGCCGTCATCGCCGGGATGAGCCCTCGGCAGCGGCTGGCCCAGCTGGTGGTGGTCGGCGTGAACGCCGGTGACCCGCAGGCGGCGGTGAAGCTGGTGCGCGACCAGCAGGTCGGCGGGATCTTCCTCGGCGGCAACGAGACGGCCCTGCTGCGGAACCACGCGCTGGACGAGGTGCAGCGCGCCGCGAAGGTCCCGGTGTCGGTCGCGATCGACGAGGAAGGCGGCCGCGTCCAGCGGATCGACGCCCTCGACGGCGAAATGCCGAGCGCCCGGAAGATGGCCTCGACACTGACTCCGGCGCAGGTACGGGCGAAGGCGGCAGAGCGAGGACGGCAGATGCGAGCCCGCGGCGTCACCGTCGACTACGCGCCCGACGCCGACATCACCGACCAGCCGGACCGCGACATCGTCGGCGACCGATCGTTCAGCGCGAACCCGGAGGTCGCGCGCAAGTACGTCCTGGCGTTCGCGCAGGGGCTGCGGGACGCCGGGGTGCAGCCGGTGCTGAAGCACTTCCCCGGGCACGGGCATGCCACCGGCGATTCCCACAAGGGGCTGGTACGAACGCCGCCGCTGGCCTCGCTGCGCAAGGTCGACCTGGTGCCGTACCGGGACATCGGCGAGTACGGCGAGATCGGTGTCATGGTCGGGCACCTGGATGTCCCCGACCTGACCGGCGGCACGCCGTCGACCCTGTCGGCACCGGCGTACCGGCTGCTGCGGAAGGACTACGCGTTCAACGGCCCGGTGATCACGGACGATCTCGGGGCGATGAAGGCGATCACAGCGCAGTACCCGCTCCAGACGGCCGTGCTCAAGGCCCTGCAGGCGGGAGCGGACCAAGCGCTGTGGTCCTCCGGCGGCAACGTCGGGACGGTGCTGGCCACCCTGGAGCAAGCGCTCGCGTCCGGCGACCTGCCGGCCACCCGGGTCGACGAGGCCTTGACGCGAGTGCTCGCGGCGAAACGCGCCTGCGGCTGACCGGCCGGACACCCGCGGGTCCTCGGCGAGCCGATCCCAGGGTGACGTGCGAAGCGTCCGAAAACTCAATGAACACAATGCTGACCAGGCCGGCGACAGGAGTGACCCTGATCACCGCCCTGCCGCCCGATCAAGGAGGATCGCGTGCCTGGTCCCACGAAGTACCTGCGTCGTCTCGCGCTGGCGGCCGCCGCCGCTGCCGGACTGAGCCTGTTCGCCGTCCCGGCGGCGTCGGCGGTGTCAGTAGTGCCGTCGGCGATCGATCATCCGGTGCGGACGACCGGTTGCCAGCGTCCGTCCCCGGTTCCCGCCGGGACGACGACGCTGCGGACACTGACGTCCGGCGGCTTGGTCCGCGAGTACACGGTGCACGTTCCGGCTCGATACCGGCCGTCGCGGTCGTACCCGCTGGTGTTGTCGTTCCACGGCCACAAACGCACGTCGAAATATCAGGAGGAGCTATCCGGATTCTCGGCCTATGACGCGATTTCCGTCTACCCGCAAGGACTTCCCGGGACGGACGGTGAATCGGCATGGACCGGCGCGCCGTACTCGGCGGCCGCCGACGACGTGCTCTTCACCAGCGATCTGCTGAACATGCTCCAGCGCGAACTGTGCGTCGACTCCCGCCGGATCTACGCGACGGGCAAGTCGAACGGCGGCGGGTTCGTCGGCGTCCTCGCTTGCCGGATGCCGGGCCGGATCGCCGCGTTCGCACCCGTCGCCGGCGCGTTCTACCCGCAAGGCGGTGAATGCCACCCGTCGCGTCCCGCGCCGATTCTCGATTTCCACGGAACGGCCGACGCGACGATCCCCTACACCGGGAATCCCGCCAAGGGGCTGCCGGCGCTGCCGGACTGGCTCGCCGCGTGGGCGAATCGGAACGGCTGCTTCCCGCACCCGATCCGGTATTCGCCGCAAACCGACGTCACCGTCCAGCGCTGGCTCGGTTGCTCGCTGCAGCACTACCGGGTCGAAGGCGCCGGGCACGTCTGGCCGAGCACCGCGCCGAACAACGACTCCGCCACTCCGACCGTCATCGACGCGACTCCGGTCATCTGGAAGTTCTTGCTCGCCCACCGTCTGCGTTAAGAACTCGTCGATTCCCTTGCCGGACCGGCACACCTGACGCTACCGTCGAACTGACCGGATGACCAGATGAGCAAATCTGGTCACGAAGTCAGGGAACTGGGAGCGCACGTGGCAGAACGTCCGGACCGCACCGCCGGCCGCGCCGATCGCATCCTCGACGCGGCCGGCGTCCTGCTGTCGCGGCTGGGCTATCGCAAGGTGACCATCGAGGACATCGCGAGCCAGGCGGGCATCGGGAAGGGCACGATCTACCTGCACTGGCCCACCAAGGAAACCCTCTTCCACGCGTTGCTCCTGCGTGAATCCCTCCGGGCCGCCGAGAACCTCCTCGCCCGGCTGGACGAAGACCCGGCGGAAGTCATCCCGCACCGATTCCATCGGGCGGTCTTCCTCTACACCCAGCAGAACCCGTTGCTCGGCGCGCTCATCACCGGCAACACCGAACTGCTGGGCCGGTTGAAGAAACATCCTCTGCAGGACCAGGACGCGGTCGTGACCGAGCGGTACCTGAAGACGATGACGGACCGGGGCCTGCTGCGCGACGACATCCCGCACCTGCTCTTCTCCATGCGCGCCTCGGCGCTGGGGTTCTACCTGATGGACAGCTTCACCACCGACGGCGCCGGCCTCGAACCCGAAGAAAAGGCCGACGCTCTCGCGCACATCATCCGGACGGCGCTCGAGCCGCCGGAGCCGCCGTCCACGGCGAACGTGGCCGCCACCGCGGCCGAAGTGAGCCAGGCGTTCCAGGAGCTGATCTCGTCCTATCGCGCCTGGATCTACCGGAAGGACGGCCCCGAAGAGCCCGCTTGACCCGGGCTCTCCACCACCGAAGAAGGGGGCAAGCCATGACCACGATCGCCGAAAACTGGGGTGTCCACGAAGGCCAGTTCTGGCTTCGAGGGGAATTCCCGGCCGAGCCGGTCCGTTTCGACCCCGAGACGGGTATGTGGAACGTCTACGGCCACGCCGAGGCGCTGAAGACCCTGAGTGACCCCAAGGTGTTCTCCTCCGACACCACCCGGCTGATCCCCGAGGAGCTCTCACCGGACAAGGACCTGTTCGTCGAGGGCAATCTGCTCGTGATGGACCCGCCGGACCACAAGAAACTGCGCACGCTGGTGAGCCACGCCTTCACCCCGAAGGTCGTCGCGGATCTCGAACCGCGGATCGCCGCGCTGACGAACGAACTCCTCGACGCCGTCGACGGCGCGGACTCGATGGAACTGGTGACCCATCTGGCCTACCCGCTGCCGGTGATCGTCATCGCCGAACTGCTCGGCATCCCGGCGAGCGATCGCGACCTGTTCAAGGAATGGGTCGACACGTTGCTGCGGAACAGCCAGCAACGGTCACTGATCAAGCAGACCGAGGAGGACAAGAAGGCCGCCGAGGAAACGGCCGCTCAGGTGAAGAACCTGGTGAACTACCTTGCCGAGCATGTCGACGACCGGCGGCGTAACCCGCGCGAGGACCTGCTGACCAAACTCGTCCAAGCCGAGGTCGACGGGGCGAAACTCACGCAGAACGAAGTCGTCAACTTCGCGAACGTGCTGCTGCTCGCCGGACACATCACCACCACGATGCTGCTCGGGAACACGGTGCTGTGCCTGGATTCCCATCCGGACGAGTACCGGCGCGTCCGGGAGGACCGGGCATTGCTGCCCGCCGCCATCGAGGAATCGCTGCGTTTCCTCAGCCCGTTCGCGCTCGTCGCCCGCGCCACGACGACCGAGGTCGAACTGGGCGGCCAGGCGATCCCGCCGGACAGCATGGTCGCTATCTGGGTCGCGGCGGCGAACCGGGATCCGCGGACCTTCACCGATCCCGGCATCTTCGATCCGGCGAGGGCGCACAACCCCCACCTGGCCTTCGGCCGCGGGATCCATTTCTGCATCGGCGCCCCGCTCGCCAGGCTGGAAGGCAAGACTGCGCTCAACATCCTGCTGGACCGCTTCCCGGATCTGCGCACCGATCCGGCCGCCCCGCCGTCGTTCATCCCGAGCCCGAACATGACCGGGGTGAACAAGCTCCAGCTGTTGCTGAAGCCCTAACGGTCCGCGTACCGGGAGGCGAGCGGGACCACCACTCGTGGTGCTCGCTTCCCGGGCGTGTACCGCAGTTCGGTGATGTTGCCGTTCGGCGCCAGGTAGGTGTCGGCGAACGTGCGGAATCCGCGCATGGCCTCGCTGTCCGGCGTGGTGATCCCGGTCAGCAGGGACCACATGACCGCGCGGATGAAGAGCCCGTGCGTGAAGACCGCGATCGGCCCGGGCTCGCGTTCTCCCAGCCGCGCCAGGAATTCCTGGGTCCGGGTGAAGAGCGCCGCGAAGGATTCCGCGCCGTTCACCGCGTGGTGCGGATCCGCACGGGACCAGTAGGCCTCCGTGTACGGCTTACGGGTGGCCGTGGTGGTGACCTGTCCATGGAGTTCGCCGAGAAAGGTGAACTCCTGGACAGGCCACTCCTCACGCTCCGCGCCGGGGAACCGCTCGATCGTCGGCTCGGCGGTCTGCCGCGCCCGCAGGAACGGCGACGTCACGATCAACCGAGGCGGTTCGGCCAGCGATTCCGCGATTTCGAGGGCTTGCCGCTTACCGAGTTCGGTCAGCGCCGAAGTCCCCGGCTCCCCACCGGGAAGTCCCGCGTTGGACTCGCTTTCCCCATGCCTGATCAGCCACACTCGTGTCACGATCGCCTCCTAGACCCCCTGTGCGTCGACGATCGCACCGAGCGGACTTGATCGCGACTTCCAAGATGCCCTATCCACCGCGGAAGCGGCGGGACTCTCAACGGCCGAACTGTCCCGGTGAGCGGCCCTCGCCCGCGGGACCGCGGTACGCCTGCGCGATGTCCAGCCACTGATCCGCCAGCGCGCCCTCGGCGCGGACGTCGAGGTCGTCGCGGTGACGGCGCCGCGTGACCAGGAGGCAGAAGTCCTCGGCGCTCCCGGTGATCCGCTCCGGGGAGTCCTCGGGGCCGAACGTCCACAGCTGGCCGGACGGCGAGGTGATCTCGAACCGGAACTCCTGCTCCGGCGGGGTCAGGCCGCGCGCCTCGTAACCGAAGTCCCGCACCCGGACGGCGAAGCCGACGAGGTACGCGAGCCGGTCCGTCCGCTCCGGCCGTACACCCAGCGCGTCCGCGACGTCCTGGCCGTGCGCGAACAGTTCCATCATCCCGGCGCAGGCGAGGATGGCCGGCGGCAGCGGGTTGACGAGCCACGGGACGACCTGGTCCGCCGGGACCGCGGCGAGCGCCTTGATGCCGGCGTCGCGTTCGGCACGCCAGCGGCTCAGCAGGACCTCGTTGGGGTCGCCGAGGTAGTCGTCGAGGGCCGCGTTGACGGCGGCGTCGAACCCGCGCGCCATCGACGACTTCGCGAGTTCGGCGAAGGCCCGCGGCTCGGCCGCGGACAATCCGGCGATCTTGAAGATGAACGCGAGATGCGCGATCTGGTGTTTGACCGACCAGCCCGTCGCGGGCGTCGGAAGATCCCATCCCGCGTCGTCGAGGCCGGCCACCAGGGCGTCGACCTGTTCACCCTCCGTGGTGAGGTCCCTGATCACGTTCCGGAAGTCAGTCACCGTGTCGTCCTCTCGCCGTTTCCACCCTCTCGAATGATGCGGACGCGCTTGGCCGTCGTCTTCTCTTCGTGAGCCCCGTCGGATTTCGGACTTGATTCTGGAGCCGGGTCCAGGTTCTACCCTCGCATCATGCGAACCGAAGCGACGAAGGCGCTGACGGCGTTGACCATGTCCGAGGTGACCTCCCGCGCCGGAGTGCGGCCGGACACCGTGCGCTACTACGAGCGCATCGGCCTGCTGCCCACGCCCGCGCGGACGACCGGGGCCCACCGGCGCTACGACGAGGGCGTCATCGACCGGCTGCGGTTCATCCGCGGCACCCAGCGGCTCGGGCTGACGCTGACGGAGATCGGTGACCTGCTGAGCGTGCGCGACACCGGCGTATGCCCGTGCGAACCCGCCGAAACCATGCTGGAACGCCATCTCGCCGAAATCGACGCGGAGATGGCGCGGCTGGGCGAACTGCGTGCCGAACTCACTTCCATGCTGTCCGGGATGTCCGGCGAGAACTGCGCCGATCCGGTTCCCGGTGCCTGGTGCCCGCCCGGCTGTGCCCCCGAGGGAGGAGGTGGATGATCATGCGGAACGACGACTGGTGCGATTGCGACTGCTGCGGCAGCGGCTGCTGCTGACCCGCTTCGGCGGGACCGGCCGGGCTTGACGTCACCCGGCCGGCCATCCGAGGTCAGTCCTGCGGCAGGAGCACGGTCTTCCCGATCCGGTCCTTGCAGACTTCGGCCGAATAGGCCATCAAGCCACCGGCCTGCGCGTCCCGGAACAACCGCTGGATCGGCGACGTGCGAAGGAAGCCCGAACCGCCGCCCGTCTTCAGCGCCAACTGGGCGACATCGCGGGCGATGTCGTTCGCGAGCACCTTCGCCGTCATGGTCGCTGGCATGAACTCCGGCGAATTCCGATCCGCCAGCCAGGCCATGTTCCGGGAGTACACGCGTGCGGCTTCGAGACGGGCGTGGACGTCCGCTGCTTCGAATTGGAGCCACTGCATTTCGGCGAGCGGCTGCCCGGTCGCGGGGATGACGCGGCCCCGGGCGTGCGAGACCAGGGCTTCCTCCGCCGCGTCGGCGATCCCCAACGACAGGAACGCGAGGCCGGCCGCGATGTGGTTCGGGCGCGGCTCGGCCGAAGGCGGGCACCTGCGGTCCTCCCGCAGCAGGGTCCCTTCGAAGGAGACGAGCTGGCTTCGGCTGGCGCGCAGGCCCATCGTGTCCCAGATGGGCACGAAGGTCATCGTGTCGTCCGGCGAGACGCCGAAGAAGGTGGGCACGCCGTCGACGAGCGCGTTGACCAGGAAGTGGTCGGCGGCCTCGCAGCCGGAAACGAACCGTTTGGCGCCGGTGAGCCGGTATCCGCCGTCGGCAGGCTCCGCGATCTGTTGCGGCATCAGGAACATGTTGCCGCTACTCGGTTCAGAAAGTGCGTTGGCGAACCGCTTGCCGTCGATGAGTTCTTCGGCGTAGAAGCGGCCCATGTCGGGAGCGGACAACTGCGCCAGTCCGACCGCGGCACCGATGTGCATCACCCAGATACACGCGGTGGAGGAACAGGCGGCGCTGAGAATACGGACGATCTCGCCGTAGCTCCGATAGCTGAGGTCCTCGCCGCCGAGCTCCGCGGGCAACGTCGCCCTGTCGAGTCCGGTCGCGTGCAAGGCGCGAAGGTTGGCGATGGGCAGCTCGGCCGTGTCGTCGAATTCGGCGGCACTCGCGGCGAAGTCCCTCGCCAGTTCGGTGACGGTTTCGATCCAGTGTCGTTCGTGGGCGGGCGGGTCGAACGGATGGACGGGCTCGGTCATGTCCGCATCATGCCGGAATCGCGAAGGCCTCCTCGCCACCCCGAGAATGGCGAAGGAGGCCTTTCACGGTCCGGCCGTCACACTCCGGTGCAGGCGGCCATGGCGAATTCGCCCGAAGCGGTCTTGGTCGAAACGACCGCGCCGTCGACGGTGATCTTGCAGGTGACGGATCCACCGGTCTCGCCCGTGGTCACCGTGAGCGTCCCGCCCTTGTAGACGCCCTTGTTCTCGACTTCCTTGTTCCACGGCAGCGCCGGAACGGTCTCGGTGGTGGGGTTCAGGACCTCGCCGTAGATGACCTCGACGTTCGTGGCGTCACCGGTGACTTCGTAGGAGACCTTCGCGGTGCGGTTGATTTCGTTGTTGACCTCGTCGACCGCCGCGTTGAACACGAAGATCCACACCACGCAGACCACGAGCCCGAGCGCGGACAGGGCGATACCGGTGATGGAGAGGCCCTTGTTGGAGGCCTTCCCGTTCTTGACGCGGATCAGCCCGATGATCGAGAAGATCAGGCCGAGGATCACCAGCGGCCACGCGATGACGCCGACGAACGGGATCGGGGAGAAGACCAGCCCCACCAGGCCGAGGACGAAGCCCGTGACGCCGATGCCGTTGCGAGGCGGCATCGGGCTGGCGGGGGCTTGCGGGGCCGGCGTGTAGGGGGTTTGCTGGGTCACGGGGGATTTCCTTTCCAACGGGATGAACGAGGCGGCATACAACCAGTGATCGCGAGGCGGCCGCGTCGTCCTCGGCGCGTGAACCCGTTACGACGAAAGTCGTAATTCGCGCGCTTCGAAGGATCGGTTCCGCTGATGCGGCCGGCCTGGCCTGCTTGCGTACGCTCAGCGCATGGCAAGGCGTGTGCTCGGTGTGGTGCTCACCGTGGTGGCGGTCGCGGCGTGCGTGATCAGCAGCATTTTCGTCTTCAGCGCCCAGGGCTATCTTCCGGCGACGAAAGAGTTCGACCCGACGTGGTGGTCCACGCTCGGTTTCCTCACCGGGATCGCGGCGGCGGTCATGCTCTGCTGGCGGCACAAATGGCCGGAACTCGTCCTCGGCATCGCCTTGGTTCCGCCGCTTTGCTTCCGCTCCGACGCGCTGGCCGCGTTGGTCGCCCTCGCCGCTTTGGCCGCGCATCGTCGCGACCGTCTCCTGTGGACCGGGTCCGTGCTGGTCTACATCGCGACGGCGTGGGCGTTGTTCGGCGACGCCAACCGCCATCCCGATGTGACCATCGCCGGGCAGATCGTCGGCAAGGAGCTGTCCGCGGTGCAGGTGATGGGGACGCTGACGGTCGCCGTCGTGATGACGGCCGTACCGCTCACCGTCGGCGTCGTCCGCGGGATGCAGGGCACGATCGCGATCCGCGAGGCCAAGGAAGCGGAGCTCCGCGCCGAAATGACCCGCCGCGCGGAACGCACCCGCATCGCGCGCGAGATGCACGACGTCCTCGGGCACCGGCTTTCCCTGCTGTCGCTGCAGGCCGGCGCGCTCGAGGTCAGCAAGGGGCCCGCGACGACGGAAGCCGCGAAAACCGTCCGCACGACGGCCCGCCAATCGCTCGAAGATCTGCGGCAGGTCATCGGTGTCCTGCGCGATGGCCAGGGTTTCGGTGAGAACGGCGAGCACGGATCCCATCCGGAGCCGCCGCAGCCGACGCTGGCGGACATTCCCGAGCTGGTCGCCAACGCCCGACGGGCCGGCTTGGGCGTCAACGTGACGATTTTGCTCGACGACGCGGGCGGCGCGCCGGCGCTGCTCGGCACGACCGCGTACCGGATCGTCCAGGAGTCGCTGACCAACATCCTGAAGCACGCGCCGGGCGCGCCGGCCGAGGTTTCGGTGCGCGGAGGTCCCGGGAACGGGCTCACCGTCGAGGTCGTCAATCCGCTGCCCGCGGCCGCCGCGACGGGCAAGCCCCCCGGTGCCGGCGCGGGGCTGACCGGGATCGGCGAGCGGGTCACGCTGATCGGCGGGAACGCCAGCGCCGGCCCCACCGACGAGGGCACATTCGCCGTCCGGGCTTGGTTACCGTGGGGACACCACTAACCTGTCCGGGTGAACCAGCGCCCACTGCGAGTGCTGCTCGTCGACGACGACCCGCTCGTACGAACCGGTTTGTCGATGATCCTGTCCAGCACTGGCGACATCCAGGTCGTCGCGGAGGCGGGCGACGGGGACGAAGCCGTGCCGAAGGTGACCATGCACGCGCCCGACGTCGTGCTGATGGACATCCGGATGCGGCGGATGAACGGCCTCACCGCGACGGCCGCCGTCACCGCGCTGCCCAATCCGCCCAAGGTCCTCGTACTGACTACTTACGACCTCGACGAATACGTTTTCGACGCACTCGGCGCCGGCGCCAGCGGATTCCTGCTGAAAGAAGGTTCGCCACAGGAGATCATCGACGCGGTCCGGGTGGTCGCGGCGGGCGAGGCGATGCTCTCGCCGCGGACGACGCGGAAACTCATCGGGCACTTCGTCGCGACCAGGACGAGCCCTCGCCGTCACCGGGCGCGAACCGGGCTGAGCACCCTGACCGAACGCGAGCGGGAGATCGTCACCGCCGTCGCGCGGGGCGGGACCAACGCCGAAATCGGCGCGGCCCTGCACCTGAGCGAGGCGACGGTGAAGACCCACATCACCCGGATCTTCGCGAAACTCGACGCGACCAACCGGGTCCAGCTGACGATCTTCGCCTACGAAGCCGGGCTCGTCGCTCCCTGACGGTCCCTTTGACGAACTACGCGAGCCCGGCGAGGATGGCGGCGGCCTCCTGCGGATGGATGAGGAACCGGACGTGGCTGCTCACGAGCGACCGCACGTCGGTCGGGTTGTCCGGGGTGAGCGCGTCCGCCTCCTTGATGAACCGGTCCTGCAGCGCGAGCGGCATCGACCGGTCCTCCGTGAGCCGGATGTAGGTGCGCGGGATCCGGCCCCAGGTGGCGGCGTCGGCGAGCTCGGTTCCGGCGTCGAGGCTCTCGTCCGGCTCGAGGGTGTTGAGGTACGCGAAGAACTCCTGCTCGGTGCCGTCTTCGAGCATCGCGTTCTTCAACGCGGCCAGCAGCGCGGGATCGGCGGTGCGCCAGTTCATCCGGAGCGCGCCGAGTTCGGCGGGATTCGCGACGACGACCCCGCCGACGTCGTTGAGCGCGCTGCTCGCGTACTCGGGTCCCTGCATGTACTCGCCCACCGTCGCGTCGACGCAGCACCAGGCCGAGATGTAGACGATCCGGTCGATCAGTTCGGGGACGGCGTTCGCGACCCCGGTGAGCGCGAGCCCGCCGCGGCTGTGCCCGACCAGGATGACCGGTCCGTGCTCGGCGACCTTGCGCACGACATCCACGACCTGGTCGACTGCCTCGGCCAGCGTGACGCCCGCCTGGTTCGACGGCGCCGTGGCCAGCGCTTCGAGATCCTGGGGTGCCTGGTAGGCGGCGTGGAAACCGGCGGCGAAGCCGTGTCCGGGAAGGTCGACGGCCAGGGTGCGATGGCCGAGCAGCGCGAGCTCGCGTTGCAGCGGGCCCCAGGTGAAGGAGGCGCTGCTGGAACCGTGCACGAAAACGTAAGTCGGAGTCACGGTTCCTATCCTGTCAGTCCGCGATGAGCACCTGGCCCGCCCCGTCGAACCGGTAGCCGACCCCGCGCACCGTCGTGATCGGCGTCAGCACGGGTTCCAGCTTCCCGCGGATCTTGCGGACATGGACGTCGACGGTCCGCCCGTTGCCGCCGGACAGACCCCAGACCTGTTCCATCAACGTGACCCGGTCGAAGACACGGTCCGGATTCCGGCCGAGGAACAGCAGGAGGTCGAACTCGAGCCTGGTGAACTCCAGTACCTCGCCGTGCATCAGCACTCGTCGCGAGCCGGGTTCGATACGTAGCGGCGGCCCGAATTCGACGACCTGGCCCGCTTGGACGGCCTTGGCGGTCAGGGTCACCCCGACAGTGTCCTCAAAGGACTCAAGCAGACGCGCGGTGATCGCGGCGGCTTGTTCCGGGTCGGTGTTCACCCGTAACTCGAGGGTCAATTCGACGGCTGGTTCCCCTCTGACCGCCACTGACCGCGTCATCTCACACCACCCGGACCGGATGCCGGACGACGGCGTCGAACAGGTAGCCCTGGGAGTTGTGCGGAGTGACCTCCGGCTGGGTGGCACCGGTGATGTCCGTGGCCCGCGCTCGCAGGGTGTGGGTACCGGGATTGCCGGAGCGCCAAGGGATCTCCCAGCGTCGCCAGCCTCGATCGGCCGCCGCGCCCACGAACTTCGCCTGCCGCCAGCCGCCACCGGTGTCGACTTCGACGCGCCGGATCCGGCCGTTTCCCGACCACGACCGGCCGCGCAGCACATACCTACCGCCTGCCGCGAATTCGGCGTTCCACGGCAGTTCGAACGCGCTCTTGACCACCTGCCGGGTCACGAGCGCCCCCTCCGCCGGATAGTCCGGCCCGAGCAGCCTGTAGTACTGCGTGTTCCACGGCGACACCAGTGGCGTGTCCGAGACTTCGATACGCCCCAGCCATTTGATCGACGAGATCCCGGCCCACGATGGCACGACGAGCCGCACCGGATGACCGTGATCCGGCGGGAGCGGACGCCCGTTCATCTCGTAGGCCAGCAAAACGTCCTGCAACGCCTTCGCGACCGGGAGAGGGCGACGCACCTTCCCCAGGTTCACCCCGCCGGTGACGTAGTCGGCGTCCAGTCCCTCCGGCAGGACGTCCACCGCGTGCCGCGTCAGCCCCGCTTTGGCCAGCACGGTGGAAAGCCGGACGCCACGCCAGCGCGCGACGCCGATCGCACCGAGCTTCCACGCCGTGCCGGAAACCACCTGCCCTTGCTGGCTGGTGAAGAAACTCCGCCCGTTGCCCGCGCATTCGATGGCGGAAGTGATCGTCTCCGCGGGCAATTCGAGCAGGTCTCGGTAGCTGAACTCGACCGGTCCTCCACGCAGCCCTGTCCCGAACAGCTTCAGCCGCCAGGTGCCGGCGTCGATCGACGGTGTGGCGGTGTGGTTTCGCACGAAGAACCGTTCGACCGGGGTCAGCTCGCCCTGACCGCTCAGTGCCTCCCAGCGCGTCTCCGCGTTGGTGCCGTAGACCTCGAAGATCTCAGGCGGCAAGGGCTTCACGATCGGCGACGCCGCCGACGCCGTTCCAGCGGGAAGCGCACCGAAAGCCGTCAGCGCGAGTGAGCCGCCCGCCGCGAGCCGAAGCAGACCGCGCCTGGAAACCCCATTTCCTTCACACCACTGGGTGAGTCGAGCGCGGTCGTAGGTGGCTTCGTCGGTCAGGCCGATCCCGGTCATGCGGATCATTGTCGGCAGCGTCGGTCCGCGCGGACCAGGACGTCCACAGAGCGGAACCGGTTGTGCCCCGGACGGGGATCGAACCCGCACTGTGTCGATTTTAAGTCGACTGCCTCTGCCAGTTGGGCTACCGGGGCACCGACAGCCTAGGCGATGCCCTTTGGTCCGCGGCTTCAGTACGCCGATATTCGAGCCGGCGGCTTCGCCCCTTGAACGCCGTGAAGGCCCCCTTCCCAACGCTCAAGGCAGGGAAGGAGGCCTTCACGGCATCACGAACTCAGGACTTCGACAGCCGGTCGAATTCCTCGCGCGGGTTGTTGATCTGGCCGAGCGAGATGACCTCGCGCCGGAACAGGCCACCGAGCATCCAGTCGAACAGGATGCGGATCTTGCGGTTCCATGTCGGCATCGCCTTGAGGTGGTACGCGCGGTGGAAGAGCCAGGCCGGGAAGCCCTTGATCTTCAGGTTCAGCGCGTCGGCGACACCCTTGTGCAGGCCGAGGCTGGCCACCGCACCCAGGTTCTTGTGGTAGTAGTCCTTCGGCTTGCCGCCGCGGATCACCTTGATGATGTTCTTCGCCAGCAGACGCGCCTGACGGACGGCGTGCTGCGCGTTCGGCGGGCAGGTCGCGGTCGGGTCCTGCTCGGTGCGCGAGAGGTCCGGCACGGCGGCGTTGTCACCGGCGGTCCAGACGTCGGGGTGCCCGACGACCTGCATCGCGGCGGTGGCCTCGACGCGGCCGCGCTTGTCGAGCGGCAGGTCCGAGCTGGCGAGCACCGGGTTCGCCTTCACACCGGCGGTCCAGATGATCGTGTCGGTGTCGAATTCGGTGCCGTCCGAAAGCACGACGTGGCCGTTCTCGAACGACTTCGCAGCTGTCGACAAATAGACTTCGATGCCGCGCTTTTCGAGCTGCTCGACGGTGTACACACCGAGCGTCTCGCGCACCTCGGGAAGGATCCGGCCCGCCGCCTCGACGAGCACCCATCGGATGTCCTCGACCTTGAGGTTCGGGTAGTAGTTCTCCACCGCGAACCGGGTCATGTCCTCGAGTTCGGCGAGCGCCTCGATACCGGCGAACCCGCCGCCGACGACGGTGAACGTCAGCAGGCGCTTGCGCTGCTCGGGATCGAGCGTGCTGGCGGCCTCGTCCAGCTTCGTCATGACGTGGTTGCGCAGGTAGATCGCCTCGCCGATGGTCTTGAAGGCGATGCCCTCCTCGACCAGGCCCGGGATCGGCAGGATGCGCGCG
Organism: Amycolatopsis roodepoortensis; assembly: GCF_014873915.1. Lineage (GTDB taxonomy): Bacteria > Actinomycetota > Actinomycetes > Mycobacteriales > Pseudonocardiaceae > Amycolatopsis > Amycolatopsis roodepoortensis. Next base: position 1,085,362 of record NZ_JADBEJ010000004.1, read on the forward strand.
ACGGCACCGAGAGCGACCACGAGGACGTCGTAGTTCAGCTGCTCGACGTGCCCGTCGGCGGCCTCGACCGTCACGGCCTTGCGCTCATGCTCGATCTTCGTCACGCGCGCGGTGAGCACGTGGCAGCGCTTGAGCACGCGCCTCAGCGGCACGACCACGTGCCGCGGTTCGATCGCACCGGCCGCCGCCTCGGGCAGGAAGGGGGCATAGGTCATGTGCGGCTGCGGATCAACGACCGTCACGGACGCTTCGTTGGCCCGGAGCATCTTCTGGAGCCCGTACGCCGTGTAGAGCCCGACGTACCCACCACCAAGGACGAGGATCCGTGTCGGTTCCGACTTAACACCAGCCATATTTCTATAGTCGCACCCATCTGCTGAGATCGCTCGGAGACCCCATCCGGCTGTGACCAGCGTCGCCACGGTTTCCGCAACGATTCAGTTCAGGCCGGCCGCCGAGGTCGCGGAGGCGAGGACGTCGCACACCATGTCAAGGGTCAGGCGGCCGGTCTGGACATTGCGCTGCGACACGTGATAACAGCCGAAAAGGCGCAGGTCGCCGAGTTCCAGTTCGGCTCCGTGGCCGAACTTCGGGCGTGGCGCGGGCACCGGCCAGCCCGCCTCCGCGAGCACCGGCAGCAGCGCCTGCCAGCCGAACGCGCCGAGCACCACGACGGCCTTCAGCGTCGGTTTCAGCAACTCGAGCTCCGCCGCCAGCCACGATCGGCAGGTTTCCCGTTCCTCAGGTGTGGGCTTGTTGGCGGGTGGCGCGCATCTCACCGGGGAGACCATCCGGGTCCCGCGGAGCTCGAGGCCGTCACCGATATGGGTCGACGTCGGCTGAGACGCGAGCCCGACCCGGTGAAGCGCCTTGAAGAGGACGTCACCGGACGGGTCGCCGGTGAACAGACGGCCGGTCCGGTTCGCGCCATGTGCCGAAGGGGCGAGGCCGACGATCGCCAGCGACGCGTCCGGCGGGCCGAAGCCGGGCACCGGCCGGGCCCAGTAGGTCTCACCGGCGAAGGCCGCGCGTTTGACCACGGCGATCTCCTCGCGCCACGCGACCAGCCGCGGGCAGGCGCGGCAGCCGACGACCTCGGCGTCGAGTTCGGCGAGCGAGTGGAACCTCATAACGCCTCTTTCAGCGCGTCGCGGGCGAGACGGTCGGCTTGCCGGGTGGTCTCCGGCTGACGGAACTGGGGGCACAGCCGCAGCACCTGGCGGCAAGCGTTGTCCAGCGAGATCTTGTGGCCGACGGAGACATGAACGGGCTTCACCCCGTCTTGGGTGCGCAGGACCGCGCCGACGACCTCGCCGTCGTCCAGCAGGGGCGCCCGCGAGCCGCGTTCGAGGCCCGGCTCGTCGTGATCGCCGACGAACCGGGTCTTGCCGACGCCGACGGACGGCAGGCCGGTCACGACGCCGACGTGGCAAGCGAGCCCGAACCGGCGCGGATGCGCCAGGCCGTGGCCGTCGCAGACCAGCAGGTCCGGGACATGGTCGAGCGCGCGGAGGGCGTCGAGCAGCGGCGGCAGCTCGCGGAACGCGAAAAGGCCCGGTTCGTACGGGAATGAGATCCGGGAAACGACGGATCGCTTTTCCACGACGCGGAATCCGTCGATTTCGAGGGTGACCGCGGCGGCCGCGATGAGGCCGCTGTCCTCGTCGTAGGCGACGTCCAGCCCGGTGACCGTGACGATCTCTTGTGGACAGCGATCTTCGAGTTCGACCAGGCCACGCAGGGTTTCCTGGATCCCGATCGCCTCCTGGGGCGTGCTCGGGCGATCATGCGCCGTGACGATGTCCACCCCTACAGACTGCCAGTAAGTTGGAGGCATGCCGGACACCAATCCCGATGAGAAGGCCGCCGACGAGAAGGACACCCCGTCGGTGGAAACCAAGGTCGAGCCGACCGACGACCTGGTCACCACGAAGCACACGCTCACCCTCAAGCGCAAGAAGCTCGCCTACACCGCCCAGACCGGGCGGATCGTGCTGCGGAAGGAGGTCATCACCGACGGCAAGTCCGAGGGCTACAAGGCCAAGGCCGAGGTGTTCGTGACCTCCTACACGCTCGACGACGCGGAGCCCGGCTCGCGCCCGGTCACGTTCGCGTTCAACGGCGGGCCCGGTTCGGCGAGCGTCTGGCTGCACATGGGGCTGCTCGGCCCGCGCCGGGTGCTTTCGGGCGACGTCGACGACCCGGTCGCGCCGCCCTACGGGCTGACCGACAACCAGGAAACCCTGCTGGCGCACAGCGACCTGGTGTTCATCGACCCGGTGTCGACCGGCTATTCACGCGCCGTGGACGGCGAGGCGGCCAAGGAGTATCACGGGTACACCGCCGACATCGAGTCCATCGGCGAGGTCATCCGGCTGTGGGTCTCGCGCAAACAGCGCTGGCTCTCACCGAAGTTCCTCGCGGGCGAGTCGTACGGAACGCTCCGCGCGGCCGGGTTGGCGTCGCATCTCCAGGAACGCCACGGCATGTACCTGAACGGGCTGCTGTTGATCTCGTCCGTGCTGGACCTGGGCACGCTGCGGTTCACCGAGGGCAACGACCTGCCGTACTCGCTCTACGTGCCGACGTACGCGGCGATCGCGCACTACCACGGCCTTCACGGTGATCGCCCGCTCGACGACGTCCTGGCCGACGCCGAGGACTTCGCGGCCAAGGAACTCCCCTGGGCCCTCGCGCGCGGCGCGCGTCTGTCCACACAGGACCGCGCCGAAGCGGTGGCGACGCTCGCTTCCCTGACCGGCCTGAGCGAGTCCTATGTGGACCGCGTCAACCTGCGGATCGAGCACGTGCGGTACTTCACCGAGCTGTTGCGGGACAAGGGTCTCGTCGTCGGCCGGATGGACGGCCGGTTCACCACCTGGGAGCCCGACGGCGGACGCGAGCACATGAGCGACGACCCGTCGATCTCGCGGATCATCGGCGCCTATACGGGCGGGCTCAACCACTATGTGCGGGCCGAACTCGGCTACGAGAACGACCTGCCGTACGAGGTTCTGTCGACCGACGTCTTCAAGGCCTGGTCGTACTCGGACTTCGAGGGTCGCTCGGTGTCCTCTGTGGACTCACTGGCGTCGGCCATGCGGGCGAACCCGCACCTCCGGGTGCACGTCGCCTTCGGGCACTACGACGGCGCGACGCCGTACTTCGCTTCGGAGCACGTGCTGGCGCGCCTGCAGATTCCCGAGGAGCTGCGGGAGAACATCGACACGGCGTACTACCCGGCCGGGCACATGATGTACGTGCACGAGGAGTCGCGGGTGCGGCAGGCGAAGGACCTGGCGAAGTTCATCAAGACCGCTTCCGGGAAGTAGCCGGAGACTCGTGAGTGGTAAGGACGGTCAGAACCGTCCTTACCACTCACGAGAGGTGAAGATCAGCCGCGCAGGTACTGGGAACCGCGCGTCACAGCCGACCAGGCGTCGACGCCACCGTGGCCGTAGAAGCCGTTGAACGAAGCGTCACCGGTGCAGGTCGCGGTGAACGAAGCGTCCCGGCCTTCCTTCAGGTAGTCGACGGTCCGCGGCACCGGGCAGGCGATGTCGGAAGCCGTACCCTCGAGCACTCGCTGCACGGCGTCCGGGTTCATCCCGAAGTCGCGCGAACCCTTGCCGTACTGCGAAACGATCAGCGCGGCGACACCCGAAGCGTGCGGCGACGCCATCGACGTCCCCTGCAGCCACTGGTAGTAGCCGACGCGGCCGTCGGCGGCGGTCGCCTTCTGGATACCGGCGGAGACGCCGTCGGGCGTGAGGTTCCCGTCCGCGTCGATCATGCCCTCCGCGACACCGACGTTGCGCGGGTACGTCGAAAGGATCATGTTCTCGTTCGTGCGGTGCCACGGGGTGCCGAAGTAGTCACGGAAGTATCCGCCGGGCGCGGACACCGAGATCTGCTCGACGCCGTAGTTCGAGTAGTCCGCCTTCGCCTGCGACGGGCCGAAGGACGAGACACCGATCGTGTGCGGGCCTTCGACGGGCAGCGAGAGGCAGCTCGCGTTGTCGATCTGCCGCGGGTGCGTGCTGTTCGAAGGGTAGTTGGGGCTCGACGCGTCGGGCTGCGGGGCGCCGAGGTCGCTGTGCTGGTTGCCCAGCGAGACGACCTGGGTGACGCCCTTGCGGTGAGCGTAGTTCAGCGCACGGGTCGTCGCCTCGATGATGGTGCGCTGCTCGGCCTGCTGCTCGGCCGAGTCCGCGGGGTTCGCGGTGCAGTTGTACAGCCAGGGATCCGTGAAGAAGCTCATGTTCACGACGTCCACACCGGCGTCGCCGGCGTAGGTGATCGCGTCCACAGTCGGCTGCAGGAAGAACGAGCCCGAGTCCTGCCCGGCGCGGAGGTTCACCAGCGTCACGTTCGGGGCGACCCCCGAGACACCGAAACCGTTCGCGGCCGCGCCGATGGTGCCGGCGACGTGCGTGCCGTGCCCGTTGTCGTCGTGGTCCGCCGGGTCGACACAGCTGCGGAACTCACACGGCCCGTCGACGACGACGCCGTTCACGTCGGCGACGATGTCCTTGGTGAAGTTCCGCGACGCCGCGCGGTCGAAGTTCGGCGCGATGTCCGGGTGACTGCCGTCGACGCCGGTGTCGATGACGCCGACCTTCACCCGCTTGTCGCCCGGCTGCTTGGTACGCGAAAGGTCCGACCGGACGGACTTGAGTCCCCAGAGCTGATCATCGAGCGGGTCCATGCCGACGGCGTTCGCCTGCAGCGGCTTCTTGGCCGAGGCCGCGCCGCGGCCCTCCTTCTCGACGACACCCGGCTTGTCCTTCACCTTGCCCTGCTTCGGCGCGGTGCCGATCGCCTTCGCTTTGGCGGCGCCGAAGACCGACCGGTCCGCGGAGACGCGCTCGGTGAAACCGTTGGCGGGCGCGGTCGCGGTGACCAGGCCGACCGCGGCGTTGCTCGCCACGACGGTGCCCCCGGCGGCGCGGACCGCCCTCTCCACCGAAGCGACACTTTGGCCGTCGCGGGCCAGGACCGAGAATTCGGTCGCGGCGCCGGAAAGCGCCGGTTGCGCTGATGCCACCGGAGCAGCGACGATCGCGCCGAACAGCGGTACCGCGAGCGCGACCACGAGAGATCTGGGCTTTTTCACTTCCTGCCTCCTGAAGAAAACCATTCGGGCAAAACTACGTCAGCGATCCCTGTGTATCAACGAAGTCCCTACGAAAGTCAGGGGACGACGGTTTTCTCCTCCGCGAAATGACAGGCGGACAAATGCCCGCCGGACCGGGTGATCAATTCGGGTTCCTGATCGGCGCAAATGTCCTGCGCCTTCCAGCACCGGGTGCGGAACCGGCAGCCGGACGGCGGATCCAGCGGGCTCGGCACGTCGCCTTCCAGGCGGATCACCTGCCGCTGCCCGCGCAACGCCGGATCCGCGACCGGCACCGCGGACAGCAGCGCCTGCGTGTAGGGATGCGACGGATGTTCGTAGATCTCCTCTTCGGTCCCCATTTCCACGATCTTGCCGAGGTACATCACCGCCACGCGCGTGGAAAGGTGACGGACAACCGACAGATCGTGTGCGATGAACACATAGGAAAGGCCGAATTCCTTCTGCAGATCACCGAGCAGGTTCATCACCTGCGCCTGGATCGAAACGTCGAGCGCGGAAACCGGCTCGTCGCAGATGATCACCTTCGGCCGCAACGCCAGCGCCCGCGCGATGCCGATGCGCTGACGCTGCCCGCCGGAGAACTGGTGCGGATAGCGGTTGATGTGCTCGGGATTCAGCCCGACGACGTCGAGCAGCTCCCGCACCTTCGCCGCCCGCGATCCCTTCCGTGCCACCTCGGTGTGGATTTCGAAGGGTTCGCCGATGATGTCGCCGACCGTCATCCTGGGGTTCAACGAGGTGTACGGATCCTGCAGCACGATCTGGATCTCGCGCCGCAGCCTCCTCAGTTCGGCTCCCCGCAACGCGAAGATGTCGCGCCCCTCGAAGGTCGCGAGCCCGCCGGTGGGCTCTTCCAGCCGCATCAGCACCTGGGCCAAAGTGGACTTGCCGCAGCCGGATTCCCCCACCACACCGAGCGTTTCGCCCGGCATGAGATCGAAGGAGACACCGTCGACGGCCTTCACCTGCCCGATGGTGCGTTTGAAGAGGATCCCGGCCCGCACCGGGAAGTACTTCACCAGGTTTTCGACGCGCAGAATGGGCTCAGACACGATCGCTCACCACCTCGTCGGCGAAGTGGCAGGCGCTGACCCGGCCGAAGCCGAGGTTGTGCAGGGCGGGCCGTTCGGTCTCGCAGCGGCTTTCCGCCCGCGGGCAACGCGGATGGAACGGGCAGCCGGACGGGATGTTCAGCAGGCTCGGTGGCAGGCCCTTGATGGTCTCCAGCGTCTGTCCTTTGAGGTCGAGCCGCGGCAGCGAGGCCATCAGCGCCTCGGTGTAGGGATGCCCCGGCGAACGGAACAGCTCGGTGACGTCGGCCTGTTCGACGATCCGGCCCGCGTACATCACGGCGATCCGGTCGGCGACCTCGGCGACCACCGCCAGGTCGTGGGTGATCAGGATCAGCCCCATCCGCCGTTCGGCCTGGATCTCCGCCAGCAGGTCCATGATCTGGGCCTGCACGGTGACGTCGAGCGCGGTCGTCGGCTCGTCCGCGATCAGCAGATCCGGGTCGAGCGCGAGCGACATGGCGATCATCGCGCGCTGCCGCATCCCGCCGGAGAACTGGTGCGGGTACTCGCGGACCCGGCGGGCGGCGGCGGGGATGCGCACGATGTCGAGCAGTTCGATCGCCCGTTTCCGCGCGTCCTTTTTGGACATCCCGAGCCGGACCCGCAGCTGTTCCTCGATCTGGAATCCCACGGTGAACACGGGATTCAGCGCCGAGAGCGCGTCCTGGAAGATCATCGCGATCTCCCCGCCCCGCACCTCACGCCGCCGCTCTTCGGTGGCGGTGAGCAGATCCTCGCCGCGATAACGGACCGAGCCGCCGGTGACGACGGCGGGCGGGCTGTCGAGGATGCCCATCACCGTCTGCGCGGTCACGCTCTTACCCGAGCCTGATTCTCCTAGCACGGCAAGGGTTTCCCCCGCGTGCACGGAGTAGTCGACGCCGTTGAGCACGGTCGCGACGCCGTCGGACGTGCGGAATTCGACATGGAGGTCTTCCACCTCCAGCAGCAGTTCGTCGGTCACGGACGATCACCGGGCCTTCGGGTCGAGCGCGTCGCGGATGCCGTCACCGAGCATGACGAACGCGAGCACGGTGATGGTCACGAACCCCGCGGGGAACAACAACATGTGCGGATTCACCCGGAAGTAGTCCCGCGCGTCGCTGATCATCACTCCCCACGAAACGACCGGAGGCCGCACGCCGACGCCGAGATACGCCAGTGTCGCTTCCGCGCCGATGAACGCGCCGAGCGCGATGGTCCCGTACACCAGCACCGGCGCGACCGTGTTCGGCAGTAGATGCCGGAACACGATGCGCGGCGTGCTCGCGCCGAGGCCGCGCGCGGCCTTGACGTAGTCGAGCTGTTTGGCCACCAGCGTCGCCGACCGCATGATGCGCATCGCCACCGGCCAGCTCAGCGCGGCGATCGACACGACCACCTGCACGATGATCGTGACCACCCCGGGGTTCGAGCCGGGCGCGTTGAACGTGGTCAGGATGACGATCGCGCCGAGCACGAACGGCAGTGCCGCGAAGATGTCGCCCACCCGCGAGAACAGGCTGTCGACGAGACGGCCGTAGTACCCGGCGATGATCCCCACCACCGAGCCGATCAGGATCGTCAGCACTGTCGCGAAGACACCGACCAGCAGCGACGCCCGCGCGCCGTGGATCGTCCGCGCGTAGACGTCGTAACCCTGGTTGTCGTAACCGAACCAGGCGTCCGCGGACGGTCCTTCGTTGGCGTGGAGCAGATCGCTGAACCCGGCGGGCCGGGAGCTGAACAGGTCGGGCGCGATCGCGATGAGCACGACGAGCGTGATGATGACGGCGGAGATGATGAACGACGGCCGCTTGCGCAACATCCGCCAGGCGTCGCCGCCGAGGCTGCGCGGTTTGTGCGCCTCCGCGGAATCGTCGGCGACACCGGCGCCTGCGACGTCCACAGAGGACACCCCGCCGGCCACATTGGGGTCAGTCATAACGGATCCTCGGGTCGAGAACGGCGTAGAGCAGGTCGACGATGAGACTCACCAGCAGGTAGACCATCACCAGCAGGACGACGACGCCGGTGACGGTGGCGCCCTCCCGGTTCTGGATACCGCGGAAGATGAGCCCGCCGATGCCGTTGATGTTGAACACGCCTTCGGTGACGATGGCCCCGCCCATGAGCGCGCCGATGTCGGTGCCGATGAAGGTCAGCACCGGGATCACCGAGTTCCGGAGCAGGTGCACGCCGACGACCCGGCTGCGGGGCTGCCCCTTCGCGACGGCCGTGCGGACGTAGTCGGCGTGCCGGTTCTCGGCGATGCTCGTTCTGGTCAACCGGGCTATGTAGGCCATGGACAGGCTGCCGAGCGCGATCCCCGGCACGATCAGCTCGCCGATCGTGGCGTCCTCGGACACGCTCGCGTCGATGATGCCCAGTTCCGAACCGAGCACGATCTGGAGCACGATCGCGGTGACGAACACCGGGATCGAGATCAGGAACGTGGTGGACATCAGCACGAGGTTGTCGAGGAAGCCCTTGCCGCGCAGGCCGGTCAGGATGCCCGCGGACAGGCCGATGATCGCTTCGATGGCCACCGCGATGAGGGCGAGCCGGACCGTCACCGGATAGGCGTTCCCGATCAGTTCGCCGACCGAGTTGCCGTTGAAGGTCTCGCCCCAGTCGCCGGTGAACAGGTTGCCGAGGTATTTGAAGTACTGGACGAAGATCGAATCGTCGAGGTTGAACTTCGCGGTCATCATCTCGATGTAGGCGGGCGGGCAGGCGACCTGACCGCATTTGCCGGCGAACGGGTCACCGGGCACCGCCCACACGAGGGCGTAGATGAGGAACGTCGTGCCGAAGAAGACCGGGATGAGTTGAAGTAGTCGTCGGAGGATGTACTGGGGCATGGGCGTGCCGTCCTGAGGATCGCGTGGTGGGAGCCGTGGGTCCGGCCGGCCGGGAGCGGTGCGCTCCCGGCCGGCACGACCACGCGATTACTTCGCCGCGACCTCGATGGACGAGTAGTCCGCGAGACGACCGAAGTCGAGCTTCGCGACCTTGAGCCGGTTCGACTTGCCGCCGACACCCTTCTCTTCCCACACGGGGATCTGGGGCAGATCCTTCGCGATCAGGTCCTCGGCCTGCTGGTACAGCTTGATCGCGGCCGCCTTGTCGGCGGTCTGGTCCGCCTGGGTCAGCAGCGCGTCGACGGCCGGGTTGTTGTACGTGGAGTCGTTCGACGAACCGGTGCTCTTGTAGCGCGGGTTCAGGTAGTTCTCGATCGACGGGTAGTCGGCGGACCAGTCGGAGCGGCCCATGCCGGTCAGCTGACGGTTGTTGACGATGCTGCGCCACTGCCCGAAGTCGGTCGCCGGCACGAAGTCGCATTCGACGCCGAGCGCGTTCTTGATGCTGTTGCACGCCGCGACCAGCGGTTCCTTACGGCCACCGTCGGCGTTCGACGCGATGGTCAGCTTGCCGGTGAAACCGGACTTCGCGAAGTGTTCCTTGGCCTTCACCGGATCGAACTTGCAGAACTCGCCGCAGACACCGGGCCGGTAGCCCTCGATACCGCGCGACACGTAGCCGTCGGCGGGCGCGTAGGTGTCGTTCATGACGGTCTTGACGATCTGCTCGCGGTCGATGGCCAGCGAGATCGCCTTGCGCAGGTCGAGGTTGTCGTAACCCGGGACGTAGTACGGGAGGGCGAGCGCGCTGATGCCGAGCAGCTTCCCTTCGACCAGACGCTCACCGAGGTCGGTCTTGTACTTGCCACCGGCCTTCGCCGCGGGCGGGAGCGCCTCCATGAAGTCGAGGCGGTTGCTCAGCAGGTCCTGGTACGCGGTCTCCTGGCTGGTGTAGATGCGGACTTCCAGGTCCTTGAACTTGACCTTGTCCTCGCCCTGGTATTCGTCGAACCGCGTGAGCTTCATGTTCTGGTTCGGCGTGCGCGAAACGAACTTCAGCGGCCCGTTCCCGATCGGGGCCTTGGCGAACGCCTCCGGGTCGGCGAAGAACTTGTCCGGCAACGGCGCGAAGGCGAGGTAGCCGATCTTGGTGGCGAACACGGAGAACGGCCCCTTGAGCGTGGCCTGGAACTCGTAGTCGTTCACGACCTTGAGCCCGGACATCTCCTTGACGGCCGGCTCCTTGGCGCTGATCTCGTCGTAGCCCTGGATCTGCTCGAAGAACGACGCGTTCTGCATGCCGTTCTTGCCGTTCGCGCTGTAGTTCCAGGCGTCGACGAAGTTCTTGGCCTTGACCTCGGTCCCGTCGTGGAACTTCCAGCCCTTCTTGATCTTGATGTCGAAGACCTTCGAATCGGTCGTGGTGATCGATTCGGCCATCAGGTTGTACGGCTCGGCGGTGTCGGACTTGTAGCCGACGAGCGCCGAGAAGACCGGCTTGAGGGCCTTGGACCCACCGAGCTCGTTGGTGTTGGCGGGAATCAGCGAGTTCTCCGGCTCGGTGCCGTAGACCGAAACCGACGCGTTGGCGTCGACGGCGCCGGACCCCTTGTTCTCGCTGGAGCCACCACCTCCACAGGCCGTCAGCAGCATGGCCGCCGTGGCCACCACCGCCGTCGCTCCCCAGAACCCGCGTGAAGCCCGCATGTCCACTCCAACTCTCGTCGTCGGATAGTCCGGCGAGCGCTGGTCGCGCCCCACCGTCCAGAAGGTGAGACGACGCTATGGGACAGGTGAAGCCGATCACAGTGCGTTGGTGTTGCAAATGTGTGACGGTCTCCCGGACCACCCGGTTAGAGCACAACGTTGGTAGGAACGCCGCTGCGCCGAACGGCCCAATCCGGACTGGAGGTCACCGCTTGATCACCTAAAGAAATGGCTTCCTGTAAGAGAAAACCCGACTGTCAGGCCAGCGACAGCGCGATCCCGTCGAGGATGTCGTGCTCGGAGATCACCAGTTCGCCGGGACCACCGCGCGTGGCGAACTGCTCGGCCAGCACCTGCACGATCACCGAGCCGCCGCCGATCACGTCGACCCGGCCGGGGTGGATCACCGGGTTCGCGGCGCGGGTCGCGTGGTCGGCCGTGAGGAGCGACCGCGCGACGCGGTCGATGTCGGCGTGGGAGAGCTTGGAAAGGTGGGTGCGCTCGGAGTCGTACTCCGACAGGCCCTGCGCCACGGCGGTCAGGGTCGTGACCGTCCCGGCGACGCCGATCCACGTCTTGGCGGTGGACACGTCCACCACGTCGAAGGCCTCGGTGAGGACCTTGGCGGCCAGCTCACGGGCTTCGGCGATTTCGGCCGCGGTCGGTGGGTCGGACTTCAGCGCGCGTTCGGTGATGCGCACGCAGCCGATGTCGACCGACTTGGCCGCGATGACCTCGGCCTGGCGACCGTCCCAGGTGCCGACCACGAGTTCGGTCGAGCCGCCACCGACGTCGACCACCACGAAGGGGCCGTCGTCGGGGTCCTGCTCGCCGACGGCGCCGGTGAAGGACAGGCGGGCCTCTTCGTCGCCGCTGATGACTTCGGCCTCGGAGCCGAGCACCTCGCGCGTCATCGCGAAGAACTCGTCGCGGTTGCTCGCGTCGCGGGTCGCGGACGTCGCGACCATGCGGACCTTTTCGACGCCCTTGCGGCGCGCGGCGATCGTGTAGTCGGCCAGCGCCTTGCGGGTGCGCTCGAGCGCCTCGGGGGCCAGCTTGCCGGTGGCGTCCACGCCCTGGCCGAGGCGGACGATCCGCATCTCGCGGTGCAGGTCGCGCAGGTCGACCGTCCCGTCGTGGCGGGGCGTCAGCTCGGCGACGAGCAGGCGGATGGAGTTGGTCCCACAGTCGATCGCGGCAACACGAGGCATGCCCCGAGCTTAGACAATGCGATCAGGGCGTCTTGGTACCGCTGGTGTCCGTCACCGTCGTGGTCGTGGTGATCGTCGTCGGCGAGCTGCAGGTCGTCGGCGGCGGAGCCGAAGTCGTCGTCGTGCTCGTGCTGGTGTTCGTGTTCGGCACCGTCTCCGTCTCGGTGACCGTCGGGCACTGCGGTGGCTTCGAGCTTGACGACGATTTCGAAGGCGACGAACTGGAACTCGAGTTCGTTCCCGGCAAGGTGTTCGACGGCGGCGTCACCGAACCGGGCGGCGTCGACGGCACCGGAGGCGGCGGCACCGACGCGGGCGGCGGGGCGGCACCGGCGTTCGGGGCGCCGATGGGCACCTTGCTGTCCGGCGTCGGCAGCACACCCGTGCGGTACGCCTCGGCCCAGATCAGCACGGTGTTCACGTAGGTGTCCGAGTTGTTGTAGCGGAACACGGCCGCGCGCAGCTGATCCGGTTTGGACAGGTCGAGCCCACCGGAGCACAGGTACCGGCCCGTGCCCAGCGCGGCGTCGAAGATGTTGTTCGGGTTCGACTCGCCGTCGCCGTTGCCGTCGGAGGCGTAGGCCTTCCAGGTCCCGGGGATGAACTGCGTCGGGCCGACGGCGCGGTCCCACACCGTGTCGCCGTCGAATTTGCCGCCGTCGGTGTCCGGGATGGCGGCGAACGGCCCGGCGCCGTTGAGCTGCGGGCCGAGGATCGGTTCGAGGGTATTGCCCTTGGCGTCGACGTAACCGCCGCGCGCGTGATTGGACTCGATGCGGCCGATACTCGCGATCAAAGCCCAGTCGATGTGGCAGCCGGGCTGTTCGGCGATGAGGATGTCGGCGGCGTTGCGGTACGCGGCGAGCGCGGTGACCGGGATGCCGAGCGGCCCCTCGGGGAGTTCGTCCGCGGGGAGCGGGAGCGGGGTCGGCGCGTTCGGCAGGCTGCCGTCGACGCCGATCTGATGGACGAGCGGGTTCTTCGGGTCGTAGCCGCCGACGAGGGCGACAGTGCCGGACTGGACCGTGCTCGCCGTCGCGGCCCAGCTGCCGGCACCGACGACCGCGGCACAGGCCGGGACGATGGCGAGGACACCTCCGGCCACCGCGGCGATCGTGCGGTGCCGGAGACAGAGTCTCCGGGCGGCTCGAGGTACGTGTCTCAGGCGAGAGCCCATGGATACAGCACCGGTCACCGCGCCTGGCACGTGCCTCACGCGCATAACTCAGAACCCTCCCGGCGGACCACGACTCGGCGATCCGGTACTCGCTCACCCCGGCACCTCACAACTGGTGCCCAGCCTGCCGCATGCGGTGACCGGTTTCACCCCATAGGGGAAGACCAGTTGGTCGACATCCGGTGAATTAACCCACCTGGAGGAACTATCTGTACACCGCGGGCCGGTGTTACCCCTGGCAGTCGCCGGACGGCCAGCCGTTCTCCTTGAGCAAAGCGAGCGTTTCGTCCCCGAACGGGTTCACGCCGGGGCCGACGGCCAGCGTGTGCGCCAGGTGGACGTGCAGGCATTTGACGCGGCCGGGCATCCCGCCCGCGCTGACCTCGTGCCCGAGCGGGTCGATGGCGTCGCGTTCGGCGAGGTAGCTCTCGTGGGTCCGCTGGTAGGCGGCCGCCAGCTCGGGGTCCTCCGCGAGCCGGTCGGTCATCTCCTTCATCAGCCCGGACGCCTCGAGCGTGCCGACCATGGAAGTCAGCTTCGGACAGGTCAAGTAGTAGAGCGTGGGGAACGGCGTGCCGTCGTCGAGACGGGGGCTCGTCTGCACGACCGACGGGTGGCCGCTCGGGCAGCGCGCGGCGACGGCGCGCAGCGCACGGGGGGCCCGGCCGAGCTGTTCCGCGATGATCTCGCGGTCGGCGTCGGTCACAGGGTCGTATGAAGACTTTTCCGTGCTGTTCACACCCATAAGGCTAAAGGGCGCACTTCAGCCGCCCGCGACCTGATCCCACAGCTTCTCGTACCAGGAGCCCGCGGGCACCGGCTGCTGACCTTGCGGCTGCCCCTGCTCGGGTGCCTTGTCTTCAGGGAGCTGCACGATGTACGGCGTCTCGCCGGGCTTCACGAAACCGAACCGCTTACGCGCCTCCGCCTCGATCTGCGCCGGGTCGCTCAGCTCGGCCTTGCGGCCTTCCAGCTGGGTGACGCTCCGCTGCAGTTCGGACTGCAGCTGCTGCTGTTCGGTGACCTCGGACTTCTGGCTGAGGTACGTGCGCAGCGGGACGGCGATGGTGAACGCGAGCGCGCACACCACGATCGCCACCACCGCGGCCCGGCGGGTGGTGGACATGCCGAGCACCTTCGCGGCGCCCGATGCCCGTTTCGCCGCCAGGCTGCGGCGCAGCCGGGTTCGGGCGCGGACCTCCGTCGTCGTCGTGCGACGGGCGCTCTCCGGTCGGCGGCCCCTGCTGGAGCCGCCGCCGTCCGCGCGCCCGTTACGACGGGTCCGCGCCCTCCCCCGGTCCGCCATCGTTCGTTATCCCTCGGTGCTGAACCGCGGGAACGCGAGGTCGCCGGCGTAGCGCGCCGCGTCGGCGAGGGTCTCCTCGATGCGGAGCAGCTGGTTGTACTTGGCGATCCGCTCGCCGCGCGCCGGGGCACCGGTCTTGATCTGGCCGACACCGGTCGCGACGGCGAGGTCGGCGATGAAGGTGTCCTCGGTCTCGCCGGACCGGTGGCTCATCATCGACTTGTAGCCGTACGAGGTGGCCAGCGAGATCGCGTCGAGGGTCTCCGACAGGGTGCCGATCTGGTTGACCTTCACCAGCAGCGCGTTGGCGGCGCGGCGGGTGATGCCCTCTTCGAGGCGGTCCGGGTTGGTGACGAACAGGTCGTCGCCGACCAGCTGGACCTTCTCGCCGAGCTCGGTGGTCAGCTGGACCCAGCCGTCCCAGTCGTCCTCGCTCAGCGGGTCCTCGATGGACACGAGCGGGTAGTCGCGGACGAGCTCGCCGTAGTAGGCCGACATCTGCTCGGCGCTCTTCTTCGCGCCTTCGAAGGTGTACGCGCCGTCGGAGAAGAACTCCGTCGCGGCGACGTCGAGCGCGAGCGCGACGTCACGGCCCGGGGCGTATCCGGCCTTCTCGATCGCCTGAAGGATCAGGTCGAGCGCCTCGCGGTTGTTCTTCAGGCTGGGCGCGAAGCCGCCTTCGTCGCCGAGGCCGGTGGCCAGGCCGCGGCCCTTCAGGACCGACTTCAGCGAGTGGTAGACCTCGGTGCCCCAGCGCAGGGCCTCGCGGAACGACTCGGCGCCGATCGGCGCGATCATGAATTCCTGGATGTCGACATCGGTGTCGGCGTGCGCGCCACCGTTGAGGATGTTCAGCATCGGCACCGGCAGCACGTGCGCGTTCGGCCCGCCGAGGTAGCGGAACAGCTCCAGCTCGGCCGACTCCGCGGCGGCCTTCGCGACGGCGAGCGAAACACCGAGGATGGCGTTCGCGCCGAGGCGGGACTTCGCCGGCGTGCCGTCGAGGTCGACCAGCTTCTGGTCGACGATGCGCTGGTCGACGGCGTCGGTGCCGACCAGGTCCGGGCCGATCTCGTCCAGGACGGCCGCGACCGCGCGCTCGACACCCTTGCCGTTGTACCGGCCGGTGTCGCCGTCACGCAGCTCGACGGCTTCGTGTTCGCCGGTGGACGCACCCGAGGGGACCGCGGCCCGCGCCAGCGTGCCGTCGTCGAGAGCCACCTCCACTTCGACCGTCGGGTTGCCTCGCGAGTCCAGAATCTCGCGAGCGCCTACCTGCTCGATGAGCGCCACGCCATGCTCCTCATGTGGGTTGTGCCTGCGGTGACCGGGCCCAGCCTAGCCGTCACCGCAGTTCACCCGTTGGAGGCACGCGCCACAGCAGCCGCCGACCGGGCTTTCCGACCTTCCTCCCCACCGCCACCCTCGACGGAGGAGCTTCGCTCCGCAGTACCTATTCCGTGACCGGTTCGTCCGCCCGGACTTCCTTCCAGCCCGACGGGAGCTCGACGGTGTCGGAGAACTGCTGCCAGAAAGTCCAGCTGTTGCCGCCGATGTCGGAGACGGTGAACACGCGGGCGCCATAGGGCTGATCCTGGGGCGCGTCGATGTCGGCGTCGTCGCCGAGCGCGGCGCGGACGCGCTCGTACTGCGCGTCGACGTCGGGGACGTACACGATGTTCAGCTGTCCGACCGGGCCGTCGACGCCTTTCGCCTGCCAGTACTCCGAGCCGACCCCGGCCAGCTGGATCTTGGCCGGGCCTGCGCACAGAGTGGCCTGGAACACCTCGCCGGAGGCGTCGGCGAAGCGCACTTCCTCGGTGAACCCGAACACTCTGACCAGCCACGCGACCGCCTCGGTGGCATCGACGTAGTAGAGGTACGGCGCCAGACCGAGGTAGCCGGGCTCGCATTCTTCGGCACTGCTCATGGCAGGACAGTCCACCATGACCGTTTCAGCTCCTCGTGAACGCCCCTGCCCAGGGGTATCGTGGAGCGGACCATGATGGATGCCGAACCCGCCCCAGAACCCGGTGAGGACTCGTCCGGAGAGTCCCGGTTCCGCGCCTTCCGGCAGGCGGAAGCGCTGGTCGAAAGCCGCAGGCCGCTCGACGCCCTCAAGGCCCTCGAGCCCTTGCTGGAGGACGAAACCGACAAACCGAGTGTTCAGTTGCTGGCAGGCCGCGCGTACTTCCACTCCGCACAGTTGCGGCGGGCCGAACGCGCCTTCACCCGGGTGCTGGAGCTGGACCCCACCGATCATTACGCGCGGTTCGTGCTCGGGCGGACCCTCCAGCGCCTCGGCCGGTTGACCGAGGCGCTCGCGCAGATGCGGATAGCGTCGGCGATGCACCCGATCCCGGAGTATCTGGAAGCGATCAGCGAGGTCAGCGCGCGGATCGCGTTGCGCGACTGACCCGGCCGCCGGAGCAAGGGACCTTTGCTCTCAATGTTGATCACCGTCACCCCTGGCGCAAGGGACCTTTGCTGTCACGTCGACCTGGCCCGCAGGTGGGCCCGCTCCCCCTGCTTGCCGAACAGCACCAGCAGCTCCACCGGCCCCGGCCCCGCGCTGCCGAACCAATGCGGCACCCGCGTGTCGAACTCCGCGGCCTCGCCGGGTCCCATCGTGAAGTCGCGGTCGCCGAGCAGCGCCCGCAGCCGTCCACTGAGGACGTACATCCACTCGTAGCCCTCGTGCGTGCGCTGCACGGGCTCGATGTCCTCGACCGGGATCAGCAGTTTGAACGCCTGCGGCTGGCCGGGTTGCGCGGTCAGCGCCCAGGCGGTGAACCTGCCGAATTTCTGCGGTTTCATCCGGACCCGCGGGTCGGCGGGTTCGGGTTCGCCGACCAGTTCGTCGAGCGGTACCTGATGGGCCGCCGACAAGGTGAGCAACAGCTCCAGCGTGGCCTTCCGGGTGCCCGATTCGAGCCGCGAGAGCGTACTGGCGGAGATCCCCGTCGCCTCCGAAAGCGCGGAGAGGGTGGTGCCGCGTTCCTTGCGGAGCTGCTTGAGCTTCGGGCCGACCTCGGCGAGCCGCCGTTCGATGTCCTGCATGCCTCCAGTTTGCCAAATCGGCAATGAACTTTGCCAATCCTCGCGAAGATCCGGATGCTCGGCACCATGAACAACGAATTCGACGTGGTGATCATCGGTGGTGGCGTCGCGGGTCTCAGCGCGGCATTGGTACTGGGCAGGGCACGGCGCCGGGTCGTCGTGATCGACGGCGGCACCCCGCGCAACGCGCCCGCCGCGCACGCGCACGGCTTCCTGACCAGGGACGGCATTCCACCCAAGGAACTACTGGAGATAGGCCGCGACGAGGTCCGTGCCTACGGTGTCGAGATCGTCGAGGACGTCGTCCACCGGCTACGTCACGACAAGGCGGTGGAGCTGGCGGGCGGCCGGGTCATCCGCGGTCGCCGGATCGTGGTGACCACCGGGCTGGCCGACGAACTGCCGGACGTCCCCGGCGTCGCGGAGCGGTTCGGCGCCGACGTGCTGCACTGCCCGTACTGCCACGGCTGGGAGGTGCGCGACCGGCGTTTCGGTGTACTCGCCACCTCGGAGAAGTCGGTCCACCAGGCGCTGATCGTCTGGCAGTGGAGCAAGGACCTGACCTTCTTCACGCATACGCAGCAGCTCTCGGCCGAAGACCGGGCGAAGCTGACCGGCCTGGGCATCCGGATCGTCGACGGGAAGGTGTCCGAGCTCGCCGTCGAAGGCGACCGGCTGACGGGCGTCCGGCTCGTCGACGGCGGATTCGTCGAACGCGACGTCGTGTTCGTCGGCCCGAAGTTCGTCCCGCACGACCGGCTTCTCGCCCAGATCGGCTGCGCGCGCACCGAAAGCGGCTCGATCGCGGTGGACGCACAGGGCCGCACGAACGTGGACGGCGTCTGGGCGGCGGGGAACGTCGTCGATCCGATGGCGCAGCTGGTCGTCGCCGCGGGTGACGCCTACCGGATGGCGTCGGCGCTCAACTTCGACCTGGTGCTCGAAGATCAGGGCGCAACGCTGGCGTCCGCGTAAGTGTCGGCCGCGCTGAAGACCTCCTGGACGTAGGGCACCGCCGGGTTGAACACCCGCATCGCCTTCCACCAGCCGTCCGGAGTGGCGACGTCGTCGCCGGCGGCGCACAGGTAGCGGGCGGTGACGAAGGCGGCGTCGTCGAGGTCCTTCGGATCCGGTTGCTTGCCGTCGCTCCTGGCCCGGGCGGAGTGCTTGGCCCAGACGTCGGCCGGGAGCGTGATCGGGCCGGGCCTGCCCTGCGCCGTTTCGACGTGGGAGATCCCGGCGAGGGTCGCCCACGAGAGGTGGCAGCCCGGCTTCTGCCGACGAAGCCACATCTCGGCGCGGCCGTAGGCGGAGAGATCGGCGACGGAAAGCCGCGTCTTCGCCGCCACCCGGTTCGCCCAGGTCTCGAGTTCGGCCGCGTCGGAAACGGTGGGCCGGTCGGGCGGCGCGGCGAGCCCCGCACGCGGGGTCGCCGCCCCGGGCTGGGGCTTCTGGTCGGGAACCGTGAGCGCGGGCTGGGGCTGAGCCGGCGGAGGCGGCTCCTCGCCTCCCGGCCGGTTCACCCCGACGGTCATGATCAACACCACGCCCGTCAGCACGAGCCCACCCGCGAAAGCGAGCCTGGACACGTACGGCGGCAGAGGGCGGGCAGCATGCTCCGGGGCTTCGGTGCTCTGGGCGGTTTCGGCCACCCGGTCAGGTTACTTCGCCACACTTCCGGGCGATGCCCCAATCGGCTTACGAACCCGACCGACGGTAGAACCGATCGGCGACCGGCTGCTCTTGACCTCCAGATAAGTGGAGGTATGACACTGCTTCCCATGTTCAGTGAAGCGGAACTCGACTACCTCGCCACCCAAGGACTCGGGCGGCTCGCCACGGCGCAGCCGGACGGCACGCTGCAGGTCAGCCCCGTCGGTTACGCGTACAACACCGAGACGCGGACGATCGACATCACCGGCTACGAACTGGCGAAGAGCAAGAAGTTCCGGAACGTGGCCGCCAACGGGCGGGCCGCGTTCGTGGTGGACGACATGCCCTCGCAGGACCCGCCCAGGATCCGCTGCCTCGAAATCCGCGGCCGGGCCGAGGCGCTGACCGGCGTCCGCACCCCCGACGGCCATCTCGACGGCGCGGTGATCCGGATCCACCCGTCGCGGATCGTCAGCCTCGGTGTCGACGACCCGGACCACGATCCGCTCGATCTCGTTCCGCACAACCGAAACGTCTGACGGAGGTCAGAGCCGGGGTCGTTGGCCCTTTCAAGTACGTGATGTCCCCTTCCTTGCGTCAGGCGCAAGGAAGGGGACATCACGTACTTGTGTTCTGTGCGTTGATCACCGAGCTAGGCATGGGTGAGTGTTCGGCTGGAGGCTGCGAGGATCTCGCCCAGAGCGGCGCGAGCCTGGGTGAGGTCGGCTATGCGGGAGTCCAGCTCGGCGTACTGGGTACTGAGGTGGTCGAGAACGCAGGCTTGGAGTTCAGTGCCGTCACCGACGAAACAGGGCATGAGTTCGCGGATGACCTTGGTGGGAAGTCCAGCGGCGAGCAGGGTACGGATGCGGGCGACGGCGACGGGGGCCGCGGAGTCGTAATGGCGATGACCGCCTTCGCTGCGACGGGAGGTGAGCAGCCCCTGGGCCTCGTAGTAGCGAAGAAGGCGGACGGCCACGCCTGTTTCGCGAGACAGCTCCCCGATCTTCATGTGACCCACCTCATACGACAGCGGCTTGAACCTGACACTGATGTCAGATTCTACCGTTGATCGCATGACGACGACTTCGACCGCGCCCCTTTCGCTCTACGGTTTCCTGACCCCCAAGCCCGGACACGCCGACGAGTTCCGGAAGCTTCTGATGGACCTCGTCGAGCCGTCTCGAGGGCACGAGGGCAGCCTTCAGTACCACCTCCACGAACAGGAAGACGGCCGGTTCTTTCTCTACGAGGTTTGGCGTTCGCAGGAAGACCTCGACCGGCACAACGCGACCCCGCTGCTGCGCGCCTTCATGGACGAACTGCCTGAGCACATCGCCGGAGCGCCCGAGGTCTACTTCGGCGCGATGAGGAGTACCTATCCGGCCACCGTGGTCGGTGATTGAGGAAACCCCGGCCCTTTCAGCGACGGGCACCGTAGACCGCGTAGGTCCCCAAACCGGCCACGGCGAGCACCACGGCGGTCCACGTGGCTTCGGCGACCCCGGCGGGCTGGAAGGGCCAAGTGATCACCAGCTGCGCGCTCTCCGTACTCGACGTGGTGGCCCAGACCACGAACGCGACCGCGAACCCGGCCAGCGGCAACGTCCACCCGAAGGCCCCGCCGAACAGCACGGCGGCGAGCCCGGCGAGACCGAGCAGGCCACTCGCGTTCCGCACGATGATCTCCACTGGCACCCGCTCCGCTTCCCACAGCCGCGGCAGCAGCACGGCACCGATGGCGAGGCCGCCGATCAGCAGGAGATGCGCGACGCGGCGAGGCGCCCAGCGGATCGCGGCGGTCCGGTCGAGATCGACGTCCTGCCCGCTGAGGCCGATGGCGGTCACCGCGATCGCCACCAGGAGCGCCAGGGAGACCGGGATCTCCGACCAGCGGTCCCGCGCCAGGAACCAGATCAGCAGCATGCTCGCCGTCAGCGCCGCGAACGACGCGGGGATGGCGCGCGAGCGCGCGTACAGCACCGCCCACCTCATCGGGCGCCGCCGAGCAGGATGTCGAGCTGGTTGCCCTGGCAGGTCAGGCCGGCCTTCCGCTGCGCGATGATCCGCTCTCGCTGGACCTCGGGCGGAAGGGCACGGAAGGTCTCCCACTTCCGCGCGACCTCGTTCTTCGTGTCTTCGCTCAGCCAGGAGCCGCTGAGCATTTGCCATTCACCGAGGAACCAGCTCGACGTGATCGACCTCGCGGTGAGTTCGTCCATGAACGTCCTGTCGCCACCGTGGAGGGTGTAACAGGTCGGCGTCCCGGCGCCGGCGACCAGCGTCCGCGTCATGTCGTCCGAATTCAGGACCGAACGGATGGACCAATCCACCAGGTCCACGTAGACGGTGTCGGCGGCGCGCGGCGGCATCTCGTCGTAGTCCAGCCACCGGTTCAAGGCCGCGACCCTGACCGGTGGGTCCGGCAGTGTTTCCAAGAGCCGCAACGCTTCTTTGCCAGGTCCGGCGATACGGGCGAGGTCACGTTCGAGCATGCGAGGAACGCAGACCGGGCCGTCGCAGACCATCGTCGTCGCGCGCGGGTCGACGGCCTTGGCTTCGGCGTAGGTCGAGGGCAGGATGGGCAGCGCGACCGCGACCGCCACCAGCACGGGAACGACGGAGAGCGCCTTCGAGCGCTTCGAGCGGGCCGCCAGCAAGAGGAATCCGGTCGCGGCCAGCCCGGCGAGCCAGACCCCCTGGCCGAGATCCACCCGGCTCGCGGTGGTGAGGAACGGATCGTTGGTGACGTCCATCGCGGGAGAGAGCGAAGAGGCCCATGCCGGAACAGCGCCCACGAGCACGCTGCCCTGCGACCCGCCGATCTGCATCACGAGGATGATCACGAAGGTGGCGACGGCCACCGCGGGCGCGGTCAGCGGATGCGGCAGCAACCGGCCGATCCCCAACCCGATCCAGGCTCCCGCGAGCATCGCGAGCCCGCCGACCACGACGATCGGCAGCCAGCCGAAGGTGAAGAACGCACCGCTGAAGATCACCTGCACGGCACCGACGGCGAAGATCAGCAGATAGCCCAGCACCAGCAGGCCGCCCAGCGCGCCGGCGAGCTTCGCGGCGCGGTGCCAACCGGGCCGCGGCATCGTGGTGAGGAGCTCGGCCATCCCGGACCGGCTGTCCCGCATGCCTTGGATGACCCCGGCACCGATCGCGATCGGCACCAGGAAGACCAGCAGGAACCGGCTCCACCTCGCGGCGGGCACCCAGTTCTCGTCCCAGGCGAGCGGCGCCTTCGACCACGGACCGCTGAACGAATACAGGAACCCGAACGCGACGACGAGGATCGCGAGCGTGGCCCATGGGGCGATGGAACGACGGAGTTCTGTCCGCAGGACACGGGTGTTCACCAGTTCCCCCTCCCCGGCTCGTGCCCGAGCAGCGCCGAGTAGCCGCGCTCGATCGGGCTGTCGCCGACGTACTCCTCGCTCCCGGCCGCGGCCAGCTCGTCCGGCGTGCCTTGGAAGACGAGTTTCCCGTTTTCGAACAGGACGACGTCGGTGCAGGCCGTCGCGACGTCCTCGACGAGATGTGTCGAGACGACGACGCAGGCGTCGCGGCCGATTTCCTGCAGGAGATCGCGGAACCGCACGCGCTGTGCCGGGTCGAGCCCGGCGGTCGGCTCGTCCAGCAGGAGGACGTCCGGATCGTTCACGATCGCCTGCGCGATCCCGACCCGCCGCACCATGCCGCCGGACAGTGTCTTCATCCGGTCGTCGGCCCGGTCGGCGAGGCCGACCCGTTCGATCGACCGCTGCACCGCGGCCGGGATGTCCTCTTTGGACATTTCCTTCAGCCAGGCGATGTATTCGACGAACTCGCGGACGGTGAACCGCTTGTAGAAACCGAAATTCTGCGGCAGATAACCGATACGGCGGCGCAGGCGGCGCTGATCGGTGAACCCCCCGACGGATTCACCGAGCAGCGCCAGCCCTCCCTCCGCCGGCCGGAGCACCGTCGCCAGTGCCCGGATCAGCGTGGTCTTCCCCGCCCCGTTGGGGCCGAGCAGACCGTGCACCCCCGTGCCCAGTTCCAGATCGAGCCCGTTCACGGCGAACTTGCGTTTGCCGACCCGGACCTTCAGCCCCTCCGCCTTGATCTGCCACGCGTAGGTCGTCGGTGCGACCTCCGCGGCCCCGACAGCACGCATCATGTTCTCCCCTTCGTTCATCGTTCGGATCCGGTGAGCAGGCCGAAGACGCTCCGCCGGAGCACCACCACGACCGCGGTCAGCGCGAAGATCGCGCCCCACACCGGGAGCAGCCGGGGTTCGAGCGCGGTGGCGCGCCCCTGGGAAGCCACCGCGGGCGCCAGGATCACCGCCATCCAGACCCCGGTGAGGACGTAGGCCGCCCGCGTCACTCCGATCACACCGCCGAGCGCGAGCGTCCCGGTGGTGAAGGCCAGGCTCGGCAGGAGACCGAGCCCGAATCCGCCGCCGGCGAGCCAGCTCGACAGACCCTGGATCGGCAGGACGACCGCGAGGACCGCCGTCGTCCGGCGCAGCAGCAGGTAGAGCCCGGCCCTCGGCGTCGAAGTGACCAGTTCGTAGGCGGGATCGAGCCCCTTGGCCCACGACACCGCGACCCCGAGCACCGGCAGCACCGGTGAGAAGAGCTGGACGAACGAGTAGCCCTTCGACTCGGTGAACCCCAGCGAGTCCAGCAGGAAACCCAGTGCCGGGATCAGGACGATCATCACCAGCCACGGCAGCATCACCGGCGTCACCCAGCTGTACAGCCGTCCGGCCCACCGGCTCCGCATCGGGCTCGGGCCCGCTTCGGCGAGCTTCGGACCCAGCCCGGCCCAGACGTCGTCCACCAGCGCGGACACCGTCGGAAGGCTGAGCGCGGACAGTGCGCTCCGGCACTCCGCGCACTTTTCGAGATGGGCTTCGACCGCCCAGACCTCGTCACCGGCCAAGCCTTCGTCCCCGCGGACGTAACCGGCGAGGAGCTGTTCTGACACGTGTTCCTTGTTCACGACAGCGCCTCCCGCATCGCGATCCGAGCCCGCCTGGCGCGGGTTTTGACGGTTCCTTCCGGCAGGCCGAGCAGGACCGCGGTCTCCCGGACGGTCAGCCCGTCGAGCACCATCGCCTGCAGGACCTGCCGGAGTTCGGGAGCGAGCCGGCGCAACGCGTCGCCGACGTGGTCGCCGACCGCACCGGCCAGCGCCTCCTCCTCGGCGGCGGGCGCGACGGTGGTTTCCGCGACCGGCAGCGGCTGCGCGTGCCGCGCGCGGCGGCGGAAGGCGTCGACGAGCCGACGCGCGGCGATCGTCCACAGCCAGCCCACGGCGCTCCCGCCGACGGCGGAACCGGCGAACGCGCCCGCCGCGCGCCAAACCGCGAGGTAGGTCTCCTGCATCACCTCGGCGACGATCTGTTCGTCGGCGCAGCGACGGCGCAGGCGCACGGCCAGCCACGGCGACGTGCGGCGGTAGAGCTCCTCGAACGCCGCCCGGTCGCCTTTGGCCGTGCGGCGGACGAGCTGCTCTTCGTCCGGTTCCGTTCCTTTCACATCCGGCAAGACGCCGAGATCGCCGAAACGGTTCTCACCCGATTGTGTCCTGTGTCACAGCCTTCGTCAGGGCTCGGCCCGACACGACATGTCGCGAAAGCCACTTTCGGGACGTCAGACGTCGCGAAAGTGGCTTTCGCGACACCCTCGGCCGGACGTAAGCGCCGGCCCGTACTCCTCAGGGACCCGGCCAGAACTTGCGCCAGCCGTCGGCCTCCAGCGTCGTCGGTTCCAGGCCGGCGTCACGCGCGGCCTGCTCGGCGTCCCGGATGTCGCGGGCGAACTGCTTCGCGACGGCACGGAGCTCGCCTTCGGGATCGATCCCCGCGCGGCGCGCGGTCGCGGCCACCCGGAACAGCTGGGCGGCCGCTTCGGAACCGCCGGGGAACAGGTCGAGCGGGATCCCGGCCCGGCCGCTTCGCTGGCCGAGCTTCCCGGCAAGGGCCACGGCGGGCTGACCGAGCGCGACACCGTCCACAATGGACTGACGGCTCTTCTCGGCCTGCTTCAGTTCTTCCCATTTGAGGTTCTGGTCGCTGACGGTCTCGACCCGGGGAGCGTCGGCGAAGACGTGCGGATGACGTCCGACGAGTTTCGCGACCAGTTCGGAAGCGACCTCGTCGATCCCGAACGGATCGTCCGCGTCCTCGACCGCGACGCGGGCGTGGAACAGCACCTGGAGCAGGACGTCCCCGAGTTCCTCGCGCAGGGCGACGCGATCGCCCTCTTCGATCGCGTCGAGCAGCTCGTAGGTCTCCTCGACCAGGTATTGACGCAGCGACTCGTGCGTCTGGACGGCGTCCCACGGGCAACCACCCGGCGAGCGGAGGCGGTCCATCACCTCGGCGGCCTCGACCAGCGGCGGCACGGGCGCTTCGATCACGCGCGCTCCGGCCCGGATCAGCGCCGCGGCCTTCGGTTCCCTTCGCGAACCGGCGATGAGCACGAGGTCTCCCGCCTGTGCCTCGCCGAGCGCGGGCACCCCGAACACCTCGGGATCGACATCAGAAGCCGCGTACACGGCACCGCTGCTCCGCAGGATCGTGAGTGCCGCGGCGGGCAGTGTCGCGCCGCGGGCGATCACGACGACGGCAGCGGTCACGGGTTTTGCGGGGCGGCACCGTGCACAGGCAGCACGATGCCCTTCTTCGAAGCTTCGTTGGGCGCGAGGTCCATCTCGACAACATCCCATACGCCGTAGCGCGGGTTCACCTTGAGGTCGACCTGCCCGAGGTACGACTGGAGGAGCCGGACACCGACCTTGGCCAGCTGCTGAGGGGTGGGCCGCGCGGCCTGATCCGACGCGACGGGCTTGTCCGCGGTCCGCTCACGCATCACGACGACGACCCAAAGCGGCTGCTGCGGTGTCGGCTGGAACGCGGCGACGGTATTGGGTTCGAGACCGAACAGAACGGTGGCCGCGGTCGCGGGCGACTGCATCGCGGGCAGCTTCTGGCCGGTGCCCGCCTGCGTGTCGGAGGTCTGCTGGTCCTGCGCGATCAGCTCGGCGGCCGCGTTCGGCGAAGCGGCGAAGCGGCGGGCCTTCTCGATCGCCTGCTCGCGCAGCCGGTCCGAGTCGGCGCCGGTGGCGTCGGTCGAGGAGACCGAGCTGAAATCGAACGTGACGGTGAGCTTGTCCAGGTACTTCATCGCGAGCTGGGTCTGCAGCGCCGCGTCGACCAGTGCCTCGCGGTGGTCCCGCACCCGCGCCACGAGCTGCTCGACGCTGAGTTCGGGGTCGTCCTGCGGGTTGGCCTCCATCGGCTTCGCCAGCGGATCGTTCTGCAACGCGTTCACCACGAGGGACTCGTCGACCCCGATGCCTTCCCGCTGAGCGGCACGCTTGGTGAGGTCGTGCAGGATCTCCTGGCGGACGATCTCGCGGCCGACGAGGTCGAGCTTGTGCTCCTTGGCGAGCTGCTGCCCGTACGGGTGCTCACGAACGGCCTTGTCGATCAGCTGCTGCACGCGATCCACCGAAACGGTCCTGCCGTCGACGATCACCGCCGCACCGACCTGCCCGGGTCCGGCGTTGCATCCGGCGAGAAGGAGAGAACCGGCAACAACCCCGAGCAGCGCGCGACGGCGCCCCATGATCCGCATCACAGGGCCTACCCTCTCATACCGGCCCCGGCGAGAGAACCAGGTCGTAAGTCGCGATTCGGGCTCGGCCCCGCACGCGAGTTCCGCTTCCCATCACGCGAGTTACGCCTCCGATCACGCGAGTTACGCCTTCCCGCACGCGAGTCACGGCTCCGATCACGCGACGGGCGCCGGCGACTTCATCAGATTCGTCAGCAGCTTCGCGCACCAGTCCAGCAGTTCCTCGTCTCGCAGCGCGGGTGCGCCCATCCGCCCGCCCGCCGGCCCCTCCGTCGGCTTCGGCACGGAGACCGTGTTCGTCACCGCCTTGTAGAGAGCCTTGGGGTACAAGCGCTTCAGCCGCACCATCTGCGAATCCGCCAGCGGCAGCGGCGCGAACCGGATCGATGTGCCCTGTGCGGAGACCTCGGTGACCCCGGCCGCGCGGCAGGTGTGCCGGAAGGCGGCGACCGCGAGCAGCCTCCGCACCGGGGCGGGCGGCTGGCCGTAGCGGTCGACCAGTTCCTCGCGGACGGCGTCGAGCCCGGCCTGGTCCGGAGCGGCCGCGATCTTGCGGTACGCCTCCAGCCGCAGCCGCTCGCCCGGTACGTAGTCGTGCGGGATATGCGCGTCCACCGGAAGATCCACGCGGACCTCGGCGAGCTCCTCCTCTTCGGAGGTCTCCGCGCCCGCGTGACGGCGGAACGCGTCGACCGCTTCACCGACGAGCCGCACGTACAGATCGAAACCGACGCCCGCGATATGCCCGGACTGCTCCGCGCCGAGGATGTTGCCCGCGCCGCGGATCTCCAGGTCCTTCATCGCGACGGCCATGCCCGCGCCGAGTTCGGTGTTCTGCGCGATGGTCGCCAGCCGGTCGTGCGCCGTCTCGGTGAGCGGGGCCTCCGGCGGGTACAGGAAGTACGCGTACCCGCGCTCCCGCCCGCGCCCGACCCGGCCGCGCAGCTGGTGCAGCTGCGCGAGACCCAGCAGGTCACCTCGTTCCACCAGCAGGGTGTTGGCGTTCGAGATGTCCAACCCGGTCTCGACGATCGTGGTGCAGACGAGCACGTCGTACTCGTTCTCCCAGAAACCCTGGATGATCTTTTCGAGTTTGTCCTCGTTCATCTGCCCGTGCGCGGTGACGACGCGCGCCTCCGGCACCAATTCGCGAATGCGCTTCGCGGCCTTCTCGATCGAGGAAACCCTGTTGTGCACGTAGAAGACCTGGCCGTCGCGCAGCAGCTCGCGCCGGATCGCGGCGCCGACCTGCTTGTCGTCGTACGCGCCGACGTAGGTCAGGATCGGGTGCCTGTCCTCGGGCGGGGTCAGGATCGTGGACATCTCACGGATCCCGGCGAGCGACATCTCCAGCGTCCGCGGGATCGGCGTCGCCGACATGGTCAGCACGTCGACGTGCGTCCGCAGCGCCTTGATGTGCTCCTTGTGCTCGACGCCGAACCGCTGTTCCTCGTCGACGATCACCAGGCCGAGGTCCTTGTACCGGATCCCGGTCTGCAGCAGGCGGTGGGTGCCGATCACGATGTCGACATCGCCGGAAGCGAGCTGTTCGAGGATCGCGTCCGACTCGGGCTTCGAGGTGAACCGCGAAAGTCCCTTGATCTTCACCGGGAACGAACTCATCCGTTCGGTGAAGGTGTTGAGGTGCTGCTGCGCGAGCAGCGTCGTGGGCACCAGCACCGCGACCTGCTTGCCGTCCTGCACCGCCTTGAACGCCGCGCGCACCGCGATCTCGGTCTTGCCGTAGCCGACGTCACCGCAGATGACGCGGTCCATCGGGACGCCGCGTTCCATATCCGCCTTGACCTCGTCGATCGCGGCGAGCTGGTCGTTGGTCTCGGTGAACGGGAAGGCGTCCTCGAGTTCGCCCTGCCACGGGGTGTCCTGCGCGAACGCGTGCCCCGGGGCGGCCTGCCGCGCCGCGTAGAGCTGCACGAGTTCGGCGGCGATCTCCTTGACCGCCTTCTTCGCCTTGGCCTTGGTGTTCTT
The DNA here is from genome assembly GCF_014873915.1 of Amycolatopsis roodepoortensis. Classification (GTDB taxonomy): domain Bacteria; phylum Actinomycetota; class Actinomycetes; order Mycobacteriales; family Pseudonocardiaceae; genus Amycolatopsis; species Amycolatopsis roodepoortensis. The sequence goes on from NZ_JADBEJ010000004.1 coordinate 1,114,161, forward strand.
CCAGTCCGACCCGCCGAGTTTGTTCAGCGTCGGCAGCTCGCCACCGACGTAGCGGGAGACCTCGTCGAGCTGGTCGGTCGGGACGAACAGCCGGTCCCCCGGGTGCCCGCGTTTGGAGGAGGCGTACTCCAGCAGCAGATACTCGCGGGTCGCGCCGGCGACGGTGCGCTGCACCATCTCCACGAACCGGCCGATGCCGTGCTGGTCGTGCACGACGTAGTCGCCCGCCTTGAGGGCGAGCGGGTCGACGGCGTTGCGGCGCCGCGACGGCATCTTCGTACTGAAGTCCTTTGTGGACGTCCCGGCGCCCGAGCCGCGGCCGGTGAGATCCGATTCGGACAGCACCACGAGCGCGCGTTCCGGCGAGACGAAACCGTCCGAAAGACCGCCGCACGTCACGGTCACGACGCCCGCCGTGAGCGGACCGGTGATGCCTTCCGCGAGCGACGCGGGCACGTCGCCCGCCGACAGCTGCTCGACGGCGCGGGCCGCCGTGCCGTGCCCGGCGACGACGAGCACCGCCGTCCCGCCCGCGGCCGTGTGCGCGCGCAGATCCGTCGTCGCGCGCTCGACCTCGCCGCGGTAGTTCGGCGCGGCCTCGATCGAGACGCGGTAGACGTCGGGATCGTCGCTGGCCAGCTGCGTCAGCGTCCACCAAGGGCGCTTCGTCTCCTGAGCGTGCTTCGCGATCCCCGCGAGATCCCGGTACGCGGACGCGCCGAGGTCGATCGGCGCCTGACCACCCGCGGCGGCCGTGGTCCAGGACGCTTCGAGGAACTCCTGCCCGGTGCGGACCAGGTCGGCCGCGCGGGCGCGGATCTTCTCCGGATCGGCCAGCAGCACGTGCGTGCCCTCGGGCATCGCGTCGGTCAGCAGCTCCAGCTCGCCCTCGCACAGCACCGGGATGAGCGCCTCCATCCCCTCGACGGGCACACCGCCGGAGAGCTTGGTGAGCATCTCGGTGAGCTGGGCGTCCGCCTCGTACGTCGTCGCCAGCTCGGCGGCCTTCGCGCGTACCGGCTCGGTGAGCAGCAGCTCACGGCACGGCGGCGCGCTGACGTGCTGGATCTCCCCCGGCAGCGACCGCTGGTCCGACACCGCGAACGCGCGGATCTCGCTGACCTCGTCGCCCCAGAACTCGACCCGCACCGGATGCTGCGCCGTCGGCCCGAACAGGTCGAGGATGCCGCCGCGCACGGCGAACTCGCCGCGTTTCTCGACCATGTCCACCCGCGTGTACGCGAGCTCGACCAGCCGCTCCAGCAGGCCTTCGAAACTCTGTTCCTCGCCGACCACCAGGTCGATGGGCGCGAGCGAACCGAGCCCGGGCGCCATCGGCTGGATGAGGCTGCGGACGGTCGCGACGACGACGCGCAGGTCGTCGGCTCCCGTCTCGAGCCGGTGGAGCACCTCCAGCCGCCGCCCGACGGTGTCCGCCCGGGGCGACAGCCGCTCGTGCGGCAGCGTCTCCCAGGACGGGAAGTCGGCGACGACGCCGTCACCGAGGAAGGACTTCAGCGAAGCGGTCAATTCGTCGGCCTCGCGGCCGGTCGCGGTCACCGCGAGCACGGGGCGGCCGGCGCCCTCGTCCGCGGCGAGGGCGCCCACGACCAGCTGGCGGGTGGCGATCGCGCCCTGGAGTTCGAGCACCGGGGCACCGGCCCGCTCGACGACCCCGCGCAGGGCCGGATCGGGAAGGATGGAATGAAGGAGTCCGGACAATGGAGCGTTTGTCACCGTCCCAGCCTACGTGGGGGCACCGACAGTCCGCCGCGCGATTACCGGGGCAGGGCGCCGGCGACCATCGGGAGCTGTTCGTCGAACTCGGCCGGTTCCTGCGTCGCGATCCGGATCAGCACGTGTTCGGCGCCCGCGTCCCGGTATTCGCGCAACCGATCGGCGACCTGCTCCGGGCTGCCCGCGATCTGCATTTGGATCTTCTCGACGAAGTCCAGCGGAACGCCGTAATTCCGCTGTGCGTAGTCCTCCAGCCGCTCGCGGGCGCGCACCGGATCCTCCTCGATGAGCACCGTCGCGAACAACGCGGGCGTCACGGGGCGTACGGCTGCTTCGCGGATCTTCGCGAGCCCGTCGGCGTAGTCCGCGACGTCGGGCGGATACGGCAGCCAGCCGTCGTAAAGCCGCCCCACTCGTTCGAGCGCGCCCGGGGTGAACGAGGCCAGCCACACCGGCGGACCACCCGGACGGTGCGGTTCCGCGTACTCCGGAAGAGTGTCGTAGTGCAGCACCTCGCCGTGGAACGGACCGCTCTTCCCGCTCCAGACGTGCCGCCACAACGCGACGATGTCGTCGAGCCGGGCGCGGCGGCGTTCCCACGGAACGCGGGTGAAGGCGAACTCGGGTTCGCTGCGGCCGGCGAACCCCGCGCCGACGCCGAGCGTGATCCGGCCCCGGCTGAGCAGGTCGAGCGAGAGGATCGCGTTCGCGGAAAGCAGTGGATCCCGCAACGCCGGGAGCAGCGCGGCGGTGCCGATCGTGACCCGCTCGGTTCTGGCGGCGAACGCGCCGAGCAACGTCAACGAATCGATGGGCGCCTTCGCGAGCGTGTCGCCGACCCAGACCGAATCGAAGCCGAGACGTTCGGCTTCGACCGCGATCGCGACCATTTCCGGCGCGGTGCGCCCGGCGTCGAGGATGGACCGATAAGTGGGGACGACCAGACCGAATTTCATGCCGGGAGCATCGCCGCGGCGGGGAATCGTCTCAATTCCTTCGAGGGAATGGCGGCGCCGACGGCGGCTCGGCCAAGATGACGACCATGGTTTCCGGATTCGGCCCCGCGCTGAAGGGCTGGCGCGAGCGCCGGCGGCTGTCCCAGCTGGAATTGGCACTCCGGGCCGGAACCACCCAGCGGCATGTGAGTTTCCTGGAAGGCGGCCGGTCGATCCCCGGCCGCGGCCTGGTGCTGCGCGTCGCCGAATCGCTCGAACTCCCGCTCCGCGAGCGCAACGGCCTGCTGCTCGCCGCCGGCTACGCCCCCGGTTTCCCCGAAACGAAACTCGACGATCCCACGTTGAAGCCGGTCCTCGACGGGATGCGGCGGCTGCTCGACGGGCACCGGCCGTACCCGGCCATCGTGGTCGACCGCCACGGCGTGCTCGTCGCGCGCAACGACGCGCTGGACCTGCTCTTCGAGGACGTGGCGCCCGAACTGCTGGAGGAACCGGTCAACACCCTGCGGCTCGCGCTGCATCCGAAGGGGATGGCGCCCCGGGTGCTGAACCTCGCGGATTGGGCGCGGCACATCCTGGAACGGCTGACGCAGGAGATCGCGCACGCGCCCGACGAGAAGCTCACCGCGTTGCTGGCCGAACTCGAAGGTTACGTTCCGGAGCCGGGCCCGCCCGGCCCTGATCATCTCGGGTTCGCCGTGCCGATGCGCCTGTCCACCTCGGCGGGCGAGCTGCGGCTGATCACGGCCATCACGACGTTCGCGACCGCGGCCGACGTCACGGTGTCGGAATTGAAACTGGAGACTTTCCTGCCCGCCGACGCCGAGACGGCCGCGATCCTGACGCGCTGACCGGCAGTGCCGACCGGTGCACGAACGCGGGCGGCAGGTTCGGCCAGACGACCGGGGTCCGCCCGGTCACCGCGAACCGGTCACGCAGTGCGGCGGCGAACCGCCTGCCCGGCGGAGTCCAGGCCGCGTGCGCGTAGGCGAAGGTCGTGAACCGCCCGTTCGGGACCAGGATCTCGGTCACCCGGTCGAGGATCCGTTCCTGGCGGTCCGCCGTCATGACCGTCCACGGCAGACCGGAGACCACGACGTCGGCAGCTTCGCGCACGTAATCGTCCAGGTTCTCGGCGGATCCCTGGACGATCTCGACCTCCGGATACCGCTCACGCAGGTCGCCGGCGAGCCGGGGATTGATCTCGACGGCGACCAGCCGGGCGCCGGGTGGCAGCCGCCGGAGGACGGCGGCGGTGAACACACCCGTGCCGGGCCCCAGCTCGACGACGAGCCGGGCGTTTTCCAGCCCGAGGCCCGTCGTCATGGCTTCGGCGAGTTTCGAAGAGCTGGCCGCGACGGCCCCGGTGAGCATCGGGTGGCGGAGGAATTCCCTGGTGATCGACATGATCCCGACGCTAGGAACGGGTTCCGTGGCCCCGCGTCGGCCACGACGTCCGGCCCCGTCCACCCGCGGGAGGACGCCGGGGGTACCCCAGGACGACGCGCTCGGCCGTCCGCCGCGGTTACGTTCGGGACGTGTTCAGGTTGTCCGAGCGGATCCGCGCCCACCCGTGGGTGACCGACCTGCCGCTTTTCGCGTGGTTCGTCTTCCTCGCGCCGACGGGGTCGTCGCCGGTCCCCAAGGCGATCCTGCTCGTGCCGTACCTCTTCCTCGTACCGCTTCTCTGGCGGCGGCGTCATCCCGAGATCGTCGCGGTGCTGATCGTCGCGGGCGTGACCGCGCAGTACCTCGTGGAGTTCTGGGCCTACGACCGCGGCCGCGGCGAGCTGGCGATGGCCGTCGCGCTCTACACGCTGGTCCGCGCGGGGAACCGCCGCTTCGCCGCGCTGATCGCCGTCGTCATCGTCACCCTCGACGTCACCTGGGGCCTCACCTGGGGAGCCACCACCGAACAGGGACCGGAGATCGCGATCGTCGCGACGATCCCGCTGCACGTCGCGGCCTGGGCGCTCGGCGAGTTCTTCCGCGCTCGCCAACGTCTCTCGGACGAGGAAACGGTGAAGGCGGAGCTGGCCGCCTCCGAACAGGACGCCCGCGCGCGGGCCGCGGTCGCCGAAGAGCGCACTCGCATCGCCCGGGAACTGCACGACGTCCTCGCGCACAGCGTGAGCGTCATCGTGATCAACGCCGAGGGCGCGAAGCTCATGCGTCACAAGGACCCCGAAGCCGTCGACCGCACACTCGACACGATCGGCAAGGCTGGTCGCGACGCGCTGGCCGAATTACGGCGTCTCCTGGAGGTCCTCCACGCGGGCGAAACCGCTCGAAGTCCTCAGCCCGCCGTCGCCGAACTTCGCGATTTGGTCGAGCAAGTGAGCGCGACGGGCCGCGAAGTCGGGCTCCGGGTCACCGGTGACGCCGACGGGCTGCCGCCCAGCGCCGCGCTCCAGGCCTACCGGATCGTCCAGGAAGCACTCACGAACATGATCAAACACGCGCCCGGTGACGCGAGCGGAACCGTCGAAATCGACTTCAGCGAGGACGGCCCGCGCCGCGACGTCCGGATCGAGGTGACGAACACCGGCGGTTCCGGTCCACCCGCGCCGCGGCTGCCGTCTTCGGGGCGGGGCCTGGCGGGGATGGCGCAGCGGGTCGAGATGTTCCACGGGACGCTCGACACCGGGCCGACCCACGACGGCGGTTACCGGGTGGCGGCGAGTCTGGTGGTGGAGGCCGGATGACGTCCCCGGTGAAGGTGCTGATCTGCGACGACCAGGAACTGGTCCGCGTCGGGATGGGCATGATCGTCACGAGCCAGGAGGACCTGACCGTCGCGGGCGAAGCCGCCAACGGGGCCGAAGCGGTCGAAACCGCGCTGCGGCTGCGGCCGGATCTGGTCCTGATGGACGTCCGGATGCCGGTGCTCGACGGCGTCGCGGCGACGGAGCGGATCTGCGCGGCGCTACCCGGGACACGTGTCCTGATGATCACCACCTTCGACCTCGACGAATACGCGTACGCGGCGTTGCGCGCCGGCGCCAGTGGATTCCTGGTCAAGGACGCTCCGGCCGAAGAAATCCTCGTCGCGATCCGAGGCGTGCTTCGCGGGGATTCGATGGTCTCGCCTTCGGTCACCAAACGCCTGCTGGACCGCTACCTGGACGATGCCCGTGACGGCGGCGAAAGCAAGCGGCTGGAGAAGCTGACCGAACGCGAGAAGGACGTCCTCGCGCTCATCGCGCGCGGCCTCGCGAACAGCGAGATCGCCGCGAAGCTCTATATCGGCGAAACGACGGTGAAAACCCACGTCGGCCGGATCCTCGCGAAGCTCTCACTTCGCGACCGGGTGCACGCGGTCGTGTTCGCCTACGAAAGCGGTTTGGTTCGCGCGGGCGGTTGAGCGCGGTGGCATGCTGAAGACATGCGCACCTCCGCCGTCGTCGCGTTCGCTTCACTGTCCTTGCTGGTCACGGCCTGTTCCGGGGCTTCGAGCGAGTCGGTGCAGAGCGCGCCACCGGTCACTTCGAAGCCGGCCGCGGCGGCGTTGAAGGTCGAGCAGGTGGCGGCCGGGCTCGAACACGGCTGGGACGTCGGTTTCCTCCCGGACGGGAAGATCCTCGTCACCCAGCGCCCCGGGAAGCTGGCCCTGATCGAGGGCGGCGCGAAACGCGACGTCGCCGCCGACTTCTCCGACGTCCACGTCCGCGGCGAAGGCGGCCTGATGGGGATGGTGATCAGCAAGGACTTCGCGACATCACGCGAGTTCATCACCTGCCAGACCCACAAGGAGGGCGACACCGCCGTCGACATCCGGCTGGTCACCTGGCGGCTGTCGGACGACGGCGCGAGCGCCACGAAGGTCAAGGACCTCCTCACCGGGCTGCCGGTGAACCCCAGCGGCAGGCATTCCGGCTGCCGTCCCGCGTTCGGCGCGGACGGCGCGCTGCTCGTCGGCACCGGCGACACCGCCCGCCCGCAGCATCCGCAGGACCGGACGAGTCTCGGCGGCAAGGTGCTGCGCATCGACGCGAAGACCGGGAACGCGTTGCCGGACAACCCGTTCATCTCGTCGGCGAATCCGAACGAACAGCGCGTGTTCACCTACGGGCACCGCAACGTCCAGGGCGTCACGGTCCGCCCTGGCACGGGGCAGGTGTTCACCGCCGAGCACGGGCCGACGATCGACGACGAGGTCAACCAGGAGACCGCGGGCAAGAACTACGGCTGGGACCCGTCCAAGGGCGGCACCGAGACCAGCTACGACGAAAGCGTCCCGATGACCGACAAGCAGCGCTTCCCGGACGCTGTCAGTCCTTTGTGGACGACCGGTGAGATCACCGAGGCCATCTGCGGCGCGGAGTTCCTCACCGGATCTCAGTGGGGCGCGCTCGAAGGCTCGCTGGCCGTGACCGCGCTGAAAGGCCAGAAACTCCTGCTGTTCCGCCTCGACGACGCGGGCAAGGTCACCGAAGTGACCCTGCCGCCCGAGTTCGACGACAAGTTCGGCAGGCTTCGCGCCGTCCGGAGCGCGCCCGACGGCTCGCTCTACATCACGACTTCGGAAGGCGAGGACGACAAGCTGCTGAAGGTCACCCCCGGCGCCTAATGGCCGAGGTGCGCGCCGCCGTTGACGTGGACGATCTGGCCGGTGACGTGCCGGGCCTCCGGGCTCGCCAGGAAGGCCACCACTTCGGCGACGTCCGCGGGTTCGCCGGCGCGTTTGGTCAGCGTGTTGCCGATCAGCCACTTCCGGCGTTCGTCGGAAAGTTTGCCCTGGAAGAACTCGGTGTCCCCGACCAGTCCGGGCGCGACGATGTTCGCGGTGATCCCGCGCGGCCCGAATTCCCTTGCCACGTCGACGTTCCACGCCTCCAGCGCGGCCTTGGCCGCACCGTAGGAACCCGCTCCCGTCCGCGCGGCGATGGAGCCGATGGTGACGATCCGCGCGCCGTCGGCGAACCTTTCCCGCAAGGCACGGGTGACCAGCACGGCGCTGAACACGTTCGCGTCGAGGTTGGCCTGCCAGTTCGCGGCGAACGACTTCAGGTCTTCGGCCTGCCCGTTGCGGAAATCGGTGTTCCCGCCCGCGTTGTTGACCAGGACGTCGACCCGATCCGGCAAGTCGGCCAGCGCCCGTTCCACCGCGTCCGGATCGGCCGCGTCGAACGGGACCGGATTCGCGCCGAGCAGCGCGGCGGCCTCGGTGAGGACCTGTTCGCGACGGCCGGTGATCGTCACCCGGTCACCCCGCGCGGCGAACGCCGCCGCGACCGCGTACCCGATCCCGGTTCCGCCGCCGGTGATCACTACTTCCCTGTTCTTCCCCATACTTCCAGGATAGGGACACTAGGCTTCCCCGCATGACGAAGATCGACCCGGCGACGACGGCGCTCGTCCTGATCGACCTCCAGACCCGCATCGTCGCGCTGGAGACCGTTCCGATCGAAGGAACCGAGGTCGTGGCGAACGCGGTCTTGCTGCGCGAGGCCTTCAGCGCGGCCGGCTCAACGATCGTCCACGTGCGCGCGCACCGGCCGGGCGTCGAGGAGCAACCGCCCGGCAGCGAACTGGTCGCTGAACTGACGCCTCGCGACGGCGAGCACCTGATCACCAAGAACACGATCGGCGCCTTCTACCGCACCGGACTCGACGAACTCCTGCGCGGACTCGGCGTGAAGACACTGGTGCTCGCCGGGATCGCCACGGAATACGGCGTCGAATCGACGCTGCGGGCCGCGATCGACCACGACTACGAGACCATCGCCGTTTCGGACGCGATGGCGGGGATCGCGGCGATCTCCCACGAATCGGCGGTCACGAAGGTGTTCCCGCGGCTGGGCGAAGTGCTCACGACCGCCGAGACCGCCGCGGCGCTGGGCTGGACCATGATCGACAAGATCGCTTGGCTGCACCTGCGGGACGGCCGGATCCTGAGCACGCGCTCACGCGGCAAGTCCGTGTTCTATTTGCCCGGCGGCAAACGCGAATCCGGCGAAACCGACGCGGAGACCCTGATCCGCGAAATCCGTGAGGAACTGACCGTCGAAATCGATCCGGCGAGCATCGAGCCCGCCGGGGTCTTCGAAGCGCAGGCCGACGGCCACGCGACGGGACTCCTCGTCCGGATGACCTGCTACACGGCCGAATTCGGCGGAACACTCACGGCCAGCAGTGAAATCGACGAGGTCGCGTGGCTGGGCTACGAGGACAGGGACCGGGTGTCCGCGGTCGACAAGATCATCTTCGACCACCTTCGGGAGACCGGCCTCCTGCGCTGACCTAGTACAGCCGCAACTTGGGCTTGTGCTCCAAATTGGACAGACCGTTCCAGGCGAGGTTCACCAGATGCGCGGCGACCTCGCCGCGCTTCGGCTTCCGGGCGTCGAGCCACCACTGCCCGGTGAGCGCGACCATCCCGACCAGCGCCTGCGCGTACAGCGCGGCCAGCTTCTCGTCGTAGCCGCGCGCGGCGAACTGCTGCGCGAGGATGTGCTCGACCTGGCTGGCGATGTCGTTCAGCACCGTCGAGAACGTGCCCGTCGAACTCGCGACCGGCGAATCCCGCACCAGGATGCGGAAGCCGTCGTGCGAGTCTTCGACGTAGGAGAGCAACGCGATCGCCGCCTGCTCCAGCATCACCCTCGGGTGTCCACCATGGAGGGTGGAGACCATCCGGTCCAGCAGCAGCTGGGTCTCGCGGTCGACGACGACGGCGTAGATGCCTTCCTTGCCGCCGAAATGCTCGTACACCACCGGTTTGGAGACGTTCGCGCGATGCGCGATCTCCTCGATGGACGTGCCTTCGAAACCCTTTTCCGCGAACAGGGCTCTGGCGACGTTGAGCAGCTGCTGCCTGCGCTCGGTCCCCGTCATCCGCACCCGGGCCACCGGGGCGACAGGACGCGCCCCGGTGACCGCTTCACGTTTGGTCCGCCTTCTCCCCGCCATCGCAGAAGACTAACGCGACCTCGCTATTTGCTTTCAGTGGCGATACGCGCGAGGCGCTGCGGGGTCGGCCAGCGCACGTCGTGGGCCCAGCCGAACTTCTCGAAGATCCAGATCAGCCGCGCGGAAATGTCGATCTGACCGCGCTGCACACCGTGCCGCGCCGAGGTGGGGTCGGCGTGGTGCAGGTTGTGCCAAGACTCGCCGAAGGAGAAGATCGCCAGCGGCCAGAAGTTGGCCGACTTGTCGCGGGCCGCGAACGGGCGCTCGCCGATCATGTGGCAGACCGAGTTGACCGACCAGGTCACGTGGTGCAGCACGCAGACGCGCACCAGCCCGGCCCAGAAGAACGCGGTCACCGCGCCCCAGAACGACCAGGTGATCAGTCCGCCCAGGATCGCGGGCAGCACCAGGGTGAGCAGGCTCCACAGCCAGAACAGCTCGTCGACCTTCTTGATGGCCGGGTCCTTCACCAGGTCCGGCGCGAACCGCTCCGCGTTGGTCTGGTCACGGTCGAACAGCCAGCCCATGTGCGCGTGCCAGAACCCCTTGGCGATGGCGACCGGCGAAGTGCCGAAAAGCCACGGCGAATGCGGGTCGCCGTCGCGGTCGGAGAAGGCGTGGTGGCGCCGGTGGTCGGCGACCCAGGTGATCACGGGGCCCTGGACGGCCATGCTGCCGGCGATCGCCATCGCGACGCGCAGCCACGGCTTGGCCTTGAACGAGCCGTGCGTGAAGTAGCGGTGGTACGAAACGGTGATACCGAGCCCGCTGATCGCGTAGAAGACCACGAACAGGCCGACGTCGACCCAGGTCAGTCCCCAGCCCCAGGCGAACGGGACGGCCGCGAGCAACGCGGCGAGCGGGAAGATGACCCCCAGGTAGACCGAAAGCTGCACAGCGCTCGACCGCTGTCCTTCGGTGACCGGTTTGGGGCCCTTCGCGGGCTTCTGGGAACGGTCCAGGGTAGCCGTCATGCAGTCACTTCTTTTCTACGAGCAGCCCTTGAGGGTATCCCTAAGGGTGACCTTACCTACGATGCCGTAAGTTACGGTACAGGAGGTTTCGCCCGCTGTGGAGTGCCCGCGAAGGTGAGGCAACCCCCGGGCGCACGCGGAGGTCCCCGGCATGGCTATCCTGACCAGGATCGATCCGCCGTAGTGTAATCGGCAGCACTTCAGATTTTGGTTCTGACAGTTCAGGTTCGAATCCTGGCGGCGGAGCAGACGAACAGATGACCAGCGGCGTTTTCAACGGTGGGGGTGTGTGCGGCTGACCGAGGACGCGACGACCAGTGGCAGGCGGCCGGCGCTTGCGGAGATGTCCGACGCCTGGCTTTACGGTCGCGCGCGCGAACTCGGGGCGGCCATCCAGCGGGTCGGCTTCGCCGAGCAGCTGGACATCGTCACCAGCCTCGACGAACTCCTAGACGAGACACAGCGCCGCGGCGAACCCTTGCTGGTCGCCCAGCTGCTGCGCTACTCGGCGATGGCACGGCTGGTCACCCGCGGCCTCGCCGCCGAAGCCGAACCCCGGCTCGACGAGATGCTCGCGCACACCAGGCGGCACGGTCTCGCGCTGATGCGGGCCGACGCGCACGCCATGCGCGGCCGTCGGCTGGTGATCGCCAAACAGGAGGACGCCGCCCTCACCGAGATCGCCAGGGCGCTGGCCATCCTCGACGATTCCGCGGTCCCGGACCGCCAGGTCGGCAGGCGCAACTGGGACCGGATGCTGTCCACGACCCTGGTCGACTGCTGGCTGGTGCTGAACCAGCTGGGCGTCTACGAGGCGGCCGAGGAGGCCATCGCCCGCGCCGCGCAGGCGATCCGCGACAGCGCGAGCCCGCACGAGATCGCGCTCCAGCTGATCAACCGGGTCAAGATGCTGCTGGGCTGGGGTCTCCGGCTCGAACGCATCGAGCGCTACGACGAGGGCGCGGACAAGTTCCGCACCGCGGCGTCGATGGCCCAGGCCGCCGAAGGCCCGTTCACCGAGTCGCTCTTCCCGCGCAAGGCGGGGGTGCCCGCGATCGACCAGGTCGGCGTGCTCGCCGCGGCCGCCGCGCTGGCGTCGCCCGATTCGTCGCATATCGAACGACTGAACTCGCTGCTGCATCCGGAACTGGTGTTCCCGCACGAACGCGAGATCATCGCCATCGCGCTGGCCCGCTGCCTGGACAACGACGGCCGCCGCGAGGACGCCCTGCAGGTACTCAAAGAGGTCCGCGAGGACAACGAGGACGGCTCACTGCCGTCGATGCGGCTGAACCTCGCCCGCGAGCTCGCCAGGCTCGACACCACCCCGGACTACGCGTCCGGGGCGAGCCAGTCACTGATCGACTACGCGACCATCCTGGAAACGGAGATGTGGTCGCTGCGGGAATCGCAGATCGCCACGCTCAACGCGCGCCGGGAGCACGAACGCCTGTCCGCCGAGCACGGCGCGATCACCCAGCAGGCCCTCCAGGACCCGCTCACCGGGCTGCCGAACCGGCGCGCGCTCGACGAAAAGCTGCGTTCGCTGGCGTCGTCCGCCGACGCCCAGCCCCTCGCGGTGGCCCTGGTCGACCTCGACGGTTTCAAGGACGTCAACGACAAGCAGTCGCATGCCGAGGGCGACAACGTTCTCCGTGTCATCGCGAGCACGCTGCGCGACGCCCTGCGCGGCGACGACGTGGTCGCCCGATACGGCGGAGACGAGTTCATCGTGCTTCTACCTGGGGCTCCGGCGTCCGCGGCGAAGCAGGCGCTGGGTCGTTCTGTGAATGCCGTCGCATCTCTGCCGCACCATCTTTCGCACGGCGTCACCCTCTCCGTCGGCCTCGTCTCGCTCCGCCCGCAGGAGCGGGCCGAGCAGGTCCTCGCCCGCGCCGACGCGGCCATGTACCAGGCGAAACGCGGCGGCGGGAACCAGGTTTCGTCGGTGAACTCGATGGCCATCGACCCGGCGACCGGATGGCCCGGTGAGGATGCTCCGACCGACCCCGCGTGGGACGCCGAGCAGCCCACGTAGGATCAATGCCCGACAACCACCGTTGGTGAAATGTTGGGAGAGCCGTGACCGGCCCGCTGAGCACGTTGATCCTCGCCGCGGGTGAGGGCACCCGCATGCGTTCGTCCACCCCGAAGGTGCTGCACCCGATCGCCGGCCGTCCGTTGGTCGAGCACGCGGTGCGGGCCGCCGCGGGACTGAACCCCGAGCACCTGGTCGTGGTCGTCGGCCACGGTCGCGACTCGGTCGGCGCCCGGCTGGAAAAGGTCGGCGAGGCTCTCGGCCGCCAGGTCGTCACGGCCGTCCAGGAAGAACAGAAGGGCACCGGGCACGCCGTCTCGTGCGCGCTCTCCGCGCTGCCCGGCGGGCTGACCGGCACCGTCGTCGTCAGCTACGGCGACGTCCCGCTGCTCGACACCGAAACGCTCGCTTCCCTGGTCGCCGAGCACACCTCCACCGGTAACGCGGTCACCGTGCTGACCGCCGTCGTCGAGAACCCGACCGGATACGGCCGGATCATCCGCGACGAGAACGGCGTCGTCACCTCGATCGTCGAGCAGAAGGACGCCACCCCCGAACAGCACGAAATCGCCGAAATCAACTCCGGCGTCTACGCCTTCGACGCTCCCGTCCTCGTCGACGGGCTCTCGCGGCTTTCGACGGACAACGCGCAGGGCGAGCTCTACCTCACCGACGTCCTCGGCATCGCCCGCGGCGACGGCAAGGGCGTCGGCGCGCTGGTCATCGACGACCCGTGGGTGACCGAAGGCGTCAACGACCGCGTCCAGCTCTCCGTCCTCGGCGCCGAGCTGAACCGCCGGATCGTCCGCGGCTGGCAGCGGGCCGGCGTCACCGTCGTCGACCCCGCGAGCACCTGGATCGACGCGGGCGTGATCCTGTCGCGCGACGTCGTCATCGAGCCCGGCGTGCAGCTGAAGGGTTCGACGTCGGTCGGCGAGGGCGCGCAGATCGGCCCGGACAGCACGTTGGAGAACGTCTCCGTCGGCGCTGGCGCGTCGGTGGTGCGGACCCACGGTTCCGATTCGGAACTGGGCGACGGCGTGAAGGTCGGCCCGTTCACCTACCTGCGTCCCGGTTCCAAACTGGGGACCAAGGGCAAACTCGGCGCTTTCGTCGAGACGAAGAACGCCGACATCGGCGCCGGCACGAAGGTCCCGCACCTGACCTACGTCGGCGACGCGACCATCGGCGAGAACAGCAACATCGGCTGCTCCAGCGTCTTCGTCAACTACGACGGCGTGAACAAGCACCACACCACGATCGGCTCCCATGTGCGGCTCGGCGCGGACAACACGTTCGTCGCCCCGGTGACCATCGGCGACGGTGCCTACAGTGGGGCAGGCACCGTGATCAGGCAAGACGTGCCCCCGGGCGCGCTCGCCGTGTCCACCGGGCCGCAGCGCAACATCGAAGACTGGGTGTCCCGGCGCAGGCCGGGCACACCCGCGGCGGAAGCAGCTTCCGCCGCGAAGCAGGACACCACCGCCGTGTCCGATTCGAACAAGGGAAACGACGGGGAGTCGCCAGCATGAGCTCGAAGTCCGGAACACCGAAGAAGAACCTGATGCTCTTCTCCGGGCGCGCCCACCCGGAACTCGCGGAAGAGGTGGCCAAGCACCTCAACGTGTCGGTCGTACCGCAGACCGCGCACAATTTCGCCAACGGGGAGATCTTCGTCCGGTTCAACGAATCGGTGCGCGGGACCGACGCGTTCGTGATCCAGAGCCACCCCGCGCCCATCAACGAATGGGTGATGGAGCAGCTGATCATGGTGGACGCCCTCAAGCGGGCGAGCGCCAAGCGGATCACCGTGATCATGCCGTTCTACCCGTACGCGCGGCAGGACAAGAAGCACAAGGGCCGCGAGCCGATCTCCGCGCGCCTGATCGCGGACCTGTTCAAGACCGCGGGCGCCGACCGGATCATGACGGTCGACCTGCACACCGCGCAGATCCAGGGCTTCTTCGACGGCCCCGTCGACCACCTGCTCGCGCAGAACGTGCTGGCCGCGCACATCAACAAGACCTACCGGGACGAGAACATCACCGTCGTCTCGCCGGACTCCGGCCGCGTACGGCTCGCCGAGAAGTGGGCGGCGCAGCTGGGTGACCGGCCGATCGCCTTCATCCACAAGACCCGCGACCCCGACAAGCCGAACCAGGCCGTCGCCAACCGCGTCGTCGGCAAGGTCCGCGGTCAGCTGTGCGTGCTGATCGACGACATGATCGACACCGGCGGCACGATCGTGAAGGCCACCGAGGCCCTGCTCGACGAAGGCGCGTCCGACGTCGTCATCGCCTCGACCCACGGCATCCTGTCCGATCCCGCCACCGAGCGGCTGTCGAACTGCAAGGCGCGCGAGGTCATCGTCACCAACACGCTGCCGATCCCGGCGGAGAAGCGATTCCCGGGGCTGACCGTGCTGTCCATCGCGCCGCTGCTGGCGCAGGCGATCCAGCAGGTCTTCGAGGACGGGTCGGTCACGTCCCTCTTCGACGGCAACGCCTGATCCCAGCGAAGCAAGGGACCTTTACTCCCGCTCTCTTCCGGAGAGTGAGAGCAAAGGTCCCTTGCTTCGTTTTCGGCTCATCGCGAAACGGCGCGCGCCCGGCCTCCCCGCGTGGCTAGGTTTCCGTCATGGGGAAATTCAAATTCGGCGTGAACCTGTGGGGCGCCGAGAACCGTGAAGACTGGGTCGCGAAGTGCCGCCGCGTCGAGGCCCTCGGATTCGACGTCATCTCCGTGCCCGACCATC
Source organism: Amycolatopsis roodepoortensis (assembly GCF_014873915.1). Taxonomy (GTDB): domain Bacteria; phylum Actinomycetota; class Actinomycetes; order Mycobacteriales; family Pseudonocardiaceae; genus Amycolatopsis; species Amycolatopsis roodepoortensis. Next base: position 1,129,533 of record NZ_JADBEJ010000004.1, read on the forward strand.
TCGGCCCGGGACGGAACGCGCCTTTCCCGGCGCTGACCATGGCCGCCGCTGTCACCGAGCGGCCCCGCGTCGGCACTCTCGTCTCCAACATGGCCTTCTACAACGCCGCGCTCTTCGCCCGCGAAGTCGTCACGACGGTGAAGATGACAGGCGACCGGCTGGACCTCGGACTCGGCTCCGGCCACATGAAATCGGAATTCGACGAGGCCGGCCTGCCGTGGACCCCGGCCAAGGAACGTATCGACTACCTCGCCAAGAGCCTTGACCACCTGCGTGAACACTTCGCCGGCGAAGGAATCACTCCCCCGCCGCTGCTCCTCGCGGGCAACAGCGACGGCGTGCTGTCACTCGCCGCCCGCGAAGCCGACATCGCCGGCTTCGCGGGCCTTCGTCAAGCACCGGGGAAACCGCCGGGCACGTTCAGGCTCGACGACGCCGAGCGCATGGACGAACGCGTCGCCTTCTTCCGCTCACACGCGAACGGCCGCGATCCCGAACTGAACATGCTCGTCCAGCGGGTCGTCGTCACGGACGACCGGCGCGCGGCCGCCGAGTCCTGGCGTGAGGAACTCAAGGACCAGGACAGCCTCGACGTCGACACCCTGCTCGAAACGCCCCAATTGCTGTTCGGAACCACCGAAGAGATGGTCCGGCAGCTCCAGGAGCGTCGCGAACGATATGGCTTCTCCTACATCACGGTGTTCGAACCGATGCTGGAAGCGTTCGCGCCGGTCGTGCGGGAACTGTCCGGTCAGTAGGCCACGCAGAAACGCTGACGGCGGCGCTGAGGCTTGTCGATCTCGTCGACGAACGCGATCGCGTAATCGGCGCCGCTGATCTTCGAGCCGCCGTTCTCGTCGGTCAGGAGCACGTCGCCGCCGAGCCGGAACTCGCCGGTCCGCTCGCCCTCGGCCCACGCGCCGAACTCGGCGGCCGGGCTGAGGTAGAACCAGTCGACGTCCTCGAGAAGCTTCCGGAACGCTTCGAGCACTTCGGCGTGCGCACCCGCTTCACCCTTGTACTCGTCCGGGAACTCGGGGGTGTCGATCAGCCGCGGCCCACCCTCGGCCACGTTCAGGCTGCCCGCCCCGCCGACAACGCCGATCCGGGCGCCGTTGTCCTTCGCGACCTGCGCGATCGAGGGCACCGCGTCGAGCAGGCCACTCTGCCCGTGGACCGCGATGACCAGGACATCGGCACCCTTGGCGACCTCAGCCAAGAAGGCCTCGTCGTAGAGCGAGCCCGCCCTGGTGCCCTCACCTTCGGCGTTCCTGGACACCACCAAGACGTCGTGACCGCGGCCGCGCGCCTCGGCGGCGATCTTCCCGCCCGCGTATCCGGTTCCTCCGAAAACAACCAACTTCGCCATCGCGTTTCTCCCTTTTCATCGGCGACCACGCCGATGCTAAGAACGCAAGATCGGCTACTTCAACGTATGCAACGCACCCCGGGGTGAGCGTGCAGGTCAGCCGCCCAGCGTGGCGAACTCGGACTTGAGCTTTTCGCGAACACCGGCGACGTCGACCGGAGCCCGGACTTCGCCTTTGGCCGACGGCTTCGCCTGCACCTGATAGCTGGCGTTCCGATTCGGCAGTTTGAACTTGACCTCGCACGACATGCTTGTCGTGGTGTCCGGGGCCGCGTCGGCGTTGGCCGAGCAACTCTGCGCGCCGAGCGACTGCGCGGTGAAGTCGACGGTCAGCGTCAGGCGCACGGGCGTCCCGCTCGCGCCGCCGATGACCGAATTGGCGACGTCGATGGTCGCCCGGCAGGTCCCGACGAAATCCGTACAGTCCAGCTTGTCGTTGACGACACTGACCCTGACCTGGGTGAGCGCGTCGAACGGCTGGCCGAGCCCGCCGATCGCGCCGTCCAGATCGGTCTGGAGCTTCTTGAGCGCTTCGCCGGCGAGCGGCTCGACCCGCATCTCGGCGCCGAGCGTCTTGCCGCCCGCCGCGGCGACGAGGGAGGGCGCGAAACTGACGACACGGTGCGGCGCCGCGGTGGTCACCCGCAGTGTCCCGAGCCCGCTCCCGACGTCGTAGACCTCGGTCCCGTCGGGCAACTTCGAACGGACCGGATCGGTCAACGGGTTCATCTCGGACACCGCGGTCCTCAGCGTCGACGCGGCCTTGCGCGGGCTGAGCACCTCGACGGCGTTCACCGGCAGATCCGAACTGTCCGTACGGACCCAGCTGGTGCCGTACTGGGCGCTGTCGCCGAGCCCGTGCGCCTTCCAGTATTCCGGCGTCGCCGAGAGGTACAGCTGCTTGTCGGCGGAGAGGACCTGGATGGTCTGGCCGTCGACCGGCAGCGCACCGAGCGCGCTCCCGTTCCGGGTGATCCGGAACTGCAGTTCCGCGGGCTGACCCGACGCGTCCTTGATCGTCGCCTTGTATACGACGGCCGGCGCCTGCTCCAGCGCCTTCAGCGCGCTCTCGACAGCGCCGCGTTGCTCCGCGCGCCGATCCACTCGCTGCTGTTCGGCGGCCGGGATCCCGGCCGCCCCGTCGATCGCGACGTCACAACCGGCCACGAGACAGCACAGGGCGGCGATCGCGCCGATCTTCGACCGTCGTGCCGGCATCCCGTCCCCTTTGTCTCGCGTGCGAGCAGATCACACCTTAGAAAAGGGGTCGCGCACCACCGCATCCGCGGGTTCGCGAAGCAGCTGTCACCGACTTGTCACCTGTACGAGCCACCCGGCGGGAACCCCGCACGGCCGCTTGGTCTACACTTTCCCGGTCTCGGCGAGGCGGGTTCCGTGAGCACCTGGTGCCCGACGTGATCGACGCGGCGGCTTGAGTGGCCACACGCGGTCGAGCACGCCTGTGGAATTCGCCGCCGAACACCAGAACCGCCCCGAACCATCCCCACCTCAGCATGCTTTCGCTGAACATGTTGGTGAATTGAAGGAGTGCTACACCGTGTCCGAGGTAACCCTGTCCGTCGAGCCCCGCACCGAATTCGGCAAGGGTGCCGCGCGTCGCACGCGTCGTGCCGGCAAGATCCCCGCGGTGCTGTACGGGCACGGCTCGGACCCGCGCCACTACGCCCTCCCCGCCCTCGAGTTCGCCCGCGTCGTGCGTGAGAACGGCAGCAACGCCGTCATCACCCTCGAGCTCGAAGGCAAGAGCGAGCTGGCGCTGACGAAGACCATCGTCGTCCACCCGCTGAAGAACTACATCGAGCACGTCGACCTGCTGGTCGTCCGCCGCGGCGAGAAGGTCACCGTCGACATCCCCGTCGTCGTCACCGGCACCGCGGGCCCGGGCACCCTGGTCACCACCGACCTCGACACCCTCCAGATCGAGGTCGAGGCGCTGCACATCCCCGAGCAGGTCGAGCTCTCGGTCGAGGGCGTCGAAGCCGGCACCCAGATCCTCGCCTCGCAGGTCACCCTGCCGAAGGGCGCCACCCTGGTCACCGACCCCGAGGCCCTGGTCGTCGCCGTCAACGAGGCGCCGTCCGAGTCCGCGCTCGAGGGCGAAGAGGCCGAGGCTGCGGAAGCCCCCGCCGAGGACGCCGAATAAAGTCACCGATGTGACCGAAGCAGTACTTCCCGGGGCCGGCGAGCAGATCCTGCTCGCCGGCCTCGGCAATCCCGGCCCCCAATACGCGGGCAACAGGCACAACGTCGGCTTCATGGTGCTCGACGAACTCGCCGGCCGCGTCGGCGGCAAGTTCAAGGCCCACAAGAGCGGCGCCGAAATCCTCGAAGGCAGGCTGGCGGGCAGGCGGGTGGTCCTGGCCAAGCCGCGTTCGTACATGAACCTCTCGGGCGGCCCCGTGGTGGGCGCGGCCCGGTTCTACAAGATCCCCCCGGCCGGTGTCGTGGTCATCCACGACGAGCTGGACGTCGACTTCGGCGCGATCAAGATGAAACTCGGCGGCGGCGACAACGGCCACAACGGTCTCCGCTCGATCACCAAATCGCTGGGCACGAAGGACTACTACCGTGTCCGCTTCGGCGTCGGCCGCCCTCCGGGACGGCAGGATCCGGCGGATTTCGTGCTGAAAGACTTCTCGACGGTCGAACGGAAAGAGCTCGCTTTCGAGATCGATCGTTGCGCCGACGCCGTTGAAGCGCTTATCAGCACCGGGCTCGCCGCGGCCCAGAACACCTTCCACGCTGGGTGAACCCGCTCACATGGCGGTGCGTTACATCTCGTCACTCGAAGGCGTTTCACCACGCCCCTGATCGAGTCGTGGAATAGCGCGGGCTCTTCCGGGGAACTCTCAAACCCGTTAGGACGGAATGCGGAGATCGCATTCCCCACCGAAACCGGAGAGAGTTTCATGTCGTTTACGGCCGAAGACATCACCGGCGCCACTTTCCCGAACGCCCCGATCGGGCGACGCGGATACGCCAAACACGAGGTCGACGCGTTCCTGGAACGGATCGCCGACACGATCTCGGACCGGGACGACCTGACGGCCGCGGAGGTCCACCACGTCATGTTCTCGCGGCCGTTGATCGGTAAGCGCGGCTACGACGAACGCGAAGTCGACGATTTCCTCGACAAGGTCGAAGTGCAGCTCGCCCACCGGACCGGCCAGCACGCGCTCGGCGTGCCCGGTGCCCGCGAAGAGGACGAAGCGACCGCCGAACGCGCCGTCCCGGACCGCGGTCCCGTCGAGTTCCTGCGGGAGCGCTAGTGCCCGTCACCGCCTTCGAGGCCAGAACCCGGCAGTTCGACCGGGCGCCGATCGGCGCCCGCGGCTACCACGAACCCGCGGTCGACGCCTTCCTCGAACGGGTCGCGGCGACCCTCGACGGCGATGACGACCTGACGGTTTCGGACGTCCACAACGTCGCGTTCGCCAAAGCGCCGCTGTCGAAACGAGGCTATGACCAGGCAGCGGTCGACGCGTTCCTGCGAGACGTCGAAGGAACGCTGGCCGGGCTGTCGCAATCCGCCGGCTACTACATTGCGCCCGCCTTGGAGCACACCCACACCCGCAAGCCACCCTGGCGACGCCGCTGACCACCGGGAGGTGCAGCGAAAGGGCCGGGTCCGCGATGTTCGCGGACCCGGCCCTTTCGTGTCAGCTCGCCGCCGCGTTCTTGGCGATCTTGTCCGCGAACTGAACGGCGGTCGCGGCCCGCTTCACCTTGCCCGAGGGCGTCTTGGGGAGGCTCCCCGCCGGGAGCACGACGACCGCGAAGGGCCGCATGTCGACGGCGCCGCGCACCTTGGCCGCGACCTCCTTCGCCAGCGCCTTCTCCGTTTCCGGGTCTCCGGCGAGTTTGGATTCGACCACGACGGCGAACCGTTCCCGTCGGCTGCCGGCGTCGAGCCGCACGGCGACGGCGTTCCCCGCCCGGACCCCCTCGACCGAGGTCGCCGCGCGTTCGATGTCGGTCGGGTACAGGTTCCGGCCGCCCATGATGATGACGTCCTTGCGGCGGCCGCAGATCACGATCATGCCGTCGACCAGGTAGCCGAGGTCGCCGGTGAGCAGCCAGCCGTCCTCGTCCTGCGTCGCGAGCGGCCCCTCCATGGTCAGGTACCCCGGAGTCACGGCCTCGCCGCGCAGGCGGATCTCGCCGACCTCGCGTTCCCCGAGCACGGTTCCCTTGTCGTCGACGATCTCGGCTTCGAGCCCGTCGAGCGGAGGACCGAGCACCGCGAAGGAACGGACCTCGTCGGTCCCGCGCCGCGGGTCGCCCTCGGGGACCGGCACCGCGCGGTTGTCCGCCTCGAGTGCGTCGGCCTCGACCACGTCCAGCGTCAAGCCGGTGAACAACGGCGCGAACGAAACCGCGAGAGTCGCCTCCGCCATGCCGTACGCCGGGAAAACGCATTCGGCGGGCATCTTGAAGCGCGCTCCAGCCTCGACGAACGTCTGCACGGCCGTTTCGTCGATCGGCTCGGCGCCGTTGAGCGCGATCCGGAGCTTCGAGAGGTCGTACGCGTCGTCGTCCTCGACACGGGCCATCCGCCTGCCCACGATCGCGTACGCGAAGTTCGGCGCGGCCGTGGTCGTGCCGTTGTACTTGCTGATCAGCTGCGGCCAGATCAACGGTCCCGACAGGAATTCGAGCGGCGTGATCTTGACGAGCTCGACGCCGAACGTCATCGGCACCGTCAGGAAGCCGACCATCCCCATGTCGTGGAACGTCGGCAGCCACGAGACCATCACGTCGACGTCGAAATCGAACTCGGCCCGGTCGACCATCGCCTTGACGTTCGAATACAGGTTCCCGTAGGTGATCTGAACGGCCTTCGGGTCGGCCGTCGATCCGCTGGTCAGCTGGAGGAGCGCCGTGTCCGACTCGGCCGTCGGCACGGGCTCCGCCAGCGGTTCGGCCTCGAGCAGCTCGGTGATGACCTGGAACGCGATGCCGTGCTCCGTGAGCACCGGCGCCAGCTGATCGAACGGCTCACCGAGCAGAACCAGGCCGGACCCGATCATCCGCAGCACGCGAACGGTGTCCTCGGCCCATTCGGCGAGGTCGGTGCGCTGCGTCGGCTGGTGCAGCATCGTCACGCTGCCGCCGGCGAGCCAAACCGCCTGAACCGTCGGCGCGATCAGCGACGGCGCCGCCGCCAGTACCGCGACCGCTTTGCCGGGCTTCAGCCCGGCCGCCACCAGACCCCCGGCGACCCGCTTGGCCTGCTCGTGAATCTCGGCCCACGTCCGCCGAACCGGCTCCTTGGGCTCCCCGGTGACCATTCCCCGCTGCTGACCTCGCCCCGCCGCGGTGGCGACGAGCGTGTCCACGAACCGACTCATGCGCGTCACACTACTGTCCGCGCTGAAAGGCCCGCTCGCCGTCGCATGAACTCATTCGATCGCTTCGGAGGTCTCGAGCCACTGGGCCTCGACCTCCTCCTTCTCCGTTTCGACGGCTTTCAATTCGGTGTTCAGCTCGATGAGCTTCGTCGGATCGGTCGCCGCGGCGAGCAGCGCCGCGTGCAGCTTCTCTTCCTTCGTGTGCAGCTGGTCGAGCTTGCGCTCGAGACGGGACAGCTCTTTCTGGGCCGCCCGCTGTTCCGCAGCGCTCTTCTTGGGCGCGGAGGACTGCGCGTTGCCCGCCTTCCGGTCGCCGCCGGCTTTCTCGAGGCTCTTGGCGCGCCGGTTCAGGTACTCCTCGATCCCGCCCGGCAGGTGGGTCACTTGCCCGTCCCCGAACAGGGCCACGATCGTGTCGCAGACGCGTTCCACCAGGTATCGGTCGTGCGAAACGACGACGAGGCTGCCCGGCCAGGAATCCAGCAGATCTTCGAGCTGCTGCAAGGTGTCGATGTCGAGATCGTTGGTCGGTTCGTCGAGCAGCAGCACGTTGGGCTCGGCCATGAGGAGCCGGCACAGTTGCAGGCGGCGGCGTTCGCCACCAGAAAGGTCCTCGACCGGCGTCCACTGCCTCGCGGCGGGGAAACCCAGCTTTTCGGCCAGCTGGGAAGCGGTGAGCTCCTGCTTGCCGAACACGACCCGTCCGGACACCTCTTCGATCGCCTGCAGCACGCGCAGATCGCCCGGCAGGTCGTCGAGCTCCTGCCGGAGGTGCGCGAGGCTGACCGTCTTGCCCTGGATGCGCCGTCCCGTCTCGGGCTCCCTGTCACCGCCGAGCAGTTTGAGGAGCGTCGTCTTGCCCGACCCGTTCACGCCGACCAGGCCGATCCGATCCCCGGGCCCGATCCGCCAGGTGACGTGATCGAGGAGGGTGCGGTCGCCGACGGTCAACGTCGCATCCTCGATCTCCAGCACGGTCTTACCCAGCCGACGGCGGGCGAACGCCTGCAGCTCGACCGAATCGCGCGGTTCCGGCACGTCGGAGATCAGCGCCTCCGCCGCCTCGACGCGGTAGCGCGGCTTCGAGGTCCTGGCCTGCGGACCGCGGCGCAGCCACGCGAGCTCTTTACGAGCGAGGTTCTGCCGCTTCTCCTCTGCCGTCGCCGCCAGCCTCGCCCGCTCGGCGCGCGCGAAGATCCAGTCCGCGTAACCACCTTCGTACTGCTCGACTCGACCGTTCGTGACCTCCCAGGTCAGACTCGCGACCGTGTCGAGGAACCACCGGTCGTGCGTGACGACCACGACCGCGATCTTGCGGTTGAGCAGGTGATCCGCGAGCCAGCGAACACCTTCGACATCGAGATGGTTGGTCGGCTCGTCGAGGACCACGAGGTCCAGTTCACCGGTGAGCGCGGCCGCCAGCGCCACCCGGCGGCGTTCGCCACCGGACAGGTTCGCCGTTTCCTTGTCGATGCCGAGAGCAGTTATGCCCAGACCATCCATAATGGACCGGACGCGCGCGTCAGCGGCCCATTCGTGCTCGGCGCCGTAGCGCTCCAGCACGACATCTCCGACCGTGCTGCCGTCGGGAAGTTCGGTCCGCTGGGTGACCACGGCCATCCGCAGGCCCCGGACCTGACTGACACGTCCCGTGTCCGGCTCGCTGATCCCCGCGAGGACCTCCAGCAGCGTCGTCTTCCCGCCCCCGTTGAGACCGACGACACCGATACGCTGCCCCTCCGCCACACCGAGCGAAACACCGTCGAGCAGCGGGCGCACCCCGAAGGACTTGCTCACCGACTCCAGGTTGACCAAGTTGGCCATGCCTCAGCCGATCCTTTCCAAAAAGCTCGCACCACAACGAATTGGTCGATGTCCATTTCGGACACCCTTATGCGTGCACCCGAGGCGGCGACGGCCGCGGCGCGTCGTCCCCGCCGACCAGCCGGGCTCCGGGGACCGGCCCGTGCGCGACACGCACCGTGCGACAGACACCCGCGCCGGACAGTTCCGCGGCGACTTCGACGGCCGACTGGGCGTCCGCGCACAGGAAGGCGCAGGTGGGCCCGGATCCGGACACGGTGCCGGCGAGCGCACCCGCGTTGACTCCCGCCCGCAACGTGCGGCGCAGCCCCGGCCGCAGTGAGACAGCGGCAGCCTGCAGGTCATTGCCCAGAAGCAGCGCCAGTTGCCGAGGGTCGCCGGATGCCAGCGCCTCCACCACCGGGGTGTGCGAGCCGATCCGCGGAGGGCTGCCCTCTTCACGCAACTTGTCCAGCTCGCCGAACACCCTCGGAGTCGAAAGCCCACGCTGGTCGAACGCCAAGACCCAGTGGAAGGTGTGCCTCGACAAGACGGGCACCAGCTGCTCGCCTCGGCCGGTGCCCAGCGCTGTCCCACCGTAAAGCGCGAAAGGAACATCGCTGCCGAGCTTCGCGGCGATACCCGCCAGTTCGTCCCGGGAAATGTCGAGCTTCCAAAGCGACGCGAGCCCGACCAAGGTCGCGGCTGCGTCGGCGCTACCACCGGCCATCCCGCCAGCGACCGGGATGCCTTTGCGCAGCACGACTCTGACCTTGGACTCGCCGTCCGCCTTGCCGACATGGGCCGCCAGCGCCTGCGCCGCTTTCCAGGCGAGGTTGTTGGCTCCTGTCGGCACGGAACCTTCACCTTCGCCGTAGACCTCGACGCCGGGGTCTTCGGTGACCGCGACGGTCACCTCGTCGGTCAGGGAAAGCGCCTGGAACACGGTCACCAGCTCGTGGTAACCGTCCGGGCGTACGTCACCGACCGACAGGTGCAGGTTGACCTTGGCGGGAACCCTGACGGTTACTGGGGGCGGTACGACGGCGAGCACGCCTCAAGCCTACGTGGCCACTCCACTTGCGCTGCCACCAGGAGAAAGAGAACGGACGGGGCAGACGCGAACGGGCCGCTCCGGACGCAGTTCGTCCTGAGCGGCCCGTTCGGGGAGAAATCAGGCGGCGACACCCTGCGGTCCGCGGACCGGGTGGGTCACGTGGCCGCCACGTTCGGCGATCCAGGCGAGCGCGGCGTCCGCGCGCTCACCGCGCACCCCGAGACGGAACCGGCCGACGGGAGTGTCTCCGATCCGGGTCAGGCCGCCCCCGATGGTGGCGAGCTCGACGTCGAAGCGACCGGCGGCTTCCGGCAGCAGCGCACCGACCGAGGCGAAGCCGACGAGCACGACGTCCACCGCGCGGTCGTACTTCGAGGCCTGCGCCCGCCCGGTTTCGATCGCGGGAAGCAGCGCTTGCGCGGTCCGACTGTTCGGGTCGGAGATCAGGTCGAGCACGGTTCCGCGTTCGATGACCGCGCCGGCCTCCAGCACCGCGACGTCGTCGCAGACACGGCGGACCACACCGGCGTCGGGCGTGGTGAGCAGCACGGTGACGCCGAGCTCGGCGCGCGCACGGTCGAGCACGGTCAGGACCGCGCCGGACTCCTCAGGCTGCACTCCCGCCGTCGGGTCGTCGGCCAGGAGCACGGACGGTCCGGCGGCCAGTGCCTTGGCGATGGCCACCCGGCGCAGCTGGCCCTCGGACAGGTCGCCCGGTCGCTGTCCGGCACGGGGGGTGAGCCCGACCAGGTCGAGCAGGTTGCCGACCCGGTTGCGGCGCTGCGGCCCGTCGAGGCCGAGCTGTTCGAGCGGCGAAGCGATGTTGCCGGCGATGGTGCGCTCGGCGAGCAACTCCGGCTTGGTGCTCACGACTCCGACCTGGCGCCGGATCTCGCGGAGACGACGTCCGTCGAGGGTCCCGGTGTTGAGGCCGTCGAGACGGACGACGCCGCGGTCGGGACGCTCCTGGAGACCGATGCAACGAGCGAGGGTCGATTTGCCGGAGCCCGCCGGACCGACGACTCCGAACAGCGAGCCAGCTTGGATGTCCACGCTCACATCGCGCAGTGCGACGACGGGATTTCCGTTGAGGGGAAAGGACTTGGACAGGTTTTCGACAGTGATCACGAAAGGCTCCATGCAAATGGGGCGCTGCTTCTTTCGAGCGCGCCAACCGTCACCGAGTGACCGTCCGGGAAACGGACGGATTCAGAGGTAAGGGAAAGAACTCAGGCAGTAACGGTGGAGCGTCGACACGCACTTACCGTGCGGCGACCTTCATCGACGACACGTCGCCTGGTCAGCAGGAGCGGGTGGGTGACCCTGTTCATTAGGCACAGCCTCCATCGGTCCTGGCTGTAGCACCTGCCCTGTGGAGGGTGGTTGCTGCGACTTCGGCGAGCCAGGTCTCTCAGTCGCTCGGGATGGCTCACTGAGTAAAACCGATCCCACTGGATGAAAGCAAGCGCGTAGGCGCAGATCACACGTCTGGTCGCGTCCATCATACAGGATTGGCTGCCCATATTATGGGACGCCGGCAGGCGTATCCGGCCTGCGGCAGGCGTGCTGCCTGCTAAGACAAGGTTCGCCCGCGCCGGATCGAGAGGAGGAACCACGCAGTCGCGCGGCCCCGGTCACACCTGCGCCAGGTGGTCAGCCGGCAACCGCGGCGATCCGGGCGAACTGATGGACGTCCAGCTGCTCCCCGCGGGTTTTCGGGTCGATACCCGCCTTTTCGAGTAGTTCCCCCGCGCGTTCGGCGGAACCGGCCCACGACGCCAACGCGGCTCGCAAGGTCTTCCGCCGTTGCGAGAAGGCGGCGTCGACGACCGCGAACAGCCGCTCCCGTTCCACGGACGACACCACGTCGCCCCGTTCGAAGGCGACCAAGGCGGAGTCGACGTTCGGAACAGGCCAGAACACCGCCCGGGGCACCGCGGCGACCTTGCGCGTCTTCCCGTACCAGGCGAGCTTGACGCTGGGCACGCCGTAAGTCCGGCTTCCCGGACCCGCCGCCATCCTGTCCGCGACCTCGGTCTGGACCATTACGAGACCACTGGTCAGCGACGGCAGTTCGGCGAGCAGGTGGAGCACGACGGGAACGGCGACGTTGTACGGCAGGTTCGCGACGAGCGCCGTCGGCCGTGCGGGCAGATCGTCCGCGGTGATCCGCAACGCGTCCGCGCCGACGACCGTCAGCCTTTCGGCCCCGCCTCGCTCGGCCACGGTGCTCGGCAGCCGTCCCGCCAGCACGGGATCGATTTCGACCGCGACGACCTCGGCGCCGGTCGCGAGCAGTCCGAGTGTCAGCGAGCCGAGGCCCGGCCCGACCTCCAGGACGACGTCCCCTTCGCCGATCCCCGAGAGGTCGACGATGCGGCGCACCGTGTTGGGATCGTGCACGAAGTTCTGGCCGAGCTTCTTGGTCGGACGTACGTCCAGCTCGGCCGCCAGCGCCCTGATTTCCGCAGGACCGAGCAGTTCAGTCACCCGACGATCGTAACCAGGCCCGGTAAGCCACGATTGGCCGGTGGACGACGTCGTACTCGATGGTGAAAAAGTCCGGCTGCGCGACTGGCGCCCTTCCGACCTCGGGCCGCTCCTCGACCTGCTCGATCCCGCGCGGCCCTGGCACGAAACGAACGGACCCTATTTCGGCACCCCGACCACGGTCGCCGCCGAATCCACGGCGCGCGAGCTCACCGCGACCAAGGCCGAGCCGCCCGATCCCCGCACCAGCCTCGCCGTATGCGACCTGAGCGACGGAAGATTGATCGGTCGGGTCAGCTGGTATTGGGAAAGCAGGGAGACCGACTGGCGGCGGATGGGGCTGGTCATCTACGACGAACGGTTTTGGGGCGGCGGGTTCGGCACCGAGGCCTTGCGCATGTGGACGACCTACTTGTTCTCCCGCACCGACACGCTCCGCCTGGACTTCGCCACGTTCTCGGGGAACCCGGGGATGATCGCCGTCGGGCGGCGGCTCGGGTTCGTCGAAGAAGGCCGGTTCCGGCGCGCCCGGCGCTGGTCCGGCGGCGTCCATGACGCCGTCGTCTACGGGGTGCTCCGCGAGGAGTGGGACCGGAGGCATCGCTCAGGCACGGGGCCGGCCTGATCCGACCCCACCATCCGGATGGCTTTTCCCAAGCGACACCTATCCCACTCAAGGGTGATCGGCGCAGGTCGGCGCAGGCGGAGCGTGATGATCATCCACCCGATCGATACCGTGCATTCGTTCGAATCTGCCTCGACAATCGAGGGATGACCAGCACAAACATTCCCAAGGCCTTCCCGCTCAACCTGCCGGAAGGCGACGCCGAACTGCTTCTCGACGAGTTGCAGAGTCGGCTACGCGAAGGGCGACGTCTCGTCGCCGAGGTCGGCCAGATCCTGGCCGAGATCGAGTCACGTGGTGTCCGTGATCTCTACGGATACAACTCGATCGCCGTCTTCTACGAACATGTGGCCCGGGTGCCTCGGGCAGAGGCTCAAAGAGTGACCGGCAGAGCGCTGGCGCTCAATTCGAGACGGGCGCGCGACGGCACGTCGATCGACCCCGTCGCGCCCCTGACCGGCACCGCCGCCACCACCGGCGCGTTGGCCGAGGCCAGTATCGACCGGATCGTCACGGTCATGAAGAAGCTGCCCGAGCACGTCACGGCGAGCGCACGGCTCGAGGCCGAGAAGGGCTTGGTCGAACTCGCCGGCGTCGCGAGACCGCGCGACGTCACGGTCGCGGGCACAGATCTGCTCGCACAACACGACCCGGATGGAAAACCCCAAGACGACCCCGCTCCGCAAAGGCGGCGGAGCGAGTTCTGGTTGCGCCAGAAACGAACCGGCCGCTGGGACATGCGCGGCGACCTCGATGCCGAGACGGGCGCCCGCCTGAGCGCGCTACTGGTGCCGCGGGCCTATCCGGCCCCCGACAAGGAAGCCGACGACCGTTCGCCGGCCGAGCGACGCGGCGACGCGTTCGCGGAGATCGTCGAGCTCGCGGAAAGCGACCCGGGCATCCCTATGCCCCGGCAGAGCTCGGAACGGGTCAGCGAGCAGCCGCAGGCTGCCGAGACAGCCAAGGAGCCTGTAAACCGCCCTCAGCCCGTCCAGACGCCACCTCAGGGCCCTCAAAGCCCGCCCCGCGACGGTGGAGGGCTTCGACAACCGGCCAGGAACGTGGCCCACATACGGACTGCGCGCTGGTGGGCGAGATTCTCCAGACCGAGAGCCGGGAACCCGGCTCAGCCACCCAAGCCCCTAACGGCCTGAAGGCCACCTTGCGGGCGAACCCACACGATGACCTTCAGGAAAGGAGAACGGACCGGCGTCAGGCCTTCTTGCCACAGTGCGGCCAAGCGCCGTAGCCGCCACGGTCCTCGCGGACCTTCTCGGCGACAGCGATCTGCTGGGCCTTGCTGGCCTGGTGCGGGTACGCGGCGTACTGGTCGCCGCCGTAGGCGTCCCAGGTGCTCTTGTTGAACTGCAGGCCACCGTAGTAGCCGTTGCCGGTGTTGGCGGACCAGTTCCCGGTCGACTCGCACTGCGCGATGCGGTCCCAGGCGCCGGCGTCCCCGATGACCGGGTCGGCGGGCTTCTTGGTACCGACCTTGACGATCTTGGGCTTGGCCTCGGTGATGACCTCTTCCGAGACCTTCTCGCGGCCGACCTCTTTGCCGTTGCGCTTGGTGACCTTGTAGGTCACGGTCTTCTGACCCGGGGTGCCCGGGTCCTCGACCTTGGTCTTGCCCTTTTCGAGGTTCGGGTCGTCGACCTTCTGCTCGGGCGGCGCGATTTCCTCGTTCTGCTTGACCATGGTGACGCCGGTCCGGCTGATGTGGACCTCGGCGCCGTCGACCAGCTTGACGTCGAGACCGCCGACGGCCTCGTCGTCCGGGCCGAGGGTCATCCGGAGCTCACCGAGGAATTCCTTGGTGGTGACGGAGTTGGTCTGGACCTTGCGCGGTTCGTTCGCGCCGTCGTAGACCGTGACGTTCTTGAGGGTCTTGACCTCGACGGTGGCGCCTTCGAGGGGCAGCTCGCCGTTCTGCGGGAGCGAAGTCCAGGTGCCGGCCTTGGCGAGGTCGGCGCGACCGAGCTGGTTCAGCGCTTCGCCGAGGTTGGTCGCGCGGACCCAGGACTCCTGCTGCGGCGCGCCGTCGACGATCAGGTTCAGCTTGCGGCCGCGCTCCAGCTTGATGACGCCGCCGTCGCCCACCTCGGCCTGAGGCGAGGGCGAAAGCGAGTCGTGGGCGCCGACGGAGAGGCCGGCGTCTTCGAGAACCTCGCCGACGGTGTCGCCGAAGCTGTGGACGGTCTGCTGCTTGCCGTCGACGTCGAGGGTGACGCTCTTGTTCATCGCCATCGCGGCCGCGCCGCCACCACCGAGGGTGAGCAGCACCGCCATGACGGTTCCCTTGAGGAAACGCTTCTTCCAGACCCGGGTCGAGTTCGCGATGACCTCGTCCTTGGTCGCGGCCTTCATCGGCGCGCCCGCGGTGCGGTCCTCGGCCAGCTCGTCCGGGATGACGATCGGCGGGAGCATGGTGGTCTCGGCGCTGATGAGGCGGATCAGCTCGTCGACGTCGACGTCGATCTCGGCCATCAGCATGTCGGCGTCGGGGCCGAGCGCGGCCAGGACGTCCTGGTGCGTGATGCGCGGATCGTCGGAGTAGTCCAGCTCGCCGTACTGCGTGTCGCGGTCGAGCACGGCAACCGAACCGGCGGAAGCGAAGGTGTTCGTCTCTGCGCCGAGGCGCGAGCCATCCTGCCTACTGCTACCAGTCACTGGGTCGTTCCCTTTCCCAAGACGTCGAGGAGCTCGACAACCACTCCACTACGTCCTTCGTCTCGATGCGCGCTTCGGCACACCTCTAGAAGTCCGACACCCGCAGCCAGCGCCATCGTCACGGTTCCAGGCCGTACCTCTCCTGGTTCCGCTTCCCCGACGTGCACTGACGTGACTGTGGGCGTAACAGCCGAAAACCGCTTGAGCGGGTCCCGACCGGCACGATCACGGGACAGTAACGAACCTCGCCGGGTTGCGCAAACACCGCCCGGAGTGTCGTGACGTTGGTCACTCATCAGAGTGGACCATTGCTGATCACTAATGTCGCAATCCGTTCAACCGGTCGTGACTGTCGGCAATCCGAAGACCCGCTCGGCGGTCGTTCGCACGGATTCGGCGACCTCGTGTACTGCCTCGCCCCTGAGCGAGGCGAGGTGCCGAACCGTGTAGGCGGCGCAGTAGGGCTCGTTCGGACGTCCGCGGAACGGATGCGGGGTCAGGAACGGAGCGTCCGTTTCGACGAGGTACTGGTCCGCCGGGACGATCCGTGCCGCCTCGTGGAGTCCGCGGGCGTTACGGAAGCTGACCGTGCCGGCGAACGAAAGCACGTATCCCGCGTCGACGCATCGGCGCGCGATGTGCTCGTCTCCGGAGAAACAATGGAAGACGACCTGCTCGGGCGCTCCCTCTTCTTCCAGGATCCGGAGGACGTCGTCGTGGGCGTCTCGATCGTGGATCATCAGTGGTTTGCCGATCCGCTTGGCGAGATCGATATGCCACCGGAAGGCGTCCTGCTGTGCGTCGTGGGGCGAGTAGTCCCAGTAGTAGTCGAGGCCGGTCTCGCCGACCGCGACCACTCTGGACTCGTTGGCGAGACGCTCCACTTCGGATTTCTCGGGCTCGCCGAAATCCTTGGTACGCGTGGGATGGATCGCGACGGCGGCCCAGACCCGCGGGTCCCAAGTGGACGCTTGCGCGGCCCAGCGAGCGGCCGCGAGATCGTCCGCGACGGTGATGACCCGGGAGACACCGGCGCGTTCGGCGCGGTCGACCATGGCTGTCACATCAGCCGCGGTGACCGCGCCGCACGCGTCGAGGTGGGTATGCGCGTCCACCACCGAAACCGGCAACCTGTCCGGGATCGGCGGCAGTTCCTTCTTCTCCGCACCCATCAGCTGATCACTTCGAGATCGGGGCCCATTCGGGACCGGTCTCGCCGAGTTCCGGGTCCAGCTTGGCGAACAGCGGGGTCGGCTTCTCCAGCGGCTTGCCGACCTCGATCGGCACGGACTTCCAGCGCGCCTGCTCGGCCTTGTAGTCCCCGGTGAGGATGGGGTTGATCCGGCCGGGGATGTCGAGGTCCTCGACTTCCTGAAGCTCGGGCTGGGCCGCCCAGACGCCGGTGCCACCGAGCGCCTCGTGCACCTTCTGCGCCGAGTGGGGCAGGAAGGGGGTCAGCAGCGTGTTGGCGTCCGAGACGACCTGCAGAGCCGTGTGGAGGACGCTGTCGCGCCGGGCGGGGTCGTCCTTGAGCTTCCAGGGCTCCTGGTCCGACAGGTACCGGTTCGCGGCGGTGACCACGCGCATGGCCTCGCTCGCGGCGGCCTTGAACCGTGACCGCTGCAAGTGGGCGCCGGCGGTGTCGAACGCCTTACGGGAGAGCTCCTTGAGCTCCTCGTCGGCGGCCATGGGGGCGTCGGGGCGAGGAATGGCTCCGACGTTCTTGTGGGCCATCGAGATGGACCGGTTGACGAGGTTGCCCCACTCGTTGGCCAGCTCGAAGTTGGTCCGGCGGACGAACTCGTCCCAGGTGAAGTCGGTGTCCTGGGTCTCGGGGCCCGCGACCGAGATGAAGTACCGCAGCGTGTCCGGGCCGAAGTCGCGCAGGAAGTCGTGGACGTAGATGACCGTGCCGCGCGAGGTCGAGAACTTCGAGCCGCTCATGGTGAGGAACTCGCTGGAAACGATCTCGTCGGGCAGGTGCAGCTTGCCGTACTTGCCTGCGACGCCGCCTCGATCACCCTCGCCGTTGTGGCCGAAGAGCAGAGCGGGCCAGATCTGGGCGTGGAAGGTGATGTTGTCCTTGCCCATGAAGTAGTAGGAGCGGGCGTCCGGGTTGTTCCACCACTCCTGCCAGGCGTCCGGGTTGCCGGTGCGGCGCGCCCACTCGACGCTCGCCGAGAAGTACCCGATGACCGCGTCGAACCAGACGTAGAAGCGCTTGAGCGGCTGGTCGCGCCAGCCGTCCAGCGGGATCTTCACGCCCCAGTCGAGATCGCGGGTGATCGGCCGCGGCCGCATGTCGTCGATCAGGTTCTTCGTGAAATTGAGGACGTTCGGCCGCCAGTCGGTCTTGCTGGACAGCCACTTGCCGAGCGTCTCGACGAACGCGGTCAGATCGAGGAAGTAGTGCTCGGTCTCGACGAACTTCGGCGTTTCACCGTTGATCCGGGACTTCGGGTTGATCAGTTCGGCGGCGTCGAGCTGGTTGCCGCAGTTGTCGCACTGGTCGCCGCGGGCGCCGTCGTAGCCGCAGATCGGGCACGTGCCCTCGATGTACCGGTCGGGCAGCGTGCGGCCGGTCGACGGGCTGATCGCGCCCCGGGTCGTCTTGGGGACGACGTAGCCGTTGCGGTGCAGCGCGAGGAAGATCTGCTGCGTGACCTCGGCGTGGTTGCCCGTGGTGGTCCGGGTGAACAGGTCGTAGGTGAGGCCGAGCCCTTGCAGGTCCTGACCGATCTGGCGGGTGTACTTGTCGGCCGTCTGCTGGGAGGTCATGCCTTCTTTGTCGGCCTGGACGGTGATCGGGGTGCCGTGTTCGTCGGTACCGGACACCATGAGCACCCGGTTGCCGGCCATTCGCTGGTAGCGGGAGAAGACGTCGGACGGGACGCCGAATCCGGACACGTGGCCGATGTGGCGGGGGCCGTTGGCGTAGGGCCAGGCCACCGCAGTCAACACTGGGGTGCTCATGCTTGTTTAGCCTACGGACGTCGTCCAAGGCATTGTTGTCCGGGAGAGGATCGGAGGCCTCGGTGTCCGCCACGCGTCTGCTGGTGCTGGGTGTCGTGCGCATGTACGGGAAGGCACACGGCTATCAGGTCCGGCGCGAGCTTCTTTCGTGGGCGGCGGACAAGTGGGGCAACGTCCAGCCGGGGTCGATCTATCACGCGCTGAAGAAGATGACCACCGAAGGCCTTCTGGAACAGGTCGAGGACGCCGAGCCGGGCGGCGGGCCCGATCGGGTCGCCTACAGGCTGACCGAAGACGGCGAGACCGAGTTCCTCGTGCAACTCGGCAGGGCGTTGTCGAGCGACGACGCGACCGGGTACTCGCTGTCGGCGGCGGTCACTTTCATGCCGACCCTTCCCCGCGCACAGGTGCTGGCCCTGCTGAAACAGCAGTTGGCGAACATGGAAGCGCACGCCCAATCGACTCATTACGCCCGTGAACACGCCGTCGACCTGGGGAAGCCGCCGCACGTGAGCGAGCTGTACCGCCTATGGAGCGCGCACGCGGAAGCGAACGTGACCTGGATGCGGGATTTGATCGGCCGTCTCGAAGCCGGCGAGTACGTGATGGCAGGCGAAGGCGAAGACGACGAAAACGTGTTCGGCGCGCCGCCCAAGTAATCAAATTTGACTACGGAACGACTCCTAGGGCACAGTGCGTCCTGCCACTAGTCAAACTTGACTAGATGGGCGTCGAAAGGAGTAGACATGATCAAGGCACGCGGCCTTGAGCGGCGTTTTCGCCGCAAGGGCCGCAATGGGGGCGAGGTCCACGCCGTCAAAGGCGTCGATCTCGACGTGTCGGCCGGGGAACTGGTCGGCTTCCTCGGACCGAACGGCGCGGGGAAGACCACGACCCTGCGCATGCTGACGACGCTGCTCAAGCCCACCGCCGGTGAGGCGACGGTCGGCGGCTGCGACCTGCTCGCCGACCCCCTGGGGGTGCGTCGGCGAATCGGCTATGTCGCCCAGGGCGGCGGCACCGCGCCGGCGAGCAAGGTCATCGAGGAGATCGAGTTCCAGGGCAGGCTGTACCGGATGAGCAAGGCGGACGCGCTCGCACGCGGGGCCGTCCTCGCCGAGCAACTGGACCTGGCCGGGCTCGACCAGCGGATGACCTCGACCCTGTCGGGCGGGCAGCGCCGCCGTCTCGACATCGCGCTCGGGCTGATCCACTCACCCGGTCTCGTCTTCCTCGACGAGCCCTCGACGGGCCTCGACCCGCAGAGCCGGGCGAACCTCTGGGACCACATCCGGCGGCTGCGCGACGAGCAGGGCGTCACGGTCTTCCTGACCACGCACTACCTCGACGAGGCCGACGCGCTCTCGGACCGGCTGATCGTCATCGACGACGGGAAGATCGTCGCCGAAGGCACGCCGGACTCGTTGAAGGCGCGGGTTTCCGGCGACAGCGTCGTCATCGGGGTCTCACCGGAGTCTGCGGGCGAGACCGCGGAGGTCGCGGGCCGTCTCGAAGGGGCACACGAGCTGACCGTCACCGACGGCACCGTGCGGTTCCGCGTCCCGCGCGGCGACACCGCGATGCCCGAACTGCTTCGGGCGCTGGACGCGCGTGGCATCGCGATGGCGTCCATGCAGGTGCACCGGCCGACGCTCGACGACGTCTTCCTCACTTTGACGGGCAGGAGCCTGCGAGACGCCGAAGAAGGCGGATCGGCCGACGCCGCGGCGGAGAAGGAGGCCACGCATGTTGCATGACACCTGGTTGATCTTCCGCCGCGACATGCTCGCGGCGTTGCGCAACCCGACGTGGCTGGCCATCGGCGTGATGCAGCCGCTGCTCTATTTGTTCTTCTTCGGCCCGCTTCTGGTGAAGTCGCTCAACGCGCAAGGCCTGTCCGATGTGGACGGCTGGATGATCTTCACCCCGGCGATCATCGCGCAGCTCGCGCTGTTCGGCAGCTCTTTCGTCGGGTTCGGGCTCCTCGCGGAGTACCGGATGGGCGTGGTCGAGCGGATGCGGGTCACGCCGGTGAGCCGGGTGGCGCTGTTGCTGGGCAAGGTCCTCGCCAACGCGCTGCAGACCATCGTCCAGGCCCTGCTCATCATCGCGCTGGCGTATCTGGTCTTCGACTTGAACGCGCCGTTCGGTGGTGTGGTGCTCTGCCTGGCGATCGTCTTCCTTCTGGCGATCACCTTGGCGTCGTGCTCGTACGCGCTGGCGTTGACGCTCAAGAGCGAAGATTCCTTCCCGGCTCTGCTCAACGCGGTTCTCATGCCGCTGCTGCTGCTTTCCGGAATCCTGATCCCGATCACCGCGGGCTCGGCGCCGGAGTGGCTGTACACGATTTCCCGCATCAATCCGTTCCGGCACGTGGTGGACGTCGAGCGGAACAGTTTCCGCGGTGACTTCTCGATGGACGCTCTGTTCACCGGGAGTGTCGTGGTGCTGGTCATGGCCGTTCTGGCCATCTGGTGGGGCTCGCGGACGTTCCAACGCGAAAACGCCTGAGACACGCTGTACCGAAAGGTCACCTTGCGGCCGCTCCGCGGACGTAGGGTGACCTTTCGGTCGTACTGGGGCGAAATTCGAGGCAGGTGAGTTCGATCGACCCGGAAGGTGAGCACGGCGTCACCCTGTCCCACCGCGAGACGGTGACGGACTGGGCGGCGGTGCGTGGCGCCGACATCCGATTCGCTTCGGTCACCGTCACCGAAAACACCAACTGGCGGGACGCCGCGGCGGAACGCAATCTCACCGGCGCGCAGCACGCCGGTATCCACACCGGCGCACGGCACTACGCCCGTCCCGGCGCCGTCCACGACCAGGCCGACCATTTCGTGCGGACGGCGAGCGTGCTCGGCGCCTTCTCCCCCGGGTCGCTCGCACCCGCGCTCGAGGTAGAGGCACCCAGCGTCGACGACCGGTTCATCAAGGCGTGGATCAAGCACGTCAGGAACGCGGCGCGGGTCGAACGCGTGCTGGTGTACGCGGGGCTCGACTGCTGGACGAACCGCTTGCACCCGGACAAGTGGGCGGACAGCGAAGTGGTGTTGTGGCTGGTCAGGCACAACGAGATCCCCGGCAGACCGGGATGGTTCCACTCGCGGCTGGGCTTGCATCAGCACGGTTTCGGCACCGGGCTGCCCGGTGTGGACGGACCGATCGCGCAGGACACGGTGGTCTACCCGTTCAAGCTCACGGATGTGCTTTTGTAGTGCCCATTGCGTGACGACGGGTGTGCACGACGTCACCGCGTGGTCGCGGATCTCACTTTCCGACCGGCGCGGGTTGCGTTTCCGGCGGTCCGAACGGTGACAATGTCGCGTGCGGTTGATGTGCCGGAGGCTGCGGACGGACGTCGGGCCCGAACGGGCACTGGCGGTCCTCGGTGCACGCGCCGAGAAGCTCGGGCTCGCACCGCCCGCCGCACTGTGCGGAGAGTGGTTCTCCTCGCGCGCGGTCATCGCGCTGAACGCTTCCCTGGCTCCTGTGCGGAACGTGGCGGAAGCATTCGCGATCCCGACCCGGCTGCCCGAAGTTCGGGACGCGATACCCGGCGCGGTCGGCGGCGGCTGGTTCGGTTACCTGGGTTATGACCTGACCGATCCCTCCGGCCGGTCCGGGGCGCTTCCTCCGGCCGCCTGGGGCTGGGTCGATCGGGTTCTCCGCCTGGACGCGGACGGCTCGTGGTGGTTCGAAGCCCTGGTTCACGACGGCGATCCGGATCCGATCGGGGAAGTGGCCGCGGTGGAATCCGCGCTCGCCGAGGTTCCCGAAGCGACGACTTGGAGTTCCGGCCCGTTGTCGCGCCCACTCCCGTCGGAGCACTACGACGCGGTCAAAGCCTGCGTGCACGCGATCGAA
The DNA here is from genome assembly GCF_014873915.1 of Amycolatopsis roodepoortensis. GTDB lineage: Bacteria > Actinomycetota > Actinomycetes > Mycobacteriales > Pseudonocardiaceae > Amycolatopsis > Amycolatopsis roodepoortensis. Next base: position 1,151,759 of record NZ_JADBEJ010000004.1, read on the forward strand.
GCCGGTGAACTGTTCCAGGCGAACATCTGCGCTCGTTTCAGCGGACGGTTCACCGGCGACCCGATCGCGTTGTTCGCCGAGGGCGCGCGTCGCCTGGGAGCACGCCGGGCCGCGTTCCTCAGCGGCGGCTGGGGCTCGATCGTGTCGTTCTCCCCTGAGCTTTTCCTTGCCAGGCACGGGCGACTCGTCCGGTCCACACCGATCAAGGGCACCCTGCCGCGGCGGAACGCCTCCGACGCGCATCTCGCGCAGCGGCTGCGGGAATCCACCAAGGACGTCGCCGAGAACGTGATGATCACCGATCTCGTCCGCAACGATCTCGGGCGGGTGTGCGCCACCGGCACCGTGCGGGTTCCCGAATTGCTCGCGGTCCGGCCAGCGCCGGGGGTCTGGCATCTGGAGTCCACTGTGGAGGGATCGCTCGCCGGCGGCGTCGACGACGCGGCGCTGCTGGCGGCCACCTTCCCGCCGGGCTCGGTCACGGGTGCGCCGAAGATCCGCGCGCTGGATCTGATCGCCGAACTGGAACCGGCCGCGCGTGGCGTCTACACCGGCGCGATCGGGCTCGCTTCGCCGATCGCCGGAATGGAACTCAACGTCGCGATCAGAACCTTCGAAATCCACGAAGGCACGATCACGCTGGGAGTCGGCGGCGGGATCACCGCCGACTCCGACAGCGAAGCGGAATGGCAGGAATGCCTGCACAAGTCCGCTCCGCTGGAGCGCCTGCTCGGCTGAAACTACTTGGTGGGGTCCAGCAGCAGCTTGCCCATCGTGCCGCGCGAGCGCAGGGCCTCATGGGCGGCGCGCGCGTCGGACAGCGCGTACTCACCGCCGGCGATGGCGCGGACCCGGCCAGCGAGCGCCAGCTCGAAAAGCTCGTCGAGCGTGCGCCCGAAGACGTTCCCGGGGAGCTTGAAGGCGTGCGGCAGCCACATCCCGGCAACGGTGGTGCTGTGCCCGAGAAGGTTGCGGGCTTCGATCGGTTTCGGGTTCTCGCGGCTGGCCATGCCGTAGAACGCGAGGCGGCCGAACGGTGCGAGGGCTGCGATGCTCTGGTCCGTGACCGCGCCGCCGGTCATGTCGAGCACGATGTCGACGCGTTTGCCGCCGTTCGCCTCACGAAGCGCGTCCGTCATGTTCTCGGCGCGCGAATCGATGGCGACATCGGCGCCGAGTTCGAGGGCGAGCGCGCGCTTCTCGTCGCTGCTGGCGGTCGCGATGACCCGGCCCGCTCCCCAAGCCTTCGCCAGCTGCACGGCGATGGAGCCGACCCCGCCCGCGGCCGCGTGCACGACGACGGATTCGCCGGGTTCGAGGTGGGCGCTCTTGCGCAGCAGGAGCGACGCGGTGGTGCCCTGGATGATGAAGGAGAGCGCGGTCAGGTCGTCGACGCCGTCCGGCACGCCGAAGCTGGTGACCTCGTCGGCGACCGCTCGCTCGGCGTAACCGCCGCCACCGTTGAGCAGCGCGACGACTCGCTTGCCGTCCGCGGTGCGGCCGACGATCTCGCCGCCGGGGACGAGCGGCAGCTTGCTCGGGGCGAGATACGAGTTCTCGGCCTGGTGGGTGTCGGCGTAGTTGACACCGATCCGATCGACCTCGACCAGCTGCTGACCTGGGCCCGGGACGGGATCGGGGAGGTCGACGAGGTTGAGCACCTCGGGTCCGCCGAACTCGGTCACCTGTACTGCGCGCATCCGCATCCTCCTCGTCGAGATGAGACATTCTTGCATATGTCTCATGGGTGAGACATGCCGTGATATGTTTCACTCATCGAAACCGCACTCGAACGCCAGCTGACCTCACCGCGCCCGGACGCCCTGCGCGCGTTCACGATCGCGCGCGCCTGGTTCCTGGACGGGCGCCGGGTGGACATGGGCGAACTCGCCGGTGAGCTGGGGATCAGCCGGGCCACCCTGCACCGGTGGGTCGGCGGCCGGGACCAGCTGCTCGGCGAGATCCTGTGGTCGATGACCGTCGAGGTCTTCGAAGCGCGCGCTTCCGGCAAGCTCGGCCGCGGCGCGGAAGGGATCGCGGAACTCGTCGGCACCTTCGTCCGGACCGTGAACGGCTCGAAACCGTTCCGGGAGTTCCTGCGCAACGAGCCCGAGCGGGCGCTGCGGATCCTGACGACGAAGGCCAGCGTGGTGCAGAGCCGCGCGATCGCCAAGATGCGCGAATTCCTCGACGAGGAGGTCACGGCCGGGCGGCTCACGCCACCCCTGCCGGTCGAGGACCTTGCCTACCTGCTGGTGCGGATCGGCGAATCCTTCATCTACACGGACGTCATCACGGGCGCCGAGCCCGATGCCGCGAAGGCGCACGCGGCCGTGACGGCCCTGCTGTCCTAGCTCTTCCGGGACGCGAGTACAGCGTCGTAAAGCTCCTTTTTCGACACTCCCGCGGCTTCGGCGACCTCGGCGGCGGCGGACTTCAGGCGTTCACCCGCCGAGACCCGCGACGCGACCTCCGAGACCAGGTCTCCGACACTCACCGAACGCGGCGGCGCGCCCGCGAGGACGACAGTGATCTCGCCTTTGACCCCGTCTGCGGCCCAGGCCGCCAGCTCCGGCAGATTGCCGCGCTTGACCTCTTCGTAGGTTTTGGTCAGTTCGCGGCAGACGGCGGCGCGCCGGTCGGGCCCGAGAACCTCGGCGGCGTCGGCGAGCGTGCTGGCGAGACGGTGCGGAGATTCGAAGAACACGGCCGTGCGGGGCTCGTCCTTGAGCGAACCGAGCCATTTCGCACGTTCGCCGGGCTTGCGCGGGGCGAAACCTTCGAAACAGAACCGGTCACAAGGCAGGCCGGAGAGCGCCAGTGCCGTGGTCACCGCCGACGGGCCGGGCAGGCAGGTCACCGGTACGTCCGCCTCGACACAGGCCGCCACCAGGCGGAACCCGGGATCCGAAACACTCGGCATGCCGGCGTCGGTCACCAAGACCACCGTTTCGCCCGATTGGAGCGATTCGAGCAGTTTTGGCAGGCGAGCCGTCTCGACGTCCTCGTAGAAGCTGACGACGCGCCCGACCGGAGAGACGTCGAGAGCCGCGGTGAGGGAACGCAGGCGACGGGTGTCTTCGGCGGCGATCACGTCGGCCGTCGCGAGGGCTTCGGACAGACGCGGCGAAGCGTCACGGACGTCTCCGAGCGGGGTGGCTGCCAGCACGAGGCGTCCTTCGGTCATTCCCGAAGGTTAACCGGTTCGCAGATCCGGACACCGAGTTCACTCTTCCGCCCGTAGGATCATGCCCCGTGACCGCACTGCTGACCCGGGACAACGAGAGCGTGCGGCCGGATCCGGTCGACGCGCTCAGGCCACCGAGTGACCGGGAGGCCACCCTCCTCGGCCGCGGCATGCCGACCGATCGCCTGCGCGGCTGGATCGTCACGCTGGTGCTGACGCTCATCGGCGGCATCGTCCGGATCCAGAACCTGGGAACGCCCACGGACAAGGGCACGCCCGTCTTCGACGAGAAGCACTACGTCCCCCAGGCGTGGCAGATGCTGCGCAACGGCGGTTACGAGGACAACTACGGCTACGAACTGATCGTCCACCCGCCGCTGGCGAAGCATCTCATCGCGATCGGCGAATGGCTGTTCGGTTACAACGCCTGGGGCTGGCGGATCATGCCCGCGCTGGCGGGCACGCTGATCGTCTTCCTCATCATCCGGATCGCCCGGCGTCTCACCCGTTCGACCCTGCTCGGCGCGGTCGCGGGAATCCTGGTGATCAGCGACGGCGTCCTGCACCTGCAGTCCCGCATGGGGATGCTCGACATCTTCATCGCGTTGTTCGTCCTCGCCGCGTTCGCCTGCGTGCTGTGCGACCGCGACCAGGTGCGGCAGCGGCTCGCCGTGGCCGTCCGTGAAGGCTGGATCGACGAGTCCCGCTTCGGCCCGAAGCTGGGTTTCCGGTGGTGGCGGTTCGCTGGCGGCCTGATGATCGGGCTGACCTTCGGCGTCAAGTGGTCGGCGCTGTACTACATCGCCGCGTTCGGCCTGCTCACCGTTTTCTTCGACGTCGCCGCGCGCCGGGCGGCCGGGGTGCAGCGGCCGTGGGTCGGCACGCTGCGCCGCGACGTGCTGCCCGCGCTCTGGGCGATCGTCGTCATCCCGGTCCTGGTGTACCTCGCCTGCTACTGGGCCTGGTTCGCGAGCGAGACCGCGACCGACCGCAACTACGTGGCGATCAAGGACATCGATCCCGGTTTCTGGGCCTGGATGCCGCCCGCGTTGCGGTCGCTCGGCGACTACACGATGAATGTCCTCGACTTCCACGCGAACCTGGTGACGCCCAAGGACAAACCGCATCCCTGGGAGTCGAAGCCGTGGACCTGGCCGATGGGCCTGCGGCCGATGCTCTACGCGTACGCGGGCGGCACCGACGCGACCGGCTGCGGCGAGTCGACCTGTGTGCGGGCGACGATGCTGATCGGCACGCCCGCCATGTGGTGGCTGGCCCTGCCGATGCTCGGCTGGAGCGTGTGGCGGTCGGTCTTCCGCGCGGACTGGCGGTACGCCGCCGTGCTCGTCGGTTACCTGGCCGGGTTCCTGCCGTGGTTCACCAACCTCGACCGCCAGATGTACTACTTCTACGCGACGCCGCTGGCGCCGTTCCTGGTACTGGGGTTGACGCTGGTCCTCGGGCAGATCCTCGGCAGCGCGAAACGCGGTTTCGAACGCCGGGGCACCGGCATGCTCGTCGTCGCACTCTACGTGGGTCTCGTCGTGGCCAACTTCGCCTGGTTGTGGCCGATCCTCAACGGCAACGCGATCACCAACGACCACTGGAACGCCGAATTGTGGCTGCCGTCCTGGCGGTGACCACGACCGATTGAGCGAAGGCCCAGCGAGACGCCTGAAAGCGACTTAGACTCCCGTCCGAATTGAGGATTTCTGGGGGTCGTCATGTCTCGTTGGCCGGTTCTCGTGGCCGTTGCCCTGCTGCTCACCGGGTGTTCCAGCGCCATCGACGGTAAAGCTTTCCGCGAAGGCTCGGCACCGGGCGCGAGCGATACGAAGTTTCCGCGCTACACACCGCCCGCCGACGGGTCGGGGTTCAGCGATCAGGTGCTCGACCAGCCGCTGGCCCTGCCGGTGAAACAGGGCGAGGAAGGCTGTGACTGGCTGGAGTCGATCAAACCGGATCTCCAGCCGCTCGGTCTCGTGAGCACGAAGGGCGTGCTCAGCGGTTGCCAGTTCGTGTTCCCGAACAACAAGGGCGCGCAGGTGCACGCCTACAGCCCGTACAGCTGGATCACGCAGGACTCCCCGGTGATGGAGCCGGTGGAGATCGCCGGGATCAAAGGCCGGACCTACGCCTTCGACCCGGAACCGGCGACGTTCTGTTCGGTCAACATGGACGTCCGCGCCTACGCCTCGATCGCCGTCGATGCCTATGACGTCGACAGCGACGAAGGGGGCACTCGCGCGGAGCACTGCGAGCTGGCGAAGAAGGTCGCCGAGGTGGTGCTGAAGAAGTTCGTCCCGCTCGCCGGTGGCAAACCGGCGCCGAGCACCGTTCAGGAGCCTCCCGCCGAAGCGCTGAAGAACGCCGACATCTGCGAAGTCGTCAAGTTCACTCATGCGAATTACGCCGGAGTCAACGCGGGCCGCGAAGGCGCGCAGAAGGGCGAAGGGCCGCTTGGACCGACCTGCACCCACGAAGTCGCCTACGCGAAGGCCGTCGGGATGTACACGAACGGCACGGGCGGCCTGGAAGCCGTGCCGCCGAAAGCGGGCGCGGAAGTCCGGAACGGACAGTTCGGCACCTTGAAGGCCAGGTTCGAGCAGACCGCGGAGTCCTGCGCCTTGAGCGTCCAGCTGAGCAACGGACAGGTCGTGCAGGTCGACTTCATCGGCAAGAAGAAGGAAGCGATGCCGCGGACCTGCGTCTCCGCTCAGCTCATCTTGTCGGTGTCGATGCTGGCCCTGATCACGGGCGACTCCTGATTTCTCCGATTCAAGTGTGACACTTGCCTTCGAGTTGTTACTCTTCGCTGGTCAACAGCAGCTCGACAGGGGGCATCATGACGATCCGACCGCTCGGAGCGGCCTGTGCGGCCGCGGCGTTGTTCTTGATCGCGGGGTGTGAGGAGCAGACGCCGGGTGCCGCGTCGCCGCAGACTTCGGCCGTTCCGAGCACCTCGGAGGCGCCGGCCGGCAGCAGCGCACCGCCCAGCACTTCGCAGCCTTCGGCGGTCGCGTCCGACGTGACCAAACCCGCCACCGGCGGCGCGGTGGCGCAGACCCCGGACGGGGCCGCGAGCGTGATGGAGGAGTATCACCACGCTCTGGGCGAGAAGGACCTCGACACCGTTTGCCGGATCACCGCGCCGGCATTCGACGGCGGGATGAAGGAATGCCGGAGCCTCACCCCCGTGCAGTTCGGGATGCTCTCGGCCGACGACGTCAAGAAGCTGAAGTCCACCCGCGTCGACCGGTCGAAACTGCAGAGCAAGGGGCCGGACAAGGTCCTCGTGCCGCCGGGCGCGATCAGCCCGCAGATCGCGATGATGGCCGCGCAGCCCAAGACGTTCACCATGGCCTGGCGCGGCGGGACCTGGGTGGTCATCGACTGAGGGAGAGCAAGGGACCTTTGCTAGCGTTCGTTAGCGCGCTAACTAACGGTAGCAAAGGTCCCTTGCTCTCTTTTCGCAGGTCAGCGGGGGTGACGCTGAGGCTGGGGCTGCTGGTGGGGCTGCGGCTTCTGCTGCGGAGGGCGGCGCGGCACGATCTGCGTCACCGGGCCGTCCGGCGACTTGCCCGCGCGAGCGAGCCAGCCTTCGACGTCGCGCCGTACGGCGGTGAGCGTCGGACGACGGCGGGGCTCCTGGTCGAGCGAAGCGATGAGGATCCGGGCGTGCGCGCTGCGGTTCGGCAGCTTCGACACCGGTTCGGCGCGGGCGGCGGCCATCAGCGCGGCCATCGGGGTCTCCCGGGTGCCGCGCGGAGGCTGGCCCGAGAGCGCGTAGCTGACCGTCGCGGCGAGCTGCCAGGCGTCCGACGCCGGGCTGGCCGGTGAGCCCATCGCCTGCTCGGGAGCGACGAAGTCCGGCGTGCCGATCATCATCCCGGTCGCGGTCATCTTCGAGTCGCCCTGGCTGCGGGCGATGCCGAAGTCGATGAGGTGGGCGAGCCCGTTGCGGTCGAGGATGATGTTCGACGGCTTGAGGTCCCGGTGCAGCACGCCCTTCTCGTGCGCCGCGGCGAGCGCGCCGGCCATGGTCGACCAGAGCCGTCCGGCGGCGATGTCGTCGAGCGGGCCCTGCGAGTCGACGATCTCGGCCAGCGAGCGCCCTTCGAGGTACTCCATGACCAGCGCGAGCCCGTCGGGCTCCTCGACGAGGTCGTACACCTTCACGCAGTTGGGGTGGTTCACCACGGCCAGCGCCCTGGCCTCGCGCTGCATGCGCTCTTCGGTGTCCCGGTCCGGCGCGTGCGCGATCTTCAGCGCGACCGTGCGGTTGAGCTGGGTGTCGACCGCTTCCCACACGGTGCCGAAGCCACCATGGCCGAGCCGGCGGACCCGCTTGTAGCGACTGCCGCCGGAGTTGCGGGAACCCGGCGGCGCCGGGACCGGACCCGGAACGGCGGCCAGCGCGGGAGGTTCGGGCGCCTGCGCCAGCGCGGTCGCCGGATACTGCTTGGCGGGAGGGGGCGGCAGCTGCGGCTGCGGCTTCGGGGCGGGCGGCTCCGGGCGGTACGGCTCGACCTTCTGCCGGGGCTGCGGGTCGGGCCGGTTGATCACCGACCACGGCGGCGGGCCGACGAGCGCGACCGGGATCAGGCCCAGCACGCTGAACGGCAGGAAACCGAGCCAGAAGTGCACGGCCGTGTTCGCGCCCATGCCGACGCTCGCCAGCACCATCAGCACGAACGGGATCCAGAAGAACCGCGAAGGCCACTTCGGGCCGCGACGGAACGCGGTGCGCGCCTGCAGCATTACGAACAGCAGCGACAGCGCCGGCAGCCCGACCAGCAGGATCAGGTAGAAGATGTAACTGAGCTGCATCCCGTTCGGGTAGAACAGCACCTCGTACACGTTCTGGCCGCGGCCGAGGTACTCGCTCTGCTTCCCGATCAGCGGGCTGTAGTCGGCGTTGAAGGTCGCCAGGTCGCTGCTGGAGAAGCCGGACTTACCGCCCGATTTGGACGCGGCCTCCTGGTACGTCTGCGACACCCCGGTGGCCAGCAGCCACGGCAGCAGGAAGACGGCGACGACGCCGATCCCGCCGAAGATGGACAGGGTCACCACGTCGTAGCGGTTGCCGGTGCCTTTGCGGATGATCGCGACGACCATCGCTCCCAGTGCGGGCAGCAGCGCGACCAGCGCTCCCGCGGTGCTCGTCGCCCACACCCAGTCCCCAGGCCAGATCCCTGGTCCGAACAGGCTGTGCGCGAACGAAAGCAGCGCGCTCGCTAGTCCCATGGACCCTGCTCCCCTCGCTCGGTTAGGCCGTTTCCGGCGGTTTTTCCCCTAGTCCAGCTTAGGACGCTCCATGCCCGCACAGGGTTGCCGGGTTGTCGCGGCCGTCTCTCCGCCGTTACCACCGGGCATCGGCCCGGCCGGAAGTCCATGATGGGGTCCGGTACCCGAACGCGAAGGAGCATTCGATGCACGCCGAGTCGTACCAGCGGAGCCTCGAAGACCCGGAGGGTTTCTGGCTCGAAGCCGCGCAGGCGATCGACTGGACCCGTCCGCCGACGCGGGCGCTCGACGCGTCGAAGGCGCCTTTCTACCGCTGGTTCCCGGACGGGGAGCTGAACACCGCGTTCAACGCGCTCGACCGGCACGTGCGGGACGGCCGCGGCGACCAGACCGCGCTGATCTGGGATTCCCCCGTCACCGATTCGGTTCGCCGGTTCACCTACGCGGAACTCCTGGACGACGTCGCACGCTTCGCCGGCGCGCTCGCCTCGCTCGGCGTCGGGAAGGGCGACCGCGTCATCGTGTACATGCCGATGGTCCCCGAGGCCGCGATCGCGATGCTCGCTTGTGCTCGGCTCGGCGCGGTGCATTCGGTCGTTTTCGGAGGCTTCGCGCCCAAGGAGCTCGCGGCCCGGATCGAAGACGCGAAACCCAAGGTCATCGTGGCCGCCTCGTGCGGAATCGAGCCGACGCGGGTCGTCGAGTACAAACCGATCATCGACGAGGCGCTCGCGGGCACCGTCCATCAACCGGACAAGGTCGTGGTGCTGCAGCGGGAGCGTGCCCGCGCCGAACTGGGCGAACGCGACGTCGATTGGACCGAACTCGTCGCGAAGGCCTCCCCCGCCGATCCGGTGCCGGTCGCGGCCACCGACCCGCTGTACATCCTGTACACCTCCGGCACCACGGGAAAGCCGAAGGGCGTCGTGCGCGACACCGGCGGGCACGCGGTCGCGCTGGCCTGGTCGATGGGCGCGATCTACGACATCCAGCCCGGCGACGTCTGGTGGACGGCGTCCGACGTCGGCTGGGTCGTCGGCCATTCCTACATCGTGTACGCGCCGCTCCTGATCGGGGCGACCACGGTCATGTACGAAGGCAAACCGGTCGGAACCCCCGACGCGGGCGCGTTCTGGCGCGTCATCTCCGATCACGGCGTGAAGGCGTTGTTCACCGCGCCGACGGCGTTGCGGGCGATCAAGAAGGTCGATCCGGACGCGGCCGAAATCGAAAAATACCAGCTCAGCGGATTCAAGACGTTGTTCATGGCCGGTGAACGGCTCGACCCGGAGACCTACCACTGGGCGCACGGGAAGCTCGGGGTGCCGGTGATCGACCACTGGTGGCAGACCGAGACCGGCTGGCCGATCGCGGCGAATCCGCGCGGGCTGGAACCGATGCCGGTCAAACCCGGTTCCGCGACGAAACCGGTGCCGGGCTGGGACGTGCGGATCCTGGACCAGACGGGCGACCCGCTCCCCGCCGGCCGGGAGGGCGCCATCGCCATCAAGCTGCCGCTCCCGCCGGGTTCGCTGCCGACGTTGTGGCAGGACGACGAGCGGTATCGCGAGGCGTACCTTTCGCGGTACGAAGGCCACTACCTGACGGGTGACTCCGGATACGTCGACGAAGACGGCTACCTGTTCGTCATGGGCCGCACCGACGACGTCATCAACGTCGCGGGCCACCGGCTTTCGACCGGTTCGATGGAAGCCGTGCTGGCCTCGCACCCCGCCGTCGCCGAATGCGCGGTGATCGGCGTCCGTGACCAGTTGAAGGGGCAGCTTCCGCGCGGTTTCGTGGTGCTGAAATCGGGCACCGACGTCGACGCGGAAACGCTCAAGGCCGAGCTGGTCGCGCTGGTGCGGCGAGACATCGGCCCGGTCGCCGCGTTCCGCGACGTGTCCATTGTGGACGCGCTGCCGAAGACGCGGTCCGGGAAGATCCTGCGCAAGACCATGCGCGGGATCGCCGACGGCCGCGACGAACAGGTGCCTTCGACGATCGAGGACGCGAGCGTTCTCGATGCCCTGAAAGCGGTTCTGCGCGGCGAGTGACCGGTGATCGGTACGGCGTACTGGTCCGATCGGGTGTTGTCGCGTTTGCCCTATTGGTCTATACCTTCTCAGGGAAGAGAGTCTCCAGGTATCCGACCGGAGGTGCTCCATGAGTAAACGCCTGTCCAGAACCGTGCTCGGCGTGGCGGTCCTGAGCCTCGTGACGCTCGGCCTGCCCGCGACGGCGAGCGCGGGGCAGCACGTCAAGGCCGAACGGACCGTCGCCGACGTCGTCCCGGCGCCGGTGGACGCGAAACCCGATCCCCGCTCCGACTTCCGGCTCGGTCCCGCGACCGTCATCCGCACCGACCGCGAAGGCAGGCAGGTCGCCGAGTACCTGGCAGGCCTGCTCCGGCCCGCCACCGGCTACCGGCTGCCCGTCGTCAGCGGTCACCGCGGCGGCGGCCCCGCCATCTCGCTCGAGACCGGCCACGCGAGCGGCCGTGTCGGCGCCGAGGGCTACCAGCTCAAGGTGTCGCGGTCCGGCGTGTCCTTGAAGGCGAACACCGACGACGGCCTGTTCCTCGGCGTGCAGACACTGCGCCAGCTGCTCCCGTCGGCGATCGAGGCGAAGACCGTCCAGAAGCGCGCGTGGGTGGTTTCGGGTGGCACGATGCTCGACTACCCGCGCTTCGGGTACCGCAGCGCGATGCTCGACGTCGCCCGGCACTTCTTCACGCCGGACCAGGTCAAGCTCTACATCGACCAGATCGCGCAGTACAAGATCAACAACCTCCACCTGCACCTGAGCGACGACCAGGGCTGGCGGATCGAGATCAAGAGCTGGCCGAAACTCGCGACCGTGGGCGGCCAGACGGCCGTCGGCGGCGCTCCCGGCGGCTACTACACGCAGGAGCAGTACAAGGATCTGGTGCGCTACGCGGCTTCGCGGCACATCACGATCGTTCCCGAGATCGACATGCCGGGGCACACCAACGCCGCCCAGTACTCCTACGCCGAACTGAACTGCGACGGCAAGCCGATACCGCCGCGCACGGATATCGAGGTCGGTTACAGCTCGCTGTGCATCGGCAAGGACATCACCTACAAGTTCGTCGACGACGTCATCCGCGAACTGTCGGCGATCACCCCCGGGAAGTACATCAACATCGGCGGCGACGAGGCCCACTCGACCACGCCGGAGGACTACCAGACCTTCGCCACGAAGGTGCACCCGATCGTCGCGAAGTACGGCAAGACGATCACCGGCTGGCACGACATCGCCAAGACGAAACCGCCGGTTTCGGCCGTCCCGCAGTTCTGGGGCACGACCGGGACGGACGCCCACGTGGCCGAGGCGGCGGCGCGCGGCAACAAGATCCTGATGTCGCCCGCGAACAAGGCGTACCTGGACATGAAGTACCACCCGCAGACGCCGCTCGGGCTGAGCTGGGCCGGGCTGATCGAGGTCAAGACCGGTTACGACTGGGATCCGGCGACGTATCTGCAGGGTGTGTCGGAGAAGAACGTCATCGGCGTGGAGGCTCCGCTGTGGTCGGAAACGCTGATCACCAGTGACCACATCGAATTCATGGCGTTCCCGAGGCTTCCGGGGTACGCCGAGATCGGCTGGTCGCCGAAGGACTCCCGGACCTGGGACGCCTACCGGCTCCGGCTGGCGAAGCAGAGCCCGCGGTGGGTTCAGCAGGGCATCGACTTCTACCGGTCCACGCAGGTCGACTGGAAGTAGCGCGCGATGAAAGGTCCCTTCCTGGCGAATTTCGCCAGGAAGGGACCTTTCATCGCACGGCGGCGTCGTCGAGGCGGGCGGTGATGGCGGCCCGCGCCAGCGCGTAGGGCTCGGTCCCGCCGAACATCACCGAATCGGCGTTCGCGGCTCGTCCGAGGGCGTTCAGTTCGAACGCCAGCTGGTTCACGTCGACCGACTCACGCAGATGCCCGGCTTTCCGCGCTTCGACCGCGGTGGACCGGATGAACTGGGAGAAAGCACGGCTCGCGTTGGCGACCGCGTCGTGCACACGACCGGTCCGTGCGTCGAATTCAGCACCGGTGTTGAAGAAGAAACAGCCGCCCGGGAACACCCGGCGTTCCGAGTAGTCGAGCCAGTTCGCGCAGAGCGCGCGCAACCGCTCGATCCCCTGCTCGACCCGCAAAGTCGGCTCGACGACGTTCTCCGCGAAGATCGCGCTCGCCGTCTCGACCGCCGCGAGCTGCAATTCCTCCTTGGAACCGAACAACGCGAACACCCCGGATTTGCTCAGTTCCAATTCGGTGGCGAGCCTGCCGAGGGACAACCCGTCGAGCCCTTCGACCGACGCGATGTCGACGGCGCGCCGAAGCACGATCCGCCTCGTCGCGTCACCGCGGGCCACCCGGCCGTCAACCGGCATTCCGTTCCTCTCGCCGCCTCTTCGCCGATGCCAGGCCGTCACGGTACTGCCGGGAAAGCGCCGGCGCCGCGAGCACCCGGTCCACCAGCGCCCAGTACGCGTCGCGGCGGGCGTCATCCAGCTGGGCGACGTTGGTGAACGACGCGACGTAGATCTCGGCGATCGTCGGGCTCACCGGATCGCGTTCTTCGAGTGTCATGCGTCCCGACGTGGGGACCTCGCCCGTCCGGAGCACCCGCAGGTACCAGCCGCTGCGTCCGGAATCGATCATGGCCGGGATGACGTCCTTGCGCCCGGTCTTCATCGCGAGCTTGAAGCACGGCGTGCGCGGCTGCGAGACCTGGACCAGGGCGTCTCCCCAGGCCCAGACGTCGCCGACGCGCACGTCGTACTCGTCGGCGCCCGTCACCGACGCGTTCTCCCCGAAGTCGCCCGCGACCACCGGAAAACCCTGCTCGGCCCAGGCCGCGTAGTGCGTCGCCGGGTAGACGTAAACCGCTTTGTCGACACCGCCGTGGACACTCCGGTCCGCCTGGTCGTCGCCGGCCAGATTGATCTCGTCCAGTTTCAGGGACGGCGCTTCCACCCGTGACTTCGCGATGGCGCTATACACCGGGACGTCGCGCTTCGTGCCCAACAGCGACGGCCGCCCGACGAAGACCTCGTTCACTTCGAGAGTGCTCACCTCTAGAATATAGCACGATCGTTCGTATACATTGCCGCCATGGATCTCATCTCACTCACGACAAGAGCCCATCGCGCTACCGGGGCCACGATCGCCGAAATCGGCGCGGACGACTGGGACCGCTCGACCCCCTGCGCCGAGTGGACCGTCCGCGACATCGTGAAACACCTGATCGAGGGGCACGATTCGCGCACCGCGGAGGCGACCGCCCACCCGATGAAGACCCGGCCGTCGGCCGACGGCGACCTGGCCAGGTCCTACGAAGAGAGTTCCGCCGAGTTCCTCGCGGCCTTCGACGGCGAAGCGCCGGAGAAGACCTTCGACTTCGGGAGCTTCGGCAAGCTCCCCGGGAAGAACGCGCTGGCCGTGCTGTTCGTCGACACGCTCACCCACCACTGGGACCTCGACACCGCCCTGGGCCGCGAGCACCACTGGGACGACGAGCTCGCCGAGGCCGCGTTGAAAGTGGCGAGCCGCTATCCCGACGTGATGCCGGTGCGCGGGCCCGGCGGCGCCTTCGACCACGCTGTCGAGGCACCGCCGGACGCCGGGCCGGGCGCACGGCTCATCGCGTTGCTTGGCCGTTCAGCTCAGCCGACTCCGCATCGCTGAACAGCCGGGAACGGACCAGGAAGCGGACCCCTTCGGGCGCCTCCAAGGAGAATCCGCTCCCCCTGCCGGGAACGACGTCGATGGTCAGATGCGTGTGCTTCCAGTACTCGAACTGGGGGCCCGACATCCACACCGGAACGTCGTCGATTCCCTCGACGCTCAGGTCACCAAGGTGGACGTCGGACGCCCCGGTGCGGAATTCGCCCGCCGGGTAGCACATCGGGGCGCTCCCGTCGCAGCATCCGCCGGACTGGTGGAACATCACCGGCCCGTGGAGTGACACCAGTCGCCGCAGCAGCTCCGCGGCGGCCGGTGTCAAGCCGACCCGCTCGGCCATCAGAAGAACCCGAGCGCACTGTCCGAATAGGACACGAGCATGTTCTTGGTCTGCTGGTAGTGGTCCAGCATCATCTTGTGGTTCTCGCGCCCGATCCCGGACGCCTTGTAGCCGCCGAAGGCCGCGTGCGCCGGGTACGCGTGGTAGTTGTTGACCCACACCCGGCCCGCCTGGATGTCGCGGCCGGCGCGATAGGCGGTGTTGCCGTCGCGCGACCAGACACCGGCGCCGAGGCCGTATAGCGTGTCGTTGGCGATTTTCAGCGCGTCGGCGTAGTCGTCGAACCTCGCCACCGAGACCACCGGGCCGAAGATCTCCTCCTGGAAGATCCGCATCTTGTTGTCGCCCTCGAAGACCGTCGGCTGCACGTAGTAGCCGCCGGACAACTCGCCACCGAGGTCACTGCGCTCACCACCGGTGAGGATCTTCGCGCCTTCCTTCTGGCCGATGTCGATGTAGGAAAGGATCTTCTCCAGCTGGTCGTTGGAGGCCTGCGCGCCGATCTGCGTCTCGGTGTCGAGCGGGTGCCCCTGCTTGATCTTCTTGACGCGCTCGACGGCATCGCCGAGGAACCGGTCGTAGATACCGGACTGGATCAACGCCCGCGACGGGCAGGTGCAGACCTCGCCCTGGTTCAGCGCGAAGAGCGCGAACCCTTCCTGGGCCTTGTCGTAGAACGCGTCGTTGGCCGCGGCGACGTCGTCGAAGAAGATGTTCGGGCTCTTGCCGCCGAGTTCGACGGTGACCGGGATGATGTTCTCGCTGGCGTACTGCAGGATCAGCCGTCCGGTGGTGGTCTCGCCGGTGAAGGCGACCTTCCGTACTCGATTGCTCGACGCGAGCGGCTTGCCGGCCTCGACGCCGAAACCGTTGACGATGTTCAGCACGCCCGGCGGGATCAGATCGCCGATGAGCGACATGAGCAGGTGGATCGACGCCGGGGTCTGCTCGGCGGGTTTGAGCACGATCGCGTTGCCCGCCGCGAGCGCGGGCGCGAGCTTCCAGACCGCCATCAGCAGCGGGAAGTTCCACGGGATGATCTGGCCGACGACGCCGAGCGGCTCGTGGAAGTGGTAGGCGACGGTGTTGTCGTCGATCTGCGAGATGCCGCCCTCTTGGGCGCGCAGAGCGCCCGCGAAGTAGCGGAAATGGTCGATCGCGAGGGGGATGTCGGCGGCGAGGGTCTCGCGGACCGGTTTGCCGTTCTCCCACGATTCGGCGACGGCGATCGCCTCGAGGTTCTGCTCCATCCGGTCGGCGATCCGGAGCAGCACGTTCGCCCGCTCGTCCACCGACGTCCGGCCCCAGGCCGCGGCCGCGCCTTCGGCCGCGTCGAGCGCGCGGTCGATGTCGGCGGCGGTGCCGCGGGCGACCTCGGTGAACACCTGTCCGGTCACCGGGGTGGGGTTCTCGAAGTACTGACCGCTCGCGGGCGGTACGTACTCGCCTCCGATGTAGTGGTCGTAGCGCGATTCGTAGCTGACGACGCTGCCTTCGGTGTTCGGTGCCGCGTACTTGGCCATCTTTCCTGCCTCATCGCTAGGGGTGACGGATGACGGCGAAGCTAGGGCGGGCGGGGTTGCACGCACGTTGCAACGAAGTGAGCGCGGTCACCTATCCTCGGAAACGTGGCGGAGCTGCCCGGAGGTGAGGCGTCGCCGCGTGACCCTCAGGCGTACGCGCGGCTGCTGAAGGACGTCCACGACGCCGTCCTCTCCGGTGTTCCCGCGCCGCGTTCCCCCAGGTCGATCGTGTCGGCTTCGTGGAACCGCTCGCTCGCCGCGCGCGTCGACCCGGACAAGGGCGTCGCGCCGCTGGTCTACGACTCCGGTGAGGTGAGCGGCCTCAGGGAGGAGCATCCGCTTGCGCCGGTGCTGCCGATCCTGCGGCAGACGCTGGTGAGCATCGCCGACGATGCCGAGCACATGATGATCGTGACCGACGCGGCCGGGCACATCCTGTGGCGCGAGGGCGCGGCCGGCGTGCTTCGGCGCGCGGACGGCGTGATGCTCGCCGAAGGTACCCGGTGGAGTGAAGACGTCATCGGGACCAACGCGATGGGCACCACGCTGGCCACCGGGGAACCGGTGCAGATCTACTCGGCCGAACACCTGGTGCGCACCTATCACGGCTGGACCTGCGCGGCCGCGCCCGTGCGCGACCCCGAGACCGGCGCGCTGCTCGGGTCGATCGACGTGAGCGGCCCGTTGCGGACGGTCCATCCCGCGATGCTCGCGCTGGTCACGGCGGCCGCGCAGCTCGCCGAAGGCCAGTTGCGGGCCCGGCTCGCGATGCGCGACGAGCGGCTGCGGGCCGCGAACATGACTCACCTGGAAGCGTTGCGCGGCGCGCCGGGCGCCCTGCTTTCCGCGAAGGGACGCGTGCTGGCGGCCGAAGCCTGCGGCGATCTTCCCTCCACTGTGGACATCCGGCCGGGCGGCGGCGCGGTCACCCTGCCCGACGGGCGGCTCGGAACGGTGGAGCCGTTGAGCGAGGGTTACCTGCTGCGCCTGCGGAATCGGGTCCCGTCGAGGCGGCCGCGGCTCGCGCTGGAATTCCTCACCGACGGGCCGCCGACGACCACAGTGGACGGTCGCGACGTGCCGTTCACCTTGCGGCACGCGGAGATCCTCACGCTGCTCGCGCTGCATCCGGGCGGCCTCTCGGCGGAGCGGCTGGCCCTGCTGCTCTACGGCGAGAGCGGCAATCCGGTGACCGTCCGTGCGGAGATCCACCGGCTGCGGACGCAGCTCGGGTCCGACATCGTGCAGACGCGGCCGTACCGGCTTTCCGCCGAGGTCGACGCCGACTTCCTGCGTGTCCGCGCGGCGCTCAAACGCGGCGACGTCGCCGGGGCCGCGAACGCCTTCCGCGGTCCGCTACTGCCCGAATCGGAGTCGCCCGCCGTGCGCGAGGAGCGCGAATCGGTCACCGCGTCGGTCCGGCGGGTCGTCCTCGGCAGCGGGGACGCCGCGGCGCTGTGGTCATACTGGGAGACCCCGACCGGGGCCGACGACCTGGAGATCGTCGACGCGCTGTGCCGGGTCCTCCCGGACGGCGATCCGCGACGCGCCGTCGCCTTCACACACCGGGCCCGCGTTCTGTCCGGGCGGCCTTGACGGCGGCTCGCTCGATCTGGTCGCGCCTCGCTGCCCAGAAGGCCTCGTCGCGCTCTTCGCTGGCCGCCTCGGTCGAGCCGTCCAGTTGCTCGCGCAGGATGTCGGCGTGCCCGGCGTGGCGGCCGGTCTCGGTGAGCATGTGGACCAGGACGGCGAACAGGTTCACCCGCGGTCGGGGCCACCACGGCACGTGACCGGGTGAATCGAGGGTCAGAGCCGCGATCGTCGCGTCGGAGTGCGCCCACGCGCGACGGTAGCGGCCGACGACCTCGTCGCGGGTCTCGTGCTCGGCGACCCACAGGTCGGCGCCGCGCTGCCCGAGGTCGTCCCAGCGGGGCAGGGGTTCGGGGAACGGCCGGTCGAAGACCTCGCCGAAATACCGGGATTCCCAGAGCGCCAGGTGTTTGACCAAACCGAGCAAGTTGGTGCCGGTCCGGGTCAGGGGACGGCGGATGTCGTATTCGCCCAGTCCTTCGATCTTCTGGAGCAGCACCTCGCGGATCTCTCGCAGATCGCCGTGCAAATGCTCTTTCGCGACGTCATCGATCATGACCCGAGCCTGCCAGCCCGGGCCGAGTAGACAGCGTCTACATCAGTTTGATAGACAGTGTCTACAAGGTGAACTCGTGGTTACGGAGATCTGGATGGGCTACCAACGTTTCGTCGCGCTCGGCGACAGCTGCGCCGAAGGGCTGGCCGATCCGCATCCGTCGGGCGGCTTCTACCGGGGCTGGGCCGACTTCGTCGCGGCACGTCTCGCCGAGGACGAGCCCGGTTTCCGTTACGCCAACCTCGCGGTCCGCGGCCGCAGGCTCGACCAGATCCACGCCGAACAGACCCCGGCCGCGAGCAGGCTCCAGCCCGACCTGATCGCCTTGTTCGGCGGCGGCAACGACGTGATGAGCCGCGGCTGGGACGCGCGCACGGTCGCCCGCCGCGTAGACACGGCCGTCCGCGCCTGCACCGAGATCGCACCGCGGGTCGTCACCTTCACCCTCAGCGACATCTCCCACCGTATGCCGATGGGCCGCCGCATGCGCCCGCGTCTCACCGCGCTGAACGACGCCGTCCGTGAGGCGTCCGTCAGCTACGGCGCGACCCTCGTCGACCTCTGGCCGGACGACGCCGCGCACGATTCCCGCTACTTCGGCCCGGATCGGCTGCACCTGTCCGAGCAGGGCCATCGGCGGCTGGCCGGGCACGTCCTCGGCAAGCTCGGCGTCTCCCACGACCCGGCGTGGCTCGCCCCGCTGCCCGGCTCGGCGGGACGCCCCGGCCTGCGCGCGGATCTGCGCTGGCTGACGCGGGAGGTCCTCCCGGTCGCGGGCACCCGCTTCCGCAACCGGCTCATCGGCCGCCAGCCGGGCGACGGTTTCCTGCCGAAGCGTCCCGAACTCCTTCCCGTCCACGAGGAGACCCGGTCGTGGGCGCCCGAACCCGCCTGATCGACACCGCGGCGCAGCTGCTGGCCGAAGAGGGCGTCGGCGCCGTGACGCTGCGCGGGATCGCCAAGGCCGCCGGTGTTTCGCACGGTGCGCCGCTGCGGCATTTCCCCGGCCGCGCGGCGCTGCTGTCGGCCGTCGCCACTCGCGGCTACACCGAACTGCTGGATCGCGGCGCCGCCCTGCCGGACGGGACACCGCGCGAACGGCTCATCGCGGCCTGCCACGGCTACCTCGATTTCGCACTGGCCAATCCGGCGATGTTCGAGCTGATGTTCCGCCGCGACCTCATCGACGCCAACGACGCCGAACTCACGCGGGTGAGCAGCGCGGTGTTCGACTTCTTCGCCGCGATGGTCGCCGAACTCCAGGAAGGCGGCTGGCATCCCGCGACCGATCCGCGGCTGCTCGCGTCCTCGCTGTGGGCGTCGCTGCACGGCCTCGCCCAGCTGTGGCTCTGGGGCGGGCTGGCCGGCGCGAGCTTCGCGCCGTCACCGGAAAGGGCGTTGGCCGTCACCCTCGACGCCTATCTCGGCTGAACCGGGAAGTCCTTGCCCAGTACGGCTTTCGCCGCGTGCCAGCCGCCCATCCCGTGGACGCCCGGCCCCGGCGCGGTCGACGCCGAACACAGGAAGACGCCACCGAGCGGGGTCCGGTGCGTGTTCCACCGGGCGACCGGGCGTCCGAGCACCTGGCGCAGATCCACCGCCCCGGCGGCGACGTCACCGCCGGGATAGTTCGCGTTGTACGCCTCGAGTTCCGGCGCGGTGAGACAGCGGCTCGCCAGGACCGTGTCGGAGAATCCGGGCGCGAACCGCTCGATCCGCCGCCGGACCAGCTCCGTGGCGTCTCGCGGATCCCCTTGCGGCATATGGCAATACGCCCACACCGGTCGTTTCCCCGGCAGCCCGCGGGACGGGTCGAGCGCCATCGGATCCGACACGAGCACGAACCGGTCGTCCGGATCCTCTCCGCGCGCGACGGCGTTTTCGGCGGCGTACACCTCGTCTCGCGTGCCTCCGAGATGAACCGTGCCCGCCTTGCCGACCTCGGGCACCGCCCACGGAACCGGTTCGGAAACCAGGAAATCGACCTTCGCCACGCCTGGTCCGTAGCGATAGGACTCCAGCGCCCTCCGGTATCGCGGCGGCAGCAGATCACCGGCGATTTCGAGGAAACCGCGCGGGGCGACGTCGAGGATCACCGTGCGCGACTTCGCGAGTTGCCGCAGATCGGTGATCCTGCTGCCGGTGTGGATCCGCCCGCCATGCGCCCGGACGTCGGCGGCGAGCGCCTCGGTGATGGTCTGGCTGCCGCCACGCGCGATCGGCCAGCCGGTCGAGTGAGCCAGGTGAGCGAGCAGGAGTGTCGCGCCCGCCGCGGCGAGCGAAGGCTGGCGGCCCATCACGTGCGCGGACACTCCGGCGAGCAGGGCGGGCGCCTCCGGACCGGTGAACAGGCGGCGTTCCAGACCGGCGGCGAGCATCGCGATCCTGGCCGGGAGGAGGGCGGCGGCGCGGGGATCACGGGGAGGATGCCGAAGATCCCCGAGCAGCAGTCCGGCCAATTCGCGACTGTTTTCCGCCAACGGGCCCAGCAGACGGCGCCACCGGGGGCCGTCCGTGCCGAGGGCGTCACAGGTCCGGTCGAGCTCTTCGTAGGCGAGACCGGCCCGGCCACCGTCCAGAGGATGGGCGTACGCGATCTCCGGCCGCAGGAGATCGACGCCGTGCGCGGCGAGATCGAACCAGCGGAAGAACGGGGACGCCGCAGCCAGCGGATGCCCGGTGGCGCAGATATCGTGCCGGACCTCGTCGTCGAACAGCGAAGCCGTGCGCGTCCCGCCGCCGATCTCGTCCGCCGCCTCGTGCACTTCGACCGTCCGCCCCGCTCTGACCAGCAGGACCGCCGCCGCGAGCCCGTTCGGGCCGGAACCGACCACCG
This sequence comes from Amycolatopsis roodepoortensis, assembly GCF_014873915.1. GTDB lineage: Bacteria > Actinomycetota > Actinomycetes > Mycobacteriales > Pseudonocardiaceae > Amycolatopsis > Amycolatopsis roodepoortensis. The sequence goes on from NZ_JADBEJ010000004.1 coordinate 1,172,740, forward strand.
ACACGTCGACCGCCATAGTGCCCCCTTGCCGGGATCGGCGACAGCTCACCCGAATATTGTCGGACCTCTCTCCTAGATTGATCCGCTCCAACCCAATCAGGAAGGAGGGCCATGCCCGACCATGACACGCTGCTCGCGCGCGTCCGGAAACTCCTCGCGAAGGCGGAGGACCCGGCGGTCACCGAGGCCGAAGCCGAGTCGTACAACACCAAGGCCGCCGAACTGATCGCCCGGTACGGCATCGATCAGGCGCTGCTGGCCGCCTCCGGGGCGACCGCGGACGAGATCACCCAGATCATGATCCCGCTCGACAACCCGTACAGCCGGGACAAGGCGGGGCTGCTCACCAACATCGCGCATCCGCTGCGCTGCCGGGCCCTGCTGCACCGGCTCGGCCAGTCGGTCACCGCGGTGACGGTGTTCGGATTCCGCTCCGATCTGGAGCGCACGGAGCTGCTGTACACGAGCCTGCTGCTGCAGGCGACCACCCAGCTGACCCGGGTCCGCCCGGAGAACCGGGTGTTCGCGGGCGAGTCGCTGGCGGCCTACCGGCGAACCTGGCTGCACGGGTTCTCCGGCGCGGTCTACGAACGGCTCCGCAACAGTGAGGACACCGCCGCCCGGACCCATACGACCGCGGCCGGTCACCGCTCGGCCGAGCTCGTGATCCAGGACCGGACGGCGATGGTCAAGCAGGCGTACGATGAGCAATACGGAGATCTGCGCTCGGCACCGCCGAGGCGGCTGTCCGGCAGCGGCTACCTCGACGGGCATTCCGCCGGCGAGCGCGCCAACCTCAACACCACCGGCATCACCGGGCGACGCCGCGCGCTGCCCGTGCGCTAGCCCGGTCGCACCACCTCGCACGGACCGTGCGGCGAAAAACCACCTCGTGAGAATCGCGTGTCCTCGGGTCTACTGAGGACATGATCGTGATCGAAGACCTGGCCACCCGGCCCGATTTGCGCGAACCCGCGCTCGCCCTCGGCGGTGTCGGCGGCGAATTCCTCCAGCACGGCCTGGCGGGCCTGCTGGCGAAATCGTCCCACCTGGCTGCCCGCTGGCCGGAATACTTCCTCGTGCTGCTGGAAGACGGCGCGCCCGTGGCGAGGACCGCCGCCGTCCCGGTCGGCTTCCCGACGGCCGAACGCCCGGAGCTGCCGGACCACGGCTGGGACGCCGCCCTGATCTGGGCCGCGGAAGACCTGATGAGCGCCCGTGAGACGAACACCCTGATCGCACTCGAAGTGATGGTCGCGCCAGGCCGCCGTGGCGGTGGCCTGGCCACAAAAGCATTGGAAGCGTTGAAGAAGCGCGCCTCGGATACGGGGATGCGCAAGCTCGTCGTGCCGGTCCGCCCGGCCGGGAAGGAGAACGAACCTCGACTGTCCTTTGAGGACTACATCGCCCGCCGTCGCGCGGACGGGCTGCCGGAGGACCCGTGGCTGCGCACGCATGAACGGCTCGGCGCACGGTTCGTGAAGGTGGCGCCGTTCGCGATGACGGTCACCGGCACCTTCGCCCAGTGGCAGGCGTGGGCCGGCGTCGAACTCCGGGACGGCCTCACGGCCGTGCCGGGCGGGATCGCGCCGGTGCTCGCCTCCTCGGCGCTGGACGTCGGCGTCTACACCGAACCGAACGTCTGGCTCGAGCACCTGGTATCCGGAGCCAGCACCTGCTAGCTTTCTTTGGCATGTGCAGGAGCTCGGTATGACCGCCACCGGACCGTCCGGCGACGAGCTGCTGCGGCTGCTGGGGGCGCTGGCGAATCCGCACCGGCTGCGGATCGTCGCGGCGCTGCGCGCGGAACGCGTGTATGTCAGCCAGCTGGCGCGAGAGCTCGGCATCAGCCGGGCACTGTTGCAGCTCCACCTGCGCAAACTGGAGGCGGCCGGGCTCGTTTCGGCCACCTTGGAGCTGTCGGAGGACGGGAAGGCGATGAAGTTCTACGAGGTGGAACCGTTCCTGGTCGAGCTGAGCCCGGACACCATCGCCGCCGCGGCGCCGACGCTGAGCACACCGGCACCGGACGACGAGGGGGAACGAGCGTGAAGTGGCATCAATGGCAGGAGGTCGCCGGGCTGATCGGCATCTTCGTGTTCCTCACCGTGGTCATCACGGTGGTCGTGTGGCAGTTCGGCGCGACCATCCGGGCCAGGGGCGCGCTCGCGCGCGAGCAGGAATACCGCAGGCTCGCCGAGAAGGCCGTCCAGGCGCAGGAAGAGACCGAACGCAAACTCACCGAACTCGACGGACGCCTCGCGGAACTGCGGAAGAGCGTGAGCACGGTCGAGCGGATCCTCAAGGAGGTCGACTGACCGGCCGGTGAAAGACCCTGGGCCGCCGAGCGGCAACTCGGCGGCCCAGGAAAGAAGAAGCAAAAACCTCGCCCGAGGCATCTCACTCCTTCACGTAAAGGACTGTAGTTCATGCTGCCCGAAAAGATCGCCGCGTGGTCCCTGCGGCATCGCGCGCTCACCCTCGTCGGCTGGGTCGCCCTCGTGGTCGTCGCCCTGTTGTCGGGAATGCTGCTGGACGGTGAAAGCCGCCGGAGCACCGATCCCGGCGAGTCCGGCCGCGCGCAGACCGCGATGAACGCGCAAGACACCTTCGACCCCTTACGCGAGAACGTCCTCGTAACGCCGAAGGAGCCCGGTTCGCCGCCGTTCGCCAGGAACGAAGAACTCCGGCGGGCGACCGAAGATCTGGTCACCACGCTCACTGGGTCCGGCGCTGTCACCGGCGTCCGCTCGCCGCTGGCCGACGGCGAGCGGATCTCGGCCGACGGCACGTCCGGCCTCGTCGGCTTCGCGATCGCCGGCGGAGAGAAGGAAGTCCGCCCGAACTTCGAGACCGCGACGGCGCGAGTGGCCGAGGTCGGCGCCCGGCATCCTTCGGTCCGGTTGAGCCAGTCCGGGGACCTCAGCCTGTCGACCGTGGTCGACAAGGGCATCCGGGAGGACGTCAAGCGCTCGGAGCTGCTTTCGCTGCCGCTCACCCTGGTGATCCTGCTGATCGTCTTCGGGGCGCTGGTCGCCGCGTCGGTCCCGCTGCTGCTGGCGGGCACGAGTGTCGCGGCGACGTTCGGTTTCCTCTCCGTCGTCGACGACTTCACCCCGATCAACGGCGCGACGACGGTGATCACCCTGCTCATCGGGATGGCGGTCGGCGTCGACTACTCACTGTTCTTCCTCAGGCGGCAACGGGAAGAACGCGCGCGCGGCCACTCCGTCGACAGCGCGATCCGCGTCGCGGCGCGGACCTCCGGGCATGTCGTCCTCGTCTCCGGCGTCACGGTCGTCGTGTGCGTGGGCGGGTTGGTGTTCACCGGGCTCGACAACTTCACCGGGCTCGCGATCAGCACGGCGTTCGTGGTCGGGCTGGCCATGCTCGGCGCGGTCAGCGTGCTGCCGGCACTGCTCTCGCTGCTGGGCGACAAGGTCGATCGCGGGCGGATTCCCTGGCTGGGCAAGCGACGCACCGCCGCGGAGAACTCGCGGTTCTGGTCCGAGACGGCTCGCCTGGTCACCCGGCGACCGGCGTTGTGGGGCGGGCTCGCGACCGCGCTGCTCGTCCTGCTCACGCTGCCCGCGCTCGGCATGCGCCTGCAGGATCCGACCCCGGCGGAGAGCCTGCCGCGCTCGATGGCCACGATCGACGCGGCCGTCCGCACCCAGGAAGCCTTCCCAGGGGTGGCCTACCCCGCCACGGTGGTGCTGACGGCCGAGCGCGGCGGCCCGGTCGACAGCCCGGCGCTACGCGCGGCGATCACGGATCTCGACCGGCGGATCGGCGAATCCGGCGGCGTGCTGAACAAACCCGTCGCCGTGGCGAACGTCGGCGAAGCCGTGGTCGTCCGTGTCCCGCTGTCCGGCGCGGGCCGCGACGCGGAAGCCGACGCCGCGCTCGCGAAACTGCGTACCGAGGTACTGCCCGAGACGATCGGGAAGGTGGACGGCATCGAGTTCGCCGTGTCCGGCCGGACGGCGAACGCCCGCGACTTCGCGGACCGGGTCGTCGAACGGATGCCGCTGGTCTTCGGGTTCGTCCTGCTCGCGGCGTTCCTGTTGCTGCTGCGGGCTTTCCGGTCCGTACCGGTGGCGTTGGTGTCGATCGTGCTGAACCTGCTGTCGATCGGCGCGGCCTACGGCGTGCTCACCTGGATCTTCCAGGACGGCCATTTCGCTTCCCTGCTGGGCTTCACCCCGTACGGCGGGGTGGTGGGCTGGCTGCCGATGTTCATGTTCGTCCTGCTGCTCGGGCTGAGCATGGACTACCACATCTTCATCCTCAGCCGGATCCGTGAACGGCGGGCCGAAGGCGTTGTCACCGCGATCGTCCGCGGCACCGGTACGAGCGCGGGCGTGGTCAGCGGGGCGGCGGTGATCATGGTCGGCGTGTTCAGCGTCTTCATCACCTTGAGCGCGATCGAGTACAAGATGATGGGCGTCGGGATGGCGGTCGCCGTCCTGATCGACGCCACCCTGATCCGCGGCGTGCTGCTGCCCGCCTTCCTGGCCGCGCTGGGAGAACGGGCCTGGCGGCGCGGCGGTAAATCCGTGGCCCCAGAACGCATCCCGGAACTATCGTCGCCGAATGCCTGACGCACTCTTCGCCCACGCCCGGCTCGCACCGATCTACGACGCCTTCGACGGTCCTCGCGACGACCTTGAGCATTACCTCGGCATCATCGGCGAACTCGGGGCAAAGAGAGTGCTCGACGTCGGCTGCGGCACCGGCAGCCTGGCCGTTCTCCTTGCCGCGCGCGGGATCGAGGTCGTGGGGGTCGATCCCGCGGAAGCGTCACTGGAGGTCGCGAAGGCCAAAGACCCGGAAGGGAGGATCACCTGGATCCACGGCGACGCGAAAGCGGTGGGCGACGTGAAAGCCGATCTCGCCGTCATGACCGGCAACGTGGCCCAGGTCTTCCTGACCGACGACGAATGGCGCCGGACGCTCGAAGGCGTCCGCACCGCGCTGGTGCCGGGCGGCCACCTGGTCTTCGAGACCCGGCGTCCCGGTCGCCGCGCGTGGGAGGGCTGGGCGGCCGACCCGGCTCACGAAGTCATCGACGTCCCGGGCGTCGGCGAGGTCGAGCAGTGGCGTGAGGTCACCGAGGTGAACCTCCCGTTCGTGTCGTTCCGGTGCAGCTACCGGTTCTCCGACGGCGAGGTCGTCACCTCGGACTCGACGCTGTGGTTCCGCGAACGCGACGAACTGGAAGCCTTGCTGGCTGAACACGGCTTTCGCGTCCTGGACGTCCGGGACGCACCGGATCGTCCAGGACGCGAGTACGTGTTCATCGCCCAGCGGGACTAGAGGATTTCGCCGTCCGGAACGGTTTTCGGCCCGGTGATCTTCACGTCGCCGCGGACGACGACGTTCTTCCCGAAGGTGACGTCGCCGTCCACGGCGAGGCTCGTGCACTCCTTGAGCGACGGCGCGGAAGGGATACGCGCGTCGAAGTCCGGAAGGAGCTTGTAGAACTCCTTGCTCAGCGAAACGACCGGCGGGGTGGTGGTGAACTCCGGGATCATCTCCCCGCTCTCGTCGAGGACGTACGCGTCGGACCGGACGACGAGCAGGTCGTCGGTGGTCTTCACCGGTGCGAACCGGGTCCGCGGGATTTCGATGGCCCGCGCGCCCTCGACGGAGCCGATCGCCGCGCCCATCGCCGTTTCGAGCTGGATCACCGGCGTGCTGGCCGCGTCGGCCGGATCGACGGTCTTCCGGTTCACGATAAGCGGCAGCTGCGGCGCGGCAGGGTCTGCGTCCTGCAGGACTTTCAGGCGTTCGAGGTCGATCCAGATGTTGTTGGTGTTGTAGAACCGCCACTTGCCGACGTCGCCGAACGAGTCGTCGCCGTCGGGGACCTGCGCGGATTCACGCAGGACGATGCGGCCCGCGCGCCGCGCGAGGTGCCCGCCCTTGCGGTCGGCCGCGGTGCCGAGCACCGTCTCCATCGCGAACGGGATGCTCTCCTTCGCCATCCACGCGGCGATCCGCGCGTCCGGCAGCGCGCCGAGGTTGTCGGCGTTGGACACGAAACACCAGCGGATCCCCTCCGCCAGCAGCGTTTCGAGCATCCCGCTCACCGCGAGCGCGATGTAGATGTCACCGTGCCCCGGCGGGCACCATTCGAGTTCCGGGTTCGACGGCCATTCGGCGGGCCTGCCGTCGGCGGTGATCTTCGGCTCGCGGCCCTGCAGGAAGTCGGCCGGGATGACGTCGTCGGCGAGATCGGGGTACTTCTTCAGCAACTCCAGCGAAGGTTCGCGGGTGCCCGCCGAATTCATCAGGATCAGCGGAAGCCGCGCGTGGTACTTCTCGCGGATGGAGAGCACCTGCATGGCGATGACGTCGAGGAACGTCTTGCCCGGTTTGATCTCCAGCAGCGACTTCGGCCCGGTGAGCCCCATGCTCGTGCCGAGTCCGCCGTTGAGCTTCAGGACCGCGGTGCGGTCCAGGACGTGGCGGCCTTCTTCGGCGTCCGGCTCGGGCAGATCGACGAGCTTGCTGATGTCCTCGAGCGGTTCGAGTTCGTCGCCCGGCAATTGGCCGGCGCCGGGTTCGGACAACTGCTCCAGGCGCCGCCGCAGGGCCGCCAGCTCCATGGCGTGGGCCCCCGCGGAACGCATTTTCGACAGCGTTTCGGCGAACTGATCGGACAGGTGCGCGTCAGAGCTCATTGTGCCCTTTCTGAACCACTGCGTCGGGTTATCAGTCTATTACCGGGCGCGGAGCCAGCCCGTGCTCCGGGGTCAGTACCCCGGTCATGCGGACGTCATGCGGTTCCGCGGGCAACGCGCGCACGAGTTCGGCGTCCCGGACGACGGCGATCAGCGCGGCGTCCGGCGCGGCGAAAGCGAGCGACCGGTCGTAGTACCCGGCACCCCTGCCGAGCCGGACCCCTTCGTCGTCGACGGCGAGCGCGGGGATCAGCACCAGATCGGCCGTCCCCAGCGTGTCGGGACCGAGGCGGCGCCCGGTCGGTTCGAGCAGCCCCCGCAACCTGCCGGGCGCGAGACTCGACGGGCCCTCGAACGCGGCCCACTCCAGCGGCCCCGGCGTGCCGGGGACGATCGGCAGCAGCACGCGTTTCCCCTGGTCGAGAAGTTGATCAAGCAGCGCCGTCGACCCCGGTTCGGTACCGAAGGGGACGTAGGCGCACACGACCTCGCCCGGCAGCCGGGCGGCCGCGGCGGCGAGCGCCACCGCCTCCCGCACGCGCACTTCCGACACCTGCGAACGTCGTTCGGCGGTTATCCGGGAACGCCACTCCGCTTTGCTCAGGTGTTCATTGCCGGGCTCGCCCACATGGTCAGGTTAGGCTTCACGCCTATGACAGGCGCAGCGACCACCCCGGCGGCACGGACCACGAGGAGCTTGCCCGATCGGGCGATTTCCGCGGCTTCGGACCGCATCACTCCTGGTAACGGTGGTGAACTTCAGTTCACCGACGGGCCTTCATCGCGTGCCTGGTCGAACGAACGGATCGAGATCCCCCAGTCATGACGGAGCCCATCGCCGAAGCGGCCGAGACCGAAGATGCGGGACAGTTCCGTTCCGTCGAGGATCAGATCGCGCTGACCCTGGACGCCGCGGTGCGCCCGCGCCCGGTCCGGGTCGCCATCTCCGAGGCCCAAGGCCTCCTGTGCGCCGAAGAGGTCGTCGCCGAACACGCGCTGCCCGGTTTCGACCAGGCCGCCGTCGACGGCTACGCGGTACGAAGCGTCGACGTCCGCGCCGCGGGCCAGGAGCCCGTGCAGCTGCCGGTGGTCGGCGAGATCGCCGCCGGTTCCCGCCAGCCGCGGCGGTTGCAGCCCGGCCAGGCCGTGCGGGTCGACACCGGCGCGCCGCTGCCCACGCTCGCCGACGCCGTCGTCCCGACCGCCTACACCGACGGCCACCAGGCCAAGGTCACCGTGCACAAGTCCGTGCCGTCGGCGGCCTACGTGCGCCGGACCGGCGAAGACGTGCAGATCGGCGACGTCGCCGTGCGCAAGGGCGACACCATCGGCTCGGCCCAGGTCGGCCTGCTCGCCGCGGTCGGCAGGGCGAAGGTCCTGGTCTACCCGCGGCCCCGGGTTTCGATCGTTTCCGTGGGCGACGAACTGGTCGACATCGACCGCACGCCGTCGGTCGGACAGGTCTACGACGTCAACTCCTACGCGCTGTCCGCGGCCGCGCGGGACGCCGGCGCCGAGGTGAGCCGCGTCGGCATCGTGCCCGGCGACCCGAAACGGCTGCGGGAGGTCGTCGAAGGGCGCCTGCTGATGTCGGAGATCGTCGTCGTCGCGGGCGGCGCCGGCGGAAGCGCGGGCGACGAGGTGCACGCGGCGCTGTCGGACCTCGGCCACATCGACATGACGCGCGTCGCCATGCACCCCGGTTCCGTGCAGGGCTTCGGCAGGCTCGGACCCGATTCGGTGCCGACGTTCCTCATCCCCGGCAACCCGATGAGCGCGCTGGTCGTGTTCGAGGTCCTGGTCCGCCCGCTGATCCGCGCCGCGCGCGGCACCCGCAACCCGCACCGCCGCATCGTCGGCGCGCGGCTGCTCTCCCCGATCACCTCGACCAAGGGACGCAAGGGTTTCCTGCGCGGCCAGCTGCTGCGTGACGAGGGCAACGGCGAATACCTGGTGCAGCCGCTCGGCACCTCCGGCGCGCATCTGCTCGCCTCACTGGCCGAGGCGAACTGCCTGATCAACATCGACGAAGACCTCACCGAGGTCGCCGCGGGCGAGCAGGTCAAGGTGACCTTCCTGGCCCAGCGGGCGTAATGGGCGCACCGATTTCCGGCGTCGCGTATCCGATCGAGAGCAGGCATCCGGGCTGGCCCGCGAAGCTGGGCCCGCTCCGGGTGCCCGCCGGGATCCTCGCCGTCCGGCCGGTCCGGCTGCGGGACGCCGGCGACTGGAGCCGCGTCCGGCTGCGGGACCGCGAACACCTCGAAATGTGGGAACCGACCGGCGTCGGACCGTGGCCGGAGCGCAACGCGTACTGGTCGTGGCCGTCCCAATGGCTGGCGCTGCGCGGCCTCGCCAGGCGCGGGCAATGTCTCCCGTTCACCATCACGGTGGATGGACGCTTCGCCGGGCAGATCACTGTGGGTAACGTCATCCGGGCGTCGCTCCGGTCGGCCTGGATCGGCTACTGGGTGTCGTCGGACATCGTCCGCGGCGGCGTCGCGACCGGCGCCGTCGCCCTCGTCACCGACCACGTCTTCGACTTCGGCGGACTGCACCGGCTCGAAGCGACCGTCCGCCCCGAAAACACCCCCAGCCTGCGGGTTCTCGCCAAAGCGGGCTATCGGCAAGAGGGTCTTTTCGAGCGTTACCTCGATGTCGCGGGCGGCTGGCGGGACCATTTCTGCTACGCCGTCACCAAGGAGGAGACCGGTGACGGACTGGTCTCGCGGCTCGTCGCGAAGGGCCTCGCGGAGCGCGTTTGACCCCGTCACCGGGTCGTTCCGGTGACCGCGTTACCACAAGCTGTGAGATTCACCTAATTTGGTGATGCATTTTCCGTGATCGAAACCGGCGAGTCTGCGCGGCGTGTGTGACTGTTGTGGCTAGCGTGACTACAGCAGTGGATCGGGGGAGGTGACGGGAGATGCCCAGTTCGGTGATCATCGTCGCGCTCGCAGCGGCATGGCTCGTCGTTCTCGTGCCCATGGTCGCCCGCAAGCGCCAGCAGGTCGCACGGACGACGGACTCGGCCTTGGCGGCGCGAGTCGTGCGGAGCGGGAGCACACGCCACGAGGGACCGGAGGAGTTCGCGATGGCGGAAAACACGGAACCATCGGTTGAAGACGACCTGGCCGAACTCGAGGCGGAGCTCGACGCCGACCTCGAAGACGAGGCACCGGAGGCCGAGCCGCTTCCCCAGCCCTCGCGCCCGGCCCGGCCCGAAAGAGAACGCCAGAGCACCGGCTACCGGCCAGGCCGGGGCGGATTCGACCCGGAGGCGGCGGACATCGCCGCGCGCGCCAAATACGCGTTCCGGCAGCGGATCGTCATCGCTCTCCTGGTGCTGGTGGTCACCACCGCGGCCGTCGCCGGCTTCCTGACCCCGACGGTCTGGTGGGCCAACGGTGTGGTCGACGCCGTCCTCATCGGCTACCTCGTGTACTTGCGCCGTCAGGTCCGCATCGAGAACGAGATCCGGCAGCGCCGCCTCGCCCGCTTCAACAGCACCCGCGCCCCGCGCCGCCCGGCGGTCGACGATGACGAGGAAACCCACGAGTCCCGCGAGTCCCGTGAGGACATCGAGGTCGTCGCCACCGAACGCCCGGCCGTCGTGGAACGCAAACCGTCCCCGATGTCCCGCCTTCGGCGCCAGGCCGTCGTCGTCGACCTCGACGACGAGGACCCGGCCTTCCACGAGCTCGACGAGCCCGGGACCAGGCCTTTCCGACGGGCCTCCGGAGAGTGACCCCCCTGCGTTCGAGGCTCCGGAGCCACTGCTAAGCTCATGGAGCCTCAAACGCAGGGGCAAGCTTTACCAGGGGCTGTAGCGCAGTTGGTAGCGCGTCTCGTTCGCATCGAGAAGGTCAGGGGTTCGATTCCCCTCAGCTCCACAGCAGCTCAAAGGCCCTTCCCAGGGAATCGGGAAGGGCCTTTTTGCTACCCGTACAGCAGCAAAGTACAGCAGCAGGTCATTGCAAGCTGTCTCCGAGTTTCTTGAGCGCCGCCCGCGTCTGGTCCGACGAAATCTCGGTGTAGATCTCCATCGTCACCGCGAACTGAGCGTGCCGGAGAATCCGCATCGCGACCCGAGGGTGCACGTCGAGATCCGCCAGCAGCGACCCGCAGGAGCGACGACCATCGTGCACGGTGATGTACCGGACGCCCGCCTTCCTGCATCGCGTCGCCCACGACCGAAGGAAGTTACGCGGCTCGATCGGCGTGCCGTGCTCGGTCGTGAACACGAGACCGCTGTCTAGCCAGGCGTCAGCCTTCTCCTTGTCCCTCTCCCGACGCTCCAGCCGCAGCTTCAACGCGGTTGTGACGATGTCGATCAGGGGCATGGTGTCGTCAGACGTCGGTGTCTTCGTCTGGCGATGGAGAAGCTTCTTCTGAACCCTTTGCAACTGCCAGGAGATGTCCAGCTCCGACGTTTCGAAGTTGATCGCCTCGTCCGGAAGGCCGAGCACCTCGCCCTCACGCATGCCCATGATCAGAACGAGGGCATACGCCGCGTACAGCGGATCGTTCTCGGCCTTGGCCGACTCCAGGAATCTCCGAGCCTCATCACTGGACCACCGTTGCCGCTTCGGCTTTCGGAGAGTCGGCAGGGTCACAAGCGCCACCACATTTCGGCTGATCAACTCTTCGCGACATGCGTAGTTCAACGCGCTACGCAGGCAGTCCCGAATGTCTTTGATCGTGCGACCTGACGGTGCTTGCTCACAGCATCGCCCGAGCGCGCAACACCGCTGCTTGGCCCGCGACCTACGGGCATCCTTCCCCTGTGCACAGCACTGGCACACCGAAGGCAACTTGTTGACCCACTTCTGTGCCTCACGAAGTTGCAGACGGTCAAGACGCTTGTCTCCCAAGAACGGAGCGATGTACAGCCGAACGAAAAGCTCATAGTTCACGTACGTCTTGGGCGCCCGGTTCGGCCGGATGACCTCCTCAAGCCAGTAGTTCAGATACGGCCCCAGGTTCGGAACCCGAGTCGCGACAGGCCCCTTCTTTGCCTCCTGATGCAGCTTCAACCACTTGTCGTGAACTTCCTCGCGCGTCTTCCCGTAAACGTATTTGCGCTTCCGATCCCCGCTAGGAGTCGTGACCCACACGTAGGCGGCGAAACCGTTACGGTGGGGGTAAATCGAGCCTTCCCCGTCAGCACGTGCCTTTCCAGTCATCAGGCAGCCTCCGCCACTCGATCGTTGATGTACTGATCAACCCATTCAGGAAGAATCCGCCGGTTATGACCGTCCTTAACGGACCGAATCTGACCAGTGGCAACCAGCATTTTTGTCTTCGACAGTCCGTAGCCCAGCATCTCCGCCACCTCAGCGACGGTGTGCCATTTACGCGTGATCATCAGTTCCCCCTTACGCCGCTTGCCGAGTTGCCGAAGTTTCCAGCCCGTCACCGGGTGGGCCTTGTGCGGCCAGTAGCGCCCGGTCGTACTCGGCCCGCCAGGTGATCCGCTCAGCGATGGCGCGCATCACCAGGTGATCCCTCGGTGGACAGTGGGTGTCGCCGGGTTCGACCTTGCGCCAGACGAATCGATCCGGCGACGGTTCCTCTTTCACCACTCCGATATCGGCCAGCGCGGACACCACGAACGCTTTCCGGTCCGCCTTGTGATCGGCCACGGTCTTGCCCGACCACTTCCGCGACACCAGCACCCGCCGCCCAGGAAGCCCGAGCGTCGTTCGACGATGAGCGCGTCCCTTGCAGTGTCCGGGGACGGTCTTTCCGTTGGCTCCCTTGGGGTTGATGCCGTACAGCAGCCACACCGCGCACCGAGGCGAACACGGAGTCACCGACAGTTCCGCGTGAAGCCGGTCGTGGTGATCCCGCTGCGCGGGGGTGTCCGCGTCGACCACCTCACCCGTGGATTTCGTCAGGTACTTGGTGAGGTAGCCGATGTGACGCCCGGATTCCTCCGTACCGCCGAGAATGCCCTTAGAGTGCACCTGACGGCCGAACGTGACCACGTGCGCGGGTTCCTCCACCGCCTCCCGTGCCTCCTCGAACGACGGCAGCGGAGCGCGGGTGTCCGGGTCCACGAACGTCCGGGAATCCATGTCCCACAACGGTTCCCGGTCGTTGTAGACGATCTCGTCATGGTTGGGCCACCACACCTGGTGATAGGTGGCCTCCGTGACCATCCGGATCACCTCGTGCGAGATGGAGCCCCGTAGGGCGGTGTGCAGGTGCGGAGCCGCCCGCCGTTGGGGTTCCACGGTGGCGAAGTACTGCACATCCCAGCCGACCACGCGCCGCAGGTTCTGCCACCAGCGATCCACCAGGGCCGAGAAGTGCACCGCGTCCCGAGCCGCCCGCCGGTAGTCGTACGTCGACGGGTTCACCGGCGAACCATCGGACCGCACCGGGCCGTAGGTGTCGCAGGTGAGCGTGACGAACATCGACGGCCGGAACCGCCCCGCGTACTCCCGCCCCACGGTGGTCTTGGCGACCTTGCGGCGTGGCAGGTTCGGCGCGTCCTGCCGCCGCTTGGTCGACCGCTTCACCGGACGCTTCTCCGGGACGTCGAGAGCGGGCAGGCGCCCCGTCATCCCGGACGCCCGCAGTTCCTCGTCCACCGTCGCGACCTCCGCGCGCAGTTCCTCCGCCTCGACCTCGTCACCTGCCGCCATCGCGTCCCGGTAGTGGGCGGCCAGGTCAGCCCGGAACTCCAGCAGCTCCGTTTGGGTCTCCGAGGGTGCCTCTCGTTCGATGACGGGTTCCTCGGTCATGTGCCAGCCCTCACGGCACTGCGCCTGACGAAGCGCTTTTGCCTTGCGAGCGCAGGGAAGGCACACCGATTCGACCGTCGATCCACAGGGCACGGGCACGTAGCGGATCTCGCCGGTTTCGGTGTCTCCGACCTCCATCGTGAAGGGCCGGACACACACGCCGTGCTTTTCCGCAGTGGCCTTCACGACCTCCGCAGAGAGCGCCCCGCGGCTTGCCCTGACCCCTACTCCATTCGGGGGTGCCGGCCGCGCGACCGCACCCGCTTCTACCTGCGAATCTGTGGTGGTCATGCCGTCCCCCTCTCGCCGCGCCGCTCTGACAGGTGCACCACCGAGGCGCCACCGTTGGTGACGTAGTGCTCCAGGTGCTTGACGGTCTGATCGGACACCCATCCGGCGCGGACCCGCAGCGGTTCGCGGATGCCCTCACCCCACACGTAGCCGACGCCGGGCGAATCCTCCGTGATCCGGTTGGCCCACGCCCCGCGCTCATAGGCGCCGTCGCCCAGCACCATCGGAACCTGCGACTTCGAGGTCACCCGCAGCGCCACCCGCCGGGGCAGCAACTCCCGCACCGGAACGGTTTCCTTCGTCGGCTCCTGCACATACCCGCGCACCGTGAACAGCAGCGCACGGCCTTGTGTCGCCAGGATCGCCACCCGCTCCACAATGGCCTCACGGGTCTTGCGGTCGGTGTAGCGGGTCAGAGCGCCGATCTCATCGAACTCCAGCAACTCCAACGGATACTCCGTCGAGAGCGGCACCTCACGCGTGTGCCCGGCGAAGACGCGCTTACGGTTCTCCAGCTCATCAATCAGCGCGTCCAGAATGGCCAGAGCCTCCTTACCGCTCTGGCCATAGCGGGTGAAGATCCCACGCCCGTAGGACAGCTCCATCGCTTTCGGGTCGATCCCCGACAGACGCACCAGGCCCGCGCGGATCGCCGGAGCGGCCGACACCAGCGGCGACCACATCACCGACCCCTTACCCGCGCCGGTCGCACCAGCCACAAGCGTGTGCGCGCCACGGCCCATCAACGGCACCGTCCACGCCGTCCCGTACTCCGTCGACCCCGCGTACACCGCCCGCAGATCCACCCCCGAGCCATCCGTGGCCAGCAGCTCCGGAACCGGCAGGCACGACACCGGCGCCTCCAGCAGATCCCGGCGCATGAAATCGATGGACACCACATTGGGTTCCAGCTCCCGCACCTGACACCGCTGAACCTTGCGCGCCACCGCCAGCTCCCGCGCGACCTCATCGAAGTCTTCCGGCTTCTGCCCCGGAACCAGCCGCACGCGGACCTCATCCCACGACGGGCCGGAGCGCACCGACAGCAGTTTCGGCACCGCCACCCCGGATGCCTGACGGGCCTTCGCGACCGCCTCACGCTTACGCCGACGAGATACCAGGTTCACCGTCACGTCGACGGGAATCGCGTCATCGCGCACCGTCAAGCCGCAGGCGTGCAGCCAACCGGCGAGCTTGCGACCGTAGAGCGCCCAGCGCAGCCACCACGCCCGCAGCCAGCGCCCGCACCACTGGTCATAGCCCACCGCATCCCAGCGCCACCACACCAGCAGCACAGCCGCCAGCACGCCGACCGTGACGACGAGGGACACCCAGCCCAGCCACGTGCACCAGGCCCACAACCCCAGCAGCGCCAGGCAAGTACGCCAGTGCGTCACCAGTTGCCGAACAACCCAGCCGACCGCCCGCAGCAGGCCCCACAGCGCCACGCCGAGCACCGCCAATGCGGCCAGCGCCTCAAACACCGCTGCCAGGGCACGGCCGACCTTGGCCAGCACCCACAGCACCACCGCCAGGCCGCCACCCACGGCAAGGGTGGTCATGATCTCCTGCGCGTTCATCACCGACCACCCCGCAGACCAGCGGCGGGAACCACGATCGGCAGCGGCAGCATCCCCATGCACGGGGCGCACTTTTCCTCACCCGGCAGCAGCCGAGCGAACCGTTTGCATTCCGTACAGCGCGTTCGGGTGACCCCCGTTGACTCGCACTGCTTGGCATCATTTATCTTCTTCATTGTTCACTGCTCCAGTGGACAGGCGCAGAACCGGAACAGGTTGGTAGCCAAGGGCCGGTTCTGCGTTTTAAGGGACACTTTTAGCCACGTGGGGACGTGTTTGTGTGCCACACGTCCCCACGTGCGTTTTATTCGGATATTGACTTTTTGGACCTAAGAAGCCGCTCCGCGTCCTCGAATTTGAACGCCCTCAGCCAGCAGAACCCGACGGGTTTGTCCGTAGCTCATGCCGTACATGGCGGCCACTTGGTGGATCGTCCGGCCGTTGTTATAGGCGTTGACCATGCCTGGTGGTGTTGCGGGTAGCCGGGGACCGGGGGGCCGAATCTCCACGTTCGCGCCGATGAGTGCGTCGCGCACGGCCGAATAACTGAGCGAGTATCGAGCGGCTAAGTCTTTGAACGACCTCCCTTTCGTGTAGTGGTCGGCAAGTTCTGCCACCACCGCAGGCTCAAGCAACATCGGCGGATTCCGCCTTTCGAGCCTGAATCTGCGCCGCCAATTCCTCCGCCTTGTTTTCTTCGTAGTTCACCCAGTACCGGAGTTCGTGGTGGTGCCACCGATCGATATCGGACACCTCGCGGTACATCCGCGCATTCGTCTTGTGCCACTTCAGCCACGTGGCCTGATTCGCGCCCGGCAGAGGGCGGGTCGACGCGGCGACTGCGTGTGCATCCTTGAGCGTCTGAGGCGCTTTAGAGTCGGCCATCACGCCTCCCTCTTTGCCGCGCGATACTCCTGCTCCCGGACAACCCAGTTGAACAGTTGATCTCGCGGCATTTCCAAGGCATCCGCCAGACGCATGATCGTGGGAACGTACGTCAGATGCCTCACGCCGCGCTCAATCTGGCTCAACGTGGACACGCCCATGCCAGCCTTGTTCGCGGTCTTCTGGAGAGTCCAGCGATGCCGTAGCCGAACGCGCGACACCAGTACCCCGAGTGGCACATATCGTCCTTGGTCAACGTCCGGCGTCTTGACTGGTACCAACGTTTTCGGCGCCCTAGTCGTTTGCAGCATCATCGTTCTCCTGCCGCGTGCTTGCCGCGTGCTTGGCGAGAAATACCGCCAGTTCGTCCGCTCCGTCCCGCACTTCCCGAAGCAGGCGGATGAACTCCGGCCACATAGCCGGGTCCGCTGGAGGCAGAATCGCCAGGCTGTCCGGATCGAGATAGATCACCAAGGCCGGATTCGCCGAACCATTCCCCTGCATTCCCGCGACCGCCTTCGGTCCCGGTTTCCACAGCGCGTTGAACGCCATCGTCCCGCCTTCCCTCGTTATGGGCGCGCGCCTCCCATTCGCGCGCGTCGTATTGGAACGCCTCAGCCGCCGACACAACCGCAGCGCGTACCCACCACGACAAACGGCCCTCAGCCGCCAGCGCCTTGAACGCGTCCGCGACCGCTTCGCAGGCCAACGACAACTCATGTGCCAGGCGCGCAGTCACCCCAGACGCCGCCCGGTCGCTCAGGTCACCAAACTTGCGGTAAGCCTGCTCCCAGGCCACGACCAGGGGCGGAGGGACCACAGCGAAGCTGAGCCCCGTCCGCACCCCGCCGACCATCACGCCGCCTTGGACGTTGCGTCACCAGTGCCCGCAGCGCCAGAACCAGCCCGAGCCGATTTCGAGCCGCCGCCCGCAGCAGCCGCCTTGAAGCCCGTCGCCCGGAACGCGTACGACTGGTACTTGTACTCGCCCTGACCAGCCACCTTCGGCTCAGCCGTCAGCCCTTCCAACTCGATCGGCCGCATCCCCGGCAGCACCTCCGACGTCGACGGCACCGGCTGAACATCCGCCAAGAACGTCACCTCGAACGAAGCCCGCTTCGCCTTCTCCTCACTCGGGTCAGTGACCGTTGCCTTCCACTGCCGCTTGCCGGTGATCTCGTCCACCCGCTGCCGCGCAGGCCGACCAGCCGCCTTGTCCTCCCGTGACTGGAACTCGTTATCCGGTGTCACGACTCCGACCAGGACCAACCCTTGCGGGAACGCCTCATCGAAGCTGATCGCGAACCTGTGACCCCTGCTGATTGCCATGTCTTGTCCCTTGCTCGTGCGGTGCCCGCCGTCCGGGCCTTCGGTTACGCCCATCGGGCCAACCTCGTATACGAGGTTAAACCTCGTATGTGAAGCTGTCAACATACGAGGTTCATGAGACACTGACCGACAACGCGCACAGGGAGGACGACATGTCAGAACTGATGTTCGGCGACCATCCGGAGTGGCCGGACAACGACGAGCCCCGCTACAAGCAGATCGCCAAGGAGTACCGGCAGAAGATCATTGACGGCGAGTTACAGGACGGCGCGAAGCTGCCGAGCGAAGCGCAGCTCTGCGAGATACACGACGTCTCGCCGATCACTGCGCGTTCCGCGATGCGCCAGCTTCGCGATTGGGGCTTCGCGAACGGGATCAAGGGCAAGGGCGTGTTCGTCCGCCGCCTCCAAAAGCTGACGCGGATAGCTCCGATGCGCTACTTCCGAGGGCAGCAGGCGCGCACGTACGTACGGGAGGCCGAGGCTGCCGACGTCGGGATGACGGTCGAGCACCACACGACCAAGACCACCGCGCCCGCCAACATCGCGGAACGTCTCGGTATCGAAAAGGGCGACCCCGTTACGTGCACGCGCTACTTCATCCGCATGGGCAATCCACCTCAGCCTGTCACCAGCAGCTACGCGTGGGAGCCTCTGGCCATCACCGGTGGAACTGAGATTGAGCTACCGCACGAAGGGCCGCACGCCGACAAGGGCGTAGCTGATCGGTTCGCCGCCATCAAGATCTACGTAAACCAGGTCGAGGAAGTGCTTGACATCCGTACTCCCACGGCCGAGGAAGCCAAGCTTCTCGACATTTCAGCCACTCGGCCGGTAGTCCAGATCACCCAGACCTTCCGCAAGGTCGAGGAGTGGGGGACCGACGATATCGCCGTCGAAACGGCCGACATTCTGTTCCCCGTCGACCGCTACGAGATGCGCTACGTCATGGAGATCCACTAAGCACCATGCAGCACTGAGCCCGGCTGGTTCTTCCGGCCGGGTTTTTTGCTGCCGAATTTGGCTCTATGGGATCAAGGCGCCGCCGTTGGCGGCGCGCGGGTCACCACCCGTCCGGCGGGCTACGCCCAAGAGGCGACGCCGGCCTCCCGCTCCGCTCCGGCAGGCGCCGCCGGGCGAGCCCGCCGCAGGGCAGCACCCGCAGCGCGCCGCCAACGACGACGGAGACCCCAGGAGCAACACGGCCCAATCACCCGACCCGCCTCATCGACGCGCAGTGGTCACCGGGGGCTCCCTCACCTCTCAGCGTCTTACGCCGAGCCGACCGCATCAAGGCGGGAAAGCGTGCCTTGACACGACCGACTCAGCGCAAGGCGTGGCGGTGACGAGGGGAACGGGGAAGAGCAGGTATCAGGGCACTCAGGCAGCCCATGAGGGGCCGGAGTGCGATAGATTCAGGGCGAGGCACAGAGCGCTGACCAGCGACGATGAGACTGCTGTACAGCAGCAAAGTACAGCAACCGCAGCGACCACGAGCGACCGTCACCAGCCTCTAAGGCCCTGGACATGACCTCAGCGACCTGGGGAAACGTCGCTGCCGACAGTTCGCATCGAGAAGGTCAGGGGTTCGATTCCCCTCAGCTCCACAGTTCGAAGGACCCGCACTCGGGCAGAGTGCGGGTCCTTTGCGTTTCACGCCACTCGACCAAGTCAGGTCACGGTATTGGTGTAGCAACCTGTTGAACCGTCGCAGCTTTCGACCGCGTCCTCCGGCACCGGGTCGGGATGGAAGTGCGTGACCTTGTCGCGGGTGACCCGGGTCGAAGCTGTCGACCTTCCTATCGCAATACGGCTGAATGGAATCGACGTCGAAGGAGCGCCTGATCCAGCTCACCCAGCTGAAGAACGGCGTCGCCGACTCGCCGTAGCGCTACGCGACATCGCCGGTCGTGACAATGCCTTCGATGACCTTGCTTTCGTTCAAGGCGGAGACGAAATCGCGCTGCTGAAGCGTAGGAAGCGTCTCGAACACAGAAGGTCAGAGCTAGGACCGATTCCACAGCATGCCGGCTTTCACTTGGAGAACCACCCTTTCCTTGCCGATTTCGTCAGTACACATGTCGCAATTGACGAATACGGAAGAGCGCATCACTGACCGGGCCCACCTGCTGCCGTTCGTGGCCGGTCCGCCACTAGGATGATCACCCGTCGCACAGCGGATCTGGGAGGGACGTCGCCTGTGGCCGGTCGGTTCGGCGTTCTCCTCCGCGACGCCCGCCGCCGGGCAGGTCTGACGCAGGAAGGCCTGGCCGCCCGCGCAGGCGTCGGGGTGCGAACCATCCGCCGTCTCGAAAACGGTGGGGGCACCGACCCTCGCGTCGGCACCGTGACGTTGCTCGCCGACGCCCTCGGCATCACCCCGCGCGAGCGCGCCGACCTCCTCGCCGCCGCCGACGGCAGGCAACCGGACGAGCCCGTCGAAGTGCCGTCCGAGGACGCCGGCGAGACACCGGTGGTTCCGGCCCCGTCCCTCGTCGTCGTTCCCGACGAGGTGTCCGAAGCGGCGGACCACCTGGCCACGATCATCGCCACCCGGCTCCGGCGCGAGGAGGAACTGCGCCGCGTGCACGATCCGTTCCCCCTGCCCGTTCGGTGGCGGACCGCCGCCGATCTCGCCGACCACTGGGACAACATCTGCCGCGTTCCGCACGGTATGACCGCCGCACCGCTCGACCTCTCTGGCGAGATCGGCGACATCGCGGACATCTACCGCGGCATCCCCTCACGGAAACTGGTGCTGCTCGGCCGCGCTGGAGCGGGCAAGACCGTGCTGACGCTCCGATTCGCGCTCGACGCGCTGGCCGTCCGGAATCGCGGCGGCGTCGTACCGGTGATCTTCACCATCGGTTCGTGGGACCCGACCACGACGCCGTTGCGAACCTGGCTCGTCGAAACGCTTCAGCGGGACCATCCCGGCCTCTCCGCCGAGGCACCCGGCGGCTCGACGCTGGCGGCCGTGCTGGTCGACACCGGGTACATCCTGCCCGTCCTCGACGGCTTCGACGAGATCGCCGAGGGCCTGCACCGGCCGGCGCTCGAAGCGCTCAACTCCCTCTCCGGACCGCTGTTCCTGACCAGTCGCTTCGACGAGTACGAGCGTGCGGTCACCAACGTCCACACGCTGACGTCGGCCGCCGTCGTCGAACTGACCGACCTCACCGTCGACGACCTCGCCGGCTACCTGCCCCGAACGGCACGGCGACTCACTCCCGGCGGCGCGGCCACGGCGTGGGATCCGGTCTTGGCCGCCTTGCGGGACACCGAAGCGCCTGCCGCGAACCTGGCCACGGTCCTGAAAACCCCGCTCATGATCGGGCTCGCCCGTACGGTCTACAGCGACTCGCGCGACCGCGATCCGGCGAGCCTGCTGGACATCGACCGCTTCCCGACGGCGCAGGCTCTCGAAGAGCATCTGCTCGACACCTTCGTCCCCACCGTCTGGGAAGCCGGCGACGTCCAGCAGCGCTGGGACCTCGAACAGGTCCGGCACTGGCTGGGCTTCCTCGCCGACGACCTCGACCGGCGGGACACCGGCGATCTCGAGTGGTGGCGGATGGGCGGCTCGCTGACGCGCCGGTCGCGTGTCCTCCTGGTGACCGCCTCCACCTGGCTGACCACGGCGCTCGTCATCTGGTTCGTTCTCTGCCCGCTCAATTCGCTCACTTCCGGGCTGCCGTTCCGGTTACCCGTCGTTCTCGTCGACGGGCTGGCCAGCGGGGCCGTGATCGCCGTTCCGTTCGGTCTGCTGTATTCGCTCCTGGTGGTCCGCAAGACCGGGCACCTCGAACCGACGCGCGTGCGGTTGCGGCTGTTCGACCGGCGGGCACGCCGTCCCCGCCTCCGGCGTAGGATCGCCGTCAGGTTCGCGGCGGGGGTGGCGGGCGGCGTGCTGGCGGCCGTCGTCATCACCTTCGTCGGTGTCTTCGTGCGGGCACTGTCGCCGGATCTCGTCGTCATCGACGATCTCGGTCATCTCCTCCGCCTGATCCTCATCGACATCATCGTTTTCGGGCTCGCCTTCGGCCCCGTCTGTGGCGGGTTGCTGGCGCTCCTCACCGTTCTCGAGGTACCCGCCAACCTGACCACCGCCACCAGCCCCGCCGACCTGCTCGCGGCGAACCGCTCGACCGTGCTGCGTGTCGTCGCGTTGTTCGCGCCGGTGTTCGCGATCGCGATCGGCCTCGGCGCCTTCGGGGCCGCTGCCGCGCTGGAAGACCTCACGGGGCCGTCCTTTCACCTCGTGAAGTCGTTCAGGGTCAGTGCTCTGCTCGGGCTCACCGCGGGACTCGTCACGGCCTCCGCGTACGTGATGACCTTCACCGCGTGGGGCCAGTGGCTGGTCTTCGCCCGCTTACGGCTCCCGCTCCTCCGCAAGCTGCCGTGGGCCGTCACCGCCTTCCTGGACGACGCGTACCGGCGAGGAATCCTGCGCCAGTCCGGCGCCGTCTACCAGTTCCGGCACGCCCGGCTGCAGCAACACCTCGCCAAGGCCTACCGCGCCCGGCGCTAGGGCCTTTTCGCAGCTCAGCACCACCGGCCGTAAATGGCCGCCGCTCGACCTTCCGGCTCCGGCACGCCCGCCGCCAGCATGGGTCGCGTCGACAAGCGGTCCGTGGGAAGGGGGAACCGGGGTGAGTGCCGAGACCGCGCCGGAGGGCGAGGTGCACTGGGAGGCCTACAGCCACGAAGAGCTGCACCGGATGCTGTGGCAGGACGCCGACGTCACGAACGTCAGCACGATCGCCTCGGACTGGTCCGGACACCGGGCGGCCTTGGTCAACCACGCCGAGGTGCTGCGCGAACAGCGCGCGGCGTTGCTGGACGGCTGGCGGGGCAGCGGCGCGGAGGAGGCGGCCGGGCGACTGCTCGTGCTCGCCGACCGGGTGGAGAAGATCGCGGAGCTCGCCCACGCCGGCGAGCGGGCCGCGCAACAGGCGGCCGACGCGCTGGCATGGGCCAGGGCCACGATGCCCGCCCCGGCGGACGACCCGGTCGCACCGATGACGAGCATGTTCCTGGACTGGACCTTCGGCGGAGCCGGTTTCAGCTTCTACGCCGCCACCGCCACGACCGACGTGCGGAAGCAGCGCGCCGTCCAAACGATGCGGACCTACGAGTCCAGCCTGACGAATTCGGGCAGGCTGATCGGTCGGGCACAGAGCACGATCCCGGCCGCGTCGACCACGCCGGGCGGTGGCGGCACCACGGCGAGCGCCTCACTGCCGGATGGCACCGCCCCGAGCGGGTCTTCGTGGCAGCGCCTCACCGGGTCCGGCGCGGTGGGACAAGGCCCGGCCGTCGGTGCCGGGACCACCGCCGGGCCTGGCGCCTTCGTGGGCCCCCTCGCGCACGGGGTGCGGGTGGGCACGGCGGCGCTGCCGGCCGGGTCCGGCGCGATGGTGGCGCGGGCGCCCGCCGAGCCGGCCGCGACGCGCACCGCCTCCGTGGGCCCGTTGGTTCCGCCTGGCACAGGCACGCACGGCCGGTCCGACGAGGACGACCACACGAACCAGCTGCCGACGATCGACCACGCGCTGTTCCCCCTCGCGGAACCCGCCAGTGAGGCGGTCATCGGTCTTCCCCAGCAGGAGTGGCGATGAGCGAGGGGCGGGGAATCGAAGTCGAACTGGAACTGCTCGACGCGCGCATCACGACGCTGGCCGACCTCGGCGATCTCACCGCCGATCTGGTGGGAACGGCGAGCAGGCTCGCGGATCGGCTGCCGTTGCTGGGAACCGCACCACCCGCCGCGCATCTGGCGAACCGGCTGCGGGAGGCCGCGGGCGGCTCCGGGCTCGCGGGCGAGATCAAGGCAGCGGAACGCGAAGTCAGGGAATACCAGCAGCTGCTCGCGTCCGCCAAGCGCAAGTACCAAGAACAGGACGAGCGATCCGGCGACGACCTCAGGGGGCGGACGTCATGACGACCATCGCCACCCCGCTCGACGAACACGGCCGCCGTTTCGAGCTCGTGGAGCTCGATCTGCTCGCGACGCACGCCGGGGCACCGCTGCCGTTCCCGTTGCGGATTCCGTCGTTCGGCCGGATCGCGGGCGAACGCGAGGCATCGCTCCGCGCCGCGGGCGGTTCGCTGACGGAGCGTGGCCTCGCCACGGCGGACGGACCAGCCGGCCTGGCCGCGGCTCTGGTCGCCGCGCTGCGCGGGTTCCACAGCTCGGTCGATCTGGTGCTGGCCCGCGACGGAATCTTGACGGGTTTCGCGGCCATGATCCACGAAGACCGAGCGATCCTGTGCGGACAGCCGCTCGGTGGCACACCGAGCCCGGTGACCGTCATGAGGGTCGCGTACGACGCATTGGCCGACACGCTCGCGGGGCTCCTCCCCGAGGTGCCTGCCGCACCGACCCTGCCGATCACCTTGCCGCCGGGAGCCACCGCTGACGACCCGGCCGTCGAAGCGCTCGCCGCCGTGCTGCCTTCGGTGGTGGGACGCGGCCAGCTCGGTGTAGTGCGCGGATCGGGCACCGAGAAGCGGCCACTCGAACTTTCCTGGCTGGACGCTCCTTCGGGGAGAGTACGGATCGATCACGACGACCGCGGCTGGGTGAGCGTCAACCCGTTGCGGCACAACGAACTCGTTCACGTGCTACGCGAAGCGGTGGCATCGGCCGCCGGATGACGACGCATTCCATCGAACAAGGAAGGGGAACACCATGGAGCCGGCACAATGGCTCGCCGACTACCGAGGCCGGCTCGAACGCGCCGCGGACGGCGCACGACAGGCCAGGGAGAGCCTCGAACAGGCGGGGGCGACGGCCCGTTCACCCCGGGGCGAGGTCACCGTCTCGGTCAACGCGGCGGGCGTGCTCGAAGATGTCGCGTTGACGCCCTTCGCGCGCAAACTCGAAGCCGACGCGCTCGCCGCGCTGATCGTGACCACCGCACGCGTGGCACAGCGTCTCGCCGGGGAACGGATGGCCGACGTGATGGCAGGGTATCTCGGCGACGGCCCGGCGCTCACCCAGCTCACCCGGCACCTCTCGCCGGAGGTCGTGCGATGACCGCGGAACGGTCCTACACCGTCGATCCCGGCCAGTTACGCCGGCACGCGGGCCGGCTCGCCGCGCACGCCGGCCAGTTGTCGTCGCTCGGCGCCGCACTGCCCGGCGAAATGCCGTCGGCTGCGCTCGGGCCGTTCGCGCAGTGCTTCACCGCGGGCATCGGCGCCGCGATGAACCGGACGAGGGAAGCGTTCGCCCACACGGCGTCGGTTTTGGACGACGTCGGTGACGGTATGCGGAGGGCGGCCGAGCTGTATCAGAGCACGGACGAAGGCCACGCCGCCCGCCTGAACCGCGACGGAGGCCCACTATGACGACGGCGGTGGAGATCAACACCGCCCTCGCCGACCTGCGTATCGCGCGGGATTCGGTCGGTGGCAAGGAATGGTTGTCCGCGGAGCTCAGCGGCGAGCCCGCTGTCTCGCTCGGCATGCTCGGCTCGACGGCGAGCCCGCTTTCGGCGCTGAGCAGCGCGGGGTGCGACTTCCTGACGCCGATGATCTCGTTCCTCGAAGAGCCGCTCGGGCAGCTTCGCGGCGAGCCGGGGTCGGTGTCGGCTCCCTCCGCCGAGCACGACAAGGGCGCGCAGGGCGCGAACTCCGTCGCCGAGGATTACGGCTCCACGACGGAGAACGAGACGAGCGAATGGTCCGGGGACGCCAAGCGGGACTACACCGCGACGGCGACGAAACTGGTCGAGGGGATCAAAACGGTCGCGGAGTCGGCGGCGACCAACGCGAAGGCGATGGTCGCCGCCGGAGAGGTGGTGGCGCAGGCCGTCGACATCGTCACCCGCCTGATCACCGAGGCCGTCGGGAAGATCGTGCCGATCATGACCAGGGCCATCGCGGCCGCGCCCGCGACGTTCGGGGCGAGTATCGCCGAGGCGATCCCGGAGTGCGTGGCGATCGCCGTCGAACACGGCGGCCGGATCGCGGCGAAACTGGGCGAATTGCTCGCCAGTGGCGAAAACCTCGTGAAATTGCTCGAAGGCGTCGCTGGTGTGCTCGACGTCGTCGAGAAGGGCCTCACCGCTATCGGTGACGCCTCCGCGAACTCCGGAAAAGACTGAGGGAGAAGAGAATGGGAACGAAGATCCAGCGGATCGCCGGTATCGCACTGGCCGTCGCGCTCGCCGTGCCGGTCGCGCCCGCGGTGGCGGCCGGGACCGGCGATCACGCCGCCACGCAAGCCGTACTCGATCGCTACCAGCGGAAGGTGGGCCCCGGCGCGGCCGTGCACGCCGGCGACGCCCAAGGCTCGTGGACCCTGTCGAGCGGCTCGGCCACCTCCCCCGGACAGCGGCCCATCACGGCGGGCGACCATTTCCGGATCGCCAGCCAGACCAAGACCTTCACCGCGGCCGTGGTGCTCCAATTGTTCGACGAGGGGCTCGTCGACCTCGACGCTCCCATCGAGAGGTACCTGCCCGGCGTCGTCACCGGGAACTACGACGGCACCGTCATCACCGTGCGCCGATTGCTCAACCACACGGCGGGCTTCCCCCACGACCCCGCCGGCGCGAAGACCAAGCCGGACGGCACGTTCGACCTGGCCGAGCTGGTGCGCGCCGCGATGGACGACAAGCCGGTTTCCGCGCCGGGCGCCTACCACTACTCCAACGTCGGCTACCTGGTGCTCGGCCTGCTGATCGAGAAGTTCACGGGCAAGTACGTCGGTGACGCGATCACCGAGCGGATCGTCGAACCGCTCGGATTGACCGGAACCTCGTTCCCGCCGCCGGGAAAGCGGACGCTCACCAGCCCGTACCTGCCCGGCTACCAGGGTTTCCAGCTCGGTGGCGGCTACTTCTGGGTCGATATGACGACCTCGTTCGAGCTCTCGAAGTGGAGTTCGTCGGCCGCGATGGAATCCACCTTGACGGATCTCGCGAAGTTCGGGCGTGCGCTCGTTTCCGGCGCTGTCGTCTCGCCGAAGGCCCTCGCCGAGATGCGCACCGTCGTGCCGTGGACGCCGGGCGCTCCCGCCGGATACGGGCTCGGGCAGTTCAGCATCCAGCTGTCCTGCGGCGGCGTGGCCTGGGGACACGACGGTGCCCTGCCGACCGGGCACGCGTCGCTCACGCTGACCACCGACGACGGCCGGTTCGCTTCGGTCGTGACCAACACGAACAAGTTCCCGACCGATCCGAGCGGTATCGACGTCGCCAACGCCGCCCTGTGCGAGGGGAGGTAGATCGGTGAGCCGGGTTGTACGAATCTTGTACGCGCGTGAACAACCTTCGATCGAACCGCGAAACCCGACGAAGGCGAGCGCTCATGTCCGAGCAGGTTCCCCGCTCCCCGTTCTCCCGACGTTCGCTGCTGCGCGCCGGTGGTGGTCTCGCCGCGACGACGGCACTGCTCGGCACGGGCGCGGTGTTCGCCGCGCCGGCTTCGGCCGCGGTGCCGGCGTCCAAGCGGTTCGACCTCACCCAGCCGTCGTACGACGAGTTCCGTAGCAAGATCCTGCACGAGTCACATCACGTGATGCAGGGCTTCGCCTTCGACAACCAGAACGTGCGCATCTTCATCGTGAACGCCCGCAACGGCGGGACCGGCGACGACCTGTGCGTCACCCAGGTCAACTTCTCGGGTGAGATCCAGGGCTCGATGCATCTCAACAACGCCGGGCACGGGGTGTCGATCGGCGTCGAGCCGGTGGGTACCGATTCCTACATCTGGATGGAATGCGATTCGGACGGACCGACGAGCACCGGTCGTGGCACGGCGCTGGCCAGGTTCAAGTTCGTCAACGGTGGCACGCCGTCGGTGAAGAAGTTCCTCACCGGCAGCAAGACGATCACCTGCGCCACCGACCCGATCAACAAGCGGATCGCGGTGCGCCGCAACGAGGGCGGGAAGATGTTCTACAGCGTCTACCCGCTCGCGTCCGCCGCCGCGGGCAACTTCAGCTCACCACTGGCGCATTTCGCGCAGCCCGCGCTGTCCACCGTACCGGTGACCTTCCAGGGATACACCATTTACGGCCAGTATCTGTACACATTGGACGGTGAAGGACACGCCGATCCCGCCGACATCAACTCCTACGTCACGTGCATCGACATGAACTCCGGCACGGTGAAGAGCCGCGCGCTGACCAGGGCGGGGAAGTCGCTGGTGTTCCGCGAGCCGGAGGGACTCGGGATCTACCGGAGCCTGGCCGGGGAGACCCGGCTGTACATGGGTTTCGGGTCACGCAGCAGTATGGAGAACATCAATCGCTACGCGAACCTGTTCTACAAGAACGTCCTCATCGACTGAACGCCGAAGAGGCCTGTCCCCGGGGAAGGACAGGCCTCTTCGGACGGACGTCACTTGTCGCGCGAGGCGCGGATCGCGTTGTGGTCGGCGACCCCGGATTCGCCCTTGTACAGCACGCCGCCCCGGGTCAGCAGCACCGCGGAGTCCGCGGAGAGGAAGCAGGCGGCGGGCCGGGCAGGGAAACCCGTGCTGCTCAAACGCGGGATGAACTCCACCATCGAGGAATGGCTGGTGGCGGCCGAGTACATCGCGCAGCGCGGCTGTCTCGACATCGTGTTGTGCAAACGCGGGATCCGGACCTTCGAGACCTCGACCCGCAACACGCTCGACGTTTCGGCTGCGCCGGTGGTACAGCATCTTTCGCATCCGCCGGTGATGATCGACTCGTCGCGTTCCGATGGTGGGCGCCGACGGCGTGCTCGTGGACGTGCACCCGCATCCGGGGAGGCGCTCTGTGACGGGCCGCAGGCGTTGGACGCGCTGGGCAGGCAGCCGATGGTCGAGCCGTGCCGCCATCTTCGGGCCAGCTGATTCATTCCCGGCGGGCCGCGGCGTAGGCGGCGGCCGCCAGTGAGGCCGCGAAAAGCGCGTAGGAGGCGGACAAACCGGTGCCGGAGGAGCTCAACGCGCCACCGACGGCCCGGCCGAGCAGCTGCCCGACGCATTCCGCGGTGATGACGGCGGTCGCCAGTTCCGCGGCGGTGAAACCGCTCGTACCCGCGGTCGTGGCTCGGATGTACAGGCCGGGGTAGGCGAGTCCGACGCCGATCCCGGCGACGGCCCAGGCGGCGAGAGCCGTGGCGAACGAACCGCCGAAGGCGAGGACGGCGGTGCCGAGCGAGGTCATGCCCAAGCCCACGACGGGAAAGCGCGCCGAAGTGAACTTGGCGGCCACCAGGCTCGTCACCGCCCAGCCGAGCGGGGCGGCGCTCAACACGATCGCCGCCTGCCCGAGGCTCACCTGGTAACCGCTCGTCAGGAGCACGGTGATGAGACTGTCCGCGCCGAAATAGCCGACGGCGAACAGCACCATCGCGCCGAGCGCGGCGGGGGTGCCCGGCCGGAGCCGTGCGGTGCCCGGCGGCAGGATCGCGATCATCCCGGCGACGGTGATCGCCGCCCCGGCGATCGCGAGCGGCCAGTAACCCGCGCTGAACACGACGAGTGCCGCTCCCAGCGGTACCGTCAGCGTCTTCGCGAGCGGTCGCTGTCCGTCCTCTGTGGACGGTTCACCGCGGGCGGCGCGCACGACCAGCAACCGTCCGAAAAGGACGAACGGCACCGGGAGCAGCAGGGTCCACCGCCAGCCGACGAGATGCTCCAGGCCCAGCGTCGCGGCCGGGCCGACCAGCGCGGGCACGATCCACATCGCCGAGGACGCCGCGACCACGCGGATCCGCAGCCGGTCGTCGAGATACCGGATCGCCGAGCTGATCCCGAAAATCGCCAGGAGGCCACTGGCGAGCCCGGCGGAGAACTGGCCGAGGGCGAACATCCACGCCGTCCGTGCCGTCGCGGCCAGGAGCAGCCCGCCGAGATAAGCGGCCATCCCGACGGCGAGGGTGCCGCGCGGGCCCAGCCTGCCGAGAACGCGGCTCGCCAAGGGAAGCGCGACGAACAGCCCCAGTGTCGAGCCGGCGATCAGGAGCCCGAGGTCGTTCCTCGCGTCGAGCTCGGCGGCGACGATCGGCAGCAGGCTGGAAGCGACGAAACCGGTGACGGCCGCCGCGAACTCGAGCGCGACGATGCCCACCGCGAGAAACAGCGGGCCCGCGCGCCGGGTCTCGGTCACGTGTAGAGGTCGCGGTCGTACAGATTGAGCTGCACCCACACCCCGTCCGGGTCCTGGACGCGCATCGAGTGACCGAAACCTTCGTCCATCGGCGGCCCCGGCTCGAAACCGGCCGCCCGCAGGCGTTCCGCGACGTCTTCCAACGGTTCCTCGGCCTCGAACGCCAGCTCGCAACGGCCGACGTCGTCGCCGGAGGACCGGTGGATGGCCAGCATCCCGCCCGCGGCGGGCATCTCGACCCAGCCGCCGGGCCGCGACACGGGCCCGGTGCCGAGGCCGAGCGCCTCGTAGAACCGCGTCATCGCCTCGATGTCCGCGCTGTAGCGGATCGGCATGACCTTCATCGCTCACGTTCCTCACTGGTCCGCAGCAGGTACTCCTCCAGCACCCGTTCGACGAACGACGAGAGCGACTCGTCGGCGTCGACGGACGCGTGCTTCACCCGCTTGATGAGGTCGTTCGGCAGGTAGACGTTGAATTGCCGCTTGGTGACCTCAGCCATGCTCGCATGCTAGCAAGTGAGCATGCGATCACGCGAGCGGTCGAGCAGCACCAGCGGGATCGTGGCCAGCGCCAGCGCCGCGCCGATCCACGGGATGGCCGTCAGCGACGCCCCCAGGTTCAGCGCCCCGGCGGCGAAGGCCGGGGTGAGGCTGATACCCAACTGGAAGGCCGAGACCGTGGTCGCGCCGGCGAGGGTCGGGGCGGCAGCGGCGATCGTGAAGACCCGCCCGTAGAGCGCCGGATTGAGCACGAAGGCCGCGACACCCAGCAGGAACACCGTCGGCACGACCACCAAGGCGGAAGACGCGAAAAGCGCGAGCAGCACCGAAAAGACCGCGATGCCGACGGCGCCGCCCAGCAGCGCGTGGTGCGGCCGGCGGTCCGAGATCCGGCCGCCGAGCGACAGTCCGGCGAAGGCGCCGATCCCGAACAGCGCGAGGACCGCGGGGATCCAGACCGCGGGCAGGACGTCCGCGAGCATCGCCGCCAGGTAGTTGAAGGACACCATGTACGCGGCCGTGCTCAGGATGGTGACCGCGTAGACGCCCCAGAGGCGCGGCGTCCGCATGGCGCGCAATTCACCCGACAGGCTCGGCGCGGCGGACGTCGTGACCGGCAGCCCAACAGCACAGGCGACCACGCCCAGAACGGTGAGCGCGACGACCCCCCAAAAGCCGCCGGTCCAGTCGGTGAGGTTGCTCAGCAGGGTGCCCGCCGGTCCCCCGGCCACCATCGCGACGCTGAGCCCGGCGACGACGACACCCGAAGCGCGGGCGTTGCGGTCGGGCGTCACCAGGCTGATCGCGGTCACGGCGGCGACGGCGAAGAAACCCGCGTAGGCGAGACCGGCGACGAACCTGGTGATCAGGAGGATCCAGTAGTCGCCGGAGAGCAGGCCGATCGCGATGGCGGCGGCGAAGACGGCCTGCGTCGTCATCAAGGCCGTCCGCCGCGGCCACTTCAGGCTCAGCACGGCGAACGGCGGGCCGCCGAGGACGACACCGAGGGCGAACGCGGTGATGAGCGCGCCCGCGGACGACAGGGAGACGCCGAGATCGGCGGCGGCCGCGGGCAGGACGCCGGCCATCAGGAATTCGGCGCTCCCCATCGCGAACAGGCTGAAGGACAGGAGATAGACCCCGGCGGGAAGGCGTTTCGTCTCGATCATGCCGCCAGCATCGGGAGCTTCTGGCTGTTTCGGCAAAGAACTTTGCCGGAACCGGGACGACCTGCTGTGCTGGCGGCATGGAGAGCCAACCCACCGTCACCGCGGCGATCGAACAGATCGCGCCCCGGCTGCGCCGCGCCAGGGAGAAGAAGGGCACCACGCTGGTGGAACTGAGCCGCGCCACCGGTATCTCCACCAGCACCCTGTCCCGGCTCGAATCCGGGCAGCGCAAACCGAGCCTCGAACTGCTGCTGCCGGTCATCGCCGCGTTGGGCCTGCGCGTCGACGAGATCGTCTCGTCACCGAGAGTGCTGGAACCGCCCGCGGACGGCCGGGTCCTGATCCCGCTCACCCGGCACGAGGACGGGCCCCGTGCCTACAAGATGACGATCCCGGCGAGCGACGACGAACCCCACCCGCGAACGCACGGCGGCCGTGAATGGCTGTACGTGCTGCGCGGCAGGCTCCGGCTCGTGCTCGGCGACCAGGACGTCGTACTCGGCGCGGGCGAGGCCGCCGAGTTCGACTGCCGGACGCCGCACTGGTTCGGCGCCACCGGCCGCGGGCGGGTCGAGGTGCTCAGCCTCTTCGGCGAACAGGGCGAACGGGTCCACGTCCGCGCCCGCACCCGGTAGCTCTCAGACGCGCTGCTGGATACGGATCAGGTTCCCCGACGGGTCGCGGACGGCGCCGTCACGCAGGCCGTACGGCTGGTCGGTGGGCTCCTGGATGACCTCGGCGCCCGACTCCTGCAGGTGCTTGAAGAGACCGTCGAGGTCATCGGAGGAGAACAGGATGCCCGCGTAGGTGCCCTTGGCCATCATCTCGCCGATGACGCGCCGTTCGTCCTCGGTGATGCCCGGGTCGACGGCGGGCGGGTGCAGCACGATCGACACCGGCTGCCCCGGCGGGCCGACGGTGATCCAGCGCATGCCGTCGTAGCCGACGTCGTTGCGAACCTCGAAGCCGAGGAGGTCGCGGTAGAAGGCCAGGGCGGCGTCGGGGTCGGTCTGCGGGAGGAAGCTCCCGTGAATGGCGATGTCCATGACGGTCACGCTAGGTGAGACCGGTTCGCGGCGCTTCTCGATTCCTGATCGCCTCGATCGCGGCCACGCTGCGGTCGACGTCCGCCTCGGTGGTGCTCCAGTTGGACACGGAGACACGCATCAGGCGCATGCCGTGCCAGGTGGTCGCGCCCATCCAGCACTCGCCGGAACGCTGAAGGGCCTCGACGACCCGGTCCGTATCGTCGCCGAAGCTGACGAGGACCTGGTTCAGCACCACGTCGTTCACGACGGAGACGCCTTCGCACGCTTCGAGTTTCTCGGCGAACCTCCTGGCCAGCGCGCAGCATCGCTCGATCATCTCGGCGATCCCCTCGCGGCCGAGTTCGCTGAGCGCCGCCCACGTCGCGAACCCCCGCGCCCGGCGGGAGGATTCCGGCACGAAGTCACTCGGCGCCCTCACCCCGCCCTCCCCCTGGCCGGTCAGATATGCGGCGGTGAGCGCCATCGCGGCCCGGTGCGACTCGGGATGAGCGCAGAACGCGTAACCGCAGTCGTAGGGGACGTTGAGCCACTTGTGCCCGTCGACCGCCCAGGAGTCGGCCTTCTCCAGCCCCACGGTCAGTCGCTGGAGCGCGGGAGCGGCGGCCGCCCAGAGCCCGAACGCGCCGTCGACGTGCACCCAGGCTCCGTGGCGATGGGCGATCTCCGTCGCGGCGGCGAAGTTGTCGAACGCGCCGGTGTTCACGTTCCCGGCCTGGAGGCAAACGATTGCGGGCCCATCGAGCGTCCGTTCGAGATCGGCATTGTCGATGGCGCCCTGGCCGTCCGCGCGGACCGGCCGGACGGCGTCGGTGCCCAAGCCGAGCAAGCGGAGCGACCGGTCGATCGTCGCGTGCCGCTCCTCGCTGGCGACGACCGGCAGCGGCGGCGCCCCGTGCAGCCCGCGGCGCTCGACGTCCCACCCGGCCCGCGCGAGGACGTGGTGCCGGGCGGCGGCGAGGCCGACCGTGTTCGCGCCCTGCCCGCCGGTCACGAAACCGAACGACGCACCGGACGGCAGGCCGAGGACGTTCTTGAGCCATTCGCCCGCCACCTCCTCGACGATCGCGGCGGCGGGCGAGGTGATCTTGTTGAACGCGGGCTGGTCCCAGCCGGTCGCGAGCATGTCGGCCGCGGTCGCGGCGTCCAGCGCCCCACCGGTGACGAAACCGAAGTACCTCGGGCCGGTGTTCGCCACCAGCGCCGGCTCGACGGCGTCCGCCAGCCGCCGGATGACGTCGGCGGGCGCGGCGGGTTTCTCCGGCAGGTCACCGAGCTTCTCCCGGACGCCCGTCGTGTCCTCGGGGAAGACCGGGGCGTCGGTGACGCTTGCGCGGTAACGGGTGACACGGGCGGCGACATCGGCCAGCAGATCCCCCAACTCGGTCATGCGTTCATGATTCACGACCGCGCCGGGCTCCTGCCAGGAAAAGCGCACCGACGAGCAGCAGGGCGATCGTTCCGGCGTCGAAACCGCCCAGCAGGCCGAGCAGGACCGCCCACGCGAGAACGCCCGACCCCAGCCAGGCGGGCACGCGTCCACCGCGCCGGGTGTGCCGGAGCACCAGCCCGCCGAGCAGGAGCAGCGGCACCCCGAAACTTCCCGGGCTGAGCCAGAACGCCTCGGCCATGGGGAGCCGGTCGGGCGTGGGGTCCAGCGTGACCGTGTTGAAGAATCCTTCGTCGAAGATCCGCTCCCAGACTTCCCGGCGCATGAAGCCGGCGACGACGGTGTGGAAGACGCCGCCGCCCAGCGCGAGGATCCCGCCCCAGGTGGCCGGATCGCGCCACCGGACGCGGGGGGTGGTCGCTTCGTGAGGCCTATCGATTGTCTGCATGCGCATCAGGCTGCTCGCCGGCACGGCGGGAATCCTCGGCCTGAGGTGCTCAGCCCCTCCTCCGAAAGGATGAGATCGCCTCAGCTCGGCCGCACGAGCCCGTTCTCGTACGCGAAGATCACCGCCTGCACCCGGTCACGGACCTCGAGTTTGGCGAGGAGATGACCGACGTGCGTTTTCACCGTGGTTTCGGAGAGGAAGAGCCGCTGCGCGGTCTCGGCGTTGGAGTAGCCCTGCGCGATCTCCAGCAACACGTCGCGTTCGCGCGCGGTGAGCCGGTTCAGGAGCGGGGAAGTCTCGCGGGCGACCGCGAGCTGGTCCAGCATGCGGCGGGTCGTGGAGCGCGCGATCACGGCGTCGCCGGCGTGGACGGCTCGGATGGCGTGCAGCACTTCGCCGGCCGACGCGTCCTTGAGCAGGAACCCGCTCGCCCCGGCTCGCAGGCCGGCGATGGCGTACTCGTCGAGATCGAACGTCGTCAGCAGGATCACCTTGGGCGCGTTCTCGCGGGCGGCGATCAGCCCGGTGGCCTCGACGCCGTCCATCCGTGGCATCTGGACGTCCATCAGCACGACGTCGACCGGCGTCTCGGCGAGCTTCGAGACGGCCTCGACACCGTCGGCCGCCTGGACGACGATCCGGATGTCGTCGGTCGCGTCGACGACCATGGCCAGCCCGGTCCGGACCAGTTCCTGGTCGTCGACCAGCGCGACGTCGATCGTCATCCCGAAGCTCCCTGTTCACCGACGCGGAACTCCGCGCGCACCCGGAAACCGCCGCCGGCCGGACCGGCCTCGAACGTACCGCCCGCGGCGCGCACGCGTTCCCGGACGCCACTCAGTCCGGCGCCCGTCCCGGGGAGCGACGGCCGCTCGCCGGCACCGGCCCCGTCGTCCTCGACGACGAACTCCGACGCCTGCGGGGTGTGCGTGATCGTGACGGTGACACTCGTGCGCGGGCCCGCGTGCTTGACGCTGTTGGTCAAGCCCTCCTGGACGAGCCGGTACGCCGCCATGGCCGCGTTCGCCGTCAGCGCGTCGGGCCGCCCCCGCTCGGACAGCCGGACGTCGACGCCCGTCGCGCGGACCCGCTCCACCAAGTCCGGTATCCCGGCGAGCGAGGGGCGCGTTTCGCTGTCCCGCAACACCCGTAGCGTGTCCCGCATGTCGGCCAGTGCCTCACGAGCGGTCCCGGCGATGACGGTGAGCGCCTGTGCCGCGCGGTCCGGCGACTTGGAAGCGATGGCGGAACCGCCTTCGGCCTGACGCACGATGACCGCCAGCGAATGGGCGACGATGTCGTGCATGTCGCGGGCGATGCGCTGCCGTTCGCCGGCCGCGGCACGCTCGGCGGCTTCCGCGGCCTCGTCGGCGAGGCGGCGCCGCCGGTCGAACCGGAAGCGGCCGACGGCCCAGGTGCCCGCCACCGCCGCGACCAAAGCGAGCACGGCCAGCAGCAGCGTGAGCCACCCCGCGGGCAGCGCGCCGTAGGCCGTCGCCGTCCGGGCCGTGCACAGCACCGCTCCGAGCACGCTGATTCCCAAGGCGAGCAGGCTCTCGCGCAGCGGCCGATGCGCGGCGACGGCGTACAGGAGCACCAGGTAGACCGCCGACGTCGGGAGGAAGAAAAGCGGGATCTCCATGCTGTCGCTCGCGCTCGCCAGCCCCAATGGCTCGGCCCGGACCACCGTGTTCGGCAGCACGACGAGCACCGCCATCGCCAGCGTGGCGGCGGCGAACGCGGTTTTGGTGGCGATCCGCCGCAGCGCGACGGTGGAGTGCACCACGATCGCGCAGACACCCGCCACCCACAGCGCCCAGGCCGGCGAATCGGCGACCAGGAGGATGTCGAGCGAACCCGGCCCCAGCAGTGCCGCGACGGCCAGGGCGAGCAGGAGGTCCGAACCGGCCGGGTGTGCCCGCGTCCACCGGTCCACGCGGTCGGTCCACGTCACGGCCATGATCGTAGACATCGTCGCCGGGCGTGACCAGGCCCTCACGGGACCTTGGGAAACCTTGTTCGACCTGCGTCGGAATGCCCCGGCACCGTAGGGCGTCGGCACTGTTGCCGGCAGAGTACCGGCGAAAATCCGGTTACAGTCCGCGATCCCCTGCCAGGCAGGTTCAGAGGGAAGGGCGAGGGTGAGGCGTCGCGAAAGCCACTTTCGGGACGTCCAGGGTCGCGAAAGTGGCTTTCGCGACACGCCGTCGGGGGCGGGGGAGGAAGGCGCGCGCGACCGGGCCGGGCCCTCGCGGGGACGGCAATCGACGAGACGAGCAGGCGCGGGTGGCGGTGTGACGATGGGCCCGAGCCGCCGGGACGAGACCGTCGAAGTGATGGCCGACGCCGGGTTCTGACATCTGAGGGCGGAAGAATGACGTCGACGCGACAGGATCCCATCGAGCGGCTCACCCGGCGGTTCGACTACCACGATCCCGAATACACCCCCGAAGTCGCGGAGATCGTCAACCGCGAGATCGGCAAGAACGAGGGTGTCACCTATTCCGAAGCGCACGGGGGCATGTGGATCCTGTCGCGCTACGAGCAGGTCAAAGCGGCCTTCAAGGATCACGCCACGTACAGCTCGGGCAGCGGTGTCTTCTTCCCGCGGGCGGCGGGGACGCCGAAGTTCTCGCCGATCGACTTCGATCCGCCGGAGCACCGCGCCCGTCGCAGGCTGATGTCTCCCCCGCTGCAACAGGATGTGGTGCGGAGCCTCGAGTCCCAGGTCGCCGAGCTCACTTCTCGCATGGTCCGGCCGATGGTCGAGCGCGGACACGGGGATTTCACCGGGGAGGTGTCGAAGCCGCTCGCGATCGGTGTGCTCGCGATCGCCCTCGGGTTGTCGGAATCGGCGCAGCACCAGATCCGGGAACTGACCACGACGTTGTGGGCGCGGCTTTCGAAGAACCCCGACCTGACGGATTTCTGGCCGGAGTTCCGCCAGCTGGTCTCGGAAGAGGTCCGGCGGGCGAAGGAGGAGCCGGGCGATTCCTACCTGTCGCGGCTGGTCGGGGCCGAGCTGAACGGTGAGCCGCTGTCCGAGGAGACCCTCCAGTCGATCATCGTCTCGTACTGCATCGCCGGTCACGAAACCACGATGAACACCATCAGCCGGATGTTGTGGTATCTCGGGAGCAATCCCCTTCTCCAGGAACGGCTCAAGGCCGAACCGGACCTCATGCCGGTCGCGGCCGACGAGACGCTGCGCCGGTGGTGCCCGACCGATCGGTTCACCCGGGTCACCACCCGTGACGTGACGATCGCCGGGACCGCGATCCCCGAAGGCTCCCGGGTGGTCTTCCTGCTGGACGCGGCGAACCGTGATCCGGACAAGTTCCCCGACCCGGACACGTTCTCCCTCGACCGCGGGAATTCGCACCAGCACTTGAGCTTCGGCTTCGGCATCCACCACTGCATGGGCGCGCACCTGGCGAGGCTGGAGCTGCGGATCGTGCTCCAGGAGCTGGCGCGGCACCCGGTCTACCACCTCACCGAAGATCCGGGCCGCCATTTCGAAAACGGCAGGCACATCGTGTTCGAAAAAGTCCCGGTCAAATTCGAAACCAGCTAGAAGGGGAAACCCAGTGGACACTCAACCCGCCCTCGACGGCCTGGTCCGGCTGACCAGCGGCCTGTGGGCATCGCAGACACTGGTCGCCGCCGAAGACCTCGGCCTGTTCACCTTCCTCTCCGGCGGGAGCGCGACCCCGGCCGAGGTCGCGGCGGGAACCGGGATCGCGGAGCGGCCGGCGGAGATCCTGCTCACCGCGTGCGCCGCGCTCGACCTGCTGGACGCCGACGGCGGCCGGTTCCGCAACACGCCGGTCGCCGAGGCGTATCTGGTGAAGGGGAAGCCGGACTACTTCGGCGACTACATCAGGATGCTCGGCCAGTACGCCAACCCCGGCTGGATGCGGGTCACCGAGATCGTCCGGGCGAACAGGCCGGGCAGGCTGCTTTCGGGAGACCAGGAGGAGATCTTCGAGGAAGGAACCCGGCCGAGGATCTTCTGGGACGGCCTGTACCCGCTTTCCGCCGGCACGGCCCGGGTCCTGGCGGAGGAGGTCGACTTCGGCGAGACCTCCACCCTGCTCGACGTCGGGGGCGGGGGCGGCGCTTTCGCCGTCGAATTGTGCCGTCGCCATCCCGGCCTCCACACCACGATCTTCGACCTGCCCTTCGTGTGCGAGTACACAGTGGACAAAGTCGAGGAAGCGAAACTGTCCGACCGGATCAGCCTGCGTTCCGGCGACTTCCTTCAGGACGCGGAACTGCCGCCGGGTCACGACGCGATCCTGCTTTCCATGATCCTGCACGATTGGGACGAGGCCAGGAACGCCGAGCTGCTGGCCAAATGCCATCGCGCGCTGCCGAGCGGCGGGCTGCTGGTGATATCCGAGCTGCTGGTCGACGACGACAAGGCCGGTCCGGCCGACGCCGCGCTCATGAGCATGGCAATGCTGGTCGGGACCTGGGGGCGCAACTACACGGCCGCGGAGTACCACGAATGGCTGACTGCCGCGGGATTCGACGACATCCGGACCGTGCGGTTCCAGGCGCCGGGCGCCAACGGGGCGATCACGGCCAGAAAGCCCTGACCGGACCGAAACGAAGGGCGCCTTCCTCACGAGGAAGGCGCCCTTTCTCTTGTCCCAAGCCGGATACGGGGAAAGCCCCTGTCGCAACCCGCGAGGTCGTGACAGGGGCTTTCGCCACTCGTGCGATCAGGCCGCTTCGGGCTCCCGCAGGACCTCCGTGACGTGCGCGGAGAGCGCGGCGACGGTCGGCTTCGCCCACAGGATCGTCGGCGGCAGATCGAGCCCGAACCGGCGGCTCAGCCGGACACGGAGACCGACGGTCATCACCGAGTCGACGCCCAGCTCGACCAGCGGACGCCGGAGGTCGACGTCCTCGGCGGCCAGGTTCAGCTCGGCGCCCACCTGTTCCCGGACCTCCTGGGTGATCAGCTCGTGCGCCTCTTCGGCGGACAGGCTCGCCCAGTCGACGTCCGTACCGCCGTCGGCCTCGGCCGCGTCGGCGTCGATGGCGGCCAGATCCCGGAACATCGGCACCCGGGTGGTCCGCGCCGGCAGCGGCAGGACCCGCAGGACCGCCTGGTACGGCGCGTCGTACCGCTCGGCGAACGCCCAGGCGCGGAACGCCTCGGACGCGGTGATCGCTTCGAGGCCGCGGGCGTTGGCCTCGAACATCGTGCTGGCGATGCTCTCCGACATCCCGACACCGAGCCAGGACGTCCAGCCGATGCTCGTGGTCTCGGAGTGCCCACCGGCGTTGCGGTGCGCGGCCAGCGCGTCGAGGAACGAGTTCGCCGCGGCGTAGTTGGTCTGCCCGGTGAGCCTGGCGAACTGGCCACAGGACGAGAACAGGACGAGGAAGTCCAGCGTCCCCGGCGGGAACAGCCGGTGCAGCACCAGCCCACCGCTCGCCTTGGGAGCGAGCACGTCACGCAGGCCGTCCAGGTCCACCTTGTCGATCAGCGCGTCGTTGACCACACCGGCGGCGTGGATGACGCCACGGATCGGCGGCAGCCCGTGGTTCGCCGGGTCGAGGGCCCTGGCGACGTCCACCTCGTCGGTGATGTCCACCGGCACCGCGCGCACCGTGACCCCGGCCGCCTCGAGCGCGAGCACGCTGTCGATCTGGTGCCGGACCTGCGGATCCGTGACGGCGTCCCAATCCGAACGAGGCGGCAGGCCGCGCCGTCCCGCGAGCAGGAGCCGCCGGGCGCCGCGGTCGGCGAGCCACTGCGCGACCTCGAGACCGAGACCACCGAGACCACCGGTGATCAGGTAGGTACCGGTGGCCCGGCACTGGAGGCTCGCGCCGTCCGACGGCCGCTCGATGGTGGTCAAGCGGGCGACCTCGGTGGCGTCGCCGGACAGCGAGATGACGTCTTCGGTGCCACCGGCGTGCCGGAGCAGCGTGAGCAGCCGATCCGCGGTGTCCTCGTCGACCTCGTCGACGTCGATCGCGCCACCCCACAGCTCCGGACGTTCACCGGCGGCGATCCGCGCGACACCCCAGAGCGGTCCGTGCGCGAGCGCCGCCTCGTCCACGGCTTTGCGGACGCCTCGCGAGAGCGCCCAGACCTGCTGCGATGCGAAGTCGTCGCCGGCGATCGACGCGATCTCGCTGATCCGCTGAAGGGTCCGGATCACCGTCCAGCTCGCCCGTTCGGTCGCGGCTTCGAGCGTTTCGCCCGACCGGGCGAGCGAGGGCGCGATCACGACCGCGCCCGGCTCCGACAGCATCGACTCGCCGAAATCGGCGGCACAGTCGCAGTCGCGCGCCGCGTCCTGGTGCGGATCCGGCCCGCAGACACGCACCGCCCGGGTGCCGAGCGCTTCGAACCGGGCCGCGAGGAGACCGGTGACCGACGGGTCTCCGACGAGCAGGACCTGGCGCAGTTCACGCCGGGTTTCCGCCGGCTCCAACGGCTTCCAGGCGATCTCGTGCACGAGGTCGCGCGGGCCCGCCGCCGCGGCGCCGAGGTGTTCCACCGCCGCGAACCGCAGTCCGGTGACCTCGCAGACGATCCTGCCGGTCTCGTCGGCGACCAGGACGTCGGTGGTGTCCCGCGGGGAACGCGGCGATCGGCGGCTGTGCACCACGATCTTCGCGGGCGGGACACCGTCGAAGACGACCTTCTCGATCGACCTCGACATCCACAGCACGGGGGCGTCCTCGGGGGTCACCACGACCGCGCTGATGGTCAGCGCGCCGTCGATGACGTGCGCCCAGCTGGCCGCGTTCGGGGCGCCCGGCTCGATGGTCATCACCGCGAGCTGCTCCGAATCCGTGCGGCGCAGTTCGTCGAGGTCCCACGGGAACGCGTAGCCACCGACTCCCATCCGGCGGAACATCGTGTCGACCTTCTCCCACGACCACTCCGGCAGCCGATCGCGGAGATCCGCGGTGTCGATCGTGCCTTCGGTGACCCGCACCCCGGGTTCGACCGCCGCCGTGGTGTGGGTGATCCACTCGTGTTCCTCACCGGCGTTGCCGTCTTCGGCGAGCCGGGTGGAAAGCCGGAGGGTGTTCTCCGAGGACACGATCTGCACGACCCGCGGCGGGACGACGGAAAGCGGGGTGCGCAGGACGATGTCGGTGATCGCCGCCTGCTTGCCGTCGCGGACCGCCGCCTCGGCGAAGGTGTTGATGATCGACGCCGCCGGGGTGATCTCGACACCGACCACCTCGTGGCTGAGCGGGTACGGGCGGCAGTCCATGTCCAGATAGGTCTGCCACACCACCCGCGCGGGAGAGCCGCTGACGGCCATCTTCCCGCCGAGCAGGCTGTGCTTCTCCGGATCGTGCCCGCCGCCGACACCGTTCGATCCGGTGGCGTCGTCGCCGAAGATCCAATAAGGACGGTGCTGCCACGCCACGGCGGGCAGGGCGAGCAGCGGGGTGTCCGGATGCTCGGCCGCCCAGTCGAAGTCGGCGCCCTCGCAGTGCAACTCGGCGAAGTTCGTCAGCAGCGTGGCGACCTCGTCCTGGTCGCGCCGCATCGTGAAGGCGACCTTCGCCTCCTCGACATCGAGGTGGTCGAGCGTCTCCTTGATCGAGTGGGTGACCACCGGATGCGAAGAGACTTCGAGGAACAACCGGTATCCGTCTTCGATCGCCGCCGTCACGGCCTGCGCGCAACGGACGGGCTGCCGGAGGTTCGCCACCCAGTAGGCGGTATCACGGGGAGCCGCCGAACGGACATCGGTCAGCGCCGTGCTGTAGAGCGGGACGTCCGGGGTACGCGGGGTGAGCTCGGCGGCCGCGGCCGCCACGTTCGCGACGACCTCGTCGACGTGCTCGCTGTGGAAGGCGATGTCCGTGTCGACCGTCCAGATCCCGATCCCGTCGGTCTTCCATTCCGCGGCGAGCCGTTCGACAGCGGCGCGGTCGCCGGAGACGACGGTCGAGCCAGGGCTCGCGGCGATGGCGGCTTCGACGCCGTCGTGCCCGGCCAAGCGCCGCTCGGCCTCGTCGAATGCCAGGCCCGCCATGGCCATCCCGCCACGGCCGGCGAGCGGCTGCAACGCGGCGGCCCGGCGGCAGGCGAAACGCGCGGCTTCCCGGACGTCCAGCGCGCCCGCGGCGACCGCCGCGGCGATCTCGCCGACCGAGTGGCCAAGGACGGCGGCGGGCTTCGCGCCGTGGCGGCGCCAGACCGCGGCGAGACCGATCTGCATCGCGAAGGTCATCGCCTGGACGTGCGAGGCACTCCACGGCCCACCGTCCACAATGGCCTCACGCGGGGTCCAGCCGAGTTCGGCGCGGAACACGTCAGCGAGGGAATCGATCGCTTCGGCGAACACGGGTTCCTCGACGAGCAGACGGCGACCCATCCCGGACCATTGCGCGCCGTGTCCGGAGAACACCCAGACGACCTTGCCGTCCGCGGCCGAGGGCACCCGTCCCTTGGCGACGCCGGGTGCGGGCCGTCCCTCGGCGAGCGCGCGCAGGCGTTCGGTCAGTTCGGCGGTCGAACCCGCCACGACCGCCGCGCGCTGCGCGAGGTGGGAACGCCGCCGGGACAACGTGTTCCCGACGGAAGCGAGCGAGACACCGGGGTTCGCGGCCAGCCACTCCGCCGTCGTCGCGGCGAGGGCCCGTACTCCCCCGTCGGAAGCCGCCGACAGCGGGAACACCGACGTGCCCAGTTCCGCGTTGGCACCCCTCAGCGCCTCGGGCGCGGCGACCGGGGCCTCCTTGAGGATGACGTGGGCGATCGAACCGCCGACGCCGTAGCTGGAAACTCCGGCGATCCGCGGCTGCTCGCCACGCGGCCACTCCTGGCGGTCCGCCACCAGGCGCAGCCCGGAACCGGCCCAGTCGAACTCGGGGTTCGGTTCGTCGTGCAGGCTCGGCGGGATCTCTTCGTTGCCCAGCGCGAGAATCACCTTGATCACCCCGGCGATCCCGGAACCGGCCTCGACGTGCCCGATGTTCGGCTTCACCGAACCGATCAGGCAGGGGTCGTCCACCCTGCTCTCACCGCCGAACACCGCCGCCAGCGCCTGGGCCTCCTCGCGGTCTCCGACCGGGGTGCCGGTGCCGTGCGCCTCGACGTAGCCGACCGCCCCGGGCGCGACGCCCGCCCGCCGGTACGCCTGACGCAGCATGTGTTCCTGCGCCTCTCCGTTCGGCGCCATCATGCCGTCCGATTTGCCGTCCTGGAACACCCCGCTGCCCGCCACGATCGCGAGCACCTGGTCGCCGTCACGGCGCGCGTCGGACAGTCGCTTGAGCACCACGACACCGGCGCCTTCGCCACGTCCGTACCCGTCGGCGTTCTTGTCGAAGGCCTTGGACTTCCCGTCCGGTGCCAGCGCTCCCGCGGCTTCGAGCGCGATATTGAGCGTCGGGCTGGCCATGATGTTGACCCCGCCGACGATCGCGACCGGGGTCTCCCCGATCCGCAGGCTCTGGCAGGCGAGGTGCAACGCGGTCAGCGAACCCGCGCAGGCCGTGTCGACGGCGAGGCTCGGCCCGCGCAGGTCGAGGAAGTAGGAGATGCGGTTGGCGATGCCGTAATAGGTGGTGCCGTTGACCGCGTAGGCGCCGGTGCGGCCGACGTCCTCGAGCAGCC
The DNA here is from genome assembly GCF_014873915.1 of Amycolatopsis roodepoortensis. Classification (GTDB taxonomy): domain Bacteria; phylum Actinomycetota; class Actinomycetes; order Mycobacteriales; family Pseudonocardiaceae; genus Amycolatopsis; species Amycolatopsis roodepoortensis. The sequence goes on from NZ_JADBEJ010000004.1 coordinate 1,216,531, forward strand.
GCCGCCCGTAGTCGTTGGAGTTCGCCGCGACGAACACGCCCGTCTCCGAACCACGCAGGAGATGCGGCGGGAGCCCGGCGTCGACCAGCGCCTCCCAGGCCAGCTCCAGGATGATGCGCTGCTGCGGGTCGAGGAAATCGGCTTCCCTGGGGGAAATACCGAAGAAGTCCGCGTCGAATCCCTCGATGTCATCGAGAAAAGCACCCTTGCGGGTGGTTTTCCGAAGAATGTTCGTGGCCTGTGGGCTGGCGGCCGCGTAAGATGACCATCGTCTCTCCGGCATCTCGCGCACCGAATCACGCCCGTCGATCAGGAACTCCCACAACTTTCCCGGAGAGTCGAGGTCAGGGGCGAACCGGCAGCTCATGCCGACGACGGCCACCGCGTCTGAAAATTGCACGTCCTGGCTCAAGTCCCTGCTCCTCTTCGCATTCAAGACCCGGCCGCGTAAACGATCATCGCGGATGACGGAATTGTTCGTCATGGCCGGGAACTCCGACCGAGTCATTTTTTGTCGCCGTCGTCAGCGCTGGCATCTCCTGCGTTGCCACCGCGTCCGATTCGCCGCCCCAGGGCCGACTCCCCGCATTCGAGGAGACGGGACGGCCAGGTCAGAGCCTTATCGTTCGGTGCAGTCGAGCCGCGTCGCGCATATGGAGGTCCGGCATGCCACGAAAAACCGCCGAAGGAACCGTTCCCTGGCCCAGGGACTTCGCCGCGAGATACATTTCAAAGGGATATTGGGAAAATCGCCCACTGATCTCATTCTTGGAAAAGGCGGCCGCCGCAACGCCGGACGCGGTCTGCCTTGTCGACCGCGGCCTGCGGTTGACCTACCGCCAGCTGTTGTCCCGTGCGGACGGCGCGGCCGCGCGGATGCGTGAACTCGGGCTACGCCCGGACGACCGGGTCGTGCTCCAACTGCCCAACCACTGGGAATTCGTCGTCACGACGGTGGCTTGCCTTCGACTCGGCGTCGTCCCGGTGATGGCGTTGCAGGGCCACCGGAAACAGGAGATCGCGGCCGTCACCGAACACGCCGGCGCGCGGGCGGTCATCACCGCCGGGATCGTCAAGGGCTTCGACCACCAGGCACTGGCCCACGAAGTCGCCGCCGAATCCGAAACCTGCGAACACGTCCTGGTGACCGCGGACGAACTCCAAGAAGGAAGCCTCGACCTCCGGGCGTACCTGTGCCCGTCGAGCGACGAAGTCTTCGAACCCGCGGAGCCTTCGGGTACCGACGTCGCGCTTTTCCTGCTGTCCGGGGGAACCACGGGTGCGCCGAAGCTCATTCCCCGTACCCACAACGACTTCTCCTACCTCGTCAAGCGGGCCGCGGAGATCTGCGGGATCGGGCGCGACACCGTCTATCTGGCCGTTCTTCCGCTCGGACACGGTTTTCCGATGACGTGGGTGCTCGCCACGCTGTTCGCCGGAGGCCGGGTGGTCGTCACCGATTCGCCGACCGCGGAACGGAATTTCCCGTTGATCGAGGCGGAAGGGGTCACGATGACCTCGCTCGTCCCGGCGATCGCGCAGCGCTGGCTCGAGCACCGCGTCGCCGACTCCGCCCACGATCTCGGTTCCCTGGAACTGGTTCAGGTCTCCGGCTCCCGGATCCCGGACGAGATCGCCGGCCGGTTCGGACCCGTGCTCGGCTGCGCGCTCCAGAACGGCTACGGAATGGGCGAGGGACTGATGTGCCTCACCCGTCCCGGAGACCCCGCCGAAGTCGTCTGCCGCACACAGGGCAGGCCGATCTGCCCGGACGACGAGCTGAGGCTGGTCGACGCCGACGGCCGGCCGGTCGCCGACGGCGAGCCGGGCATCCTGCTCACCCGGGGGCCTTACACCGTTCGCGGTTACTACCGGGCGGAGGAGCGGAACGCGACGGCCTTCAGCGACGGCTGGTACAACACCGGCGACATCGTGCGCATGCTTCCCGACGGGAACCTCGTCGTCGAGGGGCGGGAGAAGGACGTCATCAACCGCGGGGGCGAGAAGATCTCCGCCGAAGAGATCGAGAACTTCGCCTACCAGGCCGGGGCGAGTCTCGCCGCGGCGGTGGCCATGCCGGATCCGGACCTCGGCGAGCGGGTCTGCCTCTACAGCACGGGAAAACGGCTCGACCCCGGCCGGCTGCACGCGGCGATGGAAGCCGCGGGGGTGGCGACCTTCAAGTTCCCCGAGCGGCTGGTCCACACCGACTCGCTGCCGCTGACGGCGGTCGGGAAGGTCGACAAGAAGGCGTTACGCGCCGACATCGCCGCCCGGCTCGCGACGGAACGGCTGCTGGGCGAACGCCAGGCGAGCTGAGGCGAGCGAAGGCCCCTTCCCGAGGTGGGAAGGGGCCTTGAGGCGTGAAGCCAGGTGCCGGGTCGGCTCGACCGCTCGCACGTCTGCCGGGGTTCGGGTGTCGCGAAAGCCACTTTCAGGACGTCTGATGTCCCGAAAGTGGCTTTCGCGACGCTCGGCCGCACGGGGAAGCTACTTGTCGCGCGGGGTGTTCTGGTACGCGGCGAGCCGCCATTCGCCGTCCTGGCGGGCGACGGTCCACGAGGCGCGGATCGCGTTGTGGTCGGCGACCTCTGACTCGCCCTTGTACAGCACGCCGCCCTGGGTCAGCAGCACCGCGGAATCGGGCGAGAGGAACCGCAGGCTGAGCGGCTTGCCCGTCACCTGGGTGCCCTTGTAGTTCGTGTCGTAGGCGTTCTTGAGGAACTTCCGGATCTCCTCGCGCCCGTTGGCGAAGCTGCCGGCGAGGATCATCGTGCCGTCCTCGGTGAAGACGTCGGCGAAGGCATCGGCGTCGTGGTAGGCCCAGGCGGCGATCACCTTCTGCGTGAGCGCCGCGATGGCCGCCTTGTCCGCGTCGGTGACCTTGGCGGTTTCAGTGGTCGTCATCAGGACTCTTTCCCTTCGTGGCCGGTCTCAGATGTAGAGGGTGTTCGGCTCGAGCCCGCACAGCACGCGCCCGTACAGCTCGTTGTTGGTGTCGGGGTGCATGAGGGCGTGCAGGTTGACCGCCTGGATGTCGCGGGCGATGCGCTGGATCGGGACGTCGGAGAAGATCGACGACCCGCCGCTGGCGTTGGCGAAGATGTCGATGGCCTCCTTGCTCAGCCGCACCGTCGCGCCCATGTCGGCCCGCGCCTGCACCCGCTCTTCGAGCTTCCACTCGGTACCGTCTGACGCCTTTCCGTCGACGAGCGACGTCAGCCGCGTCGCGTGGAACTCGGCCTCGTCGAGTTTCATCACCGCGTCCGCTACCTGGTGGTGCGTCAGCGGCGCCTCGCGCTGGCTTTCGTAAGCGGTGTAGGTGATCTTGCGGTTCGGCAGGCGCTTGAGGAAGGACTCCTTCGCGGCGCGGCCGAGTCCGATCACGCTGCCGACCGACGACGCCGCGGCGACCGGGAGCAGGGGCGCGCGGAAGATCTCCAGCCCGGCGTTGGTCGCCGACGAGTACTGGCCCTGCAAGACCGCGGGCAGGCTGATGATCCGCTCGCCCGGGATGAACACGTCCTTCGCGACGGTGCTGACACTGCCGGAACCGCGCAGGCCGACCGTGTGCCAGTCGTCGACGATCAGCAGGTCCATCAGCGGGACCACGCCCATGACCGGGTACGGCTCGGCACCGTCCTCGACGAGGACCGCGATGACGACCTGCCAGTGCGCGTGGCGCGCACCGCTGATGAAGCCCCATTTGCCGTTCACGACCACGCCGCCGTCGGCGGGGGCCGCGATCGCGGTCGGGCTCAGCGTCCCGCAAACGCGGATGTCGGACCGCGAGAACACCTCGTCCTGGACGGCGTCCGGGAACAGGCCGGTCATCCAGCTGGTGATCCAGCTGACGCCGGTCGTCCACGCCGAGGAACCCTCGGCGCGGCCCAGCTCCGCCGCCACCTCGACGAGGGTGCGGGTGTCGGCCTCGTAGCCGCCGTACCGCTTCGGAACCCGAAGCCGGAACAGACCGGCGTCGGTGATGGCTTCGATCGTCTCGTCGTGCAGGCGACGGTTCTCTTCCGTCCACGCCGCGTGCTTCCGGAGCGTGGGCACCAGATCGGTGGCCCGCTGGACGAGTTGCTCGCGAGTCGGGTTCTCGGTGGTCGACACCATTTCCTCCTAGCTGTGGAACCGAGGTGGGCTGGTAGCGGGAGGACACCGGTCCTCGCGTGAACCTGTTCAGACGATCCCAGTGCCGTCAGGCGCGGACGTCTCCCTGATTGCGGCAGGTTTGAGGACGTCGGCGTCCTGGCGGCGGAGCCAGGATGGGCCTGCCGAAACGGCGTCGCGCCGCGACGGTTTTCCGAAGAGCCCGACCAGAGGAGACCGCAACCATGGTGATCGTGATGACACCGGACGCCACCGAAGACGAGATCGAGGCGATCGTCGCCCAGGTGGAATCCGCCGGCGGCGAGGCCTTCGTCAGCCGCGGGGTGAGCAGGACGATCATCGGATTGATCGGTGACGTCGAGGGATTCGAGACGCTGAACCTCGCCAGCCGGCCCGGAGTCGCCAAGGTGACGAGGATTTCGGCCAAGTACAAGCTGGTCAGCCGCGAACACCGGCCGGAGGGCAGGTCGACCGTCGAGGTCGGCGGCGTCCCGATCGGACCCGACACGATGACCCTGATCGCCGGGCCGTGTGCGGTGGAGTCGCCGGAGCAGACCTTGGCGGCGGCCGTGATGGCCAGGGACGCCGGGGCGACGCTGCTGCGCGGCGGCGCGTTCAAACCCAGGACTTCGCCTTACGCGTTCCAGGGACTGGGGGAACTCGGACTGCGGATCCTCGCGGACGTCCGTGCGGAGACGGGACTCCCGGTGGTGACCGAAGTCGTCGCGCCGCACGACGTCGACATGGTCGCCGAATACGCCGACATGCTCCAGATCGGCACCCGCAACATGCAGAACTTCGGTCTGTTGCAGGCGGCTGGGCGGGTGGGCAAGCCGGTGCTGCTCAAACGCGGCATGAACTCGACCATCGAAGAATGGCTGATGGCCGCCGAGTACATCGCGCAACGCGGCTGCCTCGACATCGTGCTGTGCGAACGCGGCATCCGGACCTTCGAGACCTCGACCCGCAACACCCTGGACGTTTCGGCGGTGCCGGTGGTACAGCACCTTTCCCATCTGCCCGTGATGATCGACCCGTCGCATTCCGGCGGCCGTCGAGATCTGGTGCTGCCGCTGAGCCGCGCCGCGATCGCGGTGGGCTCCGACGGGGTCCTCGTGGATGTGCACCCATGTCCGGAAGAGGCCTTGTGCGACGGGCCGCAGGCCCTGATGACCGAAGACCTCCGGGAACTCTCCGGATCGTTGGAAGCGCTGGCCGTCCTGATGGGACGGCGCCCGTCCGCGGCCCCGCGGCGCTATCTGCGGGCGAGCTGATCCGGCCGTTTTCCCATCCCTGGGCCGTTTCCGGTGCTCCGTGCCCGGAAACGGCCCTCCCCCGCGTCAGCCGAGCCGGACGGGCAGGGTCCGGTGACCGTTCATGATGAACGTCGGCAACGGGCGGAGTTCACCGGGTTCGACGGCGAGGGACAGCCCGGGGAACCGTTCGAACAAAGTGGACAGACCGATCGTCGCGACCGCGCGGGCGATCCCCGCGCCGAGGCAGAAGTGCGGGCCGTGCCCGAACGACAGGTGCTCCTTGTTCTCCCTGGTGATGTCGAAGTTGCCCGCCGTGTCCCCGTGGACCTCCGGGTCCCGTCCGATGGCGCTGTAGTTGACCAGGATCGCGTCACCACGGGGGATCGTCACCCCGTCGAGTTCGATGTCCTCCACCGCGTACCGCAGGGGCAGGTGCGCGAGCGGCGACTCGACCCGCAGGGTTTCGTCGATGACCTCGTCCCAGGAGACCTGCCCGCTGGTCACCAGCGCGCGCTGTTCGGGATGGGTGAGCAGCGCGGTGATGGAGTTGTCGAAGAAGTTGATCGTCGTTTCCGAACCGGCGCCAAGGATCGCGAAGATCGTGTCGGTCAGTTCCTCTTCGGACAGCCGGGAACCGTCCTCGTCCCGCGCGGCGATCAGGTCGCTGGTGATGTCCTCGGCCGGCTCTCGCCGTTTGGCCGCGATCAGCTCGGCCATCGCGCCCCGCCAGCCTGCCAGCACCGCCTGCGCCTGCTCTGGGGTGACCGTGGTGTCGACCATCATGTCGATCACCTTGGCGGTCTTCGCCCTGGCATCCTCCGACATCCCGATCAGGTCGGCGACCAGCATCGCGGGCAGCGGATAGGCGAACCGCTCGCGCAGGTCGACGACCTCGCCGGCGGGCACCGACTCCAGCGCGGCGATCAATCCCTGCGTGAGCTCGACGATCCGCGGCTTGATGGCTTCGGTGCGGCGGCGGGTGAACGCGCTGCCGACGAGTTTGCGCAACCGGACGTGATCCTTGCCGTACGCGGTGACCATGTTGTCCATCGCGATCCAGCTGATCATTTCCCAGTCCGGCGGAATCTGCCCGTTGATGAAGGCGGGCCAATGGTTTCGCGCGCTCTTGGTGACACGCGGGTCGGACAGGACGCGTTTGATGACCGAGTGGCTGTTGAGCGACCAGACCACGACACCACCGGGAAGCTCCACCTGGGTCGCCGGCCCCTGCTTGCGCAGCGCGGCGGCTTCACCGTGGATGTCGGCCCCGGTGACATCGAGCGCGACTGGGCAGCGGTTCTCCATGAAAATCTCCCTCAAGGACTCCATAGGCACTGGAAGACGACTCCGGCGGCCGACCGGGATGACGAGTCAGTTCCGCGGGAAGGAGATCCTCGGGGACTACCTCGCTGCCCTGGATCGTAAGTGAAGAAACCCTGGTGTTTGAAGACTTTCAGCGGCCATACGGAGCACTCGGCACATTGGAAGACTTCGCCTGTGAGGAATGCCCGGCACCGGTGTGCGAATCCGGTCAGGGCCGCCGGGAAGCGTTCACGGGGAGGGCTGCGGGTTCGGGTAGCGGGAAGCAGCCGGTGAATTCGGTGACCGCCTCCAGGTCGCCGTCGACCAGGACCGCTCCGTCGGCGATCGCCTGCGCGAGCCCGCGGCCTTCGAAGATCACTTCACGCAACGCCTCCACCGAAGTGGTCACCACCGCGTCCGGCCGGTCCAGCGTGCCGTACCCGATCTCGAGGGCGCCTCCGCCGACCCGGGCGATCACCTCGAACTGCCCGAAACGCAGCTGAAACGCCACTTCGAGGTCGCCGGCCGAGGCCGGGTCGAACATCGTCCGCATCGCCAGCACCAGGGAATCGAGGGACAGCGGGGCACGCTCGGGCATGAGCGGCGACCGGGCGGCCCAGCGGCCGAGGGCCAGCAGGGCGGGTTCGAGCTCGGCGCCCCACTCGGTCAGTTCGTACACGGTGGACGCCGCGGGTGGCGGCAGGGCGCGGCGTCGCAGGATGCCGGTCTGCTCCAGTTCCCGGAGGCGCTGGGCGAGCATGGTCGGGCTCGAACCCGGCAGCCCGGCCCGGAGATCGGTGAAGCGTTTGGGCCCCAGCAGCAATTCGCGCACGATCAGCAACGCCCACCGCGACCCCACCAGGTCGAGCGCGTGCGCGGTCCCGCATCCGTCGAAGTACTCGCGCGTGATCACCACGTTTTCACTATAACCACACTATCGAGTTGCGTCACTGAAGTTGATAGTCAGTTTTTCGTACTTTACGATACGGTTACAGTGACGTCGACCAAGGGAGAGCGATCATGAGCACCGTCGTTTCGGCGGACGGAACCGCCATCGCCCGTACCCGGATCGGACAGGGAGCGCCGGTCGTGCTGGTCGACGGTGCGCTCTGCCACCGCCAGGCCGGACCACTGACCGGGGTCGCGGAGGAATTGAGCACGCGGTTCACCGTCACCACGTACGACCGCCGCGGCCGCGGGGACAGCGACGGTGCCGGTGTAGTCGCCGAGGACGCGCTGGAGCGTGAACTCGAGGACCTCGCCGCGGTGATCGCCGACGCGGGCGGCCCGGTGTCGCTGTTCGGCATGTCGTCGGGCGGGGCGCTGGCGCTGCGGGCGGTCGCCGCCGGACTGCCGGTGACCACCGTCGCCGCCTACGAACCGCCGTTCTACACCGCCGACGACCAGAAGGAACAAGCTCGCCGCTACCACGGCGAACTCATCGAGCTGATCGCCGCGGACCGCCCCGGCGACGCCGTCGCGCTCTTCCTGGACCGGGTCGGCTCGCCGCCGGAGATGATCGGCCAGATGCGCGAATCCCCGATGTGGCCCGGGCTGGCCGCCGTCGCGCCGACGCTGGCCCACGATTCGGCCATCATGGCCGACGCGGACCTCGGCGCGGCCGTTCCCGCCGAACCTCTGTCCACAGTGGACGTGCCCGCACTCGTCCTCTACGGCGGGAACAGCCCCGACTGGATGCTCGACGGCGCCCAGGAAGCCGCGAAGGTCCTGCCACGCGGCGAACAACGCACACTGGACGGGCAGGACCACGACGTCTCCGCGGCCGCGCTGGCCCCGGTACTCGCCGATTTCTTCTCCCGCAACGCCTGACTTGCCGAACGGCCTTCCCCGCGCCGGGTCGATGGAGCGTGTCCCGAGCGTTTACGTCCGAGACGCACCGGGTGTCGCGAAAGCCACTTTCGGGACGTCTGATGTCCCGAAAGTGGCTTTCGCGACGTCGCCCCCGCTCACCGGCCCGGCACGGCACTCGCCCTACGTCCCGATCGATTCGGCTTCCGACGACTTCGCCCGGCGGGCCACCCGGGCCGCGTTGAAGAGCGCCAGCAGGGTCAACGTGGCGAAGACGCCGATCGTGATCGGGATGAGCGGTCCCGGCGTGCTGCCGGTGATCCCGCCGATCACGATCGGGGAGAGCACGCTGCCCAGCATCCCGCAGCCGAGGATGGCGGCGGTCGTCGACTGTGCCGAGGACGGCGCGACCTTGGCCATCCAGGCCAGCACCGTCGGGAGTACCGGGCCCAGCGCGAATCCGGCGAGGCTGTAGCTGATGGGCGCCAAGGCCGGCGACGTGGCGGTGAACAGGGCCACCACGGCGAAGGCGGTGCAGATGAGCACCACCCGCTGCGGCGCCATCCGGACGGTCAGGGCCGGGATCACGAGCCTGCCGAGCGTCGATCCCGCCCAGAAGCCCGCGTCGAGCTGGGCGGCCGCGGACACCGAGTACCCCACACCGACGAGATAGGTGCTCTGCCAAGCGGAAACGCCGGTCTCGGTCGAGGCGTAAACGAGCCCGATGGCGGCGAAGGCCAGCAGGATCGGGAGGCCCCGGCGCAGCCGGCCGGCCGGAACGCCACTGTCCTCACCCTGCTCGGAGCCGGTGAGCAGTGACGCGCAATCCCTTACCTGCCAGCACAACAGGATCAGCACGCCGATCGCGGTGAACACGAACGGCAGGTTCGCCAGCCCGACCGTCCCGATCAGCAGCGGCCCCCCGATGGCGCCGAGCCCGAAGACGGCGTTGAGGATGCTGAGCTTGATCGCGCTGCGTTCCCCGAATCCCTTGGCGAAAGCGGTGTTCAGCAGCACCACGAGACCGCCGAAGCCGGTCCCCGCGACCAGCGCCGTGATCAGCAGCATCGGCCACGAAGCGGCGAACCCCATCAGCACCGCGGCGCAGCCGATGATCGACACCAGCACGCTGATCGACCGCCGTGGCGGCAATCTGCGCGCGGCGATCCCGAAGGTGAGGGTCGACAGCAGCGAGCCCGCGTTGAACACGCTGATGAGTTCGCTTCCCGACGTCGGGCCGAGCTGGTAGATCACCCGCAGCTGCGGCAGGGCCGCGCCGAGGCCGGCGAACAGCGCCCCGAGCATGACGAACAGGGCATAGGCCAGCAAGGTGTGCCGGACACTCAATCCCGGACCGGCCTGGGGCCTCGGCGGCGGGGCCGGACTCGCCTGCTCGCCGGTGATCACATTGGTCACGACCTGGCCTCCTGTGCCGAGTGTGCTCGCGTCGGTTGCGCGACTCAGCGTCACTCACTTGTGGAACGACCCTTCTCCGAAAGCGCCGGATCCTCCCGCGACATGAAAAATTCACGAGTCCGCGGTGGCTCGCTCACTGGCTGTGACCATGCCCGGAGCAGCACACTGAACGCGTTCGCGTGCGTTGGATGTGTGAAGCAGGCCAAGGAGGCGTTCCGATGTCCGGGTCCGGGCGATCCACGACACGGCCCACCGGGGCGGGCGGCTCGCAACCGAGAAGACGTTCTCCCCTGTGGCCCGGTGAAAGCCTGGGAAACGCTCAGGTGGTGGGTCTTTCGGTCACCACCCGATTCACGGATTGGAGACTTCGATGACCGTCGCGTCCATCCAGGAGGCCTTCTCGGCCCGCGCGCGAACCCACCCCGGCGCCGTCGCGGTGCGGTCCGGCGACTCGGCCGTCACCTACGCGGAACTGGACGCACGGGCCGCTCGGCTGGCGGGCAGGCTCCGCGATCTCGGCGTCACCGCCGAGGCCCCGGTCGCCGTGCTGATGGACCGCTCCCCCGACCTCATCGTCGCCCTGCTCGCCGTGCTCAAGGCGGGCGGCGCCTACCTCCCGCTGCACAGCGCCTACCCGCTCGACCGGATGCAGTGGATCGTCGACGACGTCGGCGCCGGGGTCCTGCTCACCGACACGGCGATGAGCGGTGGCGAGCTGCCGTCCGTCGGCCACGTCGTCGTGGTCGACCAGGAACCGGCGGCGGAACAGCCTTACGAGGCACCGCTTCCCGGACTGGACGACGAGCGCCTGGCGTACGTCATCTACACGTCCGGGTCGACGGGCAGGCCGAAGGGCGTCGAAGTCACTCACCGCTCCGTGCTGAGTCTCCTCGGCGATTCCTGCTGGGACCCCTCGGTCCACGGAAAGGTCCTGATGGTCGCGCCCTACGCGTTCGGGGTGTCCACCTTCGAGGTCTGGGGCCCGCTGCTGCGCGGCGGCGAGGTCGTGCTCGCCCCGCCGGGGACCTTCGACCTCCAGGCGGTGCGGCGGATCCTCGCCGCGGAGGTGGTCACGTCGGTCCACCTGACCGCCGGTCTTTTCCGTGTGGTGGCCGAAGAAGCGCCGGAATCGCTGGCGACGGTCAAGGAGGTGATGACCGGCGGGGACGTCGTCTCGTCCGCCGCGGTCCGCCGGGTACTCGAAGCCTGTCCGGGTATCAGGGTCCGGATCATGTACGGCCAGACCGAAACGACGCTGTTCTCCACCTATGCCACCTTCGACGGCCCGGACGAGGTCACCGAGACGATCCCGATCGGCCGTCCGATGGACGACACCCGGACCTACGTGCTCGACGGCGACCTGCGGCCCGTTCCCGACGGGGAGGTGGGCGAGCTTTACGTGGCAGGCGCCGGAGTGGCACGCGGCTACGCGGGCCGTCCCGATCTCACCGCCGAGCGGTTCGTGGACGATCCTTCCGGCGCGGCGGGCGAGCGCATGTTCCGTACCGGCGACTTGGTCCGCACCCGCGAGGACGGCGCGCTGGAGTTCTCCGGACGGACCGACAGCCAGGTGAAGATCCGTGGTTTCCGGGTCGAACTCTCGGAAATCGAAGCGGTACTCGGCAAGCACCCGGACGTGGCACACGCTCTCGTCGTGGGCGCGCTCGAGAACGGCGAGCGCAGGCTGGCCGCGTACGTCGTCCCCGGCGCCGCCGAGGTCGACCTGGCCGAACTACGTGCGTACGTCGCCGAAAAGGTTCCCGACTACATGGTCCCCGCGTCCTTCCAGTCGCTCGGCGAACTGCCGGTGACGGCGAACGGGAAGATCGACCGGGGTGCGCTCCCGGAGCCGGTGTTCGGCGCGGACAACGGCTATCGCGCGCCGCGCAATCCCGTCGAAGAGACGCTGTGCGGGATCTTCGTCAAGGTGCTCGGCGCCGAACGCGTCGGCCTCGACGACAGCTTCTTCGACATCGGCGGCCAGTCCCTGCACGCCGCCCGGCTCGTCCTGCGGGTCGAAGGTGAGCTCGGGGTCCGCATCACGGTCGCGGAACTCTTCGACCTCCCGACGGTCGCGCTGCTCGCCAAACACGTGGCGGAGCTGACGGCCGAAGACAAATGACCCGCGACCACAAGGGGAACAGCCACATGGCCACCTTCGACGACCTCACGGTCGACCACGTGAAGATCTACACCTCCGACGCCGGCGCCACGGCCGATTGGCTGGCGGGCGGTTTTGGACTCGCGCCCTACGCGGAGTCGTACACGGGCGACCCGGACGGCACGCGCCTGATCGCGGTCGGCCGGAGCGACATCAGGCTGATCCTCGCCGAGCCCCGCAGCGAAGACCAGGCCGGCTCGTTCTACCTGGCCCGGCACGGCGACGGGGTGGGCGACATCGCGCTCGGTGTCCCGGACGCGGCCGCCGCCTTCGACGACGCCGTCGCCAGGGGCGCGCGCCCGGTGGCCGGGGTGGCCGAGACCGACGGCGTCGTCACCGCGACCATCGGCGGCTTCGGCGACCTCACCCACACCTTCGTCCAGCGTCCCTCCACTGTGGACGTCCGGACGCTGCCGGGGTTCCGTGCCGTCGAGGACCCCTCCGCGGCCGACGTCGACCTCGGCCTTGTCGACCATTTCGCGGTCTGCGTTCCGCCCGGGCAGCTCGAACCGACCGTCGCCTACTACGAGCGGGTCCTGGACTTCCGGACGGTCTTCACCGAGAAGATCTCCGTCGGCGCCCAGGCCATGAACTCGAAGGTGGTCGAAAGCCTCTCGGGCGCCGTCACCTTCACCGTGATCGAACCCGACGTCAGCCGGGCGCCGGGGCAGATCGACCGGTTCCTCCGCGACCACGGCGGCGCCGGCGTCCAGCACATCGCGTTCACCGCGACCGACATCGTGCGGGCGGTGGACGCGATCAACGGCAACGGGATCGGTTTCCTCAGCACGCCGGAGTCCTACTACCGCAGGCTGGCCGACCGGCTCTCCCCGGTCGGCCACACGGTCGACGAGCTGCGACGGCTTTCCATCCTCGTCGACGAGGACCACGACGGCCAGCTGTTCCAGATCTTCGCCAAATCCGTGCACCCGCGCAACACCTTCTTCGTCGAGATCATCGAACGGCTCGGAGCCCAGACCTTCGGCAGCGGGAACATCCAAGCGCTCTACGAGGCCGTCGCCGACCAGGAGTCCGCCGACCGGGCGGTCGGCGAGAACGCCGCGTGACACACCTCGAGGAGGTTCACGAAATGTCCGAAGTGGACGAAACGGCATCGCGCCGCTACCCGCTCTCCCACACGCAGGAGTTCCTCTGCGGTTTCGACGACAACGTCGATGCCGACGAAGGACCGTTCGGCCCGCGGTATCACAACGTCCGCGGCTGGCGGCTGCTCGGCTCGGTCGACATCGACCTGCTTCGTGCGGCGCTCGGCGACGTGGTGACCCGGCACGAGGCGCTGCGCACCGTGATCAACCGGCCCTCCACCGACCGGTATCAGGAGGTCCGCCCGCCCTCGCCCGCCGGGCTGGAGGTGGTCGACGTCCCCGACACCGGGTCGGAACACCGCGTCGAAGAGTTCCTCGGCGTCGTGGAAGCGGGGACGATCTCCGCCGTCCGTCCGCCGTTGCTGCGGGCGGTGCTGGGCAGGCTGTCCGACGAGGAATCCCTCTTCGTTCTCGTCGGGCATCACATCGGCACCGACGGCTGGTCGATGCGGCTGCTGATGCGGGACATCGCCGAGTACTACGGCGCGCGGATCGAAGGACGCGAGGCCCGGCTTCCCGAGGTGCGCCAGTATCGGGAGTTCGGTGTCGCGCAACGGGAAGCGAGCAGTTCGCCGGCACACGAACGTGCCCGCGCGTACTGGCGGGACAAGCTGCGTGACGCGCGTCTGCTCGGCCTGCCCGCGGACGCCGCCGTCGTTCCCGGCCCGGACAAGGTGACTTCGACCTTCCGATTCGTGCTGGATCCCGGGTTGACCGACGCCACCGTGCGCCTCGCCAGGAGTTCCCGCGCGTCGGCGTTCATGGTGTTGCAGACCGCCTACAACGTCCTGGTCGCGCGCCGGACTTCGGCGACGGACATCGTCGTGCCGACCATCACCTCCGGCAGGCTCGACGAACGCTTCGAGGAGACCGTCGGCCCGTTCTTCAACTTCTTGCCGCTGCGGACCGATCTCGAAGGCTGCGTGACCCTGCGCGACGTCCTCCAGCGCACCCGGGCCACGTGCATCGAGGCGCAGGTGAACGACATTCCCTTCGCCCATCTCGTCGGCGAGGCCCCCGAGCTGCCGAGCACCTTCGCCACCCCGGGGGTCGCCGTCAGCGCGTTGCAGGTGTTCCAGCACCCGTTCGGCGCGGACGGCGAGCTCGGCGCCACCGCGAAGTACGCCGAGGTACGGCACCGCGTTCTCGGCCAGGCGATCTCCTCCGACATCCCCAACGGGATGCTCTGGACGCTCGACGTCGACGCGGAGCACGGGATCTTCGGCAGCGTGAAGTACGACCGGCAGGAGTTCCGGGAGGACACCGTCGCCGGCCTGGTCGAGGAGTTCCGCGCGATTCTGTCCACTGTGGTCACCGATGCCGACACCCCGCTCTCGGTGGAAGAGGCGCGATGAGCACCGGACCCGTCCCCCGGAAGACCCGCCCGCTGACCGGGGACGAGTACCTCGAGTCGCTGCGGGACGGCCGTGAGGTCTTCCTCTACGGCGACCGGGTCAAGGACGTCACCCGGCATCCGGCCTTCGCCAACCCGGCGAGGATGACGGCGCGGCTCTACGACGCGCTGCACGATCCGGAACGCCAGGCGACGCTGACCGCGCCGACCGACACCGGGAGCGACGGGTTCACCCACCGGTTCTTCCGCACTCCGCGCAGTGCCGAGGACCTGGTCGCGGACCAGGCCGCGATCGCGGGCTGGGCCCGGATCAGCTACGGCTGGATGACCAGGACACCGGACTACAAGGCGTCGTTCCTCGGCACCCTCGGGGCCAACGCCGACTTCTACGCGCCGTTCACCGGGAACGCCGATCGCTGGTACCGGGAAACCCAGGAGAAGGTGCTGTTCTGGAACCACGCCTTCGTGCACCCGCCGATCGATCGCAGCAAGCCGCCGGACGAGATCGGCGACGTGGTCGTCCACGTGGAGAAAGAGACCGACGCGGGTGTCGTGATCAGTGGCGCGAAGGTCGTCGCCACCGCTTCGGCGATGACCCACTACAACTTCATCGCGAACCAGGGCATGCCGGTCAAGGACAAGCGGTTCGCGCTCGTCGCGACGGTGCCGATGGACGCGCCCGGTGTGAAGCTGATCTGCCGCACCTCCTACGCCGCGACCGCGGCGGTGATGGGCAGTCCCTTCGACTATCCCTTGTCCGCGCGAATGGACGAGAACGACAGCATCCTCGTCTTCGACAAGGTGCTCGTGCCGTGGGAGAACGTCTTCGTCTACGGGAACATCGGCAAGATGCAGATGTTCACCGGCCATTCCGGGTTCAACGAACGCGCGATGTTCCAGGGCTGCACCCGGCTCGCGGTGAAACTGGAGTTCCTGGCGGGCTTGCTCTTCGAAGCGCTGGAACTGACCGGCTCCAAGGACTTCCGCGGCGTGCAGACCAGACTCGGCGAGGTACTGGCGTGGCGGACCTTGTTCCAGGGCTTGTCCGACGCGGCGGCCCGCAACCCGGTGCCCTGGAAGAACGGCGCGGTCCTGCCGAACCCCCAGTACGGGATGGCGTACCGCTGGTTCATGCAGCTGGGCTATTCCCGCATCAAGGAGATCGTGATGCAGGACGTCGCCAGCGGCCTGATCTATCTCAATTCCAGTGCCGACGATTTCCGCAATCCGGAGATCCGCGGTTATCTCGACCGGTACGTCCGCGGTTCGAACGGAACCGATTCGGTGGCCAGGGTCAAGGTGATGAAGCTGCTCTGGGACGCCATCGGCTCGGAATTCGGTGGCAGGCACGAACTGTACGAACGCAACTACTCGGGAAACCATGAGAACACCCGGATCGAACTCATGATGTCTCAGGTCGTCTCGGGGCAGGTCGACGGGTACAAGGACTTCGTCCGCGAGTGCTTGGCCGAATACGACCTGGACGGCTGGACCGCTCCGGATCTCTCCTCCTTCGACGAGCTGAGAAGGACGAGCGGCGATTTTCTCCAGCGGTGATCAACTGATCGTCGCCGGGCCGTGCCCCAGAGAAAGGAAGGTTGATGGACGCAACAACAACGACGGGCAATGCGCCCGTCCTGGCAGGGCGGAAGGAATGGTTCGGGCTGTTCCTGCTCGCACTGCCGACCCTGCTGATGTCGGTGGACTTGAGCGTCTTGGTGCTCGCGACCCCGCACATCACGGCGGATCTCGCGCCGAGCAGCACCGAACAGCTGTGGATCCTGGACATCTACGGTTTCCTGCTGGCGGGCTTCCTGCCCACCATGGGCGCGCTGGGTGACCGGATCGGCAGGCGCAAGATCCTGATGATCGGCGCCGCGGCGTTCGGGATCGCGTCACTCCTGGCGGCGTTCTCGACCAGCAGTGAGATGCTGATCGTGTCCAGGGCGCTGCTCGGCATCGCGGGCGCCACCTTCGCACCCTCGTCTCTGGCGTTGCTGAGCAACATCTTCCAGCACCCGAAGCAGCGATCCGCCGCCATCGGGATCTGGATGGCCTGTTTCATGGGCGGTTCGGTGCTGGGTCCCATCGTCGGCGGTCTGATGCTGTCGGGCTTCTGGTGGGGTTCGGTGTTCCTCCTCGCCGTGCCGGTGGTCCTGCTGGTGCTCGTCGCCGGCGGTTCGGTGCTGCCGGAGTTCAAGGCACCCGGCGGGCGGAAGATCGACCTCGGCAGCGTTCTGCTCTCGCTGCTCACGATCCTGCCGCTCATCTACGGCATCACCGAGGTCGCCCGTGAGGGCTGGAAGCCGCTGCTGGTCGGGTCGATGGTCGTCGGCCTGGTCTTCGGGGCGTTGTTCATCGTCCGGCAGAAGAGGCTGGACGACCCGATGATCGACCTCGGGCTGTTCTCCCACCGGGTGTTCCGCTCGTCGTTCATCCTGAGCATCGGCGGTGGCGCCATCCAGGGTGGCGGACTGCTGATGGTGAGCCTCTACCTGCAGACCGTGGTCGGGCTTTCCCCGCTGGCCGCCGGTCTCTGGCTGGTGCCCACCGGCTTCGCCATGGTGGTCGCCATCATGCTCGGCGGCGGAATCGGGCGACAGGTCCGGCCCGCGTACGTGATGAGCGTCGGCCTGCTGGTCGCGGCCATCGGCTACGGCCTGCTCACGCAGGTTTCGTCCGTCGACGGCCTGACGCTCACGGTGATCGGGTTCGCGCTGGCGATGGCGGGCATCGGCCCGGGCACCGCGCTCGGCTACGAGCTCATGATGGGCAACACGCCGCCGGAGAAGATCGGCGCGGCGTCGGCGTCCATGGAGATGGGCGGGCAATTCGGTGTGGCGGCGGGTATCGCGCTGTTCGGCACCGTCGGGACCGCGGTGTACACCAGCCAGGTCGTCGTGCCCCCGGGTGCGGACGCGGCGAAGGAAAGCGTCACCAACGCCCTCGCCGTCGCGCCGGGACTCGGTGAACCCGCGGGTTCGCAACTGCTCGAATCGGCGAGGAGCGCGTTCACCAGTGGGCTGAACATCGTCGCGCTCGTCGGCGCGGTGTTGTTCGTTCTTCTGGCTACCCTGTGCATCAAGTCGTTCCGCCAGATTCCGCCGCTTTCGCACCAGAGCGCCGGCGGTGGGCAGGATGTCGCACCGGACGCGAAAGACACCGCCACCCGGGAAGACTCCGAAGCCGAGACCGTTTCGGCCAAGGATTGAAAAGTTCGACGAAAGGACAGGAAATGATCATCGTCGCTGGATACTTCCAGATCGACGCCGCCGATCGGGACAAGTACGTCAAGCTGCACGAGGACGTCATCTCGCGGGCCCGGAAGTTCGAAGGATGCCTGGACTTCGCCATCACGGCGGACGCGGTGGACCCCGAGCGCGTGAACCTGTTCGAGCGCTGGGAATCCGACGAGGTGCTGAACTCCTGGCGCGCGGTCGCCAACCCGCCGGAGCAGTTCACCGAGATCAAGGGCGGTGACCTGGCGAAGTTCGAGATCGCCAGCGTCGGCTCGCCGTACTGATCGGCCACGACGAAAGGGCCGTACCCGGCAGCCATCCGGGTACGGCCCTTTCGGTCTTTCAGCTCGCGGCGTGTTCGCACACCCCGCACCGGTCGGCGTTCTCGTAACGGTCGTGGTGGCGGACCCATTCCTGGGTGAAGCCGAGTCCCTCTTCCTGACGGCCGAGCGGTGTCAGGTCGAGGTAGTTGTAGGTGGTGTTCAGCAGGTCGCTGCCGCGGCCGTGGGTCGAATACGCGTACTGGATCGTTTCGCCTTCACGGACGAAGGCGCTGATCCCGGGCGGCTGGACGCCACTGCCGAGCGAAACGTGGAAGTCCTGATAGAAATCCGAGCCGAGCGACGAGACCCAGGGCACCGTCCAGCCCATGCGTTCCTTGAACGGCTGGATCTTCTCCAGCGGAGCCGGGCAGTCGATGATCAGCGTGGTGTCGCGGGCGTGCAGATGCGCGAGGTGCCCGATGTTGTCGATCCAGAAGGAGCAGCTCGTGCAGAACTCCTCACTGGGCCCCAGCATCATGAAGTGGTAGACGATGAGCTGCCGCCTGCCCTCGAAGAGGTCGGAGAACGAGAGCTCGCCCCGTTCCGGATCCTGGAACGTGTAGTCCTTCTCGACCAGGATCCGGGGCAGCGCGCGACGCTGCGCGTTGATCTCGTCACGCGCCTTGGTCAATTCTTTTTCCTTGGCGAGGAACGCGGCGCGAGCTGCTGTCCATTCCTCTCGGGAGACGACTTCGGAGGCGGTCACTGCTGCATCCTCACTCTCGGCGAACATTCCCGTGTTTTCATCCGATATTAGCCCGCCGGAGACAGCTCGTCCTACTCCGTGTTTGCCACGAGAGGACGCTTATCCTGGATTGTCACACCTTTCACGAGCACCCGGAACGCGTATTCACTCCGGTATTCTGACCAGTGGGGAACCGTCCGTGCCGGAGGCGAAAGGGAGCTGCCGCGTGACATTGCACAGGCTGGGATCGGTCACCATCGGGGTGCCCAATCTCGCGGAGACCTCCACCTACTACGACGACTTCGGCCTTGCCAGGGAAGAGGACGGCTGGTACTCCACTGTGGACGGTGGACGTCAGCTGCGGCTGGTGCAGTCCAGGTTCCGGCGGCTGGCGGGGATGACCGTCTCCGTCGACGACGAGGACGACCTCGGCCGGGCCGAGGCGAACCTGGAGCGGATCGGCGCCGCCCACCGCCGAGTGCCAGGCGGGCTGGTCGGCACCGACCCGGCCACCGGGACCGAGGTGACGCTGAAGATCGAGCCGCGGATCCGGCAGACCGCCGGCGCCCCGACGCCGTACAACGCCAACGGGCGGATCGAACGACCGGGAACGCGGGCGCCCGGCGTGCTGCGCGACGACCGGGTGCGGCCGAAGCGGCTCGGGCACGTGGTCCTCGGTTCGACCGATTTCGCGATCTCCCAGAAGTTCTTCGTCGAAGGCATCGGCTTCAAGGTCAGCGACCTGATCCGGAACGCGGGCGCGTTCCTGAGGTGCACGACGGAGCACCACAATCTGCTGCTCCTGCGTTCCCCGGTGACCTACCTGCACCACACCGGCTGGCAGGTCGACGACGTCGACGAGGTCGGCCGCGGCGCGACGTCGATGCTGGAGGACCATCCGGAACGGCACGTCTGGGGCCTCGGGCGGCATCACGTCGGGTCCAACTTCTTCTGGTACCTCAAGGATCCCGCCGGCAACTTCAGCGAGTACTACAGCGACACGGACTGCATCCTCGACGACGAGCTGTGGAAGCCGGAGGTGTTCGAGGGCGCGCTGAGCTTCTTCAGCTGGGGCACTCCGCCGCCGCCGTCGTTCCTCGCGCCGGAGGACCTCGCCGCGCTGATGATGGGCGCGGAAGACGCCTGAGCTCGGCCGTGGGTCACTCGGGTCGTTCTCCGCGGGCGGCTTCCCGCTGCGGCGGGTCGGTGAGCGTGTCCCGCCCTGACGATTCGGGTAGCCCGGGGGTAGGTCGAACAGGGTGCGGTCAAGTCTCGTGTCGAGCGGGTTTTCCGGGCCTTCGCGGCGCGGCCTGGATGACTCGCTGCGCTGTGTCGCGAAAGCCACTTTCGGGACGTCTGATGTCCCGAAAGTGGCTTTCGCGACGCTCGATGCCGCCAGGACCGCTGGGCCCGGGTGCTCGTGTCGTGAAAGCCACTTTCGCAACGTTGAAGGTTGCGAAAGTGGCTTTCACAACCTGCGCCGGACTGATCAAGGCCGTGCCGTGCACGTCCAGTGTCAGACGACGTGACGGACCCGGCAGGTAGGTGAACGCGAGTCCGCCAGAACCCGAAACGCCACACGCGAAACAGCTCATACGGACATGAATCCGGCACTCGATCGCCGCTTTGTGTCCCCTGTGGACGATCAGAGCGTGCTCCGACCGCCCGCCGAGGCCGCATACGAGGCGAAGGGCGCTTTCCCCGCATAAGTCGCGGGGAAAGCGCCCTTCGGCCTTTCCGGCTCAAGCGGCCCGCGCGTCCCGTCCGGCCCCGGCCACGAGCTTCCGCGTGAACTCCCGCAGATCGGCCACGAGCAGATCCGGCTGCTCCAGCGCCGCGAAGTGCCCGCCCCGGTCGTGCTCGGTCCAGTGCGAGATGCTGGGGATGTCGCGTTCCGCGAGGCGGCGCACCGGCACGAAGATGTCGCGGGGGAACACCGCGACCCCGACCGGCACCGGTACCGGGGGCGGCACCGCGCCGCTCGCGGCCTGGCGGACGGCGTCCGCGCCCTCGTAGTAGAACTGGGCGGACGAGCCGGCGGTGGCCGTCAGCCAGTACAGCGTCACACCCGTCAGGATGTGGTCCCGGGCGACAGCGTCCTCGGGGAGCTCCGCCGAATCGGTCCACTCACGGAACTTCTCCACGATCCAGGCCAGCTGGCCGACGGGCGAGTCGGTGAGGGCGTAGGCGATCGTCTGCGGCCGGGTCGCCTGCACCTTCATGTAGCCCGAGAGTTCGGTGTCGAACCGGCCGAGCCCGGCCAGTCGCGCGCCGTCGGCTTCGGAGATGCCTTCGAGTTCCGCGGGGTCGCCCGACGGGAAGGTCATCAACATGTTCACGTGCACGCCGAGCACGTGTTCGGGGTCGATCATCCCCAGTACCAAGGAAATCGGCGAACCGGCGTCACCGCCTTGCGCGACGTAGCGATCGTATCCGAGGCGTGCCATGAGTTCCCGCCAGGCGCCCGCGATCCTCGGCACGTCCCAGCCGGGCTCGCGCAGCGTGGAGAACCCGTAGCCGGGGATGGACGGAACGACCACGTGGTAGGCGATCGAGGGATCCAGTCCGTGCGCGCGCGGGTCGGCCAGCGGCCCGATGACGTCGAGGAACTCGGCGAACGAACCGGGCCAGCCGTGCGTCAGCACGAGCGGGGTCGCGTCCGGTTCGGGTGACCGGACGTGCAGGAAGTGCACGTCCTCGCCGTCGATCTCGGTGATGAACTGCGGGAACTCGTTGATCCTCGCTTCCACCGCGCGCCAGTCGAACTCCTCCGCCCAGTACTCCGCCAGCTCGCGCAGATAGCCGAGCGGGACACCGCGATCCCAGCCGACGCCGGGAAGTTCGTCGGGCCAGCGGGTCTGCCCGATCCGGCGACGCAGATCCGCCAGGTCGGCCTCCGGCACTGCGAGGCGGAAGGGCTTCATAACGACTCCGATCATCGAAAACGACAGTGCTCCCCCGGCGAGCACGCTAACCCTCCGGTACGGCCGGGCACGTCTTCTCGGCTGCGTGCCCGGACCGGGAACCACCAAGCAGTCGGGAAGAAGTCTCCGCGCCGGCGAACATGTGACGATTTCCATCACCGGGATGAAAAATCCGGTGGCGCGGTCGCGGTGCGACGGCGTCCGGGAGACCTCGACCCTTTGGGGAGCCATGGACAAGGTATTTTCGCGCGACGGCACCGCGATCACGGTCCAGCGGATCGGCGCCGGTCATCCCGTGGTCCTGCTCGGCGGAGCGCTCTGCGACCACTGGGCCACCGCGGAACTGGCGGAGCTGCTGGCCCCGAATTTCGAGGTGTTCAACGTCAGCCGCCGCGGCCGCGGGGAAAGTGGCGACACCGCCCCCTACGCGGTCGAGCGCGAACAGGAAGACCTCGAGGCGGTCATCGCCGAGGCCGGCGGCCGGGCCCACGTCTTCGCCCACTGCACCGGGGCGGTGCTGGCCTTCGACGTCGCGTTGCGCGGGGACGGGATCACGAAGCTCGTCGCCTACGAGCCGCCGTACATCCTGGAGGGCTCGCGTGAGCGCCTCGACGAGAAGTACCGGTCCGACCTCGCGGAGCACATCCGCGACGACCGGCCCGGCGACGCCGTCAAGCATTTCATGATCAACGCGGTCGGGTTCAAACCGGACTCGGTCGGCCGCATCGAGCAGTCCGAGGCGTGGCCGCATCTGGTCGGTCTGGCGCACACCCTGCCTTACGACGGCGAGATCATCGGCGACTGCCACGTGCCCGACCGGATCTCGCGGATCACCGTGCCGACGCTGGGTGTCACGGGTGAGAAAAGCCCGCAGTGGCAACAGGATTCCCTCGCCGAGGTGGTTTCGAGGATCCCCGGGGCGCGCGCGGTCACCCTGCCCGAGGCCGACCACAACCTGGTCGCCGCCTCCGTGGCCCCGTCGGTGATCGAGTTCTTCGGCACGGACGACTGAGCGGCCGTCCCGGCGACCGACCGAATACAGGACGAACACAGGGAGGCCCTGGTGGGCAAGCAAGTAGGAGAGCGCGCGGTCGTTCTCGGTGGCAGTATGGCCGGTCTGCTGGCCGCCCGGGTCCTGTCGGAGTCCTACGCGGACGTCGTCATCGTCGACCGGGACGAGCTGCACGGCGTGCGGACGGCACGCCGTGGGGTGCCGCAGGGCAGGCACGTGCACGGGCTGCTCGCGAGAGGGCAGCAGATCCTCGACGAACTGTTCGACGGGTTCACCGAAGCCGCTGTCGAGGCCGGTGTCCCCACCGGCGACCTCGGGGAACTTCGCTGGTACTTCAACGGCAGGCGGCTTTCCCCCGCGCACACCGGCTTGGTCTGTGTGTCGGCCGCGCGCCCGGTGCTGGAAGGTCTCGTCCGCGACCGCGTCGAGGCGATCGGCAACGTCCGGCTGCTGGATGGCCACACGGTGCTCGGGCCGATCCTGTCCGAGGACCGCTCGCGGGTCGAGGGCGTCGAGATCCGGGACGGTGCCTCGGGAACCGATCAGCGGCTGGTGGCCGATCTGGTGGTCGACGCGACCGGGCGCGGGTCGCGGACCCCGGCGTGGCTGACCGAACTCGGTTACGCCGCGCCGGAAGAGGACCGGGTCAGGATCGACCTGACCTACACGACACGGGTGTACCGGCTGCCGGACGGCGGACCGCTCGGCGACGATCTGTCGATCAACCCGGTGTCCACTCCGTCGCATCCGCGGGGCGCGTTCCTCTCGCGGATCGAGGGCGGCAAGTTCATGGTCTCCCTCACCGGCGTGCTCGGCGACAGCGCGCCCACCGACGAAGCCGGCTTCATGGCGTTCGCGAAGTCGCTCGAAGTCCCCGACGTGTACGACGTCATGAAGGACGCCGAACCGCTCGGCGACGCGGTCGCCTTCCGGTACCCGGCGAGCGTCCGCCGTCACTACGAACGGCTGACCGGGTTCCCGGACGGTCTGCTCGTCGTCGGCGACGCCGTGTGCAGTTTCAACCCGGTCTACGGACAGGGCATGACCGTCGCCGCGCTCACGGCGCTGACCCTGCGGAACCACCTGCGCGAAGGGAAGGCCCCGGAAGCACTGGCCTTCTTCAAGGACATCTCCGCGGAGATCGACGTCCCGTGGCAGATCTCCGCGTCGGGTGACCTGAGTTTCCCCGGTGTCGAAGGGAAACGTCCGGCGCAGGTCCGGATCGCCAACGCCTACATGGGCCGCGTGCAGCGCGCCGCGACCAGGGACGGCCGGGTCACCGGCACCTTCATGCGGGTCGCCGGGCTGGTCGAGCCCGCGACGACCCTGATGAAGCCCGCCATGATGCTGCGCGTGCTGAGGCAGTCCCGCCGGGTCCCCGCCCCGGTACCCGCGCCCATATCCGTTGCCACCGACGAGAAATCAGGGAGGCGCGCGGCATGACCGCTGCCGACGAAGCAGCCCATACCGCCTACCGCGGTTATCTCGCCCTCGACGAACTGCTGGAGCTTCAACAGCCCAACACCGGCGAACACGACGAGTTGCTCTTCGTCATCGTGCACCAGGTGCACGAGCTCTGGTTCAAGCAGCTGCTGCACGAGTTCGCCGAGCTCGCGCGGGCGTTCGAAGAAGGCGAGCCGGGAGCGGCGCTGCGGACCATCGGGCGGCTCATCGCGATCGTGCGGGTGACGCTCCGGCAGATCGACGTGCTCGACACGCTCACACCGGGGCAGTTCGTCCGGTTCCGGGACGACCTCGGCGGCAGCGGGTTCTACTCCGCGCAGTTCCGCGAGATCGAGGTCGTCCTCGGCAGGCGTGACCCCGGCGTGTTCGACAAGTTCCCGGAGGGCACGTCCGACCGGGAGCGGCTGATCACCGCGATGACCAGGCCGCCCCTGTTCGACTCGTTCGCCGGCTACCTCACCGCGCAGGGGTTCCCGGTACTGCCCGGCGAATCCCCGGAAACGGCGGCGCCTTCGATCGCGAAGGCGTACCGCGAGGACGGCGTGGTGGCGCAGCTGTGCGAGCGCATGGTCGACCTCGACCAGATCTTCACCGAATGGCGCTACCGGCATTCGACGATGGCCCGGCGCATCATCGGCGACAAGACCGGAACCGGTGGTTCGTCCGGCGCGGTCTATCTGCGCCGTGGCGTGTTCACGCCCTTGTTCCCCGCGCTGTGGGAGGTGCGGAACATCACTTGACACGCGGTGAAACCCTGCCGTCGATTCCGGACCTGATGAGGGAAAGCACTTATGACACCGCAGAAGGACACCCCGGCCGGCTCGGTAGCCGCTCCGCCCACGACGACCGGGGTCGGCAGGCTCAGCCTCCGGGCCGTCGGCGCGGGCTCCTGGAGACGCTCACCCCGGCTCGCCGTCGAACTCCTCGACCGTTGGTCCGCGCGGACCTCAGGGCCGGCGGCGGAGGGAACCTCGGGATTCCCCTTCGAGGCCGTGCTCGGGCATTTCCAGGCGGTCGGCCGCAACCAGGCCGATCCGGACCTGATCGAGAGACTCCGTGTCCTCGCCGGATCGCTCCCCCCGCCGCGCACGGTCCACGACCGGATCCTGGCGAACTGGCTGCCCGGCACCTTCGACCACGAGGACGGGAACTACGACTCCTACGCCGCGATCCCGCTCCTGGAGGAACTCGCCGGCGCGGACGGGCCGGACCGGATCGACGCCGGGCTCGACGGCTTGATCGTCGCGCTGCTGGCCGATCTCCTGCGGTTCGAAGCGACCGGGCTGCGGGCGAACCCGAACGCGGCCAAACAGCGGGCGCGGACCCAGGCCACGTTCCGCGCGCTCGTCAGGGCGGGGGAGATCGCTCCGCTCGCGGAGGATCTGCTCCCCTCCATCCCGTCGAGCGATACCGCGCGGGGCGACCGGGAACTCGCGGCGGCGGACGCGGTGCTCACCCGGGTCGCGGAGCCGGTGCGGCACGCGGTGCGGATCGCCATGCTGCCGACCACGAACAGGCACGACGAGGTCATGTTCATCCGCAGCGTGCAGACCTTCGAGCTGCTCTACCGCAGGATCGCGCGCGGTCTCGAGCGCGCGGTGTCCTTTGTGGATGGTGGGGAACCGTCGGCCGCGATCGGCGAGGTCACCGAAGCGGCGGACAAGATCGCCGCGACCACGCTGCTCTATCGCGTGCTGACGACCATGCCGCGGGAAAGCTTCGCCGAGATCCGCGCGAACACGAGTGGCCGCAGCGCGATCCAGTCCAGGGCCTACCGCGAGATCGAACTGCGCGGGGCGCCGATCCCGCCGAATCCGCAGGCACCACCGCTCTCCGTGGAAGGCATTTCCCTGCAAGAGGTCTTCACGGCCATGCCCGGCGGACCCGCCGCGACCGCGCTGGCGGCGGCGATGCGAAACCTCGACGACGCCTGGCGCGGCATGAAGAGAACCCACTGGGGCATCACGCTGAAGATCATCGGCCAAGTGCCGGGCACCGGGGGCACCAGCGGGGCGGACTACCTCCGGATCGCGGCCGATCAGCCGCTGTTCCCCGTACTCCACCCCGGCACCGGCGAACAGGACGGAGGTGTCCGCATTGCTTGACAACGACGAAGCGAACAGCCTGCTGCGGCGGAAGATCATGGGTTACATCGTTTCGCAGGCGATCTTCGCGGTGACCCGGGCGGACGTCGTCGAGCACCTCGGCGACGACGCGCTCCCGGTCGAGGTCATCGCGGCCAAGGCCGGGGTCGATCGCGACGCGCTGACCCGGTTCCTCCGGGTGCTCGTCGCCGAAGGCCTCTTCACCGAGGAGCCGAGAGGCAGCTTCGCCGTCACCGGGCTCGGTTCGCTGCTGCGCGAGGAAACCCCCGGCTCGCTGAGACATCTGGCGACGCTGATGGACAACGAGGCGTACCAGGCCTGGTCCGCGGCGGAACACAGCCTGCGCACCGGCGAGGCCGGTTTCGACAAGGTGTTCGGCAAGCCGATGTTCGACTGGCACGGCGAGCGCCCGGCCGAGGCGGCGGCCTTCGACCGGGCACAGGCGGGCCTGGTCACCTTGCGGATGCTGCCGCTCCACGAATGGGACTGGAGCGGCGTCGGAAGCGTGGTCGACGTCGGAGGCGGCAACGGCACGCTCGTCGACGGGCTGCTCGCCCGCCATCCGCGTCTGCGTGGCACCGTCTTCGACCAGCCGCACGTCGTCGGGCCGACGACGACGTCCGGCCGCCGCGAGGCGATCGGCGGCGACTTCTTCGAGCGCGTCCCGCCCGGCGGGGACGTGTACGTGCTCGCGCAGATCCTGCACGACTGGGACGACGCCGACGCGACCCGGATCCTGCGGCGGGTCGCGGAGGCCATGACACCCGGCTCGCGGCTGCTGATCCTGGAGCAGGTCGTCCCCGACGGCGCCGAACCCCATCCGGCGAAGCTGCTCGATCTGCACATGCTCGTGCTGCTCGGCGGCCGGGAACGGACCGAGACCCACTGGCGGGAACTGCTCGGCGGCGCGGGTTTCGAGATCTGTCGCGTCACCGGCTCGTCCCGTTCTTCCCTCATCGAGGCCAGGGTGGCGCGATGACGACGGACGGACGGGACTTCACGGAGCTCACCAAGCGGCTGCTCGACGGGATCGATCTGTCCACTTCGGACGCCGCGTGGGTGATCGACGCGGTGATGGCGGGCGACGTCACCCCCGTCCGCCTCGCCGGTTTCGCGGTCGCCCTGCGCGCGAAGGGCGAAACGGCGGCCGAGGTCGCGGCGCTGGCGGAACGGACCGTGTCCCACGCGCCCCCGGTGCGCCTGAGCCGTCCGGCGGTGGACATCGTCGGTACCGGCGGTGACGGTTCCCGTTCGGTGAACATCTCCACCATGGCGGCGATCGTCGTCGCCGCCACCGGCGCGGACGTGGCGAAGGTCGGCAACCGGAGCGCGTCGTCGTCCTCCGGTTCGGCGGACGTGCTGGAGGCGCTGGGCGTCGCGGTCGATCTGCCGCCGGATGGGGTGGAACGGTGCCTCGCCGAGCTCGGCATCGGATTCTGCTTCGGGCCGGCGTTCTATCCGGGCCTCCGGCACATCGGCCCGGCACGCCGCGAACTCGCCGTTCCGACCACGTTCAACCTGCTGGGCCCGCTGTCGAATCCGGCTCGACCGGACGCCGCCCTCGTCGGCTGCGCCTTCGCCGGGCAGACGAAGACACTCGCCGAGGCCTTCGCCCGGCGCGGGACACGCGCCCTGGTCGTCCGCGGCGACGACGGGCTCGACGAGTTCACCACGGCGACCACGAGTCAGGTCTGGGTCGCCTCCGGGGGAACGGTGCGACGGCACGAGTTCGATCCCGGTTCGGTGGGGATCCCGCTTTCCGCGTCCGGCGCGTTGCGTGGCGGCGGTCCCGCGGAGAACGCGGCGATCGCGCTGGAGACCTTGGGCGGCAAGCGAGGTCCCGTCCGGGACGCCGTGCTGCTCAACGCGGCCGCGGCCTTGGCCGCCCATCACGGTTTCGGCGAGTCGCTGGCCACCGATATCCGGCGTCGGCTCGCCGATGCGGAGCACGCGATCGATTCCGGCGCGGCGGAATCCCTGCTGCGCGCCTGGGCGAAGCTTTCCAGCGCCATCGCCGGCCCGCGGTGAATCCGGCAATCAGCGAGAAGATCCAGTACCGCTGCCGATGCGACGATTTCCGAGTTGCTCGTGATCAGGAGGAACCAGGTGGACGGTCGGAGTTTGCAGGAGGTTCTCGACAACGCGCGCCTGGACGGCCGGGCCGCGTTGATGGCCGACGTCAAGTTCATCTCGCCACGCGACGGGCTGCTGCTACGCCCTGAGGACCTGGAGGGCTACCTCGCCGAACTGGTCGCGGGCGGGGTCGAGGCGGTGTCGACGCCGACGGACCCGGTGCACTTCGGCGGCGGGATCGAACTGGCCGCGCGTATTCGCGCCCTTTGCCCGCTTCCGTTGATGCGCAAGGAGTTCTTCAACGCCATCGAGCAGGTGGACGAATCGGCGGACGCCGGTTTCGACGCGGTGCAGCTTTCGGTCAACACCGTCGTCGAGCCCGGGCTGCTGGAGCGCATGATCGCCCGATCGGAACGCCTCGGCCTGGAAGTGGTCGTCGGGGCGCATGAGCCCGAGCACGTGGCGCGGGCGCTGGAACTCGGCGCGAAGACCATCGCCGTGAACAACCGGGACATCGTCGCGCTGGAACTCGACACCGGCACGGTGAGCCGGACCGAATCACTGCTTTCGGCCATCCCGCCGGAGGTCCGGGTCATCTCCGAGAGCGCGTTCCACACCCCCGAAGACGTCGTCCGGGCCGTGGCCGCCGGAGCGGACGCCGTACTGGTGGGCACGGCGCTGGCGCAGAGCCCCGACCCCGCCGGGCTGGCGAGGCGGCTGCGAGCGGGAACCGTCCGATGCCCCACGTAGGCGAGCGGTTCCGCGAAAGCCGGTCACGGGACGAGGCGCTCCTGGTGGTCTACCTGACCGTCGGTGATCCGATCGCCCCGTTCGAGGCACTCGCCAGGGCGGTGGTCGAAGCGGGCGCCGACGTCCTGGAACTCGGCATCCCCACCGAAGGCACCCGGCCACGCGGAGCCGAAGTGGCGCGCTCCTTCGAGCGGGCGGGCGACCTCCCGGCCGTCCGCTCGTGGGAGATGGTCGGGAAGCTGCGCGCGGCACTGCCGGAAACCCCGCTGCTGCAACTGGTGTACCCGGCCACGACCGCCGATCTCGGCGTCTCCCCGCTGCTGGCCGAGGCGGCCGCCGCGGGCCTGGACGGACTGGTGCTGACCGATCCGTCGAACGCGCCGTCCATCGGCCGGGTCCTCGACCGGGGGCTCAGCGCGATTCCCCTGATCACCTCGTCGACGGAACCCGCCCGGGCCGCCCGGCTGGAGGCCGAAGCCGACGTGCTGACCTACCGTTCCCTCGCGGCCCGGACCGGCGATCCGCTCACCCCGGCCGAGGCGGGACGGCTGACCGAGGCGGCGGCCGGTGGCGCGGGGCGGCCTTTCCTCGCCGGATTCGGTCTTCGTGACGAGGCCGGCGTCCGCGCGGTGGCGCGGCACGCGGCCGGAGTGGTCATCGGAAGCGAGCTCTACCGCGTGCTCGGCGCCACGGGCGGCGCGCCGCTCGACCGAGTACGCGACGCGGTCACGCGCTGGAAGGCGGCGACCGTCCGGACGAGTACCGAATCGAGGGCGTGATGCGAGTCGACATCATCGGGGCGGGGCCTGGCGGTCTCTTCCTCTCCACTCTGCTGAAGCGGCAAGGGATCGCGGACGAGGTGAACGTCTTCGAACGCAACGCCGAGGACGCCTCGGCGGGCTGGGGGCTGGTGTTCCCCGACGGCGCGCTGGCCGAACTCGGCGCGATCGCGCCGGACATCCACGAGGAGATCGTCTCGGCCGGGACCACCTGGACCCCCGTCGAGATCCGGTACCGCGGCACGGTCCGCCGGGTGGAAGGCAACCGTTTCCACGGCATCCCCCGCAATCAGGTGCAGACCGTGCTGCGCCGCGACGCCCGCCGTCTCGGCGTGAAGCTCCACTTCGGACACCCGACCCGGTCCATCGCCGAGCACGGCGAGGCCGATCTCGTGGTCGGCGCGGACGGCGTCGGCTCCGTGATCCGGTCCGAACTCGCCGAAACCTTCCGGCCCGTGTTCACCCCGTCGAAGTTCCATTTCGGCTGGTTCGGTGTCGAACTTCCGCTGCCCTATTTCACCTACGCCTTCGCCGAGACGGAATGGGGCCTCTTCCAGGGCTACTTCTATCCATCGGGCCAGGGCTGGTGCTCACTGATCCTCTACGTCTCGGACGACATCTGGCAGCGGTCCGGACTGTCCGAAATGGACTTGGCGGAATCCCTCCGGTTCTGCGAGACCGTGTTCGCGGAGCACCTCGACGGCAAGCCGATCCTGCCGCGTGACTCGGAATGGTCGCGGTTCCGGCTCCTCGAATGCGAGAACTGGCACACCGACGACGTCGTGCTGATCGGGGACGCGGCGCACACCGCGCACTGGTCCATCGGCTCCGGCACCCGGCTGGCGCTGGAAGACGCCATCGCGCTCGCCGGTGAGCTCAAGGAGCAGCCCGGCCGGATCTCCGAAGCGCTCGCGATGTACGAGAAGACCCGGCGGCCCAGGGTCGAGCAGTTCCAGAAGGCGTCCCTTCGCTCGGAACGCCATTTCGACCACGCGCACCGCTATCTCGGCTTCGAGCCGGTCCAGTTCGCCTATCAGCTGCTCGCCAGGTCGTGGCGGATCTCCCACGACGACATCGCCCGGCTGGACCCGCCGTTCGCGGCCGAGTTCAACGAGTGGTTCCACACGCGGGCGACCGGGGAACGAGTGCGGCCGTCGCCGTCGCCCGCGTTCACGCCGCTGAGCCTGGGGCCGCTCGAACTCGCGAACCGGATCGTGACGACCACCGGTGAACCCGGCGCGGGGCTGATCCTCGTCGACGGGACAGCGGGGATCCCGCCCGCACCGGTGGGTCCCGTCCCGGCGGCGGTCCGGCTCGCCGCCGCGGACGCCGGGCTGTCCGCGGCCGCGGCCGAACTGGGCTACCGGCTGCTGGTGCTCGACCTCGGGGACCGGCTCACCGCGACCGTGCCGCCCGCCGCCGAGCTTCGCGAAGCGAGTGCCTCGCTCCCGGTCGTGGCCGCGTTCGGCCTGGACGAGGAGACCTACACCGGGGACGGGCTGGAGGCGGCGATCGCGCTGGCCGCTTCGCTCAAGGAGTCCGGAGTGGACGGTCTGCTGCTCTCGGCCGCGGAGGCGGATCCGCTGTCCGCCGGGCGGGTCGTCCAGGTCTCCGACCTGATCCGCAACACCGCCGGCGTCGTGGTGATCGCCGACGACGGGCTGACGACGGTCGACGAGGCCGACACGACGGTCGCTTCCGCCCGCGCCGACCTGGTCGTCCTGAACACGGAGGAGACGGAATGAGCACCCCGGAGACCACGTTCTGGCAACCCGCCACCGAGACCATGTCGCGGGACCGGCTGGCCGCGTGGCAGTGGGTGAAGCTGCGGAAGGCCTTGGAACACGCCAGGACCAACTCGAAGTTCTGGGCGACGCGGATCCCGGACGGCCTCGAGTCGCTCGCCGACTTCCAAGAGCGGGTTCCCCTGCTGTACAAGAAGGATCTCGTCGCGGCGGAAGCCGTCGACCCGCCGTTCGGCATCCTGCCGTCCACCGATCCCGTGGCGGGCGTCCGGTTCCATCAGACCAGCGGCACCAGCGGCCACACACCACTGCGCACCTTCGACACCGCGCGGGACTGGGCGTGGGGCGTCGACATGTGGTGCGCCGCCTTGCACGCCGCGGGCGTCCGCCCCGGCCAGAAAGGCTGTGTGGCCTTCGGATACGGCCTGTTCATGGGGTTCTGGGGAATGCAGGACGCGCTGTCCAGGATGGGCTGCACCATCGTGCCCACCGGCTCGATGGATTCCGTCACCCGCGTCCGGTTGATCGTCGACCAGGGGATCGAGGTGCTCGGCTCCACCCCCACCTACGCGATGCGGCTGCTGGAAACCGCCGCCGAGCTGGGCATCGATCTGGCGACCGAGAGCAAGCTCCGGATCATCGTGACCGGCGCGGAACCGCGCTCCGCGGCCACGACCCGCACGCTGACCGAGGGGTTCGGCGCGCGGGTGTTCGATTTCGCCGGGATGACCGAACTCGGCACGGTCTTCATGTTCGAATGCCCGTCCCGGCCCGGCGCCTGCCACATCATCGAACCCGGTGTCGTCGAAGAGGTGCTCGACCCCGAGACCGGCCGCCCCGCCGGTTACGGGGAACGCGGCGTGCGCGTGATGACCGGTCTCGGCCGGGAAGGGATCCAGGTCTTCCGCTACTGGACGGACGACGTCGTGGTGAAACGCCCTTGGCACGACTGCCCGTGCGGTCGCACCTGGGACTTCTACGACGGCGGGATCCTCGGCCGCAGCGACGACATGCGCAAGATCCGCGGGATCTCGGTGACCCCGGTCCTCGTCGAGGACGTCGTGCGCGGTTTCGACGCGGTGGCGGAGTTCCAGACGGTGCTCCGCACGGACGGCGGTCTCGACAAGATGGTGCTGCGGATCGAGCCCCGCCCCGGCGCCGACCAGGCGGCCCTCGCCGCCGGAGTCCGCGACGCGGTCAAACGACTGATCGGACTGCAACCGGAAGTCCGGCTCGCCGCACCGGGCGAGCTCCCCCGATTCGAGGCGAAGGCGGCGAGATTCCATGACGAACGCGACCGGTGAACTCAGCGCCGAACACCGGCACGCGCTGATCGACACGTACCTGACCCTGCACGAACTCGCCACCGGCTGCGCCGTCCCCTCGGTGCGGGCGGCGGCGAGGGCGGCCGTCGCCGAGGTCCACGCCGCGCTCGACGGGCAGGCGATCGATTTCGAGTTCTATTCGCATCGATGGGTACCCGCTGATCCGACCGAGGGAGTACAGAAACGATGTCCCTGACCGGCTCCGACCAGAGCTTCAACGTCGCCGAACGCTTCCTCGACGGGCAGGACGGGCGACGGACGGCTCTGCTCACCCAGGACGGCCCGACGAGCTACGACGAACTCCGGGCACAGGTGAACCGGGCGGGCAACGCCCTGCGCGCGCTCGGGGCGGGCCGGGGCGACCGGGTCCTGATCGCCTTGCGCGACGGGGTGGAGTACGTGGCGACCTGGTTCGCGGCGCAGCGGATCGGCGCCGTCACCGTCGAGGTGTACAACTTCCTCGGCACCGGCGATTACCGCTACTACCTGGACTACCTGAAGCCGAAGGTGGTGGTCGCCGACGTCGGCACGGCGCCGAAGCTGCGGGAGGCCGGGGCGCGGGAGATCGTCGTCGTCGGCGCGGAGCCGGGCGAACTCGCGCCGGGGGAACACCATTTCGAGACGCTCGTGGCGAAGCTGCCCCCGGTGCTGGACGCCGTGCACGTCGACGGCGACGACGAGGCGATCTGGAAACTCACCAGTGGGAGCACGGGGAAACCGAAGGCCTGCCGGCTCACCGCCCGCAGCCCGTGGCTGAGCTTCCAGTGGTACGCGCGCACGGCGCTCGGCATCAGCGAGGACGACGTCGTGCTGCCGGTGCCGAAGCTGTTCTTCGGTTACGCGAGGGATCTCGTGGCGCTCTTCCCGCTCGGGGTCGGCGGGACCGGGATCCTGTTCCCGGAACGGTCCACCGCGGACACGATCTTCGACCTCGTCGAGCGGTACCGCCCGACGATCCTGGTCAACGTGCCCACCATGATGAAGGCGATGCTCGAGCATCCCGGCGCCGGCGGCAAGGATCTGAGCAGCCTGCGGTTCGTCACCTCGGCGGGCGAGCATCTGCCGCCCGATCTGCACCGGCGGTGGCTGGACACCTTCGGGGTCGAGGTCATCGACGGCATCGGCTCTTCGGAGGCCTATCACGGCTACATCACCAACCGGCCGGGCGAATCCCGGGTCGGCACGCTCGGCAAGGTCGTGCCCGGCTACCGGGCGCGGGTCGTCGACGACGGCGGGAAGGCCCTGCCCGACGGCGAGGTCGGCGTGTTGGAGGTGTCCGGCGAGCCGGTGGCGCTCGGCTATTACCGGTCGCCGGAGAAGTCGGCGGCCACCTTCCCCGCCGAGCACACCGTCCGGTCGGGTGACCTGTTCACCCGCGACGAGGACGGGTACTTCCACTACCGGGGACGGGCCGACGACCTGCTCAAGGTCGGCGGGGTGTGGGTGGCCCCGGTCGAGATCGAGAACTGTCTCGCGACGCATCCGGCGGTCGAAGCGTGCGCCGTCGTCGGCTACGAGGACGGCGGGCTCACCCGAAGCCGCGCGTACGTGGTCGTATCCGACCCTGTCGAAGCGGCCGAATTGCAGCGGTACGTGCGGGAACGGCTGGCGCCGTACAAGTACCCGCGCGACATCCGCTTCGTCGACGCCCTTCCCGAAACGCCTTCCGGGAAGGTGGACCGGGGCCGGCTGCGCGACGCCGCCTGAGCCGAAGGGGACTTCCCCGCGTCTCACGCCACGAAAGGGCCCTTCACCGCATCCCATGCGGTGAAGGGCCCTTTCGTCCGTTCGTCAGCGATCCCCGAAGAGCTCCGTCAGCCAGTCGTGCAGCGCGGCCGCCGCCGCGTCCGCGTGCTCGGTGAGCAGCGTGTAGTGGTTGCCGGGCAGATCGACGGTCCGCGCGCCGAGCGCGTCCGGGAACTGTTCGTCCGCGGTGAAGGCCGGCAGCCCCGGCAGGGATTCCGCGGCCCGCAGATGCAGGGTCGGCGTGCGGATCGGGACGGGCTCCCAGGTGTCGAACAGCGTGACGTACCGGCCCATCGCGCCGAGCTGGCTCGCCATCGAACCGGTTTTCCCGCCACCGAAGAGTTCCTGCCGCCCGGCCTGCTCGCGCATGAACCGCCCGCGTACCTCGTTCCGGTCCGAAGCGGGCAGGTAGATGTCCACGAGCACGACGGCGTCGGCGGGGCGGCCCTCCGCCTCCAGATACTCCGCGAAGGCCCGCGCGACCCAGCCGCCCGCCGAGTAACCGACCAGCACCAGCGGCCCGGTGCCGACATGTTCGTCGAGCGCGCGGCGCTGCGCTTCGAACAGGCTGGGCAGGTCGGGCGGCAGCGGCTGGCCGTCGGTGAACCCCGGCGGCCACATCGTCCACATGTCGCGTGGCCGTGGCATCGCGGGAGCGATGAACGAATACGCGGCGTCGGTGATCGGCGAGACCGGCGGCACCGCGCAGACCAGCGCGGGACCGCCCGAACCGACGGCCAGCCGCGAGATCCCCACCAGGGCGGCCGTGTCCGTCTCTTCGTCGAACGAAGCCCGCAGCAGTCCGGCCATCCTGGCCAGGCCCATCGCGTCGTGCGGTCGTCCCTGCCCGACTCCCCGCAGGTAAAGCGAAACCAGACTGTCCGAATCGGATTCGTCCGATGTGGACACAGCGGATCCGCTCTCGGGCACCTCGTCCGACAGGAACTCCGCCAGCTCCTCGACCGTCGGATAGTTGAGCACGTCGGTCAGCTGGAGGTCGACGCCGGTCGCGGCCGCGAGCCGGTTGCGCAACTCCACGGCGGTGAGCGATTCGAAACCGAGGTCGCGGAAGGTGTCGTCCAGCGGGACCTCACGCCCCCGCGGGTACTTCAGCACCGCGGCGACATGTCCGCGGACCAGCCGGACCAGCCGTTCCCGCCGCTCTTCCGGTGACAGCGCGGCCAGGCCGGTGTCCGGTTCGGCGTGCTCCTCCCCGGCCGTGCCGTCCCCGAACTCGGGCAGGACCGGATCGAGCCAGTACCGGTCACGCTGGAACCGGTAGGGCGGCAGATCCACCCGGCTCGCCCCGCTGCCCTCGAAAACGACCCGCCAGTCCACCTCGACCCCGGCGACGTGGGCTTCGGCGAGGGCGCGCAGGAAGCGGTCCGGACCGCCTTCGCCACGTTGCAGCGTCCCGAGCACGGAGGCGGTCGCGCCGCTCGTGTCCAGGGTCTCGCGCATCGCGCCGGCGAGCACCGGATGCGGGCTCACTTCGAGCAGCACCCGGTGACCGTCGCGCAGCAGCGCGGTGGTCACCTCGTCGAACCGGACCGTTTCCCGCAGGCTTCGGTACCAGTACCCGGCGTCCAGCGGTTCGCCGTCGAGCCACCGGCCCGTCCGGCCGGAGACGAACGGCAGCACCGGGTCGGCGGGCACCAGCGGCGCCAGTTCGTGCAGGACGGTGTCCCTGATCCGCTCGACATGAGCCGAATGCGACGCGTAGTCGACCGGGACGCGACGCGCTCGCACGCCTCGCTCCCCGCACTTTTCGAGCAGTTCCGTCAGCGCGGCCGGGGTACCGGAGACCACTGTGGACAGTGCGCCGTTGACCGCGGCGACAGTGAGCTCGCCCGGTATGCCGTCGATCAGTTCGGCCGTCGCTTCGGCGCCGAGAGCGACAGAGACCATCCCGCCGGTTCCCGACAGCGCCGTCAGCGCACGGCTGCGCAGCGCGGCCACGCGCATGGCGTCGGAAAGACTCAGGCCACCGGCGATCCAGGCCGCCGGGATCTCGCCCTGCGAGTGACCGGCGACGGCGGACGGCTCCACACCGTGCTGCCGCCAGAGCCGGGCGAGCGAGATCATCACGGCCGCCAGCACGGGCTGGACGACGTCGACGCGATCGAGTGACGGCGCGCCCTCGGCCTGGCGCAGGACGTCGACCAGGGACCAGTCGACGAACGGCGTCAACGCCTTCTCGCACTCGACGATCTGTTCGGCGAACACCGGTGAAGCGTCGAGCAGGCCCACCGCCATGCCTTGCCATTGCGCGCCCTGGCCCGGGCAGACGAACACCACACCGGCGTCCGGGATCGCGGTGCCTTCGACCACGAACGGCGACGGTTCCCCAGAGGCGAGCGCCGAAAGGCCGGAGACGAGTTCCTCGCGATCGGCGCCCAGCACCACCGCGCGGTGCCGGTGATGGGTTCGCGTCGTGGCGAGCGAATACGCGACGTCGGCCGGGTCCGCGTCACCGAGTTCGTCGAGCAGCTTCTTCGCCTGGGCCGCGACCCCGGCCGCCGTGGCCGCGGAAACCGCCCACGGCAGCAACGGCGGAGGAGCGCCGGCTCCGGCCGCCTCCGGTGACTCGCCCTGTTCGAGAATGAGATGCGCGTTCGTTCCGCTCATCCCGAACGACGAGACGGCGGCGCGGCGGGGGCGGCCGGTCTCCGGCCAGGGAACGGTTTCGGTGGTCAGGCCGATCCCGCCGCCTTCCCAGTCGACGTGCGGCGTGGGGCGGTCGAGATGCGGCAAGGGGGGCACGAGACCGTGACGCATCGCCATGAGCATCTTGAGCACGCCGGCGATCCCGGCGGCGGCCTGGGTGTGCCCGACGTTGGCCTTGGCCGAACCGACGAGCACCGGCTCGGCACGGCCCTTCCCGTAGGTGGCCTGCAGCGCCTGTGCCTCGATCGGATCGCCCAGTTTCGTGCCCGTGCCGTGGGCTTCGAGCACGTCGACGTCCTGTGTGGACAGTCCGGCGTCGGCGAGCGCGTCGGTGATCACCCGTTGCTGCGCCCGCCCGCTCGGCGCGGTGAGACCGTTGGAGGCCCCGTCCTGGTTGACCGCCGACCCCTTGAGCACGGCGAGCACCCGGTGCCCGTTGCGCCGCGCGTCGGAGAGCTTCTCCAGGACGACGATCCCGGCGCCTTCCGCCCAGGCGGTGCCGTCCGCGGCGGCGGCGAACGGTTTGCACCGGCCATCGGGTGCGAGGCCGCGCTGCTGGGAGAACTCGATGAACCGGATCGGGCTCGGGATGAGCGTCGCGCCCCCGGCGAGCGCGAGGTCGCATTCGCCGTTCCGCAGCGACCGGGCGGCCAGGTGCATCGCCACGAGCGAGGACGAACACGCCGTGTCCAGGGTGATCGCCGGGCCCTCGAAACCGAAGAGGTACGACACCCGCCCGGAGGCGACACTGGCCGCGTTGGCGATCGAGACCTGCCCGACCAGATCGACCGGTACCTCCTCCACCCGGGAGGCGTAATCGCCCCCGACCAGGCCGGTGAACACGCCGGTCCGGCTGCCGCGAAGCCGCGCCGGATCGACCCCGGCGGACTCGAGCGCGTGCCAGGAGACCTCCAGCAGCAGCCGGTGCTGTGGGTCCATCACCAGCGCTTCCCGCGGCGAGACGCCGAAGAATCCCGCGTCGAACTCCGTCGCCGATTCGATGAACCCGCCGTGGCGGACATACGACTTCCCCGGCGCCTCGGGGTCGGGATCGTAGATCTCCGCCAGGTTCCAGCCTCGATCGGCGGGGAACTCCGAGATCAGGTCCCGTCCCTCGACGAACACCTCCCACAGCTGTTCGACCGATTCGACCCCGCCCGGGAACCGGCAGCCGGCGCCCACGATCACCACCGGGTCGGCCTCGGCGTTTTCAAGGCGGCTCAACCGCTTCTTGGTCTCGTACAGCTCCGCCGTCACCCGCTTGAAGTACTCGACGAGCTTCGGGTCATCGGACATGGCTAGGCCCCCACGGTTTCGTCGTCGTCACTGGCACGGCCGAACTCCCGGTCGACGAAGTCGAACAATTCGTCGACGGAGGCGGACCGCAGCGTGTCCTCCGCGTCGCCGGAACTCTCGCCTTCCAGCTGCGTCAGCAGGGCTCGCACACGCGCGCTCAGCGTCGGGCGCACTTCGGCGTCCTCGTCCAGCTCGGCGACAGTTCGTTCCAAAGCGGTCAGCTGAGCAAGAGCGGGCGAAGGCGCCGGAGCGGCGGGAGCGCCGGAGCCGGCGATCTCCGTGCCGAGGTATCCGGCCAGGGCGTTCGCCGTCGGGTGGTCGAAGACGAGCGTCGGCGGCAACCTGAGGCCCGTGGCCGCGGTGAGCCGGTTGCGGAGCTCGACCGAGGTCAGGGAGTCGAAACCCAGTTCGCGGAAGGGGGTTTCGGTGGGCACCTCGTCGCCCGACGCGTAGCCGAGGACGGCCGCCAGGTGACTTCGCACGAGGGACACCAGCTGCCGTTCGCGCTGGGCCTCGGGCAGCGAACCCAACCTCCGGATGAGCGCGTCGGGTGACTCGGTGGGCGTGTCCTGGCGGCGACCGGCCGCCACCCGCCGGGCGGAGCCGCGGACGACGTCCCGAAGCAACGGCGGGATGCCGTCGCCCAGCCCGGAAATCGTGCCGAGGTCGAGCCCGAGCGGCGCGAGCAGCGCCCGGTCCGACTCCTGCGCCGCGTCCCAGAGCGCGAGGCCCTGCTTCGCGGTCAGCCCGCGGACACCGGTTCGCCCCATCCGGGCCCAGTCCGCCGCGCTGAGCCCGCCCGCCATCCCACCGCGTTCGGCGGAATCGTCGCCCGGCGCCCAGAGCCCCCAGGCGAGCGAGGTGCCGGGGAGTCCGGTGTCCCGCCGCCAGTTCATCAGCGCGTCGGCGAAGGAGTTCGCGGCGGCGTAGGCGCCCTGCCCCGCGGCCCCGAAGATGCCGGCCGCGGAGGAGAAGCAGACGAAAGCGGCGAGGTCGAGGTCCTTGGTGAGTTCGTGCAGATGCCAGGTCCCGTCGAGTTTCGGCCGGAGGGTGGCGTCGAGCTGCTCGCCGGTCAGCGTGGCGACGACGCCGTCCGCGAGCACCCCGGCCGCGTGTACGACCGCGGTGAGCGGGTGTTCCGGCGGCACGGCGGCCAGCGCGGCTTCGACGTCGCCCCGGTCGGCGACGTCACCCTTGACCACCGTGACCTCGGCACCGAGGCCGGACAGCTTCGCGATCAACTCTCCGACGCCGGGTGTGCCGTCGCCGCGGCGGCTGAGCAGCGTCAGGTGCCGCGCGCCCCGGCGTGCGAGGTGCTCGGCGATCAGGCCGCCGAGCCAGCCCGTGCCGCCGGTGACCAGGATCGTGCCGTCGGGTTCGGGTTCGCGCGGCACGGTGAGGACCACCTTGCCGACGTGCTTCGCCTGGCTGACGTGCCTGAGCGCCTCTCCCGCGCGCCGGAGGTCGTAAGCGCGGCGCGGCGGCAGGGTGAGCACGCCGCGGCCGAACAACGCGGAGACCTCGTCCAGCATCTCCCGGACCCGGTCTTCGCCCGCGGAGGCGACCAGGTCGTAGGAGTGGTAGCGGACGCCGGGATGGGCAGCGGCCACCGCTTCGGGATCGCGGACGTCGGCCTTCCCGATCTCCAGGAACCGTCCTCCCGGAGCGAGCAGGCGCAACGACGCCTCCAGGAACTCACCGGTCAGCGAATTCAGCACCACGTCGACGCCCCGGCCGCCGGTCGTCTCCCGGAACCGGGTTTCGAACTCGACCGTCCGCGAGGAAGCGATATGCGCGTCGTCCAGCCCGAGCCCCCGCAGCGTGTCCCACTTGCCTTCACTGGCCGTGGCGAACACCTCCGCCCCGAGATGCTTCGCGAGCTGGATCGCCGCGATGCCGACACCGCCCGCGCCCGAATGGATCAGCACGGACTCGCCCCGCCGGAGCCCGGCGAGATCGGTGAGGCCGTAGTACGCGGTGAGGAACGTGATCGGCACGGAAGCCGCGGCTTCGTACGACCAGTCCTGGGGAATCGGCGCGATCAGCCGGTGATCGGTGACCGCCACCGGCCCCATCGCGCCGGTGAACACGCCGAACACGGGGTCGCCGGGGCTGAGATCGGATACGCCGTCGCCTGTTTCCAGGACCACCCCGGCGGCTTCCGCTCCCGGTACCGCTTTCCCGGGATACATGCCGAGGGCGACCAGGACGTCGCGGAAGTTGACCCCCGCGGCCCGGATCCCGACCCGGACGTCCAGCGGCCCGAGCGGTCCGAGCACCTCCGGACAAGGCAGGAGCGCCAGGTTGTCCAGCGTGCCGTGCCCGGTGCTGTCGAGGCGCCAGGCCGGTTCCGCCGGGACCGGCAGGAGCCCGTCCGCCGCGACCGGATGCAGCCGCGGGATCAGGGCCGTCCCGGCCCGCACGGCGATCTGCGCTTCGCTGGTCGCGAGCGCGACAGGGATCGCGTCGTCGATCGGTCCGTCGGTGTCGAGCAGCACGATCCGGCCTGGATGCTCCGCTTGGGCCGACCGCGCGACGCCCCAGATCCCGGCGATCGTCAGATCGATCCGGTCCCCGGCCACCGCGGCGACGGCCCCTCGGGTGGAAAGCACCAGTTTCGCGTCGGCGAACCGCTCCTCGGCGAGCCAGGCGCGCAGCACTTCGGTCACCTCCGTCAGCGCCTCCCTGGCCGACGGCACCACCGAACCGTCCTTTGTGGACACCGGGACGACCACGGTCTCCGGGACCGGACCGCCCGCGGCGATCAGCGCGGCGAGCCCGGCGGATCCCGAATCGAGCAGGACATGCCCGCCGGCACCCGCCGCGGCCGGTCCGCGTGCGGGTACCCAGTCCAGCCCGTACAAGGAATCGTCCACGTCCGGCGCCCCGAGGGCCGACCGTTCGGCGACCGGCCGCCACGCGAGGTTCTCGATCGTGGCCACCGGCGCGCCCGCGCCGTCGGCGAGGGTCAGCGCCACATGCCCGTCGGCGCCGGTGACCCGCACCCGCAGCATCGACGCCCCCGCCGCGTGCAGGGTCAGCCCGGACCAGGCGAACGGCATGCTGCCGGAGCCCTGGTTGATCGAATCCAGGAACGGGCCGAGCCCGACGGCCTGGAGCGCGGCGTCGAGCAGGGCCGGATGCAGGCCGTACCCGTCGGTCAGCGACCGGTCCCCGGGCAGCTCGATCTCCGCGAACAGCTCCGCGTCCCCGCGCAGCCAGACTTTCCGCAGACCGCGGAACACCCCTTCGTACCCGAACGCCAGCACGACCTCCGGGTCGTCGTAATAGCCGCCATCGAAAGGAATCGGCTCCGCACCCGCGGGAGGCCATTCGGTCAGCCCGTCGCCGGCGGGCGCGGTGCGCGCCCCCAGGAGCCCGCCGGCGTGGGAACGCCAGCCTCCGACGTCGGCGCCGTCGGGCCGGGAGAACACCCGGACCGGACGGCTGCCGGAGTCCAGCGGTTCACCGACCAGCACCTGGATCCGCACCCCGCCCTCGTCCGGCAGGGTCAGCGGGGTCTCCATCGTGAGCTCTTCGATCACGTCGCAGCCGACCTGTTCGCCGGCGGACAGCGCGAGTTCCACGAACGCCGTGCCCGGCAGGATCACCGTGTCGTGGGCGCGGTGGCCGGCCAGCCAGGGCTGTGCCCGCAACGAGATCCGGCCGGTGAGCACGACACCGCCGCCGTCGGCGAGGGTCAGCGCGGCACCCAGCAGCGGATGCCCCGACGGGAGCAGACCTGCCGCCTGGACGTCGGCGGTGTCCGCGTCCGGCGCGATCCAGTAGTGCTCGCGCTGGAAGGCGTAGGTCGGCAGTTCGACGGGCGAGGACGCGACGGGAGGGAGGACCGCCGCCCAATCCACCGGCACCCCTCGGGCATGCAGCGCGCCTACCGCCCGCAGGACGGCTTCGGCCTCGTCACGGTCGGTGCGCACGGCCGGGATGGCGACCATTCCGGGTTCACCGCCGGCGGGCACCATCGCGGAGAGGACCGCGGCCGGGCCGAGCTCAAGCAGGGTGGTGATCTTCGCTTCCCGCAGGGTGGCCAGGCCGTCGTGGAACCGGACGGCCGCTCTCGCGTGCTCGACCCAGTACCGGGGAGACGCCAGCAGCTCCGCCGTCGCCGGTTCCCCGGTCACGTCGGACACGATCGGGATGGACGGCGGATGGTAGGTGAGTTCGCCGAGCAGGGCTTCGAATTCGGCGAGCATCGGCTCCATCCGCGGAGAATGGAAGGCGTGGCTGACGCGGAGCCGCTTGGTCCGGCGCCCACGGCCTTCCCAAAGCCGTTCGAGACCGGCCAGCGCGTCCTCGTCCCCGGACAGCACCACGGACTCCGCGGTGTTGATCGCCGCGATCGAGACCCGGTCTTCGAGACCGGCCAGGTCGGGCAGCACCTCCGCTTCGGTCGCGTCCACCGAGACCATCGCCCCGCCCTCGGGCAACGCCTGCATCAGGCGTCCCCTGGCGGCGATCACCCGGCAGGCGTCGGGCAGGGACCAGACCCCGGCGACGTGCGCGGCGGCGATCTCGCCGACCGAATGCCCGAGCAGCTGATCCGGGCGCACCCCCCACGACTCGACGAGCCGGAACAAGGCGACTTCGAAGGCGAACAACGCGGGCTGGGTGAATTCGGTGCGGTACAGCAGTTCCGCTTCCGCCGAGCCGGTTTCGGCGAACATGATCTCGCGCAGCGGCCGGGGAAGGTGCTTGTCGAGTTCGGCGCAGACGGCGTCGAGCGCGGCGGCGAACACGGGGTACTCGGCCGCGAGCCGGTGTCCCATCCCCGGCCGCTGCGCGCCTTGCCCGGTGAACAAGAAGGCGAGTGAACCGTTGCCGGTCACGTCTTCGACGACAGCGCCGTTCGTGGTGCCGTCCGCGTAGGCCTTCAGCGCGACGGCGAAGTCTTCGGCGGTCCTGCCGAACGCCACCGCCCGGTGCCGGAAACCGACCCTCGTGCTGGTCAGCGCGCCCGCGATGTCGGCGGGAGCGTGGTTTTCGGCGAAGGACGCCAGCCTGGCCGCCTGGCCACGCAGCGCCGCCCCGGTCTTGGCCGAGA
This sequence comes from Amycolatopsis roodepoortensis, assembly GCF_014873915.1. Taxonomy (GTDB): domain Bacteria; phylum Actinomycetota; class Actinomycetes; order Mycobacteriales; family Pseudonocardiaceae; genus Amycolatopsis; species Amycolatopsis roodepoortensis. The sequence continues at coordinate 1,260,246 of NZ_JADBEJ010000004.1, forward strand.
TCACCCACGGCAGCACCGGAAGCGACCCGGTCGCCGCCACCGGGGCCGCCTCCTCGGCGGGCGCCTCCTCGATCAGCAGATGGGCGTTCGTGCCGCTGATGCCGAAGGAGGACACACCACCTCGCCGCGGTGTCGTCGTTTCCGGCCACGGCACCGGTTCGGTGAGCAGTTCGACCGCACCCTTCGTCCAGTCCACTTTGGACGAGGGAGCGTCGACGTGCAGGGTCTTGGGCAGTTCACCGTGCCGCATGGCCATGATCAGCTTGATCGCGCCGGCGACCCCCGCCGCGCCCTGGGTGTGCCCGATGTTCGACTTCAGTGAACCGAGCCGCAGCGGACGCTCCGGCGACCGGTCCTTGCCGTAGGTCGCGATCAGCGCGTTCGCCTCGATCGGATCGCCGAGGGTGGTGCCGGTGCCATGCGCGTCCACCACGTCGACGTCCTGTGTGGACAGTCCGGCGTCGGCGAGCGCGGCCCGGATCACCCGCTGCTGCGCGGGCCCGCTCGGCGCGGAGAGACCATTGCTCGTCCCGTCCTGGTTCACCGCGGAACCCCGCAGCAGCGCCAGCACCGGATGCCCGGCGCGACGCGCGTCGGACAGTCGTTCGAGCAGGAGGAGACCGGCGCCCTCGGCCCAGATCGCCCCGTCCGCCCCGTCGGCGAAGGATTTGCACCTGGCGTCGATCGAGGTCACGCCCTGGCCGCAGAACTCGGTGAAGGTGTCCGGCGTGGCCATCACGGTGATCCCGCCGGCCAGCGCCATCCCGCACGCGCCCTCGCGCAGCGCGCGAATGGCTTCGTGGATCGCCACCAGCGAAGAGGAACAGGCGGTGTCGACGGTCACCGCCGGCCCTTCCAACCCGAAGCAGTAGGAGATCCGCCCCGAGATGACACTCGAACTGTTCCCGGTGATGCCGTGCGGGGAGTACTCCTTCGAGCCCTTCCACACCAGCTCGTAGTCGTTCCCGGTGGAGCCGACGTAGACCCCGGTCCGGCTGCCGCGCAGTTCGTCCGGATCGATCCCGGCGGACTCCAGCGTCGCCCACGCGACCTCCAGCAGCACTCGCTGCTGCGGGTCCATCACGAGCGCTTCCCGAGGGGAGATGCCGAAGAAGCCGGCGTCGAAAAGCGCGGCGTCGTGCAGGAAACCGCCCTCGCGGACGTAGGAGCGACCGGATCTCCCCGCGTCCGGGTCCGGGTCGTAGAGCTCGTCGAGATCCCAGTGCCGGTCGTTCGGGAACGGCGTGATCGCGTCGCCCCCGTCGCGGACCAGGTCCCACAGCCCGGCCGGGGAGTCGATGCCGCCGGGAAGGCGGCAGCCCATCCCCACGACGGCGATGGGCTCGTGCGCACGGCCCTCCACCTCGCGAAGCCTGTCCTGGGTACGCCGCAGTTCGGCCGTGACCTTCTTCAGGTACTGGCGGGTCTTGTCCTCTGTAGACATCAAAGCTCCAGTTTCGGTGTTGTCGCCGGAGGGCTCAGCGCGAGACGCGGACGGTCATCTTCCGCAGGCCGCGGACGACCACGTGGCGGCGGTATTCCAGCGAACCCTCGTCGACCTCGAAATCGGTGAAGCGTTCGGCGACGGCACGGAAGGAGAGTTCGGCTTCGAGCTTGGTGAGACTGGAACCGATGCAGAAATGCGGGCCCGCGCCGAAGGCCAGTTGCATGCGCTTGGTGGTACGGGAGATCAGGAACCGGTCCGCCTCGGGGAATTCGGCCTCGTCCCGGTTCGCGGCGGCGAGCAGGAGGATCACCACGGTCCCGGCGTCGACGTCGAGCCCGGCGACCGTGGTCGGGCTCAGCGCGACCCTGGCGGTCAGCTGGACCGGCGCGTCGTAACGGAGCACCTCGTCGGCCATCGGCGCGGCCAGCGCCGGGTCGGCCCGCAGCAGTGCCAGCTGGTCGCGATTGCGGTGCAGGGCGAGGATCCCGTTCGAGATGAGGTTCGTGACCGACTCGTGCGCGGCGGCGAACAACGTGACGAGCACGTTCGTCACCTCGTGCCGGGCGAGGGTCTGCCCGCGGTCCTCCGTCCGGATGAGACTGGACACGAGGTCGTCGCCCGGGTCGCGGCGGCGTTTGAAGATCAGGTCGGCGAAATAGGCGTGCATCGACGCGCACGTGCGGTCGACCACGGCCAGTTCCTCCGGCGAAAGCAGGCCCAGCCGCCGGAACCCGGCGACCAGCGTGGGAAGCTCGGTCGCGAGCGCGAGGTCGTCCGACCACTCCTTGAGAACGTCCACATCGGACATCGGGACGTCGAGGAGCTCGCAGATGATCCTGATGGAAAGCAGATTGGCGAAATCGCCGACCGCGTCGAATTCGGTCGCGCCGGCGATTTCCGAAAACAGTTCGTCGACGATGTTCTCGATCCACGGGCGGTAGCGCGCGGTGATCCTCGGCGTGAAGGCCTTCGAGATCAGCCGCCGCTGCCTGCCGTGGTCACCGCCGTCCATGAAGAAGATCGAGTCGAGAACCTGTTTCGCGCCACTGTTCGGCACCAGGCCACGCAAGCCGGGCGAGTCCAAGGTGTCGTTGCCCATCGCGGGATTCCGCATCACGTCGAGACAACTCGCGTAGTCGCCGACGACCACCGTGCCGTCCGGCGTCACGAGCGGGCTCGCGGCCCGCAGCCTGGCCAGGGTCGGATGCGGATCGATCCGCATCGCCGGGTCCAGCAGCACGTGGAGCGGATTCCCCGGTTCCGCCACCCGTTCGCGTTCGTCGAGCGAAGTCGTTCCGACGTCGGTCATTCTCAGCGCCCCCGGAGGTCGAGTCGATGGACGCCACTCTGCCCGCCGCGCCACCGGGGGCGCACCTCCGTCTTTGCTCCGCTGCCAGGCTCATGACCAGGTAATACCTCAGTTCTTCCGATGTGCCGGATGCGCCCGGAGAACTGGCTCGCGCTTCGGCGGCGGACGTAGTTTCGGAGCCATGTCCGCATATTCTGGTGGGGAAGTTTTCACGCGGTCCGGATCGGTCGCGATCGTCGGCATGGCCTGCCGGGTCGCGGGAGCGGCGGACGTTTCCGAGTTCTGGGACGTCCTGCGCGCGGCGAGGGACATGGTCACCGAGGTTCCCGGCGACCGCTGGGATTCCGGCGGTGCCGCCGGTTCGCGGCATGGCTCGTTCGTGGCGGACGTCGAGGAGTTCGACGCGGCGTTCTTCGGGGTGTCACCGCGCGAAGCGGCGGTGCTCGACCCGCAGCAGCGGCTCGCGCTCGAACTCGCCTGGGCGGCGATGGAAGACGCCCGCCTGGTCCCCGCCACGCTGCGCGGCCAGGACTGCGGCATGTTCCTCGGCGCGATGCGGGACGACTACGCGCGGCTGGCCCAGGAACTCGACGTGACCACCCAGCACAGTTTCACCGGCCTCCAGCGCGGGCTGATCGCCAACCGGGTGTCCTACTTCGCCGGCCTGCGCGGCCCGAGTATCACCGTCGACAGTGGACAGTCTTCGTCCCTGGTCGCCGTGCACCTGGCCACGCGGAGCCTGCTCTCCGGCGAATCCACCATCGCGCTGGCGGGCGGGGTGAACCTGAACCTGGTCCCGGCGAGCGCGCGCGAGGCCGAGAAGTTCGGCGGCCTGTCCGCGAGCGGCCGCTGCCGCACCTTCGACGCGGCCGCGGACGGCTTCGTGCGGGGCGAAGGCGGCGGCATCGTCGTGCTCAAACCGCTGGACGCCGCGATCGCCGACGGCGACCGGATCTACGCGGTGATCGCGGGCAGCGCGGTCAACAACGACGGCGGCGGCGCCGGCCTCACCGTGCCCGACCGGGCAGCCCAGGAACAGGTACTGGCCCAGGCACTCGAAAGCACCGGTCTCGCCCCGGACGACGTCGGCTACGTCGAACTGCACGGGACCGGGACCAAGGTCGGCGACCCGATCGAGGCCGCGGCACTGGGCGCCGTATACGGCCGTGACCGGTCGGCACCGTTGCCCGTGGGGTCGGTGAAGACGAACCTCGGACATCTCGAGGCCGCGGCCGGGGTGATCGGGCTGATCAAGGCGACCCTCGCCGTCCACCACGGGGAAATCCCGCCCAGCCTGCACTTCCGCGAGCCGAATCCGCGGATTCCGTTGGAAGACTTGAAGTTGCGCGTCTGTACCGAAGCGACCGCCTGGGACGGCGACGAACGTGCCGCCGGTGTCACCTCGCTCGGGATGGGCGGCACGAACTGTCACGTCGTGCTCGGCGCGGCTCCGGAGACTGCACCGCGCACCACCGTAACCGCTCCGCCGTCCGCGGCTTGCGTGGTTTCCGGCCGGACACCGGCCGCGCTGCGCGCACAGGTCGCCAGGCTGAAGGCGCATCTCCTCACACGCCCGGACCAGGACTTCGCGGAGATCGCCTGGTCGCTGGCCACCACGCGGACCGCCTTCGAGTACCGGGCCGCCGTCGTCGCGGGCGATCGGGCGGAGCTGCTGGCCGCGCTGGACGAGGTGGACACCGAGGTGCCGGAAGCCGATCCCGGCTGGTCCGCGGAGCTGCGGTTCGGCTCGGCGCCCGTCGACTTCGGCGATTCACCCGACGTGTTCCCGGCGTTCGCCACGGCGTTCGACGAAGCTCTCGCGCTCTTCGGCGACCGGAGCGGGGACCCGGCGGCCCGGACCTTCGCTTCCCAGGTCGCGACCCACCGGCTGCTGACCGCCTCGGGAATCGAGCCGGAATCCGTTTCCGGCGAGGGGATCGGCGGGTTCGCGGCGGCGTATGTCACCCGGACGATCCCGGCGGACGAGGTGGCCGAAGCGGTTCTCACCGCGCCTGAACGCGCGGGCGAACCCGTCGTGCTCCTTTCCTCGGGCGGACGGGAAATCCCGCTCGGGCCTGGCGCCAGGGCCTTCCTCGCCGCGGTGGCTTCCGCGTACGTCGAAGGCGCTTCCGTGGACTGGACCGCGCTGTTCCCCGGCGGACGACCGGCGACCGTGGACCTTCCCGGTTACGCCTTCCAGCGCGAACGCCACTGGCTCGACACGCTCCCCTCCGCCGACGCGGCGTCCACAGTGGACATCGAGCACACGATCGCCGGGGCCGTGCTCGGCCACGCGGCGGCGGTGCTCGGACTCGACGACGGGGAAGGCACTTCCCCCGGCCGTCTGTTCACCGAGCTGGGCTTCGACTCGATCATGGGCGCGGAACTGGCCAGGCGGCTCACCGAGGCGCTGGGCGTGACCGTGCCCGAGACGGTGATCTTCGACCACCCCACCCCCGAAGAACTGATCCGCCACCTGGGTTCGCTGCTGTCCGGCGAGGAACAGGAGCGCCGTCCCCCCGCGACGGTGTCCGAGCCCGCCGAGGCCCACGAGCCGATCGCCATCATCGGCATGGCCTGCGCATTCCCCGGCGGGGTGACCGATCCGGAAGGGCTCTGGCGGCTGGCGGCCGAAGGCACCGACGCGATCGGTGAACTCCCCCGCGACCGCGGCTGGGACGTCGACTCGCTCTACGACCCGGATCCGGGCAGGCAGGGGCATTCCGTCACCCGCAACGGCGGTTTCCTCTACGACGCGGCCGAATTCGACGCGGGGTTCTTCGGCATCTCGCCGCGGGAGGCGCTGACCACCGACCCGCAGCAGCGCCTGCTGCTGTCCGCCGCCTGGGAAGCGTTCGAGGACGCGGGAATCGTGCCGGCGAGCCTGCGCGGCAGCCGTACCGCGGTGTTCGCCGGTGTCATGCATCACGACTACGCGCCGCGCGTGCACACCGTGCCGGACGGACTCGAAGGGCACCTGATCACCGGGAACACCTCCAGCGTGGTCTCCGGGCGACTGTCCTATGTGTTCGGTCTGCACGGCCCTTCGGTGACGGTGGACACGGCCTGCTCCTCGTCGCTCACCGCGCTCCATCTCGCGGCGCGATCACTACGCTCGGGGGACAGCGATCTGGCGCTCGCCGGCGGTGTCACCGTGATGGCGACGCCGGAGATGTTCGTCGAGTTCTCCCGCCTGCGGGGCCTCGCCCCGGACGGCCGCTGCAAGTCCTTCTCCACGTCGGCGGACGGCACCGCATGGGCGGAAGGCGTCGGTGTGCTCGTGGTCGAGCGGCTCTCCGACGCACGACGGAACGGACACCGCGTACTCGCCCTGCTGCGGGGCTCGGCGGTCAACTCCGACGGCGCTTCGAACGGGCTCTCCGCGCCGAGCGGCCCGGCGCAGGAGCGGGTGATCCTGGACGCGCTCGCCGACGCGGGTCTTCGTGCCTCGGACGTGGACGCCGTCGAGGCGCACGGCACGGGCACCACCCTCGGCGACCCGATCGAGGCGCAGGCGCTGCTCGCCACCTACGGCCAGGCACGCCCGGCGGGCCGTCCGCTGCTGCTCGGTTCGCTCAAGTCGAACCTCGGCCACGCCCAGGCCGCGGCCGGCGTCGGCGGCGTGATCAAGATGGTCCAGGCGATGCGGCACGGAATACTGCCGAAACTGCTGCACCTGGACGAGCCGACCCGGCACGTGGACTGGTCGGCGGGCCGGGTCGAACTGCTCGCGGAGCACACGCCGTGGCCGGACACCGGCCGCAAGCGCCGTGCCGCGGTGTCGTCGTTCGGGATCAGCGGGACCAACGCCCACGTCGTACTCGAAGAGGCCCCGGACGAGCCCGGAACGGCCGCGCGGACCGCTTCGGTGGTACCGCTGATGCTTTCGGCGAACGGCGAAGAAGCGCTGAAGGACCAAGCGGGACGGCTTCGCGACCGCCTCGAAGCCGACCCCGGGCTCGACGTCTACGACGCCGGTTTCACCTTGGCGGGCGCGAGGACCCGTTTCGCTCATCGGGCGGCCGTGGTGGGAAGCGATCGCGAGGAACTCCTCCGCGGCCTCACCGCGCTCGCCGCCGGGGAATCGGCGGCGGAGGTCCTCACCGGCGCGGACAAGGCCGATCCGCGGCCGGTGTTCGTGTTCCCCGGCCAGGGCAGCCAATGGGTCGGGATGGCCAAGGAACTGCTGGACACCAGCCCGGTGTTCGCCGAACGCATGGCGGACTGCGGACGGGCGCTCGAACCACACGTGGACTGGCTCCTGCCGGAGGCGCTGGCCGACAAGGCCGCGCTGGACCGGGTCGACGTCGTCCAGCCGGTGCTGTGGGCGGTGATGGTCTCGATCGCCGCGCTGTGGGAGTCGCACGGGGTGCGGCCCGCCGCCGTCGTCGGCCATTCGCAAGGCGAGATCGCGGCGGCGACCGCGGCCGGCGCATTGTCCCTTGAGGACGGCGCGCGAGTGGTCGCGTTGCGCAGCAAGGCGATCCGGGCGATCTCCGGCCGCGGCGGGATGCTTTCGGTGGCACTGCCGCGGGCGGAGGCCGGGCGGAGGATCGAGCGCTGGAACGGCCGGGTGTCGATCGCGGCGGCGAACGGGCCGTCGGCGACGGTGCTCTCGGGCGATCCGGCCGCGCTGGACGAATTGGCCGCGGAACTCGGCGAAGCGGGCGTCCGGGTCAGGCGGCTTCCGGTCGACTACGCGTCCCATTCCGCCCATGTCGAGGAACTCCACGCTCCGCTGCTCGAACTGCTCGCGGAGCTGGCTCCGCGAACTAGCGGAATACCGTTCCATTCGACGTTGACCGGCGGCCTGATCGACACCGCCGTCCTGGACGCGGGATACTGGTACCGGAACCTCCGGAACCCGGTCGAGTTCGACCGGGTGATCCGGGCGCTGGCGGACGAAGGACACGCGCTGTTCGTCGAATGCAGCCCGCATCCCGTGCTCACCGTGGGACTCCAGGAAATCCTGGACGAGTCGGCGCGGGAGGGTGTCGCGCTGGGTTCCTTGAGGCGGGGCGAAGGCGGCCTCCCCCGCTTCCGGCGCTCGCTCGCCGAAGCGGCGGTGTACGGGGCCGACGTCGGGTGGGACACCGTCTTCCCCGGGGGCAGGCTCGTGTCGTTGCCCGCCTATGCCTTCCAGACGGAGCGTTTCTGGCTCACGCCCTCCACAGGGGCCGCCGGGTCGGCGTCGCTGGGCCTGCGGGACGCGGGCCATCCCCTGCTCGGCGCCATGGTGACCCTCGCGGACGGCGACGGATCGCTGTGGACCGGCAGGCTTTCGCTGTCGACCCATCCTTGGCTGGCCGACCACGCCGTGAACGGCACTGTTCTCCTGCCCGGAGCGGCCTTCGTGGAGCTGGCTTTGCACGCCGGTGACCGGATCGGCTGCCGCCGGGTGGACGAGCTGGCCTTGGAGAGCCCGCTGATCATCCCGGCCGACGGCGCCGTCGAAATCCAGCTCGCGGTCACCGCGGGCGAACCAGGACGACGAAGCTTCACCGTCCACTCGCGGCCCGCGGATTCCGACGGCGAATCGGGCTGGGTCCGCCACGCCACCGGGTCCCTCGCCACTCCCACCGCACCCGCGCGGGATCCGCGAGAGTGGCCGCCGCCGGGAGCGGAACCCGTCGACCTGGACGGGGCTTACGCGCGCCTCGCCGACATCGGTTACGAATACGGCCCCGCTTTCCAGGGACTTCGCGCCTTGTGGCGGCTCGGCGAGGAGCTGTACGCGGAGGTCGCGCTGCCAGGCGAATCGACTGAAGGATTCGGCATCCACCCCGCGCTGCTCGACGCTTCCCTGCACGCGATCCTCGCCGGCCGGACGGGCGACGACACCGTCCGGCTTCCCTTCGCCTGGACGTCGGTCGATCTTCACGCCACCGGCTCGACCTTCCTCCGGGTGCACGTCACCCCGGCTGGAGACGACGCGGTCACCCTGACCCTGTCCGACGGGGCGGGCGATCCCGTCGCGACGATCGAATCGCTCACCCTCCGGCAGGTCGACCTCGCCAAGCTCGCCGGGCCGCGGGCGAATCGCACCCTGCTGCGGGTGGACTGGATCCCGGCTCCGGAGGCACGGGCGGAGACCCCCTCGTTCGCCGTCTTCGACGATCTTGCCGCGCTGCGCGCTTCACTCGCCGACGGCGGGGCACTGCCCGATCTCGTCGGTGTCCATTGTGGACCCGAAGGCTCCTCGGTGGATCCGCGCGCCGTCACGATCGAGGCATTGGACCTGGTGCGGGACTGGATCACCGACGAGGCCTTCAGCGACGCGAAGCTCGTCGTGCTCACCCGGCGGGCGATCGCCACCACCGCGGACGACCCGCCGGAAACCACCGGTTCGCCGGTGTGGGGACTGGTCCGCGCCGCACAGTCGGAAGCACCGGATCGCGTGCTGATCGCCGACCTCGACCACGAAAGCACACCGGAACAGGCGCTCGCCGCGGGAGAACCGCAGTCGGCGGTCCGCGGCGGCCGGGTGCTCGTGCCCCGGCTCGTCAGGGCGACCGAACCCACCGAGCAGCGGGAAAGGCCGTTCGATCCCGACGGGACGGTGCTCGTCACCGGCGGCGTCGGCAGCCTCGGCCGGCTGATCGCCCGGCATCTCGTCACCGGACACGGGGTACGTCACCTGCTGCTCACCGGCCGCAGCGGCCTGGACACCGAAGGCGCCGGTGAGCTGGTCGCCGAGCTGACCAAGGCAGGCGCGCGAGTGACCGTGACCGCCTGCGACGTCGCCGACCGCGACCGGCTGGCCGGGGTGCTCGGCGCCATCCCCGCCGAACACCCGCTGACCGCGATCGTCCACGCCGCCGGGGTACTGGACGACGGAACGGTCGAATCGCTCACCGAGTCCAATGTGGACACCGTGTTCCGGCCGAAGGTCGACGGCGCGCGGAATCTGCACGAGCTCACCGAGGGGCTGGACCTCGCCGCGTTCGTGCTGTTCTCCTCGATCGCGGGCATCATCGGCAACGCCGGCCAGGCGAACTACGCGGCGGCGAACAGCTACCTCGACGCCCTCGCCCACCGTCGCCGCGCGCTCGGCCTGCCCGCGACGTCGCTCGCCTGGGGGCTGTGGGCGCTCGACACGGGAATGACCGGGCATCTGTCCGAGACCGACGTCGCCCGGATGGCCCGCCGCGGCCTGCTTCCGCTGTCCACCGACCAGGGGCTCGCGGCGTTCGACGCCGCGCTCACCGGCGGCCCCGCCCTGCTGGTCCCCGCGCGCCTCGACGTCACCGCCCTGCGCGACCAGCGTTCGCCGTTGTTCTCCGCACTTGCCGCGCCCTCTCGGCGCGTGGCGGCCGCCACCCGGGAAACGGGCGCGGCCGGGCCCTCGCTGCCGCCGGAGCGGGACGACAAGGCGATGAACGAACTCGTCCGCCGTACCGTCGCGGCGGTACTCGGCCACACCACGAAGGACTCGGTGGTGAGCGACCGGGCGTTCCAGGACCTCGGTTTCGACTCCCTCACCGGCCTCGAACTGCGTAACAGGCTCGGGGAGGCGGTCGGGCTGCGGCTGCCCGCGACCCTGGTCTTCGACCATCCGACCCCCGGCGCGCTGGCCGGGTACCTCGCGGGCAGGTTCTGGGGCGAGAGCGCACCACGAGCCGCCGAGAGCACTCCCGCGCCGGTCCGCGCCGTCGACGACGACCCCATCGTGATCGTCGGCGCGGGCTGCCGGTACCCGGGCGGGGTGGAATCCGCGAAGGACCTGTGGGAGGTGTTCGCCCAGGGCCGCGACGTGATTTCGGAGTTCCCCGCCGACCGGGGCTGGGATCTGGGCGGGATCTACGACCCGGATCCCGAGACACCGGGCAAGTCCTACGTCCGGCACGGCGGATTCCTCACCACGGCGACGGAATTCGACGCGGAGTTCTTCGGGCTGTCGCCGCGTGAGGCGCTCGTGATGGATCCTCAGCACCGGTTGCTCCTCGAGGTCTCCTGGCACGCGCTGGAATCGGCGGGGATCGATCCGGCCGCGCTGCGCGGCAGCCGGACCGGTGTCTTCACCGGCATCATGGGCGGGGACTACGCGCTCCCGCTCGCCGAACTGCCGGAAGACCTCGTCGGCCAGGTGTCGGTGGCCAACGCCGGCAGTGTCGCCTCCGGCCGGGTGTCGTACGTGTTCGGCTTCGAGGGGCCGGCGATCACCCTGGACACGGCGTGTTCGTCCTCGCTGGTGGCGATGCACCTGGCCGCCCAGTCCCTGCGCAACGGGGAGAGCGAACTCGCCCTCGCCGGTGGCGCCACGGTGATGGCCACCCCGAAGCTGTTCGTGGAGTTCTCCGAGCAACGCGGCCTCGCCCCGGACGGGCGGTGCAAGCCTTTCTCCGCCGACGCCGACGGCACCGCCTGGGCCGAGGGCGCCGGGATCGTCGTCCTGGAGAAGCTGTCGGACGCCCGGCGCAACGGCCACCCCGTCCTGGCGATCCTCAAGGGCTCCGCGATCAACTCCGACGGCGCGTCCAACGGGCTCACCGCGCCGAGCGGACGGGCACAGCAGCGCGTCATCACCGGCGCCCTCGCCGACGCCGGACTGTCCACACAGGACATAGACGTGGTCGAAGCGCACGGCACCGGGACAACCCTCGGCGACCCCATCGAGGCGGGAGCGCTGCAAGCCACCTACGGGCAGGACAGGCGTTCCCCGTTGCTCGTCGGTTCCGCGAAGGCCAACCTCGGCCACGCCCAGGCCGCCGCGGGAATCGCGGGCGTGCTCAAGATGATCGAGGCGATGCGCCACGGCACCCTGCCCGGGCTGCTCCACGACCGGCCCAGCACCCACCTCGACTGGAACGACGGCGGGATCGCGCTGATCACCGAACCGACGCCCTGGCCGGAGACGGACCGGCCGCGCCGCGCCGCCGTGTCCGCGTTCGGGATCAGCGGCACCAACGCGCACGTCATCCTGGAACAGCCCGAGCCGGAAGCCGCCGAACCCGCCCCTGCGCCAAGGGGACCGCTGGTCCCCTGGCTCCTCTCCGCGGCCTCGCCCGGCGCGCTGACGGAACAGGCGCGGCGGCTGGCGCGGCACGTCACGCCCGGCGGCGACGCGCTCGACCTGGCCCGGTCCCTGGCCACGACGCGGACCCGGCACCGTTACCGCGCGGCGGTGCTCGGCCGTGAAACCGCCGATCTGGTGACCGCGCTGACCGGTGCCGGACCGGCGGCCGCCCTGTTCACCGGCGAGGTCGCCGACGGGCCGGTCGCGCTGGTCTTCCCCGGTCAGGGCAGTCAGTACCCGGGTATGGCGAGCCGGCTGCGCGAGGACCTGCCCGGCTTCGCGGAGGCTTTCGACGAGGTCTGCGCGGAACTGGACCCGCACCTGGAACGCCCGCTCGCGGACATCGTGTTCGCCGCGCCGGGCACTCCGGAGGCGGCGCTGCTGGATCGCACCGACTTCACCCAGCCCGCCGTCTTCGCCGTCGAAGTGGCCGTGTTCCGGGTGCTGACCGGATTCGGGGTACGGCCGGGGCTGCTCGCCGGGCATTCGGTCGGCGAGATCGCCGCCGCGTACGCCGCGGGGGTGTTCTCGCTTCCGGACGCCGCCGCGCTGGTGGCCGCGCGAGGGCGGCTGATGCAGGCCCTGCCGGGCGGTGCGATGGCCGCCTTGCGCACGACTGAGCACGAGCTGGAAGACCTGCTCGCGAACCACCCTGGCCGGGTCGGGATCGCGGCCGTGAACGGTCCCGGCTCCGTGGTCGTCTCCGGTGACGAGGACGCCGTCCTGGCCCTGTCGGCGACCGTCACCGCGGCCGGCGGCCGGGCGACGCGGCTCGCGGTGAGCCACGCGTTCCACTCGCCGCACATGGATCCGATGCTGGCCGGCTTCCGGCGGATCCTGGACACGCTGGACTTCCGCCCGGCGGAGGTGCCGATCGTCTCGTGCGTGACCGGGGAACGGCTCGAACCGTCCGAAGCGAGCACCCCGGAGTACTGGGTACGGCACGCCAGGGAAACCGTCCGGTTCGGCGACGCCTTGCGCGTGATCGCCGCCGAAGGCGCCCACACCGTCGTCGAGACCGGCCCCGGCAACGCCCTCACCACGCTGGGACAGCAGGCTCTCGCCGACCATCCGATCGAACTCGTGTCCTGTCTCCGGCGCGGCCGGAACGAGACCGAGATGCTGGGCGCCGCGCTCGCGACGCTGTACACGCGAGGGGCCGACGTGGACTTCTCACCGTGGTACGAGGGCGGCCGCCGGGTGGATCTGCCCGGCTACGCCTTCCAGCGCAGGCGTTACTGGATCCATCGACGACAGTCCACGACGGACTCTTTGGCGGGCGAACCCGTGTGGCGGCTCAGGAACGCCGGGGTGCACCCGCTGCCGACCGGCGCCTGGCTGGTGATCGCCCCGCCGGGAGAAGACCTCGACGAACGGGTCGCCAAGGCGGACCGGGCATTGACCGAACGCGGCTGCGCGGTGCGGATCGTCCGGCACACCGGCTCCGACGGCTGGACGGACCGGCTCGCGGAGCACGCGGCGACCGCCCCTGGCGGGATCCTGTGGCTGGCGGGCGCCCGGGACACGACGGGTGTCGCGGCGACGGCGGACGTGCTCGCGCTCGTCCAAGCCCTGGAACGGACCTCGATCGAGGCGGCGGTCTGGGCGGTGACCACCGGCGCGGTCGCGATCGGACCCGCCGACCCGCCGCCGGACCCCTGGCAGGCGGGCGTCTGGGGGCTCGGCCGGGTGGTCGCGCTCGAAGCCCCGCACCGCTGGGGAGGGCTCATCGACCTGCCGCCGGAACCCGACGACGCCGGCTGGGCACATCTCTGCGAGGCGCTGACCTGTGACGACGGCGAAGACCACTTCGCGGTGCGGGCGAGCGGGCTCCACGTGCGACGGTTGAGGGCTCTCGAATTCCCGGAGACCGGGGCCGGCTGGCGGCCATCGGGCACGGTCCTGGTCACCGGCGGGCTCGGTGCGCTGGGCAAGCGGGTCGCCCGATGGCTGGCCGGACACGGCACACCGCATCTGGTCCTCGCCGGCCGTCGTGGCGCGGAGACGCCGGGAGCCGAAGAACTGCGCGCCGAACTGACCGCGCTCGGTGCCACCGTGACGATCGCCGCCTGCGACGTCGCCGATCGGGAAGCACTGCGAGCCCTGCTCGCCGAGCATCCGGTGACCGGTGTCGTGCACGCGGCCGGGCTCCTCGACGACGGCGTACTGGACGCCCAGTCCGCGCGACGGCTGGAGACGGTCTTCGAGGCGAAGGCCGGCGCCGCCTGGCATCTGCACGAACTGACCAGGGACCTGCCGCTCGAACAGTTCGTCCTGTTCTCCTCGATGGCGGGCACCTTCGGCGCTCCCGGTCAGGCCAACTACGCCGCGGCGAACGCCGCCGTCGACGCGATCGCCCAGCACCGGGCGGCGCTCGGGCTGCCCGCCACCGCGGTGGCTTGGGGACCGTGGGCGGAGGAGGGCATGGGGACCGCGGTCCCCGGACAGGGTCAGCACGAAGGTGTGTCGGGCATGAGCGCGGAGACCGCGCTGGCGGCGCTGGACCGCGCGCTCGCCCGCCCGGTGGCCGTGCAGACGGTCGGCGACGTCGACTGGGCCAGGTTCGCCCCCGTCCACACCGCGACCCGGGCCAGCCGGGTGTTCGACGAACTGGTGGAGGGACGGCGGGCGAACACGACGACGGCGGCGCCGGAGACGTCCCTGCGGGACCGGCTCGCCGGGCTCTCGGCCGAAGAACGCCGGACCGCCCTGCTCGGCCTCGTGGTGCGCTCGGTCGCCGCGGTCTCCGGTCACGAGGACGACGCGATCGGGGTGCACCAGCCGTTCCGCGACCTCGGGATGGACTCGCTCGCCGCGATCCAGCTCCGCAACCGGCTCAACGCGGAGACCGGCCTCCGGCTCGCCACCACCGTCGTCTACGAACAGCCGACCCCGGCCGGTCTCGCCGCGCACCTCGACGAGTGCCTTGGTGACGACAGGGCGGACGCGACGCGGGCCGTGCTCGCGAAACTCCAGGAGCTCGAAACCACTCTGTCCACTGTAGACATCGATGCCGAGATAGCCGGGAGACTCGAAGCGATGGCGCTCAAGGCGCGCCCGGCCTTGCCCGGCGACGACGACCTCGACTCGGCGTCGGAAGACGAACTGTTCGACCTCATCGACGACGTCCTCGCCTTCGACGACGACGCGTCAGCCGCCTGAGAAAAGGAAAGCAGGGAAAATGAGCACTGGTATCCGAGAACCATTGAAGGCAGGCCGTCCGCACATGCCCGGCTACGGCACCCAGCAGTGTGAAGCCGGGTTGCTGCCCTGGTCCTGGGCCGACGACAAACTCCGGGCCACGATGAACTACTGGGTCGCGACCGTCCGGCCCGACGGCAGGCCGCACGTGATGCCGGTATGGGCGGCCTGGGACGGCGAGGCCCTCTGGTTCGGCAGCACCCACACCTCGCGCAAGATGCGCAACCTGCGCGCCGACCCGCGCTGCACCGTCACCATCGACGACGCGCTCGACCCGGTCGTCCTCGACGGCGTCGCGGAGTTCGTCACGGACCCGGAGGCCATCGCCACGTTCGTCGAAACGGCCAACGCGAAGTACTCGTCGGCCTACAGCTACGACCCGGACGTCAACGCCGTCGTCGCGATCCGGCCGGCCTGGGCGTTCGGGATGCGGGCCGAGGACTTCACCGGGACGCCGACCCGGTGGCAGTGGTAGCCGGTCTCCCGGCTACCACATGACGAAGGGAGCTTTCCTCGCGTCTCACGCGGGGAAAGCTCCCTTCGTCTTTGCTCAGCGCAGGTTCAGCAGCAGCCGGGACGGCCGCTTGAAGGCGCTGTCGGTCCACTCGACCTCGTCCGGGTCCTCGGCGAGCGAGAGATCCGGATGCCGGTCGACGAAGGCGCCGATCAGTTCCTGCATCTCCATCCTCGCCAGGTTCGCGCCGAGGCAGAAGTGCACCCCGCGGCCGAAGGTCAGATGGGCCTTCTCGTCCCGGTCGAGGCGCAGCTCCCGCGGGGCGTCGTAGATCGCCGGATCGTAATTCGGCCCGACGAAGGACGCGACGACCGCCTCACCCTTGCGGATCGTCCCGGACGCCAGCTCGACGTCTTCCAACGCGACCCGCAGCGGAGCGCCGTCCCCCGGTACCTCGACGCGCAGCAGTTCCTCGACCGCGCTGGGGATCAGACCGGGCTCGGCGACCAGGCGGTCGTAGTGCTCACGCGGGGCCAGCAGCCGCAGGAACGCACGGGACAGCACCGATCCGGTCGTCTCGTGCCCGGCGAGGAACATGCCGATCGTGTTGCGCACCAGCTCGTCGTCGGTGAGCCGGTCGCCTTCGTACCGCGCTTGGATCATCGTCTGGAGCACGCCGTCGCCCGGCAGGTGGCGGACCTGTTCGATCAGTTCGACGCAGTACGCCGCGAACTCCATCAGCGCCGCGGTCTGCTCTTCGATCCCGAGGCCGCCGGACGGGAGCAGGAGATCCGACCAGTGCCGGATCCGCTCGGCGTCGATCCCCGGTACCCCCATCACCTCGCTGATCACCTCGACGGCGAACGGGAACGCGACCGTGCTCACCACGTCGACGACCGGGCCATCGAGCCCGTCGATCATCTTGTTCGCCATGGTGCGCACCCTTGGCCGCCACTCCTCGACCTTGCGCGGGGTCAGGGTCCCCGCCAGCAGGCGGCGCAGCCGGGTGTGGCGGGGCGGGTCCATGTTCATGATGATGTCGGGGTCGACGGTGAAATCGAGACCGTCGGCCTGCCTCGGCGCCCCCTCGTACGTGAGGTTCCGGCTGAATCGCTGGTCGCTGAGCACCTTGACGACGTCGTCGTACCGGACCGCGAGCCTCGCCACGTCGCCGCTCTGGAGCCGTACGTTGCCGAGCGGGCATTCCCGCAGGCGGTGCTCGTAGTCTTCGACGGGACGGCCCCGCGGGCCCTGCGGGAACGGGAAACTGTCGAGTTCTTCAGCCATGGTCTTCCATCCTCACCGTGGGTGCCGGTGCCGCGGTTTTCGCGGAAGCCGGATCTTGCCGATACACAACGAACCGCGGTCTGCGCCGGGTGGAGAAGCGCCGCATGACGGGTCGTTCCACGCCCGCGTAAAGCAGCCAGGACAAGACGAGCGTCACGCCGAAGAGCAGGGCGGTCACCCCCAGCGCCGCCGGTGTCCCCCATTCGTCCCCGATCCACCTCACCCCGAAGGTGAGCACGAGCCAATGCACCATGTAGAAGGCGAAGGAGACTTCACCGAGCCACACCATCCGGCGGCCGGCCAGGAAGGTCCGTTTCCCGTCACGGTCGGCCACCGCGCCCGCCGCGATGAGCAGGCCGAGGGGCACCACGGTGACCGCCGTCAGCTTGTAGGTCATCGGGAACAGCGGCGCCGTCGCGTAGGCGACCAGGGAAAGGGCGGCGGCCCAGCCGAATCCCAGCGGCAGGCGGCGCCCTTCCTGCACGACCCGCGCCAGCAGGATGCCGAACACGAAGTCGAGCAGGCGTACGGGGGCGAACGCGTAGACGAACCAGAACCGCGGTACCGAGGTCTCCGCGTACCAGAGGTAGGGCTCGTTCGGCAGGGAGGTCGCGGCGAGCGGGACGAGCAGGATCAGCGCGACGACCACGCCCACCCAAAACCACAGCCGGTCCGGCCGGATCCGGCGGATGTACCGGAACAGCAAGGGGAACGACAGGTAGAACAGCACTTCGCAGGAAAGGGACCACGAGACGATGTTGAAGCCGCCGTTGACCGGCGCCCAGGCCTGCAGCAACGACAGGTTCAGCGCCGCTGTCCCGATGTCGAAGGTCTCGTTCGCGACGAAGCCCAGCAGCAACGCCGCCGCGACGAAGGTGACGACGTGGTTCGGGTAGATCTTGAAGAACCGACGCCGCCAGAACGTCCGTGCCGTGTCCTTCTCCCGTGCGGACCAGGCCAGCACGAATCCGCTGAGCACGAAGAAGAATCCGACGCCGGTGAAACCGCCCTGGATGAACATCGCCGTCATCGACTTCTGGACGCCGTCGTCGGCGAACAGGTTCTCCAGGGTGAGATGGGAGAGAAAGACCGCGAGCGCGGCGATGAAGCGCATCCCGGTCAGCGACGGCAGGCGTGCGGCCTGCGCGTTTCGCGCCGCCCGGCGGCCCGATCCGGCCGCGGGCGAAAGGGAAATGTCCATGTCCCCATCGTCAGCGACCGCTCTTCACCAGGGCATCTCCGCCGGTGCGGAGCTGATCGGGATCGGTCCGCACCCGGCGGGGTCGCACCCGCCGCTGGATACGGATCGGGTTCCCGTGCTCCTCGATTCCTGATCGGTCAGGTCACCCGGCTCCGCAGTGCCAGCAGGCAGGCGGGAACGGCCACGAGGGTGACGAACCCGAAGACCACGCCGTAGACCAGCGCACCGGGGTACTCGACGGCCGTCCCGGCGTTGAACAGCGCCCCCGCCGCGCCGATCAGCACCACGCTCCCGAGGCCCTGCGACACCTGCATGGCGGCCGAGTACCGGCCTTGGTCCTCCGGCGGGCAGTGGTCGAAGGCGAGCACCGTCAAGCTCGGCATCACGAGCCCCATCCCGAATCCGGCGACGATCAGCGCGGCGCTCGCGGTCAGCGGCGGCACGAACCCGAACACGCCGAAGATCGCGATCGCGCTCGATCCGGCGATCACCACCGAACCGAGCAGCACCAGCCGGTGCCGGGGCACCTCGGCCCACGGATGCCCCTGCAGCCAGGCCGCGCCCGCCCACAGCAGCGTCGCCCCGGTGAAGGAGACACCGGCGACGGTCACCGAGATCTGCCGCTGGTTGATCAGCATCAGCGGGATGTAGGACTCCAGCGTGAAGTAGATGCCCGCGCTGAGCCCCCGCAGCAGGATCGCGGCGGGGATGCCCCTGGCCGCGCGGAGCGTCCCTTCCGGCAGCAGCCGCGGCACGCTGATCACCAGCGCGACGACGCCGACGGCGGCGAACGCGAGATGTGTCAGGTCCAATCCGGACGCGCCGAAGTGCAGGATCCCCGCCGCCACCGCGACGATCGCCGCGGCCCGCACGAGACCCGGCGGCGTCGCGCGTTCGTCGTCGGCCACCGGGCTGAGCCGCCGCAGGAAACCGAGCGGGATCAGGGAAGCGACCGAGACCAGGATCGCCAGCCCGAAGAACACCCACCGCCACGACAGCAGCTCGGTGACCGTCCCGGCGATCGCCGGGCCGATCATCGACGGCACGATCCAGCAGGTGCTCATCAGCGAGAGCGCCTTCGGCCGCAGCTTCGGCGGATACGACTGCGCGATGGTGACGTTGAGCCCGACGACCACGACACTGCTCGCGAAACCCTGCACGCAGCGGCCGGCGATCAGCTGCCACATCGTGGTCGCGGTCCCCGCCACCAGCAGCCCGGCAAGGAACAGGCCCAGTCCGAGTATCAGCAGCAGCCGGGGCCCGCGTTTGTCGGCGATCTCGCCCGCCAGCACGCTGCCGAACAGGCTCATCGTGACGAACCCGCCCAGCGCCAGCGCGTACACGTGGAGCCCGTCGAGCTGGCCGACCGCCACCGGCAGGGTGGTGACCAGCGCCAGCGCGGCGAACCCTTCGAGGAACATCACGCAGGCGAAGCCGATCGTGCTCGCCCGGTACTCCCTGGAGAAGATGCCCACCTTCGACGGTGTGACAGTCTCCTCCGCCAAAGGCGCCGCGGTCATTCGATCGAGGTCATGATCGTCATGGTCAGGGATTCCAGCGTGCCCTGGACGCCGTCGGACGACGTCCGCACGGCCTCCAGGAACCGTTCCAGCTGGTCGGGGCTGAACCCGGCCAGCGGGGCGAGTGACGGGTCGATGTTCACAGCGCACCTCGGACGTCGACGGATCTGATCTGCGGTTCGGTGGCCGGGTCGAGGAAGTCCCGCATCGCCGCGAGGAGCAGCAGGGCGTCCTCGCGTTTCGTGTCGGGGGCCCCGCCGGCGAAGAAGGCGGCGATCCTGGCGTGCTCGTCCTCCGGGATCTCCCGGCGCAGCAGCATGAGCACGGTCCGGTTGACCCGCTGCGGGAAGTACAGCTCCTTGGCGATCTCGAGGAACCGCTCGCCCGTCCCGGGGGCGAACGCGCCCTGCTCGATACCGGCGGCGATGGCGAACCGCATGTTCACCATCGGCTCCGACAACGCCGAGAGGTTCTCCTCGTCGTAGGTGACGGCGACCTCGTCGTCGGCATCGATCCGCCCGGAGAAGTACTCCTCGTAGATCTTGCCGACGCCGACCATGCCGAACGGCGAGCATTCCGCCGCGCGCAAGGCGCCCATGCTCGACGAACCGAACATCGTGACACCGCGGTCCATCGCTTCGAGCACCTCCTTCGGCGAGACGCACAGGCTCTGCAGGAAGCGGCCGTCGACGATGCCGATGGCCTCCGGCGGCTCCGGCCTGGCCAGCAGTCCGGCGAGGTCGCCCCGTTTGACCGGCGGCAGGAACTCGACGTCGAGTTCGGCCGAAGCCGATTCGATGTCGATGCTCGGGCCGATGAAAACCACTGCGCGCATGACGATCTCCTAGGCGGGCTTGGAAAGTTCGGCGGCCCGGATCCGGGCGGAGAGTTCCAGCAGCGTGTCGTTCCAGACCGCGGCGCCACGCGGGCCGATCTTGCAGTGGTCGACGGCCCACGATTCGAGCCGCGGCACGATCACCCGCACGACGCTCACCGGGATCCCCGGCGGCGAGAGGTCGACGACGAGCGCGCGGTCGATACCGGCGGCGCGGATCCGGTCCAGGATCAGCTCGATGTCGGTCATCACGTCGTCGGTGGTCCACGACGGGATCTCGTCGAACGCGACCTGTTTGCGCATCGGCCGCCAGGCCCACGCGCCCTTGTCGATCGTCGCCGACCGCTGGACGTGGTTCTGGTACTTGGACACGTTCTCGGTCGGGAGCCGGATGTCCTCGCGCATCGCCTGGATGTCGACGGCGCGACCCTGCGCGCATTCGGTGATGGCGCGGATGAGCGCGACGTTCGCGTCGGGATGCGTGCCGAATCCGCCGTGGCCCTGCGACGTCGTCGGGCCGAGGTCTTCGGAGGTGGCGGCGAGGAAACTCGGGATCTCCAGATCCGAGGTGATGTGCACGATCCGCATCTTCAGCCCGGCGTCGTGGAACTTGTCCACGAGGGACTTCGCGAGCGGCGGCAGCGTTTCCAGGTCCACGTGCGGGTGGAGTTCCCTGAGGTAGGACGTGATGTGCTCGGGCTGCGGCTCGACGAAGATGCCCTTTTCCAGCACCTGCGCCAGCTGGCTGCTCACGAGTTCCGCGTTGGTCATCGAGTCGCGCTCGATCAATTCGGTGAGCGCGTGGCAGATGGCCTCTTCGAGGCTGTTCCCCGACGCCAGGCCATTGGTGGAAAGCACCTTGTAGCAAGGAGGTTCATGGAACTTCAGCCCGTAGACGGCGGACGCCTGCGGGATGAGGACGGACTCTTCGTTCATCAGGTCGTACGCCTCGACCCACGAGATCGGGAGATCGTCGCGGTAGTGCGCGGAAAGCTCCGCGTTGTTCTCGCGCGGATCCAGCACCGTGCGGCCCTCGGCGACCAGCTCCTCGTAGGACGCGATGACCCGCGGCCGCACCGGGAGCGCGGCGGAGAACCGCTCGATCGCCTCCATCGCCGCGGACGTCCTGGCGTCGATGTTCGTCAGGCCTTTGCCGTTGTAGACGGAGATGATGTCGTTGGCGCGCGGCGCGATGGCGTTGTAGACCGGGATGCCGACCCGGTCGAGCCAGGTGATCTCCGCGACCCGGGTGACCCCGGCGCGCCGCAGATGCGGCTCGATCCGCGCGTAGGTCTGCTCGGCGGTGAATTCCCGGTGCACCCCGCCACCACCGACCTTCGGAACGCTCTTCCTGAGTTTCATCGCACTCCCTCGTATCCGGAGTTCGCCGGCACCGCTTCGGCGAGCAGTCGTCGCCATGCCTGGGTTTCGCGCTCCGGATCCGCCGAAGCGCGGCGGGCGGCGCACTGCCGCCGTATCCGCGTGTAGAGCCCGTCGCGGTCGTGCTCGGCGTCGTCGAGCACGGTGGCGAGCGCGGCCGTGTCACCGACGGGGAAGTAGCCGGCGTAGTCCTCACCGAGCAGCCCGACGGAACCCGGGACGCGGGTGGACACGATCGGGACCCCGGCGGCGAGCGCTTCGGTGACCACGTTCGCCCCGCCCTCGTGCAGCGACGTCAGCACCAGCAGGCGGCTGCGGGCGAGGACGGCGAGCGCTTCGGGTCGCGGCAGCGGGCCGAGCCAGGTGTAGCGCGGGTTTTCCGCCGACTCGGCACGCAGCCGCTCGCCGACGTCGTCCTCGCGCACGCCGCCGACATGGGTCACGGTGATCCGCGACGACGACGGCAGCAGGCGCACCGCCTCGCTCAGCCGCAGCGGATCCTTGACCGGCCGGGCGTGTGCCAGGAACGCGACCTCGAAGCGGTCCTCCGCCGGTGCCTCGCCCGGAATCGGCGGCATCGACTGGATGATCACCCTGGTACGGCCGCGAAGCCCCAACGGAACCTGGAGAAGTCCTCGCGGCTGAAGGACGACGATCCGCGCGGCTCGTCCGAGCAAGCCCAGGTCGACGCCCCCGGTGACCAGGTCCGGGTAGAGATCCGTGCCGGTCAGCGCGATCACGACCGGCGTGTCCGGGCAAGCGGCGGAGAAGGCGCGGATCGCGGCCTCGCTTTTGCGCGCGTGCAAGGCGATGAGCAGGTCGTAGCGCTCGCCGTCGTAGTCCTGGGCGACCCGGACCTCGTGGCCGAGGTTCCGCAGCAGACGCGCCCACCGGCGCGCGGTGACGCCGTTGCCGTAGTCGCTGGTTTCGGGGACGGGGCCCGCGACGAGGATCCTCATCGGACCCGGTCCACGTCGTAGGCGAGCCATTTGCCGAAGGCCCGGACGGCTTCGTCGGCCGGGACCGTGGCCGTCCAGCCGAGTTCCGCGGCCGCGAGGCCCAGCTTCATCACGCGCGTGTCCGACGGGGCGGTGACGACTTCGGTCGGCACGGCGCGAACCGCGGCGCAGACGACCTTCGCCAGTTCATTCCCGGTGAGGGTCGCCGTCGCGATGTCGTACACCGGCGCGACCGGTCCGCCGGTCAGCACCGCGTCGATCGCGCTCGCCATGTCGCGTACGTCGGTGAACTGGTGGACGCGGCCGGGGTCGACCGGCAGCGGCCGCCGGGTCCATGCCAGCTCGATCCAGTGCGCCACCAGGGTTTCCGTCGAGGTATGCGGCCCGATCGGCGTCGCGAACCGCAGGACGTGCTCACGCGATCCGGCGTCGACGATCGCGCAGAAGACGTCGCCGGGATCCGCCACGTCGCCGAGGTGCACGCGCCTTGTCCCCTCGGCGGCCCTCGCGCTGTCGACGACGTCGTGGCCGAGTTCGGTCAGCAGTCCGGAAAGGTGCTCGGCGAGCGGGCCGCCAGGGCCGGTGATCGCGATCCGGATCCCGGTCCCCCGGCGTGGCCGCCGGGGCCTGCCCGCTCGATCACGCCCCGCCGCGAAACCCCATACGGCGACGTCGTGGTGCGAGGGTGTGATCGCCTCGATCTCGGACGCCAGCAGCCGATCGCAGAGACCGCCCGGGCCGATGGTCGCCAGCGCCTGGTCCAGCACCGCACCACTGTGTTCCACAGTGGACAGTCCCATGGCGAACGCGGTCAGCCAGGTCTGCCAGGCGGCTTCGGACAGGTCCGAGCCGCGTTCGAACCCGGTTCTGCACTCCTGCGGCGAAATCCCCGATCGCCGCAGGAGCCGTTCTGTTCCGAGGTACTCCCAGTACCCGTCGCCGCGTACGGCGCATTCGGAAGTCAGGTGTTTGTGGAAGGGGATCACTTCGTGCTCGGCGAGCGCGTCACCGGCCGTCGCGGGGGCGACCGCGGAGAAACACGCGGAACGCCGCAGACCGTGTGCGTCGTTGCCGGCGACACTGGGCAGGCCGGAATGTTCGACGGTGTTCGGCACCGCGATGCGGATCGGTGTCCCCACTGCCTTGAGATAGCGGAACATCAGCACGTCGCACGGCCACCGGTCACCGTCGCGGACCGCGTATCCGGCGTAACCGCGCGCGATCTCGGCCGGCAGCATCAACGCGACGCAGGGCGCGTACTCGTTGACCGCCGTCGCCCAGTCCGCACCGGCGGCCGCGGCCATCCGCACGGCCGCGCCGTTGCGCGAGTTCCAGTTGGCGTAGAACGCGATCGCGTCGCCGGGCAGCCGCCCGGCCGCCTTCCGCGCGTGCTCGAAGAAGCCGTCGGCGAGCCGGACGTCGTCCTGCAGGACGAGAAAGTGGGTCGCGTCGTCGGGAACGCCGCTCCAGGCCAGTCTCGTGGTGCGCGCGGCCGTCGGCGGCCCGTCCGGATCGGGGTCCAGGACGACCCGCGTCGCACCGGCGGGATCGAGTCGCGCGAGTGCTTCCGCCTCTGCCCGGCGCCGGGGGTGCGCCATGACGGCGCCGTGCACCCGTATCTCGGTCATCGACCACCCCTGCCGTCCATTTCGAACACCGGCCGAAGTGTGTCACCACCCTTATACCGTCCTCTTCTTCAAGACTGCGAGTGGGACGGAACGGTGAACTTCTCCTCGATTGCGCCTCTTTTCCGCATGTCCCACGAATGAGATTTTCACGGGTAACGTCGGGAGCAGGCCACGAAACCGAGGAGAGCGGGCGAGAAGATGACGGATATCCTTTTCGTGTGCGTGCACAACGCGAGCCGATCGCAGATGGCGGCCGCGTTGCTGAAGCATCACGGATTCGGCCGGGTGACCGTGCGGTCCGCGGGGTGCGACCCGGCGGAGCGGATCAATCCCTTGGTGGCGGGCGCGCTGGCGGAATGGGACGTCGACATCTCGGGCGAGGTGCCGAGCCGGGTCACCTACGAAGACGTGGCGGCGGCCGACATCGTCATCACCATGGGCTGCGAGACCTATCCGGTCGCCGAAGGGACAAGATACGTCGAATGGGTCGTCCCCGACCCGGAAACCGAAGGGATCGTCGGCATCCGGCCGCTACGGGACGACATGGACCGGCGGGTTCGCGAGCTTCTTTCGTCCCTTGTGGACACTCCAGCCCGCGTCCGACCCGCTCTTCTCGGGAAATCCTCCTGATCAGGCGCACGGTGACCTGGTCGCCTCGTGGTCGTGACCGCCCACGGTGCCGCCGACCTCGACGGCCATTCCGGTACCGGAGAATTCGGCGAATTCCTGCATGTTCACCCAGGGCAGGCCGCTATTGGAATCAGGAACGACTTCGGCGGTGAAGGTCACGTCGATTTCCCGCGGCGCTTCGCGTCCGCCATATTCGAGCCTTTCCGATCGGAGGTGAGACGACACCCTTTACAGACGGCGCGCCACGCAATCGGGAAGAGGCCGGGCGGCAGCGCCGGAGGCTACTTTTGACGGACGAGAAAGGGCGCCGCCGCGGACCGGGGGTCGAGTCCCCAGTTCGCACCCCGGCTGACGATCCCCGGAAGCGGAGCCGTGGCACCGCCCCGACTCGCCGGAACGCTCAGCGCCCGCGACCGTGACCCCGCGGGCGCTGAGCGGCCGGGTTCACCGGTACGCCGCCGAAATCGCGGCGACACCGCGGTCGACGTCCGCTTCAGTCGTACTCCAGTCGGACACCGGGACGCGCATCAACCGGCGGCCGCGCCACGTGGTCGCGCCCATCCAGCACTCACCGGAACGCTGCACGGTCTCGACCACGCGCTCCGTGTCAGCACGACGTCGTTCACGACGGTGACGCCCGCTTCGGTGAGCTTCTCGGCGAACCTCCTGGCCAGCGGGCAGCACCGCTCGATCATCTCGGCGATCCCCGTGCGGCCCAGCTCGCTGAGCGCCGCCCACGTCGCGAAGCCCCGCGCCCGGCGGGAGGATTCCGGCACGAAGTCGCCCGGCGCCCTCACCCCGCCCTCTCCCTGGCCGGAGGGGCCGCCAGAGTGAGCACTGAGCAGGAAGGCGAGCCCCTCGGGCGGCACGCTCGGAGACCGCCCAGCTCATGACGGCTCGTACCCTGGACCAGAGCCGATCTCGGTCCGGCAAGGAACAGGTACGGAACAGAGGGCGTGACCAGGTCGTCATGTGACCTTGGGAAACCTTGTTTGACCTGCGTCGGAATGCCCCGGTACCGTAGGGCGTTAGCACTCTTGTCGGCTGAGTGCCAATGCACGAAGGAGCAGCAGTGCCCACCTACCAGTACGCCTGCAAGGAATGCGACCACGCTTTCGAGGCCGTGCAGTCGTTCTCCGACGCGAGCTTGACCGTGTGCCCGCAGTGCTCGGGCCCGCTTCGCAAGGTCTTCAGCTCGGTCGGCGTGGTCTTCAAGGGCAGCGGTTTCTACCGCACCGACTCGCGTGACTCGAAGGCCAGCACCACCTCGGCCCCGGCCAAGTCCGAGACCAAGACGGAGTCGAAGAGCGAGTCGAAGCCGGAGACCAAGAGCGCGACATCCTCCTCCACGGGTACGACGAAAACGGCCGCCGCCGCTTCCTGACGTCCCGAGTTGTCCACAGGCCCCCGGTTATCCACAGCCGGGGGTTTTCGTTCTTTCCAGGGCGGCGCACCCGCCCCTAACGTCGAGATCATCACCGATCGACGAGGGGGATCCCGTGTTCCATCAACTGCCCGTCCTGCGAAGACTCCAAGGCAGGCCGGCCCGGCTGCTCCGCCGCTGGCTCGCCCTTTCCCTGCTGCTCGGCGGCCTGATCGCGCTGTTCCTGCCCGCGTCCGCACGCGGCACGCCCGGCACCGCGACCGTCGTCTCCGCCCGCGACCTCCCGGCAGGCTCGCTGCTGCGCGCCGAGGACGTCAAACTCGTCGACCTCCCGGACGACGTCCGTCCACAGGGCGCCACCGGCCTGCCTTCCTCGGTGGAGGGGCGGATGCTCGTCGGTGCGGCGCGGTCGGGCGAACCGCTGACGGACGTCCGCCTGCTGGACGCGGGCATCCCCGGATCGGGTGATCCCGAGAGTTCGACCGTGCCGGTGAGGCTCGCCGACGCCGGTGTCGCGGAGTTGCTCAGGCCGGGCCGCCGCGTCGACGTCGTCGCGGCCGCCGAAGCCGGGCGCGAGGCGTCCGTGCTGGCCAGCGCGGCCGTCGTGGCGGCGGTGGGCGAGCAGAGCACCCGCGATCCGACGTCGCCCCGTGCCGGAAGCAAGGGACCTTTGGTGCTGCTTTCCCTGCCTTCCGCGATCGCGACACGGGTCGCGGCCACCTCGCTGGAACGGTCCATAACGGTTACCCTCCGCTAGCTCGCGCCTGCCCTGTGGCGGCGGGCGCCTGCGTCCCCCCGGTACGGAAGAAAGGGACGGTCGGCGAACCGTCCCAGGTGAAAGAGGAGAGCGTCTTGATCAAGGGCTTCAAGGACTTCCTGATGCGCGGGAACGTCGTCGACCTCGCGGTCGCGGTGGTCATCGGCGCCGCGTTCACAGCGATCGTCACGGCCTTCACGAACGGCCTGGTCAAACCGTTGATCAACACCATCGGCGGATCGGACGCCGCCAAGGGGCTGGGGTTCAACATCCTGGCCGAGAACGACGCCACGTTCCTCGACTTCGGCGGCGTGATCAACGCGGCGATCAACTTCGTGCTGGTCGCGGCCGTCGTCTACTTCGTGATCGTGCTGCCGGTCAAGCACGTCCAGGAGCGGCGCAAGCGCGGTGAAGAGGCCGGCCCCTCGGAGCCGACCGACGTCGAACTGCTCACCGAGATCCGTGACCTGCTGCGCGCGCAGCAGAACCGCGCGAACTGACCCGGGTCACCGGTCGTGGTGAGGCGGCCGGTTCTCCAGGAACCACGAGTCGGAGTCCGGGGTGCGCTGCCCCGGCTCTCGCTCGTCGGAGGTCGTGTCCGGCAGGACGTCGCCGAAGATCTCGTCGACCCGCCGTTTCTTCGCCGCGGAGGAACGCTTGTCCTCGTCTTCACCTGGCATGACACCCATTTTCGCACCGGTCGCGGGGGCCGCCCGCCGGTGGGACCATCAGCGCATGAGCATCGTCGACAAAGCGAAGGGGCTGGCCGCGCAGGCCATCCACAAAGCGGAAGAGGTCGCGGGCGAAGTCCGCGAGAAGGCCGGGCCGCTGGCCGAGAAGGCGGGCGACGTGGCGGCCAAGGGTGTCTCGGCGGCGTCGGCCGGGGCGAACAAGGTCACCGGCGGCCGGTTCGAGGACAAGATCGGCCAGGTCACCGAAAAGGTGGAAGGAGTGCTGCACCACGACAAAAAGGGCGAGCCCGGGACCGAACCCGGACCCGCCCCGAAAGGCCCCGCCTCCTGAAAGCCGGGCCTCTGAAAACTGAGCCTCTGAAAATTAGGCCTCTTCGAGCCCGGACAGCTCGTCGATCACGTACGGCACCAGCGACGAGAGCGTCGCCATGCCGTCGCGGACGGCCGCGCGCGAACCCGCGAGGTTGACCACCAGCGTGCTGCCGGAGACGCCGACGAGCCCGCGGGAGATCCCCGCGTCCACCGCGCCGGCGGCCAGGCCGGAGGCGCGCAGGGCTTCGCCGATGCCCGGGATCGGGCGGTCGAGCACCCCGGCCGTCGCGTCGGGGGTGCGGTCGCGCGGCGAGACCCCGGTGCCGCCGACGGTGATCACCAGGTCGGCACCGCCGATCACCGCGGTGTTGAGCGCGTTGCGGATCGCGGCCGTCTCGGCCTCGACCACGACGACGCCGTCGACGATGAATCCGGCCTCTTCGAGCAGCTCCGTGACCAGCGGTCCCGTGTTGTCCTCGTGTTCGCCGTGGGCGACCCGATCGTCCACGATGACCACCAGTGCGCGGCCCAGCCGTTGTGCGCTCCGTTCCATGGTCACACCGTATCCGGTTTCGGCTGATCTTCGCTTCGGCGGTGCCGCGTAGTTGTGACGATTCCCTGACGTGAGCCCGCGATCCGGCGCCGCCGCCCGGGATCGCCCCTAGCGTCGGAACGGTGCGAACACTGATAACCGGCGGGGCCGGCTTCATCGGCTCCCACATCGCCGATCTGCTGTCCGATCAAGGTGACGAGGTCGTCGTCCTCGACAACCTCCTGAGCACCGCGCACGGTTCGTCGCGCCCGCCGGAGTACACCGGCCGCCACCGGTTCCTGCGTGGCGACGTCACCGACCCGGAGCTGGTCGCGGAGCTGCTGGACGGTGTCGACGCGGTCTGCCATCAGGCGGCCGTCGTCGGGCACGGCGTCGATCCGTCCGACGCGCCGTCGTACGCGCTGAACAACGACTACGGGACCGCCGTCCTGCTCGCCGCGATGCACCGGGCCGGGGTCCGGAAGCTGGTGCTCGCCTCGTCGATGGTCGTCTACGGCGAAGGCCGCTACGAATGCCCCATCCACGGGATCGTGCCGCCGTCGCCGCGGAAGCGGTCCGATGTGGACGCCGGCTGCTTCGAGCCGTCGTGCGCTACCTGCGGCGCCGAGCTCGACTGGCGCCTGGTCCCCGAAGACGCGCCGCTGCGGCCGCGAAGCACCTACGCGGCCACCAAGCTCGCCCAGGAACATCTGGCGGCGGCGTGGGCCCGGCAAACCGGCGGAACGGTCTGGGCCCTGCGCTACCACAACGTCTACGGACCGCGGATGCCGCAGAACACCCCGTACGCGGGCGTCGCGTCGCTGTTCCGTTCCTCGCTCCTGCGCGGCGAGGCCCCGATCGTGCTGGAGGACGGGAAACAGCAGCGCGACTTCGTGCACGTCCACGACGTGGCGAGGGCGAACGTCCTGGCTCTGCACGCCGACGGGCCCGAAGGTGACCTGACACCGTTGAACATCTGTTCCGGGCAGCCCCACACCGTCGGCGAACTCGCCGAGGAACTCGCGAAGGCCTGTGGCGGGCCGTCCCCGAAGATCGCCGGCGGCGCCCGGCCCGCCGACGTCCGGCACGTCGTCGCGGACCCCGCCCGCGCCCGGCGGCTGCTCGGCTTCACCGCGCGAACCGGTTTCGCCGAGGGCATCGCCGGGTTCGCCACCGCTGAGCTGCGGGAACCGGCCGGTCTCTGAAACCGGGAACAGACCGGGCCCTCCGCCGGTTGTCGTTCCCGGCAACGGAATCGGCTTTTTGGGGGTTTTGGTGGGCATCACCGTCGGAGACATCGAGATCGAAGCGCTCGGGGACGGTCTGATCAGGCTGCCGCTCGCGTTCTTCCCGGGTCTCGACCCCGAGGCCCACCCGGAGATCTTCGACGAGGACGGCACCGTGCACGTCCCGACCGGCGCGTACCTGATCCGCGGCAACGGCCGCACGATCCTGGTCGACACCGGCCTCGGCCCGCGCGAATTCGCCTTCCCGCCGGGGATGACGCCCGCCAAGGGCGATCCCACCCCGCCGATGGGCACGGGCGGCGACCTCGCGGCCGCGCTGGACAAGGCGGGCTGCCCGGTCGGCGAGATCGACACCGTCTTCCTCACCCACCTGCACAACGACCACATCGGCTGGATCGCGCCCGAAGGCGAACTGACCTTCCCCGGCGCTCAGGTCGTCTTCGGCCAACTCGACTGGGAGGCCCTGATCGCGCCCGCCGGGACGGGCGAATGGAGCCGTGTCGGCATGGAGACCGCCCGAAGCGCGGGGCTGACCGAGGCGATCAGCGGCGACCGGGTCGAGATCGCGCCCGGGATCGTGGCGCGGCACGCCCCGGGGCACACGCCCGGCCACTACGTCCTCGACATCACGGCGGACGACGAGCGCCTGCTGCTGCTCGGCGACGTCCTGCACACGCCCGCGCAGCTGACGGACACGCGGGTGGGCTTCCTCGGCGACGCCGACCCGGATCTCGCGCTCCGCACCCGGCAGCGCTTCCTCGCGGAAGCGGAAGAGACCGGCGCGATCATCGCGCCGGCCCACTTCCCGGACATGGGGTTCCTGCGGCTCTGACCTACTTGCCGCAGAGCACCTTGTCGGTGAGCAGCTGGTCGGCCTTGTTGTAGGCCTGGCCCAGATCGGCGTCCGAGTCACCGTAGGTCATGGACAGCTCGTAGGTCCGGCTGCCGTCGGGCGTGCTGGCCATGACCGTCCCGTAGCCGTGGAAACCGCCCATGCCCTTGATGACGGTGCCGCAGCTTGCTTCCTGCACGTAGATGCCCAGGCCGTAGCCGCCCTTCGGGTGCGGCTTGCGCATCTCGTCGAGCAGCGGGGCCGGCAGGAGCTTTCCGCCCAGCAGCGCGGAGAAGAACGTGTGGAGGTCCTTCGTGGTCGAGATCATCTCACCGGCGCTGGACGCCCACGACGGGTTCTGGGTCGTGATGTCGACCGTCTTCCACTGCCCGGGCTTCTCCTCGTAGCGGTAGTAACCGTGGGCGTGCGGACCGGGGATGCCCGGCCAGGTACCGGGAACCACGGTGTCGCGCAGTCCGAGCGGCCGCAGGATCCGGCGCTGGATCTCGTCGCCGTAGGGACGGCCGGCGACCTTCTCGATCACCAGCCCGGCGAGGACGTAGTTGATGTTCGTGTAGGTCCAGTCCGTGCCCGGCGCGTACAGCGGCGGCTTGGACAGGCCGAACCGCACCAGCTCCTGCGGGCGGTAGGTGTGGAACCGGTTGTCCAGGAACTCCTTACCGGTCAAGGGGATCCCCGGCACGATCGTGCCGTCGGGCAGCATCGCGCCGGTGTAGTCGAACAGGCCGCTGGTGTGCTGCAACAGCATCCGCACCGTGATCCGCCGGTCGAGGCCGAACTCGGGCAGGTACCCGGCCACCGGCGCGTCCAGGCCCACCTTGCCCTCGCCCACCAGCTGCAGGACGACGGTGGACACGAAGGTCTTGGTGTTGCTGCCGATCCGGAACCGCCCGTTCGTCGGCGGCTTGGCGGCCGAGCCCAGCTCGCGCACCCCGGCGCTGCCGGTCCAGTCGCCCCGCGCGTCGTGCACCCGCAGCTGTGTCCCGGCGAAACCGGAGGCGACGATCTGCTCGGCCATCGCTTGCAGGTCCGGCCGGTCCCGTCCCTTGTCCGCGGCGGCCACGCCGGGCGTGATCCCGGCCAGCAGTGCGGCCGCCACCGCGGTGATCCCGGCCCGTCGGAAGAATCGCTTCGCTGAAGTCGTCATGGCGGCAACGATCGCGGCCCGCCCTGACACCGCGGTGACACGCCGCTGACACGGTCAGCGCATGGCGAGCGGGAGCCGGACCTCGAACCGGCAGCCGGGGCCGTCGTTCCGGACGCCGATGCGGCCGCGATGGGCCTCGACCAGGCCTTTCGCGATCGCGAGCCCGAGCCCGCCGCCGCTCGCCAGCCCTCCGCGCTCGGGCGTGCGCGCCGTCGTCCCGCGGAACGCGACGTCGAAGACCCGCCCGATCTCGTCTTCGGGGATCCCGCCGCAGCCGTCGGAGACCGCGAGCAGCGCCTCGCCGCCCTCGATGCCGATCTGGACCGCGACCGTCCCGTCCGGCGGCGTGTGCCGCACGGCGTTGGACACCAGGTTCCGCACGATCCGCGCCAGTTCCGGGTCGCTGCCGGAGACGACCGGCCACACGTTCGCGTACTCGATCATCCGCACGCGTTTCTGCTCGGCGAGCGGCGCCTGCGCGGCGACGGCGTCGCTCACGACGTCGCGCAGCGGAACGGCCGCCATGGTCAGCTGCAGCGCGCCCGCGGTGATCCGCGAGAGCTCGAACAGGTCGCCGACCATGCCGGACAGCCGCGTGGTCTCCCCGCTGATCCGCCGCGCGTAGCCGGTGACCTCGATCGGATCGGCGACGACGCCGTCCGCGACGGCCTCGGCCATCGCCTGGATGCCGGCCAGCGGGCTCCGCAGGTCGTGGCTGATCCACGCGACCAGTTCGCGCCGCGACGCCTCGGCCGCGCGCTCCCGTTCCCGCGCCTCCCGCTCCCACACACTGCGGCGCGCGATCGCGCGGCCGAGCACGAGCGCCGCCGGCACGGTCACCAGCGCGACCAGCACACAGACCAGCGTCATCGTCGTCAGCGCGGGGGTGAACATGAACCCGCTGATCCCGAGCACCGCGATCAGCGTGGCGAGCACCGGGATCAGCACGAGGATCGTCATCGTGCTGGCCAGCGAACCGCGGCGGAGCAGGTACAGCGCCAGACCGCCGAGCACCATCACCGGCAACGCGAACATCAGCGCGAACGGCAGGATGTGCCAGGCGTGCGCCAGCATCTCGCCGAACGACTCACCGGAGCCGATCATCGCCGCACCGGGTCGTACCGATAGCCGACGCCCCACACGGTGGCGACGCGGACGGGTTTCGCCGGGTTCTTCTCGATCTTCTCCCGCAACCGTCTCACGTGGACGGTCACCGTGGACTGGTCGCCGAAGTCCCACCCCCAGACCTTCTCCAGCAGATCGGCGCGGGAGAACGCGACACCGGGATGGGTGAGGAAGAACGCGAGCAGATCGAATTCCCGGCTCGTCAGCGGAAGTTCCACGCCACCGAGGGCCGCCTGCCGCGCCGACATCTGCAACGCGAGGTCGCCGTCGGTGATCACGCGTGCCGCCGGTTCGGGCCGCGGCATCCGCGCCCGCCGCAGCACCGACGCCACACGCAACGCGAGTTCCTTGGGGCTGAACGGTTTCGTGACGTAGTCGTCGGCGCCGAGCTGGAGCCCGGCGATCCGGTTCTCCTCCTCGCCGAGCGCGGTCAGCATCACGACCGGCACCTGGCTCACCTGGCGCAGGCGGCGGCACACCTCAAGGCCGTTCAGGCCGGGCATCATGACGTCGAGGACCACGAGATCCGGCCCGGTCGCGGAGAACAGCCGCAACCCCTCGGTGCCGTCACCGGCGACGTCGACTTCGAAGCCCGCGACCTCCAGGTACCGCCGGACGACGTCCCGCACGGTCTCGTCGTCGTCGACCACGAGTACGCGGCCCTGCTCTGTCATGTCGTCCACCTCATCGTCTGTCAGTAAACCCGCGGCCGCGATCGACGCCGGCAGGACGCTGCCTGGTCGAGCAACTCACGTCGGACCGCGAGGGCGCCCTGCCACCGCGATAGCGGGGCCTTCGGCCGGGCGGGTTCACACGTATTGTCACCTTTCCGAATTCGTCGCAGCTCCGCCAACAGGAACTCACCAGCTCGTCAGCACCAGATGGTTCACCACCAGCGCCGTCGCCGCCGACGCGGCGAGCCACCACCGCCGCCCCTTCGGCGGCAGCAGCGCCACCGCGGGCAGCAGCCACACCTCGAACGGTAGCCAGATGCGTTCGACCTCCGCCTTCGACAGGCCGGACAGGTCGGCGAAAGCGATCGCCAGTACCGCGGCCACCACGATGAGGGTGACCGGCTCGCGGAACGACCGTTTCGGCCCGGCGAGGAACTCCGCGCCCGCCCGCCGCGTCCCGGCGATCACGGCCGGGCCGAGCGCGATCAGCACCGCCGCGATATCCGCCCACACCCAGTAGGAGTACGGGCGCAGTGTCGCGATCCCCTGGTAGTAGCGCTCGACCACCAGGTGATAGCCGTCGAGCCACCAGAACCCGGCCAGCGCGAACGCCACCACGACCACGGCCACGCCCGCCGTGGCGAGGAGCAGGATCCGCCATTCGCGGGTCAGCACGACGACGGCCAGCACGATCACGCCGAGCAGCACGAGACCGTAGGAGAGGAAGAGCCCGAACCCGAGCAGCAGACCACCGGGGAGCGCGAGGATCCGCCGTCGCGTGGCGAGCGCCAGCAGCGCGATCCCGGTCGCCGTGACCCCCGCGAAGAGACCGTCCGCGGAGACACCGATCCAGATCGCGCCCGGGGTCAGGACGGCGAAGGGAAGGACCGTCCTCGCGGCGTCCTGCCTGCCCAGCGCGGCGAGCGTCACCGGCACCGCGACCACCGCCAGGCAGCCGACCAGTACGACGACCGTCGAAGCCCACGCCCCACCCTGCAGGCCGAGCCGGTCGAGCCACACGAAGACCAGGGTCGCGCCCGGCGGATGCCCGGAGACGTGCGTCGTCCACGAATCCGGCTGGAAGTCCAGGATGCGCGAGGAGAACTCCGCCAGCATCTTCGGGATGTCGGTGATCCCCGGAACCTCGTGCAGGTACTCGTGTTCCGTGGTGAGCCTGCCGGTGAAACCGCGCGCCCACCCGTCGACCATCGCCAGCGAGAACGTCCACGCCAGCGCGGTCACGTAGCCGAGCGCGAGCAGCGGACGCCAGCCCAGCCGCGCGGCGAGCAAGGGACCTTTGGTGACGACCACGAGCGCGAGCACGACCGCGGCCACCGAACCCGGCCCCACATGCGGCAGCCACAACCCGAACAGCGGCGGCGCGAAGGCGTAGATCACCACGCCGGAACCGGGCCGGTTGTAGTGGAGGCCGACCGCGATCGCGGCGGCGACCACGAGCATCGCCAGCCCCACGGCGATCAGATCGGCCCGGCGGCCGGTACGGGAAGGGGCGGTGACAGTGGACATCACCGGCACCATAACCGCGTTCCCCTTGCCCGGCGGCCGGGCGACGCGGACCGTCAGAACTCGGTAAGAACTTGCCCGACGTCAGAATTCGGTAAGCAGCGTAAGGGTTCTCGTCCGTCCACCCCGGACTTAACGTGCGTTGCGTGAACGATGACCAGGTTGACGTCGTGCTCCCCTGTCTCGACGAGGCCGGCGCCCTCCCCGGGGTGCTGGCGGCCCTGCCCGGACACTACCGGGCGATCGTGGTCGACAACGGCTCCACGGACGGCTCCGCCGAAATCGCGGCCGGGCTCGGGGCGAAGGTCGTCCACGAGCCCAGGCGCGGCTACGGCGCCGCGGTGCACACGGGCCTGGAGGCGGCCACGGCGGACGTCGTCTGTTTC
This sequence comes from Amycolatopsis roodepoortensis, assembly GCF_014873915.1. GTDB lineage: Bacteria > Actinomycetota > Actinomycetes > Mycobacteriales > Pseudonocardiaceae > Amycolatopsis > Amycolatopsis roodepoortensis. Next base: position 1,295,746 of record NZ_JADBEJ010000004.1, read on the forward strand.
GCCGACGCCGACGGTTCCCTCGACCTCGCCGAGCTGCCGACGCTGGTGCGCGGGCTGGCCGATGCCGATCTGACGGTCGGGCGGCGGGTGCCCACCGGCCCCGGAGTCTGGCCATGGCACGCGAGAGCGGGCAACGCGCTGATCTCGTCTCTCCTGCGGTACAAGGGATTGCCGGTCCGCGACATCGCGCCGCTGCGGGCCGTCCGGCGGCAGGCCCTGCTCGATCTCGACGTCACCGATCGTGCCTTCGGCTACCCGCTCGAACTGCTGATCAAGGCGAATCGCGCGGGCTGGCGGGTCACCGAGTTCGACGTGTCCTACGGCGAACGCGCCAAGGGCACGAAATCGAAGGTCTCCGGCTCACTGCGGGGAACCCTGCGGGCCGCAAGGGATTTCGGGCGGGTGCTGAGCCGATGACCTTCTGTCTGTTGATCGTCGCCAAAGCGCCCGTGCCCGGTTTCGCGAAGACGCGCCTCTGCCCGCCCGCGACACCGGAGCAAGCGGCCGAGATCGCGGCCGCCTCGCTGCTCGACACTCTCGAAGCCGCCCTCCTGACCCCGGAGGCACGCGTAGTCGTCGCCATGACCGGCGAGCTCGACGAAGCCGTCCGCGGCCCGGAAATCGCTTTAATGCTACGAAAAACGGAGGTGATCCCCCAACGCGGGGAAGGTTTCGACCTGCGGCTGGTCAACGCCTACGCCGACGCGCCCCGCCCCGGCGAACCGGTGCTGCAGATCGGGATGGACACCCCGCAGGTCACCCCGGCGCTCCTGGCCGAGGCGGCCGACCGGCCGGAAGATGCCGTCCTCGGACTCGCCGAAGACGGTGGCTGGTGGGCACTGGGCCTCAAGGATCCGCTGCACGCCAAGGCTCTCGCCGGGGTGCCGATGTCGCGTGACGACACCGGACGCCAGACTGTGCAGGCCCTGGCCGCAATCGGGCTTCATCCCGGCATACTGCCCACACTGTCCGATGTGGACACGATCGCGGACGCGCGCCGGGTCGCGGCGGCGGCTCCGCACGGCCGGTTCGCCCGAGCGGTGGCGGAAGTCCGGTGACCGCCTTCGACCGCGGCCTGCTCGGCCACCGCTGCTGGCTGGAACTGGCGACCGGGGAACGCGTCGACCTGCCGGTCGACCGCTGGACGGCCATCCCCTGCGAAGGCGACGACGTCCTCCTCGACGCCTGCGACGGCCCGACCATCGACGTCGGCTGCGGGCCCGGCAGGCTCACCGCCGCGCTGACCGAACGCGGCGTCGCCTCGCTCGGCGTCGACATCTCGGCCACCGCCGTGCGGCTCACCCACGCCCGTGGCGCCGCCGCGCTGCACCGGGACGTGTTCGACCGGCTCCCCGGCGAAGGGCGTTGGCGGCATGCCCTGCTCGCCGACGGGAACATCGGCATCGGCGGCGACCCGCGTCGCCTCCTGGCCCGGATGGCGGAACTGATCACCGACGGCGGGACGGTGCTCGTCGAACTCGACCCACCCGGCCGCGGCCTCCGGCAGGACCGGGTCCGTCTCCGGCCCGACAACGGCGCCTGGTTCACCTGGGCGTGGGTCGGCGTCGAGGCGATCGCGGACCTCGCCGCCCGCACCGCGTTCCGCGTCGCGTGGTCCACCAGCCACGGCCACCGCTGGTTCGCCTGCCTGGAGAAAGCATGAACACCCCTTCGGAGCGGGTGACGTCCCGGATCGGGCTCGCGCTCGCCGTCACGTTCACGCTGTGCTTCGTCACCGGCCTGATCAGCCATCTCATCCAGCATCCGCCGTCGTGGTTCGGCTGGCCGAGCCGCCCGGTCTGGCTGTACCGGGTCACCCAGGGCACGCACGTGATCTCCGGTATCGCGTCGGTTCCCTTGCTGCTGGCCAAACTCTGGAGCGTCTACCCGAAGCTGTTCGAGCGCCCCGTGATCCGCTCGCTGCCGCACGCGCTGGAACGCCTGTCGATCCTGGTGCTTTCCGCGGCCGCCTTCTTCGAGCTAGTCACCGGCCTGTTCAACGTCGCGCAGAACTATCCGTGGGCGTTCTACTTCCCGCAGCTGCACTACGCGGTCGCGTGGGTGGCGATCGGCTCGATCCTGGTGCACATCGCGGTGAAACTCCCGATCGTCCGCCGCTCACTCACGACCAAGCCCGAGCCCTCGCGGCGCGCCTTCCTCCGCACGACCTGGCTCGCCGCGGGTGTCGCCGTCGTGGCGACCGCCGGAGCGACGGTCCCCTTGCTACGAAACGTTTCCGGGCTGTCTTGGCGCAGCGACAAGGGACCGCAAGGGCTGCCGGTGAACCGGACCGCCTCGGCGGCGGGTGTCCTGGACACGGCGAACGACCCCGGCTGGCGGCTTTCGGTGGTGACGCCGAACGGTACGAAGACCTATTCACTGGAAGAACTCCGCGCTCTCCCGAGAACGTCGGCCGAACTGCCGATCGCGTGCGTCGAAGGATGGAGCGAGTCCGCGGGCTGGAGCGGCGTCTCCCTACCGGATCTGTTGCGGCACGCCGGAAGCACGCCGGGCACACCGGTCCGCGTGTTCTCGTTGGAGAAGGCCGGGCCCTACGGGATCAGCGATCTCCCCGGCGAGCACACCGCGGACGACCTCACCCTGCTGGCACTGGAACTCAACGGTGAGGTGCTCGACGCCGACCACGGCTTCCCGTGCCGGATCATCGCCCCGAACCGGCCCGGCGTCCTGCAGACGAAATGGGTCACCCGCTTGGAGACGCTGTGAAGACGTTGCGGCTGCTGCTGTTCCTGCCCGGCCTCGCCGCGCTCGCGTGGGGCGCGGTGCTGTTCTCCGAGTACGCGTTCCCGCTGCGCCCGGACGTCTTCAAGACACTCGGCTGGCTCGCCGGCGGCCCGCTTGTCCACGATCTGCTGATCGCGCCACTGGTCGGCGCGGTGGGGTTCACGCTGAGCAGGTTCCTCCCGGAACGCTGGATGACGCCGGTCAAGACGGGAGCGGTGCTCAGCGGGGTGTTGACACTGCTCGCGATCCCGTTGCTGTGGCGGCCTTTCGGCGGCGCTCGGAACCCGGGCCTGCACGACGCCGACACCGTCACCGGCCTGCTCGTCAGTCTGGGAGTCGTCTGGCTCGGTGTGCTCGTGGCCGCGCTGCTGCGGCGGAGGGCGAAATAGATAGGTCTTGGTGGGTTGCCTGCTCCGGGGCGTACAGCGACGTGTCGCGAAAGCCACTTTCGGGACGTCACATGTCGCGAAAGTGGCTTTCGCGACACGCGGCGGTGCCGTCTGCGATGAATGGTCCGACCAGAATCCGCGGTGTTGCGAAAGCCACTTTCGCAACCTTCAACGTTGCGAAAGTGGCTTTCGCAACCCCTTCCTGACCTGGGCGGCGCGCAATTGCCTTACCCATCACTAGAAAGAGCCACGCGCGACCGGGATTGGCAGCCGGTCGCGCGTGGCTCTTGGGTCCGGCCCGCTGGGGGTTCGAGCCGGAGCTGGTCTCGGCCGCGCACTGCGGCCGAGCGTTTCTGGGATGGCTAGTTCGGCGTGACGGGCTGCCCGCCGAGGGTCACCTCGATGACCTTGTCCCCGCCGAGCGTGAACTTCACCTTGTCGTTCGGCGCCCTGGTGCGGATCTCGGCGACGAGCGCGTCCGCGTTGGGGATCGGCCGGTCGTCCAGCTTCGTCACGACGTCACCGGATTTGAGGCCTGCCTTCTCCGCGGGGCTGCCCGGCGAGATCTCACCGAGCTGCGCTCCACCGGTCGGCGCCGTCTGCACTCGCGCGCCGATGAAGGTCTGCGTCGCCTGGCCGGTGTTGATGATGTCGTCGGCCGTGCGGCGCGCCTGGTCGATCGGGATCGCGAAGCCGATGCCGACGTTGCCGCCGCTCTCGCCGCCCTGGCCCTGCGCGGACCTCGGGCTGTAGATCGCCGAGTTGATGCCGATGACCTGGCCCGCCATGTTCGCGAGCGGGCCGCCGGAGTTGCCGGGGTTGATCGCCGCGTCGGTCTGCACCGCCGACATCACCGTGGTCTGGTCGCCGTTGCCGCCGGCGCTCACCGGCCGGTTCAGCGCGCTGACGATGCCCGACGTGACCGTGCCGGCCAGCTCGAACGGCGAGCCGATGGCGACCACCGGCTGCCCGACGCGCAGGTCGTCGGAGCGGCCGAGCTCCACCGGGGTCAGGCCGCTGACCCCGCTGACCTTCACCACGGCGATATCCGTCGTGGGGTCGCGGCCGACGATGGTCGCCGTGCCCTTCTTGCCGTCCTGGAACACCGCCTGGATCTGCCCGCCACCGGCGGCGACCTCGACGACGTGGTTGTTGGTCAGCACGTAGCCGTCGGTGCTGAGCACGAAGCCAGAACCCTCGCCCGCACCCGACCGGCCGGACACCTGCAACTCGACCACGCTCGGCGACAGCTTCTGCGCCACGGATTCGACCGAACCGGCGGGCAGGTTGCCCGTCTGCTGGGCGGGCTTCGGCGCGTCGAGCGCGTTCACCGCCGAGCCGCCGGACGCGTCACCGGTCAGGTAGCCGACCGTGCCGCCCGCGACACCGCCGACGACCAGCGCGATCGCCGCGACACCGGCGAGCAGCTTGCCCGAAGTGGACTTCTGCGCCTGCCGCTGCTGCGGGACCGCGTACACCGACGGACCCGGCTGGGTGAACGGCGTCTGCTGGCCCGGGATCTGGTGCCCCTGCGTGGGCGCGTGCTGGGCCTGCGCCTGCGGGGACCACGGGTTGTACTGCTGCTGTTCCTGGGAGTAGGCCTGCTGCGCTCCGGTGTGCGGAGTGGCATGGCCGCCGAGGCCGGTCGCGTCGGGCTGCTGCGGCGCGGGCTGAGCCCAGTTCGCGCTCTGCTCCGCGTCCGGCTGAGCGACGGCGGGCCGCGCCTTCTCGGCGTCCTGGCCGCTGGGGTCGTTCTCGGTCATGTCTTCACCTTGCGGGATGGTCCTGAGAAGTTCCTGAGCCAATGCTGTGCATCGCACATGAGTATGGCGCCAACGGCCGCCGGCTTCACGCTTCTTCGGCTTCCGCCGTATCCACCGTTTCGGCGATCATCAGTTCACCCGCCTGCTCGGTGAGCGTTTCCCTTGCCCGGCCGGAAAGACCGTCGTCCGAGACGACGACGTCGGCCTCTTCGAGCCCGGCGATCGTGGAGATGCCGACGACGCCCCATTTGGTGTGGTCGGCCAGCACGACCAGCTTGCGGCCCGCTTCGACCAGCGCGCGGTCGGTCTCGGATTCGGTGAGGTTCGGCGTGGTGAACCCGGGCCCGTCGGCCATCCCGTGCACGCCGAGGAAGACGACGTCCAGGTGCAGCGACCGCAGGCTCTGCACGGCGACCGGCCCGACGAGGGCGTCCGACGGGGTGCGGACGCCGCCGGTGAGCACCACCGTGCGATCCGGCTGGTTCGCGCCGCGCAGCACGTCGGCGACCTGGATGGAGTTCGTGACGATCGTCAGGCCGGGGACCTCGTCGAGCGCCCTCGCCAGCGTCCACGTGGTGGTGCCCGCGGAGACGCCGATCGCGGTGCCCGGCCGGACCAGCCCGGCGGCGAGCGCGGCGATGGCCTCCTTCTGCGCGCGCTGTCGCACGGATTTGGCCTCGAAACCGGGCTCGTCGGTGCTCTTGCCGACGACGGAGGTGGCGCCGCCGTAGACCTTTTCGACCAGGCCGCGGCCGGCGAGCACGTCGAGATCGCGGCGCACCGTCATATCGGACACGCCGAGCCGCGCGACGAGGTCGCTGACCCGGACCGCCCCGGTCCGGCGCGCCTCCTCGAGGATCACCGCCTGTCGCTGCCGCGCGAGCACAAAATCCTCCTCCATCAACTACACAAAATCCTACGCGATCAAACATGGCGCGACGAGCCGAGCGGGCTGTCACCATGAGGCCATGGCCAGGCTTCGCGACGTCGTCTTCGACTGCCGTCATCCGGCTTCGCTCGCCCGTTTCTGGGCGGCCGCGCTCGACGGCTACGAAATCGCAGCCTATGACGAAGAAGAGCTTGATCGCCTTCGTTCGCTGGGATTTTCGGGCCCCGAGGACGACCCTTCGGTATTGGTCGAAGCGGCGTCGGGGCCGCGGCTCTTCTTCAATCTGGTGCCGGAATCGAAGACCGTCAAGAACCGGGTGCACCTGGATCTGACGGGCGACAGCGTCGAACGGCTCGTCGCCTTGGGTGCGCACGTACTCGCGCGTGCCGAAGACGGCTTGGTCGTGCTCGCGGATCCGGAAGGGAACGAGTTCTGTCTCGTTACTCCTTGACGCCCTCGATCGGGACGCCGCGGAAGCTCAGCACGAAAAGCGAGACGGCGCCGAAGAACAACGCGATGTCGGCGACGTTGCCGACGAACCAGCCGTTGTAGTCGATGAAGTCGACGACGTGGCCGCGCGCGAAGCCGGGCTCGCGGAACAACCGGTCCCCCAGATGCGTCGTCGCGCCGCCGAGCAGCAACCCGAGCGAGATCGCCCAGCCCGCCGAGCGGACCTTGCGGGAGATCCAGAGCAGCGCGACCACCGCGACCGCGGCCAGGATCGCGAAGATCCAGGTGGAGTTCGCGCCCAGCGAGAACGCCGCGCCCGGGTTGTAGAGCAGCCGGAACCGGATGAAGTCGCCGATCACCGGGATCGGCGCCCGGTCGGTGAGGGCGTCGACGGCCCACCATTTGGTCAGCTGGTCGGCGGCCAGCAGCACCGCGGCCACCAGCAGTGTCCACAGCAGACGGCGGGGCGGAAGCTCAGGCGCGTTCTCGGTGCTCATCACCCGTCAGAGTAATCACCCGTCAGGCCGGGGCTCCCGGGAGCCGCAGCGTCATCAACGCGCCGCCAGTGGACGCGCGGCCCGCGTAGACGTCGCCGCCGTGCCGCTGCGCCGCGTGCTGGACGATGGCGAGGCCGAGACCGGAACCGGGCAGCGTCCGCGCCTCCGACGAGCGATAGAAGCGGTCGAACACCTTCGGCAGATCCTCGTCGGCGATGCCCGGCCCGGAATCTTCGACTTCGAGCACCGCGGTGCCGTCGCCGACCGGGTACAACCGGACCCCGACCGTCGATCCCTCCGGCGAGAACTTCACCGCGTTGTCCAGCAGGTTCAGCACCGCGCGTTCCAGCGCGCTGGTGTCGCCGGTGAGCACCCACGGCTGGAGCGAGACGTCGAACTCGATCTCGCCCGCGCGGCGGCGCGCCCTGTCCAGCGCGCGCTCGACCACGTCGACCATCTCGACCCGCTCGTGCTCGATCCGCGGCTCGTCCTGGCGCGCCAGCTCGACGAGGTCGCCGATCAGCTGGGTCAGCTCGTCGAGCTGGCCGCGGATGTCGGCCTCGATGTCGCTGCGGTCCTCGTCGGACAGCGTCCGCGCGCCCGGCCTGCTCGCGGACAGGAGCAGCTCCAGGTTCGTGCGAAGCGACGTCAGCGGGGTGCGGAGCTCGTGGCCGGCGTCGGCGACGAGTTGCCGTTGCCGCTCCTGCGATTCGGCGACCGTGCCCAGCATCGTGTTGAAACTCTGGGTGAGGCGGGCGAGTTCGTCGTCACCGCTCACCGGGATCGGCCGCAGGTCACCGGTGGTGGCGACACGTTCCGCCGCCGACGTGAGCCTGTCGACCGGCCGCAGGCCCGCTCTCGCGACGGCCGTTCCCGCGGCCGCCGCGACCAGGATCCCGGCGCCGCCGATCAGGAACAGGACCACCGAAAGCTCGTTCAGGGTGCGCTTCGTCGGCCCGAGCGACTGCGCGAGCACCATCGCCTGGCCGTCGCCCTGCGGGAGGGCGACGACGCGGCTGTCGGTCCTCGGGTCGGTGCGCAGGGAGAACGCCTTGTCCCCGGAGGCGACCGCGATCTCGTCCTCGCCGTACGGCGGGCGGCTCCCGGACTGCGGATAGGTCAGCCGGACCTTCTCCCCGACCGTCAGCTGGCCGATCTGCAGGTCCGCGCTGGCGAGGAAGGCGCCGGGCACCTGCTGCAGTTCGGTCTGCACCTGGGGCGATTCGACCGCGGCCTGCGCGCGGGCGAGCAGGTTGTCGTCCACCTGCTGGTAGAGGTTGTCGCGCACGACGAGGTACGCGCCGAGCGACACCAGCGCCACCGCGCCGGCCACCGAAGCGGCCGCGAGCAGCGTCACCCGGCCTCGGAGCGAGAACCGCCGCGTGCCCCAGCGGTCGCCGCGCGGATCCTTTTCGGACACGTCGACGACCGGGACCGGTTCGGTCACGGCGGGGTTTCCCTCAGGACGTAGCCCACTCCCCGCACCGTGTGGATCAGCCTCGGTTCGTTCCCAGCCTCGGTCTTTCGGCGCAAATAGCCGACGTAGACCTCCAGCGCGTTGCCCGACGTCGGGAAGTCGTATCCCCACACTTCCTCCAGGATCCGGCTGCGGGTCAGAACGTGCTTCGGGTAGGAGAGGAACAGCTCCAGCAGGGCGAATTCGGTCCTGGTGAGACTGATCTCCCGCCCGGCCCGGCGCACCTCGCGCGTCCCCGGGTCCAAGGTGAGGTCCGCGAACGAGAGGACCTCGGCGTTCTGTCCGGCCTGCGGATCCGGGATCGCCCGGCGCAGAAGCGCGCGAAGGCGCGCGAGAAGCTCTTCGAGTGCGAAGGGCTTCGGCAAGTAGTCGTCGGCGCCCGCGTCGAGGCCGGACACCCGGTCCGAAACTGTGTCCCGCGCCGTGAGGACGAGAATGGGCAGGTCGTCACCGGTGCTTCGCAGCCGCCGGGCGACCTCCAGGCCGTCGAGCCGCGGCATCATCACGTCGAGGACCATCGCGTCGGGTCTGTTGGCGATGATCGCTTCCAGGGCCTGCGCGCCGTCCCCGGCCAGCTCCACCTGGTAGCCGTTGAACTCAAGGGATCGCCTGAGTGATTCACGGACGGCCCTGTCGTCGTCCACTACGAGGATGCGCATGGCGACAGTCTTACGCAGAGTGCTGAGACTCGCCTAAGAACACACACAGAACCAACAAAGGAAATCCGGCGATCCGGAAGACGTTTCAGCCGGTCTCGGGCCCTTTTGCAACGGGTGCGTTCCATCTCCGCCACAAAGCGAGCATCCGGACCCCCACCACGGCGGCGGCTGCTACCACCGTCACCGGCCCCGGCGGCAGTCGCAGAGCGTGACCGATGACGACGAGCACAGCCCCCGCGAGCGCCGCGACCGCGTAGATCTCCTTCCGCAGCACGAGCGGGATTTCCCGCAGCAGGAGATCACGCACAGCGCCGCCGCCGATACCCGTCGTCATGCCGATCAAGCACGCCGCGTAGGGAGTGGCGCCCGCGTTCAACGCGATCGTGGTCCCCGCCGTCGCGAACACCCCGAGCCCGAGCGCGTCGGCGAGCAGCACCGCGCGCCGCAACTTCGCGATCTGCGGATGGAAGACGAACACAACCAGCGCCGTCCCGCCGCAAACGGCGAGATACGGCCACGTCCGCAGGGTCGTGGGCGGCGTTATCCCGAGCAGGACGTCACGGATGACCCCGCCGCCGAGCGCGGTCGTCAACCCGACGACCACGACCCCGAAGACGTCCAACCTGGCCCGCACCGCCGCGAGAGCCCCCGAAGCGGCGAACGCGATCAAGCCGAGGAACTCGAGCGCGGTGAGGATCATTACTGGTCGAGCAGGCCACCGCGGTAGGCCAGCAGCGCGGCCTGCACCCGGTTCGCCGCGCCGATCTTGGACAGGACGGCCGAGACGTAGCCCTTGACCGTGGCCTCGGACAGGTGCAGGCGCCCGCCGATCTCGGCGTTGGACAATCCCTGCCCGATCAGCCCGACGACCTCACGCTCCCGCTCGGACAGCGACGCGAGCAGCTTGCGCGCCGGCTGCGCGGCCCGCTGCTCGTCCCGATGCGACTGCACCATCCGCGCCGCGACCCCAGGGTCGAGCACCGCGCCGCCGCGGGCCAGATCGCGCACCGCCCTGAGCAGCGCCGCCGGGTCGATGTCCTTCAGGAGGAAGCCGTTGGCCCCGAGCCTGAGCGCGAGACTGACGTAGTCGTCGATGTCGAACGTGGTCAACATGGCCACGGTCGGCGGATCCGGCAGGGCGAGGATGGCCCGCAGCGCGCGAATACCGTCGTCGGGCGCGCGCATCTTGATGTCGAGCAACGCGACGTCAGGGTGGTACCTCCGGGCGACCTCGACCGCTGATCTCCCGTCGCTCGCCTCGCCCACGATCTCGATATCGGCAGCACCCGACATCATGGCACGCAGGCCCGAACGGACCAGTTCCTCGTCGTCGGCGAACATGAGCTTGATCAACGAAGCCCTCCGGCAGCCGGGGGAGCGGCGTCTCGCGTCCCGTTAACGAAGATTACCTACTGTTGTTCAGGGTTTCGAAACCAGACACGTACGAGTGACCCGCGCGGGTCATCTGTGTCGATCTAGGCGTCGATTCAGACCCTGTTTTGCTGGGCTTGAGTGTCGCTGCTCGGGGGTGGATCCGCAGGTCGAGTGTCACTGGACGGCCAGTGTCGCTGTCCGGCCGCCTGGTGCCGTGGCCCTGCCGCAACCGCCGTTCGGGGTGTTCATCAAGCCTGCCGCTTGGTCCGCCCGGGTGTGACTTGCGACCTCACGCTCGGGCGGCTCCGGTCACCCGGTAGGCTGCGCCTGGCAGTACATGCCCTCGTAGCTCAGGGGATAGAGCACCGCTCTCCTAAAGCGGGTGTCGCAGGTTCGAATCCTGCCGGGGGCACATCACTGAACTGATTGCCCGATCGGCGGCAGCCAGACAGCTTCCTCTTACGTAGCCTCTCTTCGGGAACGTGCCCATGGTCGCGGAGGGTGGAATAGTGGGCCGACGAATCGGCGGGGCGGGCGGCGGTTCGGATCCGGGAAAAGGCAAGGGCGCGGGAACGCTTGTCGCGGCGACCGCATTCGTTCTCGTTGTCGCGGGGGGCACGACCGGAGCGATCAGCATCGGCGGCGGAACAACCGGAAGCGGCACCGCGGTCGACAGTGCCTTCTCACGCGATCTGAACACTCGCAAGAATGAAGGCAAGAAGTCCGCCAAGAAAGGGAGAGCGGACGAGGCATGGAATCGTCTTGGCTTGCGATCAATCAAGAAAACCCTGAAGAGCGATTTCAAATGCCTTGCTGCGTCCACTGACAAGATCCGGGAATTCCTCCTGCGCACACCATGTGAGTCGCTCACCCGATCTCTGCTACTGGTCGGCGACGACCGCGGCAACACCGCGACGATCTCGGTCGCCTGGGTCTCCTTTCGCGACCGAGCCGACGCAACGGCCTTCGAGCGAGTGGAAAGGGTTCATGGAAACGGCGACATAAAACCGCTGGCCGCCACGGCGCTGAACCTGGCCGACGTCCGCTTCACCGGACACCACTTCGACTCCCGTCGAGACGGCCGTGTGGTGACTGTGGCGGAAGCGGAGATTATGAACGGCCACCTCGACAGCACTGATCTCGATGCACTGACCGAAGTCGCGGTTTGGCTTCCGAAACCCTGACGCGCTCTGATCAGCCGCCTGCGGGGCGCCCGTCCGGGTCCGTCATCGTGATCGCCCCACCCTGCGCCCGCAGCACCACATCGGCCCGGTACTTCCCCTCCCCAAGAGCGGCGAGCGTGCCGAGGCTGACCATCCGCGTGGTGGCACCGTCCCGATCGAACACCAGCAGGTTGCCGTCCTGGACGTAGTCGCCGCTGTGCGTGCCATCGCCCTCGACCGTGACGGGACGGCCGAGTTCGCGTTCGATTCGCGCGCCTGAAGCGGGGCCGGTAAGGATGTGCACCGACGTCCAATCGCCGGGCGCCAGTTCCTTGAGCGGGCGTGAGCCGCCTGTCCTGGCGAGGTCGCCGATCGTTTTTTCGAGACCTTCGTCGAATTCCACTGTCACTCCTGGGGTGCTCGTGCCGCAGCCCGCCACGAGGGCGAGTAGGGCGAGCAGAGTCACTATCAAGCGCATGGTCAGTATTGGTCCGGATACGCCGACGGGTCGCCGGGGTCGTGGTCGTCGTTGCGCCCCGGATTGTCCGTGGGCCAAGGCTTGTTCTTGGTTTCGCGGGTCTCGCCTGGAGGCGATTCGTTGGACGATACCATTGTGTCGTTCTTGTCGATGACCACCATTTTGCCGTCCTTGACGGCTTGTTCGATCAGGTTCGCCATCTGCTCGGGACTTGCGTCCGGGTTGGCCCGGGCGATCGCGCGGCCGACTTCGTTGTTGTGCAGGTCCATGGCCACCGGGACGTGGTGGCTGCTCGGGTTCCGCTCGTGCGCCGTGGCGAAGTCGCGGGCCCATTCTTCTCCGTACCGCTGCGTCATCATCGCGTTCCAGTAAGCGTGGCGGAACGCGTCCGCGTGGCCGTCGGTCAGGCCTTTGCCCTCGAACTTTCCTTCGGCGACGTGCAGGGCGTCCTGCCGGATGTCGGCGAATTCCTTGAGTCCGAGCAAGCCCTGGCGCATCTGCAGATCGTCGAGCAACTTGGCCTCGGACTGGGTGATCTTCTCCTTCGAGAAACCCGCCCGTTCCGCGAGCCAGCCGGTCAAGCCGCTCGGCCACACTGTCGTGCCATCTGTTTTGACCTGGTATTTCGCCAGGAGATCGCGGTGCCGCTGTTCATCGGCGATACGATCTTCGCCCGCCGCGGCGGCAGCGGCCAACGTCGTCGCGCCGGCGTCACCGATCTCGCCGGCCATGATGCGCTGAAGCACGGAATTCAGTTCGGCGTCGATCTGGCCGGCGCGGGCCAGAATGGCTTCCACCTCGACCTGCACCAGCATGCTGGAGAGAAACCCACCGGCGTTTTCCGTCTCGACGACCTTGCCGTTGTCGATCCGGAAACCGTTCTTCGCGGCGAAATCCTCGGTCGTCTCGACACTGCGCACCAAATCGCGCACCGCCTGCTCGGTGTCGTCGATGATCTTCACGGCCGCGGACAAGCGCGCCGCCAGATTCTCGAGTTCCTGGCATCGGGCGCGAAGGTTCTCGGCCGCCGCGTCCGCCGCTTCACCGGCCCACCCGGCGGGTTTGGCGCCGTCGATCTCGTCCTGCAAACCGAGCACCTGGCGGTTCTGTGCGGCCAAGTGGTCACCGATCTGCCCTATCCCGTCAGCCTTCCACTGGCTGACCTCGGCCCAGGTGACCATCATCGACCACCTGCCCCGTCGAATTCCTGTTCACCGGCGTCGTCTCGAATTCGGTACGCGGTCGCGGCGGTGGTCAGCGATGCCGCGTAGGAATCCACTCCTTTCGCCCAGACACCGATCGAGTTCTCCCAATGTGGACCGAGCTCGGCGGCGGTCTTCGCCGACTCGGTTCCGGTCAACGCACCGGAAAGCGCCGCCACCCGTTCCAGATCCAGCTCCCGAACGATTCCTGCGGCACGCTTTGCCTGATCAGCCGCGTCACGCAGGGCTTTTGGATCAGCTTCGAACCCCGTCATTTACCCCTCCCCGCGGTTTGAGGCTACTTGTCCTGTTTGAGAGGTTCAAGGGTTCGATTCAGTCGGCAGTCACCGAAGTTTCCGCCGACGGCAAAGCGGGCAGGAGCCCTGGAACCGCGTCAGGTTGCCTGCCGTGGAAATCGGCGTGGTGGAGCCAGCCTTGCGGCAGCCAGCCACCCGTCACCAGTTGCGGATGCTGCCGATGCTGATCGAGCGCCCAGCTGATGAACACCAGCTCCGCATAGTCCGACTGCAGAAGCCGCGAAATGGGGCCTTTGGTGCTCTCTCCCGTGAAATGCAAAGTCGCCGGGGCCACGATGCTCGCCGAGGTGATAGCGCTCCAGTGCCACCTGAGCACCTGTGGCGTGTACATGTAGAAGCCGTAACTGCTGACATAGAGGGAACCCCGGGTCATCGGCACCCACCGGGGCACCGCGGCCGCCTGTGCGGCCGTGCGTGCCCGAGACTTGGCGACCGCTCCGCCGATCAGCGAGCCGGCGACCAAACCCAGCCCCACCGCTCCAGTGCCGAAGACCATGGGCGTATTGACTTGCCAACTCCCGTCCCCCAGCGCTCGAAACTCGGATAGAACGAATTGACCTACCGCCCACAGCCGTTCGTCATCCGCGTTGACCGCCGGAAAGGGAGCGAGCACTTCGGGGGTCTGACTGAGATCGTGGCCGCCCGCCAGCATGGCCGCGAGATAGCAGGTGTAGCGCAGCACCTCGTCGCGATGGGTCCACGGAGGAGGGCCGCTTGCTTTCGTTTTCTTCCCCATTCCGAACCCCCTTCGGCGATCAACGTACGCAGCAGGATAGCAATAGGTCACGAGCTCGGATCAGGGATTCCAGGTACGCCTGGCGGGTGTAGAAATCATATGAATCCGCAATAGACAGCGACCGATACCACGATTTCCGAAACTTCAGGCCTGATGGAAGTCGTCGAGACGATGCGCCTCGACTGAAGACTCCGTGGCGGCCAGCCAATGCGGATAGGTGACATAGACCAGTTCCGTGTCCTCCTCCGCCACGTAGACCACCTCGGTGCCGGAACGCAGGTAGATAACCTCACCAGCCCGAGCCGTCACCGAACCCGAAGGGCCCTCGACGGTGAAAACCCCGGAAGTGATGACGAGAGCCTCGTCGTAGGTCATCTTCCACGGGTTCTTCTCCCCCTTTCCGTAGCGGGCGAAGCCGACGGACATCGCCGCGCCGCTGTCTTGCGCGAGGACGTCGGCCAGGAAGATCTGCTGGTCGAGCCGCTGGAACCAGGTCGAAGCGTCATCGCTCGTGAACTGTTCGACGGACATCCGGGTCTCCTTAAGTGGAAGTTTCTCCACTTAGTTAAGTGGAGAAAGTTCCACTTGTCCACCGGTTAGGCTCATCAGGTGCTTCCCATCGCAGGATCCGGGCCGGTAGAGCGGGCGGACGCGGCTCGCAACCGGCAGAAGATCGTCCGCGCGGCTGCCAAGCTCGTTGCGGCCAAAGGGATCGACGGGCTCGCGTTGGACGAGGTCGCGGCGGAGGCGGGCGTCGGGATCGGGACCGTGTATCGGCGCTTCCCGGACAAGGGCGCGTTGGCGCAGGCGCTGCTCGACGAGAACGAGCGCGAGTTCCAGGAGGCGTTCATCAGCGGGCCACCGCCACTGGGGCCCGGAGCGCCGGCGGCCCAGAGGCTCAGGGCGTTTCTCGAAAAGTACGTCGACAGGCTCGAGACCCACGGTGAACTGCTGATGGTCGCGGAGACCGAGACGCCGATGGCCCGGTTCGTGACCGGCGCGTACCGGCTGCACCACGGTCACCTGGTCGCGCTACTGACCGAGATCGAGCCGGAAGCGGACGCACACTTCCGGGCCGACGCGCTGCTCGCACCACTGGCGGCGGCGCAGTACGTCTACCAGCGGCAAAGCATGACGCCGGAACAGATCAAAGCGGGACTAAGAGATCTCTACAGGGCCTAACCGAAGCACGCCGTCGTCCAGCGGCACGCACCGCTTCCCGCCACGGCCCCGCAAAGCACGGAAAGTGCCCGGAGGGTAGACGACGTCCATCCAAGCGCACGGGTTCGCGGGCCGGTGCACCTCGAAGCGAACGGGACCATCGCCCGAGTCCAGAGTCACCACCGAACCCCGCGGCAGAGCGTCCACGTCGAAGCCCGAGAGCACGATGTTCCGCCGGGCCAGCAGCGGATCACCAGGCACGGACGCAGAGAAGAGCGTGACCGCGGCCGAGCGATGCGCGGGGTGGTTGAAGTACCGGTCCCCGACCAGCCCCAGTCCCGCGCGCACCTCGACGTGGTCGCGCGAGACCGGGGACGGATCAGGGCGCGGCCCCGAGGAGGGACGGCCCTCGTACGCATGCACCGAAGAGACGTGCAGCGCGACGATCAGCGCTCGCCGAGCTGCCATTCCGGCCGCACGTAGTGGCAGGTGTAGCCGTTCGGGATGCGCTCCAGGTAGTCCTGATGCTCGGGTTCGGCCTCCCAGAAGTCGCCGGCCTGGGTCACTTCGGTGACCACCTTGCCCGGCCACTTGCCGGAGGCGTCGACGTCCGCGATCGTCTGCTCGGCGACCTGCTTCTGCTTGTCGTCGGTGTAGAAGATCGCGGACCGGTAGCTCGTGCCGATGTCGTTGCCCTGGCGGTTACGGGTCGTCGGGTCGTGGATCTGGAAGAAGAACTCCAGGATCTGCCGATACGACAGCTGGGCCGGGTCGAAGACGATCTCGATGCCTTCGGCGTGCGAGCCGTGGTTGCGGTAGGTCGCGTTCGGCACGTCGCCGCCGGTGTAGCCGACCCTGGTGGAGACGACCCCGGGGTGCCGGCGGAACAGGTCCTGCATACCCCAGAAGCAGCCGCCCGCGAGAACAGCCTTTTCCGTCACTGTGGATCTCCTTCGGTCGTTGACACCCAGTACAACGTGTCGCACCGTCCCTGTCATCCCCGTCCGAGTGTGACGGAACGCTTACGTCCACCGTGCGTCTCACGGTAGGTGAAAACCCTGCTCGCGGTCCTCGTCCTCCTCCTGGCCAGCTGTGCGACGGCCCCGCCAAGCCCGACGCCCGAGGACGCCTTCCGGTTCGGCGGGATCTCAATGCCTGCCAGCGGCAAGGTGCTGGAGACGCAGCACGACCGGGGCATCGACTCACGCTACGTCGTCGTCCTCACCCTTCCGGCCGAGGACGTGCCCAAGCTGCTCGAAGCGTCGGGCTTCGCGCCCGAGGTGATGAACGACGACCGGGTCGTCGAAGGGCGTCACGTCTACCGCAAGGTCACCGTCGAGGGGACGACTGTGCGCCTGGAGATGTTCAGAACGTGAGCACGCTGCGTGAAAAAGACGGTCCGTTCGGACTCGTCTGGGTGACCCCCTAACGTGTAGCTCCACGCACCAGCCGCCGGAGGACGCATGGATCCGATCCGTGTTCCGCCCGAGATGTTCCGTTTCACCGACGGCAGCAGATCCGGGCTCCCCCTGGCGATCCTGCACGCCTTCGGCGAGGCGAACGAGCGGCTGGAGACGGCGCTCGGGATCGACGACGTCCGCACGAGACTGCGTGGTGTCGGCTGGCTGGAGACGCTGGCAGACGAAGACCTCGTCAAAGCGCTGGACCAGCTGCGCGAACAAGGCCACGTCGACGTCGTCCAGAGTCACGCGGGCGACTACCGGACGGCGTCCGAGTACGAGCGCCGCAATCTCCAGTACTCGCTGAGCCGGCAGGGCGAAGCGGCGTACGCGGGGGTTGTCCGCGCGAACGAGGTGCTCAACGCGTCCGGGGCGCTCCAGACGGCGACGCTCGAGGCGCTGGGTGAGCGGCTCGGCGAGCTCGTGAAGCAGCTCGAAGACGGCACGGACCGGCGCGTGTTCAGCACGCTCACCGAAGTCGAGAGCCACCTCGAAGCGTTCCGCGACAACACCAAGCGCTTCAACGGCGACCTCCAGCGCCTCCTTCACGCCGAAGCCGACCGCGCGACGTTCCACGAGGTCAAGGCGGCCACGGTCACGTATCTGCAGGAGTTCCTGAACGACCTGGAACATCACACGCACACGATCGCCACCCGCATCAAGGAGATCGACGATCACGGCGTTGAGCGCGTGCATCGGCGGGCGCTCAACGGGGCGTCACTGCCGAACCCCGACCCGCGCTGGCTCGACGTCCACAAGGCGCGCTGGGACGGCCTCCGCGCGTGGTTCCTGCCCGAAGACGGGGCGACGCCGCGGGTCGAGGACCTCCACAACCTCGCGCGGCGCGCGATCATCACGCTTCTTCAGGTACTGGACCGGATCACCGAATCGCGGCGGCGCGCGAGCAGCGCGGTCGCCGATTTCCGCGAGCTGGCGCGATGGTTCACCGTCGTCCCGGCGCAGGAAGACCTGCATCGCCTGTGGTCCACGATGTTCGGGCTGAGCTCCGCGCGGCACGCGCACCTCGCCCACGCGGACCCGGAAGTGGTCAGCACGACGGCGTCGTGGCTCGACGCGCCGCCGGTCGAGGTGTCCGAACTGCTTCGCTCCGCGGGCCGTACCGAGCGCTTCACCAGGACAGGCCGGATCCGCGACGTCAGCGCGATCAGAGCCGCGAGAGCCGAAAAGGCACTGCAGGAACGCGCGGAACTCGAAGCGGCGTGGAACATGCTCGACACCGGCGGCGTCGTGCGGCTTTCGGCGTTCGAGAAGCTCGACCACAGCGTTTTCGAGCGGCTGCTCGACCTGCTGGGGCAGGCGCTGGGCAGTGCCGTCGGCGCGGACGGCACCCGGCGGAGCACGACGTCGGACGGCCAGATCGAGATCGTCCTGCGGCCGCCGCAGAACGGCGCGGTCGCCCGCCTGACCACCACGAGCGGTGTCTTCCGGGGCCCCGACTTCGAAATCGAGATCAGTACGGCCGGAGGCGGTGCGTGAGCCTCACCAACCAACTGGTCATCGCGGAACGCGAAGAGGTCGCGCGCGGGATCCGGGCCCTGCTGGCCACCCCGCTGATCGGCGAACGCGGTTCCCCCGAGACCTTCGACCTCATCCGCCGCCGCCGCGAGCCCATCCGGCAGTGGTTCGACTACTACTGCGGCTGGACGCTCACGGTCGAACCGCGGCTCGGCTACGCCCGGCTGGTCAAGGTCCGCGCGGCCACCGATCCCACGCGCCCGGCGCGGCGGCTGCGCTCCGGGCGTGCCGCGTTCGACCGCCGCCGCTACGTCCTGCTGTGCGTGGTGGCCGCCGAACTGCTGACCGTGCCGGTGACCACCATCGGCCTGCTCGCCGGCCGCGTCGCGCAGGCGAGCGCCGCCGACGACCTCGTCACCACCTTCGACGTCGCCACCAGGGCGGAGCGTCTGGCGTTCGTGGACGTCCTCAAGCTGCTGGAGTCCTACGGCGTGCTCGAAACCGCCGACGGCGATCCTGAGTCCTTTGTGGACGATCCCGCGGCGAAGGTGCTGTTCCGGGTGGACGCGACCCTGTTGCTGCGGCTGCTCGCCGCACCGGTCGGACCGTCGCAGCTGCAGGTGCCCGCCGACGACGTCGCGCTTCGGTTCGAGGAACTGCTGGAGGCGGTGTCGCACGAGCAGCGCTACGGCCTCTCGTCCGGCCGCCACGAGGACACGCCGAGCGCGTCGGACGTCCAGCGGAACCTGTGGCTGCGGCACACGGTCTTCCGCCGTCTCGTCGACGACCCGGTGCTGTACTTCGCCGAACTGACCGCGGAAGAGCGCGCGTACCTCGGCACGCCGACCGGGCGCCAGCTGCTGCGGCGAGCCGCGGAGCAGGGCGGTTTCGTCCTCGAAGAACGCGCGGAGGGCGTGCTGCTCGTCGACGTCGACGGGCTGGCCACCGACGAGCGGTTCCCGGACGACGGAAGCAACGCCAAGGTCGCCGCGCTCCTGCTGCTCGACGCGCTGGACGAGCCGCGGACCATCGATTACCTGCAGAAGGCCACCGCCAAACTGCTGAAACGCTTCCCGCGCTGGGCCAAGACGTACCGGGGCAGGGACGGGGTGCGGCGGCTGACCGTCGACGCGCTCGCCGTGCTGACCGGTTTCGGCCTGGTCCGCACCGAAGCCGAACTCGTCCGGCCGCTCCCGGCCGCCGCGAGGTACACCGACCGCACCGAGGAGGCGCCGTGACCGTGACGAGGTGGATCCCCTCCCGTGCGGGCATTCTCAACATCTGGCGCTACTACGACGAGATCTTCGAGTTCCACGACGGGCGCCTGCTGCTGCGCGGCCCCAACGGGAGCGGGAAGTCGAAGGCGCTGGAGCTGCTGCTGCCGTTCCTGTTCGACGCGAGCCTGCGCGCCAACCGGTTGTCGACCTTCGGCACCAGCGAACGCAGCATGCACTGGAACCTGATGGGCGAAGGCGCTTCCGGCGCCACGCGCGTCGGGTACGTGTGGCTCGAATTCGGCATGGCCGGCGAGAAGTGGTTCACCTGCGGCGCGCGGCTTCAGGCCAGCACGCACACCAGCACGGTGCACGCCGACTTCTTCACCACCGATCTGCGGGTGGGCGACGGCTTACCGCTGGTCAACGAAGCGGGCCAGCCGCTGACCAAGAACGCGCTGGAGGAAGCCCTCGGCGAACACGGGACCGTGCACGACGGCGCGGCCGAGTACCGCGCGGCGATCCGCGCGAAACTGTTCCCCACCTTGAGCGAACAGCGCTACGACGCGCTGATCACCGCGCTGCTCCAGCTGCGGATGCCCAAACTCTCGCAGCGGCTCGACCCGAGCCTGCTGTCCAATCTGCTCTCGCGCGCGCTTCCGCCGTTGGGGCAGCAGGAGATCGCGGACCTCGCCGAGGGATTCGAGCGGCTCGACGCGCAACGCGAACGGCTGGGCTCGCTGGAGACCGAGGTCGACGCGACCCGCGCGCTCGCCGCACGGCAGAAGACCTACGCCCAGCGTGTGCTGCGCGCGGGCGCCGCGAACCTCATCACCGCGACCACCGAACTCGACGAACTCGCCGCGGCCGCCCGCCGTTCCGCCGAGGAGTACGACGAGGTCGCCGCGAAGAAAGAAGCCGCCGAGGAACTGGCGGCGAAGCTCGAAAAGGACGTCGAGGAGACCGAAGCCCGCCTGTCCGGGCTGACCGAATCCGAGTCGTACCGCAAGGGCCAGGAGCTCGACAAGCTGCGGCAACGGGCCCTGTCCACGCGCGAAAAGGCCGAGGCGCTGCGTGCGGACGCGGATCGGCTCCGCGCCGAGGCGGACGCCGACGAGGAGCGCTCGCGGACGGCGAAGCAGGCCGCGAAACGGCAAGCCGACCTCGTGCGCTCGCTGGAGACCGAGGTCCGTGCCGCCGCGACCCGCGCGAACCTTGCCGGGGTGCACGACGAACTCGTCGCCGGACTGGGTGAGCCGTCCCGGCTCCGTCCGTTGCTGCAGGCCGCCGTGCGCGGCAAGCGCGAACAGGTCGAGACGCTCGGCCGGGCGCTGGACAAGCATGAACGCGCGGTCGGTCGGCGTCATCAGGCCGAGGCGGATCTCGACCGGGCGCGGTCGGATTTCTCGGCCGCGCAGGAACGAGTGGACCTCACGACGGCGACGCGGGAGCTCGCGCTGAGCGATCTGCGCACCCGGCTGGCCGAATGGGCGATCGGCTGCCGCGAGCTGCGATTCCCCGACGTGGAGGCGGTCGTCCGGGACGCCGAGGCGGAGGTCTCCCTGCTGGGCAGGCTTGGCGCCGTCGCCGAGACCGTGCTTGAAGACATCATCCGGCGGGAGGCGGCGACCGGTGTCGCGCTGGCCGCCGCACGCGCCGAGCACGACGAATTGCTCGTCGAGGCCGGCGTGCTCGAAACGGAGGACGTCCTCGCGCCCGAGCCGCCGCGTACTCGCACGACGGACCGGGCCGAAATGAGCGGCGCGCCGCTGTGGCGGCTGGTCGATTTCGCGGGCTCCGTCCCGGAAAGCGCCCAGGCGGGGATCGAGGCCGCGCTCGAAGGCGCCGGTCTGCTGGACGCCTGGGTGAACTCCCACGGCGTCGTCGACGGACACGACGTGCTCGCCGAAACCGGGACGCTGCCGGTGGCCACCGGCCGCTCGCTCGCCGACGTCCTCGTCCCGGAACTCGACGCGGAGCTTTCCCCGGCGAAGATCCGCCGGATCCTGGAAGTGATCGCCTTCGACGACACGCTCCCCGCCGGACCCGCCGCCATCGGCGCCGACGGCGCATGGCGGATGGGTGGCCTGTCGGGCAGCTGGACGAAGGACGCTCCGGCGTACATCGGCGCCTCTGCCCGCCTCCGCGCGCGGGAGCGCCGGATCGCCGAACTGCGGGACAAGATCTCCCTTGGCGAGAAGACCATCGCCGAGCTGGAGGGTGAGATGGCCGCGCTGCGCGGCAGGCGCGAGCTGATCAAGATCGAACGCGCCGCCCGCCCCAGCCACGAAGATCTCCTTGCCGCGACGGGAGAACTGACCGCGGCCGAGGCCGAGCTGACCGCCGCCGACGCCGCCGTCCGGCATCTGGAGTCCGCCGTCTCCGCGCTGGAGATCGAGGCCAAGACCGCGCTGCACGAGCTGACCGCCCAGGCTTCCGAGAGCGGACTGCCGACCGAACGCGCGCCGCTGGCCGCGCTCGCCACGGCCCTGCGGACCTACTCCGACCAGGGCGAGAACTGGTTGTACGAGCACGGGAACCTGCTCACCGCGAACCAGCGGGCCGAGCTGTGCGCCGAGCAGGCGAACCGGTCGGAGGCGAACGCGGCCCGGCGTGAGGACGAGGCTGCCGAAGCGGAGGCCGAACGCGTCAAGCTCACGGCGATGCTCGAAGCGATCGAAGGGACCGCGGGCAGCGGCCAGCGCGAGGTGCTCGCCGAAATCGACGGGCTGCGCACGAAACTGCGGGAGCTCTCGGCCGAACTCCGCGCCGCGAACGCCGACGCCAAGGAGCTCGCGGTGTCGCTGGGCGCGCTCGGCGTCCGCCGCACGACCGACGCGCGGGCCCGCGAGGACGCCGCCAAGAAGCAGGACGCGGCCGCGCTCCGGTTCCGGAAGCTCGCGACCGGCGTCTTCCCCGCCGACGGCGGGATCGAGGACCTGCCGAAGTTCCAGGCCACCCTGTCCGCCTCCGAAGGGGTGCGGTCGGCGCTCGAAACAGCCCGGCTGGTCGCCGCGGCTTGGCCGTCGGTGCCGCACGCGCCGAGCAACCTCGGCGAGGCGCTGCACCGGCTCTCCGAAGCCGTGCACACCTGCCGGAACACGCTCAGTTCGCGGGCGGAACTCGACCTGGAGACCGACGAGGACGTCCAGATCTTCACCGCCGTCGTCGACGGGCTGCGGGTCGGCGCGGCCGAGCTGCTGAAGATCCTTTACGCGGAGGCGGAACAGAGCAGGCACGAGATCACCGACCGGGAAAGCGACCTGTTCGACAAGACGCTGACCGGCGACACCCGCCGCCATCTCGCGGCCCGTATCCGGCAGGCCAACGATCTCGTCGACGGGATGAACGCGCGGCTGGAACGCGTGCGGACCGCGTCGAGGGTGGCCGTCCGGCTGGTCTGGCAGGTCTCCCCTGATCTGCCGCCGGGCACCAAGACCGCGCGGGATCTGCTGCTGAAGGATCCGGACCAGCTGACCGCCGAGGATCGCGGGTCCCTGCACAAGTTCTTCCGGGAACGCGTCGAGCAGGCGAAGGCGGACGACACGGCGACCAGCTGGGAACAGCAGCTCGCGCAGGTCTTCGACTACACGTCCTGGCACCGGTTCGTGGTCAAGGTGGACCGCGCGAACGGGGCGGGCTGGCAGCTGCTGACCAAGAAACTGCACGGCGCGCTTTCCGGTGGGGAGAAGGCGATCGCGCTGCATCTGCCGCTGTTCGCCGCCGTCGCCGCGCACTACCAGGCCGCGCCCGAGGCGCCGAGGGTGATCCTGCTCGACGAGGTGTTCGTCGGCGTCGACACGACCAACCGGGGGCAGGTGTTCGGCCTGCTGTCCGAACTCGACCTCGACCTGATGCTGACGTCGGACCACGAATGGTGCACCTACGCCGAACTCGGCGGCGTCGGGATCCACCAGCTCATCACCGGCGGCGACGGCGACGACGCGGTCACCACGGCCCGGTTCACCTGGAACGGTCACGACCTCGCGCCGGCCGCACATTAGCCTGAGCGGCCCCAAAGGCTGGCGCAGCGGGGTTCTTTCCGCCGTTCGTCCTTGTGCGGCGCGGAACCGCTCGCTACGTTCCTGCCGGTGGCTGTGCGGATCCAGGTACTGGGCTCGCTGCGCGTCTGGCTGGCCGGGACGGAAATCGAGCTGGGCCCACCGGGTCGCCGTGCCGTCCTGGGTCTGCTCGTGCTCGCCGGCGGCGAGGCGATGTCCAAGCAGGAACTGGTCGACGCGCTGTGGGGCGGGCGGCCGCCGCGCAGCGCGGTGAACGTCCTCCAGACGCACGTCAAACATCTGCGGCGGCTGCTGGAACCCGACCGTCCGGCGCGGTCCGGGAGCGAGATCCTGCCACACGCCGGCGGCGGCTACGCGGTGCGCTGGGACGCCGTCGAGATCGACCTGCCCCACGTCCGCGGGCTCGTCACCGAGGCGAACGACGCCCTGCGCGACGGCGAGACCGGCCGTGCCGCGGCGCTGTTCGGCGAGGCCCTGCGCTGGTGGCGTGGCCGGCCGCTGGCGGATATCCCTTCGCTCGCGACACATCCGAAAGTCTTGGCGTTGCAGGCGGAACGTCGTGCGCTGCTCGCCCGCTACGGCGACGCGATGCTGGCGATCGGCGCCGCCGACGAGGTACTGGCCGAATTGGCCGAAGCCGCGGCGGATCAGCCGCTCGACGAGCCCGCGCAGGCCCGGTTGATCCGCGCCTATCACGGCGCTGGTCAGCGGGCGACGGCTTTCCGGCTCTACCAGGAGGTTCGGCAGCGGCTCGTCGAGGAGCTGGGCGTCGAACCCGGTCCGGAACTCGCCGCGGCGCACGCCGCGCTGCTCGAAGACGGGGAACCGCTCCCGGCGCCGCGTTCCACCGCACGGGTCCCCCGGCAGTTGCCCGCCGAACCGTCCGGGTTCACCGGCCGGGCGGCCGAACTGTCCATTTTGGATCAACTGGTGCCCCGCACCGGAAGCAGCGGCGGCGCGGTGGCGCTCGTGGCCGTCACCGGACCGGCGGGCGCCGGGAAGACCGCGTTGGCCGTGCACTGGGGCCACCGCGTGAAGGACCGGTTCCCCGACGGGCAGTTCTACGCGAACCTGCGCGGCCATTCCGCCGGCGCGCCCGCTACGGCGCTCGAAGTACTCACCCGGTTCCTGGCCGCGCTGGACGTCCCCGCCGAACGCCTGCCCGCGGACACGGAGACCGCGTCCGCGCTGTACCGGACGCTGATGACCGACCGGAAAGCGTTGGTGGTGCTGGACAACGCCGTCGACGTCGATCAGGTCCGGCCGCTGCTGCCCGCCGGGCCGGGATGCCTGGTGCTGGTCACCGCGAGGGACCGGATGGCCGGGCTGGTCGCCCTCCACGGCGCCCGGCGGCTCACGCTGGGCATGCTCGAACCCGGCGAGGCGCTGGACCTGCTCGCGCGGGTGCTCGGCCCCGAATGGGTCCGGGCCGAGCGCGAAGCGGCCGCCGAAGTGGCCGGTCTGTGCGCGTATCTGCCACTGGCGCTGAGGATCGCCGCGGCCAACCTCGCCGAAGGTGGCATCGAGGACTACGTCATCGCGCTGCGCAAGGGCAATCTGCTCGGCGCGCTGACCGTGCCGGGCGACGAGCAGATCGCCGTCCGGACCGCCTTCGACCTGTCCTACGCGGCCCTTCCCGCCGAAACGCGACGGCTGTTCCGGCTGCTGAGCCTGGTGCCGGGCAACGACATCGGCGTCGAAGCGGTCGAGATCCTGACCGGCGAGGAGCGGGCGGGGCCGATGCTGGACACGCTCGCGAGCGCGCATCTCGTCGAACAGCACGCGCCCGGCCGCTACCACTTCCATGACCTGCTTCGCCGCTACGCCGCCGACCGCCTGCGGGAATCCCCGGCGGAGACCGGATCCGCCCGGCGCCGCCTGCACGAGTGGTATCTGCGCGGAGCCGACCAAGCGGCGAAAATCGTTTACCCGCACATGTTCCGTATGCCGCTTTCGGTACCGGACGGGCCGGTTCCCGCCGCGGCCAAGGAGAACGCGGCGGAGTGGCTGGAGACCGAACTGGGCAACCTCGTCGCCGTCGTCGAGGATGCGCCGGGTCCGGTGGCCTGGCTGCTGGCCGACTCGCTGCGTGGCTACTTCTGGCTGTCATCACGCCAGGTGGAGTGGCGGGCGGCCGCCGGGGCCGCGCTGGCCGCCGCTGAGGAGGACGGTGATCTCCGAGCCCGCGTGTCCGCCCGATTCAGCCTGGCGGACCTGGGTTTCCGCCAAGGTCGGTACCGGGAGGCCGTCCGGCACCACACCGGGGCGCTCATGCTCGCCCGGCGGGCCGGGTGGGTGGAGGCGCAGGCCGCGGTGCTGGGCAACCTCGGTTGCGTGTACTGGCAGTCGGGACGGCTTCCTGCCGCGGCGGTGCGGTTCTCCCGGGGTCTGGAGCTGAGCAGACGCGCCGGAAGCCCCGCCGGGGAAGCCGTCGCGCTGGGCAATCTGGGGCTCGTCCACTGGGAGATGGGGGATCTTGCCGGGGCGGCCGGGCACTACGTCCGTGCGCTGCGCCGGTATCGCGGGATCGGCTCGCGTTACGGGGAGGCGATCAACCTGTCCAACCTCGGGCAGGTGCAGCACGCCCGCGGCCGGGTCAGCGAAGCGGCCGGCCTGCTCGCCAAGGCCCTCGCGCTGCATCGTGAGGCTGGGAACCGTGCCGGGGAAGCGGAAACCCTCGGCAGGCTCGCCTCGGTGTACTGCGATCTCGGCCGTCTCACCGACGCGCTCGATCACGCGCGCGAAGGGCTGCGGCTCGCACGGGAGACCGGTGAACCGCGCGGTGAGGGCGAGGCGCTCGTCGCGCTCGCGGGCGTGCATCAGCGCGTGGGGCATCGGCAGGACGCCGTCCGCCGGTATCGGCAGGCGCTGGCCCTGCTGCGGGAGAGCGGCGATCGGTACCCCGAGATCGACGCGCTCATCGGGCTCGCCACCGCGACCGGCGACCTCGGGCAGGCCCGCCGGGCGCTCGCTCTCGCCGAGCGGGCGGGGTATGGCGCGTTGCGGAAACAGGCGGCGGCCGCGATCGAAGCGATCCTGCGGGCTTAAGCCGCAATGTCGCTGCTGGTGTCGTACGCGCCCGTCGGGTGGAAGTTGACGACGACCCACGGGTTGACGCCGTGTTCCTTACCCGCGCCGTCCTGGCAGGAGAACTCGCTCATGTCGAACGCGCTCCACGCCTCGCTGTCCGGTGTTTTCGTCAGCGACTCCTCGATCCGGCCGGCCCAGCGACAGGCCGGACTGTGCACCCGCGCCGTCACCGACGGCTCGGCCCAGCGGATCGTCCCGCCGTCCGCGCACCACGAAAGGTCGAACGTGTAGGTCCATCTGCCCGGGTCTTCGAGCACCACCGGCTTGATGACCTTGACACCGGTAGCGCATTCCGGAGTTGCTTCAGCGGGCGCGGTGATCGTGAAACCGGAGCAAAGGATCATCGAGCAGGCAAGGACATTCTTGACTCTCATCGTTCCACTGTTCCGCCGGTCCTTCGCGCCCGCAAGCCGCCGGACGCCGGATCCAATCGACGTCCAATGCCCGTCCAGTGCCGCCGAATAGCTTGTGCTCGCACAGTTTCCGCTGAGGGGAGTACGGATGAGGGCACGACTCAAGAAGGTCATGACCACGGTGGCCGTCACAGCGACGCTGGTCGTCGGGACCGCGACCGCCGTCTCGGCGCAGCCTGCCGGGCTGCGGGCGTTCGCGATCTCGTCGGACGGCAAGCTGATGGCCACCTACTGGACCGCCCAGCCCCAGGTCCTCGACTGGGTGCGGCTCGTACAGGGGCTCACCTGCGGGGAGACCCGGCTGATCGGGATCGATTTCCGGGTACAGAACGGTTTGCTGTACGGCGTTGGCGAGAAAGGCTGTATCTACACGATCAAATTCCCGCCCGCGGCCCCCGACGTCGTCGTCACGAAGGTCTCGCAACTGAGCGTTCCGTTGTACGGCACGAACTTCGGCGTCGACTTCAACCCGGCCGCCGACCGGCTGCGGGTGATCAGCGACTACGGCCAGAACCTGCGGCACAACCTCGCCGACCACGTCACGGTCGAGGACACCGTTCTCACCACTCCGCCGGCGGGCGGGCCGACCAGAGGCGTCACGGCCGCCGCCTACACGAACAACGACCTCAACCCCGACACCGCGACCACGCTGTTCGACATCGGCACGGTGACCGACCAGGTGCTCGTTCAGGCGCCCGCCAACGCCGGGTTCCTCAGCCCGACCGGCGCGCTCGGCGTCGACACCGGGCCGATCGCGGGTTTCGACATCTACAGCGACCTGACCAACGGCAAGACGACTTCGGTGAGCGCGTTCGCCGTACTCAATCCTGCCGCCGGGCCGTCGACGTTCCATTCGGTCGATCTACTGACCGGCGCGGCGACGAAGATCGGCGATTTCCCTTTGCCTGTCGGGGATATCGCTGTCGCGCTCGATACGAACTGAGCGGGAACGCCGCTGTCCGGTTTTAGCCGGACCGGACAGCGGCGATTTATTGTCGGTGGCAGGTCGTATGTTCGTCGGGTGGACACACATTCCGCGCCTGTGGCGCTTCTCGAAAACCTCACCGGCACCGAGCTGCTGGCGGCGGTGAACGCTGCCGTCGATTTGTTGGACGACAAGGATTCCGTCGCGCTCGCACAGGCCGCGTCGGCCTGGATCGCACGGCTGGAGGCGGTTCGGTTCCGGGCGCTGGCCCAGCTGAACCGGCACCGTGACGGCGCCCGCAGTGTCACGCAGGAGGTGGCCTTCGCGTTGTCTGTCACGGACAATCACGCCGGAGCGCTGGTCGCCACCGCCGACGCGGTGATCACCCGCCTTCCCCGCACTCTGTCCCTTATGGACCAAGGGAGGCTCAGTGGGTTCGGTGCGATGAAAGTCGCCACCGCCACGGCCTGGCTGTCCGATGACGACGCCCGTGCCGTCGACGCGCTACTGGAAGACCGGATCGCGGACAAGAACCCCGAGCAGATCCGGAAGGCCGCCAACCACGCGGCGAACACCATCGATCCCGACGGCGCCGGCAAACGCGCCCAGCAGCATCGCGAAGGCCGTCGCCTCACCCTCCGCCACGGTGAGACCGGGGTCGCGTCGATCGAGGTCGAGGACGCCCCAGTCGAGAAGGCGGCGGCCGCCTACCAGCGGATCGACCGCGCGGCGCGGGCGCTCAACACCAAGGACGAATCCCGCACCCTTGACCAACTCCGCGCCGACGTCGCCCTCGACCTCCTGCTCGGCGGCCAAGGCGGCACCAGCGAACGCACCGAAGTGTTCCTGTACATGGACCTGTTCACCTATCTCGGCCTCAACAACGACCCGGCGGAGCTGGCTGGACACGGCACCGTCCCCGCCGCGCTGGCCCGGCACATCGCCACGGGCCCCGATGCCGTGTTGCGGCGGATCATCACCGACCCGCTGTCCGGGCAGGTCCTCGACCTCGGTCGCGACCGCTACCGCCCCAGCGCGGGCCTTGGCGAGTTCGTGCGGGTCCGGGACCGGGAATGCCGAAGACCCGGCTGTCACCGTCCGGCCCAGGCCTGCGATATCGACCATTCGCTGCCCTGGCAACACGGTGGGCACACCAATGCCGACGAACTGATCGACCTCTGCCGAAGAGATCACCGCCTCAAGGACGAACCCGGCTGGACCTACCAGCTCGCCTCTGACGGCACCCTCACCATCACCACGCCGACCGGACAGAGCCACACCAGTACTTCACCCCCGCTTCACCAACCCCGACCGCCGGTGCCCGGATCCGATGAACCGCCGCCGTTCTAGGCGGAAGTGCCGGAAACGACGACGACCTGAGGCAAAGTCGCCAGCCGGAGGGCTACCGCCGTGCGATTGGAAAGCGGCGAGGGCTGATCGTCGGCCAGGTACTGAACCGCTGTCTCCCGGCCTTGCCGAAAACCGGCGACAGCCCACCCACGCGACAGCAAGCTCTCCAGACACCGCGCGTTGCCGCACCCATCACGTAGCCGAAAACCGGCGAGGGTCGCTCGCGCGCAGATCGTCCACCAGGTACCGAACCGCAGTCACCCGGCCTTGCCGAAAACCGGCGACAGCCCATCCACGCGACAGCGAGCCCTCCAGACACCGCGCGTCGCCGCCCCGTCACGTAGCCGAAAACTGGCGACAGCCGTTCACACCCGACCGTTCGCCAAGTACTGAACGGCGGTCCACCGGCCTCGCCGAAAACCGGCAACAACCCACCCACGCCACAGCAAGCTCTCCAGACACAGCACGTCACCGCACCCATCACGTAGCCAAAAGCCGGCGACGACCGTTCACACCCCCGACCGTTCACCAAGTACCGAACCGCAGTCTCCCGGCCTCGCCGAAAACCGGCGACAGCCCACCCACGCGACAGCGAGCCCTCCAGACACCGCGCGTCACCGTACCCATCACGTAGCCGAAAACCGGCGACAGCCATTCACGCCCCGACCGTTCACCAAACACCGAACCGCCGTCCACCGGCATCGCCAAAACCCGGCAACAACCCACCCACCCGACAGCGATCGCCCCAGATACCCCGAGGCCACAGCGATCCACCGGCCAAGAACCGACACAGCCCATCGCAAAAGACCGCCCCACGAGAATCCACCCAAGGTCTGAGCCCGAAGACCGGACCGTGATCCGATCCGCGCCACCACCGCGCACGGCAGGCTCACCGGGTATGGAAACCGACTACGTCTTCCCCGGCCGCCGCGTCGCCGCGGTCTCGATGGTCCTCGGCCCGCTCCTGCTGCTCACCGGAACGCTGCTCAGGTCGCCCTTCGACTTCTTCTTCCCGAGCCAGCTCAAAGCGATGAGCGTGCATCCGACCCTGATGACCGCCGCGTACACGTGTTTCCTGGCGGGCAACGTCCTGCTGTGGCCCGCGATCGTCGCGCTCGCCACGAAGATCGGCCGCACGAAACCCGCGCTGGCCGCCTGGGGCGGCCTGTTCGTCCTTTTTGGACTCTTCGAGCGGACCTTCCACGCGGGGATCGACCAGGCGGCGCTGGGACTCGCCGAACGCCGCGGCGCCGGGTTCGCCGAGAGCGTGGTCAGCGAGTCGTATCAGGACCTGCATTTGTTCAGTTTTCTGTCGTTCACGATCATGTTCGGCTGGTACGTGCTCGCTTTCGCCGCCTATCGGGCGAAAGTGCTGGGCGTCGCCGGGTCGATCGGGATGGCGACGATGGGGCTTCTGCCGCTCGGTGTTCTGAAAGGTACCGAATTCGTGTCGATCATCGGCACCGCCGGACTTTGTGTCGCGTTGGTTCCGGCCGGCATCCGGGCATTACTGGAAAGTCCCAAACCGAACCGCCGGACGATGATGCTCACGGCGATCGCCGTTCCGGTTCTCGGCGCGCTCGCCTTCGTGAGCGCACTGGGCTGAGTTCAGGCCAGCCGCGCGGACGTTTTCCCTTTTCCGCCACCGGATTCGTGTTCGCGCCCCGCCGGAAGACAGCTCATCAGCAGTACGACACCGACCGCACCGAGAAGCATGTGCCCGGCGAGGATGCACAGCCCACAGAATCCGATCCACAATGAGATCTTCATTCTCAGAGGGTAGTGCCGTTTCCGGGAGCGGGGCCCGAACTTGGGAAAGACTTAAGGTCTCCTTTGGGCAAAGGGTCTGTCCGGAGTACGCGCGTAATACACCACCAGCGACACCGTCGCGGCGAGGAAGACCACCTGCATCAGGCTCCGCGGCACCAGTTCGTCCATCGTCGAAGTCACCGGTCCGTGCAGCGCCTTGTACACGTTCGCCGGAAACATCCCCAGCAACAACAGCGTCAGCCCGGCGGACGCCCACGGCGCCGTCCGCGACCACAGAACGCCCGCGGCGCCCGCGAGTTCGAGGACACCGGTGACGGTCACCAGCAATCCCGGCGCGGGCAGCACGGGCGGAACCATCGCGATGAGTTCCTCGCGCATGCCGATGAAGTGCGCGAGACCGGTGGTGACGAACAGTGCCGCGACACCGCCGCGCACCGCGACGGGCCAGGGCTTGAACCGCTGGACGCCGAAGACGCCCAGCAGGAACAACGTCGCCGTGACGGCGATCAGCATCAGAACGGGTGCGAGACCGGGATCCATGACCATGCCTTCCGACCAAGGTAAATCTTTCCACTGACAAGATGTGCTGTTGCGGGTCATCTTGTCAATGACTAGATTCATCGGCATGAGTCCGTATCACCACGGTGACCTCCGCCGGGCCGTGCTCGACGCCGCCGTCGCGGCCGTCACCGAACACGGCCCGGCGGGGATCAGCCTCCGCGACCTCGCCCGGCGCGCGGGGGTCTCGCACGCCGGGCCGGTCCACCATTTCGGCGACAAGGCCGGGGTGCTGACCGCGCTGGCGGCCGAGGGGTTCGACCTGCTCGCGGACGCGCTCGCGGCCGAGAGCGATCGGGATTTCGTCGAGGTCGGGGTGGCGTACGTGCGCTTCGCGATCGAGCATCGCGCGCATTTCGAGGTGATGTTCCGCCCCGAACTCCACCGCGAGGACGACGCGGCGCTGACCGCCGCCCGTGACCGTGCGGGAGCCCTGCTGACCAGCGGCGCGGCATCGGTCAGCGAAGACGCGATGGCCGGTGTCGCCGCGTGGTCGTTGATGCACGGCTTCGCGAACCTGTGGCTCACCGGCGCGCTGCGCGCCGAGCTCCAGGAGGATCCGGACAAGGCCGCCCGCGCGATCGCCCGGATCCTGTTCCCGTGATCAGACCTGCGCCGTGGGCATCACGGTGACCTGCTGCAGGTTCACCCGCGCCGGGAGCGAGGTCAGGAACGCCACGGTCTCGGCGATGTCCTCTGGCTTCAGCCAGGTCAGCGATTCGCGCACGCCGTCCAGCCACTGCAGAGCGCCGGCGTCGGTGACGTGCCCCTGCAGTTCGGTCTCGACCAGGCCCGGCTCGATCGCCGCGACCCGAACGCCCTTCGGCCCGAGGTCGGCGCGAAGGTTCTTCGACAGGTGCGTCACGTAGGCCTTCGAGGCGACGTACACGGCGAAGGACGGGAAGACGGCCTGCGCGCCGATGGACGAGGTGTTCACCAGGTCCGCGACGCCCTTCTCGGCCGCCGAAGCGACGAGATGCGGCACGAACGCCCCGATCGCGTTCATCAGGCCCGTCAGGTTGACGTCGATCATGCGCTGCCAGTCCTCGGTGGCGAGTTCGTCGATCGGCGCGGCCAGCATCACGCCGGCGTTGTTGAACAGGAGGTCCGCGCGGCCCAGTTTCGCTTCGACCTCGGCCGCCGCGGCCCGCATCGCCGCGGCGTCGGCGACGTCGACGGCGAGCACGAGCGCGGTACCGCCGCCGGCCTCGATCTCCTTGGCCAGCGTTTCCAGCCGATCGGCCCGGCGGGCGATCAGCGCGACCGAAGCACCGGAGGCGGCGAGCCGCCGAGCGGCCGCCTCGCCGATCCCGCTGGACGCTCCGGTGACGACGGCGACCCTGTTCGCGTGCGAGTTCGTCATCTCTGTTTCTCCTAAGTGGACTCGTGGTGACAAGTCCAGAAAACCGGCCTCTCCCAGGAGATGGCACGGTCTGTGCAACCTGGGTCTGGCAGTACCAGTCAAGCCGCGCACGGAACTGTTACGCGCTCATCGAGTTCCGCGGACACCGACCGGCCAGCGTGATCCGTATGCGAATCCGATCCCTCGCGCTCGCGCTGGTCTTGATGACGGCGACCGCGGCCCCCGCGTCGGCCGTCATCGGCGGCACCGAGTCCACCACGCCCTACGACTTCATGGTCTCCCTGCAGTACGACGCACCCCGCCCGGACGGACACCGGTGCGGGGCGGTGCTCATCGCGCCCCAGTGGGCGGTCACGGCCGGCCATTGCGCCAACACCCCGACCGGTTCGACGGCCGGGGTCCCCCGCGGCTGGAAGGTCCGCGTCGGTTCGCTGGACACCACCACCGGCGGTGAGGTCACCGAGGTCGACAAGTTCTACCGGCGCCACAACTCGTACGACCCGGCCGGCGAGGACATCGCGATCCTGCATCTGCGAAACCCGGTGCGCGCCAAGCCCATCCGGCTCGCCGGGGCCACTCCCGCCGCCGGCACCCCGGTCCGCATCCTCGGCTGGGGCGCGGCGGCGACCGGCTGCGACGACTTCAAGGACCCGAAGTGTTTCCCCAGCAAGCTCCGCGAGGCGAACACGGAGGTCGTGCCGCTCGACCGGTGCTGGGACGACGACGGGCACACCCTGCCGTTGTGCGTCGGCCGCGCCGAGCCGCCCGTCGGCCCGGGCACGACGGACTCCGGCGGACCGGCCTTGATCCGCTCGGGCGACGGCTGGGCGCTGGCCGGAACGGTCATCGGCCCCGGCATCAGGGGCGCCGACTTCCCCGACATGTACACCGACGTCTCGAAGAACGCCGCTTGGATCAACGGCATCGTGACCGGCACCGACGTTCCCCCGGACACCCCGGTCCCGAACGTGGAGGGCACGGCCGAGGTGGGCGACTGCAAGGGCGCGGTGGTGCGCGCCGCCACCGCGCGTCCCGATGACCCGGCGCTGGCACTGACCAACGGCCACTGTGTGCCGAGCGGGCGGCCCGCACCGGGGAAGGCCCTGCTCGACCGGCCCGCCGACCTGCCGCGTCCGGTCACCATCGCCGATCGGGAGGGCTATCCGAAGACCAGCGCCCGCGCCACCCGGCTGGTCTACGCGACCATGACAGGCACCGACATCGCGCTGTACCGGCTGGACAAGACCTACGCGCAACTGGCCAGGGAGGGCGCGAAGGTCTTCCGGCTGACCACCAAGCCGATGCGCGCCGGTGACCGGCTCCTCATGGCCTACTCCAGCAGCCGGCCGAGCTGCACCGTCGAGGCGGTGGTGCCGCACCTGCGCGAGGCCGAGTACCAGCAGGACGACGCGGTTCGCTACACCCCGAGCGACACCTGCGTGAGCGGGCCCGGCTACTCCGGTTCCGTGCTGCTGTCCCGCGACGGGAACACGGTCATGGGCATCAACAACACCCACAACCGTGACGGCGAGCGCTGCACCGAAGGCAACCCGTGCGAGGTCGGCCGGAACGGGGCCGTGAAGGCGCTGAAGGGGCGAAGCTACGGCCAGCAGGTCCACCGGATCGCGGCCTGTCTCACCCAGGGATCCCGGCACGACCTGCGACGATGTGCGCACGAAAAATAATTCCCACCGGCTGTCGAATCGGCGGGAGGCTCTTCGTGTAGGTGGTGACAAGCCGCTCCGACTTCAGGAGGACGCCATGACCCAGTACCTGATCAGCCTGTACCAGCCCGACGGTCCCGTTCCGCCGCCGGAGTTCCTGGAGCCGATCGCGCGCAAGATCCAGGCGCTCGACGACGAGATGAAGGCCGCGGGTGTCTGGGTCTTCGCCGGTGGTCTCCACCCGCCGACCACGGCGACCGTCCTGCGGGCCAAGGAGAACGGCGAGATCGCGATGACCGACGGCCCGTACGTCGAGGGCAAGGAACATCTCGGCGGGTTCACCATCATCGAGGCGCCGGATCTGGACGCCGCGCTCGAATGGGGCAAGCGGGTCACCGAGATCACCTACCTTCCGGTCGAGGTCCGGCCGTTCCAGGGCGACGAAGGTCCTTCGTGCGTGTGACCACCGAGGAAATCGGACGCGTCTTCACCGAGGAGTACGGCCGCGCCGTGGCCGTGCTGGTCCGGGTCTTCGGCAGCATCGACATCGCCGAGGAAGCCGTCCAGGACGCCTTCGCCGAGGCGGTGGACCGCTGGCCGTCCAGCGGTCCACCGCCCAGCCCCGCGGGCTGGATCATCACGACCGCCCGCAACAAGGCCATCGACCGGTTGCGCCGGGAAGCCGCGCGCGACGACAAGCACGCCCAGGCCGCGCTGATCAGCGCGAGTGACGAACCGGTGGAGGAGGGTCCCGTGCGCGACGACCGCTTGCGGCTGATCTTCACCTGCTGCCACCCCGCGCTGGCCATCACCGCGCAGGTCGCGCTGACACTGAAACTGCTGGGCGGGCTGACCACCGGCGAGATCGCGCACGCGTTCTTCGTCCCCGAAACGACGATGGCGCAGCGGCTGGTCCGGGCGAAGGGCAAGATCCGCGCCGCGAAGATCCCGTACCGCGTCCCGGACGACGCCGACCTGCCGGACCGGCTGCGTTCGGTGCTCGCCGTGATCTACCTCGTGTTCAACGAGGGGTACACGGCCACGTCGGGCGACCGGCTGGTGCGGGAAGACCTGTGCGCGGAAGCGATCCGGCTCGGCAGGCTGCTGACCGCCCTCATGCCCGACGAACCGGAGGCCACCGGGCTGCTGGCGCTGATGCTGCTCACCGAGTCGCGCCGCGCGGCCCGCACCGGCACCGGCGGCGAGGTCGTCTTGCTGGCGGAGCAGGACCGCTCGCGGTGGGACCAAGAGCTGATCACCGAAGGGCAGGCGCTGGTCCGTGCCTGCCTGCGGCGCAACCAGCCGGGGCCGTACCAGATCCAGGCGGCGATCAACGCCGTCCACAGCGACGCCGCCGACGCGGCGAGCACGGACTGGTCGCAGATCGTCCAGCTGTACGACCTGCTGCTGGCGGCGAATCCGACGCCGATCGTCGCGCTCAACCGGGCCGTCGCGGTCGCCGAAGTGGACGGGCCCGAAGCGGCGCTCGCCGTGATCGACGGCCTCGACCTGGAGGAATACCACCTGTACCACGCCATCCGCGCGGATCTGCTGCACCGCCTCGGCAGGCCGGAAGAATCGGCGAGGGCCTACGAGGCCGCGATCGCGCGAGCGGAGAACAGCGCCGAACGGCGGCTGCTGGAACGGAAACTGGCCGCGGTCAGTCCGTGATCAGCCGCGCCGGCCCGGGCCCTTTGGCGGCGAGGACGTCACCGGGGTTCACCAGCACGCACTGCTCGAAGGACAGGCAGCCGCAGCCGATGCATTCGGTGAACCGGTCCCGCATGCATTCCAGCTGCTCGATGCGCTTGTTCAGCTCGGCGCTCCAGCACTGGGAGGCCCGCTGCCAGAACGCTTGATCCGGCGCGGCGCCCTCCGGCAGGAAATCGAGCACGCCGCCGATCACCTCCAGCGGGATGCCGAGGTGGTGCGACGCGCGGATGAACGCGACGAGACGAAGCGCGCTGCGCGGGTAGCGGCGCTGATTCCCGCTGGTCCGCCTGCTGCTGATCAGCCCCTGGCGTTCGTAGAAGCGCAGCGCGGAGGTGGCGACGCCGCTGCGCCGGGACAGCTCGCCGATGGTGAGTTCGGACGGCAGTTCGGACATGGTCACGATCCTAGCTTGACTTGAACCCTTGTTTAAGTTTCATGCTGGAGCCATGACAGCACAGGGGACCTCCGAAATGACCATCCACAAGGGACATTGGCCGACACCGGACGGGGAGACGGTCGTGGTGGCGCGCGAATGGCCGGACGCCGACGCGGCGCGAGCGGCGTTCAAGAGCCACGAAGGACTTGTTTCCTTCACCGCGTACGAAGGCATCGACCACGACGGCGCCTTCACCTACGAGCAGTGGACCAGCGAAGACGCCATCCAAGGGCTGGACGGCGCGCCCGTGTTCCACCTCTACCGCGGCCACCGCGGCGCAGGAGCGCCAGGCTGCCTCGTGATCGTCTCGGTCGAGTTCGAAGGACCCGACGAGCGGCGGCAACGCGACTGGATCGACCTCGTCTTCGAAGCGCTGGAGTCCGAACCCGCGCGTCCCAAAGGCGGGATCTCGGGGTTCTTCCACCTGAGCACCGACGGGACCCGCGTGCTGAACTACGCCGAATGGACCAGCGCCGAAGCCCACCTCGCCGCGCTCGCGGCACCCGGCGCCGACGGCATCGGGACGACGGACGCGTGGAAGAAGGTGCAGACCTACCCGGGGATGTCGGGCGGGTCGGTCAAGCGGTACCGCCCGGTCTTCTCGGCGGTGGCGGCATGAAGCCGATCCTGGTCGCCGGCGCGACGGGCAACGTCGGCTCGCAGGTAGTCGGCCGATTGCGGGCGCGAGACGTCCCCGTCCGGCCGCTGAGCCGTAATCCGCCGCCGGACGGCTTCCGCGGTGACCTGGCGAACCCGGAAACGATCAGGCCCGCGCTCGACGGCGTCGACACGGTGTTCCTGATGCTCGCCGGTTCCGCCGAGGCGCTGGTGCCCACGGTCTCACTGCTCGGGGAACGGGTGAAGCGCGTGGTGTTCCTGTCCTCGGGTGCCGTCGACGATTCCCTGACGGAGCAGGACAACGCCATCGGCGCTTGGCATCGCACCGTCGAAGAGGCGATCGAGGCCACGGGGCTGGAATGGACTTTCCTGCGGCCGCACGGTTTCGCGGCCAACACCCTCGGCTGGGCGCCGTCGATCCGCGCGGACGGCGTCGTCCGCGGCGCGTACGGCGAGGCGTCGATGCCGCTGATCCACGAGAAGGACATCGCCGCGGTGGCCGTCGAAGCGCTGACCGGCGACGGCCACGCGGGGGCGAAGTACGTGCTCACCGGCACCCGTCCGATGACGCAGGCCGAGCAGGTCCGGATCATCGGCGAGGCCGCGGGCCGTCCGGCGCGCTGGGAGGAGATCCCCCTCGACGAGGCACGCGCCGAGTTGCTCACCAAGATGCCGGACTTCATCGTCGACACGATGCTGGGCGGGTTCCGTGGTCTGGTGACGAAACCGGGGGAGGTCACCTCCACCGTCCAGGACGTCACCGGCAGGCCGGGGCTGGACTTCGAGGTCTGGGCGGCCGAACACGCCGCCGCGTTCCGGTAGGCTCGGGTTCGTGTCGACACCGGTTCATGCCGCGGTGGTCCACTAACCGCCGTTCCTGACCTTGTCCCCCGACGAGCCACGCCCGCGGGGTCTCTTCGCCGCGGGCGGATCCAGGAACGGAAACATGAACCCCCAGTCCACAATGGACGGTGGTCGGCGCTGGCTGACCACCGTCGGCACGAACCTGCCCCGCACCGTCGTAACGATCGACGATCGCGTCACCGCCGACGAGGCGTTCCGGCTCGCCGCGGCAGGCACCGGGCTCGCCTGGCACGGCGACTTCCACGCCGCGCGGAACCTGCTCGCCGCGATGTCCCGGCGCTGCGGTACCGCGGCCGGGAAACCCTTCCGGGTCCAGCGGGACCATCGCGCGCGCCGGGCGCGGATCCTCGGCAGGCTGCTGGTCCCGCTGGACTCCGGCCACGTCCTGCCGTTGCGCCGCGGGCCGGACGTGCGCGAGGCGTGCACCGAGGTCTTCGGACCTTCCGAGACCGCGTCATTGGTGTCCTTGCGCGAGCTGCTGGGCATCGTCGGCGCGCACGAATGGCGGGTGAAGGGCGTCGAAATCCCGGCGCTCGGCGCGAAGATCCATCCGCACCACGGGGTCTTCTCCCCCGTCCGCGGCGAGTACGTCGATCTGGTGGCGAGAACTCCCTTGCCCGCCAAGGAACTGGCGTTCGACATCGGCACGGGCACCGGCGTGCTCGCCGCGGTCCTCGCGCACCGAGGGGTCGAGCGCGTGGTGGCGACGGACAACGAGCCGCGCGCGCTCGCCTGCGCGCGGGAGAACTTCCAACGCCTGGGTTTCACCGGAATCGAAACCCGCCAATCGGACGTGTTCCCGCCCGGCCGCGCGCCGCTGATCGTCTGCAATCCGCCGTGGCTGCCCGCCCGGGCGAACACCCCGCTCGAACGCGCCGTCTACGACCCGGGAAGCCGGATGCTCAAGGCGTTCCTCGACCGGCTGCCCCGGCACCTCGAACCCGGCGGGGAGGCGTGGCTGATCCTGTCCGACCTCGCCGAACTGCTGGGGCTGCGCACGCGCGGAGAACTCCTCACCGCGTTCGAGCGGTCCGGCCTCGAAGTCCTTGGCAGGGAGGACATCCGGCCGAGGCATCCGCGCGCCGACGCGAGGGAGGTGACCACGCTGTGGCGACTCACAACCCGAGCAACGCCCGTGCCTGACTGATGAACACGCGGGCGGCGGGGCTGACCGGCCCCTCCGTCCGCCAGGCCAGCGCCAGTTTCGCCCGCAGCCCGGCGGGCCGCGTGATCTCCATGGCGTGCAGGTCCGTGTAGTGCGTCGCCAGCGACATCGGCACCACGGCGACGCCGAGCCCGCGCCCGACCAGTTCGGCGACGACGTTCGGGTCCCCCGCCTCCAGCGTCACCCTCGGCTGGGCGCCGTCGGCGAGGAACGCCGCGTCGACGATCGCGCGCATGCCGGTGCCCTTCGGCAGGCTCACCAGGGACCGGCTTTCCAGCTCTGACAGCGTGATCGTGGCCTGCCCGGTGAGCGGATCCTCCGGCCCGGAGACGGCGACGAGCGGCTCGTCGAGGACGACCTCCAGGCCGATCCCCGGCGGCGGCTCGCCGGAGACCCCGATCAGCGCGACGTCGAACCGGCCGTCGGCGACCCCCGCGAGCAGGATGTCGGAGGTCGCCTCGGCGAGCGTGATGTCGACCGCCGGGTGACGCTCGTGGAAGCGCGCGAGCAGATCCGGCAGGTTGACCGGGCCCCGCGAGGACACCATGCCCATCGCGACCTGGCCGCGGACCAGCCCGGTGAGGTCGTCGACCGCCTGCCGCACCCCGGCGACGGCGGCGAGCGCGGCCCGCGCGTGCGGGAGTGCGGCGGCGCCGACCTCGGTCAGCCGGACCGCCCTGGCCGACCGGTCGAGCAACGGCTGCCCGAGTTCGCGTTCGAGACGGCGGATCTGGGCGCTGACGCCGGGCTGCGCGACGTGCAGCCGCTCGGCGGCGCGGGTGAAGTTCGCTTCCTCGGCGACCGCGACGAAGTATTCGAGCTGACGCAGTTCCATAACCGATGATTCTAGTTGCCAGACAAACCAGATCTTGGACTTCTGGCCGAATCGGGCTCACGCTGGTGGCATGACCACGATGCTCCGCTCCGGCGACCCGGATTACGACAACGAACTCGCCGGTTTCCAGACCGCAGTGCCCCGCCGTCCCGACGTCATCGTGCCCGCCGCTTCGGCCGCCGACGTCGTCGAGGCCGTCCGTCACGCCGCCGAGCACGACCTCCCGATCGCCGTCCACTCGACGGGGCACGGCGTGGGCGTCCCCTTTGTGGGCGGCGTCCTCGTCACCACCCACCGGATGACCGGGATCCGGATCGAGGACGGCGTCGCACGGGTCGAAGCGGGCGTGCGCTGGGGTGCGGTGATCGAAGCGGCCGCGGAGCACGGGCTCGCGCCGCTGAGCGGCTCCTTCCCCGGCGTCGGCGTCGTCGGCTACACCCTCGGCGGTGGCTTCAGCCTGCTCGGCCGCAAGTACGGCCTGGCCGCCGACCAGGTGACCGCGATCGAGGTGGTGACCGCCGGCGGAGAGCTCCGCCGCGCCACCCCGGACACCGAAAGCGACCTGTTCTGGGCGCTGCGCGGCGGGCGTGACAACTTCGGGATCGTCACCGCGCTGGAGTTCCGGCTCGTCCCGGTCACCCGGCTGTACGGCGGCAGCCTGCAGTTCGGCACCGGATCGCTGGCCGCGGTGCTCCGCGCCTGGCGCGACTGGGCGGCGGAGATGCCGCGCGAGATGACGTCGTCGCTGGGCATGGTCCCGATGCCGGATCTGCCGATGGTGCCCGAGCCGCTGCGCGGACAGCACGTCGCGCAGATCCGGGTCGCCTATCTCGGCGACGCCGCCGAGGGTGAGCGCCTCGTCGCCCCGCTGCGCGCCGCCGCCCCCCTGCTGGGTGACACGCTCGCCGAGATCCCGTTCACCGAATCGGGCAAGATCGCGAACGAGCCGCCCTTTCCGCACGGCTACCGCGCCGACAACGCCACCGTGTCCGAACTCAACGACACGATGCTCGACGCGATCCTCGAACACGCCGGCCCGGACGCCCCGGTGCCGACCGTCCTCCTGCTGGACCTCCTCGGCGGCGCGCTGTCCGACGCGCCCGAGCACCCCGGCGTCGGCTGGGACCGTGACGCGAGCTTCACCGTCCGGGCGCTGTCCGTGGTGGACGACGCTTCGATCGCCGAGATCCGGAGCGCGCACGCGAAGCTGTTCGACGCGCTGAAGCCCTGGTCGACCGGCAAACTGCTGACCTTCGTCTACGGCGAGAGCGGGGCGGGCGAGGAAGCGTCCAAGGTGTACTCCCCGGCCGATCTGCGGCGGCTCGCCGAGGTCAAGGCGGCCGTCGACCCGGCGAACCGGTTCCGGCTGACGCATAACGTCGAACCGGCGCGTGACGCTGGGTGATCTCCGAAAATCGCAGGTAGCAGGCCTCGACACGGGGCGAAGGCGCAGTGAACGGCACCCGTATACTTCCGGGCCGATACCGCCATTAGGGGGCACTGTGCGCACTTTGGACCATGACGAGTTCCTCGCCATGCGCCGGTTCCCCGCGCTCGACGGCCTGCGCGCGATCGCGGCCACCATCGTGATCCTCTTCCACTTCGCCGGTCCGAAGTGGAGCTGGCTGTCCGGCTGGGTCGGTGTCTACATCTTCTTCGTGCTGTCCGGTTTCCTGATCACGACGCTGCTGCTGCGTGAACAGGACCGGACCGGCCGGATCTCGCTTTCGGCCTTCTACCTGCGGCGTGTGTTCCGGATCCTGCCGCCGTACCTGGTGATCCTCGGCGGGATCATCGTGTTCGTCTGGCTTCGCGGCGAGTTCTTCACCCGCGAGTTCCCGCACGCGCTGAAGTACTACCTGACGTTCTTCAACGAGTTCCTGCCCGGCAGCAAGCCGAACGGCGCGGACAACTTCTTCAGCGGCTCGTGGACGCTGGGCATCGAGGAGAAGTTCTACCTGGTC
This sequence comes from Amycolatopsis roodepoortensis, assembly GCF_014873915.1. Lineage (GTDB taxonomy): Bacteria > Actinomycetota > Actinomycetes > Mycobacteriales > Pseudonocardiaceae > Amycolatopsis > Amycolatopsis roodepoortensis. The sequence continues at coordinate 1,337,946 of NZ_JADBEJ010000004.1, forward strand.
TGGCCGTTCCTGCTGGTGGTCGCCGGGGCGGTCGGGCTGGCCGCGGCCTGGCGCAAGCTCGCGCTGGCCTTCGCCGCGTTCGCCGTGATGGCCGGGCTGGTGGGGGTCACCGGCGGCTGGGTCCCCGGGCCGAACGTGCCGATCTACGAGTCGACCGTGCACTACGCGATCCTGCTGATCGGCTGCGTGCTGGCGGTCGCGATGCACTACCGCCGGTCCTACGCGGTGGTCAAACCGCTGACCCATCCGCTCGCGGCGATCCCGGTTTTCGGCGCGTTCGCCGTGCTGCACGTCAACATGGAAAGCCTGTGGCGGGAGACCGGCAGCAACCTCGGGCTGCTGATCGCCTACGGCCTTCTCTCCGCGCTGTTGCTGGTCGTGCTCGTGGCCCCGGGGCCGCTGCGGTGGCTGCTGGCCACGAAGGTGATGCGGTTCGTCGGCGAGCGGTCGTACTCGCTCTACCTGCTGCAGGGCCCGGTGCACTTCGTGGTGGTCGAGGCGATCCCGCCGCTGGGCCAGCACCGGATGATCAGCGCGCTGACCGTGTTCGCGGTCGGGCTCGCGATCGCGGACCTGATCCACCGCTGGGTCGAGCAGCCGATGATCCTCGTCGGCAAGAAGCTGATCGCGCGCCGCCAGGAGCGCAAGGCACTGCGCGCGGCCGAGGCCGAACTCAAGCGCCCGGAAGCCGTCGAAGCCGGCGCCCGCTGACCTTCCGCGTCTCGTCCTCTGGATGCGGTAGTCGCGTGTGCAAGTACCGCATCCAGAGGACTGAATGCGGGGTGGGTCAGCGCGAGATGGTGACGATCGGGATCACCCGGTCGGTCTTCTTCTCGTAGTCGGCGAAGCCCGGCATCAGGCTGACCATCTTCGCGTACAGCCGGTCACGCTCGGCGCGGTCTTCGAGCACGACGGTCGCGGTCGCGTCGAACTTCTCCGTGCCGACCTCGATGGTGACCTTCGGGTTCGCCAGGATGTTGTGGTACCAGGCCGGGTTCTTGTCCGCCCCGGCGTACGACGCGGCGACGACGTACTTGCCGTCCTCCTCCGCGTACGCGAGCGGCGACGTGCGAGGCTCGCCGCTCTTCGCCCCGGTGGTGGTGAGGAGCAGCAGCGAGCCGCCCTCGAACGGGCCGCCCACCTTCCCCTCGTTCTCGCGGAACTCCTTGATGATGTTCTTGTTCCAGTCGAGCGCTTCGGACAACTCTTCCTCCAGTGTCGATCTTTTCGATACCGAGGCTACTCAGCCTTCACGGGCCTTGCGGCGCTGCTCTTCGGCGCGCTCCCGGCACTTGCGCAGGAATTCTTCGTCGTCCTCGGCGCTCGTCGCGGCGAAGCGGCCCGGCCGGTCGTACTCCGGGAACGCCGGCGTCTCACGCTCGAAGCGGCCGCGCGGGGCGCGGGCGGCATGCTGCGGGCGACCGGCGACCAGCCAGACGATCGAGCCGATCAGCGGGACGAGCAGCACCAGCAGCAGCCACATCCCCTTGGGCATGTTGCGGCACGATCCCTCGTCCGTGGTGATCACGTCGACGATGCAGAAGATCCACAGACCGAGCGTGAGAACGCCGAAGAAACCATTGAAATACAGCATCGAAAGACTCCCCAGTTCCAGATGACCGGGGTAAGTCTTAGCACAGGAGGGCGTCGAGAATTCCCGCGGCCACTTGCCGCGCCTGCGTTTCCCCGGGGCACCGCTTGGGCCCTGCTCCGAACGGACGTTCCCTCAGGTCCACCTCGACCACTTCGCCGCCGGCCCACCGCCGGGTGACCCGGACCGGTGGATCATCACGCAGGACCCGGTCGAGCAGATCTTCGACGTCCTCACCGGGCAGGTGGGCGGCCAGCGCCTTGCCGAGCAGCTTGGCCGTCGCGTCACAGGCCTGCACGAGGAGCCCGATCCGCGCGGCCGTCCGCTCGTCGATTTCGCCGCAGGTTTCGATCAGCCGCCGCATGGCCTCTTCGGCGTCGGCCCCGATCTCCGTGTGCGGATGGTAGGCACCGGAAACCGTCGCGACGTCGCGGGAAACGTCCGGCAGGCCGAGTTCGGCGGCCAGCACGGCCACCGGAACCGTCCACAAGGTGCGTTCCACCGGGCCGTCCCGCATCTCCGTGGCGAGCGCGAAAGCCTTGTCCCGCAGGGATCCCATCGGCGCGAGCTCGGCGAGCACCAGTGCCCGCCGTCGAGTGTGGTCCTCCGGGCGGCTGAACCGGGCGACGTTCGCCCGCAGCCACCGGACCCCTCCCGGCTCGACGTCCTGGGGCACCGGCGGGACGGGGGCTTCGATCAGTGGATCGTCCATACCGTGACGCTAAGTGCGGAACGCTTCGGTCACGGCCGAAACATCAGCACATCGTCGTTGTTATGGTGACCGGGTGACGGCCGTGTCGGAGGCAACCGAAGTCGACGGCGCGGGGCGGACGGCGCAACCGCGCCAGCTCATCGTGACCGTGTACGGCCTCTATTCCCGAGGCGAGGGCGGCTGGCTCTCCGTCCGTTCCCTGATCGACCTGCTGGCCGGCGTGGACGTCGAGGAACCGGCCGTCCGGTCGTCGATCTCCCGGCTGAAACGGCGCGGGATCCTTTCCGCGGTACGCCGGAACGGGGCCGCGGGCTACGAACTTTCCGAAACCGCGCTGGCGATCCTGCGCGAGGGCGACGAGCGGATCTTCCGCCGCGAACGCGCCACCCCCGGCGACGGCTGGCTGCTCGCGGTGTTCTCCGTCCCGGAAGCCGAACGGCACAAAAGGCACGTTCTTCGCACACAGCTGGCCCGGCTCGGCTTCGGGACGGCGTCGTCCGGGGTCTGGATCGCGCCCGCGCATCTGCGAGACGCGACGTCTGACATGCTCCGGCGGCTCGAACTCGAGGGCTACGCCGATCTCTTCCACGCCGAGCACCTCGCGTTCGGCGACGTGCGGGAGAAGATCCGTGACTGGTGGGACCTCGATCAGCTCGAATCGCTGTACACCGCCTTCCTCGACGAGCACGCGGCCGCGCTCCGGCGGTGGCAGCGGCGCAAGACCACGGACGAGACCGAGGCGTTCGCCGACTACGTCCGCGTGCTGACCGACTGGCGGCGGCTGCCCTATCTCGACCCCGGCCTGCCCGCCGAACTGCTGCCGCCGGGCTGGGCGGGGATCCGGGCGGCGGATCTGTTCTTCACGCTGCACGCGCGGCTTGGTGAGGCCGCGGCCGCGCACGTCTCGCGCACGCTGCCCTAGACCACCGCGAAGCCCTGCACCTCCACCAGTGCCTCCGCGTCCCAAAGCCGGCTGACGCCGATCCCCGCCATCGCGGGGTACTCGCTCCCGGCCAGCCGTTTCCACACCGCGCCGATCTCGCGCGCGTGGGCGCGGTAGTCGTCCATGTCGACGATGTAGATGGTCACGCTGCACAGGTCCGACGGCTTCCCGCCCGCCGCGCGCAACGCGGTGAGCAGGTTGGACAGCGCGCGTTCGAACTGCTCGACCACGCCGTCGCCGACGATGCGGTTCTCCTCGTCCAATGCCGTCTGACCGGCGAGGAAGACGAATCTCCCGGTCGCGGCGACGGCGTGCGAGAAGCCGGAAGGGCGACCGAGCTCGGGCGGGTTGATGCGCTCCATACGGGTCACCATATCCCGTATCGTTGACGGTCGTACATACCGCGACATACCCTGAGCGACGTGCGTATCGCGGTGTTAGGCGGCGGCCCGGCGGGGCTCTACTTCGCCACGCTGGCGAAACAGCTCCATCCCGAGCACGAGATCACCGTCTGGGAGCGCAACGCGCCCGACGACACCTTCGGGTTCGGGGTGGTGTTCTCCGACGAGACGCTCGGCGGGATCGAACACGCCGATCCGGTGATCCACGCCGCCATGCGCCGCGAGTTCGCGCGCTGGGACGACATCGACGTCCACTTCCGCGGCACGGTGCACACCTCCGGCGGGCACGGGTTCGCCGCGATGAGCCGCAAACGGCTGCTCGGCATCCTCCAGGAACGCTGCGCGGAGCTCGGCGTGGACGTGCGTTTCCGCACCGAGGCGCCGAGCGCGGCCGAAGCCAGTGCCGAGTACGACCTCGTCGTCGCGGCGGACGGCGTCAACTCCCCGACTCGCGCGGCCTTCGCCGGCAGTTTCCGGCCGAGCCTCCAGACCAGGCGCTGCAAGTACATCTGGCTCGGCACGGATCTCGTGTTCGACGCCTTCAAGTTCTACGTCCTCGAAACCCCGCACGGGATCATGCAGATCCACGGCTATCCGTACAGCGACACCGCGAGCACGTTCATCCTCGAACTGCACGAGGACGTCTGGCAGCGCGCGTTCGGCGAGATCGCCGCGACTTCACTGGCGCCGGGCGAGAGCGACGAGAAATCGATCGAGGTCATCCGCGAGCTGTGCGCGGACGTCCTCGGCGGCCATCAGGTGTTCGCCAACAACTCGAAGTGGACCGCGTTCGCCACCGTGCGCTGCGCGACCTGGCGGCACGAGAACGTCGTCCTGCTCGGCGATGCGGCACACACCGCACATTTCTCCATCGGTTCCGGCACGAAGCTCGCCATGGAGGACGCGCTCGCGCTCGCCGCCTGCCTGCACGAACAGTCCGATATGGACAGTGCCTTGGCAGCCTACGAGGCGGAACGAAGGCCGGTCGTCACCTCGACCCAGCGAGCCGCGCAGGCGAGCCTGGAGTGGTTCGAGAACCTGGGCCAGTACACCCATCAGGATCCCGCGCAGTTCGCGTTCAACATCCTCACCCGCAGCCGCCGCGTCACCTACGACAATCTCCGGCTGCGCGATCCCGAGTTCGCCGACGAACTGGACACCTGGTTCGCGTCCACTTTGGACTCCGAAGTGCGGCCTCCGATGTTCCAGCCGTTCCGCATCGGGAAGCTGGACCTGCCGAACCGTGTCGTCGTCTCGCCGATGGACATGTACTCCTCCGAAGACGGCGTCCCGACCGATTTCCACCTGGTACACCTGGGAAGCAAGGCACTCGGCGGCGCCGGGCTGGTGATGACGGAGATGGTCTGCGTTTCCGAAACCGGCCGGATCACCCCGGGCTGCGGCGGCCTGTACACCGAGAAACAAGAACAGGCGTGGAGGCGGGTCACCGACTTCGTCCATGGCCACACTCCCGCGCGCATCGGTGTCCAGCTGGGGCATTCGGGACGCAAGGGCTCCACGAAACTGATGTGGGACGGCATCGACCAGCCGCTCCCCGAAGGCAACTGGGAGATCTGCGCGCCGTCGGCGATCCCGTACAGCGAAGCGAACCAGACCCCGCGCGAGCTCACGGTCACTGAGCTACAAGAGATCCGCGAACAGTTCGCGGAGTCCGCCCGAGCCGCCGCGCGCGCCGGGTTCGACCTCCTCGAACTCCACTGCGCGCACGGCTACCTCCTATCGTCGTTCCTCTCGCCGCTGACCAACCGGCGCACCGACGAATACGGCGGCTCACTGGAGAACAGGCTGCGTTTCCCGCTCGAAGTCTTCGACGCCGTCCGCGCGGCCTGGCCGGCGGAGCGGCCGATGACGGTCCGCATCTCCGCGACCGACTGGTACGACGGCGGGATCGACGTCGACGACGCCGTCGAGATCGCCCGCGCGTTCGCCGAGCACGGGGCCGACGGTATCGACGTGTCGACCGGACAGGTCGTCAGCGAGGAGAAACCCGAGTACGGCCGCAGCTACCAGACGCCGTACGCGGACCGGATCCGCAACGAGATAGGCCGCGAGTACGGCATCGCGGTGATCGCCGTCGGCGCGATCTCCTCCTACGACGACGTCAACTCGCTGATCCTGGCGGGCCGCGCGGATCTGTGCGCCCTCGGCAGGACCCACCTTTACGATCCACAGTGGACATTGCACGCCGCCGCCGAGCAGGGCTATCCGATGCCGTGGCCTAAACAGTTCGCGGCGGGCAGCCGGAAGCCGCAGGGCGGCCGTACCGACGGTCCGAAACCACGGCTGGAACTGCTGCGCTCCGGCGAAACCGGCACCGCGCACGCCCGCTGGCGACCTGGGAGCGACCGATGACCGCCTTCGCACTGAGCCCCGAACAAAAGGCCTTCGCCGACGAAGTCCGGCGGCTCGGCGCCGAAAAGCTCCGCCCGCTGGCCGAATCCGGCGCCGAAGACGCGGTAAACCGGCCCCTGCTCAAGGAAATGGGCGCGCTCGGCCTGCTCTCCCGGCTGTTCCCCGGCGTCGAGGGCGGCAGCCCGAGCCGCGAGGCCGCCGCGACGGATCTCTGCATCCTGCGGGAATCCCTGGCCAGCCAGAGCACCGAAGCCGAGACGGCGTTGGCGCTCCAGGGGCTGGGCACGTATCCGGTGTTGCAGTCCGGGCAGGACTCGCAGGTCTCGAAGTGGGTGCCCGCCGTAGCCGCGGGCGACGCCGTCGCCGCTTTCGCGCTCACCGAACCGAACGCGGGGTCGGACGCGGCTGCGCTGGAACTCGCCGCCGAGCCCGACGGCGACGGCTGGCGGCTCACCGGCGAGAAGATGTGGATCTCCAACGCCCCCGAGGCCGATTTCTACAGCGTTTTCGCCCGCACCACCCCGGAAGCGGGTTCACGCGGGGTCTCCGCGTTCGTCGTCCCCGCCGACCGCGCCGGGCTGTCGGGTGAGCACCTCGACCTCGTCAGCCCGCACCCCATCGGCACCCTGGTCTTCGACGGCGTCCGCGTGGAACGGGACGAACTGCTCGGCGAGCAGGACCGAGGTTTCGGTGTCGCGATGCGGACCCTGGACCTGTTCCGGCCGAGTGTCGGCGCGTTCGCCGTCGGGATGGCGCAGGCCGCGCTCGACGCCGCGGTCGCCCACGCCCAGACCCGCGTGGCGTTCGGCGGGCCGCTCCTGAAGCAGCAGACCGTGGCGCACACCCTCGCCGAAATGGCGACCCGCACCGAGGCCGCACGCCTGCTCGTCTACGCCGCCGCGGCCGCGTACGACGCGGGCGAGCGGAATCTCGCGGGCCGCGCCGCGATGGCGAAACTGTTCGCCACCGAGACCGCGCAGTACGTCGTCGACTCGGCCGTGCAGATCCACGGCGCCCGGGCACTGCGGCGAGGGCATCTGCTCGAACACCTCTACCGCGAGGTCCGCGCGCCGCGGATCTACGAAGGCGCCTCCGAAGTCCAGCGGACGATCATCGCGCGATCGCTGGCTTCTTCTTAACCGGGCGGCGATCCAGGTACCACTGCGTCGCGATGATGACCAGGGTCGGGCTCAGCCAGGCCGTGATCGCGGCGACCGATTGGGTCAAGGCGAGTTCGCTGCCGCCGAAAGTCGTCTCCAGCTGCGGCTGCAGTGTGATCACCGTGATCGGCCCGACCACCCGGCTGACGATGATCGACATGGTCAGCGCGAAGCTGCGGATCATCCAGCGGCGGTGATCAGCGAACCGGCGTTGCCTCGCGGCGCGCCAGCCGGCGAACGTGCACGCCAGCCACAGCACCCCGGCCAGCACGTTGGCCACCCGCGTCGCGGGGCCGAACGGGCTCATGGCGCCGACGGTCAGCGCCATCACTCCGGCCGGGAGCACCCCGGCGAAGACGTACACCCGGCCCAGTTTCCGGTGCACCGCCGGGTATTTCGCCCGGAACCACGGCCAGATCTGGAGCAACGCGGAGACCATCGCGATCGAGCCGAACAGCACGTGCGCCGAGAGGAACCAGTAGTGCGAGGTGAACCCCGGCGGCTGCGGAACCTGCGACCGCGCCGGGTCCATCGCCAGATACGGCGGCATCGAAAAGGCCAGGAACACCACGACGATGACGGCCATCGGCGCGACCCAAGGCCTTCGCCACCACGGTTTCCGTGACACCGCCTCCGGCTGGTCACGTCGTTCTAGCCTGACGGTCATCACTGTCCCCCACGTATTCCGGTAGCGGCAAACAACTTTCCGCTGCCGAACCTAGGACGCGGGGCCACCGGGAAGAATGGAGCGGACCGCCGGTTCGATGGTGGAGCAGGCCCTACCGCCGTCCGCCGCGCACCCGCTCGACGATGTCGCGGTACGCCAGCCCGCTCTGCTTGATCGTCCGCGCCTGCGTCTCGCGGTCGACCCGCACCAGGCCGAGCCGTTTCGCGTAGCCGTACGCCCATTCGAAACTGTCCAAAAAGGACCACGCGAAATAGCCGCGGACGTCCGCGCCCGCCCGTCGCGCGGCGGCCGTGGCGGCGATATGCGCGGACAGGTATCCGGCACGGTCGTCGTCGCGGACGAAACCGGTCTCGTCGGGGACGTCGGCGAACGCGGCGCCGTTCTCGGTGACGTAAAGCGGCAGGCCCGGATAGTCGCGGCTGATCCGGACGAGCAGTTCGGTGAGCTTGTGCGGCAGGATCTCCCAGCCCAGCACCGTCGACGGCGCCCCAAACGGGACCTTGCGGAACGCTGGCATCCCGAAATGCTCCACGGCGTTCCCGTTCTCCTCCACCCCGGAATACCGCGTCCCGAAGTAGTAGTCGACGCCGAGGAAATCGAGCGGGACCGCGATGATCGACGGATCCCACGGTTCCGACGGCAGGCGGATGCCGTGCCGCGCGAGGGTCTCCAGCACGTCCTCCGGGTACCGGCCGTGGACGAGCGCGTCGAGGTAGAACCTCGTCCCGAGCCCGTCCTCGAAGCGCGCGGCGGCCCGGTCGGCCTCGCTCGGGGTGGCCGGATCGGCGGTGCTCAGGTTGAGCGTGATGCCGAACTTCGTCCCGGCCGGGGCGAGTTCCCGCATCCGCCGCACGGCGAGGCCGTGGCCGAGCAGCAGGTGATGCGCCGCGGCCATGCCCGCCTTCGCGTCCCGGCGGCCGGGCGCCATCACCCCGTGGACGTAACCGTGCATGGCCGTGCACCACGGTTCGCTCAGCGTGGTCCAGTGGCGGACGCGGTCGCTCAGCCGCTCGAACACGAGCATCGCGTAGTCGGCGAACCGGACGGCGGTGTCGCGCGCGGGCCAGCCGCCGGCGTCTTCGAGATGCTGCGGCAGATCCCAGTGGTACAGCGTCAGCCAGGGGTCGATGCCGTTGTTGAGCAGTTCGTCGACCAGCCGGTCGTAGAAGGCGATGCCCGCCGGGTTCACGCCGCCGCGTCCACGCGGCTGCACGCGGGGCCAGGAAACGGAGAAGCGGTAGGTGTCGACGCCGAGTTCCTTGAGCAGCGCGACGTCGGCGGGCATGCGGTGGTAGTGATCGCAGGCGATCTCGCCGGTGTCCCCGTTGTCGACCGACCACGGGGATTGGGCCCACGTGTCCCAAATGGACGGTGTTCTTCCGTCTTCGGCGACCGCGCCTTCGACCTGGTACGCCGAACTGCCCACACCCCACCGGAAGTCCGGCGGCAAGGTGCCGATGAGCTCGTCGTCCCCCGTCATGGCCCCTCTTCCCGCCTTATTTCACCAGTTGATACATGGCGGAGGATAAGGTCGTGGGGCATCCTGGAAGGGTCCGCCGCCACAAGATGGGTATCCGCATGCCTGCCAAGCGCACCACCGTCCGTGACCTGCGGCGGCACAACCGTTCCCTCCTGTTGTCGAAACTCTACTTCGACGGCCCGCTCAGCCGCCACGAATTGAGCGGTCTGACCGGGTTGAGCGCCGCGACCGTCAGCAACGTGACCGCCGAACTCGGCGAAGAACGCCTCATCACCGAGGCCGGGCTGGTCGAGTCCGACGGCGGCAGACCGCGCGTCCTGCTCCGTGTCGACCCGGCGTACGGGCATGTCGCGGGCGTCGACATCGGCGAGACCGGGGTGAAGGTCGAGCTGTTCGACCTCACCATGAACCGGCTCGCCACCGTCGAGCATCCCCTCGCCTCGCCCCGGCCGGACGCGGCCGCGGCGGTCACCCAGGTGGCCTCCGGGCTGCGGGAGGTGATCACGGAATCGGGTATCGACGAAGCGACCGTGCTCGGTGTCGGTGTCGGCGTCCCCGGCACCGTCCAGCAGGGTGAAGCGCTGCGCGTGCACGCGCCAACCATCGGCTGGAAGGAGGTCCCGCTCACGGACCTCCTGCGCGCGGAGGGCGTCGAGCTGCCCCTGTTCGTGGACAACGGCGCGAAAACCCAGGGTCAGGGCGAAATGTGGTTCGGTGCCGGCCGTGGCGCCCGGCACGCGGTGATCGCGCTGATCGGATCCGGCGTCGGCGCGGCCGTGGTCGCCGACGGCACCACCTACCGGGGTTCCACCAGCAGCGCGGGCGAATGGGGCCACACGACGATCGTCTACGGCGGGCAGGAATGCCGCTGCGGATCGCGCGGCTGCCTGGAGTCCTACGTCGGCGCGGAGGGCGTTCTCGCCCGCTATCGCAAGGCGCGAGGCGGAAAGACTTCGGACGAGCACGAGCAGACCCAGTTCGCCGCCCTGCTGGAGTCGGCGGGCAAGTCCAAGGCCGCGGCCAAGGTGCTGGAAGAGACCGCGGGCTATCTCGGCGCCGGGATCGGCAACCTGATCAACCTGTTCGACCCGGAGCGGATCGTGCTCGGCGGCTGGGCCGGGCTGGCGCTCGGCGAGCGGTATCTGCCCGAGATCCGGCGCGTGGCGGGCGAGCACGCGCTGGCGCACGTGTTCGACCAGACCGAGATCGAGCTCGGACAGCTCGGCCCGGACGCCGTCGCCATAGGAGCCGCCACCCTCCCGGTCGCCGCACTGCTGGAGCAGGGCGCGGACCCGCGGACGGCCGGATCGAAGCGGGGCACGGCCACCTGACCTTAATTCGAGGTCGAAAAATACGTCTTGTCGCAGTGGTAGAGACCATGCATACTTTGTTGTCAGGCACAACAAAGTGGTTTCTGCCTGCGAAGAGAGGCGACAACGATGTCCATCTCCTCCCGTTTTCGCTGGGCGGCGCTCCTCGCCGCCGGCGTCCTCCTCGGCTCACTCCCCGCCACCGCACAGGCCCCGGCCTCCGAGGCCGCGGTCACGGCCGCGACCTTCACCGACGACTTCAACGGGCCCGCCGGCGCCGGTATCGACACCTCGAAGTGGCATTTCGAGACCGGCGACAACGTCAACAACCACGAGCGGCAGTGGTACACCTCCGGGACGAACAACGCGGCGCTCGACGGCCAGGGCAATCTGGTCATCACCGCGAAGAAGGAGAACCCCGGCAACTACAACTGCTGGTACGGGCGCTGTGAGTACACCTCGGCGCGACTGTCCACGCAGGGCCAGTTCACCCAAACCTACGGCCGGTTCGAGGCGCGGATGAAACTGCCGCGCGGGCAGGGGATGTGGCCCGCGTTCTGGATGCTCGGCGCCGACATCGGCAACGTCGGCTGGCCCAACAGCGGTGAGATCGACATCATGGAGAACGTCGGCTTCGAGCCGAACACGGTGCACGGCACCCTTCACGGCCCCGGCTACTCGGGCGCGGGCGGTATCGGCGCGGCCTACAACGGCCCGAACTTCTCCGATGACTTCCACACCTACGCCGTCGACTGGGCGCCGAACCAGATCGAGTGGTACGTGGACGGGAACCTCTACCAGACCCGCACGCCCGCCGACCTCAACGGCAACCGCTGGGTCTTCGACCACCCCTTCTACCTGATCCTGAACCTCGCCGTCGGCGGCTACTGGCCTGGCGACCCGAACTCCAGCACGGTCTTCCCGCAGCGTCTCGTCGTCGATTACGTGCGCGTCAATTCCAGTGACACGGCCGGGCGTACGGGCCGGATCACCGGGATCGGCGGGAAGTGCGTCGACGTCGCCGGGGCGAACACCGCCAACGGCACCCCGATCCAGATCACCGACTGCAACGGCAACGCCGCACAGAACTGGACCATCGGCGGCGACGGCACGATCCGGGCGCTCGGCAAATGCATGGACGTCTCCGGCGGCGGGACCGCGGACGGCACGGCCGTGCAACTGTGGGACTGCAACGGATCCGGCGCGCAGAAATGGGCGATCAGCGGCGCGCGCGACATCGTGAACCCGCAGGCGAACAAATGCCTGGACGCCACGGGGAACAGCTCCGCGAACGGGACGAGACTCCAGATCTGGACGTGCGGCGGTGGCGCGAACCAGAAGTGGACGACGCCGTGAGAAGGCTGCCGCTGCTCGGCGCCGCGGTGATCGCGGCGGCCACGCTCGTCGCGACGCCGGCGCGAGCCGCCGGGGAAACCGTGAACATCTGGCTCACCACCACGAACGACTCGCGCGGCGTGAACGTCACGCGCGGGCTCCAGCAGCAGTCACCGGTCACCTTCGCCGCGGGCACCGGTACCGGCCAGCAGACCATCACCGTCGACGAGAACACGACGTACCAGCAGTTCGAGGGCGCGGGTGCGTCGTTCACCGACACCGCGGCGTGGCTGATGAAGGGCAGCGGCGCGTTGTCGCAGGCGACCCGCGACGAGACCATGCGGAAGCTGTTCGATCCGGTTTCGGGGATCGGCGTCAACTTCATCCGCAACCCGCTCGGTTCCTCGGATCTGGCGCGGTTCAGCTACTCGTTCGACGATCTCCCCGCCGGGCAGACCGATCCGAGCCTGGCGAAGTTCTCGATCGGCCACGATCTCGACAGCATCCTGCCGCTGACCAAGCAGGCGCGGGAGATCAATCCGGCGACCAAGGTGATGGCGTCGCCGTGGAGCGCGCCGCCGTGGATGAAGGACAACGGGGACTTCAAGCTGGGCTGGCTGAAGGCCGAGTATTACCCGGTCTATGCGCAGTATTTCGTCAAGTACATCCAGGCGTACCAGGCACAGGGAGTGCCGATCCATTACGTGTCGGTGCAGAACGAGCCGACCTGCTGCGCGAGCTATCCGTCGATGAACTGGAACGGCGCCGGCCTCCAGTACTTCACGAAGACCAACCTGCTACCGGCCTTGAAGGGCGCTGGTCTGTCCACAAAGGTCCTCGCGCTGGACTGGAACTGGGACAAGTACACGGAATTCGGCGCGCCCACGATGGACGACGCTTCGATCCGAAACGACCCGAACTTCGGCGGGATGGCCTGGCACGGCTACGGCGGCGACGTCGCCCAGCAGACCGCCGTGCACAACCAGTACCCGGACGTGCCCGCGTACAGCACGGAGCATTCGGGCGGGACGTGGGTGAGTCATCAGCAGGCCGAAGACATGGCGAACATCGTCGACTACACGCGGAACTGGAGCAAGAGCTTCATCAAGTGGAGCCTCGCGGTGGACCAGAACATGGGACCGCACAACGGCGGCTGCGGCACCTGCACCGGCCTCATCACCGTCCACAATGGAGATTCGAGGCACGGGCAGGTCGATTACACCGTCGAGTACTACACGATGGGTCACCTGACGAAGTTCGTGAAGCCGGGCGCGCACCGGATCTCGTCCAACGACAACTCCGCCGTGCGGAACGTCGCGTGGAAGAACCCGGACGGGTCGAAGGCGCTGATCGCGTACAACACCAGTGGCGTGAGCCAGAACGTGCGCGTCAACTGGGGCGGGCAGTCCTTCACGTACACGCTGCCCGCGTCGACGTCGGCGACGTTCACGTGGTCGGGGACCCAGTCGGGCGGCGGCGTCCGCACCGGCGCGATCACCGGGCTCGGCGGCAAATGCGTCGACGTCGCCGGGGCGAACAGCGCCAACGGGACGGCGGTGCAGCTGTACGACTGCAACGGCTCGAACGCGCAGCAGTGGTCGTTCCAGGCGGACGGCACGGTACGGGCGCTGGGCAAATGCCTCGACGTCACCGGGATGTCCACGGCGGACGGCGCGCCGCTGCAACTGTGGGACTGCGCGGGCGGACCGAATCAGCGCTGGGCGGCCAACGCCGCCCGCGACCTGGTGAACTCCGGTTCCGGAAAGTGCCTGGACACCACCGGCAACTCCTCCGCCAACGGCACCCGGCTCCAGATCTGGTCCTGCACCGGCGCCGCGAACCAGAAGTGGGTCACTCCTTAGCCACCCCTCGCATTTCGTCCTCTGGATGCGGTGGTTCGCACTTCGAACTACCGCATTCAGAGGACGAAACGCGTCAGGAGGAGCGCTCGGCGTAGGCCTCGACCAGCTGGTTCTCGGCGTCGGTGAGGTACTGCGCGAGGAGTTTTTCGGCGCCGAGGCCGTCGCCGGCTTCGATGCGCTCCAGGATCTCCGCGTTGCGCTTGAGGTACGGCTCATGGAAGCGCCGCGGGTCGGCCATCATGTGGAACACCAGCCGCAGCTCGGCGAGGATGCCGCGCATCAGCTCGTCGATCCGCTCGCTGCCGCTCAGCTCCGCGATCGCCGAATGGAACCGGATGTTCGCGGTGCCGAGGTCCTGCCAGCGCTCACCCCGCTCGGCGATCCTGCCGTCCTCGACCAGGCGCGCGAGCTTCCCGAACGTCGGCGGCTTCTCCGTCACCGCCCGCACCGCGGAGCACTCGACGACCTTGCGCACCTTGTAGAGGTCGACGACGTCCTCGACCGGCAGCACCCGCACGAACACACCGCGGTTGAGCTCGTGGGTCAGCAGGCGTTCGTGCGTGAGCAGGCGGAACGCCTCGCGCAGCGTGTTGCGGGAGACGCCGAGCGCCGAGCCGATGTCCTGCTCCGACAGCCGGACGCCGGGCAGGAAGAAACCTTCCGCGATACGCGTGCGGAGGACGCCCGCGACCCGTTCGGCCGTGCTGGTCCGGCTGATCATGCCGCGATCCGCCTCGAGTCCTTCTACCGAGGCAGGACCACCCTCCGCGATCGTCACGTGACCGATCCTACCTAGGCACAAGAGTCTCAGCCAAGGATCCTCTTGTGGAATTGTTGAACAATACCTACAGTGGCTATCCATGTGACCCGTGCCACCCTGAGATTCACCCTCTGGAGGTGCCGATGAACGCGACAGCCACTACCGAAGACACACGCCCCTTCGCCTGGTTCCGCACGCTCGGTTCGCGAGGCCGCCGGGCCTTCGTCGGCGCGTTCGGCGGATACGGGCTCGATTCGTTCGACTACCAGACCCTGCCGCTGGGCCTGGCCGCGATCACCGCCTACTACGGCCTCTCCGGCGGCGAGGCGGGCCTGCTCGGCACCACCACGCTGGTGGTTTCGGCGATCGGCGGGATCGGCGCCGGCATCCTGGCCGACCGCATCGGCCGCGTCCACACCCTCCAGCTCACCATCGCGATGTACACGATCTTCACCGTGCTCTGCGGGTTCGCGCCGAACTTCGAGACGCTCCTGGTCTTCCGCGCCCTGCAGGGCCTGGGCTTCGGTGGCGAATGGGCCGCCGGCGCCGCGCTCGTGGCCGAGTACTCGCAGGCGAAGTATCGCGGCCGCACGGTCGCCTTCGTGCAGAGCGCGTGGGCCGTCGGCTGGGCGCTCTCGGTCGTCGTCTACACCGTCGTCTTCAGCATCTGGAGCCCGGACATCGCCTGGCGGGTCATGTTCTGGACCGGCGTCATCCCCGCGCTGCTCGTGCTGTGGGTCCGCCGCAACGTCCAGGACGCGCCTGTCGCCGAAGCGGCCCGCGCCACGAAGAAGGAACGCGGTTCGCTGGCGGGCATCTTCAAGCCGGACCTGCTGCGCACGACGTTCTTCGCCGCGCTGCTGGCCACCGGTGTCCAGGGCGGCTACTACACGCTCGCGACCTGGCTGCCCAGCTACCTGAAGACCACCCGCGGCCTCACCGTCATCGGGACCGGCGGTTACCTCGCGTTCCTGATCTCCGGCGCCTTCATCGGCTACGTCACCGGCGGCTATCTGACGGACCTCCTGGGCCGCAAGAAGACGTTCCTGCTGTTCTCGGTGCTGTCGGCGGGTCTCATCGTCGCGTACACGCAGATCCCGGCGGGTGCGAACACACTCGTGCTGTTCCTCGGGTTCCCGCTCGGGTTCTCGATGTCCGCGATCTTCAGCGGGTTCGGCGCCTTCCTCGCCGAGCTGTACCCGTCCGCGCTGCGTGGGACCGGGCAGGGCTTCACCTACAACCTCGGCCGCGCCATCGGCGCCACGTTCCCCGCCGTGGTCGGTTTCCTCGGCGCCGGCGGCGCGATGGTGTTCGGCGCGGTCGGTTACGGCATCGCCGTGCTGGCGCTGCTCGGCCTGCCCGAGACTCGCGGCCGCGAACTTCTGTGACCACAATCGGAAGAGGAGGCACCGCGATGACCACCTTCGACGAACCGGCGACGTTGTCCCCCGGCGAGGCCCGCGCCCTGTTCCGCGCGGGCACGGCCCGCCCGACCACCGGCTGGGCGAACGGGTTCACCCAGACCAACCTGATCGCCGTCCCCGAGGACTGGGCCTACGACGTCCTGCTGTTCTGCCAGCGGAACCCGCAGCCCTGCCCGGTACTCGACGTCAGCGACCCAGGCGACCCGTCGACCCGGCTGGCGCCCGGCGCGGATCTGCGCACCGACCTGCCGCGGTATCGCGTCTGGCAGAACGGCGCGTTGTCCGGCGAGCTCACCGACGCGAGCGGGCTGTGGCGCAGCGACATGGTCGCGTTCTCGATCGGGTGCAGCTTCACCTTCGAATCGGCGCTGGCCACCGACGGCATTCCGATGCGGCACGTCGACCAGGGCCGCAACGTGGCGATGTACGTGACGAACCGCGAGTGCGTCCCCGCCGGGCGGCTGCACGGGCCGATGGTGGTCTCGATGCGGCAGATCCCCGAAGACCGCGTGGACGACGCCGTGCGCATCACCCGCGGGATGCCCGCCGTGCACGGTGCGCCGGTGCACATCGGCGATCCGGCAGCGCTCGGCATCACCGATCTCGGCAAGCCCGATTTCGGCGACCCGGTCGACGCGGAACCCGGTGACGTGCCGGTGTTCTGGGCGTGTGGAGTGACGCCGCAGGCGGCTCTGATGGCCTCGCGGCCGCCGTTCGCGATCACGCACGCGCCGGGCTACATGTTCGTGACCGACAAACTCGACAGTGAGTTCAGGGTGGCCTGATGGATCTCAACAGCGATTTGGGCGAGGGTTTCGGCGCCTGGAAGATGGGCGACGACGACGCCATGCTCGACATCGTCACCAGCGCGAACGTCGCCTGCGGCTTCCACGCCGGCGACCCGTCGGTGATGCGGCGTGTCTGCGATCGCGCGGCGGAGCGAGGTGTCGTCATCGGCGCCCACGTCGCCTACCGCGATCTCGCCGGATTCGGGCGGCGGGCGATGGACGTCGCCCCCGCCGACCTCACCGACGACGTGCTCTACCAGATCGGCGCGCTGGAGGCGTTCGCCCGCGCGGCGGGCTCGCGGGTGCGATACGTCAAACCGCACGGGGCGTTGTACAACACGGCCGCGGTGGATCCGGATCAAGCGGCCGCGGTGGTCGAAGGGATCCGGCGGTTCCACCCCGGGCTCGCGCTGCTCTGCCCGCCGGGTTCGGAAATGGCCAAGCAGGCCGAAAAGGCCGGGCTCCCCGCGTACGCCGAGGCGTTCGCGGACCGCGCGTACACCTCCGAAGGCCTTCTGGTCTCGCGGAAACTGCCCGGCGCCGTGCTCCACGACGCCGGCGAGGTGGCCGCGCGGGCGGTGACGATGTCGACCACCGGCAAGGTCGTCTCCGCCGACGGGACCGAGCTGGCGCTCCAGCCGCATTCGCTGTGCGTGCACGGCGACACGCCCGGCGCCGTCGAGCTGGCGCGCCGGATCCGCGCGGGGCTCGACGCCTCCGGTGTCCACATCGGACCCTTCATCGAGGCCGCCTGATGCGAGTGCTGCCCTATGGGGCGCGTGCGGCCATGGTCGACTTCGACGATCCGTCGGAGGTGCTCGGGCTGCACGCGTCACTGGAGCAGGACCCGCCGGACGGCGTCGTCGAACTGGTCCCCGCCGCGCGGACCCTGCTCATCCGGTTCGACCCCGGCCGGACCCACCACGACCGGCTCGCCGAGGACGTGCTCCATCGGTCCACAGTGGACATCGAGCCGCGCGAGACCGCCGAGATCATCGTGCCGGTGCACTACGACGGCCCGGACCTCGCCGACGTCGCGGCCGCCGCCGGTATGTCGGCGGAAGCCGTCGTCCGGCGGCACGAGGACGGCACCTACGTCTCGGCGTTCTGCGGTTTCGCTCCCGGTTTCGCCTACCTGACCGGCCTCGACCCGGCGCTGCACCTGCCGCGCCGGACGAGCCCGCGCACGCGGGTGCCCGCCGGGTCGGTCGCGATCGCGGGCGAGTACACGGCGGTGTACCCGAACGCCTCCCCCGGCGGCTGGCAGCTCATCGGGCGGACCTCGCTGCCGGTGTGGGACGTCGAGCGGGAGCCGCCGAACCTGCTGGCGCCCGGTACCCGGATCCGGTTCACTTCATGACCGCGAAGATCGAAGTGGTCCGGCCCGGGGTCTTCGCCACCGTGCAGGATCTCGGACGGCCGGGCCTGGCCGCGATCGGCGTCGGCCGGTCCGGCGCCGCCGACCGCGGTTCGCTGCGGCTGGCGAACAGGCTGGTCGGGAACCCCGAGAGCCACGCGGCCCTGGAGTGCGTTCTCGGCGGCCTCGTCCTGCGGTTCTCCGCTCCCGCGACCGTCGCCGTCACCGGCGCGCCCTGCTCGATCACCGCCGGTGGGCGGGCTTTCGGCCCCTGCTCGCCGATTTTCGTGCGGGCGGGCGACGAACTCGTTCTCGGGATGGCTTCTCACGGTTTGCGTTGCTATGTCGCCGTGCGCGGCGGCGTCGACGTCCCGCCGGTGCTGGGCGCACGGGCGACCGACACCCTCGGCAAACTCGGCCCGCCCGCGCTTTCGGCGGGGATGGCCTTGCCGGTGGGGCAGGAGGTACTGGCCCATCCCGGGGTGGATCTCGCTCCTCTTCCTTCTTTGCCAGAGGAACCGGTTCTGCGGGTCACTCCAGGGCCTCGGGTTTCGTGGTTCGTTCCCGGCGCACTGTCCACTTTGGTCTCTTCCGGTTATGTCGCCACGGCCGACGTCGATCGGGTGGGTGTGCGGCTCGATGGCCCTGCGCTGTCGCGGGCGCGTGGTGGCGAGCTGCCGCCCGAGGCCGCCGTGCCGGGCGCGTTGCAGGTTCCTCCTTCGGGGCAGCCGATCCTGTTCCTGGCCGACCACCCGGTGACCGGGGGCTACCCGGTGATCGCGGTGGTGGAGGAGGCGGATCTGGACCTGGCCGCGCAGGTGCGGCCCGGGCAGCGGGTGCGGTTCCGCTCGCTTGAGAGACCGGCCACCTGGCTCGCATTTAGCCAGCTGAGTGCATGTTCACCGGGTCGGCCTAGGCCCTGAGGTGCATGGTGTTGCGCCTCGGCGTCCCGGCGGGGGTAGGCGAGCGGGGCGAACTGGACCTGGCCGCGCAGGTGCGGCCCGGGCAGCGGGTGCGGTTCCAGCTCGCTTGAGAGACCGGCCACCTGGCTCGCATTTAGCCAGCTGAGTGCATGTTCACCGGGTCGGCCTAGGCCCTGAGGTGCATGGTGTTGCGTCTTGGTGTGCCGGTGGGGTCGAGGTAGGCGGGCGGGGTGAATTCGGGCAGTCCGTCTTGGGCGATCTGGACTTTCCATTCGCTGTGGTGGATCAATCGGTGGTGTTTGGTGCAGAGCAGGACGAGGTTGTCGATCTTTGTTTCGCCGTGGTGTCGCCAGAAAACGATGTGATGGGCGGTGCAGCGGGGTACGGGCATGTCGCAGCCGGGGAAGGCGCAGCCACCGTCGCGGATCGTCAACGCGTACTTCTGCGCTAGCGACACGGTGCGTTTCGACCGGCCGATGTCGAGGGGTTCTCCGGCGGTGCCGAGGACGCCGGGGCGGACGCGGGCGTCGCAGGCGAGGATGCGGGCGTCGGTGGCGCTGATCGGCCCGACCAAATCCAAATGTGCTTCGCCGATGTCCCGGATCAGGTCCTCGTAGGACATGGTGACGAGGATGTGGGTGGCTTCGCCGGCTTGGCCGGGGAGGTTGCGGCTGGTGGTCTTCAGCCGCACGTAGTCGGTGAAAGCGTCGCCGTAGCGTTCGTCTTGGCTGCGGGAGTCCCGCACTCCGTCGATGGCCTTATGAGGCTTGGCCATGGGGTCTAGGTCGGATTTCAGGCGGGCGTAGGTTTCCAGGTCGAGGGTGCCTTTCAACCCGAGGGTGCCGTCGCGGTGTCTGACGAACCGCAGCTCCGGCCGGGTGTCTTTGGGGTCTTCGTTGCGGGGTTCTTTGCCGTCGGGGTCGAGTTCGTCGAGCAGGCGGCGTCCGGCGCGGGCGATCTGCCGAGGCCCCGCCCGACGCGCCAGCTCGACCAGGATCGCCTCCCCGGCCCGCACGTCCTCCTCGGGCACGCTGGACGGGATCCGCGCGAGGGTGCGGATGATGGCGTCGATCTGCGAACCCCCGATCGCGCCCTCCGCGGCGGCCTGGGCCGTCAACGGTGCCAGTGGCGGTTCGGGATCTCCGCCGATGGCGGGGCCGGGATGCAGCGCCAGGACGCGGTCGGCGCGGGCACTGGCTTCCTTGTCCGTCACTAGGAAGTCCTCGAAAATCAGTGCCGCCAACGTCGAATGCCCGCTACACCCACGCACCCCGCGGGAATTGATTTCCGCCAGGATCGCGTTCTGCTCGGCATCCGCCTGACGCTTCAGGATTTCGAGTTCTTGTTTGCGGGCGTGCAGCGTGGCGGTGTCGACGCGCCACCATTCGGTGGGCGTCTCTGGGGGTGCATCGTTGCTGGCCACGACACCGACATTACTTCGAATCGAACACTTGCGCTAGCCCAAATAGCCCAATGCGAATATTGCCGAAAAATGGCGACGGCGAAGATTCCTTAAAGCCGCGAAGCGCCTTTAAGCTCGCGAAGGTCGCTTAATCACTCTCAAGTCCCGAAACCCGCAAAGTGATGTTCAATCGCCCCACGAGCCCCAGCTCCGGATCGGCCGTCCCCGGCAAGATCCGAGGCACCCCGTGGAAGGCCAGCCGCGACTCCCCGCCGAACACGAACAGATCCCCCGACCGCAGATCCACATCCGTGTACGGCCGCCCACGATCGACCGTGTTCCCGAACCGGAAGACGCAGGCGTCCCCCAGGCTCAGCGACACGACAGGCTCCAGCGAAGCCTCGTCCTTGTCCTGATGCAGCCCCATTTTGGCGGCGGAGTCGTAGAAGTTCACCAGCGCGATGTCCGGCTCGTACTCCGACGAGCCGTAAGCGGTCGAAACCGCCCGCCGCCCGAGATCGCCCAGCCACGAAGGGAACGGCAGGACCGGGGAGCCGTCCGCGGTCACCTTCGAGTACCGGTACGGGTGCCAGTGCCAGCCGAGGCAGACCGTCCGCACCGACATGACGCCACCATTGGGCAACCGCGTCCGCCGGTAGCCACGCCAACCTCGGCACGCCTCGACCAGACGGCGTTGTTCGTCGAGGTCGAGCCAGTCGGGAACATGCACCGCACCGGGTGCGACTTCGGTCCGCGGGCGAGGGATCAGCGCGTCCACGCGTCGAGTTTGCCAGGACACGCGCCGATGATCCGGTGGCCCCGTACCAGGACACCCGCCGCGGCGAGCCAGAGCAGCACGGACCGGCCGAACCGGGGCCGGGACGGGGCATCCATGACTGTCACGGTCAAGCAAGCTGCCACAAACCGCCGGAAGAAGCCACCTTTCGGACTACTCCGATCGGCCGGTTGACCGCAGTGCGTTCACCCGGTCACCGTGCGAATTCGACCACCGTCACCCCGGCCCGCGCGGGCACCGGGTCGTTCATCGCCGCGAGAACGGCGGGGACGTCGTCGAGGCCGACGCGGTCGCCGATCATGCCTTCGAGGTCGATCCCTGCCGTTTCCACCACCCGCAGCATCTCGGGGTACTCGTGTGCTTGCAGCCCGTGGATGCCGACGATCTCCAGCTCCCCGCCGATCACCCGGTGCATCGGGATCGGCGCGACGCCCTGCGCGGGCGGCATCAGCCCGGCTTGGACGTGCCGTCCCCGCTTCCGGAGGCTGCCGATCGAGGCGGCGCAGGTGGTCGGCGAGCCGAGGCAGTCGAGCGACACGTGCGCGCCGCCGCCGGTCAGCTCGCGGACGTGAGCCGCGACGGCTTCATGGCCTTCGAACGCGGACGGGTCGACGACCGAAGAAGCTCCCATTCGCGTCGCCAGTGCCCTGGCCTGCGGAGACGGGTCGACGGCGACGACCGACGCGCCGGCCGCGACGGCCAGCAGGATCGCCGAGACACCGACACCACCACAGCCGTACACCGCGACCTGCTGCCCCGGCCGGACCCCGCCCTGGCGCAGCACGGCCCGGAACGCCGTCCCGAACCGGCAGCCCAGAGCCGCCGCTTCGGCAGCCGACAGCGAGTCCGGAAGGGCCACGAGGTTGACCTCGGCGTTTTCGATCGCGACGTACTCGGCGAACGAGCCCCAGTGGGTCGCGCCCGGCTGGAACTCGCGGTCGCAGATCTGCTGGTCACCGGCCGCGCACTGGGCGCAGGCGCCGCAGGCGCAGACGAACGGCACCGTCACCCGGTCGCCCGCCGACCAGCCGCGCACGCCCTCGCCGAGCGACGCGATCCGGCCGGCGAGTTCGTGCCCTGCGACGTGCGGCAGCTTCACCGACGTGTCGTGCCCCTGCCAGGAGTGCCAGTCACTGCGGCACACCCCGGTCGCCTCGACGGCGATCACCACCCCGCCCGGCGGCGCGACCGGATCCGGCACCTCGCGTACCTCGGGCAGCACCCCGAACTCCTCGAAGACGACCGCCCGCACTCGCGCTCCTCAAGTGTCCCGGTTTCTCGGCATGACCATGCCCTCGCCGGGCACCGTACACCGGGCCGCCCGCCCTCGCGGCGGTCCCAGAAGCCGCGACAGGGACTCCGGCGGAACCCCGAGCACCTCCTCGAGATTCTTCAGCACCAGCAGGGATTCCGGCCGTTCCGGACGGCACCGGCCGGACTGCCAGTGGCTCAGCGTCGCGAGACTGACCGAGCACCCCCGCCCCCTGAGCCGGTACCGGATCCGATCGAGACCGAGGCCCCGCGCCCTGATCGCCGCCCTGAGGGCGTCCGCGAACGGCCCCGTCTCCAGCAGCCGCCTGAGTTCACGTCCTTCCGCCACCCCCCGGTCGATGGTGTGTGTCCGCTGACCGGTCATCTTCATCGCCTTCGTACGCTCGCTAGCCACCCGGAATAGCGCAGCCTAGGCGCGGGATCACATGATCGGAAGGGTCTTCGATCACCTATCGGCGCGGCAGGCGGGTGACGTAATTATGCAGAGACGTAGGGAAAATTCCCACCCCGCCCGATACCGGTCCACAGTGGACATGGTTCAGCGCAGCGCGACCGACAGCGCCTGCGCGATCTCCTTGCCGATGGCGTGGGTCGCCGCGTCCGGCGGCGAGCCGACCTTGACCACCATCGGGCCGCCGAACGGCTGGCGCTCGACCACCTCGATCCGCTCGCCGAGGCCGATGGAGTGCTCGGTGAGGTAGCGCAGGAGTTCCGGATCGGTGTCCCAGACGCGGACGATCTCGCCGACCGCGCCGGGCGGGAGGTCGTCGAGGATGCGCATCGGCATCTCCTCGACGCTGCCGTCGGGCGCGGGGATGGGGTCGCCGTGCGGGTCTCGCACCGGGTTGCCGAGCTTCGCGGCGATCCGTTCGACGAGCCTGTCCGAAACCGCGTGTTCGAGCGCATCGGCCTCGGCGTGGACCTCGTCCCAGGTGTAGCCGAGTTCGGACACCAGGTAGGTCTCGATCAGCCGGTGGCGGCGGAGCACGGAGCGGGCGAGCAGCCTGCCGTCGGTGGTCAGCTCGATCCCCCGGTACGGGACGTGCGCGACCAGCCCGAGCTGGGACAGCTTGGTGACCATGCCGGACGCCGAGGACGGGCTTACCTCGAGCCGTCCGGCCAGCGACGTGTTGGTGACGGCCTCACCGCGTTCCACCAGCCCGTAGATCACCCGGACGTAGTCCTCCACGGACGACGACCTGCGGCTTGCCCCTTCACCCATGCGTGCGAGTTTACGTCTTGCCGCTCGGCCGCGGCTCACCCAGCGTGCGGTCGCCAGCGGTACCGGATCCAGCCGGGGACGGGGTCGGCGCCGAGCTGGGCGTAGAACGCCTCGCCCTTCTCGTTGCCCTCCTGCATGTCCCATTCGACCCGGCCGGGCGACCGCGCGGCCAGTTCGTCGAGCAGCTCCCGCCCGAGGCCGAACCGGCGGTGTTCCGGGCGCACGAAGAGGTCGTCGAGCCAGATCCCCGGCCGGGCCTCCCAGGTGGAGAAGTTCCAGCTGCAGAAGGCGAACCCCGCGACCTTGCCCGGTTCACCCGGAGGGGTGGCCAGCAGCACCCAGGCCTTCGGATCGGGCCCGAAGAGGAACCCGGCCATCTCCTGCCTGTCGAGCTTCAGATCGTGTTTGTCCTCGTAGACCGCGTGCTCCTCGATGAGCGCGCAGATCTCCTCGATGTCGTCCGCGACCGCGTCCCGCACCGGCATGGGTCTCAGCTCCGTTCGTAGACGATGTCGCCGCCGACGGCGGTGGCGACGACGTTGATCGAATCCAAAGTGGACTCGTCGGTCGGGTCGGCCGAGAGGACGGCGAAGTCGGCGAGCTTGCCGATCTCCAGCGTTCCCAGGTCCTTCTCGGCGAAAGCGGCGTACGCGGATCCGTACGTGTACGCGCGCAGCGCTTCGGCGGGCGTGAGCCGCTCGTCGGGACCCAGCACGACTCCGGACGCGGTCTTCCGCCGCACCATGTCGGCCAGCGCGAGCAGCGGCGCGCCCTCGACGACCGGCCGGTCGGAGCTGGCCGGGAGCACGCATCCCGCGTCGAGCAGGCTCTTGAGCCGGTAGCACCACGGCTCGCGCTCGGGGCCCAGCGCGGCCCGCATGCCGTCGCCGATCTCGTTGACGAACCGGCCCTGTGGCGAGGCGATGAGCCCCAGCGACGCCAGCCGTTCCAGTTCCTCGGGCCGCAGCACCGCGCAGTGCTCGATGCGGTGCCGGTGATCAGGTCGCGGGTCGGCCTTCAGCGCGGCCTCGTAGGCGTCGAGGACGACGGTGATCGCGCGGTCGCCGATGGCGTGCGTCGCGATCTGCCAGCCGGCCTTGTGCGCGGCGGCGATGGTCCGCGCGATCTCGTCCTCGGGCACCTGGAAGTAGCCGACGTTGTCCGGCTCGCCCGCGAACGGCTCGTGCATCGCGCAGGTCCGGCCGATCAGCGATCCGTCGGCGAACAGCTTCATCGCGCCGATCCGCAGCCATTCGTCGCCGAAGCCGGTGCGCATCCCCAGGTCCAAGCCGTACAGCGCTGATGGCTCCTCGGCGGGAAAGCGTGCCTCGGAGCGCGCCCCCGCGTCCAGCTCGTGCAGGACGCTCGCGGCGACCATCACCGTGCTCCGCACGCGCAGCACCCCGCGTTCGCGCGCCAGCTGGTACGCGGCGAGTTCGGCGGGGGTCTCCCCCACGAGGCCCCCGCCGATCCCGGCCTCCTGGACACTCGTGATGCCCTCGGCCAGGTACCGCTCGCTCGCCCTGTCCAGGCCGCGGACGACCCGTTCCACCGGCGTCGGATAGGTCAGCGGCCGCAGCAAGAGCTGGGCCTGCTCCCGCAGCAACCCGGTCGGCGAACCGTCCTCGTCACGGACGACGTCGCCACCGACCGGCACGTTCGCCAGGTCCAGCCGCTCCAGGACGGCGGAGTTGACCACGGTCATATGCCCTGAAGTGTGCTTGAGCCGCACGAGGTGCCCAGGAGCGGCGCGATCGAGCCCCTGTCTCGTCGGATGGCCGCCGTCCAGCTTGTTCTGGTCGTAGCCGCTGCCGATGATCCAGCCGCCCGGCGGGGTTTCGGCCGCGCGCCGCGCGACGGCGTCGTACACCTCGTCGACGCTGCGGCAATCGGACAGGGCGACGTCGTCGAGCGCCATGCCGAACCAGGCCATGTGGTTGTGCGCGTCGTGGAATCCGGGCACCACCACCGACCCGCCGAGATCCACCCGGTGCTTTGCGGAAAGCGCGGTCGCATCGTCACCTAACGCGACGATTCGCCCGTTCAGCACCGCAAGCGCTATGGATTCCTCCGTCCCGGTGAGGAACCGGGCGTTCTCGTAGACCGTGTCGACCCGCATGGATCCGACCCTATCGATCGATCGATCGGTCGTCTAGGCTCGGCGACATGAGCACCGTGGACTACGCACTCGACGACGGAATCGCGGTCATCTGGCTGAACCGCCCCGAACGGCTCAACGCGGTGGTCGCCGAACTGGTGGACGACCTGCTGGAGGCGCTCGACGCGGCCGCCAAGTCGGACGCGCGCGCCGTCGTGCTGGCCGGGCGGGGACGCGCGTTCTGCGCGGGTCACGACCTCAAGGAACCCACCCCGCCGGGGGATTCACGCCCGCGGCTCGACCGGCTACAGGACGTGACGCGCCGTCTTCGCGGACTGCGCCAGCCCGTCATCGCCGCGGTCCACGGCTACGCGATCGGCGCGGGTGCCGAGTTCGCGATGGGCTGCGACCTGATCCTCGCCGCCGAAGACGCGGTGTTCGCCTTCCCCGAGGTCTCCCTCGGCCTGAGCGTCACGGGCGCGGCGTCGCGGTTGCTGCCGCTGCTGGTCGGCCCGCTGAAGGCCAAGGAGCTCCTGCTGCTGGGCGAACGCGTGAGCGGCACCGAGGCGGCCGAGCTCGGCCTGGTCAACGCCGCCCTGCCCGTCGACGACCTGATGGACACCGCGCTGGCCTGGGCGGCCAAGATCGCCGCTCATCCGGCGGCCGCGGCCACGATGGCCAAACGCGCGCTCGATTCCGGTATCGACAGCTCCCTCGACGCCGCGCTCGAACTCGAAGTCAGCCACGCGCTGATCACCGAGCACTCCGCCGAGGTCGCCGCCTCGGCCGAGGCGTTCCGGAGCCGGTCATGACCTCGCTCGCCGGAATCGACACCCTCCTCGGGCTGACCGCCAGGGCCGCCGCGCTCTGGCCGGACCGGACGGCGTGGATCTTCGACTCCACCGGGGAGAGCTTCACGTTCGCCGACGTCGACGCGCGCAGCACCGAGTTCGCCCGCGCGCTGCTGGAACTCGGCGTGGAACCGGGTGACCGGGTCGCG
Organism: Amycolatopsis roodepoortensis; assembly: GCF_014873915.1. GTDB lineage: Bacteria > Actinomycetota > Actinomycetes > Mycobacteriales > Pseudonocardiaceae > Amycolatopsis > Amycolatopsis roodepoortensis. The sequence continues at coordinate 1,364,843 of NZ_JADBEJ010000004.1, forward strand.
GTGATGCTCCGCAACCAGCCCGAGTTCCCCTTGCTGTGGCTGGCCTTGGCCAAGATCGGCGGGGTGCTCGTCCCGGTCAACACCGGATACCGCGAGTTCGACGGTGCCCATGTGCTGCGGCATTCCGGTGCCAGGTTCGCCGTGGCCGCCGAGGAATTCCTGGAGCTGCTGAACAAGATCGCGCCGGAGACCTCGCTGGAACACGTGCTCACGCCCGGCGAACTCACCGGCTCCGGTGCCGTGCCGGTCTTCGCGAGTGAAGCCGAGCGCCCGGTCAACATCCAGTACACCTCGGGAACGACGGGCGCGCCCAAGGGTTGCGTACTGCCGAACCGGTATTGGACGACGCTCGCGATCGGCCTGGCCACGGACTACCCGTCGGTCGGCGCGGACGACGTCATCCTGACCGCGCAACCGTTCCACTACATCGATCCACAGTGGAACGTCGCGCTGGGGCTCGCCGGCGGCGCGACCCTGGTGGTGCTCGACCGCTTCCACCCGTCGACGTTCTGGGAGAAGATCCGCGAGCACGGCGTCACCTGGTTCTACTGCCTCGGCCTGATGCCCACCCTCCTGCTGCGCCAGCCGGAAAGCGAGCTGGACAAGGCACACCAGGTCCGCGCGATCTGCGCGTCGGCCATCCCGCGTGACCTGCACGCCGCGCTCGAAGCACGCTGGGGCACGCCGTGGTACGAGGCCTTCGGCATGACCGAGACCGGCGGCGACATCCGGATGCACCCGGCGGATCACGAGGAGACCGTCGGCACCGGCTGCCTCGGCAGGCCGTCGCCCGCCCGCGAGGTGATGATCGCCGGCGAGGACGGGAAACCCCTGCCGCGCGGGGAAACCGGTGAGCTGCTGATCCGCGGGGTCGGCCTGATGCACGGCTACCACGACGATCCCGAAGCGACCAGGCGTGCGTTCGACGGCGGCTGGTTCCACACCGGCGACCTGGCCACAATGGACGGCGAAGGCCGCGTGTACTACGTGGGCCGCACGAAAGACATGATCCGCCGCAGCGGCGAGAACATCTCCGCGGACGAGGTCGAACGGGCGCTGCAACTGCATCCGGCGGTGAAGCTCGCCGCTGTCATCGCGGTGCCGGACGATCTCCGCGGCGAGGAGGTCAAGGCGTACATCGTCCTCGACGAGAACGAGGGGCACCGGTGCGAACCGGCCGAACTGGCGGAGTTCTGCTCGGCGAAACTGGCCTACTTCAAGGTTCCCCGATTCTGGGTCATCGTGACGGAACTGCCGATGACACCGTCGGAACGGGTCGCGAAGGGGGAGCTCAAGAAGGCGGGCGACCTCCGCGCCGGTTCCTGGGACAGGACCATCGAGAGGTGGTTGTGAGCACCCGCGAGCGGGTCCGCCAGGCGGCGGTGAAACTGTTCGCCGCCAAGGGGTTCCACGGCACCGGCATCCGGGATCTGGCGCAGGAGGCGGAACTGTCGTCCGCCAGCCTGTACCACTACATGGGCACCAAAGAGGATCTGCTGGTCGCCATCATGAACGAGTCGCTGCGGCGCCTGCTCGACGCGGCCGAGCGGGCGACCGCCGGGCTCGCCGATCCCGTGTCACGGCTCGGCTCCCTGGTGGCGCTGCACGTACTCGCGCACGCCATCCAACCGGATGACACCCGCGTGGTGGACAACGAGGTCCACGCGCTCACCCCGGGCGCCAGGGCCGAGGTGGTGGGGCTGCGCGACGCCTACGAAAGGCTGTGGGCGGACGCGATCGAGGACGGCGTGAAGGCGGGTGTCTTCCACACCGACCAGCCTTCGGTCACCCGGCTGGCACTGGTGGAGATGTGCAGCGGTGTCGCGCGCTGGTATTCGCCGGCGGGGCCGCTCACCCTGGACCAGCTGGCCGCGCATTACGCGGAACTGGCGCTGCGGGCGCTCGCCTGTGAAGGCAGACTGGACGTCGCCGCGCTGCAAAACTGCCGTGAAGTGGTCTCGGGAGTGTGGCGAGTGCCCGTTTAACGGCGACTCATACCCGGTACGCCTTGCTCAGACGGCTTCTCTGGGGGACGCTCAAAGGGTGACTGAGGAGCAAACGATCCAACTCGAACTGGACGACTCGGGTCTCTCGCCGGCGTTGCCGGTACCTTCGAACCCCCGTGATCAGGTGCAGGACGTCCCCTACCGCCCGGTGGGATTCCGGGACGACGACCTGCCGACGGCCCTCGAACGGTGCGCGACATGGCTACGCCAGGCTCAGGAGTGGCTCGGGGAACCGGTCGACGTGCTGGCCGTCCATCTCGACTACGACGACCGCAAGGGTTCACCGTATTACGACGTGAAACTTCTCTGCAACGAGGAGGACCTGGCCGGGGTCCCGATCGCGATGCGGAACCAGAAGGAAGACTAGAGAAGTCCGTGAAGGCCTCCTTCCCTACCTTGAGCGTAGGGAAGGAGGCCTTCACGGCATGTCCGGCAAGCCTCAGCCCAAGGTGCCGCCGACCTTGACGTGCCCCTTGAGCAGGTTGCGCGCGATGGTCCGGCGCTGGATCTCGTCGGTGCCCTCGTAGATCCGCAGCAGCCGCAGTTCGCGGTACCACCGCTCGACCGGCAGTTCCCGCGTGTAGCCCATCCCGCCGTGGATCTGCAGGACGCGGTCGACGATCTCGTTCGCCTTCACGCCGCCGTACAGCTTCGCCATCGACTGCGCGTGCCGTGAGTCCAGCTTCTGGTCGACCTGCCAGGCGGCGTGCAGCACCAGCCAGCGCAGGGCCTCCAGCTCGGTGCCGGAATCCGCGATCATCCACTGGATGGCCTGGCGCTCGGCGATCTTCTGCCCGAACGTCTCCCGCGTGTTCGCGTGCTCGATGGCCATGGAGATCAGCCGTTCACAGGAGCCGATCGCGCGGGCGGGCAGCAGGTAGCGGCCGGCGCCGATCCACTGCATGGCCAGGTCGAAACCGTGGCCGAGCTCGCCGAGGATCTGCGTCTCCGGCACGCGGACGTCCTCGAAGACCAGCGCGGCCGGGCCCCATTCGCCCATGGTGTCGATGTATTCGGACTTCCAGCCGGCGTCGCGGTCGACGAGGAAACAGGTGACGCCGCCGTTGGCGCCCTTCTCCGGGTCGGTGATCGCGAAGACCATCACGAAGTCGGCCTCGTTACCACCGGTGATGAAGGTCTTCTCGCCGTTGATGACCCAGTCGGTGCCGTCCTTGCGGGCGGAGGTCCGGATGGCCTTCGCGTCCGAACCCGCACCGGGTTCGGTGATCGCGAAACACGACTTGCGTTCGCCGGAGATCGTCGGGAGCAGGTAGCGCTCCTTCTGCTCGTCGTTGGCGTAGTACAGGATGTTGTCCGCGCTGCCGCCGAAGCGGAACGGCACGAACGTGCGGCCGAGCTCGGCCTCCAGCAGCGCGGTCATCACCGCGGACAGGCCCATGCCGCCGTACTCCTCGGGCGTCTGCACCCCCCAGAAGCCGGATTCCTTGGCCTTCAGCTGCAGTTCACGCAGCTCGTCGGCGGTCAGGCCGGGCTGACCGGCGCGTTCGCGGCGCAGCACCTCCTGCTCACGCGGCATGAGGTCGCGCTGGACGAACGTGCGGACCCAGTCGCGCACCTCGCGTTCCTCGACGCTCAGAGAGAAATCCATGGTCAGCCCGCTCCTGTTCGACAGTGACCTAGCGCTGACTAAGCGCTCGCTTAGTCCAGCGTACCGCTTCGGTTGTCGTTCGCCGAGGAGTTGTCATAAGTTTTCGCGACCTGTCCCCATCCCGTCGAAGGGCACCCATGAGCACGGAAGCACCCGTGGCGAAGCGGGATCGCACCCATTACCTGTACATCGCCGTCATCGCGGCGGTGGCGCTCGGCATCGCGGTCGGCATCCTGTTCCCCCAGGTCGGCAAGGAACTGAAGCCGCTCGGGACCGGATTCGTGAACCTGATCAAGATGATGATCTCGCCGATCATCTTCTGCACGATCGCGCTCGGCGTCGGCTCGGTGGCGAAGGCCGCGAAGGTCGGCCGCGTCGGCGGGCTCGCGCTCGGCTACTTCCTGATCATGTCGACGGTCGCGCTGGTCATCGGCCTGGTCGTCGGCAACATCCTCCAGCCCGGCACCGGGCTGCACCTGACCCCCGAGATCGCCGAAAAGGGACAGGACCAGATCGCCAAGAGCGAGGGCACCGTCGACTTCCTCCTCGGGATCATCCCGGAGACGCTGGTCTCGGCGTTCACCGAAGGCGAGGTGCTGCAGACGCTGCTGGTCGCGCTGCTCGCCGGGTTCGCGCTGCAGAAACTGGGCACGAAGGGCGAGCCGATCCGCCGCGGTATCGAGCACATCCAGCGACTCGTGTTCCGGATCCTGGCGATGATCATGTGGGCGGCCCCGGTCGGCGCGTTCGGCGCGATCGCCGCCGTCGTCGGCGAGACCGGCTGGAAGGCGCTGCAGAGTCTCGCGGTGATCATGCTCGGCTTCTACATCACCTGCGCGTTGTTCGTGTTCGTGGTGCTCGGGCTGATCCTCGGCCTGCTCGCCAGGGTCAACATCCTGAAGCTGCTGCGCTATCTCGGCCGCGAGTTCCTGCTGATCCTCTCCACGTCGTCTTCGGAGTCGGCGCTGCCGCGGCTGATCGCGAAGATGGAGCACGCGGGCGTCTCCAAACCGGTCGTCGGCATCACCGTGCCGACGGGATACTCGTTCAACCTCGACGGCACGGCGATCTACCTGACGATGGCGTCCATCTTCATCGCGGACGCGCTCGACAAACCGCTGAGCATCGGCGAGCAGATCTCCTTGCTGGTGTTCATGATCATCGCCTCGAAGGGCGCGGCCGGGGTCACCGGCGCGGGGCTGGCGACGCTGGCGGGTGGGCTGTCCTCGCACCGGCCGGAGCTGGTGGACGGCGTCGGGTTCATCGTCGGCATCGACCGGTTCATGTCCGAGGCCCGCGCGCTGACCAACTTCGCGGGCAACGCCGTCGCGACCGTGCTGATCGGCACCTGGACCAACGAGATCGACCGCGAGCAGCTGGACCGGACGCTGAACGGCCGATCGCCGTTCGACGAGGCGACGCTGCTCGACGAAAACGCGAGTGATGCCAGTGCGGGATCGGGCAGAGACGCTACTCAACGAACACCCGAGTAATCCGGTGCTGGATCGGGTAAAAAGGAGGGGTGATCGAATGCGCGGTCCGCTGGTCCGAGCCCCTGCCCGCCGAACCCCGGTTCCTGGCCCTGCTCGATGAGCTGGAGCAGGGCCGGTACGGGAACTACCGCCAGGACATCGACAAACGCCGGTTCCTGACCGGCCGCGTCCTGGCGAAGACGGTCGCCGCCGAGCGGCTCGGCATGGCCGTCGAGGACGTGGGCTTCGACGCGACCTGCGACGACTGCGGCAAACCGCACGGACGGCCCAGGGTCCCCGGCGCGCCGCTGATGCTGTCGATCTCGCATTCCGGCGACCTCATCGGCGTCGCGGCCACCGCGGGGACGCCGGTCGGTCTCGACGTCGAGACGGCCACCAGGCGCGCCGAGGACTCGCTCATGGAGTACGCGCTGACCCCCGCCGAGCTGGCCGCGATCGCCGGGCTGTCGGACGACGAGCGCACGACGGCGTTCTTCACCTACTGGACGCGCAAGGAAGCCGTCATGAAGGCCACCGGGAAGGGCCTCAAGATCCCGCTGCAGAGCATCACGTTCTCCGGCTACGACGAGCAGGCGCGGCTGGTGCGGTCGAGCCACCAGGCCCTCGACCCGGCCCGGACCCGCCTCGCGGACCTGAAGGCGGCCGAGGGCTACCGGGCCGCCGTCGCGCTGATCACCTCGGACGACATCTCGGTCACCGAAACCTTCGCGGCCCTCTGACCCTCCCGCGTTTCGCGTCAGATCTCCAGGCCCATCGCGGCGAGCAGGGTGCGGAACTTCGCCGACGTCTCGTCGAGTTCGGTCCGCGGGTCGGAGGCGGGCACGATGCCGCCGCCGGCGTACAGCCGCATGGAGGTGTCGGCGATCTCCGCACACCGGATCCCGACGGCCCATTCGCCGTCCCCGGCCGCGTCGACCCAGCCGACGGCGCCCGCGTAGTACTCGCGATCGAACGGCTCCAGCTCCTGGACCAGCGACCGCGCGGCGCCGGTCGGCGTGCCGCAGACAGCCGGCGTGGGATGCAGGGCGGCGGCGAGGTCCAGCGCGGTGACGTCCTCGTCGATCAGCTCACCCGTGACGGTGGTCGAGAGATGCCAGATCGCCGGCGTCGAGACGAGTTCCGGGCCGCGGACGTCGAGCTTGCGGCAGAACGGCCGCAGGATCTCGACGACGGACTCGACCACGACGGCGTGCTCGACGTGGTCCTTTTCGGACGCCAGCAGCGCCTCACCATTCGCCTTGTCGATCGCCGGGTCCGCGGACCGGGGCATCGACCCGGCATGCGGCCGGGACACGACGGCGCCGCCGGTGCGGGAGAGCAGGAGTTCGGGAGTGGCGCCGACGAGCGTGCGCCCGCCGGGCAGCTGCGCGGCGTAGGTGGTGTGCCTGGGGTTGCCGTTCGCGAGGTTCCTGACCACCGCGGCGGCCGGGACGGCCTCGTCGAAGTCGAGATCGAGCGCGCGGGCCAGGACGACCTTGCGCAGGTCACGGTCGCTCAGCGCGGAGACGGCAGCACGGACGGCGGCCAGATGGGCCTCCGGTTCGGGCACAGGGGTGACCTTGACCGGCTGCGGGAGCGCGGTCCGCGGCGGGACGGCCGCGTGGCCGGACGACGCGCGGTGGACCGCGCGCGGGAGCACCAGATGCCCCGGTGTCGACGTGGTGTCGCTGGTGTCGAAGGGCAGCACACCGACCGCGATCGAAGCACCCGAGTCGGTGAACAGCCCGGGGAGCATCCCGGACAGCCGCGACGGCTCGGTGTCGGTCGCGGTGGCCACGACGCCGCTCGCGAGGAGCGCGTGCCGTGCCGTGGCCAGGAGGAAGTCGCCCCGCTCGTAGCGGGCGGCCAGGTCTGCCGGGGTCGCCGGTGCGGTACTGGTCGTCACCCCACCAGCGTCCCAGGCTCCGGCTGAGACCAGGGGAAAGTGTTGCCCGGGCAACAGCCTCTCAGGCAACACCTTCCCCCGGACAGCCCGTGACCTGGGCGGAAGCGTTACTTCAGCGCCTCGAGAAGGGCCTCGCGCTGCCGCTCGCCCAGGCCGGCGGCACGCCGGTCCGGGTCGATCCCGGCCTGCTCCAGCAGGGCGGCGACCTTGACCGCGCCCAGGCCGGGCACGGCCTTCAGCAGCTGCGTGACCTTCGTCTTGCCGATGGTCTTGTTCTCCTTGGCCTGCTTGAGCACCTTGTCGATGCTCTCCTTGCCGGACTTGATCGACGCAAGCAGCTCGGAGCGCGCTTTGCGAGCCTCAGCCGCCTTGGCGAGGGCATCGGCGCGCTGCTCCGGAGTCAACGTGGGCAGAGCCAACGTAGTAGTCCTTTCATCTCAGGTCTCCGCTTTCGCGGCCGACGGCCTTTAAACCATGCTTGCAAGAGCAAGCGCTGGCCAGCCGTCTCTGTACCACGGCTCCAGTAAACGCCACCCGTTCCTCGGCCGTGAAACCGACACGCACTTATTACCCCTCGACCACGCCGCGGGCAACCCGCCCCAGCCTGCGGAAACACCCCGTCCGGGGCGCGATTTGCCAGCGTTCATCACCCTTATGAGCGATGTCATCACTTCGCACAGTCAGCCATTTTTCGTTTCATGGCGCGAAAAATACGAATTATTGATGATCTTGACCCGAACCGGCGGCCACCCGTTAGCGCGACACTGTGACCGAACGGTTGCCTGCGATGTTACTGACCGGTTCACCCCTCCCGGATTAGAGTCGGCCGCAACCCCAGTTCACCGGAGAACGAGCACCACGGGAGTACGCGATGTTGAGCACGATGCAGGACGGGCAGCTGTCACTGGGCAGGCTCCTCCGCCACGGCACCAAGGTGCACTCCGAGAGCGAAGTCATCACCTGGACCGGTTCAGAAGCCCGCCGCGAGACCTTCGGCGAACTCGGCAAGCACGCCGCCCGCCTGGCCAACGCCCTCCGGAGCCTCGGTATCACCGGAGACCAGCGCGTCGGCACCTTCATGTGGAACAACGCCGAGCACATGGCCGCGTACCTGGCCATCCCGGCCATGGGCGCGGTGCTGCACACGCTGAACATCCGGCTGTTCCCGGAGCAGCTCGTCTTCGTCGCCAACCACGCCGAGGACCAGGTCGTCATCGTCGACGGCACGCTGGTCCCGCTGCTGGCCAAGCAGCTCCCCGAGCTGAAGACCGTGCGGCACGTCATCGTGGCCAACGGCGACGCCTCCTCCCTGCCCGCGCCCGAAGGCGTCCAGGTGCACTCCTACGCCGAGCTGCTGTCCGGCCAGCCGGACACCTTCGACTGGCCCGAGGTGGACGAGCGCTCGGCCGCCGCGATGTGTTACACCTCGGGCACCACGGGTGACCCGAAGGGCGTGGCGTACTCCCACCGGTCGATCTGGCTGCACTCCATGCAGGTCACGATGTCCGACAGCATGCGGCTGGCCCAGCACGACAAGGCCCTCGCGATCGTCCCGATGTTCCACGCGATGGCGTGGGGCATGCCGTACGCGGCGATGATGGTCGGCGCCTCGCTGCTCATGCCGGACCGCTTCCTCCAGCCCGCGCCCATCGCCCAGATGCTCGAAGCCGAGAAGCCGACCTTCGCCGGCGCCGTCCCGACGATCTGGCAGGGCCTGCTCTCCCACCTCGACGCGAACCCGCAGGACATCTCGCATCTGCGCGAGGTCGTCGTCGGCGGATCCGCGGCGCCGCCGTCACTGATGCACGCGTTCGAGGACCGCTACGACGTGCCGATCCTGCACGCCTGGGGCATGACGGAGACGTCGCCGCTCGGCAGCGTCGCGCGTCCGCCCGCCGCCGCGACCGGTGAGCAGGCCTGGGATTACCGCTACACCCAGGGCCGGTTCCCGGCGTCCGTCAGCGCCAGGCTGATCGGCGACAATGGCGAGGAACTGCCGTGGGACAACGAAAGCGTCGGCGAGCTCGAGGTGCAGGGCCCGTGGATCGCGGCGTCGTACTACGGCGGCACGACCGGTGACGAGCCCGACCCGGAGAAATTCCACGACGGCTGGCTGCGCACCGGCGACGTCGGCAAGATCAGCCCGGACGGCTATCTCACGCTGACCGACCGCGCGAAGGACGTCATCAAGTCCGGCGGCGAGTGGATCTCCTCGGTGGATCTGGAGAACCAGGTGATGGCGCATCCCGCGGTGGCCGAAGCGGCCGTGGTCGGCATCCCCGACGAGAAGTGGGACGAGCGCCCGCTGGTCGCCGTCGTGCTCAAGGAGGGCCAGAGCGCCACGGCCGAGGAACTGCGCGAGTTCTTGTCGGACAAGGTCGCGAAGTGGCAGCTGCCGGAGAATTGGACCTTTGTGGACGAAGTCCCGAAGACCAGTGTCGGCAAGTTCGACAAGAAGCGGCTGCGCGCGTTCCACTCCGAAGGCAAACTCGACATCAGTCAGCTCTAACGGGTTAATCTCCCGCGCGCCTGCCCTTCCGTGAAGGCCATCTTGAGGGACGCTGGTCCCTGAAGATGGCCTTCACTGCGTTCGGCGAAGGGTTTTGTTGGTGCGTAAGACAAACAGGCGGACGTTCCTGGCGCTGGCGGGGACGACCCTGCTCTCTGCCTGCGGGTCCAACACCGTCCAAACGGGAAACCCGCCCCCTTCGACGGCCTACTCCGCCGGGGTGACCAGGCCGAAGCCGAAACCGGTCGACCTCACGCAGTGGTACCACCCGTATCCCGAAGCCGGAGTCCAAGAAGCCGTCACGCGCTATGCGGCGGCGTACCAGAAGTCCAAGGTCTCGGTGCAGTGGAATCCGGACGACTACGAGACGAAACTGAACGCCGCGCTGCAGGCAGGCCCGGTCCCGGACGTCTTCGAAGGCCAGGTCACCGTCGACCGCGTCCGGCAGAACCTCCTCGTCCCGCTGGACGACGTCGTCGGACCCGTACGCGGGGATTTCAACCCGTCGGTGCTGGCGGCGCAGACGGTCGACGGCAAGATCTACGGGATCCCGCAGGCACTCGACACCCAGGTCCTCTTCTACCGCAAGAGTTTTCTCCAGGAGGCCGGTGTCCAGCCGCCGCAGACGCTGGACGAACTGGTCGACGCCGCGAAGAAGCTGTCCAAGGACGGCGTCAAAGGCCTGTTCGCCGGCGACGACGCGGGCGCGGCGGCGCTCGCCGGGCCGCTGCTGTGGTCGGCCGGGCTCGACTACGTCAAGGACGGCAAATCCGCGGGCTTCGACGATCCGCGTGCCGCCACGGCGTTCGCGAAACTCCACGAGCTCAACAGTTCACTGCTGCTCGGCGCTTCGACAGACTGGGCGGATCCGCTCCCCTTCATCGACGGGCTCACCGCCATGCAGTGGACCTGGCTGTGGAACCTGCCGAAGATCCAGGACACGGTGAAGGACGACTTCGGCATCCTGCCGTTCCCCCGGCTCGACGCGGCGGGCACGCCGTCCGTCCCGGTCAGCGGGCTGAGCGCGATGGTGCATGCCAAAAGCCTGAACCCCAACGCCGCCAAGGACTTCGTCAAATGGCTGTGGCTGGAGCGCGTCGACTTCCAGCAGGAGTTCGCCACCAGGTTCGGGTTCCACCTGCCAGCACGGCTGAGCGTGCTCGGCAAGGTCGCCGCGGCGGCCGACGCCGCGAAGCTGGTCAAGGAGAACGGCCGCGCCGCCGGTCCACTGTGGACGTCGACGGCGAACACGGCACTCGTCGACGCGCTGGGCAGGATCGCCCGCGACGGGGCCGACCCGGCGGCCGAGACCAAGGCCGCCGTCGAGGCCGTCAAGGCCGAACTGGGGCGCCTTTCCGCGTGACCCGTCCAGTCACGACAGGGTGTGTGGAAATAGGGACACTCAACGTCCCTATTTCCACACACCCCTCACCTTCGGCGACCCCTCAGGCGCTCGCGACCTGGCCCTAGTCCCCCGAGACACCCCAGATCGCCAGCTCCACCGCGACGTCGTTCTCGTACAGCAGCGCGCAGTTCGCGCTCCAGCGCGGGCGGCGCTCGTACGGCAGCCGCCCCGCTTTGTCGAGTTCGTCGAAGTCGGCGACGGACGGCTCCTCGGTGCCGAAGGCGGCCACGAGCTCGGCGTCGGTCAGGGGCCGGATCGTGCCGAAGTCGTCCTCGCCCGTGGCGCTGATGAACTCGTGGACGTCGAGCACGGAATGCGTCCCGGACTCCTGGACGCTCTCCACCTCGTACAGCTCGTCGATCGAGTCCGGGCGGCCGAGTTCGTCCTCCTCCCAGAGGTAGTCGCCCTCCTCGAAGACACGCGCCTTCATCGCGTCCAGCGCCGCTTCCGGATCGCCCTCGAACCGGCCGCGGACCGACCAAGCCGAAGCACCCACCTGGCCACCTCCCACGCTCGCCAAGCGGCCAGCGTAACCAGCCCGCTTGGCTTCTTTGGTATTCCGCCAAACGTGACAAATTTTCGCATTACCCTTTTCTGGCGTTCACCTCACGGCTAACGTCTTGCGGCATCGTCCTTCCGCGACATCCATCCGCGACGACTGGGGGCACCGCCATGTCCGTCATCTCGAGGCGCACCTTCACCGCGGCAGGCGCCGCCGGTGTCGGCCTGCTGCTGTGCACGCCGACCGCCAACGCGCTCGACCGGGCACTGGCGCGCACCACGACCCGCGCGGTGCGCACCGCGGGGACCACCCTCGAAGCCGCGGCGGCCCCGCGGACCAGCGGCCCCGGCTACACGCGGCTGACCGCGGGCCCCGGCTGGCCGCTCGTCGTCCGCGGCGATCTGGCCGCGCCGAAGGCCGGCCGCGACGACCGGCGCCGCGCGATGGCCTCCTTCGCGCAGTTCACCGACCTGCACTTCACCGACGCCGAAAGCCCGGCGCGGTTCGAGTACCTGCACCCGTTCGTCGGCTCGGCGCACCGGCCGCAGGAAACCCTCGGCCCCGTCGCGACGACGGCGCTGGTGGAGCGGGTGAACAACCTGAAGGCCGGCCCGTTCACCGGACGGCCGATCGACTTCATGGTCACCACCGGCGACAACACCGACAACCACGAGCTCATCGAGCTCGAATGGTTCCTCAAGGTGCTCAACGGCGACACGGTGAACCCCACCTCGGGCGACCCGGACGTGCACGAAGGCGTCCAGACGTCCGGGTCCTCGCACTACTGGAACCCCGGCAAGACGCTGGACGACGCGTACACGAAGAAGGGCTTCCCTCAGCTGCCCGGCCTGCTCGACGCCGCCTCGAACACCTTCACCTCGCCCGGCCTCGACGTCCCGTGGTTCTGCACCTTCGGCAACCACGACGACAGCATCGTCGGCACCGTGCCGGACTTCCCGGGCATGGACGGCTGGTACACCGGCCGGTTCAAGGTGATCGGCAAGGACGAGACGACGTCGCGGAAGCTCGCCAAGGCGATCGGGTCCGGCTCCGGCGTCCCGGTCACGGAGCTGTTCGGCGGTTCGGGCACGATCCGCGAGATCACCCCGGACGAGCGACGGCGGCCGTTCAGCACCGCGGAGTTCGTGCGCCACCACCTCGACTCCGCCAACACCGGGCCCGGCCCGGTCGGCCACGGGTTCAGCGAGAACAACGCCGACGGGCGGAACGTGTACTACACCTTCCGCATCGCGCCGGAGATCACCGGCATCAGCCTCGACACCACGACGATGGCCGGGCTGGCCGACGGATCGATCGGGCTCGGGCAGTTCACCTGGGTGGAGAACACGCTCAAGCGCAACAGCTCGACGTACTACGACTTCTTCGGGCGCAAGGTCACGCAGAACGTGACGGACGAGCTGTTCATCCTGTTCAGCCACCACACCAGCGACACCATGGGCAACGTGCTGCCGGACGCGCGGCATCCGCTCGAGATCCGGCTCAACGGCGACACCTTCGTCTCGCTTCTGCACCGGTTCCCGAACGTGCTGGCGTGGGTCAACGGGCACACGCACCACAACAAGATCACCCCGCACACCGGCAAGACGGCGAAGCAGAGCTTCTGGGAGATCAACACCGCTTCGCATATCGACTTCCCGCAGCACGCGCGGATCATCGAGGTCGCCGACAACGCCGACGGCACGTTGTCGCTGTTCACGACCCTGATCGAGGCGGAAGCCCCCTACGAGGCGTCGTACACCGACACCTCGACGCAAGCGCTTGCGTCGCTGTACCGGGAGTTCTCGTACAACGACATCCACGCCTCGCTTTCCGCCGTCGGCACCGCCCAGGACCAGAACACGGAACTCCTGCTGCCGAACCCGCTGGCCTGAGTTACACCTCCAATCACGCGAGTTACGCCTCCAAACACGCGAGTTCGCCGTCTGATCACACGAGTCGGCCGTCGGCTCAGGGCCAGAGACGCGACTCGCGTGATCGGGGGCGTAACTCGCGTGATTGAACGGCGAACTGTTTACATACCTCGCGCGACCCGCGAAAATCCCTTCCCTACTGGGTGGACACGAGGGATGGAGCGCCGGATGCGGATACGAGGGCTGGTCACGCTGTTGACGATCGCGACGATGACCGCGGTGACGGCACAGACGGCGGAGGCCGGTCCCGGCCGCCCGGACGACGAGTCGATCGACTTCCACGACTGGTCCGGTCACCACGGTTTCCGTGACGGCAGGCTCGAAGGGCTCGGCCTCGACCACGGCGCGCTGCGCATCGACCGCCCGATCGGCACGGTCGAGCACACCGAACCCACGCTCGGCACCACGAAGACCTACGAATACGGCCAGTGGACGTCGGGGAGCCACACGCAGGGCTTCGACGCCTCCCAGCTGGTCGCCTCGTGGAACGCGAAGACGCCGGCCAAGACGTGGATCAAGGTCGAGGCCAAGGGCCGCACCGCCACGGGCACAGAGACGTCTTGGTACGTCATGGGCCGGTGGGCGAGCGGGGACGCCGACATCAAGCGCACCAGCGTCGACGGCCAGAGCGACGCCAACGCCGCGGTCGACGTCGACACGCTGGTCATGAAGGCCGGAGTCGCGCTGCGCTCGTACCGGCTGCGCGTCAGCCTGTACCGCGAGGCCGGATCCCGCGCCACGCCGTCGGTGACGTCGGTCGGCGCGATGACGTCGCTGGTCCCGGACCGCTTCGAGGTCAAGGCGACGAAACCGGGCCGCGCCACCGGCATCGAGCTCAAGGTGCCCGCCTACGCGCAGAACCTCCACAAAGGACAGTTCCCGGAGTACGGCGGGGGCGGCGAGAACTGGTGCAGCCCCACCTCCACCGAAATGGTCGTCGAGTACTGGGGCAAACGGCCCAAGCCCGAGGACATGAAGTGGATCCCGGAGGGTTACGTCGACCCGACCGTCGCGTACGCCGCCCGCCACACGTTCGACTACGCCTACGACGGGACAGGCAACTGGCCGTTCAACACCGCGTACGCCGCTTCACTCGGACTGCGTGGGCACATCACCCGTTTGCACTCCTTGAACGAACTCGAGAACTACATCGCGCGCGGTATCCCGGTGATCACGTCGCAGTCGTTCAAGGCCGAGGAGCTCGACGGCGCGGGCTACGGCACCGCCGGGCACATCATGGTCGTCGTCGGCTTCACGAAGGACGGTGACGTGATCGCGAACGACCCGGCCGCCAACAGCAACGACCGGGTCCGAAACGTCTACAAACGACACCAGTTCGAAACGATCTGGCAGCGCACCAAGCGGTACAACACGAATGGCGGCGTTTCCAGTGGCCCCGGCGGGATCGCGTACATCATCACGCCTGGACACTGAACCGATACCGCACCCGAGCGGATGTCGCGATCCGGGCCGCCCCCGTGGCAAGCTCGGAGTTCGTCGACTCGGAGGTGCGCATGCCGTACGAGGTCCAGGGCGTCGTTTCCCGCGCCAAGGGTGAACCGGTCTCGCTGGAGCCCGTGACGGTGCCCGACCCCGGGCCCGGCGAGGCCGTCGTCTCGGTCAAGGCGTGCGGCGTCTGCCATACCGACCTGCACTACCGCGAGGGCGGGATCAACGACGAATTCCCGTTCCTGCTCGGCCACGAGGCCGCGGGATTCGTGGAGGCCGTCGGCGACGGCGTCACCGGCCTCGAACCGGGCGACTACGTGATCCTGAACTGGCGCGCGGTCTGCGGCACCTGCCGGGCCTGCCGCCGGGGCAAGCCCTGGTACTGCTTCTCGACGTTCAACGCCGCGCGGCCGATGACCCTGGCCGACGGCACCGCCCTGTCACCGGCGCTCGGCGTCGGGGCGTTCCTCGAGAAGACGCTCGTCCACAGTGGACAATGCACGAAGGTCGACCCCGCCGCCGAACCGGCCGTCGCCGGGCTGCTCGGCTGCGGGGTGATGGCCGGTCTCGGCGCGGCGCTGAACACCGGCGCGGTGAGCCGCGGCGATTCCGTCGCGGTCATCGGCTGCGGTGGCGTCGGCGACGCCGCGATCGCCGGGGCCAACCTGGCCGGCGCGAAGACCATCGTCGCCGTCGACACCGATGACCGGAAGCTCGCCTGGGCCAAGGACTTCGGCGCCACGCACACCCTGAACAGCAAGGGGCTGAGCGAAGACCAGGTCGTCGAGGCGATCCGGGAGTTCACCGATTCGTTCGGCGCGGACGTCGTGATCGACGCGGTCGGCAGGCCCGAGACATGGCGGCAGGCGTTCTACGGCCGGGATCTGGCGGGCACGGTCGTGCTCGTCGGCGTCCCGACCCCGGACATGCGGCTGGATCTGCCGCTGATCGACTTCTTCTCGCGCGGCGGCTCGCTCAAGTCGTCGTGGTACGGCGATTGCCTGCCCTCGCGCGATTTCCCGATGCTGATCGACCTCTATCTCCAGGGCAGGCTCCCGCTCGACAAGTTCGTCACCGAGCGGATCGCCCTCGACGGTGTCGAGCAGGCCTTCGAGCGCATGCATCACGGCGACGTGCTCCGCAGCGTGGTGACCTGGTGAAACTCTTCACCGACGCCGATTTCCCCGCCGATCCGTATCCGGGAGCGCGACCGGGGCATTCGTTCGTCCACTTCGACGGCGCCGGGCACAGCCTCGACACCGCGCCGGAGGGCTGGCGCGAACGTCAGGCCGTGCTGGCCTACGGCTCGAACGCGTGCCCGTCCAAGATCACCTGGCTGCGGGAGCACATGGGCCTGACCGGCCCGGTCGTCGTCTGTCACGCGCGCTGCGCCGACCTCGCCGCGGTCTGGGCGTCCGGTCTGCGGTTCCGGGACGGGCAACGGCCCGCCACACTCGCCGCCGCACCCGGCGTCGTCGAGGAGCACTCCGTCTGGTTCGCGACGCCGGAGCAGCTCGCCGTCCTCGATCGCTGCGAGGGCAAAGGACAGCGTTACAACCTGGTGCGGCTGACCGCCCCGGCCATCACCCTCGACGACGGCACCGTGCTCGACGACGTCGTGGCGTACGTCGGCGCCGCGGACATCCGCCTGCCGATCCTGGTGGACGGCAGGCATATCCGCGTCGCCGACCTCGAACAGCGCCGGGCCGCGGCGCTGGAAGGGATCCCCGCCGAAACACACGGTCTGGACTGCACGCTGGTCGAGGCCGGGACGCTGGTCAGAGAAGCTTCCCGGGATTGAGGATCCCGGCCGGGTCGACGGCCTTCTTCGCCGCTCGCAACACGTCGACCCCGAGCGAACCGATCTCCGCCGCCAGATAGCGCGCGTGGTCGACGCCGACGGCATGGTGATGCGAGATCGTGCCGATCCCGGTGATCGCCTCCGAGGCCGCCGCCTTCGCCCGCTGCCATTGGCCGACCGGGTCGGCCTCGTCGCGCGCGGTGAGCACGGTGAAGTACAGCGACGCGCCCGTTTCGTACGCGTGCGAGACGTGACACATGATGATGGCGTTGCCGAGCGTCGCGGTGAGCGCGGCGCGGACCGCGTCGCGCAGGTCGCTCAGTTCCGCCCAGTATGTGGCGGTTTCGAGGGTTTCGACGCAGACACCGTTGTCCATCAGGGCATCCCGCTGCCGAGGGCCGGAGAACCGGCCACGGCGCCAGGATTCGCCGAGCGTGGCGCCGATGCGGACGGCACCGAACTCCTTCAGCACGCCGGTGGTCTCTCGGCGGCGCCGGGCGACTTCGCGCTTCGACGCGCCTTCCCAGCCGACGATCAGCAGGCAAGGCGCGTGGACACCGCGCGCCTCGAGATACCGGCGCAGCGCCTTGGTCTTCAGACTGTCGTTGAGCGCGAGCGAAACCTCGCTCTCGTCCACATCGGACAGTCGGGTGACGTCCGCGAGCACGTGCCGCTGGGCGAGTTCGCGGACCGCGTCGGTGCCCTTCTCCCAGCCATCCAGGACATAACCCTCGTAACGGCGCACTTCCGGCACCGGGCGGACGCGGAGGGCGACCTCGGTGATCACCCCGAGCGCGCCTTCGCTGCCGATGGCCAGCTGCCTCAGGTCGGGTCCCGCGGCGGACGCCGGCGCGACGCCGAGTTTCCATTCCCCGCGCGGAGTCGCGAGCTGGACACCCTTGACCATGTCCTCGAAGCGTCCGTAGCCCGACGACGCCTGACCGGCGGACCGGGTCGCGGCGAAACCGCCGATGGTGGCCCGTTCGTAGGACTGGGGCACGTGACCGAGGGTGAAGCCGTGCTCGGCGAGCAGCCGGTCCGCCTCCGGACCGGTGAGGCCCGCCTGCAGGACCGCGATCCGGGACACCGGGTCGACGGAGACGAGGTCACCGAGCCGGGTGAGGTCGAGCGCGATCACCGCGCTCTTGTCCCCGCGCAGCGCCGCGACCCCGCCGACCACCGAAGTCCCGCCGCCGAACGGGACGACGCCGACGTCGTGCCGGGCACAGATCTCCAACAGCGACTGGACTTCGGCGGGATTCTCCGGCAGGACGACGGCGTCCGGCACCGGAAAATCACCGAACCCGCGCCGCCGTACCAGGTCCAGATAGGACAGACCGCCCGCCCTGGCGAGCCGCTCCCCCGGCGACAGCAGGACATGCTCGGCGCCGACGAGTGCTTCGAGGTCTCGTTTCGGCTGTTCGCTCAGCGCCGAATCGGGAACGGACAGGGCCGAATCGGGCGCGAGGGGGGCCGCGGAGCCCAGCGGACCGATACGCTGGACGAGCCACCTCAAGGCCTTCGCCGGAAGGTGGGCCGCGTCACCGCCTTCGGGCGTCCAGGATCGTCTTAACCGGTGGTCAATAAGCTCCGTCACGACTACAGTGTTACATATGGACGTAAAACGTCACTCACCTGCGGAAACAGGCGTTTCGGCACTGGCGGACACCCGATCCCGCCAGGCCTCGACGCGTGTGTCCGACGACGTTCTGCTCGACGCCGCGAAGAAGTGCGTGCTCGCGGTCGGCGTGAGGCGGACCACCCTCGCCGAGATCGCCCGGACCGCGAAGGTCAGCCGGATGACCGTCTACCGCCGGTTCCCGGATGTGCGCAGCGTGCTCGCGACCCTCATGACCCGTGAATTCGGCGGCCTGTTGCAGGGTGCCGCCGAGCCGGACGTCGAGCCCGCCAACTTCCGCGAAAAGCTCGTCCAGAGTTCGTCCGCCGCCGTCGCCGCACTGTCGGGCGACCCGTTGTTCCGCACCCTGCTGGACCTCGACTCCGAACTAGTCCTGCCCTACATCGTCGAGCGGTTCGGGAAGACGCAGCGGTTCGCCGAAGGCGTGATCCTGCACCTGCTGAAGTCCGGCCACGAAGACGGCTCGATCCGCGAGGGCGACCTGCCTTCGCAGGCGCGCACCCTGCTGCTGCTCATCCAGTCCTTCGCGTTCTCCTACCGCCCCGCCACCACGGACGTGAACGAGAAGGAGCTGATGGCGGAATTCGCCCACGTACTCGACGCGGCGTTGCGGCCGTGACGCCGGGCTCGCTCAACGCTCTGCGGCGCGACCGGGAACTCACGGCACTGGCCGACGGTGAGCGGGTCGATCTGGTGGTGGCCGGCGGCGGTGTCACCGGCGCCGGGATCGCGCTGGACGCGGCCGCGCGCGGGCTCTCGGTGGCCCTGATCGAGGCGTACGACCTGGCGTACGGGACGTCACGCTGGTCCAGCAAGCTCGTCCACGGCGGCCTCCGGTACCTGGCCAAAGGCGATCTGGCGCTGGCGCACGAAAGCGCCGTCGAACGCGGCATCCTCATGACCCGCACGGCCCCGCATCTCACCAGGGCGCTCCCGCAGCTGTTCCCCTTGTACCGCAAGACCTCCCGCGGCCAGCAGGCGTTCATCATGACCGGCCTCCTCGCCGGCGACGGCCTCCGCCGCGCGGCGGGCACCCCGGCGTCGGTGCTGCCTCGGCCGAGGTCGATCCCGGCCGCGGAAGCGCTGGCGCTCGCACCCGGCCTGTCCCCGCAGGGCCTGCGCGGAGCGCTGCTGGCCTACGACGGCGCACTGACCGACGACGCGCGCCTGGTCGTGAACCTGGCACGCACGGCGGCGGCGCGCGGCGCGAAGATCCTGACGAAGGTCGAAGCGCTCCGGCTCGACGCGGAATCGGTCCTGGCCAGGGACAGGCTCACCGGGCAGGAGATCGAGATCCACGCCCGGCAGGTGATCAACGCGACGGGCGTCTGGGCGGGTGAACTGGCGGAATCGGTGCGGCTGCGGCCTTCCCGCGGTTCGCATCTCATCCTGGCCGCCGGAGCGGCGCCGATCGGCGCGACGTCGGTCAACGTGCCCGTGCCCGGCGAGAACAACCGCTTCGTGTTCCTGCTGCCGCAACCGGACGGCCGGGTGTTCGTCGGCGTCACCGACGAGCCGACCGACGGCCCGGTCCCGCGCGTGCCGTCCGTGCCGGAGTCCGATGTGGACTTCCTGCTCGAAGTGGCGTCGACGGCGTTCACCCGCCCGCTGACGCGAGACGACGTCGCGGGTTCGTTCGCCGGGCTGCGGCCGCTGGTCGAGGGCGGCGGACGCAGCGCGGATCTCTCGCGTAAACACGCGGTGGTGACCGGCGCCGACGGCGTGCTCACCGTCGTGGGCGGCAAGCTGACGACGTACCGGAAGATGGCCGAGGACGCCGTCGACGCGGCGCTGAAACGGTCCGGGCTCCTCGCCGGGCCATCGACCACGTCCCGGCTCCCGCTGCTCGGCGCGACACCACGCCACCGTTTGTCCACTGTGGACGCGTCGCCACGGCTGGTCGCGAAGTACGGCACCGAGGCGCCGCGGGTCGCGGCCCTCGGCGAGGTCGATCCGGAACTGGGCCTGCCGCTGTTCGACGGCGCCGAGATCAGCGCGGCGGAGGTCGTCTGGGCCGTGCGGCACGAGGGCGCGCTCGACGTCGAGGATGTCCTGGAGCGCCGCACCCGGCTCGGCCTGGTCATCCCGGACGCCGAGGCCGCCCGCGGCCGCGTCCAGGAACTTGTCGACAAATCGCTCGCCGGACTCGCCTGACCTCCCGCATTTAGTCCTCTAAATGCGGCGAGTGATGCCCTCAGCTTGACGTGTCGTTGGGTTTTTGCAACAGTATGTTCCATGAGCCCGGTAAGACGCGGCAAAGAGCTGCCGATCTACAACCGGCTTCCCGTGCTCCGGGCCGAGCGCGGACTGAGCAGGGCCGCCCTCGCGGCGGCCGTCGAGGTCAACCCGCAGACCATCGGCGCGCTCGAACGGGGGGACCACTATCCGAGTCTGGACCTGGCGTTCCGCATCTGCGCGGTGTTCGACCTCCCGGTCGAGGCCGTGTTCAGCCGCGAACCGTTCACGCCACTGTCCACTCAGGTCTACCGGGAGGGGGGAGCATGAGTGAAGGGCGAGGCCGGCTCGCGGCGTACTGGGAGCGCCAGCAGGAACGGCTGGACGAACTGGAACGCAAGCGAGCGCTGAGGCTTCCGGCCTGGCGCACGAGGAAGCGACGGCGGACGTTGAGCGTGCTGGTGGTCCTCGGCGATCTGATCCTGATCGCCGGCGCCGCCCTGTTCCATTCGGGGCCATCGACGGTGTTCGTCGTGTGCTGGTTCGGCGGCTGCGTCATCGCCGGCGGTGCCCATTACCTGCTGCGGATCCTCACCGGCAAGATGAGCGGAGGGTTCTCGCTCCGGCTCGACGAACGCGAACGGGAATGGCGCCACCGCGTGACCTTCGTCAGCTACCAGATCCTTGTCGTGCTGATGATGGTGGCGGTGTTCTACAGCCTGATCATCGCCGACACCGAGGACGGCGGCGTCCGCGGCGCGATGATGGCCTGCGCGCTGCTGGTCACCGGGACCACGCTCGCCGGCGTCATCCTGGGCTGGTCGCTGCCGGACGACGACCCCGAGGACTACACCGACTTCGAGGGGGTGCCTCCGGTATGACCGGGGACAAGAAACGGTACAGGTTGTCCATCGGCGTGGTCGCCGTCGTGCTGGTGGCGGGTGGGGTCCTCGCCGGCGCGGGCCGGGCGGCCCTGGTGTACCGGGCCACTTCGGTGGTGAGCAACGTCAAGCTGGACGGGCTGATCCAGCGCAACCGCACGGTTTCCGGCGTCCATCGGGGATTCACGGCGCTGGTGCGGTATTTCGAAGAGGGGAAGTGGAAATGAGCGAGGGGAAGCTGGAGATCGATCGGATCTCCAAGCGGTACGGCGCGAAGGTCGCGCTGGACGAGGTGAGCTTCGAGGTCCAGCCCGGTGAGCTGTTCGGGTTCGTCGGCAGCAACGGCGCGGGCAAGACCACCACGATGCGGATCGTGCTCGGGGTGCTCGCGGCCGACTCCGGCCAGGTGCGCTACGACGGCGCCCCGATCACCCACGAGACCCGCACCCACATCGGGTACATGCCGGAGGAACGCGGGCTGTACCCGAAGATGAAGGTGCTGGAACAGCTGGTCTACCTCGCCGAACTGCACGGGATGTCGGCCAACGACGCCCACCGCAGCGCCGAGAACTGGATCGCCCGCCTCGGGCTGACCGAACGGCGCAAGGACGAGGTCCAGAAGCTGAGCCTCGGCAACCAGCAGCGTGTGCAGCTCGCCGCGGCGCTGGTGCACGACCCGAAGGTGCTGGTGCTGGACGAGCCGTTCTCCGGCCTCGACCCGCTGGCCGTGGACGTGATGAGCGGTGTGCTGCGCGAGAAGGCCGCGACCGGGGTGCCGGTCGTGTTCTCCAGTCACCAGCTGGATCTGGTCGAGCGGCTGTGCGACCGCGTCGGCATCATCCGAAGTGGACGGATGGTCGCCTCCGGTACCGTCTCGGAGCTGACCGCCGGCGCGGGCAACGGTCTCGTCGTCACCGCGCCCGCCGCCTCGCCCGGCTGGGCTTCGGCCGTTCCCGGTGTCCGGGCGGTCGAGCAGAACGGCGGGACGACGATCCTCGAACTCGAGGCCGGAGCCGACGACCAGGCCGTGCTCGCCGCGGCACTGGCCACCGGCCCGGTCACCGAGTTCACCAAACGCAGGCGTTCGCTGACCGAGCTCTTCCGCGACGCGGTCGCCGAGAAGCCGGCGGCACAGGGAGTTTCCGCATGAACACCGTTTCCTCATGGCGCGCGGTCTGGCTGATCGCCAAACGCGAGCTGAACACCCGGCTGCGCACCAGGTCCTTCGTGATCGGCACCGCCGTACTGCTGGTCATGCTGATGGGGTACGTCCTTCTGCAGTCCACGCTGATCAGCAACGAGGACAAGAGCAAGGTCGGGCTCACCGGCCAGACCGCCGGGATCGCGCAGCAGCTCAAGACCGCGGGCGAAGCCATCGGCGAAAAGATCGAGACCGTCACCGTCGCCGATCCGGCGCAGGGCCGGGCGCAGGTCGAGAACGGTGATCTGGACGCGCTGCTGTCCGGCAACGCCACCGAGCTGAAGGTGCTCGTCAAGTCCGAATTGGACACGAAGCTGCGTTCCCTGCTGAACGGCGTGTCCCAGCAGGAAGTGCTGAACGGCATCCTGTCCGAGGCACAGAAGTCGCCGGACGAGGTGATGCGCACGGTCCACCAGACCCAGGTCGAGGTCGACTCGATCAAACCGCCGGATCCCGAGAAGGCACAGCGGACGGTGATCGGGCTGATCGTGGCGGTGCTGCTGTACATGAGCATCGTGACCTACGGGAC
Source organism: Amycolatopsis roodepoortensis (assembly GCF_014873915.1). Classification (GTDB taxonomy): domain Bacteria; phylum Actinomycetota; class Actinomycetes; order Mycobacteriales; family Pseudonocardiaceae; genus Amycolatopsis; species Amycolatopsis roodepoortensis. The sequence goes on from NZ_JADBEJ010000004.1 coordinate 1,387,858, forward strand.
GCTGGTCGCGCAGGGCGTGGTCGAGGAGAAGTCCAGCCGGGTGGTGGAGATCCTGCTGTCCACGGTCCGGCCGTGGCATCTGTTGCTGGGCAAGGTGATCGGGCTCGGCCTGGTCGGCCTCACGCAGCTGGTGATCATCGGCGGTGCCGGGTTGATAGTCGCTTCGGCGACCAACGTGCTGACGCTGTCCGGAGTCGCGACGGGCGCCCTGCTGTGGGGTGTCGTGTGGTACCTGCTCGGGTTCCTGTTGTACGCCACCATCTACGGCGCGATGGGTTCGCTGGTCTCCCGGCAGGAGGACACCCAGTCCGTGATCGGCCCGGTCAACATCGTGCTGATCCTCGGCTTCGTCGTCGGGTTCAACCTGCTGGCCCAGTCGCCGGAGGGCACGGGTACGAAGGTGCTCTCCCTGGTGCCGCTGCTTTCCCCGGTGCTGATGCCCGCGCGGATCGCCGCCGGGACGGTCGAGACGTGGGAGATCGTGGCGTCGCTGGGCCTGACCGTGGCCGCCATCGCCCTGTTCACCTGGCTGGGCGCGCGGATCTACCAGAACAGCGTGCTGCGGGTCGGCAGCCGGATCAAGCTTTCGGAAGCCCTGCGCGGCTGACCCGTTCGCGCGTGAAGGCCCCCTTCCCTCGGCTGAGCCGAGGGAAGGGGGCCTTCACGCGCGTTCAGGTTCCTTTGATGGCGCCGTAGCGCTCGAGGGCGACCTGACGTTCGTGGGCGTGGTCGACCATGGGCGCGGGGTAGCCCTCGACGTTCTCCGGTCTGTGCACGGCTTTACCCTGCACAGACCGGAGTTCGGGAACGTAACGACGGACGTAGTCGCCGGCGGGGTCGAACTTCTCCCCCTGCGTGGTCGGGTTGAAGACCCGGAAGTACGGTGCGGCGTCGGTGCCGCTGCCCGCGACCCACTGCCAGTTCAGCTGGTTCGACGCGAGATCGCCGTCGACCAGATGCTTCATGAAATGCCGCGCGCCGAGCCACCACGGCAGATGCAGGTCCTTGACCAGGAAACTCGCCACGATCATGCGGACACGGTTGTGCATCCAGCCCTCGGCGAGCAACTGGCGCATCCCGGCGTCGACGATCGGGAACCCGGTGCGTCCCTCGCACCACCGCCGGAAAGCCTCGTCGTCGCTCTCGTGTTCCATGGCGTCGAACCGGGAATCGTAGTTCTTCCGCGCGGTTTCGGGCCGGTGCCACAGCACGTCGGCGTGGAACTCGCGCCAGGCGAGCTCGCCGCGCAGCGCCTTGGCGCCGGATTCCTCGTTCCCGGCGAGGTCGGCCAGCAGGGTGCGGGGGTGGACGCAACCCCAGCGCAGATACGGCGAAAGCCTTGTCGTGCCGGGACGATCGGGCCGGTCGCGATCTTCGTCGTAGGTTTCGAGGCCGTCGTCCAGGAACTCGTGCCAGCGTTCGAGCGCCGCCCGCTCGCCCGGCTCCGGCAGCTCCATTCCCTTGAGCGAAGGGGATTTCGGGAGCTTGACGGATCGCGGCGGCTCCACCCAGTCCACAATGGACTTCCCGGTGTCCGCCGGCCGCGGCCAGCCATGGCGCACCCACGCGCGGTAGAACGGCGTGAAGACGCGATAGGGGTCGCCGTCGGGTTTGGTCACCCGGCCGGGCGTGATCGCGTACGGAGAACCCGTCTCGGCCCAGGCGATGTCGTGCTCCGCCAACGCCTTCTTGACCTCGTCGTCGCGGCGGCGGCCGTACGGGCCGGTGTCCGCGCTGACGTGCACCGTCGCGGCGCCGACCTCGCGAGCGGCCTTGACGACCTCCGTGGCCGGGTCGCCCTTGACGAGCATCAACCGTCCGCCGAGCTGATCGTCCAGCGCCTTAAGGCAGCCGTGCAGGAACGCGACGCGCGGGGCACCGGAGGGTTTGAGGAGTGCGTCGTCGAGGACGTACAACGCGAGGACGTGCTTGCTGTGCTTCGAAGCCTCCAGCAGGGCGGCGTGGTCGCCGAGGCGGAGGTCGCGGCGGAACCACAGCACTACCGGGGCTTCTCTGGTCACTCCCGAAACCCTAAGCGTGCTCTCGTGCCTCCGCACGCCCGGATGTCATGAAAGGGCCGTTCCCGACGGAAAACGTCAGGAACGGCCCTTTCATGACACTTGCGGGAGGGAGGATCAGCGCTCCGAGATGGGCGCGTAGTCCCGCGACGCGTAGCCGGTGTAGATCTGCCGCGGGCGGCCGATCTTGGTGGCCGGGTCCTGGATCATCTCGCGCCAGTGCGCGATCCAGCCCGGCAGGCGGCCGAGCGCGAACAGCACGGTGAAGTACTTCGTCGGGAAGCCGAGCGCCCGGTAGATCAGACCGGTGTAGAAGTCGACGTTCGGGTACAGCTTCCGCTCGATGAAGTAGTCGTCCGAAAGCGCGGTCTCTTCCAGCTTCTTCGCGATGTCGAGCAGCTGGTCGCCGCCCTTGAGCTTGGAGAGGATCTCGTCCGCGGTGTTCTTGATGATCTTGGCGCGCGGGTCGTAGTTCTTGTAGACCCGGTGCCCGAAGCCCATCAGGCGGACACCCTTTTCCTTGTTCTTCACGCGGGTGACGAAGTTCGCGACGTCGCCGCCCTCGGCCTGGATGCCCTCGAGCATGTCCAGGACCGCGCTGTTGGCGCCACCGTGCAGCGGGCCGAACAGCGCGTTGATCCCGGCCGAGATCGAGGCGAACAGGTTCGCCTCGGAGGAGCCGACGAGCCGCACGGTCGAGGTCGAGCAGTTCTGCTCGTGGTCGGCGTGCAGGATGAACAGCAGGTCGAGCGCCTTGGCGACGTCCGGGTCGACCTCGTAGGGCTCGGCAGGGAAGCCGAAGGTCATCCGCAGGAAGTTCTCGACCAGGCCGAGCGAGTTGTCCGGGTACAGCAGCGGCTGGCCGACGGACTTCTTGTACGCGTACGCGGCCAGGGTCGGGACCTTGGCCAGCAGGCGGATGGTGGACAGCTCCACGTTCGCTTCGTCGAACGGGTTGAGCGAGTCCTGGTAGAAGGTCGACAGCGCGGATACGGCGCTGGAGAGCACCGGCATCGGGTGCGCGTCGCGCGGGAAGCCGCTGAAGAAGGCCTTGAGGTCCTCGTGCAGCAGGGTGTGCCGCTGGATCTTCCCGGTGAACTCCTCCAGCTGAGCCTGCGTGGGCAGCTCGCCGTAGATGAGCAGGTACGAGACCTCGATGAAGGTCGACTTCTCGGCCAGCTGCTCGATCGGGTACCCGCGGTAGCGCAGGATGCCGGCGTCACCGTCGATGTAGGTGATGGCCGAGGACGCGGCACCGGTGTTCACGAACCCAGGGTCGTGGGTGATGTACCCGGTCGTCGCCAGCAGCTTCCCCAGCTCGATCCCAGGCGCGCCCTCGACCGGGTGGATCACCTTGAACTCGTGCTCGCCGTTGGGCAGGCGCAGCGTCGCGGTCTCGCCGGACTGCCCCGCAGCCGTCGTCGCGTCGGACATGTAAGTCCCTCTCACGTTCAGCACGGGCCGGCGGCGCCTGTAGGTTCCACAGGTACGCCCTCTTTCACGCGCGTGACCCACGGCCTCGCTGCACACCGCCCCGCTGGGGTATGAATTCCCCTCTACGCTAGTCGAGAATGGGGTCAACGCGCAGCGGGTGAGTTGCTCACAACAGCCCCTTTGGGACCAGGTTCACACGGCGGATGCCATATCGTCCGCCGTCGGCGGTTCCGCCCCGCTCCGCGAGACGGTGATCGACGCCGCTTTCGCCGCGAATTCGAGCGCCGTCCGCCAGCCGTCGGCGTCGAGTGTGGACAAGTCACGCACGCCGTTCGAGTACAGCCACGCCAGGAGGGCGCCCTGCACGGTGTCCCCGGCGCCGATCGTGTCCACGACGTCGACCCGGCGTGACGGGACCTGCGCGATTTCGCCCGCTCGTGTGATCACGGACAACCCCCGCGCGCCCCGGGTGAGCACGACGGCATCGACTCCGCAAGAGGTCCAGACCTTTGCGGCGTCGACCGGGTCGGCGCCCTCGGCGAGCCATTCCGTGTCGTCGTCGGAGATCTTGAGCAGGCGGACATGCGGCAGCCAGGACTCGAACCGCGCGCGGTACGCCGCCGGATCGGTGATCAGCGCCGCACGGATGTTCGGATCGAGCACGGTCAGGACGCCGCGGGCGGATTCGCGGCGCAACACGGTTTCGTACGTGCTCGCGCCCGGCTCCAGGACCATGCCGAGGGTGCCGAGCGAGAGCGCCGTCACATCCTCCGGCAGCGGGCCGGGGTCGGCGACCAGCCGGTCCGCGGTGCCCTCGGTGTAGAAGGTGTACCGCGCGGAACCCTTTTCGTCGAGCGCGACCACGGCGAGCGTCGTCGGCTCGTTTCCCCGCTGCAGCAAGGCGGTGTCGACGCCGGAGGCGTGCAGCCGGTCCACCAGCGCGACGCCGAAGCGGTCTTCGGAGACGCGTGAGAGGAAGCCCGTCGGGACGCCGAGCCGCCCGGCGGCGAGCGCGACGTTGTAGGGACCACCACCCATCCGGGGCAGGAGCGCGCGCAACCCACCGTCCACAGTGGAATCCAATGGTGCACCGGGAACGAGGTCGACCAGCGCCTCTCCACCTACGACGATCACGGGCGCGATGCTAGCCGAGGCGGCGGCCGGATCACCAGAATTGTCAGTTCAGGACATTTTTTGTCGCTATCCCGCCGAGCAAAAGCTCCGACAACGCGGTGAACGCTTCGGCGTCGGTCACCCCGGCGCGCTGACCGATCACTCCGGTCTGGATTCCCTCGATGATCAGCCCCGCCATTTCCGCGATCAGCCGCGCGTGCACCTCGCGGAAAACGCCGTCGGTGACGCCGCGGTCGATGAACGACCGGATCCGCCCGGCCGCGGCGCGGCTGTTGAGCTGATACGCGTCCCGCGCCGGCGCGAATTCGGCTATGTCGGTCATGAAAGCGGCCGAAGCGCGATTCAGGTACTCGGAGATCCCGGCGAGGTACTCGCCAAGGATCTTGCGGGCGTCGTCGATCCCGGCGATCCGCTCCTCCAGCAGCTCGGCGGCGCCCTTGAAAAAGTGGGTGACGACCTTGACCGCGAGCTGCTCCTTGCTGGGCGCGAGCGCGTAGAGGGTCGACTTCGAGCAGCGGAGCCTGGCGGCCAGGTCGTCCAGCGTGAACTGGGAAAACCCTTCGGCGAGAAAGAGCGCTTCAAGCTCCGAGAGCAGTGCTCTCTGACGCGCGGTGGGCTGGCGGCGCGAGGTCATCGGATCACTATCCCCTACGCGAACGGTATACCCCCAGCGCCGTCTACTGTACGCTGAATCAGCCCACAGTACTGTTTTTAGTACCGTTCAGCTCGGAGGAGCCATGCCGGCGGACCGTCTGCTGCCCAGCACCGAGGCCCAGGATCTGATCGACCTGGCCAAGGAGATCGCGCGCGAGGAACTCGCCCCGATCGCCGGCAAGTACGAGGAGACCGCGCACTTCCCGCGCGAGCAGTTCCGGCTGCTCGGGCAGGCCGGGCTGCTCGGCCTGCCGTACTCGGAACGCTGGGGTGGCGGCGAGCTGCCGTACGAGGTCTACCTGCAGGTCCTGGAGGAGATCGCGGCCGCGTGGATGTCGGTCGGTGTCGGGCTCTCCGTGCACACGATGTCCTGCTTCGCGCTGGCGCACCACGGCACCGACGAGCAGCGTGACCGCTGGCTGCCCGCGATGCTGGAAGGCGGCCTGCTGGGCGCGTACGCGCTCTCGGAGACCCACGCCGGCTCCGACGCGGCCGCGTTGTCCACTCGCGCGCGGCTCGACGGCGACCAGTACGTCGTGAACGGCACGAAGGCGTGGATCACCCACGCGGGTGAGGCCGACTTCTACACGACCATGGTGCGCACCAGCGACGACGGCGGGCAGGGCATCTCCTGCCTGCTCGTCGACGCGGCGACGCCGGGCCTGTCGGCCGCGCCGCCCGAGCGGAAGATGGGCCTCACCGGGTCGACCACGGCACAGCTGATGTTCGAGGACGCCGCCGTCGACGCCGACCGGCGGATCGGCGAAGAGGGCCAGGGGCTGAAGATCGCACTGTCGTCGCTCAGCTCCGGACGGCTGGGCATCGCCGCCTGCGCCGTCGGGCTCGCGCAGGCCGCGCTGGACGAGGCGCTCGAGTACGCGAAGGGCCGCACGCAGTTCGGGCGGCCGATCATCGAGTTCCAGGGCCTGGAGTTCCTGCTGGCGGACATGGCCGCGACCGTCGAGACCTCGCGCGCGATGTACCTCGACGCCGCCCGCCGCCGCGACCGCGGGCTGCCGTTCCAGCGGCAGGCGTCGATCGCGAAGCTCGTCGCGACCGACGGCGCGATGAAGGTGACCACCGACGCCGTGCAGGTGCTCGGCGGCGCCGGGTACACGAAGGACTTCCCGGCGGAGCGGTACATGCGGGAGGCGAAGGTGCCGCAGATCTTCGAGGGCACGAACCAGATCCAGCGCATGGTGATCGCGCGGGAACTGCGGAAAGGCTGACACTCCGCGCTGATACGATCGCCGATGGTCACGTTCTGGCCGTGAGACACTGTGGATGACGTGAGGAGACGCTGTGACAGCCCTTCCCCATTCCACGACCGGGTCGCACGGTGAATCAGGGTGGGCCGTCCCGGATCACCTGCTGTCGGTCGCGGAGTACGCGGCGCTCGGTGAGCCCGATTCCGGATTCACCGAGCTCGTGGAAGGCCGCCTTGTCATGTCACCGAGCCCCAAGAGGAGACACAACAAGGCGCTGTACGCCTTGGCGAGGCAGCTGGAATCGCAGCTGCCCGATCACCTCGAGTTCGTCCAGGACATCGACGTCGATCTCGGCTTGGTGCCGCCCGGGGAGCCCGGTTTCGCCAGGCGGCCGGATCTGATCATCGCCCTTCGCGAGGCGGGCGAACGGATCGACGAAGAGGACACGATGTACCGCGCGGACGACGTCGTCGTGGTGGTCGAGATCGTGTCGCCTGGTTCGAAGCGCACCGACTACGTGACCAAACACGGCGAGTACGCCGACGCGGGCATCCCGCATTACTGGATCGTCGATCTCAGCGAGCCGGTCTCGCTCGTCGCCTGTCACCAGGCGGGCGAACTCGGCTATCAGGACGCTCCGGCCATGACCGGCGAATTCCGTGCCGACGAGCCGTTTCCGGTGAAGCTGGATCTCGGCCGGCTGCTCTCGTGAGCGGCAAGGACGGTTAGGGCGAAGGGTGTCTTGCGCACCTACTGCGGGCACGGGTTGCGTTTCCGGAGCTCACCTGTGCTGTGGGGTGCCGGGCTTGGCAGGGGTTGCGAAAGCCACTTTCGCAACCTTCAACGTTGCGAAAGTGGCTTTCGCAACGTCGGCCGTGGCCGGTCCCGGCACCGCCGTGGCGAGCATGTCGCGAAAGCCACTTTCGAGACGTCTGATGTCCCGAAAGTGGCTTTCGCGACACCACTCCCCAGGCCTTCACCGACCGGACCCGGGATCAACAGCGGCCGGGAGCCAGCAGGCACCTCACGAGCCTCCGTGCCCCGGCGGGCCGAACTGCTGTGGCGGCGGACCGGCCTGCGGCGGCCATCCAGCCTGCGGCGGACGAGGCGGCTGCCACTGGGGTTGCGGCGGCGGGAACTGAGCACCGTGAGCCTGCGGATGACCCTGCTGCGGGAAACCCGGCGACTGCGGGAAACCCTGCTGCTGCGGGAATCCCGGCTGCACCGGCCACTGCCCACCCTGCCTGGCCTTTCGCCGTTTCCCGCGGATCAGCATCGTCACCCCCAAGCCGGTCAGCGCCACCCCGACCCCGGCCATCCAGAGCCCGTGGTCGCGGAACGTCTCGGCCCTGGACTCGGCGGCGGCCTTCATCTGGTCGTAGGTGTCCTCGTCGACGGTGCGGCCACCCTTGGTGCTTTCGCAGACGTCGCCGGGGCCCATGATCCGGCCACCGCACTTGATGACGCTCGGATCCTCGCGGGCGAACAGCAAGGTGACGACCAGGAAACCGAGACCGACGACGAGAACGAAGACCCAGCGCTTCATGTGTTACACATCCTCCCCAGTGTGTAACACATGAGAGCACAGGCCGATCACCCTGACAAGGCCGGGTCAGCCTTCGCGGTAGCGCCGCTCCTCGGTGACGCCGACGCCGGTGGCCTCGTCGAAGTGGTAGACCTCGCGCCCGCGCACGAACACGCGCATGGCCCGGTTCATCACGTCCAGCGGGTCACCCGACCAGATGACCACGTCGGCGTCGAGGCCGGGCTTCAGCGAGCCGACCTGGTCGTCGAGGTCCAGCATCGCGGCGGGGTTGACGGTCAGCGCCTTCAGCGCGGTCTCCGGGTCGAGGCCGTCCTTCACCGACAGCGCGGCCTGGTACACCAGGAAGTTGATCGGCACGACGGGGTGGTCCGTGGTGATCGCGATCCGCACGCCCGCCCTGGCGAGGATGCCGGGCGCGCGCAGGGTTCGGTTGCGCAGCTCCACTTTGGACTTGGTGGTGAACAGCGGGCCGAGGATCACCGGCACGTCCCGCTCGGCGAGCAGGTCCGCGATCAGGTGCCCTTCGGTGCCGTGGTTGATCACCAGTTTGTAGCCGAACTCGTCGGCCAGCCGGATCGCGGTCACCATGTCGTCGGCGCGGTGGACGTGCTGGTCCCAGTACAGCTCGCCGTCGAGGACCTTGGCCAGCGTCTCCTTGGTCAGGTCGACGTCGAACGGCTTGCCCTCACCGGCGGCGTGCTCGCGCTGGGCGGCGTAATTGCGCGCGGCGGTGAACGCGTCGCGGATGGTCGACGCGACGCCGAGCCTGGTCGACGGAGTTTGCTTCTTCTCGCCATAGACCCGTTTCGGGTTCTCGCCGAGCGCGCTCTTCACGCTGACACCCTCGGCGAAGATCATGTCGAGCACGGTCCGGCCCCAGGTCTTGACGCCGATCGTCTGCCCGCCGATGGGGTTCCCGGAGCCGGGTTTGATGACGACGCTGGTGACGCCGCCCGCGAGCGCGTCGTCGAAGCCGGGCTCGTACGGGTCGATCCCGTCGATCGCGCGGAACCGCGCGCCGTTGGGGTCGGTCATCTCGTTGGTGTCGTTCCCGGACCAGCCCTCACCGTCCTCGTGGACGCCGAGGTGGGCGTGCGCGTCGATGAACCCGGGCAGCACCCAGCTGCCCGCGGCGTCGATCAGTTCGGCGTCGTCGGGGACGTCGACGTCGGCGTCCGTGCCGACCGCGGCGATCTTCCCGTTCTCGATGAGGACCGTGCCGCCGTCGATGGGATCACCGTCGACCGGGACGACGTAACCACCGACGATGGCCTTGACCTGTGCTTTGTCAGACATACTTCGACACGCTAACGAACTGGGCCACCGGTCCGCACACGGGGCTTTTCGAAATGGACCAGTTCGTAGTGCGCCTCGGGCGTGCGGTGCGTCTCGACGTAGCCGAGCTTCCGGTACATCCGCAGCGGACCCGCGCTCCGCTCCCCAGTGAACAGGCGGAACACGGTCACCGAGGGCGGCGCGGCCGTCTCGGCGGCGAGCAGCAACGAGCTGCCGAGGCCGTGCCCCTGTCTGTCCGGGGCCACGATGAGCCTGCCGACGAGACCGGCCTCGCCGTCCACGACGATCCGGACGCTCGCCACCAGCCGGCCGGATTCCCTGATGCCCCAGGCGAAACACGCGGGATCGCCCAGGGCCTCCTTGGCCTGCTCGAAGGTCTCCAGCAGCGGCGGGAGGTCGAGGTTCTCGTGCTCCCTTGCCTCCGGGACGTACGCCGCGCGCTGCAGCGTGAGCACCTCACCCGCGTCGGCGTGGCCCAGCCGGAGAAGGGGCTCCATCAGCGCACCCGGATTCCCCAGCTCCCGGTCCACGACGACGCGGGCTCCAGGTCGATCAGGTCGGTGCCGGTGTTGAGCGCGTCGGCGGGGCAGGTCATCGGCTCGATCGCCACCGCCCGTCCGCGGCCGACCAGGTCGCCCGGCGTGAACACCTGCGCCCAGCGGAAGTCCGGCCCGGCCCAGACCAGCAGCTCCTGCTCCCCGTGCGAGAGGACGTGGTGGTGGTTGCCGTCCTCGGCGACGGCCAGCCCGCCGAACGCCGTGTCGAGGTCGACGCCTTCGAGCACCTTGCCGGACCGGAAGTCGTACTCGGTCCCCTCGACGTCCTGCTCGTCGGCGTACGGCATCTGCTCGTCACCGAGATACGGGCGGACCCGGCTCGCGGGCAGCGTCAGGGTCAGCTCGTCGGTGGGCACGTCGCCGATGCGGAAGTAGGGGTGCGTGCCGAGCCCGACACCGATCGGGCTCTCGCCCTCGTTGCGGATCTCGTGCGTCACGACCAGCTCGCGCGGCGAGATCTCGTAGGTGATGGTCGCGCGCAGCGGCACCGGCCAGCCCTCCTGCGCCGGGACGTCGATGGCCAGCGTGATCGACGACTCCGCGTGCTCCAGGAGCTCCCACTCCTCGTGCCGGGTCAGGCCGTGGATCGCGTTGCCGCGCGCCTCCTCGGTGATCGGGAGCTGCTGCTTCTCACCCTGGTACACCCACTGGCCGGCCTTGGTGCGGTTCGGCCAGGGCAGCAGCACCTGCCCGGCGCCCTTCGGCGGCTTCTCGTCTTCGGCGAACGCCTCGACGTAGGGCACTCCGCCGACCTCGAACGCGCGCAGCCCGGCACCGATCTCGGTGACGACGGCGCGCGCGTTGCCGCGGGTGATCTCGAACTGCTCTCCGGTGGGATTGGCCATGCGGACGAGGTTACTGTGAGAACGCCACGCCCGGACGAAGGAGACCGCCGCGATGACCGTTCCCGGCTACCCCAGCACCGTCGGCCGCGTCCTGGAGCGGAGCGCGCGCCGCGTCCCGGACCGGGTCGCCCTCACGTTCGCCGATCGCGTGTGGACGTACGCGGAGCTGGACCGCGCGGCGGGCCGGGTCGCGGCGAAACTGCTCGGCCGCGGGCTCGTCCACGGTGACCGCGTCGCGGCCTTCGGCAAGAACTCCGACGCGTACTTGTTGCTGTACCTGGGTTGCGCGCGGGCCGGGCTGGTGCACGTGCCGGTGAACTTCAACGCGCGCGGTGAAGAACTCAGGTACCTGCTCACGCAGTCCGAACCCGCTGTCGCCTTCGTCGACCCCTCGCTGGCCGGGTACGTCGAGGTCGATCATGTGTCCACACTGGACGTTCTGGAGTGGGCGCTGGACGAGACCGTCGCCCCGCACGAGGAGTCCGGGGTCGCCGACGACGACCTCGTCCAGCTGCTCTACACGTCCGGCACGACCTCGCGGCCGAAGGGCGCGATGCTCACCCACCGCGCGCTGGTGCACGAGTATTCGTCCTGTATCGCGGCGCTCGACCTGAGCGACCGTGACGTGCCGCTGCACGCGCTGCCGCTGTACCACTCGGCGCAGATGCACGTGTTCCTCATGCCCGGGCTGGCCGTCGGCGCGACGAACCACCTCGTCGAGGCGCCCGACCTCGGCGACATCCTCGCGCGAATTCCCCGCCAGGGCATCACTTCGCTGTTCTTCCCGCCGACCGTCTGGGTGGGGCTCGCGAATCATCCCGGTCTCGCGGACGCGGATCTGAGCTGCCTCACCAAGGCGTACTACGGCGCGTCGATCATGCCCGTGCCGGTGTTGAACGCGCTCCGCGCACGGCTGCCGGAAGTCGGGTTCTACAACTGCTTCGGGCAGTCGGAGATCGGTCCACTCGCGACAGTGCTGCGACCGGAAGAGCATGACGCGAGGCCGGATTCCGTCGGGCGGCCGGTCCTCTTCGTCGAGACGCGGGTGGTGGACGCCGAGATGAACGACCTCCCGCCGGGCGAACTCGGCGAGGTCGTGTACCGCTCTCCCCAGCTGTGCACCGGCTACTGGGGCAAGCCCGAGGAGTCGGTGGAGGCTTTCGAGGGCGGCTGGTTCCACTCGGGCGACCTGGTGCGGCAGGACGAAGAGGGTTACCTGTTCGTCGTCGACCGGATCAAGGACGTCGTCAACACCGGCGGCGTGCTCGTCGCGTCGCGCGAAGTGGAAGACGCGCTGTACGCGCACCCCGCCGTCGCCGAGGTCGCCGTCGTCGGCCTGCCGCACGAACGCTGGATCGAAGCGATCGCCGCGGTGGTCGTGGCGAAGGAACCCGTCGAGGAAGCGGAACTGATCGAGTTCGCCAAGAAGTCGCTGGCGGCGCACAAGGTGCCGAAATCGGTGCATTTCGTCGGCGAACTGCCGAAGAACGCGTCCGGGAAACTGCTCAAACGCGAGCTGCGACAACAGTTCGGCGGGTCAGCGTCCGCGATCGGTGTCTAGGGTTTCGGCGTACGCGGCGAACTCGCAGGCCGCTTCGAGGCTGCCCGGACGCGGCGGATCTTCCGGATCCCAGCCGAGTTCGCGGTCTTGCAGCACCTGCGTGAGCAACGGCCGCCAGCGCGGATCGAGGTACTCACGCGCCCATTCGAGCGCGCCGCGCTTCGACTCGACCTCGGCCGTGCGCAGCGTGTAGAGCACGCGGCAGCAAGTCGACACGATGTAGCGCTGGGTCCACGCGATGTCGAAGGGCGCCCACGCGCGGACGCCGTCGACCAGACCATGCAACTCTTCGCGCATCGCCGCGCGCATCGCGTCCGGTGGCGGATCGTCGACGAGGGTCGCGATCGGCGGGCCGTCGAGCACGATGCCTTTGTGGCGCAGGATCCAGCGTGTGTGGAGGCTGTTGCAGTGGGTGTCCCAGATCAGGACGCGATGGCCGTGGTCGCAGTACAACCACGGCGTGCCGAGGCCCTGGCTGGTTTTCAGCGACGCTACGTCCGCGTACGAGCCCTCGATTTCCTTGCACCAGAAGCCTTCCCTGGTGGGAAGTTCGTCGTGGAGCACGCGGAGATCCGCTTCGATCTCGCCGCTGGGCGGTTCGGTGGTCGCGATGATGAAGTCGCAGTCGCTGTGGAGGTCGCCGGCGCCGAGCGCGAAGGAACCTTGGACGTACGCGCCGACGTAGGTGTCGCCGAGGATCTCGCGGGCTGACGCGACCAGGTCGGTGAGGACCTCGTCGAGTTCGGCGTAGGGCGTGTACACGGGCCGGACGTTACCTGGCCCTGTGAGCGGCAAGGCGCGACTCGCGTGATCAGACGCGTAACTCACGTGATTGGAGGCGTATCTCGCGTGATTGGACGGCGAACTCATGAGTGCGGCGTCCGATCACGCGAGTTACGCCTCCAATCACGCGAGATCCGCGTTGGGCTCGGGTCTTACTAGACCGGTCGTCATAGTTTGAGCTACAGTCGGCCGCATGGTCCGTCGCACCGACACCCGGCAGCGCATGCTCGATTCCGCCGCCGAGCTCTTCCACCAGCAGGGTTACCACGCCACCGGGCTCAATCAGCTCGTCACCGCCGTCGGCGCGCCCAAGGGCTCGCTCTACTTCCACTTCCCCGGCGGCAAGGAGCAGCTGGCCGCCGAGGCCATCCGCCAGTCCGCCGACCGGCTCTGCGACCAGCTGCGCACGATCGCCGCGAACGCGCCCGACATCGTCACCGGTATCGAAAACGTGGTCGAAGCGCTGGCGACCTCGCTGGAGGAGTCGGATTTCCAGCGCGGCTGCCCGCTCGCGACGGTCGCGCTCGACGCGTCGGGTGACAGCGAGGTGATCCGCCAGGCCTGCGCCGACGGCTACAAGTCCTGGCACACCGTCATCGCCGAAGCGCTCGACACCGATAAGGCGGACCACCTGGCCACGGTCGTCCTCGCCGCCATCGAGGGCGGGCTGCTGCTGGCCAAGACGTTGCACGACACCGCGCCGCTGCGCGCGATCGCCCCTCACCTCCGTGCCACCCTCGAACGGGAGCTGTCCTGATGCGCGTCCATCACCTGAACTGCGGAACCATGCGGCCGGTCGGCGGCAAGCTCGTCGACGGCAGGCCCGGTCTGTTCCGCCGCGCCGAGCTGATCTGCCACTGCCTTCTGCTGGAGACCGACAACGGGCTCGTGCTCGTCGAGACCGGTGTCGGAACGCCGACGGTCACTCGTCCGGCTGAATGGCTCGGCGCCGGTTTCGTCCGGCTGGTGCACCCCGACAGCGACGACGACCTGAGTGCCACCACCCAGATCCGCAAGCTCGGCTTCGACCCGGCCGACGTGCGCGACATCGTGCTCACCCACCTCGACCTCGACCACGCGGGCGGGCTCGTCGACTTCCCTCAGGCGCGGGTCCACGTCCACGATCGTGAACTCCAGGCGCTGGAGAAGCCGATCGACCGCAAGGAGGCGAGCCGCTACCGGAAGGTCCAGTTCAGCCACGGTCCACTGTGGAGGTCGTACCGCGCCGACGGCGAGCCGTGGTTCGGCTTCGACGCCGTCCGCGAGCTCGAAGGGGTCCCGGACGTCCTGATCATCCCCCTCGCCGGGCACACCCGCGGGCACGCGGGCGTCGCGGTCGACACCGGCGACGGCTGGCTCCTCAACGCCGGTGACGCCGTCTTCCACGGCGGCGAGCTGGAGCGAAAGCCGCATATCCCTCTGGCCTTGGGCTTCTTCGAGTCGTACATGCAGACGGAGAAGACCGCACGACTGGACAACCAGCGCCGGCTGCGCGAACTTGTCAGTAACAACGGGGCCGAGGTGACGGTCTTCGCCGCGCACGACGCCACCGCATTCGAACGGCTCAGCCAGAGGAGCAGGCTATGAAGGTGCACCACCTGAACTGCGGCACGATGCGCGCACCGGGCGGGAAGCTGCTCGACGGCCAGCCCGGCCTGCTGCGCCGCTCGGAGCTGGTGGCGCACTGCCTGCTGATCGAGACCGGCGACGGGCTCGTGCTGGTGGACACCGGCTTCGGCCGCAAGGGCGTCGAGAATCCCGGCGCGTGGCTCGGCGGGCCGTTCACGATGATGGTCGGCGCCAAGCCGGTCGAGACGGAGACCGCGGCGCACCACGTCGAGGCGCTCGGCCACCAGCTCGAAGACGTCCGGCACATCATCTGCACCCACCTCGACGTCGACCACGCGGGCGGGCTCGCCGACTTCCCGAACGCCGTCGTGCACGTCCGCACCGCGGAGCACGACGCGGCGACGTCACCGGCCGGCCAGAGCGAGAAGCTGCGGTTCCGCGCCAACCAGTTCGCCCACCGTCCACTGTGGAGCATGTACGACGAGGCCGGGGACGACTGGTTCGGCTTCCAGGCCGTCCGCGAGCTGAAGGGCCTGCCGCCGGAGATCCTGCTGGTGCCGCTCGCGGGGCACACCAAGGGGCACACCGGGGTGGCCGTCGACACCGGCGACGGCTGGCTGCTGCACGCGGGCGACGCGTACTTCTTCCACGGTCAGATGGATCCCGTGAAGCCGCACTGCCCGCCGGGGATGACCGCGTTCCAGAATATGGTGCAGACCCTGCGCAAACCGCGGCTGGAGAACGTGGAGCGGTTGCGGGAGCTGAGCCGGGAACACGCCGACGAGGTCACCGTGTTCTCGGCCCACAGCCCGGTGGACTACCAGGCGCTCAGCCGCGGTTGATCCGAGCCCGGTGACATGTCGCGAAAGCCACGTTCGCGACGTCTGATGTCCCGAAAGTGGCTTTCGCGACACCGGCGCTCTAGCCCGGTGAGGCGGCGGCACCAAGCGTGAAGGGGACTTTCCCCACATCCGATGCGGCGAAAGTCCCCTTCACGACATACGAAACCGCCCGAAACGGGTCAGCCGACCGGCGGCTCGACCGGCTGCCGGTCCTCTTCCTTGTGCGTGGCCCGCATGATGAGCCAGTTGATCCCCCACAGCATGATGCCGACGCCGAGCAGGATCGCGGCGACCTTGTAGTCGCGCGCGGGCCGTCCGGACAGCGGCGTCACCAGGTAGACGCAGAAGATCGCGGCCAGCACCGGGATGATCGTCGGCGCCCGGAAATGCTTGTGCGCCGCCTTCTCCTTGCGCAGCACCAGGACCGCGACGTTGACGATGGCGAACACCGCCAGCAGCAGCAACGCCGTCGTACCGCCGAGCACCCCGATGTCCACAAAGGACACGAGGCCGATCGCGATCAGGCTGGTGAACACGATCGCCACCCACGGGCTGCGGCGGAACGGGTGCACGGTGCCCAGCTGCTTCGGGATGATCCGCTGGTTCGCCATGCCGTACAGCAGACGGCTGGCCATCAGCATGTTGATCAGCGCCGAGTTGATGACCGCGAAAAGACCGATCGCGGAGAAGACCTCACGCGGGAAGCCGGGCGCTCCGACGTCGAGGACCTTCAGCAGCGCGCTGCTCTTGGCCGCCTCCAGCTCGTCCGCGGGCACCAGCAGCGAAGAGGTCACGGAGACCAGGATGTAGATGGTCGCGGCGATGACCATGCCCCACAGCATCGCCTTCGGGAAGATCCGGATCGGGTCCTTGCACTCCTCGGCCATGTTCACCGAGTCCTCGAAACCGACCATCGCGAAGAACGCCAGCGAAGTCGCCGACGTGATCGCCACCAGCATCGTCTGGTTCTCGGTGTCGAACTCGACCAGCCGCGAGGCGTCCCCGTTGCCGTTGAGCACCGCCCACACGCCGACCCCGATGATGATCAGCAGGCCGGCGATCTCGATGCAGGTCAGCACCACGTTGGTCTTCACCGATTCGGCGACCCCGCGGAAGTTGATCAGCGCCAGTCCGATCACGAACAGGATCGCCACCAGCGGCATCGGCGCGGTGATGAACTCGGCGAGATATGTGGCTCCGAAGGCCTTCGCCGCCGACGAGGCCGACGTGATCCCCGAGCACATCACCGCGAACGCCACCATAAAGGTGAGGAAGCGGATCTTGAACGCCTTGTGCGTGTAGAGCGCGGCCCCCGCCGCCTGCGGGTACTTCCCGACCAGTTCCAGGTAGCTGAACGCGGTCATGAACGCGACCACGAAAGCGATCAGGAACGGAAGCCACAGCGCGCCGCCCACCCGGCCGGCCACCTGCCCGGTGAGCGCGTAGACGCCCGTCCCGATGATGTCCCCCACCACGAAGAACAGCAGGAGTTTGGAACCCATCACCCGCTTGAGGCTCGGTTGACCGGCCGGACCGGTCTGTTCTGTTGTCGTCGTGTCCGCCATGCGGCAAGAGTGTGCCGTATCACGTCTGGGGCCGACAGTCCGGTTTGGTCAGTTCTTCGTCACGGGTTGACGAAGCCCGCCTTTGGGTAATTCGCTCAGTTGGCGTCGACCGCGGTCTTCACCAGCGGGAGCATCATCTCCTGCGTCATCTTGACCGGCCCGGTGTAGTTGACCAGGACCGGCACGCCGTCCACGAGTTCGGCCGCCGCCAGCGTCGCGGTCTTGTTCTCGTCGGTGTTGTAGTAGATGGCGCCTTCGCCGACACCGGTGACGTCCTTCGCGTTCGCCTTGGCCTTCTTCAGCGACGCGACCATCTCGGCGGGCTTGAGCTTCTTGCCCTCGAAGCGGGTCACCGCGAGCGCGCCGATCTGCTTGCCGGCAGCCGAGTAGACGCAGCTCTTCGCTTTGCCTCCGTTGGCGGCGTTGTCCTGCACCGGCCCCGGCGCCGACGTCACGCCCTGGATCGAGACCGCCTTACCCACGGCCTCGGCGGGCAGCAGTGCGCACGGTTCCTTCGAACCCGCGCCACCGGCGGGCGCGGCCGAGGAACTCGGCGCGGCGGAAGGAGCGGGGGCCTGGCTCGACGGCTTGGCCGCGTTGTCCGTCTTCTCGTCCCCGGACGAACAGGCGGAAAGGGTCGCGATGACAGCGGCGAACAGGATGATCGCCCGTGAAATACGCATGGGCCCGACGATAGACCGAATGGCCTAGCCTGCCGGGGCCCGGTACCGCCAGAACGACGGGATGAGCAGCGCCGCGCCGATGACCAGCACGATGACCAGCACCCCGCCGCCGGAAGCCGCGGCGGCCGTGCCGACGCCGGCGGCGGCCCAGCCGTGGGTGAGGTCGGCGATCCGCGGGCCGCCCGCGACGACGACGGTGAACACGCCCTGCAGCCGTCCGCGCATCTCGTCGGTGGTGGCGAGCTGCAGGATCGACATGCGGTAGATCGCGCTGACCATGTCGGCGGCCCCGGCGAGCGCCATGAAGAACACCGCGAGCCACAGCGAGTTCGCGAGCCCGAAACCGGCGACGGCGGCGCCCCAGACGCAGATCGAGACGATCACGCCGACACCTTGTTTGCGGATCCTGGTCAGCCACCCGGAGAAGAGGCCGATCAGCATCGCGCCGGCGGGGAGCGCGGCGTACAGCCAGCCCAGCGCCGGGCCGCCGCCGGGCGGGTCACCGAAGGTGCGCTCGGCCATCTCCGGGATCAGCGCGCGCGGCATGCCCGCGACCATCGCGATGATGTCGACGAGGAACGAGGCCAGCAGGATCTTCTGTGTCGCCAGGTATTTGAAGCCGTCGATGATGTCGCGGAGGCCGGCCCGCCGCGCGATCTCGCCGAGCGGCGGGATCGGAGGGAGTTTGTAGACCGCGATAAGGGTCAGGGTCAGGGCGATGACGTCGATCAGGTAGAGCGTCGAGAGGCCGAGGATCGGGATCAGCGAACCGGCGAGCAGCGGGCCGAAGACCGCGCCGAAGGTGGACATCGTGCTGCTCAGCGCGGTCGCGGGCGCGATCAGGTTGTCCGGGACCAGCCGGGCGACGACGGCGCCGCGAGTCGGCATGTTGATCGCGAAGAACGCCTGGTTGACCGCGAGCAGGCCCAGGACGAGCCAGACCGAGCCGAGGTTCAAGAACGCCTGGAGCCACAGGACCGCCGAGGTGACGGTGACCCCGACGTTGGTGACGAGCAGCAGCTTGCGGCGGTCGACGGCGTCCGCGATGGCGCCGCCCCAGAGACCGAAGACGAGCAGCGGGATCAGCGCGACCAGGCCGGTCAGGCCGACGTACGCCGACGAGCCGGTGAGGTCGAAGACCTGTTTGGGGACCGCGACGGCGGTGAGCTGGCTGCCGACGGCGGTGACCGCGGTGGACAGCCAGAGACGGCGGAACGCGGGGATCTTGAGCGGCCGGGTGTCGACGACGATCGAGCCGAACAGCTTGCGGACACCTTTGCGCTGGTCAACCCCCACGTCGTCACTCACAACCAGACAGCTTAGCCGCGCTAACTAACCATCCGCGCGCGATTTATGTCACCGGCCGCGCGTGAAGGCCCCCTTCCCTCGGCTGAGCCGAGGGAAGGGGGCCTTCACGCGCGTGGGATCAGGGCGCGACGCGCTCGATCTGCCAGCCGTCGTCCGTGCGGACGTAGCGGAGCCGGTCGTGCATGCGGTCCTCGCGGCCCTGCCAGAACTCGACGACGTCGGGCCGGATGCGCCACCCGCCCCAGTGCGGCGGGAACGGGATGTTCTCGACGTCGGCGAACCGGCGCTCGATGCCGTGGAGCGCGTTCTCGAGGGCGCGGCGGCCATCGACGACGCGGGACTGCGGCGACGCCCAGGCCCCGAGCTGCGAACCGCGCGGGCGGGACGCCCAGTACTCGGCGGTCTCGGCGACGTTGACCTTCTCCACCTCGCCGCGCACGTGGACCTGACGCTGCAGGGCGTACCACGGGAAGGTGATCGACGCGTAGCGCGTCGCGGTGAGGTCGTGGCTCTTGGTCGAGGTGTAGTTCGTGTAGAAGACGACACCGCGCTCGTCGAGGCCCTTGCACAGCACGGTCCGGGAGGACGGCCTGCCCTCCGGGTCGGCGGTGGCGAGCACCATCGCGTTCGGCTCGGGGATCCCGGCGGAGACGGCCTGGTTCAGCCAGTCCTGCAGCTGGGCGGTCCACGTCTCCGCCAGCGCGGACTCCTCGAAGGCGACCCCTTCGTAGGCCACCCTCATCCCGGGCAGGCGAACGACGGCGTCGCCGTTCTCGGCAGCGCCCTCTTTGATCTCCGGCATCATCCGCCAAACCTCCGTACCCGATCGGGGCCCATGACTTCGGCTTTGCCGCCGACGGTATTGCCTAGACGGCGGCGGCGAAACCCACTGAACGGTGACACCCGCCACCCCTGCCCGATCATCTGTGTGTAGCCACTGGACCGCAAGCCGTCACCTGCTCGTCACCTGGCGGGACCTGATCGATCAAGGCCGAAGGTCGGCCCGCCCGGCGCTTTGTTCCGGTTCTTTCCGGTCGCCCGCGGAATCGCGTCCGGCTTCACAAAAGACGGAAAGCGCCTGGACAGACCGGGTCGGCAAGGAATTCACGGCCATCCTTTCCGCTTTTGTTTCGCCGATATTTCGGAACTCCGCGAACAATTCTTCCGGTTTTCACAGCGGCGCCCGCGCCCGCCCCGGCCAATTCTGTCGATTGACAGAAATTACCGCCCGGAACATCTCCGTGAGATGTGCCAGCAAAGGCCGGCTCCGGGGCGGCAATTCGCCTCCCGAAACCGGCCGTCGCGCTGTCAGTTCGTGACAGTGAACTCCGCCCGGACGATCCAGCCCCAGCAGTCGTACGACGCCGTGTATCGCCCGGGCACCGTCCCCACCGGACCGTCGCCACGCAACGCGACACCGATGCCGCCGGTGCCGCCGTCACCCACCACCCGCAGGGGAATCGGCGCGGCGAGACCGTCCGCGACGAGGGTCGTCGCGAGTTCGCCCGCCCCCGACGGGCGCAGGCAATAGATATCCGCGGTGACCGTCCCACCTGCGACGACGGCGTTCGGGCTCAGGACGAGACTCGACGGTCTGGTCGCGTTCGCCTGCCCCGCACCGGCCAAGGTGGACAAGATCGCCGCCCCCGCGACGCATGCCGCGGCCGCACGAAATTTCATCCTCTGCTCCCTCCGGAATTTTCACCCGCCACCCGATGGACGCACGGCGTCCGGCACCGGGTTGCCCACCAGGTGAGAGTCCGCCCTTTGGGGCGAACGGCCGGATTTAGCAGAATGTGACAGCGAATCGTGCAAGAGCCGACGATCACACTAGGTAGACCTTGCGCCACTCGATAGGATCGCCGCCGAGAGCAACGGGGTGATCACCTCTATCCAGAGTGTTCAGAGGTTTTGATGGGACGGCCGGGTGTGCGGCCGCGCCATCGCCATTACCGGCCGGGCTTCCGTGAGGGAGTTCGACACCGGTCGATCAGTCCTGCGCTCGAACAGCCGGAACTTTCCACGCCCGAGTTACTCCCCTTCCCCAGGAGTGCGTTGTGATTTCCCGTTCCCGCCGTCTCGTGACGGCGTTGTTGTGCGTCCTTTCGCTGGCGGGCGTGACCGCCCTTTCGGCTTGTTCCGACAGCACGGCCGCCTCCGGCACCAAGGTCACGATCGGTTACAGCGCCTGGCCGGGCTGGTTCCCGTGGGCGGTGGCCCAGGAGAAGGGCCTCTTCGAGAAGAACGGCGTGAACGTCGACCTGAAGTGGTTCGACAGCTACACCGAAAGCATCAACGCCCTCTCCTCCGGCGCGATCGACGCGAACAGCCAGACCCTGAACGACACGCTCGCGTCGGTCAGCGGTGGCGCGAAGCTGTCGGTCGTGCTGGTCAACGACAACTCGACCGGCAACGACAAGGTCATCGCCCGCCAGGGCATCACCAGCGTCGCCGACCTCAAGGGCAAGAAGGTCGCCGTCGAACAGGGCACCGTCGACCACTACCTGCTGCTGCTGGCGCTGCAGGAGGCGAAGCTGACCGAGAAGGACATCGAGCTGGTCCCGCTGCTGACCGACGCCGCCGCGGCCGCGTTCGTCGGCGAGCAGGTCGACGCCGTCGCCGCCTTCGCGCCCTTCACCACGAAGGCGCTCGAGCGCCCGGGCAGCCGCGCGATCGCGACGTCCGCCGAGTTCCCCGGCGCCATCCCCGACCACCTGGTCGTCTCCGAGCAGATGTCGAAGGAGCGCAAGAAGGAGGTCCAGGCGCTGGTGAACACCTGGTTCGAGACCATCGAGTGGATCAAGCAGAACCGCGAAGAGGCCGTGAAGATCATGGCCAAACGCGGCGCGGTGACGGTCGAGGAGTACAAGACCTACGACGCGGGCACCACGATCTTCACCAAGCAGCAGAACCTCGACGCGTTCACCCCCGGCGTCACCCCCGCCCACCTCAACTTCCAGGCGGGCAAGATCGCCGACTTCATCGTCTCCAACGGCCTCGCCCAGAGCAGGCCCAACTTCGACGGGCTGTTCGACGACCAGTACGTCAAGGCGGTGAAGTGAGCGCCACGGACGCGTCGGGGCGGGCCGCTCAGCGGACGGACGCCGCCGACGAGGCCGAAGCGCGCCGCCTCGAAGACGAGCAGCGTCTCGCCGAGGCGCAGGAGGAGCGGCGCGGCACGCGACCGGACTGGTCGCCGCTGCCCCGCCGGGCAGGCCTGAAGCCGAACGCCTCACCGCTGTTCTCGCTCCGGACGCCGATCCCCGCGCGCTGGCGGTGGACGCTGGCGGTGGCCTCGTTCGTGATCCCGCTGCTGATCTGGGTGACGCTGAACGCGCTGGGCACGATCAAGCCGATGTTCCTCCCGACGCCGGTCGCGGTGTTCGACGCGCTGGTGAAGATGATCGAGTCGGGCGAACTGTTCAGTGACCTCTGGGCCACCACGCAGCGGGTGCTGCTCGGCTTCGGGCTCGCGATCCTCGTCTCGGTGCCGCTCGGCATCGTGATGGGGACGTTCGACGCGGGGCTGGCGCTGTTCGAGCCGGTCATCGCGATGCTGCGCTACCTGCCGGCGAGCGCGTTCATCCCGCTGCTGATGATCTGGCTCGGCCTCGGCGAACCGTCGAAGGTCGCGGTCCTGTTCCTCGGCACGGTCTTCTTCAACACGCTGATGATCGCCGACGCCGTCCGCGGGGTGCCGCGTTCGCTGCTCGACGTGTCGTACACGCTCGGCGCGCGGCGCGGCGAGGTCCTGCGCAAGGTGATCGTCCCGCACGCGCTGCCCGGCATGATCGACGCGACCCGCGTCAACGCGGCGGCCGCGTGGAACTTCGTGGTGGTCGCCGAACTGATCAACGCCACCGCCGGGCTCGGGCTGCGGATCATGCGGGCGCAGCGGTTCACCCAGACCGACCGGATCTTCGCGCTGCTGATCGTGATCGGCCTGCTCGGGCTGGTCATCGACATCGCCTTGCGGCTCCTGCGGGCCCGGGTCGGGAAGTGGGCGGCATGACGCTTCAGCTGAAGGCGGTCGCCAAGGACTACACGGTCCGCGGCAAGACCACCCGGGCGCTCGACGGGATCGATCTCGACATCACGCGCGGCGACTTCGTCTGCGTGGTCGGCGCGAGCGGGTCCGGCAAATCGACCCTGCTGTCGCTGATCGCGGGGCTGACCGAGCCGACCGAGGGCCTGATCACCCTCGACGGCGACGCCGTGACCGGGCCGGGCCCGGATCGCGGGCTGGTGTTCCAGCACGGCGCGCTGTACCCGTGGCGCACGGTGGAGAGCAATGTCGCGTTCGGACTAGAACTGCTGGACATCGACAAGGCCGAACGAGCCCGCCGGGTCGACTGGTATCTCGACGAGACGGGCCTGGGTCACCTGCGGAAGTCGTTGCCCAAACAGCTTTCCGGCGGGCAGAAGCAGCGGGTCGCCATCGCGCGGGCGCTGGCGTGCGAGCCCGACGTGCTGCTGCTGGACGAACCCTTCGGCGCGCTGGACGTCCAGACCAAAGAGGACATGCAGGTCCTGATCCGCCGGATCTGGACCGACACGCACACCACCGTGCTGATGGTGACCCACGACGTCGAGGAGGCCGTGTTCCTCGGCCGTCGCGTCGTGGTGCTGGCCTCGGATCCGGGCCGGGTGGCCGCCGACATCGCGGTCGACCTGCCCGGGGAACGCGACCTCGCGGTCAAACGCGCGCCGGAGTTCGTCGCGCTGCGCGCGTCCATCGAAGACCTCGTCCGGGAACAGCACCGCGGACACCTCGGGCGGAGCCGGGGAGAAAGGTGACCATGAGGCACGGGAAGACCCGGCCCGAACGCGGGTCGCGGTCCGGATTGCTCGGCAGACTCGGCATCCGGGGCAAGCTCAACCTGCTCCTGATGCTGCCGCTGACCGCCGTGGTCCTGGTGTCGGTGCCCTACGTCGCCGGGGAGATCGACGACGCCCGGTCCGCGCGCACCACCGCCGACGTCGCGTCGCAGGCCCGCGCGCTCGGCACGCTCGCCTGGGAACTGCAGCGGGAACGGCTGCTGACGGCGCACTACATCGCGTCTTCGTCGGCGAGCAGTGCGGCGATGCTGAAACAGCAGAGCGTCGTGGCGGACACGGTGAACCAGGTGCGTTCGCAGCTGAGCGCCGACGCGCCGGAAGAGCTCGCGGCGGCGCTGGTGCGCATCGGATCGCTGAACGAGATCCGGGAGAACGCGCTCCGGCGAGGCGCCTCGCTCGACAGCGTGGCGCGGACCTATCACGCGGTGATCGATGCGGTCATCAACTCGCTCCGCCTGGTCCCGCAGCAGACCAGTGACGCGGCGGGCACCCAGCAGCTGACCGCGCTCGACGCGCTGCTGCGCGCGAACGAGGAGAACTCGTTGCGCGGGATGGCGTTGATCATCGTGCTGGTCACCCCCGAATCGGGCACGCCGGTGCTGGCCGACGCGAAACAGCAGTCGTCGCTGTTCCTCGAACGGTTCGTGCAGCAGGCCGACGTCGCCCAGGCAACGCAGGTCGTCGCGGTGGAGCAGGGCGAGACCGGCCGCCGGGTCGACGCGCTGGAGGCCAGGCTCGCGGAGGCCCGTGGCCCGCAGGCCGTGCAGGCCTTGCTGCCGGACATCCTCGGCGCCGTCGAAGCGCAGTCGAACCAGCGACGCCTCGCCCAGGACGCGGTCACCACCGGCATCACCGACGCCGCGACCGCACGAGCCGACGCCGCGCAGAACCTGGCGTGGACGATCGGTATCGGCGCGGGTGTGCTGTTCCTGCTGGTCGGCGGGCTCGCGATCGCGGTCAGCCGGTCGATCGCGGATCCGCTGCGGAAGCTGACCACGGCGGCGACCTCGGTCGCGGACCTGGCGAGCACCGAACTGGTGCGCGTCACCGACACCGAGCAGGCCGAAGAACTCGCGCCGCGGCTCGCCACCATCGACGTGTCCTCGCAGGACGAACTCGGCAAACTGGCCGAGGCGTTCAACCGGGTGCAGGCCACCGCGGCCGAACTGGTGGAACGGCAGGCCGTCACGCGGCGCAACGTCGGCCTCATGTTCGCCAACGTCGCGAAGCGCACGCAGAACCTGGTGGGCAGGCAGCTCGCGCTGGTCGACGAACTGGAGCGCAACGAGCAGGACGTCGCACTGCTGGCCAGCCTCTACCGGCTCGACCATCTCTCCACCCGCCTGCGCCGGAACGCGGACAACCTCCTCGTCGTGTCGGGGAACCGCGACGAGGCAAGGATTTCCGGCCCGATCGAGCTGTCGACGGCGCTGCGTTCGGCGCTCGCGGAGATCGAGGACTACCAGCGGGTGCGGCTCGGTTCGATGGGCGACGTCCTGCTGTCGTCGCCGTTCGGCTCCGATCTGGTGCTGATCTTCGCGGAGCTGCTGGAGAACGCCACGTCGTTCTCCCCACCGGAGTCCTTTGTGGACGTCGGCACGAAGATCCTGCCCGACGGCTCCTGCCTGATCGTGATCGTGGACCAGGGCATCGGCATGACCGCGGAACGGCTCGCCGAGGAGAACCGGCGGCTGGTCGAGCGCGAGCGGCTCGAACTGGCGCCGACCAGTGTGCTCGGGCTGTTCGTGGTCGGACGGCTCGCGCGGCGGCACGGGCTCAAGGTCGAACTCACCGAGACCGAGCCGGGGGCGGGGATCACCGCACGGATCACCATCCCGCCGACCCTGCTGACGTACCGGCCGCCCACGCCGAAGTCCGTCCCCGCGCCGCCGGTGTGGCCGACGGCGGAACCGAGCGACGAGCCCGAACCGCCGTCGCGGCCGGAGCCCGCCGCGCACGAGCCGCCGACGCTGGCGATCGCCGGGATGATCCCGCGAGGCGGTCAGCGGACCGGGGACTTCCGGTGGTTCCGCAAGACCGACGGGGAGATCGCGGAACCGGCCCCGGTACCGGTTCCCGAGCCTGTGTACCAGGCACCCGCACCGACGCTCACGGCCGCTGATCCGGGCGAGACCCGCGGCGGGCTGCGGCGGCGGGTCAAGGGCGCGCAGCTTCCCGGCGCCCCCGAAGCGCCTACGCGGCAGAAGTCCAGGCATGATCCAGAAGCGGCCAAGGCGGCCTTCGACGGCTTCGAGGCCGGGCTCGCGAAGGCCACCGCACCGCCGGCGGCCGTCCCGGCGCCGATGCCCACCCCGACGCCAGTGCCCGCCGCCTCACGCGGCGGTCTCACCAGAAGGGTCCCCGGCGCGCAGCTGGCGCCGGGGCTCGCGAAAGGTCCGGCCGCGCGGCACCAGACCGCGCGGGCGGCGCTGAACACCACCAAGCCCAAGGGCATGCGTGACCCCGAGGCCGAGCGTGCCGCGTTCGACGCCTTCAGTGACGGGTTGGAGAAAGCCGTCAACCCGGAGATGCGACAGAGAGAGAAGAGCAAGAGATGACGACCGGAGTCAGCGTCGAAGCCCGGAACTTCAACTGGTTGGTGACGCGCTTCGCGCAGAACACGGCGAGCGCGATGGGCGCGATCGCCGTCTCGGCCGACGGCCTGCTGATCGCGATGTCGTCCGAGCTGGAGCGGGCGAACGCCGACCGGCTGGCCGCGATCTGCTCGGCGATGCTCGGCCTCGCGCACGGCGTCTCCGAAAGCCACCCGCTCGGTTCGCCCGACAAGATCATCATCGAGCTGGAGCAGGGCTACCTGCTGGTCTGCACGATCAGCATCGGATGCTCGCTCGGCGTGCTCGCCACCAAGCAGGCCAGCCTCGGCACCATCGCCTACGAGATGGCGATGTTCGCCAACCGCGCGACCGAGGTGCTCACCCCCGCGCTGATCGAGGAACTCAAGAAGAGCGTCGGCAGCTGAACTGACGAGGGGACAAGGGAATGAGCGACGACCAGGTACCTCAGCCGCGGGGCGCCGAACAGGGCATCTCGCCGCTACGCCCGTATCTGCTCACCGCCGGCCGCGCGCAGCCGGTGGACGGCACGCTCGAAATCGAGGCTCAAGTGCTCACGAGCAGGCTGGGCGCGGCGTCGCACGCGCGGCTGACGTTCGAACGCCGGGAGATCGTCTCCCTTTGCCGGGAAACGAAATCCGTCGCCGAAGTGGCGGCGATGCTCGGCCTGCACATCGGCGTGGCCAGGGTGCTCGTGGCGGACCTCGCCGCACTCGGCTACGTCGTGCTCCGTCGCCCGGCCGGTGCCTTCACCCAGGACCTCGGCATGATCGAAAGGGTCATTCGTGGACTCGAAGCAATTCGCTGAACCGGCGCCCGCCAAGCCGCCGACACCGGTCAAGATCGTCATCGCGGGCGGGTTCGGGGTCGGCAAGACGACCACCGTCGGCGCGATCTCCGAGATCAAACCGCTGACCACCGAGGCCGCCATGACCTCGGCGGGCGCGGCCGTCGACGGCTCCGGCGGGGAGGTGCCGTCGAAGACCACCACCACGGTGGCGCTGGACTTCGGCTGCATCACCATCGACGAAGAGGTGAAGCTGTACCTCTTCGGCACGCCGGGACAGGACCGGTTCGGGTTCATGTGGCACGACCTGGTGCTGGGCGCGCTCGGCGCGCTCGTCATCGTCGACACCCGGCGGCTCGACGACTGCTATCCGGCCGTCGACTACTTCGAGAAGGCCGGGTTGCCGTTCGTGGTCGGGGTGAACGTCTTCGACGGTTCGCTGAAGCACGACCTCGAAGACGTGCGCTGGGCCCTCGCCGTCGGCGAAGACGTCCCGCTGATCACCTTCGACGCGCGGCAGCGTCTTTCGGTACGAGACGCGCTGCTGGCGGTGCTGCACAACACCTTCCGGCGGGCGTCGGCCGCGTCGTAATCCGATCGCGGACTTCGTGCAGAAGGTCGTCGGCTGGCTCTTGTGAAGTACATGAAGGCCCCCTTCCTTGCGCCTAGGTACAGGAAGGGGGCCTTCACGTACTTCGGGCCGGTGGGGCGGCCGGGCGGTAGCAAAGGTCCCTTGCTCTCTTTCCGCAGGTGATCGTGTGGAATTCGGATCATCCAACGCACGAGAAGTGACAATTAGCCCCTGAACGTCACACTCTCCTGTTATCCTCGATCGCGTTCCCGCCCACCCGGCCGCGGGAACGCGAAACGGGGTGGATGCGATGTCCGGCGACTACATGAGCGGAAGCGAATATTCGGCGACGCTCACGGCCGCGCTCAACGGCTATTGGCAGACGCTGGAGAAGCGCTGGCTGCACGACGCCGGCCAGTTGCTGAGGGGTGGTTCGAGCCAGTTCCCCGGGGCACCGGAGCCCGCTCGTTGGCAGCCCCCGACCGACTCGTGGGGCCATCTGACGACCTGTCCGATCGTCGGGTGGGCGGTCAATGACGGCGCCGCGGCGAGCCGGCCGCAGGCGGAGGCCTGTGACGGCTGGAGCGTGCGAGACGCGAAGTACGTCGAGTGCCGGGCGTTCGACGTGTTCACCCAGGTCGCGGATTGGGCGTGGCGGAAACGGGAACAGCTGGCGACCGGCATCCCGGATCTCGCGGGCGGTCCGGAACTGTCGTCGCTCGAAGAGGCTTACAGCGCCTTCTCGTCCGTCGAGAAGAAGATGCGGGTCGGCAACGCGATGGGCGACCACGACTTGGACAACATGATCGCGCTGCTCGCGGGCAGCAACGACGACTCTGGCACCCGGGCTTGGATGACCGGCTGGATGGGGCTCGCGGCGAACAGCCTCCGGGACGGTTTCCTCGCGACGGTCCTGCCCACCCTCACTCATCAGGACCTCCTCGTGCAGTGGCTCGGCAACAGCTACTCGTGCCGGGCCACGATCATCCACGCCGCCAGGAACAACATCCTGAATCTCATCGCCGAGGCCACCACCGCGCTCAACGAAGCCGCCCCCGCTCCGACGGAACCTCCCAAGGAGAAGCTGGTACTGAGCGCCGTCAGCGACAAGTGGGAATACGCCAAAACCGTCATCGGCGCCTTGGGCCGCACGGCTCCGGCCGGCGTCGGCAACGCGCTGATCCTGCTCGAGTTCGCGATGAACATCACCGCACGGCCGTTCAACTCGGACCTGCGGTTCCCTCGGCTGGACGCGTTCTTCGCGCATGTGGACACCGGCGTCCGCGAACTCCACAGCGATCTGGACAAGGCCGAGAAGGACTACCACGACGCCATCAAGGCCATCCAGAACGAGATCGCCGGGGTCGACCGCATCGATCTCGAGCTCTACGACATGACGCAACCTCCGGCGAAAGGCGGTGCCAAACCAGGGTCGGACGGAACCCAGCGCTACGCCGTGGACGTCACGGTCGTGCTGCAGCTCGCCGAGGCCTGCTACGGAGCGGCCGAGATCTACTCGGGCTTGCTCGGGGAACTCGCGAAAACCTCTTACGCCGACGGCCAGCTCGTCGGTCGCGGGGTCGTCCCCACCGAGGCCGACACCGCCCTGAAGCAGTTACGGAACGACGTCGAGTCCTTCTTCCAGAAGACGACCGCGCGCTACCTGGCCGCGGGCGACCGCATCAAGGAAGCCGCCGAGAAGTACGCGCAGACCGACGCCGAGCAGAAGGAGCGGATCCAGTCGTCGATCGGCACGCTCGGCGACTGGGCCAAGGAAGAGCCCGGCAAGAAGCCCGAGGGTGAACGGCGGGACCGGATCGACCTCGACCCGGACAAGGAAGGCGCCCAGAACTGACGTTCAGGCGGGCCGGGTGATCGCGGCGAGCATCAGGGCCCGGAGTTCGGCGGCGACGTCGGCGACCGGGAGCGGCGGGGTGTGCGCCTGCCATTCGCGCAGCAGACCGGTCGCCGCGCCGACGAGCGCGATCGCCGTCAGGCGGTAATCGCGATCCGGTGCGACCCCGTGCGCCGCGGCGTGCCGGGCCTCGGTTTCGATGAACGCGGCCCACCGATCGACCCATTCCTGGTGCTGCGCCTCCAAAGCCGCGCTGACGCCGACGGCCTCGACGTAGTTCAGCCGCGGCATCCGGGGATCCGAGGTGACCGTGCTGACGAAGACGTCCAGCAGTGTCCCGATCCGGGTGACCGCGTCGGCGTCTTCCAGCGTCTCCAGGGTGCCGGTGACGTGCTCCAGCGCGAGCGCGTTGATGCGCTCGTGGAGCGTCAGCAGCACCTTCTCCTTGCTCTCGAACTCCTCGTAGAAGTTCCGCGTCGAGACGCCAGCGCGGGTGCACAACTCGGTGATCTTCGCCTGCCGGTAGCCCGTCGACGTGAACAGGTCCAGGGCCGCCAGGAGCAGGCGTTCACGCCGTTCGGCGCGCCGTTGCTCGGGCGCGACCCCGCCGTAGGTGCGGGCCACTCGACCTCCCCCGATTCGGTAACAGGGATTGCCAGATGCTAGCAACAGCGCCTACATTGCGAAAATCTCGATTACCAAACTGGAGGCTGTAATGCGTCTGGCGCTTCGGACAGTTCTGGTCGCAGCTCTCACCGCCACCCTGATCGGGGCCCCGGCCGCGCAAGCCGCGCCGAGCGCCCCAGGGGATCTGGTCGACTACAAATCGGTCGTCGCCACCGCCCCGGCGAAGGCCTGGAAACTCCACTACCGCTCCACCTCGGCGACGGGGCAGCCGAACACGGTTTCGGGCATCCTGCTGGTCCCGCACACGCCGTGGACGAAGGGCGCCCGCCCGCTGGTCAGCTACGCCGTCGGCACGCACGGCCTCGGCGACCGCTGCGCGCCGTCGACCCGGCTGACGAACGGGTCCGAGAACGAAGTCCTCCTGATGAGCCAAGCGCTTTCGCGTGGCTGGGCGGTCGTCGTGACCGACTACGAGGGCCTCGGCACCCCGGGCACGCACACCTACGCCGTCGGCCAGTCCGAAGGCCGGGCCGTCCTGGACGCCGCCCGGGCCGCTTCCCGGGTCCCTGAAGCGGGCTTGTCCAAGACCGGACCGGTCGGCGTTTTCGGTTACTCGCAAGGAGGTCAGGCCGCGGCTTTCGCCGGCGAACTGCAGCCGTCCTACGCGCCGGACGTCAACCTGGTCGGCGTCGCGGAAGGCGGCGTCCCGGCGGATCTGAACGCGGTCCTGAAGTTCAACGACGGCGGGCCGGCGTTCGGTCTCGTACTCGGTGCCGCTGTCGGCTTCGCGACCGCTTACCCGGAACTGCCGTTCACCGAGGTGCTCAACGCTAAGGGCGAGCGGGCCGTCGCGAAGGTCAAGGAAGCGTGCACCGTCGAGCTCGGCGCTGCGGCGCCTTTCGCGCGGCTCAACGACTTCACGACCGTGCCGAACGTTTCGTCGGACCCGCGCTGGCAGGCCAGGCTCGGCGAGAACCTGGCGGGCAAGACCAAACCCGGCGCGCCGGTCTTCCTGTACCACGCTTCGCTGGACGAACTGATCCCGCTCGCGGTCGGCAAGGGCCTGCTCGACCGTTACCGCGCCCTCGGCGCCGACGTCACCTGGCAGGAGTTCCCGCTGCTGGAGCACATCGGCGGCGTCTCGGCGGGCGGCCCTGTCGCGATGACCTGGCTGGGCACCAAGTTCTGACGAGCCCCGGGGGATGACGCGAAAGCCACTTTCGCAACCTTGAAGGTTGCGAAAGTGGCTTTCGCAACGCTTGCCACCGCCACACGAGCCCCACGTGATTGAAGGGACGACACGACCGAGGCCGGGTCTCCCCGCGTGTCGTCCGTCCAGTCACGCGTGTCGTCCGTCTGATCACGCGTGTCGTCCGAACACGACCGGCATCAGACAGTGTCGAACACCCGAAGCGCGGTCACCGCGTCCGGCGCCAAAGAAGTCGTGAGCGTCCCACCGGCGGCCAAAGGCGTACGCGACCACCACTCACCCGAGGCGGCAGGCAGCGAAGGGCCGCCCACGACCAGATCGGTCGCCAGCACCCGCCGCCCCGCCAGATGCGCCAGGCTGGAGTCCAAAGTGGAGTCACCGATCGTCAGCGTCTGGCGCAACACCGGAACGGCTCCCCGCACGACATGTTGCGTGGTCGCCAAAGTCCCCGGCCGCTCACCGGCCCGCCCGAGCACCAGCACCTCGCGCGTATGCAGGAAGGCACCAGGAGCCAGCGAGGCCCGGAACTCGGCAGTGTGCCGAGCACGAGCGGTCACGACGGTCGGCTCCGGCAGATACTCCAGCAATCCACCGTCCTCCACGACAACGTCCACAAGGGACGAACTCCCCTCCCCGTGCGGGCCGGGAAGCGCGATCGTCGCCGCCACCCCGGAAAGCCGCAGCGAGGCCCCGGCGCCGACACGGATGGTCAGTTTCAGCTCGTCGCCGCCCAACGGCGAAGTCGCCGAATTGACCAGATGCACCACCGCCGTCACGCCGGCGCCCCGCTTGGGAAGGAGCGTGAGCGGCGCCATCGAGCGCAGCTCACGCAGTACGGTCCGGCCGCCCTCGAAGCAGGCGGTCAGCCGCGCGTGCGCCTTCACCCCGCGCGGACCGGGAGCAGCGAGCGGACCCAGTCCGCGACCGCCGGCGCGTTCGGGGTGTCCACAAGGGACTGAGTGATCACCGGAAGTTCGCCCCGCATCCGGTGCGCGTCCGACGTCATCACGTCCATGTCCGCGCCGACCAGATGCGCGATGTCGATCTTGTTGATCACCAGCAGATCCGCCGTCGTGACGCCCGGCCCGCCCTTACGCGGCACCTTGTCGCCACCGGCGACGTCGACCACGAAGACCTGGCTGTCGGCGAGCCCCCGGCTGAACACCGCCGTGAGGTTGTCCCCGCCGCTTTCGATGATCACCAGATCCAGCCCCGGGAAGCGCTCCTCCAGCCGCTCGACGGCGTCGAGGTTCGCGGTGATGTCGTCGCGGATCGCCGTATGCGGGCACGCGCCGGTCTGCACGGCCTCGATCCGCTCCGGGTCGAGCACCCCGGCCTTGCGCAGGAAGTCGGCGTCCTCGGTGGTGTAGATGTCGTTCGTGACGACGGCGAGGTTCACCTCGTCGCCGAGCGCCCGGCACAGCGCCGCCGTGAGCGCGGTCTTCCCGCTCCCCACCGGCCCGCCGATCCCGATCCGGTACGCGCGCCCCGCGGTCGGCGCCTGCTCGTAATGGTCGGGTTCCGCGGCGGTCGGGTCGAAATTGACCGGGTGCACATGTCCGTGACCGTGACCATGCTCAACTGGCAAAGAGACGCACCTCTTCCTGGTGATGCCGGGCGTGTGCCTCGGCGAACAGATCGAGCGCCGGTGAACCCGGCGCCGGGAGATCGGCCGGATCGTCGCCCGCGACCTCGGCCGCGCGCCGGGAAACATCCCGGACCTCGTTCGCGAGCCGGGCCACGACCCCGTTGACGGCGAACGGATCGAGCCCGAGCAATCGGACGGCCGCGCTCGCGGGCCCGCTGATCGCGAGGTACGCCACCGCCATAGCGGCATCGAAGGGCACGCGAACCAGCGCGCCGACGATCACCGGATGATGCGGACGCGGGGTTTCCTTCAGGAGCTGCGAAAGCACCGGCGACGGCCACGCCGCCATTCCCGCCCGAGCGGTTCCGCGACCTTGCGCGCGGGACGCCTCGCGCTGGGCGAGCGACGGCGTCCTGGCGTCGAGTTCGACGTCGAGCCGTCTCCAGTGTCCACTATGGACGCCACGTGCGGCGGCGTGCGCCGAAGCGGCCGCGAACACCGCGGCCAACGAACCGGCCGTTCGCAGGCGCCCGGAGAGGAAACCCGGCAGATCGCGTTCATGCGTGATCAGTTTCCGGGTGACTGCCTCTTCGAGCCCGCCGGAATGGACGTGCCCGCCCCCGGGGAACCGGGAGTCGGCCAGAATAATCGCTGAAAGATCCATCAGAACAAGAAGTATCGTTGCGCCATGGGCAGTTCGGTCACCGGCCGCGGCTCGATCAGCTCACCGTCGACGTGCACGGCGAAGCTGTCCGGCTCCACCCGGATGTCCGGCGTCGCGTCGTTGAGCACCATGTCGGCCTTGCCTCGCGAGCGCGTGTTCGCGATCGGCACGAGCCTTCGCGCGATGCCGAACCGTTCGGCCACCCCGCTTTCCAGCGCTTCCGGTGCCACGAAATGGAAGCTGCTCGCCGCGGCGACCACCGGGGCGGCGCCGAACATCGGCCGCGCGAGCACCGGTTGCGGCGTCGGGATGGACGCGTTCGCGTCGCCCATCGCCGCCCACGCGGGGAAGCCGCCCTTGAGCACCACGTGCGGCCGCACTCCGAAGAACTTCGGCTCCCACAGCACGAGATCCGCGAGCTTTCCGACCTCCACCGAACCGATCTCGTGGTCCATGCCGTGCGCGATCGCGGGGTTGATCGTGTATTTGGCGACATAGCGGCGAGCCCGCAGATTGTCGGCCGCGCCGTCGCCGGGCAGGGCGCCGCGCCGTCGCTTCATCACGTGCGCGGTCTGCCAGGTCCGGATGATCACCTCGCCGATCCGGCCCATCGCCTGCGAATCCGAGCTCATCATGGAGATCGCGCCGAGATCGTGCAGGACGTCCTCGGCCGCGATGGTCGTCGGCCGGATCCGGCTTTCGGCGAACGCCAGGTCCTCGGGCACCGACGGGTTCAGGTGATGGCAGACGACGAGCATGTCGAGGTGCTCGTCGAGGGTGTTCGCGGTGTGCGGGCGGGTCGGGTTCGTCGACGACGGCAGGATGTTGGGCAGCCCGGCGACCTGGATGATGTCCGGCGCGTGCCCGCCGCCCGCGCCTTCGGTGTGGTACGCGTTGATCGAGCGACCCCGGATGGCGTCCACTGTGGACTCCAGGAAACCCGCCTCGTTCAGCGTGTCGGTGTGGATCGCCACCTGGACACCGGATTCGTCGGCCACCGTGAGGCAGGCGTCGATCGCGGCCGGGGTGCTGCCCCAGTCCTCGTGCAGTTTGAACCCGCCGGCGCCGGCGGCCAGCTGTTCGCGCAGTGCCTCGTGCCGGACGGTGTTCCCCTTGCCCAGCAACAGGACGTTGACCAGCTGGCCGTCCATCGCCTGCAGCATCCGGCCGAGGTTCCACGCGCCGGGCGTGACGGTGGTGGCCTTGCTGCCTTCGGCCGGGCCGGTCCCGCCGCCGACGAGGGTGGTGAGCCCGGACGCCAGCGCGGTCTCGGTCAGCTGCGGGCAGATGAAGTGGACGTGGCAGTCGATCCCGCCCGCGGTGAGGATCTTCCCGTTGCCGGACAAAACCTCCGTCGACGGGCCGACGACCAGCGCCGGGTCGACGCCGTCCATCGTGTCCGGGTTGCCCGCCTTGCCGATGCCGACGATCCGGCCGTCGCGGACGCCGACGTCGGCCTTGACGATCCCCCAGTGGTCCAGGATCACGGCGCCGGTGATGATCAGATCCGGCGCGCCCTCGGCCCTGGTCGCCATTCCCTGGCCCATGGATTCGCGGATGACCTTGCCGCCGCCGAACAGCACTTCGTCGCCGCTGCCGGACGGACCCATACTGCGGTCTTCGGTGACCTCGACGAATAGATCGGTGTCCGCGAGGCGGATCCGGTCGCCGGTCGTCGGGCCGAACAGTTCGGCGTACCGCTCGCGATCGATCGACGGCATCAGGACTCCAGCCGCAATCCGGGCACCACACGGTTCCCGGCCAGCGGGACGAGGTCGACTTCGCGTTCCACACCCGGTTCGAACCGCACCGAAGTCCCCGCGGGCACGTCGAGCCGATGCCCTCGCGCGGCTTCGCGATCGAATTCGAGCCCCGGATTCACCGCCGCGAAATGGTAGTGCGAGCCGACCTGGACGGGCCGGTCGCCGAGGTTCCGCACGAGCAGCCGGACCCGCGGCCTGCCCGGGTTCAGCTCGACCGGCGCGCCGCCGGTGATGATCTCCCCTGGTCGCACTCGCGGCCCCTCCCTAGACGATCGGGTCGTGCACGGTGACGAGCTTCGTGCCGTCCGGGAAAGTGGCTTCGACCTGCACGGAATCGACCATCTCCGGCACCCCGTCCAGCACCTGCGCCCGGGAGAGCACCGTGCGGCCGCTCGCGACGAGTTCGCTCACCGTCCGGCCGTCACGGGCACCTTCGAGGACGTGGTCGGTGATCAGCGCGACCGCTTCGGGGTAGTTCAGCCGGACCCCGCGTTCCAGGCGTTTGCGAGCCACGTCCGCCGCGACGTGGATGAGCAGTTTGTCCCGCTCCTGGGGGCTCAGGTGCATGGGAAAGGTCTATCACCGGAAACCGCAGGCCGCCCGATCTCGAAACACAGGATTTACCTCGGCGACCGGTACACGGAAAGTGAACGGCACCGTAACTCTTCGCGTACGAAGCCCGATTTCACTGAATCGTTCTCGTAATCGTGACCGAAAGCACCACATCTTTCGATTGCCCCGCGCCGCGACGTGGAGCAAAGTTTGTCCATCCGTGCGATGAGGCGCGCCTTCGCTGCGTGCATCCCGTCCACGCATGAAACACAAAGCCGGGGAATGCGCATCGAAAGGTTTCACCACAGTGAGTACCTCCACGATCAGCACCAAGCCGTCCGACCAGGTCGACGACGGTTTCCGACCGGGTCTCGAAGGTGTGGTCGCCTTCAAGACCGAAATCGCCGAGCCCGACCGTGACGGTGGCGCACTGCGCTATCGAGGTGTCGACATCGAGGATCTCGCCGGCAAGGTGACCTTCGGTGACGTCTGGGGCCTTCTCGTCGACAGTCGCTTCGGCCACGGGCTACCGCCCGCCGAGCCGTTCCCGCTGCCGGTGCACACCGGCGACGTCCGCGTCGACGTCCAGGCCGCGCTGGCCATGCTCGCCCCCATCTGGGGCTACCGGCCGCTGCTCGACATCACCGACGACGAAGCGCGCGACCAGCTGGCCCGCGCCTCGGTGATGGCGCTTTCGTACGTCGCCCAGTCCGCGCGCGGTATCGGGCAGCCCGCCGTCCCGCAGACCCGGGTCGACGAGGCGAAGTCGATCACCGAACGGTTCATGGTCCGCTGGCGCGGCGAGCCCGACCCGGCCCACGTCAAGGCCATCGACGCCTACTGGGTCTCGGCCGCCGAGCACGGCCTCAACGCCTCCACCTTCACCGCCCGGGTCATCGCCTCGACCGGCGCCGACGTCGCCGCGGCGCTGTCCGGCGCGATCGGCGCCATGTCCGGCCCGCTGCACGGCGGCGCGCCGGCGCGGGTGCTGCCGATGATCGAAGAGGTCGAGAAGACCGGCGACGCGGTCGGCCTGGTCAAGGGCATCCTGGACCGCAAGGAACGGATGATGGGCTTCGGGCACCGCGTGTACCGCGCGGAGGACCCGCGGGCCCGCGTGCTGCGCCGCACCTGCCAGGAGCTCGGCGCGTCGCGGTACGAAGCGGCTGCCGAGCTGGAGCAGGTGGCGCTGAAGGAGCTGCGCGAGCGGCGTCCGGACCACCCGATCGAGACCAACGTCGAGTTCTGGGCGGCCGTGATCCTGGACTTCGCCGAGGTACCGCCGCACATGATGCCCGCCATGTTCAGCTCGGCGCGCACCGCCGGCTGGGCCGCGCACATCCTGGAGCAGAAGAAGACCGGACGCCTGGTGCGGCCGTCGGCCAAGTACGTTGGGCCGGAGCCGCGTAAGCCCGAGGACGTCGAAGGCTGGGACCTGGTGAGCAAGCAGTCCTGACGCGTTTGGTTTCGTGAGTGGCTAGGACGGTTCTAACCGTCCTAGCCACTCACGACACCCACTGCCTGCTCGTGTCGTTCGGTCGCCGAAAGCATGGCCGTGAGCTGATCGACCAGCCAGCCGTCCAGGGCTTCGCGCGGCACGGCTCGCTCCTGCAGCCAGCTCAGCAACGAGCCCTCGACCACCGCGGTCCAGCAGCGCAACGTCAGCAGGAGCATAGGCGAGGGCTCCGACACTCCCAGCGCGTCGAGGATGAGCTCGACGGCGCGGTTGCGGACCTCGTCGATCGCCGCGTCCGTCTCCGACGTCGCGATCACCGAGCCGCTGCGCAACAGCGCGACATAACCGGCCCGGTAGTGATCGGCGACGTCGATCAACCCGCGGACGGCGGCCCGCAGCCGGGTTTCGGGCGGGCCGTCCTCCAGCCCGGCCAGGCCGTCGATAAGGCCTTCGGTGACCGTTTTCAGCGCCTGGACCTGCAGTTCCCGCAGGCTCGAGAAATACCGGTAGAACAGCGGCCGCGAAACCTCGGCGCGGGCGATGATGTCGTCGACCGTGACGAGTTCCGGCGCGCGCGAGCCGAACAGGTCCAGCGCGGCACGGATCAGGTCCTCGCGGCGCGCTTCCGGCGACATCCGGCGTGGACGTCCGGTCACGGGGTGACGTCCAGTTTCGCCGCGGCCCGCAGCAGCCCGGGGGTGAGCCGGGAGAGGACGAGCGCGGCCTTGGCCTCCGGGGTCGACGGCTGGATCGCCTTGTCCTTCTCGACCGCGCGAAGGATGTCGCGCGCGACCTTCTCCGGGCCGAAACCGCGTTTCGCGTACAGCTTGCTGCTCGACTTCTGGCGCCGTTTCTGCTCGATCTCGTCGACACCGACGAAACGGGTGGTGCTGGTGATGTTCGTGTTCACGATGCCGGGACAGATCGCGGTGACGCCGATGTTCTCGGCGGCGAGCTCGGCCCGCAGGCAGATGCTCAGCGTCAGCACGGCTGATTTCGTGGTGGCGTAGGCGGAAAGGATCTTCGACGGCAGATAAGCGGCGGCCGAAGCGACGTTGACGATCTGGCCGCCTTCGGCCCGCTCTCGCATCTGCTCGGCGAAGACGCGGCAGCCGTGGATGACGCCCCACAGGTTCACGTCGATGAGGCGTTCCCAGTCCTCGACCGTCGTGTCGAGGAACGGGCCGGACAGGCCGATCCCCGCGTTGTTGACGACGATGTCCGGAACCCCGAACTCCTCCTTGACCCGCTGGGCGAACTTCTCGACCGCCTCGGCGTCGGAGGAGTCCACTGTGTACTCGCCGACGGTGGCACCCTTGTCCCGCAGGAGTTTCGCGGTTTCCGCGGCGGCCGCGCCGTTGATGTCGGTGATGACCAGGTCGGCGCCCTTGTCCGCGAACGCGAGCGCCGTCGCGCGGCCGATGCCGCTGCCGGCGCCGGTGACCACGACGAGTTTGTGCGCGAATCCTCGGGTTCGGGCCTGTTTGAGCGCACGGCTCTCCTCGCCGCCCTCGACGTGGTCGATCAGCTCGGCGGTGGCGTCGGCGATCACCTGGGGCTTCTCGCGGACGACCCAGTGCGTGCCGACGATCCGGCGGATCCGGAGGTCCGGCGCCCAGCGCTCGATCTCGGTCTGGAGCGGCGTGGTGACGAATTTGTCGCCGGTGGGCGCGAGCACCTGCACCGGGATTTCGGCCGGCCGCGGCCTGGGCCGGGAAAGACGCGTGAACATGTTGGCGCGGTAGAGGTTGAGGCCGTACAGGCCGTCCGAAGTGGACGGAGCTCCGGCCGCCGGATCCATCCGGCCGATCAGCGCGCCCATCGCCCCGGTGCGCCAGAGCAGCTGCGGGATCAGCGGGATCTGGAAGCCGAGGATGTAGGTCGAATGCGCCCACTGGACGAGCGCGTTCTTGAGCCTTTTCGGGCTCGGGCGCACCTGCGCACGGAACCACGCGCCGGCGTGATCGAGGCTCGGCCCGGAGATCGACGTGAACGACGCGAGCCGCCCGCGCAGCTTTTCGCCGGTGACCGAATGCCAGGTCTGGATGGAACCCCAGTCGTGCGCGAGCAGGTGGACCTTGCCCTCGGGCTGGACCTCGTCGACGACCGCGGCCAGGTCGTCGGACAGCTGGTCCAGTTTGTAGGACGCGCGTCCTGAGGGCTTGTCCGAGCGGCCCGCACCGCGGACGTCGTAGACGACGACCCGGTAGCGGCGTTCCAGCAGGGCGGCGATGCCGTCCCACATGGAGCCGTTGTCCGGGTAGCCGTGGACGAGCACCACCGTGGGCGCGTCGTCGACGCCGGTCACCCGGACCGAAAGGCGGATACCGTCGCTGGCCGTCACCCACTTGTGAGACATCCTGTCATGTTAGACAACTTGTCAATAAGGCCACTTTTTCAGCACCGCGCGGCCGAGGGTCCATACCGTGTCGATCACCAGGATGAAGGTCCAGATCCGGCCGATGTTCAACAGCCAGTGACCACTGGAATTCCAGTACCACTCGGCGGGATGAGGGTCACCGAACAGCGCTTCGACCGGCCAGCTGTAGCCGGCGGACGCCAGCGCCGCCTGCGCCACGACGTACACCGCGAGATGGACCGCCCAGTTGCGGAGCGGGTTCGCGCGCTTGTTCGGCTCCTTCGTCACCGATTCGGCCGCTTGCGCACTCTCCCCGACCGTGCGGGTTACCGGCTTTTCCTTTTGTGACACCGTTTTTCGTGGTTCCACGGGAAACTCCGCAACTCCGACACGCCGTACGGCGCCACGAACCACGAACGATCCGAAGAGCAGGAGCGCCGCCGCGCCGAAGCAGGCGGCGCGCCACCCGGCGTCCGAACCGTAGAGCTGCCCCGCCACGAAGGTGCCGATCGTCGCTCCGAGTAGCGTCGCGCTCTCGTAGATCCCCATCGCGCGGCCGAGACTGAGCCCGGCCGCCTCGGCGACCACCGCCTGCTCCACCGGGATGGCGGCCGCGAACGCCGCCGCGGACAGCACCCACATGACCGCGAGCACCGGCGGACTCGGCGCGAAGGCCAGCCCGGCGGCGAAGATCGCGCTCGCCACCATCGCCAGTGCGAGCACCCGCGTCCGGCCGACCTTGCGGACGAAGCCGTGCAGGTAGTCCGGCAGCAGGCTGTACACGATGAAGCCGGGGATGAACACCGCCGCGATCTCGCCGAGTTGCAACTGGTGCCCGCGTTGCAGGTGCATCAGGAGCAACAGGGCGACCCCGGCCTCCGCCATCGCGGTCAACGCGACGAGCGCGAGCATCGGGCGCATCCTCTTGCCCAGTTGCAGCAGCCGCGGCGCGCCCTCTTCGCGCACCGGCGAGGACTTCGCGTTCAGCAGGATCACCGCAGCCACCGCGCACGCCGCCGCGCCGAGCCAGAACACGCCCCGGTAGTCGATCCAGGCGATGGCGGTCAACGCGACCACGAACGCGATCCACGTTCCGCCACCCTCGGCCGCGAACAGCTTGCTGAACGCTCCGTCGTCCCTCGCGAGCCCCTCCCCCACGCGGGCCCGCAAGGCGACCCAGAACAGCGCGCCGCCCGCGCCGCCGAGAACCGCGGCCAGATAGGCGACCCCGATCCCCGGCGCCACCGCGTAGACCACAAAGGACAGTCCATAGAGGACCGCGCCGACGGCCGCGATCCGGCCGCGATCGAACCGGTCCGCGAGGGAACCCGCGATCGGCCGGGCCACGAACGACACCAGCGTCTCGAGCGCCGTCAGCGCCCCGACCTCAGCGGCCGACGCGCCGAGCTGACTCCCCACCCACAGCGGCAGGAGGAAATCGAGCACCTCCGCCGGACCTTTGGTCAGCGCGGCGGCGAGCTGGTTCTCCTCCGCCCTTCGTTTCTGCGCTACTTCGTCCACCCCAGTACCCCCTTTTCGGATACGACTGTATTCTAAAGAGGGAGGAGCGGGCAAGGGGGACGCAGAGTAGGAGGTGTGTGGAAATAGGGACACTCAACGTCCCTATTTCCACACACCCCCTCGCGAGAGGCCCACTGTCGCCCCGAGGAGAGGAGGATGCGTCCGTGCCGAAGATCGTCGACCGCGCCGAACGCCGCCGCGAGATCGCCGGCGCCCTCCTGCGCATCGTCGCGCGCGAAGGCGTCGAGGCCGTCAGCGTGCGCTCGGTCGCCGTCGAAGCCGGGGTGTCCGCGGGCGCGGTGCAGAAGTACTTCTCCACCAAGGAAGACCTGTTCCGCTTCGCCCTCGACATGACCAGCGAGTTCCTGGAGCAGCGCTGGAACACCCTCGATCAGTCCGGCGACCTGCTCGACCTCCTGTTGCGCTTGCTGGTCGAGGCGATGCCGCTCGACGAGCAACGCCGCGCGGAGGTGATCGTCATCAACGCCTTCACCGCCCGCGCCGCCGTCCGGCCGTCGTGGGCTGAGTTCATCCGCACGGGTTACGACGAACTCGCGGAGATCACGGCCCAGTACCTCTCGAAAGCGCAGGCGGAGGGCCATGTCCGCGACGACCTCGCGGCGAGCGACCTGGCCGATGCCGTCCTCGCCCTCTCCGACGGCTTCGCGAACCGGATGCTCACCTCGGCCGACCCAACCGCCCTTCTGCCCTCGCTGGAAACCTCCGTCCGCGCTCTACTGGCGCAGCGTTAGTTACATCTCGAAGTAACTAACGCTGTCCAGTGACGTAAACTTCGCTGCATGAAGACGAGTGATGCACTGCTGCGGCTCAGTGCGTTCACCAGCGCCCAATGGGGCATGGTCACTTCCCGGCAAGCCAAGGCGGCCGGCGTAGACGGCGTCACGCTGCATCGCTTGGAGAAAGCCGGCCACCTCGACCGTGCCCGTCACGGCGTCTATGCCGCCACGATCGCCGCCGTGACCGAGGCACGGGAGGAACAGGCGGCCTGGCTGATGCTCGACGCGGCCGAACCCGCGTGGAAGCGGACTCCTCTCGATCCGGACGGAGGGGTGATTTCCCACGAGTCGGCCGCGCGGCTGCACAGGCTCGGTGAACTCGTCGACGACCGGATAGTCCTGACCACGCCTCGTCGTCGCACCAGCCGAGACCCCGACGTGCGCTTCAGGGTCGCCGAACTGACCGAAGACGACGTGACGACGATCGACGGACTTCCCGTCACCACGGCCTTGCGCACCATCCTCGACCTGTTGGATCAGCGCACAGATGGCAGCCATATCGCCACGATCATCCAAGAAGCGGTAGAGGCGAACCTCGTTCGCGTCGATGTCCTGGCAGAGCACAGCGGCCCCTATGCCTTGCGTTATGGCGTCCGTCGCCCCGGAGACGGCGAAGCGTTGCTCGATCGGCTGCTCGCCGAGATCGGCACCTCGGTCGCACAACTCGCCCACCGTCCCACTCCGACGCGGCCTTGATCCTTGCGTGGCGGCAAATCCAGGTCGCGACACCTTCTCCATCGAGTTCGTGCTGTCACACCACGATGGAGGAATGCCCTCGCAGCGCCTGAGAACACCGCGCGGTTATCTCGATTCCCAAAAGGACAGAGCGAAGAACGATGCGGAGCGGGCTGGCGCTTCCACCGGCGAACTACTGCAGCTGCATTTCCATCGACGGTTGATCGCCCGGGTCTTCCATGGCGACGACGCCGCGAACTGGGTGCTGAAAGGCGGCCAAGCCCTGCTGGTCCGTTGGCCTTCCGCGCGCTACTCCACCGACATCGACCTGCTTTCCGTGGAGGACACGACCGAAGCCGCGGTCGAGGCGCTCAAAGCAGCGGCCACGCTGCGTCTCGACGATCACATTTGGTTCTCCCACCTCGGCACCTCCACCCAAACGCATGTCGAACGCCCGACCCGCAAGGTGTCCTTCATGGCGATGTTCGAAAACGCACCGCTCAATCACCGGGTCCGCGTAGACGTCGTCACCTCCGGGCACATGCCACGGGGCCCCATCACCACCGAGCCGCTGAAACCACCTTTCGCGAGTGATTGCGCACCTTGGCCAGACGCGCGGATGTTCCCGATCGAAGACCATGTCGCGGAAAAGATCTGCGCGATGTACGAACGCCATCAGGCAGGCGATCATCCATCCACGCGTTACAAGGATCTCGTCGACCTCGCCCTGTTCGCCTTGAAGTCCTCCATACCGGGCAAGGAGACGCACGAGATCCTGTGCGACGAAATCGCGCGTCGCCGAAGACGCGGGATGGTGGTGAATCCACCAGCCGGGTTCGAGGTTCCCGATCCGCGTTCTTGGCAGGGCGGCTATCACAAAGCCGCGCAAGGTGTCCGCGGGCTGCCGTCCGAGTTTCGGACGCTCAAGGGTGTGCACACCCTCGTGGACTCCTTCGTAACTCCGCTTCTGCAGGCCGAGCCTCCGGCAGGGCGGTGGCGTCCCGAGGAACGAGCCTGGCGGTGACACCGGTGTCCATCGATCGGTTGACAGCCGGGTTCAGTCCAGCGGTCGTCCCGCGCACCCGCCCAGCACAGCACGATCGAAGGTATGGAAACGGCAGTGAGAGTGCGCGGCCTGCGCAAGGAGTACCCGGGCCACACGGCCGTCGGGGGGATCGATCTCGACATCGAGCCGGGCGAGGTGTTCGCGCTGCTCGGGCCCAACGGAGCGGGCAAGACGACGACGGTCGAGATCCTGGAGGGCCACCGCAAGC
This sequence comes from Amycolatopsis roodepoortensis, assembly GCF_014873915.1. Taxonomy (GTDB): domain Bacteria; phylum Actinomycetota; class Actinomycetes; order Mycobacteriales; family Pseudonocardiaceae; genus Amycolatopsis; species Amycolatopsis roodepoortensis. The sequence continues at coordinate 1,431,972 of NZ_JADBEJ010000004.1, forward strand.
GGACCGAGGGCGAGGTCGACGTGCTCGGCGACGATCCCGGCACCGCCGGCCGCGCCTGGCGCGCGAAGCTCGGGATCGTGTTGCAGACGGCCAACGACGCCGCCGAGCTCACCGTCGCCGAGACGGTCCGGCACTTCGCCCGCTACTACCCGGCTCCCCGCGACACCGATGAGGTGATCGAGCAGGTCGGCCTGACCGAGAAGGCGGGTGCCCGCGTCAAAAGCCTGTCCGGCGGGCAACGACGTCGCGTGGACGTCGCGCTCGGGATCATCGGGCGGCCCGAGCTGGTGTTCCTCGACGAGCCCACGACCGGATTCGATCCGGCGGCCCGGCGCCAGTTCTGGGAGCTGATCAGGAGTCTCACCCGCGAAGGCACCACGATCCTGCTCACCACCCACTATCTCGACGAGGCCGAAGCGCTGGCCGATCGCGTCGCGGTCATCACGCGCGGGGCGATCGTCGCCGAAGGGACACCGCAGACGCTCGGCGGCAGGGCGACCGCGGAGGCCACCGTCAGCTGGACCGACGAGCGCGGCGGTCACCAGGAGCGAACCCACTTCCCGGCCAAGCTGATCCGCGAGCTTTCCGCCGACGGCCGCGAGCCGGCCGAGCTGACCGTCCACCGCCCCAGCCTCGAAGACACCTACCTCGATCTGATCGGAGAAGCCCGATGAGCACGCTGACCCTCCCGGGCACCTTCTCGCTCGGTCTCGTCCGGGGCGCCGCGGAGATCAAACAGTTCTTCCGCATCCGCGAGCAGGTGATCTTCACCTTCGCCTTCCCCTCGCTGCTGATGATCCTGCTCGGCTCGATGCTGAACTCCTCGATGCCCGGCATGGCGATCACCACCGGCCAGGTGCTGGCCGCGGGCATGATCGGCTCCGGCATCGTCTCGACGTCCTTCACCAGCATCGGGATCAACCTCGCGTCCGATCGCGAGCTCGGGGCGCTGAAACGGCTGCGTGGCACGCCGATGCCCGCGGCGTCCTACTTCGTCGGCAAGATCATCCTGGTCGGCTTCACCAGCATCGCGCAGGTGGTGCTGATGTCGATCGTGGGCAGCCTGCTGTTCGATCTGGAACTGCCCACCGATCCGGCGAAACTGCTGACCGCGCTGTGGGTCTTCCTTCTCGGCATCACCGGTTGCACGCTGCTGGGGATCGCGCTCGGCTCGGTCACCCGGACGGTCAGCGGCGCGGTCGCGGTGACCAACCTGATCTACATCGCGCTGCAGTTCATCTCCGGGGTGTTCGTCACGCCGATCACCACTCTTCCGAAGGTTATGGTCGACATCGCTTCGTTCTTCCCGGTGAAGTGGATCTGCCAGGGCTTCCGCTCGGTGTTCCTGCCGGCCGAGGCCGCGACACAGGAGATGGCGGGAACATGGGAACTTCCGATGGTGGCACTGGTGCTGACGGCGTGGTGCGCCGCGGGGCTGCTGCTGGCGAAGCTGACGTTCCGCTGGTCGAACGAGGGCAGGTGAACGCCTGGGAGCGGTTCTACTGGCTCTGGGAGGTCCTGTTCGGGGTCACCTTCGCCGCGACGACGGCGCTGGTACTCATCGAAGACGGGACGACGACGAACAAAACGGTCGCCCTCCTGTGCCTGGCGGGCCTCGGCGCGACCTACCTGGTCCAAGGACGCCGCCTCATCAAGGGTCCCGAGTACGAGCACACGCCGTGGCTGTTCGCCGGGATGATGATGCTCTTCACGCTGGGCGCCGTCTTCGCCTCGGGAAACTCCAGCTTCATCCTCTTCCTGGTCTGCCCCGTGCTGTACATGACGATGCCGACGAAGGCCGCGTCGATCCTCACCACGGCGGCGGTGCTGTCGAGCCCGGCGTCGCTGCTCGTCCGGGGCGGCCTCGACGAGCAGCCGGTCCTGCTGCCGATGACGGCGATCCTGATCATCTTCAGTCTCCTCGCCGGCCGCTACACCACCCAGATCATCGAGCAGAGCAAGAGCAGGGCGGCGCTGATCGAACAGCTGAAAGCCAGCCAGGCGGAGGTTTCCCGGCTCTCGCGGGAGGCGGGGACGGCCGCCGAACGCGAGCGCATGGCCCGCGAGATCCACGACACGCTCGCGCAGGGTTTCACCAGTATCGTCACGCTCACCCAGGCGATCGAGTCCGAAATGGACACCGATCCGAAGGCGGCCCGCCGTCATCTGGAGCTCGCGGCCCGGACTGCCCGGGAGAACCTGGCGGAGGCGCGGGCGATCGTCGCGGCTCAGGGGCCGTCGGCGCTCGCCGCCACTTCACTGGAGGAAGCCTTGCGCCGTCAGGTGGAACGGCTGACCGAGGAGTCCGGTATCGAGGCGTCGGTCGACGTCGACGGCCCGCTGCCCGCGCTCCCGATGGCCACTGAGGTCGTCCTGCTGCGAGGAGCGCAGGAGGCCTTGAGCAACATCCGCAAGCACTCCCGCGCCACCTCGGCCGCCCTCAGTCTGTCCACTGTGGACGGAAGGGTCCGGCTCGCCGTGACCGACGACGGCAGCGGATTCGACCCCGCGGCGCCAACCGGCGGCTTCGGTCTGGCGGGGATGCGGGCGCGCGCCGATCAGGTCGGTGGCATCGTGACACTGAAGAGCGAACCCGGTGCGGGGACGACGCTGGAACTGGAGGTACCCGCGTGATCACGATCATGCTGGTCGACGATCACCCCGTGGTGCGGGAAGGTCTGCGCGGAATGCTGGAGGCCGAGCCGGATCTGAGCGTCGTCGGGGAAGCGGGTTCCGGCGACGAGGCCGTCGCGCTGAGCCGGGTCAAGCAGCCGGACGTGATCCTCATGGATCTGCGGATGCCCGGTCTCGACGGCGTCGGCGCGACGCGGAAGATCCTCGCCGACCGGCCGGGCCAGCGGATCGTCGTGCTCACCACCTACGAGACGGACGCGGACATCCTGCGCGCGGTCGAAGCCGGCGCCTCCGGGTACCTGCTGAAGGACGCTTCGCGCGCGGAGCTGGCCGGTGCGATCCGTGCCGCGTCGCGCGGCGAGACAGTCTTGGCGCCTTCGGTCGCCGGGAAGCTGGTGAACCGCGTGCGCAACCCGACGACGTCACCGTTGTCGGCACGCGAGATCGAAGTGCTCCGGCTGGTGGCGCGGGGAAGCACGAACGCCGAGATCGGCCGGGCGCTCCACATCAGCGAGGCGACGGTCAAGACCCACCTGCTGCGCGTGTTCGGCAAACTGGACGTTTCGGACCGCACGGCCGCGGTGACCACCGCTATGCGACTGGGCCTGCTCGGGTAGGCAGAATGCGTCCCATGCTTGCCTCGACCGAATTGGCGCTGCTCCGCCGCCTCGCGCACGAGCAATCCTCGTGCCGCGCCCCGTCCATCGTCGCCGCCGTCGTCCGCGACGGGGAACTCGCCTGGTCAGGAGGGCGCGGACGCGTCGACGGCGAGACACCCGGCGCCGACACGCAGTACCGGCTCGGCTCGATCACCAAGACACTCGTCGCGACGGCCGTCATGCGGCTGCGCGACGAAGGCAAGCTCGACCTCAACGACCCGCTGGAGCGGCACCTGCCGGGCACCGCGTTCGGCTCGGCCACCATCGCTCAGCTGCTGTCGCACACGTCGGGCCTGACCGCGGAATCGCCCGGCTCCTGGTGGGAGCGCACGGTCGGCGCCGACTGGAACGCGCTGGTCGAGAGCCTCAAGGACGGCGCGACGCGGCTGCGGCCGGGCAGCAGGTTCCACTACAGCAACGTCGGCTACGGCGTGCTCGGCGAGCTGGTCGCCCGGCTCCGCGGGCAGTCGTGGCTCGACGTCATCCGCGCCGAGATCCTCGGCCCGCTCGGCATGACCAGGACGTCGCCGCATCCCGAAGGCGCGCACGCGAGCGGATTCGCGGTGCATCCCTTCGCCGATCTCCTCATGCCGGAGCCGTCTCCCGACGCGGGCGCGATGGCGCCCGCCGGGCAGCTGTGGTCGACGATCAACGACCTCGCCCGCTGGACGTCGTTCCTCGGCGGCCACACCGGCGGCGTGCTGAGCGAGCAGACCGTCGCGGAGATGCGTGAGATGGTCACCGTGGACGACGGTGACGCCTGGACCACCGGGTTCGGCCTCGGCGTCATGCTCGTCCGCACCGAAGGCAGGCGGCTGGCCGGGCACACCGGATCGATGCCGGGATTCCTCGCCTGTTCGCTGGTCGACGCGAACGCGGGCATCGGCGCGCTGGTGCTGACGAACTCGACGGCGGGTGTCGGCATCACGCAGCTGTGCCTCGACCTGATGAAGCTGACCGAACAGCACGAGCCCGCCATGCCCGCCGAATGGCAACCGTCCACAGTGGACCCGAAGCTGCTGGAGCTGACGGGGCTGTGGCACTGGGGCCCGACGCCGTACCACCTGCGGCTACTCCCGGGCGGCCTGTTCTCCCTCGCGCCGACCGACGGCCCCGGCCGCGCGTCGCGGTTCGCACCGGTGGGCGAAGACACCTGGGTCGGCCTCGACGCCTACTACGCGGGCGAAACGCTGCGGGTCGGGCGGGACTCAGCGGGGAAGCCGAACCACCTCGACCTCGCGACGTTCATCTTCTCTCGGACCCCGTTCGACCCGACCGCGCCCATCCCGGGCGGCGTCGACCCCGAGGGCTGGCGCTAACGGAAGCGGATGGCGGCGGTCGTGAACTCGCGGCCGCCGTCGGCGCACACCAGGACGTCGCCGTAGCGGGCGTCGCCGACGACCCACATGCGACGCGGGCCGCGCAGCGATTCGGCGAGTTCGTCCGGGCAGTCGTCGATGACGAACTTCGCCGGGTCGCCGTCGAGGACGGCCCACCCGCGCGCGGTCCCGGTGCCCGGGTCCAGCGTGGCGGTGGACAGCGCCCAGGGTCCGAGCACGACGTCGAGGACACGTTCACGACGGCGGATCGTGTACCGCAGCGCCGCCCACCACTGGCGGATCCTCGGCGAGGACCTTTCTCCCGGGAGGTCTCCGTGCATCCAGGACGGCAGGCCGGGAACGAACACGAGCACGAGCGCGCCCGCGAAACCGACGATCGCGCCGATGGTGGCGGTGTCGTCCCAGTCGCGGAAGATCCAGTGCCCGCCGAGCCCGAGGAAGTAAAGGAGCAGGAAACCCCATCTGGGTCTCCACGGGTCGGGCATCAGGCCGCCGGGGTGTGTCCGACCGCCGCGCCGACGGCCGCGATGAACTTGCGGGCGATGCGCTTGCCCTCGCCCCAGTCGACGAAGCCGAACTTCAAGCTCGTCTGGATCGCCAGGCCGGAGCCCTCCGTCGTCCGCTCCACCTTCACGGTGACCGTCTGCCCGTAGCTGAAGAAGCCGAGCTTGGTCGAGAAGGTGACGTACCCGGCCGCGGCGTCGTAGTAGGGGACCTGGCCCTTGACCGCGTCGACCCCGTTCGGGAGGGCCTGCCACAACGCCTCAGGGGGAACCGGGAATCGCTCGTGCACTGTCGCCATGAGGCGAGAAGCTACCCGCGCGACGGGCACCGGCGGGAGGGAGTTGGTCGATCCCACATACCGGACACGCGACACCGACTATCAGCAGGGTCATCCCGACCTGAGAGACTGGGCATATGACCGACGCACCTGAGTTGACCCTCCCCGCGGACCTGAAGCCTGCCGATGGCCGCTTCGGCTGCGGACCGTCCAAGGTCCGTGACGAGCAGCTCGCCAACCTGGCGAAATCCGGTGCCACCTACCTCGGCACCTCGCACCGTCAGAAGCCGGTGAAGTCCCTCGTCGGCCGCGTGCGTGCGGGTCTGTCCGAATTGTTCTCCCTGCCCGAGGGCTACGAGGTGGTCCTCGGCAACGGCGGGACGACCGCATTCTGGGACGCCGCCGCGTTCGGGCTCGTGCGGGAACGTGCGCAGCACTTCACCTACGGCGAGTTCTCCTCGAAGTTCGCGACGGTGACCAAGGGCGCCCCGTTCCTCGCCGACCCGATCGTCGTCAAGGCCGACCCGGGCAGCGCTCCCGAGATCGCCTACGAGGCCGGTGCCGACCTGGTCGGCTGGGCGCACAACGAGACGTCGACCGGTGTCGCGGTGCCCGTCCGCCGTCCCGAAGGCAGCGAAGGCGCCCTCGTCGCCATCGACGCCACCTCGGGCGCGGGCGGCCTGCCGGTCAAGGCCGAGGACTTCGACGTCTACTACTTCGCGCCCCAGAAGTCCTTCGCCTCCGACGGCGGCCTCTGGATCGCGCTGGCCTCGCCCGCCGCCGTCGAGCGCATCGGCGAGATCGGCGCGAGCGACCGCTGGATCCCCGAGTTCCTGTCGCTGACCACGGCGCTCGACAATTCCCGCAAGGACCAGACGTACAACACCCCGGCGGTGTCGACGCTGTTCCTGCTGGCCGACCAGATCGAGTGGATGAACTCGAACGGCGGCCTGGAGTGGACGACCTCGCGCACCCGCGACTCGTCGACCCGGCTGTACGAATGGGCCGAGAAGACCAGCTACACGACGCCGTTCGTCAGCGACCCGTCGCTGCGTTCGCAGGTCGTGGGCACCATCGACTTCGCCGACGAGGTGGACGCCGCCGCGGTCGCGAAGGTGCTGCGCGCCAACGGGATCGTCGACACCGAGCCGTACCGGAAGCTCGGCCGCAACCAGCTGCGCGTCGGCCTGTTCCCGGCCATCGACCCGGACGACATCACGAAGCTGACCCAGAGCATCGAGTACGTCGTCGAGCGCCTGGGCTAGGACTCTTTTCGCGCGTGAAGGCCCCCTTCCCTCGGCTGAGCCGAGGGAAGGGGGCCTTCACGCGCTACCAGGGCGAAGAAGAGCACCACCAGCAGCAAAAGGCCGTAGAGCACGTAGGACTCCGTCGCCAGCCACCAGCCGAAGCTCCCGGCGGGCCGCGGCGCGAGCCACATCGGCGCGACGACGAACAGCGCCACCGTCACGGCCGCGAGGGCGTAGGAAACGACCGATCGGGTCCAGATCAGCAGCGCGAGGATCGGCACACACCAGATCCAGTGGTGCGTCCAGGACACCGGCGACACCAGCAGCCCGCCGATCGCGCAGGCGGTCAGCGCGAACACCGGCTCCGCGACGCGCACGATCACGAACGCGGTCAGCGCGACCACGGCGATCGACGCCAGCACCCAGACGACGTCTTCCGCCGAGCCGAGCCCGAACCGCGCGAGCATCCCGCGCAGCGACTGGTTGCCGACGTAACCGCGATCGCCGATCCGGCCGGTGTCGAAGAGGATGTTCGTCCAGAACTTCGCGGACGCTCCCGGCGCGACCAGGAACATCAGCCCGCCCGCGCCGAGGAAACCGGCGACGACCCGGGCCGCGGAGCGGAAGTCCTTACGGAACAAGAAGAACATGATGAAGAACGCCGGCGTCAGCTTGATCGCCGCGGCGACGCCGATCAGCAGTCCCTTCGTGCGGGCGCGGCCCGGGAGCAGCGCGTCGAGGACGACCAGCAGCATCAGCAGGGTGTTCACCTGGCCGAAGCCGAGCGTCGAGCGGACCGGCTCCATGATCCCGCCGACCGCCTGTGCCCCGATCGCCGCCAGGACGGCGATGGCGCGGCCGCGGACGTTCGCACGGTCGGTGAGCGAGCCGTTGAGCGTGGCCACGAAAAGGTAGACGACGATCCCGCCCGTGATGATCGACGCGAGCCCGACCAGTCTCGTGGCCAGCGCGGCGGACAGGAGCGTGCCGGGCAGGAACACCGCGGCCGCGAACGGTGTGTAGGTGAAGGGCAGCCAGCCGCCGTGCGTCTGCACCCACGCGCCGTACGGGTCGCCCGAGTCGAGAAGCAGCCGCGCGCCGCCGATGTAGACCTCGAGGTCCTGGCCGTCGAACACCTTGAGGGTGAAGAGCACGCCGACCACGACGACTTCGAGCGCGATCAACGCCCCCGCGAGTTTCCGCCCCGACAATCCCACCAGCACCCGGCGAGATTACCCACCGCTACTCCGCGTCCAGTCCTCTGGATGCGGTGGGCCACCGCATCCAGAGGACGAAACGCGAGCTAGGCGAGGGCCTGGGTCGGAGGCAGGCGTGCAGCGCGCATCGCCGGATAAGCGCCGGCGACGGCACCGACCAGCGCCGAGATCCCGACCCCGCCGAGCAGGGCGCCGACCGGGAGCACCGCCGGCCACCCCTGGCTCAACGCGTACCCCGACGTCACCAGCACGCCGACCAGCACCCCGGCGATCCCGCCGAGCCCGGACAACAGCACCGACTCGGCCAGGAACTGGCCTCTCACCTGCCGTTTCGTCGCTCCGAGCGCGCGACGGAGACCGATCTCCCGGCGCCGCTCCAGCACCGAGATCACCATCGTGTTGGCCACCCCGACGCCGCCGACCAGCAGCGCCACCCCGCCGAGTCCGAGGAACAGCGCACTGTACGTGTTCTCCGTCAGCTTCTGCGCTTCCAGCGCCTCCGACGGGCGACGGACCTCGACCTCGTTCGGCGCCTCCGGGTTCATCGTCTGCGCGAGCACCGACCGCACGTTCTCGACCTGCGAATCCTTCGCCCGCACGTACACGGTCGTCGGATGCCCCTCGAAGCCGAGGAGCCGCTTGGCCACGTCCCAGCCGACCAGCACCGAACGCTCGATCTCGGGCGCCAGCGGCGTCGGCCCGAGGATCCCGCCCACGGTGAACCACAGCCCGCCGATGAACACCTGCGGCGGTTTGGCCTGGTCGATGTGGTCGATCCCGAGCCGCGCGGCCGCGACCGAACCCAGCACGACGACCGGGTAGTCGCGAGTCGCGTCCCGGAGGAACCGCCCGTCGCGGACGGCGCCGCCGATGACGTCGAGAAGGTCGGGGGTCGCCGCGTAGACGCCGAGGCCGGACGTCTCGTCCTTGTCGATCTTGTCCGTGCGCCGCACGCTCGCGCCGGTGGTGCCGGTCGCGGACGCCGCCGTCACCGGCGCGATCCGCTTCGCCATCGGCACCGCGCTGTCCGGCAGGGTCGCGTCGGCGCCGAACAGCGTCTTGCCCGGCCCCGCGGTGAGCAGGTTGGTGCCCAACGCGGCCAGCTGGTCCTGCAACGCCTTCGCGCCCGACGCCGGGATCGCGAGCACCGCCACCATCGCGGCGATCCCGATCCCGATGCCGAGCGCGGACAGCACCGCGCGCATCGGCCGCGTCCGCATCCCGTGCGCACCGAGGTTCAGCACGTCACGCGGGCCGAGCCGGGCCGGATCCGGCGTCTTGTCGAGGACGGGGGCGCTCACACCAGCACCCCCGTCCCGGTGTCGAGCCGGATCCGGCCGTCCCGCAGCTCGATCCGCCGCGGGATACCCGCCGCGATCTCCCGGTCGTGCGTGATGATCACGACCGTCGTCCCCTGCGAGCTCAACGTGGCCAGCAGGTTCAGGATCGCCGCGCCGTTGCCCGTGTCGAGGTTCCCGGTCGGCTCGTCGGCCAGCAGGATCGACGGCGAGTTGACGACCGCCCGCGCGATCGCCACCCGCTGCCGTTCCCCGCCGGAGAGCTCGTTCGGGAAATGACCGGCCCGATGCGCGAGCCCGACGCGGTCGAGCGCGGCCAGTGCCCGTTCACGCCGTTTCCGCCGCGGCACACCTGCGTACAGCAGGCCCGTCGCGACGTTGTCGACCGCGCTCACCCCTTCGCTGAGGAAGAACTGCTGGAACACGAACCCGATCCAGCGCGACCGCAACGCCGAAAGCTTGCGGTCGGGCAGTTTCGCCACGTCGTGCCCGCGCAGTTCGATGACGCCGCTGGTCGGCCGGTCGAGCGTGCCCATCAGCTGCAGCAGCGTCGACTTGCCGGAACCGGACGGGCCGAGGATGGCGACCATCTCCCTGTCCTCAATGGACAGTGTCACCTCGTGCAGTGCGCGTACGCCGCCGGGATAGGTGCGCGAGGCGTTGCGCACGGCCAGCACCGGGGTCATGACGTCGTCACCACCCGCATCCCGGCGGCGAGGCCGGCACCGCTGATTTCGACACGGCCGCCGGAGAACAGGCCGGTCTTCACCGCGACGAGACGGCGTTGGCCGTTTTCGTCGACCTCGACGGCGTATCCGCCCTCGGCGAGCGCGAGCAACGCCCCGACCGGGACGGCCAACACTCCACTGTGGACTTCCTTGGTGAAGCGCACCGAGACGGGCGTCGAATCGAGCGACCCCGCCGCGGCCGGATCGTCCAGCTTGATCTTCACCTTGATCTTCGGCTTGCCGTCGTCCTGCCCGGCGCCGTCCTTGCCGTTCTCCGCGACCTTGCCGACCTCGGTGATCACGCCGGTCGTGGTCTTGCCGCCGGTGATGTCGACGCCGACCTTGTCCCCGGCCTTGGCGATGGCCTGCTTGGCGGCGTCGAGCTTGACCTCGACGAGGCGCTCGGTGCCGGTGTACTTCAGGAGTTCGCCGCCGCCGGGGCCGCCGAGCTGCGCGGCGACCTGCGAAACCCGGATCTCGCCGGGCGCGAGGACGACGTCGCCCTGCCCGAACGCGCCGGTCTGCTCCAGGCCCAGCGACTTCTGCCATTTCTTGAGCGCGGCGGCGGTGGCGGAGGTGAACTTCTTGTCCGGGGTGCCGAAACCGCCGAAACCGAGCGCCTTCAGGTTCTCTTCCAGCTGCTTGACGTCCGGGCCGTCCGCGGCTCCGTCGGCGAGGTCGCGGAAGAACGGCAGCGTGCCGTAGAACAACGGCACCGGTTTGGCATCGACGCCGTACACGGTCTTGCCCCGGGTGAGCACCGCGCCCGCGTCCGGCAGGGACGTTACGGTGCCCTGTTTCCGGCCGGCGAGGGAGCTTTCCTCGCCGTAGCCCAGAGTCCCGTTCGCCTCTTCCTCCTCCTGCAGGTCGGTCTTCTCGATTTGCGCGGTCTCGACCGGCGGTGGCGCCTGCCCGACCTGCTGAGCCTCCGACGTGACCCTGGTCAGCACGACCACGGACGTCGTCCCGACCACGACGACGAGGACCGCCGCGATGATGAACCAGCGTGCCCGGCGCGACCGCCGTGCGCCGCCGGGTCCTTCGTGTTCGCTCATTTCGCCGGGGCCGCCCTCATGGTCATGCCGAGACCGCAGGCCTTCGCCGCTTCTTCGAACTTCTTGGGGTCGCCACCCGCGTCCAGCGTCATGGCGGCGCCCTTTCCGCTGGGATCGGGATCCGGCATGTCGATCCCGTGCTCGCGCATGCACTTGGCTTCCTTGCGCATCTTGTCGAGCTCCTCGGGCGTGGGCGGCTTGATCTCGCCGCCGTTCGGCAGCAGTTTCCGGCACGCGTCGCTCGCGGCCTTCATCTTGTTCTCGTCGCGCCCGACCTCGCCCGCCTCGATGGAGATCGAGCCCTTCCCGTCGCCACTGGTCTGGGGGTCCGGCATGTCGATCCCGTGCTCGCGCATGCACTTCGCGAAGTTGCGCATCTTGTCCTCGTCGGACACGTTGTCGGCCTGCTGCTTCCCGTCACCCGCTCCGGCGGCGGGAGGGGAAGAGATCGAGGCGACCTTGTCGCCGCCGTCCCCGCCACCGCCGCAACCGGCCACCAGCGCGAGGACCGCTCCGGCGATCAGTGCCGCCATCGGTCGTTTCCGCATCGCTGCTCCTTCGGTCGTCTTGGCGTCCCGATTTCTACGGAGCGAGCGATTCCGGGGTGGTAAGCGATGTTGCTTATGCCGCGCTTACCGTCCCGATCAGCGGAACAGAGGTCTGATCTATCTGCCGTCTTTCCGGGTGAACTCGGCACCTGGACCGCCCTTCGGAGGTTCACATCCGACCTTTGGCCTCTTAGAGTCCCCGGCGTCCACACCTCAGCGAGGAGGAGTGCATGAATCGCCGCAAGCCACTCCGGGCCCTGGCGGCCCTCGTCATCGCGACCACCGCACTGGGCGTCGCGCCCGCCGCGGAAGCCGCGCCACTCCCGTCCGACCACGCCTACGACGACCCGTTCACCGCCGAGCGGACGCGCTGGTGGCGCGACGACCGGTTCGGCCAGTTCATCCACTTCGGCGCGTACTCCCAGCTGCAGGGGAAGTACACCCGCCCCGACGGAAGCGTTTGCCAGGACGCCGAATGGATCCAGCGGAACTGCCAGATCCCGCGCGCCGAATACGAGCAGATCGCCGCGAAGTTCAACCCCGCCGGTTTCGACGCGAACGCCATCGCGCAGTCGGCGAAGGACGCGGGGCAGAAGTACGTGGTGATCACGTCGAAACACCACGAGGGTTACGCGATGTGGCCGACGAAGGTCAACAAGTTCAACCTCCGCGACCATTCGTCGTTCGACAAGAAGCGCGACATCCTCGCCGAACTGAAGCGCGCGACGGCCGCGCGCGACGTCAAACTCGGCTTCTACTACTCGATCTGGGATTGGCACGACCCGGACTTCCCCGATCCCGCGACGTTCCCGAAGTACAAGGAACGGATGTACGCCCAGCTCAAGGAACTCGTCGACAACTACCGCCCGGCGGTGCTGTGGTTCGACGGTGAGTGGAGCACCGACCGGCCCAACAACCCGTGGACGGAAAGGGACGGCGAGGAACTGGAGGCCTACGTCCGCAGCCTCGATCCGTCCATTGTGGTCAACAACCGGGTCGGCAAACGGCGGGTGGTCGACGGCGACACGGGGACGCCCGAACAGGAGATCCCGGACAAGCCGGTCGACGGGCAGCTGTGGGAATCGTGCATGACGCTCAACGGCAGCTGGGGCTACACCGATTGGGACCACAACTGGAAATCGTCGGCGGATCTGACCAGGAAACTGCTTTCGATCGCCGGCCGGAGCGGGAACTTCCTGCTCAACGTCGGCCCCGATCGCAACGGCCGCGTGCCACGGGAATCCATCGACAGGCTGAAGCAGATGGGCCAGTGGCTGCGAACGAACGGTCAGTCCGCCGCCGTCTACGGGGCGGGCGCGCCGGGGCTGGTCGCCGAACCCGGCTGGGGCGTCGTCAGCCGTCGCGGTGACAAGCTCTACGCGTCGGTGTTCGACTGGCCCGCCGCGGGCGGCTCGCTGACGCTCGACGCACTGGCGCCTTTCCGGGTTCGCGAGGCGCGAGTGCTCGGCAGCCGTCAACGCGTGCGGGTCGAGCAGTCGTCCGGAAGCGTGAAGCTCACACCGTCGGGCGGCCGGACGAACGACGTCGCGACCGTCATCGAGCTGAGCGTCGATCCGCTGCCGCAGGCACCCGCCGGCCGCGGGACGGGGCTGACCGCCGAGTACTGGCCGAACGCGGACTTCACGGGCACGCCGTCGGTGCGCCGGGTCGAGCCGGGCGTGAACCACAACTGGAAGTTCACCGGCTCGCCGGACGCGAAGATCCCGGCGGAGACCTTCTCCTCGCGCTGGACCGGGCAGGTCACCGCGCGGGACACCGGGAAGTACACGTTCACCACGGTTTCGGACGACACCGTGCGGCTGTGGGTCGACGGCAAGCTCCTGATCGACAACACCGTCCCACACGGCCCGAGTGTCGACAAAGCGACTCTCGAACTGGTCGCCGGCCGGTCGTACGCGATCCGGCTGGAACACACCGAGCGCGGTGGCGAGGCGTCGATGAAGCTGCTGTGGTCCAGCCCGAACACACCGCAGCAGGTGATCCCGGCGCGGCAGCTGCGCCCGGCCGGATAACGCGTGCTCGAAGCCGTAACTCGCGTGTTCGGAGCCGGATCACGCAGTTACGGCTCCACGCACGCGAGTTCGGTCTTCGACGCCACCCGGCCGGTGGATCCGTGCTCGCCGGAGCCGGTGATGTCGCGAAAGCCACTTTCGGGACATCTGGCGTCCCCAAAGTGGCTTTCGCGGAACCACGGACCGGCGCGCGCCTTGACATGAAGGGGACGTTCGCCACCCGGTCGGTGGATCCACGCAGGGACGAGCGCCGAGCAAGGTCCGGGTGTCGCGAAGGGGACTTCCCCCCGTCCGATGCGGGGAAGGCGCCCTCCACCTGGGCCCCGCAGCGCGAAGCGACGTTGCGAAAGCCACTTTCGCAACGTTCAAGGTTGCGAAAGTGGCTTTCGCAACCCCCGGGCCACGACCCACGCGACCCCGCGCTTATCCCCCGCTTATCCCCATCCGGGGCAGACTGGCCTGGTGAGAGTGCTGGTGGTGGAAGACGAGCGGCTCCTGGCGGACACGATCGCCGAGGGCCTGCGACGGTTCTCCATGGCCGTCGACGTCTGCTACGACGGCGCGCAGGCCTTGGACCGGGTGGGGGTGCACGGCTACGACGTCGTCGTGCTCGACCGGGATCTCCCCGTCGTGCACGGCGACGAGGTCTGCGCCGCGGTGATCGGCACCGGCGGCGAGGCGCGGGTCCTCATGCTGACGGCCGCGGCCGACGTCAACGACCGGGTCGCCGGGCTCGGCCTCGGCGCCGACGACTACCTGACGAAACCGTTCGCGTTCGCCGAACTCGTCGCGCGGGTGCAGGCGCTGTCGCGGCGCGCCCGGCCGGCGCTGCCACCGGTACTGGAACGCGGCGGCGTCGTCCTCGACCTGCCCCGGCACCAGGCGTCCCGCGACGGCCGGTTCCTTCCCTTGTCCCCCAAGGAGTTCGCGGTACTGGAGGTGCTCATGCGCGCCGAAGGGACCGTCGTCAGCGCGGAAGACCTGCTGGAGAAGGCGTGGGACGAACACGTCGACCCGTTCACCAACGCCGTCCGGGTGGCGATGATGACGTTGCGGCGCAAACTCGGTGAACCACCGTTGATCGAGACCGTGCCCGGCGCCGGTTACCGGTTCGGGTCGTGAAACCGCTCCGGCTCTCCGTCCGCACCAAGCTGACGGCGCTCTACGGCGGCGCGTTCCTGATCGTCGGGCTCGCCCTGCTGATCGTCAACTACCTGCTGGTGAGCTCGACCCTGCCGGACACGACCGCCTTCGCGAGCGACGCCGCGGGCCTCGCGGTCCAGCGCGCGTATCCCCTCGACACCACGACCATCCTTCCCGTGGAACGCGCTCAAGCCACCCAGCTGGTCGCGACCTCGATCACCGAATACCGCTCGGACGTCCTGTCGACGCTGCTGTGGCAATCGCTGGTGGCACTGGCGATTGCCGGCGGGCTCGCGGTACTGCTCGGCTGGCTGATGGCGAGCCGCGTGTTGCGGCCGTTGCACGCGATCACCTCCACGGCACGGAAACTCGAGGTCGAAAACCTCGACCGGCGCATCGACCTCGACGGTCCCGACGACGAACTCAAGGAACTGGCCGACACCTTCGACGGCATGCTCGACCGGCTCGCCGTGTCGTTCGACAGCCAGAAACGCTTCGTCGCCAACGCCTCCCACGAACTGCGGACCCCGCTCGCGGTGCAGCGCACGCTGGTCGAGGTGGCGATGGCCGATCCCGGCGCGAGCCCCGAGGTCCGGAAACTCGGCGAACACCTGATCTACACCAACGAACGCAGCGAACGGATGATCGAGGGCCTGCTCGTCCTCGCCCGCAGTGACCGCGGCCTGGCCGCGCGCGGCCCCGTCCGGCTGGACGAGGTCGCGGCGACGGTGATCCGCTCGGCGTCGGCCATGGCCGAGGAAGCGGGCGTCACGGTGGAGTCGCGGCTGCGGCCGCGGACGGTGTCCGGCGATCCGGTGCTGCTGGAGCGGCTGGTCACGAACCTGGTGCACAACGCCATCACCTACAACCACCAGGGCGGCTGGGTCCACGTCGACATCGGCGTCGATCCGGCGCTGGTGGTGCGCAACACCGGCCCGCAGGTGCCGCTGGACGCCGTGCCCGCGCTGTTCGAGCCGTTCCGGCGGCTCTCGGGCGACCGCACCGGCGACTCCCGCAACGCGGGGCTCGGGCTGTCGATCGTCCGGTCCATCGCGAAGGCGCACGGCGGGACCGCGGGCGCGGAACCCGGCGGCCGCGGCGGCGGACTGGTCGTCCGGGTGCGGCTGCCGTAGATTCCCCCGATCGTGACTGTGCGTGTCCAGCGCGTCACGCGGCGGACGGCGGGTCGCTCGGACAGAATGCACTTGCCGTCATGAACAAAATAGTGAGCAGGACACATGACATCGGCGCGCCTCACACGTCAAGGCGACGCGCCGTTTTAACGTGGACACCCACAATGGTGAAGAATCGGGGAGGCGAGAATGCGAGCGCTACGGGTAGTCGGGCTGCACGAGGACGGTAAGTCCATCGTGTGCGAAGACCCGGCGAGCCGCACGCGCTTCCTGCTCCCCGCGGATGAGAGGCTGCGAGCGGCGGCGAGGGGTGACATCACCCGCCTCGGCCAGATCGAAATCGAGTTGGAGAGCCAAATGCGGCCACGCGAGATCCAGGCACGAATCCGGGCCGGTGAGTCCGTGGAGCAGGTCGCGAGCAGCGCCGGCGTCACCGTGCAGCGCGTCGAGCGGTTCGCGTACCCCGTCCTGCTCGAACGATCCCGCACCGCCGAACTGGCCCAGCGGGCGCATCCGGTCCGCGAAGACGGCCCCGACGTCCAGACGCTCGGCGAGGTCGTGGCGCATTCCTTCGGGCAGCGCGGCCACGACTACAGCCAGGCGACCTGGGACTCCTGGCGAGGCGACGACGGCAAGTGGGTCGTCGTGCTGAGCTGGAAGGCGGGCCGCTCGGACAACCGCGCGCACTGGTCGTTCGCGCCCGGCGCGCACGGCGGCACCGTGCAAGCTCTCGACGAGAACGCCGAAGTCCTGCTCAACCCCAACGCCTACCGTGCCCCGCGCACGGTCCGGGCATTGGAACCCGGCAGGGAAGCGGTCGTCCAGCCCACCCTCGATTCGGTTCCGGACGAGCCGGTCGCGAAGGTGATCGACGCGCCGATAGCCGAGCCCGAAGAAGATGCCGAGCCACCACTTCCGGCTGACGAGCCGGCGGAAGTGGCCGAACCCGCTCCACGGGCGAAGGGGAAGAAGAACCACCCCATCGTTCCATCCTGGGAAGACGTCCTTCTGGGCGTCCGATCACAACGAGGTTGAATCCGCACGTAGTGGCCCCTTCCGGTGGAGGGGCCATTACGTGCGTCCGGGGACCTGCGCGATCAGCGATTTCGGCGCCACGAGGCAATACGCGTCGGTGACGATCTGTCCGATCTCGGCCCAGTCGACGTCGGTGTCCAGCCGCACCCCGAGCCACCCCCGGTGCCCGACGTACGGCGGCCGGAAGAACCGCTCCGGCTCGGCGCCCACGAGTTCCTCCTGCGCCCCGGGCGGCGCCGGGCACCAGAAGGCGACCTTGTCGTCGTGATGGCGGTCGGCGTACATGACGAACGTCTTCTTCCCGCGCACGAACCACGTCGGCTCGCCGTGACTGAGCCGCTCGGAGGTTTCCGGCAGCGCGAGACACAGCCTTCTGAGTGAATCGAGCGGGTCACCGGTCATGGAGCTCAGTATCCTCGCCGCTCGGCTCACGCGGAACCGATCGTCCTCCCCTACCCTCGGGGACGGGAGGGATCATGTTTTCGACGACCGGGGAAAACCCTTGGCAGGTGCGGGTCACGAGACTGCGCTACCAAGTCCTGTCCGGAACGCCGTACGCACATGTGTCGCCGGTCGAATGGCAGGTCGACCCGGACAGCATCCGCATGATCGCCCGCGAGCGCGGCTACCTCGAAATCCCGCCGATGTTCCCGGGCTGCTTGAGTTTCCGGCACGCGCCGGATCGGTTTCCCCCGGCGCCTGCCTTCGATCATCCTGAAACCGGGCAGAGCAAGCACCGGGAACGCCGGCTTCGCAACCGGATCGACGGGGCTGCCGCGGTTTGGCTCAGCGTCCGCCATGCCGGGCTGTCCACCAGGCACATCACCGAAATCGCGGCCGATGAAGGAATGACCGTCGTCGCCGACCTCTCCGACCCCACCGATCGGTTACTCCTGTTGAGCCGGGATCCGCGACCGCCGACGCGACCCGTTCCAGTCCAGGCGGGCCTGAAGCGGTTCCGCTACTCGTTCCTGATCTGGCTCCTTCCGCTCGCGAACTTCTTCCTGTGTTTCCTCGGTGGGTTCATCGTCAGTGCCTCGAACGGCTACGACCCTGAAACACCGCTGGTGACCGTCCTCATCCTGATGGCCTTCGGCCTGGCGATTCCGCTTTCCTTCATCGTCGCCGTATTCCCGCGCACGACCAGGGCGGGTTGGCTGGCGAAGGAGTTCAACGGGAGCAACAGTGTGCAATTCCCGTTGAGCACGTTCGGGATCTCGGAGGCACTCGCCGTCCAGCTCGCCGCTCATCACGGCTATTTCCTGATCGGGCACACGGGTTCGCGAATGCACGGCCGCTATCTGAAGTTCGCCAAGCAGGTATAGGAAGGCAGCCGATGTACCTGTCGCCGGAAGGGATCCAGCCCGTCGAATTCGGGGCGGAGTGGGCTTGTCTCCTCGGTTCACTGCGGTACCGGCAGTTCGATGGGCGCCCTGTCGTGCACGTCTCCCCCGCAATCTGGGGAGTGGATCCGGCGACCATCCGGCAAGCCGCTCATGACCGCCGCTACGTCGAGATCCCTCCCGCCGGGCCCGACGTCCTCAGCTTCCAGTTCGCCCCGGACTCGTTCCCCGGGCGGCTCTTCGACTACCCGGCGCCCAGTCCGGCCCCTTCGCGCGGGCAATGGCTGATGAAGAAGATCCGCGGCAAGGATCGAGTCTGGATCAGCCTGCAGGACGCGAAGCTCAGCCGACGGCATGTCGTCGAGCTCGCGGGGCAGGCTCAAATGTCCGTGATGGCCGAATTCGCGGACTCCACCGACCGGGTACTGCTGCTCACCCGCGGTTCGAATCCACCGCGCACCACCACTGGACTCCGGATCGGTTCGCCGGGTTTCCTCACTGCCACCGTCGTGACCGTGATGATCCTGACCGCCATCGGCTGCGGGATCGGCGCGATGACCGAGCGCCCTTGGCTGCTCCTGTCGAGCGTGATCGTCGGCTTGCCCCTGGTCCTGGCGAGCGTCCTGTGGACGCGCGCCGCCCCCAAGAGCCGCCGCGTGAGCTGGCTGGCCGACCGGTTCGACGGTTCCCCGTCGCTCCTGATCGGCACTGATGCCTACGGGGTCAGCCTCGAACTGGTCGCACAGATCGCCGCTTTCTTCGACTACTACTACACCGCCTGGGTCCGGCAGAGCAACGGACGACTCCAGGGAATGGCCTTCGTGAAAAGGAACATTCCGGTACACCGGGGAACGGACACCCACGGGCGAACGTCGGACACAGGTGAGGCGGGGCGGTTCTAAACTGCCGGTCGAGCCGTACCAAAGGGGGGTATATGAGCGGGTACACGGTGAAGATCGCCGAGCTGGGGAAGCTCATCGGTGATCTGGAAACCGGCGCCGGCCGGATGGCGGACGCGAACAAGAAACTCTCCGGTGGCGGCGCGTGGGGCGCGCTGGGCGACGAGGGTCTCGCGAAATCCGGAATGGACTTCGAGGAAGCCTGGGAATTCGGTATCGGCAGGCTGGGCGAGGCCGCGGAGGGCGTCACCGAAAGGCTGAAGAAGGCCCAGCAGAAGTACCAGAAGATGGAAGAAGAGTTCGGCGGCGACCTGGACAAGTTCGCGGAGCTGATCCCCGACGGCTCCGGCCCGTCACCACGATTTCCGCTGGGCGACGACGGCGGCGGCCCGGTCGGCGGCGGCTACACCGGAGGGATCACCGACATCCTCGGAGGTGGCCGGTGACCGGGAACCAGTACCCAGCGCTCGGGTTCGACCCGGCTCCCGGCGACGTCGGCGGCGTCGGCGAGCTGGCCGGGAAGTACCGCGCGGTCAGCCGTGACCTCGCGGAGGCCGACACCATGCTGCGCCAGATCGTCACGAAGCAGGGAATCTGGACCGGCGAGGCCAGCGAGGCCTTCGCACGGCGCCTGGGACCGCTGCCCGAGTACCTCGACGGCGCGGCGCGGTCGATGGCGCAAGCCGCGTACGCACTCGAAGGCTGGACACACGACCTCGGTGAGATGCAGCGCCGAGCCGCCGACCTCGAGCGGCAAGCCAAGGCCGCCGCCCGAGCGGCCGAGCAGGCTCGGACCAATCCCGACTTCGCGCTGGCCAACCGCACGTTCACCGACCAGGAGTCCTTGCAGATCGCGCAGGCGCTTCTGGACAACGCCGGACGGCAGCTCCAGGCGGCCATCGACGGCTGCACGGAAGTCCAGGAAGCCGCGAAGAAGCTGCTCGAACAGCACACTTCGGCCGCCGCCCGGGTCGCGGATCTGCTCCGGAAGGCGAAAGAGCTCGCTCCCGACGAGCCCGATCTGCTGGACGACGTCGTCGACGCGGTCACCGGGGTCGTCACCGACCTCGTGAACACGACGGCCGACCTCGTGGACGCGGCCTGGGACGTCGTGCAGGACAACGCCGAGATGCTGTCCAAGGTGTCCGACGTGATGGGGGACATCGGCAATCTGCTCGGCATCGCCAGCGATGTCATCCCGCCTCCCGTCGGGGAGATCACCAGCATCGTCGCCGCGGGCTTCGGCGTGACGGCCTTGGGTGGGCATTTCGTGGCGAAGAAGGCGGGCGCGGACGTCGCACCCGAGACCCTGACCTTCGACGCGATAGGCGCGGCGACCTCCTTGGCCGGGATCATCCCCGGCAATTCCTCGACGGCGACCAAGATAGCCACCGCCGCCGGGCTGGCCGGTTACGGTGCTCTCGGAGCCCAGATCGGTATGGACACCGCGGGTGAGATCCAAGGACGCAAGTTCGAAGGACCGATCGACGACTTCAAGAACTACTGGATCCCGAAGGACGGCGCCCAGTGGGCCGTCGCCGGTTCGTCGATCATCTTCGGCGGCGCGCCGCTGGCCGCGATGGCCATGGGCAACGCGATCGAGCAGGGCGTGGCCGAGGATCGCAAGAACGCCAAGGAGCGTGCGGAAGACAAGGCGTGGAGCTGATGGACGCGACCGCTCTCCGGATCGACCTCCCGCCCGGCTTCACCGGGATGCCGGTGACCGGGGACGATACGACGAACGCGCGAGTCGCGCTGGGCGTCGGCGAAAAGGCCGCCGCCCATGCCGGACGATCCACCGAGGAATTCGCCGCCGCCTTGATGGCACTGACTCCTGAGCTGAAGGCGAACGGAGTCCGGGTTTTCGGCAAGTTCGCGGCGGGTGACGGTCCCGAGTACCTCGCCACGTTGTCGCTGGCGGTGCTGCGCTGGCAGGACGCGGACCCGGAGATGCTGACCGTGCGGCGCAACGCGGTGGCCGACGCCTTGCTGGACGTCTACCGGAAGAAACACCCGCGCGCCGACGCACGGGTGATCCGGCTGCCGATCGGTCCGGCGATGGCCGCCGTCGCGGCGGGCGAGTACCGGCTGCCGCCGGAGTTCACCGGCCGCCCGACGGAGATCGTGCGCGCGCAGGCCAAGGTGGAGTACCAGATCCCGCTGCCCGGCAGCGAGTTCCTGGCCGTCCTGGTGGTCACCGCCGAATCCGAGACAGGGTGGCCGGCGGTCGCCGAGGCCGCGTCCCGCGTGGCGCACAGCCTTCGACCGGGCACCACGGAGGAATGACGATGGCGGAACTCAGCAATCCCCAGCTGATCGAGGAAATGCGCTGGCAGCTGCGCGAGATCGAGGCGCGCAAGGCCGAGAACGCCAAGGCGCTCGCCGCGGTGGGTGAGGTGACCGAGGCGACTTCCCCCGACGGGACGGTGACGGTGACCGTCGGTCCCGGCGGCGTCATCGGTGAAGTCCGGCTCACCGACAAGGCGATGGCGTCGAGTGCGAGCGCGCTCGGCGAGGTCATCACGGCGACCATCCGGCGGGCGCTGACCGGGGAGTCCGCGCCGCGGCCGAACCCCGTCGAGGATGACCACGACGAGCCGATCGACACCGTCTTCGATCTCTAGAAGACGACGACCAGCACGCCGATCCACGCGATCACGATCCCCGCGGCCGCGCCGAAGGCGGCCCACCGCACGATCGGCACCCGACGCGCGAGCCACAGCGACGGCGTGATCCCGGCGGTCACCACGGCGGACGCGAGCAGCGCGAGCCAGCCGTTGGTCTCACGCGCGAGGGTGTTCGCCAGTGCCAGCATCGCCACGACGACCAAGGCCGCGGCGAACGCCGAAACCGTCAGCCCGGTCAGCCACGGTGTCGGTTCCCCGGCGGGATCCGGCGTGCCGAAGAGCCGCCGCGCGAGTTCGTTGCGGGGGGTGGGGGCGGGCGGGTCGATGATGACGCGGTCGCCGGAGACCGGATCGACGAACCGCACCGACGTGCCCATCGTCGCGGCGACCCGCTGCGCGAGCTGGCGGCCTCGCTGCGAGACCACGGAAGCCGCCTCGGTGCCGGAGCCGCCGACGGCGGAGGCGACCCGGGCCCATTCGTGCAACGCCTGCGCGAGATCGGAACCGATCGCGAGTGAATGCGGGTCCACCTCGCGCGCGCTTTCGCCGCCAGGACCGGCCAGCACCGCGCGTCCCTCACGGATCCGCAATTCCATGGTTCTCCTCGTGATCGCCCGGGTGCTCACGATAGCGGTGGACGCGTCTCGTAGAACGCGATCGCGCCCGCCGTGGCGACATTCAGCGAATCGACGCCTTCCGGCATCGGGATCCGCACCGCGACGTCGGCGGCGGCGATGGCCTCCTCGGTCAGGCCGGGACCTTCCGCACCCAGCATCAGCGCGACCTTCTCCGGTGTCTGGTCCCGTAACTGGCGCAGCGAAACGGAATCCGCACGGGGAGTGAGGGCCGCGATGCGGAAACCGCGTTCCCGCAGCAGTTCCAGGTCGCCCGGCCAGGATCCGAAGGTCGCGAACGGCACGCGCAGGACGTGCCCCATCGAGACGCGGACGCTGCGCCGGTACAGCGGGTCCGAGCAGCCGGCGCCGAGCAGGACCCCGTCGACGCCGAGCGCGGCCGCGTTGCGGAACAGCGAACCGAGATTCTCGTGGTCACCGACGCCTTCGAGCACCGCGAGCACCCGCGCGCCGTCGATGACCTCTTCCACTTCCGGCGGCGGAGACGGCCGGTCCGCGACGGCCAGGATGCCGCGATTCAGGTGGAATCCGACCACCTCGGCCATCGTTTCGGCCGAAGTCACATATCCGGGGACGTCGACCCGGTCCAGGTCTCCGCCCAGTTCGTGGAATCGCCGTTCCACCCCGAGCAGGGAACGGACCGGATAGCGGGACTTGAGCAGGCGCTCGACCACGACGGTGCCCTCGGCGATCACAAAGCCACGCCCACCCGGCCTATCGGGACGCCGATCGGCTGTGGACAAGTCGCGGAAATCGTCGAGCCGCGGGTCGTCGCGGTCGTCGATGGTGATCAGTTCAGCCACCAGGAGAGTGTGTCATCCGCCCGCTGCGCGCCGTTTGCGTCCGATCGTCCCCGGGTAAGTAGTACGAATGGATGTATTTTGCTGTCAGTTAACCCCTAGTGACAGAGAGCACCAGTTTGGCCGCTAGCCGGGCGGCTGCGAGGCGTGAAACCGTTGGGCCGCCTGGCAGTCCCGCCTGGATCCCGCGGAGCGTGGCCAATGAGGAGCTCGACGAACATGGGTAAGAATCTTTCGGCGGACCCCTCCGAGCCGCCGGATCGCGGCCGCTATCGCCGGAAGGTACAGCGCTGCCTCGACACCTTGGCCCGGATGCTCACCGACGGAAGTTTTTCCTTCCCGCGCAAGAACATCGGCCTCGAGGTCGAACTCAACCTCGTCGACGCGGAACTGCGCCCGTCGATGACGAACACGACGGTGCTCGAAGCGCTGAACGATCCGTCGTTCACCACCGAGCTCGGCCAGCACAACCTGGAGCTCAACGTGCCGCCGCGGCCGCTGGCCGGCGAGTCCGCGCTGCAACTGGAGGACGATCTCCACGCGTATCTGGGCGCCGCTTCGCGCAAGGCCGAGGAATCCGGTGCCTCCCTGGCGATGATCGGCATCCTCCCGACGTTGCGGCACGAGCACTTCGACCAGAAATGGCTGACCAACAACGCCCGGTATTCGCTGCTCAACGACCGGATCTTCGCCGCGCGCGGCGAGCGCACCGTGCTCTCCATGGAGGGCGCGCCGCTCCCCGGCCGCCAGCCCGAGCGGCTGCGCAGCTACTCCGAATCCATCCTGCCCGAAGCCGCCTGCACGTCAGTCCAGCTGCATCTGCAGGTCGCGCCGGAGGAATTCGCGGCGCACTGGAACGCCGCCCAGGCGCTGGCCGGGGTCCAGATCGCGGTCGGCGCGAATTCGCCGTTCCTGCTCGGCAAGGCACTGTGGCACGAGACACGGATCCCGCTGTTCCTGCAGGCCACGGACACCCGCCCCGAAGAACTGAAGAACCAGGGTGTGCGGCCGCGGGTGTGGTTCGGCGAGCGGTGGATCACGTCGATCTTCGACCTGTTCGAGGAGAACGTCCGGTACTTCCCCGGTCTGCTTCCCGAGACCGACCGGGAGGATCCGATCGAGGCGCTCGACTCCGGGCAGGCCCCGAAACTCACCGAGCTGCGGATGCACAACGGCACCGTCTGGCGCTGGAACCGGCCGGTCTACGACGTCGTCGACGGCCTGCCGCACCTGCGGGTGGAGAACCGGGTGCTGCCCGCGGGCCCGACCGTCGTCGACATGGTCGCGAACGCCGCCTTCTTCTACGGCGCACAGCGGGCGCTCGCCGAAGCCGACCGTCCAGTGTGGACACAGATGTCGTTCCAGGCGGCCGAGGAGAACATGTACGCGGGGGCGCGCCGCGGTTTCGACGCGCAGCTGTACTGGCCGGGTATCGGCTGGATCCCGCCGGACGAGCTGGTGCTGCGGGTCCTGCTGCCGCTGGCGCACGAAGGACTACGCCGGTCGGACGTTTCGGACGAGGCGAGAGAGCGCTATCTGGGCATCATCGAGCAGCGGTGTCTCACCCGGCGGACCGGCGCGGCCTGGCAACGGGAGTACGTCCTGCGCGCGGAGGAGCGCGGGGCCGAGCGGGAGACCGCGCTGAACCGGATGCTGGGCCGGTACCTGGAGCTGTCGGCCACCGAGACGCCGGTGCACACCTGGTCGCTGGAGGCTTAGAGTCTTCCTCCAGGGAGGTGGCTCGTGCCCAAGATCATCGGCCGGTCGCTGGAGGAGCACCGGCGCGAGGTCCGCAGCAGGGTGTTCGACGTCCTGCGCGGGCAGCTGTACGAGCGCGGATTCGACGCGATCACGCTCGCGGGTGTCGCCGCCGAAGCGGGCCTCGGCCGCACGGCGATGTACAACCACTTCCCGGACAAGGAAAGCCTGCTGGTCGCCTTCGTCGAGGACGAGGCGACGCGGTACGTCGAACGGCTGAAGGCGGCGGTCGCGACCGCGGACACCCCGGTCGAGAAGCTCGCGACGTTCGTCCGGCTCCAGCTGCGGGTGCTGGCCGAGTACCACCTGCCGCCGGGGACGGCGCTCGCGTCGGCGCTGGCACCCGCCGCGTACCGGCGGATCAGCGCGCACGCCGACCCCATCACCGGCCAGTTGCGCGAGATCCTCGCCGAGGGGGTGCCGGACGAGGACCCCGACGTGCTGATTCCGATGATCACCGCCGCGCTGGGCAGCCGCCAGGTCGTCGACGTGCCACCCGAACGGCTGGACGACGCGATCGAAGGAGCCGTCCGCTTCGTGCTCAGAGCGGTGGGGATGACGGAAAACCCGTAAATAAGGGTAGCCTAACCCGCGATTGTGCCTTACGCTCTTTCTGACAGCATGTCAGATCGATGCTTGGAGGCTCTGTCCATGCCGGTGACCACCGACGTCGAATCCGGGCCGTTCTCCGCGACCCTGCGCGCCTCCACCCTGCCCGCCCACGAGCGGGCCAACCACTCCGAGTACATGAACGCGCTGCTCGGCGGCGAGCTCACGCGCGACGGGTACACCCGGCTGGCGATCCAGTACTACTTCATCTACCAGGCCATCGAGCAGGCCGCCGACAAGCTGGCGAAGGACCCGGTGGCGGGCAAGTTCGTCTTCGAGGAGCTGCGGCGGCTGCCGAGCCTCGAACGCGACCTCGAACACCTCGTCGGCCCGGACTGGCGCGAGACCATCCGGCCGCTGTCCTCGACGGAGCGCTACGCGCGGCGTGTGGCCGAGGCGTCGGACTGGTCCGGCGGGTTCGTCGCCCACCACTACACGCGCTACCTCGGCGACATCGCCGGCGGCCAGGTCATCCGGCGGTTGCTGGAGCGCAAGTACGAGCTCACCGAAGCGGGTTCGCTGTTCTACCACTTCGACCAGCTGGGCAGCGCGCCCAAGTTCCGGGACAACTACCGCGAGCAGCTGAACTCGGCGCCGTGGACGGAGGACGAGCGCGCGCGGTTGATCGACGAGGCCATCGTGGCCTTCGAGTGCAACATCGCGGTGTTCGACGAGCTGGCGAGCGAGCTGGACGCGTACCGGGCCGCCTGACCTCGTGACGGTCGCGGGGTAGGGCAGGCCCCACCCCGCGATCGGCGGCCCGCCGGATCCCTTCTCCCCGGGGAAATCCCTAACTTTCGGGGTATGTTCCGGATCGCGGCCACCGCCGCCCTGCTGACCTTCGCGACGGTCCTGAGTGCCCCCGCCGCCCAAGCCGCGACACCCGCCGGCGTCTTCGACGAGATACTTCCGCGGAGCCTTGCCGAGCACCACATTCCCGGCGCCGCCGTGGTGGTCGTCGAAGGCGGGAAGACCGTGTTCTCGAAGGGTTACGGAGTGTCCTCAGTGGACACCCAGGCCAAGGTGGACCCCGAGCGCACCGGGTTCCTGATCAACTCCGTCGGCAAGTCGATCGCCGCGACCGCCGCGATGCGGCTGGTCGAACAGGGCAAGCTCGCGCTGGACGCCGACGTCAACACGTACCTGAAATCGTTCAAGATCCCCGAAACCTTCCCCGGCCACCCGGTCACCCTGTTCTCCCTGCTGACCCACACCGCCGGTTTCGAGGACCGCGTGTACCGGATGTTCACGCCGCGGGACGAGAAACTCCCTTCGCTCGCCGAGCACCTCGCGAACGAGATGCCCACCCGCGTCCGCCCGCCCGGCGACGTCGCGATCTACTCGAACTACGGCTTCGCACTGGCCGGGCATCTCGTGGAACTGGCGTCCGGACAGTCCTATTCGGACTACGTGCGGCAGCACATCTTCGAACCGGCGGGCATGAAGGACAGCAGCGTCGCGCAGCCCGCCCCGGACGTCCCGCTGGCGAGCGGGTACCGCTGGGACGGTGCCGCACAGGTCGTCCCGCCCGCCAACTTCGGCCCCGAACCGCCCGCCGGGGACGGGAACATCGCCACTCCGGCCGACATGGGCCGTTATCTGTCCGCGAACCTCGTGCCCGGCGTGTTCAGCCGCTCCTTGCTCGACCAGTTGCACGGTGCGCGGTTCCGCAACGACCCGCGGCTGCCCGCGATGGGGTTCGGCTTCTCCGAGCGGTATCTGAACGGCCTGCGCATGGTGGAGAAGACCGGCGACTCACCGGGGTTCTTCAGCGTGCTGGAGCTGATCCCCGAGAAGAACACCGGCGTGTACCTGGCGTTCAACGGCGGCGCCTTCTCCGGTGACGCCGCCGCGGTGACCGCCGAGGTGCTCAAGGCCTTCGTCGAGCGGCTCCAGCCCGCCGCTCCCGATCCCGCGCCCGTGACCCTCGCGGGTGACGTCTCGCGGTTCGAAGGCAGCTACAACAACACCCGGCTGGACTACGACAGCTTCACGAAGGTGCGTGCGCTCGCGGGCGGCGTCACGGTGACCGCCGACGGCGACGGCGTGCTGACGACGTCCGGCCTCGGCGAAGGAACCCGCCGATGGACGCAGACGGAGCCCGGGCTGTTCACCGACGCGGCCGGTGAGCGGCTCGCGTTCCGCGAATCCGGCGGGGAGATGCTGCTGTTCGCGGGCGACGACCCGAACTCCTCCTACGAACGCACGTCGTGGCTCGGATCGCCGTCCACGCACCTGCTGATCCTCGGCATCGCGCTGCTGCTCCTGCTGGGCGCGCTGCTGTGGTGGCCGATCCGCGCGTTCGTCCGGCGTGGCCGCGAGCGGAATCCGAAGGGCGCCCGGTTCGCAACGGTCGCGGCCTGGTCCGCCGCCCTCGCGGTCCTGCTGTTCACGGGCGGTTTCGCCCTCCTTATGAGTGATCTCAGCGCCGCCGCCGTCGCGCTGACCTCCGGGCACTCCCCCTTGCTGAGCGTCACCTTGCTCCTGCCGAACGTCGTCCTGCTCCTGACCGGCGCGGCCGTCGTCTGCACGGCGCTCGCGTGGCTCCGCCGCTGGTGGACCACCCCCGCCAGGATCACCTACACGGTGGTTTCCGTGGCACTGGCCGCCTTCCTCGGAGTGCTCGCCTCCTATCACCTGGTCGGGTTGCCCTACCTGGCTTGATGACCGCCGTCACATCGCCTTGACCTCCAGCTAACTGGAGCTAGCAGGGTGGGTTTCAGGCGGTGGCCCCACCGGGTACAGCCGCTACGAACGGGTCGTTCCACCTGGGGAGAAACGCGGCGCCCCCGGTCGCCGCAAACGGGTGAAGACGACTAAGTTCGTCCTTGGAAACTTGTGTCGAAGACAGAAGGAGGGCCGATGGCCCGCTACGTGCTCCCGGAACTCGACTACGACTACGGCGCCCTGGCGCCGCACATCTCCGGCGAGATCAACGAGCTGCACCACAGCAAGCACCACGCGACCTACGTCAAGGGCGCGAACGACACGCTCGACAAGATCGCCGAGGCCCGTGAGGCCGGCAACTTCGGCGACATCGTCGGCCTGCAGACCACGCTGGCGTTCCACCTCGCCGGGCACGCCAACCACGTCGTGTGGTGGAAGATCCTCTCCCCGGAAGGCGGCGACAAGCCGACCGGCGAGCTGGCCTCCGCGATCGACGAGGCGTTCGGCTCCTTCGACAAGTTCAAGGCGCAGTTCACCGCGGTCGCCACCACCATCCAGGGCAACGGCTGGGCCGCGCTCTCCTGGGACCCGATCGGCAAGACGCTGATCACCCAGCAGCTGCGTGACCACCACAACAACCTGGTCCTGCCGACCACGCCGATCCTGCTGGTCGACGTGTGGGAGCACGCGTTCTACCTGGACTACAAGAACGTGAAGCCGGACTACGTCAAGGCGCTCTGGAACATCTTCAACTGGGCCGAGATCTCCAAGCGGTTCGACAACGCCGTCGCCGGTGGCAACGGCCTGCTGCTCGGCTGACACTTCTCGCCACGAAGCGGGGCTCTCCTTCACGGAGGGCCCCGTTTTTCGGTTCTTGACCTCCAGCGAAGTCGAGGTGTCAAGGTGGACGCATGGACGTCGCCGCATACCTCGACCGGCTCGGGCTCGACCGTCCCGCCACCGCGGACGTCGCCGCGCTGCGGACGCTGCAGGAACGCCACCTCGCGGTGGTGCCGTTCGAAAACCTGAGCATCCACCTCGGCGAACCGATCGTCCTGGACATCGAGGCGTTGTTCGACAAGATCGTGCTCCGGCGCCGTGGTGGCTTCTGCTACGAGCTGAACGGGCTCTTCGCCGCCTTGCTGCGGAAGCTGGGTTTCGACGCCGGGTTGAGGTCGGCGAAGGTGTTCCGGCCGGACGGCACCCTCGGGCCGCCGTTCGACCACGCCGTCGTCCACGTCGAGCTGGACGAACCGTGGCTGGCCGACGTCGGCTTCGGGCGGTTCAGCCGGTTCCCGCTGCGGCTGGCCGCCACGGAGGCGCAGGCCGACCCGGAAGGGGAGTTCCTGGTCCTCGACGCGCCCCACGGCGACATCGACGTCTTGCTCGACGGCGCTCCCCAGTACCGGATCGAGCGGCGGCCGCGGACGCTGGACGAGTTCGTCCCGACCGCGTTCTGGCAGTCCACGTCGCCGGACTCGCATTTCACGAAGGGGCCGACCTGCTCGCTGCCGGTCAAGCACGGCCGGGTCACGCTGGCGGGTGACAAGCTGATCGTCACCACCCACGGCGTCCGCGAGGAGACCAGGCTTTCGGGTGACCAGGAGATCCTGGATGTCTATCGGAAGGAGTTCGGGATCGCACTCGACCGGGTGCCTTGACCTGATCGGCGCGGTCATCGACCATGAACCTTCCGGAATGAACGAAGCCCCGCCTCCGGGGGTGACCCGGTCGCGGGGCTTCGTCCGTTCCCGAACTGACTGCCGCTCCCACCACGAAGCGGACATGTATGAGGTTAGCCTAACCTCATCTGCCCCGACAAGGGGTTCAGCCGAGAGATGCCGATCTCACCCGTCCGGGTGACGGCGCACTTGTCCCCATGAGTCCCCGCCGTGGTGGAGCCGACGACTCCCGCACACCCTTGGACGAACGGCCGATCTGACGCTCCTGAACGCGCCTCGTGACGTGGTCGGTGTGGGTGTCACCGCGAGTGAGAGGTGTGTGGATATAGAGACGTTGAATGTCCCTAACTCCACACACCCCTCCGTGACCGGACCGGTCACGGAGGGGTGTGTGGATTTCCGGTCATCCAACGCCCCAAAATCCACACAGTCGGCCCCTTACCACTCACGAGGCCTTGGGCGTTTCGCCGGACAGGCGGCGCCCGACGGGCTAGCTTCACCCCGTGGCCACCCCGAACGATTACCGAGCCATCGCGCGCAAGACCGACCGTCCGATGTGGATCTGGGCGGGCTGCGCGCTCGTCAGTGTCCTGCTGCTGTTCGGGGTTGGCATCTTCGTCGCGATCACCCTGCTGAGCCGGGACGACACCGGTACCGAGGCGAAGCTCCCCGAAGTCTGGCCGTCCAAGCCCGGGCAGGAGCTCCGTCCGGTCATGATGCCGACGGGCGAGATGGTGGCCGCGCTGACGGACGAAACCGCCGCGCAGGTGCTGTGCCAGGCGATCCCGGAGCAGCGCTGGGAGGAGATCCTCGGCGGTCGCACGCTTCGCGAGGCCGGCCAGTCCTGTCACGCGGTCACCGCGGAGCTCGACGTCAGCACGCAGATGGTCCCCGCGCTGCCGGAGGACACGAGTCGCGGCATGCCCACGAAGACCACGGTCGCCGGCAAGCTCGCGGTCATCGCCACGGACAAGGACGGCACCAGCCTGGGCGTCGAACTCGTCGAGGTCGCGCCGCACATTGGCGCCTCGCCGGTACTGCACATTTCGCTCCGCGGCAGGCTCGTCGAGAGCCCCGAAACCGAAAAGAAGGCGAGGGCGCTCGCCGAAGCGCTGATCGCCGGCGCGATGCCGCCGGGGCCGAAGTTGCCGAAAACCGGCGAGGACGGCGAGATCGCCCTGGAGAAGACCGAACCCGGCCCGATCAAGGACAAGCCGCTCCCGGTGATCTCGTGGCTGCTGTGCGGGGAGCTGGGCCGCGCGCTCGGTGTGCCGCCGGACAACGCGAAGCCGAACTTCTTCGCCGCCTGCGAGCTGAACGGCGTGACCGCGGACTACAGCGAGCTGTCCACCGCCGTCGCCCCGACCACGACGATCGCCGGGCGGCCCGCCCAGGTCGACGGACGAGGCGTCTTCGTGCAGCTCACCGACGATCCGGCCGGGCAGACGCTCAAGTTCAAGGGCACCGGCGACCTCGTGGCACTCGCCGAGAAGATGGTGCCGCCGCTGCTCGGCCGCTAGGCCCGATAGTTCGACAGGAGGTCGCCGAGCAGCGTCTCGTACGCCTTCCGCTCGAACCTCGCCCCGGTGAACCCATCTTCGGCCAGGCCGTCGAACGGCTCGTAGTCGGTTTGCCAACCGAGGGTCCGCCATTCGACCACGTCGTCACCGAAGACGACCTCGACGCTGTACGCGCCGCAACCGAGATCACCGCACGCCGGGCACACCAGCAGCGCCACCCGGCCATCGTCGAAATCACCCGGTAGTTCGCCCAGCAGACGGCGAAGCGTCTCGACCGCGGCCTCGCGCCACACATCGTCGTCCAGGAACAGCGGCGTCTGCTGCTCCGGCGGGCCGGGAACCATCGACCGCAGCGCGACACCGTCGATCGTCCAGTCGAGGAACCGGGCCTCGCCGTCGGTCCACCGGGTCACCGAAGGTTCGACGCCGAGCCTGTTCACACCCGCTCCCGCTTCAGCACCCGCAGACCGTTCCCGAACCGCCGCACCGGCAGGCTCACCCCGCCGCGCCGGATCAGCACGACGGCACAGGCTATCGCGGCGAGCGCCGAGACCGCGCCACCGATGTAGAACGGCGAGCGGCCACCGAAGGCGTCGGCCATCCAGCCGGTCATCGGGCCGCCGATGGGGTTGCCGCCGATCAGCACCAACACGTAGAGGCCCATCACGCGGCCGCGCATCTCCGGGCTGACCGCGGTCTGCACCAGCGCGTTCGCCGTGTTCAGGAAGGTGATCGTGGCGAAGCCGAGCGGGATCAGCGCCAGGCCGAAGCTCAGGTACGTCGGCATGAACGCGGTGATCACCTCGAACGCGCCGAGCAGGAACGCCGAGATCAGCAGCAGCCGCACACGTGGACCACCGCGGCTGTTGCGGCGGGCCGACATCAGCGCTCCGGTGAACGTGCCGACGGCGACCAGAGTCGACAGCAGGCCGTAGCCGTCGGCATCGGTGTGGAAGACGTTCGCGGCGACGATCGGCAGCGAGGTGAAGTACGTGATGCCGAACGTGCTCACGAAGAACACCAGCACCATCACGGTCATCAGGTCGCTGCGCCGCCGCACGTAGCGCAGCCCTTCGACGAGCTGCCCCTTCTCACGCGGGATGGCCGGCCCGCGGAACAGCTTGTCCGGGTTCATCATCACCAGCGCGGCGATGACGGCACCCGTGCTCACCGCGTTCGCCATGAACAGCCAGCCGGTGCCGACCCAGGTGATCGCGAAACCCGCGATGGCCGGGCCGACGATCCGGGCCATGTTGAAGATCGAGGAGTTGAGCGCGACGGCGTTGGTGACCTTGTCCCTGCCGACCATCTCGGCGACGAACGACTGCCGCGCGGGCACTTCCAGCGACGCCGTCACGCCGAGGGTGAAGCAGAGCAGGTAGACGTGCCAGAGCGCCGCGATCCCGCTCAGATCGAGCGCGCCGAGGACGACCGCCTGCGCCAGCACGGCGATCTGGATGCCGATCAGCAGCCGCCGCTTGTCGACGCGGTCGGCCAGCACCCCTGCCCACAACGAGAGGAACAGCGTCGGCAGGAACTGCAGCGCGACCGCGATGCCGAGCGCGATCGGGTCGTTGCCGCTGAGGGTGAACACCAGCCAGTCCTGGGCGATGCGCTGCATCCAGGTGCCGATGTTCGAGATGACCTGGCCGGTGAAGAAGAGCCGGTAGTTACGGACCTTCAGCGAGGAGAACATGCTCCCGCGCGGCTTCTCGGGCGCGGGCGGCGGTGGTGGAGCGGGTTCCCGGGTAGCGGTGGTCTTGGAAGGACACTGTGTTTCGCTACCCGTGGTCGTCACCGCTGTTAGTTCCCCGCCATCCTGTCGATGATCTCGGAGGCGCGAGAGAGCACTTCACGTTCTTCGGCGCTCAACTCCGCCAATTGCTTGTCCAGCCAGATCTCCCGCGCGGTGATCTGCTCGATCACGTAGGCCCGGCCGCGGTCGGACAGTTCGACGATGGCCTGGCGGCCGTCCGTCGGATGCGGCCTGCGCTCGACGTAACCCATCTCCTCGAGCGCGGCGATCACCCTCGTCATCGAGGGCGGCTGGACGCCTTCCTTCGCGGCGAGCTGACCAGGGGTCAGCGCACCGCATTTGTGCAGCGTCGACAACGCGGACACCTGGGTCAGCGAGATGCCGTCACCGGCCCGCTGGGCCCGCAGCCGCCGATTCAGCCGCACCACCGCGAGACGCAGGCGGCTCGCCAGTGAGCGCTCGTGCGTGTCTCCGGACATATAGTTAGCATACCTCACGATCGGATCATCGGCCCGTGAGATCGCCCACGGCTGACATAACCGCTGGTCAGCTGAACGCGGCTTGGATGGGGCCGACCGCGAAGTAGGCCACGAACATCACCGCGATACCCCACATGAGCGGGTGCACGCCCTTGGCCTTGCCGGTGACCGCGCGGATGACGACGTAGCTGACGAAACCGGCGCCGATGCCGTTGGCGATCGAGTAGGTGAACGGCATGACCACGATGGTCAGGAACGCCGGCAGCGCGACGGTGAAGTCGGCGAAGTCGATCTCCTTGACCTGGCTCATCATCAGCGCGCCGACGACGACCAGCGCCGGAGCGGCGGCCTCGACCGGGACGATCTGATAGAGCGGGGTCAGGAACATGGCCGCGATGAACAGCACCCCGGTGACGACGTTCGCGAGCCCGGTCCTGGCGCCCTCGGCGATACCGGACGCGGACTCGACGAAGACGGTGTTCGAACTCGAAGACGCGAACCCGCCCGCCACCGCGGCGGTGCCGTCGACGAACAGCGCCTTGCCGACGTTCGGGAGTTTGCCGTCCGGCGGAAGCAGGCCGCCCTCCTTCGCCAGGCCGGTCATCGAGCCCATGGTGTCGAAGAAGTCCGCCAGCACCAGGGTGAACACCAGCAGCACGACGGTGATGATCGGCAGCCGCGTCCAGGCGCCGAAAGAGATTTCGCCGACCAGCGACAGGTCCGGCACGCCGAGGACCTGATCAGGCAGCGCCGGGTAGCCGAGGTTCCAGCCCTGCGGGTTCACGCCCTTCGACGGGCCGACCTTGGTGATCGCCTCGATGACGATCGCCAGCACGGTCGAGGCGAGGACACCGATCAGGATCGCGCCCTTGACCCGCTTCGCCACCAGGATCCCGGTGATCAGCAGGCCCACGACGAACACCAGCGTCGGCCACGACGCGATCGAACCGTTGATGCCGAGCCCGACCGGCACGGTCGTCTTCGCGTCGTCCGGGACGCGGCGGACGAAGCCGGCGTCGACCAGGCCGATCAGGCAGATGAACAGGCCGATGCCGACCGCGATCGCGGATTTCAGCGGCGGCGGGACGGCGTTGAACACCGCCGTGCGGATACCGGCGAACACGAGCAGGACGATGACCAGACCTTCGATCACCACCAGGCCCATCGCCTCCGGCCAGGTCATCTGGGAGGCGAAGGTGACCGCGATCAGGCTGTTGATGCCGAGGCCGGTGGCGATGGCGAACGGGTAGTTCGCGACCAGGCCCATGATGATCGTCAGCACGCCGGCGACCAGCGCGGTCACCGCGGCGACCTGCGGCACGGGGAGGATGTTGCCGAGGACGTCCTTGTGCGCGCCCGCGTCTTCGGCGGAGAAACTGCCGAGGATCAGCGGGTTCAGGACCACGATGTAGGCCATCGTGAAGAAGGTGACGACCCCGCCGCGGATCTCCCGCCCCGGTGTCGAGCCGCGCTCGCTGATCTTGAAGAACCGGTCCAGTGTGGACCGGGTGCGCTGCTCCGCCATCGCGTACCACCCTTCGCCCGTTGCCGGGTACCCTTCCCCACGTGGGCGAATCGATCAATTCCGGGGAAGTAAACGGTTCATTGCGGCCAACGCCGGAGCTGCCGAAGCGGCTGACCGACCTGACGCCGGTGGTGATCGTAGGTACCTCGCTCTGGGCGGTCGCGACCGTGGTCCTGTTCTTTGTGACCGACGGCATCTGGGTGCAGACGGCGTTCTCCGGTCTCGTGCTCGGCTTCATCGGTCTCGCGATCATCGCCTGGCAGCGCGCCGCCGCGCGCCGGGGCTCGAAGAGCGCACAGCGTTTCTAACCCGGCATCCAGAGGGCGAAATGCGTCAGTTCAGGAGCGCGGAAGGCGAGGGGTCGTCGAGCAGGGCCGTCAGGACGTGCCGGTCGGCCCATCGGTCGGTGGCCCAGGCGAACGCCCGGCCGAGGCCTTCGGGGGTGTCGGCGGCGTGCAGCCTGCCGTCGGACCACCACGCGACCTCGTGTTCCGCGTCCTCGAAGGTCACCGTCAGCGCCTCGTGCAGCAGCACTCCGCCGTCGGGCAGCTCGACGCCGAGCTGATCGGCGGCCAGCCGCAGTGCGGAAAGCTCCGTCCACGGCACGTACTCGCCGTCCTCGGTGACCTTGGCGTCGAGACCGCTCGCCACCGGCAGGTCCAGCAGTTCCGCCAGCGCGGCGGCGCCGCTCGCCGACACGACCATCCGCTCCGGCGCCAGCACGGCCGCGAACCACGGCACGTCGAGCACGACGGCGTCGCGAGCGTCGACGGCCGAACCGTCCGCGGCACGGACGCGATCCGGCGCGGGAACGTCCACTGTGTACTCGGCGAGGGCCGCGTGCGCCCGGGAAGCGAGCCCAGGGCTCACCTTGCGCTCGGGGTCGCCCAACCGCTCCAAGAGATCCTCGACGTCTTCGGCGGCTGCCCCCAGCTCCGTCCGGACACCGGCGGCGAGCAGGATCTCCTTACTCAGCCCCGAATCGGGGACGACGTCGTAGAGCCCGGCCAGCGCGGACGCCTCCGGCATCCGCCAATCGAGCGGCGCGTGCCCGTCCAGGAGCGCGTACCGCGCGAGCCACCAGCCGGTGTGCCCGCCGGGTTCGGTGAGGGCACGCCAGGTTTCGGGACGGGACGCGAGCAACCGCAGCGCCTCCGGCCAGGCGTCGTCACCGACCAGATCGAGATCGCGCACGGCGAGCACCCGTGACGGCGGACGCTCCAGCGAATCCCACCAATCGTGCTCGTCCGGCAGGCCGTGCTCGGGTTCCAGCGGTTCTTCGTCGGTGACGATCGCGAACGAATCGAGCACGCCGACCGCGACGAGCGTCGCCACCGGCCAGTCTTCGGCGAATTCCTCGTCCAGCACGGACAAAGCGCCGTCTTCTTCGAACACCTCGGGGTCGAAGATGTCACCCAGCGGCGACGTCGGCAGGACGAGTTCGTCCGCGCGCCGCCAGCCGTCCTCGCTCGGCAGGGCCAGCGCACCCGCCCAATCGGGGGCTTCGTCGCCGACCTCGGCGATCAGGCGGAGCACCGCGCCCGCGAGGGCCATTCCGTCCAAACCGGACCGGACGTCTTCGACGCTGCGTTCGACGGCGGCGCTCAGCGCGTCGGCTTCGAGCAGGTCACCCGCCTGGGCGTGCTTGGCTCCCAAGCGTTCCAGCAACGGATGCGCGGCGGCCGGATGCACCAGCCGCAGGCCGATGATGTCCACATCGGACAGAAGTTCGAGCAGTTCGGCCGAGCCGCCGACGAGCAACGCGTCGCGGACGCCGGGCAAGGTGCGGCCGTCCGACATCGGCACCGGCAACGCGCCGAGGTCGTCCTTGGTGAGGTCGTGCGCTTCGAGCGCCGGGAGCAGCACGTCGTAGAGCGAACGCCACCATGAGGGCTCGCGCTGCGCTCCCGTCAGCAGCTCGATGGCCTCGGCGGGCGAAAGCGACCGCGCGCCGACCGCGCGAAGGTCCACACCGGACAGTGAAGTCAGCCCCGGCACCAGGTCCGCCAGCAGTGACGCCAGCCCCGGCACGTCCACCGACAGGACACGCGCCTGACGCCCTGGCAAGTCGTCACCCGCTTGCGCGGGAAGCCAGGGCAGCTCGGCGAGGTTTTCGAGAATCGACTCCCGCAGCGTTCCGTCCACAGTGGAACGCGGGAAGTCCGCACCGGGCACGAGCGCCAAGCGTTCCTTGCCGGGCAAGGAACGGACGAGGTCGACGTACTCCCGCGCGGCGTTCTTCAACGCCGCCGTGAGCTCCGGGCCCGGCAGCGCGCGGCGGCGGGACGGCTCGATCGGCAACGTCGCGATCAGCCTGGCAGGCAGGGAAAGCTCGTCGTCGGTCGGAGTGGGGGCGTGCAGGACGTCGTCGCCGAGCGGTCGCGGCGAAACGTCGCCGTCCAGCGGAACGGCCCAGACGACGTCGCCGCGATGGACCTGCCAGTGCTCGGAACCGTCCGGTGACGCGAGTTCGACGACGCCGTCGCCCAGCTCGGCCCGGCGCCAGACACCGCCATCGACCTCGATGCTTTCGAGCCAGGACAGGGTGAGCAGGAGATCACCGACGTCGTTCTTCAGGTCTTCCAGCAGGGCCTTGCCGTCGACGCCTTCACGCAGCGGAAGCCGGACCTCGGTGGTGAAGCCTTCGGGCACGGGAGGTTCGGCTTCGGCGACCGGCCACGGAAGCCGGAGCACGGGAACGTCGCCGGTGCGGCCGGCTTCGGCGCGCGTGCGCTCCGCGGAGAAGGCGACTCCACCGGTCACCGAAACGATCCTCGGCTCGGCGGAAACCGTGAGCACGGCGGCGAACCCGACGCCGAACCGGCCGACGGTCTCCTCGCCCTTGCCGGAAGCACGAAGGGAGGCAAGGGATTCGACCCCGCGCGCGTCCAAGGGAGCGCCCGTGTTGGCGAACCTCAGCTCACCGTCCACAACGGACACCCGGAGCGTGCCGCGTTCACCGGCGGCCAAGGCCGCGTCGGCAGCGTTCTGCGCCAGCTCGACGAACAGCCGGTCGCGGTAGCCGCCGACCCGCAGGTCGTTCTCGGTGTTCGTGTCCTCGGTGAACCTCGTCGGCGAATCCGCCCACGCCCGCAGGACGGCGGCGCGGAGCCGCTCGGTGCCGAACGGGTCAGTGCTCACTGGCGCTTTCGGCCTCGACCTGCGCTTCGTCGGCGGTCTCCGAAGACTGCACAGCGGCGGTCTCGGGCTCGACCTCCGGCTGGACCTCGGCGGGCTCCGGCGCCTCGGCGACGGGAGCCTCGGACTCGTCGACGACGGTGGCCTCGGCGGGCTCCGGCTCGGGCTCGGGCTTGGCGGAGGTCTCCGGCGCGGGCTCGAAGTCGATCAGAGAGTCGTCGTAGACCAGCTCCGCCACCGGCACCGACGAGGTCACCTCGACCTCGATCTCGGAATGCGCGCCGCAGCCGTACTCGACGTCGACGACGTGGCCGTCCGCCGGGGAGATGTCGTTGGTGCACGCGCCGAAGGCCGCGCTGAGCGACCCGGCGAGCGGCACGAAGAACCCGCAGCTGCCGCAGACGTCCGGCGCGCTGCGCGCCATGTCCGACCGCGGGCCGAACTCGCCACCGTGCCAGCGGGCGGCGGCGTCGAGCCTGCCGTACCGGGACAGCACGTGGACCCGGCCGAGACCGGTCTCCTTGGCGACCGCTTCGACCGCGGGGTCGTCGGACTCCAGGTACGCCGGGACGAGCCGCGGGTCGTCCTTCTCCACCGGGAAGATGTCGCCGACGCCGAGATCGCCCGCCTGGACGCGGCGGTCCCACGGGACCCACGCCGGGGCGACACGCGCCTCCGGACCGGGGATCAGCACGACCTCGCTGACCGTGATCGGCTCTTCCTCGCCGGCGAGCGCGACCGTGACCGACCAGCGCCAGCCGCGATAACCCGACACGGTGGCCTCGAACAGGTGACTCGCGGAAACCGCGTCCTCCCGGTCCACGCCGACGTGCGCGCCGACCTGCTCGGCACCGGCGTCCTCCAGCACCGCCGCACGGGCGAGATCGACCGCCTCGGCGAGTTTGCGCTGGATGGAGCCGTCGTCCAGGGTCAACAGCAGGGTCATGCCCCCATTCTGCCGCACGCGATATCGCGGTCCGTGTCAGGCTGTCCGCGTGCGCACGCTGATGACCATGTCGCTCCTGCTGGCCGCCGTCCTCGGTGGCTGCGCCGCCGCGCCGGTGAGCGACGCCGCCCCGCCCGCGCCCGAGAAACTGAAGGTGCGGGTGGTTTCGACGCTGCCCCACGACCCGGCCGCCTTCACGCAGGGCCTCGAGTTCTCCGGCGAGACGCTGTACGAGGGCACGGGCCTGGTCGGGAAGTCGTCGATGCGCGCCGGGCCCCCGGGCGCGGCGCCGTCGGTCCGGCAGGACCTGCCCGGCCTGTTCGGCGAGGGCATCACCGTGCTGGGGCCGACAGCCTGGCAGATCACCTGGAAGGACGGCGTCGCGATCGAACGCGACGCCAAGACACTGGCCGAGCTGAGGCGTGTGACCTACACCGGCGAGGGCTGGGGGCTCTGTCACCGCGACGGGCAGCTGGTGATGAGCGACGGCTCGTCGAAGCTGACCTTCCGGGACCCCGCGACCTTCGCTCCGACAGGCAGCGTCGATGTCGGCCGGGACCAGCTGAACGAGCTGGAATGCGTCGGCGCCTCCGTGTACGCGAACGTCTGGCAGACCGACCGGATCCTGCGGATCGACGCCGCGACCGGGCGGGTGACCGGCGAGATCGACGCGTCCGGGCTGCTCGCTCCCGAGGAACGGGGTGCCGCCGACGTCCTCAACGGCATCGCGGCGGTGCCGGGGACCGACGAATTCGTGCTCACCGGCAAGCTCTGGCCGAGGATGTTCCGCGTGAAATTCGTCCCCGCCGCCTAGAAAGCAGTGGTGAACGCGCGAAGCGAGACCCGCGTAAGGCAGGATTGAAGCGTGGGAATCTTCGGCTCGAACTCTGGACGCGACGGCACGCCTTCCGGCAGGCCGGGCAAGGAGCGTGGCCGCAAGAGCAAGCGGAAGTGGACGCCGGAGCCGGGGGCCGCCCAGGCACGCAGCTGGTCCGCTCCGTCGCCGACCCGCGTCGATCAGCAGCCGGTGCCGCCACCGCCGCCGCGCGCGGCCCGTCCGCAGCCCCAGTACCAGCCGCATCCGGCCGGGCCGACCGCCGACGAGGCGCGCACCGGCGCGATCCCGATGGGTCACCACCAGCCACCACCGCCTCCACCGCCGAGGACACCTCCCCGCGGCGCGCGACCGTTTCCGGATCCTTCGCAGCGGCAGACCGAACCCGTCCGGCGTCGTCCGGGCGGGTTCTACGACGAGCACCCGCCGGGCAGCGGCGAGTACGAGCACTACGACACCGGCGGTTACGCGGGTGAGCCGCGGGTCGCCCAGGAGCAACCGCACGAGCACCCGACGACCGCGGTCCCGCCGCGCGCGGGCTCCCTGCCGAAGATGCCGAAGAAGATCACGGTCACCCGGGTCGCGGCGATGCGCAGCCGTCAGCTCACCGGGCAGGCCGTCGGCGCCTTCCAGCGCGCGACGAAGGCGGACGGCGCCGACAAATCGGGCCTCACTTCGCTGACGTACGCGGTGATGCTGAACTACGCCAGCGACGCCGCCATGGCGATCGCGCTGGCCAACACCCTGTTCTTCGCC
The DNA here is from genome assembly GCF_014873915.1 of Amycolatopsis roodepoortensis. Classification (GTDB taxonomy): domain Bacteria; phylum Actinomycetota; class Actinomycetes; order Mycobacteriales; family Pseudonocardiaceae; genus Amycolatopsis; species Amycolatopsis roodepoortensis. Next base: position 1,472,798 of record NZ_JADBEJ010000004.1, read on the forward strand.
GCCACCAGCGGGGAGAGCAAGGGCAAGGTCGCGCTCTACCTGCTCATCACGATCGCCCCGTTCGCGCTGGTCGCGCCGGTGATCGGCCCGGCGCTGGACAAGATCCAGCGCGGCCGCAGGCTCGCGATGTGCGTGTCCTCGGCGGGCCAGGCGCTGATGGCCATCGTGATGGCGCTGCACTTCGACGACTGGCTCCTGTACCCGGCGGCGCTGGGCATGATGGTGCTCTCGAAGTCGTTCACCGTGCTCAAGGCCGCCGTGACCCCACGCGTGCTGCCGCCCGAGATCACGCTGTCGAAGACGAACGCGCGGCTGACCGTGTTCGGCCTGGTCGCCGCCGGCGCGTTCGGTGCGCTGGCGAGCGGGGTCAACGCGATCTGGGGTTCGCAGGGCGCGCTGTGGTTCACCATGCTGATCTGTATCGCCGCCGCGGTGCAGTCGATGCGCATCCCGTCCTGGGTCGAGAAGACCGAGGGCGAGGTGCCGGCGTCGCTGTCCGCGCATCCCGAACGGCGGGTCAAGAAGCAGCGGCAGCCGATGGGACGCCAGATCGTCCTCTCGCTGTGGGGCAACGGCACCGTCCGGGTGCTGACGGGGTTCCTGATGATGTTCTCCGCGTTCGCGGTGAAGGCGCAGGCCGAGGGCAGCGGGCAGAGCCCGTTCGAACAGCTGCTGCTGCTCGGCATCATCGGCGCCGCGGCCGGTGCCGGTGGCTTCCTCGGCAACGCGCTGGGCTCGCGGCTGCACTTCGGCAAACCGGATCAGGTGATCCTGGCCTGTGTCGGAGCCTGTCTCGGCATCGCGATCATCGCCACCGTCGCGGCGGGGCTGGCGACGGCGGCGATCGTGGCGCTCGTCGGCGCGACCGCGAGCGCGCTGGCGAAGATCAGCCTCGACGCCGTCATCCAGGAAGACCTTCCGGAAGAGTCGCGCGCGTCGGCGTTCGGGCGGTCGGAGACCGTGCTGCAGATGTCCTGGTGCTTCGGCGGTGCCGTCGGCCTGCTGCTGCCGCCGACGTACTGGATCGGCTTCCTGGTGCTTTCGATCCTGCTGGCCGTCGGGTTCACGCAGACGTTCATGGTGCGGCGCGGCACTTCGCTGATCCCGGGACTCGGCGGCGACCGGCCGCTGCGTCCGGAGCCGACCAGCGAATCGCCGATCCCCTCGCAGCCCGGTGACTCCCGGTGGCGGCCGGGCTCGTAATCTTCACCGTATGCGGCGACTTCGTATTGCAGCCCTACTCGCGGCGGGTGGTTTCGTGGTGGCCGGTTGCTCGGCCCCCGGCCCCGAAGAGGTGACCTTCTTCGCCGACGGCAACACGGTGAACGTCACCCCGCTGGCGTCCTGCGACATCAAGAGCGCGCAGTGCACCACCAGGCCCGACGCCGCGGGCAAGCTGCGCATCCGGCCGGGGAAGCCGGTGCAGATCTCGGTGCCGAGCGCGATCGCGGAGACGCCGTGGAAGGTCACGGTGCAGTACGTGAACGGCAAGGGCGAGCCGCAGGAGCTCAAGCAGGACATCATCACGTCGCTGGACCGGTTCGCCTACACCGTGACGACGCCCCGGCCCGACGACCAGATCCTCGTCGTCGAGGTCGCGCAGGCTTCGGTGATCAGCCAGACGGGACGTCCGGAGGACGCCGAGGCGGTCACCACGGCGATCTGGTCGCTGCAGGTCGAGCCGCCCGCCGCCTGAGGGGAGCAAGGGACCTTTGCTACCACTCGCGGATCTCCCCTGAGCTGAATCGCGTGAAGGCCCCCTTCCCTCGGCTGAGCCGAGGGAAGGGGGCCTTCACGCGCTTGGGCCGCGGGGGCGCCGATCAGGGATCGAGATCCCGGGCGACGGCGCGCATGATCTCGGCGATCTGCTTCGTGTTCTTGCGGTCCGGGTAGCGGTTGCGCCGCAGATCCGGCTGCACCTTGAGCTCGAGCAGCTTGATCATGTCCTCGATGAGCCCGTGCAGCTCCTCGGCGGGACGGCGGCGCGCCTCGGCGACCGACGGCGGCGGGTCCAGCAGCCGGACGGAGAGCGCTTGCGGGCCGCGGCGGCCGTCGGCGACACCGAACTCGAGGCGCTGGCCCGCCTTGAGCCCTTCGACGCCCTGCGGCAGCGCGGCTTTACGGATGTAGACGTCGGCGCCCCCATCCTGGGTGACGAAACCGAAACCCTTCTCCGCGTCGTACCACTTGACCTTGCCGGTCGGCACTTCCCTCACCAGTCCTTTGCTGTCCTGCTCACAACGAACGCGCCCGGGGGCGTACCCAGGGCGCGCGTCCCATAAGCGTATCTCGCCACACGCCCTGTGGAGAAGCGGATACCGGCGGATACCCTCTGCTTCATGGAGACCGCAGTAAAGGAGGCCGCTGTGGCCGTCCCCGAAAAGCCGGGCAAACCGATCCTCATGCGCGTCGGCATCGGCCTGTTCGCGCTCGGCATGCTCGCCGTCACGGCGGTGTTCGTGCTGTTCGCCGCCGGTCTGGAGAACCTGCCGGTGTGGCTGTCCGCCGCGGCGGGCGTGATCACTCCGCTGGGGCTCGCCCTCGGTCTGATCGCCCTGATCCGCGAGGCTCGCCGAAAGAGCTGAACCAGCCGGGGAACTCGGTCAGCGAGTCGAACACCACGTCGGCCCCCTCCGCGAGCAGCTCCTCCTTGGTGCACGGGCCGGTCGTGACCCCGATGGGGACCGCCCCGGCCGCCAGCGCGCCGCGGATGTCGCCGAGGTGGTCGCCGACGTAGACACGGGCGCCGTGCTCGGTGAGCGCGGCGGCCTTCTCCGTCGACCACAACTCCCCGACCAGGACGTCGACCTCGAGCCCGAGTGCGTCCAGGTGGAGTTTCGCGTTGGGCCCGTACTTGCCCGTGACGACGACGGTGCGCCCGCCCGCCGCGCGGACCGCGTGCAGTGCTTCGGCCGCGCCGGGCAGCGCGACCGTCACGGGCACGACCGTGTCCGGATACATCGCGCGGAACCGGGTGACCAGCTCCGGGATCCGCTCCTCCGGCGCCCCGAAGCCCCGCAGGCTGGCGTCGAGGGGCGGGCCGAGGTTGGCCGCGAAGTACTCGCCGTCCAGCGGCAGGCCGGACTCCACGCCGAGCGCGTTCATCACCGCGACCATGCCCGGCCGCGGATCGATCAGTGTCATGTCGAGGTCGAACCCCACGGTGATGCCCACCAGGCCACGGTAGCCGCCGCCACCGACAGATTTACAGCCGATGGGTTCCCGTCAACTTCTTTGACATGGACACGATCTGTGTCAAGCTGGGACTGTGGGCGAGATCACCAGCTTCTCCGATCGGACCAAGGCCTCCCTGCGGGAGGCGCTGCTCGACGCGGCCACCGAGCTGCTCACCGAACACGGTTACACCGCCTTGCGGATGGCGGACGTCGCCGCGCGCGCCGGGGTGAGCAGGCAGACCGTCTACAACGAGTTCGGCAACAAGGCCACGCTCGCCCAGGCCGTGGTCCTCCGGACGACGTCGGAGTTCCTGGAAGGCATCCGGTTGCGCGTGCAGGACGCGAAGGACCTGCGCGACGGGATCCGCGAAGCGGTCGTCTACACGATCGAGCACGCCCGGGAGAACCGGCTCGTCGCCACCACGCTGGGCACCGAAGCGGGCGAAGACCTCCTGCCCCTGCTGACCACCAAGGGCGAGCCCATCCTGACCGCGGCCACCGAGGTCGCGGCCGGGCAGTACCGGGAGTTCGAGCCGTCGCTCTCCCCGGAATCCGCCACGCTGCTGGCGGAGACCGTCGTGCGGCTTTCCCTGTCCCATCTCGTCATGCCGACGCATCCGGCCGGCGAAGCGGCGGCTTCGGTAGTCGCCGTGCTGGCGCCCGCGATCCGGGCGCTGACCACCGATTCGTCCACAATGGAGTGACACGAAGGGTACGTCATGACCGATACGCTCTCCGAACTGCGGACCGGTTTTTCCTCACTGCGCAAGGGCGGGCTGAACTGGGACTCGTTCCCGCTGCGGCTGTTCGTCAAGGGCAACCAGAAGTTCTGGAACCCCGCCGACATCGATTTCTCCCGTGAACGCGAGGGCTGGGAGTCCCTCAACCCGGAACAGCAGCGGTCGACGACCTATCTGGTGGCGCAGTTCATCGCGGGCGAAGAGGCGGTCACCGAGGACATCCAGCCGTTCATGCGGGCGATGTCCGCGACGGGCCGCTTCGGCGACGAGATGTACCTGACCCAGTTCTGTTTCGAAGAGGCCAAGCACACCGAGGTGTTCCGCCGCTGGATGGACGCCGTCGGGCTGACCGAGGACCTGCACCCGTACGTCGCGGAAAATCCCCACTACCGCAAGCTTTTCTACGAGGAGCTGCCACAGTCCTTACGCGCGCTGGAGGACGATCCCAGCCCGCTCAACCAGATCCGCGCGAGCGTCACCTACAACCACGTCATCGAAGGCAGTCTCGCGCTGACCGGGTACTACTCGTGGCAGCTGATCTGCACGCAGCACGACATCCTGCCGGGAATGCAGGAGCTGGTGCGCCGGATCGGCGACGACGAACGCCGCCACATGGCCTGGGGCACCTTCACCTGCCGTCGTCACGTCGCCGCGGACGATTCGCTGTGGGACGCGGTGCAGCAGCGGATGGGCGAACTGCTCCCCCACGCGCTGGGGATGATCCAGTGGGTGCAGGACCAGTTCGAGGAGATCCCGTTCGACAACGATCCCGAGGAGATCATCCAGTACGCGGCCGACCGGGCGCAGCGGCGCCTCGGCGCGATCGAGTCCGCGCGCGGGATGCCGGTGGAGCAGATCGACCTCGACTACTCGCCGGAGAACCTCGAAGAGACCTTCGGCGAAGAAGACGCGAAGGCGATCGCCGCGGCCGCCGCCAACACCGCGGCCTGATCGCGCGTGAAGGCCCCCTTCCCTCGGCTGAGCCGAGGGAAGGGGGCCTTCACGCGAGTGTCACGCGTGTTTGGTCGCCGCCGCCTTTTCGAGCCCGAGGATGCTGATCGACTCCGCCCGCATCTCGACCTTGCGCACCTTGCCGGTCACCGTCATCGGGAACTCGTCGACGACGTGGACGTAGCGCGGGATCTTGTAGCGCGCCAGCTTCCCCTCGCAGAACTCCCGCACGGCTTCGGCCGTCAGCGGCTCCGCGCCCTCGCGCATGCGGACCCACGCCATCAGTTCCTCGCCGTACTTCTCGTCCGGGACGCCGATGACCTGCGCGTCGAGGATGTCCGGATGGGTGTAGAGGAACTCCTCGATCTCGCGCGGGTACAGGTTTTCACCGCCGCGGATGACCATGTCCTTGATCCGGCCGGTGATGTTGACGTACCCGTCGGCGTCCATGATCGCGAGGTCGCCGGTGTGCATCCACCGCGCCGCGTCGATCGCCTCGGCCGTCTTGTCGGCCTGCTCCCAGTAGCCGAGCATCACCGAGTAGCCGCGGGTGCAGAGTTCGCCCGGTTCGCCGCGCGGCACGGTCAGCCCGGTCTCCGGATCGACGACCTTGACCTCCAGATGCGGCCCGACCCGGCCGACCGTCGATACCCGCCGTTCCACCGAATCGTCCGCGCGGGTCTGCGTGGACACCGGCGACGTCTCGGTCATGCCGTAGCAGATCGACACCTCCGCCATGCCCATCCGGTCGATGACCTGCTTCATCACCTCGACCGGGCACGGCGAGCCCGCCATGATCCCGGTGCGCAGCGAGGACAGGTCGTGGGAAGCGAAATCCGGGTCGGCCAGTTCGGCGATGAACATCGTCGGAACGCCGTACAGGGACGTGCACTTCTCGGCCGCGACGGCTTCGAGGGTGGCCTTCGGCTCGAACGCGGGCGCCGGGATGACCATGCACGCGCCGTGCGTCGTCGCCGCGAGATTGCCCATCACCATGCCGAAGCAGTGGTAGAAGGGCACGGGGATGCAGATCTTGTCGGCTTCGGTGTAGTTGCAGAGTTCGCCGACGAAGTAGCCGTTGTTGAGGATGTTGTGGTGGCTCAGCGTGGCGCCCTTGGGGAAACCCGTGGTTCCGGACGTGTACTGGATGTTGATGGGGTCGTCCGCGGAGAGCTCGGCCTGTCGTTTCACCAGCGGCGCGCGGTCGGCCTTGTGGCCGATCTCCAGCATCGACGGCCACTCGGGACCGTCCAGCAGCACGACGTGTTCCAGCGCCGGGCATTTCGGCCCCGCTTCGGCGATCATGCCCGCGTAATCCGAGGTCTTGAACGAGTTCGCGGCCACGATGAGCTTGATCCCGGCCTGGTTCAGCACGTACTCCAGTTCGTGCGAGCGGTACGCCGGGTTGATGTTGACCAGGATCGCGCCGATCTTCGCGGTGGCGTACTGGACGCAGGTCCACTCCCACCGGTTCGGCGACCAGATGCCGACGCGGTCGCCCTTGGCGATCCCGAGGTCGAGCAGGCCCAGCGCGAGCGCGTCCACCTCGGCGGCGAGTTCGGTGTAGGTCCAGCGTTTCCCGGCGGCGCGGTCGACGAGCGCGTCCCGGTCGCCGAAGGCGGCGACCGTGCGATCGAAGTTGTCACCGATGGTGTCCCCCAGCAGCGGGGTGTCCGAGATTCCCGATGCGTAGCTCGGTACTGCGGGGGCGTCGGGCATGGAGACTCCTGCGTTCGGCGGCATCGACGCGTCGAGTCTAGGAACGCGACGTGACGGCGGCCACCTGCAAGTGGAGACCACCTCGGGGGAAACCCGGAGGCCGGGTCCGGCGGCGGCCGATATCGTCGAAGACATGCGCCTCTACATCGTCGACGCCTTCACCTCCGAGGCCTTCGCCGGTAACTCCGCCGGCGTCGTGCTGCTGGACTCGCCGGGCGACGCGGGCTGGATGCAGTCCGTCGCCGCCGAGTTGAAGCACGCCGAGACGGCCTTCGTCGAGGTCGGAGGCGAAGGCCCGAAGTCGCTTCGCTGGTTCACACCGGAGACCGAAGTCGACCTGTGCGGGCACGCGACGCTGGCGACCACGCACGTCCTCGGCGGTGAACAGACCTTCACGACGAAGAGCGGCGAGCTGCGCTGCCGCGCCGAAGACGGCTGGGTGTCGATGGACTTCCCGTCGGATCCGCCCCGCGAGTCGGACGACGATCTGTCGTCGATCCTGCCGGGCCTGGAGTTCGACTACGTCGGACGCAGCAAGCACAACCTGTTCGCGGTGGTCGACGACGCTTCCGTGGTGCGGTCGCTCGTCCCGGACCTCGCCGCGCTGCGCGCGCACTGGAACGGACGGCTGATGGTCACCGCGCCGGGTGACGTGGCCGGGATCGACTTCGTCACCCGGTTCTTCGCGCCGGGCGTCGGCATCGACGAAGACCCGGTCACCGGCTCCGCGCACTGCGTCCTCGCGCCGTGCTGGGCCGCCCGTCTCGGCCGGGACAAGCTCGTCGGCGAGCAGGCCTCGGCCCGCGGCGGCATCGTGCGGATGAACCTCGAAGGCGACCGGGTCCTGCTTTCGGGGCAGGCGGTCACCGTGGCCAGCGGGGAGTTGCACGTCTGATGCGCCTGATCCTGAACGTCATCTGGCTCGTGCTGTGCGGCCTGTGGATGGCGCTCGGCTACGTCGTCGCCGGCGTCATCTGCTGCATCCTGATCGTCACCATCCCGTTCGGGCTGGCGTCGTTCCGGATCGCGGCGTACGCGCTCTGGCCGTTCGGCCGCACGGTGGTGGACCGGCGCGACGCCGGGGCGGCGTCGACGATCGGCAATGTCATCTGGTTCCTCTTCGCCGGGCTCTGGCTCTCGATCGGGCACGTGCTGACCGGGGTCGCGCTGTGCATCACGATCATCGGGATCCCGCTGGGCGTGGCGAACTTCAAGATGATCCCGGTCTCGCTGATGCCGCTCGGCAAGGAGATCGTCGAGCTCCCCTGAGGGGGGCGCCGGGCTCGCCCTGCAGTACGTGAAGGCCCCCTTCATTGCGTCTAGCGCAGTGAAGGGGGCCTTCACGTACTTGGGCCGACAACGCGCCCGGCGCGTCAGTCCTCGGGTTCCCAGGGCAGCGGCACGATGAGGCACGGACCGCCGACGAACAACCCGCCGTCGATCCCGAGCGCCTTGCCGCCCGCGTAGAGGTACGGCCCCTCGATCTGCGCGGGATGGATCCCGAGCTGGTCGGCGATGACGCTGTGCCCGTGCACGATGCGTTCGCCGCCGAGCCGGTCCATGAGCTGCTGCGCGACGTCGGCGCCGTCCGGGCCGCGGAAGGCGTACCGCGTGGTCATCCGCCGCCACACATCCCACCAGGCCTGGATGTCGCTGCCTTCGAGGATCTCGCGGCCACGGGTGTTGATCTCGTCGATGTCCTCGCCCCAGCCGAGGTACTCGAGCGTGTCCGAATGCATCAGCAGGTGGTCCGCGGCCAGCGTCAGCATGGGGCGGGAGCTCAGCCACTCGATATGCTGCGGAGTGAGCCTGTCCTGGTCTTCGAGCAGGCCGCCGTTGATCTCCCAGCTGCGGGCGAAGCTGCGCGGCCCGAAGTCGGACGGCACCTCGGTGTCGCCGAAGTGGTACATCCCGAGCAGCAGGATCTCGTGGTTCCCCAGCAGCGTCCCGCAGCGCCCGCCCGCGGTGGCGGCCTGCCGTTCCAGCCGCATCACCAGGTCGATGACGCCGACGCCGTCGGGCCCCCGGTCGACGAAGTCGCCGAGGAACCAGAGCGTCGATTCCCCGCCCGACCAGTCGTCGTCGGAGTCGATCAGCCCCTTCTCCCGGAGCGCTTCGGCCAGCTCGTCCCGGTGTCCGTGCACGTCACCGACCACATAGGTCGGGGACGCGGGCTGATCGTCGTGCATCGTCTGACGATAAGCCCTCCGCATGCGACCGTGCCGCTCAGCCTTCGCCGAACGGGTCGCCGGTGCGCCCGACCAGATCGGCGATCGAGTCGATGATCTTGGTCGGCCGGTAGGGGTAGTGCTCGGCGCTTTCCCGCGTGGAGATGCCGGTGAGCACCAGGATCGTCTGCAAACCGGCCTCGATTCCCGAGTGGACGTCGGTGTCCATCCGGTCGCCGATCATCAGCGTCGACTCCGAATGCGCGCCGAGCCGCCGCAGCGCGGACCGCATCATCAGCGGGTTCGGCTTGCCGACGTAGTACGGCGAGCGGCCGGTCGCCTTCTCGATCAGCGCCGCGACCGAACCGGTGGCGGGCATCGAGCCCTCCATGCTCGGGCCCGTGGCGTCCGGGTTGGTGGCGATGAACTTGGCGCCGCCCTCGATGAGCCTGATCGCGCGGGTTATCGCGCTGAAGCTGTACGTGCGGGTCTCGCCGAGGACCACGTAGTCCGGGTCGCGTTCGGTCAGCACGTAGCCGACTTCGTGCAGCGCCGTGGTGAGCCCGGCCTCGCCGATCACGAACGCCGAGCCGTTCGGCCGCTGTGACGCGAGGAACTTCGCGGTCGCCAGCGCGGAGGTCCAGATGGCCTCCTCGGGGATGTCGAGACCGGTCCGCTCGAGCCTCGCCCGCAGGTCACGCGGGGTGTAGATCGAGTTGTTGGTCAGCACCAGGAAGCCGATGTCGTTGGCGCGCAGCTCCTTGAGGAACTCGTCCGCGCCGGGTACGAGGTGCTCCTCCTGGACCAGCACGCCATCCATGTCGCTGAGGTATGTCCAACGGCGCTCGTTCATACCGCCCACCCTAATGATCCGAGACGGCGTGAACAGCCACGGACGCCGCCTTGACCGAAAGATCGACCGGTGTGCCGGGTTCGAGCGCCAGTTCGGCGACCGCGGCCGGGGTCAGGTCGGCGGCGAGGCCGGCCGCCCAGTCGTCGCCGCGGGCCCGGACGCGGATCACCGGTCCGTGTGGTTCGAGCGCGTCGACGATTCCCTCGACGGTGTTGCGCGGGCTGCCCCGGCGCTCTCCGTCCCGCAGATACACCGCGACGGCGCTCGGCGCGAAGACGGCGACGGCCGCTTCACCCTCGACGACGTCCTCGGCCGGAATTCCCGCTAACTGCCCGCCTGACGTGCGCAAACCACCCTCGGCGGCGATACCGGCCACCAGGTTCAGCCCGGCGATCCGCGCGGTGAACGCCGTGCGCGGGGCGGAGAGGACCTTGCGGGTCTCGCCCCGTTCGACGATCCGGCCGCCGTCGAGGACGGCGACGTGATCGGCCAGCGCCAGTGCGTCGAGCGGGTCGTGGGTGACCAGCACGGTCGGCGGCCCGGACCGCAGGACCCGCCGGAGCAGCCCCCGGATGGCGGGCGCCGCGTCGACGTCCAGCGCGGCGAAGGGCTCGTCGAGCAGCAGGAGCCCCGGCTCGGCGGCCAGCGCCCGCGCGATCGCGACGCGCTGTGCCTGCCCGCCGGAGAGCTGCGCGGGCCGCCGTCCCGCCAGTTCGAGGGCGTCCACTTCGGTCAGCCACTCCCGCGCGCGCTTCTTCGCCTCGGCACGACCGGCGCCGGTCGAGCGCGGAGCGAAGGCGACGTTGTCCAAAGCGGACAGATGCGGGAAGAGCAGCGCGTCCTGGGAGAGCAGGCCGATACCGCGCGCGTGCGGCGGCAGGCCGGCCAGGTCGCGGCCGTCGAGGGTGATCCGTGCCCGGCTGGGCCGGAGCAGACCGGCGAGACAGCCGAGCACACTGGACTTTCCCGACCCGTTCGGGCCGAGCAGCGCGAGCACACCGCCGTCGGGGACCTCGAAGCCGACGTCCAAGGTGAACTCGCCGCGCCGGAGGGCGAGCTCGGCCGAAAGAGTCACGACCGGACTCCTTCGAGCGCGCGCGGCCGGGCGAGCGCGATGACCGCGACGGCGACCAGGATGAGCAGCAACGCGAGCGCCACCGCGCTGTCGACGTCGACCTCGGCCTGGGTGTAGACCTCCAGCGGCAGGGTCCTGGTCACCCCTTCGAGGCTTCCGGCGAAGGTGATCGTCGCGCCGAACTCGCCCAGCGCCCGCGCGAAGCTCAGCACGATGCCCGATCCGAGCGCGGGCAGCAGCAGCGGCAGCGTGACCCGGCGGAAGACCGTCCACGGCCTGGCGCCCAGCGTCGCGGCGACCCGTTCGTACCGGTCACCGGCGCCCCGGAGGGCCCCTTCGAGGCTGACCACCAGGAACGGCATCGCGACGAACGTCTGCGCGATGACCACGGCCGCCGTGGTGAACGGCACCTGCTCGCCGGTCAGGGTGGTCACCAGGATGCCGAGGAAACCCTTGCGGCCCAACAGGTACAGCAACGCCAGACCGCCGACCACCGGTGGCAGGACGAGCGGCAGCAGCACCACCGCGCGCAGCACCCGGACCCCGCGCGCCCTCGACCGCGCGAGCACCACGGCGAGCGGGACACCGAGCAGCACACAGGCCACAGTGGACAGTCCGGCGGTGAGCAAGGAGAGCTTGAGCGCGTTCAGCGACGACGTCGAGGTGATGAGGCTGGGGAAGCGCGTCAGGTCCGATCGCACCAGCAGACCGACGACCGGCAGCACCACCAGCGCCAGCGCGCAGATCGCCGGCGGCCACAGCACCCACGGCACCCCGGCTCCCGCGTTTCGTCCTCTGGATGCGGTACTTGCGCGTGCATCTACCGCATCCAGAGGACGAAACGCGGGGTCAGGGCGTGCCAAAGCCGGCCTTCGCGAGTTCGGCCTTGCCCTCCGGGCCGAGGACGAAGTCCCTGAACAGCCCGGCGAGCTGAGCCTGCGGGGCGTCCTTCAGCACCGCGATCGGGTAGTCGTTGAGCGCGCCCGCGGCCTCCGGGAAGTCCACCTTGTCCACCTTCGTGGCCGCCGATGCCGCGTCGGTGACGTAGACGAGCCCGGCATCGGCGTCGCCCGACTGCACCTTCGCGAGCACCGACTTGACGTCCTGCTCCTCGCTCGCCGGCTTGAGCGTGACCCCGGACGACTGCTGGACCTTCTTCGCCGCCGACCCGCACGGCACCTGCGGCGCGCAGACGACGACGGTCAGCCCGTCCTTCGCGAGATCGGCCAGCCCCTTGATGCCCTTGGGGTTGCCCTTGCCGACCGCGATGGCGAGCCGGTTGGTGGCGAAGACCGACGGCTGCCCGTCGATCAGCTCCGCCTTGGCGGCCTTGTCCATATTGGCCTTGTCGGCGGAAGCGAAGACGTCCGCTTTCGCGCCCTGGGTCAGCTTCTGGACCAGCGCCGAGGAGCCCTCGAAGCTGAACTTCACGGACACCCCGGAGTTCTGCGCCTCGAACCGCTCGCCCAGCGCCCCGAACGACTCGGTCAGCGACGCGGCCGCGAACACGGTGAGCGTCTTGCCCTCCGCGGCCGGCTCCCCGGATCCGCAGGCCGTCGCGGCCAGCGCCAGTGCGGCCAGGACGGGCGCGAGCTTCCTCATCGGCTTCCTTCCGGGGTTTCGATCACGACGGTGGTCGCCTTGACGACGGCGACCGCGAGCACCCCGGGCCGCAGCCCGAGTTCGCGGACGGCCTCGGCGCTCATCAGCGAGACCACGCGATGCGGGCCGCACTGCAGCTCGACCTGAGCCATCACCTTGTCCGTGATCACCTCGGTGACGAGCCCGACGAACCGGTTCCGCGCGGAACGGCCGACGCTCGACGGATCCTCCGGCTGTTCGGCCTGCGCCTTGGCGAACGCGGCGAGCTCGGCGCCGTCGACGACCTTGCGGCCCGCCGAGTCGTCGAACGCGGTCAACTGGCCGGCACGCACCCAGCGGCGGACGGTGTCGTCACTGACACCGAGCAGACGAGCGGCCTCGGACAACCGGAATTGCGGCATGCACGGAAGATTACTTCCGCAGATGCGGAAAAGCTACGCATCACCGGGGAGTTCGTCGCGGAGTCCGTCGAGCACCGCGCTCTGGAATCGCTCCAGCACTTTCCGTTCTTCGGGAGAGAACTGTTCGAGCACCGTCTTCAGGTTCGTGTACGCGGATTCGAAGAGCGGCGCGTGCCGTTCCATGGCGCCGGGGACGACCTCGATCAGCACCTTCCGGCGGTCGGCGGTGTCGCGGACGCGGCGGGCGAGACCGGCCTTCTCGAGCCGGTCCATGACGCCGGTCACAGCGCCTGTCGACAGTCCGGTCAGCTCGGCGATCCTGCCCGCTGTCAACGGTCCCGGCGCCTGGCCCGCCAGTTCGAGCACCTTGTGATCGGTGGCCGACAGGCCCATCCGCTCGGCGATACGCGCGTGCCGGAGAACGGTCAGGGTGCTGCTTTCCCTGCCGAGATGGGCGAACCGGGCCAATTCCTCCGCCGGGAGCGGGTATTTCGCCATCCGGAAACCCTTCAGATTCGGTGCCCGTGGAATTCTAGACAGTCGGTTTTCGCCGGCTTCGGGGTTAGTCTGGTGTCAATGACAGCAGTCGATCTCGGGTTTCCCCGTGTCCCCGGTACACGCGGTCGCCCCAGCGTGCCCAGGCCGGACAACCCCGCTCTGATCGACACCTTCGGCCGCGTGGCGACCGACCTGCGGGTGTCGCTCACCGACAAGTGCAATCTGCGCTGCACCTACTGCATGCCCGCCGAAGGGCTCGAGTGGATGCCGAGCGCGGACGTGCTGACCGACGACGAGCTCGTGCTTCTGCTACGGATCGCCGTCGAACGGCTCGGGATCACCGACATCCGGCTCACCGGCGGCGAACCGCTGCTGCGCCAAGGGCTGGAGAAGATCGTCGAGCGGGTCGCCGCGCTCGAACCGCGACCGCGGCTTTCCATGACCACCAACGGGATCGGGCTCGCGAAGCGCGCGAAGTCGCTCGCCGACGCGGGACTGGACCGGATCAACGTCTCACTGGACACCGTCGACCGCGCGCTGTTCGAAAAGATCACGCGTCGCGACCGGCTTTCGCATGTGCTCGCCGGCATGGCCGCGGCGCGCGAGGCCGGGCTGGACCCGGTGAAGGTCAACGCGGTGCTGATGCGCGGGCTGAACGAGGACCAGGCCGTGCCGCTGCTGCGGTTCTGCCTCGCCGAGGGCTACCACCTGCGCTTCATCGAGCAGATGCCGCTGGACGCGCAGCACGGCTGGAACCGCGCCGACATGATCACCGCCGAGGAGATCCTCGGCATGCTCGGCGAGGAGTTCGCGCTGTCGCCGTTCCCCGCCGCGCGTGGCGGGGCGCCCGCCGAACGCTGGCTGGTCGACGGCGGGCCGGGTGACGTCGGCGTGATCGCGTCGGTGACCCGTCCCTTCTGCGGCGCCTGCGAGCGCACCCGGCTGACCGCGGACGGCGCGGTGCGCTCGTGCCTGTTCAGCAACGACGAGACCGACCTGCGCGCCCTCGTGCGCGCGGGCGCGCGCGAAGAAGAGGTGGCGGACGCCTGGCGGGCGACCATGTGGGGCAAGCTCGCCGGGCACGAGATCAACGAGGCCGGGTTCGCGCAGCCGATCCGGCCGATGAGCGCGATCGGCGGCTGACATGGTGACCATCGTGGTGCGGTACTTCGCCTCGGCCCGCGCGGCCACCGGCCTCGACGAGGAGAAGGTGACCCTGCCGGACGGCGCCCGCGTCGCCGACGCCGTCGCCCGCCTGCGCGAACTCCACCCGGAGAAGCTGGCGAAGCTGCTCGACGCGGTCTCGTACCTGCTGGACGGCGTGGCGGTGCGGGATCTCACGCGGCCGCTGACCGAGGGCGCCGAACTGGACGTCCTGCCCCCGTTCGCCGGCGGCTGACCTGCCGTCTCCCCGCCAGGGCGTGTCGCGAAAGCCACTTTCGGGACACCTGACGTCTCGAAAGTGGCTTTCGCGACACACTGGCCGCCCGCCGACCGCGCTGACCTGCGCGAACGGCGAAAGTGGTAGCAAAGGTCCCTTGCTCGCCCACTCGAGTTCACCGTCCGGTCGCCGAAGCAGCCGAGGATGCGCCAGTGATCACTCCCCGCCGTATCCTCGCCGCACTGCTCGCCGCGGTCGCCGCCACGAGCCTCGCGACCGCTCCGGCGTCCGCCCACGAACGCGGCGTCCGGCCGCTGCCGCAGGCGCACAGCCACAACGACTACGAGCACACGCGTCCGCTGCATGACGCGCTCGACCAGGGCTTCACCAGCGTCGAGGCCGACATCTTCCTGGTGGACGGGCAGCTCCTGGTCGCCCACGACCTCGCGGACACCCGCCCGGACCGCACCCTCGAGTCGCTCTACCTGGAGCCGCTGCGCCGTCGTGTCCTGGCCAACCACGGGGTCGGCGTCTACCGGCAGCGATCGGAGTTCCAGCTGCTGATCGACGTCAAGGGGGACGCGAACAGCACCTACGCGGCTCTCGAGAAGCGTCTGTACGACCCGCGCTACTCATTCCTTTTCTCTCTGTACGCGTACGGACACGTCAAGAAGCGGGCCGTCACCGCGGTGATCTCCGGCGGGCGCCCCAAGGACGTGATGCTCGGGCAGAAGTTCCGGCTCGCCTTCTACGACGGCCGGATCAGGGACCAGAACGACCTCGGCATCGGCTCGGACCCCCGGGTCACCCCGCTGGTTTCGGACTCCTGGAGCGGCCTTTTCACCTGGACCGGTGAGGGCCCCTTCCCCGCCGAGGAGCGGGCGAAACTGCACGATCTGGTCAAGCGGGCCCACGCGGCCGGTCAGCGTGTGCGCTTCTGGGCCACGCCGGACACCGCCGGGCCAGGACGTGACGCGTTGTGGAAAGAGCTGGTCACCGCCGGGGTCGACCACCTGAATACGGATGACCTGCCAGGACTGGCGAACTTCTTGAGGTCTCGCTAAAGTGCGCGGCCCATTCGCGCGCGAAGGCGCACGAATGGGCCAGTCACTCCTTAATCCACGTGATGCAAGCCTCACGATCCGTGAATTATCTCGGTCAGGAAACGGCCAGATAACGGCCCGCTGACCTGCATAAACAGCCGAATCGTTATGGGTTGCGTGCTGTTACTGTGATGTAGGTCACAGCTCGAATAATTTCCGATCAGGCCGTTCGTTACGTACCGTCGCTTTTCGGTTGGCCCCGACCGACCACGCAACACCGGGAACCCGTAGCGCCGAGCCCTGTCCAACGGATTCCCGGACCCAACCCCGAGCGAAAGCATTTCCGGACAGGGACGAGGGGACCGAGCCGACGCGTCGTGCGTCAGGCGAAGTCAGCCGGCCTGAAACGGCCGGCCAGGACCCACGGGTCTTTCCCTCAGCACAGGCTCGTAGGCGCAGGGAGCGAGATTCATTCACATGTCTTACCGAGGCAAGCACCGCAAGATGTCCGCCGCCACCCGTCACATCGCCCGCGTCGCCATTGCGGGTGTCGCGGTCGGCGCTCCCCTCGCAATCGCCGCGACCCCCGCGTCGGCGACCAACTGGGACGCCATCGCGCAGTGCGAGAGCAGCGGCAACTGGAGCACCAACACCGGTAACGGTTACTACGGTGGTCTGCAGTTCTCGCCGAGCACCTGGCGCGCCTACGGTGGCACCGGCAGCGCGCACAACGCGTCGCGTGAGCAGCAGATCGCCGTCGCCGAGCGGGTCCTCCAGGGCCAGGGCATCGGCGCGTGGCCGAACTGCGGCAAGAAGGGCGGCTCCGCCAGCCCCGCCAAGGCCAAGTCGAGCGCCCCGAAGGCCACCAAGAAGGTGACCCCGAAGAAGTCGACCGCGCCGGTCCAGAAGCAGCAGGCCCCGGCCCCGGCCGTCGCGAATGTCGCGAACTCCAACCCGGCGGGTGACTACACCGTCGTGGCCGGCGACACGCTGTCCAAGATCGCCTCCAAGTTCAACGTCCAGGGCGGCTTCCAGAAGCTGCAGGAGCTGAACAAGGAATACGTGCCCAACGCCGACTTCATCGTCGTCGGCCAGAAGCTCGCCACCAAGTGAGCTCTTGAGCACCGGTAAGTCGTGATGCCCGCGGGATTCCCCGCGCGGCCACGTCACGACTGACAAGGCCCCACCGCGCCATTCCCCCGGCGGTGGGGCTTTGTCGTGCCCGGGGCGCTTCCCTCGCATCGCATGCGGGGAAAGTCCCCCTTCAGCCCCCTACGGCGAGTTGACCCATTCGTCGCTGCCGTCGCTGAAGTGCTGGTGCTTCCACACCGGCAGCCGCGCCTTGACCTCGTCGACCAGCTCCGAGCAGGCGGCGAACGCCTGCCCCCGATGCTCGGCCGCCACGGCGCACGCCAGCGCGACGTCGCCGATGGCCAGCGCGCCCAGCCGGTGGCTCACGGCGACCGCCCGCACGCCCTCCCACTTGCCCGAGAGATCCGCGACGACCTCCGCGAGCACGTCGGCGGCGCTCGGGTGTCCTTCGTAGGCGAGCCGGTCCACCGACCGGCCGCCGTCGTGGTCCCGCACGACCCCGCCGAAGGTGACGACGGCACCCGCGGCCGCGTCGTCCACCAGGCGGGCGTGTTCCTCGACCGAAAGCGGCTCGTCCACCACCGCGATCCGTGCGACCCGAACGCTCACTGCTGTCCCTCCCGTGGGTGGTCGCCGCCCGCCAGCTGGTCGACGGCGTGGTCGAGGATCCCGTCCAGTACGCCGAGGCCGTCCTTCACCCCGCCGCGTGAACCCGGCAGGTTCACCACGAGGGTCCGGCCCGCGACTCCGGCGACCCCGCGCGAGAGCACGGCCGTGGGCACCTTGGGCAGCCCGGCGGCCCGGATCGCGTCCGCGACGCCGGGGAGCTCGTAGTCGAGCACGGCGCGCGTGACGTCCGGGGTGCGGTCCGTCGGCGAGATACCGGTGCCGCCGGTCGTCACGATCACCTGGACCCCGGCCACGACGGCGTCTCGCAGGGCTTCGCCGACCGGCTCCCCGTCCTCGACGACCACGGGCGCCGGCACCTCCCAGCCCCGTGCGGTCAGCCAGTCCGTGATGACCGGGCCCGTGGTGTCCTCGTAGACGCCCTTCGCGGCGCGGTTCGACGCCACGATCACCCTCGCGACCCGCTTCACGGCCGCTCCCAGGTCCCGGTCTTGCCGCCGTCCTTGCGGATCAGGCGGACGTCGTCGAGGGTCGCCGCGGGATCGACGGCCTTGATCATGTCGTGCAGGGTCAGCCCGGCGACGGCGACGGCGGTCAGCGCCTCCATCTCGACGCCGGTCCGGTCGTTCGTCTTCGCGGTCGCGGTGATGTGCACGGCGGTCTCGTCGAGGACGAACTCGACCTTCACGCCGGACAACGCGATCTGGTGGCAGAGCGGGATCAGCTCCGGCACCTTCTTCGCGCCCATGATGCCCGCGATCCGGGCGGTCGCGAGGGCGTCGCCCTTGGGTAGCCCGTCCGTCGCCAGCAGGCCGAGCACCTCGGCCGTGGTGTGCACGGTGCCGCCCGCCAGCGCGGTGCGGGCGGTGGGCGTCTTGCCGGAAACGTCGACCATACGGGCGGCACCCGTATGGTCGACGTGGCTGAGTTCACTCACGCCCAGCAGGCTAGTCCTCAGAACATCCGCTGCTTCGAGCGAACCTCGTCGAGCGCCTTCTCCCGTTCCCGCCGCTGCTCCGGCGTCATCGAGGCGAAGAGCCCGCCCTTGTCCGCCGCGCAGGCCGTGTCGCGCGCCGGGCGCTTGCCTTCCACGAAGAACCGGTTGACGGCGTTGTTGCCGCAAGCGTTCTCGTCGCTCAGCCAGACCCCGTGCCCGCCCTCGTCCACGGTCACGATCCGCGCCCGGTCACCGAGCGCGCGGCGCATCTCCTTGGCCCCGCTCAGCGGCGTCGCCGGGTCACGCAGGTTCTGCACCATCAGGATGTTCGACGGTCCCCGGTCGCCGATCCGCACCGGCGGCTCGATCGGCTCGGACGGCCAGTACGCGCAGGCCCAGATATTCGCTCCGGCGGCGCCGAACATCGGGTACTTCACCCGGTCCTTCGCGACGTTGCGCTGGTAGGTCGCGACGTCCTCGGGCCAGTTCGTGTCGTTGCAGACCACGTGCAACTGGCCGGACAGCAACTGCGCCGGGTCGATCTGCTGAGCCTGCGCGGTCTGCTCCACGGTGCCTTCGGTGTCGAGCGCCTGCCACTGCTGCGCCAGCACCGGGAAGGAACTGGTCGCGTACAGCGCGCCGAAGGTGCCCATGCGGAACGCCGCGCCGTCGACACCCGGGACGGCGCCGCCGTCGAGCTTGGCGACGAGCTCGTAGAACTTCGCCGTCACCTGCTGTGGAGTGCGGCCCAGCCCGTAGCTCGCGTGCCGCGCCGCCGCCCATTTCGCGAAGTCCGGGAAGCGGTCCTCGAACCCCTCCGCCAGGCGGCGCGAGGTGACCGGATCGAGCCCGCCGGGGCCGGTCACGCTGTCGATCACCACGCGATCGGTCTGCCGCGGGAACAGCGTCGAATACACGGCGCCCAGGTAGCTGCCGTACGAAACGCCGTAGTACGACAGCTTCTCCTCGCCGAGGGCTTCCCGGATGCGGTCCATGTCGCGGGCGGTGTTGGCCGTGGTGATGTACGGCAGGTTCGCGGCGGTCGCCGAGGCCCCGCACTGCTTGGCGACGCCCTCGACGTACTTCGCGCGCTCCGCCACCGCCGCGCCGTCACGCGCGTACGGCGGGACGTTGCTCACCTGCTGCTCGGGCTTGAGATCGCAGGTGACCGGCGTGCTGCGCCCGATCCCGCGCGGATCGAAGCCGATGATGTCGTACGCGTCGAGCACACTCGACGGCATGCCCGCCGACCGCAGGCCGGCCGGCATGGTCAGCCCTGGCCCGCCGGGGCCGCCCGGGTTGGTCAGCATGATCCCGCGCCGCTTCGCCGGCTTGGTGCTGGCGAGTTTCGAAACGGCGATGTCGATGGTCTTCCCGCCCGGGTCCCGGTAGTCGAGCGGGACCTTCAAGGTGGCGCACTGCACGCCGGGCGCGGCCACGTCCTCCGGACACGGCCCCCAGCCGACAGACGAAACCGCGGCGGACGCCGTGGCCGGTACGAGTACCGCCATGGTGACCGCCGCGGCCGTGAGTGTCCCGATCCTGCTCAGGACAGAGCGTTTCATCCCCAACCCCCGTCATGATCGACTTCCTGGTCGGAGTCGAGCCTATGAGCGGGCCATCGGCGGAGTCGTCACCCTGAAGTCGGCCCCGGGATCGGCCTCAGTGATGACGCTCCCTCCGAATGGAGCAAGGGACCTTTGCTACCGCGTCCTACTCGTGGGCAGCGGCCTTGGCAGCCTTTGCCGCCTTCTTCACGGCGTCCGCCACCGCGGGGGCGACGGCGTTGTCGAACACGCTCGGCACGATGAACGAAGCGTTCAGCTTGCCGTTGTCCACCACGTCCGCGATGGCGTCGGCGGCCGCGAGGAGCATCGAGTCGTCGATGTGGTGCGCCTGAGCGTCGAGCAGCCCACGGAAGACGCCGGGGAACGCGAGCACGTTGTTGATCTGGTTCGGGAAGTCGCTGCGGCCGGTGGCGACCACGGCGGCGTGCTTCTGCGCCTCCAGCGGGTCGATCTCCGGGTCCGGGTTGGCCAGCGCGAACACGACGGCGTCGGATTTCATGGTCGCGACCTGCTCGGCCCCGAACAGGTTCGGCGCGGAGACACCGATGAACACGTCGGCACCGACGAGCGCCTCGTGCAGCGTGCCCGCCTGCTGCTCCTTGTTCGTGTGCCCGGCGATCCAGGTCAGGTTGTCGTCGAGGTTGCCGCGCGCGGAGTGCACGATGCCGTCGATGTCGGCGGCCACGATGTCGCCCGGGTTCTTGCGCAGCAGCAGGCGGATGATGGCCGAGCCCGCCGCGCCGACGCCGCTGACGACGATCTTGCAGTCTTCGATGTTCTTCCCGACCACGCGCAGGGCGTTGCGCAGCGCCGCGACCACGACGATCGCGGTGCCGTGCTGGTCGTCGTGGAACACCGGGATGTCGAGCTGCTCACGCAGGCGCTTCTCGATCTCGAAGCAGCGCGGCGCGGCGATGTCTTCGAGGTTGATGCCCGCGTAGACCGGCGCGAGCGCCTTCGCGATCATGATGATCTCTTCGGTGTCCTGGGTGTCCAGGCAGACCGGCCACGCGTCGACGTCGGCGAACTTCTTGAACAGCGCCGCCTTGCCCTCCATCACCGGCAGCGCGGCGGCCGGGCCGATGTTGCCGAGCCCCAGCACCGCGGAGCCGTCGGTGAGCACCGCGACGGTGTTGCGCTTGATGGTCAGGCGGCGCGCGTCCTCGGGGTTCGCCGCGATCGCCTGGCAGACGCGGGCGACACCCGGCGTGTACGCGCGGGAGAGGTCGTCACGGTTGCGGAGCGCGACCTTGGGGGTGACCTCGATCTTGCCGCCGAGGTGGATCAGGAACGTCCGGTCGGAGATCTTGCGCACGCGGACGCCCGGCAGCGAGTCCAGGGTCTGCGTGATGTCCTGCGCGTGGTTCTCCGACAGGGCGTTGGCGCTGATGTCGACGACGATCGAGTCGGGGTGCGACTCGACGACGTCGAACGCGGTCAGCACGCCGCCGACCCGGCCGACGGCGGTCGTCAGGTCACCCGCCGCGGTGGACGACGCGGGGGCCTCCACCCGGACGGTGATCGAATATCCGGGACCGGGAACCGGCATGGCACTACCCCCGCTGAGGAACGCTCGAATAGGTCGATCGAAAACCTACTCCCGTGACGACCGCCACGAACCCTCGCAGGGGTAACCCGCCAGTAGCTTCTTACCGGTTGATCTCGGTCTCGGGGTGCACGTAAGGCACGTTCTCGAGCGGGAAGGTCACGTCGCCGAACGGGGACAGCGCGCCCTGCCGGTCGGACGCGAGCTCGGTGACGGGGTGCTCCCCGTCCTCACCGGGCCACGTGGGGTCGATGCCCGCGCGCTTCTTGTTATCGCCCTTCGCCACAACGTCCTCCAGAGCATGGTCAAGCGTTCTCTCCGGGACAGTCTGCCCGAACGCGGCTGCCGGGCCATCACCCGCCCGGTATCCTGGTCGTCTATGCCCGCGCCATCCCTGGCGGACTGGCTGCGCCAGGAGTCCGACGACGCCCTCGCCGCACTGCTGCGCACGCGTCGCGACCTGTCCACGCCGCCCCCGTCCGACACCATCGTGCTCGCCACCCGGGCCGGCACGCCGGGCTCCGTCGCGCGCGCCTGCGAAGACCTCGACACCTTCACCCTCGCCGTCCTCGACGCCCTGCTGCTGGCGGGTGCGGACACCGAGCCGGTCGCCGCGGCCGAGGTCGCGCGGCTCGTGGGCAAGGAGATCGGCGAGCCGCTGGCGCTGTTGCGCAAGCGGGCACTGGTCTGGGGCGAGGACGCCGCGCTGCGCATCCCGCCGTCGGCCCGCGACGCGCTCGGCCCCTTCCCCGCCGGGCTCGGGTCGTCGTCACCCTCGCTCGCCGGAGCGGATATCGAGGCCGCGCTCGCGGAGGTCGGCGAGGACGAGCGCGCCGTCCTGACGACGCTGGCGGCCGGGCCGCCGATCGGCCGGACCCGTGACGCGGCGGCCGACGTCACGCTGGAGCGGGCGCAGAACCCGGTCCAGCGACTACTCGCGCGCGGCCTGCTGCTGCGCCGGGACGACCAGACCGTCGAGCTGCCGCGGGAGATCGGGATCGCGCTGCGCGGCGGGTCGGTGTTCGACCCGGCGTCACTGCGTGAACCGGAGCTCCCCACCCATCCGCATCAGGCGTCCACAGTGGACACGACGGCGGCCGGCGAGGCGATGGAGTTCTTGCGCCAGACCGAAAGCATGCTTCGCGCATGGTCGGAGACGCCGCCGCCGGTGCTGAAATCCGGCGGGCTCGGGGTCCGCGAGCTCAAGAAGCTCGCCAAGGATCTCGACGTCGACGAGACCCGGGTGACCCTGCTCGCGGAGATCGCGGTCGGCGCCGGGCTGGTGGCCGACAGCGAAGCGACCACCCCGGAATGGGTGCCGACGACGCTCACGGATTCGTGGCTCGCGTCGCCGACCGCGCAGCGCTGGATGACGATCGCCCAGGCCTGGCTCGAACTGCCCCGGCTGCCCGGTCTCGCCGGCGGGCGGGACGCGAAGGACAAGCCGATCGCGCCGCTTTCGGAAGACCTGCGCCGTCCGCTGGCACCCACGTCGCGGCGGCGGATCCTCCTCGCCCTGGCCGCGCTTCCCGAGGGCGCGGGCGTGAAGAGCACCGACGAGCTGGTCGCCGCGCTCGCCTGGCGCGCGCCGCGGCGGGGCGGGCGGCTGCGCGACGAGACCGTGCGCTGGACGATGGCCGAAGGGACGGCGCTCGGCCTGATCGGGCTGGGCGGGCTCACCACGGCGACGCGGGCGCTGCTGGCCGAGGACCGGCCCGGGGCGGTCGAGGCGATGATCGACGCGCTGCCGCGTCCGGTGGACCACGTGCTGGTTCAGGCCGACCTGACCGTGGTCGCGCCCGGGCCGCTGGAGGCCGAACTCGCGGCCGAGATGACCGCCGTCGCCGACATCGAATCCTCCGGGCACGCGACCGTCTACCGGATCACCGAGACGTCCGTGCGGCGCGCGCTCGACACCGGGCGGACCGCGGGCGAGCTGCAGCAGCTGTTCTCGACGAAGTCGGCGACGCCGGTGCCCCAGTCGCTGAGTTACCTGATCGACGACGTCGCCCGGCGGCACGGACGGCTGCGCGGCGGGGCCGCCGAGTCGTTCCTGCGCTGTGACGACGCGTCGCTGCTCGCCGAGGTCATGGGGAGCCCCGTCGCGACCGAGTACGGCTTGCGGATGATCGCGCCGACGGTGCTCATCAGCGCGTACCCGCTCGCCGAAGTCCTCGACGCCCTCCGCGCCGCCGGGTTCGCCCCGGCCGCCGAAGGGCCCGACGGACGCGTCATGGACATCAGGCCGTCTGGACGTCGCCTTCCCGCGAAGGCGCGTGCCGCGCGTCGCGCGCCTGGCGAGCCCGCAGGACTGACCGACGACCAGGTCGGCAAGATCGTCGCGCACGTCCGGGCCGGTGACGCCGCTTCGGCGCGCCGCCGGGGCGAGACGGTGCGCGCGCCGCAGGGTGGCGGCGCCGGGGACACGTCCGCGACGCTGGCGCTGCTGTCGCAGGCGACCATCGAGCGGCGCGAGGTGTGGATCGGGTTCGTCGACTCACGCGGGACGGCGAGCCAGCGGGTGGTGCGGCCGCTGCGGGTCGGCGGCGGGGTCCTGGAGGGGACCGACAACGAGCGCTACCCGTTGCACCGGATCACGTCGGCGGCCCTCGTCGAAGACTGACCGTTCCCGGCGTGCTTTGCGCTGGCGACTGGCCTACATTGTGTTCGGAGCGTGACGTCGCGGACGTCACGCGAGTCGCAAGGCCAGGTGCACCCGGGGCAGACCGGGACCCTGGCCTTACGCATGTCCGCCTACACCTGGTCTCCAAGTCGCTCTCGTATACGAGCGCTACCCGTTGCACCGGATCACGTCAGCCGCCCTCGTCGAAGACTGACCGTTCCGCATTCAGTCTTCTGAATGCGCGGAGGCGGCTACGCGAGCTGCTCCGTGCGAAGGTCCTTCAGCACCATCGACATGGCCTCGCCGTGTGTCGGCCAATCCGGTGTCCCGATCCCGACCGAATGCAGAGCGGACCGGACGGCGGCATGAGCCTTCGCGATCGCGTGCGAGAGGTCTTCGCCGGAAACGTCGGCCTCGATCTCCATGACCGCTCGTCCACCGTCCGCGGAGACCGCGCTGTCCACGAATCCGTCGATACAGCGTTCCTGCTCGAGCAGCGCTCGCATCACCTTGTCGCAGTAACCGAAGAGATCATCGCCGTCGGCGATGAACACCCAATGCGCGTGAACCGTCACACCCATCAGTAACCCCCTTCGACCTGGTAGCAAGGTTGACGAAGCAGCCAGGACACCGCGTTCTTTCCGTAGTTGGCACCGCTCGGTGTCAGGTGGATCCAACGCTGATGCTGCCCACAAGGACATCGGACGGTGTAGTAGGTCGGCGGATCCAAGACCCTCCATCCTGCCCGATGAAAGTGCTCCAGAACAGCTTCCAGATCCTTCCTAGGATGCTTTCTCCAGTACCCCACCGGCTACTCCTCGACCAGGTTAACGCAGATCAAGAAGACCGGCGTCACGCTGAGATCCCGTTCACGGACGACCGTGGTTCTATCGAGAAGCGGCACGGTCCGCTACCGAAAGCGCTGGCACATCACCGCAAAGTAGTCAGCTTGAAGGCGCCTTGCGCGAGCGCATTTAGAGGACTAAATGCGGGAGGGGGTCAGAGGGCGCGAAGGCCCTGAAGCACCCGTTCCATGAAAGCGCGCGAGGAAGAGTCGCCGAGGATCAGCTCGGTCTGGTGGATCAGCACCAGCCCGGCGTCGGCCATGTCGCCCACGAGCACCTTCACCACGCCCAGCGGCAGCCGCAGATGCGCGGCGATCTCCGCGATCGACCGGGTGTCCAGGCAGAGGTCGCAGATCTGGCGGTGTTCGGGGGTCCGCACGCCGCGGTACCGGCGGCCGTCCTCACTGGTCGAAACCAGCGCCTCCAGCGCCAGGTCGTGCGCGGTGCGGGTGCGCCCGCCGGTGCGGGTGTAGGGCCGCACCCGGGAGCCCGAAGCCGGCGGCAGGTAGACCGAGGCGGGGGCGACGTCGGCGGGCGCGGGACGCGGCGGCGACTGGCGGATCGGCGAAGGCATCGAAGAAGGCATCGACGGCGGCGCGGGAGGCGGCTCCGGCGGCGCGGCCGGGCGCCGCGGCATGACCGTGCTGATCGAGCTCAGCTCGAAGCGGCTCGGCGAGTCGAAGGCCTCGCGTTCGGTGCCCTGGTAGAGGGAGTCCCAGCCGGACGGTTCCGGTTCGGTGAATCCGGTGATCTTCATCGGTCACCCACGGACGCCGCCCTGCAGCTGCGCCCGCAGCTCGGGGGTGATCTGCTGGCCGACGCGCTCGACGAGCAGGGTCATCTCGTAGGCCACGGTGCCGATGTCGCAGGTCGGCGCGGCCAGCACGGCGAGTGACGAGCCGTCGGCGACCGACATCAGGAAGAGGTACCCGCGTTCCATCTCGACGACGGTCTGGTTGACCCCGCCCGCGTCGAAGCAGCGCGCCGCGCCGGCGGTGAGGCTGATCAGCCCGGAGGCGACCGCGGAGAGCTGTTCGGCCCGTTCCTGCGGCAAACCGTCCGACGGCGCGAGGAGAAGCCCGTCCGCGGAGACCAGCACGGCGTGCGCGGCGCCGGGAACCCGGCGCGCGAAATCCGTGATGAGCCAGCCGAACGAGCTTTGCTGCCCGGATGCCGTCACAAGTCCCTCCTCGCTGCGTCAAGACCACCTGGGCGGCGTGGTCCGGGCGTCTCACGCCGACCTGCACCGATCCCGGTGCCGCCGAGCCGAAAGACGCCTCCACCCAGCGTATTCGTCCCGTCGATCGTGTCGAGCCCGCCACCCGGCCGCCGGCGCTAACCGAACGTGAACGTCCAGCCGCTCACCGCGTCGACCCATCGCGAACCACGCATTCGTGGGTCACCCCGTGGTGGCCGGGTGCGACCAGGCGTGAATCGGTGTCCGCGCAGGTCATCGGCGTCCTGGCCACCCGATCGGGCGGGGCCGGTGCCGGATCGCGTGAAAGGGATCGCCCCGCGTTCAGTCCGGCCGGTGACGCCACTCCCCGAAGCGGGTGAAGCCTGCCGAGTTCACTCCAACGGCCGCATCCGCTCCGGGTTTTCGTCCCTCTATCCCGCGCGCAACGCCGAATCGTGTGCGATGGCGTGCTGCACGACCGAGATCAACACCTGCTTGGCGGACTCACGTTCCCGGGCGTCACAGGCCATGATCGGCACGGACGGCGAGATCGTCAGCGCGTGCCGGACGTCCTCGATCTGGTGGTGCAGCAGCCGGTCGAAGCAGTTGATCGCCACGACGTACGGCAGCTTCCGGTTCTCGAAGAAGTCGATCGAGGGGAACGCGTCGGCGAGCCGCCGCGTGTCGACCAGCACGACGGCACCGATGGCGCCGACCGCGAGGTCGTCCCACATGAACCAGAACCGGTGCTGGCCCGGCGTACCGAACACGTACAGCACCAGGTCCGAGTCCAGCGAAATCCGGCCGAAGTCCATGGCCACGGTCGTCGTCGACTTGTTCGGGGTGGCCGAATTGTCGTCGACGCCGGTACTGGCCTCGGTCATCATGGCCTCGGTGGTCAGCGGATCGATCTCCGAAACCGCTCCGACCAGCGTGGTCTTCCCCGAGCCGAATCCGCCAGCGACCACGATCTTGGCCGACGAAGTCGGTCCGGTCACCTGCGGCGCATTCGCGTCGGAGTCAAATTCTCCGAAGCCCACTGAGCACCCTCTCCATGAACTCGATACTCGGCCGGTCACCCACGTTCTGGCTGGCGGTGTGCACCAGGACCAGACCGAGGCCGGCCACGTCTCCGATCAGCACCCGGACCACGCCGAGCGGCAGGCGCAGCAGCGCCGCGACTTCGGCGACGGACCGGGTGTCCAGGCAAAGGTCGCAGATCGACCGGTGTTCGGGGACGCGCACCCGGTCGAGCACACGTCCCTGTTCGCTGGTCGAGATCAACGCCTCGATGGCAAGGTCGTACGTCGGCTTGGTCCGTCCCCGCGTGCGGAAGTACGGCCGGACCAGGCCGGAGGATTCGACGTCGGTGGTGTACTGCTCGTCGACGTACTCGTTCTGCGCCTGCTGCGGCAACGCCGCGGCGAGCGGGTCGGCGGCGGCCGCCGCCGCCCGGCGCTCCTCCTCCTTGTCGAAGGAGAACTTGGCGAACTCGCCAGAGTCGTAGAGCGGACCGCTGCCACCACCGAACAGTTCCGCCCCGGGGCCGCCGAGGAGGCGTTCCCGGTAGTCCGAAACGCTGAAATCGGCGGGTCCCTGACCCGCGTTCGAATCGGTCAGCCAGCGGGAGGCCTCGTCCGGGGACACGGGGTCGTTGTCCGACCCCTGTGCCCGCCGCGATCGCCATTCGCGGTCGACCCGGTCCCGGAAGGACGTCCAGTCCTCCCGGCCGTCGTCACGTTCCGACCACCCGCCGGAGAAGTCGTCACCGAGCCGGCCATCGCCCCTCAAGCGCCCGTCGTCCACGGCATTCTCCTCGGTTCCCGGTCGCTCAGCGGCGGACCGACGCGCCCTGCAGCTGCGCGCGCATCTCCGGTGTCAGCTGTTGCCCCACCCGTTCCACCAGCAGGGTCATCTCGTAGACGACCAGGCCGATGTCGCTCTCCGGCGAGCCGAGGACCGCCAGGCAGGACCCGTCGGACACCGACATCAAGAAGAGGAAGCCGTTGGCCATCTCGACCACCGTCTGCGCGACCGTGCCACCCTCGAACACCTTCGCCGCACCGCGGGCGAGGCTCGTGAGCCCCGACGCGACGGCGGCCAGCTGATCGGCCCTGTCCTTGGGAAGTCCCTTCGAGGAGGCCAGCAGCAAACCGTCCGCCGACACCACCACGGCATGCGCCGCGCCCGGGACCCGGTGCACGAAATCCGTGATCAGCCAGGCAAAGCTGCTCGTGTGTCCTTTACCCTGCGCCTGGCCGCCAGGCTGCGCCGGACCACCCGGCTGCATCGCACCCGCCCGTGTCACTGTCACTCCTTACTGCTGTCATCGGCAGAGGTATCCCTGCCGGTCACCGGAACGCCGTTGTCATCCAGCGCATCGAGCGGGCGTTCCTTCAACGCGTGCCGTCCCGACGTGTAGCCCTTCTGGAAGCTTGCCATCCGACTCCGCGCCGCCGTCGCCGAGCGGGCGATCGCGCCCGTTCCCGGCATTCCGGAGGTCTTGTCGGCGAACGAGTCTTCCTTCTTCGGCTCGTTCCCGCCGATCGAGCCGGGGACGAGGTACTGGTTCGGCACCCGTTTGGGCAGGCCCGCCGGGGTGATCTCGTCGTTCCGGTCTTCGTACAGGACCTGCGCCGCCTGCCAGCCGTCGTCCGACGCGCTGCGCCAGCCATTGTCCTGGAGCACCGTCTCCGGCGGAACACTCCGCGGTGTCCGAGTGGGCAATGCCTCTTCGGAAGCGTCCCCAGTGTCCCCGCCGGCGGGTTCGGCCGCTCCGGCGCCACTGTTCGGAGTCCGCACGGGCAGCTCGGACTCGACCGGCTCGGTGTAGGTGGTCGGGCTGTCGCCCCCGGCCTCGTCGCCTTCGCTGAACCAGCGCGAGAGCACCGACTGGTAGATCGGCAGCCGCCGGGTGGGCACGTCGTCGTCGAGCGCCGACTTGCCTGCGTCCGAAGACTCGGCGGTCTCCTCGGGCTTGTTCCGCGGCTCGACCGGGGTGTACTTCGGCTCCCGCTTCGGGAGCACCAGCGACGAGAACTGCGTGTCGGTGCCGCTGGAGGCGCCGTCGCCGTTGGGGAGCGAGATGTCTTCGGCCGTCGGCCACGCCGGGGCCTCCTCGGCTGGCGTCGCGGGGCTGAGGAACGGCCCGGCCGCGTTCTTGCCCGCGACCAGGTCGTCGAGGCTGATCGGCTGGTCGAGCGGGACGAGCCCGCCCTGCGACGCGACCGGTTGCGGAGCCGACGGCTTCGACGGTGGCGGCGGAGTCATCTCCAGGCCACGGTCGGAGGCGGGGATGTTCGGCAGCGACGTCTCGGAGACCGACGGCATCGAGGGGATCGACGTTTCCGAGCGGTTCGCCGGCGGCGGGGTGTTGCGCAGGCCGGGCCGCATCTGCGTGAGCAGCTCGGCGGGCACGACGACCCGCGCGATCACGCCGCCCTCGATGTCCTCGTTCTCCCGGAGCCGGACCTCGATGCCGTGGCGGCGCGCCAGGCGCGCGACCACGTACAGGCCCATCCGCCGGGTCACCGAGACGTCCAGGTCCGGCGGGTCGGCGAGCCGCTGGTTGACCTCGGCGAGCCGCTCCTCGGTCATGCCGACACCGTGGTCGGTGACCTGGATGGCGAGCGCCTTCTTGCGGGTGATCACCGCGCGGACGGTCACCTTCGTCTCCGGCTCGGAGAAGTAGGTCGCGTTGTCCAGCAGCTCCGCGAGGACGTGCACGAGGTCGTGGATCGTCAGGCCCTGGACGGCGACCTCGGGGACGATCCCGATCTCGATCCGGGCGTACTGCTCGATCTCCGAGACCGCGGCGCCGATGACGTCGGCGGCGGGCACCGGCTTGGGCACCGACTTCGCGAGACCGGCGCCCGAGAGCACCAGGAGGCTTTCACCGTTGCGGCGCAGCCGCGTGGCGAGGTGGTCGAGCTCGAACAGGCTGGCCAAGTGGTCCGGGTCCTGCTCGTCGGCCTCGAGCCGGTCGATGACGCCGAGCTGGCGTTCCACCAGCCGCTGCGACCGGCGGGACAGGTTCACGAAGATGCCGTTGACGTTCTCGCGCAGGAGGGCCTGTTCGGCGGCCATCTTGACGGCCTGTTCGTGGACGACGTCGAACGACCGCGCCACTTCACCGATCTCGTCACGCGAAGTGACGGGCACCGGCTCGACCGACCGCTTCGAGGCGTTGACCGGGTCCGGGTCGTCCAGGATCGCTTGCACGGTTTCCGGCAGCCGTGTGTAGGCGACGTCGAGCGCCGTCTTCCGCAGCACCCGCAGCGGGCGCAGCATCAGGCGGGCGATGACGAGCATCAGGAACAGCGCCGCGAGCAGGGCCAGCAGCACGATCGCGCCGCCGATCCAGGCCGAGTTGATCGCGTCGGTGGCCAGGCCGTCGGCCTGCGCCCGCAGCTGCCCGAGCAGATTGGTCTCGACCGCGCGCAGCTTGTCCAGCGCGACGCGGCTGTCGTTGCCGAGGGCGACGTTGTCGATCGCCGGCGGCTCGTTCTGCTGGTGCAGCGAGAACGCCATCGTGGTGATCCGGCGGCGGTCGTCGACCTCGGGACCGGAGAAGGTGTCCGAGTAGAGCTGCCGCTGTTCGGGGCTGGCGTTGTTGATGAAGGCCGCCGTCGAGGCGTCGCCGCTCGCGACCGCCGAGCGGGCCTGGTCGAACAGGTCGCCGGGGAAGCCGGAGCGGAAGGAGGCGATCAGCAGGGCCGCGTCACCGCGGGCGATGAACTCCTTGCTCTCACTGATGGCCTGCACGGTGACGCCGAGCCGGAGCACGTCGCGGTTGGCCACCGCGGTGGTCACCTCGCGGCCGAGCTGGACCAGCGAGTCGAGGATGCCGGAGTAGGCGATGAGGACCGGGGTGTCGCCCAGCAGCGAGGTGTTCATCGCGCCGCGCAGCGGGCGCAGGGCGTCGAGCCGCTGCAGACCACGCGAGTAGCGGTCCCTCGTGTCCTGGTCGTCCGGGTTGATCTGGTTCGCCGAAGCGCGCAGGTCGTCGACGGCGCGGTCGACCTTGGCGATCTGCGCGTCGAGACCGTTCTGGCGCGACGGGTCGCCGGAGGCGATCTTGGCGACGGCGAGCGCGCGTTCGCTCTGCAGCTCGTGCACCACGAGCGTGATCTTGTCGGCGAACGCGACCTGGTCGGCGGTGTCCTGGAACCTCGCCGCCTCGTTGCTGTCGTCGATCACACGCAGCGTGCCGAGCGCGAGCGCCGTCAGCGTCGGAATGATCAGGATGGCCGCGAGCTTCGATCGCAGACGCCAGTTACGCAGGCCCAGGAACGACCCGGCCTTCCCGCCAGGACCGTCTCCGGTATCCCGCGCAGGGGCCCCTCCCACCCCCGCGGTGTCTTCGTTCGGCACCGCCGCACCACCATCATCTTCATCCGGGCCGGGAAAGCCCATTTTGGACATGCCGTTCTCGAGCTGGCCGTACTGCTGCTGTCTGGGTCGGTTGTCGGAGACCACTATCCGCACGCTCCCGTCATCCGGGAGGGACGCGCACGGCGTGAGTATCCACTCATCCGAATGAGGAAGTCGTCTTCGACGCGATCTCTCAAGTGCACTTGACCGAAACCCTGCTCGGTACCATTGGTCTGTTCGGCCTAACCCGCCAGTGCGCGGGCGCGCACCAGTGAAGCACGGACGTGTTCACCGTGTTTGACACAGAGTGCCTTGCACCTCGGGAAAGGTCCAGAGCGTTCGGCCATCCAAGGCACTCTCTTTCACTACATCAGTGGTCCACACCTCACTACCGGTGCATGAGGGTAGCGAACGGGCGGCCCAGATGTAACCCTTCGGTCAAGACCTACGAGTAGGCCCCGGACGGCTCTTGACCCGTCGGCGCTCAGTTGTCAACAAGTCCCCGGCGCGAACACGCCCAGTTGTGTTCACTTCTGACAAACAACCTGTTCGGGTGATCGTTACCACTTGGGATCATGGGATGACCACCCATTGTGAGCACAGTGTGTGTTCTCTACAGTGGGCCGTGACTTGAGACAAAGAGTCACTTCCGAATTCCACATCAGGCCACGTCATCACGTGTCCCTCCCCTTGATCAGGAGCACCACTTTGCTTGGCTCTGCAAGCTCGAAGAAGGCCTTGAGCGCCAGCCTGGGCCGTCGTGGAGCCCTCGCATTCGCGATGGCGGCCGCGGTTTCGGTATCGGTCAGCGGCTGCGGGCTCCTCGGCGGCGACGATTCGTCCTCCTCCGGCGGCTCGGGGAACCTCGAGAAGTCGAAGATCAAGGTCGCCGTGATGTCGACCATCGACCTTGCCCCGCTCCGCCTCGCCCAGGACGGCGGCTACTTCAAGAACGAAGGCCTCGAAGTCGAGGCCATCGAAGCCGCG
This sequence comes from Amycolatopsis roodepoortensis, assembly GCF_014873915.1. Taxonomy (GTDB): domain Bacteria; phylum Actinomycetota; class Actinomycetes; order Mycobacteriales; family Pseudonocardiaceae; genus Amycolatopsis; species Amycolatopsis roodepoortensis. The sequence goes on from NZ_JADBEJ010000004.1 coordinate 1,505,180, forward strand.
ACCGGCCAGGTCTCGCTGACCAAGCTGATCGGCGGCGAGGTCGACATCGCGTACGCGAGCTACACGCCCTTCTTCATCGCGATGAGCAAGAACACCGCCGACATCAAGCTGGTGGCGGACGCCTCCTCCGCGGGCCCGAAGAGCACGATGCTGGTCACGCTGCCGACGTCCACGGTGAAGAGCGTCAGCGACCTGGCCGGCAAGAAGATCGGCATCACCGCGCCGAACACCGTGTCGGACACGCTGTCCAAATCGGTCATGAAGGACCACGGCGTCGACGCCAGCAAGGTCCAGTGGGTGCCGATCCCGCTGCCGAACGTCGGGACCGCGCTCAAGAACGGCGACATCGACGCCGGCTTCCTGACCGAGCCCTTCATCACCCAGACCGCGAAGCAGGCGGGCACCGTCCCGGTCGTGGACACCGCCACCGGCGCCACCCAGGACTTCCCCACCGCGGGCTACGGCTCGCTCGGCAAGTTCGTCTCGGAGAACCCGAAGACCGTGGCCGCCTTCCAGCGCGCCATGCAGAAGGCCACCCGGGACGCGGCGGACCGCTCCAAGATCGAGCCGCTGCTGGTCAAGTACGCCAAGATCGACCAGGACACCGCCGCGCTGACCACGCTGCTGACGTTCCAGTCCACCCTGGACCCGCGTCGTATCCAGCGCGTCCCGGACCTGCTCCTGCAGATGGGCGCGATCCAGAGCAAGATCGACGTCGGCCCGATGATCGCGGCCCAGGCCACTAGTTGATGACTCGCGGTTACCTCGAATTGCCCATCCACGCGGAATTCGATCACTGAAAGTAATGTTGTCCAAGCGGGTGATCAGGTGATCGGGCGAATGGCCTAAAATGATCACCCGCTCACGACACCCATTGTGAGCAGGTGGGCAAATCTCTAAGGTGACCGCGTGCCTGGCGAAATGAAGCCACGACACGGATGAAAAAACCCCAACGGTGATTCATTGTTTCCGAGGAGCTGGCTTTGTTTCGAAACGCCATGAGCAGGAGCGGTGTACGTAGAGGACGGGGTGCCGTCGGCGTCGCCCTGAGCGCGCTCATGCTGGCCACTTTGGGCGCCTGTGGCGCACTCGGCGGCGAGGACACGTCGAAGGCGTCGGGCGGCGAAGGCGGACTGGAGAAGCCGAAGATCAAGGTGGCCCTGCTGCCCGTCGTCGACCTCGCGCCGCTGCGGCTGGCGCAGGAAGGCGGCTACTTCAAGGCCGAAGGTCTCGAGGTCGAAGCGGTCGACGCGCCGAGCGGCCAGCAGGCGATGACCAAGATGATCGGTGGCGAGGTCGACATCGCCTTCTCCACCTACATGCCGTTCTTCGTCGCGAAGAGCAAGGGCGCGGCCGACATCCGGCTCGTCGCCGACTCGGTTTCGGCCAGCCCCAAGAGCAACGCGGTCGTCACCGTGCCGACCTCCTCGGTCAAGACGATCAACGACCTCGCGGGCAAGAAGATCGCGATCACCGACAAGAACACCGCCTCCCACCTGCTCACCGTCTCGGTGATGAAGGACCACGGCGTGGACACCAGCAAGGTCCAGTGGGTGCCCATGCAGCTGCCGAACATCGCCGCGGCGCTCTCGTCGGGCCAGGTCGACGCGGGCTACCTGCCCGAGCCGTTCCTGACCCAGGCCTCGAAGGTCGTCGGCGCGACCCCGGTCGTCGACATCTCGACCGGCGCCACCCAGGACTTCCCCCTGGCGGGCTTCGGCGCGCTCGGCTCCTTCGTGGACAAGAACCCCAAGACGCTGGCCGCGTTCCAGCGTGCGCTGGGCAAGGCCGTGCGCGACTCGGCCGACCGCTCCAAGATCGAACCCCTGATCGTCAAGTACGCCAAGGTCGACGCGGAAACCGCCTCACTGCTCACGCTGCCGACGTTCGGGTCCACACTGGACGCCCGTCGCCTGCAGCGGGTGCCGGATCTGCTGCTGCAGACCGGAGTGATCACGGCCAAGCTCGACGCCGCTCCGATGCTCGCCCCTCAAGCTGGATAAAGGTCAAGGTGCCACGACTTCTCCGTGCCCTGGCCGGTCTGGCCGGTTTCTTCCTCGTCTGGGAAGTGATCGTCCAGGCCGGCCTGGTCCGTAAAGAGTTCCTCCCCCCGCCGTCCGTCGTCCTGGTGACGATCTTCGAACAGTTCGGCGAGACCCAGTTCGTCCGGGACCTGATCGCCACGTTCCTCGCGTGGGCGATCGCCCTGCTGATCGCGGTCGCCATCGCCGTGCCCGCCGGACTGCTGCTGGGCAGCATCCCCGGCCTGCGCACCGCGACCGCGGTCGTCATCGAGTTCCTGCGGCCGATCCCCGCCGTCGCGCTGATCCCGCTGGTGCTCCTGCTGATCGGCGGTGGGCCCGAAGCGAAGATCACGCTGGCCGTGTACGCGTCGTTGTGGCCCATCATGTTCAACACGATCTACGCGCTCGGCGAGATCGACCCCGTGCTGCAGGAGACCGCGAAAGCCTGCGGTACCAGCAAGTTCCGGACGTTGACGTCGGTGGCGCTGCCGCATACCGCGCCGTTCGTGTTCACCGGGGTGCGGCTGTCGGCCAACATCGCGCTGATCGCGGTGGTCAGTACCGAGTTCCTCGCCGGCGCCAAACTCGGCATCGGCAACTTCATCATGCAGGCCAGCACCGGCTCCACCAGGTTCGACCTCGTGCTCGCCGGCACCGTGGTGGTCGGCGCGCTCGGCTTCCTCATCAACGGCGGGCTCGAGATGATCGGCAGGCGGGCGTTCCGCTGGAGCACGGTCGACCGGGAGGCGGTCTCGTGACGACCCTCACGCTGACCAGCCGCGTCGGCAGGCGCGTGGGCCGGGGTATCGGCATCCTCGTCCGCAACTGGCTGCTCTTCTTCGCGCTGCTGGGGATCTGGGAGCTCGCGACCCGGCTCGCGGAAAGCCCGTTCTTCCCGCCGCCGACCGAGATCCTGTCCGCGTCGGTGAAACTCTGGTTCACCGGCCCGGCCTCACAGCTGTTCCTGACCGACACCGTGTTCGACAACGTCCTGCCGAGTCTCGGCCGGACGCTCGGCGGCTGGCTGCTGGCCGGCGCCCTCGGTGTCGCGCTGGGCGTCCTCTTGGGACGGTCCAAGACCGGAATGGACTACGTCGGACCGCTTTTCGCGTTCTTCCGCTCGGTGCCGCCGCCCGCGCTGATCCCGGTGTTCATCGTCCTTTTCGGACTCGGGCCGGGGATGCAGACCGGGTCGATCATCTTCGGCGCGATCTGGCCGGTGCTGCTCAACACCGTGGACGGCGTCCGCTCGGTGGACCAGGTGAAGATCGACACCGCGAAATCGTTCCGGACGCCCAGGTCGTACTGGGTCCGCTCGATCGTGCTGCCCGCCGCCGGGCCGAAGATCTTCGCGGGCCTGCGGCTGAGCCTCTCCATCTCCCTGCTGCTGATGGTGATCTCGGAACTGGTCGGCTCCTACAACGGCATCGGCCGGTCCCTGATGGACGCCCAGCAGGCGTTCGACTTCCCGCTCATGTGGTCGTGGCTGGTCCTGCTCGGGCTCCTCGGCTTCGGGTTCAACGCGGCGTTCCTCGCGGTGGAGCAAAGAGTGCTTCGCTGGCAGCCCACCCGCAACGGCCGTCTCTAGTTTTCGAAGGGTCAGCAAGATGTCAACCATGCTCGAAGTCTCCGGGCTGAACCACCGGTACGGCGCGGGAGAAAAGGCGCACGTCGCGGTCAACGACCTGTCGTTCACCGTCGAAGCGGGACAGCTCGCGAGCATCGTCGGCCCGTCGGGCTGCGGCAAGTCCACGCTCCTGCGCTGCATCGCCGGGCTGATCAAGCCGACGTCCGGCCGCGTCAGCCTGCACGGTGACGACGTCTCCGGCGTGCCGGAGGATCTGGCCGTCGTGTTCCAGGACTACAGCCGCTCGCTGTTCCCCTGGCTCTCGGTCGAGAAGAACGTCGAGTTCCCCTTGCGGTGGCGCAACTTGAGCCGCTCGGAGCGCCGGACGCGGGCGCGGGAGGCGCTGGAGTCGGTCGGCCTGTCCGGGGTCGGCTCGAAGTTCCCGTGGCAGCTCTCGGGCGGTATGCAGCAGCGCGTGTCCATCGCGCGGGCGCTGGCCAGCCGTCCCGCCCTGCTGCTGATGGACGAACCGTTCGCGTCGGTCGACGCGCAGACGCGGTTCGAGCTCGAAGACCTGACGCGGCGCGTGCAGCGCGAGAACGGCAGCACGGTCCTCGTCGTCACGCACGACATCGACGAGAGCGTCTACCTGTCGGACCGGGTGCTGGTGCTGTCGAAGTCGCCCGCGAAGATCGTCGCGGACCTGCCGGTCGGGCTGCCCGCGGAGCGGGACCAGATCACCACGCGCGAGTCGGCGGAGTTCGTGACGCTGCGCGGTGAGGTGGCGCGGCTGCTGCACGGCGGTGCTCCGGAGGCCGTCACCGCCGCTTCGGACGCGGCCGAGTACGAGCTGGCGCAGCAGGAGGCCGCTGCCGACGCCGAGGCCGCCGAGGCCGAGGTGCGCGCCAAGAGTTGAAAGTACGTGAAGGCCCCCTTCATTGCGCTAGGCGCAGTGAAGGGGGCCTTCACGTACTTCTGGGAGTGGCGCCGGCGGCCTCTCTCAGTACAGCGTGCGCGGGTTCGCGTCGATGCGGACGTGCACCAGATGCGGCCGCTCGTCCGGCAGCGCGGCCTCCAGCGCCGGCTTGAGCTCCTCGGCCTTCTCGACGACCGACGTCCGCAGCCCCAGGCTCTTCGCCAGCGCGGGGAAATCGATGCCGCCGAGGTCGACGCCCGGCACCTTCTCGCCGCCCGCCGCCTCGCCGAGGATGCGCACGGCGGCGTACTGCGAGTTGTCGAAGATCACGAACGTCACCGGCAGGTTGTGCTGCGCCGCCGTCCACAGTGCCTGGACGCAGTACATGCTCGACCCGTCACCGAGGATCGCGACGACCTTGCGGTCCGGGCGCGCCAGCGCCGCACCGACGGCGGCGGGGAGGCCGTAGCCCAGGGTGCCGCTGGCGACGGTGAGGAAACCGGTGTCGGTCGACTTGATCGGCAGGTGATCGTGCAGTTCGTTGCGGTGGCTCGGCGTCTCTTCGACGACGATCGCGTCGTCCGGCAGGACCTCCGAGATCACGGAGTAGGCGTAGGCCGGGGTGATCGGCGTGACCGCGGCGGGCTTTTCCAGCCTGGTGCGGGGTTTCGGCGCCTCGCGCGGCGCGGCGCGGTCCAGCAGCGCGCGGATGGCGAGCTTCGGCGTCGCGCGGATGCCGGTGCCTTCCGCGGCCCTGGCGAGGATCTGTTCGTCGTCGCTGACCAGGAACAGCGGCGGCAGCGCGGTTTCCGACTCGCCCCGGTACACGTGGTAGGTGAACGCCGGCGCGCCGATGACGACCACGAGATCGTGCTCGGTCAGCGCGCTCGCGAGCGCTTTCCGTTCCGGCTGCAGGAATCCGAAGAACTGCGGGTGGTCCTCGGGGAAGGAGCAGCGCGCCCCCATCGGCGGCGCCCAGACCCCGGCGCCGACCTTCTCGGCCAGCTCGACGACGTCCGGCACGGCGCCCTCGCCGTCGATTCCGGGGCCGACCACGATCGCCGGACGTTCGGCGGCGTCCAAGGCGGACACCAGTTCGTCCAAAGCGGACGGATCGGGCGCGAATCCCCGGATCTGCGGCCGGGAAACGATCGGCTTCGTGGTCTCGACGTCCCAGTCGTCCACCGGCACCGAGACGAACACCGGACCCATGGGTGCCTGCGTCGCGATGTGGTACGCCCGCGCCAGCGCCGCCGGGACGTCCTCGGCCCTGGCCGGCTCGCAGCTCCACTTCACGTACGGCTTGGGGAAGTTCGCCGCCTCGACGGCCCCGAGGAACGGATCGTCCGGCAGCAGCGACCTGGTCTGCTGACCGGCCAGGATGATCAGCGGGGCGTTGTTGCGGTACGCGGTGAAGATATGCCCGAGCGCGTGGCCGACCCCGCCCGCGGAGTGCAGGTTCACCAGGGCCGCCCGCCTGCTCGCGCGCGCGTACCCGTCGGCCATCGCGACGACGGACGCCTCGTGGAGCGCGAGCACGTAGGTGAAGTCGTCGGGCCATTCCGTCAGGAAGGCGATCTCGGTCGTGCCGGGATTGCCGAAAACGGTGGTCAGGCCCAGATCGCGCAGCAGTTCCCTGGTCGCGTCACGTACGGTGCGGGTAGCCATGGGCACACGCTATCTCGTCCGCACCGGATAGTTGAAGATGCAACCTCGTATCACCGTCTGTGGTCTGGACCTGACCGCCCGCGTACGGCGAACGCCCGCATTTCGTCCTCTGAATGCGGTACTTGCACGCGCGGCCTACTCCTTGACCAGCGCCGCCCACTCGCGCACGGCGGCGACGTCCACAGTGGCCATGTCGGACTCCCAGCCGCCCGGCCGGACCGCGCTGCCGACGTGGAAGGCGCCGACCCCGCCCGCTCGCAGCAGGTGCACCTGCTGCGCCCGGAGGCCGCCACCGACCAGCAGCCGGGGCCCGTCCTCCCGCCGGGCGAGCCGCTGCAGCACCGAAAGCCCGTGCGCGACGCCGTGCGGATGCCCGGCCGCGAGCACCGTGTCACAGCCGAGGTCGATCAGCTGGTCGTAGGCGCGCAACGGATCCCGCGCGCGGTCGATGGCGCGGTGGAAGGTCCACGGCAGCCCGTCGAGCTCCTTGACCAGCGTCTCGCACGCTTCGACGTCGATCTCGCTTTCCAGGTCCAGGAAACCGAAGACGAACTCCCGCGCGCCCGCGTCGATCAGGCGCACCGTGTCCGCACGCAGCCCGTCGAGGTCGCCGGCGGCGAAGGACATGTTGTCGCGCAACATGACCCGCACCGGGAGATCGGTGGCGCCGAGTACGTCGCGCAGCGTCTCGACCGACGGCGTGAGACCGTCGCTGGCCATGTCGCTGACCAGTTCGAGGCGATCGGCCCCGCCCTCCTGCGCGCGCTCCGCGTCCACCGCGGTCAGCGCGATCACTTCCAGCAGGCCGGTTTTCGAACTCATGGACCTTCCAATTCGCTTATGCCGAGGGGTTGTCGTCACCCCTGGCGTGGCGACCGCGCCGGAATCCGCCTTGCAGGCTGGTCATCCGTTCGCGGACCGCTTCGGGGGAAAGTGAGAGTATCGGCCTCTCCCCTCGCGGCTTCTCCGGCCTGTCGTCCTGCGACCGGGCCTCGGGAACGACGGCGGGCAGCACCGGCCAGGTCTCCTCCGCCCCGTCCTCCTGTTCGAGTTCGGCGGGCGTCGGCCACGCCGGTTCCGGCTCCTTTTCCTGCCGCTCCACCGGCTTCAGCGTCGGCTCGGTCGGCTCGTCCGGATCCGGCTCGGGTTCCTCGGGCACGGTGTTCTTGACCGGCTCGAACGAAGGGAGGGAAGGCGGGCCGGGCTCCGCCGGCGAAGGCCCTTCGCGCGGGCCTCCGTGGTCGAACCACTGCGAAAGCACGCTCTGGTACTTGGGCATGCGCTCGGTCGGCGCGTCCAGCTCCAGATGGTCGACGGCGTCGTCGTCCGAAGACGGCCATTCCGGCTGGGTCTCGCGCTCGACGACGGGGGCGCGCCGCAGCGGGCCGGGATCCAGCACCGGCGCGAATCGCGACTCCTCGGCGCTCTCTTCCGGCTCGGGCAGCGGCGGGACCTCCAGCGGCGGCTCGGGTTCCGGCTCCGGGGCGACGACGGTGACGGGCACCGGTTCCGGTAGCGGCGCGGGCCGGGGCGCTTCGACGATGAGCTCGGCGGGGACGACGACCTCCGCGGTGATCCCGCCGCCGTCGGCGGACCGGAGCCGGACGTCGATGTGGTGCCGGATCGCCAGCGTCGCGACCACGAACAGCCCCATCCGCCGGGAGACCTCGACGTCGACGTCCGGCGGGTTCGCCAGCCGGGCGTTGGTGCGGTCGATCTCGGCCTGCGGCATCCCGGCGCCGTGGTCGGTGATCTCGATCTGCCATTCCCCGCGGTTCGTCTCGTGACCCTCGACCTGCACCATCGTGCTCTGGTCCGAATAGCGGGTGGCGTTCTCCAGCAGCTCCGAGACCACGTGCACGAGGTCGTTGACGGCCTCGCCGCGCACCGCGATCATCGGCGCCGGGCCGAGTTCGATCCGCTGGTAGTGCTCGACCTCCGAGAGCGCGGCGCCGATGATCTCGTCGGCGACGACGGCGCCGCCGTCCTCACGGACGACGTCGGTGCCGGACAGCACCAGCAGGTTCTCGCTGTTGCGGCGCATCCGGGTCGCGAGATGGTCGAGTTCGAAGAGCCCGGCGAGCGTGTCGGGATCCTGTTCGTCGGCCTCCATGCGGTCCAGCACGGACAGCTGCCGTTCGACCAGATCCTGGCTCCGCTGCGACAGGTTCACGAACATCGCGTTGATGTTCTCCCGCAGCATCGCCTGTTCCCCGGCGAGCCGGACGGCCTCGCCGTGCACCGCGTCGAACGCGCGCGCCACCTGGCCGAGTTCCTCGCGGCTGAACACCGGGACCGGGGCGACGGCCAACCGCCGCCGCAGGTTTTCCGGCTGCGGCTCGGGGTCGCTCAGCAGTCCTTCGACGGCCGCCGGCAGCTGGTGTTCGGCGACGTGGAGCGCGCTGCGGCGCAGGATCCTCAGCGGCCGCAACAGCGAACGCGCGATGATCACCGAGAGCACCCCGGCGACGACCAGCACGCCGAGCACGATTCCGCCGTCCCAGATCGCGGACGTCCTCGCCCGAGCCGCAAGGGCGTCGGTGCGTTCCTGAAGCTGGACGAGCAGCGCCTGCTGCACCTGGTGGGCCAGGTTCACCGTGTACGTGGCCGCGGTGTCCCACTGGTTCGGGTCCAGCCCGCCGAGCCCCTGATCGTTCTCCGCGCGGATGAGCGCCGATTCGACCATGTCGTTGCCGATGTCGACGATCAGGCCGATGACCGTGTCGTCGTACATCCGCTGCTGCTCGGGGGTCGCGAACGTGCGGTAGTCGTTGCGGGCGGCGGCGAGTTCGGCCTCCGCGCCGAGCAGCGCGCGGGTCCGGTCCCGGTTGAGGCCGCCCTCCGCGAGCGCGGCCGCCATGATCGCGCGTTTGACCGACATCTGGTCCTTGACCCGCGCGAGCGCGTTGCCCGCGAGGCGGAGCTTCCCCAGATCCGGGTCGGAGACGTCGGCGGCGGTGGAATCGCTGATGTCGAGCAGGCCGGAGATCAGGTCGCTGTAGGAACGCAGCACCGCGTCGGCGGGAAAAGCGGAGTGTTCCGCGGAAAACCGGAGCCCGGTCAGCACGCGCAGCCGGTCGCTGGTCTGCTGCAGGCTGATCGCGGTATTGCCGCCGAGCCTGCTCTTGCTCTCGCCGAGCGTGCGGTCGAACGTGCCGATGGCCTCGTCGACCCGCTTGCGTTGCTCGGTCAGTTCGGAAAGGTCGCCCTTGCGATCGCCGGCGACGAAGCGGACGGTGAGGTCCCGTTCGCGCTGGAGCTGGTGCACGGCCTCGGCGACGGTGCTGTCGACGCGGCCGCGGGTGGCGAATTCGGCCAGTTGCCGCGCGTCCCGCAGATCGGAGTTGACCCGCAGCCCGACGAGGGCGACCACCGCGAGGGCGGGAATCAGGAGTACCACGAAGAGTTTGGTACGCAGGTGCCAGTTCCGCAGCCGCCAGCGTCCGCCGACACGAGGATGCCGTTCCGCCGCGTCGCCCCCACGGGGACGCTTGTCGCGACGGGCCACCTGGTTTCCTTTTCCCACCACGGGACCCTTTCCCATGGCTGACATCGGGGACGAGAGCCCGAACCTACTGTAGAGTAACAAGGTTCGAGAACGATCGAAAGCCGCGCCGTCGGGCGCCTCCCGCAGGCGATCGTATGGGGCGCGGACCATACGATCCAGAAGGAGGAGCACATTCTCTCGGTAGGTGAGCGGTGACGAAGATGCGCGTCTTGGCGATTCCGCTGGTAGCGGCACTGCTGGCGGCCGCCGGTTGCGGAGTGTTTTCCGGTGGTGACGCAAGTACCGACGCGCCACTCGAACGGACGGAACTGCGTATCGGCGTCGGGAGCCCCATCGACACGGCGCCGTTGCGGGTCGCCGTCGCCGACGGGAAGTTCACCGCGGCCGGCCTTTCCGTGACCCTCGTCGAAGTCCCCGCCGACCAGGCGATCGGCAAGCTCTCCGCGGGCGAGGTCGACCTGGCGTTCGCCAGCGACGTGTCGATCTTCCGCGCCGCCGCGGCCGGGACGGCGCTCCAGTTGCAGGGCGAGGCGTACACCGCCGGCCGCAACACCATGGCGCTCGTCACACTCCCCGGCTCCGACTACACCGAGCCGACGCTGAAGAAGTCACCGAAGATCGCGGTGAACATGCTCGACGACGTCGGTGTGCTGGCGGCGCGATCGGTACTGGCGACCGCAGGCGTCGACGCGACCCGCATCCAGTTCAAGCAGCACCCGTTCGACCGCATGCCCCAGGCGTTGCAGGCGGGCGAGGCCGACGCCGCGTGGATGGTCGAGCCGTACATCACCAGGGCCGAGAAGGAGCTCGGGGCGAGCATCCTCGCCGACGGCGCCCGCGGCGCGACGCTGGACTTCCCGATGTCGTCCTACGTTTCGACGGGAGCCTTCGGGCAGGCCAACGCCCGCACGCTCGCGGTCTTCCGCAAGGTGCTCGGCGAAGCGCAGGTGCGGGCGGCCGATCCCGCCGTCGTCCGCGACGCGCTGCCGTCGTTCTCCGACATCGACCGGACGACGGCTTCGCTGATCTCACTCGGGACGTACCCGGTGTCCCTCAACGGCATCCGGCTGCAACGCGTGGCCGACCTGATGCACAACTCCGGCATGCTCGGCGCGCGCCTCGACGTGCAGTCGATGGTGGCGCGGCCCTAACCCGGACCCCGCCCCGCCGCCACCCTCAACGGGCAGGCTGCGCCTGACTGCTAAATATTTTCCCCGGTCGGCCTGAGACACACGGTGCGCTCGGGCGGTCCGGTGTAGTGCAGGGCGGTGTCGTCCGACGAACAGGCGTACTCCGTCGAGCCCCGCATCACCGTCGCGCGCGCCTCCGCGCTGATGTCGCTGCAGCGGACCTTCGCGACCCGCGTCTCGTGCACGACGTCGCGCAGGCAATCCCCGCTTTCGACGTTCAACGCGAGACAGAGCGTCTTTTCCGCCCTCTTGCTCGACGAACCCCCGTACAGCTCGAACTGGATGTAGTCGGCGCTACGGCAGTCCGACGAGCCCGTCCGCACCTCGTCGACCCGGAAGGTCGCGCGGTCCGACGAGCAGCTGGCCGTCGTGTAGCTCTGGTTGCCGCCCGCCTCGTCGGTCAGGTACAGGCATTTACCCGCTTCGACCTTGGTGTACCTGCTCGACTGCGATAGCCCGAAGGCGGCCAGGCTCCCCAGCCCGAGCGCGGCGACGACGCCCAGCACGATCGAGACCTTGGCCAGCACGCTCAGGGGTGGCGGCTTGGGGAACGGTGTCGGCGGTACCGCCTCCGGCATCGACGGCAGCGGCGCGGGCGCGTTGAACGGATCGTACTCGGGCATCCCGCCGGTCGGTGTAGTCGTCAAGGTCCCCTCCAGTCACCTTCCGCACATCCTTCCACCAGCGGTGCCGCGGCGGGAGCCGGTGTGGCCGGAACGTATAAAGGAGGATGTGACCGATGGCCCGCTGATCGTCCAATCCGACAAGACCGTGCTCCTCGAGGTCGACAACAGCCAGGCCGACGACGCGCGGATCGCCATCGCGCCGTTCGCCGAACTGGAACGCGCGCCCGAGCACGTCCACACCTACCGGATCACGCCACTGGCGTTGTGGAACGCCCGCGCGGCGGGCCACGACGCCGAACAGGTCGTCGACGCGCTGACGACGTACTCGCGCTTCCCCGTCCCCCAGCCGCTGCTCATCGACATCGTGGACACGATGGGCCGGTTCGGGCGGCTGCAGATCGCGAACCACCCGGCGCACGGCCTGGTGATGTCGACCATCGACCGCGCGGTGCTGGAGGAGATCCTCCGGCACAAGAAGATCAGCCCGATGCTGGGCGCTCGGATCGACGACGACACCGTCGTCGTGCACCCGTCCGAACGCGGGCGGCTGAAACAAGCGCTGCTGAAGGTCGGCTGGCCCGCGGAAGACCTCGCCGGTTACGTCGACGGCGAGGCGCACCCGATCGACCTCGCCGAGGACGACTGGGAGCTGCGCGACTACCAGCGAAAGGCCGCCGAGGCGTTCTGGGCGGGCGGGTCCGGCGTCGTGGTGCTGCCGTGCGGCGCGGGCAAGACGCTGGTCGGCGCCGCGGCCATGGCGCACGCGAAGGCGACCACGCTGATCCTGGTGACGAACACCGTCGCCGGACGGCAGTGGAAGCGGGAGCTGGTCGCGCGGACCTCGCTCACCGAGGAGGAGATCGGCGAGTACTCCGGGGAGAAGAAGGAGATCCGGCCGGTCACCATCGCGACGTACCAGGTGGTCACGCGCAAGACCAAGGGCGAGTACAAGCATCTGGACCTGTTCGATTCGCGGGACTGGGGCCTGGTCGTCTACGACGAGGTCCACCTGCTGCCCGCCCCGGTGTTCCGGATGACCGCGGACCTGCAGTCGCGGCGGCGGCTCGGGCTGACCGCGACCCTGGTGCGCGAGGACGGGCGCGAGGGAGACGTGTTCTCCCTGATCGGCCCGAAGCGATACGACGTCCCGTGGCGCGACATCGAGGCGCAGGGCTGGATCGCGCCGGCGGAATGCACCGAGGTCCGGGTGACGCTGACCGACGCCGAGAGGCTCGCGTACGCGACGGCCGAGGCCGAGGAGCGGTACAAGCTGGCGGCGACCGCGGACACCAAGACCAAGGTGATCAAATCGCTGGTCGACCGGCATCCCGGCGAGCCGACGCTGGTCATCGGGGCCTATCTCGACCAGCTGGAGATGATCGGCGACGAACTCGACGCTCCGGTCATCCAGGGCGCGACACGGAACAAGGAACGCGAAGAGCTGTTCGACGCCTTCCGGCGCGGTGAGATCAGGACGCTGGTCGTTTCCAAGGTCGCGAACTTCTCGATCGACCTGCCGGAGGCGTCGGTCGCGATCCAGATCTCCGGAACGTTCGGCTCGCGGCAGGAAGAGGCGCAGCGGCTCGGGCGGCTGCTGCGGCCCAAGGGCGACGGGCGGCAGGCGCATTTCTACTCGGTCGTCTCGCGGGACACCGTCGACACGGAGTACGCGGCGCACCGGCAGCGGTTCCTGGCGGAGCAGGGGTACGCGTACCGGATCGTGGACGCGGACGACCTGCTGCGCCCGATGTAGGGGTCCGGCAGTCCTCGGCCCGGGTGCCACCGCAGCCACAGCGGCCGCGCGTGAAGGACCCCTTCCCTCGGCTCAGCCGAGGAAACTCGACCTTCACACCTTGCCGATCGTGGACGCGGACGACCTGCTGCGCCCGATGTAAGTACATGAAGGCCCCCTTCCTAGCGCCTAGCGCAAGGAAGGGGGCCTTCATGTACTTCCGGCTGCTGACGACGGGGTAGCGAAGGCCTCCTTCACTACCGTGAGGGTAGGTAAGGAGGCCTTCACGGAGCCTGGCCTCCTGCGGAACAACGCGTTGCGAAAGCCACTTTCGCAACCTTCAACGTTGCGAAAGTGGCTTTCGCAACAGCACCTTTGCCGCCCCTGAGTCCACTGTGGACAGACCGTGTGGCCACTGTGACACCAGGGGCACCTGAGGCACCCACCACGAGATCCCGCAAACGGGGTATCGAAAACTGTCGGTGCTTCGAACTAGTGTTCGGGTAGAGTCGACCGAACACCAGTTCGAGGGGAAGCCGATGACGATCGCACCGTTCCGTCCGGGTACGCCGCCCGTCCAGACCCTGCCGCCCGGCCGGTGGCACGGCCGGATCTGGGTTTCGGATCTGCCGCTGGCCAGGCCGGAGCGCTACACCGGCTGTGTCGCCGAGTTCGATCGCTCCGGTCTGTGGCCGGTGCTGATCCCGCACGACCAGCGCTTCGCCGCCAACGGCGAGGACTGGATAGACGACCGCGGCAGGCTCGCCCCCGCCGACCACCGGATCGCCTCGGTGGATCCGGCCGAGGTGCTGGCCCGCTGGTGGGACACGTCGTGCTGCGACGGCGCCTGCCTGCGCCCGTTCGGCGCGAAGTTCCCCGGGCTGGCCCGCCGTCCGTCGCGCCGGGCGGATCCGCTGGCCGAGGCCGGCAACACCGGGTCGATCCTGGCCGCGCGCGGGCCGCATCGGCTGGCGCTGGTGCAGACGGAGCGGCCCGCCGACATCCCGGCGATCCTCGGCTGGACGGGCATGATCAAGGCGACCGACCAGGTCCACGAGCTGTCCGCGGTCCTGCGCAGCTGGGAAGACCGTTTCGGCGCGACGCTCACGGTGCTGGGCTTCGACTCGATGGAGCTCTCGGTGGCCGCGCCGCCGCGCACCCAGGGCCGCGCGCTCACCGTCGCCGCCGAGCACCGGGCGTTCTGCCTACCCTCGTTCGCCGGTCAGCCGGGCAATCTCCGCGAGTTCGCCGCCAGCCTGGTCCAGACCCGGAGGTGGCGGTTCTCGTGGGCGTGAGCGGGCGTTTATCCCGGGAAGGGAGGGGGAATCAGGGCGACACGGGAAGGCGGTGATCGACGTCGCGGAGCTGAGGATCGGCACTTCGGGCTGGCGCTACCCACCGTGGCGCGGGGATTTCTACCCCCGCGGCCTGGTGCAGCGGCGCGAGCTGGAATACCTGTCGTCCCGGATGAACTCGGCCGAGATCAACGGTTCGTTCTACTCGCTGCAGCGTCCCGAGCGGTACCGCGCGTGGGCCGAAGACACACCGGACGACTTCGTCTTCGCCGTCAAGGGCGGCCGCTTCATCACGCATATGAAGCAACTGCGTGACGTCGAGGCGCCGCTGGCGAACTTCTTCGCGTCCGGCGTGCTGGCGCTCGGCCGGAAACTGGGGCCGTTCCTCTGGCAGCTGCCGCCGCGGCTGGCGTTCGACGCCGAGCGCGTCGAGGCGTTCTTCAAGCTGTTGCCGCGCACCAGTGACGCCGCCGCCAAGCTCGCGGGCAAGCACGACGACAAGCTGAAGGCCGAGCCGCACACCGATCCGAAGCCTCGCCGGAAGCTCCGGCACGCCGTCGAAGTACGGCATCCGAGCTTCGCCGAGCCCGAAAGCCTCGAACTGTTCCGGAAGCACGGCATCGCCCTCGTGGTCGCCGACACGGCGGGCAAGTTCCCGTTCGTCGACGAGATGACGAGCGACGAGTTCGCGTACGTCCGCCTGCACGGCGACGAGGAGCTGTACGTCAGCGGGTACAGCGACAAGGCTTTGAAGAAGTGGGCCAGGAAGATCGAAGGCTGGGGCCGCGACACGTACGTCTACTTCGACAACGACGTCAAGGTCGAGGCGCCGAAGAACGCGATCACCCTCGCGAAAATGCTGGCTTGACCCGCGCACGCTGCACAGTCAGCGCGCAGTGAGCGGTGTCCTGTTAGGTGACGTGTGCGGGCACGGGCGTACTCGCGTGCTGCGGCTGGGGGTCGGCACGCCGGGCGCCCGTGCCTCACTCCGCCTTGGCGGCTTCGCCGACGAGCGCGGCCAGCTTGGCCCGGACGTCTTCGGCGTCGGGATGCGAAAGCTCGGTCAGCACCCGGACCGAACGCAGCCAGCAGTCCCGCGCCGACGAGGGATCACCGAGCCGCAGCTGGATTCCGCCGAGCTGGGCCAGCACGTCGGCCGCCTCGTAGAGCTCGCCGTGGGCGAAGAACATCTCGACGGCGCGCCGCATACAGGCGATGCCCTCGTCGCCGCGGCCGAGCCCGACCAGCGCGGTCCCCTTGGTGTGCAGGGTGAAGCGGGCTTCGTCGGGGAGCGCGTGCGCCTCCAGCGCCAGGGCTTGGTCGGCGAAGTCGAGTGCCTGCTGGAAGCGGCCGGCCTGAGTGCAGATGTCGCCGAGGGCCTGCAACGCGCTGGCCTCCATGCCGGCGCCGACGTTGCTCTCCCGGATGAGCCGCAACGCCCGTGTCCCGTACTCCCAACCGGTTTCGGGATCCTGGCTGGCCAGCGTGAGGTTGTAGAGGGCTCGCGCCTCGCCTTGCCGGTCGCCGACCTGCCGTTGCAGTTCGACGACCTGCTTCAGGTAGGCGATGCTGTCGTCGTACTGGCGGGCGACCCCGCAGGCCACGCCGAGCCCGCTGAGGATGGCGGCCTCGCCGGAGCGGTCCCCCAGGTCGCGGGCGGCGCGGAGCGCCACCCCGAACACCGAACGCCAGTCCTCCAGCCGCGCCCGCACGATGAAGTACGACTGCAGCAGCCACGCCAGCTGCCAGCACTCCCGGTACCGCCGCTCCCGGTACGCGACGTTCACCGCGGCGATGAGGTTCCCCGCCTCCTCGTCGAACCAGTCGAGCGCCTGCTCGTAATGCCCGAACCGCAGGCCGTCGCCGTCGAATCGCTCGGGTTCGACGAGCCGGTAATGCCGTTCCGGACGCAGAAGCCTCGACGCGTTCAGCGCCGAGGCCAGCGACGCGTGGAGCAGTCTGTCGAGCACGGCCGTCCGCGCTTCGGGCCCGTCGATCTTCGCCGACAGCTCGGCCGCGTACGCGCGGATCAGGTCGTGGAACTGGTAGCGGCCGGGCTTGGACCGCGCGATCAGGTGCGCGGCCGCGAGTTTCGCGAGATCTTCTTGCGCTTCGGCGATGTCGACCCCGGCCACCGCCGCCGCCGCGGGCAAGCTGAAGTCACCGCCGGTGGGCAGGCCGAGCAGCCGCAGCAGCCGCGCGGCGCGTTCGTCGAGCGCCCGGTACGAGTACGAGAAGACGGCTCGGATGTTCGTCTCGTCCCCGTCGGCGAGGTCGAACGAGCCAAGCCGGTCCTGTTCGGCTTCCAGCAGCCGGACGAACTCCCGCAACCCGAGGTCCGGGAACTGCGCCGCCCGCACCGCGAGGATCCGGATGGCCAGCGGCAGCCCGCCGCAGTACCGGACGAACCGTTCGGTGGCCTCGGGATCTTCGGCGACCCGGTCCAGCCCGATCGTCGACGCGAGGAGCGCGATGGCGTCCTCGTCCGGCAGCTCCTCCAGCGCGACGCGCCGCGCGCCGTGGGTCGCCACGAGCGCCTGCAACTGCCATCGGCTGGTCACCAGCACCAGGCAACCGGGGCCGGGCAGCAGCGGCCTGATCTGCTCGGTGCTCCCCGCGTTGTCGAGCAGGATCAGCATCCGGCGGCCGGCGCTGTAGGTGCGCCAGGTGGCCGCGCGGCCGTCGACGTCGGCGGGGATCCGGTCGGCGGGGACGCCGACGGAGACGAGCATGGTTTCGAGCGCGGCGGCGGCTTCGACCGGCTCACCGGGGCCGTAACCGCGCAGATTGAGGTACACCTGCCCGCCCGGGAAGCGGTCCCCGACCTCGTGCGCGAAGTGGACGGCGAGGGTCGTCTTGCCGATACCGCCCATCCCCTCGATTGACGCGATGGGCGTCGATCGCTCGGTGTCCAGCGCCTCCGGGACGAGACCGTGCAACGCCTTGAGGTCGCGTTGGCGGCCGGAGAACACGCGGAGATCGGCGGGGAGCTGACGAGGGATCAACGGTTCGGCGCCGAGCCGGTACCGCGTCAGTCCGGAGTCCAATGTGGTCTCGACGGACTCTTCACCGGTCAGGATGGCCTGGTGCGCCCGCCGCAGCGACGCGCCGGGGTCGAGGCCGAGTTCTTCGGCCAGCACCGCACCGATCCGGCGGTAGACGTCCAGCGCCTCGGCCTGCCTGCCGGAGCGGTAGAGCGCGATCATCAGCTGTTCGTGCAGCCGCTCCCGCAACGGGTGCTCGCGGCACAGCCTGGTCAGCTCGGGGACGACGGTGGCGTGATCGCCGAGGGCGATGAGCGCGTCGGCCCACTGTTCGCGCACGCGCAGCCGCTCTTCGCCCAGCTGGTCGGCTTCGTCCCGAAGCAGCGCTTCGGAGTGGACGTTCTGCAACGCCGGGCCACGCCACTCGGCCAGCGCGGCGGCGAACCGGTCCGCGGCCACGCGCAGGTCACCGTCCCGCGCGGCCTCCGTCCCGGCCGCGGCGAGTGACCGGAACCGGGCGAGGTCGAGCAGCTTCTCGTCGAGTTCGAGCAGGTAGCCGCCGCGTTCGGTGCGGATGGCGACGTCGTCGCCGAGTGCGCGCCGGACCCGCAGGACGTAGGTCTGCAGGGCTCCCTTCGACCGCCGCCGGTCGTCCGGCCACAGCCAGCGGCCCAGTTCCTCGACCGGGACCACCGTGTTCGCGCGCAGCAACAGGCCTGCCAGCACGATGAGCGGCCTGCTGCCGCCCAAGGGCACCGGCAGCCCGTCCGCCGTGACCTCCGTGGGCCCCAGCACGCGAAAGTCGAGTGCCACGTCGCTCATTCTGTCGGGAACCCGGACAAACGGCACGTGATTCCCGCGGTGGCATGATCGGTGCCGATGGACGTCTACGCGATCCCCCTGCGCACGCGGTTCCGCGGCATCACCGTCCGTGAAGGACTGCTGATCCGCGGCGAAGCTGGCTGGGGCGAATTCTGCCCGTTCTCCGACTACTCCGACGCCGAGAGCGCGCCGTGGCTGGCGTCCGCGCTGGAGGCGAGCGAGCGCGGCTGGCCGTCGCCGGTGCGGGAGAGCGTCGAGGTGAACGCGACCGTCCCGGTGGTGTCGCCGGACAAGGCGTACGAACTCGTGTCCGCGTCGGGGTGCCGCACGGCGAAGGTGAAGGTCGCCGACCCACGGGTGAGCCTCGCCGAGGACTGCGCCCGGGTGGAGGCGGTGCGGTCCGCGCTGGGCCCGCGGGGCGCGGTCCGCGTCGACGCGAACATGGCCTGGGACGTGGACACCGCGGTCAAGGCCATCGGTGAACTGGACCGCGCGGCCGGCGGGCTCGAATACGTCGAGCAGCCGTGCCCGTCGATCGAGGAACTCGCCGACGTCCGGCGCCGGGTCGGTGTGCGGATCGCCGCGGACGAGTCCATCCGCCGGGCGGAGGATCCGCTCAAGGTGGCCGTGGCGGGGGCGGCCGACGTCGCCGTGCTGAAGGTCGCGCCGCTGGGCGGGGTCCGGCGCGCGCTGGAGGTCGCCGAAGCGTGCGGGCTGCCGTGCGTCGTCTCGTCCGCCGTCGAGACGAGCGTCGGTCTCGCCGCCGGGCTGGCCCTCGCGGGCGCACTGCCCACATTGGACTTCGCCTGCGGGCTGGGCACGATGTCCTTGCTGACGGGGGACGTCTGCGGCGACTCATTGTCTCCTGTGGACGGTCGGCTGCCGGTGCCGCTTCAGGCTCCCGCTCCCGATCTGTTCGCCGCACACGCCGCCACCCCGGACGTCCGGGCCGCCTGGGAAGCCCGCCTCACCCGCGTCCACGCTCACCTCCGGACGCCATGAACGCGCCGTTCCTCGCGAGGAACGGCGCGTTCACCGGGTTCAGCTGCAGTGCTCGAAAGGCGATTCGTAGGTGTTGGAACCCGCCGAGCCGCCCCACCGGACGCACTTCGCGCCGGCGGCCGCGCTCACCGGGCCCGCGTAGTACTCGAAGCTGCCGGAGTCGGTCTTCCTCGCCGAACCCTGGACTTCGAGGAAGGCGGAAACCGCGCTGCCCGTCCCGACCGAGGTGGCCTTGATGGTGGCGACGCAGTTGTTCTGGTTCGCGGAGTTGTACAGCAGGTAAGTGGTCGCGGCGCTGCCGAGCGCCTGCGAGTCGATCACCTTGTAGCCGTCGCCGCACACCTCGACGGCGTCGTACGGGTTGGGATTCCCGTTGCCGCTACAGGTGTTCTTCGAGGTCACGTTCGCGTTGGGGTAGCCGAACCGCACGCCGTTGAAGTACGCGGGCTGGATGTTGCTCGGCCACGACGAGTCGTTGGTGCGGACCTCGTAGTGCAGGTGCGGGCTGATGTTGTTGCCCGGCTTGGAGGTGTTGCCGACCTCGCCGATCTTCTGCCCCTGCGCGACCTGCGCGTTGAGCGCGACCGAGCGGACCTTCAGGTGCGCGTAGTAGGTCGACCAGCCCCCACCGTGGTCGATCTTCACCAGGTTGCCGAACCCGTTGGCCGAACCCTGGTGCGCCGAGATGACGACCTTGCCCGCCGCCGCGGCGACCACGGTGTCGCCGAGGTCCGCCCCCGCGGAGCTGCCACGGTTGAAGTCGATCTCGTAGGCCCGGTGCGCGCTGCTGTTGTCGTTGTCGCCGTTCCACACCTGGTTGCAGGGGAACGGGAGCTGGAAGTTGGGACGCGGCCCGACGGCGGCCTCGGCCGACGTCGCGGTGATCGCCAGCCCGGCCATGCCCAGCAAGGCGGTGGCGGCCGCCGTGACCACTCGTCTGAATCTCATCGGTTGTCCTTTCTCGGCGTTTCGCGAGAAGCGTCCCGAAAGGCCGTACAAGCGAGATACAAACGACCACGAGCCCTCCTGGCCGAGGGGACCAGGAGGACTCGTGCCGCCTCCGCACCGGGACCGTCCGCGTCTTCCCCGCCCCGGTGCGGGTGTCTCAGCCGACCCGCTCGATGGTGGCCCGGCGAATCAGGAACTTCCCGGGTTCGCGGACCTGCTCGAAGGCCGCGTTGTTCAGCAGCGCGCAACTACCGGAGACGCCGGTGACCTCGACGGTCGTGGACTTCTCGTTGTCCAGGTTCGTCACCTTCAGCTTGGTGCCCGCCGGGAATTCGCTGCTGGACGCCGCGGGGGCGCCGCCCTCGCCGGACAGTGTCACCGTGGAGCCCTGACAGACGACTTCGCCTTCACCGGCGGCCTCCGCTTCCTGATCGACGGCCTCGCCCGCCATGGCGTCGTCCTGCTCCTGCTTCACCGCGTCGGCCTGTACCTCCTCGGTGCATCCCGCGGCTTCGCGACGCTGCTGGATGAGGTCGACGACGGCCTGCCGGTTCGCGATCCGCGCCCCGGACTGCGCGTCCGGATCGGCCTGCTGGCCCGCGATGAAGTTCAGGTTGTTCCGCAGGGCGGTGTCCAGTCCCTGACAACTTTCCGCGGCCTGCCCGTCCGGAGTGCTGATCGCGAACATCGCCGCGGCGATGGCGGCCACGCCGAGAAGGGACGCGATGCCGATCGTCGCGCGCTTGCGGTGTTTCCCGGCACTGTTCATCATCGGTGCTTCCTCCGGTCTGGTTCCTCCTCACCCACATCCAGGGATACGGCCGGATAACGGAAGTGGTTCAAACCGGTTTCAGCCGAGCCAGGGTTTCGCGATCCGCGCGTAGGTGCCGTCGTTCAGCGCGAGATGCAGCCACTGGTCGACCCACTCCTTGAACACGACGTCGCGCGGCAGCAGGTACGCCTTCTCCGAGAAGGTGAACGGCTCGTCGGGATGCACCGCGCACAGGCGCGGGTTCTGCTTTGCCTGCCAACGGGTTTCGGTCGCGTCGGTGATCATCAGATCGGCCCGGCCTGCCAGGATCTCGGCGAAGATCGTGTTGTTGTCCGGATGCCGCACGATGGTCGCGCGCTTGAGATTGGCGTCGGCGAACTGTTCGTTGGTACCACCCGGATTCACGATCGCCCGGACGCCCGGCTGGTCGATCTGCTCCAGCGTCTGGAACCGTTTTTCGTTCTCGCACAAGGTGATCGGTGTCTTGCCGTCACGGAGATAGGGCACGGTGTAGAACCCCTTCTTCGCGCGGTCCAGCGTCACCGACACCCCGCCCATCGCCAGATCGCATTTCCGCCCGACGTCGTCGGCGATCGCCTTCCAGGTGGTCTGGACCAGCTGGAGCCGGACGCCGAGCCGCTTCGCGAGGTCGCCCGCGAGGTCGATGTCGATCCCGCTCCACGCGCCCGCCGCGTCGCGATAGGTGAACGGGCGATAGTCGCCCGTCGAACACACGCGGATCTCGCCGCGAGCCTGGACGAGGTCGAGCCTGCTCTGCGCGCCATGACCTTCAGGGGCGGCGCCGGCCGTGCCGATTCCCAGCACGGTCAGCACCGCGACCCCGAACGTGAGCACTTTCGCTTTGATCGTCATCAAGGCATTTTCCACGCCCGGAGGTAGGCCTGCACGAGCCAAGCGTCGACCCAGGCGGTGTCAGGCTCCTCCGGCAGCGGCGAAGCCCCGCGCACGAGTTCACCGAGACGGCTCTCGAGCGACTCGGCCGCTTCCAGGGCTTCCTCGCGGGTTTTCTTTCCCTGCCTCAGATCGCGCAGCCAGCCGAGCCACGGTTCGGGGACCGGCAACGTGATCCGCCCGGTCTCCAGCAGCTCCACGCCCTGGACGCCGAGCCGCACCATGTGCATGGCGAACTTCGTGTCGAAGCCGTACTTCTCGATCAGCTCCGGCCGCCCGGCCTTGCCCCGCAGCCCCAGCATCCGCTCGCGCTGCGCACGGGAGTAGCCGAGGAACCGCAGGCCCGCGCGGCGCGAGACGATCCGGTGCGCGTTCTCGCGCAGTTCGGCACCGAGCTCGTCGATCGCCACGATCTCGGTCTCGGGCGCGAACAGCGGCAGCAGCACGGTCGGGTTCCCGTTGAGCACGAGCCGCAGCCACTTGCGCAACGAGTAGACGATCAGGTCGAGATCGCCGGGACCGGACCGGACGCCTTCGGGCTGAGTGCGGAAGATGTACTGCTCGAACCGCTTCAAGCCGATGACGTGGTCCGGCGGCTCGACGCAGATGCCGAGTTCGTCGCGGTCGTCCTGGCCGAGCACGGCGGTGCCGTGCAGACCGGAACCGACCTGGCACCGCAGGATGGTGCCCTGCTCGGCGATGGCGGCGAATTCGGGGCTGTCGTGTTTCACCGGAGAAGTCGTACCAGCGCGGGCACTCCCGGGGCATCCGGTTTTCGGCCCCTCAGGGTCGGATTCCAGGGTCGGCTCGGGGCCGTTCCCCGATGCGCCGAGGGTCGTCCCGAAGCGAACATTGAGCCATGACCAACAGCGTGTACACCCCCCAGGCCACCAAGAAGCTCTACCGCAGCCGCACCGACAAGATGGTCGCGGGCGTCGCCGGCGGCTGGGCCGCCTACCTCGGCGTCGACGCCGCGATCCTGCGCATCGCCCTCGTGGCGGGCGTCTTCTTCACCGCCGGATTCGCGATCCCGCTCTACGCCGCCGCGTGGCTCCTGACTCCGGAACAGCCGGGCGAATCCTGACGGGGCGGACGCCGCGCGCAGGGGGCGCGGCGTCCGAGGGGCAGGGGGACAAGACGAAAGGCCCGGGCATGGGGATGCCCGGGCCTTTCGCCGCATCACGCGTGATTGGAGGCGTAACTCGCGTGATTGGAGGCGTATCACGCGAGTTGCGCCTCCAATCACGTGAGTTACGCCCCTGATCACGCGAGTTACGCGCACGAGACAAAGGAAAAGCCCGGACGCGCGAGGCGCGTCCGGGCTTTCCGGTGGTGCTACAGGCTCGAACTCAGAAGTCCATGCCGCCCATGCCACCGGACGGGTCGGCGGGAGCGGCCGAGGCCTTCTCCGGCTTGTCCGCCACGACGGCTTCGGTGGTCAGGAACAGCGCCGCGATGGAAGCGGCGTTCTGGAGCGCGGAGCGGGTGACCTTCGTGGGGTCCGGCACGCCGGCGGCGAGCAGGTCCTCGTAGACACCGGTGGCGGCGTTGAGGCCGTGACCCTGCGGGAGGGACTTGACCTTCTCCGCCACGACGCCGCCTTCGAGGCCGGCGTTGATCGCGATCTGCTTGAGCGGCGCCTCGACGGCGACCTTGACGATGTTGGCACCAGTGGCCTCGTCGCCCTCGAGCTTCAGACCGGCGAAGGCGGCCTCGGCGGCCTGGATGAGAGCCACGCCACCACCGGCGACGATGCCCTCTTCGACGGCGGCCTTGGCGTTGCGCACCGCGTCCTCGATGCGGTGCTTGCGCTCCTTCAGCTCGACCTCGGTGGCGGCACCGGCCTTGATGACGGCCACGCCGCCGGCCAGCTTCGCCAGACGCTCCTGGAGCTTCTCGCGGTCGTAGTCCGAGTCCGAGTTGTCGATCTCGGCGCGGATCTGGTTGACGCGACCCTGGATCTGGTCGGCGTCGCCCGCACCCTCGACGATGGTGGTCTCGTCCTTGGTGATGACGGCCTTGCGCGCCTTGCCCAGCAGGGAAAGGTCCGCGTTCTCCAGCTTGAGGCCGACGTCCTCGGAGATGACCTGGCCACCGGTCAGGATCGCGATGTCCTGCAGGATCGCCTTGCGGCGGTCACCGAAGCCCGGGGCCTTGACGGCGACGGACTTGAAGGTGCCACGCATCTTGTTGACGATGAGGGTGGCCAGGGCCTCGCCCTCGACGTCCTCGGCGATGATCAGCAGCGGCTTGCCGGACTGGATGACCTTCTCCAGCAGCGGCAGGACGTCCTTGACAGTGGAGATCTTGGAGCCGAAGAGGAGGACGTACGGGTCCTCGAGCTCGGCTTCCTGACGCTCCGGGTCGGTCACGAAGTAACCGGAGATGTAGCCCTTGTCGAAGCGCATACCCTCGGTGAGCTCGAGCTCGAGCCCGAAGGTGTTGCTCTCCTCGACGGTGACGACGCCTTCCTTGCCGACCTTGTCCAGCGCCTCGGCGATGAGCTCACCGATGGTGCGGTCCGCGGCGGAGATCGACGCGGTGGCGGCGATCTGCTCCTTGGTCTCGATCTGGACGGCGGCCTTGTGCAGCTGCTCGGTGATGGCCTCGACGGCCGCCTCGATGCCGCGCTTCAGGCTGATGGGGTCGGCCCCGGCGGCGACGTTGCGCAGACCCTCGCGGACGAGAGCCTGGGCGAGCACGGTGGCGGTGGTGGTGCCGTCACCCGCGACGTCGTCGGTCTTCTTGGCAACTTCCTTGACGAGCTCGGCCCCGATCTTCTCCCACGGGTCCTCGAGCTCGATCTCCTTGGCGATGGAGACACCGTCGTTGGTGATCGTCGGCGCGCCCCACTTCTTTTCGAGCACGACGTTCCGGCCCCGCGGGCCGAGGGTCACCTTGACGGCTTCGGCGAGGGTGTTCAAGCCGCGCTCAAGACCGCGGCGGGCGTCCTCGTCGAACGCGATCAGTTTGGCCATTGCGGTGTGGTCCTCCGGTATTGGGCGCCGCCGCACGCCTACTACAGCGCGGCGGCAGGACTCTTCCTCGGCCAGGCTCGGTGCCCGCGACGGACGACCCACCCGATCAAGGGTGCGGCCTCACCGTCCCGACCTTCAGGCGAGCGATCGGTGACCGCTCTGCCTGGCACTCGACGGCGTCGAGTGCCAATGTCGTGTTTAGCACTCTCCAGGGGCGAGTGCAAGAACCGCAGGTCAGCGCGGTGGTATTCAGTTGCTCGGCTTGATCGAGATCGACGACGGCGGCGGCTTCAGCGACGAGCCCGGGGCCTGCGACTGCGAGCCGCCGGGGCCGACCGGGATGTTCGGCGCGGTGGTCTGCGGGCCGTTGCCGCTGCTCGAGTCACCGAAGATGAAGATCGCCGCGACGATCGCTCCCGCGACCACGAGGGCACCGACGATGATCCAGATCCATTTGGCACCGCCGCCCTTCTTGGGCTGCTGCTGGAAACCGCCCTGCTGCGGCGGGCCGTAGCCGGGCGGCGGCCCTTGCTGGAAGCCACCCTGCTGGAAACCGCCCTGCTGCGGCGGCGGGCCGTAACCCGGAGGCGGCCCCTGCTGGAAACCGCCCTGCTGGTAGCCACCCTGCTGCGGGGGCGGGCCGTACCCGGGCGGCGGGCCCTGCTGGGGCGGGGGACCCTGCGGTCCCGGTCCCTGCTGGCCGTAGCCGGGCTGCTGTCCTCCGTACGGGTGCACGGGGCCCCCCTCTCCCTGTGGCGGCGTGTTCTGCCGTGGCGCCTGCTGGGGCGCGGTCTGCTGGACCGGCGCCGCGGCCCCGGGCGGGCCGGGAGGCTCGTTCGAAGTCGCGAGCGGACCGAGCGCGCGCCTGGCGGCCGCGATCATCTCAACACAGTTGGGGTAGCGCTCGGCGGGATTCTTCGCCATTCCCTTGCGGACGACCTCGTCGATCCCGGCGGGCAGGCCGACGATCCGCGAGATGGCCGGGGGCTCGCCGTTCAGGTGCCCCTTGATGACCGTCTGCACGTCGCCCTTGAAGGGCGGGCTGCCGGTCAGGCAGGCGTAGAGGACGCAGGTGAGCGCGTACTGGTCGGTGCGGCCGTCGAGCGGCTCGCCGCGCAGGTGCTCGGGGGCCGCGTACGTCGGCGAACCGAGGAAGTCGCCGCCGCGGGTCCGGTGCCCGGTGGCGCCGCGGCGCGTCAGGCCGAAGTCGGCGACGTAGACGTGCTCGCGCGAGGTCTCCTTGCTGGTGACCAGGACGTTCGCCGGTTTGACGTCGAGGTGCACGAGACCCCGGTTGTGCAGGGTGTCGAGCGCGTCGGCGACCTGGTCGAGCATGTTCAGCGCGCGGGCGGGCGCGATCGGGCCGCCGGAGATCAGGCCGGCGAGGTCGCCGCCGTCGACCATCCGCATGGCGATGTAGAGCATGCCTTCGAGCTCGCCGAAGTCGTACAAGGGCACGACGTTGGCATGGTCGATCGCGGACGTGTTCCGCGCCTCGTCGACGAAGCGCTCGCGGAACTCGGCGTCGGCGCCCAGGTGATCACCGATGACCTTCAGTGCCACCTTGCGTCCGAGCCGCACGTCCGTGGCCTTGTAGGTCACGCTCATGCCGCCCTTGCCGAGCACTCCGTCGATGCGGTAGTTGCCCAGCCGGCGACCGGTCAGGTCCCCCGACTCATCGCCTGTCACGCAGCGCAGCCTAACGCGCCAGTTCCGGAGGCCGCCGGGGGTCGGCCGAAGTCCTCTTACGAGACCTTGCGGACGTCCGCCGCCTGACTCCGCCCATCACGGCCGGACTGGACTTCGAATTCCACGCGATCACCCTCGTCGAGCGTCCGGAATCCGTCGGCCTGAATGGCCGAGTAGTGGACGAAGACGTCGGGCCCTTCGGTGGATTCGATGAATCCGTAGCCCTTTTCCGAGTTGAACCACTTGACGGTGCCGACTGCCACGGCGCACTCCCTCAGCACAGGATCCGACGGCCTTCTCTGCCCCGGCCGGCGGTTTCGAGTGCAGTTCACGCTACCCGAATTACCGGCGTCGGCAATGCTCAATTCGTCCGAAGGTCATCCGCGCGAAAGCCGCCTATTGCGCGCTTGCACAAGGACGCGTCCTGGTCCCGCGAAGTCCAGCGCGAGCCCTTCGCCGGTGCGGACCGACTGCGGCCCGGACGGGTCGACCGCGCGGAGACGGCACTGCACGGTGTCCGGGTAGGCCAGCAGGAAGTCCGGCCGGACGGTGACGAGCTCGCCGGCGGTGAGTTCGAAGGCGTCGACCGGGCCCTGCGCGGCCAGTACGAGCGGCCCGGTTCCGCTGTAGTGCTCCAGGAAGCCGGAGTCGGCCCCGAAGAGCGTCCGCAGCGGCGCCCAGCCGGCGTCGTGCCGGACGGTCGCCGGCCGCGCGAGGATCGCGTCCCGGTTCACGCACCAGCCCTCCCCGCCGGTGAATTCCAGCGGATAGACGTCACCGGCCGTCAGCGGCGCGAAGTCGATCCAACCGCCGCCCTCCGGCGCGTTGAACACCGAAGGCGCGCCCTTGCCCGCCCGCGAACCGCCGCGGGAGGGAACGGTTTCGGTGATGCCGAAACTGCTGGCCAGCATGGTGTCCCCGGCGGCCTGGACGGCCTCGCCGGGGGACAACAGCACTCGTGCGACCCCGAAGTTCGGGGTGTGCCTCGTCTGTACCCGCATGCGCTCAGCGGGAGGGGACCTGGGCGATCACCCAGGCGGACAGCGCCGACGGGTTGCGGGTCTGGGTGAGCAGCTGGCCGGGCCCGGCGAAATCGAAGACGAGGCCTTCACCGCTCTTCATCGACTGGATGACGCCGGTGGCGACCTTGCGGATCTGGTACTGGAGGGTGTCGGCGAACGCGACGACGTGCCCGGTGTCGATGGTGATCACCTCGCCCTGCTGCAGGGTCACCGTCTCCAGCGCGCCGTAGCAGGCCACGACCAGCGGGCCCTGTCCCGTCGCGTGGGTCAGGAAGCCGCCCTCGCCGCCGACGAGGTTCTTGAGCCCGCCCCATTTGGTCTCGGTCTGCACGCCGTGCGACGACGCGAGCCACGAGCCGCGGGTGACGCACCAGCCGGTGCGGCCGTCGAGGTTGATGATCTGCATGTCGCCCGGCAGGTTCGCGGCGACGTCGACCCAGCCGCCGTTCTGCGGGGCGGTGTAGGTGGAGATGAAGAACGACTCGCCGGACAGGAAGGCACGGCCGAGACCCTTCATGATCCCGCCCTGCGCCTGGGACTGGACCTGCACGCCGTAGCTCGTCGCCATCATCGCGCCCGACTCGACCTGCGCCGGCTCACCCGGGGCGAGCATGAGCCTCGCCACCGCGAACGAGGGCTGGTGACGGATCTGAACCTGCATGTCTTCTTCTCCCCGGATGGTCGTTGTGACGCGCAGAGTCTTGCATGAGGGCTTCGAGGCGGGAGGATGGTCGGCGTGATCTCCGTCGACGCCCACCGTGAGACCGTCACCGGCCTGCTCGGAAACGCCCCCGTCATCAGCCTTCCGCTCGCTTCCGCCGCCGGGCTCGTCCTGGCCGAGGACGTGCGCGCGGGGGTTTCGCTGCCGCCGTTCGACAACTCGGCGATGGACGGTTACGCCGTCCGCGCCGAAGATGTCGCCGAGGCACCGGTGACGCTGCCGGTCGCCGAAGACATCCCCGCCGGCCGGGTCGACATCACGAAGCTGGAGCCGGGCACCGCGCACCGGATCATGACCGGTGCCCCGCTGCCGCCCGGCGCAGACGCGGTGGTGATGGTGGAGCACACGGACGGCGGTGTGACGGACGTCCGGATTCTCCGGACAGCCGTCCCGGGCACGCATATCCGGCGCCGGGGCGAAGACGTCGTCGAGGGCACCGTGGCGCTTTCGGCCGGGACCGTGCTCGGCCCGGCGCAACTGGGCCTCGCGGCGGCCGTCGGGCTCGCCGAGGTTCCCGTGTACCGGCCGCTGAAGGTGCTCGTCGTGTCCACCGGTACCGAACTCGTCGACGCGCCGGAACCGTTGCGGCACGGGCAGATCTACGAGTCGAACAGCATCATGCTGGCGTCGGCGATCCGCGCGCTCGGCTGCGAGGCCGAGGTCGTGCGCAGTGTGGTCGACGACGTGGACGAGTTCCGCGCGGTGATCGAGCCGCGGCTGGCGGACGCGGATCTGCTGGTGACCTCGGGCGGGGTCAGCGCGGGCGCGTACGAAGTGGTGAAGGACGCGCTGACCGGGCAGGGCGTGGAGTTCCGGAAGGTCGCGATGCAGCCGGGCGGGCCGCAGGGCTGCGGACGCTGGAACGGCGTGCCGGTGGTGACGCTGCCGGGCAATCCGGTGAGCGTGCTCGTCTCCTTCGAAGCGTTCCTGCGGCCGGCGTTGCTCTCGGCGATGGGGCACGCGGGGGTCGACCGGCAGCAGGTGCGGGCCCGGCTGACCGAGGCGATGACCTCGCCCGCCGGGCGCCGCCAGTTCCGGCGGGGCTACTACACGCATTCCGAGGGCGAGGTCACCGGGATCGTCGGTCCGCGCGGCGGGCCGGGTTCGCATCTGCTGGCGTCGTTCACGCAGGCGAACTGCCTGATCGTGCTGCCGGAGGACGTCGACTCGGTCGAGCAGGGCGACGAGGTGACCGTCCTCCTGCTCTGACCTGCGTTTAGCGGGCTAAACGCGATCCGACGGGAAGTCGCGGCACCGGCCGATCGGCGTGAACAGCAGGGCGAAGACGGCGATCACCTCCAGCCCGGCCATCAGGCCCAGCGTCTGCCGCACGCCGGCGATCTCCCCGAGGAGCCCGCCGAGCAGGCCACCGAGCGCGATCGCGCCGAAGCCGAGCACGGACATGCTCGCGGTGACCCGGCCGAACATCGCCGCCGGGACGTACCGCTGCTTGAAGGTGGCGTTGAGGACGTTCGAACCGACGACGCCGGCGCTGAGCGAGAACCCGGCGGCGACGAAGAACGCGAGCCCCAAGCCGCCGTTCGCGAGCGGGCCGAGCAGCATCATCAACGCGCCGAAGGCCTCGCAGAGCACGAAGGCACGCGCTGTGCCGATCCGCGTGGCGAGTTTTCCCGAGAACGCGGCACCGAAGACACCGCCCGCGCCGACGAGCGCGAGCACGAGCCCGGCGGTGCCCTCCCCGACGCCGAGATCGCGGACGAGGAACACGACCTCGATCGACTGGTAACCCATGAGCGCGACGTTCGAGATCGCGCCGAAGACCGCCAGGACACGCAGATACGGGTCGCGGACGACGAAATGGAGCCCGTCGCGGATCTCGTCCCGCAACCGTGAACGCGTCTTCGCCGCGCGCTCGGGCTCGCGGTGGCGGATGGATCGAAGGCACAGCACGGAGATCCCGAAGCTGATCGCGTCGGCGAGCACTCCGGAGACGGCGCCGAACCAGTGCGCGAGCAGACCGGCGAGCCCCGGTCCGCCGATCTGCGCGGCGGATTCGCTGCCCTGCAGCTTTTCGTTGGCTTCCTGGAGTTGGTCCTTCTCGACCAGCGAAGGCAAATACGCGCGGTATGCGACGTTGAAGAACACCTTCGCGACGCCACCCGCCAGGGCGACGACGATCAGCTGGGTCATCGTGAGCAGGCCGAACCAGGCCGCGACCGGGACGCTCAGGAACACCAGCATGGAGATGCCGTTGCACACCAGCATGATCGGACGTTTCGGCCGTCGGTCGACCCAGGCGCCGGCGGGCAGGCCGATCAGCAGCCACGGCAGCCAGGCGGCCGCGGTCAGCAGCCCGACGGCGAACGTGCTGGCCTGCAGGGTGACCACCGCGACGAGCGGCAGCGCGACGACGGCGATGGAGCTGCCGAGCACGCTGGTCGTCTCGCCCGTCCACAGCAGCCGGAAATCCCTCGAGCGCAGCAATCCGCCGCGTTCGCGGGTGGTCACGGGCGGGCCGGGACGGCGCGGGTGGCGATGAAGACGGGGCGGCGCTCCTGGCCGTCGTCCGGGATCTCACGGCCGCTGTAGGACTTGATCAGCTCGTGGACCTTCTGTTCGAGCTCGGCCAGTTCGGCGACCGACATCTTCGCCCAGCTGTCGGTGGCGAAGGCGGCGCGATGCCACTCCTCCGGATAGGTCTCGCGCTCGGCGAACCATTGGCGCGCCATGGAAACCTGGCGTTCGAGGGCGAGGGATTCGGCGGCGGCCGCGACCGGGTCGTCGGGGAAGTCCGACGGTGACCAGGAAACCGCGTAGCCGACGCGGCGCCACCAGCGCTCACGGCGGTCGCGGGCGAGTTCCGGCGCTTCCTCGACCAGGTCGCTGGCGGCCAGCACCTTCAGGTGGTGGCTGACGTTCCCGACCGCCTGCCCGGTCCGCTCGGCGAGCACGGACGCGGTGCACGGGCCGTCGAGGCGGAGGACGTCGAGCAGGCGGCGCCGCAGCGGATGCGACATCGCGGCCAGGACCTTCGAATCGTGGACTTCGTGTACTTCACGGTCGGCCATGACGCACAACAGTAGTTGCACAAGGATTCTTGTACAAGTCTCCTTGTGAGTTTCGGTGAGCAGATCCTGCTGGGCGCCGGCCCTGCCCTGGCGACCACGTCGCGAAAGCCACTTTCGGGACGCCAGATGTCTCGAAAGTGGCTTTCGCGACATCCCCGGGACGAGCGGTCGGCGCCACCGGGGCAGGCCCGAGCAGCCCACGTAACCTCGATGGCATGGGTTTCTTCTCGTGGATCGTGTTCGGCGCCATCGCCGGGTGGCTGGCCAACGTCGTGGTCGGCGGCCCGGACCGGCGAGGCGGCTGCCTGTTCAGCATCCTGATCGGCGTGCTGGGCGCGGCGCTCGGCGGCTTCATCTACCGCCTCGCCACCGGCACCGAGAGGACCTTCGAGTTCGACTTCCCCAGCTTCGGCGTCGCCATTCTCGGTTCGATCGTGCTGCTCGCCCTGCTGCGGCTGGTGCGCGGCTCCGGGCGGAGCGACTCCTATCGTCGATGACCGTTGGTAACGGTTTTCTCGCGACCGGTGATCAAGAGCGTCCGGCGAACTACAGTGGGAGTTTCGCTCAGTTCCAGTGGCCGCGTCCGGTCGCATGTGCCGTCGGGGGGCATATGCGCCCGGACGCGCGTGCTTCGGCGATGACCGAGACGGCGCGGACGGGATCGATGAGCGGCGGCATCGGCGCCGCCGAAATGTCCCTCTTCCAGGCGCGGAACAGCTCGGCGAGTCGCTCGCCTGCGGGGTCCGGACTGGCGGGCATTCGAGGGTCCTCAAGGTCGGTGATCGGCATCAACTACCTAGAGTTATCGCTTATTTCCACCTACCGTTACCGGGATGTGGCCCCGCCCACCCGGCCCGGGGAAACCCTTCCGGGGGAGGCCACGGCCCGTCTCCGGACAGGGCGGTAGCGTGGTGGCTCTTCCTGTCCCGACCCCCCGACACGAACTGCGGTGAACCCGACCAATGAGCGGCAACCGGCCGGAAGCCACTGGTAACCCCCTCGCGCACGCCGTGAAACTCGCCCGCGAGACCGTCCCGCCGATGCACCCGGCCGGCAGGCCGTTCGTGTTCGGCGGTCTCGCCGCGACGCTGGTGCTGCGGAGGTTCTCCAAGCGCCTCGGCGTCGTCGGCGCGCTCGCGACGGCCGCCACGGCCGCGTTCTTCCGTGAGCCGAAGCGCGTCCCGCCCGCCCAGTCCGGCCTCGCGGTCGCGTCGGCGGACGGTCTGGTCTCGTTGATCGAGGAGGCCGTGCCGCCGCCCGAGCTGGGGCTGCCCGCCGAACCGCGGATGCGGGTGAGCGTGTTCCTGTCGGTGTTCGACGTGCACGTCCAGCGGGTCCCGGCGTCGGGCGTGATCGAGCGGGTCGCGTACCGGCCAGGGAAGTTCCTGTCCGCGGACCTGGACAAGGCGAGCGAGGACAACGAGCGCAACTCCGTGCTCATGCGCACCGACGACGGTCACGAGCTCGTCGTGGTGCAGATCGCGGGCCTGGTGGCCCGGCGCATCCTCTGTGAGATCCGCGAGGGTGACAAGGTCGGCGTCGGCGCGACGTACGGCATCATCCGCTTCGGCTCGCGAGTCGACCTGTACCTGCCGCCGGGCAGCAAGGTCCTCGTCTCGAAGGGCCAGCGCACGATCGGCGGCGAGACGCCGATCGCCGAGCTGCCCACGGCGCCGCACCCGGAAGGCTGATCCATGGTCCGCGTGACCACTCCCGGCGTGCGGCTGCTGCCGAACGCCATCACGGTGCTCGCCCTGTGCGCCGGTCTGTCGTCGGTGCAGTTCGCGCTGATCGGCAACTATCCGATGGCGATCGCGTCGATCGGGATCGCCGCGGTGCTCGACAGTCTCGACGGCCGGATCGCGCGGCTGCTGGACGCGACGTCGAAGATGGGGCAGGAGCTCGACTCGCTGTCGGACGGGATCTCGTTCGGTGTCGCGCCCGCGCTGGTGCTGTACGTCTGGCACGCGGAGGGCGAGCGGATCGGCTGGGTGGCGTCGCTGATCTTCGCGGTGTGCATGATCCTGCGGCTGGCGCGGTTCAACACGCTGATCGAGGACACCGAGCAGCCGCCGTACGCGGGCGAGTTCTTCGTCGGTGTGCCCGCGCCCGCCGGTGGTCTGCTGGCGATGCTGCCGCTGATCCTGGAGCTGCAGTTCGGGGAGGGCTGGTGGTCGCACCAGTACGTGGTGTGGGTGTGGACGATCGCCGTGGCCGCGTTGCTGATCAGCCGGATCCCGACGCTGTCACTGAAGACGGTGAAGGCGCCGCCCAAGGCGATCGCGCCGCTGCTGGTCGGGGTGGGGCTGCTGGCCGCCGCGATCATCCAGTTCCCGCTGGTGGCGCTGGCGATCGCGCTGATCCTGTACCTGGCGCACATCCCGTACTCGGTGTACCGGCAACGGTGGCTGGCGAACCACCCGGAGGCGTGGATGGCGCCGCCGCGGGAACGGCGCGCGATCCGGCGGCGTTCGAGCCGCCGGCGTCTCGGCCTGCGTCCGCCGCTGCGGCGGGTGGTGGCCGGCGCCGCTCAGCGGGTCCGGCTCCAGCGGGGCGAACAGCACGTCGCGCGGACTCCGCGCACCATCAGCACCGACAAGGACCGGGACAACGGCCGGGGCCCGCGACGCCGCTCGTGGCGCCGGATCGGCCTGCGAAAGCGCTGATCCGCGCTACCCCACCCCCCGCCCGTCCCTGGGGGACGGCCCCGCGCCCAGCGTACCGAGGTTGTCCGACGGGACCGGGGGAAACGGGGGCCGGAGGCTGTAGTTGTCCACAAGTGGGTGAGGCTGTGGACAACTTGGGGATCGCTGGGTGCGGAGGGTGTCGCGAAAGCCACTTTCGGGACGCTGGATGTCCCGAAAGTGGCTTTCGCGACGCACCAGGGAGCCACCGAAGGTCACCGCACCGAAGCGCGCAGGCCGCCGATCAGCAGGTCCAGTTGGAATTCGAAGTCCTGCAGGCAGTCGCCGTCCAGCAGCGACGGCAGCGCCCGGTGCAGTGAGGGCAGCCCGTCCGCGGTCACGGACCGCTGGAACCACGCCACCACCGGCTCGGCCCGCTCCAGATCCGACGGGTCCGGAACGCCGGAAAGCCCCACCGTCTCGGTCAGCACGGCGCCGAACACCAGTCCGATCAGCGATCGATAACCCCGAGCGGCGCCCCGTTCGTCGAGCCCGGCGTCCAGCAACGCCGAGAACATCGCGTCGATGAATTTCAGCGCGCCCGCCGAGCGCGGATTCGCCGCGTCGGTCGCGAGCGCCCGCACCACCACCGGATGCCGCGAAAAGGCCGCGTACAGGCCATGGGTCAGCGCCCGCAGCCGCTCGTCCCACGGTCCGGGTTCGGGCAGCGGCACACTCTCGAAGACCCGCGCGGTCAGCCCGTCGAGCAGATCACCCTTGTTCGCGACGTGGTTGTAGAGCGACATCGCCTCCACGCCGACGTCGGCGGCCAGCTTCCGCATCGACAGCCCGGCCAGCCCCTGCTCGCCCGCCAGCCGCAACGCGGCGTCGAGCACCTTCTCCCTGCTCAGCGCCATGTGTCCCAGTTTACCGGCACCCCCTTACGCCGTAAGTACTTACATCGTATGCTTACGCCGTAAGTAACCTGGAGGGACGCCATGGACACCGAAACGCTGCTCACCACCACCCGCTCGGTCCGCCGCAAGCTCGACCTGGACCGGCCGGTCGACGAAGGACTGCTCGAAGACTGCGTTCGCGTCGCGCAACAGGCGCCTGCCGCGGGGATGCTGCTCGACGCCCAGCGCTGGGTGATCGTCCGCGACCCGGAACTGCGCGCGAAGGTCGCGGAGATCGTCCGCGCCGAGGCGATCCCGACCATGGCGAAGTACGGGCACTTGGCGAGCGAGGCCGTCATGCGGTCGGCCCGCCATCTCGTCGGCAACCTCGGCCGCGTCCCGGCCCTCGCGATCCCGTGCATGATCGGCCGCCCGCCGGAGGATCCCGTGATCCAGAACGGGTACTACGGCTCGGTGTACCCGGCGATCTGGAGCTTCCAGCTCGCGCTGCGGTCGAAAGGGCTCGGCAGCTCGATGTGCGCGTATCACCTGCCCGCGCGCGAGGCGGAGGTCGCGGAACTGCTCGGGATCCCCGCCGACGTGACCCAGATCAGCCTGCTCGCCGTCGCCTACACGACCCAGCGTGACTTCTCGCCAGCCGCCCGGCGACCCGCCGGGGAGATCCTGTCCTTCGACCGCTGGGCACGGTCCGCGTAGATAGGGTGACGGGGTGAGCGCACCTCAGATCACGCTGACCGTCCGGCACACCCCGTCCGCACTGGACTCCCGCCGCGGCGTCGTCCGGCTGCACCCCGAAGTCCTCGACGCGCTCGGCCTGATGGCCTGGGACGCCGTCCGCGTCACCGGCGCGCGCGTCAGCTCGGCGCTGGCCGCCCCGTCCGACGCGGAGGGGATCCCGGGGGTGATCCTCCTCGACGACGTCACCATGTCGAACCTCGGCGTGACCGAGGGGTCGGAGGTCGTCGTCGCGCCGGCGGAGGTGTCGGCCGCGAAGACGGTCACCGTGGCGGGTTCGCGTATCGCGAGCGTGTCGCTCTCCCCGCACACCCTGCGGCTCGCCCTGATCGGCAAGGTCCTGACCGTCGGCGACGCCGTTTCCCTGCTCCCCCAGGATCTCGCGCCCGCGCCGGGCTCGGACGTCTCCGCTGTCCGCGGCCAGCTCTCCCGCGCCATCGGGATGACGTGGACCAACGAGCTGCTCACCGTCACCGCCACCGAGCCGTCGGGGCCGGTCGCCGTCGGACCGTCCACTGTGGTCAGCTGGCGGGACGGCGCCCGCACCGGCGAGGCCGCGCCCGCCGCCGCCCCGGCCCGCGCCGGGACGACGCTGGTGCGCAGCACGCCCTCCACCCCCCACGAAGACTTCATCGACGCCGAGATCGTCGAAGACGAGCGGATCGACGAGGCGGCCGAGGAAACCGTGCCGCCGTTGTCGGACCTCGCCGGTTCCGAAGCGGCCGCGCGCAAGCTCGCCGAATGGTTCGATCTGGCCTTCCAGCGCCCGGAGCTGCTGGCGAAACTCGGCACCTCGGCGCATCTCGGGGTCCTGTTGTCCGGGCCGGAAGGCGTCGGGAAGGCGACGCTGGTCCGCGCCGTGGCGCAGGCCGAGAAGGTGCGGGTGGTGTCGCTCGCGGCGCCGAACATCGCCGTCCTCGAACCGAACGTCGCCGCGGCGCGCCTGCGTGAGGCGATCGAGCAGGCCACCCGCGACGAAGACCCCGCTGTCCTGCTGATCACCGACATCGACGCGCTGCTGCCCGCGTCGCAGCCGCCGCCGCTCGCGACGGTGGTCCTCGACGATCTGCGCAAAGCCTTGCGCAACAAGGGTTTCGCCGTCGTCGCCACCACCGGGCGGGCGGAGTCCACCGATCCGCGGCTGCGCGCCGCCGACCTGCTCGACCGCGAACTCGGCCTGCCGCTCCCGGACTCGAAGACCCGCACGGAACTGCTGCGCGTGCTCCTGCGCGAAGCCCCGCTGGAGTCCGGCGTCGACGTCGGCCCGATCGCCGAGCGCACCCCCGGCTTCGTGGCCGCGGACCTCATCGCGCTCCGCCGCGACGCCGCCCTCCGCGCCGCGCTGCGCCAACGCGAGGCCGACGAACCGCGGATCTCCCAGCAGGACCTGCTCGACGCGCTGACCACCGTCCGTCCCATTTCGATGTCCACTTCGGACAATCTGGCCACCGGCGGGCTGACCCTGGACGACGTCGGCAACATGACCGACGTCAAGCAGTCGCTCACCGAGGCGGTGCTGTGGCCGCTGCGCTACCCGGACTCGTTCGCCCGCCTCGGCGTCGACCCGCCACGCGGCGTGCTCCTGTACGGGCCGCCCGGCGGCGGCAAGACGTTCCTGGTCCGCGCGCTCGCGGGCACCGGCGCGCTGAACGTCTTCGCGGTCAAGGGCGCCGAACTGATGGACAAATGGGTCGGCGAGTCAGAGCGCGCCGTGCGGGAACTCTTCCGCCGCGCCGCCGAGGCCGCGCCGTCGCTGATCTTCCTCGACGAGATCGACGCGCTCGCCCCGCGCCGCGGCCAGTCTTCGGACTCCGGCGTGTCGGACCGCGTCGTCGCGGCCCTGCTGACCGAATTGGACGGTGTCGAGCCGATGCGCGAGGTCGTCGTCCTCGGTGCGACGAACCGGCCGGAGCTGGTCGACCCGGCCCTGCTGCGGCCGGGACGGCTGGAGCGCCGCGTCTACGTCCCGCCGCCGG
The DNA here is from genome assembly GCF_014873915.1 of Amycolatopsis roodepoortensis. Lineage (GTDB taxonomy): Bacteria > Actinomycetota > Actinomycetes > Mycobacteriales > Pseudonocardiaceae > Amycolatopsis > Amycolatopsis roodepoortensis. The sequence continues at coordinate 1,542,837 of NZ_JADBEJ010000004.1, forward strand.
ACGCGCACGCCCGCGAGGCGATCCTGGCCGCCAGCGCCAAGAACACGCCGCTCGCGTCCGATGTGGACCTCGCGGCGTATGCGGCCACTTTGGACGGTTATTCGGCGGCGGACTGCGCGGCGCTGATCCGCGAGGCCGCGCTGACCGCGATGCGCGAGTCGCTGGAGGCCAAGGAGGTCACCGCCGAGCATCTGACGAAGGCGGCGCAGGCCGTGCGCCCGTCGCTCGACCCGGCCCAGCTCGCGGCGCTGGAGGCCTACGCGCAGACCCAGGTCTGAAGGACGTGAAAAGGCCCGCTTCCTCGCGAGGAAGCGGGCCTTTTCACGGATCCGGCTAGGAGCCGTCCTTGTCGTTGGTCTTGTAGTCCTTGGTGAGGATGACGATCACGCCGGGGCCGATGTTCTCGATCTCCTTGAACCGGGGCTCGGCGCGGAAACCGAACTCCAGCGCCAGCGCCTTCGCGGCGGCTTCCTCGTCGGTGCCCGGCCGGTAGTAGGCCACGGTCTCGGGGAGCCTGCCCGGATAGCCCTTGACCTCGGAGACGTTCCAGCCCGAGGCGCGGAAGTCCTTCGCGGCCTGCTCGGCGAGCCCCTGGATCGTGCTGTTGTTGTAGACGCGCACCGTCACCCACTTGTGCGACGCCTGCTGATCACCGCCGGGCTGACCCGGACCGGGCTGGCCTGGCTGACCCGTCTGCCCAGGCTGGCTCGCCGGCGGCGCGGAACTCGCGGGCGCGCTCGACGGCGGCGCCGACGACGCGGGCGGCGTGCTGGCGGAGGGCGAACCCGGCGCCGGAGACGAAGGCTGCGTCGCGCCGTCCGAGGTGGTGGGCGTGCTGCCGGGCGGAGTCGCGGTGTCCGAATCACCGCCATCACTGGTCAGGGTGATACCGCCGATCACGGCGGCGATCACGGCGACACCGACCAAGGCCAGTCCGGCGGCCTTCATCGGCCGGGACAGACCCGAAAACAGACTCATGAGAGATCGATCCCCAGTCGCCGGGCCGCGCGATTGCGCTGCCGGGCCGCTCGCGTCTTTCGCAGGCGCTTCACCAGCATCGGATCGGCCTGCATGGCTTCGGTCTTCTCGAGCAGCCGGTTCAGCAGCTGGTAGTAGCGCGTCGACGACATAGAGAAGCGTTCGCGGATGGCCTGTTCCTTCGCGCCGGCGTATTTCCACCACTGACGTTCGAACGCGAGCATGTCGAGCTCGCGCTCGCTGAGGCCGTTCACGGTCTCCGACGGGGACGGCTGGTCGGGCTCAGCCATCGACTCCGCGGCGTCCATCCGACTCCTCGCAATCAGGTCAGTGCTCGGCGGGCGTGAAACCACAGGCTTGTCATTCCGCGGCGCCATTAGACCACGGATGCGGCGCCCGGCCTCGGTAACGACGTCGGCGCGTCATGGGTAAGGGTGTACCAGAAGGGTCCGACTAAACTGCGCGCGTGACCGTCCATCCCATCGTGATCGCCGGCGAGCCCGTGCTGCACAACCCGACTCGGGAGATCACCGAGTTCGACGACAAGCTGCGCACGCTCATCGACGACATGTTCGAGACCATGTACGCCGCCGAAGGGGTGGGCCTCGCGGCCAACCAGATCGGCCTCGACCTGCGCGTGTTCGTCTACGACTGCCCCGACGACGAGGGCACGCGCCACAAGGGCGTCGTGGTGAACCCGAAGCTCGAGACGTCGGAGATCCCGGAGACGATGCCGGATCCGGACGACGACTGGGAAGGCTGCCTCTCGGCGCCCGGCGAGTCGTACCCGACCGGCCGCGCTTCGTGGGCGAAGGTGACCGGCTTCGACGTCGACGGCAATCCGATCGAGGTCGAAGGAACCGGTTACTTCGCGCGCTGCCTGCAGCACGAGACCGATCACCTGGACGGCTTCATCTACCTCGACCGGCTGGTCGGGCGGCACGCCCGCGCGGCGAAGAAGATGCTCAAGGCGAACAAATGGGGCGTTCCGGGCAATTCGTGGTTGCCGGAGGCTCAGCCCTCGGACGACTGACCTCGTGAGTGGTAAGGACGGTTCTAACCGTCCTTACCACTCACGAGACGTGAGAGTCAGCAGCCCAGGAAGTGGCACCGCACGACCCGCGGCTGTTCGATCACCTTCCCCGCCTCCACCGACCACGCGAGCCGGAGGTACTGGGCGTGCGTCCAGGCCAGCGGCGTCGCGGACGCGGTCGGAGTGCCGGTTGGGAAGCCCGGCTGCCCCGAAGGCGCGTTCTCGTCCCAGACCTGCTCCGGCATGGTGTCCCCCGAACTACTGACGCGCCCGAGGTCGCGAAGGCGCTTCGCGGCCGTACGCCGGTCACCATTGGCGAGGTCGTACTCGCCGCGTTCACCCGCCAGCAGCGGCCACAGTCGCCCGAAGGTGGTCCGGCTTTCCGCCGGGAACGTGTAGTCCCACGGTGACCCGTCGGCCTTCTCGCCGTAGCCGTCCTTCGTGTACCGGTGCCAGAACTGACCCGTCGGGGTGGTGAAGGCGATGTCGGCGTCGGTGACTTTGACGCTGTTGCGGATCACCGGATCGTCGGCGCGGTAGATGCCCAGCCTCACCAGTTCGAGGAATCCGGCGTCGGTCACGGCACGCTGGTCCATGGTCACGCTGGAGTTGCCAAGGTTGTACTTCGTGCCGTTGTTCGCGTTGCCGTCCTTGGTCAGCCGGACGAAGTACGGGTCCTTCGACAGCGGACCGATCGTGGTCACCGTCCACTGGGCGAGCTTCGCTTTGAACGCGTCGGCGGTGTCGAGGTAGCGCTTCGCGTCGGCGGCGGCGCCGTTCGCCTTGGCGATGTCGGCCGCGCAGACCAGCCCGGCGATCACCGCGGCGATCGTCGAAGGCGAGTAGCCGTCCTGTTCCTCCCAGCGTTCCTGCTGGCTGTACGGCGACGCGTGCCCGTTGTCCGCCTTGTAGGACAACAGGAATTCCGCCGCCTTGCGCACCCCCGTCCAGGTCTTGGCGTCGGTGCGGCCGAGCTGCTGGGCGAGCACGATCGGCAGGGCGGTTTCGTCGAGCTGGATGGACGTCCAGTACGGCGTGCCGTCGACGTGGCTGTTCTGCGGCAGATGCCCGTCCGGCAGCTGCTGCGTCCCGAACATGTAGTCGATCGACCGGTTCGCGGCGTCGCGGTCGCCGGCGGCGAGCAGGCCGGTCGCGATCTGGTAGAGGTCCCGCAGCCAGACCAGGTGATAGGTGCCCGACGGCGACCATTCCGGGTCGTTGTTCCCGAACCGCCACGGCATACTCGGCGACGCGATGAGCGCGCCCTGGTGGATCTTGTCCTCGCTCGCCGCGAGCATGAGCACGGACGCCTGGTAGAGGTCCCGTTCCCGCTCGGTCTTGAGCGACGACGGCGCGTCCTTCAGCCGGTGGAGGTATTGCTTCCAACCGCGGTCGTACAAGCGGGCGGCGTCGGCGAAACCGCGCCGCAGTGAGGCTTTGGCGTTGGCGAGCGCGTCGGAGTCCTTCGCGCCCATGCCGAGTGAAAGCGTGAAGTCACGCGAGCGGACGCCGTCGGCGGAGGTCTGCCCGGTGATCAGCACGTTGCCCTTGGCCGCGGTCCCGTAATCCTTGAGAGCGAAGGATTTCGTCAGCTGCGTGATGCCGTCGGAGGTGCCCGCGTAACCCACGGAAGTACGCGAGAACGCCGGTTCCGCCGCCAGCGCGGCCGAGGTCTTCGCGTCGGACGCGACCGCGTTCACCCCGTCGGTGCGTGCGGAGTCGTCGGATCCTTCGTTCGTGAGATCGGGATCCGCGACCGCGTACACCTGGTAGGGGCGGCCGGTCAGCGAAACGAAGTCGACGTCGATCAGCACGCTCGTGCGCGCCGGGTCGGTGACGTAGGTCTTGCGGAGCTTCCAGCGACGCTGGTCGTCGGTGATCGTCTGTTCGTAGGTGAGGCCGCCGGTGCGGCGCACCTGCTGTGCCTTCGCCGAGGAATCGACGGTGGCGAAGCTCGTCCCGTCGGTGACGACGAGGTCGAGCGCCCGGACGCTCGGCGTGGAGAGATCCGGGTAGTAGACCTCGGACATCCGGCCACCTTGAAGGGTGAACCAGACGTTGCTCGCCCGTTCGCGGGCGGTGCCGAAGCCGGTCTTGTCCGCCGGGAGCCAGCTCGGATGGGCGCCGGGCGCTCCGGGCGCCTCACCGCCCTGTGCCGCGGCCACCGCCGGGACCAGCCCCGCGATCAGCACGCCTGCCAGTGCCGGGAGCACGAGTTTTCGCATATCCACCCCAGACTTCTGTAACGGTGCAGAACCTCCGGGATTCTGTCGTGAATCCTCCGCGCGCACATGCTCCAAACCGGTGAACCGCTAACGCTGTCGACATGTCGGCCCGGAAATCGCGTTGCTCACGGCGGCCCCCGTCCCCGACGATCGGGGAATGCCGAACCTGCTGGCGTTCATCCCCGCCGCGTTCCTCATGGCGATGGTCCCCGGCCCGGCGACGGTGATGCTGATCAAGCAGTCGGCGAAGGGCTCGCGCCGGAACGCGTTCGCCACCGTCGCGGGGATCGAGGCGGGTGTCGCGTTCTGGGGACTCGCCGCGGTGTTCGGTCTCACCGCGCTCCTCATCGCCTCACAGGTCGCCTACGACGTCTTGCGTATCGCGGGCGCGGTCTTCCTGGTCTACCTCGGCGTCAAGGCGCTCTTCTTCCGCAAGCGCGACGGCGAGGTCGCCGAACCCGCCGGGCGCGGCTTCCGCTCCGGCTTCCTGATCAACGTGAGCAACCCCAAGGCGGGCGTGTTCGCGATCTCGTTCCTCCCCCAGTTCGTTCCCGCCGACGGCGGGCCGTGGTCGCTGCTGCTGTGCGTCGCGGTGTGGATCGCCGTCGACATCGTCTGGTACTCGTCGCTCGCCTTGCTGGTCACACGCCTGGGTGAGTGGCTGCGGCGCGACCGCGTCAAGCTGTGGCTGGAGCGCACGTCCGGCGGCGTTCTGGTCGGCTTCGGAGTGACCGTCGCCTTGGAGGGTTGATTGTCCGAGCCCCGGCGTGGCATGGTCGGGGCACAACCAAACAACCGCGGGAGCTCGCGCCATGGCGGGCTGAGAGGGCGGCTGGAGTCTTTCTAGGGGACCCGGCGCCGCCGACCGCATGAACCTGACCGGGTAATGCCGGCGTAGGGAGTGAACGTCGTTGACGACGCTTGAGAATGCCCAGGGCATCACGCCGACCGTGACCACCGGGCCGATCACCGGTTCCCGCAAGGTCTATCACCAGACGGAATCCGGCCTCCGGGTCCCCGCGCGGCGGATCGACCTTTCGAACGGCGAGCATTTCGACGTTTACGACACCTCCGGCCCGTACACCGACGACGACGCGCAGATCGATGTCCACAGTGGACTCCATCGGCTGCGCGCCGGCTGGGCCGACGGTCGTGAGCACAACACCCAGCTCGGCTGGGCGAAACAGGGCGTCATCACCCGCGAGATGGAGTACGTCGCGGCACGCGAGCGCTGCTCGCCGGAATTCGTGCGGGACGAGGTCGCGCGCGGCCGCGCGGTGATCCCCGCCAACCGCAAGCACCCGGAGACCGAGCCGATGATCATCGGCAAGAACTTCCTGGTGAAGATCAACGCCAACATGGGCAACTCGGCCGTCTGGTCCTCCGTGGAGGAAGAGGTCGACAAGATGGTGTGGGCCACCCGCTGGGGCGCCGACACGATCATGGATCTCTCCACCGGCAAGCGGATCCACGAGACGCGCGAGTGGATCATCCGCAACTCGCCGGTGCCGGTCGGCACCGTGCCGATCTACCAGGCGCTGGAAAAGGTCAACGGGGAGCCGGAAAAGCTGTCGTGGGAGGTCTACCGCGACACCATCATCGAGCAGTGCGAGCAGGGCGTCGACTACGTCACCGTGCACGCCGGGGTGCTGCTGCGCTACATCCCGCTGACCGCGCGCCGCGTCACCGGCATCGTCTCGCGCGGCGGCTCGATCATGGCGGCCTGGTGTCTCGCGCACCACAAGGAATCGTTCCTGTACACCAATTTCGCCGAACTCTGCGAGATCCTGCGCGAGTACGACGTCACGTTCTCGCTCGGTGACGGCCTGCGGCCCGGCTCGATCGCCGACGCCAACGACCGCGCGCAGTTCGCCGAACTGGAGACCCTGGGCGAGCTCACGCATATCGCCCGCGAGCACGACGTCCAGGTGATGATCGAGGGCCCCGGCCACGTGCCGATGCACAAGATCAAGGAGAACGTCGAACTCGAGGAGAAGCTGACCGGCGAGGCGCCGTTCTACACCCTCGGCCCGCTCGCGACCGACATCGCGCCGGCGTACGACCACATCACCTCGGCCATCGGCGCGGCGCAGATCGGCTGGTACGGCACGGCGATGCTCTGCTACGTCACGCCGAAGGAACACCTCGGCCTGCCGAACCGCGACGACGTCAAGACCGGCGTCATCACCTACAAGATCGCCGCGCACGCCGCCGACCTCGCCAAGGGGCACCAGTACGCGCAGGAGTGGGACGACGAGCTTTCCAAGGCCCGCTTCGAATTCCGCTGGAACGACCAGTTCAACCTGTCGCTGGACCCCGACACCGCCCGCGCGTACCACGACGAGACGCTGCCCGCGGAACCGGCGAAGACGGCGCACTTCTGCTCGATGTGCGGGCCGAAGTTCTGCTCGATGCGCATCACCCAGGACGTCCGCAAGTACGCCGAGGAGCACGGACTGTCCACTGTGGAGGCCATCGAGGCAGGCATGGAGGAGAAGTCGAACGAGTTCGCCGAGCAGGGCAACAAGGTCTACCTGCCGGTGGTCAATCAGTGACAGCCCCACCCAGGACGGCCCTCACCATCGCCGGATCGGATTCCGGTGGTGGTGCGGGCATCCAGGCCGATCTGCGCACCTTCTTCGCCAACGGGGTGCACGGGATGGTCGCGCTCACCGCGGTTACCGTGCAGAACTCGCTGGGTGTGCAGGGTTTCACCGAGATCCCGGTCGACGTCGTCACCGGCCAGATCAAGGCCGTCGCCACGGACATGGGCGTCGACGCGGCGAAGACGGGCATGCTCGCGACGGCCGAGATCATCAACGCGGTCGCGAAGACGCTCGACGAGGTCCACATCGGACGTTCATCGGACACGCCGTTCGTCGTCGACCCGGTCGCCGCTTCGATGACCGGGCACGCGTTGCTGCGCGAGGAGGCGCTTGAGGCGATCCGCACCGAGCTTTTCCCACGGGCCACGCTGATCACGCCGAATCTGGACGAGGTCCGGCTGCTGACCGGCGTGGACGTGACCGGGCCGTCGACCCAGCGCGAGGCGGCGGAGGCGTTGCTGGAGTTCGGTTCGGAATGGGTGCTGGTGAAGGGCGGGCATCTCGACGCCGCTCAGGACTGCGTGGACCTGTTGTCCGACGGCGAATCCTGGGTCGAGCTGAGTGGCCCGCGTTTCGACACCAGGAACACCCACGGCGGCGGGGACACGATGGCTTCGGCGATCACGTCTTCGCTGGCGAAGGGGGCGGACGTGCCGACGGCCGTCGCCGAGGGGAAACGGTTCATCGAGCGCTGCGTCGCGGAGTCGTATCCGCTGGGGGCCGGGGTGGGTCCCGTGTCGCCGTTCTGGAAGCTGCGGTAAGGCGTTGGGGCTCGTGAGTGGTAAGGACGGTTAGAACCGTCCTTACCACTCACGAGACCCTAGCGGGCGCTCAACCGAGGAGCGTCCACCGCCCAGTACCAGTTGTTCCCCGCCGCGTAGAGCCGCCAGGTCAGCTTCACCGACCGAGCCCCGGCGGGCACCTTGACCGAAGCCGCCGTCGGCACCGAAAGCACGTCACCGCCCTTGTTCGCCGTACCCGACTCCGGCCCGTAAGCCAGCACGTTCTGCTCCGGGCCACCATCGAACGACGCCGTCAGCGCACCCCGCTGCGTACCGTCCTGCCGGTAGTGCGACACGAACGAGACATCCACAGTGGACTTTCCGGTGACGTCGAGCGAAGGCGACACCAGGGAAGAGTCGAAGGTGCCACGCGACGAGGGCGAGCCCTTGTCGTCCCACTCGTCCGGATCCGCGACGGCGAACACGCCACGCGCGCGGGCGTTCGCCTCGCGCTGCTGACCAGGGGCGGTGCGAGTCCAGAAGTCGTCGGTGGTGAACGACCAGCCCTGCCACTCAGTCACCCCGGCGGGCATGCCGGACGCGTTGCGCACGCTCCAGCCACCGGGCGCGTCGTGCGTCCAACCGAGGACGCCCGTGGGGACACCGGTTTCGTCCTGCCGCGCCTTCAAAACGGCCGAGTCGAAGACGTCCGAAGGCGCGGCGCCGAGCGCGTAACCGTCGTAGACAGCCGGAGCCGCGATGCCGAGGTGCCGCAGCACCGTCGGCGCGATATCCACGATCTTCGGTGCCACCGCGGGGGTTCCGGCCGGAACCGCGCCACCGGCGGCGATCACGAACGTCATCCGTTCCTCGGGCGTGTCACCACCGTGCCCGCCCGACGGCGTGTGGCCGTGGTCCGAGGAGATCATGATCAGCCAGTCCTCGTTCGCGCGGTTCGCGCGCGCGTCGACGGCGGCGAGCAGACGGCCGATCAACGCGTCGTCGGTGCGCAGGCTGGCTTCGTACTCCGGGGAGTCCGCGCCGTGGTCGTGACCCGCGATGTCCGTCTGTCCGAAGTAGACGAACGACGCGTCGGCCTTGTCCTGCTTGAGATGCTTCTCCGCGTCGACGGCGACCTGCTCGTCTGTCTTCTCGTAGCCGGCACTGTCGCCGTTCAGGACGAACTTGCGGTCTTGGCCGGTGCGCAGGATCCGGTCGCCGATCGGCGTCCAGTCGACCGCCGCGTAGGTGTCGAGCGCCGGGTTCGCGGTTTCGGCGCGGGCGAGCCAGCTCGGATGCGAAGCGAGATCGTTGCCAGAGAAGGAGTTGTCCTTCACCTTGTGCTTGTCCGGCCAGACACCGGTGAGGATGGTGGACCAGCCGGGACCGCTCACCGTCGGCGCCATCCCGCTGCCGTACAGCGAGCTGCGCGAGGCGTAGCCGCGGTTCACCAGCGCGTGGACGTTCGGGGTGTCGGCGGCCATCAGCTTGTCGAAACGGGCGCCATCCAGGCCGATGACCAGCACCTTCGGCGTCTTGGCCGCGGCGACGGCGACACCGGACGTCAGCCCGGCGACGGCCACCAAGGCGGACAGGAGGGAAAGCGTTCTGCGCACGAAAGCCTCCAGGTAACTTGTTCGAACCAATTGTTCGTCAAGTTAGTGCGCCGAACTGTCTTCCCGATGAAGTCCGCGTGCCGCCGCGGAGGACTTCAGCCGACGGGCTCCATCACCCGCGAGTCGTACTCCTGCCGCGATTCGAGGATCCCGTCGAAGTTGGCGACCGACCATTCGCTGACCGCCATGAGCAGCGTGCCCGCGCTCGCGCCGCGTTCGGTCAGCGCGTACTCGACGGTCGGCGGCGTGGTCGGGAAGACCGTGCGCGTGACCAGGCCGTCGCGTTCGAAGGCGCGCAGGTTCTGGGTCAGCATCTTCTGGCTGATCCCGCCGACGGCGCGGCGCAGCTCACCGAACCGGTGCGGCCGCCGCGACAGCGCGCCGAGCACGAGCGCGGTCCACTTGTTGGCGAGCAGATCGAGGACGTCTCGGCACGGGCAGTTCCGCAGGTAGATGTCCCACGGGGATTCCGGCACTTCACAGGTGGTTTCCATCAGGTACCTAGTTTACCTTTAAGTGCCTTCTAGCGAAAAGAGACCAAGCGGCCGAGCATGGGAAGCACCAACAACGAAGGAGCTTTCGATGCGCGTCGTGACCCAGCAGCGGCTTGGTGGCCCGGAAGTGCTGGAGGTGACCGAAACCGATCGGCCGTCCCCCGCCCCGACGGAGGTGCTCGTGCGCGTGCGCGCGGCCGGGATCAACCCGGTCGACTGGAAGACCCGGGCCTACGGCGTCTTCATGGGCGAGCCGCCGTTCGTCCTCGGCTGGGACGTCTCCGGGGTGGTGGAGGAGCTCGGTGTCGGCACCACGCGGTTCGCCGTCGGCGACGAGGTCCTCGGCTTCCCGTGGTTCCCGCGGCAGGCCGGCGGCTACGGCGAGTACGTGACGGCGCCCGCCCGCCAGTTCGTACGCAAACCCGCGAGCCTCACCCACGAGCAGGCCGCCGGGCTGCCGCTCGCCGGGCTCACCGCGTGGCAGGGCCTTGTGGACATCGCCGGCGTCCAGCCCGGACAGCGTGTGCTGATCGACGCCGCCGCGGGAGGTGTCGGGCACCTCGCCGTGCAGGTGGCGAAGGCGCGCGGCGCGTACGTCCTTGGCACGGCGAGCGCCGGGAAGCACGACTTCCTCCGCGAACTCGGTGTCGACGAGCCGATCGACTACCGCGACGAGACCGCGACCGCGTCCGAGGTGGACGTCGTGTTCGGCCTGGTCGGCGAGCAGAGCGACCTGCGCTGGCTCGACGCGGTGAAACCCGGCGGCCTGCTGATCGCGGTCCCCGGCGGCGCCAGCGAGGCTGTCGTGGCGAAGGCGGACAAGCTCGGCGTGCGGACGTCGGGGATGCTCGCCGAACCCGACGAAATCGGTCTCCTGGCGCTGACCGGCCTGATCGAAAAGGGTGAACTGCGCGTCCACGTCGACCAGACCTTCCCTCTCGAAGACGTCGCGAAGGCGCACGAAGTCGGCGAAGGCGGCAGGGTGACCGGGAAGCTCGTCCTGACCGTCTGAGAACGCGCGTGGAAAATGAACCCATGAGCGAGAACCCGAGCCCGCCGTCGGCGCTGACCATCGCGGGGTCCGACTCCGGCGGCGCCGCCGGCCTTCAGGCGGACCTGCGCACGTTCCTCACCTGTGGCGTGCACGGCCTGGTCGCGGTCACCGCCGTGACCGTCCAGAACACGCTCGGCGTGCACGACCGCACCGACATCCCGGCGGGCATCGTCGCCGGGCAGATCGAGGCGGTCGCGGCCGACATGGGCGTCAACGCGGCGAAGACCGGCATGCTCGCTTCGGCCGCGATCATCCACGCCGTCGCCGCGGCGTGCGACAAGGCCGAGATCGGCCGCGACAGCAAGGTGCCGTTCGTGGTCGACCCGGTCGCGGCGTCGATGCACGGGCATCCGCTGTTCGACGAGGACGGCCTGGTGGCGCTGCGCGATGAGCTCCTGCCGCGCGCCACCGTCCTCACGCCGAATCTCGACGAGGTCCGCCTGCTCACCGGGATGACCGTGACCACCCGCGAGCAGATGCACCAGGCGGCCGTCGTGCTGCACCGGCTCGGGCCGAAGTACGTGCTCGTCAAGAGCGGCCACCTCGTCTCCGACCCGGAATGCGTCGACGTGCTCTTCGACGGCTCCACGTTCGTCGAACTGCCGGGCGAGCGATTCGCCACGCAGCACACGCACGGCGCCGGGGACACGATGGCGTCGGCGCTGACGGCCGGTCTCGCGAAGGGCATGTCCGTCGTGGAGGCCGCCCGCTACGGCAAGTGGTTCGTTTCACACGCGGTCGAAAACGCCTACCCGATGGGCGCGAAGGTCGGTCCGGTCTCGGCGTTCTGGCGGCTTGCGCCCGAGCACTGAGCACCCGTCCGGTTACCATCTGCGCCGTGACGGGACGCGAGACGGTGGCCAGGGTCGTCGAAGACCGCCGCTTCCAGAACTTCATCATCGCGGTGATCGTCTTCAACGCCGTCACGCTCGGCCTGGAGACCTCGACCAGGATGGTCGCGGAACACGGGACACTGCTGCACACGGTCGACTACGTCGCGCTCGGGATCTTCGTCCTCGAACTCGGCGCGAAGCTCTACGCCTATCGCGGGAAGTTCTTCCGTGACCCGTGGAACATCTTCGACCTGATCGTCGTCGGCATCGCGGTGATCCCGACGACCGGCCCGTTCGCGGTGCTGCGGGCGTTGCGGGTCCTGCGGGTGCTGCGGCTGATCTCGGTCGTGCCGTCGATGCGGAAGGTCGTCACCGGCCTGCTCGCGGCGATCCCCGGGATGGCGTCGATCGCCGCGCTGCTGGCGCTGATCATCTTCGTCGCGGGCGTGATGGCGACGAAGCTGTTCGGCGCGATCTCGCCGGAGAACTTCGGCGACCTCGGCACTTCACTGTTCACGCTGTTCCAGGTGATGACCGGTGAGGCTTGGCCGGACATCGCCAAGGAGGTCATGAAGGAAGCGCCCATGGCCTGGGTGTTCTTCGTGGTCTACATCCTCGTGTCCAGCTTCGCGGTGCTGAACCTCTTCATCGCCGTGGTGGTCAGCGGGATGGAGGACGAGCTTCGCCAGGACATCCGCGAGGAAGAGGCGAAGCAGGCCGAAACCCAGGCTGTGGCGAACAAGGAGATCCTCGACGAGCTTCGCGCTCTTCGTGAGGAAGTCAGCGCTCTTCGTCGGCAATGAGCGCTTCGAGCGCGGGAAGAGCCGCCGCCAGCGCCGCCTGATGCTCCGGCGTCAGCCGTTCGAGGCGTTTGCTCAGCTCGTTCACCCGGGTCGACCGGACGCCGGAAACCAGCCTCGCCCCCTCTTCGGTGGCCTCCGCGAGCCAGGCACGCCTGTCGATCGGGTCCGATTCACGGCTGACGTAGCCCGCCTCGACCAGCGAGGCGACGATCCTCGACATGGTGGCCGCGGCGACGCCTTCCTTCGCCGCGAGATCACCCAGGCGGAGCTGGCCGTAGTGCACGAGCGTGGCGAGCGCCGAGATCGCGCCGTGGCCCGGCCCGGGCACACCTGCCTGGCGCAGCGACCGGGACAGTCTGCCCACCGCCAGGAACAACCTGCCCGAAACGTCCTGGACCGCTGACGTGGTCACCACTGGCTCCTCTGGGTACACGGCGGCGGGTGCGCCTCCGGAAAGGTGCCGTCAACCATACGGGCTCCCGGTGCGAACTCGCCGTCAAGGCCGTGAACCGTACAAAAGGGTTACCGGGGCGGGCTCGACGCGTGCGCCCAGAACCGCTGCGGGATCCGCCCCGCGCCGGCGGCCAGCCGCCCGGCGGTGACGGCGGCCCGCATCGCCGACGCCATCCGTTCGGGGTCCGCGGCCCTGGTCACGGCGGTGGAAAGCAGGACCGCGTCGCAGCCGAGCTCCATCGCCAGCGCCGCGTCGGAAGCCGTGCCGATCCCGGCGTCGAGGATCACCGGCACCCCCGCGCGGGACACGATCAGCTCGATGTTGTGCGGATTCCGGATGCCGAGGCCGGTGCCGATGGGCGCGCCGAGCGGCATCACCGCCGCGCAGCCCGCCTCCTCCAGCCGCAGCGCCAGCACCGGGTCGTCGTTCGTGTACACGAGCACGGTGAAGCCGTCCGCGGCGAGCCGTTCGGCCGCTTCGAGGGTCTCGAACGGATCCGGCAGCAGCGTGCGGTCGTCGGCGTGGACCTCCAGCTTGACGAGGTCGGTCTCGAGCGCTTCGCGGGCGAGCTGCGCGGTGAGGACCGCTTCGGCGGCCGTCCGGCAACCGGCGGTGTTGGGCAGCAGGCGGATGCCGAGGCGGCGAAGCAGTTCGAGGACGCCGGAGCCGCCTTCGGCGTCGGCCTTGCGCATCGCGACGGTGGTCAGTTCCGTCCCGGACGCGACCAGCGCGCGTTCGAGCACGGCGAGGTTGCCCGCGCCGCCGGTGCCGATGATCAACCGCGACGAGAGCTTGTGCTCGCCGATGACGAGGTGGTCGCCGTCCATTTTCAGCCTCCTTGCACAGCGGTCAGGATGTCGACGCTGGCGCCCTTGCGCACCACCGCTTCCGGCCATTCGCCGCGCCGGACGACCACGCCGTCCACCGCGACCGCGACGCCCTGTGTCGCCGTGCCCAGCGCCTCCAGCACGCCCTCGACGGTGGTGCCGTCGGGGAATTCGCGCCACTGGCCGTTGACCTGGATCTCCATCACACCCGCTCCTCGCTTCGCCGCGACGGCGTGGCCGCCGCGACCTCGTCCGGCAACGGCACTCCGTCCAGCCAGGCGACCGCGGCGTCCGCGGTGACCGGGGCCATCAGGAGACCGTTGCGATGGTGACCTGTCGCGGCGAAGACGCCTTCGCCCAGCTCACCAATGAAAGGCATCGTGTCGACACTCGCCGCGCGAAGCCCGGCGGCGGTCTCGACGAGTTCGTATTCGGTGAGGCCCGGGAGGACGCGCTCCGCGCCTTCGAGCAGCTCACGTACGCCTCGGACGGTGACGGTCTCGTCGAAACCGGCCTCGTACTGGGTCGCGCCGAGCACGAGCTGACCGTCGTCGCGAGGGACGAGGTAGATCGGGCGGCCTTCGACCATCGCGCGGACGGTGCGTTTCGGGGGCGGCAGGCAACCCCGTCGCGGCCGGAGGCGGAGGATCTCGCCCTTGAGCGGGCGGACGGCGCCGTCGAGCGCGGGATGCAGCCGTCCAGTCCAGGCGCCCGCGGCGAGGACGACGTCACCGGCGAGGCTTTCGAGGTCGGTGACCGTCTCGTGGCGGAACTCGACGCCGCGCGCTCGGCAGGCGTGTTCGAGCGCACGCAACAGCCTTCTGTTGTCCACGGCCAGATCCCCGGGCACCAGGAGTCCACTTCGGACGGATCCGGCGAGGCCGGGTTCGGCGCGGCGGGCTTCGCGGCCGGTCAGCCGCTCGACCTCGCGGCCGAGCTGGGCGAGATACGCGGCGAGCATTTCGAGGTTGCCCGCGTCCGCGCTGTCCAGCGCGACGACGAGCGTGCCGTGCGGCGAAAGGCCCGGGTCGACGCCCTCTTCGGCCAGCTCACGGGCGAAATCCGGCCAGCGCCGCAGGGACGCTTCGCCGAGCGCGAGGACGTCCTCCTCGCCGGGCCAGGCCTCCGTGACCGGCGCGAGCATGCCGCCCGCGAGCCACGACGCGCCGCGCCCCGGATCGGGGTCGTACACGGTGACGCGATGACCGCGCGCGGACGCGCGCCAAGCGACCGAGAGGCCGATGACCCCGCCGCCGACAACCGAAAGTTCTCTCATGAACGCACGCTCCCTGCGCCGGCATGACCCGGATCAGGTTCCACGGTCGGAGCGGTCGCGGCTCCCTCTCAGCCCGTCCTCGGGCTCCCGTGCGGACCACCCCACCGTAGCGCGCGAGTACCGTCGCCGCCATGCCCACCCTGTCTGGTTCGCTGATCCGCGCCCGGCTCGCGGACGCCCGCCTGTACCTCTGCACCGACGCCCGGTCCGGCCGCGGCGATCTCGCCGAATTCGCCGACGCCGCGCTGGCGGGCGGCGTCGACATCATCCAGCTGAGGGACAAGACCGGCGGTGCGCCGATCGAGGCGAAACACGAGATCGCCGCCCTGGAAGTGCTGGCCGAGGCGTGCGAGAAACACGACAAGCTGCTGGCGGTGAACGACCGCGCGGACGTCGCGCTCGGCGTCGGCGCGCACGTGCTGCACCTCGGCCAGGACGACATCCCGGTGTCGCTCGCGCGTCGTGTACTCGGGGACGACGTGGTGATCGGCCGGTCCACCCATTCGGCCGAACAGGCCGCGGCCGCCGCCGGAGAACCCGGCGTGGACTACTTCTGCACCGGCCCGTGCTGGCCGACCCCGACGAAGCCCGGCCGGTCCGCCCCGGGACTCGACCTGGTGCGCTCGACGGCCGCGTCCGGAACGACGCGGCCGTGGTTCGCGATCGGCGGGATCGACGTCGAACGGCTGCCCGAGGTGCTGGACGCGGGGGCGTCGCGGATCGTCGTCGTCCGCGCGATCACCGAGGCCGAAGACCCCGAAGCGGCCGCCCGCACCCTCCGCTCCGCTCTCTCCTGACCCCACGCGTTTCGTCCTCTGAACGCGGTAGTTGGTAGCGCGAACTACCGCATCCAGAGGACGAAATGCGTGCGTCAGGGCACGGGGGTGTTCGAGGCGGGCGGGGCCGAGGCGGTCGTCGAAGGCGCCTGGGAGGTCGAAGGCGTCGTGGACTGGGTCGTCGGGGGCGCTTGCGTGGTCGTGGGGGCCGTCGGCGTCGACGACGGGGTCGGCGTGGTCGACGGCGTCTTCTCGGGCTGGTCGTCCCGCGTCTCCGAAGGGGTCGTCGCAGGCGGGGTGTCGTGCTTTTCCTGCCGAT
Organism: Amycolatopsis roodepoortensis; assembly: GCF_014873915.1. Classification (GTDB taxonomy): domain Bacteria; phylum Actinomycetota; class Actinomycetes; order Mycobacteriales; family Pseudonocardiaceae; genus Amycolatopsis; species Amycolatopsis roodepoortensis. The sequence goes on from NZ_JADBEJ010000004.1 coordinate 1,558,853, forward strand.
CCTGCGCCTGACCGCCGCCGATGATCTTCCCTATGGTGGTCCCGGTCCCGCCGCCGAAGGTCTTCCCGGTCGCCCCCTCGAAACCGGTGATCGCGACGAGCGCCACCGCGAACGCCACCACGCTGACACCGGCGATCACCGCCCAGCGCGGCTTGAACTTCCGCTCGGACGGCTCTTCGTCGTCGGCCTGGGTGATCCGGACGGTCTCCTGCTCCGCCGGGTCGAGCACCTTGCGGCGCCCGGGAACGGTCAGCACCACTCGCGCCTTCAGCGCCGCGTCCTTCGTCCGCTGCAGCGAACGCAGGTACAGCTCGCCGCCGAGCGTCGTGATCACACTCGCCAGCCCGGCGCCCGCCACCGTGCCGGCCACGCCGAGCGTGGAACCCAGCAGTGCCGCGGTGATCGCGGCCATCGCGGCGGCGACCACCTGGATGATCCGGCCCTGCTTTTCCGTCTTTTCGGCTTTCTCCGTGGTCTCCTTGGTCATGATCCCGTTCTGCTGCTAGTCGGTCCTCACCCGTCCTAACGAGTAAGGCGCACGGGATGCTCCCCGCGTTGTCCGCACGTGAGGAGCGCCACCCTCTCTGTCCAAAAAGGACTGTCCAGGGCTCACAACTCCTTGACATAATCGGACGTATGAACCTGGTCTCGATCGAGGAAATCCGCGACGCGGCGAGCCGTGTCAAAGGCGTCGCGGTGCGCACCCCGCTGCTGGAGCAAGGGTGGGCGCCGTTGTGGCTCAAGCCGGAAAGCCTCCAGCCGATCGGTGCTTTCAAGGTGCGCGGTGCCTACAACGCGATCGCCGCGCTGACCGAGGATCGGCGCGCCCGCGGCGTCGTCGCGTTTTCCAGCGGCAACCACGCGCAAGCGGTCGCGTACTCGGCGAAGCGATTCGGGATTCCCGCGGTGATCCTCATTCCGGACGTCGCCCCGCGCGCCAAGGTCGAAGCCACCAAGGCGCTCGGCGCAGAGGTCATCGAGGTCCCGATCGACGCGCAGGAGTCCTCCGCGCTCGCCGTCGCCGAGGAACGGGGGCTCACCATGATCCCGCCGTTCGACCATCGCGACGTCATCGCCGGGCAGGGCACCGTCGGCCTGGAGATCGCCGAAGACCTGCCGGACGCCGGCGTCGTGCTCGTGCCGCTCAGCGGCGGCGGGCTGGCCTCGGGCGTCGGCACGGCGATCAAGGAGCTGCTGCCGGACGCGAAGGTCATCGGCGTCGAGCCGGAACTGGCGGGCGACACCGCCGAGGGCCTGCGCGCGGGCAGGCGGATCGAGTGGCCGATGGAGCTGCGGGCGCGCACCAGCGCCGACGGCCTGCGCGCCCAGCCGTCGGACCTGACCTTCGCCCACCTTCAGGCGGTGCTCGACGACGTCATCACCGTTTCGGAGGAGGAGATCCGGGAGGCCGTCCGGACGCTGGCGCACCGGGCCCGTCTGGTCGCCGAGCCGAGCGGCGCCACCGCGACCGCCGCGTTCCTCTCCCACCGGGACGCGCTACCGCCGGGCAAGGTCGTCTCGGTCGTTTCGGGCGGCAACCTGGACCCAGCGACCCTGGCCGGCCTACTGGCGTAACTCGCGTGATCAGGGGCGTAACTCGCGTGATTGGAGGCGTAACTCGTGAGTTACGCCTCCAATCACGTGAGTTACGCCTTCAATCACGCGTGTGGCGCCCGGGGTGGACGTGCGTCGGGGGTGAGTCGACGCCGCAATGGAGGCATTCGCCGGGGTGCGGTGACTCGTCGGTGTCGGTGTCGGCGTCGTCGGAAGGTGTGTCGAGGACGCCGTTGTGGATGCCGAGCGCGATCAGCCCGCCGCCGATCGCCAGCGCCGCGCACACCAGCAACGCCGTCCGCCAGCCCGCGGTCAGTGCCACCGGATCGGCGTAGGCGGCACCGGACAGCCCGGCGACGGCGGGCAGGACGGCGATCGCGAGCAGGCCACCCGAACGGGCGATCGCGTTGTTGACCCCGGAGGCGACTCCGGCGTACCGGTCCGGCGCGGCAGCCAGCACCGTCGCGGTCACCGGGGCGACGACGGTCGCCAGCCCGGCGCCGAACACGACGACGGCGGGCAGCACCGATCCCAGGTACGAGGACCCCGGCCCGACGCGCATCAGCAGGAGCATGCCGACGCCGACCAGGATCGGGCCGGCGACGAGTTGCGTGCGCGGCCCGATCTTCTGCGCGAGCGCGCCGGACCGGCCGGAGAACAGCAGCATGATGACGGTGATCGGCAGCCCGGCGAGCCCGGCCGCGGTCGGCGAGTAGCCCAGCGACACCTGCAGCTGCATGACCATCAGCATCATCACGCCGCCGAGCGCCGCGTAGACGACGAAGGTCAGCGCGTTGGCGAGGCTGAACGTCCGGTCGCGGAACAGTTTCGGCGGCACCAGCGGGTCTGCCGAGCGGTGCTGCATCACCAGGAACGCCCCCAGCCCCGCGACGCCGAGCACGATGGCGATCAGGACGACGACGTCACCGATACCGCGTCCGGGCGCCTCGACCAGCGCGCCGGTCAGCCCGGCCAGCCCGATCGCGCCGACGGCGGCCGCGAGGAAGTCGGGATGCCCGGTCGCCTCCTCGTCGCGGGACTCGGGCACGTAGCGCCGGGCGAGCAGGACGCAGACCGCGGCGAGCGGCAGGTTGATCAGGAACGCCAGCCGCCACGACCACACCTGTACGAGGACGCCGCCGAGCAGCGGTCCGATCGCCGCCGCGATACCGCCGAGCCCGGACCAGGCACCGATCGCGCGGGCCCGGTCCTCATGGGTGAAGGACGCTTGGAGGATCGCCAGCGAGCCGGGCGTGAGCAAAGCTCCCCCGATCCCCTGGAGGATCCGGGTCACGACGAGCAGCTCGGTGGTCGTCGCGGCGGCGCACAGCCCGGACGCGACACCGAACCAGACGACGCCGACGATGAACACGCGGCGGCGGCCGTAGCGGTCGCCGAGCGATCCGGCGACGAGGATCAGCGCGGCGAGCGCGAGCAGATAGCCGTCGAGGATCCATTGCAGGCCCGCGACGGACGCGTCGAGTTCGTCGCCGATCCTCGGGAGCGCGACGTTGATGATCGTCCCGTCGAGCATCGCCATGCCCGAACCCACGATCGTCGTGGCGAGCACGCCACGCGCCACCGGCGTCCCCCACCGGATCCCCGCCGCCGTGTCAGTCATGGGACGACTGAATCACGACGGCCGGGACCGGGCCACCGCGAAATAGGGATGAATTCCGGGAAAGCGATCTTTCCCGGAATTACCTGACTCGTCAGGGAAGTAGCGTGGTGACGAATTTGTAACGGTCACCCCGGTAGATCGCGCGCGCGAACTCGACCGGTTTTCCGTCGGTGGCGTAGGAATGCCTCGAAAGGAGCAACATCGGCATTCCGACGTCGGCGCCGAGCATCTCCGCCTCGTGCGGTCCGGCGAGGGCGGTCTCGATCGTTTCCTCGGCCCTTTCGAGCTCGACGCCGTAGTGCTCCCTCAACACGGCGTACAGCGAACCACCTGCGGAAACGTGTTTGCGCAAACCACGGAAGCGGCCGAGCGGGAGATGCGTGGTCTCCAGCGCCATCGGCTGCGAATCGGCCAGCCTGAGCCGGCGAAGGCGAAGGATCTTCGCGCCGACACGGATTCCGAGCAGCTTCGCCAGATCGGCCTCGACGGGCAGTTCGTCGATCTCCAGCAGCTTGGACGACGGCTTGAGCCCCTGCTTGCGCATGTCCTCGGTGTAGGACGACAACTGCAGGCGCTGCGCGAGTTTCGGCTCGGCGGCGAAGGTGCCCTTGCCCTGAACGCGGTGGAGCCTGCCCTCGGCGGTGAGATCGGCGAGCGCCTGCCGGACGGTGGTGCGCGAAACGGTGAATTCCCCCGCCAGTGCCCGTTCCGTCGGAATCGGCGAGCCGGGCGGCAACGCGTCGAGCAGATCGAGCAGATGCTGTTTCAGCGCCCAGTACTTCGGTTCGCGCTGCCCGCGCATCCCTGCCGTAGCGCCCGCCTCACTCGCGGTGGTTGTCTCCAACATGACCGACTCCCTAAGCCTTCCCACTCGAACGCGCACCGTCCCCGCTAGGAAACGTACCCTTCACCACAAACGTCCATTCGGGCTAGCATTGGTCTAGACCTACTCGGGGGACGAAGTACGTCCCGGTGGAAGGGAACGAGATGACCGAACAGCGCCCCGGCGAGCACATGGCCGCGGAGATCTCCCAGCAACCCGCCATTCTGGCAGGAATCGTGGAGCGACAGGCCGAAATCGCCGAGGTGGCCGAAGCCATCTCCAAGCGCCCGCCCAGGTTCGCACTCCTCGCCGCCCGGGGCTCCAGCGACCACGCCGCCCTGTATGCGAAGTACCTGATCGAAGTACTCCTCGGTCTCCCCTGCGGTCTCGTCTCGCCCTCCACCGCGACTCTGTACGGCGCCCGTCCCGATCTGCGGGACGTTCTCTTCATCACAGTAAGCCAAAGCGGTGGTTCCCCGGATCTCATCGAGGTCACCGAAACCGCGCGTCGCCAGGGAGCGCTGACCGTTTCGGTCACCAACACCCCGGAGTCGCCGCTTCGCGCCGCCGCCGAACTCGGTGTCGACATCGGCGCGGGACTGGAAAAGGCCGTGGCCGCCACCAAGACCTACTCGGCCACCTTGCTTTCGCTTTACCTTCTGATCGACGCGGTCCGCGGCGGCAAGGGCGAGGACGCGGAGAAACTGGGCGAGCTCGCACAGCAGACCCTCGACGGCTCCGAAGAAGGCGTGCAGCGCGCGGTGGACCGCTACCGCTTCGTCGACCGGGTGCTCACCACGGGCCGCGGTTACTCGTACGCCACGGCGCTGGAAGGTTCCTTGAAGCTGGCCGAAACCAGCTACCTCGCCGCCCGCGCGTACAGCGGCGCGGACCTGTTGCACGGTCCGGTCGCCGCGGTCGACGGTGAGACCGCCGTGCTCGCCGTGACGAGCCAGGGACACGGTGTGGGCGCGATGCAGGAGGTCCTGGAGGCCGTCGGCAAACGCGGCGCGGACGTGCTCGCGGTCGGCTCCGCTTCGGCCGACGTCCCCGCGGCGTTGCGGATCGGTGTCGCGCCGTCCGCCGAAGAGGTCGCCCCGATCCTGGAGATCCTGCCGATCCAGCGGATCGCGCTCGGTCTTTCGCTGGCGCGCGGCGGTGACCCGGACAGCCCCCGCGGGCTGCTCAAGGTGACCAAGACCCGGTGACCCACGTCATCGGTGTGGACGCCGGAGGCACGTCGACGCGAGCGATCGCCGTCGACGCCTCCGGCGCCGTCCTCGGCACGGGCCGCGCGGGCGGGGCGAATCCCAACTCCCATCCGCCGCACGAGGCCGCGGCGCGGATCGCGAGCGCGATCACCGGCGCGCTCGGTGGGCTCGATCCGGCCGCGACGGCGGCGTGCGTCGTCGGCATGGCGGGCGTCAGCAAGCTGAGCGATCCGGCGATCGCGGAGATCTTCGAAGCCGCGTGGAAGGACGTGGGGATCAGTCCGGTGCGGACGGTCCCCGACCCCGAAGTCGCCTACGCGTCGGCGACTTCCGCGCCGGACGGTTCCGTGCTCGTGGCGGGCACCGGATCGATCGCGGGCCGGATCCGCGGCAGGCGGATGGTGTCCACGGTCGGCGGTTACGGCTGGCTGCTCGGCGACGAAGGTTCGGCCTATTGGCTCGGCCGCGAAGCCGTTCGCTCCACTTTGGATGTTCTCGGCCGCGGCAGCGAACCCGGTCCGCTCGCGCGCGCCGTACTCGCCGAGGCGCTCGGACCGTCCGCAGTGGACCCGGCGAGCGACCGGGCACCGCTCTGGCGCGCGCTCATCACAAGCGCCAACGCCGAAGCCCCGATCCGGCTCGCCAGGTTCGCCCCGTTCGTCAGCGACGCCTACCGCGAAGGCGATCCCGCGGCGGACGAGATCACCAGCCGCGCGGCCACCCTGCTGGTGACGAACGTCATGGCCGCCCGAGATCCCGGCGAGGACACGCCGGTCGTCCTCGTGGGCGGCGTGCTGTCACCGGAGGGGCCGGTGGGGGCGAAGGTCCGTGCCGAACTCGTCGGCATCGAGGTCCTGACCAGCACCGACGGGGTGCTCGGCGCCGCCTGGCTGGCCGCCGTCGACGCCTACGGGGAGAGCGCCCCGCGGCCGGTGTCATCCTGAAAAAACACCCGGACCGAGCCCGAAAAGACCAAACCATCGACTCCGGGGCCGAACTCCGGGTACCGTAGGACCCGGCCCCCGGACCCTCCCCCCTCGCCGGGGGCCGCCTTATGTCCTTGGCAGCCCATCGGGCGCGGAATCCGAGGGATCCCCGTTCTCCTCCACCACCCGCAGACCGGGATGTTCCGGCGGCAGCGTGCGGTACAGCACCCAGCCGCTCACGGCGACCGTCACCGCGACCAGCGGCCAGGACAACACCGTCCGCGCGATGCCGAGCGCGACCACCTGCCCGCTCCACCACAGCGAGCCGTACACGGCGACCCGCAGCGTGTACTGGAGGAAGACCCACACCCAGCTCGCCCGCGAGTAGGCGCGCAGCAGCGCGGGATCACGGCGCCATCGGGTCTTCTGCCCGATGACGAGCCCCACCACGACGCCGAGCAACGGCCACCGGACCACGATGCTGGCCGCCCACAGCAGCGCGCTGGCCACATTGGACAGCAGCTGGATGAGGAAGAAGTCCTCGGCGCGGCCGGTGTGCAGGGCGATCAGCGCGGCGGCGATCACCGCGGCGAGGCTCACCACTACCGCGCGGGCCTTGTCGCCGCGCGCGACCCGGTACCCGCCGAGCAGCACCGCCACCCCGATGGCCACCCCGGCGCCCCAGGCGATCGACCGACCGGCGATCAGCCAGCCGAGGACGAAGGCCGCGGGCGGGATGCTCGCGTCGATGGCGCCTCGCCGCCCGCCGAGGATCTGGGCGAGCGACTCGCGCGAGGGTCGTGAGGTCACCCTTACAGCCTGCCGGATCTATGAGCCGGAACACCCGGGCGGGGAGATGTTCGCCACACGAGGTGTCCGGTTTACGTCCACTTGAGGGGAATCTACGCAGCCCAGGAGTGTACATCCCGGTAATGGAGATGCATGGACGTCCGACAAAATAAGAGACTGTGTCAACGGGCTGAACCACGGGTTTCGGCCGGGTGGGATTGCAGGGGCGCTCTCAGCTGTTAGTTGTGGTGTACAAGTACCACCGGGGGCACACGGACGGAAGGGGACCCAACGTGTACGGATTCGACAGCTACGTGGCGATCGGTGACAGCTTCACCGAAGGACTCAACGACAGCTTGCCCGACGGCAGCTTCAGGGGCTGGGCGGACAGGCTGGCGGAGATCCTCGCCGAAGGCAGGCCCGACTTCCAGTACGCGAACCTCGCCCTCCGTGGGAAGATGCTCGACGAGATCCTCGAAGAGCAGCTCCCGATCGCCCTCGCGGTGAAGCCCGACCTGGTCACCCTGTGCGCGGGCGGCAACGACATCATCGTGCCCGGCGCGGACGTGGACGCCGTGGCCGCGCGGCTGGAGGCGGGGGTCGCCAAGCTGCGCGAGGCCGGGATCCCGGTGCTCATCTTCAACGGGCCGGACACCAAGTACCTGTCCGTGATGCACGTCCTGCGGGGGAAGGTCGGCATCTACAACGCGCATCTGTGGGCGATCGCCGACCGGCACGGCGCCAAGATGGTCGACATGTGGGCGATGGCCCCGCTGCACGACCGCCGCGCCTGGAGCGACGACCGGCTGCACTTCACCCCCGAGGCCCACCGGCGGATCGCGCTGCGCGCGGCCGAGGTCCTCGGCGTCCCGGTCGCCGACGACTGGCGCGAGCCGTGGCCGGCGTCCGAGGAGCCGAGCACCTGGATCACGTCGCGCCGCTCGGACCTCGAGTGGACGAAGGCGCATCTGCTGCCGTGGATCCGCCGTCAGCTCAAGGGCGAGTCCATGGGCGACGGCCTGTCCCCGAAGCGCCCCGAGCTCGCGCCGCTGCTCCCGCTGGAGCAGATCGAGACGACGGGCGTCACCCTGCCCACCACCGATCTGCGGGAGATCCACCACCACGCGAGCTGAACCGCGCGTGAAGGCCCCCTTCCCTCGGCTCAGCCGAGGGAAGGAGGCCTTCACGCGCATCAGGGCCATCGATCGATGTCACCCAGAAGGGTCATGTGCCGACGCCGTCCGGGCCGAGGCGAGGTCCGGGCCGCGGTCGACGTCGCAGGCCAGACCGGGTACGCGGCACTTCGCGGGGAGCGCCGGACGTGGGGAAAGCCGGTTCGCTAACCGGACGTACGCGGCTTACAGTCCCTTCATGCCCGGTACACGCTGGAGCCGCTTGCTGCCTACAGCGCTGCTGGTCACGCTCGCCTTGACGGCGATCACCGTCTGGTCGGCCTCGGACGACATCGAGGCCGAGCTGACCGCGCGCGCGAAGAACGCGCTCGCCGACGTCGGCGTCTCCGGCGGCCAGGTGAGCTTCTCCGGCCGCGACGCGAACCTCACCGGCTTCCCGCCGGACAAGGCCGCGCAGGCGATGGACGCCATCCAGCGGATCGACGGGGTCCGGACGGTCGAGATCTCCGGCGACACCTCCCCGCCTGCGGGCCCGGTGACGACCAGCGGCGAGCCGCCGAGCCAGCCCGCGCCGAGCCCGCCGCCGAGCCCCGCGCCGACGCCGGCCAAGCCGACGGACAAGGCGGGCTTCCAGGCCGAGCTCGACCGGCTGCTGGCGGCCACGCCGATCACCTTCGAACCGGACACCACCGACCTCACCGCGGACGGCGAACGCGGCGCGCTGGAGGTCGCGAAGCTGCTCACCGACGCGCCCCGCGAACTGCGGTTCCGGATCACCGGGTCGGTCGCGACCGGTTCGGACCGCAAGCTCGCGCTGAACCGGGCACTGACGGTCGAGCGGTTGCTGGAGCGCAACGGGGTCAAACGCGACCAGGCGTACTCCACCCAGCGCAGGAACTCCGACGGCGCGAGCGGCGAGGGCCGCCGCGTCGACATCACGGCGGAACAGAGGTGATGGCCTGATGCTCTGGCTCTTCGGGCAGATCTGGCTGTGGCTGCTCATCTCGTTCGCCCTCGGCTGCGGTGTCACCTGGCTGCTGATGCGCGGCGAACGACGTGAGCGTCCCGCCGCGGAACCGGCGGTCCACGAGCCGGCGCGCGCCGCGGTCCCGGTCCAGCCCGACCCGGATCCCGAACCCGTGCCCGAACTGCTCTCCACCGAACGGACGCAGTTCCTGCCTCCCGCGCGGGTGCAGGACGACGACGAGCCGTACGACCAGGAGGCCGAAGGCCACCGCGAGGGCCAGCTGGCACCGGAAGCGGTGCGGGCCTACCAGCCGGGGCCGCCGGAAGCGGCCGCCCGCAACGGCGAGGGCGGCCACGAACCCGAACCCGTCTGGCCGAGCGACGAGGACTGGCCACCCGCCGGGCACCGGCCGGGGCAGGGCGGCTGACACTCGCCTGGTAAATTCGGCTACGCACTGTGAGCGGGACGCCGGGTACGTTTCTTCGATCGGGAGCTCCGGCACACGAAGGAGGCTCCGATTGGCGCTCCCCTATTGGACGCCGCACAACCTGCTGCCTCCTGGCCGCCATCCCGCCGATCTGGCCGACGTCTACGAGCGGCTGGTCTTCGACGCACCGCACCAGAACGACCGTGAAATCCTGTTCAGCGCGCTGAACAGTTACCTCGGCGTCGCCCGGCGGATCATGCCGACCGGCCGCGCGTGGATCGGCGGGGATCTGACCGCCAGGACCCCGCACGCGCCGCGCGGGCTCGACGTGGTGCTGATCCCGGACGAATGGGGCGCGCTCAAACGGCTCGACGACGCGGGCCGCTCGGCGCTGTACGGGCTGCTGACCTTGCGCGGGGTCATCGTCGGCCAGCCCGCCATGTACCTGGACCAGGTCCAGCCCGTCGGCGGCATGCTCGACGGTTTCCTCTGCCGCCCCGGCGACGAGGAGATCTGGGAAGAAGTGTGGGCATCGGGTGGCAGGGGAATTCCGGAAGTGATCTGGTGAGGAACGAATTCCGGCGTATCGCCGACGAGATCCCCGGCGGCACCTGGCTCGACGACCTCGCCCGCGCGTCGGCGATGGCCGCGTACGCCAAGTTCGAGCGGACGTCGCGTTCGCCGCTGCTTCGCGTCTCCGTGCTCGGCGAGTCGCATCTGGACGCGTACACCTTCTCCGACATCAGCCGCGCGCTGCAGGACGCGACGGCGAAGATCGGGCACATCATCCGGAACCCGTCGGGCGAGGTGACCTTCGTCCAGCCCGCGGACCGCGAGAAGGCCCCGCTGATCCAGCGCGGGCAGGCGGGCAACGCGATCTTCTTCGGCTTCCCGGAACCGGCGCTCGACGACGCCCTCATCCACGACGGGATCGAGTCGCTGTCCGAACGCGCGGTCAAGGAGCTGTGCGACTTCCTGCCCGCCAACGGTTCCGACGACGGCGCGCTGGACGCGGTGCTGCTGCAGCGGGACACCGTCCGGAACGCGGTCAGCGACATCGTCAACGCGGTCAGCAAGCACGCCGGGATCGGCATGGCACTGACCCCGACGTCCGGCGACGAACTGACCCGCAGCATGACCACCGAGCAGGCGAGGATCCTTTCCGGGAGCCTGCGCGAGTCGAGGGAAGCCGTCGGCTACGAGACGGTCAGCGGCAGGCTGGACGGCGTCCGCACGCGGCGCCGGATCTTCTATCTCGAACGCGAGTCGGGCGGCACGATCCAGGGCGCGGTCGCGCCGGATCTGCTCGACGAGATCAAGGAGAACCTGGACCGGCCGGTGACCGCGCGGCTGCGCGTCGTGCGCACCACGACCATCGACGGCCGCCGCGGCCGCCCGGTGCACGAACTGCTGGAGATCACCCCGGAAGTCAGCCTGTTCGATCAGTGATCGGGTTTCCGACATTCGGCGATGCCACAATTCTCGTCAGAAAATGTCGGTGACCGCTTGATCATCGTTGAATGATGACTTTTTCCGGCAGGTAACAATTTCGGCCATTGCCCCGAACGATGGGTTAACGTCTTCGGACGGAAGCCTCCGAAAGGGCATGTATGCCGACCGATCCACCTCTCCCGCACCCGCCTGCCACCCGCTACGGCCCTGGGTTCGCCGCGCACGGAACCCGGCACCGCAAACCCAAGAACGGCGTGGTCATCGCGGGTTTCCTGGTCGGCTTGGCGGCGCTCGGGGTCGCCTTCGTCCCGGTCGCCGGGATAGCCGCCTGGCCGCTCGCCGTGATCGGATTGATTCTTTCCGTGATCGGTTTGACCAAAATCAAGAAGGGCGAAGCGGACAAGAAGGGAATGGGGATCGCGGGGCTCGCGCTTTCGATCACCGGACTGCTGGCCGCGGGCGGGTTACTGGTCTACACCAGTTTCTTCGTGACCGGCGAGTCGGGGCTGCACGTCCCGGCGGTCGCCGGGGACAAGAACACCGTCGAGTTCGTCGTCAGTGCTTCCGGCGGCGCGACCATCCGGTACGGCTCGCTCAACGACCAGCGGACCGAGACGACCCCGGCCAGTACCGACGAATGGCGCGGCACGGCGTCCTTCAACTCGGGCGACTACCTGCTCACCGTCACCGCGGACACCCGGAACTCGACGGTCAGCAACCAGATCGCCTGCACGATCCTGGTCAACGGCAAGAAGGTGGCGGAGAACAAGGGCCAGACCATCGCCCTGTGCACCGCCGGTACCGGCTGACCCCCTGCGTTTCGTCCTCTGAATGCGGTAGTCGCGCGCGCAAGGACCGCATCCAGAGGACGAAACGCGGGAGTGCCGCCTGGCGGCCGGCCGGTATCGCCCCCACCTCCACCGGCCGGACCGCCACGAGCCGCTCCTGGCGGCTCTTCGGACGGGACCCGCGAAGGGCCCGCCCGAGTGTCGATCACTACCGCGTGCCCCTCCCCTAGGGCTCGATCGACACTGAACCGGACCCTACGCGCGTGCGCGGCGAGGCCACTAAGAATCCGCTAAGGATCACTCACGGACTTTCGCCGAGGTCCGTGAATTCCGCACGGACCAGCGCGGCGAGCTTGGGATTGGCGTCCGCGAGGATTTTCAGCGCGAGCGCGAATTGCTCGCGGGCACCGTCCACATCCGACCCGGCCCGCAGCACCCTGCCCAGCGTCAGCCGCAGGACGCCCTCCTGCAGGACGAACCGTCTGCTGATCGTCAGGTCCACCGCTTCCCACACGTACCGCTCGGCCGCGGCGAGCTCGCCGATCCGCAGGCTCAATTCGGCCAGGTTGTTCAGCGAGACGACGACGTAGCTCTCGTCCCCGAGCGTGCGGTCGATCTCCAGCGAGGCGACCTGATGCCCGATCGCCTCGATGAACCGCCCCGCCCGTTTTTCGGCCTCGGCGCAGTTGTTGAGCGCCTGCCCGCGCAGTTCGAGATCGCCGGTCCGCTCGGTCTCCTCGACCACGCGCCGCAGCGTCCTGATCGCCTCGTCGTGCCGCCCCAGCAAGGTGAGCGCGGAGCCGAGGTGGATGTTCGCGGAGATCGTCAGCCGGTCGTCGCCGATCGCGGTCGCGAGTTCCAGCGCGCGTTCGGCGTCGGCGAGGCAGCCCTGCGGCAGTTCGAAGGTGAGGGCGATGGCGCAGCGGGAGATCAGCATCCAGCACCGGCCGAGGACGTCGCCGGATCGCTCGGCGGCCTCCAGCCCGATCTCGACCAGCCGCGTCCACTCGTCCAGCAGCGGGTACACCGCGCGATAGGTGTGCGCGACCCTGGCCAGCCGCCAGACGTCGTCGTGGCGTCCGGCGGCGCGGGCGGCTTCGAGTACCTCGATCAGGTTCTCCCATTCCGCGGTAAACCAGTCCTGCGCCTCGTCGAAGGAACCGATCGGCGGCGTCTGCGCGTCGGTCAGCTCCCCGGTGAAGTCGAGCGGGTCGACGATCCGCAGCATCTTCCGCCGGGCCCGGTCGGCGACGGCCTGATAGAACCGCACCGACCGCGACAGGACGTCTTCGCGGTCGGCTTCGTCGAGTTCGTTCTCCGCCAGCTCACGGAGGAACAGGCGGACGAGATCGTGCGGGACGAACGAATCGCGGCCGGTTTCGGCGAGCAGGTTGTGCGCGGCGAGCACCCGCAGATGCCGCCGCGCCTCGGCGACGGTGATCCCGCCGATCGCCGCCGTCAGATGCGAACCGGCCGAAACGCACTGGACGACGCCGAGCCGCAGGAAGGTGTCCGCGACCTCCGGCGGCAGCCCTCGGAACGAGACGTCGAACGCCGCGCGGACACCGTCGTCCGGGCCCTCGACGTCGAGCGCGGCCAGCCTGGTCCGTTCGTTGCCGAGTTCGTCGACCAGATCCTGCGCGGACCACTGCGCGCTCGCGGCGAGCCGGGCACCCGCGATCCGCAGCGCCAGCGGGAGATAGCCGCAGAGCCGGGCGAGCGCGTGGTTGAGGTCGAAACCGGCGGGCCCGGCGAGTTCCTCGATCAGCCGGACGGCGTCGCCGGGCGCGAGGGTGCCGAGCACCCGCAGTTTGGCCGCGTTGGACACGGCGAGCCCGTCGAGCCGGGAACGGCTGGTCACCAGCGTCATCGACCGCGAACCGGGCGGCAGCAACGGCCGGACCTGCTCGGCGCTCCGGGCGTTGTCGAGGATGACCAGCATCCGGCGCCCGGCGATCATCGAGCGGTAGAGGGCGACGCGTTCGTGGACCTGTTCCGGGACGCCCTCGGCCGGGACGCCGAGCCCGAGCAGGAACTGGGTGAGCAGGTCGGCGGGCTCCAGCGGCGGATGATGCGGGTCGAAACCCCGCAGGGAGGCGAAAAGGATGCCGTCGGGGAAGCGGCGGCCTGCCCGATGCGCCCACCACACCACCAGGCTGCTCTTGCCGATCCCGGCCGTTCCGGTGACCACGCCGACCGCGGTCTCGCCCGCTTCGGCCCGCTCGGCGAGTTCGTCGAGCCAGGCCAGGTCGGCCTCGCGCCCGGCGAGGTTCGGCACCGCGGGCGGAAGCTGCTGGACGGGCGCCGCCTCGGCCTTCGGTTCCGCGACGACCTTGACCGGAAGATCGTCGTTGAGGACTCGTTCATGCAGCCAGCGCAGGTCCGCGCCGGGTTCGACGCCGAGGGTGCGCAGGGTCGCCCGGGACACCGTGCGGTAGAGCTCGAGCGCGTCTCCGCGGCGGCCGGCGTGGTAGAGCGCGCGCATCAGCTGACCTGCCGTGCGCTCGGCGAGCGGATTCGCCCGGACGAGCGGGCTGAGTTCGACGATCAGTTCCGCGTGCCTGCCCAGTTCGAGGTCCGCGTCGACCCTGGCGCCGTGGACGGCGAGCCGCAGATCCTCCAGTTCGGGCGCACGGACCGACCCCGGCACACCGGCGAGCGCGGGCCCCTGCCAGAGCGCGAGGGCCTCGGTGAGCAGCGCGGACGCCTTCTCCGGCTCTTCCGCCGAAGCCCGCTCCAGCAGGGATCGGGCGCGATGGACGTCGATCCGCTCGGGCTCGACGGTCAGCTGGTAGCCGGGCGGCGCGGTCAGGATCCGGGCGCCGTCCGGATGGTCCCCCTGGATGCCCCGGAGCACGCGGCGCAGATGCGAGACGTTGCCGTGGACGATCGTGCGGGCGGTGGCCGGCGGGTCGTGCCCCCAGAGCGCGTCGATGATCTCGTCGAGCGCGACGACCTTGTTGACCTTCAGCGCCAGCAGCGCGAGCAGGCCGCGGACGCCGGGACCGCCGACGGGGACCGGCCGATCGCCGTCGAGGAGGCGCACGGGACCGAGGAGCTGGAAGCGGGCAGGGGAACCGCTTTCGGCCATGACAAGCCCCCCTCCCTCCGATCTCTCCCCTTACCGGAACAGCCAACCTACCGCGCGGAGAGCCCGCCAACCAGGACACTCGAGGCCGTGAAGGCCTCCTTCCCTACTTTCAGGGCAAGGAACGACCCCGGCGGATCCGGACAAAGGCGCCTAAGCGGGCAGCATCCGTCCACTGTGGACTTCGGTTCCGCGGGGACGGTCGTCCTGAAGGGCACCTTTGGGACGTTGAACGTCTCGAAGGTGCCCTTCAGGACATGCGTCCTCAGCGCCAGGGCTCGCCCTTGCTTGTGCCTAACGCAAGGATGGGGGCCTTCATGTACTCGGCGAGGTGCGAAGGCCGAGTTTCCTCGGCTGAGCCGAGGGAAGGGGGCCTTCACGCGCGGCCGCTGTGGTGCCTGCGGGGCGTGCGTGGCGAGCCGCGAGTCCGTGACCCAAGAGACGAAAAAAGGCTCCGTGCCATCAGTCCCGATCTGATGGCACGGAGCCGGGAGATGTCCGACTTGGGCCGCCTGGGGGCGCGACCCACATCGGACATCGGCGTCCACGTCCGTCCGGGTGGGCTCACCCCGAGCGAAGAACCCGTTCGGTCGTCGACAACACCTACGTGAGCGAGCCCACTGGCCCGCTCGCGTGGCGACAACGTAACAGGGCGCACACCGACGGCTACAAGCGCCCCATCATGGCCTTCGCGACCTGCGGTTTCGCAAATCGGGTCAGCGCGACAGCGGGGTCGAGTCGCGGCCGGCGATGAACGCCGGACGCGGTTCGATCGCGGCGTACGGCTCCCGCAGCGCGTTTTCGACGCTGTTGAACACGAGGAAGATGTTCGACCTCGGGTACGGCGTGATGTTGTTCGAGGAACCGTGCATCACGTTCGAATCGAACCAGAGCGCGGAACCGGCCTGCCCGGTGAACTGGTCGATCCCGTATTCGGCGGCGAGCGAGGTGATGTCCTCTTCGCTCGGGACGCCGACCCGCTGCTCTTTCAGCGAACTCTTGTAGTTGTCCTCCGGGGTTTCCCCGGCGCACTGGACGAAGGTCCGCTGCGAACCCGGCATCACCATCAGCCCGCCGTTGAACGGGTAGTTGTCGGTGAGCGCGATGGAGCAGCTGACCGCGCGCGGCACCGGCATGCCGTCCTCGGCGTGCCAGGTCTCGAAGTCCGAGTGCCAGTAGAACCCGGTGCCCTTGAAGCCGGGCATGTAGTTCACGCGGCTCTGGTGGATGTAGACCTCGGAGCCGAGGATCTGCCGGGCCCGGTCGAGCACGCGCGGGTCGCGGACGAGTTCCGCGATCAGCTCGTTGGTCTCGTGGACGTCGAAGATCGAGCGGACCTCACCGGTCTTGGCCTCGGTGATCACGCGTTCGTCGCCGCTGTGGTCCCCCGACGACATCCTGACGAGTTCCTGCCAGTAGGTCTGGACCTCGCCCGGCGACAGCAACTGGTCGACGACGGTGTAACCACGCGTTTCGTGGTTGGCGAGCGTGGCCGCGTCCAAGGGACCGTCGGCCTCGGTGCCCCAGACGGTGGGGTGCGTCCTGGGCAGGTGTTCGGGCTTACCCGTGATGCGGGTCGGGTAACTGTCGTCGACTCGGGTGTCGGTCAGCGTCAATGCGGTCGCCTCCTCGAGCGATTCTTCTAGGGTTCGGTGACGAGCGGGTACACGCCGTTTTCGTCGTGGACCTCACGGCCGGTGATGGGCGGGTTGAACACGCAGACGCACTTGATCTCGGTCTTGGGCCGGACCTGGTGCTTGTCGTGGTCGTTGAGCAGGTACAACGTGCCCGGCTTCAGCTGGAAGACCTCGCCGGTCGCGGTGTTTTCGAGCTCGCCCTCACCAGAGGTGATGAACACCGCTTCGATGTGGTTCGCGTACCAGAAGTCGTTGACCGTCCCGGCGTACAGCGTGGTCTCGTGCACCGAGAAGCCGACGCCCTCCTTGGCCAGCACGATGCGCTTGCTGCGCCAGTTCGGGGTCTTGATGTCGGCGTCGGTGTCGGTGACCTCGTCGAGTGTTCTGACAAGCAACGGAGAACTCCTTCTCGTTCCTGGTTGAGGGCGGTCGGTTCAGGTCAGTTGAGGACGGTGGCGACGGCCTCGTCGATGATCGCGAGGCCCTTCGTGAGCTCGTCGTCCGTCAGGGTGAGCGGCGGGAGGACCTTCATGACCTCGCCGTCGGGGCCGGAGGTCTCCATCAGCAGCCCGCGTTCGAACGCGGCGGCGCAGACCTTGCCCGCGAGGTCGCCGTTGGCGAACTCGATGCCCCGGGCCAGGCCGCGGCCCTTCGCGAACAGGTTCGCGTCCGGGTACGCCTCGACGATGCCCTGGAAGGCCGCGCCGATGCGCTCGCCCTTGGCCTTGGTGGACTTCTCCAGCTCGTCGTCGCTCCAGTAGACGCGCAGCGCCTCGGTCGCGGTGACGAACGCCGGGCTGATGCCACGGAAGGTGCCGTTGTGCTCACCCGGCTCCCAGACGTCGAGGTCCGGGCGGATCAGCGTCAGCGCCATCGGGATGCCGTAGCCGCCGATGGACTTCGAGAGGCAGACGATGTCGGGTTTGATACCCGCGTCCTCGAAGCTGAAGAACGGGCCGGTGCGGCCGCAGCCCATCTGGACGTCGTCGAGGATCAGCAGGATGCCGTGCTTCTTGCACAGGTCGTCCAGCGCCTTGAGCCACTCGACGCGGGCGGCGTTGATACCGCCCTCGCCCTGCACGCCCTCGACGATCACGGCGGCGGGCTCGTTCAGGCCGCTGCCGGAGTCTTCGAGCAGCTTCTCGAAGTAGAGGAAGTCCGGGATGGAGCCGTCGAAGTAGTTGTCGTACGGCATCGGGGTGGCGTGGACCAGCGGGACACCCGCGCCGCCGCGCTTCATCGAGTTACCGGTCACCGAGAGGGCGCCCAGCGTCATCCCGTGGAAGGCGTTGGTGAAGTTGATGACCGATTCCTTGCCGGTCACCTTGCGGGCGAGCTTCAGCGCGGCCTCGACCGCGTTGGCGCCACCGGGGCCGGGGAAGACGACCTTGTAGTCCAGATCCCGCGGCCGGAGGATCTTCTCCTGCAGGGTCTGGAGGAAGTCCCGCTTGGCGACGGTGAACATGTCGAGCGCGTGCGTCACGCCGTCCCGCGCGATGTAGTCGATCAGTGCCCGCTTGAGCGCCGGGTTGTTGTGCCCGTAGTTGAGCGCGCCGGCGCCGGCGAAGAAGTCGAGATAGGGCTTGCCGTCCTCGTCGTAGAGGTAGCTCCCCTGCGCCCTGTCGAACACGACGGGCCAGCCGCGGCTGTAGCTGCGCACCTCGGATTCGAGTTCCTCGAAAATGCTCATGACGTTTTCTTTCTCCCTGAGATCCCCGGATTTACGTTCTATTGACTGCTGAGCGGACCGATTCGGTACAGGTCCTCCTGCTCATGCGTTCCTTCCTCGGCCGGGAAATCCGTCGCGGAGAACAGATCCTGGCGTTCCACGGTGGCGTTCCACCGCTTGGCGAACGAGGCGAACAACCGGATCGAAGCCTCGTTGTCCGGGGTGATCGTCGTTTCGAGGTACCGCACGCCCTGGGCGGTCAACCGGCCGAAGAGTTCGTCGAGCAGAGCTCCGGCCAGGCCTTTTCCTCGCTGGGACGCGTCGACCGCGACCTGCCAGACGAAGCCGACGTCCTGTTTGCGGTACCCGATCACGAAGCCGACCGGCGTGCCGTCGACTTTCGCGACCACCGACGTGTCGGCGAAATCGTGACACCACAGCAAATAGGCGTAAGGCGTGTTGAGATCGAGCTTCTTCGAATCGCGGGCGATTCTCCAGAGCGCGGCACCGTCTGCCTTGGTCGGATTTTCGATCAAGTGCTTTCCGGACATGTCCAAGAAACGTACCGGAGGATTCGGGCGCGGTCAGATCAGCGCGACGGCGGCAACGCGGCTACCTGCAACAACCCTGAAACACACGTGACAAAGGTAACGGTAACGTTTGAAGCGCAGCACTCGTGGGTAAGGCCGCTCCGCTGCGGTCTCACTGCATGTGACGATACCAACCGTTACCACTTCGTCGCAGGCTCAGGGCACTTTTCGGCATCCGATTCCGCTATTCACGACGCCGCTTGCGACCCACGAGCGAACCGAGCGGCGTCCAGATGGCGGGCAGGACGAGCAACAGGCAGACGACCAGCCACCAGACCGGCGCCTCGCCGCGCCGCCAGCCCGCGACGACGCCGCCGAGCCAGCCGAACAGCGGGTCGCGTACCGGTGGCAGGAACGCGGCGAACAGCAGCGCCGCCACCACCAGCACACCGAGCACCGTGAGCACCATGCGCCACGTCTTGCGCAACGTCATCAGGCTCACCGCCAGGAACACAATGGCGCCGGCGGCGACCGGCACACCGACCCACTGCAGGACGGGGCCGCCCTGTCCACCGAGGACGAACCCGGCGAGCACGGTGATCAGCGCGGCGAGCACGTTCCACGGCGACGGCAGGGTGGCCGCCCCGCGCGTGATCCACCACGCGCTGCGCCCGGCGGCCTTGGCGAAGGTGGCGGCCGGCTGGACCGACTTCGGCACCCTGGTCGCCCCGGCGGCCGCGTTGAGCCCGGCGGCACCGGCCTTGACCAGCGTCTTCGTCAGGAGCATCGTCCCGCGTTCGTGTTCGAACCGTTCACCGGAGACCTGGCACGCCTGGAACGCGCGCTGGGTCTGCTCGTCGGTTTCCGGCTCGTTCTCGACGAGTCTCCTGAACCGTTCCGACGGTTTCCCGTTCCCCTTGGCCGTTTTCGCGTCGTGTCCGCAATGGAGGCCGACACACGGCAGCTCCTCGCGGGCGATCTCCAGCTGCCGCACCCTGGCGAGCACCATCGCCGTCACCGGCATGCTGACCGGGAGGCCGGCTTCGGTTTCGACGTCGGCGAGCTCACCGTCGAGGCCGAGGAAAGCCAGTTCCCCGGCCAATTGCGCGCGCAGGGCGTCCGCTTCCTCTTGTGACAGCCCGTCTTCCGTGCCGGGCTGCCGCCAGCCGATCTCCTTGAAGGTGTCCCGCACCTGCGTCCGGAACGCCTCCCGTCCGACGACGTCGCGCAGCAGGCGCAACCGTTTCGGGTCCAGCAGGCACTGCACGAGCCAGCCCGCGCCGTCGACGCGGCCCCACATCCAGTCGTTCGCGCGCCAGGACGCCTTGTAGAACGCGCCGAAGTAGTCGGCCTGCATCCCCGTGAGCTTGTCCCACGAACGGCGTCGCTTCATGTCCAGCAGCGTCCGCGAATCCGCGCTGACCTGGACGAGATCGACCCGCTGATCGACCGACGGCGGCTGCGCGAGCAGTCCCCGGGTCGCGATGTGGAGACGCACCAGCCGGGAGGTGACGATGGGATCTCCGGCGCTGTCGTCGTCCGGCGTGAGCCCCGTCCAGGCCAGCAGCGTGCTGACCGTGTCGGCGGCTTCGGTGTCGGGTTTCGCCTGCGCCAGCGGCAAAAGGATCGGCGTGGCCTGCCGGAGGGCGGCGACGACGAGCGGCCACGCCTCCTTCAGCGTGTCCGAACGGCCGAGCGCGGCCCATTCCTTGGCGAGGCCTTCGATCCAGGCCGCCAGCGTGACGTCGGATGACGGCGGTTCCTGTTCGGTCACCCAGCCCGCGAGCCGCTTCCCCCGCGCCGCCTTGTGCCGCGCTTCGTGCAGCAGCACGCGACAACGGTTGAGCTGCACCGCCTGCTCCGGCGCCGGATCGAGCCGGAAACCCGCGTTCACCAACTGAAGGCCGGTGGCCACCGAATCGTCGAGCGCGGTGGTACGGAACGCGACCAGGTCCGCGAGATCGCAGCTATCCTTCGGCGGTTCGGTGGGCAGGCCGTCCCGCAACCCGGCGGCCGCGGCCGCGCGCAGCTGCGCCGCCGTGCCGGACGCCCACTGGCGGCCCTGATCCTCCACATCGGACAGTGAGAGCCTGCGGGTCGCCTCACGGACCAGCGCGGTGGCGTCCTCCTGCACCCGGCGGTCGCGGTAGTCGTTCATCAACCGCTGGTCGACGAGCGAGTCCGGACCGCCGCGAACCCCCATCGCGGCAAGGGAAACCCGGGTCCCCCTGGTCCGGACGACGGCGTCGTTGTGCCTGGTCAGGTCCTCCAGCTCGGCGCTGATCGTCTGGCTCAGCACGGTGCCGACGACCTTGCTCAGCGCGCTGCCCAGCAGCGGCGGCCGCTCCGGATCGACCGCGACCCGCTCGGCTTCGCGTTCCGCCGTCGGCACCACGTACAGCAGCAGCCGCCGGACGTCCGAATGCGACTGCCGCTCGAAGATCTCCCGCAACGCCGGGCGCAGCGGCTTGTTCAACAACACCCCGCCGTCGGTGAGCCAATGCGAACGGGTGACATCGGTGTATTTGGTCATATCCGGATGCAGCGGACCGGTCTTCTCGCCGATCGGCATCCGGGAGAGCTCGAACGCGCCGGGGAACGACGCGGTGGACCGCGCCGCGAGCGCGAGCGGGCCGACCACATCGTCCGTCCACAAAGGAGCGTCGAAGCGGAACAGGAGGCGATGTTCGGTGTCCCGCACCAGGTTTCCGAGCGCGTCGTCGAACCTGGTCGTCTCGCCGTCGATCATCGTGCCGGTGAGCAATACGGTGATGTCGGGACAGTCGGGTTTCACCGTCGCGTTGTCGGTGATGCGGTGCAAGGCGTCCTTGAGATCGCCGAGCAGCACCTTGTCGCCGTCGAGCAGCGAACGCGGTTCCTTCTCGCCGGGGTCGCGGATCAGATTGTCGAGCGAGCCCGTGCTGATCCACGTGTCGCGCAGCACCTGCGGACTCGACCGGAACGCCTCGGCCAGCCCGAGGCACGCCGCGTTGATACCGCCGGCGCTCGTGCCGGTGAGCACGTCGAGCGAGACGGTGGCGTTGAGCAGATCGAGCAAGGCCCGGTACGGGCTTTTCGATTCCGGCGTTCTCGACGCCTGCAACAGATGCGAGGTCTCGGTGGCGACCCCGCCCATCCAGACCGCGAGGCTCGCCCCGCCCACCATGGTCATCGCCAGCCGGATCTCCTGCGGCCACGGGCTCCCCGCGTCGGCCATGTGCGCCCTCCCCAAGGCTTTGTGCAGGGGGCACTCTAGACCGGACGGGGGATCCCGGGTACCGCCGAAGGTGCGCCCGGAAGGGCAAGGCCCTGCGGCCGCGCGGTTTCGCGTGCTTGGAAGGACGACACACGTGATCAGACGGACGACACGCGTGTCCAGCGGGACGGCACACGTGCCGTCCGTCCAATCACACGTTTCGTCCGTTCAATCACGCGTGTCGTCCGTCTGATCACACGTGCCGTCCTCGCAGTCACGCGAAACTCCCGGTTCGGTTCGCGAGTGGAGTGTTGCGAAAGCCACTTTCGCAACGTTGAAGGTTGGGAAAGTGGCTTTCGCAACGTCGGCGGCCTGCCCAGGCGACTCAGCCGACGGTGAGGACGATCTTCCCGAACTGCCGGTTCGACTCCAGATACCGGTGCGCCTCCACGACGTCGTCGAGCCGGAACGTGCGATCGACCCGGGACTGGAACGAACCAGCCCGCACACCGGCGCGCACGAAGGCGTCGGCGCGGCGGAGCCGTTCGGGGTTCAGCGTGGTACCGAAGGCGTTGAACATCCGCATGGTCGGCGCGAACCACAGCGGGAACGGGGTTTCCTTGCTGTCCAAAGCGCCGTAGACCACGAGCGACCCGCCCTCCGCGGTGGCTTCCGCCAGTTCTCGCACGCCTTCACCGGCGATGGCGTCGAAGACCAGGTCCGCGCCGCGGCCACCGGTGTAGGCCTTGGTGCGCTCGACGACGTCTTCCTCACTCGTCACGATCACGTGCGCCGCACCGGCTTTCAGCAGCCGTTCCTTCTTTTCCGGCGTGCGGGTGGTCGCGATCGTGGTGGCGCCGATATGGTTCGCGACCTCGATCGCCGCCAGCGCCGTCCCGCTCGAGGCCGCCGTGATCAGCACGGCGTCGCCCGCCCGCACCTTGCCTTCGTCGATGATCGCGCCGTACGCGGTGAGCAGCGAGCCCCACATCGTGACGGCGTCCACCGGGCCGAGCCCTTCCGGCCGGTGCAGCGTGGCGCTGGCCGGGACGATCGCCTGTTCGCCGTAGACCCCGTACTCCTTCTGGGAAAACCCGGCGATGGTGGTGACCGGGTCGCCCGGCGCGAAACCCGTGACGTCCGGGCCGACCGCGTCGATCACACCCGACGACGAATAGCCGAGGCCCGCCGGGAACCGCTCGGCGCGCTCGAAGTAGTAGCCGCCGCGGTACATCGCTTCGGCGCGGTTGAGACCGATCGCTTCGATCGAGATCCGCACCTCGCCCGGGCCCGGCTCGCCGATCTCGACGTCCACGACCTCCAGCACCTCGGGCCCGCCCTCGGTACGGAAAAGCACTGCCTTGCTCATGTCGTCCCCCTTGGAGAGTCCGTTACGACTTGTAACGTCACAGATCATCTGCCAGGATCGAATCCGCTGGAAGACGGCACTTTCGTGTCACGACGGAACAAGCCTGTTACGAACGAGGTCAGCGCGATGAGCGACGCCGAAGATTTTTCCGACGGGGAGCCCTGTTCGCTGCGCGAGGTGCTCGGGCTCGTCGGTGACAAGTGGACGATGCAGATCCTGGTCCGGCTGACCGACGGGCCGCGGCGGTTCAGCGAGCTCGAACACGGTATCGAGGGGATCAGCCGCCGGATGCTCGCGCTGACGTTGCGGAATCTGGAACGGAACGGGCTCGTGACGCGGACCGTCTACGCGGAGGTCCCGCCGCGCGTCGAGTACGCGATCACGCCCCACGCCGCCGAACTCGACGAGCCGCTGCACGCGCTTTCCGCCTGGGCGTCGAAGCACCGGGCGATCGTGGGCGAAGCACGCCGGGCCTACGACGCCACTAAGGCCTCCTAAACCTCCGCATTTCGTCCTCTGGATGCGGGGTGTCAGGCGGCGAAGTGCTCCAGCAACAGAACCTGCGCCTCGCCGACGGCGAAACCCAGGACGGCGCCGGTCGCGATCAGGATCCATTCGTCCTGCTGGAAAGCCGGCCGCAGCAGGCCCTCGAACTCGCGCGGCGACAGCTCCTTCATCTTCGTCACCAGCACGTTCCGGATGTCCATCGCGTCGGTCGCGTAGTCCTCGATGTACCGCATGGTCTCCGGCAGCTTGTCCATGATCTTCTCGGCGATGTTCAGCTTCATGTCCTGATACCGCTTGCTGCCGACCGCGAACACCACCAGCGGTTTCCCGACGCCGACCCGGCGCCCGAGCTGTTCGTCGAGCTGGCGCTGGATGAGTCCGAGCACGCGGTCCGACAGCGGGCCGTGCAGCACCGCCTCGATCACGTTGTGCGGAGTGATGATCTCCTTCGCGATCAGCGCGCCGTACGCCTCCGCGACCTCACCGCGCCGCTTCAGGAACAGGCCCTGCCAGCGCACGCCGAAGTACCGGCGTTCCTCGATCGGGTAGAAGATCATCCGCAGCGCGAGCCAGTCGGTGAACCAGCCGGTGAAGAGCCCGAACAGCGGCATGATCAGCGGGAACTTGAACAGCACCCACGCGACCATCTGGATGATCCCGATGAGCCCGCCGAAGAAGATGCCGGAGCGGGCGATGAACTTGAACTCCTTGTCGCCCGCCTCCTGGAAGATCCGGTTCAGCAGCCGTTTGTCCTTGACCAGTGCGGTGACCACCATGCCCTTGAGGTCGAACACACTGTCCACATCGGACTTGATCAGCTCCAGCACGGCCGCGACCATCCGCGGCGTCTCGGCCTGGACGCGCTGGATCACCAACCGCTGCATGCCCACCGGCAGGGATTCCCACAGCCCCGGCTGGTAGTGGGCGGCGACGTCGCGCACGATGTCCTCGACGGCCGCCTGGAGCGGTTTTTCGATCTCCTTGGCGATTCTCTGCGGATCGAGCCGGGCGACGACCTCGGCCGGTTTGATCAGCTGCTCGGTCATCGTGTCGCAGGCGATACTCGCCATCCGGGCGGCGCGTTTGGGCACGATGCCCTGCCAGCCGAGGAAGGGTTTGATACCGACGAACTCGACCGGCTGGAACATCATCCGGATCGCGACGAGTTTGGTGGTGTAGCCGATCAGGGCGGCGACGATCGGGATGGAGACGTAGATCGGCCAGTGCTCGCCGAAATCGGCGAGGATCCCGTCGAGGAACGCACCCATGCCGAGGTCAGCCGGCGCTCGGGTCGCAGGCCTGCCAGAACTGGGCGCCGAGGCGGGAAATATGGACCGTGCGCTTCACGAACTTCGCCCGTTTGACCGACTTCTCCGCCTCGCGGACGGTCTCGTCGGTCAGCAGGATCTCGTACTGCGTCTCCAGCGCGGGCACCTCTTCGTCCAGCTCGACGAGGCCGAGCCCGATCAGCCTGGTGAGGTAGCCGGGCACCTGGTCCGGCAGCGACACCCCGGCGGCCTTGCCGACGGTGGAAGCGTTGCGGAGCACGAACCGCCCGGCCGCACCGAGGCTGGTCCGCTCGGCGACGTCGACGACCGGGAACGGCGAGCCGTCGGAGAGCGCGGAAAGGATGCGGGCCTCGTCCGGAGTGAGCTGCCGCAGGATGATCGCGTAGAGGTACTCGCGGGCCCGCTCGCGGCCGAAGCCGATGGAGTGGTTGAGCAGTTCGGCCATCGCCGCGCGGAGCGGTTCGAGCTGGGCGCGGGTGTGCACGAGGGTGATGGTCGCCTCGACCGGCCGCGAACCGTTGGTGTCGGGCCGGTTCATCGCGGACGCGGCGGTGAGCGCGGCGTGGTACGGGTCGTCGACCTCGTCGAGACGGCGGCGCAGCTCCGAAAGCAGCTGCCGCTCGCCCTGTTTGACGATCTGTTCGGCGATCTCGACGCCGGGGAGTTTGCGGGTGAACTCGAAGCCCGTGCGCGCGGCCCAGCCGGCCAGCTGTCCCGCTCGTTTGGCGAAAGCGGCCAGGTCTTCACCGGCGGGTCGATCGTTGCTCACGGGCACTCCCCTCGCGTTCGCGCTGATGCTACCTGCGAGTAGGCCGAATGGCCGAAAATGTGATGGACCTGGGTGTTTGGATGGTCACCATGAGCTTCACGCGCTGGGGTCCGCCGATCGACGTCCTCCCGCTGTTCGCGCGGGAGGAGCAAGCCCTGCTGGACGTACTGACGGGACTCGACGCGGACCAATGGGCCGCGCCGACGGTGTGCACGGGCTGGACGGTGCACGATCTCGCCGCCCACATCCTCGGCGACAAACTCGGCAGGCTGTCCCGCGACCGTGACGACTACCGGACGACGGCACCGCGCGAGGGCGAACGCTTCGAGGACTTCATCGACCGGATCAACGACGAATGGGTCGTCGCGTGCCGCCGGCTGTCCCCCGAGGTGCTGTTCGCGATGCTGGTGGACAGCACCTCGCAGATCGCCGAGATGTTCGGCCGTGCCGACCTCGACGCCCTCGGCGAGCCGGTGAGCTGGGCCGGGGACGAGCCCGCGCCAGTCTGGCTCGACGTCGCCCGCGAGTACACCGAGTTCTGGGTGCACCAGCAACAGATCCGCGAGGCCGTGGGCGCGCGGATGCTGGACGAGGCGGAGTTCCGCGGTCCGGTGGTCGACACCTTCATGCGGGCGCTGCCGCACACCCTGCGTGACGTCGACGCGCGCACGGGCAGGCAGGTCGCCTACACGGTCACCGGTCAGGGTGGCGGGAAGTGGACGGCGCGGCGGACCGCCGACGGCTGGGAACTCGACCGGGCCGCGCCGACGTCACGCGCGCCGCTGGCCTCGGTGACGACGGACGCGGACACCTTCTGGCGGCTGTGCACCCGGAACCCGGCGGACCGCGGCCGGGTCACCGCCGAGGGCGACGAAAACGTTTGCGCAGCCTTGCTCGGGATGACGTCGATCATCACATCGAGTAACGGCTGACCTTCTCCGGCCGGATGACGAGCCGCACGAGGTCGAGGGTCTGGATCCCGGCGAGCTCGCCCGCGTGGGCGGGGTCGTCGAGGTCCCAGTAACGCGCGCCGAGTCGTGCGGCCAGTTCGTGTGCCCCGTCGGGCTCGACCGTGGCGCCGCCGGAGACCGAGACCCAGCGCTCGCGTTCGCCCACCGGCGCGGCCACGATGATCGACGCGCGGGGGTCGTCCTTCAGCCGCCGCACCTTGGGCGAGTCGCGGGGAGTGAAGAGCTGGATCGTGCCGTCGCCGTCGGCCTCGAACCACACCGGCCGGACCGGGCCGTCGGCCACGGTCAGGAACCCGTGCAGCGGCCTGCGGAGGAATTCGAGGTCGTCAGAGGTGAGCATGAGCTCGATTCAACACGGCAGATCCGGACGATCCCATAGGTGAAAGACCGGATCGCCTGTGTATTCGTCTAACCTCGGCCAGGTGGACGTGTTCAGTGACCTGATCCGCGGGGTGCGCTCCCACGGTTCGCTGTTCGGCAGTTCGACCCTCTCCCCGCCGTGGAATCTGCACTTCGTGGACGGCGCGCCGCTGACCCTGTGCGCGGTGCTCACCGGCGCTGGCTGGATCGTCCCGGAGGACGGCCCGCCCGAGCAGCTTCGCGCGGGGGAGTCGGTCATCGTGCGCGGCCCGGCGACGTTCACCTTCGTCGACGCGGTCGGCACCCCGGCCGAACCGATCGCGTGCGGCGAGGACTGCGCGACGCCCGAACAGGGCGGGACCCGGCACCGGCTGGGCTGGGTCGACGACCCGGGCGGCGAGACGACCTTGATCGTCGGCGCGTACCCGGTGCGCGGCGAGATCGGCCGCCCGCTGCTGGACGCGCTGCCCGTCGTGCTGCGCGTGGACTCCGGCGGCGCGGGTGACCCCGTGCTGGAGCACCTCGCCGCGGAGGTCGCCGTCGACGCGCCGGGGCAGCAGGTGGTCCTCGACCGGTTGCTGGACTGGCTGCTGGTCTGTTCCCTGCGGGAGTGGTTCGAGCGGCCGGGCGGCGAACCCCCGGCGTGGTGGGCCGCGCAGCGGGATCCCGTGGTCGGCGACGCCCTGCGCCTGCTGCACGCGGAACCGGCGGCACCGTGGACCGTCGGCACGCTGGCCGGGCGGACCGGGGTGTCGCGGTCGACGCTGGCCAAACGGTTCGCCGACCTGGTCGGCGAACCGCCGCTGACCTACCTCACCCGCTGGCGGATGACGCTCGCGGCGGATCTGCTGACCGGCAAGGAGTCCGCGACCATCTCGGATATCGCCCGCACCGTCGGCTACTCCGACGCGTTCGGGTTCAGCGCGGCGTTCAAACGCGTGCGGGGCGTCAACCCGAGCGAGTTCCGGCGCGCGGTCCCTCAGCGCAGCTGATGCCGCGACTTCTTGGCCTGTTTGCGCAACTGCAGGATCCGGGCGCCGCCGACGAGCGCGACCAGCGCGCCACCGGCGATCACGGAGAACAGCATCGCGACCGCCAGCGGCATGCTCCCGGACATGCCGAGGAAGTGCACGGTGGCCGTGTCCTGGTTCTGCAGGATGAACACGAGCAGGAACACCAGCACGATCAACGCCACGATGACGGCGATCCAGGTGCCGCTCACCCGCGTCCGTTTGAGCTTCGGGCCGGCTTCGAATTTACCGCTGTGGCGTGCGCCGCCCGCGGTTTCGGACGGCGTGACGGGAACCTGGGCGGCGCCCTCCTCCGGCTGCGTCATGCTGGACAGTGTCCGCCGAAGCGGGCTTGATCGCGCTCTCAAGCGTCCGAACGGGTGACCTCGTCCGCCGCGCGCAGCACGCGCAAGGTGTTCTTCCCGGCCAGCTTCGCGCAGTCCTCTTCGCTCCAGCCGCGTTCCAGAAGGGCTGCGAAGAGCACCGGGTACTTGGAGACGTCTTCGAGGCCTTCGGGCAGCGTCGCGACTCCGTCGTAGTCGCCGCCGAGTCCGATATGGTCGACTCCGGCCACTTCGCGCGCGTGCTCGATGTGCGCGACGACGTCGTCGATGCCCGCCTTCGGCTTCTCGGGGCCGCCTCGCTCCGCGGTGAACTTCGTGCGCTGGTCGATGTTGCGGTAGTCCTTGCCCGCGGCTTCCATGTCCTGGCGCAGCTGGTCGTCCCACTCGGCGACCTTCGGCGAGATGAAGCCCGGCACGAACGTCACCATCGCGACGCCGTCCTTGGCCGCCAAGGTCTCCAGGACGTCGTCGGGGATGTTGCGGGGATGGTCGTTGACCGCGGTGCAGGACGAGTGGCTGAAGATCACCGGCGCGGAGCTGACCTCCAGCGCTGCCCGCATCGTGCTCGGCGCGACGTGCGAGAGGTCGACCAGCATGCCGATCTTGTTCATCTCGCGGACGACGTCGCGGCCGAACCCGGTGAGCCCGCCGTGCTCGGGTTCGTCGGTGCCGGAGTCGGCCCAGGTGGTGTTGTAGTTGTGCGTCAGCGTCATGTAGCGGACGCCGAGGCGGCGCAGGATCCTCAGCACGCCAAGGGATTCGGCGATGCTGTGGCCGCCCTCGGCACCCAGCAGCGACGCGATCTTGCCGTCGCGGAAAGCGGCTTCCGCCTCGTCGGCGGTGTCCACGAGGGCCAGGCGATCGGGGTATCGCTCGGCCATCTGGTGCACGATCTCGATCTGTTCGAGCACCGCCGTCACCGCGCTGTGGCCCTCGAACTGGCAGGGCACGTAGACGGACCAGAACTGCATCCCGAGCCTGCCTTCGGCGAGCTTCGGGAAGTCGGTGTGCAGATGCGGCTGACGGACCGTGAGATCCGTGCCGGCCACGGCGTCGACCGGATCCGGCCCGGTCGTGACGCGCAGCTCCCATGGCAGATCGTTGTGCCCGTCCGCGAGGAGGACCCTGTCGAGCAGGGCCTGGGCGCGGACGAGGTCCCCGTTAGTCATCGGCCGATGCTACGTTCGCGTGCTTTGCTCTCCCCGCCATGGGTTGAGCCACCCCGCGGCCGCTACCAAACCGTTGCCGGTCACCTGGTGGCCGCCGGGATGCCGGTGGGCGGCGACGTCCGCCCCGCGCTCGCGCAGGTCACGGACGAGCGTGTCCGCCGAAGCCAGCGGCGCCATCGGATCGTGCTCGCCGTTCGACAGGAAGACCCTGGTGCCGGACAGGTCGTTCCGCGGTGGCTCCGGAAGCGGCGACATCGCCGCGAACAGCGCGGCCTCCTTGACGGCGTCCGGGCGGAGCAGGGTCACCGCGGCGGCGATGTTGGCGCCGTTGGAGAACCCGATGGCGACCAGCCGCCGGTCACCGAGGCCGTACTCCGCACGCGAGGCCTGCACGAAATCGGCCAGCTGGTTCGCCCGGAAGACGACGTCCTCGTGGTCGAAGACGCCTTCCGCCAACCTCCGGAACCACCGTGCCGCACCGTGTTCCGACACCGGTCCAGCCGGCGCGAGCAGCGCTGAGGCCGGGCTCAGCTGCCGGGCGAGCGGCACGAGGTCGTCCGGGCCGCCGCCGGTGCCGTGCAGGAGCAGCAGCACCGGCTCGTCGGCCGCCCCTTCGACGTACTTGTGCTCCAAGGTGCTCATCGCGGGTTGTTCTCGCTCGGCAGGTCCAGCTTCGGCAGCATGGCCTCGATGTCCTCGCGTTTGGGCTCCAGCCACGGCGGCAGCTTCAGCGCGCGGCCGAGCTCCAGCAGCGGCTCGTCGATCGCGAAACCGGGTTCGTCGGTCGCGACCTCGAGCAGCGTGCCGCCCGGCTCGCGGAAGTAGATCGAGCGGAAGTACTGACGGTCCAAAATGGACGTCACGTTCACGCCGTCGTCGATCAGCTCGTCGCGCCAGGCGGCCTGGGTGTCCTCGTCCGGCGCGCGCCAGGCGACGTGGTGCACGGTGCCCGCCGCCACCAGCCCGCGCGGGGCGTCGGGGGTCAC
This sequence comes from Amycolatopsis roodepoortensis, assembly GCF_014873915.1. GTDB lineage: Bacteria > Actinomycetota > Actinomycetes > Mycobacteriales > Pseudonocardiaceae > Amycolatopsis > Amycolatopsis roodepoortensis. The sequence goes on from NZ_JADBEJ010000004.1 coordinate 1,589,438, forward strand.
GAGGACGTCGACGAGCGCACCGGGGCCGCCCTCACCGGCGGAGAACCGCAGGCGGTTGCCGTCCTGGTGGACGAAGGTCAGGCCGAGGCCGTCGGTCAGCATCCCGGCGGTCGCGTCCTCTTTGGACACCGACAGGGTGACGGAATGCAGCCCGCGGATGGCGTGCTCGGCGGGGACCAGTTTCGTGTCCCACGGGTCACGCGGGTCGCCCTGCGGATGCGCGACGAGCGCGAGTTCGAGGCCGTCCGGGTCGAGGAAGGTGAGCGTCTCCTCGCCGTCGGCGTTGCGGACCTGGCTGCTCTCGACGCGGTTCTCGGCGAGGTGCCGCTTCCACCAGCCGAGGGAGGACTCCGGCACGGAGAACGACGTCGTGGTCGCCTGGCCGGTGCCGTGACGGCCCTTCGGCGCGTCCCGCCACGGGAAGAACGTCATGAGCGAGCCGGGCTTGCCGGACTCGTCGCCGTAGTAGAGGTGGTACGTGCCGGGGTCGTCGAAGTTCACGGTGGTCTTCACCAGCCGCAGGCCGAGTGCCCGGGTGTAGAAGTCCGCGTTGCGCTGGGGGTCGCCACCGATGGCGGTGACGTGGTGCAGGCCCGAAGTCTTGATCGACATGGTGCCCCTCCTCTGGGAGCCGGTGAACTCAAGCTAGCCCGATAACCTCTCGCGCGCAAGATATATTCCCGGAAGAGTTCTTGGTGTACCCTCGCTCGCGTGACAGTGGCGAAACCGGAGGAACCGAACGACGACGAAGTGGTCACGTGGTGGGGCCTGGTGATCGAGGGCTACCTGGCCACCCAGAACAGGCTGATGGGCGAGATCGCCGAACGGTTCGGCCTGGCGCCGGCGTCGTTCGACATCCTGCTGCGGCTCGTGCGCTCACCCGAGCACCGGATGCCGATGACGCGGCTGGCCGTCGAGGCGGCGCTGTCGAGCGGCGGGTTCACCAAGGTCGCGGACCGGCTGGTCGCCGCGGACCTGATCTGCCGCGTGCCCAGCCCGGACGATCGCCGGGTCACCTTCGCGGCGCTCACCGACCACGGTCTCGACGTCGCCGAGAAGGCGAGGGAAGCGTGTGCCGAGATCCTGCGGCGCATCGTCCTGACCCCGCTCGGCGACGGCGCGCACGACCTGGCCGAGGCCATGCGGACCCTGCGCACCGTCAACGGCGCTTGACACCTACCGCATTCAGAGGACCAAATGCGGTGGAGCGGGGGTCTGGACCTCGTACAGGTCCCGCACCAGCTCCCGGATGACGTTGCGCCGGATCTTCCCGGTCGCCGTCTTCGGCAGTTCCCCCAGCTCGACGATGCTCCGCGGCCGTTTGAACGACGCCAGCCCGGCCCGGCAGAACTCGATCAGCTCGTCCGCGTCCAGCCTGCCGCCGGGCACGCCGACCACGCATGCGACCGGTTTCTCGATACCGTCGGCGTCGAAGGCGGCCACCACCGCGACCTCGGCGACCGCCGGATGCTGCAGCAGCCTGTCCTCGACCTCGGCGGGCGACACCCAGATCCCGCCCGGTTTCAGCATGTCGTTGAAGCGTCCGAGGCAGGTGTAGCTCCCGTCGGCGTTGCGCACGAAGCTGTCGCCGGTCCGCAGCCATTCACCCTGGAAGACGTGTTTCGTCGTCTCGTACCGCGCCCAGTACCCCGTCGCGATCGACGGCCCGGCGACGAACAGTTCGCCGGGTTGCCCGTCCGGCACCGGCTCACCCTGTTCGTCGCGCAGCGCGATCTCGTAGCCCGGCACCGGCACCCCGGTGCTGCCGGGGCGGACCTGCCGCGGCCGATTGGTCAGGAAGATGTGCAACGCCTCGGTCGAGCCGATCCCGTCCAGGATCTCGACGCCGAAGCGGTCGCGGAACCGTTCGTACAGCACGGCGGGCAGCGGCTCGCCGGCCGAAACCGCTTGGCGCACCGAGGAGAACGTGTCGTCGGGGATGTCGCTGGCGAGCAGCGCGGCGTAGAACGTCGGGACGGCGAAGAACAACGTCGGCCGCTCCGCGCGGACCCTGGCGGCGATCAGCCCCGGGGTCGGCCGCGCCGGTTCGAGCAGGGTCGTCCCACCGGCCGCGAGCGGGAAGAACGCCGAATTCCCCAGGCCGTAAGCGAAGAACAGCTTCGGGACGGACAGGAACCGGTCGTTCGGCCCGATGTCCAGCACGCCGCGCGCGTACGTCTCGCAGACCGCGCGGATACTCGCGTGCCGGTGCATCGCGCCCTTCGGCTTGCCCGTCGTCCCCGACGTGTAGAGCCAGAGCGCGGGCGAATCCTCCCAGGTCGGCGCCGGTTCGAAACCAGCTTCGTCCACTGTGGACAGCTCGCTCCACTCGTGCGCACGGACCCCGGGCGGCAGTTCGGCCACCTTGGCCCTGTCCAGCACGACGTCGGTGACCTCCGGCGCCAGCCCCAGCGCGACCGTCGCCTGCGCGGCGAACTCGCCCGAAACACATAGCACCCTCGCCCGCGAATCGGCGAGCAGCTTGCCGAGGTCCAGCCCGGTGACCATGGTGGACACCGGCACCGCGACCGCTCCGGCCAGCATCGCGCCGAGGATCCCGGTGAGCAGTTCGACGTCGTCGACCATGCAGAACAGGACCCGTTCCTCCGGGCGGACGCCGATCGCCTTCAGCCCCGCCGCGACCCGGCGGCTTTCGGCCGCCAGCTCCGCGTACGTGAGGCTCCGCCTCGGGGAAACGACGGCGTCCTTCGCCCCGCGCCCTTCCGCCAGATGCCGGTCGAGCAGGTAGCTCGCCGCGTTGAACCCGGTAGCAGCAGCGGTCACGGGCGCACCTCAATCGCTCAGCTCAGGTAAACGTATTCGTAGTCGAACGGTTTCCCATTGATGCCCTGGCGTGGCGGCGCCACCCAGCTCGCGATCTTTCCTCGCTCGTACACCGGGTGCATCAGCGATCGGACGAAGGACAGGTCTTCGGGAGTGGGCAGCCACTTGCGTTTGCCGGCCAGCCAGGTCCGCTCGTCGACAACGGTGCCGTCGGGCGTCACATGGTGGCCGGAGTTTATGCCGACTTCGCGATTGAATCCAGGGTGCGGGAGGACGAATCGGAAGTCGACGCCCGCCTCGTCCAGGATCTTGTTCCAGCGGTTGACGCCGGTCTGGCAGTCGGCGCGGTACTCCTCGCGCAGGTCGAGGTTCAGCAGCAGTATGGCCGCGAGTTCCTCGGTCTCCCAGGTGCCGTCGGCCCTGGGCCGGGACAGCGATCCGGCGGCGTCGGTGAGCTTGTGGTCGTCCTTGCGGCGGGCCTCCTGCCAGCGGCCTTTCAGCCCGGCGGTGTAGTAGTTCGCCGCGTTGGTCGACGTCTCGCCGCCGAACAGGTCGAGCGAGACGGTGTAGTGGAAGTTGAGGTAACGCTGGATGACGTCCAGCGGGATCCCGCCGTGCCCGGCGATGTCGAAGGTGTCGTGCTCGCGGATCAGTTCGGCACTGCGGGTGACCACCCGGTCGACCCCCGTGGTGCCGACGAACATGTGGTGCGCCTCTTCCTTGAGCATGAATTCACAAGTGCGGGAAAGCGGGTCGAAGCCGCTTTCCTTGAGGGTGCCGAGCTGGTATTTGCCATCGCGATCGGTGAAATAGGTGAACATGTAGAACGCGAGCCAATCCGCGGTCTCCTCGTTGAAGGCGCCGAGGATCCGGGGCGCGTCCGGGCTTCCGGAGTTCCGGAGCAGCAGTCCTTCCGCCTCGTCCCGGCCTTCGCGGCCGAAGTAGGCGTGCAGCAGATACACCATCGCCCACAGATGGCGGCCTTCTTCGACGTTGACCTGGAAGAGGTTCCGCAGGTCGTAGAGGCTCGGCGCGGTGAGGCCGAGCAGTTTCTGCTGTTCGACCGACGCCGGTTCGGTGTCGCCCTGGATCACGATGAGCCGTTGCAGGTCGGCGCGGTATTCGCCGGGTACCTGCTGCCAGGCGGGCTCGCCCTTGTGCTCGCCGAAGCCGATCACCCGGTCCGGGTCCGGCTCCGCGAGGAAGATCCCCCACCGGTAGTCGGGCACGTCGACGTGGTCGAAATGCGCCCAGCCGTCCCGGCCGACGCTGACCGCGGTGCGCAGGTAGACCCCTTGCGTCCGCAGCGCGGGGCCCATTTCACCCCACCAGTCCAGGAATTTCGGCTGCCAGCCCTCCAGCGCCCGCTGGAGGCGCCGATCGCCGGAGAGGTCGACGTTGTTGGGGATCTTGGCGTCGTAATCGATCTTGGTGGGCATGAGCTGTTCAAACCCGCTTCCTGTCGAAGACGGCCTTCTGACCGGTACCGTAGCGACGCAGCGCCCCCTCGGGGCCCGATGCGTTCGGACGAGTGAAGATCCAGTTCTGCCAGGCGGCGAGCCTGCCGAAGATCTTGCTTTCCAGTGTCTCGGGGCCGACGAACCGGTGGTTCGCCTCCATTCCGGTCAAGGCGTCCGGGCTGAGCGAAGCCCGTCCTTCCAGCGCGATCCGGATCTCGTCCTCCCAGTCGAGGTCGTCCGGGGCGTCGGTGACCAGGCCGAGTCCGTTCGCCTCCGCCGGGCTCAGCGGCTTGCCGCGGACCTCCGCGAGCCTCGTGACGTGATCCGGGTCGCCGAAGAAGCGGGATTCTAGGCGGGTCAGGCCGTTGCCCATCGGGAAGCGGCCGAAGTTGGCCTCGGACAACGTGATCGACGCACGTTCTTCACTGTCTTCGTCGTCGATCGGCGGACCGTCCAAGATGTACTGCCGGTCCGCGGCGAGCGCGAGTTCCAGCAGGAGCCCGGCATAGCAGCTGCCAGGCTCGATGAGCGCGGTCAGGCTGCGGCTGGTGACGTCCAGCCGCTTCAGCGTCCGTTTGAAGTAGTGGACGATTTCGTTGCTCAGACAATCTTTCGCGTCGAACACGGCACGTTCGTGTTCGAGGACCTTCGCCGGATCGCCTTCGGTGCGGAGCACCCACGTGCCGAGCTCGGGTTCGTTGGTGCGCAGGCGAAGGATCGCGTCGTCCAGTTCGCGGGTGACGTCCAGCAGCCAGCCGTCGTCGTCCTCCGGTCCCTTGACGATGATCGTCGCTTCGGACTTGCCGCGGGCGATGTCGACATAGCGATGCGTCAGTGGCTTCAGTTCGACGCCTTCGCCGTCGAGCCGCTCACTCGTCCGCGCGAACTCCTTCGCCCTGGCCAGCACGGCTTCGCGGAAACCCTGCCGCGGCACAAGTTCGTCGACGAGCCGCCAGCCGACGGCGGTCCGTCCTTTCACCCCGTCGGGGCGGGTGGCGAAGACGTCGGCGAGGTCCCGCCGTACGCCGCGTTTGTCGACCACCCTGGTGAGCCCGCCGGTGCCGGGCAGGACGCCGAGCAGTGGCACCTCCGGCAGCGCGACGGTCGAAGAGTTGTCGTCGACCAGCAGGATCTTTTCGCAGGCGAGCGCGATCTCGTAGCCGCCGCCGGCGCAGGTGCCGTTGACCGCCGCGACGTAGATCTGCCCGGAGTGCGCGGCGGCGTCCTCCATGGCGTTGCGGGTCTCATTGGTGAATTTGCAGAAGTTCACCTTCCACTCGTGTGACGACGAGGCCAGCATGCGGATGTTCGCGCCGGCACAGAAGACGTTGTCCTTCGCGCTGGTCACGACGACCACGCGGACCTCGGGATGTTCGAACCGCAGCCGCTGCGTCGCGTCGTACAACTCGATGTCGACGCCGAGGTCGTACGAGTTGAGCTTGAGCTCGTAACCCGGTACGAGTCCGCCGTCCGCGTCGACGTCGAGTTCGAGCCACGCGATTTCGCCGTCGGTGGACAGGTTCCAGTGCCGGTAGCCGCTGGGATGACGTTCGAACGTCACCGATGTGGTCCGCGTCACCCTTCCGATTGTCTACACGGTACTGATCAGCGTCAATGTTGTGTAGAAAGTTGGTCAGCCGACGTCACCCGGTTGAGCTTCGTCGCCGCCCAGACCACGAACGCCCACAGCAGGAGCGCGGCCGCCGTGTCGGTGTAGATCGTGGCGAACCAGAAGGCCGGGATCTGCGGCACGGCGACCAGGAAGTGGCCGAGGCTCGCTAGGCCGGACAGCGAATAGACCATCAGGAAGGCGAGCGCCCGCCAGTACCGTCCGCGCAGGTAGTCGCGGTAGCCGAGCACGCCGAAGACGGTGAAGAGGACGTACGCGACGACGACCAAGGTGGCGGCCATACCCACCGAGACCCCTTCGACCTGCGGATAGTCCGCAGCCCGGATCACGTTGTGCGCGTAGTGCAGCGTGGTGGACAGCAGCGTGAAGGCGAGGATCAGCCGTAACGCGGTGAGTCCCCGGTCTTGGAGAGTTTCCATGTTCGCCCCCTTTGCGACTTGATAGATCGCTCTAGCGAGAGCGTAACGCACGGTTCGGGGGAGGTGAAGGGGACTTTCGTCCTGACCGACTGTGTGGATTTTGGTGCGTTGGATGACCTGAAACCCACACAGTCACCTGAAGGAGCAAGGGACCTTTGCTACCACCCCGCCCCCGAGCGCAAGTTGCGAAAGCCACTTTCGCAACCTTCAACGTTGCGAAAGTGGCTTTCGCAACGCGCTCCGCCGAGCCCAGGCGCGACCAAAAAGCGGTGGCATAGCGGGAAAGCAAGCCCCACCGCACCCCTTCGGTTCTCAAAAATGTCGGTGGGTGCGCGTAGAGAAGGAGGAGTGCCCGAAGCGTCCGTGCCCCTGATCGGGGTCGAGAACCTCAAGATGCCCGAATGGGCCACGGTCGACGAGACCGTGGCCTCGGCGGGGATGGTCAAGGCCATCCGCACGCTCCCGTCCGCCGTGGCCATCGTGCTGCGCCTGGCCTGGCGGACGTCGCGGCGGTTGACCCTGCTCGCCGGCGTCGTCCACCTCCTTTCCGGCTGTGTCACGGCGTTCGGCCTGCTGGCCACGGCGAACGTGTTCATCGCGCTGCTGGAGAACGGGCCGACGCCGGAAAGGGTGTTGCAATCGCTGCCCGCGCTGCTGATCGTCGTCGGCACGTACGCCTTGCGCGCGCTGCTCGACACGGCGGTCGCCGCGGTCGAGGGCGCGCTCCGGCCGCGGGTCGTGACGTCGGCGGGCGACGAGGTCACCGCTGCGATGGTCCGCGTCCGGCTGCTGGCGTTCGAGGATGCCGATTTCCGGGAGCTGGCGCGGCAGGGCGCGCGGTACGGGGTCCGGTCGATCGAGATGAGCCTCCGCTGGCTCGCGGATCTGACGTCGGCGCTGATCTCGCTGGTCGCCGCGCTGGTGGCGGCGGGCCTGCTCAACCCGTGGCTCGCGCCGGTGCTGCTGCTCGCGGCGGTGGCCGATGGCTGGGCGGCGGCGAAGGTCGCGAAGCTGAACTACCGGCATTATCTCGACACCGTCGGCCGCAACATCCGGAAGGGGATCGTCGAGGAGGTCGCGACGTGGCGCCAGTTCGCGCTCGAACGGCACGCCCTGACGCTCCAGGAGCCGTTGCTCGCGGAGTACCGGCGGATCACCGACAGCCTGATGCGCGAAGAGGTCCGGCTCGCGCATCGCAGCAACATGGTCCGCCTCACCGGGCGCGCGGCGGCCGGGGTCGGCACCGCGATCGCGTATCTCGTGCTCGGTCTCCTGCTCTACACCGGCCAGATGGAGCTCGCCCTCGCCGGGACGGCCGCGCTCGCCATGCGGACGGCGTCGAATTCACTGTCCATCACGATGCACGCGGTGAACTCCCTGTACGAGGAGTCGTTCTACATCGCCTTCTTCCACCGGCTGCTGGTGGAATCCGGGAAACGCGGCCCGGTGAAGGGCGGGGTCGCCGCCCCGCCGGATCCGGCGGAGATCCGGCTGGAGAACGTCGGTTTCACCTATCCCGGCCAGGAGAACCCCGCGCTGCGCGAGGTTTCGCTGACCATCCGGCGCGGCGAGGTGGTCGCCCTCGTCGGGGAGAACGGTTCGGGCAAGACCACGCTGGGCAAGCTGCTCACCGGGCTCTATCCGCCATCGGAGGGAAAGGTGTACTGGGACGACGTCGATCTCGCGGGTGCCGATCACGAGTCGGTGCACGCCAACATCGCCGTCATCGCCCAGGATCCCGCCGAATGGCCGATGACCGCGGAGCACAACGTGACCGTCGGCAGGCTCGGCCGGGAAGACCCGGAGCGCGCCGCGTGGCACGACGCGATCACCTCCTCCGGCGCCGACGAGGTGATCGATTCCTTGCCCGCCAAGGAGAAGACCGTGCTGTCCAAGAAGTTCGACGACGGGCAGGACCTGTCGGGCGGGCAATGGCAGCGGATGGGCATCGCCCGCGGTATCTACCGTGACGCCGCCGTCCTGGTCGCCGACGAGCCGACGGCCGCCCTCGACGCGAAGGCCGAGGCCAGGGTCTTCGCGGGGCTGCGACACGCGAGCGTTTCCGGGGTGGGCAGGCGCACGACGATCCTGGTGACCCATCGGCTGGCCAACATCCGCTCCGCGGACCGCATCCTCGTGCTGGACAAGGGACGGCTGATCGAGCAGGGCACGCATGCCGAGCTCATCGAGGAAGGAGGCCTCTACCACGAGCTTTACGAAATCCAGGCTCGCGCGTATCGCGGCGAATGAGCGGGTAACCGGTGGACGGGAACGACCCCGATCCACCGGAGGGAACCATGTCCGACCAGGAAGATCGCGAAGCGGCCGACGGTCCGAGCCCGGCCGACGCGTCCGAAGAGGCCGTCCAGCTCAGCAGGCCCGACGGCGGAGAACCGGGCGACACCGAGCCGGAAGAGATCGCCGAGGACGAGGGCACGCAGCGGACCGCCGGGCCGGAAAGCCAAGCCGTCCACATCGAGGACGCGTAGCCGTTTTCGCGTTAGGCGGTCACACTGTCCTGATGCCGGAGAAGATCGCCGAAGTGAACGGCGTCCAGCTGTGCCACGAGACGTTCGGCTCGCCGGACGGCAGGCCACTGCTGATGATCATGGGCCTGGCGTCGCAGATGATCTGGTGGGACGACGAACTCTGCGAGAACCTCGCGGCCGAGGGTTTCTACGTCATCCGCTACGACAACCGGGACGCCGGCCGGTCCAGCCGGATGTCCGGCCGGGCGAACCTGCCGCTCGCGTACGCCCTGCGCACGGCGCCGTACTCCTTGGCGGACATGGCGGGGGACGCCGCCGGTCTGCTGACCGCGCTCGGTGTCGGGAGCGCGCACGTCGTGGGCGCGTCGATGGGCGGGATGGTCGCGCAGACGCTGGCCATCGAGTACCCGTCGCGCGTGCGGTCGCTGACGTCGATCATGTCGACCACTGGCAACCGGTTCGTCGGACGGCCGAGCGCCAAGGCGATGGCGATGCTGCTGACGGCACCCCCGCGCGGCCGCGAGGAGTACGTCGATTCGCTGGTCCGCACCTTCCGCGTCATCGGCTCGCCCGGTTACCCCTTCGACGAGGCGCGGATGCGTGAGCGCGCGGAGCGATCCTTCGATCGCGGCGTCAACCCCGGCGGCACAGCGCGGCAGCTGGCGGCGATCGTTTCGAGCCGGGATCGCTTCCGCGCGTTACGGAAACTCAAAATACCCGCGCTGGTCGTGCACGGTTCGAAGGATCCGCTCGTCCACGTGTCCGGCGGCCGGGCGACGGCCCGCGCGCTGCGGGAGTCCGAAGTGGACATCGTCCCGGGGATGGGGCACGATCTCCCGCGCGCGATCTGGCCGCGGCTGACCCGCGGTCTGGTCCGCACGGCGGACCGCGCCGACGTCAAGACCCGGCGAGCGTGATCGAGCCCAGATGCGAGAAATGTGCCGCCACCCGTGAACCCGGGCGCACGTCGACGGCGTCGGTCATCCCTCCGGTGAGCACGATCCAGCCCGGCTCCAGCGCGAGCCCGCGAGCGCCGAGGATGTTGGCCGCCAGCGCCAGGGCCTCCGCCGGATGCCCTTGCACGGCCGCGCCGGTGGCGGTGTCGACGATCGCGCCGTCGACCTCCAGCAGCGCCGCCTCCAGTGAAAGATCCACTGTGGACGGTTCGACGCCGACCGGGCCCAGGGTGAAGTACGCCGAGAAACCGTTGTCCGCCACGACGTCCGGCAGCTTGCCCCGATAGTCGCGGTAGCGGCTGTCGACGATCTCGATACCGCCGTGGACCCGGCTCACCGCCGCCATCGCGGTCGCCGCGGTCACGCCGGGGCCCGCGAGCCGTTCCCCCAGCACGAAAACCAGCTCGGGCTCCGCACGCGGATGGATCAGCGACGGCGCCGGGACACCGGCGGGCAGCACCATCGCGTCGGTCAGCCACGCGAGCAACGGCGAGTCGATCCCCATCCGCCGCTGCATCGCCCGCGAGGTCAGGCCCAGCTTGACGCCGACCACCGTCTCGCCGCGCGCACGCCGAAGCCGTAGCGCCTCGTCCTGGATCGCATAGGCGGTATCGACGTCCAAATCGGGCCACTCATCGGTCAGCGGTTCGCGTTCTTCGCCGGACAGCAGCGCTTCCGCCGCCTCCCGCACACCAAGACTCACGGCCGTTCCTCCCCGGAGAACTTCGCGGTGACACTGCCGAGCCCCGCCATCGTCGCGACGACGGTGTCGCCGGGGCTCACCGGGATCGCGCGGGTCATCGAACCGGGCAGCACGACATGCCCCGGTTCGAGCGAGACACCGAGCGGCCCCACCGTGTTCGCGAGCCACACCAGCGCGTTCACCGGCGAGCCGAGCACCGCGCCGCCGGCCCCGGTCGCCGCGAGCTCGCCGTTCTGGTACAGGACACAGCCCACCAGCCGCAGGTCGATGTCGCCGATCGCGGTCGGCCTGCTGCCGAGGACGACGCCGCCCGAGGACGCGTTGTCCGCGATCGTGTCGACGATGCTGATCTTCCAGTCCTGGATGCGGGAATCGACGATCTCCAGCGCCGGGACGACGAAGTCCACCGCCCGCAGCGCGTCCGCCACCGTGACGCCGGGGCCGCGCAGCCGCGAGCCGAGCACGAACGCGATCTCCGGCTCGATCCTCGGCTGCAGGAAGCCGCCGATCGGGATCGGCTGGTGTTCGAGGTGGAACATCGAGGCGGTCAGGTGGCCGTAGTCGGGCTGGTCGACGCCCATCTGCCGCTGCATGGCGGCGGACGCGAGCCCGACCTTGTGCCCGCGCACCTCGTCGCCGCGTTCGGCCCAGTGGCGGACGAGCCGCTGCTGGATGCGGTACGCGTCCTCCAGGGTCGCGCCGGGATAGGACTCGATGAGGGGCGCGATCGGCTTGCCGGTCTCGTACGCGCTGAGCAGCGCGGCCGCGGCCTCCTGCAGCGTGCTGGCGTCCATGGGCTCCTTCCGACAGTCGGACTCTGCCCCGTCGCCAGTGCCCGCACAAGACGCCCGTTCCACTGGCCGGTACGGACGGGTCAGGCCGAGTCTTGGCCGCCGTCGTGTCGCGAAAGCCACTTTCGCGACGTCTGGTGTCCCGAAAGTGGCTTTCGCGACACCCCGGCGATCGGTGACCGCGCCTCAGGGCCCCCGCGGTCGGCGGCCTCGTCTCGGGAGCGACCGATTAGGCCGAAAGGGTCTCGCGGGCCCCCGATCATCACCTAGCCTGCTCCCATGTCCGATTGGGCGCTCTCACGGGCGAAGGCCAGGATCGACCGCCGCGAAGAGCTCGACGAGCTCACCGCGCGCATCCGCTACGAGGTGCGGGTGCACCTCAACGAGCCCACCGCGCACAACGCCTACGACGAGCTGACCGACATCTTCGCCATCGGGCACGCGGAGTGTTCGGCGCTGCTGAAGCACCGCCGCGTCCTGCCGCTGTGGGAGCGGCTGCTGCTCCAGCGCTACACCCGCCGCCTCTACGGCAAGGCGGTGTCGACGACCGTCGGCGACCTCCCCGCCGACGCCGGACCGGCGCCCGCGGCCGCGTTCGGCCCGGAAATCGGCTCCCTGAGGCCGGATTCCGGTGACACCGGCGCGAAATTCGACCTGCAGGGCCGCGGCCTGGTCAACGTCTTCCGCATCGCCGCCGGGCGGCACGGCGAGATCTGGCCCGATCGGCACGACGTCGCGACGACGTCCGCGCGCAGCGTCCTCACCTGTTCCGCGGTCTTCCTGCGGCGCCGCGTCTGGCACGTCGTCTGGCCGGTTTACCGGGTGCGCGGCCTGCGGCTCTGGAAGCTCTAGGAATGCGCGGCCGCCCGCCGTCGTTGAACCCGGTATGACCGATCGCGCCACCGAAATCCTCGCCGGATCGAAGACGATCGCCGTCGTGGGGCTGAGCCGCGATCCGGCGAAGGCCTCGCACGGGGTCGCCGCCGTGCTTCAGGCTCACGGGTTCCGGATCATCCCCGTCCATCCCTCGGCCGACGAGCTGCTCGGCGAGAAGGTGTACCGCTCGCTCACCGACATCCCCGAGCCGGTCGACCTGGTCGACGTCTTCCGGCCGTCCGAGGACACCCCGCCGATCGCCGAGCAGGCCGTCGCGATCGGCGCGAAAGCGCTCTGGCTGCAGCAGGGCATCGTCTCCGCCGAGTCCCGGCGGATCGCCGAAGAAGGCGGGCTGGCCTACGTCGAAGACCGCTGCACCGCGGTCGTCCGAGCGGTCGCGAATCTGTCTGTGCGTTAGAAACGCACTTCGCGCCGAACCCCCGCCACGATTTTCCGGCGGGGGTTCGTTCATATCCGTGAACAAAGAAATGACCTTTGAAGTCATACACCGATTCGGATCCACCGAAGGAGGTTGGTCCAAACCGGTGATCTTGACCAGAAGCCTCCGAACTGGGAAAACTTGTCCGGTCGACAGTTTGTTAAGAAACCTTCCCAAGGGTCGGGCGAGCTGTTAACGTCCGAATCCGCTTAGCGGAAACCGGTGCCGATCATCGGCACCCCGGTCCAACGGAGGGGCGAAGTGGGCACACCACGTAGCCTGGATTCCAGTGGCACACTCGAGCGCGGGCTCGCGGTTCTCGAGCATGTCGGCCAGAACCAGGAGATTTCCACCAATGCGATCGCCCGGCAATTAGGTCTCTCCCGGAGCGCCGCGTACCGGATCGTCGGCACCCTCAAGAACCTCGAATACCTCGAAGCCGATCGCGCCACCGGCCGCGTGCGGCTCGGTACCCGGCTGGTCGAACTCGGCGCCCGCGCGATGGCGGCGACCGACCTCCACCGCTGCGCGCCGCGCTATCTCGCGTCGCTCGCCGAACGCAGCGGCGAAACGACGTATCTCGCCGTCCCGGACAACGACACGATGGTCTACGTCGCCACCGAACGCAGTGCCAACGCCGTCACCCTGGCCTGCCGCCTCGGCACCCGCCGCCCGCAGCACGCGACGTCGCTGGGCAAGGCGTGGCTGGCGGCACTGCCCGAACAGGACCGCGTCGAACGCATCCGCCGGATGAAACTCGACAGCCTCACGCTCAAGACGATCAACGATCCCGCCCGGCTCCTCGACGACCTGGCCAGGACCAGCCGCCGTGGCTGGGCCGTGGACGACGTCGAGAACGAACCGGACGTGGGCTGCGTGGCCGCCGCCGTCCGCGACCACACCGGACGGCCGATCGCCGCGATCAGCATCGCGGGCCCCGCGGGCCGGGTGCTCCGCCGCACCGACGAACTGGGCGCGACGGTGGCGGGCACCGCGGCCGCGCTGTCGCTCCGGCTGGGTTACGTCCGCGCGCAAAGGGGCTGAGGTGGGCTGGGTCCAGGACTACCAGCCGGCGGGCGGGCTCTGGTTGTCCGCCGCGCTGGCGGCGCTGCCGATCATCGTGCTGCTGGTGACGCTGGGGGTCCTGCGCCGGTCGGCGCATCTCTCGGCGGCGCTGGCGCTGATCACCGCGCTGCTGGTCGCGGTACTGCTGTACCGCATGCCGGCCGGGCTCGCCTTCGATTCCGCGGCCATGGGTCTCGTGTTCGGGATGTGGTCGGTGGCCTGGATCGCGTTCCACGCCGTGTACTTCCACAACGTCACCGTCGCGACGGGACGCTTCGACGACATCAAGGCGGTCCTCGCCGGATTCAGTGAGGACCGCCGCATCCAGGCGCTGCTGATCGCGTTCGGCTTCGGCGCGCTGCTGGAAGGGATCGCGGGCGGCGGCTCGCCGATCGCGATCACCGCGGCGATGATGGCCGCGCTCGGTTTCCCGCCGGTGAAGGCGGTCGTGCTCGCGTTGCTGGCGAACACCGCGCCGGTCGCGTTCGGCGGCCTCGGCAATCCGCTGATCGTGCTGGGCAGGCTGACCGCGCCGATCCTCGGGATGCCACAGGAACAGGCGACGGAACTGTTCTCGTCGATGGTCGGCCGTCAGCTTCCGTTGCTGGCGCTGATCGTCCCCGGTTTCCTGATCGTGGTCCTCGCGGGCTGGAAACGGATGATCGAGGTCTGGCCCGCCGTGCTGACGGCCGGGCTGTCGTTCGCGGTCATGCAGTTCGTCACCTCGAACTTCATCAGCCCGAGCCTCGTCGACGTCGTCGCCGCGCTCGCCGCGATGGCGTCACTGTGGATATTGACGCGGTTCTGGCAGCCGTCGGCGGTTTGGCGTTTCGACGGCGAAGAACCGGTGCGGGCCGGGGCGAGCCTCGGCGCGGCGAAGGCCGGGCGCGGCGCGTTGTACGCGTGGGCGCCGTACATCGTCCTGATCGCGGCGATCTTCCTTTCGCGGATCGGCACGATCTTCAAGAACCTGCCCGAATGGCTGGACCTGACGAAGCTGCTGCACAAGGCCGATTGGGTGTTCGCGTGGCCGGGACTGCACAAGGAGGTCGTCCAGCACGCGCCGATCACGCCGAAGGACACCCCGTACGCGGCGACGCTGACCGTCGATTTCCTTTACTCGCCGGGAACCGTGGCCCTGATCGCGGCGATCGTGGCAGGCTTCCTGATGGGCGCGAAACCGCGGCTGCTGCTCGCGACCTATCGCCGGACACTGCACCAGATGCGCTGGGCGCTGGCGACGATCTTCATGATCCTCGCGATCGCGTTCGTCATGAACTACTCGGGTGCGACACAGACCCTCGGCCTCGCGCTGGCGACCACCGGCGTGCTGTTCCCGTTGTTCTCCGCCTACATCGGCTGGCTGGGCGTCTTCCTCACCGGGTCGGACGCGTCGACGAACAGTCTCTTCGGGCCCATGCAGGTGATCTCGGCTCAGCAGCTGCACGTCGACCCGATCCTCGCCGGCGCCACCAACACCTCCGGCGGCGTGATGGGCAAGATGATCTCGCCGCAGAACCTGTCCATCGGCGCCACCGCGATCGGGCGCTCCGGGCAGGAGGGCGCGCTGTTGCGGCAGACCTTCCTGTGGTCGGTCGCGCTGACCGCCGTGGTCGGGGTGATCTCGTTGCTTCAGGCGACGGTGCTGGACTTCATGATCCCTGGTCGTTGAGCCGGATCAGGCCCGCTTCGGTCGGCCGGAAACCGCAGGCGCCGTAGTAGAACGGACCGAGTTCCGGCACCGTCGTCGGTGACCGGGTCGCCGGCATCCACGAAATGATCATTCCGCGCCAACCGTCGGAAGATCTCCGAGAATGTCCACAATGGTCACCCGTTCTTAACCCGCGACTGCTCTGGATGGATGAACGCATGGTTCGTTCACCGGAATGAGAACTACCGTTGTCCGCATGCCCATGACGCTGATCAAAGGTACGTTCCAGCTCGTCGGAGCCTCACCGGACGGCGATTCGGTGCGGTTCTATCCCGAGGATCCACAGGCGACCAAGAAGGCGGGCCTGAAGGTCCGGCTCAATTCGCGGGGCGGGATGCAGCTGCGGCTCGACGCGATCGACGCGCTCGAAACGCATTACCAGGCCAGGGGAACCGGCGGGATGTGGCATCAGCCCGCGGAGTTCGCGGACGCCGCCGCGGCGAACCTGCTGAAGGCGCTCGGTTTCAAGACCGTCGAACGCGACGAACGGGGAACGGTCACTTCGTCGACGCCGATCAAGGTAGCCGGTCACATACTGACGCGATTCGCCGACAAATACGGACGGGCGGTCGCGTTCGCCTTTCCCGGGCAACGGCCGGGACGGTCGGCGGACCTTTCCAAGGTCCATCTCGACGTCAAAACGCTGAAGAACTCCGCGAACTACCGGCAGGTCGCGGACGGGCTCGTCTACCCGACTTTCTATTCGCTGCTTTACCCCGACCTGCGTGACGCCTTGGCCGAAGCGGCGGTCAAAGCGCGCGACAACGGGCTCGGGTTGTGGCCCCGTGACGTCACGAACTCCGGGTTCAAGCTCTCGTCACGGCGGCAACTGGCCGACGAACTGGTGATCCTGCCGAAACTGTTCCGCAGGCTCGTCGACTACCTCGCGCTCGACGAAAGCGGCGGGGTCTCGCTGAGCGGCTTCTCCGACTTCCTCGATTCCCGCAACGACCGCCTGTTCACCGTCCCGGACGGGCACGCGACGGAATTCGAGACCTTGGTGAGCGTGAAGCGGCAGACCGTGAACCTGACGATCGAGCCGGAGCGGATCGTCTTCATCGAGGCCTGAGCCGCCCGTGTCGGCAAAAAGACCGTACCTCCCTCCCCCTCCGGCGTGCTCATCTGAAAGGTGGGAGAGGGAGCCGATGGAAGGACACGGTTCGCGACGGCCGGAGGAGGCCGGCGGGCGGATGGAGACAGCCTCGAAACTCGTCGACACCGTCCGCGTCCTGGTCGTGCGCTACTGCCGGGCGCGGATCGGCCGCCGTTCGGGCACCTACGAAATCGCCGACGCCGTCGCGGGGGACAGCTGCCGCGAGATCATCGCCGGGGCGGCCGGCGCTCCCGCGCTCCTCACGTTCGCCTACGACGTCATGCGCGGCCTGGTGGACGACTTCCACCGGACCGCCGCCGAACTGCCGAACCCGCTTTCGGGACTGCCGGGCCAGCAGCGCGAGATCATGGTGCTGCGGTCGCTCGTCGGGCTCTCCGCCGACGACACCGCGCTGGCGCTCGGCTGCTCCGTCCAGGCCGTCCGGCTGGGGCAGCACCGGGCGCTGAGCGCCCTGCGCCCCGCCCCCGCCTGACGCATTTCGTCCTCTCGACGCGGTGGTTCGCACCACGCACTACCGCATCCAGAGGACTAAACGCGGGGGGTGCACTCCGCGGCCCGGTTCAGTAGGAGAGTGCGCTCCCGGTCGTTCCCGGTCATCTCCGCCGCGCGCTCGAACTCGGCGCGGGCCTCGTCGAGGCGGCCGAGCTTCGACAGGAAGTCGCCGCGCACACTCGGCAGCAGGTGGTACGACTTCAGCGCGGGCTCCGACAGCAGCTTGTCGACGACTTCGAGCCCCGCCTCCGGCCCGACGGCCATCGACAGCGCCACGGCCCGGTTCAGTTCGATCACCGGCGACGGGTTCAGCTTCCCGAGCCCTTCGTACAGCACGGCGATACGCGCCCAGTCGGTCTCGTCGCCCGTTCGCGCCCGCGCGTGGCAGGCGGCGATGGCGGCTTGTGCCGCGTAGACGCCGAAAGCCCCGTCCGCGAGCGACTCGGCGAGCTCCAGCGCGGCGAGACCGCGGCCGATCAGGAGCCGGTTCCATTTCGTCCGGTCCTGATCCATCAGCAGCACGGGTTCGCCGTTCGGCCCGACGCGCGCGGCGGACCGAGACGCCTGGATCTCCATCAGCGCGACGAGCCCGTGCACCTCGGGTTCCTTCGGCATCAGCCCGGCCAGGATCCGGCCGAGCCGCAGTGCCTCTTCGCACAACGCCGGGCGCATCCAGTCTTCGCCGGCCGTCGCCGAATAGCCCTCGTTGAAGATCAGGTAGATGACTTCGAGCACCGAAGACAGGCGGGCGACCCTGTCCTGGCCCTCGGGCACCTCGAACGGCACCTTGGCGTCGCCGAGGGTCTTCTTCGCCCGGACGATCCGCTGCGCGATGGCGGTCTCCTTGGCGAGGAACGCCCGCGCGATCTCGTGCGTCTGGAGCCCGCCGATCATCTTCAGCGTCAGCGCCACCCTTGCCTCGGTCGACAGCACGGGGTGGCAGGCGGTGAACACCAGCCGCAGCAGATCGTCCTCGATATGGTCGTCGAGCCCCGCGGTGAAGTCGGGATCCTCCTCGAACTCCAGCTCGCGGCCGATCTCGCCGAGCTTCTTCTCGTACCGCTCGTTGCGGCGGAAGGTGTCGACGGCGCGGCGTTTCGCCGTGGTCATGAGCCAGGCGCCCGGGTTCCTCGGGACGCCCGACTCAGGCCACTGTTCGAGCGCGGCGACCAGCGCGTCCTGTGCCAGTTCCTCCGCGAGCCCGACGTCGCGCGTCATCCGCGCGAGGCCGGCGATGAGGCGGGCCGATTCGATCCGCCACACCGCGTCGATCGCCGAACGGGGGTCTGCTGTTGCCGTCACGCCGACCAATCAACATCGTCGGCGCGACGACCGCAACCCTGGCCGCGTCCGGCGAGTCCTGTTCGATGGGCTTCGCGATCCAGGCGGTTCCTGGCGGTGCGGGCGGATCGCCCTCGTACCAGGTCGTACTCGGGCGCGTCCGCCCGTGCCGCCAGGGACCACCTGGGCGCGGAGACCGCGAACAGGACTTGGCGGACGCGGCCTAGTTCTCCTCGGCCTGCTCCCGCAGCTTGCGCTCGTGCTCGACGATCTCCGGGGTCGCGTTGTCGAAATCCTCCATCTCCGCGATCCGGCGGATCTCGATCTCACCCTCGCGGAACGGCGCGCGCTTCATCCATTCGACGACCTCGGCCCGGTCCTTCACCTGCAGGATCCAGAAACCCGCGATGAGTTCCTTGCTCTCCGCGAAGGGCCCGTCGACGACCCTGGCCTCGGTGGTGCCGGAGTACTGGATGCGGAATCCTTCGGCGCTGGGCAGCAGGCCTTCACCCGCGAGCATGACGCCGGCCTTCACCAGTTCCTCGTTGAACTTCCCCATCTCCTGCAGCTCTTCGGCGCTCGGCTGCGCACCGGCCACGTCGGACTTCTCGTCGCTCTTGACAATCACCATGAACCGCATCTGAGGTCTCCGTTCCCGGCGGGGCTCGTCCCTGCCACATCTACGCGTCGATCGGGCACCCCAGGTTTCGACACGGTCCCCGAACTTTTTTCCGCGGTCATTCGAGCAGCCGGAAAACCGCAGGTCAAGCGCCCATGAAAGAATGACCCCTCGTGGCCGCACTCCCCGAGACCCTCCGCTCCGCCCTCGACGAAGAGCTGGGCAAGTACCCGCAGAACAGGCTGACGCAGTCCGTCGAGCGGCTCAGCACGCGCTACCGCGAGAACAACCCCGCGAGCGCGCCCATCCTCTCTTCCGAGGTCGACATCGCGGCGTACGCGGGCTACCGGATGCCGGCCACGTACGCGGCCGTACACGCCGTTCTCGCCGAAGCCGCCCTTCGCGCTCCCGGGTTCGCTCCGCGGACGCAGATGGACGTCGGCGGCGGCACCGGTGCCGCGATCTGGGCGGCGGCGGACGTGTGGCCGTCATTGGAGGAGAGCACCGTCGTCGAGCAGGTCCCGGGCGCGATCGCGCTGGGACGGCGGCTCGCGGGGAACGCCGGGGACAAGGCCGTCCGGGACTCGACCTGGCGGCGTGGCCTGATCGACCCGGCCGCGCCCGCGCCGGAGGCCGATCTCGTGACCCTCTCCTATGTACTCGGCGAGCTGCCCGAAGCCCGCCGGGCCGACACCGTCCGCTGGCTGTCGGCGAAGGCCGGGATGCTCGTCCTGATCGAGCCCGGCACTCCCGCCGGCTACGAACGGATCGTCGAAGCGCGCGATCAGCTCGTCGAGCTCGGGCTCTCCCTGGTCGCTCCCTGTCCGCACGAGGGCGCGTGCCCGATCCCGCGTGGCAAGGACTGGTGCCATTTCGCCGCGCGGCTCCCGCGCACCGGCCTGCACCGTCAGCTCAAGTCCGGAACGCTCGGCTTCGAGGACGAGAAGTTCTCCTACGTCGTCGCGTCGCGCACGGCGCCGGAACGCGCCGAAGCCCGCATCCTGCGGCATCCGGCCAAACGCAAGGGCATGGTCGGCCTCTCCCTCTGCGCCGGGGCCGGGCTCACCGAAACGATCGTCACCAAACGGCACGGCGCGGCCTACCGAGCGGCCCGCGACGCCGAATGGGGCGACGCCTGGCCCGATCAGTCCACAGTGGACTGACGATTCCGCCGCGCCTGATTGCCCACGGCGGCGAGCAACGCGCCCAGCGCCGGATTGTCGTTGCTCCGCCGCCACATCAGTTCGAGTTCGACCGGGCGGTTCTCGACCCCGTCCACCGGGCGGAACACCACCCCCTCGAAGCGCAGCGTGGCGGCCGCGGCCGGCACCAGCGCGACCCCGAGTTCCGCCTTCACCAGCGCGAGCACCGTATGCACCTGACAGGGGTACTGCGTGTACTCCGGCACCACCCGGGCGGCGCGGAACACCGCCACGAGCAGGTCGTGGAAATAGCGGCCCTCCGACGGCGAATACATGATGAACGGCTCGCCGTCGAAGTCACGGACCTCGGGATTCTTCTTGCGCCGCGCCAACGGATGCGCCGACGGCAACGCCGCCAGCAGCGGCTCCCGCCACAGCGGCAGGGTCACGACGTCGGCCCCCGTGACCGGCGGCCGGATCATGCCGAGGTCGATCCCACCCGCCAGCAGCTCCTCCACCTGCGCCGCCGTCACCATCTCCCGGAGCACGAGATCGACACCGGGCACCTCGGCGTTCGCCACGGCGATGACGCGTTCGAGATAGGAATACGCCGCCGTGGCCGTGAAACCGAGCGTGACGATCCCGGCCTCGCCCTTCTTCGCCCGCCGGGCGTACAGCGTCGCCTCGTGTGCCGAACGAAGGATCTTCCTTGCCTCGGCGAGAAAAACCCGTCCCGCGGGAGTCAGCTGGACGGCGCGATGCGTCCGATCGAAAAGCTCGACCCCCAGTTCGCGCTCCAGCAACTGGATCCGCCTGCTCAACGGCGGCTGGGTCATCGAGAGCCGCTCCGCCGCCCGGCCGTAGTGCAGTTCCTCGGCCACCGCGACGAAACTCACCAGCTGCTCCAGGGAAAACACCCAGCCAGTCTAGGTATCGCCGAGGGGCGGACAAGCGCCGAATCGGTATCGTTCAGCGCGGGATTTCCACTGTGCGGTCGACGATCCCGGCCGCCACGGAAAGGATCTTGCGATTGTTGCTCCGCGCGTAGGCGCGCAATACGCCGAACGCGTCGTCCACCGAAACCCGGAGGCGTTCGGCGAGAACACCCTTCGCCTGCTCGATGATCACCCTGCTGTTCAACGCCGTCTGAAGCTGCGCGGTGACGATCTCCTGCCGCTGCCACAGCCGGTGATGCAGGATGCCGATCGTGGCGACGTCCGCGAGCGCCTGCGCCAAGCACAATCCGGCGGCGTCGAGTGGCGCGGGGCTCGTACCGAACAGGCTCAGCGCACCGATCACTTCCTCACGAAGCCGCATCGGCAACGCGTACACGGAACGGAATCCGGCCTTTTCGGCTTCTTTGGAGAACTTCGGCCAGCTCTTGCCCGTCTTCGCCAGATCCGGGCAGTCCACCGGCTCGGCGTCCCGGTGGCAGTCCAGGCACGGCCCCTCCGAGTTCCGCAGCTGGAACACTTCGAGCAGGCGGGTCTTCTCATCGGACGCGGCGACCATGGTGAGCGCGCCGCGCGCGTCGGCGAGCACCAGCCCGGCCCCACCGACCCCGAGCAGTTCGACGCATCTGCAGGCCAACAGATCGAGGAACTCGACGAGGTCGAAGTCGTCGACGAGGGTGTCCGCCAACTGGACGAAGGTCTCGCGCAAGCCGGCCGTCAGGTCGGTCATCGTCTCTGCTGTCTCCTCGGGCTCACGTCCGTCATGGTCCGGACCGGAACGTGACCCGGCGGAGCACCACGTCCCTGGCCACCTCGTCGAGCTTCCGGTCGTTCGCGTAGGCGAAGGCGCGCAACCGCGCGAGCGCGTCCGCGAGCCCGACGCCGAGCTGGACCGACACCATGCCCGCGGCCTGATGCACCCGGTCGCGATGGCCGGTGAATCCGCGGTCGATCAATCCGGCCAGTCCCGGCCCGCCGGCGTCGGCCTCGGCGATGGCGAGGGTGATCACCGCTTCGGCGCAGACGAGCGCTTGCGCCCGCCGTTCCCTCGACGGGGCACCGGCGAATTCGCGATAACAGTCGACAACGCCCACTTTGACCGCACCGGCCCGGATCGGCACCGCGATGATCGATTTCACGCTCCGGTCGATCGCCTCGGGCGCGAACATCGGCCATCGGAGTGATGCCTCCGAACTGGTCACATCGGTTACGACGACGAGCATACCGCCGCGCACCACCTCCACCGCGGGACCTTCGCCGAGCGTGAACTGCAGATCTTCCAATTCACGGCTGCGTTCGTCGGTGGCGAAGACGGGCTCGGCGAGACCTCCGCCGGCGGTGAGGGTGAGCCCGACACCCGCGGCGTCGAGAACCTGTCCGCAAATGACGCAGGCGTGTTCGACCGAGACCGGTGAACCGGTTTCCGAAGCGAGAAAACACATCTTCGCCCAAACCGAAGCGGCGCGATCATGCCGTCGAATCCCCATGGCGTGCCTCCCGGCGTTGCCCGGTATCGGACGGGCCCGCCGGGATCAAGGGCGAACAGCGCGTACGACTTGTCCGCACCACGACCATCCTCCCACGTTCACGTGACGAATTACCCGGCCTCAATGGTCCGTTCGGCCGGTTCCGGCCCACCGGTCCGCGCCTAGGGTGGAATCCGAGACCGTTTGTCCCGGCCCCCGGCAGCGGCACTCGACGGCGAGCTCTGGAGGGGCCATGTGCGTTCGCATTCTCGAAACCCGTGCCAAACGGGAGAATCCTTTTGTCCGGCTGCTGATCCGTATTCAGCTCAAAGCGTCCTGGCGCTGAGCGCAGGCGCGCAGCCTGCTGATCGCGCGGTGTTTGGTCACCCGCACGCGTGACGACGTCGTCCCGAGCGCCGCCGCGGTCTCGTTCGACGTCAGTTCGCCGATCACCCGCATGCCCAGCACCTCCCGGTGGGAGGTCGGCAGCGTCCGCATCAGCCTGCCGAGCCGGAGACCGAGATCCGTCCGCAGGGCGCGCTGCTCGGGTTCCTCCGCGGCCCCGGCGGGCCGTTCGGGAAGCTCGCCGGTCAGCACCTGCTTGCTCCGCGCTGCCTTCCGGAAGACGTCGGCGACCTTGTTCGCCGCGATGGCGCGCAGGAGGAACAGGAAGGAGCCGCCGCGGCGGCCGTGACCGGGGATCGCGACGAAGACCGCGAGGCAGATCTCCTGCGCCACGTCGGCCGGTTCGAGATAGGTCAGCTCATGGCCGCCGAGACGGGTCGCGGCGTACTGCCGCGCCCAGGTCGCGACGGCGGCCATCAGCTCGTCCATCCCGTGTGGCTCGCCGTCCACCGCGGCCCTGGCGAGGCCGTCCCAGCAGGCGGGGGAAATCCACGTCTCCCCGCCGCCGGTTCTTCGCATCGGAAACTCGTCGCTCATGTCCCGCTCCCCACGGATGAGAAAACCCGGCCGCCGGGGTCCAGGACGGAACCCGGCCAACGGTAGTCGAGGAATCCGGCCACCTCAATCGACGAAAGGCCCGCGACGAATTGTCCGGCCCGGCGGAAAACCGGACAGATTCCCACCAGTGGTCTGGACATCTCCGCGTCCGGCGACGTAACTTCCCGTGCTGAGACCCCTCGCCAAGGTCACGCCCAGGCCGGGAACGCGCCCCCGGCCGACATCCGCAAGCACCGCCGCGGCGCGTCCACGCTCCGCGGCGGGATTCCGCCGAGGAGTGAACTGTGCGCATCCGCAAGAAGATCCGGCGCGTCTTGACCGCGTTGGCGGTCGCCCTCCCCCTGGTCACCGGAGTTTCGGCGCTTTCGGCACCCACCGCGGTCGCCGCGGGCCCCGATCCGCTGCCGCTGACCGTCACCAACAACTCGAACCGCTCGGACGCGGTCCACCTCTACGTGCTCGGCACGAACCTCAACACCGGGAAACTCGGTTACGTCAACGCCGCCGGCACGTTCACCCCGTGGCCGCCGGGAGCGAACCCGCCGAGCCCCGCGCCGGACGTCTCGATCGCCGGCCCCGGCAACGGCGGCTCGACCACGCTGCGGATCCCGCGGATGCTCTCGGGCCGGGTCTACATGTCGTTCGGGCAGAAGATCAAGTTCTTCCTGACCCCGGACGGGCTGGTGCAGCCCGCGCCGTGGGCCGACGGCGACCCGAACCGCGACATCCTGTTCGACTGGAGCGAATTCACCTACGACAACGGCGGGCTGTTCATCAACAGCTCGCAGGTCGACATGTTCAGCGTGCCGCACGCCGTCGGGCTCACCAACGGGGCGGGGACGAACAAGGAGGCCGGACGGCTCAAGGCGGGTGGCCGCGAAGCCATCTTCAACGCCGTCCAAGGTCAGTCCGGTTTCTCGAACCTGGTGTACAACCGGCTGCGGGTGCTCGCTCCCGGCAAGGGGCTCGACACGGGCAAGTTCAGCGGGACCTACCTCGACGGCTACGTCACGAGCGCCTGGAACACCTACAAGTCGACGCCGCTGACCGTGGTCCCGTTCGAGGCCGAACCCGGCAAGAAGTTCACCGGCCGGACCGGTGGGGACGACGTCCTGCGCTTCACCGACACCTCGGGCGCGACGGTGGCGTCGTTCAGCAAGCCGAGCACCCGTGACGTCTTCAACTGCGACGGACGGCTGCACGCGCCGAACGACCAGGTCGTCGGGCCGATCGCGCGGACACTGTGCGCGGCGCTGCATCGCTCGACCCTCGGCACCCTGCACACGCAGCCGACTTATGACGCCGGCCAGTTCTACAAGCAGGCCGTGACCGATCACTACTCGCGGATCGTGCACGAGCAGATGGTCGACGGAAAGGCGTACGGGTTCGCTTTCGACGACGTCGGGCACTTCGAGTCGCTGGTGCACGACGGGGATCCGCGGACCGCGCGGATCATTCTGACCGCTTTCTAGGCGGCGGGGCTTTTCCCGCTGCCGGGTGCCGGGTGCGGGTGGGCGTGTCGCGAGGGAGCAGCTCACGCCGAGCCCGAAGTTGCGAAAGCCACTTTCACAACCCTCAAGGTTGCGAAAGTGGCTTTCGCGACACCCCCCGGGGCACCCGACAGCCTTCAGCGCGCCCCGCTCCCGATCCGCCAGGCCGACATGCCGATTCCGCTCGGCACGAGCGAGAACGACGGCGGCTCGGGAGTGCGGGCGCGCTCCAGCTCCACCGGCGTGTACCGCACGCATTTCCGGTGCCATTCCAGGATTCCGGCCATCCAGTCCTTGAGGTGGTCCGCGTATCCGATCAGCGCCGCGCGGACGTCGTCGCCGAGCCCGAGGTCGTCGCACATCCGCGGCAGGCCTTCGCCGTCGAGCTGCTCGAACTGCTCCAGCCGCGCGTTCATCAGCCGCGCGGCGATGTCGCGGGCCTCGATCCGGTCCACCTCCAGGAACCGTTCGACGACGTACACGAGGTTGTGCACCTCGCCCTCGTACTCGATTTCCTTCTGGTACGAGAACAGGTCGTTGGCGAACGCCGCGTAGTCCTGCGCCGCGGTGTCGAGCTCGGACAGCACCCGGTTCTGGAAGAGCTCCGGCGGCAGGACGTCGCCGAGTTCGAGGAGCGCGAGGCTCTTCGTCAGGTCGGATCCGAACGTCCGTCGCCGCATCTCCACGTAGTCGACCGGATCAGGGACGCGGTTCTGCGCCTGGTTCCCCACCTCCCACACCCAGCTCGCGGTCATGCTCTCGACCGCCCGCCGGAACCCCGCCCGCCCGCGCGGGGTCAGCGGTCCGGCGGTGCGGTCCCACAGGTCCGCGAGGCCTCGCTCGATCGGGTTCGACGGTTTCGGCACCGGCTCGCCGTCGAGGGGCATGAACAAGGAAAGCCGGTCACTGCACAGTTTCGCGGCGATCGGGTCCCGTTTCGCGCCGAAGACCAGCGGGAAGTAGTCGTCACCGTAGGTACCCCAGGTGAGCCAGTCGGTCGACAGCTTCAGCCGTTCGAAGTCCGCGTCCGCGTCGATCATCGCGGCGCAGTGCGCCAGGTCGATGCCGAGATACCGGCGCTCGTCCCACACCACGTCGTCGAACATCCCCATCTCGCGCGCCCAGCCCGGCCCGTACTCGCGCGCCGCGGCGAGGTGGGGGCTGGTGCGCACGGGGTACGGCATGCGGAATTCCGGCAGGGGCAGCTGCCCGGCCTTCGCGAACGGCGGCGGCGCCTGCTGCCGCACCCGCTGGACGAGGCCCAGCCCGTTGCCACCGGAGGCCGCGCCATCGTTCATGTACCGGCTCGACCGCACGTGCCATTCGTGCCCGCCGGACTGCCAATCCTGCAGCCCCTTGACGTAAAGACCGACCGCGATCTGCTCGGACAGCGAGACGTCGCGTTCGGCCAGCAGCGCGGGGACCTCGACGAGCGCGGTGTTCTCGAACTGCTGCAGCCGTGAGGTCAGCAGGTCGTTGGTGAGATCGGCCGCCTCCTGCGTCGGGAGATCGAGGAACTTCTCGAAGACCAGGACCGCGTTGGAATTCTCCCCCTCTTCGCGTACTTCGCGTTGGTAGGAAAAGAGATCGTTGCGAAGGTGGACGGCGTCGGCGAACGTGTCGCGCAGGACCTCCATCGGCCTGGTCGCCGCGATCCCGTCCGGCACTTCGGCGCCGACGGCGTACTCGATGAGGTTCGCCGACCACGGCGCGCCGCCGACCCGGCGCCGCATCTGGACGTATTCGATGGGGTTCGCGATCCGGCCGCGGTCGATGTTGTCCAGTTCCCAGAGCGATTCGACCATCAGGTTGTGCGTACTGGTGACGAAACGACGGCGCCACGCCTCCGACATCGAGGGAATGGTGCGCGCCCAAAGGTCTTCGAGTCCGGCTTCGGCGGGATTCCCCGGCTCCGGCGACGTTTCCCCCGGCCCGGTCATGAACAGTTCCAGGCGGTCCAGATAAGCCTTCGCGCCCTCGATATCCCGGGTGTACTTGAATTGCGCGAGGAAATCGTCGTCGAAGAAGAACACCCACACGTACCAGTCCGTGACCAGATCGAGGGACGGCCCGTCACAGTCCGGATGGGTGTGCGCGCAGAGCAGCGCATAGTCCATTTTCGCCAGTGCCTGTTCGGTCCAGACGACGTCACCCGACGGCGACGGGGAATCGAGCATCCCCATTTCCCTGGCCCAGGCCATACTGTGCGCTCGCGCCGCTTCGAGGTGCGGATTCATCCTGGCCGGATGCGGCACGTAGAACTCGGGCAAGGTGAAAGCCTGCATCTGCGACTGCCTCCCGGGCCGGTGTCGGATCCGTTCCGACGTTTCCAGCCCGCCGCCGCGCCGGGCAACCGTCCAGCCGAGCGATTCGGTGTGCCATGGAGTGAATCAGTCCCAGAGGGACGCCGGATCGACATAGGGCGCGAGCAATCCGGCCAATTTCTCGTCGCCGTTCCCGTTCAATTCGTCCTCGGCGATCCGGCGGGCGACACCGGCCAGGAAATCGGCTGCCTGCACCCGTGGATCCGTCCGTGAATCCACGAACTTCACCCCGGCCAATCCGGGTGCGGACTCGATCCGGGCGAGCCGGTCCCCTTTGAGCGACGGTTGTTCGTCGTGGACGAGAAGGACCTGCTCCCCGCCCCCGCTCCAGTACTCGACGGCGCGGAGGATCGCGGGTACCAGCGGATCGAGGATCTCGGCGTCCCGTGCCGCGGCGACCTTCGCCCTCAATTCCGCGGTGTCCCCGGCCATCGCGAAGAACGACCCCGCCGCCGGATCCCGGCGGTTCCTGGTCCGCAGCACGTCGTTGAACGCGGCGAGGATCGCGTCGTCCGGCCGGATCTCCGCGCCTGCGAGCGCGCGGAGTTCGTTCGCCAGCAGCCGTTTCTTGTCCACGAGATACACCTTGGCTCGCCCGTGGACCGGGCCGAGCGGCCCGAGGAACCATTCGAGGACCCGCCGGTGCTTCGTGCGGAGCAGGTGGTTCGCCTTGTACTCGACCGCCGGCGAACGGATCCTCCGCCGCAGTTCGACCAGGCAGGCGGCGGCCTCGTCGAGACTCAGCCGGACTCCCGCGTGCGCGAACACGTCGGTCTCCCCGCCGATCAGTTTCCCGCCCTCGGACCCGGACTCGTCGCAGGCGATCTCCAGGGGCACGCCGCGCATCGTGCCCGATCTCCCCGGCGACGTCGACCGGGTTACGCGGGATCGGGCAGCGGCTCACCCGTCTCGAGCAGTGTTTTGAGGCTCGACAGGATCGACGGCCAGCCGCCCTTGACCATCTCCAGCGCGGTGCTGCCCGGGTCGAAACCGTCGTGCACCACGGTCAGTTTCACCGTGTCACCGGCGGGTTCGAGATCGAAGGTGACCTTCGACCGCGATTCGGCCTGGAGCTTCGCCGACACGTCGTCGTCGAGCCCGACCGACTTGGCGAACTCCGGCGTGAAGGTGTGCCACGTGTAGGACAGCCGCCGGTACGGGTCGGCTTCGAGGACGACCTGTTCGGGGTCCTCCAGTTTCACGCCGAGCTGCTCCCAGGCCATCGCCGACCCGGGCTTCCAGTCCGAAGTGAACTCACAACCCCAGTACCGCTTGGTGAAGGCCGGATCGGTGAGCGCCCGCCAAAGCCGCTCGGGCGTCGTCCTGATGTAGCTGGTGTACACGAATTCGTCGGTGCTCATGGGTTCCTGCTCCAATGCCTTCTTGAGGTCGGCGAGCGCGTCGACGCGGCCCTGGTGGTAGCGGTCGATCCAGCGCTCGGCGATCGCGTTGACCGGCTCCGCGTTCACGTAGTGCAACTTCTCGCGGCCACGGCGCACCGTGGTCACCAGATTCGCCGCTTCCAGCACGGCCAGATGCTTGCTGACCGACTGCCGCGCCATGTCCAGCCCCGCGCACAGCTCGCGGAGGGTCTGCCCGTTGCGGGCGTTCAGGTCGTCGAGCAACCGGCGACGGCTGGGGTCCGCCAACGCCTTGAAGACCTCGTCCATGCCGCTCTCCCCTGATATGCAGCCTCTTGGTTGCCTTTGCAGGTTAGGCAGCCACCCGGCTGCATGTCAAGCGGTCACGTTTCCGGCGGCTCAATCGTCCAGGTGGTGACACGACCACTCGAAGGAGCTCACATGCCGACCCCGTTGCGCGTCGCGATCGCCGTGCAGACCCTGGCCGTCTTCCTCACCCCGATCTCGGCCGGCATCCTGCTGACCGTGCCGAGTGGCCACACACTGCACAGCGCCACGGCCTACACGCTGTTCGTCGTCTCGACGCTGCATGTGCTCATCGCGATCCTCGTGTGGCGATCAGGCGGCGGCTCCGCCAAGCCGATCCTGCCCGCGGCCGTGTTCCTCGGCCTCACGCTGGTGCAGGTATTCCTCGGGATCGCACACGTGACGGCGGTCCACGTCCCGCTCGGCGTCCTGCTGTTCGGCTTCAGCCTCGTGCAGCTGAGCCGGATCCGCCCCGCACGGGAAGCGGCGGTCACCGCGGCGCATTGAGGACGGTGGTGAAGGGGAGCCGCCAAGGGGGCTCGAACCCCTGACCTTCTGTTTACAAGTTCCAGCGCCGCTTTGGTGACACGTGGATTCCCTGGTCACCGGCGGCGTCAGTAGCACGAATTTAGACGCCAGAGGCATAGGTGGGCATCAGTTCGTGGACCAGATCGTGGACCACGAACCACTGCCAGACGTTCTCTCTGAGCCAAGACAAGAGGCGAGTACTGGGAGTGATTCGGTCAGCGGCATTCACCGAGCACCAGCTGGAAAGAACGTCGCCATGCTGCCATGCCTGCGAGTACGGATAGACTCATATTCCTATTCCTCTTTCCGACGTTCTTGTTCGCCCAGCAGTAATTGTAGGTTGTTCAGGGCGTCGGTGTTGCCTGCTGCGATGGCGTCGCGGAAAGCCTGCTCAGCCTCCACCTCATGACCGGCTTGCTGCTTCAGCAAGATCCCAAGATTGTTCAGGGCGTCGATATGGCCCGCCGCGATGGCGTCGCGAAAAACCTCCTCGGCCTCCACCTCGCGACCAACTTGCTCACTCAGCAGGACCCCAAGATTGTTCAGGGCGTCAATATGGCCCGCCGCGATGGCGTCGCGAAAAACCTCCTCGGCCTCCACCTCGCGACCAACTTGCTCACTCAGCAGGACCCCAAGATTGTTCAGGGCGTCAATATGGCCTGCGGCGAGGGCGTCGCGATAAGCCTGCTCGGCCTCGGCTTCACGACCAACTTGCTCACTCAGCAGGAGCCCCAAGTTGAACCGGGCGTGGGTGTGGCCCGCCACGATGGCGTCGCGAAAAGCCTGCTCAGCCTCGGCTTCACGACCAACTTGCTCACTCAGCAAGACCCCTAGATTGACCTGGGCGATGGTGCGGCCCCTTGCGATGGCGTCGCGAAAAGCCTCCTCGGCCTCCACCTCGCGACCAACTTGCTCACTCAGCAGGACCCCAAGGTTGTTCAGGGCGTCAATATGGCCTGCGGCGAGGGCGTCGCGATAAGCCTGCTCGGCCTCGGCTTCGCGACCAACTTGCTCACTCAGCAAGACCCCCAGATTGACCTGGGCGGCAGTGTGACCCGCGGCGAGGGCGTCGCGATAAGCCTGCTCAGCCTCGGCTTCACGACCAACTTGCTCACTCAGCAAGACCCCCAGATTGACCTGGGCGGCAGTGTGACCCGCGGCGAGGGCGTCGCGAAAAGCCTCCTCGGCCTCCACCTCGCGACCAACTTGCTCACTCAGCAAGACCCCCAAGTTTAGCGACGCTTTGGAGTGGCCCGCGGAGACAGCGTCGCGGAAAGCCTGCTCAGCCTCCACCTCACGACCGGCTTGCTGCTTCAGCAAGATCCCAAGATTGTTCAGGGCGGCAGTGTTGCCTGCGGCGATGGCGTCGCGATAAGCCTGCTCGGCCTCGGCTTCACGACCAACCTGCTCACTCAGCAAGACCCCCAAGTTGAACGGACCTTTGGAGTCGCCCGCAGCGATGGCGTCGCGAAAAGCCTGCTCAGTCTCGGCTTCACGACCAACTTGCTTACTCAGCAGGACCCCCAAGTTAAGCGGGGCTTTAAGGTCGCCTGCGGCGATGGCGTCGCGATAAGCCTGCTCGGCCTCGGCTTCACGACCAACTTGCTTACTCAGCAGGACCCCCAAGTTGCAATAGGCGTCGGTGTAGCCTACGGCGATGGCGACGCGAAAAGCCTGCTCAGCCTCGGCTTCACGACCAACTTGCTCACTCAGCAGGTTCCCCAAGTTGAACGAGGCTTTGGAGTGGCCCGCGGAGACAGCGTCGCGGAAAGCCTGCTCAGCCTCCACCTCACGACCGGCTTGCTGCTTCAGCAAGATCCCAAGATTGTTCAGGGCGCCAGTGTGGCCTGCGGCGAGGGCGTCGCGATAAGCCTGCTCAGCCTCGGCTTCACGACCAACCTGCTCACTCAGCACGACCCCGACATTGAGCAAGGCTCTCGGGTTTTCGGAGGCCGCCGAGATGAAAGCCAGTTCGGCAATGTCATGGCGGCTGGCGTGATAGGCGCTGACCCCGACGCGGAGATTTTGCCTGGGGGTGAGGGCGGCGGTAAGGGTGGTCCAGGTTGTGTCGCTAATGGGGCCGGTGAGCGGCGTGGCTGAGTCATTGTGGGCTTGCTGGGTACGGTCGAGCAGGTAGTCGGAAGCAAGGTAGCGCTGATCGGAGGCAGGCTGAAGGCAGGAACTGGCACCGAGGACTGGCCGGGTGGCCCAACGTAACCCCACTTCGAGCGGGGGCAAGTCAGCGCGATACCGCCACGCTGGCGGCAGAAACTGGGTGTGCAGGTCGGCCAGGAGCGCACCGGGCACGGGGTCGTGGTGTCCGGCCCGACGACAGTCGACCGCCGCACTGATGAGGGCTTGGCCGCGGATGAACTCCGGCGTCTCGCCGGTACTCCAGCGGTCCATCATCGCCGCTCCCGCAGCCAAGTACTCGGCGAATCCTTCCGGAGCGGCGACAGCGCGTCTGACTCGGGCGTCACGCTCACCAGCCCGGACAGCACGGGTTCGTTCGGAGTCTGTGAGCACTGCGGCAACCCTGATTCGACGTCGCCCACGGACTCCGGCGAGAACTTCCACCGCCGCCCGGTCGATATCCGCGCCGGCATCGGAGGTGCGGCGAGTAGCGGCGTCGGCATGCAGGGCGAGTTGCTCATCGCGGATCGTCGCGACCACAGCGACGCTAATATCTTCCGGCGGGCACAACCGCTGCAACAGTCCGACATCGAGGCCGTCGGAGCCGAGATAGCGTTCGAGATCGTCGAGCCAGACCACCGTCTCCGACAGGTCCGTGGCGGTGTCGACGATTTCACGCAGCGCCGGGCCACTGTCTGGGACGAGTAGCTTATGGTCAGGTCGGAGACGGCGCAGCGCCTCGGCTGCCGCTCGCGATTTGCCAACCGCCGCCGGGCCATGCAAGAGCACCATGCCACCGGCGTGGATAGCCCACTCCAGATCCTCATCGATATCCCGAGCGACATAAGGGGGAAGATCGGAGCCGTCCTCGGCGTAGGTGTCGATCGCAGGTTTTACCCGCAGGTCAAGCAACCCCACCCCTGACACCTGTGGCAGCTCACCATTAACGAGATGCAGTGCCCGCCCCGCCAATGGATTCACCGCGCGTTCCGCCATCGCCGGGGACGATGCGGGAGGACGCCCTTGCATCCACCGCCACAATGGAGGCGCACCAAGACCCAGGGCAGCCACGATTCCCGCCGGCCAGCTCAGCCCCTCCAGCACGTTGCGGACCGGGTGCTGATCGGCCAGCAGCCAACCCGGCAACCCGAACGTTCCCACCGCCCAGATCACCGCAGCCACCACACCGACCACCACCGCGACGCGCGGCCAACGGCGAGACCTCATCAAGTCCTCCCACCCTGCCCTGCCAGAACAACCGAAAAGAAGAAAGCGCCGAACCAGGGGTAACGGCCCTGGCCGGCGCGTGGTCAGTGAGCTCCACTTGCACTACATCAAACTGCTGGTCACGGTCGTCCCGCTGGTCAGCCTGATCGTGCAGCATCACTACGAATGACCGTGTATCCGCCGGGCCAAGTCTTGAACCTGGCCCGGCGGATACATCTCAGTGCCTATTCCGCGCGTCCCAGTTGACGACAACAACGGCCTGATCAACTTGGCGTGCCGCTATGGTCGTCGTCGCCTGGCTCGATCTCGTCACGTTCTACCGGGCGAACCATCCGCGCCTCGAGCGCTTCGAACTCAGCGAGTCGGGCCTTGTGCTCAACCGCCTGTCGGTCCTTGAACACGGCACGCTCCTCATGCACAACTTCGATGGGACCCCGGGCGATCGCCGAGGCACCGAGGACCTTTGAGATGTCCTTAAGTACCTTCACTGCGTCGTGCAAGCTGTGGACCTGGGTGTACATGGCACCCCGCTGCACGTCAAAGTCCACAGTGAACGTCTCGTTATAGCGTCGGAAACTACTGTCGCGATAGGTGGTCATCACCTTGAAGCTCATCGGCAGGTCGCTCGCATACCGATCGGGGGCGCTGTCGAAGAACATCCGAAACTCGCGGCCGGGTGCGAACATCGGCGTCGTCTCGTTCAGGATACGTGCATCTTTCAGCTCGAATTTCGAGGTCTCATTAGTTCTTACCGGCGCCGGATCGAAAATAACGTGCAAGTCGTATGCTGGAGACTTTCCAATATTGGTAACTACCAGGTCTATTAGTTTCTCTGACGCATTACCTGGCAAAAGGTCGACCACGATGTACGGTCGAGCCTGCTCAACGCGCAGCTTCTGCGCCGATTTCACTTGAGACAAGCCGACTGTCAACGCGGCAATTAGGGCAAGGAGCGCGATAACCGTGCCTAGCCCCTGCCACGCTACGGCCGTGAGGCCGATGAACTCCGGATTCACCCCGCCATTTTACAACCCGCGACCGGGCCTCGCCGAGCGTGACGAGCCCCTTCTACACGGACGACCTGACGGAGTTTCAGGCTGTCATACGAACACCTGTTCTCTGTTACCTGGCGCACACCGTAGGTAATGTGGTTGGTTACGGGAGCCGTTCGCGGAGGGGAGCCATGGACGACACGCTGTGGCCGTTGGAGCCTGCTACTGAGGCGAAACACCGGCTGTACAAGCGTTACCTGGACGGTTGGTGGCCGGTGCTGCTCCAGCCGAACAATCAGGGATACAGCTGGCCGAAGGTGACCTACATTGACGCGTTCGCTGGCCCTGGCCGGTACCGCGATGGTGAAGAGGGCTCACCGGTCTTCGTGCTCGACAGGCTGCTGAAGCACGCCGCGCGGGACCGGATGGGGCTCCGTCGATCCCGTGTGCAGTTGGTGTTCATCGAGAAGCGCCGCGATCGGTACGAGCACTTGGTCGCCGAGCTCGGCGAGAAGTTCGGTGACCTGGCGGCACTGCCAGTGCGGGTCGAGGTCGTGCACGGCGAGGCCGCCGACGAGACCACCCGGGCGCTTGACCAGCTTGAAGCGTGGGGAAATCCGGTTCTTGCGATCTTCGACAGCTGGGGCAACGTGAATGTGCCGCTCCCGCTGCTGAGCAAGATCGCGGGCAATCGGGCCAGTGAAGCGATCGTGACGTTCGGCCCAAACTGGTTCAGCCGTCGAGAGGACCTGGACTCCGACCAGCTCGACGCCGTGTTCGGCGGTCGCGAGTTCTGGCAGAAGGCCGATCGGGACAGCACACCTGATGAGCGGTGGCGGGAATGGCTCGCGACCTACCGCGACGCACTCCAGCGGGCCGGGTTCGAGTATCAGCTGCAGTTCGAGGTCGTGCCCCGCACGGGCCAGCCGTTGTACCTGGTCCATGGCACCAAGCACGTCAAAGGCGTCCAGGTCATGAAGGACGCCATGTGGAAGGTGGACGGCGAGGGCGGGATGAAGTTCCGCGATCCCCGCACCCGTGGGGCCGAGGTGGCCGGACAGATGGATCTCTTCGGGACTGGTGGTGGCGTCGATCCGGAGCTGCGGGAGCTGCTCGCTCAAAGACTTGCGAGCGGGCCTGTGAGCGTCGAGACCCTGCGGGACTGGCTGGAGCGTGAAACTGCCCGGTGGCTCGGCAAACACGCGCCGGAGGCGCTACGGATCCTCGTCGCTGAAGGCGTCGTGCACGTCGAGCCAGCGTCCGGGCAGATCAACCGGAAATCGATCGTCAGGCTGCGGTAACTACGCGAGACGGCATCTCGTCCCAGGTCCGGCCATCGAGTTCGCGACCGCCGGCCTTCGGGGTGCGGCCGCCCCACTGCTTGAAGAAGAATGCGACGCCAGCCTGCTGGCACTGGTCGCGGATCTCGCTTGCCCATTCTGGCGCCATCGGTCGTGCATGCGGACCGGACTCGCCGCCGACAATGACCCATCCGATCCCTGCAAGGTTCAGCCGAGGAAGTGGCCCGAGCAGCGGCTCGCAGGAGAGGAACCGCACCGCGGCCGGGACTTCACGCAAGTCATCGATCCGATAGGCCACTCGCTCGTCCTCGACCGACACGCCGAGCCACAGGTTCGTCGGCCAGTCCAACGAGGACGCGAGCCGCCGGATCCTGCGGGACCTCTTCGTCAGCACCTGGTACGTGTGTTGCGGGGTCGCCTCCATGACCGCGAACACCCGCCGGATGAACTCCACCGGTACCTTCGCGTGAAACAAGTCGCTCATCGAATTTACGAATACCAGTCGCTGCTGCCGCCACCTGAACGGCTCCCCGAGCGCCGCAGCATGTGTCGTGACCCCAAAGCCTGGGCCGCTCGTACGCGGATCACCATCGGTCTGGTACTTCGCCGACCCCATCGCCTTGAGCCGCTTCGCCAGCGTCAACGCATAGCAGTGATCACACCCAGCCGACACCCGGTCACAACCGGTCGTTGGGTTCCAGGTCGCCTCGGTCCACTCGATCGACGAACCATCACTCATCGACTCGCCCTCCTCCGCATTCGTCGGCGGAACTCAAGTTCCGCCCCGGGGGCCGGGAATGTCGTACGCGGACGGCCACTCCCCGTGCACTCTACTGCGCGCCGCAGCCCCCTCAGACGTCGGCGCACAAACCTCGCTCGCCCCTCCCGCCACCGGTCAGGTGATCGCTTCTGGGGTGTCGAGCACTGCCGAAGCTTCGGCATCGTGCTACCGATCGTTTCTGCCGCGGCTTTGTCGGCAGCTCCGACCCACGCCGCGTAGTGCCGAAGCGTGGTACTGCCGTCCCCATGTCCGAGTCGACCGGCTACCGTCCGAAGGTCTACGCCGGCGGTAAGCAGCTGTGTCGCCGAATAGTGACGTAGCTCCTTGAGCTGCGTCTTCACGCCGAGCTTCCCGACGAGCCGGCCATACCGGCGGGTGAGCGAACTGGGGTCCCGAGGCTTGCTGAAGTCAGGTTGCGCAGAGAAGATCCAAGTTTCACCGCGCAGCGCGAGCCCCTTCTCCGCTTCCTTCAATGCGGTCCGCTCGGACCTCTCGTTTCCCGGCTTCTCGATCGACACCGATTCCGTTAGAACGATCCGTTCCCCTGTCACGGGGTCCTTCCCGGCGGATACTCGTACCTGGAACGCGTCGCGTTGACGGCGAACGCTACCGCGCTGCCGCCCGCCTTCAATCGAGCCCGTGGTCGCCACGAATGCAAGTTAACAGGGCTGGTGGACCAGCTCGTGGACCAAGATTCACAATGACCTAGTTGAAGGTAGCTTCTCGACTGCGTTCACACTGGTCAGCATACTTTTGATCTTGAGCCGCCAAGGGGGCTCGAACCCCTGACCTTCTGTTTACAAGACAGATGCTCTACCAGCTGAGCTATAGCGGCCTAGCCCAGGACAGCCTGGGCTAGGCCAGTATATCGGCGCCCGTTCAGCCGTCCGCAGGGCGCACCCGGGGCTCACCGGCCACCGCCCGGAAGGCGTGCGCGAACGTCACGGCGGTCGCCGGGTCGCGGCGGTCGGCGACGTAGTACCAGTTCATCCGGACGGCTTCCGGGGTCACTTCGAGGACGCCGGGGCCGTGCGAGTCGAGTTCGACGAAGCGCACGTGCGGGTTCAGCGCGCGGATCGCGGCCTCGACCTTCAGCGAGCCGGTCCGCGGCGGGACACCGAGCTGCTCGTCGATGTTGTCGGAGGTGACCGACGGGCAGACGAACTCCACGGCGACGCTCGTCCCGTCGCGCGGCACGTCGTTCGCCCACGACGAGTGGACGTCGCCGGTCAGGAACACCGTGTTGCCCCGGCCCTGTGCCGCGATGGTGTCGAGGACCCGGCGACGATCCTCGGTGTAGCCGTCCCACTGGTCGGTGTTCACGGTGGTCGGCTGGCCGTCGAGCAGGTCGTCGAGCGCGAGCCGTTCGCGGGTGGGCAGCGCGGGGATCTTGATCGGCGTGACCATCACCGAATTCCCGATCAGGTTCCAGGACGCGGTCCCGCGGGCGAGGCCGTCGAGGAACCACTGGCGTTGCTCGGCGCCGAGGATGGTGCCGTCCGCCTCCGGAGCCGGGCCTGGCTGCCGGGTCCGGTACGTCCGCAGGTCCAGCATGGTCAGGTCGGCCCGCTTTTCGAAGCTCCAGCCCGAACTTCAGCCGCCGGTACAGCCGGTCGCCGCGGTGCCGCACCGGCATCCATTCGAAGTACGCCTGGTGCGCGGCCCGCATCCGGTCCACCCAGCTTCCCTCGGTCGCCGGGTCGTGTGACGGCGAGCCGCCGGACCAGGCGTTGTCGGCGGCCTCGTGGTCGTCCCAGGTCGCGACCATCGGGTGACGGGCGTGCAGCCGCTGGAGGTGTTCGTCGGTCTTGTACATCGCGTGGCGTTGCCGGTAGTCCCCCAGGGTGATCAACTCGTTGGGCGGTACCGAGGGGCGGAGATCACTTGCAGGGTTGGGATTCCCTTCGTAGAGGTAGTCACCCAGGTGAATGAAGGCGTCGAGGTCGTCACGGTCGGCCAAACAGCCGTAGGGGGCGAAGTGACCGACAGCCCAGTTGGCACACGAGACCACGCCGAACCGCAGGCTCGCGACGTCCTGGTCGTGAGAAGGCGCGGTACGTGTCCGCCCGGACGGCGAGACCTCCCCCTGAGACGTGAAGCGGTACCAATACGCGGTCGACGCGCACAGCCCGCCCGCGGTCACCTTCACCGTGTGGTCGCGTTCCGGTCCCGTCCGGACGTGACCGCGAGCGACGACGCGCGTGAATCCGGCGTCTTCGGCCACCTCCCACCGGACGCCGACAGACGTCCCTTTTCCGGATCCCGGAACCGCGTCCGGCGAGGGGGTGACGCGGGTCCAGAGGAGCACCGAATCGGGCATCGGATCGCCCGACGCCACCCCGTGCGCGAAAACCGGGGCCTCCGCCCCGCTAGATGCACCCGAAAGGGTGAATGCCGCCGCTGTTCCGGCGGCGGTGACCCCGGCCGCGCGAAGAACGGATCTCCTGCTCACAGAGGACGCCATGGCATGCAGTGTGCCGTAAACCGGCGTGCCCGCGATGATCTTCCTCCAACGTGGTGGACGCCACTTCGGGTTTCCTGCAACGGTCGAGGCACCGGCCCCGATGCTCCTCGGGAAAGTCCCTCGAACCAGAGTGAGGAGGTGGATCGATCATGAAGATCAACGAGCACACCACGGGAACCCAGCGGGGTGAACAGAGCGGGCACAGTGCCGAAAAGAACCAGGACGAAACACCCGAACGTGGCGAATGGCTGCTGGAAGCGCCGCGCCAACGTGACGGAGAGCGATCGATCCCCCAGGCCCGCTCGCACCGGCCGAATCTGCTGCGCCGCCGCGCCTGGCAGATCCTCGAGGCGCCGACGGCGGAGCAGCCCGCCGTCGAGAGCGACGAGGCGATGGGCCCGAAGCCGCCCGACGACTCGACGGTCAACTTCGTCCTGGACCTCGCCCTGCGCATCGGCGAGGTCCAGATGTCGAGCGGCGCCGGCGCCTCCGACGTCACGGCGACGATCATCGCGCTGACCTCCGCGCTCGGCCTCCCGCACTGCGAGGTCGACGTGATCTTCACGTCGATCACGGTGACCTGCCACCGCGGCACCGACATGGCGCCGGTGACGGCGCTGCGCGTGGTCCGCTCGCGCAGTCTCGACTACACGCGGCTCACCCAGACCGAGACGCTGGTCCGCCGGATCGTCCGGGGCAACATCGGCGCCGAAGAGGCCCAGCAGGTCCTTCAGCGGATCACCTCCGCGCCGCACCCGTACCCCCGCTGGGTGGCCACGGCCGCCTGGGGCGGGCTGGCCGCGTTCATCACCCTGATCCTGGGCGGCAGCATCGACGTCGCGCTGGTCGCGCTCGTGATCAGCGCGGTCATCGACCGCCTCGGCCGTTTCCTCAACCGCTTCGCGCTGCCGTTCTTCTTCCAGCAGGTGATCGGCGGCCTGGTCGCGACCCTGTCCGCGATGGCGATAGTCAGCAGCAACCTGCTCACCACGGACAAACCCACGCTGGTCGTCGCGGCGGCCGTCACGGTGCTGCTGTCCGGTCTCTCCACGGTTTCCGCCGTGCAGGACGCCATCACGGGCTACTACGTCACGGCGGCCGGGCGCACGACGGAAACCGCGTTGATGAGTGCCGGGCTGATCGCGGGCGTGGTGCTCGCGCTGAAGATCGCGGTGCTGCTCGGCCTCCCGCTGACGCCGCTGCCCGAGGTCGTCTCCTCGACGCCGCAGCAGCTTCCGATCATCGTCGTCGGCAGCATCGGCGCGTCCGCCTGCTTCGCGCTGGCCTCGTATTCGACGCTGCGCGCGATGATCGTCGCGGGAGCGGCGGGCGCCATCGGCGGCGCGGTCTACGGCGCCTTGATGCTGACCGACTTCCAGGCCGTCAGTTCGTCCGCCGTGGCCGCCACGCTGGTCGGTTTCTGCGGCGGCGTGCTCGCCAGGCGGCTCAAGGTGACCCCGCTCGTGGTGGCTGTGTCCGGCATCACGCCGCTCCTCCCCGGCCTCTCCACCTACCGTGGTCTATACCAATTGGGCGTCGAGCCCGGTGGGAACATCTCGACGCTGATGACCGCGGTCGCGATCGGGCTTGCCCTGGCAGCGGGTGTGGTACTCGGCGAATACCTCGCGCAGCCGGTGCGGACGGGCCTCGGCAGGCTCGAACGCAAGTTCGCCGGGCCGAGGATGGCGGGCCCGATGGAACCCGCCGAACGACGCTTGGAGTGATCGCTCGCCGACCGGCCGCGGCCTCCTCGCGCGATAGGGTTTCCGCTTAGGGCAGCGACCCGCGAATCGAGGGAGCGGCTGGTGGACGAAGTGATTGCCGAGAAGAGCAGAACGGCCTCCGCGGATTTCGTGGTGGTCGCGAACAGGCTCCCGGTGGACCTCGAACGGACCGCCGATGGAAGCAGGCGCTGGACGGCGAGCCCCGGCGGACTGGTGTCCGCGCTCGAACCGTTCCTGCGGTCACGCAAGGGAGCCTGGGTCGGATGGCCGGGTGTGCCCGACGTCGACGTCGACGAGTTCGACGACGACGGCCTGGTGCTGCACCCGGTCTCCCTGACGTCGGACGACGTCCGCGACTACTACGAGGGCTTCTCCAACGCGACGCTCTGGCCGCTGTACCACGACGTGGTGGAGCGGCCGGTGTTCGACCGGAGCTGGTGGGAGGCCTACGTCCGGGTGAACCGGCGCTTCGCCGAGGCGAGCGCGAAGGTCGCGGCCGAGGGCGCGACCGTGTGGATCCAGGACTACCAGCTGCAACTGGTCCCGGCGATGCTCCGCGAACTGCGGCCCGACCTCCGGATCGGGTTCTTCCTGCACATCCCGTTTCCCCCGGTCGAGTTGTTCATGCAGATGCCGTGGCGGACCGAGATCGTCCGCGGCCTGGTCGGGGCCGACCTCGTCGGGTTCCACCGGCCGGGTGGCGCGCAGAACTTCCTCTGGCTGGCGCGGCAGCTGGCGGGCCTGGAGTCCAGCCGTGGCGCGGTCGGCATCCGCACCCGCCCCGGCCTGATGCAGGTCGGCGACCGCACGGTGCGGGTCGGCGCGTTCCCGATCTCCATCGACGCCATCGGCCTCGACAAACTCGCCAAGACCAAGGGCGTCGCCGAACGCGCCGCCCAGCTGCGGCGTGACCTCGGCAACCCGAAGAAGGTCCTGCTCGGTGTCGACCGGCTCGACTACACCAAGGGCATCGACCTGCGGCTGCAGGCGCTGCACGAGCTGCTGCACGAAGGCCGCGTCCGGCCGGAGGACGTGACGTTCGTCCAGCTGGCCACCCCGAGCCGCGAACGCGTCGAGCACTACCAGCGGATGCGCGGGGACATCGAGCAGATGGTCGGGCGGATCAACGGGGAGTTCGCCCGCGTCGGTCACCCGGTCGTGCATTATCTGCACCAGTCCGTGAACCGGACGGAGCTGGCCGCGTTCTTCTCCGCGGCCGACGTCATGGTGGTCACTCCCCTGCGTGACGGGATGAACCTCGTCTGCAAGGAGTACGTCGCCTGCCGCCACGACCTGGGCGGTTCGCTCGTGCTTTCGGAGTTCGCCGGCGCCGCGGCGGAGCTCACCAGCGCGCTCCTGGTCAACCCCCATGACCTGGACGGGGTGAAGAACGCCTTGGAGACTGCCATTACGCTCGACCCCGCAGAGGGACGCCGCCGTATGCGCGCCATGCGTCGACAGGTCCTCACGCATGACGTCGACCGCTGGGCGCGCTCGTTCCTCCAAGCGCTCGGCGCCGAACCGGCCGACTGATTCCCCATCCCCCGCTACGTTCCCGAGGAGAAATCGTTGACCGCCGAGGCACTGCCCGCCGAGCTGCGGCGCGCGATCGTCCAGGTCGCGCGCACCCCGCGGTTGCTGGTCGCCTGCGACTACGACGGCACGCTGGCTCCGATCACGGCCAACCCGGACGAAGCCCGGCCGCTGCCCGAATCGGTAGGCGCGCTCAGGTCGCTGGCCGGCCTGCACGAGACGACCACCGCGGTCATCTCCGGCCGCGCGCTGCGTGATCTCGCCACCCTGTCCCGTCTCCCGGCCGAGGTGAACCTGGTCGGCAGCCACGGGTCCGAATTCGACATCGGCTTCATCCACGCGCTCGACGACAAGGCCCGCGAGCTGCACAGACGGCTCGAAGCCGAGCTGGAGAACCTGGTGCTCGACGTGCCGGGCGTCTCACTCGAGGTCAAGCCCGCGAGTATCGCGGTGCACGTCCGCCGCGCCGAGCACGAGGCGGGCCGCCGGGTCCTTCGCGACGTCCACAATGGACCCTCGCAGTGGGAGGGCGTGTCCACGACCGACGGCAAGGAGGTCGTCGAGCTCGCGGTCGTTCAGACGGACAAGGGCCGCGCGCTGGACACCCTGCGCCACCAGGTCGGCGCGACGGCCGCGGTGTTCCTCGGCGACGACGTCACCGACGAGAAGGCGTTCGCCCGGATCTCCGGCCCGGACCTCGGGGTGAAGGTCGGCGACGGCGAAAGCCTCGCGCAGTACCGCGTCCCGGACACCGTGGACGTCGCGATCGTGCTCGCCATGCTGCTCGAAGAGCGACGCAACTGGCTGTACGGCGAGCAGGCTCCGCCGATCGAGCGGCTTTCCATGCTGGCCAACGAACGTTCGGTCGCGCTGGTCACCCCGGACGCCCGGCTGACCTGGCTGTGCCACCCCGGTCCCGACGCGCCCGCGATCTTCGCGGACCTGCTCGGCGGTGCCGGCGCCGGCCACTTCTCGATCAAGCCGCACCGCAACGGCCTGCCGCTCGGGCAGCGTTACCTGCCGAACACGATGACGGTCGAGACCCGCTGGTCGCGGCTGCTCGTCACCGACTACCTCGAGCCGGAGAGCCCCGCGCACCGCACGGATCTCGTCCGGGTGATCTCGGGCGAGGCGTCGGCGGAGATCGTGTTCGCGCCGCGGCCGGAATTCGGCGGTGTCCCGGTGAAGCTGGTCGCCCAGGGCGACGGGCTCCTGGTGCAGGGCACCTCGGAACCGTTCGCGCTGCGCTCGCCCGGCGTCGAGTGGGAGATCACCTCCGACGGCATGAACGACACCGCGACGGCGCTCGTCAGCCCCACCCCGGAGAGCCCGGTGGTACTCGAACTCCGTTGCGGCACCTCGGATCTCGGCGCGCACGAACTGTCCGAAGTGGAGCGACGCGCCCGCGCGGGCGACTACTGGAGCACCTGGGCGCGGACGCTCAAACTGCCCAGCGTC
The DNA here is from genome assembly GCF_014873915.1 of Amycolatopsis roodepoortensis. Lineage (GTDB taxonomy): Bacteria > Actinomycetota > Actinomycetes > Mycobacteriales > Pseudonocardiaceae > Amycolatopsis > Amycolatopsis roodepoortensis. The sequence continues at coordinate 1,632,413 of NZ_JADBEJ010000004.1, forward strand.
CAGACCGACCTCGTCGGCCGCTCGGCGCTCACGCTGCGCGGGCTGGTCAACGCCGACACCGGTGGCGTGCTCGCCGCGGCGACGTCCTCGCTGCCGGAGGAGATCGGCGGCGTCCGGAACTGGGACTACCGCTACTGCTGGATCCGCGACGCGGCCATGACCGTGCGCGAACTGGTCCACCTCGGCTCGACCGAAGAGGCCGAAGGTTACCTCCGCTGGCTGCACGGCGTGCTGTCCACTTTGGCCGGTCCGGAGCGGCTGCACCCGCTGTACACCTTGGCGGGCAGCGTGATCGGCGCCGAAGCGGTCATCGAGTCGCTGCCCGGGTACGCCGGTTCGCGGCCGGTCCGCGTCGGCAACCTGGCGAACCACCAGGTGCAGCTGGACGTGTTCGGCCCCGTCGTCGAACTCGTGCAGACGCTGGCGGCGGCGCGCGGCGAACTCCGCGACGAGGACTGGCAGATGGTGCGCGCGATGGCCGAAGCCGTCACGCGGCGCTGGAACGAGCCGGACCACGGCATCTGGGAGGAGCGGCACGTGCCGCGCCACCGGGTGTACTCGCGGGTGATGTGCTGGGTGACCATCGACCGGGCGATCAAGCTCGGCGAGGTCTACGGCCGTGCGGTGCCGGGCGCGTGGCCGACGCTGCGTGACGAGATCGCCGCGGACGTCCTGGAGAAGGGCTGGAACGAAGAGGTCCAGGCCTTCACCACGGCTTACGACGGAACGGATCTCGACGCCGCGTCGCTGTTCGTCGGGCTGACCGGGCTGATCGATCCGGCCGACCCGCGTTTCCAGTCCACGGTGACCGCGATCGAGGCGGAGCTGCGCAGTGGGTCCACTGTGTACCGATACCGCCGCGACGACGGCCTTCCCGGCGGCGAGGGCGGTTTCCACATCTGCGCGGCCTGGCTCATCGAGGCGTACCTGCTCACCGGGCGGCGTACCGAGGCCGAGGAACTGTTCACGCAGATCGTCGACGCCGCGGGCCCGACCGGGCTGCTGCCCGAGCAGTTCGACCCGATCGCGGAGCGCTCGCTGGGCAACCACCCGCAGGCGTATTCGCATATCGGGCTGATCCGCTGCGCGAACCTGCTTGCCCAGTAGCGGGCCCACGTTCGAGACGCCGTGAAGGCCTCCCTCCCTACCCGCAAGGTAGCGAAGGAGGCCTTCACGACCTCCAGGGTCAGGCACGCCCTAGGCGAGCGTCGCGAAAGCCACTTTCGGGACATCTGACGTCTCGAAAGTGGCTTTCGCGACACCGCCGGACCGTCGGCGATGTGATGAAAGGCCCCTTCAGCCCCCGGCGACCGACGGGATGATCTGGACTTCCTTCACCTCCGCGAGCGAGGTCTTGGCACCGTCCAGACGGCGGCATTCCTCACCGTCCACATAGAAGTTCACGTAACGCCGCAGCGCACCGGTCTCGTCGCGCAGGCGGCGTTCCAGCGCAGGGAACCCGGCGCCGAGCGAGTCCAGGACGCCGTCGATCGTCGAGGCCTCGACTTCGAGCACACCGCGGCCGTCCGCGAGGTGCCGCAGCATCGCGGGCAACAGGACCCGGACCACCTAGACCACCTGGGCCCGCACGCACAACACGTCCGGCAGATGCGCGGCCACCTGATGCCAGGTGTCGCCTTCGTCGGGACTCGCCCACACTTCACCGGATCGCGTGCCGAAGTAGATGCCGTCCCGCGAGTCCACGCACATCCCGTCCCGCAGCACTCCCGCGTAGAACCCCTTGTCCGGCAAGCCGTTCCCGAGACCGGTCCAGGTCTCGCCGGCGTCCTCGCTGCGGTAGACCCGGCAACGGCCATCCGGCGGGAAGCGGAGAACGTCGGCCACCAACGGGAAGTTGTAGACGGTGTCCGGTTTGGACGGATGGACGACCATCGCGAACCCGAAGTCGTTCGGCAGGCCGTCGGCGATCGACCGCCAGGTCTTCGCGTCGTCGTCGCTGCGGTAGACACCGCCGTGGTTCTGCAGGAAGAACCGCTCGGGACGCGACGGATGCATCGCGACCTTGTGCACGCACTGCCCGAATTCGGGCTCCTCGTCGGGCAGGAAACCGGCGCTGATCCCGCGGTTGGCCGCCGTCCAGCTCTTGCCACCGTCCTCGGTGCGGTAGACCCCACCGGTCGACATGGCGACGGTGATCCGCCCGGGATCCGTGGGATGCGGCAGGATCGTGTGGATCATCTGGCCGCCGCCACCGGGAGTCCAGTGTGGACGGTGTTCGTGTTCCCAGAGCCCGCGGACGAGTTCGAAGTTCTCGCCGCCGTCTTCGGACCGGAACAGCGCGGACGGCTCGACACCGGCGTAGACGACGTCCCCGGCGAGCACGATCTGCCAGATGCCTTCGAGCGCGGTCTCGGTGTCGGCGGGGAAGGCGACCGGCGCGTGATCCGGCTGGGACCAGGTCTCGCCGAAGTCCCCGGACGTCGCGATCGTCGGGCCGAAGTGCTCGTTGACCGCGGCCGCGTAGATCTTGGCGGGGGCCAGCGCGACCGCCCGGACGGCCTCCATGGGGAACTTCGGTTCGGAGATCTCCCAGTTCACGCGGTCCTCGCTGCGGGCGAGGAACAAGCCCTTCCTGGTACCGATCCCCAGCTGGAACTCCACGACGCCATCCTCTCGGCCGACACTGTGACTCAGGTCACCGTACTACCGGAAGCGCGTGAAGGCCCCCTTCCCTCGACTGAGCCGAGGGAAGGGGGCCTTCACGGGAGATGGAGGCGTCGCGCCGGCTGCTGTCCAAGGGGTCGTGGCCCTCGCCTTCTCGGGAGAACGAGGGTCACAGACGAACAGCCGGCGCGACGGGCTTGGAGGGGTGGTCAGGTCCCGCTGATCAGGCGCAGCGCCAGATCGGGGCTGAACTGACCGGCTTCGACGTTCGGCGCGATACCGCATTTGCCGTCGGAGTCACCGGGCACCTTGACCCAGAGCAGCATCTCGGCGCCGCCGCCGGTCTGCGAGGTCGCGCCGAGCTTGCGCCCGGCCGGGTTGCACCATTCGGAGCCGAGCGGGCCGTTGCCGTTGCGGCTGGTGTCGATCACGAACGGCTTGGTGTAGCCGTACTTGCTCGACAGCGCGGCGCTGACGGCCTTGCCGTAGTTCGCCGAGTCGGTGGTGGTCTTGTAGTTCGACACGTTGATCGCGAGACCGCGGATCGACTTCACCCCGACGGCGTTGAGCCGGTCGGCCATCGTCGCGGCGGGGATCCAGGTCGAGTTGCCGCCGTCCATGTACGCCCAGGTGTTCGGGGCCTTGGCGGCGAACTGCTCGGCGGCGTACTTGAGCAGGTCGAGGCGGGTCTGGCGCTCGCCGACGGGCAGGCAGTCGACCTGCGCGAGCGCGTCCGGCTCGATGACGACGACCGCGGGCTTGCCACCGATACCGTCGGCGAAGTTCGAGATCCAGGTCCGGTACGCCTCCGGGCTGCCCGCGCCGCCACCGGAGTGACCGCCGCAGTCGCGGCCGGGGATGTTGTAGGCGACCAGGATCGGCAGCTTGTCGGCCACGTCGGCGGCGTAGGTGTAGCCGTCGACGGCGGTCTTGACGTTCCCGCTCCAGTTGCCGAACCAGCGCGCGCCCGCCTTGGTGGAGATGGCGGCCTTGATCTTGTCGGCGGTGCTGCCCGGGTGATCCCGCACCCAGACCGCGGGGTTGGAGTTCGGGTCGACGTAGAAGCCGTTGGTCTTCTCGAGGGGGTTGCCGTCGGCGGCCATGGCAGGCGAGGCGACCAGCGCCAGCAGCGAGGCGGCCAGCAGACCGAGCGTCTTGATGCGCATGTCCACCAGCTTCGAGCCCTCCCGTACAAGATTCGTACAACCCACGCGTTTCGTCCTCCGAACGCGTCCAGAGGACGAAACGCGGCCAGGGTCAGGCGGAGTAGCCCTTCGGCGGGATCAGGGTGGCGAGCTGGTTGAAGGTGAGCCAGTAGATCTGGTTGCCGCCGAAGTTGGCCGGGTCGGCGATCTTCACCGTCATGTTGTCGCTGTTGTAGCCGATGATCGTGAAGTAGTGGTAGATCGTGTAGTTCGGGTAGCCCGGCGGGTGGTTGTTCGCCGGGGCGACGATGTTCGCGACGATCGCGTAGCCCTTGTCGACGTCCAGCACGATGTCGCGCCACAGGAGGTCACGCTGCGCCTGGGTCGGCGGGTCGTTCGGCATCTCCTTGGTCTCATACCAGCCGCCGGCGACGTGATTGTTGAGGACGCGGGTGACCTGCCCGATCCAGTCGGTGCCGTTGGTGCTGGTCGGCAGCTCGTTCGCGAGCTGCTGCTGGCTCGGCGGGTTTCCGTTCTTGGCCGAGATGGCGATCCGGGTGGCGGCCGGGCCGCACCAGTACCCGGTCTCCTGGATCTGGTACTGGATGTTGAGCTCCGCGGCCGCCCTGACCCCTTCGACCTTGGCGGGCGGCGCCATCGACTTCACGAAGTCGGGCGCGGGTACGACGTAGTCACCTTGGGCGACGGCGGCCGCCGGTGCGGTGATCAGTGCGGACACCGCGAGCGCGGCCACGACCGCGGTCCTGAGTCGGCGCATGGCAATCCTTCCCCAGTTTCACTTCTGAATAGTGAATCCTGAACAGGATCTCCGGTCCGACGGCTTTTGTCTGCGGCGTCACCTGCGCTTTCCCCGATCGGCCCACGACGAAAGTAGGATCGGATGAACGCTCCGGGGGTCATCGGGCAATAGCGATCGTGCAGGTGATGAAAGACGATCACGAGCAGGCCGGCACGCGCGGGCTGGACAGGCCGGATCTCGGTGGTCCGGATCCCGCACCCGTCTTCGGCCTGCTCTTCGACGCCCACGCGGCCCCGCTGCAGCGCTATCTCGCGCGCCGCGTCGGCACGGAGACCGCGCACGACCTCGTCGCGGAAACCTTCCTGGTGGCTCTCCGGCGACGCGAGACGTATCGCCCCGAGGCCGGTACGGCGCGCGCGTGGCTCTACGGGATCGCGACGAACCTACTGCGCCACCACGTCCGCACGGAGACCCGGGCGCTCCACGCGACGGCCCGGCTCGCGGCCGCGGGCCAGACGGTCTCGGCCGGACACGACGGCCGCGTCGCCGAGCGGGTCGACGCCCAATCCCGCGCGGCCCAGCTCGCGGGAGCATTGGCCGAACTGAGCGCCGCGGACCGCGACACCCTGCTGCTGGTCTCGTGGGCGGGGCTGGATCCCGGCGAGGTCGCCGAGGCGCTGGGAATTCCCGCCGGGACGGTCAGATCACGGTTGCACCGGATCCGGAGATGGCTGCGTGCCAACGCACCGGAGTCGACGAAGGAGGGCGGCGGAAGTGCACGGCGATAACATCCGGAAGGTGTGGTCCGAGGCCGAACTCGACGAAGCGCTGGCCGGCCTCCACGCCGGACCCGAAACCCGGCAGGACGAACTTTCCCGCGCCAGGGCCGCGCTCCTGCGTGCCGCCGGCGATGTCGAGGACGAACTCCTCCCCGTGGCCACGCGCCCGGTGCGGAAGCGGCCGGGCTCGTGGCGGTGGATCGCGGCAGCGGCCGCCGCGGCGCTGGTGTCCGGCGGGGGAATCGTGGCGACGAACGTCTTCACCTCCGACGACGGCCCGGACCCCGCGGCCCACTCGACCGTCACCCGGGGCGAAGACGCGGTCGAGGGCCTCCACGGCGACGACTTCCCGATCCGGGACGGCCAGTACCGGCTCGTCACGGAATCCACCTGGACCACGCATGTCACCGACAAGGGGCTCGTGTACCAGACCAACGAGATCCTCGAACGGTGGCTGCCGCCGCACAGCTGGATGCCGGTCAAGACTCGCTTCACCGGCACCGGCGAGATCCGGTGGATCAAGGGCGACTACCAGACGGCCAAGGCCAACGGCGAGACCCTCCCTGGCCCGTCGTCCCACGTCACCTTGGCGGAGGGGCGGCCGCCGCGCACCACGCCACAGGTGCCTCCTCCGGTGAAGACCTCCGAGCCGGGCCCGCCGGATCGGCTGCTGCCGTCGGAAAGCGGCTGGACCGACCCCACCCCGGAGTTTCTCGCCGAACTGCCCGCCGATCCGGCGAAGCTGTCCGAGCGGCTCCGCCGTGACGGCCTCTGGCCCGACGGCCGCTCGCCGGATCAGCTGAACTCCGTACCCGAGATGTTCGAGATGGCCTTCAACGTCCTCCGCTCGTCCCAGGGCTTCGGCGCGATGCGGGTGGCGCTGTGCACAGCGCTCGCGAGGATGCCCGGCATCGCCGTGGCGAGCCTGGTCGCTCCCGGCGGACGGCCCGCGGTGTCCTTCACGGTCGCGTTGCCGGACCGGACGCGCACGTTCGTCGTCGACCGGGCGACGGCGGCCGTCATCGGGAACCGCGCCGTCCGGTCCAGCGGACAGGACGAGGGCTGGCCGGGGCTGACCTTGTTCGACACCGCGATCTCGGTGGTGATCACCGACGACGGCGGCCCCAAGCCCAGCTAACGCGCGTGCTTGGCGGCGTTGAGCGCGCTTCCGACGTCCGAGACCTCCAGCACCCGGATCCCCGGCGGGATCTTGCCGGAATCCGGCGGCACCAGCGCGTAGGTGAAGCCGAGCCGGGCGGCCTCCGCGAGCCGCCGCCCGACGCTCGGCACCCGCCGGACCTCGCCCGACAATCCGACCTCGCCCATCGCGACGAGCTTGGGAGAGAGCGGCGTGTCCCTCGCCGAGGAGATCAGGGCCAGCACCACCGCGAGGTCGATCCCGGGTTCGGTGATCTTCATGCCGCCGACCGTCGCCACGTAGACGTCCTTGTCGCCGACCTTGATGTTCGCCCGCTTCTCGACCACGGCCAGCACCATCGCGACGCGTGCCGAATCGAGGCCGCTCACCGCGCGCCGGGGCTGCGGTGACTGGGTCGCCGACACGAGCGCCTGCACCTCGCCGAGCAGCGGCCGCTTGCCCTCCATGGTCACCGTGACCGCGGTGCCCGCGACCGGCTCCGCGGTGTGGCTGAGGAACAGCCCCGACGGGTCGGGCACGCCGACGATGCCCTCCTCGACCAGCTCGAAGCAGCCGATCTCGTCGGCGGCGCCGAACCGGTTCTTGATGCCGCGCAGCATCCTCAGCGTCGAATGCTTGTCACCCTCGAACTGCAGGACCACGTCGACCAGGTGCTCCAGCACCCGCGGCCCGGCGACCGAACCGTCCTTGGTGACGTGGCCGACCAGCACGATCGGCAGCCCGCGCTCCTTGGCCAGCGCGACCAGCCCGGAGGTGACCGCGCGGACCTGGGTGACGCCGCCCGGCGCGCCCTCCACCTGCGGCGAGGCCATGGTCTGGACCGAGTCGACGATCAGCACCCCCGGTTTGACCGCGTCGACGTGCCCGAGGATCGCGGACAGATCGCTCTCGGCCGCGAGGAACATCTCGTCGTGGACGTTGCCGGTGCGCTCGGCGCGCAGGCGCACCTGCCCCGCCGACTCCTCGCCGGTGACATAGAGCGCCCGGCCCGCGGTGGCCGCCCATTGGTAGGCGACCTCCAGCAGGAGGGTCGACTTGCCGACACCGGGCTCGCCCGCGAGCAGGATGACGGCGCCCGGCACGAAGCCGCCGCCGAGAACCCGGTCCAGCTCGGAGACGCCGGTGGGCTTCGCGCGCGCCGTCTCGACGTCGACCTCGCCGATCGGGCGCGCCGGGGCGCTCGGCGCTCCCGCCGCGACCCTGGCTATCGCGGGGCGGGCGTCGCCGCGTTCCTCGATGGTCCCCCATGCCTGGCATTCGGGGCAGCGCCCGACCCACTTCGGCGCCTCGTATCCGCATTCACCGCAGCGGTAGGTGCTGCCTTTCTTGACCACCCCGCGAGGCTAGCGGCCACCACCGACAAACCCCGGCAACGACGCAAGTACGTGAAGGCCCCCTTCACTGCGCCAGGCGCAATGAAGGGGGCCTTCACGTACTTCTGAGGACTTAGTGCCCGCCGCCCTTGGCTTCCTTCTCCGGCGCGGGCGCCCGGCTGCCCGGGTGCGACGGCGCCGCGACCGGCAGGTCCACCGTGATCGAGCCGGAGTTCTTGAAGACGAAGGTGACCTTGATGGTCTGACCCGCCCACACCGGCTGCTTCAGCCCCTGCAGCTCGACCGTGGCCTTGCCCACCTGGTCCGGCGCGTTGGTCGTCTCCGGGCCCGCGGACGGCGTGACCGTCCCGGCGGAGCTCGACGGCGCACCGGAAGACGACGGGGCACCCGACGACGACGGCGCGCCCGAGGACGACGCCGGCGCGGAGGACGGGGCGCTCGTCGGGGCGACCTCCTTGGTCGACTCGACCGAGTCGGAGGGGCCGATCACCAGCGCGTGGCCCGCGGCGATGACCTTGGACCCGGTGATCTTGGCGTCACCGGCGGCGGCTTCGGAGGAGACGGAGACGAGCTCGTCGTCCAGCTTGCCCTGGTTCACGATGGTCAGCGTCAGCGGCGCGGCGGAACCGGCCGGGTACGCCTGGCCCTCGGTCGGGAACTGGAGCGCGGCGTTCCGCAGCACCAGGTCCTTCGCCTGCGCGTACGTCCCGTTGACCGCGGGCTGCTGCGAGTCGGTCTGGGTGATCTGACCAGCACCGCAGCCGGCGAGCACGAGCGCGGCGCCGAGCGCCAGCACACCTGCGCCGAACACGCGACGATTCTGCAGCCTCACGTCGGAGTCCTTCCATCTCACGGCCTCTTCACCGCGAAGACTAGCCGGGCGCCTTCGCGGCCGGAGAACCCGGTGCGTGTTGACACCCCACCAATGCGGCGACGTGCCCAAGATCAACCGTCCACAAAGGATTTGGAAATCGTTCGCTTCTCACCAGCGTGAGCATGGGCGAATTGGGTTTGTCAACCCCCGGGCGGAGCACCGTCAGGCCGCTGACCTGCGACGACGATCGCGGGCCGCTAGGTGGGCCTCGTCGGCACGTGCTAAGATGAATTCAGCGAAAGGGGCAGAGGACACATGGTTTTCAAGGTCGGAGAGACCGTCGTCTACCCGCACCACGGTGCCGCACTCATCGAAGCCATCGAGACCCGCGTGATCAAGGGCGAGGAGAAGAAGTACCTCGTCCTCAAAGTCGCGCAAGGGGATCTTACGGTTCGCGTGCCCGCTGACAACGCCGAGATCGTCGGCGTTCGTGATGTCGTCGGGCAAGAAGGACTGGACAAGGTTTTCGACGTTCTGCGTGCTCCGCACACCGAAGAGCCCACCAACTGGTCTCGTCGGTACAAGGCCAACCTCGAGAAGCTCGCCTCCGGCGATGTGAACAAGGTGGCCGAAGTGGTGCGCGACCTCTGGCGGCGAGAGAAGGACCGCGGACTTTCAGCCGGCGAGAAGCGCATGCTGGCGAAGGCGCGGCAAATTCTGGTCAGCGAGCTGGCGCTCGCGGAGGGCACCGACGAGGACAAGGCTGAAGTCCTCCTCGACGAAGTTCTGGAAACCGCGGCAGTCTGAACCGGCGGGTGTCCCACGCCAGGTGAGGCTGCGGGGGATACCTCTACGATCGCGCACATATGAGCACCGTCCTTATGAGCACGATCGTGTTCGTCACTGTCGTTCGACACCATGCCTCCGACGCGGAGCTCGCTCTCGCGCCGGTCAATGGTGAAGCGTTACTCACGCACACTGTGCGGGGGCTGCTCGCTCTGCCGGATCTCGATCTGGTGGTCGTAGCGGCCCCCGAGCGGTGTGCGGACTCGTTTTCAGCCGCTTTGCGCGGCTTCGAAGAGCGTTGCCGGATAGTACCCGGCTCGTCACTCGAGCATGCTTTCGACTCCGTCGAAAAAGAGATCGCCGGGGATCCGGTGATCCTCGTGCACGACGCCCTGCGCGCCTTCACCCCCGCGGACACGGTCCGGGCCGTCGCGGACGCGGTCCGGGCGGGCTCGCCTTTCGTGGTTCCCGTGCTGCCGATGGCGGACACCGTGAAGGTGACCGACGCGGCGAAGGTGATCACAGGCACCGAAGACCGCACATACCTGCGCACCGCCCAGACCCCGCTCGGCTTCACGCGTGAGACTTTTCTCTCGTATGCCGTCGAGCCGTCTCTCGACGGCGCGCACACCGTCCCTGGCCATCCCGACGCGATGCGCGTCACCAACGCGTTCGAACTGAAGCTGGCCGAGGCGATCGCCCGGGCCGGGGAAGAGGAAGTGCTGTGAGCTGCTCGCGCCGCGCGTGCCGAGAGGCCCCGCTATCGCGGCGGCAGGGCGCGCCATCCCCCGATCCGGGCGTAAGCCGCTAACGTGCGCCCTGGCGACGCGATCGCGGTCGCGCGCGAACGGCGGAAAGAGGAAGTGCTGTGAGGATCGGGAACGGCGTCGACGTCCACCCCGTCGAGGCGGGCCGCGAATGCTGGATCGCCGGTCTTCTCTGGCCGGGTGTCGACGGCTGCGCGGGCCATTCCGACGGTGACGTCGCGGCGCACGCGTTGTGCGATGCGCTCCTGTCGGCGGCCGGGCTCGGCGATCTCGGCGCGGTGTTCGGCACCGGCGATCCGCGCTGGGCGGGCAAGCACGGCGTCGAATTCCTCGCGGAGGCGCGGCGACTGGTCGAGGCGGGCGGCTGGACCGTCGGGAACGCGACCGTGCAGATCGTGGGCAACGCGCCGCGGGTCGGGAAGCGCCGCGAGGAGGCGCAGAAGGTGCTGAGCGAAGCGGTCGGCGGGCCGGTGAGCGTCTCCGGGACGACGACCGACGGGCTCGGCCTGACCGGACGCGGCGAGGGCATCGCGGCGTTCGCGACGGCACTGCTCCTGCCCTCGCAGGAATAGCCGCCGCCGGGCGCCGGTTCCGGCTGTCATGGCAGTCACACTTCCCGAACCGGTCCGCGAACTGGTGGACGGCAAGAACTTCGCGACCGTGGCCACGCTGGACGCCGACGGCGGCCCGCAGACCTCGGTCATCTGGGTGGGCCTCGACGACGGCGATCTCGTCTTCAGCGCCACCGAAGACCGGCTGAAGGTCCGGAACCTGCGTCGCGATCCTCGCGCGAGCGTGTCGATCACCGACGCGGAGAACCCGTACCGGCACACGCAACTGCGCGGCACGGTCACGATCACTCCGGATCCTGGAAAGACGCTGCCGAAGACGCTCAGCCATAAGTACCTCGGCCAGGACCCGCCGCCGGAGGGCGACGACGTCGAGCGGGTGATCGTCCGCCTGCGCGTCGAGCGGATCGCCGGGAACGTGCGGTGATTAGGCTCTCCGGTATGGGTGTGACCTTCAACGAAGCGACCAAGAAACTCCTCGACGGCAACAACTTCCCGGTGCTGGCGACCATCAACGCGGACGGCTCCGCGCAGACGTCCGTGCTGTGGGCGAAGCGGGACGGCGACACGGTGGTCTTCGCGACCGTCCGCGGCCGTCTCAAGGAGCGGAACATGGCCAGGGACCCGCGGGTGTCCGTCTCGGTCTTCGACCAGGAGAACCCGTACGACTACGTCGAGATCCGCGGGACCGTGGAGATGACCGACGAGGGCGGGCGCGAGCTGATCAACGAGCTCTCGCACAAGTATCTCGGCAAGGACTACCCGGAGGAGCCGGCGGACGTCGTCCGCGTGCTGGTCCGGATCACGCCCACCAAGATCACCGGCAACGCCGCCTGAGGCTGAAGGCCCCTTCACCGCCGATTTCGCGATGAAGGGGCCTTTCATCTCACACGCGAGGAGCAGCAGAACCCCCACGATCGTGGCTAATGTGGGGCTCGTGACCTTTCGCGCTGTGTTGTTCGACTTCTCCGGCACGGTCTTCCGGCTCGAACAGGACGAGACCTGGCTCGCCGACCTCACCGACCACGAGGGCGAGAGCCTGGACATCGAGGCCCAGACCGAACTGATGCGCCGGATGACCGCGCCGGTCGGCCAGGTCGTCGATCTCGACGAAGAGCACCTGCACGCCTGGAACCACCGCGACCGCGACCCGGTGCTGCACCGGAAGGTGTACCTCGAGGTCCTCAAGCAGTCCGGGGTGCCGCACGCCGACCAGGCGGTCGCGCTCTACACCCGGCTGATCGATCCCACCCAGTGGACGCCGTACCCGGACACCGAAGCCGTCCTCAAGGGCGTCTCCGGCAAGGGCGTGAAGGTCGGGGTGCTGAGCAACATCGCCTTCGACATCCGGCCCGCGTTCGGCCGCCGCGGCTGGGACGCCTTCGTCGACGAGTTCATCCTGTCGTTCGAGGTCGGAGCGGTGAAGCCGGAGCCGGAGATCTTCCGCGCGGCCGTCGAGCGGCTCGGGGTCGACCCGGCGGAAACGCTCATGGTCGGCGACAGCGAGGAGGCCGACGGCGCCGCGCGCGAGATCGGCTGCGCGTTCGCGCTGGTAGAGCCGCTGCCGACGACCGAGCGGCCGGACGCCCTGCTCAACGTCATGCGCGCCCACAACGTGCTGTAATACGGTCACCGCGACACCGCTCACGCCGACCCCGTACCCTTTTAGGGTGGCACTACACCTCTATGACACGGCGACCCGGAGCGTGCGGGAATTCCATCCCGCCCGTAGCGGAACGGCGTCCATGTACGTGTGTGGTGCCACCGTGCAGGGCGCACCCCATATCGGCCACGTCCGCGGCGCGCTGAACTACGACGTCCTTCGTCGCTGGCTCGTCCACAGTGGACTCGACGTGCTGATGGTCCGCAACGTCACCGACATCGACGACAAGATCCTCACCAAGGCCGCCGCGGCGGATCGCCCGTGGTGGGAATGGGCGGCCACGCACGAGCGCGCCTTCGAGTCGGCGTACGAGGCGCTGGGCTGCCTGCCGCCTTCGATCGCTCCTCGGGCGACCGGGCACGTCACGCAGATGGTCGAGCTGATGCAGCGGCTGATCGACGGCGGGCACGCGTACGCCTCGGGCGGCGACGTGTACTTCTCGGTCAAGGCGTTCGACGGTTACGGCGATCTCTCCGGCCAGAAGCTCGACGAGGTCCAGCAGGGCGAGAGCCTCGGCGAGGGCAAACGCGATGCGCGCGACTTCACGCTGTGGAAGGCCGCGAAGCCGGGCGAGCCGTCTTGGCCGACGCCGTGGGGCTCCGGCCGTCCCGGCTGGCACCTCGAATGCTCGGCGATGGCGACCACGTACCTCGGCGCGGAGTTCGACATCCACGGCGGCGGCGTCGACCTGGTGTTCCCGCACCACGAGAACGAGCGCGCCCAGTCGAACGCGGCGGGTGATGGGTTCGCGCGGTTCTGGCTGCACAACGCCTGGGTGACCTTGTCCGGCGAGAAGATGTCGAAGTCGCTGGGCAACACGGTCTCGATCCCGGAGATGCTCAAGAACTACCGGGCGCCCGAACTCCGGTACTACCTGGTCCAGCCGCACTACCGGTCGACGATCGAGTACTCCGACGGAGCGCTCGCCGAAGCCGCACAGGGCTACCGGCGGATCGAACAGTTCCTCCGCCGCACGGCGGGCATCGCCGGCACGGTCCACCTCGGCGAGATCCCGGACGGGTTCGCGGCCGCGCTCGACGACGACCTCGCCACTCCGCAGGCCTTCGCAGTGCTGCACAACACGGTCCGCGACGGTAACGCGGCCCTCGACGCGTCCGACAATTCCAAGGCACTCGAAATCGCCGCCTCCGTGCGCGCGATGACCGACGTGCTCGGCCTCGACCCGCTCTCCGCGCGCTGGTCCGAGGCGGGCGGCAATGAGACGCCCACCCGGCAGGCACTGTCCGAACTGGTGGAAGGGCTGCTCACCGAACGGCAGCAGGCCCGCGCCGACAAGGACTTCGCCCGTGCGGACGCCGCGCGTGACCGCCTCCAGCAGGCGGGCATCGTGGTGGAGGACACCCCGAACGGTCCACAGTGGACCGTCAAGGACGTCTGACCCTTACTCGGTCTCTAGCTCAAGGATTCTCACTGATGGCAGGCAACTCCCGGCGCCAGGGCGCTATTCGCAAGCCCGGCACGAAGAAGGGTCAGGTCGTCGGCTCCGGCGGCCAGCGCCGGAAGGGCCTCGAAGGCAAGGGCCCGACGCCCAAGGCCGAGGACCGGCCCGGCCACAAGGCGTACCGGATGGCCAACGCGCGTGACCGCAAGGACCAGGCGCGGCAGAAGAAGGCCGACAAGCCGGAACTGATCGCCGGGCGCAACCCGGTGGTCGAGGCGCTGCGCGCCGACGTGCCGGCCACCGCGCTGTACGTGGCGATCAACATCGAGATCGACGACCGCGTGAACGAGGCCGTCCGGCTCGCCGGCGACAAGGGCATCTCGATCCTGGAGATCCCGCGCGAGGAACTGGACCGCAAGACCAACCGGGCGATGCACCAGGGCCTCGGCCTGCAGGTCCCGCCGTTCGTCTACGCCGACCCGCGCGACCTGATGGCCGTCGCGAAGGACTCCGGGCAGACCCCGCTGTTCGTCGCGCTCGACGGCGTCACCGACCCGCGGAACCTCGGCGCGGTGATCCGGTCGGCCGCCGCGTTCGGCGCGCAGGGTGTCCTCCTGCCGGAGCGTCGCAGCGCGGGGATGACCGCGGTCGCGTGGCGGACCTCCGCCGGCACCGCGGCCAAGCTGCCGATCGCCGTCGCGACCAACCTCACCCGTCAGCTGAAGGCGTGGAAGGACGAGGGCCTGATGGTCGTCGGCCTCGACGCGGACGGCTCGGTGGACATCGACGAACTCGACCTCGCGGCGGATCCGCTGGTCATCGTGCTCGGCTCGGAGGGCCGCGGCCTGTCCCGGCTGGTGCGCGAGACCTGCGACGCGACCGTGTCGATCCCGATGGCGGCGGGCGTCGAGTCGCTCAACGCGTCGGTCGCGGCCGGCGTGCTGCTGGCCGAGGTGGCGCGCCGCCGGCGGCTCGCGGGACGTGTCTGACCCCGCACTTCGTCACACGGTGCGGGAACCTCAGGCTAAGGTCACCAGCGGCTAACGCGTAACCGCCCTGGGGGACCCGCACCGATGTCGTTCATTTCACCGCTGTTCCTGTGGTACTTCATGCCGGCGATCCTGCTCGCCGTCCTGGTGTGCCCGCGCAGCTGGCGGAACGGCATCGTCGCGGTCGGCAGCCTGATCTTCTACGCCACCGGCGCCGGCCCGTACACGCTGGTGCTGCTCGGCTGCATGGTGGTCAACTTCCTCGCCGGGCCCGCGCTGGAGCCGAACGCCTGGGACCTGCAGAACAAGCGGCGCAAGCGGCTGCTGCTCGGGGTCATCGGCCTCAACGTCGGCATGCTGCTGATCTGGAAGTACGCGGGATTCGCGACGCAGCAGATCGCGGCCGTGACGCACTGGTTCGGCGGCGATTTCCCGGTGGCCGAACTGGTCATCCCGATCGGCATCTCGTTCTACACGTTCCACCACATCTCCTACGTGGTGGACATCTACCGCGGTGAACGCCGCGCGCTGCGCGACCCCGTGGCGTTCACCGCGTACATCGCGATGTTCCCGCAGCTGGTGGCCGGGCCGATCGTGCGGTTCCGGGAGATCGCGGGCCAGCTGCCGCAGCAGCGATCCCACCGCCTCGACGACATCGCCGCCGGTTTCCCGCGGTTCGCGCTCGGGCTGTGCAAGAAGACGATCATCGCCGACTCGCTCAGCCCGCTGGTGGACACCTGCTTCAACACACCACCGGATCAGATGACCTTCGCGATCGCCTGGCTCGGCGCGATCGCGTACACCCTGCAGCTGTACTTCGACTTCTCCGGGTACTCCGACATGGCGATCGGGCTCGGCCGCATGCTCGGCTTCCGGCTGCCCGAGAACTTCGCGAGACCGTACTCGTCGGTGACGATCACCGAGTTCTGGCGGCGCTGGCACATGTCGCTGTCGCGCTGGTTCCGCGACTACGTCTACATCCCGCTGGGCGGCAACCGCGCCGGCGCCGGACGCACGTACCGGAACCTCTGCATCGTCTTCGTGCTGACCGGGTTCTGGCACGGCGCGCAGTGGACGTTCCTGATCTGGGGCATCTACCACGGCGCGCTCCTGATCGTGGAGCGCGCGTTCGGCTACGACACCGCCCCCAAGTCCCAGGCCGCGCGCATCGGGCGCCGCGCGCTGACGCTCGTGCTCGTGGTGTTCGGCTGGGTGTTCTTCCGCGCCAAGGACCTGCCGCAGGCGCTCGGCATGATCGGGCACATGGTGCTGCCGGACTTCACGGGCCTCACCGACGTCGTCGAGAGCGCGGTGACCAACCAGCGGCTGATCATCCTGCTGTGCGCGCTGGCGATCGTGTTCCTGCCCGCGCATCCGGTGACCGGGCCGCTGCTGGAGTCCTCGCGGAGCCGCCCGGCGACGGCGCTGCGGATCGGCGTGATGACCGTCGGGCTGGTGTACGCGGCCATCCTGATCGCGACCGGGACGTTCAGCCCGTTCCTCTACTACCAGTTCTGAGGGAGCCCGAGAATGACCGACCTGGCCGCTCAGCCCGGAGTGATCCCCTACGTCGACAACCACGACGGCCCGCGGCGGCTGCTCACCATCGACATTCCGCTCGTCCGCCATGCCCAGATCTTCGCGCCTCTCGCGAGCATCGACGGCAGGCAGTACGTGGTCTCGTGGGGCGCCGTCATGTTCGAAATCCCCGCCGACCGGAATGTGCACGTCAGCGTGCACCTGCATACCAACTACACGGGCCGCGCGGGAGACACGTCGACTCAGTTCGCGTCGATCGTCCTCGCGCCCCACGCGGCGCCGGTCCGGCTGGCCGCTCAGTTCCCGTCCAACGGGGAGGGTTCGCTGTTGCCGGTCGGCTAGCTTGGCCGCATGACCGGCGACTGGAAGCGGGATCGGATCGGTTCGGCGCTGCGCGGGGAGAACCCGACGGTGCTGCGACGGCTGGACGCGGGGTTCGCGGTGATCGGCGATACGCAGTTCCTGCCGGGCTACTGCGTCCTGCTGGCCGATTCCCCGGCCGTCGGCAGGCTGACCGACCTACCGCGGCCGCGACGGCTGGCGTTCCTGTCGGACATGGAGCTGCTCGGCGAAGCCGTCGGAAACGTCTGCGCGCGTAGGGATCCGGGCTTCCGAAGGGTGAATCTGGAGATTCTCGGCAACACGGATCCGTTCCTGCACGCGCACGTCTGGCCGCGTTACGGCTGGGAGCCCGCCGAGGTGGTCGGGCGACCGGTTTGGCTGTATCCGGTGGAGAACTGGGCCTCTTCGTTGGGGCCTCAGCACGATTCGCTGCGTTCCGAGCTGACCGCGGAGATCGACAGGCTGCGTGCCGCGTCGAGTACGAGCTGAGCGAACTCCTTGCCGCGCACCATCGGCAGGTAGTGTCCCGCCTTCGGGACATTGACCAGCCTGCCGTCGGCGCAGGCGTCGAGAAAGCGGCGTTCATGGCGGCGGAAGTGGTCGTGTGAGCCGTTGACGATCCACGTGGGGCCCGGGTAAGCCGAGAGTTCCGCCAGCACGTCGAAGTCCGCGAAGGCCTCGGCGACGTCCGGAATCACCTCGGTCGCGATGCCGCCGCCGATCACCGCTTCGGCGAGTTTCGACGGCAGGACGCTTCGGAACTGCCAGCGGCTCAGCCGCTCGCCCTGGTCCGGCAGCCGCATGAGCAGGCGGTGCGCTACGCGGAACGGAGTCTCCAGGGCACGGCCGGGCAGGAGGGTCGAGTCCGCGACGACGAGACCGGCCACGCGCTCCGGATACCGTGCGGCCGCGGCGATCGCGGCGTAACCACCGAGGGAATGCCCGACGACCAGCGCGGGTTCGTCGATGGCTTCGGCGATCACGTCCGCCGTCTCGGCCAGGGTGAACCGCTCCCCCCGACGGGCGCCATGACCTGGGAGATCGACTGCTTTCGCGGCCTCACCGAGCAGTTCGAGCTGCTCGGTCCACGCGGCGCCGCTGAGCCGGATGCCGTGGACGAAGACGATGGGGACCATGGACGACCTCCTGAATGCAACGCACCGTTGCGTTGCAAAGTACGCGCCCTCGGCACACAACGCAACGGTGCGTTGTATTGTTGCCGGGTGACCACCCAGAACGGTCCGCGCAAAGCCGAGGCGATCTTCGCCGCCACTCTCGAACTGCTGGCCGAACACGGTTACGACAAGCTCGCCGTCGAGGCCGTGGCCGCCCGGTCCGGCGTCAACAAGACGACGCTGTACCGATGGTGGCCGTCGAAGGACGCGCTCCTGGCCGCCGCGCTGCGCGATTCGGGCCTGTTCGCCGTCGACGTCCCCGACACCGGCAGCCTGCGCGGCGATCTTCTCGCCGTGGCAACGCAAATCCATCGATTGCTGACCTCGGAGCGCACCGCGCCGGTCGTCACGGCGGCCTTGACCGCGGGCCCCCGGCGCCCCGAACTCGGCGAGGTGTCACGGAGTTTCTTCGCCGACCGCATGTCACGCGAAGAGCCGATCTTCGAACGCGCCACCGCGAGAGGCGAACTGCGCGCCGGCGTCGATCCGGTTCTGGTGATGGATCTGCTCGCGGGGGCGATCTGGTTCCGGTTGCTGCTGCGCGGCGGCGACGCGGGCCCGAAATTCCTCGAAGAAGCCGTCGATACCGTACTGGGTGGTGCCGCGTGAAAATCACGCTGAAGATCGAATCCGAGCGCCTCGAAGATTATCTCGCCGCCGACGCGATCGTCGATCACGATCACCCTCTGATCCGCGAAACGGCTGACAGACTGTCACCGACCGGTGGCACCGAAGTCGACGTGATTCGTTCGATGTTTCACTTCGTGCGCGACGAGATCGACCATACGGTGGACGCCGCCGATTCCCGGGTCACTCTTATGGCCTCCGAGGTTCTGCGCGAGGGAGTCGGGCTCTGCTACGCGAAGGCCCATCTTCTGGCCGCTTTGCTTCGCAGCCAAGGCATCCCGGCCGGGTTCTGTTATCAGCGGATCGGCGTTCTGCACGGGCTCAACGGCGTGTACCTCGCAAGCCTGGACCGGTGGATCCGGCTCGACCCCAGAGGCAACAAAAACGGTGCGGACGCGCGCTTTCCTTTGATACAAGCGAACCTGCCGGAAGAGGAGCGGCTCGCGTGGACACTGGACCCGGGCAAGGGGGAGATCGACTTCCCCACGGTGTACACCGCACCGTCTTCGGCAGTCGTCGAGACCTTGTCGTCGGCGAAGCCCGGACCCGCCTGGTACGAAGGAATACTTCCGCACGCTCCGTGAGTGGTTTTTCCGTGTTCCGGCGAAACCTCCGATGCGAAACCGGCATCGCCGTGCGTCACATTCGTTGTCGGTCGCTTTCCCCCGAATTTCTTATTTCGGGCTGGTCACGATGCGCGTAGAGTAACTCCCCGCACTCGAACAGATACGCACTGCGTTCGTCCGTTCGAGTGCTGATCAAGGAGGTGACCTTCGTGCCCGCGGAAGCCGATCGGCTCCGCCGTACCCCGTTGCAAGAGATCTTCTGGACCAGGACGAGTCTGCTGCTCACCGTACTGGTCGTCGTCGCGGGCCTCAGCCTGTGGATCTCCAGCATGATGGATCCCGGCGCCGGCAAGACACTGCTCACCTCAGTGGGCACCGGCACCCTGATCTCCGCGGTGGTCGGCTTCGGCCAGACCCTGATCACCGCCACCGCGTCACAGCGCGCGATGGTGACCCCGGTGATCGAGGAGAGCCGCCGGGCGCTGGAAGCGCTCAGCGCCGAATACCGTTCGCTCAACAAGGAATTCTTCCCCACCCACGTGTTCGAGGCGACCACCGATCCGGACCCGATGTTCAACCGGGTCATGACCGAAGACCTCGACGCGACCAGGCACTACTTCTTCCGCGGCTTCTCCGGCAGGCACGCCGCCGCCCGGTTGTTGTTGTCCCGCACCGAAAGGGAACTTCGCGTGGTCATCGCCGACCCGCGTGACGAGGGTGCGATCGGCGGCAGGGCGCGCTATCTCCTGCGCAGCGAAGAAGCGGGAATGGACTACGAGACGATCCAGAAGCGGCTCAACGACGAGATCAGCATCGGCCTCGTCGGGCTGTTCCTGGCGCGCAGCCGGTGCTCGCTGGTGGACATCACCGTCGTCGCCGACCCGCCACTGGACCGGCTCGAAGTGTTCGACGAGAGCGTTTGGGTGACCTTGTACAGCGACATCCGCGGTGCTACCACGCTGTATCCGCGCACGCTGCGGTTCAGCGAAGGCTCGTTCCTGTACAACAAGGAACGCTCCGAGTTCCTGCGCGTGTCGCAATCACGCTCCGGACGGCACTTCCGCATCTCGACCACGACGACGAGGGCGGATTTCCTCGCCCTGTACGAAAAGATCACCGGCTCTCCCCTCTCCGAAGAGAACTTCCTCGAACTGGAAGGGAAATTCCACACCTTCCGGAAGGAGTTCACCACAATCGCCGAGCTGAACCCCTGACCTCTCGGCGTCGCACGGCACTAGATTTGAGGAGCTGAAGTTGCTCACTCGCTTGTCCCCCCTCACCCAGCTCTCCGCGCTGCTCCGGACCACGGACCTGCCGCTGACGCAGCACTGGCAGATCGTCGACGGGATCTTCCGCGACTGGACGTCGAGACCAGAGCTGCGCGACGACCTCCGGCGGCATCTGGCTTCGCTGAGCCCGGACGAGGCGAGCGCGGTACTCGAGCGTTCCCGGGAGACCACCACCCATTTCGCCTGGTGCCTGCTCGATTGCCCGACGGATCCCTTTTCGATCTGGCTGCACGAGTACAAGGCGCCGACGGACTGGCGTGAGGGGTACGCCGATTCCGTGCACAACCACAGATATCACTTCTGCACCACGATCCTCCGTGGCAACTACGTCCACGAGCGATATTCGACCCTGCGAGATCAACTTTCCGGATTGATCACATCGGTTCGGTTACGACGTAGCACCCTCTGTCAGACGGGGTCGGCGGGCGTCATGTACGCGGACGAGTTCCATCGGATTCCCGAGGCCACCGAAGGGACTATGACGTTTCTGGTGAAATCACGTCCGGTGAGCGAGTTCAGTCTTTCCTTCGACCCGAAGACCGGAATCGGGCATCGTCACGTTCCGGTCGAGGTCCGATTGGGGGACCTGGCAGGCCGCATCTGACTACACACCGGCGTTGATGGCGCATACCCTTGCTCCACCCGTCTGTAAACGGGATCGGAGAGGTGTATGCGCGCGCGAAAGAGCACGATTCCTTCCCAGACCATCGAAGCCGTCGAACACCATGTCCGGCGACTGTGCTGGCGATACGCGGACAAACTGCAGTTCCACGGCTGGCACCACGTGAGTTTCGTCCGGGCCAAGGCCGCGGGGTTCGCCGAACACAACGGTGCGGATCGCGCCGTCGTCGAGGTGGCGGCACTGGTGCACGACGTGAACTACATCGTGCACCGGAACTCCCCCGCGGCCGCCGGGCGAGACCTCCGGATGGGCATCCTGCGGGAATGCGGTGTCGAGGAAACCGTCGCAGAGTGGATCGACGAAATCATCGACGAAGCCGAGATGGCCACCAGAGGCCGTCACATCTCGCTCGAGGCTCAAGCACTGAGCGATGCCGACACGCTGTTCAAGGCGCTGCCGGTGACGCCCGTCGTACTCGCCCACCGCTATCTGCGGGAGAACGGGTTGAGCCTCCGCGAGCTGGCGGACAAGATCGTCGGCGAACAGTGCGATGTCCACGACAGTGGTTACTACTTCTACAACCCCAAGGCGGCGGAGAACTACTCCCGCTGGGCGCTGGCGAATCTTCAGTTGTGGCAGTGCATCAAGGAAGCCGTCGACGATCCGACGGTCGTCGAACTCCTCGACGCGGTACACGCCGTGGACGCCACCGACTTCGAGGCCGAGCCCGCTGCTTCCTGATCCCGCGTGTCGCTGGCTCGTCAGCCGGCGAACGACGGATTTCGCGTGATCCGAGCCGTAACTCGCGTGATCAGAGGCGCGACTCGCGTGATTCAAGGCGCAACTCGCGTGATCAGAGACGCGACACGCGTGATTCAAGGCGCAACTCGCGTGATCAGAGACGCGACACGCGTGATTCAAGGCGCAACTCGCGTGATCAGAGACGCGACACGCGTGATTCGAGGCGTAACTCGCGTGATCGGAGGCGCAACTCGCGTGACGTCAGCGCTGGCCGTAGCCGCGGAGCTTCTCCACGACGTGCTCGATCTCGGCGGGCGGGAGCAGGGCCGGTGTTCCCGCCGCCCGGGCCGTCAGCCACACCTGGCAGACCCACTCGAGCTGCTGTGCCCGGCTGTACGCGGAGCCGAGGCTGTCGCCGAAGGTGACGGTGCCGTGGTTCGCCAGCAGGCAACCGCGGCGGCCCTCCAGCGCTTCCAGCATCACTTTGGCGAGCTCTTCGGTGCCGTACGTCGCGTAGGCCGCGACGCGGGCCGTCGGGCCGATCGCGGCGAGCATGTAGTGGATCGGCGGCACCTCGGTGATGAGGGTCGAGACCGCCGTGGCGTGCACGGAATGCGTGTGCACCACGGCGGAGACCGGTTTGCCGTCGGGATCCGCAGCCTGCCGGTACACGGTGAGGTGCATCGGGAGTTCGCTCGTCGGTTTGAGCGAGCCCTCCACGATCTCCCCGTCGAGGCCGACGACCGGTACGTCTTCCGGCCGCAGCCCGGCGTAGTCGACTCCTGTCGGGGTCACCGCGATCAGGTCGCCCTGCCTCGCGGAGACGTTGCCGGAGGTGCCGACCACGAGCCCATCGGTGGTCATCCGGCGGGCGAATTCGCAGACCGCCAAGCGTTCTTTGGCCAGGATCACCGTCACAACCTCCAGAGTCCGCGGGCCGCGGCCAGTGAGGCCTGATAGTCGGCGTAGCCCTGCTCGTAGAACTCTACGTTCTCCGGCCGGATCTCGACGACGCGTGCGCTTTCCGCCCAGAGCTCCCTGTCGATCGGTTCACCGAGGGCGTCCGCCGCGACGATCACCGCACCCCGCGCGCCGACCCCGGGATCGCCGGGGATGACGATGGGCCGCCCGAGAACGTCGGCGAAGATCCGGGTCCACTCGAGCGAGCGGACCCCGCCGCCACAGGCGTACAACGTGCCGGTGAGCCCCGCGGCGTCGAAGCAATGCCTTGCCGCGTAAGCGATCGACTCGCACAATGCCCGGACGATGTCGCCGCGTTCGCTCTCCAGGCTCAGCCCGGAGAACTGCGCCCTCGCGGAAGCGTCGACGAACGGAGCTCGCTCACCCGACGCGGAGAGGAACGGCAGCGCGCGAACACCACCCGCGCCCGGCCTGCTCGCGTCGAGCAGCGGACCGATCTCCTCGACCGCGATGCCGAACAGGCGGCAGACCCAGTCGATGCCCGCGGTGCCGACCATCGCCGGCATCGCCCGCAGGAATTCCCCTTCTTCCGGCGTGCAAAGGAACATGCCAGCCGGCTCCCCCTCCGGATCGAATTCCGCCGAATCCGTCAGGACCTGGCACGCGAGGGTGGTGCCCGCCGTGAGGATGCCGTCGCCCGGACGTCGTACACCGGCACCGATGGCGCTCGCGGGCAGGTCGAACGGGCCCGCGGTGACCGGCAGCCCGGCGGGAAGACCGAGCAGCGCGGCCCCGCGCTCGTCCAACCGGAAGACGGTCTTCGGCGCCGCGGGCTCCACGAACAGGCTCCGGCGGTGGGAGAGCCCGACGGCCGCGATGGCGCCTTCGTCGTAGCGCCGGGTCGCCGGATCGAGGAAGGGCAGCGAAGCGTCCGACGCGTCGACCGTGATCTCACCGGTCAACCGCTGGAGCACCGCGTCGACGCAGTAACCCGCCACCGCCGCCCTGTCCAGCGACTCCGGCTCGTGAGTGTCCAAAAAGGACATGATCGCCGCGGCGCAACCAGGGAACATCCCCGACGCGGTGCGGCGGAACACCTCCCTGGTCACTCCGTCGGCCTGCCATTTGGCGAGCAGCGAGTTCGCCCGCCCGTCGAGCCAGGAGATCGCCGGACGGACGGCCTCGCCGGATTCGTCGCGCAACCACAATCCGTCGCCCTGACCGGTGAGGGCCAACGCGGTGACCGGGCCGTCGAGCCCGGCGGCGACCTCGCGCACCACCGTCGCCACGGTGCCGAGTACCTGGTCGAGGTCCTGTTCGACCAGGCCGCCCGGTAGATGGTGCACCTCGGAGGTGGTGCACGCGCTCGCCACGGACATCCCGGCCTTGTCGAAGACGACCGCCTTCGTCAGTGACGTGCCGATGTCGACGCCGATGATCATGGCCGCAGGACCTCGGGGTTCGCCAGATTCGCGAGCGCCTCCCCGCGGACGTACCGGCCGACTTCGGCGGCGACGATGCTCGCCGCGCGCTCCGCCGTCTGCCTGCTGGCTCCGGCGAGGTGCGGGGTCGCGATCACGTTCGGCGCGTCCCGCAGCGCCCAGTCCGCGGGCGGGGGCTCGACGTCGTACACGTCGAGCGCGAGTGCGCCGAGCCGTCCCGAACGCAGGGCGTCCGGCAGCGGCGAGTAGTCCAGCAGGCCCCCGCGCGCGGTGTTGACCAGTACGGCGCCTTCGGGCAGGAGGGCGAGCTTGGCGGCATCGATCAGATGCCGGGTCTCCTCGGTGAGCCGGGCGTGCAGGCTCACCACGAAGCTGCGACGCAGCAAATCGTCCAGCTCGACGAGCTCCGCGCCGTCGGCGGCGATCTTGGCGGGGTCCGCGAACGGATCCGAGACCAGCACCTTCGCGCCGAACGCGACGAGCACCTTGGCCACCCGCGCACCGATCGCGCCGTAGCCGACCAGGCCGACGGTGGTCCCGTCGAGTTCGAGACCGGCCTGGTCGTAGGCGTAGTAGTCGCCGCGCCAGGTGCCGCCCAGCAGCTCAGCCGAGGACGTCGAGATCCGGCGCATCGCGGCCAGGATCATCCCCACCGCGAACTCGGCGGCGGCGCCGGCGTTCCGGCCGGGCGCGTACGTCACCGCGACACCCGCCTCGGTGGCCGCCGCGAGGTCCACGTTGACCGGGCCTCCCCGGCACACCGACACGAGTTTGAGGCCCGGCGCGGCGGCGAACACCTGTTTGGTGAAGGGCGCCATCTGGGTCACCGCGACCTCGGCTCCCGCCAAGGCCTCGATCACCTGCTCCTCGGTGCCGCTGGCCTCGTGCACGTTCGCGACCGGACCGAACGGCTCCACCGGCCACGGCAGCGTGAGTTCCGAGAACTCGTGCCCGGCGCCGATCTCGGCACGGACGGCGCCGGCCAGCAGGCCGGTGCCGACGAAATGGTCTCCCGCAGCGAGTATCCGCAACTCTGCGTCCTCTCTCCGTGCCCGCATCGGGCAGTTCTCAGTGTCTGTTGGTGAACCCGCCGCCGCAATCGACGCCGCTCGGCTTTCGCCGTCCGATTCAGTGCGCTTGCTCGTATTCGGTGATGTGCGCGACCTTGCTCGCGCTGGCCGAGGTCGGGTCGAAGCGGTGGCCGACCCATTCGGCGACGATCTTCTTCGCCAGCTCCGGCCCGATCGCGCGGGCGCCGAAGGTGATCACCTGGCAGTCGTTCGACTTGACCGAACGCTCGGCGGAGTACGAGTCGTGCGCGACCGTGGCCCGCACCCCCGGGACCTTGTTCGCCGAGATGGCCATGCCGATCCCGGTCCCGCAGACCAGCACGCCACGATCCGCCTCGCCTCGCGCGATCCTCTCCGCCGCCGCGAGGCCGAGCAGCGGATACGCCTTGTCGTCGGCGCCGTCGGCCACGCCGAGGTCGGTGACCTCGTCCACCCGATCGTCGGCGAGGAGCAGATCACGCAGCTGATCCTTGAGGGCGACCCCGGCGTTGTCCGCCGCCACCACGATCCGCATTTCAGTCTTCCTTTCCCAGAGCCTGGCCGACCGCGGTGACGAGCAACGCGAACGAAGTGGCCCCGGGATCGGGGTGCCCTTCGCTCCGCTTCGCCAACCGCGCCGCCCGCCCCTTGACGGGCAGCAGGTCCGCCGTGGCCTCGGCCGCGCTCACCGCGACCTGAGCCGCTTTCTGCCAGGCCTGCGGGACGTCGGCGCCCGCCTCGGCCTGTTCGCGCAACGCCAGCCTGAACGGCTCGATGGCGTCGAGCATGGTCTTCTCTCCGGGCTCGGCCTTGCCCAGTTCGACGAACGCCGCCACGGCGCCGTCGACGGCGTCCGCGAGGGCCACCGTGGTCACCTCGCGCGGAGCCCGGCCGCGCAGCCCCGCACCGGTCTCGGCGAGCAGGACCCCGTACAGCGCGCCGGACGCACCGCCCGCCGCGTCGGCGAACGCCGTGCCGGCGGCGAGGAGCGCGGTGGACAGCGAGTCTTCGTCGCGCCGCGCGGCGGCCACCGCGGCCCGCATCCCCCTGGTCATGCCCAGCCCGTGGTCGCCGTCCGCCGCGACCGCGTCGAGCCTGCCTAATTCGGCCTCGTTGGCCTCGATGTCGTGCAGGGCCGCCGTCAGCGCCCGGTCCACGATGCCCTCTCCCGGCGCGGTCTCGGCCAGCAACGAGTCCACTGTGGACTCCAGCGCCACCGGTGCCAGCGCGGCGCCGGTGCTCCGGTAGCCAGGAGTGTCGCAAGGAGCCGCGTAGAGCTCGGCGAGTTCGTCGTCGAGGACCAGGATCGACAGCGAGACACCGGCCATGTCGAGCGAAGTGACGAATTCGCCGACCTCGGTGTGCAGCGGGCTGAGCCCCGCCGCGGCGAGCTGTTCGTGCACGCGGGTGTAGGTCGCGAACATCTCCTCGTACTTGGTGCGGCCCAGCCCGTTCAGCAGGACCACCACCCGGCCGTCACCGGCGGGCAGCTCCGGGAGGAGGCCGTCGACCAGTTCATCGGCCAGCTCCCGCGCGCTCAGCCTGCCGACCGTGCGCACGCCGGGCTCGCCGTGGATGCCGAGCCCCAGCTCCATCTCGCTCTCGCCGACGGTGAACAGCGGCGCGGAAGCGCCGGGCAGGGTGCACCCGCCGAACGCGACGCCGAAGGTCCGGGTGTTCGCGTTCGCCTTCTCCGCCACCGCGTGCACGGCGGCCAGATCGTCACCGCGTTCGGCGGCGGCACCCGCGATCTTGAAGACCAGGAAGTCTCCGGCGACACCGCGGCGCCTTTCCGGCGCGTCGGCGGGACCGCTGGCTATGTCGTCGGTGACCAGGATCGTCCGGCTTTCGACGCCCTCGGCGGCCAGCCTGCGCGCGGCGAGGCCGAAATGCAGCACGTCGCCCTGGTAGTTGCCGTAACCGAAGAGCACGCCGGCGCCGCTCTCCGCGGCCCGCGCGGTGCGGTAGACCTGCTCGGCGCTCGGGCTGGTGAACACGTCGCCCACCACGGCCCCGTCGGCGAGACCGGGGCCGACCAGCCCGGCGAACGCGGGATAGTGCCCGCAGCCGCCGCCGATCACCACCGCGACCTTGGGCGCGGATTCCTCCCGGCGCAGCACGCCGTAGGCATCGGGCACCTTGCGCACCGAACGCCCGTAGGCGGTGACGAACCCGTCCAGCCAGTCGCGTTTGAACGTCTCCGCGGTACCCAGGACCGTCATCGCCCGCTCGCTTCCGCGAATTCGCCGGACAGGTACGCGAGCAGTTTGCGCCGCACGTCGTCGTTGTCCTCCGCGACCTCGGCGGCCAGCTCCAGCGCGTCCGGCTTCGGCGGGTACACCGGGTTCGGCAGCGCGATCACGGTGAGCCCGGCCGCCGCGGCGGCGCGGATGCCGTTGCTGGAGTCTTCGACGCCGAGGCATTCCTCGCCGGACCGGCCCAGCCTGGCCGCGGCTTCGAGGTAGACGTCCGGGCTCGGCTTGCCCCTGGCGACCTCGGCACTGGACACGGTCGCGGAGAACTCGCCGGTGAGCCCGTGCTTGCCGAGTACCGCGTCGATCACCCGGCGGGCGGCCGACGACGCCAGCGCGACCGGCACCTTCGCGCTCACCTCGCGGACCATCTCCCCGGCGCCCGGCAGCAAGGGCGCCTCCCCCGCCTCGATCGCGGCGATCATGCCGTCCACCACGGCACGCTCGACCTCGGCCGCGCTTTCCGGGTTGCCGGACCGCTTCGCGAGGTACGCGGCCCATTCGGGCGCGCTCATCCCCTGCACGGACGCGGTGTCCTCAGCCGTCCATTCGGTGCGGTGCCGGGCGGCGTACGCCACCCAGTTCTCCTCCCAAAGGTGTTCACTGTCGACGAGGACACCGTCCAGGTCGAACACCACCGCGGCGAGTGCCATCCGGCATCTCCTTTCACATCGATGCTGTTAAGTTAACATCGATGATGTGATCTGGACAAGCCCCGAGGAGGGATCCCGTGGTCGCACGGTTGTTATTGGCACGGCACGGCCAGACCGAATGGCACGCCGAGAACCGGTACGCGGGCAGCAGCGACGTCGCGCTGACCGAGGAAGGGCTGCGCCAGGCGGACGAACTCGCCGGCTTCGCCGCCGCGATCGAGCCGTCGGCCGTCTTCTGCTCGCCGCAGAGCCGGGCCCGCCGCACGGCGGAGCCTTCGGCCAAGGCACTGGGCCTGCACTTGCGAGTGGTCGAGGACCTGCGTGAAGTCCATTTCGGACTGATGGAAGGGCGCACCCGGGACGAGCTGGCGGCGTCGGATCCCGAGGCGGTCGCGCGGTTTCTCGCCGACCCCGTGACCGGCGCCTTCCCCGGATCGGAGCCTCCAGCGGAAGCCGCCGCCCGCGGAGCCGCGGCTTTGCGCGGGATCGCCGCCGAGGTCCCAGGCGAGACGGTGCTGGTCGTCGCGCACAACACGCTGATCAGGCTGACCCTGTGCGCGCTGCTCGGCATCCCGCTCGAGACCTACCGCACGGTGTTCCCACGACTGGACAACGCGGCCGTCACCGAGATCGCGATCGACGGCACGCGCACCGGCCTGCTGCGCCTCAATCAGCCGGCGCACACGCGATACTGAACGGCATGAGCGATGAGAAGACGGCCGGTGCGAGCGCACACTCTCGTAACACGCGCCAGCAGCTGATCACCGAATACGTCTTCAAGACCGGCTCCTCGAGCATCGCCGAATTGGTGGAACTCACCGGCGTCAGCACCATGACGGTGCACCGCGACGTCGACGAACTGGCGCGGCGCGGCCTGCTCCGGAAGTACCGGGGCGGCGTGTCGGCCATGCCGTCGACGGTCTTCGAAAGCAACGCCGACTACCGGATGAACGTGCATTCGGAGGAGAAGATGGCCATCGCCGCGCACGCGCTCGCCCGCGTCGAACCGGGGATGTCGATCCTGCTCGACGACTCCACGAGCGCGCTCGCGCTGGCGAAGATGCTGCACCGGGTCACCCCGCTGACCGTCGCGACGAACTACCTCGGCGCCATCGAACTACTCAAAGGCGTCCCCGACCTGCGGCTCATCTGCATCGGCGGCGACTATTCGGCGACCCACGACTCGTTCCTCGGCATGCAGAGCCTGGAGGCGATCGAGCGGATCAACGTCGACGCGACCTTCGTCTCGACCTCGGCGATGAACACGCGGATGACCTTCCACCAGGAGCCGGAGATCGTGATGCTGAAACGCGCGATGCTGGCCAGCGCCCGGACGAAGGTGCTGCTGATGGACCACAGCAAGACCGAACGCGCGGCACTGCACCGGCTGGCGCCGCTGAGCGACTTCGACGTGCTGATCGTCGACGATGGCGTGGAGGAGCATCTGGCCGAGGAGATGCGGAGCCAGGTGGAAGTGGACATCGCGGAGCTCTGAGGCGTTCGGCGGGACCTGAAGTACGTGAAGGCCCCCTTCATTGCGCCTAGCGCAGTGAAGGGGGCCTTCACGTACTTGGACCGGTGCCCGCGACCCGGGCGCGCGAGGCTAACACGAAAATCCACCGATGTAACATCTTGAAAGTTAAGTTAACACGATCCATGATACGCTGAACACGACGTCATGGAGGCGTGCATGAACCAGGTAACATCGTCGTTATCGCGACCCGAGAGCGGGTTCGCCCGTGTCCTGAACCGCTGGGGCCTGCCCGCCCCGCTGTTCCTCGGCTACGCCGGGCTGCTGCTGTTCATGATCGGCGACGGGGTCGAGTCGGGCTTCATCGCGCCGTTCATGGCGGACAACGGCGCGGGCACCGAGATCAAGGCCTCGTACGTGATCACCGTGTACGGCGTCGCCGTGATGCTGGCGTCGTGGTTGTCGGGCGCGCTGTCGGATCTGTGGGGGCCGCGGCGCGTGATGATGATCGGCCTGGCCATCTGGCTGGTGTTCGACGTGCTGTTCCTGGCGGTCGCGGTCTCCGGTGAGAGCTACCCGTTGATGCTGGTGTTCTACGGTCTCCGCGGTTTCGGCTATCCGATGTTCGCGTTCGGTTTCCTGGTCTGGATCACCGCGGTGGCGCCGGTCGCCAGGCTGGGCGCGGCCGTCGGCTGGTTCTACTTCGCGTTCACCGGCGGGTTGCCGACGCTGGGCGCGCTGGTCGCGAGCTTCACGAACCCGTTGCTGGGCCAGTACGGCACGCTCTGGTTGTCGGTGGCGCTGCTGGGGCTCGGCGGAGTGCTGGCGATCTTCGGTGTCCGGCAGCGAACGGGTTACACGCGGCTCGCGCCACCGGACGTGAAACCGGTGCAGAGCCTGGTGTCCAGCGTGTCGATCGCGTGGAAGAAGCCCCGCGTCGGCGTCGGGATGCTCGTTCGCGTCATCAACACCGCGCCCGAGTTCGGGATGCTGGTGTTCTTCCCGACGATCTTCATCGAGGACATCGGGTTCGGGGAGAGCCGCTGGCTCCTCCTGGTCTCGGTCATCTACGGCACGAACATCTTCTTCAACCTGATCTTCGGCGTGCTGAGCGACCGGATCGGCTGGCGCACCACGATCTTCTGGTTCGGCGCGATCGGCTGCGCGATCTCGATCCTGTTGCTGTACTTCGTCCCGATCGCCATGGGCGCCGAGTACTACTGGCTCGCGCTGCTCGTCGGCGCGCTGTACGGCGCCACGCTCGCCGGGTTCGTCCCGATCTCGGCGCTGCTCCCCTCCCTCGCCCCGGAGAACAAGGGCGGCGCGATGGCGCTGCTGAACCTCGGCGCGGGCGCGGCGGCGTTCGTCGGGCCGGCGATCGTCAGCCTGTTCCTCGGCCCGCTGGGCGCGGCCGGAGTGGTGATCGTCTTCGCGGTGCTGTACCTGGTCGCGGCGGTCATGGTGCGCTACCTGAAGTTGCCCGATGAGACGGCGAAGGCGATCGAAGAGGACAAGAGTCTGCAAGAAGTCGGAGAGAAGGTCGTCACCACGTGAACCAACCCGTCACGATCGGCATCGACGTCGCCACCGCGGGGGTCCGTGCCCTCGCGGTACGCGGCGGCACCGTCCTCGCTTCGGCCGCCGCGCCGCTGCCCGCACCGGTCCGCGACGGCCGCGGGCGCAGCGAGCAGGACGCCCGGTCCTGGTGGCCCGCGGTGAAGACGGTGCTGGCGAAGGTCACCGGCGAGCTGCCGGGCAGGGGCGGCGAGGTCGCCGCGGTGGCCGTCGCCGCGACGTCGGGGACGATCGTCGGAGTCGGCGCCTCGGGCGAGCCGGTCACGCCCGCGCTGATGTACGACGACAGGCGTGGCGCGGAGCTCAACCGCGAGGCCACCGAACTCGGCGCGGATCGCTGGCGGCGGCTCGGTTTCGGCGTGTCCGCCACGGCCGCGCTCGGCCGCATCGCCTGGCTGGCCGGGCACGTCCCCGGCGTCACCGGGATCCGGCACACGCCGGACCTGATCGCCGCCGAACTCACCGGCGGGCCGGTGGCGGCCGACTGGTCGCATGCGCTGAAGAGCGGCTACGACCCGCTCGCCCTCGAATGGCCGGGCGAGGTGTTCGATGCCTTGGGAGTACCGGAGGGCCTGCTGCCCTCGGTGGTCTCACCGGCCACCGTGCTGGGCGAAGTGGCGCGTCCGGTCGCCGGGCTTCCGGCAGGCTGCCGGGTCGTGGCCGGGATGACCGACGGCTGCGCGGGCCAGCTCGCGGCCGGGGCGGTCACCCCCGGGAGCTTCGTCGGCATCCTCGGCACGACCTATGTGCTCAAGGGTGTCACCGAAGAGCTGGTACCGGATCCGACGGGGGCGATGTACAGCCACCGTCATCCGGACGGCTGGTGGCTCCCGGGCGGCGCGTCGAACACCGGCGGCGAGGCCGTCGCCGGGCAGGAGCGCCTTCCCGAACTCGACGAGGCGGCGGCCGCTCGTGGCCCGGCCAAGATCGTCGCGTACCCGTTGCGGCGCAAGGGCGAACGCTTCCCGTTCACCAGTGCGGACGCCGAAGGCTTCGTGTCCGGCGAAGCCGACGAGGTCGAGCTGCACCGGGCCCGGCTGGAGGGAGTCGCCTTCCTGGAGCGGCTGGCGTTGGATCACCTGCGCCGCCTCGGCGTCACGATCACCGATCCGCTGCTGGCGGCGGGCGGCGGCAGCAAGAGTCCTTTGTGGACTCGGATCCGGGCGACCGTCACCGGCCTCGGCCTGCGGGTGTCACCACAGGCCGAAACGGGATACGGTGCCGCGCTGCTCGGCGCGGCGGGAGTCCTGCCGGGCGGGCTCGCGGAGGCGTCCGCAGGGCTCGGCAAGGGGGTGCTGGTCGAACCCGACGAGCGCGAAAGCGCCGCGCTCGCCGAGTCGTACCGGCGGTTCTGCACCGAGCTGCACACCAGGGGCTGGATCGACGACGAACTGTTCGCCGTCGCCCAGCGGTGAGAGATCAGGAAGGACGTGGGCCGTTGGACTTGTCAGGAGCCGGCTTCGGTGCGGGCTTGGGCGCCTCGGCGGCGTCAGGAGCGGGAGCCAGCAGCCGGATGGCCTCCTGGACGGCGACGTCCGTGGCGGAAAGCCGGTCGGCGACCTTCGACCGGAGTTCCAGCGCGAGCTTCCTCGCCTGCTGAGCCTCGGCCTGCTGGGTCTTCGCGTCGGCGAGGGCCTCCGCGACCTGCTCCTGCTTCGCGGCGATGTCCTCCGCCGAAGCCTTCTCCGCCTTGGCGATCTTCTCCGACGAGATCCTTTCGGCCTCGGCACGCTTGGCCGCGGACACCCGGTCGGCTTCCGCGATCTTGTCCGCGGACGCCTTCTCCGCCTCCGCGCGACGAGCGGCCGATGCCTCCTCGGCCTTCTTGTCCGCCGCGGCGCGGGTCCGGACGCTCTCCATGTCCAGTTCCTTGCGCTTCTGCGCCGCCTCGGAGTTCAGCCGTTCGATCTCGGCCTTGGCGTCCGCGAGCAGCTTCTCCCGCTCCGCCTGCGCGTCCTTGGCCGCCTTGTCGATCGCACGCTGGGTTTCGTGGGCGTACTTGTCGGCTTCGGCCCGTGTCGACTTGGCGTCCGCTTCGGCGGCGGCCTTGAGGTCGGCGATCTCCTCCTCGGCGAGCTGCATCATCATGCGGACGCGTTCGGCCATCGCGCCGGCGCCGGACGGGCTCGAACTCATCCGCACGAGGGCGGCCTTGGTCTCGTCCAGTTCCTTCTGGGCGTGGCCGAGCGCCTTGGTGAGCTCACCGGCGGTCGCCACGGCCTCGTCGCGGCTGCGTGAGGCCTGCTTGATTTCGGCCGCCAGCTCGGCGAGACGCTCGTCGACCTGACGCTTGTCGTAACCGCGGACAGCGCCCGCGAACTGGGACGATTTCGCTGAGGGCGCCTGAGGCGCCGTCTTCTCAGGAGCGACCATGGCGGCCACCTTAATGAGCGGGGACCCGTGGGGCAGTACCGCCAAACGGCTGCACTCGGCGTGCGGCAGGGCGATCACATGGCATCCTGCTTTGTTGACGGCTCGTAAGCAGGGGAGGCCCGGTTGGACATCTCGGCGATCCTCGAAGACATCCGCGAGCATTGGCACGTCTACGCCACGATGCCCTTCATCGCCGCGCTGATCGGGTACATCACGAAACGCGTCGCCATCGAGATGATGTTCCGGCCGCTGGAGTTCGTCGGGATCAAACCCTTCCTCGGCTGGCAGGGGGTCATCCCGGCCAACTCGCGCCGAATGGCGACCACCGCCGTCGACCTCCTGACCAAGAACCTCGTCGATCCGCAGGAGATCTTTTCCCGGCTCGATCCCGAAGAGGTGGTCAAGGAACTCGAGGAGCCGCTCCTCAAGGCCGTCGAGGACGTCACCCGCGAGGTCATGGAGCAGTACCAGCCCAGGCTGTGGGAACTGCTGCCGACCCGGGCGCAGCGCCTGCTGGTCGACCAGGTGCGCGCGCAGGCGCCGAAGGTCGTCGCGAGGCTGATGCGCGAGGTGTCGACGAACATCGACGAGGTCCTCGACGTCAACGAGATGCTGATCAACGCGATGGTCCGCGACAAATCGCTGACCTGCCGCCTGATCAAGGAGGTCGCGACCCCGGAGCTCCGGTTCATCGCCCGGTCCGGTATCTGGTTCGGGTTCGTCATCGGCCTGGTCCAGTTCGTCGTGTGGGCGCTGACGAAGCAGCCGCTGATCATGCCGATCTTCGGTTTCGTCACCGGCTTCGTCACGGACTGGCTGGCCCTGAAGATGATCTTCTACCCGCGTGAGCCGCGCCGGTTCCTGTTCTTCAGCTGGCAGGGCATGTTCCAGAAACGCCGCCAGGCGGTCGCCAAGGACTACGGCGCGCTGATCGCGGACGAGGTGCTCACCGTGCGGAACGTGATGGAGGCCGTGCTCACCGGGCCCAAGTCGGACAAGCTGTTCGCGATGATCACCCGCGAGGTGCAGCGCACCATCGACACGCAGGCGAGCATCGCGAAACCCTTGGTGGCGCTGACCGTCGGCGGGGTCCAATACCAGGAGATGAAGAAGGCCGCGGCGGAGAAGGCCATCGCGTATCTCCCCGAAACGGTGAAACACGTGGAGAGCTACGCCACCGACGCGCTCGACGTCCGCAACACCATCGTCACGAAGATGCAGCAGCTGACCCCGCTCGAGTTCGAGGGGATCCTTCGTCCCGCCTTCCAGCAGGACGAATGGAAGCTGATCGCGGTCGGCGCGGTGATCGGCGGGCTCGTGGGTGAACTTCAGGTCCTGCTACTCCTCCACTGAGGACAGGCGGCTAGGTTGCCCCTCAAGCGCGACGCGGGAGGGGCTGGAAAGTGGACGCCGTCATCGCCGATCTCGGCGAGCACTGGCCGGTGTACGTCAGCATGCCGTTCATCGCCGCGCTGATCGGCTACGTCACCAAACGCGTCGCCATCGAGATGATGTTCAAACCGGTCGAATTCGTCGGTGTGAAGCCGTTCCTCGGGTGGCAGGGGGTGCTGCCCGCCAACGCCGAGCGCATGGCCGCGACCGCCACCGAAATGCTGACCACCAACCTCGTCGACCCGAAGGAGATCTTCGCCAGGCTCGATCCGGCGCAGGTGGCGAAGGAGATCGAGCAGCCGCTCCTGCGGATCGTCGAGGACGTCACCCGCGAGGTGATGGAGCAGTACCAGCCCAGGCTCTGGGAAGTACTCCCGAACACCGCCCAGCAGTTGCTGCTCAAACGGGTGCAGGCCGAGGCGCCGCGCGCGATCACGAAGATCATGGGCGAGATCGCGGAGAACATCGAGGACGTACTCGACCTCAAGCACATGGTCGTGACGAACCTGGTGCGCGACAAGGCCTTGCTGAACCGGCTGATCCGCGACATCTCGCGGCCGGAGATGCGGTTCATCGCGCGGTCGGGGATCGTGTTCGGGTTCTCGCTCGGCTGTGTGCAGCTGCTGGTGTGGGCGCTGACGAAGTCGCCGATCGTGCTGCCGCTGTTCGGTATCGGCATCGGCTGGTTCACCGACTGGATCGCCCTGAAGATGATCTTCCTGCCGCGGGAGCCGAAGCGGTTCTTCGGCTTCTACACCTGGCAAGGCGTCTTCCAGAAACGCAAGGACCAGGTCTCCGCCGACTACGGCGACATGATCGCGCGCGAGATCATCACCATCCCCAACCTGCTCGAAGCCGTGCTGAGCGGACCGAAATCGGACAAGCTGTTCACGATGATCACCCGCGAGGTGCAGCGGACGATCGACGCACAGGCGAGCGTCGTGAAGCCGTTCGTCGCGCTGGCCGTCGGGAGCAGGCGGTTCCAGGAGATGAAGCAGACGGCGGCGGCGAAGGCGGCGGCACGGATCCCGGAGACGATCCGCCACGCCGAGAGCTACGCGGTCAACGCGCTCGACGTCCGGAACACCATTGTGGACAGAATGCGGCGGCTGAACCCGCTCGAATTCGAGCAGCTGCTGCGCCCGGCGTTCCGGCAGGACGAGTGGAAGCTGATCGCCGTCGGCGCGGTGATCGGGGGCCTTGTCGGTGAACTTCAGGTGCTTCTGCTGCTTCACTGACGGCCACCCGATACCGTTTCCCCCTTCCCTGAGCGAAGCGAGGAGGTCGAGTGGACGCCGTCCTGGACGACCTCGCCCGGCACTGGTGGCTGTACGCCGCGATCCCGTTCGTCGCCGCGCTGATCGGCTACGTCACCAAACGCGTCGCCATCGAGATGATGTTCAAACCGCTCGAGTTCGTCGGGATCAAACCGTTCCTCGGCTGGCAGGGCGTGGTGCCCAAACACGGCGGGCGGATGGCCGCCGTCGCGACCGAGCTGCTGACGTCGAACCTGCTGGACGTCAAGGAGGTCTTCCGGCGGATCGACCCGGCGATCATCACGCGCGAGATCGAGCAACCGCTGCTGCGGGCCGTGGACGACGTCGCCCGCGAAGTGCTCGAAAAGCACCATCCCAGGCTTTGGGAGGTCATGCCGACGATGGCGCAGGAGCTGCTGATCAAGCAGGTCCAGGCGTCGACGCCGCGGCTGGTGCGCGAGTTCATGGCGGAGATGACCGAGAACCTCGACGAGGTGCTCGACTTCCAGCACATGACCGTGCAGCGGCTCACCAGGGACAAGAAGCTGCTCGTCCGGCTGATCCGCGAGACGTCGCGGCCGGAGATGGCGTTCATCGCGCGCACGGGGATCTATTTCGGCTTCGGGCTCGGCATCGTGCAGGCGTTCGTCTGGGCGCTGACGAAGGAGCCGTGGGTGTTGCCGATCTTCGGCGGCTGCATCGGGCTGTTCACCGACTGGCTCGCGATCAAGCTGATCTTCGTGCCGCGCGAGCCGGTGCGGTTCGGCCGGGTGATCCTGCAGGGCAAGTTCCAGCGGCGGCGGGCCGAGGTCGCGCATCAGTACGGCGAGATGATCGCGAACGAGATCCTCACCGTGCCGAACCTGCTCGACGCCGTCCTGCGGGGGCCGCGGTCGGATCGGCTGTACGCGCTGGTCGAGCGCCTCGTGGCGCGGGCCGTCGACGAACAGGCGAGCGTCGCGAAACCGGTGGTCGCGATGGCCGTCGGCGGGCAGCGGCTGCAGGAGATCAAACAGGCGGCCGCACGGAAGGCGCTGGAGCGGCTGCCGCCGACGATCCGCCACGCCGAGGGCTACCTGACGGAGGCGATGGACGTCGCGAAGATCGTCGAGCGGCGGATGCTCGGGCTGACGCCGCTGGAGTTCGAGGGGCTGCTGAGACCCGCGTTCCGGCAGGACGAGTGGAAGCTCATCGCGGTGGGCGGGGTCATCGGTTTCGTGGTCGGTGAGCTGCAGGTCCTCCTGATGCTCCACTGACGCCGGATCGCGTTTAGCCCGCTAAACGCAAGTGGGCGCCGACCTGCGTTTAGCGGGCTAAACGCGATTGGGGTGGCCACGTCCCGAGGGGTGCCGTGTCGATGTCGCATCAGGGGCGCTGAGCGTCTCCGATGTCGCATCGAGACATCGAGCCCGGGGAGCGGCAGATCGCGTTTAGCCCGCTAAACGCAGGTCCGCTAGAGGACGGCGGGCTGCGCCACCGCCGTCGGCTCGACGCGGACCCGCGACGAACGCCCGCGCAGCCACGCGATGAGACGGCAGACGAGGTAGATCACGAACGAGATCGTCGTGACGAAGGCGCTCACCGGCTTCCCCGGCGCCAGCGAAAGGATGATCCCGCCGAGCGCGGCGATCTCCGCGAACACGATCGACAGCACGGTCGCCTTCCACGGGCTCGCCGTGACCCGCGCGGCCGCCGCGGCCGGGGTCACCATCAGCGAGACCACCAGCAGCGCGCCGACGATCTGCACGCCGAGCGCGCTCGAGATCCCGACCAGCACCGCGAAGATCAGCGACAGCAGCCGCACCGGCACGCCGCGCGCGGTCGCGACCGCCGGATCGACCGTGGCGAACAGCAGCGGCCGGTAGATCACCGCGAGCACCACCAGCACGAAGACCGAGGCGCCGACGAGCAGGTTCAGGTTGGTCGAGTCGATGGTGATGATCTGCCCGACCAGGATGCCGAACTTGTTGGCGCTGCGGCCTTCGTAGAACGACAGCAGCAGGACACCCATGCCGAGACCGAAGGCGAGGATCACGCCGATCACGGAGTCGCGTTCGGACTCGCGGCCGCCGAGGAGCCCGATCAGCAGGGCGGCGATGACCGCGCCCGCGAGGCCGCCGAGTTCGACGCCGACGCCCAGCAGCAGCGCGCCGGCCGCGCCGGTGAAGGCCAGTTCGGCGGTGCCGTGCACGGCAAACGACATCCGCCGCATGACCACCAGCGGGCCGAGCACCCCGGCGACCAGGCCGAGGACGGCGGCCGCGAGCAACGCCGTCTGAACGAAGTCGAGACCGAGGAGTTCGCCGGTGAGGGCGAAGTCGAACATCTTGTCCACGGCGCTAGCTGGCCTGTTCGTCGATGTGGTGGGGTTCGTCCTCGCACAGCGCGCTCTGCGCACCGGCGACGTGGATCTGCCCGCCGACCTTCAGCACCTCGATACGGGTGCCGTACAGCTCGGACAGGGTCTCCGAGTTCATCACCTCGTCCGGTTTGCCGACCCGGAACTGGCCGTTCACCAGATACAGCACCCGGTCCACATAGGACAGGATCGGGTTGATCTCGTGGGTGACGAACAGGACGGCCGTCCCGGCGGAGCGCCGGCGCTCGTCGATCAGTTCGCTGACCGCGCGCTGGTGTGCGAGGTCGAGGGAGAGCAGCGGCTCGTCGCAGAGCAGGACTTCGGGGTCGCCCACCAGGGATTGCGCGACGCGCAGCCGCTGCTGCTCGCCACCGGAAAGCCGGCCGACCGGCTGCTTCGCGTACGCCTGCGCGCCGACGGACTCGATCGCCCGCGACACCAGCTGACGCCGCTTCGAGATCCCGAAGAGCCCGGTGCCCCACCGGTGCCCGTCCAGGCCGAGGCCGACCAGATCCACCCCGCGCATCGTCAGGCCCTCGTCGAGGGCGCGCTGCTGCGGGATGTAGCCGATCCGCCGGTTCGTCCCGCCGGGGCGCCGCCCCGCGATCTCGACCGTGCCCTGGGGCAGCCCCTGCTGACCGAGCAGCACTTTGAGCAGGCTGCTCTTCCCGGAGCCGTTCGGCCCGAGGATGGCGAGGAACTCGCCGGGCTCGACGTCGAGGTCGAGCCCGGACCAGAGGGTCCTGGTGCCGAACGCGAGGCTCGCCCCGCGGACACGAACCGCGGGGCGAGCTTCGGCGAGTACGGAGGTCACTACTTCAGTGCTCCGGCCAGCGCGTCCACTTCCTTGGTCATCCATGCAATGTAGTCGGTCACACCCTCGGGCAGCGTTTCGGTGACGTCGACGACCGCGATACCGGCGTTCTTGGCGTCACCGACGACCTGCTGGGTGACCGGGGTGGTGGTCTGCGCGTTGTTGACCACCGCCTTGACCTGCTTGCCGGAGATCAGCTGCTTGACCTCGTTGAGCGCCGCGGCGGGCACGTCCTGCTCCGCTTCCACGGCCTCGGCGAAGGCCGGCGGCGTCGCGTCGGTGACCTTCGCGCTGTCGAGCAGGTAGTGCGCGACGGGCTCGGTGGCGACGACCTTCGCGTTCGAGGCGCCCAGGCCCGAGACCTTCTTCAGCAGCTCCTGGGTCTTGCCCTTGAACGCGGTCGCGTTGGCGGTGAAGGCGTCCTTCGAGGCGGGCTGGATCTCGCCGAGCTTCGCGGCGACCTGGTCGGCGACCTTCTCGACGCCCGGCAGGCTGTACCAGACGTGCTCGTTCTCGTTGCCGGTCGCGGCGATGTCGACGGCGACCAGTTTCTGCGCGCCGGTGGCCTGGTCGGCCAGCTTGGAGAAGAAGTCGTCGTAGCCGCCGCCGTTGGACAGCGTCAGCTTCGCGTTCTTCGCGGCGACGGCGTCGCTCGCGGTGGTCTCGTAGGAGTGCGGGTCGGCCGAGGGGTCGTGGATGATCGAGGTGACCTCGACCTTGTCGCCGCCGACGGCGGTCACGACGCTGCCCCAGACGTCGGTCGAGGCGACGACTTTGATCTTCTCGCCGCCGCCCGGGTTCGCGGCGGACGCGTTCTGCGAACCGGAGCCCGTCGACGCCTTGTCGCTCGACGCGCAGGCCGTCGCGCCGAGCGCGAGGACGGCCAGGGCCGAGACGGCCGCGAAAACACTCTTGGTACGGCGGGAATTCATTTACTGCACTCCTGCGGATGCCCTGGCCAGGTGTCCCCAATGCCGGGTAATGGAAACCGTTGTCAGATTCAACTGTACCCCATCCGGATGACGACGCCTCCGGTCCTGGTCCGAGCTGTACCCAGGGTCACTCTGAATCGAGACCTGCCACACGTCGGGTGATGCTTCTGCAAAACGTTCTGAACCGTTACGGTTTGCGGATGGGCCGTCCTATCCGCACCAGGAGGCAGGCGACACTGGCGTCGTTGGCCGCAGAGCTCGGTGTGTCGAGGACCACCGTCTCGAACGCCTACAACCGACCCGACCAGTTGTCCCCTGAGCTGCGCCGTCGCGTCCTCGAGACCGCACGCCGCCTCGGCTACCCGGGCCCGGACCCGGTGGCCCGTTCGCTGCGGACGCGCAAAGCCGGCGCTGTCGGTCTTTTGCTCACCGAGAACCTCTCCTACGCCTTCCGCGACCCCGCCGCCGTCGGCGTGCTCGAAGGGCTCGCGCTGGCCTGCGAGGACGCGGGCGTCGGCCTGCACCTGGTCCCGGCGAGCCCGGGCAGGGAGGACGTCGCGGCCGTGCACCGCGCCGGCGTCGACGGTTTCGTCGTCTACTCGGTGCCCGACGACGACCCGCATCTCGGTGCCGTGCTGGAACGCCCGGTGCCGACGGTGATCGTCGACCAGCCACGTGTCGACGGCGTCGACCGGGTCGGCCCGGACGACGCGGCCGCGGTCACCGCCATGGCCGAACACCTCATCTCGCTGGGCCACCGGCAGATCGGTGTGCTGTGCATGCGGCTGGCCCGCGAGCGCAACGACGACTTCGTCTCCATCCAGCGGCAGAGCGCCGCGCACTTCCACGTCCAGCGCATCCGCCTGGAGGCGCTGGCCGCCGCGTTCTCGGCGGCCGGGGTCGACTGGGCGACGGTGCCGGTGGTCGAGCGCTTCGACCACACGGTGGACGACGGCGCGTCGGCCGCACGCCAGCTGCTCGACGCGTATCCGCAGGTCACCGCGGTGATCTGCACCTCGGACATCCTCGCCCTCGGCGCGCTGGCCGAGGCGGAGCGCCGGGGCCTGCGCGTGCCGCAGGATCTGACGGTCACCGGATTCGACGGCATCACCGAGGCCGAGCGCTCCGGGCTCACCACGGTCCACCAGCCGGTGCTCGAAAAGGGCAAGGCGGCGGGCAAGCTGCTGCTCAGCTCGGCCGACCGGGTCGGGCCGAAGGTGATCACCCTGCACACGGAACTGCGGGTCGGCCGCACGTCGGCGCCGCCACGAACGGCCGAAGAACGCTGGTTCGGGCCGTGATCTGCGTCCGCTCGCGTTGCTCTCCCCCGGCGTGTCGGTTCCAATGAACGTGTGACCTCAATCGACGTACTGCTCAAGCGCAACCAGGAGCTGGGTGATGTCACTCCTGGTGACCGCTCGTCTCCGAGGCCATCACTCCAGGTGGCGATTCTGACCTGCATGGACGCCCGTATCCGGGTGTTCGAGATCTTCGGCCTGATCCAGGGCGAATCCCACATCCTGCGCAACGCGGGCGGGGTCGTCACCGACGACATGATCCGCTCGCTCGCGCTCAGCCAGCGGAAACTCGGCACGCGCGAGGTGCTGATCGTGCAGCACACCGACTGCGGCCTTTCCATGGTCACCGAAGACGACTTCAAGGACGAACTCGAAGCCGCCAGCGGACTGCGCCCGACGTGGTCGGTCGAGGCGTTCCGGGAGGTGGAGGACAGCGTGCGCCGGTCGGTGCAGCGTGTCCGGCGCAGCGACTTCCTCCCGCACACCGACAACGTGCGCGGCTTCGTCTACGACGTGAAGCTGGGCCGCCTGACCGAGGTCGCGTAAGGGTTTTAAGCTGGCCCGGTGGGCGTCGACGCGGATGTGCTGACCGGGTGGTTCGACGAGGTGGGGCGCGACCTCCCTTGGCGTGAGCCGGAATGCACCGCCTGGGGTGTGCTCGTCAGCGAGATCATGTTGCAGCAGACCCCGGTCGCGCGCGTGCAGCCGATCTGGCTCGAATGGATGGCGCGCTGGCCGGTGCCGTCGGCGCTGGCGGCGTCGTCGCAGGGCGAGGTCGTGCGCGCCTGGGGCAAACTCGGCTACCCGCGGCGCGCGTTGCGGCTGCACGCCGCGGCCGCCGTCATCGCCACCGAACACGGCGACGTCGTTCCGTCCGATGTGGACACTCTGCTCGCGTTGCCGGGTATCGGCGCGTACACCGCGCGCGCCGTCGCGGCCTTCGCCTACGGCAAGCGGGCGCCGGTGGTGGACACGAACGTCCGGCGCGTGGTGGCCAGGGCGGTGCACGGCGCGGGTGACGCCGGGCCGCCCTCGAACACCCGCGACATGGCCGACGTCGAGGCGCTGCTGCCACCGGAAGACGCGCCCGCCGCGAAACTTTCGGCCGCGCTGATGGAACTCGGCGCGCTCGTCTGCACCGCGCGCTCACCGCGTTGCGCGGACTGCCCGATCTACGACGATTGCGCGTGGCAGCACGCCGGACGCCCCGCGTACGCCGGGCCCGCGAAGCAGGCCCAGAAGTTCGCCGGCACCGACCGTCAGGTGCGCGGGCTGCTGCTCGACGTCCTGCGCGGCAGCGAAGGCCCGGTGGAGAAGGCGCGGCTCGACCTCGTCTGGCACGAATCCGGCCAGCGCGACCGTTGCCTCGACTCCCTGCTGGTGGACGGGCTGCTCGAACAGACCCGAGACGGCCTGTTCGCCCTGCCCGGCGAACACTAACGCATTACGACAAAAGTTGGTCAATGGTTGTCATCGGCGCGATGGCGGGTTAGTTTTCCGGCCAACGCGCATGATGGGAGTTTCGCCCGTGGCCGACTTCGACCGACGTACCGCGCTCAAGGGCGGCCTGACGGCAAGCGCCGTCGGGCTACTGGGGACAGCAACGATTTCCGCCGCCGACGCGGCGTCCGGGGTGACAGAACCTAAGATTTACGGAACGGCCGCGTGGAACGCGCGGCCGCCCAGCGGGACGATCGAGGTGCAGAACCACAAGCCGACGTACATCGTCGTGCACCACACGGTCGAACCGGGGAACGTCACCGACTACAGCCTCGAACACGCCTTCTGGGCGTCGCGTTCGATCCAGAATTTCCATATGGACACCCGTGGCTGGATCGACACCGGCCAGCAGTTCACGAACAGCCGCGGCGGGCACATCACCGA
The DNA here is from genome assembly GCF_014873915.1 of Amycolatopsis roodepoortensis. Lineage (GTDB taxonomy): Bacteria > Actinomycetota > Actinomycetes > Mycobacteriales > Pseudonocardiaceae > Amycolatopsis > Amycolatopsis roodepoortensis. Next base: position 1,675,777 of record NZ_JADBEJ010000004.1, read on the forward strand.
AGGGCGGCACCGCAGCCTGGAGATCCTGCGCGGCGGCACCCGGCACGTGCTGGGCGCGAACGTGGGCAACAACAACAGCACCTGCATCGGGATCGAGAACGAAGGCCTCTACAGCACGGAGGACGTCACGCCCGCGCTCTGGGACTCGCTGGTGAAGCTGGTCGCGTACATGGCTTCGCAGTACGGGATCTCGCCGGAATTCATCAAGGGGCACCGCGACTTCAACTCCACCGAATGCCCGGGCACCGTGCTCTACAACCGGCTTCCGGAGCTGCGCACCGAGGTCGGGAAGCTGCTTGGCTCCTCGTCGCCGAGGGTGGACCTGCCGGAGTGGCCGCTGCTCAAACCCGGCGACAGCGGGCCGCGGGTGCGGATGGCGCAGGAACTCCTGCGAGCACGCGGTTTCGCCGTTCCCGCCGATGGCCTTTTCGGACAGTCCACAAAGGACGCGGTCGCCGCGGTGGCGGCACGGCACGGGCTGGAGCGCGACGCCTGCGGCGCGACGGCGGTGACCGACGAGACCGGCTTCCTCGGGTCCGACGTCTGGCCCCTCATCGTCGGGTCCGGCACCGATCTCCGGGCGCTGAAGGAACGGCTCAACCGATGACGTCGGAGAGAAACGCTTCGACGGCGCCGAGGTAGGTTTCCGGCGCTTCGTCGTGCACCACGTGCCCGGCGCCTTGGACGACGATGTGCCGTCCGAGGCCGCCGGGCACGCGTGCGGCCAGCTCGGCCTGCTGTCCGTGGGGCATGGCGGTCCGTTCGCCTTCGATCGCGAGCAGTGGGCATTTCACGCGTTCGACGAACTCCCAGAAGTCGCGCCTGCCCCATTCGGCCGCGATCTCGTACAGATCCGGGAGCGAGGCGATCAGGTGGTAGCCGTCTTCGCGTTCCTCGACGCATTCGATGAAGTAGTCGCCGGTGTCGCCGAAGAACTCGCGCACGTGGGCCAGTGAACGGAACGGGACCGGCCACGATTCGAAGTACCCGCGCCAGGTGTCCACGGTCCGGCCGCGCTGGTCCGGCGCGAAGTCCTCGCAGACCACGGCGCGGACGAGGCCGGGATGCGTGGCCGCGGTGACCCAGGCGTGCAGGCCGCCCATCGAATGCCCGATCAGGACCGCGGGCTCGTCGAAGGTCCGCAGCACCGCGGCGACGTCTTCGGCGAACCGCTCGGTGCGCCATGGCCCGCCGCGCGGTCCGCGTCCGTGACCACGCGCGTCGAGGCCGTGGACACGCCCGTACGGCTGGAGCCTCCGCGCGACCCGCCACCACGTCGTCGCCCTGCCCATCAGCCCGTGCAGAAGGACGATCGGCGGCCCGTCGCCGCCGAAAGTGATCAACCCGTCGCGCTGGATCACCACTAAGCTCCCCTCCATGCGCAGCCGTGTCCCCGCCGCCGGTCTGGTCATGGGGGCCGTCTGCGCCCTGATTATCGGATGCACCGCCGATCCCGTTCCGGCCGCGCCCCCACCGCCGCCGCCGATGAACCCGGCTCCGGGCACTTCGGGCGCGGGCGATCCGTACTACCCGATGGACGGGAACGGCGGCTACGACGCGACCGAGTACCAGGTCGGCATCACCTACGACCCCGCGAAAGGGCGTCTCGACGGCGACACCACGGTGATCGCGAAAGCGACCCAGGACCTCGATCGGTACAACCTGGACCTACGTGGCTTGACCGTGCAATCCGTCGAAGTGGACGGGAAACCGGCGAAGTTCGCGCGCGAAGGCGACTTCGAGCTGGTGGTGACGCCCGCCGAGCCGATCCGCAATGGGACCGAATTCCGCACGAAGGTGCTCTACGGCGGCGACCCGTCGGCGACGCCCAAGGCGGGCGGCAGCGAGAACGGCTGGCAGAAGTCCAAGGACGGCGGCGCGTTCATCGTCGGCGAGCCGCATTCGGCGTCGTTCTGGTATCCCGTCAACGAGACCCCGCGCGACAAGGCGATGTTCACCCTCGCCGCGCGTACGCCGGACGGCTGGACCGTCATCTCGAACGGGCGTGAGATCCAGAAGACCTCGGCGAACGGCTGGACCACGACGTCCTGGCAGGAGCGCACGCCCGTGGCGTCGTATCTGACCACGGTGGCGATCGACAAGTTCACCGTCGACCGGATGTCGCTCCCGGACGGGACGCCGGTGGTCAACGCGTACGCGCCGGGTGCCGAGGACCGGCGCGACACCGGCAGGCGGCTGCCGGAGATCATCGGTTTCCTGAGCTCGAAGTTCGGGCCGTACCCGGTGGACGCGGCGGGCGGCATCTATCTCGACGAGGACATCCATTTCTCGCTGGAGACCCAGACCAGGCCGACCTACGCGAAATGGGCCGACCTGATCACCGTGGTGCACGAAACCGCGCACCAGTGGTTCGGCGATTCGGTGACGCTGAAATCGTGGTCCGACATCTGCCTCAACGAATGCCTCGCGTCGTACGCGCAATGGCTGTGGCAGGAGTCGCGGGACCACGAGAACCTGGACGACCGCTACCGCGCCGCCCTCGAGATCATGCGCGGCAGCCAGGATTTCTGGACACCGAAACTGGTCGACATGGGCGCCGGGCAGGAGTTCCACGGCGTCTACGACAAGGGGATCCTGGCCATCCACGCGCTGCGGCGGAAGATCGGCGAAGGGGCGTTCACGCGGCTGCTGAAGGAGTGGCCGGCGACGTACCGGAACGCCAACGCCTCCTGGGCGGATTTCGAGGCGTTCACGATCAAGCTTTCGGAGCAGGACCTGCGGCCGTTCTTCGACGCGTGGTTCCACGGCACGTCGATCCCGCCGGACGCCGAACTGCTGCCGGGCACTTTGCGAGGCTGACCACTCCCCGCATTCAGTCCTCTAGATGCGGCCGGCCCCTGCGCGGCGCGAGCGCGTTGCGAAAGCCACTTTCGCAACGCTCAAGGTTGCGAAAGTGGCTTTCGCAACCCTTCCCAGCTGACCGGGCCGCGGGCGCGCGTCGGCCGGGTGGGTCGAACACCCGCCCCACGCATTTAGTCCTCTAAATGCGGGAGGCGGGGTAGTCCGGCAGGTCGATGCCGTTCACCACGTCCCGCATCTTCCGCGAAGCCAGCGCGGCGAACGGCTTCAGCCGCATCACCCGCATCATCACGTAACGCATCCGCAGCGCGGCACGCGACTTCGCGAAGATCGACGCCGCGTTCTCCCGCCCCATCTCCTGCGTCTTCTCGACGAACTCGCGCATGACCGCCTCGTACCGTTTGAGCCCGGTGTCGAGGCCGGCGGCGAGCTCCCCGGCGAGGACGTACGCGCCGACGAACGCCAGGCTCGTGCCCTGCCCGGAAAGCGGCGAGGGGCAGAAAGCGGCGTCACCCAGCAGCCCGATGCGGCCGCGCGACCAGGACTCCATGATCACCTGCGCGCACGAATCGAAGTAGAAGTCGGCGGCCTCGTCCATCCGGTCCAGCAGCCAGGGCGCCTCCCACTCCATCCCGGCCGCGAACTCGCGCACCAGCGCCTTCTGCGCCTCGACGTCGCGATAGTCGTAGTCCACCTTCTCCGCAGCGAACCCGAAGTAGGCCATCGCCTCGTCGCCGTCGCGGACGGCACGGATCCCGGCGGACCGCCCGACGTCGTCGTAGCCGACGGCCCAGTTTCGCAGGCCCAGCCGGTTCGGCACGGTGAAGAAGGCCAGGTACGAGCCCAGATGCCGGACGAACCGGGACTCCTCGCCGAAGGCCAGCGCCCGCACTCCCGAGTGCAGCCCGTCCGCCCCGATGACCATGTCGTACGTCCGCTTCGCACCGCCGGCGAAGGTGACGTCGACACCGTCGGCCCGCTCGTCCAGCGCGGTGATCCGGTCGCCGAAGACGTACTCCGCCGTCTCTTTGGTCGCTTCGTAGAGCACTTCGGTCAGGTCACCGCGCAGGATCTCGATCTCGGCGACGACGCCGTCACCGTCGAAGTCGTCGGCGCGGATCGTGGCCTTCGTGCGGTTCTTGCGGTCGACGAGCGTCTCGCCCTTCGTGTCGGTGCAGGCGGCGCGGATACGTTCGTCCAGGCCCATCCGGCGCGCGACCTCCTTGGCCGTTCCGCGCAGGTCGACGGCCTGGCCGCCGGGGCGCAGCGAAGGCGCGCGCTCCACGACGGTCACCCGGAAGCCGTACCGGGCGAGCCAGAAGGCGAGCGCCGGCCCGGCGACGCTCGCTCCGGAGATGAGGATCTTGGTGTCGGCCACCCTTGGGAAGGTCCCACGCATCACATCGCGGCGCAAAAGAGTTTCGTCGTAGGCTGGCGGCATGGCTGTCGTGAAGATCAACGCGATCGAGGTCCCTGAAGGCGCAGGCCCCGAGCTGGAGAAGCGGTTCGCCGCGCGGTTGCACGCCGTCGACAACCAGCCCGGCTTCCTCGGCTTCGAGCTGCTCCGCCCGGTCTCCGGCGAGACGCGCTACTTCGTCTACACCAAGTGGGAGTCCGAAGAGGCGTACCAGGCGTGGGCGTCCGGCCCGGCGCGTGAGGCGCACGCGGGCGAGCGCGCGAAGCCGGTTTCCACCGGTGCGAACCTGCTGGAATTCGAGGTCGTCCAGGCTTCGAAGCCGGGTGAGTGAGCTCGAACGAGCCGCGGAACTGATCGACGGCGCCGGCGCGCTGCTCGTCTGCGCCGGCGCCGGGATGGGCGTCGACTCCGGCCTGCCCGATTTCCGGGGCGACGAAGGATTCTGGAAGGCATACCCGCCGTACGAGCGGCTCGGCATCAGCTTCGTCGAGCTCGCCGACCCGCGGCATTTCGCCGAAGACCCCGAGCTGGCCTGGGGTTTCTACGGGCACCGGCTCGCGCTGTACCGCGCCACCGTCCCGCACGACGGCTTCGGGCTTCTGCTGTCCTGGGGAGCGCGTAAACCGGGCGGCACCCGCGCGTTCACGTCCAATGTGGACGGACAGTTCCAGAAGGCGGGCTACCCGAGGGTCGCCGAGGCGCACGGATCCATCCACCACCTGCAGTGCCTCGACAGGTGCACCAAGGAGATCTGGTCCGCGGACGACGTCTCGGTCCCGGTCGACGAAGACAGCATGCGCGCGCTCGAACCGCTGCCGTCCTGCCCGCGCTGTGGTGGCCTCGCCCGGCCCAACATCCTGATGTTCGGCGACTACGACTGGCTCGGGCAGCGCAGCCAGGCCCAGCTCGACGAGCTGAACGCGTGGCGGCGCGAGTATCGCGACCTCGTCGTGGTGGAGCTCGGCGCCGGGCAGGCCGTGCCGACGGTGCGGCGATACTCGGAGCTGGCCAGCGCCGCGACCGGTGCCCTGGTCCGGATCAACCCGCGCGAGCCACAGGTCCGGCACGGCCGCGGCGTTTCCCTGGCGGCCAACGGCCTCGAAACGCTCATGGCACTGGACGCGCTGCTGGGCTAAGGCAGCACGATTTCCGCGTAGACGGCGTCGTGGTCGCTGCCCGGCGTATCCAGCACCTTGAAGTCCGCGATGGCCGTCCGCTTGTCCGCGAGCACGTGGTCGATCGGCACCGGCGGCACCAGCCCGTTCGTCCAGGTCCCCTCCAGTGCCTTCCCCAGCTGATCGGCCGCGTCCACGTAACCCCTGGTCAGCAGCTCACGGAAGAGCGCGTGGTCGAGGCTCGCGTTGAAGTCGCCCGCCAGGATCCGGATGTCGTGCTCGGCGTCGGCGTACGGCAGGTCCTTGGCCTCGTCGACCCAAGCGTGCCGGTCCCACATCGGCGCGGCCGGATGGACCGCGACGACCTCGATCCGGACGCCGTCCCCCAGGTCCACGCTCGCGCTGGGCTGCTTGTAGTCCGAAGCGCCGCTCAGTTTCAGCGGCGTGAGCGGATATCTCGACACCAGCCCGGAGCCCGACGCCCACTCGGCCGGGTGCAGCACGTGGTACGGCAGGACCTGGAACAACCCGGCCCGTTCGAGTCCCGCGATCGCCTCGGGTGTCATCTCGGTCAGGCTCAGGACGTCGACTCGATGCTCCTTCACGTAGCCGACGATCCGGTCCGGATCCGCCTGCCCGCCGAGCATGTTCGACGCCAGCACGCGCACGTGCTTCCCGTCGAGCGCCTTCTGCTCGTTCGCGAACGCCCGTGGCAGCACCAGGGACGCGATCGTGCAGGTCAGCACCAGCGCGACCACGCCGATCCACCAGCGGCGGAGCCCCAGCGCGAGGACGGCGAGCACCAGCGTCGCGATCCCCGCGTACGGCGTGAGCGCGAGCGCCGCGATCGTGTACGTGTTGCCGTCGTAACCCACCAGCCGTAACGCCGTCAGCACCGCGAACGGCACGACCGCCCCGATGAGCAGCCCGCTGACCAGCTTCCGCCCGGCGCCTCGGGGCACCACGCGTTCTTCGATCACCATGCCGTCGAGTATGCCGATCAAGAGCGTCTCGGTGATCGTCTCCACAACACCTTCACAACCTCCTCACACCGCGTCTACCAGCGCTTATCGGCACTTGTCAGGCCTTGTCAGCCGCTGCCAGCGCGCTGTGCGCGGTCTGCCAGGCCGGAGGCGCATCTTGATCGGCGGGGCGAGATCCACAGGAGGAACGATGACTCACGCGATCAGGGCCGAGGGCCTGGTCAAACACTATGGGGAGACGAAGGCGCTCGACGGGGTCGATCTGGAGGTCCCGGCGGGCAAGGTGGTCGGGGTGCTGGGGCCGAACGGCGCGGGGAAGACGACCGCCGTCCGGATCCTGGCCACCTTGATCCGGCCGGACCGCGGCCACGCGAGCGTCTTCGGCTACGACGTCGTCAAGAACCCGATGGCGGTCCGGAGCATGATCGGGCTGACCGGGCAGTACGCGTCGGTCGACGAGGACCTTTCCGGTACGGAGAACCTCGTCCTGATCGGCAGGCTGCTGGAGTTCTCAAGGTCGGACGCGAAGAAGCGCGCGGCCGACCTGCTGGAGCGGTTCGAGCTCACCGACGCCGCCGGCCGCGCGATCAAGACCTACTCGGGCGGGATGCGGCGGCGGCTCGACCTCGCCGCGAGCCTGGTCGGCCGTCCCAAGGTGCTGTACCTGGACGAGCCGACCACGGGGCTCGACCCGCACGCCCGCAACGAGGTCTGGGCCGTGGTCCGGACGCTGGTCGCGGACGGTACGACGGTGCTGCTCACCACGCAGTACCTGGAGGAGGCCGACCAGCTGGCCGACACGATCACCGTGTTCGACCACGGGCACGTCGTGGCCAACGGGCGCGCCGACGAGCTCAAGCGGCGGACCGGCGGCCAAACGCTGCAGGTGCGGCCGTCCGCGCTCGCCGACCTCGACGCCGTCGAGCGCATCCTGGCCGGGCTCACCGGGGTCCGGCCGAACCGGGACGACGACACCGGACTGCTCACCGCGCCCGTCGCCGACCCGGTCCTGCTGTCCACTTTGGTCCGCAAGCTGGACGAGGCCGGGATCACCGCGGACGAGCTGGCGCTGCGGCTGCCCAGCCTCGACGAGGTGTTCCTCGCGCTGACCGGCAAGAAGACCGACGAGTCCACAAAGGACACGACTCCGGAAGGGAGCCTGGTATGACGACTATCGCGGCGCCACGGCGCGTCTCACCGTCGAGCGGCGTTCGGCACGGGCTTTCCCTCGCCTGGCGCGGCATCCTGAAGATCCGCAAGAACCCGGAGCAGCTGGCCGACGTCACCATCGCGCCGATCATCTTCCTGGTCATGTTCGTCTACCTGTTCGGTGGCGCGATCATGGGCAGCACCGAGGGCTATCTCCAGATGATCGTGCCCGGCATCATGGTGTTCAACATCCTGCAGGCCAGCATGACCGTCGGCGTCCAGCTGAACACCGACGTCACCAAGGGCGTGTTCGACCGGTTCCGCGCGATGCCGATCGCCAGGTCCGCGCCGCTGATCGGCGCCGTGCTCGCCGACATCGTGCGGTATCTGGTGTGCCTGGTCGTGCTGATGGTCGTCGCGACGATCATGGGCTACCGCGTCCAGACCGGGCCGGCCGAGTTCGCGCTGGCGATCGCGCTCGTCATCGCGTTCGCGCTGTCGTTCTGCTGGGCATCGGTGTTCGTCGGGATGCTGGTGAAGAGCCCCGGCGCGGTGCAGGGCCTGATGTTCGTGGTGCTGATGCCGCTGACCTTCGGCAGCAACGTCTTCGTCCCGACCGGCACCATGCCCGGCTGGCTGAAGGCGTGGGCCGACATCAGCCCGGTGACGCAGATGTCCGACGTCCTGCGCGGGCTGATGAACGGCGGGCCGATCGCCGGCCCGCTGACCGGTTCGCTGATCTGGATGGCGGCCGCGATCGCGGTCTTCTTCCCGCTCGCCACTTGGGCTTACCGGAAGCGCGTCTGACGGGGGTCAGGGGGAACGCGCGTGAAGGGCTCCTCGCCTCTGCCGGGCGAGGAGCCCTTCTTCACGCGCTCGCTTCCTGGCAGATCCAGGCGACCAGGTCCGGACGCGACAGGCCGGCGTCCTGGACGAGGAGCTCTTCGTAGCGCTCCTCGCCGAAGTGCTCGCGAAGGTCGTCGATGAGCTGCCGGATGCCCGGTTCCCCGAGGTCCAGCCTGCCGCGCAACAGCTTCGCCGCGCCGAGCAGCCGGACGGCCGCCTCGGGCCTTCCCTGCCGGAACCGGATCAGGCCGCAGACCTCCACGATCCGGCCGAGGTCGGGCATGTCGCCGCGTTGCGCGGTGGACTTCACGACCACCGCGGCCCCGCGCTCGGCCGCGTCCAGGTCCCCGGCGGCCAGCGCGATCTCGGTGTCGATGTATCCACCGAATTCGTCGCCGAAGAGGCCCGGCATCGGCACCGTCGCCATCCGCTCGCGGAACCGGACGCCGACCGCGCGTGCCTCGTCGATCCGCCCGGCGCGGCTGAGCAGATCGGCCTTGCCCACCAGCACCATCACCGCGAGCTGGTCGTTGCCCGTGTCGATCGCGTAGCGCTCCGCGTCGCGCATCTCGCGCATCGCCGTCTCGAGGTCGCCGGCCCGCGCGTACTCCGTCGCGAGGCGCCAGCGCTGCTGGATCACGTCGTCCTGCGAGCCCAGTTCGAGCGCGAGGGCGAGGCCTCGCCGGTACAGCGCGATCGCGGCGTCGTGATCACCCGACATCGAGATGTCGCTCGCCTTCATGCCCACGGCCATCGCGGTGCCCCAGCGGTCGCCCACGGCCGTGAACCCTTCGTAGGCCTTGTCCCTGGCCTTCTCCGCGCCCTCGGGGTCGCCGTCGTCGGCGAGCAGGAAGCTCTGCGCCCACGACCCCGCCGACCTGGACCACGGGTCCGGGCTCGCCAGCGCCCGCTCGACCTCGCGGTGCGCCAGTTCCTTGTTCTGGCTGAAGAAGGCCAGCATGGGCAGGCCGATCGCCAGCCCGGCGAAGCGGGTGTGCGCGTTCGTCCGCACACAGTCGTCGATGAGCTCCCGCACGGCTTCGGGGTCGCCGACGCCGGGCACCATGCCGGAGATCGCCCGCATCGCCCGGAACGCGGCCGCGAAGTCGTCCTCCAGCCGGTCTCCGAAGGTGAGCACTTCGTCGACGAAGGACTCGCCCCGGTCGTTGTCGCCTTTGACCAGCCAGTACCAGAAGGTGCCGCCGAACAGCCGCGTCGCCATTTCCACGTCACCGGCGTCGATTGCCTGGCGGAGCGAGGTCACGATGTTGCCGTGCTCCGCGTCGTAGCGCGAGATGGCGACGAGCTGATCCGCCGTCCGCAGCATCGGCTCCAGCCGCTCGGCGAGCTGGGCGTAGTAGCGGTGGTAGGCCTTCGTGAGCTGTTCTCGCTCTTGGGCTTCGTCGAGCCGTTCCGCCGCGTAGGCCCGGATGGTCTCCAGCATGCGGTAACGCGGCTCGCCGTGGTCTCCGGCGATGGCGTCCACAATGGACTTCTCGACGAGCGAACCGAGGACGTACAGGACGTCTTCGGCGGGCAGGCCATCGCCGGCACAGACGCTCTCGACCGCTTCCACCTCGGCGCCGCCCCCGAAGACCGAAAGCCGCCTGGCGAGCACGCGTTCGGCGTCGTCGAGCAGGTCCCAGCTCCACTCGACGACGGCCCGCAGCGTGCGCTGCCGCGGCAGCGCGGTGCGGCTGCCCGAGGTCAGCAGGCGGAACCGGTCGTCGAGCCGCCGCGAGATCTGCGCGACGGTCATCGACCGGAGCCGCGCGGCGGCGAGTTCCAGCGCCAGCGGCATCCCGTCCAGCCTGCGGCAGATCTGCGCGACGTCGTCCACAGTGGACTCATCGAGCACGAAGTCCGGGCGGACGGCGGCCGCCCGGTCGACGAACAGCCGGATCGCGCCCGCCTCGGCCGCTTGGGAAACGGTCGGCGTGCCTTCCGGGACGGACAGCGGGCCGAGCGGGCACAGCGTCTCGCCGTCGATGGCCAGCGCTTCCCGGCTCGTCGCGAGGATCCGCAGGGTCGGCACGCGGCGCAACAAGGTGTTCGTCAGCTCCGCGGCCGCGTCGACCAGATGCTCGCAGTTGTCCAGCACCAGCACCGATTCACCGGCGCCGAGCGTCTCCACGACCCTGGCCAGCGCGTCCACCGGGCGGCGCATCGGATCGCCACCGTGTGAAAGACCGAGATCCCACAGCTCCAGTGCGGCGAAGACCGCGCCGGGCAGGTCTCCCGGGTCGCGGACGCCGGCGAGCGGCACGAACCAGACGCGTCCGCGCGCGTGCGCCGGATGCCGCGTCGCGACCTCGGTGGCCAGCCGCGTCTTCCCGGCGCCGCCGGGCCCGACCAGCGTCACCAGCCGCGCACCCGCGAGAAGCTCGGCGACCAGCTTCAACTCGTCGTCGCGGCCGACGAAACTGGTGAGCCGGACCGGGAGATGATCGGCGGCCGCGGGCGGCGGGCCGAGTTCACCGCGCAACGCGGCGAGATGGATCTCCCGGAGTTCGGCCGACGGGTCGACGCCGAGCTGATCGGCCAGCGCCGCCCGGACCTCCTCGTAGACGGCGAGGGCGTCGGACTGCCGGTCCGCCGCGCACAACGCCCGCATCCACAGCCCGGCGAGCCGTTCACGCAGCGGGTGCCGCGTGGCCGCCTCCTTCAGGTCCGCGAGCACCCGGTCGTGCCCGCCCAGCCGGATCTCCGCCTCGAAACGGTCTTCGGCGGCTTCGAGGCGCAGGTCCTCGAGCCGGGTCGCCGGTGCCTGCGCGAAAGGGGCATCGAGCACGTCGGACAGCGCCTGACCACGCCAAAGGCCGAGCGCTTCGGCGAGAATGGCGGCCGCTCCGGCGTCCCGGCCTGCCGCCAGCTCCGCGCGCCCCTCCGCCGCCAGCCGCTCGAAGCGGCACACGTCGACGTCCTCGCGGGCGACGTCCAGGCGGTATCCACCCGGCCCCGAGTCCAGGGTGACGTCGTCGGCACGCAGCACCTTGCGCAACCGCGAGACCAGGGATTGCAGCGCGTTCGCCGCGTCGGCGGGCGGCTCCGCGCCCCAGAGACCGTCGATGAGGGCCAAGGCGGGGACGGCGCGGCCGGGGTCCAGCGCGAGCCTGGCCAGGAGCATGCGGAGGCGGGCACCGCCGATGTCGACCGGGGTGCCGTCACCGGCCTCCGCTCCGACCGGGCCCAGCAGCGTCACACGCACGACCCCCAGCTTTCCAGAAGCCGCAAATGGATAGCCCGACCAGGCTGCGTCTTTCAGAGCGCGCTCTCGGACTCCAGACCTCGATCAGGCGACGGAAGTGGGGATTATCCGGGCACGAAGGATCTTTCCGGGCGGACGGCCGAGGCCACGGCGCTACGTTCGTGACCGAGTCACCGCCGATCGACTGGGAGCGTGAATGAGGTACCGGAGTACGGCCGTCATCGCCGCCGTTCTGGCCGCGAGTGTCCTCGGCGGCGGGACCGCCCTCGCCGACACCGGGAAACCCGGCGCCGACGGCGCGGGCGACAGCTACTACCCGCAGGACGGCAACGGTGGCTACGACGTCGCCGACTACAACCTGAAGATCGGCTACGAGCCCGCCACCAGGCAGCTCACCGGCCACCAGACGATCACCGGCCGGACCACCCAAGCGCTGAGTTCGTTCAACCTCGACCTGCGCGGGCTCACTGTCGACTCGGTCAAGGTGAACGGGCGGAAAGCGACCTTCACCCGGACCGGCGACCACGAACTCGTGATCACCCCGGCGCGTTCGCTGCGGAACCACGAGCGGTTCACCGCCGAGGTCGCCTACCACGGCGTCCCGCAGCCGATCGAGGATCCGGCGCTGGGCGAGAACGGCTGGCAGTACGCGAAATCCGGCGGCGCGTTCGTCGCGGGCGAGCCGAAATCCGCGACCACGTGGTACCCGGTCAACGACACCCCGCGGGACAAGGCGACCTTCCACCTCGCCGTCACCGTGCCCTCGGAATGGGGCGTCATCTCGAACGGCCGCGAGCGCGGGAAGTTCGCTTCGGGCGACAACACCACGTACGTCTGGGCCGAAGAGACCCCGGCCGTGCCGTACATGACGACGGTCGCGATCGACAAATGGGAGTTCGAGCGGACGAAGCTGTCCGACGGCACCCCGGTCGTCAACGCCTACGCCCCCGGCACCCCGGAGTCGACCAAACAGGCCGAGGCGCGGCTGCCGGAGATCATCGACTTCCTGTCGTCGAAGTTCGGGCGCTACCCGGTGGACGCGGCGGGCGGCATCTTCCTCGCCGAGCCGATCGGGTTCTCGCTGGAGACGCTGAGCAGGCCGATCTACTCGGGCGCGGCGGGCAACGTCCCGACGATCGTGCACGAGAACGCCCACCAGTGGTGGGGCGATTCGGTCGCCGTCGACAAGTGGAAGGACGTCTGCCTCAACGAATGCTTCGCCTCGTACGCGGAATGGCTTTGGTCGGAGGCGAAGTCGGGGCAGGACCTCAAGGCGCGCTACCTGACCGCCGTGCAGAAGGCGACGGACCGCTTCTGGGCCGGGAAGCTGTACGACATGGGGCCCGGCAACGAGTTCACGTACGTGTACTCGAAGGGGCCGGTGGCGCTGCACGCGCTGAAGAACTACATCGGCACGGCGCCGTTCGACCGCATCCTGAAGACGTGGCCCGCCATCCACCGCGACGGCAACGCGAGCCTGCCGGAGTTCCAGAAGTTCGCCGAACGCGTCGCGCACAAGAACCTGCAGGGCTTCTTCGACGCGTGGTTCTACGGCAACACCAAACCGGCACCCGAGTTCCTCTACCCGGGGGACCTCAAGCCGGCCGCCTGACCTTCCCCCTCGTGAGTGGCTAGGACGGTTAGAACCGTCCTAGCCACTCACGAGGACCAGGCTGACCAGCGTCACACGTTAGGGTGAGGGCATGACGTCAGTGCTCCTCACCGGTTTCGAACCGTTCGGCGGTGAGCGGGTGAACCCGTCGTGGCAGGCGGTTTCCCTGCTCACCCGCCGCCGGCACGACACCGTCGCCGTCGAACTGCCGTGCGTGTTCTCGCGTTCGCTGGTCACCCTGCGCGACGCGATCGACGAATACCGGCCGGAACTGGTGATCTGCGTCGGCCAGGCGGGCGGGCGTCCCGACGTCACCCCGGAGCGGGTCGCGATCAACCTGATCGACGCCCGCATCCCGGACAACGCGGGCTCGCAGCCCGTCGACGTCCCGGTGATCCCCGGCGGGCCGAACGCGTACTTCACCACGCTGCCGGTGAAGGCGTGTGTCACCGGGATCAAGGCCGCGGGGCTCCCGGCGTCGGTCTCGCACACCGCCGGGACGTACGTGTGCAACCAGGTCTTCTACGGGCTGATGCACTTGCTGGACAACGACTTTCCCGGTGTTCGCGGCGGTTTCGTGCACGTGCCGTACACGCCGGAGCAGGCCGCGCGGACGACCGCGCCGAGCCTGGCCGTGCACCGCGCCGCCGAGGCACTGGAGATCATCGTGGAGACCGCGCTTTCGGTGACCGAGGATCTCTCGACACCGGCGGGCACCCTGCACTGATCAAGGTTTGAGCTGCGCGGTGAAGAACTCGACCATCTCCGCCGTCGTCCGCGCGGAGCCGTCGCTGCGGGTCGAGACGAGCATCGCGCTCAACGGCGCGTCCTCGGTCCCGAAGAGCACGATGCCGCTTCGCGCGCCCACGCCCGCCAGGTAGCGCCCCCGAAGCCCGTCGGCCGCCCAGGTGCCTTCGACGGGTTTGCCCTTGGTCATGCGCTGCCGGACGCCGTCCTCCAGACCGGTCATCGCGACGCCCTGGTAGTAGTTGATCGCGTTCGATCCCTTGTCGTCCTTGAACACGCAGGTGACCGCGGACGCCGCACCCACCGTGGTGGCGGCGTCGGGCGCGTCCCGGCACTCGTCCCGCTGCGGGATGACGGCGGCGATCCGGCGGAGACAGTCCGTGAACCCCTGCGCGTCCTTCGGCCCGGGCTGATCGCAGCTCACCGGCTGCGCCGGGGCGGGCGCGGCGACCGGCTCGTCTTCGCCGCCGCTGAGCAGGACGATCGTCGTCACGATCGCCGCGAGGGCGAGCGCGACGACGCCGTAGGTCGTGGGCTTCTGCCAGTTCCGGCCCGGCGGTGGCGGCGTCCAGCGTGGTGGCTGCGGACGTTGTTGCCGGACCGGCGGTTGCTGAACGGGCTGCTGCCGCACCGGCGGCGCGACCGGCGCGAAGGCGGGCACCGTCAGCTGCGAGTCTTCGCCACCGGCCGGCACGTGGTGCAGCCCGAACGCGACGGCCGTCTCCGGCTGATCCTGCGTGGTGGGCGCGATCTTGAGCTGATTCGCCAGCAGGCTCGCCAGCAACGGCATCCGGCTCGGCCCGCCGACGAGGTAGACGCCGCCGAGGCGGTCCGGGGACAGCCCGGCACGGCGGATCGTGGTGGCCAGAAGCTCGGCGCTGCGCAGGAAACTCGGCCGGACGAGCGCCTCGAGCTCCATCCGCGTCACCCGCACGTCGCCGAACGGCTCCGGCATCGGGATCTCGGTCTGCTGATGGCGGGACAGGCTTTCCTTGGCGTCGCGGACGTCCTGCAGCAACGACCGGCGCGTCCGGCGGTCGCTGACCGACTGCGGGCGCAGGATCCGTTGCCAGCGCGCGGGTTCGGAATGCGAAACCTCACGGCCGATGTGCACCAGGAGCGCCTGGTCGATGTCGAGACTGCCGAGGTCGGGCAGCCCGTCCTCGGCCAGCACGGCGAACCCCTGTGCGCTGACCCCGACCACCGCGCAGTCGAAGGTGCCCGCCCCGAGGTCGTACACCGCGATCGGGCCGGGCGGCCGGTGACCGTTGTTGAGCGAGGCGTAATGCGCGGCGGCGGCGACCGGTTCGGGAATGAGCATCGTCGTGCCGAAACCGGCCTTGAGCGCGGCGTCGCGAAGGATCTGCTTGCGATCCGGGCCCCAGCCCGCGGGATGCGAGATGCGCACCTGGGCGGGCGGACGCTGGAGTATGAGCTCGGCCTCTTCGCCGACGCGGCGCAGGACCGCGGCGAAGGCGTCGGCGATGGGAAGCGAGACGTCACCGAGCTGGAGGGCACCCTCGTCGATGCGCCGCTTCGGATTCGCCTCGAACCGGCTCGGATCCAGCCGGGCCCGGCGTTCGGCGTCACGGCCGACGAAGACCGTGCCGTCCTTGTCGGCGTAGATCGCGGACGACATCGTCACCGACCCGTCGATCTCGACGACCTGCGTCCCCCTGCCGTGGATCGAAAGCACCCCCACCGTGCTGGAGGTACCGAAATCGATCGCCAGAACGTCCACCTGACCCCCTCCCGGACCCGAAGGGCATCGTCTCACGTCGCCCGATCACGCGAGTTCCGCCTCTGATCACGCGAGTTACGCCTACAAACACGCGTGTTCGCTCTTCAATCACGCGAGTTCGCCATCCGCGCACGGCGGGCATTCCGCGGGGAAGTGCCCAACCAGCGTGGTCGGGATATCGGGCCGGGTCAGACGGCGGTGGAGATGGTGACGTCGTGATCGTCGAAATCGGCGACCACGCGCATGCGGCCGCCCAGGGCGACGATGTACCGGCGGAGCGTGTCCAATTCCATCTGGCTCGGATCACCCTGCTCCAGCTGGCTGATCCGCGGCTGGCTGACGCCCATTCGCTTGGCGACCTCGGCTTGGCTCAATCCGACGTCCTCGCGAAGCCGCGACAGCCGGAAGCCGAGGATGTACGCCTGAGTGGCTTCTCGTGCCTCGGCCCGCGCGGCTTCGACGTCGCGCCCCGCCTCACGGTCCGCGGCGAGCTTTTCGGCCTTGACCTCTTTCCAGGACCGACCCATTTCAGCCTTCCTCCATCGCGTCCAGGTGTTGCCGGTATCGCTCCTCCGCGATCGGGATGGTGATGTCGTACCACCGTTTCCAGTTGCCGGCCTTGTCACCGGCCACCAAGAGCACGGCCTTGCGCGCCGGATCGAACACGAACAAGATCCTGATCTCGGTTCGCCCGGCAGACGCCGGGCGCAACTCTTTCAAGTTGTGCCTGCGCGAGCCACTGATCCGGTCGACCAGTGGCCGCCCGAGCCGCGGTCCTTCACGAGCCAACATGTCGATCGCCTCTTCGACCCGGTCGGCCGTGCGCGGTTCTTCGCGACACAGCGCCGCGAACCAGCGATCCACTTCGTCGTGAAGTTCGATCTCCCACTGCATCAGGCGACCATAATGTAGACCTTATATCGATCAGGGCGCGAAGGCCAGAGTTCCTACGAAGGTGCGCTTCCGACGCTCGACACCGGCCGGTGTTGCGCAGCCGCAAGGCGTCACCCCTCGCGAGCCCACACCTCCTGCCGCGATAACCCGCGCTCGATCGCACGACTTCCGCGTCCAATCACGCGAGTTACGACTCCAAGCACGCGAGTTCCGCTTCCAATCACGCGAGTTACGCGCCCAATCACGCGTGTCGTCCACCTGATCACGCGAGTTGGCCATCCACGCACACAGGCCTCTGTGCGGGAAAGGCGTAACTCACGTGATTGAACGCGTAACTCACGTGACTGGAAGGCGAACTCGCGTGATCAGAAGGACGACACGAAC
This sequence comes from Amycolatopsis roodepoortensis, assembly GCF_014873915.1. Taxonomy (GTDB): domain Bacteria; phylum Actinomycetota; class Actinomycetes; order Mycobacteriales; family Pseudonocardiaceae; genus Amycolatopsis; species Amycolatopsis roodepoortensis. The sequence goes on from NZ_JADBEJ010000004.1 coordinate 1,692,693, forward strand.
GCGAAAGTGCCCGCCGCGGCGAACCCGCGACGGGCACTTCCGGAACCGAAAGGGACTTACTCGCCCTCGGTTTCACCGTTCTCTTCGGTCGAGCCGGCACCGATGCTCACCGGCGGGGCGTCCGGGACCGACGAGGGCCGGGCTTCGCCGCGGAAGACGAAGTGCGCCTTGTCGTCCTTCTCGCCCTCTTCGTCGTTCCAGCCTTCGACGTCGACCAGGATGATCTGGCCGGGCTGGACCTCGCCGAACAGGATCTTCTCCGACAGCTGGTCCTCGATCTCGCGCTGGATCGTGCGACGCAGCGGCCGCGCGCCCAGCACCGGGTCGAAGCCGCGCTTGGCGAGCAGCGACTTGGCCTTGGGCGTGAGCTCGAGCTCCATGTCCTTGGCCTTGAGCTGCGTCTCGACCCGGGCGATCATGAGATCGACCATCTCGATGATCTGTTCCTTGGTCAGCTGGTGGAAGACGATGATGTCGTCGATCCGGTTCAGGAACTCGGGCCGGAAATGCTTCTTCATTTCCTCGTTGACCTTTTGCTTCATCTTCTCGTACCGGTTGGCGGTGTCGCCGCCGGACGAGAACCCGAGCGAGACGGACTTGGAGATGTCCGAGGTACCCAGGTTCGAGGTGAAGATGAGCACGGTGTTCTTGAAGTCGACCGTACGACCCTGGCCGTCGGTGAGACGGCCGTCTTCGAGGACCTGCAGGAGCGTGTTGTAGATCTCCTGGTGGGCCTTCTCGATCTCGTCGAACAGCACCACCGAGAACGGCTTGCGCCGCACCTTCTCGGTCAGCTGGCCGCCCTCTTCGTAGCCGACGTAGCCCGGAGGGGCACCGAAGAGCCGCGAAGCGGTGTACCGGTCGTGGAACTCGCCCATGTCGATCTGGATGAGCGCGTCGTCCTCGCCGAACAGGAACGCCGCGAGCGCCTTGGACAGCTCGGTCTTACCGACACCGGACGGGCCGGCGAAGATGAACGAGCCGGAGGGGCGCTTCGGGTCCTTCAGGCCGGCGCGGGTGCGGCGGATCGCCTGGGAGACGGCCTTGACCGCGTCCTCCTGGCCGATGATCCGCTTGTGCAGCTCGTCCTCCATGCGGAGCAGACGCGTGGTCTCCTCCTCGGTGAGCTTGAACACCGGGATACCGGTCCAGTTGGCGAGGACCTCGGCGATCTGCTCCTCGTCGACCTCGGCGACGACGTCGAGGTCGCCGTCCTTCCACTGCTTCTCCCGCTCGCCCTTCTGACCGAGGAGGGTCTTCTCCTCGTCACGGAGGCGGGCGGCGCGCTCGAAGTCCTGCGCGTCTATCGCGGACTCCTTGTCCCGGCGCACGTCGGCGATCTTCTCGTCGAACTCGCGCAGGTCCGGCGGCGCGGTCATGCGGCGGATACGCATCCGGGCGCCGGCCTCGTCGATCAGGTCGATCGCCTTGTCCGGGAGGAAGCGGTCGTTGATGTAGCGGTCCGCGAGGGTCGCCGCCTGCACCAGCGCGCCGTCGGTGATCGAGACACGGTGGTGTGCCTCGTACCGGTCACGCAGACCCTTCAGGATCTCGATCGTGTGCTCGAGCGACGGCTCGCCGACCTGGATCGGCTGGAAGCGGCGCTCCAGCGCGGCGTCCTTCTCGATGTACTTGCGGTACTCCTCGAGCGTGGTCGCGCCGATCGTCTGCAGCTCACCACGGGCCAGCATCGGCTTCAGGATCGACGCGGCGTCGATCGCGCCCTCGGCGGCACCCGCGCCGACGAGCGTGTGCAGCTCGTCGATGAACAGGATGATGTCGCCGCGGGTCTTGATCTCCTTGAGCACCTTCTTGAGGCGCTCTTCGAAGTCACCGCGGTACCGGGAACCGGCGACCAGGGAGCCGAGGTCGAGGGTGTAGAGCTGCTTGTCCTTCAGCGTCTCGGGCACCTCGCCCTTGACGATGTTCTGCGCGAGCCCTTCGACGACGGCGGTCTTGCCGACGCCGGGCTCGCCGATGAGGACGGGGTTGTTCTTGGTGCGCCGCGACAGCACCTGCATGACCCGCTCGATCTCTTTGCCCCGGCCGATGACCGGGTCGAGCTTGCCTTCGCGGGCCTGGACGGTCAGGTTGCGGCCGAACTGGTCGAGCACCAGCGACGACGACGGGGTGCCTTCACCGCGTCCGGAGCCGGTCTCGGTCGACTCCTTGCCACCCTGGTAGCCCGACAGCAGCTGCAGGACCTGCTGACGCACCCGGTTGAGGTCCGCGCCGAGCTTGACGAGCACCTGTGCGGCGACGCCTTCTCCCTCGCGGATCAGCCCGAGCAGGATGTGCTCGGTGCCGATGTAGTTGTGGCCGAGCTGCAGCGCTTCGCGCAGGGACAGCTCAAGCACCTTCTTGGCCCGCGGGGTGAAGGGGATGTGCCCGCTCGGGGCCTGCTGCCCCTGGCCGATGATCTCCTCGACCTGCTGGCGGACGCCCTCCAGCGCGATGCCCAGCGATTCCAGCGCCTTGGCGGCGACACCTTCACCCTCGTGGATCAGACCCAGGAGGATGTGCTCGGTGCCGATGTAGTTGTGGTTGAGCATCCTGGCCTCTTCTTGGGCCAGGACGACCACCCGCCTCGCGCGGTCGGTGAACCTCTCAAACATGTGCACTCCCTCGACTGCTGCGACGGCGGCCCGTTTCCATCGTGCTTTCACCGCGATGGATTCAGCACCGTGAGACCACTCTAGTAGCCATGCGGTCGCGCTGGCGTACCACTACGGCTGATTGCGGCCCGTTCGCGCCCCGGCCGTTCTCCGGCCGTGCGCTCTTTCATCTTCCGGTTGCCCTGCACCTTTACGTCAAGCCCAACGTGCGAAGGCGCGCTCGGATTCCGCCGGACGAGGGTTGTCCGCTGAGCGCGAACACGGGTCTGCCCAGTGGATGGACACCCGTCCGGAGTAGTCACGGACCGTATGTAAGGTAAGGCGTACCTAATGACGGGAGGCCGGTGTGTCACGACACTACGCTCTCGCGTCCCCGTCGAACGGGCTCCGTGCTTCCCTCTCCAGGATGCCCGAGGACGCCCGTCTCCGCGCGGACGTCCCGGCGGACGAGCCGGGCTGGGTCCGCTGCGGCGACCTGCTCGGTGAACCGGCTCGGCTCGTGCGGTGGCGGGAGCGGCTCACCGACTGGCTGGCCGAGACGTATCCCGAGGCGGCCCGGATCCCCGAGCGGACCCCGGCGAGCTGGATCCTGTCCTGGTACCTGCACGTCCCGGCCCTCGCCGGCGCGATGCTGCTCCATCACGCACGCCGTGTCCCGTCGCTGGCGCCGTCCGCGCTGGCGTTCCGGATCGGCGCGGACCGGCCCCATCCCGATTCGGTGGCCGTCCTCGGCGAAACGTTCCACTGCCTGCCCACGGACCCTGGCTCGGCACACCCGAGGGCTGTCGTGGTGCGGGACGAGCGGGCGCTGGCGACGGTGCTGCGGGGCAGGTTCGTCGCCCACGCGAGCCGGTTCATCGACGTCTACGGGCCGCTGACAAGGCTCGGCCGTCGGCAGTTGTGGGCGGCCGCCACGGACGCGCTCGACAACGCGCTGTGGTCGGCGGGGCGCCTCGGCGGGACGCCGGAGTCCGAGGGCGCCGGCGTCGCGGACGCCGCCCTGGTCCTCGAAGCCCGGTTCCCGCCGCTGACCTCGCCGTCGAAGCTGACGCTGGCCACGGGAGCCGACGGACGCCGCGAATGGACACGAAACCGCGAGGGCTGCTGTTTCAACTATCTGCTTCCCGCGGAATCGGAATGCGACGGCTGCCCGAGAGTTCGTTAAGGCGTCCAGCCGGGATTGCGGCCCGTCGCGCCCAAGGCGCGCTCGAACGTCGTCGCGTCGTCCGCGACCGCCACTTCTTCGCCGTACACCTTCATCGCGCGCGCCTGATCGCCGATCTCCAGCGCGATGGCGTACACGGCGTCGGCGACTTCGGGGAGGACGGAGAACTCCGCGCCCGTCGCCCTGGCGAGGTCCCAGCCGTGGAAGACGAACTCGTCCAGCACCATGTATCCCGCCATCGACGCGGGCATCGGGTCGCCGAAGGTGGTCTGCCCCTGCCACGCCTCCGGCGTCCCGAAGACGTCCACGAGCCGCGCGGTCTGCTTCTCGATGTCGGCGAGCCATCCGTCGCCGACGAGGTCCGCCTCGGCCTCGCCGGAGGACACCTCGGGCGGCGCCGCCTTGCGTCCGGCGGCTTCGAGCCAGGGGCCCCAGTAGAGAAGGTGGTTCAGCAACGCACGGACGTCGTATTCGGCGCACGGGGTGCGGGCGGAGAGGTCGGACTCGCCGATCCCGCGCAGGATTCCGGCGAATTCCGCGGCGGCGGGGGCGATCAGGGCAGCGTGTTCGGACATGAGGGCATGAGTTCACGGAACCCGGCGCGCTGTCTTGAAGAAACGCGACAGGGTTAGGCCGTGCCCGGTAGCTCTGTCCGCGGTCTTCGCGCCCAGGCGGCCCCTGGTGGCACGGGCGGTCCAGCCGAGTACGACCCGGTACGAGGCCGAACCGCCCGCACCACCAGGAACCACCTGGATCACGAAGACCATCGAACAGACCTACCGGACACGGCCTAAGTTGAGCCGGTGAGCGGGCACCGGATCCCGGCGGGGATCGTCAACGCGCGGCAGGCGAAGTTCAGCCTCGTCCGGCATCGCCCCGCGCCGGAGCTGCGCCCGTTCGTCGACCACCACTGGGTGCTGCGCTGGGACCTTGGCGGCCGGCCATCCCAGGAACAGGTGGTCCTGCCCAATCTCGCGGTGAACGTCACGTTCTTCCGCGACGCGGCCGGCGCGTTCGGCCCCGGGAAACGACCTTTCCGCTACACCGTCGCGGGCACGGACCACGGTATCGGCGTGCGATTCCGGCCGGGGGCTTTCCGGGCATTCCTCACCGGTCCGGTCTCGATGATCTCCGGCGGTTCCGTTCCGCTCACCGATCTCTTCCCCGGCGCCGAAGGAGTGACGGAATCGGTACGGAATGCGACGGACGACTTCGAAATGGTCCGCCGCTGCGAGGAACTGCTCCTCGCGAAAGATCCGGTGCTGACCGCCGCCGCCAGGACGGCCGTCGAAGCGGTGGAAACAATCGCGGCCGATCCGGCCATTACCAGAGTCGGCGAGCTGTCAAGCCGGACGGGCCTGTCTCAGCGAAGCCTGCAACGCCTGTTCGCCGAACATGTCGGCACCGCCCCCAAATGGGCGATTCAGGTATACCGCTTGAACGAGGCGGCGGCACGGATCGCCGCCGAGGAACGGCCGGACTACGCGGAACTGGCGACCGTGCTGGGCTATAGCGACCAAGCGCACTTCACCCGGGATTTCCGCTCCGTGACCGGATGGGCGCCCACCGAGTACGCCCGCTTGAACCGTGTACAAGAACAAGAAAGCCGCCGGGAACGGATTCCCGGCGGCCGTCAGGTCTGAAAGACCTCAGTTCTTCTTGTGGTAGGCCTCCACGACCTCGGACGGGATACGTCCGCGGTCGGAAACCTGGAAGCCGTTCTTGCGGGCCCAGGCGCGAATGGCCTGGTTCTGCTCGCGGTCCACGGTCGCGGGACGGGCGGCGGCCTTCACGCCGGCGACCGGACGAATGGCGGTGCGCTTACGGCCACCCGCGCGACGGGCGTGCTCCACATACTGGGCCAGCGCGTCACGAAGCTCTTCCGCGTTTTCCGCGGAAAGGTCGATCTGGTAGCTCACACCGTCCAAACCGAACTCGACGGTCTCTTCCGCCTCAGTGCCGTCGAGGTCGTCGACGAGCGAGACGAGCACCTTCTGTGCCATCTGTTTCCTCCTGCTGGGGGCTTACACGAATGATCTGGTACGGGGCATGCCCCGGACAGAAGACTTTGTCTAGCGACATTAATACCCGCTACCGAGACATAACGCAAATCTTGTTTACGAGAACGATCGAGGTATCTGTCACGCGGACGGGTTATTCGGGTCGGACGAGCGGGAACAGGATGGTCTCCCGGATACCAAGGCCGGTCAGCGCCATCAGCAACCGGTCGATCCCCATTCCGACACCACCGCTCGGCGGCATTCCGTACTCCAGCGCGCGGAGGAAATCCTCATCCAGGTTCATGGCCTCACTATCGCCCTGCGCACCCAGCCGAGCCTGTTCCACCAGCCGCTGACGCTCCACCACGGGATCGACCAGCTCGGAGTATCCGGTGGCCAGTTCGAATCCGCGCACGTACAGATCCCACTTCTCGGCGACCCCCGGCTTGCTGCGATGTTGCCTGGTCAGCGGGGATGTCTCGACCGGAAAATCACGGACAAAAGTAGGTTCGTGGAGATGATCGCCGACGAGATGTTCCCAAAGTTCTTCGACGAGTTTGCCGTGGCCTAACTTGGGGTCGAGCTCCAGCTCTCGCGCTTGCGCATAGGAACGCAGCTTGTCCGCCGATGTCTCGGGAGTGACCTCTTCCGACAACGCCTCGGACAACGACTCGTACATTCCGAGTGTGGTCCACTCGCCGGACAGGTCGTACTCCGAACCGTCGGCGAGAGTGACCACCTGAGTACCGAGAACGTTCTGCGCCGCCTCCTGGATGAGCTGCCGCGTCATCACCGCGTTGGAGTCATAGGTCGCATACGCTTCGTAGTACTCGAGCATGGCGAACTCGGGCGAGTGCGAGGAGTCGCTGCCCTCGTTCCGGAAGTTCCGGTTGATCTCGAAGACCTTCTCGATACCGCCGACCACACAACGCTTGAGGTACAGCTCCGGCGCGATCCTCAAGTAGAGGTCGAGGTCGAAGGCATTCGAATGCGTGACGAATGGCCTTGCCGCCGCGCCGCCGTGCAGCGTTTGCAGCATCGGGGTCTCGACCTCGAGGAATCCCCGGCCGTGAAACGAGTCACGCAGGGAACGCAGCACACCGGCGCGGGTGCGGACCACGTCCCGCGCCTTGGGACGCACGATCAGATCGACATAACGCTGCCGGATCCGCGTTTCCTCGGCGAGGTCTTTGTGCGCCACGGGCAACGGGCGCAATGCTTTCGACGTGATCCGCCACGAGGTGGCCATCACGGAAAGCTCACCGCGCTTCGAGGTGATCACCTCGCCCTCGACGAATACGTGATCACCGAGATCGACATCGGACTTCCAGGCCGCGAGAGCGTCTTCGCCCACCTTCGCCAGGCTGAGCATCGCCTGCAACTCGGTCCCGTCGCCTTCACGGAGACTCGCGAAACACAGTTTGCCGGTATTGCGCATGTACATGACCCGGCCGGTGATACCGACGATCTCGCCGGTGGCCGTGTCGGCGGGAAGACCGGAATGCTTCGCGCGGACTTCGGCCAGTGAGTGCGTCCGGGGCACCTCTACCGGATACGGATCGATACCCTCCGCGATTATCCGGTCGCGCTTGTCCCGGCGCACCCGCATCTGTTCCGGCAGGTCTTCGTCGGGGCTCACGCCCTCGGATGCGGGGATTTCAGTCATGGCGCACAGCGTACGAACCCGCCGCTTCCCTACGCCAACCGGATTACCTTTTCCGGGTCCGGACCGGCCGGTTTTCTGTCCATTAACCTTGAGAACGTGAACTCATCCGGTCCCGGCATCGAACCCGAACTGCACGCCCGCCGCGCCGCCTCGTTCGGCGCGACAGCGGCCGCCTATGCCGCGCATCGGCCGGACTACCCGGAAAAGGCACTGGCCTGGGGGCTGGCCGGCGCCCGGCACGCGCCGGAACGGGTACTGGACCTCGCGGCAGGCACCGGCAAGGTCAGCGAGGGGCTGCTCGCGCTGGGTGTCGAGGTCACCGCGGTGGAGCCGGACGAGAAGATGCTCGCGGAACTGAAGAAGGCATTCCCCGCCGTGACCCCGCTCATCGGGACGGCCGAGGAGATCCCGCTGCCCGACGGCTCCGTGGACGCCGTGGTCGTCGGCCAGGCCGTCCACTGGTTCGACCTCGACCGGGCCTATCCGGAGATGGCCAGGGTGCTGAAACCCGGAGGCGTCGTCGCCGCGCTGTGGAATCACGACGACGAGTCGTCCGGCTGGCTGACCGAGTTGAACGCCCTGATCAAGACCTCGGCGAGCAGGCGCTGGCTGAGCGACTACGAATCGTTGCCGGAACACGAGGCCTTCGAGCCGTTCGAGAAGAAGACGTTCGGCCACAAACAGCCGAGGACCGCGGAGACCCTGGTGGCGACTCTCGCCACCCATTCGCACATGCTGGTGGCCCCGGCCGAGGAACGCGAAGCCAAACTTCACACGGCACGGGAATTCCTCGACCGGAATCCGGAAACCGCCTCGGGGGAATTCGACCTGCCGATCACCACCACCGTCTTCCGGGCGGGTAAGCGATGACCGACTGGAAGGCGACGTTCACCGCGACGTTCGGCGCTCCCGCGTCGGCGGTGTCCGCGCGGATCTGGGCCGAGGTGTACGGCGACGAGTACCCCGCCGAGCTGGACACCTACAGCTTCGTGACCCGCACCGACCTGCGCCGCATCGCGGCCGAAGCGCGGCTCGAACCGGGCGGGCGGCTGGCCGACATCGGCTGCGGGCGCGGCGGTCCCGGGCTGTGGGTCGCCGCGCGCACGTACGCGACACTCACCGGCATCGACATCGCGGAGACGGCGCTGGCGTCGGCGCGGCGGCGCGCGGAGGCGATGGACGTCGAAGCGACCGAGTTCCGCGTCGGCGATTTTCAGGACACCGGCCTGGACGACGCGTCGTTCGAGGCGGTGATGAGCGTCGACGCGCTGCTGTTCGCGCCCGACAAACGGCGAGCCTGCGCGGAGTTCGCGCGGATCCTCGTGCCCGGCGGACGTCTGCTCGTCACGACCTGGGACTTCGACGGGCAGCCGGTGAACCGGCCGCCCCAGGTGGCCGACCACCGGCCGCTGCTGGAAGCGGCGGGATTCGACGTCCTCTCCTACGAGGAGACGCCGGACTGGCGGGCGCGGCAGCGGCGGACCGTGGAGCTCTCGCTCGCGCGGGTCGAGGAATTGGCCGAGGAATCGGGGCAGGATCCGGCGCAGCTGCGGGCGAGCCTCGAACAGACGTTGCGGAACCAGGATCTGATGACGCGACGGGTGCTCATGATCGCTTCCCGTCGGTGACGGAAGGCGCCACTCGCGTGATCAGACGGCGAACTCGCGTGATTGAAGGCGTAACTCGCGTGATTGGAGGCGTAATTCACGCGCGGGCCGAGGCGTGGTTGCGCTCGTAGACCAGCCGGAGGCCCAGGAGCGTCAGATCCGGGACGTGTTCGGTGATCGTCTCGGACTCCTCCAGCACCAGGGGCGCGAGGCCGCCCGTCGCGATCACCGCGACCGGCTCCGCCCCGCCGGGCGAAAGCTCACGCTTGATCCGCTTCACCAGGCCGTCGACCTGGCCGGCGAAACCGTAGAGGATGCCGGATTGCAGGCATTCCACGGTGTTCTTCCCGATCACCGACCGCGGCGGCACCAGCTCCACCTTGCGCAGCGCCGCGGCCCGCGCGGCCAGCGCGTCGACCGAGATCTCGATACCGGGCGCGAACGCGCCGCCGAGGAACTCGCCCTTGGCGGAGATGGCGTCCACATTGGTCGAAGTCCCGAAATCCACCACCACACAAGCGGTGTCCGGATGCAGATGGTGCGCGGCGAGGGTGTTCACCAGCCTGTCCGCGCCCACCTCCTTGGGGTTGTCGACCAGGAGCGGCACGCCGGTGCGCACCCCCGGCTCGACGACGATCTTCGGCACTTTGGCGTAGTACCGCGAAAGCATGACGCGCAGCTCCCGCAGCACCGCGGGAACCGTGGACAACGCGCTGATCCCGGTGATCGAGTCCGCGTGCGAGCCGAGGAGCCCGCGCATGGTCAGCGCGAGCTCGTCGGCGGTCATACGCGCGTCGGTGCGCATGCGCCAGTCGCCGATCAGCTCGTTTCCCGAGTACAGCCCGAGAACGATATTGGTGTTGCCGACGTCGACCGTGAGCAGCAAGGGCTCAGCTTTCGGCGTGCAGCAGCGCGTCGAGACGGCGGGCGTCGGCGGTTTCGGCGACCGGGAAGGTCATCGTGTCGTCGTCGGCCAGCGTCACGGTGCCGCTCAGCAGACCCGAACCCTCCGGCGCGTGCCCGGGGTCGGCGCCCTTCTCGACGATCCGGTTGTCCGCGTCGACGAAGACGACCCGCGGCCGGAACGCGGCCGCCTCGGCGTTCTCCATCTGCGCGTACGAAATCAGGATCACCAGATCACCCGGGTGCACCAGATGCGCGGCGGCGCCGTTGATACCGAGCACCCCGCTGCCGCGTTCGCCCGCGATCACGTACGTTTCGAGCCGCGCGCCGTTGGTGACGTCCACAATGGACACCTGTTCGCCCGGCAGCAGATCCGCCGCGTCCATCAGGTCCTCGTCGACGGTCACCGAGCCGACGTAGTGGAGGTCGGCCTGGGTGACCGTCGCCCGGTGGATCTTCGATTTGAGCATCGTGCGGTACATCGTGGACTCTCCCTATTCCCCTGCGTCCAGCGCGGTTTCCGGATGATCCACGGCCGCGCCGAGCATCACTCCGACGTTGTCGATCAGCCGGGTACTCCCCACCCTGGCCGCGATCAGCAACCGCGCTTCACCGTCCACGGGCGCGGGCCCGAGGTCGGTTCCCCTCAATTCCAGATAGTCGACCTCGACCGCGGGCCGCGCGGCGAGGGTCTGCCTGGCGGTCGCCAGCACGGCTTCCGCGCCGTCGCGTCCGACGAAGGCACCCGCGGTGAGCGCCGCCGACAACACGATCGCGTCCTCGCGCTGTTTCGGGGTCAGATAGACGTTGCGCGAGGACAACGCCAGCCCGTCGCGTTCCCGTACCGTCGGCACCCCGATGACGCGGGTGTCGAAGTTCAGGTCACGCACCATCTTCTTGATCAGCACAAGCTGCTGGTAGTCCTTCTCCCCGAAGAAGGCGTAGTCCGGCCGCACGATGTTGAACAGTTTCGCCACCACGGTCAGCACGCCGGCGAAATGACCCGGCCGCGCCGCGCCTTCCAGCTCGTCGCCGAGCGCGCCGGGATGCACCGTGACGGTGGCCCCCTCGGGATACAGATCCGACGCCTTGGGCAGGAAGCCCAGCTCGACACCGTCCTCCTTCAGCACCTCGAGGTCCTTGTCCAGCGGACGCGGGTACGCCTCGAAGTCCTCGCCCTCCCCGAACTGCAGGGGGTTCACGAAGATCGACGTCGCGACCACCGTGTTCGGCAGCCGCTTCGCCCGGCGGATCAGCTCGCGGTGCCCCGCGTGCAGGGCGCCCATCGTGGGCACGAGCGCGACCTTGCGGCCGACGCCGTGCAGGGCACGCGTCACCTGGCTGACCTGCTCGGGCGGCTGGAAGGTGTGCAGCGTGCCTCGGGCGAATTTCGGTGTGGTCACTGGTTTTGCTGCCCTTCGGCGGGATCTGCGGGATCACTCAGGAGTTCGGTGAGCTCGGCGGCGGCCGACGCGTCCAGGAGCCCGGCGGCGTCGCCGCGCGCCAGCGTGCGCTTGGCCAGCGCGCGGTAGCTCGGGGCGACGTCGGGGCCACGTTCGGCCAGCACCGCGAGATGCTTACGCACGGTGCCGAGATCACCACGGGCCACCGGCCCGGTCAGCGCCCGGTCCCCGTGTCGGAGAACATTATCCAACGCCGCCGACAACAACGGAGCCACCAGGCGTTCTGGCTGGGCGATTCCCGCCTCCCGCAACAGTTCCCCGCAGTCGGCGACCAGTGTCATCAGGTGGTTCGCGCCGTGTGCCAACGCCGCGTGATAGAGCGCTCGCGCCTCGTCAGGGACCCGGACGGGCTCCGCGCCCATCTCCACGGTCAGCGCCTCGCCGACGTTCCACGCCGCTTCGTCACCCTCTGTCGCGGTGACGCCGACGCTGCAGGTGGTCAGCCTGTCGAGGTCTTCGGCGCGGCCGGTGAAGGTCATCACGGGGTGCAGGGCCAGTGGCAGCGCGCCTGCCTCGGCGGCGGGCGCGAGGACGTCGATTCCGTGCGCGCCGGAGGTGTGCACGACGATCTGCCCCGGCCGCAGCGATCCGGTGGCGACGAATCCGCGCACCATCCCGGCGAGCGCGTCGTCCGGCAGGGCCAGCAGGACCAGGTCGGCGCGGCGGGCGACCTCGTCGGGCGGCAGGAGGGGCACGTCGGGGAGCAGCTGCTCCGCCCGGCGCACCGAAGCGTTGGACAGGCCCGAAGCGGCGACAACCGTGTGCCCGGCCCTGGTGAGCGCGGCGCCGACGACACTGCCGACGCGCCCCGCGGAAACGACGCCGACGGCCAGGCGAGCGGGCCTCATCATGGCGTGCGCCAGTGGACGCTCATGGTCGAAACTCCTCAACTCGTTCCAGTCCCGCTCTGCGGTCGCGGGTACCAGACGACGGCGCGAGGGTAACCCTCCGGCACGGGTCTGAACCGGCCCCCGTGACCAGCTTCACCTGACAGTGGTCATCCGCGCGGCGCGCCGTCGGCCAGCCGCACGGCCTCGGCCCGCGACGTCTTGAGCACCTGGAGCAGCTCACGTTGCCGCTGTTTCGCGTCGTCGGTGAGCTTGCGGCCGCGCCGCAGGAACGCGAGCTCGGTCACGCTGGCCTGGTAGCGGCCGACGGCCTTCGCCGCCTCCCGCCCCGACTGCTTCCGCGCCTGTTTCCGCCACGACCGCCGCCCGGAGAGACTGGCCAGCAGCGCGACCTCGGAGGGGGCGATCCAGCGCGCGTCGACCATCATGGGCAGCGCCGCCGCGACGATCCGCTGCTCACGCCGCCGCTGCATGACCACCACCGAGAAGACCCCGATGAACAGCGGCACCATGATCAGGAAGTAGACGTTCAGGAAGGTCTTCGCGCCACCGAGCAGCGCGGCACCGTTCCACAGCGCGTGCAGCAGCACCGCGACGACGTAACCGCCGATGGGCGCCAGGATCCGCAGAGAGCGCACCTTGCTGCTCGCGGCGATGCCGAGCCCGATCCCGGTCATGACGGCGAACAGCGGATGGGTGAACGGCGAGAGCACGCCGCGGAGGAAGAACGCCGCGAGCACACCGGCGCTCGTGCCGTCCCCGAAGCCGTGCTCGGCGAAGGCGCGGCCGAAGTAATAGATGTTCTCGGTGAAGGCGAAACCCGCCGCGGTGAACCCGGCGTAGACGATGCCGTCCACGACGCCGTCGAACTCGATCGGGCGGCGCCACCACAGCAGCAGGATGAAAGCGGCCTTCGCGGCCTCCTCGACCAGCGGGGCGGAGACCAGGCCGCTGATCTTGCTGCCCACGCCGGTGCCGAGCAGCAGTTCACCGACGGCCTCGGCGCCGCTGTTGAGCAGCAACGCGATGATCGTCGCGACGCACGCACCCCAGACGAAGGACAGCAGCAGGAGCTTCGGCGGTTCGGGCTCCCAGCGGTCGACCCACAGGAACGCGGTGACCACCACGGCGACCGGGACGAGCGCCGCGAGCACACCGATCCCCACCGCGAGCGGGCCGACCTTTTCGGTCACCGTGCCGAAGACGAACAACCCGCACAGCGCGACGGCGATCAGCCCGAGCACCGGCAGCAGCACGGTGATCGACCGGGACCGGCGGGTCCGGTCGGGGCCGGGCGCCAGGGAGGAAGGCTCGCTCACAGCGGGTCACCCTACCGTCGGTACGGGGTCAGTCTTCGGCACGCCGCCTGCGCCGCGGAGTGGACTCGTTCGCGCCGTTGGCGGCGAGCAGATCCATCACCGACCGGCCGGACGCGTGGGAGCCCGCCTCGGAAGTCTCCGGACGGCTGTGCGAAGAGCCGTTGCGTGACGGCGTCTCGTCGTCCGGCTTCGCCCGCCTGCCGCCGTGACGGCCACCCGAGGACTCGGTGCTCTGCCAAGCCGGGGGCTCCCCGTCCGGGCGACGGCGACGGCCGCCACCGGTGGGCTCGGGAACGTTCGGGGCCGGCGTGAGCGAGACCGACGAATCTTCCGCCGCGCGGCGACGACGTCCACCGCCGCCGTTCTGCGACAAGCGGATCTCCTCGGGCAACGTCGGATTGACCGCGGGCGGCTCCTCGACGGGCGGCGAGCTGTGCCGCGACGGCGCCTCGGCCGCCGGACGGCGCACCGGTTCGGGCTCCGGCTTCCGCACGGGCTCGGCCCGGCGAGGCGGCTCGGACACGGCCGGGATCGACGGCGGGGTCGGCGGCTCCGGCTCACGACGAGGCTCGGGGCGCGGCTCCGGCCGGGGCAGGGACGCCGAGGGCTGCGGCTGCTGGGGCTTGGGACGCAGCCGGTCCTGGAAGTCGTCCTTCCTGGGGAACGCCGCGCTCAGGTCGGAGACCGGGCGCTCCTGCGTCCACGACGGCTTCCACTCGCCGGTGGCCTCCATCGGCTCCGGCGTGGCGGGCTTGTTCGCGGGCGGCGGCGTGCCACCGGCCGGACGGGACCGCTCGACCGGCTTCATCCCAGGGCGGGTCAGGCCGAGCTCGCGGTTCGGCCGGGGGCGATCGGGCTCGACCTTCTTGACCGGCTTCGCGGGCGCGGGCGGCTTCACCGGCGGCGTCTGCTTCCGGGTCTCCTCCTCGGGCCGCGGCGCGGGAGGACGCTGCACGGTGCCGGCGTCGAGCCGCTGCTGCAGCGACGGCTGCTGCTGCGGGCGGCGAGGCGGTTCGTTGCGCTGGGGCTGGCGGGCGACGGTGGGCATCGAGGGCTGCGAGACCTCGGCGCGCGACACACCCGGCATGGACGGGCGGGACACCTCGGCCGGGGTCACCGGCGGCGGGGTCTTGCGCTGGGCGTCGACCCTGGGCATCGGACGGGAGACCTCGGCGGGCGACATCCCGGGGTTCGACAGCTCCATCCGCTCGCGGCGGGCGGCTTCGGCGGCGAGCGCCTCGGCGGCCTTGGAGGCGCGGGCGTCCGCCTTGCGCATACTGCGGCGAGTCGATTCGTCGACCGGTTTCGGCCGCTGGACCTGATTGCTCTGGCCGTAGCCGCCTGCGCCGTTGACCTGACCGTTCGCCGGTTTGCGGCGGGCCGCGGGCGGCGCCGGAGCCCGCATGGCGGCGGGTTCGAGGACGCGGTCGATCATCTCGGTCGGGCGCTCGCGCTCACGGTCGTCGACGTCGATCGTGGTGTTCTTGGCCGCCATGAGCTGGGGTTTGCCGTTGCCGTTCTCGGATCCCGCGCTCATCAGCTGCTTGTTGTCGAGGGACCGCATCCGGGTGGCCTGCGCGGTGAGCGCGACGCGTTCGAGGAGGACCTCGCCGCCGAAGAGCGACTGGAGACTTTCACGCAGAGCGCTCACCTCGGCTCTGAGCGCTTCGAGCTCTTCCTGGGAGCGGCTCTCGGCGGCCTGCCGGGTCTCCGCCTCCATCTCCAGCTCGAACTCGCGGCGGGCGGCGATCTCGCGTTCCAGCTCCAGCTCGTAGACGGCCTGCGCCTCGGCGACGGCGTCCTCGCTCTGCGAAACGTGCTTGCGGTAGCGGACCGCGAGGAACGCACCGATCAAGGCGGCCCACAGCGCCGCGACGATCCCCAGACGCAAGTAGCGGAGGTCGTCGGAAAGCACCAATGCGAGAGTCGCGCCGACGGCGAGAACCAAGCCGACGACAAGCCACGGCCTACCCGCAAGGCGGCCGCGCGAGTCGTCACCCACCCCGGTCATGCCCAACACCGTACCTTCTAGTAATCCGAACGAGACCTAGTCGGTACTTCGAGCGGTGGCTCCCGAGCGTTAACCGGTCGGCTCGGGATCGGTGTCCCGATCACCGCCCTCGGGAGTCCGGCAGCAGTGTTCGAGCCATAAAGCCGCAGCTACCAGCGCCGCCGAGCTGACGATCCCGACCGTGGCCGAGCGGAGATCACCGCTCGCCGCGAGGAGTTCGTCACGTCGCGGAAAAAGATACGCGAAAGCCGCGAGCCAGACGCCCGTCATCGCGGATCCGGCGAGCGAAGAGGCCTTGGCGAGGGCCACCGATCGAGCGACGGAGATCGCGGAAAGCACGCGGCCCTCCTTGATCCGCGACCGGATGATGAAGGCGAGCACGAACTCGCAGAGCGCGAGGACGAGCAGCGTGATTCCGGCGAAGAGCGGAAGCGCGGGGATGGATCCGTAGGCGACCTGGAAGAGCAGATAGGCCAGGACCAATCCCAGGAGGCCGGCCACCGCCAGCTCACGTGGCCGGGTGAAGTGCATGGTCCAACGCTACCTGGCAGGCTTGACTCTCCACCAACTGGAGAGTCGACGATGAGGCATATGGGCACCGCAGCGGTTTTCACCATCGGGGAGCTGGCCAAACGGACCGGCCTGCCGGTGAAGACCATCCGCTTCTACTCCGACGAGGGGCTCTTGCCCCCGACCGACCGCACCGATTCGGGCTACCGGCTCTACGACGCCACCGCGATGGCGCGTCTGGAGCTGGTCCGGACGCTGCGGGAACTCGGGCTCGGCCTCGCCGACGTCGAGCGGGCGCTGACCAGGGAAGCGACCATCGGGGACCTCGCGGTCCAGCACGTCGCCGCCCTGGACGAGCAGATCCGGCGGCTGGAGCTGCGCCGCGCGGTCCTGCGAGCGGTGGCCAAACGGGACTCACCACTGGAGGAGGTCGAACTGATGAACAAACTCGCGTCGATGTCGGACGAAGACCGCAAACGCTTGCTCGACGAGTTCTGGGCGGACATGGTCGAAGGGCTCGATCTGGACCCGGAGTTCTACGAGCGGATGCGCTCGGCGAAACCGGAGCTGCCCGACGACCCGACGCCCGAGCAGCTGGAGGCCTGGATCGAGTTCGCCGAACTCGTGCAGGACGACGAGTTCCGCGCGTCCATCCGCCGGATGAGCGAGTGGCACTCGCAGCTGCGGAAGCAGGACGGAGCGGACTTCGGCGCGAAGCAGCAGGAGCTGTGGATGGCGTGGAGCGCTCGGGCGACCGAAGCGCTCGAAGCCGGTCTCGCGCCGGACTCGCCCGAAGGCCGGGAACTGGCGGAGACGATCTTCACGCAGTCTTCGCGCAACGGCCGCGACCCGGGCGACCCGGCCTGGCGGAAGCGGCTGACCGACGGGATGGCGATCAGCTCCGACCCGCGGGCCGAGCGATACTGGCTGCTGCTGGGGAAGATCAACGGCTGGCCGTCGTTCCCCTCGCAGATGCCGCAGGCGGAGTGGATCATCGCCGCCCTGCGCTCCGCGCTGAAGTAGCGCAATCAGTCCTCTGGATGCGGTGGTTCGTGCCGCGAACTACCGCATCCAGAGGACGAAATGCGGAGACAGGCGGAGACCGTGTGGACTTCTGGTCGTCCAACGCACCAAAATCCACACAGTCCCGCACCCCCGGCCCGGTCGCGACCGAGAGATGACCGCGAGAGGCGCGTTTCGTCCTCTGGATGCGGTGGTTCGTATCGCCAACTACCGCATTCAGAGGACGAAATGCGTGAGGCGGACGGAGTCGCGGTCCGAGGCGGGGCGGGCGGCGAGGAGGTCGGCGACGGGACCGTGGCCGGGAAGCACCGCGTCGGGCTCGATCTCCAACCAGGGGATCAGCACGCTCGCGCGCTCCGGCGTGCCGGGATGCGGAAGCAGCAACTGGGGGTCGTCGGAGCGCACCCCGTCCACGGTCACTATGTCGACATCCAGTGTGCGCGGACCCCACCGGAGTTCGCGCACGCGCTCCGCCGCCTGCTCGGCGGCCTGCCCGGTGCGCAGCCAGTCCCAGTGATCACGCGCCGGGTCGTCGACCAGGACGACGGCGTTGAGGAAGTCCGGCTGGTCCTCGACGCCCCAAGCCTTGGTCTCGTAGACCGACGACACCGCGACGACCGCGGGCCGGACCGCGTCGACGGCGGACCGGAGGTACGCGAGACGGTCCCCCAGGTTGGAGCCGAGCGAGAGCAGCGCGCGGCTCATCGTTCGCGTCGCACCGTGACGGCGACGTCGTCGAAGTTCAGCGGGATCGGTGCGGACGGCTTGTGCACCGTCACCTCGACGGCGGACAGCCGCTCGTCGCGCAGCACCTCGTCGGCGATCTTCCCGGCGACACTCTCGATCAGGTCGTACGGCTCGCCCGCCACGATCCCGGCGGCGAGTTCCGCCAGTTCGCCGTAGTGCAGCGTCTTGGTCAGGTCGTCGGACGCGGCGGCCGGGCCGAGGTCCAGCCACACCACGATGTCGACGACGAACTCCTGCCCGTCCCGCTTCTCGTGGTCGAAGACCCCGTGCCTGCCGAAGACCCTCAATCCGGTCAACGTGATCCGGTCAGACAACGGGACTCCCCTTCCGCCAAGCCGCCGCGACGGTCACGGCGTCGATGCTCGCGCCGACCTCGTGCACCCGCACTCCCCAGGCGCCGGCCGCCGCGGCGAGCGCGGACACGGCGGCGGTCGCGTTCTCGCGGCCGTCCGGCGGAGCGGGCTTTCCGTCCTTTCCGGACAAAAGGCGCCCGAGGAACCGTTTGCGCGACGCGCCGACGAGAACCGGGAAACCCAGTGACAGAAAGGAATCCAGGCCGTTCAACAACGCCCAGTCGTGCTCCGCGTTCTTCGCGAACCCAAGCCCGGGGTCGAGCACGATCGCATCAGCGTCGACACCGGCGGCGAGCGCTTCGTCCACTCGGGACAGCAGCTCGGCGCGCACGTCCGCGACGACGTCCTCATAGGACGCGAGTGCGTTCATGTCCTTGCTGTGCCCGCGCCAGTGCATCAGTACATAAGGGACACCCGTCTCGGCGGCGACCTTCGCCATGTTCGGATCGGCCAGCCCGCCGGAGACGTCGTTGATGACGGACGCGCCCGCTTCGACCGCGGCGAGGGCGACCTCGGCGCGTGTCGTGTCCACGGACATCGCGACCCCGTCGGCGGCGAGCGCGCGGATCACCGGCATGATCCGGGAAATCTCGGTCCCGGCGTCCACCCGGGACGCTCCCGGCCGCGTCGACTCCCCGCCGACGTCGATCAGATCAGCGCCGCGCGCCCACATCTCGTGCGCGTGTTCCAGCGCCTGCTCGACGCCGAGGTAGCGGCCACCGTCCGAAAAGGAATCGGGGGTGACGTTCAGGATGCCCATCACCGCGCACCGGCCGGGCCGGGGAAGGGCGGTCATCGACGGCCCTTGATCAGGTCCAGCGCCTCCGCCCGCGAGGACGCCGAAGTCTGCAGCAGACCGCGCACGGCGGACGTCGTCGTCCTGGCGCCGGGTTTGCGGATGCCGCGCATGGCCATGCAGAGATGCTCGGCCTCGACCACGACGATCGCGCCGCGGGGCTCGAGTTTGCGCATGATCGCGTCGGCGACCTGGGAGGTCAGGCGCTCCTGGACCTGGGGGCGCTTGGCGTAGAGGTCGACGAGGCGGGCCAGTTTGGACAGGCCGGTGACCTTGCCGTGGCCGTTCGGGATGTAGCCGACATGGGCGACACCGTGGAAGGGCACCAAATGATGTTCACAGGTGCTGAACATCGGAATGTCCGTCACGAGCACGAGTTCTTCGTGTGCCTCGTCGAACGTGCGGTCCAGGACGTGGTCCGGTTCGGTGTAGAGACCGGCGAACATTTCCCGGTAAGCGCGAGCGACCCGGGCCGGGGTCTCCAAGAGACCGTCCCGGTCCGGGTCCTCACCACAGGCGAGCAGGAGTTCGCGTACGGCTTTCTCGGCCCGGTCCTGGTCGAAGACCGGGCTTACGCCGTTACCGCTTGGTGTCGTCCTGTCCGTCGTCACGCCGTTGCTGTCCTTCGTCCTGCTGACCGCCGGGCTGGTCAGCGAACCAGCCGTCACGCGGGCGGTCTTCGGCGGGACGCCAGGGCTGGTTCGGCTGGCCGCCCGGCTGCGTGGCCGGGGTCCAGCCGGGAGGAGCCCCGTAGTTCGGCGGGCCGCCAACGGGCCCACCCTGGTAACCGCCTGCCGGACCACCCGGCTGCTGCCCACCATATGCCTGGGGCCAGTGACCGGTGCCGTTCGGCCCACCGTTGGGGCGACCACCGTTGGGGTAGGCGCCCGGCGGCGGCGGGGCGTACGGGTTCGCGTTCGGGTCCGGCGGCGGAGCGGGCTGCGCGTACGGCGGGCCGCCGGGAAGGTCGCCGCCGCCCTGCGCGGTGCCGACCGGGGTCGGCGCCGGCTGCAGCACCGGCTGCTCCTTCTTCTCCTCCGGCGGGGGCCACGGCTCGCCGCGTTCCATCGCCAGCTCGCCGGGGGTCTTGATCGGCGGCTTGTCGGACGGCTTGCGGTCGCCGAACTCGTTGAAGATGGTGATGTGCGGCCGCTTCTCGACGGTCGCGAAGATCCGCTCGAGGTCCTTGCGGGTCAGCGTCTCCTTTTCGAGGAGCTCGATGACCAGCTCGTCCAGCACGTCGCGGTAGGTGCTCAGCACGTGCCACGCCTCGGTGTGCGCGGTCTCGATGAGCTTGCGCACCTCCTCGTCGATCTCGTGCGCGACCTCGAGCGAGTAGTCCGCCTGGCGGCCCGCCGAGCGGCCGAGGAACGGGTCGCCCTGCTCCTGGCCGTACTTGACCGCGCCGAGCCGGGCGCTCATGCCGTATTCGGTGACCATCGCGCGGGCGATCTTGGTCGCCTGCTCGATGTCGGAGGAGGCACCGGTGGTGGGCTCGTGGAAGACGAGCTCCTCCGCCGTCCGGCCGCCCATCGCGAAGACCAGGCGCCCGATCATCTCCGAACGGGTCATCAACTCCTTGTCGTCCTCCGGGACGAGCAGGGCGTGACCGCCGGTGCGCCCGCGCGGCAGGATCGTCAGCTTGTAGACCGGTTCGATGTCCGGCATCGCCCACGCGGCGAGCGCGTGCCCGCCCTCGTGGTAGGCCGTGATCTTCTTCTCCTTCTCGGAGATGATCCGGCTCTTGCGGGCGGGGCCGCCGACGACGCGGTCGACCGACTCCTCCAGCGCGGCGTCGGTGATCACGTGCCCGTTCTGGCGGGCGGTGAGCAGCGCGGCCTCGTTGAGCACGTTCGCCAGGTCCGCGCCGGACATGCCGACGGTCCGCTTGGCGAGGCTGCTCAGGTCGGTGCCCTGCGCGATCGGCTTGCCCTTGGCGTGCACCTCGAGGATCGCCTTGCGGCCGCGCATGTCCGGCGCGGACACCGGGATCTGGCGGTCGAAGCGGCCGGGACGCAGGAGCGCCGGGTCGAGGATGTCGGGACGGTTGGTCGCGGCGATCAGGATGATGCCGCCGCGCGCGTCGAAGCCGTCCATCTCGACGAGGAGCTGGTTCAGCGTCTGCTCGCGTTCGTCGTGGCCGCCGCCGAGGCCGGCGCCGCGCTGGCGGCCGACCGCGTCGATCTCGTCGACGAAGATGATGCAGGGCGCGTTCTGCTTGGCCTGCTCGAACAGGTCGCGGACTCGCGAGGCGCCGACACCGACGAACATCTCGACGAAGTCGGAACCGGAGATCGTGTAGAACGGCACGCCCGCCTCGCCGGCGACGGCTCGCGCGAGCAGCGTCTTACCGGTACCGGGCGGCCCGTAGAGCAGGACGCCCTTGGGGATCTTCGCGCCGAGCGCCTGGTAGCGCGCCGGGTTCTGCAGGAAGTCCTTGATCTCGTACAGCTCTTCGACGGCCTCGTCGGCGCCCGCGACGTCCCCGAAGGTCGTCTTGGGCATGTCCTTGTTGAGCTGCTTGGCCTTCGACTTGCCGAAGTTGAGGACGCGGTTCCCGCCGCCCTGCGCGTTGTTCATCATCCACATCAGCAGGCCCAGCACCAGCGCCAGCGGGATGGCGAAGATCAGGATCTGGGTGAGGACGTTCTGCTGGGTGACCTTGGTGGTGAACTTGACCGGGTTGTCACCGCTCTTCAGGCCGATGAGCTGGCCGTAGATGGTGCCCGCGACGTTCGCCGGGTACTGCGCGATGATCTGGTCGACCTGCTGGCCGTCGACCTCGATCTTCTTGTTCAGGAGCAGCTTGATCTGCTGCTCCTTGTCCTCTTGCGAGGCTTCCTTGACGTTGTTCGCGGTGATCTGCTGGTTCGCGATCGAGATCGGCACCTGGGTGTAGCCACGATCACTGTCGAAGATCGTGTTGTATGCGAGAAACGCCAGTACCGCCGCGAGAATCCAGAGCACTGGGTTCCTGAGCACGCTCTTCCGGTTCATACGACTCGGCCCTGGTGGCCTCGACCCTTCCTGGTTGGGCGGCTCATGTGATACCCGCCATCACGATCTTGACGACCCATGGTGCTCCGACACCCGCCCCTCAGGATACCGCCCGCCTGGACGGATGAGGGTGGTGAGCCTCTCGGACGTAAACGGCGGACGTCGCGCGAGGGTTCCCGGAGCCGGACCCTAGCGTGTGTCGACCGCCACACCGGCGGCCATTTCGCCCAGCCGCGTCCGGAGCGTCTTGACGTCGGCGGGCGAGACGGTGACCCATTCGCGCCCGTCCGGACCGGCCTGTGACGTGCTGAGATAGCGCCCGCTGGCGGTGTCGAACCAGCCGAGCACGCGGGAGCGCTGCTTGGCGCCGACGTGGGACCGGCTGTTCGCTGCGAGCTGACCGCCGCGCAGCCTCGGCTGGCCGGTGAGCTTGCCGAACGCCTCACGCGGATCCGCGGTGATGCGCTCACTGAGCGAGACGCGCGGCTTGTCCTTGCGACGGCTCTTCGCCGCTTCGGGCTCCTCGGCCTGCTTCGTCGGGTTGATGGCGGCGCGGATCGGCTCGGTGCGGCGGGCGTCGTCGATCGGCAGCGTGACGGACGCCTCCGAGCCGCGCTGTCCTGGGGGCAGCAGGTCGACGACCGCCGTCGGGAGCCCGTCCGCCGGTGCTTCGCGCAGCCAGATCCCGGACTGGTCCTGGATCGCGATCACCGCGTCACGGCCGTCGGTGGCGCCGAGCACGGCGATCGTCGGGGCCTGGAATTCGGGGATGTGGAGCGCGTCGATGGTCAGCGAGCCGCGGGCGAGGAGGTACAGCCAGTCCTCGATCCGCCGCTCCAGCCTTCCCCGGCCGTCGCGGATCCCGCGGGCCTGGAGTTCGTTGTCGACGCGCTGGCGAAGCGCCCGGCGTTCGAGCTCGGTCGCTCCGTGCGACCGGACGCGCAGTGGGTATGGCAGGTCGCCGAGCTCGGCGGACTCCCAGAGGAAGTCGAACGCCATCGGCGTGAAGTGTTCCTGGTGCATTTGCTCCGTGCCCTCCCGGCACCTCGGCTTCTTGGGCCTCGGGACGCCCGGAGTTCACGATAGCGAAGGGGTACGACAGCCGGCGGCCGGATCGCGGATCATGCCCGGCGCCTGGCAGGACGCGTGTCGCGAAAGCCACTTTCGCGACGCCTGATGTCCCGAAAGTGGCTTTCGCGACACGGACCGGGGGCGAGCGGCGGAGGACTCTTTCGGCTCAGTGCGCGAGGGAGGCGTCGGAAGCGATCTTCCCCAGCAGCTCCGTGAGCCGCTGCCGCAGCGTCGCCGGGTCCGCGGGGGCGACGGTGATCCAGTCCCGCCCGTCGGAACCGCGGGTGGCCTGGGTGAAGTACCGGCCGGACTGCGTGTCGAACCAGCTCAGCACCGAAGACCGGCTCCGCGTGCCGTGTTTGCTGCGCGCGTTGGCGCCGAACTGGCCACCGCGAAGCCGCGGCTGCGCCTGAAGCCTCGACAGGGCCTTGCGGTCCTCGTCGGACGTCGCCGAGCCGTCGACCTGCGGCTGACGGCGCTGGAGGAAGTCCGCGCCCGAGGCGCCGACGAGCCCGTCCAGCGGGAGGGTGATCGACTTCTCCGTGCCCCGCGAACCCGGTGGCAGGAGGGAGACGATCGCGCTCGCGAGGCCGTCCGGGGCGATCGGGTGGAAGTGGAAACCGCGCGGGTCCTGCACCGTCAGCAGGCCCTGGCCGCCGAGCACCGACGCGACCGCGAGCAGCGGTTCGGTGTTGGGATTGTTGAGCTGGACGCAGTCCAGGCTCAGGTCCGGCCTCGCGAGGACGCCGAAGTAGTCCTCGATATGCGGCTCGGGGCGTCCGCGCTCGTCGGCGAGACGGCGCTGGTTCAGCGACTGGAGCGTCTGCGTCCGCAGAGCGCCGCGCTCGTCCATCGTCGCCCCGTGCGAGCGGAGCCGCAGCGGGTACGGCAGCTCACCGGCGTTCGCGCTCTCCCACAGGAAGTCCAGCTCGACCGGGGTGAGCAGGTCACCGTTCGCCATCATCCGCCCCTAGTGTCTGTTGGTGAACCCGCGTCCGCGATCGGCGTCGGCAGGACACTGCTTGGTCAGCTGTCTCGCGACCGCGTACAGGGTGTCCTGCCACCGCGATAGCGGGGCCTTCGGCCGGGCGGGTTCACGTGTGGTCGCCCTTCGGCATCCGACTTCGGCTCCGCCGACAGGCTCTCGCACAAGTCAGCGGGCGCGCGGCCGGATCGGCCGCGCGCCCGGTGGGAAACCGCTCTAGCGTTCGTCGTCCTCGGTCCACGCGCCGATGACCGGCGGCGGGGTCGCCTCGTTGGCGCCGAAGGCGTCGTCCGGGTCCGGCTCGATGAGGAACGACGCGTGCGTGTGCTCCTCTTCCTGCTCGGCCTGCGCGCCGTGAGCGCCCATGCCCATGCCTCCGCCCATACCGTGCATCGGCGGCGTGGCGCCTCCGATGGTGCCGCTGGAGGACACGATGCCCTGCTGCGGAACGGCCTGGGACGCGGCGCTCTGCGCGGGCCCGCCCTTCTCGGTCGCGGCGGCGTCGGTGCTGTCGGTGTCCTTGGCGCCGGACTTGTTGCCCTGGCCGAGCGCCTTGGCGCCCGCGTAGCCGAGGCCGCCACCGAGCGCGGCCGCGGTGAGGGCCTGGCCGAGCCCGTTGCCGCCGCTCGCCGGAGCGTGCGGGGTCATCGGGGCACCGGCGCCGGACGCGACGCCCGCACCCGGCGCGACACCGGCGGCCGGGCTCGCGGCGGGGCTGTAGCCGGCCTGCGAGAACACGCCCGAGTCCGGACCGACGTGGACCGGAGCCGCGCCGCTGCCCTGCGCGCCGTAGCCGTGCGTGCCGGCGAAGACGGGGGTGCCGGAGACGGCGCCGGAGTTGAGGCCCGCGCCGCCGATGTTGCCGACGCCGCTGAACCCGGCGCTGTTGTGCGTCGCGGTCGGCTTCATGCCGAGGGATTCGGGGCCGAAGCTCGGGGTCGAGCTGTCGACCTCGCTCATCTCCTTGGTGTAGGCCTCGAGGAACCTGGCCTGCTCCGCCCGCACTTCCTTGTCCTGGTCGGCGAGGGGCTTCTGGTCGGTGATCATGCCGATCGGGCCCGCCGCCAGCGCCTGGCCCATGGCCTTCTCGGGGCTGTAGTCGGTCGGCTTCGGCATGAGCTTGACCTTGGTGGCGGCGTCGGCCTGCTTCTGCAGCCTGTCCGACATCGTGTGCGCGGCCTCGGAGGCCTGCGAACCCGAGTTCGCGATGGCGACCAGCGAACCCTGCGCGGCCGCGGCGCCCTGCCCGATCCAGGCGGCGCCCAGTTCGGAGATCGCGTTGTAGAGGTCGTTCGACGCCTGGCTCAGCTTGGCGCCGTGCGAGCCCCACGACTGGCTGATCGCGGTCGCCGTGCTGGGGTCGTTGCCGATGTTGGCCTGGTTCCACAGGTCCTGGCTGCTCGGCGCGCTCTCCCAGTTCGGCGGGTTGGTGATGGCGCGGTCGGCGCCGATGTCGAACCCGTCGGAACGGCCGCGCGCGGACGACACGATGTTCGCGGCATCCGAATTGTCGCCGAGCTGCACCGGGGTGCCGCTGGTGTTGCTCTCGCCGTAAGAGTCGGCGCTGTGCTTCGGTGGCATGGCTTTCTGACTCCCCCTCAGACGTTACGGAACGGCTCGGCCGCGGCCTGGTCGATCTCGTGGTAGCGGGCCATCGCGGTCACGATGCCGGACTCGGCGGCCTCGTACTGCTGGAAAAGGTTCTGGAGCGCGGCCGCGTACGAGTCGCCGCCGCCGTCGGCACGGTTCGCCACCTTCGCGGCGATCGCGTTGCCGACCGGGTTGTTGCCCAGCTTCGGCGCCTGCCCGAGGTCGCCGGCCCGCTGCAGGAGGGCCTCGATGGCGTCCTTGCCGGTGCGGATCTTGTTCAGGACGGTCTGGGCCGCGTCAGGGTCGATCCCGACCTGACCCTGGGCCGCGGCGTTCTTGAACGCGTTCGCGTCCGCCAAGCTGTTCCCCATCTGAGCTCTCTCCGTTTCCCCCGGGCCAGGCCACGACGGCTGCGTGGCAAAGGTCTTCGCATAGGTTAACGCACTCGATCGCAGCCTATGACGCGTTCTCCGTGCTCAGGGTTCCGTATTCCCGCACACCCGGGCAAGCGGTTCTCAGGAGGTGTAGACGTGGGGATCCAAAGTTCCGATGTAGGGCAG
The DNA here is from genome assembly GCF_014873915.1 of Amycolatopsis roodepoortensis. Classification (GTDB taxonomy): domain Bacteria; phylum Actinomycetota; class Actinomycetes; order Mycobacteriales; family Pseudonocardiaceae; genus Amycolatopsis; species Amycolatopsis roodepoortensis. The sequence goes on from NZ_JADBEJ010000004.1 coordinate 1,718,922, forward strand.
GTCCCGGTAACGCTCCGCGTAGTCCAGGCCGTACCCGACTACGAATTCGTTGGGAATGTCGAACCCGATGTACTTGACCGGTACGTCGACCTTGACCGCCTCCGGCTTGCGCAGGAGCGAGACGACCTCGAGCGAAGCGGGGTTCCGGCTCGCGAGGTTCTTCAGCAGCCAGGACAGGGTCAGCCCGGAGTCGACGATGTCCTCGACGATGAGCACGTCGCGGCCGGCGATGTCGCGGTCGAGGTCCTTGAGGATCCGCACCACGCCGGACGACGACGTCGCCGAGCCGTAGGAGGAGACCGCCATGAACTCGAGCTGGGAGGGAAGGGGGAGCGCCCTGGCGAAGTCGGTCATGAACATCACCGCGCCCTTGAGCACGCCGACGAGCAGGAGGTCTCCCTGCCCGGAGCCGGGGCCGTCGGCCGGATAGTCCGCTGCGACCTTGGCCGCCAGTTCGGCGATCTTGTCGTTGATCTGCTGCTCGGTGACGAGCACGGAGGCGATCTCGCCTTCGTACACGGGACGATCCCCTCTAGGTGGTGGACTGGGGTGCTTCGAGGGAGAGCCTGCCATGCGCCCGCGCGGCCACCAAGTCGCCGGGTAGCCAGACCCCGCCCTGACCCCGCCAGTTCCCCACCAGCGCGTCGACCGAACGCAGGTGGGCGTCGGTGAGTTCGCGGACGCCGGAGTCCAGCAGCCACCTGCGGAGGACGCGTCGCCGCAGCGCGGGCGGTTCGGTGGCGAGCACCGCGACGTCGAGCCCTTCGCCGGTGAAGGCGCGCAGGTGGACCTCGTCCGCGAGTGTGTCCAACGCCTCGGTGTCCTCGCGCAGTTGCGCCGCCGTGCGGGCGAGCGACGCCGCGACACCGCCGGACAGCACATCCTCCAGAAGGGGCAGTACTTCGGTCCGTAACCGGACACGGGTGAAGCGCGGGTCTTCGTTGTGCGGGTCCTGCCAGGGGTCGACGCCGAGCGCCCGGCACGCCTGCCGCGTGGTCGCGCGGGTGACGCCGAGCAGCGGCCGTCCCCAGGGCGGATCGTGCGGGCGCATCCCGGCCAGCGAACGCGGCCCGGAACCCCGGCCGAGGCCGAGCAGGACGGTTTCGGCCTGGTCGTCGAGGGTGTGGCCGAGCAGGACGACGCCGCGTCCATCGGGCAGTGCCGAACGCAAGGCGCCGTAACGGGCCCGGCGGGCCGCCGCTTCCGGTCCGCCCGCGCCCTCGACGCGCACCTTCAGGACTTCGGCCGTGTCGGCGCCCAGTTCCCGCGCCGTGTTCGCGGCTCGGGCGGCGGTTTCGGCGGAACCCTCCTGGAGGCCGTGGTCGACGACTAGCGCCCGCACCTTCAGCCCGGCGCGTGACCCGGCGAACGCCGCCGCTTCGGCCAGCGCCAAGGAATCCGCGCCGCCGGAGACCGCGACGCAGATCTCGTCCGCGACCACTGAGGGCGCGAGGAAGTCCCGCACGGCCGTCCGCACGGCCGCGATCGCCGGATCCGGCCCGCTCACCCGTGCAGTCGCCGCACCCAGGCCGCCGGATCGGTGATCTCGGCCCTGGTCGGCAGCGTGTTCGGCGAAGTCCACACCGCGTTGAAGCCGTCCATGCCGACGGCGTCGACGACGTGCTTGGTGAACTTCGCGCCCTGTTCGTACTGGCGCAGCTTCGCGTCCACGCCGAGGAGGCTGCGCAGCACGCGGTCGATCAGGCCGCCGCCCTTGCGCCGGGCGGTGAACCGCGAACGGATCAGCTCGACGCTCGGCACGACCTGCGGCCCGACGGCGTCCATCACGAAGTCGGCGTGCCCCTCCAAGAGGGTGGACAGGGCGAGCAACCGGTCGAACACCGCTCGTTCGCCGGGTGACTGCAGGAGTTCGGCGAGGCCGGCGCCGCCCGCCTTGCCCTTGCCGATCTGCTTGATGGTGTCCGGCAGGCGGCCGACCAGATCGCTCAGGCCGTCCGCGTCGCGGCCGGCGAGCCCGCCGATCAGGCGCTCGACCTCGTCGGCGAAGTAGTCGCGCAGCCAGGTGACCGCGGTGAACTGCAGCCGGTGGGTGCATTCGTGCAGGCAGACCCACAGCCGGAAGTCGTGCCCCGGCACGTCCATCGCGCGCTGGGCGGCGACCACGTTCGGCGCGACGAGCACCAGGCGGCCGGCGCGGTCCGGCCCGCCGAACGGGTCGTACTGGCCGAGCACGCGGGAAGCCAGGAAGGCGAGCACCAGCCCGGTCTGGACGCCCGCGCCGCCGGCCAGCACGGGCGCCAGCGGGCCGCCCTGGGCTTCCGGCAGCGCGCGGCCGGTGAGCGCGTCGAGCCCGGCGGCGGCCGAACGGACCCAGCCGGGTCTGTCGACGACATCGGCGGGCAGCAGCGGCAGATCGAGGCCGAGCCCGGTCAGCTCGCGGACGTGCCCCTCCGCTTCGCCGGTCAGGTCACGGAGATCGGCGACGGCTTCTTCGGCCTCTTCGCGGTCGACCACCGGACCGCCGCGCACCAGCAGGGCGCCCGTCGAGGCGGCCAGGGACCAGTCGACCATCGAACGTGTCTTGGTCGGCGTTTCCTCAGTCACTCTTATGACGCTACCCGCTGGAAGACCGGATTCCGTCCCGACTTCCTCACGCTCCGGTTCCGGTCGCTCACCTGCAGCCGCATTTGTGCAGGGTCGCCGCGACGACGTCGAGCGCGGCCCTGCCCTTGTTCTGGTCCGAACCGGACGACATCAGCGCGAACACCAGCATCCGGCCGTCGGTGTCCAGCACCACACCGGCCAGGGTGTTCACGCCGGACAGCGTCCCGGTCTTGCCGCGCACCCAGCCGCGGCCCGCGGCCGACGCCGGATCGCCGTAGCGCTTCTCGAGCGTCCCGCTGCCACCCGCGACTGGGAGGCCGGCCAGCAGGGGCCGCAGTTTGGGCGTCCTCGGATCCTTGCCGTCCGGCGCCGCCGCGACCGCGAGGATCTCGCTGAGCACCTTGGCCGGGATCTTGTTCTGGTCGGACAGCCCGCTGCCGTCGTTGATCTGGACGCCGGTGAGATCGAACCCGGCCTCCTTGAGCACGTTCATCGTCGCGGTCGCGCCGCCGGTGAACGACGCCTCGGCGCCCTTCGCGAGCGCGAGCTGGCGGGCGAGGACGTCGGCCATCAGGTTGTCCGAGAGCTGCATCAGCGAGTTGGCGAACTCCGCGAGCGGCTGGGACTTGACCTCGCCGAGCACCTTCGCGTCCTTCGGCGCCGTCGTCGTACCGCCGGCTTGTGCTTCGAGCTTGCCCGCGATTTTCTGGGTCAGCGCGGCCGCCGGATTCGCGACGCGGGGCGAGTGGTCGTTCTTCGGGTCGGCGCGGCCGCCGTCGGCCATCACGGGGAGGACCGGCGCCATGTAGGTGTTCCCGGCGGCGGTGTCCTCCGGGTCCCAGCCCTTCGCGGACGTCGGCCCCTTGAACAGGCTGATGTCCAGCTGGACCTTGGAGATCTTGCCGCCCGCGGCCTTCTTGACCTGGGCGACGAGGTCGTCGACGTGGGCCGCGCCCGGGTACAGCGGCGAGTCCGTGCCCAGCGGCAGCGAGGTCAGCGACGGGTCGCCGCCCGCGACGAGGACGACCGTGCCCGGCTCCGCGCCCTGGACGATCTTCGTCGAGAACTGCGTCCCGTGGTCCATCGACAGCAGAGCGGCCGCGACGACGAGGATCTTCGTGGTCGACGCCGGGGTCAGCGGAGTGCCGGAGTTCTTGTCCCACAGGACTTCCCCGGACGCCGCGTCCACGACGGTACCGGTGAGCGTGCCCAGGTCCGGGGAACCGGCGGGGCCGGCCAGCGCGGCCGCGAGACCTGCCTTCGTCGGCCCGGCGCCGTTGATGTCCGGCCCGTGCAGGACGCGGGTGACCCCGGCGGGTTTGGGGATCTCGCCCTTCGGCGCGTTCGGCGCCCAGGGCAGGCCGAGGCGGTTCGACACCTTCGGCATCGCGGCGGCGCCGCCCATCCCGGCGAGCAGGAGGACGACGACCAGGGTGGTGATCAGCAGGGCCTTGCGCTTGCGTTTCGGCTTCGGCGCGGGCGCGGCCTCGGTTTCGGCGGCCGGGGGTTCCTGGGAGGGCGGCTCGGGCCGCTGGATCCCGACGGTCGCTTCGGCGTCGAAGCGCTCTTCGGCGGGCTCGATGCGGACCGGGCGGGCGTGCATGCTCGCGGACGGGACCGGCGCGGGCGCCGGCGGCTCGACCCGCGTCTGCTCGGGGCGGCGCGGGGGCTCGGGTTTCGGCTCGGGTTCAGGCTCGGGTTCTGGGGGCTCGGCGACCCGATCGAACTGATCCCAGTCCGGTTTGTCTGTTTGCCGCGGCTGGACGGGCTGGACGAAGACCGTCTTCGGCGCTTCGGGTTCCTTCGGCTCGACCGGCGTCACCGGTTCGAACGCGGACCACTTCGGGGTCGGGGTCTCCGGGACGTCCGGTTCCTCCTCGACCTCGACGACGGGTTCGAACCAGGAGCCACTTTCGGGTGTGACCTTCGGCACTGACAGCTCTTCGGTCTTGCCGTTCGCCATCCCCGACATGGGCAGCCAGATCGTGGCCTCGCCCTCCCCCTTGGCGCCTTTGGGCTCGGCGGATGAGGTGTCCTTGTCGTCCGACGGCCACCTCGGGTCATCGTTTTCCGGCACTCAACGCTCCTTCATCCACCGTCCGGGGAAGGGGCCAAGCTCACATACGACCACATCGATGCGAGCACCCGGGACCCCGTGGTCCACACTAGTGAAGACAAGACCATGAACTCGGTGAGCCGTCCGCGACGGCGGGGCGTACCAAAGACGAGAGCAGCGAGGCCGGCGTGGAATTCGACGTCACTATCGAAATCCCCAAGGGGGAGCGCAACAAGTACGAGGTGGACCACAAGACCGGTCGGATCAAACTCGACCGGACGCTGTTCACCGCCACGCAGTACCCCGCCGACTACGGGTTCATCGACGACACCCTCGGCCAGGACGGCGACCCGCTCGACGTGCTGGTGCTCGTCCAGGAGCCGACGTTCCCGGGCTGCCTGATCCGCTGCCGCGCTATCGGCATGTTCCGGATGACCGACGAGAAGGGCCCGGACGACAAGGTCCTCGCGGTGCCGACGAACGACCCGCGGCTGGAGCACCTGCGCGACATCCACCACCTGAACGAGTTCCACAAGCTCGAGATCCAGCACTTCTTCGAGGTGTACAAGGACCTGGAGCCGGGCAAGAGCGTCGAGGGTTCGACCTGGGTCGGGCGCTCCGAGGCCGAGGCCGAGATCAAGCGTTCGCTCGACCGCGAGACCGACCGGCTGGCCAAGGAGGCCATCGACGGTCCGGCGGCGCACTAGTCGCTTAAGTGCCGAAGGGCCCCTTCACCGCGTCTCGTGCGGTGAAGGGGCCCTTCGTGCGTTTCGTGAGTGCCTGGTCGCGTCTCCCGTAGTACGTGAAGGCCCCCTTCATTGCGCCTGGCGCAGTGAAGGGGGCCTTCACGTACTTCTACGCCGAGTAGCCCGGGATCGGGAACGGCGCCAGGAACTCGCGGATCTCGGCGGCGATGGTGTCCAAAGCGGACTGTTCCTCACCCGCCGCCGCGGTGATCGTGCGGTCGATCCACTCCGCGACCTGCGTCTGGTGCTCCGGCTTGAGCCCGCGCGTGGTGATCGCGGAGGTGCCGAGCCGGATTCCGGACGGGTCGAACGGCTTGCGCGGGTCGAACGGCACGGTGTTGTAGTTCAGCTCGATCCCGGCGCGGTCCAGCGCCTGCGCGGCGGGCTTGCCCGGCACGTTCTTGTTCGTGAGGTCGATCAGCAGCAGGTGGTTGTCGGTACCGCCGGACACGAGGTCGTAACCGCGCTCGACCAGCGCCTCCGCCAGCGCCCGCGCGTTCGCGACGATCGTGTGCGCGTACTCGGAGAACTCCGGCTTCTGCGCCTCGCCCAGCGCGACGGCGATCGCGGCGGTGGTGTGGTTGTGCGGGCCGCCCTGCAGCCCCGGGAACACCGCCTTGTCGACGGCCTTCGCGTGGTCGGCGTCGGAAAGGATCATCGCGCCGCGCGGACCACGCAGCGTCTTGTGCGTGGTCGTGGTGATGACCTGCGCGTGCCCGACCGGCGACGGGTGCGCGCCACCGGCTACCAGCCCGGCGATGTGGGCGATGTCGGCGACCAGGACGGCGTCGACCTCGCGGGCGATCTCCGCGAACGCCGGGAAGTCGATGGTGCGCGGGATCGCGGTGCCGCCGGCGAAGATCAGCTTCGGCCGGTGCTTCAGCGCGAGTTCGCGGACCTGGTCGAGGTCGACGCGGCCGGTCTCCTTGCGGACGCCGTAGCGGACCGGGGTGAACCACTTGCCGGTCGCGGACACGCTCCAGCCGTGCGTGAGGTGGCCGCCGTCCGGCAGCGCCATGCCGAGCACGGTGTCGCCCGGCTGGGCGAACGCGAGGTACACCGCCAGGTTCGCCGGGGAGCCGGAGTACGGCTGGACGTTCGCGTGGTCGACGCCGAAGACGGCCTTCGCGCGCTCGATGGCGAGGGTCTCGACCTGGTCGATGAGCTGCTGGCCTTCGTAGTACCGCTTGCCGGCGTAGCCCTCGGAGTACTTGTTGGTGAGGACGGTGCCCGTCGCCTCCAGAACGGCCTGCGAGACGTAGTTCTCGGACGCGATCAGGCGGATCTTGTCGTGCTGGCGTTTCGCCTCGTCCTCCACGAGCCCCGCGATCTGCGGGTCGGCGGCGGCGAGCGCGGAAAGTTCGGGCTGGTGTGTCATCGGACGTACTCCTGCCAGAGACGGCCGGACCCAGGCGCGCGGTACCGGCCTCGTCGTCGCTTCCCGGTGGTGCTCCACCTCAAATGGCGCCAGTCGCTGGTGCGGACCAGACTAGAGCACTCCGCTCGAGCGGGCCTCGGCGTGCGGACGATGGCCGGCGCACCACCGGCGGCTGCATCCGGCCGTGCGATCGCAGAACGCCCGCGCGCAGACGGCGCAGCGTTTGAGCCGCCGCCAGCCACCGAACGCGACCAGTTCCGCCAGCCCGGAAGCGCCCGCGACCAGGTCGCCGCAGCCCGGCCACGACGCCACCTGCACGAGACGCCAGCCGTTCGCGACTTCGACGAGCCGGGGCGAGGCGCCGGTCCCGGCGAGGATCCGGTTGAGCCGGTCGGCGGCGGCGTGTTCGTCCGGCAGTGCCGAAAAGACTTCGATGAGCCGCGGATTCCCTTGCGCCAGCAGCCTTTCCGCGACCTCGAGGGCCGGGTCGAGGTCGCGGAACGGCGGGACGATCACGTGCTTGCGCGTCACGGTTCTTCGATCGCGACACCCATCGAGCGGGCCGTGCCCGCGACCGTGCGCATGGCCGCGCCGAGGTCTCCGGTGTTGAGGTCCGGCAGTTTCCGCTCCGCGATGCCGCGCAGCTGTTCCTGGCTCAGCTTCCCGGCGACCTCGTGTCCTGGACGGCTGGATCCCTTGCCGCCCAAGGCCTTCTTGATGAGGAACGACGTCGGAGGGGTCTTCAGCCGGAGTTCGAAGGAGCGGTCCTCGAACACCGACACGACCACCGGGACGATGTCGCCGCGCTGGGCGGCGGTCGCCGCGTCGTAGGCCTTCTTGACCTCGACGAGGTTCACGCCGGTCTGCCCGAGCGTCTTCCCGAGGTCGACCACCGGCGCGTTGCCGGCGGTCAACTCGAGCGTCGCCTGGTGCGTTTTCTTCTTCGACTTCGGTGCCATGCGCCGAAGCTATGGTCTCCAGTTACTGGAGAGTCAATCGATCGGCTTGACGCTTTCCGCGTGGCGGCGCGCGAGCTCCTGGTAGATCGCCGCGTTGTGCTCGACCCAGCCGCGGGCGGTGCCGTCGAGCGGGACGTGCTTCTTCGCCGGGCTGCCCATGGCGACCGTCTCCGGCGGGATGACCATCCCTGGCGTCACCGTGGCGCCGGCCGCGACCAGCGCCTTCGCGCCGATCTGCGCCTTGTCGAGCACGGTCGAGCCGTTCCCGATCAGCGCCTGCTCGCCGATCGTGCAGTCGTGCACGAGGCACTGGTGCCCGACGGTGACGTTCTTGCCGACCTCGGTCACGCCGCCGTTGACGTGGATGACCGAGTTGTCCTGGATGTTGGCGCCCTCGCGGATGAGGATCTTCCCGAAGTCGGCGCGCAGCACGGCGCCGTACCAGACGGAGGCGCCCTTTTCGACGACGACGTCGCCGATCAGGGTGGCGGTGGGGGCGATCCACGCTTCGGGATCCACCTGGGGACGGTGCCCCTCGAATTCGAACATCGGCATGCCCCGCACCCTATGCGTCCTAGCGCGTGAAGGCCCCCTTCACGCGGCTGAGCCGAGGGAAGGGGGCCTTCACGCGCTACAGAGGTCAGCCGATGGCGGTGTTCAGCAGGAGGTCCACGGCCTTGTCGTTACGGGTGGTTTCGCGGACGATCACCTCGTCGGGCGGGTAGAAGCCGGGGTTCGAACCCCGCGGGTACATCTCGAAGGTGAAGCTCAGGATCTTGTGGGTGCCCCACATCCAGTCGTCGATCGTCCCGTCCGTGATGTACAGGTCGCTCGACTGCTGCGGCGTGTAGCCGTTGGTCGCCGCCAGCTGACGGCCCACCGTCTGGAACCGCTGCGCTTCCGCGGCGGTCATTCCGGGGGCGGTGTCGTTGTAGGTGAAGCCGAACGGCCACAGCACGAGCTCCGAGTAGGTGTGGAAGTCGATGCTCGCCTTGATCTGCTGGACGCCGCCGATCTTGCGCGAGTTGACGAAGTTGGACACCGCGCGGGTCTCCGGCGCGGAGAACGCCGACGGGCCGCGGTAGGTCTCGCTGGTCGTCGAGCCCGACGAACCGCCGCAGCAGCCCCAGTTGTAGGCCCAGTTGCGGTTGGGGTCGGTGCCGTTGCCCTGCCGGTTCTTGCGCCAGTACTTGTAGCTGCCGCCGGAGATGTCGTACTCCGAGCCGTCCGGGTTGACGTTCGGGATCACGTAGATCTCGACGCTGTCGACGAACCGTTTGATCGCCGGGTCGGAGGCGTAGCCCTGGGTGAACCGGTTCACGATCCGCAGGCACATCTCGGTGGTGAGGTGCTCGCGGGCGTGCTGGTTGCAGGTGAAGAGGACTTCGGGCTCGTTCTCGTCCGTGGCGACGTTGTCGCTGATCTTGAGCATGTTCAGCGCCCGGCCCTGGTACGAGTTGCCGACGCTGCTCAGCCGCGCGATCGAGCCGAAGTTCGACTGGGCGTTGCGCAGGACTGTCGTGACCTCGGCGTAGTTGTGGTAGCCGGAATCCGACGGCGGGAAGTCGTTGATCGCGTTCGTGCCGACCTTCTCGGACCTGTCGACAACGCCGCGCTGCTCGACGCGGTAGCCGAGCGAACGGATCTTCGCCGCGTCGCGCGCTTCGCCGATGACCGTGGTCGTGCCGCCCGCCGAGCCGAGGACGTCGACCCCGAGCCGGGAGATCTGGGTGCGCTGCTGCGAGGTCCCGGTCCCGAAGACCTCGTAGATCTGGACCTGCGCGTCCTCGGCCTGCTGGTCCGCGGTCGCCGGACTCGCGGCGACCGGGATGGTGAACGCCGCGACGGCCGCGATCGCCACGGCCATGCACCGTCTTATGCGCATCGTCGTCTCCTAGCTCTCAGGCAGGGAAGGGGAACCTCACCATGGCCGGAGCGGGAAGGGCGAACAATCCGTAACGGTACGGATCTAATGCGTATTTCTAGCCGTAGTTCGCGAAACAGAGCGCTTCGATGTCGCCACGCAGTGCGGCGAACGGCCGCCGCCGGACGCGCTGCTGGACGATCGCGCCGAGCAGGTAGGACAGCAACGCCCGCGCCCTGGCCCGCGGGTCTTCGACGTCGAGCGGGGCGAGCAGTTCCGCCAGCAGTTCGGTGATCGACGTCAGCATCACGTCGATGGCCTGAGGGTGCTGCGCGCGGCCCGCGGCGATCCAGTACTCGAACCAGAGGAACGCCGCGTTCGGACGGCCGGAGAACTCGTCGAGGAAGGCTTCGAGCGCGGCGAAGAGCCGCTCGGACGGGTGATCGTGCTTCGCCGAAATTTTGCGCAAATCGGCGATGAACGTTGTGATGTGCGCCGCCATCGCGCGGTCGATCAGGACGTCGATATCCGCGAAGTAGTAATGAATCGCACTCTTCGTGAGCGGTCCGGCGTCCGCGATCGCGCGCACGGTGCAACCCGCGAGCCCGTCCCTGGCGAGCACGACACGCGCCGCTTCGACGATCTGCTCCTGTTTCTGCAGCTGATTGGGGGAGAGCCGCGCGCTGCGGCCGGGAACGGCGGTCACGAAGTTCCTTACACCAAGTAGTCAGGACGGGAGCCCTGAAGCTTAGGGCAACCGTCCTGGCCGATCACAGCGGGTGAAAAATCTAGGTGGCTAGCCGCCGATCCGTAGCGGACAATGCGCGACATGGTGACCTCAGGGGACAACGGGTTCAGCCCGGCCGCGCGGCGGCAGCTGGAGAAGGAACTCGCCGATCTGCGTGCGCAGCGCGACGCGATGGCGCCGCTCGTCGGTGAGCAGGAACGAACCGGCGACGCGGCCGACCAGGCGGAGGTGCTGGACCGCGCGGAGGCCGCCGCCTACCTCGACCGGCGCATCGCCGACGTCGCGGCGAAACTCGAGCACGGCGGCCGGAACAGCAAGGGCCTGCTCCCCGACGGCACCACCGTCACCCTCAGGTTCGCCGACGGCGACGAAGACGAGCTCCACATCGTCACGATCCCCGGGGAGGACGCGGACGCCTCCACGGTGACCTCGGACAGCCCGCTGGGGCTCGCGCTCGTCGGCGCGAAGGAGGGCGACGAGATCACGTACCGGACGCCGCGTGGCGAGACCAGCGCCACCGTCGTCACGCTGAAGCCGCCTGCCTGACCCGTTTAGCGCGTGAAGGCCCCCTTCCCTCGGCTGAGCCGAGGGAAGGGGGCCTTCACGCGCGTTGTCGAGGGGAAGGTCGAAGGTGGCGCGTTGCGAAAGCCACTTTCGCGACGCCTGATGTCCCGAAAGTGGCTTTCGCGACACCCCCAGCGCCGGCGCAAGCGTCCGGCAGGCTGTGAAGGGCCTTCACACACCCGGACGGCACAGCACCGGATTCGCCAGCTCCGCGCACGGCCGGTGCCCATGCGACCGGACGATGTCCTTGCCGACCTGATTCGTCAGGTACCGCAGGAAGCTCGCGACGAGCGAGTCGGCCTTCGGCTCGCCGAAGGTGTACGCGTACTCGGTCTCCCAGAACGGGTACGCCGCGTGGATCGCGCCTTCCAGCGTCGCCTGGTGGCCGTCGATCCGCACCGGCAGCACGTCCTCGCGTTTCGTGGCCGCGCCCAGTTCGCTGTAGCCGAGGGCGCCCGGCACCCGCGACACCGCGTCGAGGACGTCGTTCGTGGACGGCTTCGCGCACCGCGCCACTCCCGGCTGGGCACCCGGCGCCGGCTTGAGGCAGTCGTCGGAGTTGTCGCCGGGTTCCCGCTTGCCCGCCAGGATCTGGGCCTCGAACGTCCGCCGCGTGCCGGAGTCGGAATGCCGGTCGACGAGCCGGACCGGCTGGTCCTTGCCGCCGATCTCCCGCCAGTTCGCGATCTTGCCGTCGTAGACGTCGCGGATCTGCGCGAGCGAAAGATCCTGGACTCCCGCCTCCTTGTTGATCACGAGCGTGAACAGCGAGAACGCGACCGGGCGCGGAAGCAGCTGCGGATAGCCCTCGCCCTTGGCGCCGTCGGAGAACGCCAGCGTGCCGTCGTTCGCCGCCTGGTTCAGGCTGCCCAGCCCTTCGGCGCTGCCCCGGCTGTCGAAGACGAACGACGCGCCCGGGCACGTCTTCGTGTACGAAGCCGTCGCTTCCCTGAGCACCGGCGCGAAGGCCGTCGATCCGGTGATCGTGAGCTTCCCGGACGCGCAGTCCAGTGGCGGCGGCTTCTCGTCGAAGAACAGCGACCGGGTCAGCTGGAAGATGCTGACCACGACGAGGAAGAGGATCAGCGCCATCACCGAACCCGTCGGCCCGGTGCGGCTCTTGGTCTCGCGGAGGCTGCCGCCCTTGATCTCGCCGATCACCTGAGGATCTTCGAAGGCGTCGGGCGAGCCGTTGGGGACGCGGTCGAGCACGGCGAGGATCTTGTAGTGCGCGCCGCGGTTCAGCGGCACCCTCGGCAGGTCGATCACGCCGGACGGCCGTGCGGGATTCTCGTCGCGCGCCCCGAAACCGGAGTCGTCGCCGAAACATTCGTGCAGATGCGGCGAGCTGAGCTCGGTCACCACCATCCCGGCCACGGTGCGGCCGGGGAACTTCACGCGGATGCCGACGGGGTCGTCCGCGTTGACCGCGTAGTCGTCGGTGTCGATGTCGGTGGTGCCGTTGTTCTCGATGCGCAGCAGCACGAACGACGGGTCGACGAGCCGCTCCCCGTTCTCGTGCTGCAGTTGCGCGAGCGCGTCGGCGGTCGGCGCGAACCCACGCCCGGACGCCGTCGGGGTGTCCATCTGTACGCGGTAGCCGAGCCGTTTGCGGCCGACGAGCACGAACTCCCACAGGAACGCGACGGCCGGGACGCCGATCCCCGCCACCGCGAGCAGGACGTCCCAGGGAAAGCCTTCCAAGACCAGCCTCCAGGTTCGGGGAATCGAACCTACGGCTCATCCCGGCGGGGGACGGCGGACTTCAGCCAGTGTTCACCGGCCGTCCGCGAAGGCGTAGTCGTCGAGGTCGAAGAACCGGCTCGTCACCATGGTTTCCAGGGTGGGCGAGGCGCGGAAGGGCACGTCCCCGTTCGCGTCGAAGTAGTAGCTGTTGGCCAGCGAGCAGCTGTCCTGGAAGAACACCTGGTGCTTGCGGCGCTCCAGCATGCTCCGGAAGTACCGGTCGTTCGCCTCGCTCGTGACCTCGACGCGGGTCGCGCCGGTCTTCCGGGCGTTGCGCAGACACCGGATGATGTGCGCGGTCTGCGTCTCGATCAGGTTGAAGTACGAGGAACCGTTGTAGCCGTACGGTCCGAGAATGGTGAAGAAGTTCGGGAAACCCGGCACGCTGACGCCCTGATAGGCCTGGAACCGGTTCTCCGCCCAGAACTTCTCCAGATCGGCGCCGCCCGCGCCGCGCACGGTGAAGGCCGGCATGTTGCCCTTCTCGAACACCTTGAACCCGGTCGCCAGCACCAGGACGTCGGCCGGATGCTCGGTGCCGTCGGCCGTGCGCACGCCGGATTCGGTGATCGCGTCGATGCCCGTGGTCTCCAGCGTGACGTCGTCCCGGTTGAACGTCTGCAGGTACTCGTTGGAGAAGCTCGGCCGCTTGCAGCCCAAGGCATAACGCGGGGTGAGCTTCTTCCGGGTCACCGGGTCCTTCACCGCGCGGCGCAGATGCGCGCGCCCGATCCGCTCCCCCGCGCCCGCGGTCGGCAGGAGGTTGTGGAAATGGGCCGCCAGCGGGAAGGTCACCTCGACGAGCGCCTGGCTGGCCAGCCGGGACACCAGTTTCGCGCCCGGCAGCCGCCGCAGCGCGAGCCTGGCGGGCCGCGGCAGGACGGCGTCGGGTTTGGGCAGGCACCAGATCGGCGTGCGCTGGAACACCGTCAGGTGGCCCGCCTCCGGCGCGATGGACGGGATCACCTGCACGGCCGAGGCCCCGGTGCCGACGACGGCGACCCGTTTGCCCCGCAGGTCGACGGAGTGATCCCAGCGCGCGGTGTGCATGACCGTGCCCCGGAAACCGTCGATCCCGGCGATGTCCGGCGGTTTCGGCTGGGTGAGCACGCCGGTGGCGCCGACGACGAATCGTGCCGTCATCGACCAGCCGTCGGCGGTTTCCAGCCGCCACAAGTGCGTTTCGTCGTCGAAGGCCGCGGAGACGACCTTGCTGCCGAGGCGGGTGCGGCGGCGGATGTCGTACTTGTCGACGCAGTAGTCGGCGTACGCCTTCAGCTCGCGGCCAGGCGCGTAGACGCGCGACCAGCCGGAGATCTGCTCGAACGAGAACTGGTAGCTGAACGACGGGATGTCGACGGCGACGCCGGGATAGGTGTTCCAGTGCCAGGCACCGCCGACACCGTCGCCCTCCTCCAGCATCAGGAAGTCTTCGAAACCCGCCTTGTGAAGCAGGATCGCGGCGCCGATCCCGGAGAAACCCCCGCCGATGATCGCGATCTCGTGGTCCGGCGTCATACGGGAAGTCCTTCCTTGGCGAACAGCGAAATCGCACCGAGCACGACGACGTCCGCCTGGTGCTCGATACCTTCGGCGGTGCGGATGCCGTCAGGCGCGAAGGCGTAGATCGGCCAGGTGATGAGCTTGCAGCCGGGCCTTCGGAGCGCACCGTAGTAGCCGAGGCCGGGTGCCGTCCGCCGCGAGCCGAAGCGCCGGTCCGGTGTGAGGAGCCTGCGGATCCACGGGTCTTTCACCTGCCAGCGCAGGAAAACCCGGGCGACGGCGATGCCGAGGGCGTGCGGCCCGGGCACCGGCATCGGGACCACCCAGTCGGGTTCTTCCTGGAACACCTTCACCGCACGCGCGGTGGCCGCGACCTCGGGCACGATCTGCGCCGCCTCGCGACCGGGCGCGACCACGGCCACCCGCTGCCCGGAGAAGTCGTGCCCGAACCACTCGGTGCCGCGCAGCACCTCGCCCCGGAATTCGCCGAGGCTCATGACGCGACCGGTTCGTGCGTGATCTCCTCGGTCCACGACTGCGGCTTTCCCAGCAGCCGCGCGGGGATCAGGCGGGTCATCTTCACCATCGGGTCGGCGAGCAGCCGGTGATAGAAGTGCGAACGGTCGACGATCATGGCCGCCTGCGCCTTTAGCACGTGGTACGCCGGGATCCGTTTGGTGAACTCGCCGCGCCCGCCGATGGTGGAGAACCGTTTCACGGCGTTGTACAGCTTCTTCTCCGGCAGGCCCATCGCGACGATGTTGTCCCGCATCTTGTTGATCAGCGGGACGAACACCACGATCAGGCCGAGCACGATCTGGGGTTTGAGCGAGCCGACGGATTCAGTGAGGAGCTTGGTCGTGGAGCCGGCGCCGATCAGTTCCAAGACCTCGAAATCGGCCGTGATGTGCCGGGCCTCGTCGGAGTTGATATGCCGGAAAACCTGATGGCACACCGGATCGGAGACCTCTTCCAGCAGGAACTTCACCAGTGCGCCGTCCAGCGCGCATTCCAGCAGCGGGATGAGCGTGGCCAGCGCCGTCAGCGGGAGCGTGTCGCCGTAGTCGTCGAGGACCTTGATGGCGAGCTTGACGTTGATGTTCGGCTCGGGCATCGAACCGTGCTCGTCGAGCATGCCCCAGCGTTTCATCAACGCCAGCTCCGCGTTGGCGTGTTTCTGTTCCTCCGCGTGGAAGTAGCGGTAGATCTCCTGGATCACCGGCGTCGGCGCCTTCTTGGCGAGCGAGGCGAACCCGCGGGCGCCGACGTGCTCGATCCACACGAGATCGGCCATGAACGGCCGCATCTTGGCGCGGAGCTCGTCGGTCATCGTCTCGGCGCCGGGCGCGTCCCAGTCGATGTCGGCCAGCGACCACTGCTTGTCCTTGATCGTCTGGAGCATCGCCGCGAAGTCGTAGGCCATCACTTCTCCTTTTCGGCGGGCAGGAACCGGCCGAGCAGACCGGCGATCCGCGTGTACGGGACGGGCACGAAACGCTTGGCGTGCCACAGAAGCTGGGCGTCGGGCTGCGGCACGACGTAGAGGCGGCCGCGATCGTGGGCGTCGAGCGTCATCCTGGCGACGCGCTCCGGCGAGAACCCGACCACGTCGGAGACCCGCTGGGCCAGCCCGCGAGCCCCGTCTTCGATGAGTTCGCCGCCGAAGATGTTGGTACGGACGAAAGTCGGGCACAGCACGGTGACCGCGACGCCGGTGCCGGACAGTTCGGCCGCCAGCGTTTCGGAAAGGCTGACGACGCCCGCCTTGCTCACGTTGTACGCGGCCATCTTCGGCGCGGCGGTGAAGCCGGCCGCCGAAGCGACGTTGATGACGCCGCCCGCCTTCGCCGCCCGCATGGCCGGGACGAAGGTGTGGCAGCCGTGGATCACGCCCCACAGGTTCACGCCGAGCGTGCGCCGCCAATCGGACAGCGGGCTCTCCCCGACGAGCTTGCCGCCCGCGCCGATCCCGGCGTTGTTGACGACGAGGTCCGGCTCGCGGCCGAACCAGGAGCGTGCCTGGTTCGCCAAGTCCGCGACTTCGTCCACATCGGACACGTCACAGGCGATGGCGACCGCGTCCTTGAGCATCTTCGCGGTTTCATCGGCGGCTTCGAGATCGATGTCCGCGCAGACGACGCGACTGCCGCGCCGGACGAGCTCGGCCGCGATCGCCCTGCCGATCCCGCTGCCCGCGCCTGTGACGACGGCGTGTGCTCCGTGGGTCCGTTTCGTCATGCCGCCCTCACGATCGCCGGAAGATTGCCGGTGAGGAAGCGGCAAGCCCGCTCCATCGCCGGTGCCGCTTCGGGGATGAAGCGGGTCAATGCCTGGAAGACGTGCATCTGGCCGGGGACCACTTCGAGTTCGCAGTCGGCCCCCGCGCGGCGCAGGGCCCTGGCCAGTTCGATGGCGTCCGCGGCGAGCATTTCCAGCCCACCCGCCTGGATGATCGTCGGCGGGAAGCCCTTGATGTCGTCGAAGGCGAACCGAAGCCGCGCCGAATCGAGGTCTGCGTCCACTGTGTACAGACCGACCAGGCGCGCGGCCGCGGCGGCGGAGATCATCGGGTCCGGGCTCATGCGTTCTCGCTGGGCGGCCAGCGAAAACGTCACGTCGAACAGCGGCGAGAAGAGGGCCAGCGCGGCAGGCGGGTCTTTTCGTTCCCGCAGCAGCTGGGCGGCGAGGTCGACCGCGAGATGCCCGCCCGCGGAGTCGCCCGCGACGAGGATCCGCCGATATCCCTGGTCGAGCAGCCGGTCGTAGGCGGCGCGGACGTCGTCGGCGGCGCTCGGGAACCGATGCCGCGGCGCGAGCCGGTACTCGCAGGCGAAAACCGGCAGGCCGGTGCCGGCGGAAACCCGTGTGGTCAGCCCGCGGTGCGTGCGCGCCGAGCAGAGCGCGTACCCGCTGCCGTGGAGGTAGAGGACCACGGCGTTGCCTTCGGTCACCTCGGGCGCGCGAACCCACTCGCCGCGGATACCCGGCTCGACGCGGCTCCCCTTCAACGGCGGCGAGGCCAGCCACAGGCTGCTCGCGATGAAGGCACGGGAGAACGCCACACCCGCGCGGTTGGCCGGGATCGCGTTGGCGATCGGCCGCACGAAAACGGACGTCAGCGCGGCGGCCAAACCGGTTCGCAGGCCATTCTGCGGTCGCATGCCCTCAGAATGAATCTGAGGGCACCTGCTGTCAAGATGGGCAGGTGACCGCGTCCCGCCGCTACAGCGGCAAGACCGCCGACGAACGCCGCGCCGAACGACGGCTCGCCCTCCTCGGCGCCGCACTCGACATCTGGCAGGAACAGGGCTGGGCGGCGGTCACCATGCGGGGTGTCTGCGCGCGGGCGAACCTGACCGACCGGTACTTCTACGAGAGCTTCGCCAACCGCGACGCGCTGCTCGCCACCGCTTGGGAACAGGTCCGCGACGAAACCCTGCGGATGGTCCTCGACGCCGTCGCCGCCCACATCGAGCGACCCGCCCTGGACCAGCTCCGCGCCGCTGTCGACGTCGTCGTGCACCACGTGCAAGAGGAGCCCGCCCGCGCGCAGATCCTGTTCGGCGACCACGCGGGCAGCGCGGTGCTGGAGCAACTGCGGCGGCAGACCGTCCAGGAGACCACCGGCCTGCTGATCGAGCTCGCGCGACCGCATCTGAAGCCGGACGTGGACGGGCTGGAGTTCCGGGTGAACGTCCTGCTGGGCATCGGCGGCTTCGTGGAGATCATGCTCGCGTGGCGCTCCGGGCTGCTCGACGCGGACGCGGACGCGCTCGTCGGCCACCTCACCGGAGTGGGCACTTCGCTGTCGCGGATGTTCCTCAAGGGGTGACACCAACGGGTGAACTTCCGGCGCGAGCTCTCCGCCGGGCCGGAAACGAGTCAGGGCCTCATCCGGAGAGTTCCGAATGAGGCCCTGACCTGCGGAGCCGCCTAGGGGAATCGAACCCCTGACCTATTCATTACGAGTGAATCGCTCTGGCCGACTGAGCTAAGGCGGCGGACATCGGGCTCGCACCCGATGACGGGGACAAGTGTAGCGGAGGCTTGAACGTCACCTTCCGGGGCCACCGTCGTTAAGGTCCTATGACGCCGGTCTCAGTCCCCCAAGATCGGCCCATCCCCACTGGAGGACCTGTTCATGCGGCAACGACTGCCCCGTGTGCTGGCACTTCCGGCCGCCGCGGCCCTGCTTCTGCTGACCGCGGCCCCGGCGATCGCCCAGGACATCCCGACCACGCCGATCCCCGATCCGGCCAATCCGGGACAGCCGCCGATGTCGGCGCCGATCGGCCCCCAGCCGCTCGGGAAGGCGGTCGGTGACGCGGGAGCGGCGCTGGGCGTGCTGCGGCTGCTGCCGAACGCGGTGCCGACGAGCGCGATCCTGCCCGGGGCGGACAAGCTGCTGCCGAAGCAGTCCGCGCTCGAGGCCGGGATGGGTCTCTCCAGCGCGCAGGCCAACTCCGAGGCCTACCTGAGCTATGAGAAGGCGATCGCGCAGTCGTCGCCGTTCGGCCTGTCCGCCGCGGGCAACGCGCCGCAGACGCCGGGCAGCCTCGTGCAGACGGCCCTGCCGGACAACCCGAAGCCGATCAGCGGCGGCCTCAACGCGCCGACGAACCCGCTGTTCAACCTCGGCCTGCTCAACGGCGAGGCGCACGCGCGCTGGAGCCCGACGCTCGGACCGTGCGTCGGCACGATCGCCGACTCGAGCACGTCGATCGCGAACCTCGCGCTGCTGCCGACCATCCCGAACATCCCGGGCGCCGACCAGCTGACCCAGGCTTCGGACCAGCTCAAGGCGGGCCTGTCCGCGCTCGGCCCGCTGGCGAACCTCGGCGGGCTGCTTTCGGGTACCAGCACCAACGCCGACGGCAAGGGCGCCGTGCTGAGCCTGCCGAACACGCTGTCGTCGCGTTCGGTCGTGCGGCTGGTCGACATCCCCGGCTCGAAGAACAAGGCGGTCGAGTCGACGTCGACTCTGCAGGCGGCCAACATCGAGCTGCTGAAGGGCACGCCGCTCGGCCTGACGATCAAGGTCGCCAGCCAGCCGACGCTGCGGGTCACCTCGACCGGTGACAAGAAGACGTCAAAAGTCGAGTACACCGCGCCGGTGCTGCAGATCGTCCGCGGCGACAAGGTGCTGTTCACCCTCGACGCGAAGAACCCGACCAAGGACATCCCGATCGGGATCCCGCTGCCGTCGCTCAAGCAGACCCCCGGCTTCGAGCAGCTGAAGAACGTGCCGGTCATCGGCGGGCTCGCCGAGATGATGGACGGTGCCACCAAGCACCTCCCGGGCGGCGAGGCCGGCAACGGGCTCACGCTCGACCTCGGGGTGCTGAAGCTGTCGATCGCCGGGTTGAACCAGAAGTCGAGCGACACGACGTCGCCGTTCAAGGGCTTCCAGCTGGGTGCCTCGGCGCGGCTGCTGGACCTCCAGATCCTCCCGACGACCGCGCTCCAGAAGGCGCTGCCGCCGGAGGCCGCGAAGAACCTGCCGTCGTCACTGGCGCAGATCTCGCTCGGCGAGCAGATCGCCCGGGCGCACGCTCCGGCAGGCGGTGTCGAATGCGGCACGGCTCAGGCACCTCCCGCCGGCAACAACGGTGGTGCGGCGCCGAAGGGGCCGGTCAAGAACCTGGCCTACACCAACGCGGCCTACGACACGGTGCCGATGTTCTGGACGGGTACGGCGATGCTGCTGATCGGCGTGGTGCTCGTGGCGGCCATGCCGGGACGGCGGCGGCTCGCGGTTGTCCCGATCGCGAAGAACTCGCCTGGGTTCAAACCTTCGCCGCGTCCGCGCTCCCTGGACTCGGAGGACTAGACGGGGCGAGGAGGGTGATGAACGGTCCTTTCACGCTTTGCACCGGCGTGGAAGGACCGTTCGTCTTCAGGGGCCTTCGCCTTGCGGCGAGGGCCCCTTTCGCCGTGCAGTGACTGTGTGGATTTCAGTGCGTTGGACGACCTGAAACCCACACGGTGTGTGGAAATAGAGACGTTGAATGTCCCTATTTCCACACACCCCCCACTCGGCGTTAACGGCCGCCATCGCGATCCGAACCCGAACCGCCTTCACTTACCCACAGCAGTTGTCCACAACCATCCCCACCTGTGGACAACTCCCGCGACCAGCCCTTTTCCCCCTCCACCCCCGGTAGACTGGACTCGGGGTCGCCCCCCTGGGACGGGCGGGGGGCTGGGGTGGTGAGTGAAGCGCCGATCAGCCTTGGCGCAGGGTGGTGACCATGGCTTCGACGGCGATCCTCGGCTTCACGTTCAGGTCGATGGCCTCGCGGCATTCCAGGACGGCTTCGAGCCGCCGCAGGATCGAGTCCGGCGCCCAGGCGGAGGCGGCCTGCGCGATTTCCGAAGCGTGGTCGGGGTGGTTCAGCGTCGCGCCCGCGCCGCTCGCGGTCACCAGCACGTCCCGGTAGAACGCGGCCAGGTCCACCAGCGCGAGGTCGAGAGTGTCCCGCTGGGTTCGGGTCGCACGGGACTTCTGGCGCTTCTCGAGCTGCTTCACGGCGGCCTCGGCGGCTCGTTTCGCCCCGGCGACGCCCTTTCCGATGCCGTCGCCGCCCATCGCGGTGCGGAGTTCGGAACGCTCGGCCTCGTCGCGGACCTTGCTCTCCTCGCCCGCGTCGGCCTCCGCGGCACTGATCAGCTGATCGGCGCAGGTGAACACATCGGACGGACGCCGCAGGCCGAGCGGGATCCGCAGCACGGTCGCCCGCCGCTGCCGGGCCGCCTCGTCGGTGGCGAGCCGCCGCGCACGGCCGACATGTCCACTTGAGACGGACGCGGCCCACCGCGCGCGTTCGGGATCGATGCCGTCCCGCTCCATGAGCACCTGCGCGATCGCCTCCGGCGGCGGCGTCCGCAGCGTGACCAGACGGCACCGCGAGCGGATCGTCACCGACACGTCGTCCGGGTGATCCGACGGCGCGCACAACAGGAACACCGTCCGGTCCGGCGGCTCCTCGACGGCCTTCAGCAACGCGTTCGACGCGCCTTCGGTCAGCCTGTCGGAGTCCTCGATGATCACCACCTGCCACTTCCCGGTGGTCGGGCGGCGGGCGGCGGCCTGCACCAGCGAACGCATTTCCGCGACGGAGATCGAAAGGCCTTCAGGCACGACGAGTTTGACGTCCGCGTGCGTCCCGGCCAGCACGGTGCGGCAGCCGGGGCATTCGCCGCAGCCGGTGCCGGTGCTGCACTGCAACGCCGCCGCGAAGACCCGCGCAGCCGTCGAGCGCCCCGACCCCGGCGGACCGGTGATCAGCCAGGCGTGGGTCATCGCGCCGGGCGCGACAGGCTGGTTCTCGACGATCCGCGTGGCCGCGGCCGACGCCGTGGAAAGCGTGCGCGCGGCGGGCTCCTGGCCGACGAGCTGCTTCCAGACACCGATCAGCGCAGGGGCTTCCGTCATTTCACCTCGACCTTTTCCTCCGACGGCGCGAGCCCGGCGAGCCTGCCGACGAGCACCGCTCGGATCGCGGTCCGCACCCGGTCGCTCACCTCGTCCTCGGTGCCTTCGGCGTCGACCACGACATACCGGTCCGGGTCGGCGGCGGCCATCTCCGTGAGCAGATGCTGCACCCGCCACTGCGCGTCCAGCGACGCGGACTTCCGCATCACCGTGCCGGGATCGGCGTCGAGCAGGATGGTGATGTCGGGCCGCAACCGGCCGGTCGCCCAGTCGGCGAGCCCTTCGAGCTCCTGGCTGTCCAGCCCGGCGACCGCGGACAGATGCGCCAGCGGCGAGTCCACGAACCGTTCCATCACCACGACGGACCCGGCGTCGAGCGCCGGCTGGATGTCCCGTTCGACGATGTCCGCCCGCACCGCGGCGGCGGCCAGCGCCTGCGCCCGCGCACCGGACAGCGAAGCACCGGAGACGAGTTTCGCGAGCCGCTGATCGTCCAGCGCCGGGTCCGCGGCCAGCACGACCGGACGCGTACCCGCGCGCAGCCATTCGGCCAGCCGCGCCGCCTGCGTCTCGGTGTTGATCGCCCGCGTCCCCTCCAGCGCGATCAGCAGCCCGTTCACGCGACGCGGACTGCGGCGCAAGGCGTTGCGGAGATCGGCGAGGATCGGCTCCGCCCGCCGGTCGTCCATCTGCCGGTACGCGAAGATGCCGGCGAGCAGCGCGAGGACACCGCCGCCGATCATCACCGGCCGCGTCCCGTCGATCGTGATCGTGCTCCCCCACACGGAGATCGCGGTCGGCTGCACCAGGCTGATCAGCACGGGCACGAGCACCGTCGAGCCGAACAGCACGATCTTCATCAGCGACTGGTAGATCGCGTTGATCCGGCCGCGGATGGAGTCCTCGATCCGCGAACCGATGATCGTGACACCGGTCAGGAACGCCGTTCCGGCCCAGACCCCGACCGCGGCGACCGCGACCAGCGAAACGGCGAGATGCGGCGACAACGCGACGACGACGAGGCAGAGGCCCGCGGCGACGATCGAGATCCCGAACAGCCGGTCGTGCGCGAGCCGCCGCGCGAGCTTCGGGGCCACCGCCATCCCGGTGGCGAGCCCGAGGAAGACGGCGAGCACGAGCAGGTTGAACGCCGCGTCACCGGCGAGCAGGCTGGACGAGTACGGCTTGGCCGAACCGATCACCGCGCCACCGGCGGCGAAGGCGCCGAACGCGCCGATCATCAGCCCGCGGACCAGCGGTGTCGTCCGCACGAAGCGGGCGCCGTCGGCGATCATCTGCCGGAAGCCGAACTTCTCCTCGTCGGCGGCCTTGACCTTGGGCTTCTCGACCGCGTGGACGTTGCGCAGCGACAGCTCGGGAATGCGGGTCGCGATCACGATCGCGCTGGTCAGGTACAGCAGGCCGGTGATGACGACGGCGACCTTGGCGATACCGAGCTGGGCGTCGCCCTGGAAGAAGTGGAACGTCGTGTTGCTACCGGTGAGCACGGCGTTCGCCCCGGCCGCGGTGATCACCGCGAGGCCGTAGGTCATCACCATGCCGAGCTGGTTGGCCGTCTCGACCTGGTCCGGACGGCGCAGCAGGTTCGGCACCGCCGCGTCCTTCGACGGGATCCACATCATCGAGCAGCAGCCGACCAGGAAGTTGCCGACGAACACCCACCACGGCGTGCCGACGAACGCGATCGACAGCAGGAACCCGCACCGGCCGAGGTCGCAGAGCACCATCACCTTGCGCCGGTCGAACCGGTCGGCGAGCAGCCCGCCGAGCGGGGCGAACAGCAGCCCCGGCAGCAGCGAGGTCAGCACGACCCCGACGAACGCGAAGTTCTGCGCGGCGTAGTTGTCGGTCAGCTTGGTGACCAGACCGGTCAGCGTCAGGAGGTTCAGCCAGTCCGCGACGCTGCACAGGTAGGAGACACCCCAGATCCGGCGGAACGGCTTGATCGCCAGCACCCGCCGCACCCGGTGCATGGTGGAAGCGTCACGCCCCGCCGAATCACCCGTGCCCGCTTCGGGCACCGACCGCACGCCCTCGCTGATACGCCCACCCCACTAGTCACGCGGCGCCGGGGTGCGACCCGGGTCAACACCGGGTACCCCGACCGTAGGGCCAGGGTATCCCGATGGGTGACGTCTGGATGGACGGCCCCGTCCGGCGCTATCCGCCGGACGGGTTACCCGAAGATCCCCGCGATGCTGTTGAACAGGCTGGCCAGCAGCTGGATGGCCAGGATCGCGAAGATGATCATGAGGGCGATCGCGATCATGACGCCTGCCGTGTTCGACGACGGTTTACCGAGCCGCGGCATCTGCATGGAGCGCTTTGCCCGCCGCACTTCGACTTCGGCCTCTTCGTCGACATCGACCGGCTCTTCCTGCTTCACCCGCCGGGGCGGACGGATCAGCTGGGAAGGCCTCGACGGCCAGGTGCGCTGCTGGGGCAGGATCCCGATCGGCGCAGCGCCCTGCTCACCGACCGTGCTGACGACCCTGGCGGGCGGCTGCGCGGCGGTCTGCTCGGGGCCCGGGTTTTCGGCGGGCCGCTCGTCCGCGAGCATGGCCGCGTTGACCATCCGGCTCACGACTTCGGGGTCGGGCTGCACCGGTCCCGGCACCTGCACGTGGACCTCGTCGGCTCCCGCCGGAGGGGACGCCGGGGCCGTCGTGACCAGCCCGGACAGTGGGTCGGCGAACCTGTCGCCTGGAGGATCTGCCTGAGTGCCATCGCCTTTCACGAAGTCGGGGGCATCGAAGAAGGGAGTCTCGCCCTTCCCGCTCATGGTGACCACCTCACTACGGAATGTCCTCTGCTTCCAGGGTAACCACCTCGGCCCGCCGCACATCCGCCCAATGGGCCAGATAAATGTCACGCGCCGCGAGGCTGATCTTCACATCCTCCAGCAAAGGTTCGAAGAAAGAACGCCGGTACCGGGCATCCGTCGCGGTCGATGCGGCGAAATACAGACCGGAGAAGACGGCGAGGAAGACGGAGACGTTGACGAGCGCGGAACTGACCGGAAGGGGGACACCCAACAGTGTTCCGGGCGCCGATTCACGGCCGGCGAACTCGGTGACGACCTCGGGGGTGAGGATCAGCACCCCGAACACGACGAAGAAGGCGAACACCAGCACCCCGAACGCCACGATCTGCACCGCTTGCGCGAAGAACAGCACCAAGGCGATGTTCAGCCGCTCGGTCTTCGTCAGGGCGCGCCGTTCCGGCGGAGGCGTGTCGTCGTCGAACGGCGTGCCGCGCAGGACGGCCGCCCCGGGTTCCACGGTCCAGGACTTCAGCTCCTTGATCTCGTCGGACAGCATCGACGCCAGGAACACCGCGCCGATCAGCACGAGAAAACCGGCCACCAGCCACAACCGGCCGGGCGTCAGCCGTTCCACCGCTTGCCACAACTCGGCGGTGAAGAAGCTGAACATCACCACCAGCAGGAGCAGCGGCAGCGCCCGTGAAGCCAGCGTTCCGATGGCTCTGACCTGCGCGACCGCGCTCCGTGCCGCCCAGGTCAGGATCGAACCGACGCCGATCCGCACCAGCAGCATCAGCACGCCCAGCGCGGCGAGGTTGGCGAGCACGGCGACCCACAGCGGGTTGTCCCAGGCCACCAGCCCGGTGAGCCGCTCGCCGACCGGCAGCACGAACAACCAGAAGCCGATCGTCACCGCCATGACGGCCAACCGGACCCTGGTGCGGCTGAGCGCGCGGAGCAGCTTCGCCATCAGGCGGCCGGCGATCACCGGCACCACGACCACGGCGAACGTCAGCGCCAGCACGCCGAGGACGTAACCGACGCCGCTGCTGCGCATCCTGGCCGCGAGCACATCCTCGGGGACGTCGAGCAGCTTCAGCAGCCCGGCGAGGAGCAGGTCGAGCAGGCACAGGAACACCAGCCCTGGCGTGGACCGGCGCAACATGGCCGCCCCACGCCTCCGCCGGTGGATGACCATCGGCAGCCCTCGCCGCCGGAACCACGCGTCGGCCGCGCGCCGGTCCAGGTCCATGCCCGCCCTCCCCAGTCGTTCATCGAGGCGCCAGCGGCACTATGTACGGCTCATGTCCACCGCCTCGTGCAGCCAGCCCGCCAGTGCCCGGCGGTCCATTCCACCGAACATCAGCCACCCTTCGGAAGGGGCGGCGTACAACACGAACCTCCCCAGATCGTTGTCGACGATCACGAAGCCGTAGTCCGGGTACTCGGCGTTCAGCCCGCCGAAGGCGACCAGGTCGAGGATCGCCGTGCCCGTCCGCGGACGGCTCAGCGTGTCGGCGACCAGTCCGACCTCCTCGTCCTGGCCGGGCAACGGCACGCCGTGCTCGTCGATCCTGATGCGCATCGGCTCGGTCTCACCGGCGGGGACGTGCGGGAGCCCGCCGAAGACGCGGGCGCCCAGCTCACCGAAATCGCTCAGGCTGAACGTGGTCCGCCGCCCCGACCTCATCCGCCAGACGACCGCCTGCTGCCCGTCGCCGTAGCAGTCGACGCGCACCGAACGGGGCGCGGACGCGAAGACGCCGGTGAGGACGCCTCGCACCGAACCCCGCAGCATCACGCCGTGCATCCGGACCGCGGCCGGATGGATCTCGCCGTTCTCCATCAGCCCGGCCTCTTCGAGCATCGCCGCCTTGGCCGCGTACCGCTCGGCCTGGGTGACGAGATCCGCCGGTCCGTCGTAGGACGGGCACAGACGGCGGATCTCGTCGTCGGTGATCTCCGGGTCGTAGCCCAGGTACACGCTCCGCCGCTCGGGCACGGCGCGCAGCACCGGCTCGGCGGCGCGCCTCATCAGTTCCTTCACGGTCGCCGGTTCACGCATGGTTCTGCACCGCCTTCACGATCCATTGCTCGGCCGTCGACCGGCTGGCCGGGCCCCAGGTGAGCGTCCAGCGGCCGTCGGCGTCCATCGCCGCGCTGAACTGGTACCGGCCGAGGTCGTTGTCCACCAGGCCGAACGCGCCGTGCGGGTACTCGGCGAGGATGGCGTTCCGCACCGCGAGATCGACGAGGACCGTGCCGTGCCGCGGCCGCGAAGCACCCTCGCGGATCACCTCGACGGCATCACGCGCCCGCACCGGGATCAGCCCGCCGGCGTCCGTCTCGATGCGGACGGTCTCGCCGGTGCCGGGCGGATGGTCGGGCAGCCCGTCGAACACCCAGCCCGGCAGCGCGCTGAGGAAACCGGACCGCAGCCGCGCCCGCTTGCCGAGCTTGTTCAGCACCGTCGTGTAGTCCTCGTCGCCGAAGAACCGCACCTCCCACGGCTCCGCGCGCGACGGGAACACGCCGGTCACCACGCCGCGGATGAACCCGCCGCGCAGCGCGCGATACAGCCCGACGGCCTCGGGCGTGACCTCACCGCCGGGGGCCAGCCCGATGGTCGCCATCCCGCTCACGAACCGCGTGTACTGCTCCACCTCCTCGGCCAGGGTGAGCCCTGGAGTCGGCTCCTCGTCGGCCAGCACCGGCGGCACGGCGAGCTCCGGGTCGTAGAACTCCATCACCGAGGGACGCTCCGGAACCTCGGCGGCCAGCGGGGCGATGACCTCGTCGATGACGTCGAAGACAGCGGTCGTTGAAATGCTCACCTGACCATTGAACACCCTGGTACCGACAATTTTTAGAACTTTTGTTCGAACGGGTGAGGTCGTTCGGCGAGCGGTCGGCGAGCGGTTTCCGGTCGACAGTTTTGCTCGACTGAGCTATTTTTTGCTCATGCAAGCAAAAGCGAAGACGTTCACCGAGAGTGCGAGACGCGCACAGATCGTGGCCGCGGCCATCGAGACGATCGCCGAGCTCGGCTACACCCGCGCGTCGTTCGCCCGGATCGCGAAACAGGCGAAGCTGTCGAGCACCGGGCTCATCTCGTACCACTTCGCGAACAAGGAGGAACTCGTCCGCACGGTCCTCGAAGACGTCTTCCGCGAGATCGGCGCGTTCATGGCCGAGCGGATGAGCGAGCCCGCGTCCGCGAGCGAGGCACTGCGGACGTATCTGGAGGCGAACCTCGAATTCGCCGCCGCGCAGCCGACCCGGATGCGCGCGTTGCTGAACATCTTCCTCGGCGGCGCCCTCGACTACGACCCCGCGAACGAGCGGGCGGCGCTGGAACCGGTCGAACGCATCCTGCGCTGGGGCCAGGAGTCGGGCGAGTTCCGCGAGTTCGACGTCCACGTGATGGCGACGACGATCCGGCGTTCGGTGGAGGGCCCGGTGTTCCTGCTCGCCGGCACACCGGAGCCGGACCTCACCGCCTACGCGGCCGAACTGGTGACCCTCTTCGATCTCGCGACCCGAAGGCAATGATCCCGTGATCCGGCAGTGGGGTGTGGTGCTGCTCGAGGTCGTCGTGCCCGTCGCCGGGTACTACGTACTTCGCGGCTTCGGCGTCGGCGCGCTGTTCGCGCTCGCCCTCTGCGCCCTGCCGACCGTGCTCTTCGTCCTCTACCGGGCGATCCGGTGGCGGAAGATCGACACGCTCGCGATCTTCGTGCTGACGATCTTCGCGGTCAGCGCCGGCTTCTCCTTCGTCACCGGCAGCCCGCGGTTCATGCTGGCGAAGGCGGGCTGGGTCACCGGGGTGATCGGCGCCGGATTCCTCGTTTCGCTGCTGTTCTCCAGGCCGCTCGCGTACGGCATGGCCCGCTCGATGGTCGCGAAGAGCCGATTCGCCGACACCCTGCGCGCCCGCGAATGGAACGAGCTGTGGCCACGGCACGAGTGGTTCCGGCGGGCTTGGCGGGTCGCGACCGTCCTGTGGGGCGTCGCCCTGATCGCCGACGCCGCCGGGCGCGTCCTGCTGGCGTACACGCTGCCGGTGGACTCCGTTCCCGCCCTCGGCACCGCGCTGTACGGCGTCACGTTCGTCGCCGTGCAGGTTCTGCAACACCTCTATTTCCGCCGCGTCGGGCTGTGGCGCCGCCTCGCGGCCTCCTGAAAGGACCGCTCATGCATCTCGTGCTGGCCATCGTCACCGGCCTTCTCACGATCGTCGCCCCCGCGGACCCGCTCGTCGTGCGCACCGACACCGGCCAGGTCCGCGGCGTGGAATCCGGGGCGACCAGGACGTTCAACGGGATCAGGTTCGCCGCGCCACCCGTCGGCGAGGACCGCTGGAAGCCGCCGCGCCCGCCGGAAACGTGGAAGGACGTCGCCGACGCCACGAAACCCGGCCCCGCCTGCACCCAGTATCTGCCTGACAGCGCCGAGGACTGTCTCTTCCTGAACGTCACCGTGCCGCGTGACGCGGGGAGCCGTCGCCTGCCGGTGCTCGTCTGGCTGCACGGCGGCGGTTACACGATGGACGCGGGGAGCCTCTACGGCGCGCAACGGCTGGCGGATCAGGGCGACGTCGTCGTGGTGACGACGAACTACCGGCTCGGCGTCTTCGGCTACTTCGGCCTTCCCGGCCTCGTGGGTTCCGGCGATTTCGGGCTCATGGACCAGCTTTCCGCGCTGCGCTGGACCCAGCGCAACATCGCCGCGTTCGGCGGCGACCCGCGGAACGTGACACTGGCCGGACAGTCCGCGGGCGGGATGAGCACCTGCGCGCTGCTCACCTCGCCCGCCGCGGCAGGCCTGTTCCACAAGGCCGCGATCATGTCCGGCTCCTGCCTGCTGGACTGGCCTCCCGGCGGTCTCATCCCGAATCAGCCCGCGCAGACCCCGTACTCGCCGCTCGCCAAGACCGAAGCCGACGGCGCGGCGGTGGCCGAAAGCCACGGCTGCGAGGGCCCGGACGCGCTCGGCTGCCTGCGTCGTCTCCCGGCCGCGGAGTTGCTGAAGGACCACCAGTCCTTCGCCAATCACCTGACCTACGGCACCCCGCTGCTCCCGCTCGACCCCGCGAAAGCCGTGCGGCGGGGCGCTTTCCACCGGGTGCCGGTGCTTTCGGGCGGCACGCACGACGAGATGAGGTCGTTCATCGCGGGCGTCGCCCAGCACAAACCGATCACCGAGGAGCGCTATCAGGAGTTTCTGCGCAACGCCTTCGGCGAACGCGCGGACGAGGTGGCGGCGAAGTATCCGTCGCGGGACTACGAATCACCCGCCATGGCGTGGGCGACGGTCACCACCGACCGTTCGTGGGCCTGTCCGACGGCCGAGGGGAACAGGCTGCTCTCGCGGCGAACTCCGTTGTACGCCTACGAATTCGACGACAAGAACGCTCCCGACGTGAACCGGATCGAGGCGCCCGGCCTCCCGCACGGCGCGGCGCACGCCCTGGATCTGGTCTACCTGTTCGAGCTCAGCGGAGTCGAGAAGTCGCTGGATCCGGCGCAGCGACGCCTTTCGGAGCAGATGATCACGTACTGGACCACGTTCATGCGCACAGGTGATCCGAACGCGTCCGGATCACCCCGCTGGGATCGCGATGTCGTGCTGTCGCTCGCGCCGGACGCGATCCGGCCGGTCGCTCACGCGGCCGATCACCGGTGCGGCTTCTGGGCGGGCCTTCGCTCCTGACGAGCGTCCCCGCGTGCGATGAACGGGCCGTTCCCTGCGAAATCTGCAAGGAACGGCCCGTTCATAGCGCGCTCAGGGAGCTACTTCGTCTTCGTGGCCGTCGAGCGCGTCGAAGGCTTCTTCGCCGCTGTCTTGGTCGCCGTGGCCTTGGTAGCCGCCGTCTTGGTCGTGGCGGTCTTCTTGGCCGCGGTCGTCTTGGTGGCCGTTGTCTTCGACGCCGCCGTCTTCCGCGCCGGAGCCTTGCGCTTGGGCGCCGGACCCTTCGCACGCTTCTCCGCGAGCAGCTCGGCGGCGCGCTCGGCGGTCAGCTCCTCGATGCTGTCCGACTTTCGCAGCGTCGCGTTGTACTCGCCATCGGTCACGTACGGACCGAAGCGGCCGTCCTTGACCACCATCGGCTTGCCGGACACCGGGTCGTCGCCCAGTTCCTTGAGCGGCGGCTTCGCGGTCGCGGACCGGCCACGCTGCTTCGGCTCCGAGTAGATCTTCAGCGCCTCTTCGAGCGTGATCGAGAACAGCTGGTCCTCGGTCGTGAGCGAACGCGAGTCCGTGCCCTTCTTCAGGTACGGCCCGTAGCGCCCGTTCTGCGCGGTGATCTCGTCACCGGATTCCGGGTCCTTGCCGACCACGCGCGGCAGCGAGAGCAGCTTCAGCGCGTCTTCGAGGGTCATCGTCTCGATCGACATCGACTTGAACAGCGAGCCCGTCCGCGGCTTCGGCTGCTTCGCCTTGGCGGCCTTCTTCTGCGCGGCCGTCGCGCCTTCGGGAAGCGGCTCCGGCTCGGGCAGGAGCTCGGTGACGTACGGGCCGAAGCGGCCTTCCTTCGCCACGATCTCGTGTCCGCTGACCGGGTCCTTGCCGAGAACGCGGCCTTCCTGCGGCGTCGCGAACAGCTTCTCCGCGATCTCCTTGGTCAGCTCGTCCGGCGGCAGGTCCTCGGGCAGGTTCGCCCGCTGCGACGTCCCGTCGACTTCGCGCTCGAGGTACGGGCCGTAGCGGCCGACCCGCACGACGACGGTGTGCCCGTCGGCGTCGGTGAACAGGGGGATCGAGTTGATCTCGCGGGCGTCGATGTCCTCGACACCCGAGCCGACCAGCTTCTTCAGCCCGCCGAGACGGCCGACCGAACCGTCGACGCCCATGTCGCCACCGAAGTAGAACTTCGACAGCCACTGCGTGCGGTGCTCGTCACCGGCGGCGATGCGGTCGAGCTCGTCCTCCATACCGGCGGTGAAGTCGTAGTCGACCAGCCGCTCGAAGTGCCGCTCCATCAGGCCGATCACGGCGAACGCGACCCAGGACGGCACCAGCGCGGAACCCTTCTTCCACACGTAGCCGCGATCCTGGATGGTCTTGATGATCGACGCGTACGTCGACGGGCGGCCGATGCCCAGCTCTTCGAGCTTGCTGACCAGGCTCGGCTCCGAGTAGCGCGCCGGCGGCGACGTGGTGTGCCCGTCCGGGCTCAGCTCGGTCGCGGTCAGCGCCTGGTCCTTGACCAGCTGCGGGAGACGGCTCTGCTTGTCGTCCGCCTCGCCACCGCTCTCGGTGTCGACGGCCTCGACGTACGCCTTGAGGAACCCGGCGAAGGTGATCGTGCGACCCGACGAGGCGAAGGTGACCTCCTCGCCGCTGGTGGCGGTGCCGACGATGCGCACCGACATCGTGGTGCCCTTCGCGTCCGCCATCTGCGACGCGATCGTGCGCTGCCAGATCATCTCGTAGAGGCGGTACTCGTCGGTGTCCAGATCCTTCGCGACCTGGCCCGGCGTGCGGAAGACCTCACCCGAAGGACGGATCGCCTCGTGGGCTTCCTGCGCGTTCTTCACCTTGCGGGTGTACTGGCGCGGCGACGGCGAGACGTACTCCTTGCCGTACAGCTGCGTCGCCTGGCTCCGCGCCGCCGAGATCGCCGACTCCGACAGCGTCGTGGAGTCGGTACGCATATAGGTGATGTACCCGTTCTCGTACAGCTTCTGCGCGATCCGCATGGTGCGCTCGGAGGTGAACCGGAGCTTGCGGCCCGCCTCCTGCTGCAGGGTCGAGGTCATGAAGGGGGCGTACGGCTTCCGCGTGTACGGCTTCTCCTCGACGCTCGCGACCTTGAAATCGCGGTTCTTCAGCGCCTCGGCCAGTCGCACCGCGTCGGCCTCGGCCAGCACGCGGATCTCGTTGTTCGAGGCCTTGAGCTGCCCGTCCGAGCCGAAGTCACGGCCGGTGGCCAGACGCGCGCCGTCGACGGCGATCATCCTGGCCGGGAAGTTGCGCGGCGACGCGTCGGCGCCCGCGTCCATCGTGGCGGAGATGTCCCAGTACGACGCCGACGTGAAGCGCATGCGCTCGCGCTCACGCTCGACCACGATCCTGGTCGCGACGGACTGCACGCGGCCCGCCGAAAGCTTCGGCATGACCTTCTTCCACAGCACGGGCGAGACCTCGTAGCCGTAGAGCCGGTCCAGGATGCGGCGGGTCTCCTGCGCGTCGACCAGGTCGCCGTCGAGCTCGCGGGTGCTGTCGGCCGCGGCGCGGATCGCCTGCTCGGTGACCTCGTGGAAGACCATCCGGCGCACCGGGACCTTCGGCTTGAGGGTCTCCAGCAGATGCCACGCGATGGCTTCGCCCTCGCGGTCGGGGTCTGTGGCGAGGTAGAGCTCGTCGACGTCCTTCAGCAGGCCCTTCAGCTCCGTGACCTTGGACTTCTTGTCCGGCGTGACGACGTAGAGCGCCTTGAAGTCGTTGTCGACGTCGACCCCCAGCCGCGCCCACGACTCGCCCTTGTACTGGGCGGGGACGTCGGCAGCGCCGCGAGGGAGGTCGCGGATGTGTCCGACGGAGGACTCCACGACGTAGTTACCGCCGAGGTACGGGGCGATCTTGCGGGCCTTGGTCGGCGACTCGACGATCACCAGCCGACGACGGCCCGCGCCGTCGTCCGACGCCGCGGTCTTCTTCGTCCGTGCTCCTGCCACGCTGTCCTGCTCTCCGCTCATCTTCGGCGCCTTCGCGCCGCCTCTCGACCCGTCAGTGTGCACGCTCGCACCGCCCGGACCACGGCTAGGTGGTGCAACACGCCGCCGATCGTGTGTCCAGCGCATCGCCGCTGACCTCGTCGATGTTTCCTTTCAACACCTAGCACGTGATGTCGGACACGTCCGCCTGGGGTCCCGCGTGACGGGGCGAACACCCTCCGTTCGACGGTGGTGGCTCACACCCGCCAACGCTTCACTTGATGTCCACGCCGACCCGAAAGGACTCCACGTGACCCGACGACTCCTCGGCACACTGTTCGCCATGCTGACCGCGTCCGCCCTGGTCGGCATCGCGCCGGCGCACGCGGCCACGACCACCTTCGCCGGAACCGTGGCGTTGTCGAACTGCTCCGGGTCGGTGGTCAAACCGCCCGAGGCGAGCCTCGACGACCCGGCCCTCGTCCTTTCAAACGGGCATTGCCTGCAAGAAGGTTTCCCGGACCCCGGGGAAGTAATCGTCGACAAGCCGTCCACGCGGACCTTCAGCCTGCTGTCCAAGGACGGCCGCTCATCGCTCGGCACGCTCAAGGCGAAGAAGCTGCTCTACGCGACGATGACCGACACCGACGTCTCGCTCTACCAGCTCGACACCAGCTACGCCAAGATCAAGTCGGCCTACGGTATCGCCCCGCTGACGCTCTCGCCGACCCGTCCGTCGGCGGGTATCGCGATGGACGTGGTGTCGGGTTACTGGAAGAAGATCTACTCCTGCAACGTCGACGGCTTCGTCCACGAACTGCGTGAGGCGAACTGGGTCTGGAAGGACTCGATCAGGTACACCTCGGCGTGCAAGACGATCGGCGGGACCTCGGGGTCGCCGATCATCGAGACCGCCACGGGGAAGGTCGTCGGCGTCAACAACACCGGCAACGAGAGCGGCCAGCGGTGCACGATGAACAACCCGTGCGAGGTCGACGCGGCCGGGAAGGTGACCGTGCGGAAGGGCATCAACTACGGGCAGCAGACCTACCAGCTGACCTCCTGTCTCTCGCACAGTGAACTGGACCTTTCGAACCCGAACTGCCGGGCTCCGAAACCCTGACCTCACCCTCCTCGTGAGTGGCTAGGACGGGTTCTAACCGCCCTAACCACTCACGAGGCCTTTGTGCCGCCCAGCCGGCCGCGTGACCAGCCGGCGGTTTCGCGTGACCAGGCGGCCGGTTCGCGTGATCAGACGGCCATCTCACGTGATCAGACGGACGACACGCGTGACTGGATGGACGACACTCGCGCGCCCGGGTTCCGCCGCGAGCCGTCTCCCCAATCACGCGTGTCGTCCGTCCAAGCACGCGTGTCGTCCCTCCAAGCACACGTGTCGCCCGTCTGATCACGAGAGTCGTCCATCCAGACACACGTGTCGTCCGTCCAGACACACGTGTCGGCCGTCCAGACACACGTGTCGGCCGCCCGAGCACACGTGTCGTCTCCCCAGTCACGCGAGCCGTCCGCCCAAGCACGCGAAACCGCCGGGCAGCGGCACCAAGACATCGTGGGACCAACCGTCCCTACCCCTCACGAGCTTCAGACGGCGCGCACCACCGGCACGAGACTGGGCCAAGCGGGCTCGGCACCCGCCGGCGCGTCTCCGATCAGCTCCAGCACGTGCGCGAGCCTCCTCCGCCCGGTGACCCGCAGCAGCGCCTCTTCGCCTTTCTGCACCTTCGCCGGCACGCCCAGCTGGGCCAGCGCCGTGATCAGCCGCTCGTGCGTCTCCGGCGCCTCCGGATCGAGCGCGAGCAGGTAGCCGTTGCCCTGGGGACTGCCCGCCGCCAGGGCCCACATCCTCAACATGGCCCCATCGAGCCGGAAGCCCTCCGGCAGGACCTTCTCTTCACCACGGTTCCAGCGCTGCTCGAGTGGCAGCAGATCGACCCGGAACGGCGTTCTCACGAGCGGCCGCCCACATTCGGCGGCCGAGACCTGCGCCTCCGCGCCGCGACGTCGGCATTCCCTGGCGAGGGCACCCGCCCGCCACGGCTCGTCGACCACGGCGGACAGCCGCGCGGCCGTCCGCCCGAAGCCCGTCATCCGCCCGGGCCCGCACAGCACTCCGGCGAGGTCGGCGAGCCCCGGCCCGCTCGCCTCCGCCGAGAAGAGCGAGATCGTCCCGTCCACCCGGACAGAATAGAACACAAGTTCGACTCATGGCCAGTGATGAGGCGGTGACTCAGCGAGGTTGTTTGACCAAGTCCTGACAATTCGGAATCCGGCTGCTCGCCGCGGCGAGCTGAGGAACGTCGTTAAGGCCCCTGAGGAGGTCGAGGCGGTCTAGTTCGTCGAGGGACGTCCTCGCGTCGCGAAGCGCCGTTTTCGTCGCTTCGGGGTCGCTTGAGGAGTCGAGGCGGTGGCGGACGTCGTCGGCACGGGCCCGGATGCCGTCGAGCTGGGCGACGGCGGACGTGCGCGCGGAGTCACCGCCCGCGACCGGCGCAGGCCCGAGGTTCGCCAAGGCGGCGGAGGTCCGGTCCAGCCCTTCGACCACCGAGGCCATCAGTTCGCTGGAGGTACGGGAAGCCTGTTGTGGCGTGCTCGGATCGACGCTGGGCAGCGTCGCCAGCGTCCGGACGAGGCCGCCCGCCGCGCCGCAGTACCCCTCCGTCCAGGCGGAGGCGGGGTCGGCCTCCGACGCGCTGACCGTCGCGAGACCTTCTTGTCTGGCGTGGGAAGTCACCGCGGGCTGCTGCCCGCACCCGGCGAGGCCGAGTCCGATACCTGTTGCTAGCGCGGCAAGGACGGTGAACCGCGGCCGCACGAAAACACCTCCCGACCTGACGACTTCCCGGCTGGCCCCCGACGGTACCGATACCGGGGGGCAATGCAAATCAACGCGACGCCGAAGAACGGTCAGGAAGGCAGCTTCTTGCAGTTCGGGGCCTGCGCGGCCAGCGTTTTCAACGAAACGTTCGTTTCCAGCTGCTGGAACGGGTCGGGCATGTCGTTGATGTCGGACCCGATTTGCCGGAAGGAAACCGCGGCGGCCGCCACGGCGGCCTTGTCGTCCTTCGGTGCCGCGTCGAGGGCCGCCTTCGCGGCGAGCACCTTGTCCCGGATCGGTGTCAGCGTGTCGACGATGCTCTTGCGCGCCGCATCGGCTTCCGCGCTCGGAGCCTGGCCCAGGTTCCCCAATCCGGTGACCGCGTTGTCGAACCCGGGCGCGAACACCCCGAAGGCCTCGTCCATCACGTTCCGCGCACTGGCGACGTCGTCCTGTTCGAAGTCGGGCAGCCGGAAATCGCCGATCTTGGCGAAGTCGATCAGCGAACCGCAGAAACCGTCCATCCAGGAACTCCCTGCCGCAGGGGCGGGAGAAGAAGGAGAAGGAGCGGCCGTCCGCTCGGCGCCACCGCAGCCCGCCAGCAGGAGAACGGCGGCGAACAGGATGATCGGACGCCTCATGGCAGGGACTCCCCCGGATCGGATCGGCGTGACGGGCAGACATTAGCCTGCGCCGGACAGACGCCGGGCCCGCCACGAAAGATCGTGACGGGCCCGGCGGTGGAGAGAACCGTTTACGCCTTCGTTTGCGCGGGGGTCTCGGAAAGAACCGACTCGCGGCGCTTGGAGACCACGATCGCCGCGACGATGATCGCGACGGCGACCAGCGAGATCGCGATGCGGATGCCGACGTTGGCGTCCGCGCCGATCGAGAACTGCACGACCGCCGGGGCGATCAGCACCGACACCAGGTTCATCACCTTGATCAGCGGGTTGATCGCGGGACCGGCGGTGTCCTTGAACGGGTCACCCACGGTGTCACCGATGATGGTGGCCTCGTGCGCGTCCGACCCCTTGCCGCCGTGGCTTCCGTCCTCCACGAGCTTCTTCGCGTTGTCCCAGGCGCCACCGGAGTTGGCGAGGAAGATCGCCATCAGGGTGCCGGAAGCGATCGCACCGGCCAGGTAACCGGCGAGCGCGCCGGTGCCGAGGCCGAAGCCGACCGCGATGGGGGCGAAGACCGCGAGCAGGCCGGGCGTGGTCAGCTCACGCAGCGAGTCGCGCGTGACGATGTCGACGACCCGGCCGTACTCGGGACGGGTGGTGCCCTCCATGATCCCCGGGATGTCGCGGAACTGGCGGCGCACCTCGTAGACGACCGCGCCGGCGGCACGGGACACCGCGTTGACCGCGAGACCGGAGAACAGGAACACGACCGCCGCACCGATGATGACACCGACCAGGGTGTTCGGGCTGACCACTTCGTTGACGAAGAAGTTCAGCGCGGACGCGCTGGCCTGCGCCGCCTCCGGGATCGACTTCAGCGCCTTGCTGATCGCGTCCTGATAGGACCCGAACAGCGCCGTCGCCGCGAGGACCGCCGTGGCGATCGCGATGCCCTTGGTGATGGCCTTGGTGGTGTTGCCGACCGCGTCGAGTTCGGTGAGGATCTGCGCCGCGTCCTCGTCGACGTCACCCGACATCTCGGCGATGCCCTGCGCGTTGTCCGAAATCGGGCCGAAGGTGTCCATCGCGACGATGACGCCGACCGTGGTGAGCAGACCGGTACCGGCCAGCGCCACGGCGAACAGCGCGACGCCGCCACCGAGCAGGTACGCGCCGAACACGGCCGCGCTGATGACCAGCGCGGTGTACACGGCGGACTCGAAACCGACCGAGATACCGGCCAGGATCACCGTCGCCGCACCGGTTTCCGAAGACTTGCCGACCTCCTTCACCGGCTTGTGCTCGGTGCCGGTGTAGTAGCCGGTGAGCTTGAGGATGATCGCGGCGAGCACGATGCCGATGATCACCGAGATGGTCGCGATCAGCGCCGGGTTGCCGGGCTCACTGGTGGCACCGCTGGTCAGCTCGGAGAACGAACCGGGCAGGTAGACGAACGCGGCGATCGTCGAGAGCACCGCGGAAATCCCCGCGGAGATGTAGAACGAGCGGTTGATCGTGACCAGGCCGCCTTCACCAGCCTTGGCCTTGGTGATGTAGACACCGATGACCGCGGTGATCACGCCGATGGCGGGAACGATGAGCGGGAAGATCAGGCCGTGCACGCCGAAGGCCGTGCTACCCAGGATCAGCGCCGCGACGAGCATGACCGCGTACGACTCGAAGAGGTCCGCCGCCATACCGGCGCAGTCGCCCACGTTGTCACCGACGTTGTCGGCGATGGTGGCCGCGTTGCGCGGGTCGTCCTCGGGGATGCCCTGCTCGACCTTGCCGACCAGGTCCGCGCCGACGTCGGCGGCCTTCGTGAAGATACCGCCGCCGACACGCATGAACATCGCGATCAGCGCGGCACCGAAACCGAAGCCCTCCAACACCTTCGGCGCCTGTCCGGTGTAGACCAGGACGACCACCGCGGCGCCGAAGAGACCGAGACCGACGGTGATCATGCCGACGACGCCACCGGTGCGGAAGGCCAGGCGCATCGCCTTCTCGCGGCCGCCTTCCTCACGCGATGCGGCCGCGACGCGAAGGTTCGCCTGCGTCGCCAGCCACATGCCGAGATAGCCGATCGCGAAGGAGAATCCGGCGCCGACCAAGAAGAAGATGGACCTGCCGATCTTCTCGTTCCAGTCATCGGCCGGCAAAGCGAAGAGCAGCACGAACACGATTCCCCCGAAGATCACGAGGGTGTTGCGCTGCCGTTTGAGATAGGCAGCCGCGCCTTCCTGCACTGCCTTCGCGATGTCCTGCATCTTGGAGGTGCCCTGGCCGGCGGCCAAGACCTCCTTGAGCAGAACGTAGCCGATGACCAGTGCGGCAAGGGCGACCACGGCGATTACACCGACGATGGTGTAACCACCTCCGGAGAGCGTGAGTTCGCCCTCCGCGAGGAACTGCCGGGACATTCGTCCTCCTGGAGACGTCGCCGTTGGCCAACGACGATCCGCCGATGGAACCGGCGTGCCGACGTTGGCATGGGGAACTGAACCGGGCATCACGCTAGTCGTACTGCAAGGCACGTCTCACATGACGCTCGCCACAGTCGGTGTGGATTGCGGGAGTGTATTGGTAGTGGGATGGCGGACGGCAAGGCGTCCCCGCCACCGTACGTTCCGTAATCTTGTGAGGCTGGTCACTGTATCGATCATCGGCGGCCGCTTCCAGTGCCCGTTCCGCCCGGCGGCGGACCGTTTCTGTCGGTGCGCTGTGCGAAGCTTCCGAAGGTGGACGGCACGGTGCGATCCGGCAAGGGCCGGCGGCTTCTCGACCGCGCGACGGCGGGGATCCCGGCTTCGCTGTACCCGGTCACCCATGTGGCCGAGCTGCCGGCCCGCCCGGCGGATTCCGTGGACTGGCCGGATTGGGTGGCGGGTCCCGTCGTCGAGGCGCTGAAGGCGAACGGGGTCGAGGCGCCATGGCGGCATCAGGCGGAGGCCGCGTCCTTGGTCCGCGAAGGCGAGCACGTCGTGATCTCGACAGGCACCGCGTCGGGCAAGTCGCTCGCGTACCAGCTGCCGGTGCTCTCGGCACTGGTCGAGGACGAGCGGGCCACGGCGCTGTACCTGTCGCCGACCAAGGCGCTCGGCGCCGACCAGTTACGCGCGGTGTCCTCTTTGGACATCAAGAAGGCGCGGGCGGCGTCGTTCGACGGCGACACCCCGATGGAGGAGCGGGACTGGGTCCGCGCGCACGCGAACTGGGTGTTCACGAACCCGGACATGCTGCACCGCGGGATCCTCTCTTCGCACGCGCGCTGGTCCCGGTTCTTCCGGCGGCTCTCGTTCGTCGTCGTCGACGAATGCCACAGCTATCGCGGTGTGTTCGGTTCCCACGTGGCGCTGCTGCTGCGCAGGCTGCGGAGGGTCGCGGCGTACTACGGGGCTTCGCCGGTCTTCGTCCTCGCGTCCGCGACCACGGCGGATCCGGCGGCGTTCGCGTCGAAGCTCACCGGACAGGACTGCGTCCCGGTCACCGAGGACGGC
Organism: Amycolatopsis roodepoortensis; assembly: GCF_014873915.1. GTDB lineage: Bacteria > Actinomycetota > Actinomycetes > Mycobacteriales > Pseudonocardiaceae > Amycolatopsis > Amycolatopsis roodepoortensis. Next base: position 1,758,893 of record NZ_JADBEJ010000004.1, read on the forward strand.
TCGCCGCGCGGCGCCCGCACGGTCGCGTTGTGGGAACCCCCGCTGCTGTCGGAACTCTCGGGTGAGAACGGGGCACCGGTGCGGCGCTCGGCGGGCGCCGAGGCTGCCCGGATCCTCGCCGAACTGGTCATCGAAGGCGCCCGCTCCCTGGCGTTCGTCCGGTCGCGGCGAGGCGCGGAGCTGACCGCGCTCGGCGCCCGGCGCATTCTGTCCGAAGTGGACGGTGCGCTGGCGGAGTCCGTCGCCGCGTACCGCTCCGGGTATCTGCCGGAGGAACGGCGCGCACTGGAAGCGGCGTTGCTGTCCGGGCGGTTGCTCGGGGTCGCGACGACGAACGCGCTCGAACTCGGCGTCGACATCGCCGGGCTGGACGCGGTGGTGCTGGCCGGTTATCCGGGCACGCTCGCGTCGTTCTGGCAGCAGGCCGGCCGGGCCGGGCGCGCGGGCGACGCGGCACTGGTCGTCTTCGTGGCCCGAGACGACCCGCTGGACACCTATCTCGTGCATCATCCGGCCGCGATCCTGGACCGGCCGGTGGAGGCCGCGGTCCTCGATCCATCGAATCCGTACGTGCTCGGGCCGCAGCTGGCCTGCGCCATCGCCGAACTCCCGCTGACCGAGCCGGAGGTCGCGGCCTTCGGCGGGGACTCGGCGCGCGCCGTGCTCGCCGACCTGGTCAAGGAGAAGATCATCCGCCGCCGCACGAGCGGCTGGTACTGGACCTCGCGCGACCGGCCGCACGCCGAGGTCGGCATCCGGGGTTCCGGCGGCGAGCAGATCGCGGTGGTGGAAGCCGATTCCGGCCGGATGCTCGGCACGGTCGACCCGGGATCCGCCTGCTACGCGGTCCATCCCGGTGCGGTGTACCTGCACCAGGGTTCGTCCTATGTGGTCGACGAGCTGGATCTGGAGACCGGGCTCGCCCTGGTGCACGCGGAGGATCCGGACTGGACCACGTCACCGCGCGAGATCGTCGACATCAGCGTGCTGCGCACCGAAGAGAAGCGGGTGCACGGCGGGGTCACGGTGAACCTCGGCGAGGTTTCGGTGAGCTCGCAAGTGGTCGGCTACTTGCGGAGACGTCCGTCCGGTGAGGTGCTGGACCAGACTCCGCTGGATCTGCCGGAGCAGAGCCTGCACACCCGTGCCGTCTGGTACACGATCTCGGCCGAGCTGCTCGGCGCGTCCGATGGCGCGGCGGGGACCGGGGGCCATCGGACGGGGACCGAAGCTCTGGAGCCGGTGGGGACCGGAGGCTCCAGGGCGGGGACCGAGGAACTTGGCGGGGCACCGGGGACGGGCGCCGAGTTGGATCCGGCGCGCGTCCCCGGTGCCCTGCATGCCGCCGAGCACGCGGCGATCGGCCTGCTACCGCTGTTCGCTACTTGCGACCGCTGGGACATTGGCGGGGTGTCGACCGCGTGGCACGAGGACACCGGGGAGGCGACGGTGTTCGTGCACGATGGCCATCCCGGGGGTGCGGGATTCGCCGACCGCGGATTTGCCGCGATTGTCCCTTGGCTGGCCGCAACGCGGGAGGCGATCGTTTCCTGCGAGTGCCCGGCCGGCTGCCCGTCCTGCGTCCAGTCGCCGAAGTGCGGGAACGGCAACGATCCGCTGGACAAGGCGGGGGCGGTGGCCGTTCTGGACACCGTGCTCGGGGCTTTGCGTCAGCACGGGTCCGTGTCCGGCCACGGGGTGGCTTGAAATTGTGGGTTGATCAGGCGGCGGTGCTGAGGCTCGCCACCGGGGCGACGGCCTGGTCACCGGCCAGCGCACGAACGAGCACGTCGTGCACGTCGGTGGCCTCGGGCAGCTGCCAGCCCCAGACCTCGGGCTTGACCCGCCAGTGCACGACACCGTGCTGGAACGGCGACGGGGGCAGCGGGATGTAGCCGTTCGCGCCGTGCCACTGGATCGAGGCCTGGTCGGCCAGTTCCCGCGGAATGCTCGTGGCAACGGTGGTGAGGAACAGCCAGCGGCCGTTCGGCATCGCGACGATCGGGGCGGGGTGCCCGGTGGCGCGCAGCAGGCGGGCGGCGGCCTTGCCGAGTTCGTCGTCGACCTCGATGGCGTCGAGCACGGTGCCGGTGGCGACGAGCAGGCTGTGCGTGTCGTCGCCGAACCAGGTGGCGACCTCGTGCGGGTGGGTCTCGGTCAGCTCGCGCCAGTTGTCCTGGGCCGGGACCGGACGCCGCCAGGTGAGGTCGTCACCGTCGGCGGTGAGCGCCGCGGGCTCGGCGCCCGGGAGCACCGGCCAGCCACGCCAGGCGAGACCGATCGCCTCCGCACGCATTTCGATGCGGAAGGCGCCCCGCCAGCTGTCCGGCCAATTCGCGTCCAACATTACTGTCCCTGCCTCAGGTCAACTCTGTCCTGTGTCTGTCTCTGTCGCACCGGCCTCGGCGAACTTTTCGAAGTGGCGCACATCTCAATAAACGGCAAGTTGCACATCGGGAGAAGACCTCACGCGACAACCGGCGGTTACTTAGCGATGAACGCGCGGTAGTGCGACCGGACGGACCGAACGCCGGACGTCCGGTTATCGGGTCCGCACGACCGGTCTGGAGCCGTTCGTCGCAGCCGACCTGGGCTTCCCGCCTGCGTGACGGCGCTCGCGGTGAGCGGCGGGCGGCCGTTCGGCGGTGAGCTGATCATGGCTTCGACCGCTCGCCGCGCGTCAACGACCGCTGCTCGCGCCCAGCGGTTACTCGCGCGTACTCCTCGCCTGGCGACCGTTCGTCGTGCGACCCCTGTCACGGTGACCGGTCGACCGGACCCGCCCTGGCCCGCGCCTCCGCCCGCCCGGTGACCGCCGGACGGCCCGAGGGCTCCGACCGCACCTCGACCAGGGCGTCGCCTCGTTCCCACCGGCAGGTCAGCAGCGTGACCGACATCCGGACGGCGACCTGCCGTGCCCGTTCGCAGGCCGCGGCGGGACCGCTCGACGCGTGCGAGGCCGCCGCGAGGGCCGCCAGATCCGCGGCGGCCTCGGCACGGTGCCGGGTCGTGACCGCGGCGCCGATCCAGAAGGCGATCGCGGCCGCGCAGACCAGGACCGCGACCATCGAGGCGGTCCACACGGTCGCGACACCGCGATCGTCCGCGGTCACGGCCCGCTCCCCGGCTCGGCGACGGCGAAGGCGCTGGAGCGCAGCCGGATACCCGGCAGGAACCCGGCGACCGGCTCGGCCTCGACTCCGGCCGTGATGGTGTCGCCTTCGCGGACGACGTCCAGCCGGGCGCCGGACGGCGCGATCTCCCGGACCGCCTGTTCGGCACGGGCGGGCTGGCCGCGGGCGAGGAGCCTGGCGGCCTCGCGGGCCGCGTCGGTGCAGCGAAGCTGATCGGACGCGACCCCGATCCCGGCGAGCAGCAGGGCCGAGACGAAGGTCAGCGCGCCGATGCCGAGTGCGGCCTCCACCGTGACGGAGCCGCGGTCTTCGCCGCGCATCAGAACTTCACCGACAGGGCGCGCTCGATGAGCGCGGTGAGCCCGGCTCGGACGGCTTCGCTTTCGATGACCACATAGAGGAGGGCAGCCAGCGCGGCGGCGGCCAGGGTGGCGATGGCGTATTCGATCGTCGCCATGCCGTCGTCTTCGCGGAAGGTGGGGAGCTTGTGCATGGGAGCGCCTTTCGATCAGAGGAAGTCGAGACGACCGGCCAGGCCGAGCACGACTGGGAGGACGCCGAGGCAGAGGAACGCGGGGAGGAAACACAGGCCGATCGGTGCCGCCAACAGCACTCCCGCCCGTTCCGCGCGTTCCTCGGCTTCGGCGGAGAGCGACTCGCGCAGTCTTCGCGCGAGGTCCTTCGCGTGCGTGGCGAGCGCGGTGCCCGCCCGCGCCGTCCGGACGGCGGCGACGGCCAGTTCGGTCAGGCCGGGCCGGTCGCGGACCGGCGCCCAGGCTTCCGCCGGCCCGATGCCGACGGCGAGATGCGACGCCACCGAACGAAGAGCCGCCGCGGTCTTCGGTGAGGCCGTCGGTACGACGGCCTCGAGTGCGACGGGTACCGGCAGCCCACCCGCCAGGCACGCGGCCAGCAGGTCGAGAGTGGCAGCGGACCGGACGAGTTCGAAGACGCCGTTGTCCCGGGGCGGCCGTGTCCGAAGCCGCGTGAGAAGCCGTCCTGGCCGCGCTACGCCTCCGGCCGCGACGCGTGGCCAACAGAAGACGGCACCGCCCAGCAGGATCAACGCCGCGCCGGTCAGCACGACGCCACCCGCCCGGTGAGGGCGCGGCACCAAGCCGTGCCCGCCCAGATCAGCCCGCTGCCCACGACGAGCAGCAACTGACCGGCGCCCGTCCCCGTGAGGACCTGGACCGGGCCCGCCCCCATCGCCTCGCCGAGCGGCAGGCACACCAGCGGGAGGACCGCGAGTACGGCGGCACTCGCCCGGGGACCGGCCATCTTGGCTTTGAGCCGGCGGCGGAAGCCGATCCCGGCCTCCGCGTCCCGTCTCGCCGCGTCGAGCACGTCGGCCATCGGCAGCCCGAACCGGTTCGCGAGCGTCCACGCGTTCACCAGTGCCGGTGGCGCGTCCGGATCGGCCGCGGTCTCACCACCGAGCCGGGCGGCCGCGATGAGCCCGCGCAGCCGCTCGGACGCCGCGGGGATCGCCTCCGCGGTGGCTTCGGCCGCCGTCACCGGATGGGCGCCCGCACGGAGTTCACCGATCATCATCCGCAGAACCGACGCGGTGAGCTCGGCTTCGGCCAGCGCCGCGTTCGCCCGCGCTCGCGACCGGACCTCCTGGCGGATGGTCACGGTGAGCACGAGTACCGCGACGGCCCAGCCGATCCCGAGGAACGGCAGGACGAGCAGCGCCGGCAGAGGCCACCAACCCGTCCGAAGCGCCCGTGGCGGACGCCAGGCGATAGGCACGCGAGCCATCGGCCTCGGCCAGCAGGCCAGTCCCGCGCCGCAGGAGAGCAGGAACCACGGGTTCATGCCGCCAACTCCTCGAACGGAGTTTCGTCGCCGATCCAGGTGCCTTTGCTCCAGACCGGAACGACTTTGGCCTCGCCTCGATAGGACCGGAGGACGCCGACCTCGTCCAGCCGCCGGATCCCGCTCGGCAGCCGGACCATGTGCAGGACCACCCGCACCGCTGCCGTCAGCTGGCTGTGCAAAGCGTCCCGTTTCAGCCCGCCGAGCGCGGCCAGCGCCTCCATCCGCGCGGGGACCTCCTCCGAGGAATTGGCGTGCACGGTGCAGCCGCCACCTTCGTGCCCGGTGTTCATCGCGTTGAGCAACGCGATCACCTCCCCGCCGCGTACTTCTCCGACGACCAGGCGGTCCGGACGCATTCGCAGCGCCTGACGCACCAGTTCGCTCAGCCCGATCTCGCCCGCGCCCTCGACGTTGGCCGGGCGGGTGAGCAGGCTGACGAACTGCGGATGGTCCGGTTGCAGTTCTCCGGCGTCCTCGACGCAGACGATGCGTTCGGACGGCGGGACGGCGCCGAGCAACGCGGCGAGCAAGGTCGTCTTGCCCGTCCCGGTCCCGCCGGAGACCACGAACGCGAGCCGTCGCCGGATGACCGAGTCGAGCAGATCCGCGCCGCTGGTGCCGAACACCCCGCGCAACCGGAGTTCGGCGAGATCATGGGTGGCGGGCCGGAGGACGCGGAGCGAGAGGGAGGTCCCGGCTGGCGCGAGCGGCGGGAGTACCGCGTGCATCCGGACCCGGCCTTGTGGCCCCACTCCCGGCAACCAGCAGTCGGCGAACGGTTGCGCGTCGTCCAGCCGTCGCCCGCCTGCGAGGGCGAGCCGCTGGGCCAGTCGGCGGACCGCTTCCTCGTCGGCGAAACGGATGTCCGTCGCCTTGGGGCCTTCACCGGTGTCCACCCAGACCTCGTCGGGAGCGGACACGAGGATGTCGGTGACGCCGGGCTCTTCGAGAAGCGGCGCGAGGGGGCCGGCGCCGACGAACTCGTCACGGGCCAGCCGGACCGCTCCGAGGACGGCGTCCTGCCCGAGCGCGCCGCCCGCTTCGGCGCGGACCGCCCGAGCGACGCTCACCGGATCCGCCGGGGCGGCCGATCCGGCCAGCCGCCGCCGGACCCGCTCGACCAGGTCTTCGGTCATCTCGACGCACCGGCCAGGTTTCCGCGCGCCGCCGCGAGGACCTCGGTGGCCGCCGTCGCCAGGTGCCCGCGATGTCTCGGGACGAATTCGCCCCGGTCGAGGGCCAGCGAGAGGGACCGCTCGCGGCCCATCGACGTGATGAGCGGGACGCCGACGGCGTCGGCGATCTCCTGAGGGATCAGCCCGGCGGGCGACGGCCCGCGGACCGCGACACCGATCCTCGTCGCGTGGGGTTCGAGCCTGGCCAGGACCTGTTTCGCGGCGGCGCAGGCACGGAGTTCCGCGGGGACGACGACCACGACGAGATCGGCCAGCCTGATCGCGGCGGACGTCTCGGGGCCGAAATATCTCGGCAGATCGCAGACGACGGTCCGCCCCGCGCGCCGTCCGGCGTTCAGCACGCCCTCGATCGCCTCGGGCCCGGGGCCGTGTCCTTCCCGTCCATAGGACACAAAGGACAGTGAGCCGGTCGAGTACTTCTTTCGCGGCAGGGCTTCGCTCAACGCGGCCATGGACACCCTGCCGCCGAGGTCGAGCTCCGGCCACCGGGGCCCGCGATCACGTTCGGCGGCGAGGAGTACGTCGACCCCGCCGCCGAGCGGGTCGCAGTCGACCAGCAGCCCGCCGGTGCCGGACTTCTCCGCTTGATACGCGACGGCGGCCGCCAGCACGGAAGCCCCGGCACCGCCACGCCCGCCGATGATCCCGATGACGACGCCGTCGTCACGCGCCGGCCCGTCGACGACGTCGGCGAATTCGCCGATGAGGTCGGCTTCCTCGTCCGGGAGCGAAAGGACCTTCTCCGAACCGGTGTTGAAGGCGCGCTCCCACGTCACCGGTGTCGGTGCGCCCTTGCAGATCAGCAGGACCTTGTTCCGCCGTAGCAGGCGGTTCGGCGCGCTCGCGGCCTCCTCGTCGAGGACCACGAGCGGCGCGCGAGCCCATCTTCCGCGCGCCGCGTCCAGATCGGGTGCGCGTTCGACCTCGCAGCCCGCGGCGGCGGCCACGCGCAGGATCTCGTCGAGCAGGATTTCGTCGCCGGCGACGACGAGCGGACGTTCCACGGTCATGACTCCCCCAGTGATTCGGTCGGACTCGGGTGATGACTCCACGGTCGCGCCGGTCGCCCACCGCGCACAACGCCATTCCGTCCCACCTGTGGACAACCGGGGTGTTGTGGACAACTCCGCCACGGGAAACCGGTTTCCCGCGGTTTTGTCGGACCCTTTCCACTACGAACCCACGACTCTGATCGCAGCCGGAAACGAGCACGAAAATTGTTGAGAGAAAAGAAAGTTAACGAACTCCGGCCGGTTCCTGCGTTGCCCGGGCGGGGTTTTCGCGGCCGTCGAGGTCTGAACCACTGACACCGCAAGGGATCGAGGAGGCGGCCCCCGCCAGGGGGGAGGGACGAGGGCCGCCTGGGGTTCAGCCCCGGGGGGTCGGACTGAACCTGGGCCCGGTGCAACACCGGGACAATCTCACTGTAACTCCGGTACCGGCCCGTTGCGGGCGACCTCCGTACCCACAATTCGATAACGGCACGACGCGCCGGATCGAGTGGGCGGTCGTGAATTTTCCACCGCGCCGGACCGATCGTGGTCGACCAACGGGCGCGCGCCCGTCCGGCTCTCCTATCCTTGGCGAGTGGACCGACCCAGCACGACGCCAAACCAGGTCGCGGCGTTCTTCGATCTCGACAAGACGATCATCGCGTCATCGAGCGCGTTGGCCTTCAGCAAGCCCCTTTTGCGCGAAGGCCTCATCAACCGCCGAGCCGCGCTTCGCAGCGCGTACGCCCAACTCGTCTTCTCCCTCGCGGGCGCGGACGCGGCGAAGACCGAGCGGATGCGGGCCGAGGTTTCCGCGCTGTGCACCGGATGGGACGTCGCGCAGGTGTCCGCGATCGTCCGCGAGACGCTGCACGACGTCGTCGACCCGCTCGTCTACGCGGAGGCGGCGGAACTGATCTCCTCGCATCGAGCGGAGGGGCACGACGTCGTGGTGCTGTCGGCGACCGGCGAGGAAGTCGTCGCACCGGTCGCCGAAATGCTCGGCGCGACGCGAAGCGTGGCCACGCGGATGCAGATTGTGGACGGTCGCTACTCGGGCGAAGTCGATTTCTACTGCTACGGCGAAAACAAGGCCGTCGCCGCGAAACAACTCGCGACGACCTACGGCTACGACCTCACCCAGTGCCACGCGTACACCGATTCGAGCACGGACATCCCGCTCCTCGAAGTCGTCGGACGGCCGCATGCCGTCAACCCCGACCGCGTCCTGCGCAAGCACGCGACGGAACAGGGCTGGGAGATCCTCGCCTTCGAGCACCCGATGTCGCTGCGGACCCGGATCCCGGCGCGCTCGGCCGGACTGGTCGCGCTCGGCGCCGTCGCCGCGGGGGCCACCTGGTACGGCTACAACCGGCGCAAACGCACCCGCTGAGCACACACCCACACGGCGGTACCGGGCCGGTTTTCGCAGTCAGGGCCGCGAATTGTCCGTCGCGGAGGGTGCCCGTGTCACTAGATCGAGCCTCTGTACCGGTGCACCCGTCTGCGCACTTGAAGTGACCCGGCTCACGGCGTAGAAAGTAGGTGCGGACGTTCGGTCGGCCAGGGAACAGGTAGAAGAGAAGCCTGTTCCACCCCGGCGAATCTCCGTGTGCGGACACCGGGTACCCACGCGCAGCGCGCCGCGGGAGGCTCGTCGTCTAGGGACTGCGTACCGGGACGCCGGACGCCGAGTCCATGAAGGTACGACCAGAGTTGCACGCTTGGTCGCCCGAGTGGTCCGCACCGACTGGCGGCGCCCGCCGGCTTCTTGCCGACGGGCGCCGCCAGTGTTTTGCCCCCGATTTCAAGCGTGACAGGCCCCTTCGCGTCCCTTTGTGTATGAACGGACCGTTCGTGCGGGTGGCCGATGGACAAGCAAAGTGCTCGTGGGTAGCTTCCGGATATCAGTGCTTCCAGGTGGACTTCTTTCCATCTGAGAGTCAGGCACGAATCTGGGAGGCTTGAGGTGACGACCCGAACCGCGCACGCCCGTCATCGGAGGATCCATGCGCTCGCCCTGCCCCTCGCGGGCCTGCTCACCCTGGGTGCTGGAGCCTCGGTGGCGGTTCCGGCGACCGCGCAGCCGGTGACGGCGGACGTCGAGGCGCAGCGGACGCTGCGCGGGCTGACCCTGGAGCAGAAGGTCGGGCAGCTGTTCGTCACGTGGGTGAACGGGAAGTCCGCCGACGAGGTCAACGCCAAGAACAAGGCCGACTTCGGCGTCGACACCCCCGCGCAGGTGGTCGAGAAGTACCACCTGGGCGGCGTCATCTACTTCAACAACGACAGCCGCGACAACTTCGACGACCCGGTGCAGGTCGCCAAGCTGTCCAACGGGCTCCAGCGGGCCGCGCTCCGCAGCGGCGCCCGCATCCCGTTGCAGATCGCGACCGACCAGGAAGGCGGCACGGTCACCCGGATGGGTGCCCCCGCCACCGAGCTGCCGAACGCCATGGCGATCTCGGCCGGCCGTGACACCAAGGCCGCGCAGGAGGCCGCCCGCATCCTCGGGCACGAACTGCGCGCCGTCGGTATCAACCAGGACTTCGCCCCCGACGCCGACGTGAACTCCAACCCGGCCAACCCGGTGATCGGCGTCCGGTCGTTCTCCGGCCGCCCGGAGCTGGCGAGCCAGTTCGTCGAGGCCCAGGTGAGGGGCTTCCAGAACTCCGGACGTCGCTCCGAGACGGTGTCCGCGGCCGCGAAGCATTTCCCCGGTCACGGCGACGCGGCCACCGACAGCCACCACGAGCTGCCCAGAATCGACCGCAGCGAGGCGAGCTGGCGCGCGACCGACGTGCCCCCGTTCAAAGCCGCCATCAAGGCGGGCATCGACTCGATCATGAGCGCGCACATCCAGTTCCCCAGCCTCGACCCGTCGGGGGAGCCGGCCACGCTGTCGAAGCCGATCCTCACCGGCAAGCTGCGCGAGGAGCTCGGGTACCGCGGCGTCGTCGTCACCGACTCGCTCTCGATGGACGCCGTGCGCGAGATGCACACCGACGCGGAGATCCCGGTGCTCGCGCTGAAGGCGGGCATCGACCAGCTGCTCATGCCGGTGAACCTCGAACTCGCGATCAACTCGGTGCTCGACGCCGTCCGCAAGGGTGAGCTGACCGAGCAGCGCATCGACGAGAGCGTCCTGCGGGTGCTCAAGCTCAAGCTGAACCGCGGCATTCTGACCTCGCCGTTCGTCGACCCGGCCAAGGTGATGACGAAGGTCGGCACCCCGGCCAACCTCGCGACCGCGCAGGGCATCGCCGACCGGTCGGTCACCGCCATCCGCAACGACGGCGGCGTCCTTCCGCTCAAGCAGCAGCCCGCGAAGACACTCGTGACCGGTTGGGGCGTGAGCACGACGGCGTCCCTGGCCGCGAAGCTCACCGCGCACGGCACGCAGGCGACCGCGTTGCAGACCGGGCAGACGCCGACCGACGCGCAGATCTCGCAGGCCGTCGCGGCGGCGAAGAACGTCGACCTCGTCGTCGTGCTGACCAACAACGTCGGCACGTATCCGTTGCAGGGCAAGCTGTTGCAGGCGCTGGCCGACACCGGGAAACCCGTCGTCGCGGTCGCCGCCCAGATCCCCTACGACGCTGGTTACGAGAACCCGATCAAGACGTGGCTCGCCACGTACGGCTACATCTCGCCTTCGCTCGAGGCGCTGGCGAAGGTGATCCTCGGGAAGGTGACACCGCAGGGCAAGCTGCCGGTGGACGTTCCCGCGGGCAAGGACGTCGGCACGGTGAAGTACCCCTTCGGCCACGGGCTGACCTGGTGAACCTCAACCGCCGCCACTTCCTCGCCACCGGCGCGCTCGCGGTGCCCGCGCTGACGGCCGGGTCCTCGGTCGCGGGGGCCCAGCCGGAAAGCGAGAGCAAAGGTCCCTCGCTCACCCGTACCGGAGCGGACGTGCTCGCCGCCCGGGGTTGGGCGCCGCTGTCCGGCCGCAAGCTCGGCGTGCTGTCGAATCCGACAGGTGTGCTGGCGAGCGGCGACCACATCGTCGACTCGATGGTCGCCGCCGGCGTCCGGCCGCTCGCCGCGTTCGGGCCGGAGCACGGTTTCCGCGGCAGCGCGCAAGCGGGCGGCTCCGAGGGCGACTACACCGATCCTCGCACCGGCGTGCCCGTCTACGACGCGTACGGCGCCGACGCGACGAAGCTCGCCGGGATGTTCACAAAGGCCGGCGTCGACACCGTCGTCTTCGACATCGCCGACGTCGGCGCGCGGTTCTACACCTACATCTGGTCGCTGTACACGGCGATGGTCGCGGCGGCGAAGGTCGGCGCGGCGGTCGTCGTGCTGGACCGGCCGAACCCGTTGGGCGGCAAGGCCGCCGGGCCGATGCTGAACCCGGCGTTCGCCTCGGGGGTCGGCCGGAAGCCGATCGTGCAGCAGCACGGCATGACCGTCGGCGAGCTCGCGCGGTTCTTCGCCGCCGAGTTCCTGCCCGCCGAGGGCGTCACGCCGGGCAGGCTCGAAATAGTCGAAGTGCGGGACTGGCGACGTGACCAGCTCTTCGAGCGCACCGGGCTGACGTGGGTCCCGCCGAGCCCGAACATGCCGACGCCGGAGACCGCGCTCGTCTATCCCGGCACCGGGATGTTCGAGGGCACCGTGTTCTCCGAAGGCCGGGGCACCACCCGGCCGTTCGAGATCATCGGCGCGCCGGGCCTCGACTGGCGCTGGCGCGAGAAGCTCGGCGAGCTGCGGCTGCCCGGGGTGAAGTTCCGCGAAGCGTACTTCGTGCCGACGTTCGGCAAGTTCGTGAACGAGCCCTGCGGTGGCGTACAGGTGACTGTCACGGACCCGCGGGCGTTCGACGCCATCCGCACCGCGGTCACCATGTTCGTCACCGCGAAACAGGTGCATCCGGACAAGTTCAAGTGGCGGCCCGACAACTTCCTCGACAAGCTGTCCGGCTCCGACAGGTTGCGCACGATGATCGACAAGGGCGCCGCAGTGGACGAGATCGTCGGGTCCTGGCAGGCCGAACTGGCCGAATTCGACCGGAAACGCCGTCGCCATCTCATCTACCGCTGAGAGGAACGACCTTGCGTGTTAGGAAGATCCTGATCGCGGCCGTCTCCGTACTGGTCGCGGCGACCACGCTGTCGACGGCGGGAGCACAGGCGATTCCGGGGAGCGAACACCAGCGAGACCGCGCGGCGGGCCGGTTCGACAAGCCGCGCGAAGGCTTCGCGCCCGCGTCCACCGTCCTGCGAGACGGCGCGCCGTCCGACGTCGGTCTCGATCCGGCGCCGATCGAGGCGGCCGAGCGGTTCATCGAGAGCTGGACCAAGCCGGACGCCACCGGGCATCCGCATTTCTCCGGAGCGGTCGGTCTCCTCGCCCATGACGGCGTGGTCGTCGAGCGCCAGGCCGTCGGTGGCGCTGTCCGCTACGCCGACGCGAAGGGCACCGAACTGCCGCCCGAGCAGCAGGTGCCGATGCGCGCGGACACGATCTTCGACATGGCCTCGATCTCGAAGCTGTTCACCTCCGTCGCGGTGATGCAGCTGGCCGAGGCGGGCAAGCTGGACATCTCGGCGCCGGTGGTGCGGTATCTGCCGGAGTTCGGGGTGAACGGCAAGGAGGCCGTCACCGTCCAGCAGCTGCTCACGCACGTCTCGGGCTTCGCCGCGACACCGCTCCCGTCGCTGTGGGAGGGCTACCCGGACATCCCCTCGCGCCGGAAGGCCGTCCTCGACAGCCCCCTGAAGAACGCGCCGGGCAGCACGTACCTCTACTCCGACATCAACCTGCTGACGCTCGGTTTCCTGGTCGAGAAGGTGGCCGGGGCACCGCTGGACAAGGTGGTCCAGGACCGCATCTCCACCCCGCTGGGCCTGGTGGACACCGGGTACAACCCGCCCGCGTCGAAACTCGCCAGGGTCGCGGCGACCGAGTACGCCGCGAAGCCGCCGCGGGGGCTCGTACGCGGCGAGGTCCACGACGAGAACGCCTGGTCGCTTGGCGGCGTCGCCGGGCACGCGGGCGTGTTCTCCACGGCCGCCGACATGGCGGTGCTGGCGCAGACGATCCTCAACGGCGGCGCGTACCGAGGCCAGCGGATCCTGCGCGAAGAGACCGTGCGGGCGATGCTGACGAACTACAACCACAAGTTCCCCGACAACGCGCACGGCCTCGGCTTCGAGCTCGACCAGCCCTGGTACATGGGCGCGCTGTCGGCGCCCTCCACGGCCGGGCACACCGGGTTCACCGGGACCTCGCTGGTGATCGACCCGCCGTCGCGGTCGTTCGCGATCCTGCTCACCAACCGTGTGCATCCCACCCGGAACTGGGGCTCGATCAACATCGCCAGGGAGACGTGGGCGAGTTCGCTCGCGAAGGCGATGGCGGTCCGCCCAGCGCACGGCCGCGACGCATGGTTCAGCGGCGCCGGTGACGTCTCCACGGCCACGCTCACGACTCCGGTGCTCCAGACGCGTGGCGGGCCACTGAAGGTCTCCTTCGACACCTTCGTGGACACCGAAGGTCCGTCGGACTCGCTGTTCCTGGAAATAAGTACCGACGGTGGAGCCACCTGGAAAACGATTACTGTGCGTGCAAACGGACCAGGTGCTCCCGTCGGGGACCAAACCGGTCTCGGCGGGCACGGTCATCGAGCTTGGTGGCGGGCGGCGGCAGAGGTGTCGCAAAGCTCACAAATCACCCTCCGCTGGCGTTACACGACCGATGCCCGTTACACCGGCCGGGGAATTTCCTTGGACGGTGTGAAAGTCACTGAACGCGGCCGCACACTGCTGGACAGTGAGCATAATCCCCCTACTTTCGTCGCTACCGGGTGGAAGTTGAGCACTAGGTAACCGGCCAGCTCCGATCCGCTGACCGGACCACCCCGTTGACCGGGACACAGCCCCTTGCATCGCGACACTAAGTTGCCAAGTCGTTAGCTCGACCTCGTTAACGGCCTCGACCTGGTTAGCGACTTTCTGGTCAACGATTAATCGCAAATCGAATCCGCAGACACGGATAGGTTGCGATCTTCCCGAAGGGTGTGGGTAGCCTTGTCGCAGATGCCAACGGTTAGTAACTTTCCCACGGTGGGCGATACCGATTCCGTAATCGCGGCCGCACCGTCCGAGGCCGTGCCGGCGCAGCCGACACGGGACGCTGACGCGAGCCCGCTCGTCCGGATTCGCTCCCTCCTGCCCGGGCTCGCCCGGGCTGAGCAGCGTGTCGCGAAGGTCGTCCTCGACGACCCCGCGCAGGTCGCGCGGCGCAGCATCACCGAGGTCGCGCTCGCGGCGAACACCAGCGAAACCACCGTCACGCGGTTCTGCAAGGCGGTCGGCGTCGGCGGGTATCCGCAGCTCAGGATCGCCCTGGCGGCCGACACCGCCCGTTCCGAGGCGCGGTCGACCCGCAACCTCGGCGGCGAGATCGGGCCGGAGGACGACCTGGCCGCGGTCATCGGCAAGGTCAGCTTCGCGGACGCGCGTGCCGTGGAGGAGACCGCCGACCAGCTCGACGTACCGTCGCTACAGCGCGTGATCGACATCGTGGCCGGAGCGGGCCGCGTGGACGTCTACGGCGTGGGCGCGAGCGCGTTCGTCGCCGCGGACCTGCAGCAGAAGCTGCACCGCATCGGGCGGGTCAGCTTCGCTTGGTCGGACACGCACATCATGCTGACGTCGGCCGCCGTGCTGAGCCCCGGCGACGTCGCGATCGGCATCTCGCACACGGGCGCGACCACGGACACCGTCGAGGCGCTGCGCGTGGCGCGTGAGCACGGCGCGATCACCGTCGCCGTGACGAACTTCCCGCGTTCGCCGATCACCGAGGTCGCCGACCACGTACTGACCACGGCCGCGCGGGAGACGACGTTCCGCTCGGGAGCGACCGCCAGTCGCATCGCGCAGCTGACCGTCATCGACTGCCTGTTCATCGGTGTCGCGCAGCGGCACATGGACGCGTCGGTCAACGCTCTCGACGCGACCAGGGACGCGGTTGGCTCGCACCGTCTGGGCGTCCGGCCCGACGGCAGGCGGCGGCCGCGGGAAACCGGCAAATGAGCGAAAAAGTGAGGCGCATGATGACCGTCCCACGCCAGGTGGTGCACGTCGATTCGCCAACCGAACAGCGCAATCCACGGACGACCGACATCGACCTGATGTCGACCATGGGCATCCTCGGCGCGATCAACGCCGAGGACCGCCGGGTCCCCGAAGCCGTCGCCGCGGTGCTGCCGCAGGTGGCGCGGGCGGTCGACTTCGCCGTGGAAGCGCTGCGGTCGGGGCACCGCGTGCACTACTTCGGGGCCGGCACGTCCGGCAGGCTGGCGACGTTGGACGCGGCGGAGCTCGTGCCGACGTTCAACGTGCCCGCCGATTGGTTCATCGCGCATCACGCGGGCGGCGCACGCGCGCTGCGCCAAGCCGTCGAAGACGCCGAGGACGACGCGAAGGCCGGAGCCGCCGAGGTGGCCGAGTCCGTCGCGCCCGGCGACTTCGTGCTCGGGCTGACGGCTTCCGGCCGGACGCCCTACGTCCTCGGCGCGCTGGCCGCGGCCAGTCGTCTCGGTGCCCGTACCGCCCTGGTGTCGGGCAATCCGGCGACGGTGACGCCGCCGGGTGTCGACGTCCTCATCGCGGTGGACACCGGCCCCGAGGCGATCGCCGGATCGACGCGGATGAAGGCGGGCACGGCGCAGAAGATCATCCTCACCGCGTTCTCGACGGCGACGATGATCAAGCTCGGCCGCACGTATTCGAACCTGATGGTCAGCATGCGGGCGACGAACGCCAAGCTGCGCGGACGGACCATCCGGATCCTGCGCGAGGCCACCGGCATGAGCATGGCGGACTGCTCCGACGCGCTCACCGAGGCCGACGGCGACCTCAAGGTCGCGCTGGTCCATCTGCTGTCCGGCGAGGACGTCGCGAGTGCGGCGAAGGCGCTGGCGGCCAACGATGGCCACGTACGCAAGGCTCTCGACTCCCTCCGGGTGCGCGCGAGCTGAACACCGGCGGGCAGACCCGTTCATCCCGACGCCTCGCGCTCACGCGACGCGAACGGGTGTCCGTCGCCGGGATGGCCGGGTTCATCCTGCTGCTCAACGTCATCGGCTGGGGGGTCCTGACGCTTTTCGTGGCGCCGCGCCAGTACGAGCTCGGCGCCACGGGCGTGTTCGGGGTCGGGCTCGGTGTCACGGCGTTCGTGCTCGGGATGCGGCACGCTTTCGACGCGGATCACATCGCCGCGATCGACAACACCACCCGCAAGCTCATGGCCGACGGGCAACGGCCGCTTTCGGTCGGATTCTGGTTCTCCCTCGGCCATTCGACGATCGTGTTCGCCCTGTGCCTGCTGTTGTCGCTCGGCGTGCGGGCGCTGGCCGGCGCCGTCGAGGACGACTCGTCGGCGCTGCACGAGGCGACCGGGTTGATCGGGACGTCGGTTTCCGCGCGGTGTTCCTGTACCTCATCGGGATCATGAACCTGGTGGTGCTGGTCGGCATCGTGAAGGTGTTCCGGCGGATGCGGCGGGGCGAGCTCGACGAAGCGGCGCTGGAGCGGCAGCTCGACAACCGCGGCTTCATGAACCGCTTGCTCCGAGGCGCCACCAAAGCGGTGCGCAAGCCTTGGCACATCTACCCGATCGGTGTGCTGTTCGGCCTCGGCTTCGACACCGCGACCGAGGTCAGCCTGCTGGTGCTCGCCGGCGGCGCGGCCGCGTTTTCGCTGCCTTGGTACGCGATCCTGGTGCTGCCGATCCTGTTCGCCGCGGGGATGACGCTGTTCGACACCGCCGACGGCTGCTTCATGAACTTCGCGTACGGCTGGGCCTTCGCGAAGCCGGTGCGGAAGATCTACTACAACCTCACGGTGACGGCGCTTTCCGTCGCGGTCGCCTTGCTCATCGGGACGATCGAGGTCATCTCGATCATCACCGAACGCTTCGGCATCACCACCGGGCCGCTCGCGGCGATCGGGTCGCTGAGCCTGGACTACGTGGGCTACGCGGTCGTCGCGCTCTTCGTGCTTACGTGGGTCTTCGCGCTCCTCGTGTGGCGCTTCGCGCGAATCGAGGAGCGCTGGTCCGTCGAATAGGCCCTCGACCTGCGAAAGAGAGCAAGGGACCTTTGCTACCACTTCTCTCGACGTTGAGACAAGTGGTAGCAAAGGTCCCTTGCTCCCACTTTGGTCAGGCGGGCTGGGCGACCTTCGCCCGCGAAGGCACCGAAAGCGCGAAGCCCAGCAGAGCAACGAAGGCGGCAACGGGGCCGACCCACCAAACCCCCGCCGAGGACAGGACGACGCCACCCAGCGCGGCCCCGAGGGCGCCACCGGCGTAGATCGCGGAACCGTTCAGCCCCAGGGCGACCGTCGGCGCGTCAGGCGCCAGCGAGAACAGCCGGTGTTGCTGCGGCACCATCAGCATTCCGCCGAACACACCCGATGCCAGCGCGAGGATCAGCGAGCCAGGCAGACTCAGTACGGCGACATCCAGCAGCGCCAGCGTCACGACCGTCCCGATGAGCGAGATCGACCGGACGCGCGAAGACCCCAGTGAGTCCGTGGCCCGGCCCGCGAAGGCGTTGCCCGCGATCTGCCCGATCCCGAAGCCGACGAGCAGCCACGAGATCATCGCGCCCGCCGCCACCGGATCCACCAGCACCGGCAAGTACACGAAGGCCGCGAAGCCCGCGGCGGTACCGAGAACGCTCACACCGAGCACACGCGCGATAGGCGGCCGCACGACGACGGCGAGCCTGTCGCGCAACGACACCGTCGGCATCCGGACGCCGGGCAACAACGGCACGAGCAGCATCACGACCAGCGCCACCGCGCCGATCCCCCACATCACCGCGCGCCAGCCGAACCAGTTCCCGGCCAGCACCCCGATCGGCACGCCGAGCACCATCGACACGCTCATCCCGGCGGAGACCGTGGCCAGCGCGCGGCCGCGGCGCTCGTCCGACGCCAGCGCGCCGGCGAGGACATAAGCGTTGGACTGGAACGCGGCAGCACCGAGGGCGGCCAGCACGCGCGCGACGGCGACCACGGCGAAGCTCTCGCCGAGCGCCTGACCGGCCATGCCGATCGTGAACAGCACCATCCCCGCGCCGAGCACCCAGCGCCGGTCGAGCCGTCCGGTGAAGGCCGCGATGAGCGGCGAGGAAATCGCGTAGGTAACCGCGAAGACAGTGGTCAGCTGGCCCGCGACGGCTTCGGAAACGCGCAGGTCCGCGGCAATGGTGGGCAGCAGCCCGTTCAGGACGAATCCGTCGGTGCCGACGGTGAACGTCCCGACGGCGAGTACCAGCAGAGCCCCCAGCGCGAGCCGATCATTTGATGATCGTCGAATCGTCATGGCGGGTATAGTGGCGGGACTATTCGATGACTGTCAAATAGTTTGGAGTGCCGTGAGCAGCACGCTGCCGCAGCCGTCGATCGACGAGATCGAGATCGTGCCGGTGCTCCAGGCGCTCGCCGACCCCGTGCGCCTGGAGCTGATCCGCGCCCTGCGAAGCAATCCTTCGCCGCGAAGCTGCGCCATCTCCGAGTACGACGTCGAGATCAGCGCGCCGACGCTCTCCCATCACTGGAAGGTGTTGCGCGAGGCCGGCCTCACGACGACGTTCGTCGAGGGCCGGACCCGCTGGGTCGAGCTACGCACCGAGGACGTCCACGCGCGCTTCCCCGGGCTACTGGACGCCGTCCTCGCCTAGCCGCCACTTCGCCGCGAGCTCGCCCGCGGCGCACACGCCGACATCGAGCAGATACGGCCCCGCCTGCCCACATCCGGCTCCCGGCGCGATCGGCTGCCCATGCCCCATCCCGGCGACGGCGTGCGTGTCGACGGCCGCGCCGACATCGGTCCACTGTTCGGCAAGCTCGCGCATGTTCATCGAAGCGACCGTGTAATCCGATGTCCCGTGCCACGCACTGACCGGCGAACGCGGTCCGGCGCCCGCGGCGCGCACCTTGTCACCCCACTGCTTCGGAGTCAGGTCCTTGCCGGGGTTCATGCAGGAGTACGCGTCGATCATCGAGGCCGCGCAACCGTAAGGCAGCCCCGCGACGACACCGCCACCCGAGAACAGCTCCGGATACGCCGCCAGCATCACCGAAGTCATCGCGCCGCCCGCCGACAGGCCGGTCACGTACGTCCGACTCCCGGCCGAGAACCGCGCCATCTGAGCGATCGACTCGGCCTCACCGGCTCCTCGTTTGATGTCGCCCGCCTGGAACCAGTTGAAGCATTTATTGAAATTGTTCGCCGAAACCTGTTGCGGCAGAACGAGTTTGAATCGCAGCCGGTCCGCGAGCCCGACCCAGCCGGAGCCACGCGCGTATCCGGCCGCGTCCTGGGTGCAGCCGTGCAGCACGACCACCGCCGGACGCCCGGACGGCAAGCCGTCGGGAACGTATTCGAACATCTGCAACGCACCGGGATTGCTCCCGAACCCGGTCACCGGGCGGATCGCCGCCGCCTGTGCCGGAGTCGCCGAAAGAAGGACCAATGCCGAAACCACCGCGCCGATGAGGAGTTTTCGCATCATTTCAGGCTAAAACCGCCGACCCCCGCTTCCCACGTGGAAGACCACCACAGCGGCGGCCCGTTTTGTGTGGTCACACCGGATACCGGCACGCGAAGACGCCGCTTATCGTCGCCCGATGCGGCTCTTACTGGTCCTCGCGATGATGCTGGCCCTGGCTGTGCCCGCCCAGGCGGCGGGCGGCTGCGCGAACGTACGCGTTCCCGGCGCCGCGAAACAACAACTGTCCTGTTTGGACGATTTGACGACCACCGGCACCCTGGTCACCGGGCACACCGTCCAGGCGGACTGGGCCGGGCTCACCTCGGCGGGATTCTCCGCGCCCAAGGGTGTTCCCGGCATCCAGATCGACGGCTACTTCCCGGATTCGTCGACGGCCAACACGACGCACGGCTGGAACCACGACGCGCAGTTCGTGCTGCGGCTGCCCGATCGCTGGAACGGCGGCCTGGTGGTCGCGGGATCGCCCGGCGTGCGGCGGCAGTACGCGAACGATCGCGCCATCGGTGACCAGGTCCTCGCCGCCGGCTACGCGTTCGCCGCCACCGACAAGGGCAACACCGGTGCGGACTTCCACACCGACGGACGCCGCCCCGGTGACGCGCTCGCCGAATGGAACTCACGGGTCACCCAGTTGACGATCGCCGCGAAGGCAGCTGTCGCGCACCGTTACGGGCGCCTGCCGAGCCGCACTCTCGCGGCCGGGATGTCGAACGGCGGCTACCTCGTCCGCTGGCAGCTCGAAAACCGGCCTTGGCTCTACGACGGCGGAATCGATTGGGAGGGCACGCTTTGGCACGAAGACGGCCCGAACCTGTTCACCTTCCTGCCGCCCGCGATCAAGGCCTATCCCGCGTACGCCGCCGGTTCCGCGAAAGCCCATCGAGAGATTCTCGACGCCGGTTTCGCGCCGGGCTCGGAATTCCTCTGGCCGTACCACAACGACGTCTATTGGGGCCTGACCCAGCGCATCTACCAGGCCGAATTCGATCCGTCGTTCGCCGGAACCGACTACGACTACGCCACTCGCCCGCCGTCGGTGCACCGCGCGGTGGAACGGATCTCGCTGACCGGCCGGATCGGCAAACCGCTGATCACCCTGCACGGCACCCTCGACACGCTACTGCCGATCACCCGTGATTCCGACGTCTACCAGGGGATGATCGCCGACCAGGGCCGCGCCGGACTGCAGCGTTACTACCGGATCGTCGACGGCAACCACGTCGACGGACTGTACGACGCGTACCCGGACAAGCTGCGGCCCATCGGCCCGTGTTTCCGCACGGCGTTCACCGCGCTCGAAGGCTGGCTCGACGGCGTCCGCCCACCCGCTTCGGCGACGATCCCGCGCGCGAGCGGTGACCTGGCGACCTCTTGCGCACTAAGCTGATCGTATGGAATTCCAGGACGTCGTACGACGCCGTCGCATGGTCCGGAAGTTCACCGACGAGCCCGTCGCCGAGGCGAGCCTGCAGCGCATTCTGCGCAACGCGCTGAAGGGTCCTTCGGCCGGTTTCTCACAGGGACAAGGATTTCTCGTCCTCACCGGCGAGGAACTCGCGAAATTCTGGGAGTTCGGGGCGAGCTGGGCGCCGGAAACCGTGACCACGGCGCCGGTCGCGATCGTGCCGCTCTCGGTCAAGAACGCGTACCTCGACCGCTATGCCAAGCCGGACAAGGGTGTCGCCGACCGCGACGAATCGTGGTGGCGCGTGCCGTACTGGGACGTCGACACCGGGATGGCGACGTTGCTGATCCTCCAGACGGCCGTCGACGAAGGTCTCGGCGCGGTGTTCTTCGGGCTGGCGCCGGAAAGCGTGGAGCGGCTCCACAGCGAGTTCGGCGTACCGGAGGATCACGACCCGATCGGTGTCGTGGCGCTCGGGCACGGTGCGGAATCCGGTCCGTCGCCCGGCTCCTCGGCGACCAAGATCCCTCGCCGTGACTTCGACGACGTCATCCGTTTCGGTCATTGGTGAGGCGGTGCAGCCTGAGCGCGAGCTGGAGTTCCAGTGCGCGCTCGGGCGCCTGCCACTGCTCGCCCAGCAGTGACGCGATGCGGTCCAGCCGCTGCACGACCGTGTTGACGTGCACGTGGAGGAGATCCTTCGCGCGCGTCAAGTTACCGCCACAGGCGAAATACGCGCGGAGGGTACCGATCAGATCGGTGCCGCGGCGTTCGTCGTAGTCGAGCACCGGGCCGATCGTGGCGGTCACGTACGCGCCCAGGTCGGCGTGCTCGCCGAGCAGCAGCCCGACGAACCCGAGGTCGGCCATGCTCGCGCCTTCCCCCGCGCGGCCCAGCGCCAGCAACGACGCGACGCATCGCGCGGCTTCGGCGTGCGCCACGGCCAGTTCCCTCGGTGACGCCGCCGGACCCGCCGCCCCCACCGTCACCGGACAGTCCATTGTGGACGCAAGTTCCGCGGCCACGGATCGCGCCAACGCGCCCGGATCCGCGCCACGAACCAGAAGGACCACCTCGTCGGCGTGCACCCCGACCAGGTCCGCGTGCCGCGAAGCCGCCGCGGCCAGCCGCCGCCGGGAGACGTCGTCGGCGTGCGCGACCAGCACCGCGTGCGATGTCGACAAATCGACCCCTAGGCGTCGACCGCGAGCCAGCAGCGCGGCGGGATTGCGGCCCGGCGCGGTGAGCAGGTCCGACAGCAGCTCCCCGCGCACCTCGTCCTCGGCCCGCGCGACGGAACGCCGCTGCATCAACAACACGGCGGTGACCACGCCCGCCCGCTCGAACAGCCGCCGGTCTGCCTCACCGAGCGACGGCCCGCCGCCGAGCACGAGGCTGCCGAGGAATTCCTGACCTGCCTGGACCGCGCAAAGCCAACCGTCCTCAGTGGACACCGCGCGCCCGCTCGTCCTGGACGCCGAAACCGCCGCACGCGAAAGCTCCAGCTCGCCATCGGTCCGGGCGAGGGCGACGCCGTCGGCGTCATAGACGGCGATCGCGCCGCCGAGCACGTCCGCGACCGCGGCGGCGACCTCGGCCAGATCACCGCCGCGCAGCACGAGATCCATCAGCCGGTCGTGCGCGTCCTCGGCGCGGCGCATCGCGTCGTTGTGCCCGCTGATCGTCGCGTTGGCGGCGTTCAGTTCGGCGACCGCGCGGCGCGTCTCGTCGAGCAGATGCGCGTTGTCCAGCGCGATCGCCGCGTGGTCGGCCAGCGACGACAGCAGCGCGACCTCGTCGGGCGAGAACTCGCGGGTGCTCCGGTCGGAGGCGAACAGCACCCCGATGACCTTGCTGCCGATCGCCAGCGGCACCCCGAGGATCGCGGTCAGCCCCTCGTCGAGCACCCCGGTGTCGATCGAGGTGGTGTGGCGGAACCGCTTGTCGTTGAAGTAGTCCGCCGTCGCGTACGGCCGCGCGGTCTGCGCGACCAGCCCGCCGAGCCCCTCGCCCATGCCCAGCACGATGTCCTGGAACAGGGCGGAAACCGAGCCGTCGGTCACGCGGACGTACGTCTTGCCCTCGGTTTCGTCGTTGAGGCTGAGATACGAGACGTCCACGCCGAGCAGCGCCCGCGCCCGCCGCACGATCGACCGCAGGACGGCGTCCGGGTCGTCCAGCCGGGCGAGGTCGCTAGCCGTGTCGAACAGCGCGGTCAGCTCCGCCTCGCGCCGCCGGTGCTCGGCGACGGTGTCCCGGATCCGCAGCGCCAGCTCGGTGGCCTTCGGGTCGACGGGGACGTGCGCCAGCTGCTCGCTGCCCGCCCCGGAGGCGAGCAGTTCGAGCAGCCGGCGCAACTGTGCGGAACTGTCCACAAGGGTCATGCTGACACGCGACCGCGCTCCGTGAGAACTTCGGAGTGCAGGGACTCGCCCTTGGTCTCGCGGGCGGCGAGCAGGGCGATCACGGTCAGCACGCACATGGCGACCACGTAGAGCGAGACCGGGATCGTGCTGCCGAACTCCTTGAACAACGCGACCGCGATGAGCGGCGCCACCGCCCCGGCGGCGATCGACGACAGCTGACCGCCGACCGAAAGACCGGTGTAGCGCACCCGCGTCGGGAACTGCTCGGAGAAGAACGCGGCCTGCGGGCCGTACATCGCGCCGTGCAGCACCAGCCCGACGGTCGCCGCGAGAATGATGACGCCCGTGTTCTTCGTGTCGAGCATGGTGAAGAACGCGAAACTCCACGCCGCCATGCCGATCGCGCCGAACAGGTACACCGGCCGTCGGCCGATCCGGTCGGAAAGCATGCCCCACAGGGGAATGGTCAGGAAGTGCACGGCCGAACCGATGAGCACCGCGTTGAGTCCCGCCGATTTCGGCAGGCCCAGCCCGGTGGTGACGTAGACGAGGATGAACGCGGTGATCACGTAGTACGAGACGTTCTCCGCCATCCGCGAACCGATCGTGATCAGCACCGCGCGCCAGCTCTTGCGGAACACCTCGACGACCGGCGCGTGCGTGGTCGCGTTGTTCTTCTGCGCCGCGAGGAACACCGGCGACTCACTGACCGCGAGCCGGATCCACAGCCCGATCACCACGAGGACACCGGAAAGCAGGAACGGGATCCGCCAGCCCCAGCTGAGGAACGCCTCGTCGGACTGCGTCGCGGCGAGGATCGCCAAGACCGCCGTCGCGAGCAGGTTCCCGCCGGGAGCACCGCATTGCGGCCAGGACGCCCAGAATCCGCGCCGCTTGTCGTCGCCGTGCTCGGAGACGATCAGCACCGCGCCGCCCCATTCGCCGCCGAGCGCGAAGCCTTGCACGAGACGCAAAAGCGTCAGCAGGATCGGCGCCATGACCCCGACCGTGGCGTACGTCGGGAGGATGCCCATCGCGCAGGTCGAACCGCCCATCAGCAACAGGCTCAGCACCAGCAGCTTCTTGCGGCCGACGCGGTCGCCGAAGTGGCCGAACACCAGGCCGCCGATCGGGCGGGCGAGGAAACCGACGGCGTAGGTCAGGAACGCGAGCAGCGTGCCGGTCAGCGGATCGTTGGAGGGGAAGAACAACTTGCCGAACACGAGCGCCGCGGCGGAGGTGTAGAGGAAGAAGTCGTACCACTCGATCGTCGTTCCGATCAGGCTGGCGCTGACGACCTTCGCGATCGAGCCACGGTTCTGGGTGGTCACCGGGGACGTCCTTTCTTGAGGGTTCACGCGGCGGTCCAGCCGCCGTCGAGGGGGATCGAGGTACCGGTGACATGGGCGGCGTGCTCGCCGGACAGCCAGAGCACGCACGCGGCGACGTCGGCGGGTTCGATGAGCCGCTTGATCGCGGAACGGCGCAGGAGGACCTGTTCGATCACCGCGTCGCGTTCGAGGCCGTGTTCCTCGGCTTGCGCCTGGAGCTGGCCGGTGACCAGCGGCGTGCGAACATAGCCGGGGTTGACGCAGTTGCTGGTCACGCCGTGTTCCGCGCCTTCGAGCGCGGCGACCTTGGAGAGGCCTTCGAGCGCGTGCTTCGCGGTGACGTACGCGGATTTGAACGGGCTCGCGCGGAGGCCGTGGACGCTGGACATGTTGACCACGCGCCCCCAGCCGCGGTCGTACATATGAGGTAGCGCGCGGCGGATCAGCAGGAACGGCGCGGTGACCATGAGCGCCTGGATGCGGGTGAACGTCTCCGGCGGGAACTCGTGGATCGGGGCGATGTGCTGGAAACCGGCGTTGTTGACGAGGATGTCGATCTCGGCGGGCAGGGTCTCGACGGCCTGGGCGTCGGTGAGGTCGACGACGTGCGCGATGCCGTTGACGTCGGCCGCCGCCTTCTCGACGGCGGCGTCGATGTCGGCGAGGTGGACCTTGGCCCCCGCCTCGGCGAGCGCTTCGGCGCAGGCCAGGCCGATCCCGCTCGCCGCGCCCGTGACCAGCGCGGACTTACCGGCCAGATCGCTGTGATACGCACCACTCATGCCGGACGACGTTAGGTCGCCCGGCCCGCTTAGGCCATGTGGTCACGCACTACACCTGGGCAAGATCCCGTGTGGGATCTCACCAGGGTCAGCCGGCGGCGTCGGAGATGGACTTCGCCTCGCGAGCGCCCGCCTCGAACGCTTCACACGAAAAGAGCAACCAATTCCGGACGCCCTCCGGGGTCCCGGAGCTGAAGGCCGAAGCGGCTTCGAGGTACTTCGGCACCCGCCGGAAGTACGCGACCTCCGGCACCGTCAGTGCCTTCGGGTCCAGCCCGGTCGCCACCGCCGAAAGCCGCGCCGCCGCCCGCGCGACGACGCCGTCCGCCGAGCCGAAAGGCTTGAGCGCCAACAGTTCCCCGTGCACGACGGCGGTCAGCACCGGCCCCGGCACCGACGTCGCGCCGGTGACCAGCTGCGCCAGCATCTCCAGCCGCGGCCCGACGTCACCGGACGACCGCGGCCGTCCCAGCGCGTCCGAGTCCGTCACCAGATCCGACGCGGCCAGAACGTGCAAACGCGCCAACGCCTGCAACGGCGCGCGTCGCCACGTCGGGAGCAGGCCCTCCAGCGCTTCCGCGACCCGCAGCGCGCCCGCCAAGACCGGATCGGTCACTTCACCGGATTCGGGCAGTTCGGGCGCGGCGCCTTCGATCCCGGCCGACGCCCGCGCCGACCGCACGGAGGCTTCGGCGGCCGTCGCCGCGCCGCCGCGCAGGTTGGCGGGCAGCCGGTGGACGGCGAACACCGCGTCCTGCGCCGATTTCGCGGCCGCGGCGACCCCTTCGAGGTCCAGCAGCGGCTTCAGCGGATCCGTCACGCGTCCAGCACCTGGCCCGCGCGCCGCACCACGGGCGCCTGCACCGACCACGGGAAGTTGATCCAGCGGTCCGTGTGCTTCCAGACGTACTCGCATTTGACCTCGGAGCGCGGCTTCTCGTAGACGACCGCGCAGCGCACCTCGGCGACGTGGTCGGCGCAGAAGTCGCGCACCAGCTTCAACGTCGCGCCGGTGTCCGCGACGTCGTCGGCGACGAGCACCTTCTTCTTCGTCAGGTCGACCACGTTCGGCACCGGCGGCAGCATCACCGGCAGGTCGAGCCGCTGGTCGACGCCGGTGTAGAACTCGACGTTCATCACGTGCAGGTTCTTGACGTCCAGCGCGTAGCCGAGCGCTCCGGCGACGAACAGCCCGCCGCGCGCGATCGACAGGATCAGGTCCGGCTCGAAGCCGTCGTCGGCGACGGCCTGCGCGAGCTCCCTGCTGGCCGTCCCGAACAACTCCCAAGTGAGCTCTTCCCGCTCTTCGGCCATGCCGCCTCGCCTTCGTCGATCGTTCCCGCGAGCATAGGCAACGCGGTAGTGGCCTTCTCGAATGCTTCGAAACTGGCTATCCAGTAAGGCCATTGCCGGTCGTACCGTCAAGATCGTGACCGACTGGAACACCCACGCGACCTTGACCGGCGAACGCGTCCGCCTCGAACCCCTCACCCGCGACCACGCCAAGGGCCTCTTCGCGGCGGGCTCCGACCCGGCGATCTGGACCTGGCTCAGCCTCCGGCAGCCGCAAAACCTCGCCGCGGCCGAAGACATGGTCGAAGACATCCTCGCCGACGCCGACCGCCGCGCCTGGGCGCAGATCGACGCGCGCACCGGCGAGGTCGCGGGCACGACGTCGTTCTACGCGATGAACGCACGCCACAAGATCGTTTCCGTCGGCTACACCTGGATCGGTTCCGAATGGCAGCGGACCGGACTCAACCGCGAGTCGAAACTCCTGTTGCTGCGCCACGCTTTCGACGACCTCGGCGCGAACCGCGTCTCGTGGGAGACCGACATCCGGAACCTCAAGTCGCAGAAGGCGATCGAACGTCTCGGCGCGCAACGGGAAGGGCTGCTGCGCGCGCATCGCGTACGGCCGGACGGAACCATCCGTGACACCGTCGTCTACTCCCTCACCGGACCAGAATGGCCGGCGGTCCGTACCGCTTTGTCCTCAAGCGTGTGAATGCCGCGCGCAACCACGATGCAACCTTTTACTTCGCGTCGTAACGTCGATAGCGTGCCAACGGGCGTGAAGACACGCGAATCACAGGAGGCATCGCACCATGACCGAGCAGTCGCCGGCGCTGGACAATTTGCTCACGGAGAGCAGGACCTTCCCCCCGAGTGAGGCTTTCAGCGCGCAAGCGAATGCCACCGCCGACTTCTACGCCGAAGCCGACGCCGACCGCGAAGCGTTCTGGGCCAAGCAGGCCGAGCGCCTTCACTGGGAAACGAAGTGGTCGCAGGTACTGGACTGGACCAATGCGCCGTTCGCGAAGTGGTTCGTGGGCGGCAAGCTCAACGTCGCGTACAACTGCGTCGACCGCCATGTCGATTCCGGGCACGGCGACCAGGTCGCCATCCACTGGGTCGGCGAACCCGGCGACAGCCGTGACATCACCTACGCCCAGCTGAAGGACGAGGTCTCCAAGGCCGCGAACGCGCTGGAGTCGCTCGGGCTCGAGGCGGGCGACCGGGTCGCCATCCAGATGCCGATGGTGCCCGAAGCGATCGTCGCGATGCTCGCGTGCGCCCGGATCGGCGTCCTGCACAGTGTCGTCTTCGGGGGTTTTTCCCCGACAGCCCTGCGTTCCCGTGTGGACGACCAGGCGGCGCGGATCGTCATCACCACCGACGGCCAGTACCGCCGCGGCAAGGCCGCCCCGATGAAGGCCAACGTCGACGAAGCGCTCGAAGGCGCCGAATCGGTCGAGAAGGTCATCGTCGTCCGCCGCACCGGCGAAGAGGTGCCGATCACCGAAGGCCGCGACATCTGGTGGCACGAACTGGTCGACGGCCAGTCCGCCGAGCACGCGCCGCAGGCGTTCGACTCCGAGCACCCGCTCTTCATCCTCTACACCTCCGGCACCACCGGGAAGCCGAAAGGCATCCTGCACACCTCCGGCGGATACCTGACCCAGGCCGCGTACACGCACCACAACGTCTTCGACCACAAGGCCGGCGAAGACGTCTACTGGTGCACCGCCGACATCGGCTGGATCACCGGGCACACGTACATCGTGTACGGGCCGCTGGCGAACCGGACGACGCAGGTCGTCTACGAAGGCACGCCGAACACCCCTCACGAAGGCCGTCACTGGGAGATCGTGCAGCAGCACAAGGTCTCCATCTACTACACCGCGCCCACGCTGATCCGCACGTTCATGAAGTGGGGCAACGAGATCCCGCAGAAGTACGACCTCTCGTCGCTGCGCGTGCTCGGCAGCGTCGGCGAGCCGATCAACCCCGAGGCGTGGATCTGGTACCGCGAGAACGTCGGCGCGAACTCGGCGCCGATCGTCGACACCTGGTGGCAGACCGAGACCGGCGGGATCATGATCTCGCCGCTGCCGGGTGTCACCGCGACGAAGCCGGGCTCCGCGCAGAAGGCGCTGCCGGGCATCTCGGCGAAGGTCGTCGACGACCAGGGCGTCGAGGTCGGCAAGGGCGGCGGCGGGTACCTGGTGCTCGACAAGCCGTGGCCGGGCATGCTGCGCGGCATCTGGGGCGACGAGCAGCGTTTCCGCGAGACCTACTGGTCCCGCTTCGCCGACCAGGGCTACTACTTCGCCGGAGACGGCGCGAAGTACGACGCCGACGGCGACGTCTGGCTGCTGGGCCGGGTCGACGACGTGATGAACGTGTCCGGGCACCGCATCTCGACCACCGAGGTCGAGTCGGCGCTGGTCTCGCACCCGACGGTCGCCGAGGCCGCCGTCGTCGGCGCGACCGACCCGACGACCGGGCAGGGCATCGTCGCCTTCGTCATCCTCCGCGGCAACGCCGTCGACGGCGGCGACGAGGCCGTGCAGGAGCTGCGCAACCACGTCGCCAAGGAGATCGGGCCGATCGCGAAGCCGCGGCAGATCCTGGTCGTGCAGGAGCTGCCGAAGACGCGGTCCGGCAAGATCATGCGCCGCCTGCTGCGCGACGTCGCCGAGAACCGCCAGGTCGGCGACGTGACGACGCTGGCCGACTCGTCGGTGATGGACCTGATCTCTTCGGGCCTGAAGTCCGGCAAGACCGAGGAGTAGCGCCACCTCAAGTGCTGTGAACGGGCCGTTCCCCGCGGAATTCGCGAGGAACGGCCCGTTCCTCGCATACGACACGCCTACCACACCCCGGTTCGCTCTACTCGAACGCCTGTTCTAGGATGTGCCGGGTACCACCCCATACCCGGGCAAGGAGACGACACCGACGATGACCGTGGATGCCTTGACACGCACTGACGCCGTGTCCGAAGAAGCGGCTACCGAAGCGCCCGTCGACTCGACGCCGCAGGCGGAGACGGCCGAAGCCCCGGCCGAGGCGAAGACCGAGACTCCGGAGAACCCGGAGCCCGCTGCCGAAGAGGCAGTGGCGGAGTCCCCCAAGCCCAAGCGTGGCCGCCCGAAGGTCGCCACGACGGCGAAGAAGACCCGCACCGTCGAGCTGACCCTCACGGTCACCGGCACCGCCGACGGCGAGTGGCAGGCCGAGCTCAAGAACGGCAGCAAGTGGGTCGCGAAGGGCCTGGAGATCCCGGCCGCGGCCGTGTCCCGCGCCGCCAAGGAACTGCACGCCGACCTGTCCGGCCCGATCGACGAGGTCATCAACGCCGCCCGCGAGCTGCAGGCCGCGAAGGTCGCCCAGCTCGAAGCCGAGCTGGAGAAGGCGAAGCTGGCGCTGGCCGAGCTGGACGCGTAAGACTTTCCTCCCGACCGGGGCGGACGCTGGAGATCAGTGTCCGCCCCGGTTTCTTCATTCCGCGATCGGCGGCCGCGCGGGCAGCGGCGTCTTGAATTCGACCCACCGACTGTCCACAATGGCCTCCACGCTGTGCGGAACACCGCGAGGGTGGACGATCGTGCCGCCGGCTTCGAGGGTCACTTCCCGGCCGTCGATCGTGCCGCGCAGCGAACCCGAAACCAGGTACACGATGCTGTCGTGATCGTGGCTGTGCACGGGAGAAGCGACACCCGCCGGATAGCAGATCTCATACGCCAGGCCGCCTTCCGCAGTCGCGAGCGTCCGGAACCGGCCCTGTCCGCCGATCAGCGGCAGACCCTCCACTGTAGACAGTGAAACCCAGGACTTCGGGGTCGAGGTCATCGCACGGGCTCCATGGCAGCCGCCTCCTCGCGGTCCGGGTCACGGGCGAGCACGACACCGATGATGGTCACGACGGCGGTGGCGAGCAAGTAGACCCCGATCGCGACCCAGGTGTCGAAACCGGCCAGCAGCGCGGTGAACAGCAGCGGCGCGGGCGCCCCGCCGATCACGCCGGCGAGGGTGTACGCCAGCGAGCTGCCGGTGTAGCGCAGGCGCGGCGAGAACTGCTCGGTGACGAGCGCGGCCTGCGGCCCGTAGAGCGCCGCGTGGATGACGAGCGCGAGCACGATGCCGATCGCCAGCATGGCGAACGAACCACCGCTGACCATCGGGAAGAACACGAACGGCCAGATCCCGGCGGCGATGGTCGCGACCAGGTACATCTTGCGCCGGGAGACCCGGTCCGAGAGCGCGCCGAACAGCGGCATCAGGATCAGCTGGAACGCCGAACCGATCATCACCGCGGCCAGCCCGGCGCCGCGCGAGAGGTCGGTGTGCGTGGTGACGTAGGTGAGGACGAAGACGGTGAACAGCGCGTACAGCACGTCCGGGCAGACGCGGATCAGCACGGCCGCGATCAGCGCGCGGCGTTCGGTGCGGAAGACCTCGGAGATCGGTGCCGACGGACGTTCGCCGCGCTCCTGGATCTGCTTGAAGACCGGGGTCTCCTCCAGCTTGAGCCGGATCCACAGGCCGAACCCGACCAGCGCGCCGGAAAGCAGGAACGCGATCCGCCAGCCCCAGCTGTTGAACTGGTCCTCGGTGAGCAGCCCGGCCAGCACGGCGAGGACACCGTTGGCGAGCAGGTTGCCCGCGGGCGGGCCGATCTGCGCGGCGGACGCCCAGAAACCGCGTTTGTTCGGATCGCCGAACTCACTCGAGAGCAGGACGGCGCCACCCCATTCGCCGCCGATGCCGACACCCTGCGCGAACCGCAGCGCCACGAGCAGCACCGCCGCGAAGCCGCCGATGGTCTCGTACGTGGGCAGGACACCGATGAGGAACGTCGCCACCCCGGTGAGCACGAGCGTCATGACCAGGATGCGCTTGCGGCCGAGCACGTCGCCGAGGCGGCCGAACAGGAACCCGCCGAGCGGCCGGGCGAGGTAGCCGACGGCGTAGGTGGAGAACGCCGCCATCGTGCTCGCGAGCTGGTCTTCCGACGGGAAGAAGAGATTCCCGAAGATCGTCGCGGCCGCCACCGAGTAGGCCGCGAAGTCGTACCACTCGAGCGCCGTGCCCGAGAGGCTGGCCGCGAAGGCCTTGTGCAACGAACGCCGGTCACCGGCTGGTGAGGTCATGTCCACATCCGTCCGTAGGAGATCCGCAACCCCGCCGGGAGGGGTTGAATTGCGGATATACTCCTTGTATACAAGCTGTATGCGCAACCCCCAATCTCGGAGGACAGATGCCTGAGCTGCGTTTCACCCTTCCCGACGGCCAGGAGCGGCGGACCGAGGTCCACACGCTGCTGAACGCCGGATACGCCGGTCGCAGCCAGGAGGACGTCGCCGCCCACGTGGCCGAGCTGGCCGAACTCGGCGTCCCCGCGCCTTCGGTGATCCCGGCGCTGTACCCCGTCGCGCCGTACCTGGCGAGCCAGACCGCCGAGGTCCCGGTGCAGCACGAGCGGACCTCCGGCGAGGCCGAATGGGCCATCGTCATCACCGGTCCCGCGCCCGAGGACGTCCTCCTGACCGCCGCCTGCGACCACACCGACCGCGCGCTCGAAGCGCACGGCGTCGCGTGGAGCAAGAACGCGGGCCCCGATGTCCTCGCCACCAAGGCGTGGCGGCTCGTGGACGTCCAGGACCGGCTCGACGATCTCACGCTGTCCGCCTGGGCCGGGGAAACCCTGATCCAGCAAGGGAAACTCGCGGAACTGCTGCCGCCGTCGTACTGGCTGGACGTGCTGCGCGAGCGCGGCCTCCACGCGCCGGGCACCGTGCTGATCTCCGGGACCATCCCGATGGTGCACGGCGTCGACCAGTTCGCCGGCTCGTGGCGCGTGGAACTGGGCGACCCGGCGACCGGCGAGACGATCGAACTCGCCTACACGGTGCGGCGGCTGCCCGAACCGATCGGCTGAAGCAGCTCGCCGAGGAACGCCCGGTACTCGCCCTTCATGGGCAACTCACGATCGACGCGAACACGTCGGCGGGTCGCGGAAACCTCGATCCGCCGCACCGGGTCGAAGCCGGTGCGCTCGTAGGACTCCCAGTACAGCCCGACGCCGCGCCGTTGCCAGGCGGGGACTTCGGCGAAGTTGACGCCGTGCGCGAAGAGCAGCTCGTTCTTCTCGGAGACACCAGTGCCTTCGAGAGCCGCCCCGGCCTCGCTTGCCGATTTCCCCGCCTTGCGCAGGATCCAGTAGCACCAGCCGTTGAGCGCGCAGCGGGCCGCGTCCGCCTGCCGCCAGGAGAAGTAGTCGACGACGTCGTCCAGCGTCGTGCCGAGCCAAACCCGGCCGTCGAAGTGCGCGGGCACCCCGGCCGCGTGGGTGAACGCGGCCGAGGCGACCCCGGCGGAGATCGACACGAGCTTCTCGACACCCCGGCCGAACAGCTCGGCGGAGGGTGGGAGCACGAGCGAAATCTCGTCGCTTTCCGTGTACACGTAAGGCGAAGCGAACTCCGCCAGCAACGCGCTCGCCGTCTCGGCCATACAGTCCGCGAACCGGGGATCGAACGGCTTCTCGAACCGCGCTTCGGTGAACTTCGAGAAACCCCGGCCGTCGACGCGGAGCACCGTCCAGGCACCCGGTGGGACGGTCAGGCCGTGGAACCACTCGCGTTCCCGTTGCCGCGCCTCGAAATCACTCGCGTCCATGTCCTCACCCCCGCTTCACGGCGAAACCGCCTTCACCGTCGAAACCGACGGTGTACAGCTCGTCGAAACCGTCTTCGGCGCTCGGGCGCCGCAGCCGCTTGAGAGTCGCATACAGACCGACGTCGGGCACCCGGGTTTTCCCATTCCGGCGCGCGTTGCGTTCATGGGAGCCTTCGATATCCGGCGGGAACCAGTACCCGACGACGCGCGCGCCGTACCGTCTGGCGACCTCGATCAGCGGCGCCCATTCCTCCGGCGACGGGTTGGTGTTGTCCACGACCACCGAACGACCTTCTTCGAGCGCCTCGGCCAGCATCCGCAACTGCCGGGCCTGCGGCCGCCGGGCGTTGGGGAAGGTGTCCTTGCTGACATGGACGTGCGTTCCCGCGAACTCCCGGCGGAAGAACGTCGTCTTCCCGGCTGCCTGGAGCCCGATCAGGATCACCACCTCGGCCACCGGAACAACGTAGCCGATGGGTTAGGTAAGGCAATAGTCAATAAGGTTTGCCTCTATTCACCGAAACGGTCTTCGCTCGCCGGGTACCGTTCTTTGTGTTTCACTGAAAAGGTGACCGATACGGTATCGACTTCACATCCGCACGAACCGCACGCGGACCTCGGCGGCAAGCTGAACTGGTTGCGCGCCGGGGTTCTCGGCGCGAACGACGGGATCGTCTCGGTGGCGGGCATCGTGGTCGGCGTCGCGGGCGCGACCACCGACTCCACCACGATCGCCACCGCGGGAATCGCCGGGCTCGTCGCGGGCGCGCTTTCCATGGCGGGCGGGGAATACGTCTCCGTGAGCACCCAGCGCGACACCGAACGCGCACAGTTGCGGCTGGAAAAGCGTGAACTGAAAGAGATGCCCGAGGCCGAAGAACGGGAACTAGCGGATATCTACGAGGAGAAGGGCCTTTCCCCCGAACTCGCCGCGGAGGTCGCCCGCGAACTGACCGAAAAGGACGCGCTGCAGGCGCACGCCGAGGCCGAACTCGGCATCGATCCGGACAATCTGACCAGCCCGTGGCAGGCGGCTTGGGCGTCGCTGGTGGCGTTCACCGTGGGCGCGCTGCTGCCGTTGCTGTCGATCTCGTGGACGCCGACCTCGGCGCGGGTCTGGGCCTGCGCGTCGGCGGTGGTGGTCGGGCTGGCGCTGACCGGGCTCATCAGCGCGAAACTGGGCGACGCGCGCGTCGGACGGGCGATCGCGCGGAATGTCGGCGTCGGCGCGCTGACGATGCTGGTGACCTACTACGTCGGCGTGCTGTTCGGGACGACCGTCGGCTGACGGCGATCTCGCGTGATCAGACGGACGACACGCTTGATTGAGCGGCGAACTCGCGTGATCAGAAGCGCAACTCGCGTGATCAGAGACGCAACTCGCGTGATCAGAGGCGCCACACCGAGTTCGCCGCCCAATCACGCGAGTTCGCCCTTCAAACACGCGAGTTACGCCTTCCATCACGCGAGTTACGCCTTCAATCACGCGAGTTACGCCTTCCATCACGTGAGTGCCGGGTAGCGAAAGGGCCCTTCACCGCTTTCTATGCGGTGAAGGGCCCTTTCAGCACGTTCGAGGATCGCTCGTCAGTGCGGCATGAAGCGCGTCAGTGAACGCCCTTCATCAGCTTGCGGATCATCGGCGTCGCCACCAGGAGCGCCACACCGACCACGATGGCCACCCCGCCCACGATGCTGAAGTACGGCGCTTCGTCCTCCACCGTGTAGAACTCGGCGAGCTTTCCGGACATCGCCGTACCGAGCGAAATGGACAGGAAGTTCAGCGCCACCATCTGCGTCCGGAACGCTTCCGGCGCGAGTTTGGTCGACAGCGAGAGGCCGACCGGCGAAAGCATCAGTTCCGCCATGGTGAACACGAACAGGATGCCGGCCAGCGCGAGCAGCGGGCTCGCGTTCTTGCCGCTGCCGACCATCGGGAGGAACAGCAGGAACGCCACGCCCATGGTGACCGTGCCGAGCACGAACTTGATCGGCGAGGACGGCTGCCGCGGGCCGAGTTTCGTCCAGATCGCCGCGATCACCGGCGCGAACAGGATGATGAACACCGGATTGATCGAGTTGACCCACGCCACCGGCATCTCCCAGCCGAAGATCGTCCGGTTCAGCCGTTCGTCGGTGTAGGCCGCGACCACGGTGAACTGCTGCTGGTACAGCGAGAAGAACGCGGCGCTCGCGATGAACATCGGGATGAACGAGTAGACCCGGCTGCGTTCCTCGGAGGTGATCTTCTTGCTGCTGATGATCACCACGAAGTAGATCACCGAGATGATCGCGACGGCCCAGACGACGACGTCGACCAGGTTGGCCGGGTTGATCACGCCGAAGACCACGAGCAGCACGATCGCGGCGACACCCACCGCGGTGCCACCGAAGACCAGCGGGCGCTGCGACGCGGGCAGCGGGTTGGGGACCTCGCTCGCCTTCTCGCCGAGGTTCTTGCGGCCGATCGTGTACTGGATCAGGCCGAGCGCCATCCCGAACGCGGCGAGGCCGAAGCCGACGTGGAAACCGATCTCGCTCTGCGCGAGCCCGGTCAGGAGCGGGCCGACGAAGCCACCGACGTTCACGCCCATGTAGAAGATCGTGAAACCGCCGTCACGCCGCTCGTCGCCAGGCGCGTACAACGTCCCGACGATGGCGGTGGCGTTGGACTTCAGCCCGCCGCTGCCGACGGCCACGCAGACGAGGCCGACACCGATGCCCGCGAGACCGGGCAGCACGGCGAGGCTGATGTGGCCGATCATGATCAGGATCGCGCTGTAGAACAGCGTGCGTTCCGAACCGAGCACCCGGTCCGCGACCCAGGCGCCGATCACCGCCGACAGGTACACCATGCCGCCGTACGCGCCGACGATGCCGAGCGCGGAGGCCTTCGGCAGCGCCAGGCCGCCCTGGCTGACTTCGTAGTAGAGGTAGATCGGGAGGATGCCGAGCATCCCGTAATACGAGAAACGCTCCCACATCTCGACGCCGAAGAGGTTCGCGAGCCCTCGTGGGTGCCCGAAAAACCTCGTGTCTCGCTGGACCTCGGTAGAGGTACTCACCATGCCGTCCTTTGTGAAGACATCGTTGTCGGTTTCCGGTTGACATGCTAGAAGCCCAGCATGTGGACGGGACACCGACGTCCGCATGATCTTGTGGTCGCCGTCATGAACGCGAGATTTCCGCAGCTCCAGGCGTTAAAATCGCGTCAAGGTGCGCCGGGAAGTCTGGTCGGCAACAGTATTCGTCGTTGCCGAAACCCGGAGGATGCCGTGAGCACCGGCCCCACCCGTCCCGCGAAAGCCGTCGCGGAATTCGCCCGCTACCTCCGCACGGAGACGACCGGCGGGATGATCCTGCTCGGCGCCACCGCGATCGCCCTCATCTGGGCCAATTCGCCCATCGACGACATTTACCGCGCGATCCGCGATTTCCGGCTCGGTCCCGAATTCCTCCACCTGAATCTGACCATCGGCGACTGGGCGAAAGACGGCCTGCTCGCGCTGTTCTTTTTCGTCGCAGGGCTCGAACTCAAACGCGAACTCGTGGTCGGCGAGCTTTCGCGGTTCAAGCAGGCGATCCTGCCGGTGGTCGCCGCGGTCGGCGGCATGATCGTCCCGGCGCTGGTCGCGCTCGCGGTCGGCTGGGGAACGCCGGGCATCGAACGCGCGTGGGCCATCCCGGTCGCCACGGACATCGCGTTCGCCTTGGGTGTGCTCGCCCTGACCGCGTCGAACCTGCCGAGCAGCGCCCGCGTCTTCCTGCTCTCGCTCGCGGTGGTCGACGACCTCGGCGCGATCCTCCTCATCGCGATCCTGTTCACCGCGAAGTTCGACCTCGTCGCCGCGGGCGTCGCCGTCGTCGCCCTCGCGCTGTACGCCTATCTCCAGCACCGCCGCGTCCGCAGCGCCTGGATCTACGTGCCGCTGGCCTTGGTCACCTGGATCGCGGTGCACTCGGCCGGCATCCACGCCACCATCGCCGGCGTCGCGCTCGGTCTGCTCACCCGCGTCCGCGCCGACGATGGCGAGGAGCACGCGCCCGCCATCCGGCTCGAACACCGGTTGCAGCCGTGGTCGGCCGCGGTCGCGGTGCCGTTGTTCGCGCTGTTCGCCGCCGGGATCAAGGTGGACGGCGAATCGCTCAGCGCGGTGTTCACCACCGCGTTGCCGCTGGCCGTGCTGATCGGGCTGGTCGGCGGGAAACTGCTCGGGATCTTCGGCGCCAGCCTGCTGGCGGTGAAGTTCAAGCTCGCGGAGAAACCCAGGGGTATGGGCTGGCGGGACATCGGCGCGTTGTCGATGCTCGGCGGCGTCGGGTTCACCGTGAGCCTGCTGATCGCCGACCTCGCGCTCGACGGGGAGGCCGTCGAGCTGGCGAAGGCGGCGGTGCTGATCGCCTCGGCCATCGCCTCGCTTTCGGCCGCCGCGATGCTGCTGCACCGCAGCCGCGTGCACGCGCGCGAAGACGATTGATGAGGCGACACTCGCCGGTCCGTCGCGCCCGTGATCGGGGCACGTGGCACGATGACCGGTGTGAGCAGCCCCAAGCACGAACGTACCGGCCCCGACGGCGTGGGGGCCGTGCCCTACCTCCCCCTGTCGAGCGATGACGACGTGGTAGCGAGCGAGCAGTCCCTCGGGAAACTCGTCGGCGATGCCACACAACACGTCTCGACGCTGATCCGCGCCGAGGTCGAGCTGGCCAAATCCGAGGTCGTCGCGGAGGCGAAGAAGGGCCTCAAGGGCGCCATCTTCTTCCTGGTCGCGCTGGTCATCGGCCTGTACAGCTCGTTCTTCTTCTTTTTCTTCCTCGGCGAGCTGCTGTCCGAGTGGCTGATGCGCTGGGCGGCGTTCGCGATCGTGTTCGGGCTGATGCTCGTCGCGACGGCGGCCGCGGGCTTCCTCGGCTACCGCAAGGTGAAGAAGATCAAGGCGCCGGAGCGCACGATCAACAGCTTCAAGGACACCGCCGCCGCGTTCAAGCCGCGTCACAGCGCCGAAGACGACGCGGTCGCGGTCCGCGACTGAGAAGTCTTCGAGTCGGTGCAGGCGACACCGGATCCGTCGATCGTCCGGATCGACGGTCCGTGGACTCATCGTGACGTCTCGGCGAACGGCATCCGGCTGCACGTCGCCGAACTCGGCGACGGGCCGCTGGTCGTGCTGCTGCACGGGTTCGCCGAGTTCTGGTGGGCCTGGCATCACCAGCTGAAGTCGCTCGCGGACGCCGGTTTCCGGGTGGTCGCGGTCGATCTGCGCGGCTATGGCGACTCCGACAAGCCCCCGCGCGGCTACGACGCCTGGACTCTCGCCGGCGACGTCGGCGGGCTGATCAAGTCGCTCGGCGCGCGCAAGGCCCATCTCGTCGGGCACGCCTGGGGCGGCATGCTCGCGTGGACGGTCGGCGCGCTGCACCCGCGGCTGGTGGCGTCGGTCAGTGTGCTGGGCGGCGCGCATCCGCTGGCGTTGCGCCGGGCCGTCCGGCGGCCGGGGCAGCTGCGTGCTTCGGGACATCTGCTCCGCTTCCAAGTGCCGATGGCACCGGAAAAATGGCTGGTCAAGGACGACGCACTCGCCGTCGAAGAGCTCTTCCGCGCCTGGTCCGGTCCACAGTGGACGGACACTTCCGACTTCACCGAGACACTGCGGACGTTCCGGCAGGCGATGCTGGTGCAGGGAGTGCCGCACAGCGCGCTCGAGTACTACCGATGGGCGTTCCGCGCCCAGTTCCGCGGCGAAGGACGCCGGTTCCGCGAAGCACTGCAAGACCGCTTCGCTCCCCGCGTGCTGCAACTGCACGGCGAGGAGGACCGGTGCGTCCTGCCCGACACCGCGGCGGCATCACGGCGCTGGGCGCCGGACGCCCGTCTCGAACGCTGGCCCGGCATCGGGCACTTCCCGCATCTGGAGGCCCCGGAGCGCACTTCGGCCGCGCTGCTGGGCTTCTTCCGTATCTTGGAAGCATGACCGAGCGCAAACCGACGGGCGTGTCGTTCGAGTCCTGGGTGGACCGGCAGATCAGCGCCGCGGAGGCGAAGGGCGAGTTCGACGACCTGCCCGGCGCGGGAAAACCGCTGCCGAAGACCGGAACCCAGGACAGCGCGCTGTCGTGGGTGGTGAACAAGGTCCGCGCCGAGGGGCACGACGTTTCGGCGCTGCTGCCGCCTTCGCTGGCGATCGCGAAGGAGCTCGACGACCTTCCGGACACCCTCGCGAAGGTGCGTCGTGAGGCGCGGGTGCGGGAGATCGTCGAGGACCTGAACGAACGGATCCGCGCCGAGCACCGGCGTCCGGCGGGCGGTCCGGTGCTGCGGGCACGGCCGCTGGACGTGGACGAGGTCTTGGCCTCCTGGCGCGAAGCGCGCTAGTTCGCGCAGGGCCCCGTCGACGTGTTCGCGCTCAGCGCCGGAGCCGTCTCGACCACCGGCCGCACCTGCTCCGACGTCAGCGTGAAGCCGGTCTCCGGATCCTCGACGGCCGCGCCGAAGACCACCCCGATGACCTCGCCCTCGGGGTTGATCATCGGGCCGCCCGAGTTACCGCTGCGCACCTGCCCGCGCACGGTGAACACGTCCCGCTGCACGGTGTTCGCCTCGTAGATGTCCGGTCCGCGGAGGTTGATCCGGCCGCGCACTCTGGCCGGCGTCGCGGTGTACGGGCCGTCGAGCGGGTAGCCGAGCACGATCGCGTTGTCGCCGGCCCGCGCGACCCGTGGCGTGAACGGGAGCACGGGCGCCTGGAGCCGCGGCACCGCGAGCACGGCCACGTCGGCCTCGGGGTCGAAGTAGACGACCCTGGCCGGGAACTTGCCCGAAGTCGATTCGATGGCGACCTCGTCGGTCCCGGCGACGACGTGCGCGTTCGTCATCACGCGCTGCGGCGCGACGACGAATCCGCTGCCCTCCAGCGCCCGCGAACACGAAGTCGCGTTGCCGCGGATCTTCACCACACTGCGGTGCACCTGTTTGACGATCGCGCTCGCCTGCAGCGCGGTGTCCGGCGGGCTGGTGTCCTCGACGTTCGGCTTCTGGAACGGGTCCACAATGGACGGGAAGCCG
The DNA here is from genome assembly GCF_014873915.1 of Amycolatopsis roodepoortensis. Lineage (GTDB taxonomy): Bacteria > Actinomycetota > Actinomycetes > Mycobacteriales > Pseudonocardiaceae > Amycolatopsis > Amycolatopsis roodepoortensis. The sequence continues at coordinate 1,799,489 of NZ_JADBEJ010000004.1, forward strand.
GACGCGTCCAGCAGTTTGCGCAGTTCGCTCGGGAAGCCCTGCGCCGCTTCCGGCATCACGTTGTTCACTTCGCCGAGCACGACCGAGCTGTTGATCGACTTCGCCAGCCCGGGCACGCCTGAGACGGCCGTCAGCGGCGTCGCGATCAGCCACGCGACCACGAACACCACGGCGGCCTGAACGACCGCGCCGAGTGTCTTGTCGACGCCGGAAAGCTTGTCCGGGTTGATCTTCTGCCGCAGTCTCCGGCCCGCCCAGACCCCGAGGGTCTCGCCGAGCGCGACCAGGAACACCACGGTGGCCACCGCGAAGGCGACCTTCGCCGCCGGATGCTGGAAGAGCTCGACGATCAGCGGCGCGATCTTGATCCCGGCGAGCGCGCCGAGCACCACCCCGACCAGCGAGGGGAGGGCGATGATCACCCCTTGGAACGCGCCGGACACGCCCGCCAGCAGCGCGAGGAGGATCACCAGTACGTCGACCCAGTTCACCGGCGCCTACTCCTTCTCCGGCACTTGCCGCCCGTCGACCCGCGCCTGATGTTCGGCCAACGCTACGTCAAGCTCCCGGACGTCGCCTCGGTCCCAGTCCCGTTCCCAGCCGCCGAGCGACAGCGTCATCGCCAGCAGGCCGCCCGTGAACCCCCAGACGAACATCCCGCCGACATCGAACGCGGGCCCCTTCCAGTCGTAGCCCGCGCGTTTGACCTGGAACCGGTTCGCCGGGTCGGTGAGTTCGGCGATCGGCACCCTGGCCACCGCCGCGGTCTCGCCGGGATCGACCGCGTGCACCGGCGACGGCGTCCGCCAGTAGGCGAGCACCGGCGTCACGGCGAAACTCGACACCGGCACGAAAAGCTCCGGGAAGACCGCCACCGGCAGCACTCCCGAAGGTTCGACACCGGTCTCCTCCTCCGCCTCGCGCAACGCGGTGCCGACCGGCCCGCCGTCCTCCGGTTCGGCGCCACCGCCGGGAAAGCTGACCTGGCCGGCGTGCGAGCCGAGCGTGTCGGCGCGGCGCTGGAGCAGGACGTCGGGACCCTGCGGGCCCTCGCCGAAGAGCATCAGGACGGACGCGGACCGGTAAGTCGCGTCCCGCGGCACGCTGAACCGGCTGAACGCGTCCGCGCCGATCTCGCCGCTGATCTTGACCAGCGGCTGCAACCAGGCGGGCACGGCCTCGGGATCCACGAGGGGGCCGGTCATGGTGTCCCTTCCACAGCGGCGCGCACCTGGTCAGTGTTCAGGAAGACGCGTGGGTTCTCGATGAGCCGGACGTCGCCGCCCGCCGTGACCAGGTATGTCGCCGGGAGGGAGGAAGGGACCTTTAGTGCCGTCCGCACCGGACCCGACTGTCCGTCACCGTCGAACACCGACGGCAACCGGACACCCAGTTCGGTCAGCAGCGCCAGCCCGTCGGCCCCGGAGCTCGCGACCTGGACGAGGAGCACGCGCGCGGCACCGGGCGACGCCGCGTACTCCTGGAGCAGTGGCAGTTCGGCACGGCACGGCTCGCACCACGACGCCCACAGGTTGACCAGCACGGGACCGCCCGAGACCACCTTCGCGAGGTCGACCCGGGAGCCGTCGCCGAGGCATTCGACGTCCACTCCGCGCAGCTTCGCCACCTCGCCCGGCCCAGGCGGCGGGCAGGGGGCGAGCGCGGCCTTCGCGCGCGCGGCCGTGAGATCCCCCGACGTCTTGGCGGGCGCTTGGCCGTCACGCGTCGTGAGCAGCGCGACGATCAGGGCCACCACCAGCACGGCGGCGCCGAGGGCCAGTTTGGTGACCCTGGTCACCGGCGGGCCGCCAGTTCCAGGATGTGCTCGCGTTCTTCGCCCTTGACCAGCTTCGCGGCCTCTTCGAACCCCGTCGGGCCGACTCCGTACGAGGGGCACATCTTGGCCAGCGGACAGGCGCCACAGGCGGGTTTGCGGGCGTGGCACACGCGGCGGCCGTGGAAGATCGTCCGGTGCGAGAGGAGCGTCCACTCCTTGCGCGGGATCAGCTCGCCGACGGCGTGCTCGACCTTGACCGGGTCCTCCTCCTCGGTCCAGCCCCAGCGGCGGACGAGACGGCCGAAGTGGGTGTCGACGGTGATCCCGGGAACCCCGAAGGCGTCACCGAGGACGACGTTGGCCGTCTTGCGGCCGACACCCGGCAGCGTGACCAGATCCTTCAGCTTGCCGGGCACTTCGCCGTCGTAGCGCTCCACCAGCGCCGCGCCGAGCCCCATCACCGAGTTCGCCTTGGCGCGGAAGAACCCCGTCGGCCGGAGGTACTCCTCGAGTTCGGCACGGTCGGCGCCGGCGTAATCGGCGGCCGTCCGGTAGCGGGCGAAGAGGGCGGGCGTGACCTGATTCACGCGGACGTCGGTGGTCTGTGCCGAAAGCACGACCGCGACCAGCAATTCGAGCGGAGTGGTGAAGTCAAGCTCACAGTGCGCGTCCGGGAACTCGTCGTCGAGGCAACGCTTCATCCGCCTGGCGCGTCTCACCAATGCGAGCCGGCTTTCACCCTTGCCCCCCGCACGGGGGGCATTGGCAGGGGCAGGAGGCACCCCGATAGCCTACGGGCGCCATCGGACGAGCCAGTGGGAGCACCCGCCGGTCGACGGCCGACACGCCAGAGCACCACCTCGGCGCTTCGATCGAGGACGCCATGAGCGAGGATCTGGAGTAATGCACAACTTTTCCGAATTCCCTGGGCAGGGCTCATGACCGTCTGGTTCGTCATCCTGGTGCCCCTGGTGATCATGTTCTTCGCGCTGTTCATGGAACGCGTGGAGACCAGGCTCAAGCACGTCGCGGTGCAGGAGAACGAGGTCGAGGAGTTCCTCGAGCAGGCTCAGCCCAACGAGGTCAGAGCCCTCTACGGGCACGGCATCGGGCGCGCGCTCGAGCTTTTCCGGCTGCGCAGGCTGGGCGGGAAGGCGGCCAGGCTTCGCGCGCGACGCGTGCGGAGTTAGGCTCCACGTTCGAGCGAGATCGTTCCCGGCCGCCCGCGCGTTCGGCGTGCCGACGAGCGATCTCGCGCGCACGACCTAGACTGACGCGAAAAGTGATCGACGACACGGTCCTCGGCAGAATGAGGATCGACGTCGTATCTCGATGAGGAGGCACCCGAGGTGGACGAAACCCTGGCCCGAGCGGGCATTTTCCAGGGTGTTGAGCCGGCAGCCGCCGAGGCGCTGGCACAGACCTTGGAATCCGTGGAGTTCCCTCGCGGGCATGTCATCTTCAACGAGGGTGAACCCGGCGACAAGCTTTACATCATCCAGTCCGGCAAGGTGAAGATCGGCCGCAAGTCACCCGACGGCCGGGAAAACCTGCTGGGCATCTTCGGCCCGTCCGACATGTTCGGCGAGCTGTCCATTTTCGACCCCGGCCCGCGGACGTCCAGCGCGACGACCGTGACCGAGGTCCGCGCGGTGACGATGGACCGCCCGGCGCTGCGGCAGTGGATCTCCACCCGCCCGGAGATCGCCGAGCAGTTACTGCGGGTGGTCGCCCGACGGCTGCGCCGGACGAACAACATGGTCGCCGAGCTGATCTTCACCGACGTCCCCGGCCGCGTGGCGCGCGCGCTGCTGCAGCTGGCGCAGCGCTTCGGCAGCCAGGAGGCCGGTCTGCTGCGGGTCACGCACGACCTGACGCAGGAAGAGATCGCCCAGTACGTCGGCGCCTCGCGCGAGACCGTCAACAAGGCTCTCGCCGACTTCGCGCACCGTGGTTGGCTGCGGCTCGAAGGCAAGAGCGTCCTGATCCTGGACCCGGAGCGCCTGGCCCGCCGCGCCCGTTGATTTTCAAGTACGTGAAGGCCCCCTTCATTGCGCTAGACGCAGTGAAGGGGGCCTTCACGTACTTGCGCTGAACACAGAGCTCGACACAACGAAGAGCCGGGCGCCACCCCCGACGTGGCGCACCGGCTCTTCGCTGTGCGCGGACCATCCCCCGACGATCCGCGCTCCCCGCCCTCCGGAACAAGGCCCCGACCCGTACGCCGGAGGGAGCTGGAGACTGTGTGATTGTCGTACAACCATCCACGGCCATCGGCCGTGGATTCAAGCTCTTTCACTCTCAAGGACGCCGAACGCGTCGATTTGTTGCCCCGAATGACCCGGAATGGACCGACTGTTACCCGATCGTGACGAACTGGGGCGCTTCGACCCACGTACTACCCGAAATCGGTGGTGACCAAACTTACCGCCAAGGAACTGGTACTCGCGTACCAAAGTGTTCATACTGGTACGCGTGTCCCAGTCTGTGTCCGCTTCCGCCGAGAGCCACCGCACCTCCCTCGCCGACTACCGAGCCGCGCTGACCGCGGCCGGATCCCGCGGGGCGGTGATCGCGTCCCTGCTCGCCCGCCTGCCGATCGCGATGATCGGCATCTCCGCGCTGCTCTACGTCCAGCGCGAGACGGGCTCCTTCGCCGCGGCCGGACTGGTGTCGGCCGGGTCGCTGGTGGGCGTCTCCGTGGGCGCGGTCGTGCAGGGGCGGCTCATCGACCGCTTCGGCCCGACCAGGCCGCTGCTGACCACCACCGTGCTTTTCGCGCTGGCGATGACCGCGCTGGTGTTCGCGATCGAGGCGCACGCGCCGACCCTCGTGCTGGTCCCGCTGGCTTTCGGCACCGGGATCACGGAGCCGATGGTCGGTTCGGCCTCGCGCGCGCTGTGGACCCGGCTGCTGCCCGCCGGGCCGACGCGGAACGCCGCGTTCTCCTACGAGGCGATCAGCATGGAGGTCTTCTTCATCCTCGGTCCCGGCTTCGCGGGGCTGCTGATCGCCGCGCCGTGGGCGGGGACCGGCATCGTGACCGGCTCGCTGACCATGATCGCGGGCGCGGTCCTGTTCGCGCTGAGCCCGACCGTGCGCGCGTGGGGGCCGTCGCCGTCGACGGGCGGCAAACTGCTCGGCGCGCTGGCCAGCCCCGGGATGCGCACACTCGCGATCGCCGCGCTGGGCTTCGGCGCCGTGATCGGGTTCGTCGAGGTCGCCGTCCCGGCGGCCGCCACCGAGGCCGGGAACACCTCCATCGGCGGTCTGCTGCTCTCGGCCTGGTCGGTCAGCTCGGTCGCGTTCGGCGTCGCGTACAGCCTGCGCCCGTGGCCGCGTCAGATGGGCCTTCGGCTGCCGGTGCTGCTGGCCGGATTCGGCGCGCTGGTGGCGCTGCTCGCCCTGCCCGGCTCGCTTTGGGGTCTCGCGCTCGCCATGCTCGCCGCGGGAGCGCTCATCACGCCGCAGTCGACGACGCACTCGGCGGCCATCGAGATCGCCGCGCCGAAGGGCACGGCGGCCGAGGCGTTCGGCTGGGTGCTCACCGCGGTGACCCTCGGTCTCGCGTTCGGGCAGTCGATCAGCGGCTACCTCGTCGAGCACGCCGGACACGAAGCGGCGTTCCTCGCCGCCGGCGGTGTCGGGTTCGCGCTCGCCGCGGTGGTGTGGCTGCTGCGCGGCACCTTCCGCCCGCGGCCGGCCGGAGCCGTCGCCGAAGCGCCCGAACTTGTCGGTGCCGCCCGCTAGCTTGCGGGCATGGACCTGACTGCCGCCACCCGCTCCCTCTCGTCCGCCGTCACCGCCGCCGCCCGGCTGCTGTCGGCCCGCTCCGGCCTGCTCCTGCGCGCCGGGAAGGACGGGCTGACCGTCGGCGGCAGCGACAGTGAGCGGGCGGTACTCCTGACCAGTGACGCCATGGTCCACACCGACGGTGAGGTCCTCGTCCCCGCCGGGCCGCTCGCGGAAACGCTGCGCATGCTCGATGACGACCTGGTGCGCCTGGTCGTCGAGGGTTCGCGGCTGGCCGTGCGGGTGGAGGGCGGTCGATACGCCCTTCCGTTGCTGAGCCGCGAGCTGAACCTGCCGGACATGCCGCCGAAGGTGTCCGAAGTGGACGGTCACGCGCTGGTGACCGCGTTGCGCACGGTCGCGGGCACGGCGGCGAAGGACGACGCGCTGCCGATGTTCACCGGCGTCCGCGTGCAGAGCTTCAGCCGCGAGCTGCGGCTGACGGCGTCCGACCGGTACCGGATGGCCGTGGCCACCCTGCCCTTGCGGTCCGAAGGCGAGCCGATCGACGCGCTCGTCCCGGCGGGTCTGCTCGCGGAGACGGCGAAGCAGGCGCGCGGCACCGTCGGCCTGCACGGCGACAGGACTCGCTTCGGGCTGAGCTGGGCCGGCGTCACCGTCACCACCGCCGTGCTCGACGCCGGATTCCTGTCGGAGAAGCTGATCGAGTCGTCCACTGTGGACACCACGGTCGAGGTGGCCGCCGACGCGCTGGCCGCCGCCGTGCGCCGGGTGGGCGTCTACGCGGACGATCGCCGGGTGCTGACGCTGGAGGTCGGCGATTCGCACCTTCGGCTGGCCAGCTCGAAACAGGACACCGGGGAAGCCGAGGAGACCTTGAAGGCCGAGGTTTCGGGCGGCCGGACGTCACCCTCGTTCCAGGCGCGCTACCTGCTGGACGCGCTGCAGGGTTTCGCCGGGGGACGGGTGCGGCTCGAAATCCAGCCAGGGATGCGGGCCTGCGTCATCCGGGCGGTGGAGCCGGGTGATGTGGAGCTGACGTACTACGTGATGCCGATGCTGGCGCGCTGACACTCGCCTCGTGAGTGGCTAGGACGGTTAGAACCGTCCTAGCCACTCACGAGGAGTCAGGCGGAAGCGGCCTTCACGGCGGCCTCGATCTCACCGAACGAAGGGTTCACCATCGCCTTCGAGCCCACGAAGACCGTCGGCACGACCTCGTTCCCGTTCGCCACGGAACGCACCCGCGCGGCGGCTTCCGGGTCCTCCCAGATGTTGACCCGCTTCACCTTGAAACCGCTCTTCGACAGCGGTCGCTCAAGCGCGGCACAGAACCCGCATCCGGGGCGCCAGTAGAACTCGACCTCGACGTCACTCATTTGCCGTCCTCCGACCTCAGGTAGTCCAATTGCGCCTGCACGCTCCATTCGGCGGGCGCCCACAAAGCCTTGTCGACGTCGGCGTAGACGACCTCGACCACCTGGCGCGGGGTGGCGTCCGCGCCGAGCTTCTCCAGTGCCGAACGCACCTGGTCGAGCCGTTCTTCCCGGTGCGCCAGGTATTCGCGCGCGGTCGCGGCCAGGTCGGGCAGCTCGGGGCCGTGTCCCGGCAGGCCGATGGTGCCGCCGGGCAGGCCGATGAGCTTCCGCAGCGAGCGCAGGTAGTCGCCGAGGTCGTGCAGCACGGTGGTGCCGCGCCCGAGGATGGTGTCGCCGGTCAGGATCTGCCCGTCGGACACCAGGCAGATCGAGTCGCCGGTGTGGCCGGGCGTGTGCAGCACCGACAGCCGGACGCCACCCGCCTCGATCACCTCACCGTCCACAAGGGACTTCCCACCGACGCAGAGCGACTCGTCGAAGGCCCGCACCGGGGCGCCGACACGCTCGGCGAACCAGGGCGCGCCCTCGGCGTGGTCGGGGTGGTGATGGGTCAGGACGATCAGTTCGACGGCACCGGTCCCGGCCAGCAGCGTCAGATGCTCGATGTCCTCGTGCCCGGGGTCGACGACCACGGAACCTGCCGCGCCAGGCCCCCGCAGCACCCAGGAATTGGTGCCCTCCAACGTCATCGACGACGGATTGTGCTCCAGCAGCACGGAGGCCGTCGGCGTGATCCGGCGCAGCACGCCGTACGCGGGGGCGCTCATGCCGGGTCCAAGACGACGCGGACCTTGTCGCCTTCGCGCACCAGCGTCGGCATGATCTTCGAGATCTCGCGTTCGACGGCCTGGGCCGCGGCCGCCGAGTCGAACTCGCCCAGTTCCGACAGCGTCATCCAGGTCGGTGGCATGAGCATCCGGCGCCCTTCCCTGGCATCGGCGATGGCCTCCTCGGGCCGCTGCCAGCCGGAGCTGACGGCCTCGGAGGTGGCTCCGTCCGCCTCCTGCCCCTCGGGCAGCACGGCGACGAAGAAGCAGGTGTCGTAGCGGCGCGGTTCCTGCGGCGGGGTGACCCAGTTCGCCCACGGGCGCAGGAGATCCGCGCGCAGCGTCAGGCCGTTGGCTTCGAGGAACGCGGCGAGCGAGAGCTCGCGGGAGACCAGCTTCGCGCGGGCGTCGTGGTAGGGCGTCGTATCGGTGACGACGGCGTCCCCGACGCTCGCGAGCAGCACTCCCGACTCCTCGAACGTCTCCCGCACGGCCGCGCACACCAGGGCGCGGGCGAGCGATTCGTCGCAGCCGAAGCGTTCCGCCCACCACGCCGGCCCGGGTCCCGCCCAGCTGACGGAGGTGTCGACATCGCGGGAATCCACGCCGCCACCGGGGAAGACGGTCATTCCGCCCGCGAACGGCATGCCCTTCACGCGGTGCTGCAGGAAGACCTCGACGCCGTCGGCGCCGTCCCTGAGGAGGATCACGGTCGCCGCGTCCTTGGGCGTCACCGGCTCACCGCCGGCGTTGGCGCGGGTGCCCACCCCGGCCCCCACCGGGATGTCGAATGTCAGTTCTTCAGCCACCCTCGCAACCTAACATCGCAATTCGTCCTCTGGATGCGGTAGTTGCGCGTGCAACCACCGCATCCAGAGGACGAAATGCTCAAAACAGGTCAGGAAGACCAGCCGCTGCTGCGCGAAGCACCGTTCAGCCGGATCTTCGCCGCTTCGGCGCGCTCCCGTTCGGCGAGCTCGGCGTGCAGCTCGCGCAGGAGCGCGCGGTCGCGCTCGCTCAGGCTGGGGTCGTCGAGATCGAGAGCGGGCAGCTCGACGACCTCGTGCATGCTCGGCTTGCCCGTGGCGATCTCGCGGCCCTTTTCGGGGTCCTCCTTGAGCGCCTGGCGCAGCTGAGCCACCTCGGCCGGCGTCAGGTCGGCCGTGCGCTCGGCGCGGGTCTCCGCCCGCGACTTGCGCGGCGAGGCCGGCTCCGACGAAGACGAGGACGACGGCGTCGCCGCGGGCGCCTGCTGCACGATCGGCACCACCGGCGCGATCGGCTCGACCGGTTCGTGACTCCCGCCGCCGACCGGCCGCAGCCCGTGCCTGCTCGGCTGCTCCTTGACCGGCTCGGGAGCCGGGGCGGGAGCGGGCGGCGGAGTCACCGGCTCGGACCGAAAGTCACTGGAGTGGGTACTCCCGGTGACCCAGACAGGACTCGCGGCCGACGACGCGGCCTGGTGGTACGCGGACCGCGCGACGCCGGGTCCCGCGACCTCGACGACCGAACGGATCCCCGCGCGGCGAAGCGCGGTGTCCACGCGGAACGCGACCGCGGGCGGATTGCCCTCCGGGCCGATCTCGACCAGGACCACCCGCTGCGGCAGCGCGCCGGGCACACTGCCCGCCGGCGTGTTCCGCCACACCGCGTGCACCGACCGGACGTCCGGCAGCACCTGCAGGGTGCGGTCGAGCGCCTCGGCGAGGCCGAATTCGGGCTGGTTCTCACCGGTGAACCGGTGGGTGAGCACCGGCTCGTCCTCCTCGACGACCAGCAGGTCGTTCGCCAGGGTGGCGTCGGACCTGCTCATCTCGAGGACGAGCGCGAGTTCACGCTGTTCGGCCGAGCTCACCGGGATCTTCCCCGCGATCAGGGTGCCGGTGGTGAGCTCCACCGCTTCGTCGATGTGCGCACGCGCGATCAGCTCACGCGCTTCGGTCAAAGCACTGTCGTCGATACGACCCGCCAGGGCCAGTAACAGGTTGTGCAGGCGCAGGGGCACCGAGAACCCGTCCATGGGCGGGCCGTCGTGGACCTCCACCATTGCTCTGCTCCCTCCCGGCTCGCCTGGTGGAGCGAGCGTTAAGCGGCGACCAGCCGACTTCCCGTGTCCACCGCGCCCACACAGACCAGCTCGGAGTTGGCGAGCGCGGTGCGGTGGTAGCCGGTGAGGTCGATGCTCGGCGGGAGAACCTCGACGCCGGGCTCCTCGTCACCCAGCACGCGCAGGACGCGCTGCAGTTCGCCGGTCAGCCTCGGCAGCCCGTTCAGCGCCGTGACCAGGAGGACTCGTTTCGCCCCACCCTCGCCGACCACACCGAGGTGTCGCCAGCTTTGCCGCACTTCACCCACATCCGGCCGTCCCCGCAACGTTGCGTGGATCAATACGGACACAGAGTCGACGGAGTTCACCCATTCGGGCGCACTCTGCGTGAATGTGTACCTGGTCTCGGTGACGTCGTCTACCCCCAGGGTGGAACTCACCTGATGCCAGTCGGCTCCGTGAGGGATGAGCCCGGCGACTAGCAGGCGATACTCCGTTTGATCAAGGTCGATCCTGTGCTTAAGCAAAGACCTGGGCAGGGTCCGCGCGAGCGTGCCCATCGCGCCTTCGCCCAGCCAGTCACGGAACCGCCACAAGAGCTGGTCCGGCAGCCGTCCGGCCAGCCGGAGCAGGAGCTCGTGCGAGGACCGTTCGATGTCCGGGTCCATCACTTCACCTCCACGATCAGTTCGATCTCGACCGGCGCCCCGATCGGCAGCTCGGCGACCCCGACGGCCGAGCGGGCATGGATACCCGCCTCGCCGAAGATCTCGCCGAGCAGCTCGGACGCGCCGTTGATCACCGCGGGCTGACCGGTGAAGCCCTCCGCGGACGCCACGAACCCGACGACCTTGACCACCCGGACGACGTTGTCGATGCCGACGACCGAGTCGACCGCGGCGAGGGCGTTGAGGATCGACGTCCGCGCGTACTGCTTCGCCTCTTCGGGGCTGACCTCGGCGCCGACCTTGCCGGTCGCTTCGAGCTCACCCTTCACGAAGGGCAGCTGCCCGGCCGTGTAGACGTGCGAACCGGTGCGGACGGCCGGCACGTAGGCCGCCAGCGGGGCGGCGACGGCTGGCAGCTCGATCCCGAGCTCGGCGAGTCGATCGCTCCAGGTCATGGCTTCAATCCCTCAGTTCTTCGCTCGTTTGAGGTAGGCGACGTGCTGCTCGCCGGTCGGGTTCGGGAGCACGGTGACGAGCTCCCAGCCGTCCTCTCCCCACTGGTCGAGGATCTGCTTGGTGGCGTGGATCAACAGGGGGACGGTCGCGTACTCCCACTTGGTGGCGCTCATGCCCGGGAGCGTAGCCAAACCGGCAAGCGCGCCCGACACACATGCGGAAAACCCTCTCGCGACGGGTTCGCCGATTTCCCGCCGATGTGGTTCACTTCACACCTACTCGGGAGTAGATAGGACGCCGACATGCGGACGACGAAGTCCCTCGCCGCCACCTTCCTGGCCGCGGCCCTTGCCCTGATCTGCGCTTCACCGGCGAACGCCGACGAGGAACTCCCCGTCCCGTGGACCCTCGCCGCGGCGCTGCCCGCGCAGGCGGCGAATCCCGGCGGCCCGCCGCCCGGCGCGAACGACTTCGGCTGCCGCCCGAGCGAGGCCCATCCGAATCCGGTCGTGCTCACCCACGGCCTCGGCGCCAACCAGACGGTGAACTGGCAGACGTTCGCCCCGCTGCTCAAGAACCAGGGGTACTGCGTCTTCTCCTTGACCTACGGGGTCCCCGGGAAGCCGCTGCCGGTCTACCAGCCCGGCGGTCTCCTTCCGATGGAGCAGAGCGCGAAGGAGCTTTCGGCGTTCGTCGACAAGGTGCTCGGCGCGACCGGCGCGGCCAAAGTGGACCTTCTCGGGCATTCCGAAGGCACGCTGATGCCTTCCTATTACGTGAAGTTCCTCGGCGGTGCGTCCAAAGTGGACAAGTACGTCAGCCTGACCCCGCTCTGGGACGGCACGACCTTGCTCGGCGCTTCGCATCTGTACGCGCTCGCCGCCGCGCTGGGGCTCGCACCCGGCTTCAACGGCATCCTCGATCCGGCCTGCGGCTCGTGCCGCCAGTTCCTGCGCGGCTCGGAATTCCTCACGAAGCTGCGGTCGGGCAACGGCGTCTTCCAGCCGGGCGTGACCTACACGAACATCATGACCCGCTACGACGAGGCCGTCATCCCGTACACGAGCGGGATGGGCAAGGGGCCGAACGTGAAGAACATCGTGCTTCAGGACGGCTGTGTGCTGGACCTGGCCGAGCACGCGGGCGTCGCCGCCGACAAGAACGCGGCCGGGCACGTCCTCAACGCGCTGGACCCGGCGCACGCGAAGCCGGTCCCCTGCGTGCCCGCCACCCCCATCGGGAGCTGACCGAAGCGCGTGAAGGCCCCCTTCCCTCGGCTGAGCCGAGGGAAGGGGGCCTTCACGCGCGTTCGGCGGCGATACGGTGGGCCCGTGGAGACCTGGCGTGTGGTCGCGACCGTCCTGTTCGCCGCGGCCGGGCTGCCGCTGGTGCTGGTCCTGATGGCCAAGGCACGGGACCGCACGGACCGCTCGGGGACGGTCGCGATCACCGGCGCGGTGGCCTTCGTCGTCCTCCTGCTGCTCGGTGTGGTGATGCTCACGGTGCTGCCCGGCGTCCTGACCTGGAGTCTTCTGGGACTCATCGTGGCCGCGCTCGGCGTCATGATGCTGGCGAGCTGACCGCTCAATTAGGGTGGGACCGGTGAGCACATCCCTTGCCGGCTGGACCGACGAACTCGCGAGAGCCAGGCTGCATTTCGTCACCGGTAAGGGCGGGACGGGCAAGACCACGCTCGCCGCCTCCCTCGGCCTCGCGCTCGCCAAAGGCGGGCGCCGGGTGCTGCTGATCGAGGTCGAAGGCCGCCAGGGCATCGCCCAGCTCTTCGACACCGAGCCGCTGCCGTACGCCGAGCAGCGCATCGCGGCCGTTCCCGGCGGCGGCGAACTGCGCGCCCTGCACATCGACGTCGAGGCCGCGCTCCTCGAATACTTCGAGATGTTCTACAACCTCGGCTTCGCCGGGCGGACGCTGCGCCGGATGGGCGCGATCGAGTTCGCGACCACGCTCGCGCCGGGTCTCCGCGACGTCCTGCTCACCGGGAAGATCAAGGAATGCGTCGGCCGCACCGAATCGGACGGCCGCCACACCTACGACGCCGTCGTCGTCGACTCGCCGCCCACCGGCCGGGTCGTGAAATTCCTCGACGTCACCAAGGCGCTGACCGATCTCGCCAAGACCGGCCCGATCCGCGGCCAGGCCGACGGGGTCGTGCGCCTGCTGCACTCCGGTGAGACCGCGGTCCACCTGGTGACGCTGCTGGAAGAGATGCCGGTGCGGGAGACCGTCGAAGCCGTCGCCGAGCTCGACGGCGCCGACCTTCGCCCCGGCGCGGTCCTGGTCAACCGGGTCCGCCCGCCGCGGCTGCCCGCCCGTTCGGTGACCGCCGCCGCGGACGGCCGCGTCGACGCCTCGCGCGTCCGCGCCGGGCTCGCGTCGGCCGGTCTCGATCTGCCCGAAAGCACCCTCGACGCGCTGGTCGAGGAGACCGTCGAGCACGCCGTACGGGTCGCGGCCGAGCAGCGCGCCCGCGAGCAACTGGCCGAAGCGGACTTGCCCGGCCTCGAACTGCCGGACCTGACCGACGGCGTCGACGTCGCGGCGCTCTACGACCTCGCCGAAGCGCTGACCGAGCAGGGGGTGCGCTGATGTCGGACATCCTGGAGGTCGACAAGCTGATCGACGATCCGGAAAGCCGGGTCATCGTGTGCTGCGGGTCCGGCGGGGTCGGCAAGACGACCACCGCGGCGGCGCTGGCGTTGCGCGCGGCCGAACGCGGACGGCAGACGGTGGTGCTCACCATCGACCCGGCGCGGCGGCTGGCGCAGGCGCTCGGCCTGCGCGAACTGGGCAACCACCCGAAGCAGGTGCAGGTCGAAGGCTTCGAGCCCAAGGGCGAACTCTGGGCGATGATGCTCGACATGCGCCGCACCTTCGACGACATGGTGCGCGTGCACGCCGGCCCGGAACGCGCCGAGCAGCTGCTGCAGAACCCCTTCTACCAGACCATTTCCACGTCGTTCTCCGGCACGCAGGAGTACATGGCGATGGAGAAGCTGGGGCAGCTCGCGGCCACCGACGAATGGGATCTGATCGTCGTCGACACGCCGCCGAGCCGGTCCGCGCTGGACTTCCTCGACGCGCCGACACGGCTTTCGAGCGCGCTCGACGGCCGGATGATCCGGCTGCTCACCGGCCCGGCCAAAGCGGGCGGCTGGGGCCTGCGCAAGGTCGTCAACGCCGGGTTCTCGATGTTCGCAAAGGCGGTCTCGACGATCATCGGCGGCCAGCTGCTGACCGACGCTTCGGCGTTCATGCAGGCCTTCGACAGCATGTTCGGCGGTTTCCGCGAACGCGCGCGCAAGACCTCCGAGCTGCTGCGGTCCGGCGGTACGTCGTTCCTGGTGGTGGCCGCGCCGGAGCCGGACGCGCTGCGCGAGGCGTCCTACTTCGTGGAGCGGCTCTCGGAGGAGAGCATGCCGATGGCCGGCCTGGTCGCGAACCGGACGCATCCGGTGCTGGCGCCGTTGTCCAGCGCCGAAGCCATCGCGGCCGCCGAGCAGCTCGCGAAGGGCGAGACCGGCGCTCCGCTGGCCGAAGCCGTCCTTCGCCTGCACGCGGACCGGGTCGCGCTGGCCGATCGAGAGACGCGGCTGCTCGCCAGGTTCACGCGGGCGCATCCCGAGGTCCCACTGGTGCGGGTGCCCGCGCTACCCAGTGACGTGCACGATCTCGAAGGCCTGCGCGACATCGGGACCAGGCTCGCCACCCAGTCCTGAATCTCCGTGAAGGGCCCCTTCCCTACCTTGGACTCAGGGAAGGGGCCTTTTCACGAAACCATGATCACGAGACTCGGACGCGGACGTCTTCCTCTTCGTCGATCCCGGTGAAACTGCGCTTCGCCGCTTCAAGCAGGTCCGCCCAGCTGGAAACGTCCGGCCGCCGCCGCAGCAGCGCCCGCCGTTCCCGTTCGGTCATACCTCCCCAGATGCCGAAGTTGATCCGGCCATCGAGCGCTTCGGCGAGGCACTCCGTCCTGACCGGGCAACCGAGGCAGACCGCCTTGGCCCGGTTCTGTTCCGCCCCCCGGACGAACAAACCGTCCGGATCGGTGTCGCGGCACGACGCATTGACTCGCCAGCTCGACTGGTTGGTTTCCATACCCCCAGCTCCCTACCCTGGTGTTCGACACACCACGGGGGGACGAAAAGCCTGCGCTCCTGCCCCCATGAGCGTGTCTCCCTGTGTGCTCACGTCGGTTGAGCCGACACCTCCCCGGTGCCGGTGCCTCCGTTCGGCCGAATGCGACTGCCGCTCGCACTCACCCGTCTGTCGGCTTTTTCATACGTGAGACGTTGACGGACTGTAGGGGCCCTCGGTTCCCCCCGCCAAGCCCTAGAATGCCTGCCGTTACCTAACGTCACCGCATGGGGTCGATTTCGTGACCGAATATCCACTGACAGCGAGGTGACGTCACGGTGGGCTAACGGGATCCGCGTACCCTGGTCCGCGTGCGCAAAACAGACGGTCTGCTGAAGCTCATTGGCCTGTGTGTGCTCGCGGGGGTGCTGGTCGCGGGGATGTTGTTCCCGGTGGCGGGTGCCGCGGGGGTGCTGTCGAACCAGGCGAGCGAGACCGTCGACAAGACATCTTCGGACTTGGCGGACATCCCGCCGCCGTTGGTGACGACGATCACCGACAACACCGGCAAGCAGATCGCGACGCTGTACAAGCAATACCGCATCCCGACCACCGAGACACAGATCAACGACGCCATGAAGTGGGCGCTGATCTCGGTCGAGGACAAGCGCTTCTACGAGCACAACGGGGTGGACTGGAAGGGCACGCTGCGCGCCGCGGTCAGCAACAGCACCGGCGGGGACACGCAGGGCGCGTCGACGCTGACCCAGCAGTACGTCAAGAACTATCTGATCAACGTCGTCTACCGGGACGACAAGCCGGGGCAGAAGCGCGCACAGGAGCAGTCGGTCGCCCGGAAGCTGAAGGAAGCCCGGATCGCGATCCAGCTCGAAACCAAGCTGAACAAGATGCAGATCCTGACCGGCTACCTGAACGTGGTCGAGTTCTCGCGCGAGATCTACGGCGTCGGCGCGGCCGCGAACGCGTACTTCAACACGCCCGTCGAGAAGCTCACTGTGCCGCAGGCGGCGCTGCTGGCCGGTCTGGTGAACAACCCGATCGTCAACGACCCGTGGAAGAACCCCGCGAAGGCGACCGAGCGCCGGAACCTGGTGCTGGACCGCATGGTCGACAACCAGAAGCTCGCGAAGGTGGACGCGGAACGCTTCAAGGCCGAGCCGCTCGGCGTCGTCGAAGGCGGCCCGCAGAAGCCCGCCTCGAACTGCACCGGCGCCGGTCCGGAGAACGGTTTCTTCTGCCAGTACGTCGAGGACTACCTCCTCAAGTCGGGGATGACGAAGGACGACCTCTACACCGGCGGCTACCGGATCAAGACCACTTTGGACGAACGGGCGAACCACGAGGCCAAGATGTCGGCCGAAGCCCAGGTGAAGAAGACCCAGGACAACGTCGCGAACACGCTCTCGCTGGTGAAGCCGGGCAAGCAACGGCACGAAGTCGTGGCACTGGCGGCGAACCGTGACTACGGGCTCCACGAAGACCAGGGGCAGACGACGTTCGCGTTGCCTTCCGGCGTCTACAACACCGGTGGCGCCGGGTCGGCGTACAAGGTCTTCACCGCCGCCGCGGCGTTGGAAGCCGGTGTCGCCGGGATCAACTCTCCTCTGCCAGTGCCGGACTTCTACACCTCGCACGTGTTCGCGGGTGGTGGCCCCAGGTGCGCCCCGACCGGGCCGCCGTTGCGCTCCCGCTGGTACTGCCTCGGCAACGCGGGTGACTACAACCCGGCGGGCGGGACCATGTCCCTGCAGCAGGCGCTGGCGACTTCGCCGAACACGGCGTTCGTGGCCCTCGAAGAGAAGATCGGGAGCACGGGACCGATCGTCGAGATGGCGCGCAAACTCGGCATGCGCGACACCATGGCCAGCAACCTCGGCGGTGGGGCGGTGGATCCGAAGTCCGACAACCCCGGCGCCAACACCAGCCAGCTGCAGGCCTTCGGCCCGAGGCCCGGCTGGCCCGGAAACGCGTCGTTCACGCTCGGCCCGGCTCCGTTGAGCGGCCTGGAACTGGCGAACGTCGGCGCCACGATCATGAGCGGCGGCGTCTGGTGCCCGCCGACCCCGCTTTCCGGCGTCACCGACCGGGACGGAAAGCCGGTGCCCATCAAGGAAGCCGCCTGCGAGCAGGTGGTGCCCGAAGGCCTCGCCAACACTCTCGCGGTCGGCATGAGCCGGGACAGCCAGCCCGGCGGGACGTCGGCCGGCGCCGCGAGCGGCGCCAAGTGGAACCGGCCGGTGATGGGCAAGACCGGCACCACCCAGAGCAACGGCTCGGGAACGTACCTCGGGGCCACTCCGCAGCTCGCCGGCGCGGCGATGGTGTTCCGTCCGAAGGGTGGAAACGGCGGCCTCTGCTACCTCGGGCCGGGTAACGTGACCACCCGCGGCTGCGAAAACATGTTCGGCGGGAAGACGCCGGCGCAGACCTGGTTCGGGGCGATGTCGAAGATCCTCGAAGGCCAGGAAGCGCTGCCGCTGCCGCAGCCGGACCCGAAGTACACGGGCGGCGGACGCTGACCACGTTCACCAGCGTAAATCACGATGAGTCACGCGTCTCTAACTTTGAGTGAGCACGTGGCGGCCTAACGGGGAACAGCGGTCGACGGGATCGTGCCGGTCGATCGTGACACCCCACGCCGACCACGGAAAGTGAAGAAAAGAGGCCATTCCAGCGATTTACCGAGATCGCCGGAATGGGGGCGAACGATCACCACCGAAGAGCACGTAAACTGGACATTGTGAGCACGCTCAGTAACAAAAGCACTTCGGGGGCGACGGTACGGCGCTTGGCCGTGGGAACCGCCGCCCTGGGAGCCGCGACCCTCGGTTACGCGGTCGGTATCGAAAGGCGCCGGTGGACGCTTCGCACCGCGGAGCTCCCGGTCCTCGCGGCAGGGGCGAAGCCCTTCACGATCCTCCACATCTCGGACCTGCACATGCTGCCCGGTCACGTGAGCAAGCAACGCTGGGTAGCGGCGCTCGACGAACTCGAACCGGACCTGGTCGTCAACACCGGTGACAACCTGTCACATCATCAGGCCGTCCCCTCGGTGCTGCGTGCTCTCGGCCCCCTGCTCGACCGGCCCGGCGTGTTCATCTTCGGCAGCAACGACTACTACGCGCCGAAGCCGAAGAACCCCGCGCGCTACCTCATGCCGAAGGGCAAGAAGAAGCGCATCCACGGCGAGCACCTGCCGTGGCGCGACCTTCGTGCAGCCTTCGTCGAGCACGGCTGGCACGACCTCACGCACGTCCGCCGCACCATCGAGGTCGCCGACCAATACGTGTTCACGGCCGGCGTCGACGACGCGCACCTCCACCGCGACCGCTACGCCGACATCGCCGGCCCGGTGGACACCGCGGCCGCCGTACGCATCGGCGTCACGCACTCGCCGGAGCCCCGCGTCCTCGACGAATTCGCCGGCGACGGCTACGACCTCGTCCTCGCCGGGCACACCCACGGCGGGCAACTCCGCGTCCCCGGCTACGGCGCGCTCGTCACCAACTGCGAACTCGACCGCACCCGCGCGCGCGGCGCGTCCCGCTGGGGCGCCCAGATGTGGCTTCACGTTTCCGCCGGGCTGGGCACTTCGCCGTATGCTCCCGTCCGCTTCGCGTGCCCGCCCGAGGCGAGCCTGCTGACCCTCGTCCCACGGGGTACGACCAGCGACAATCGCCGGAACGCGGCCCCCCGCAAAGCCCGGAACACCGTCCGCTAGACTTCTCCACGACCCGTTAAGCAGTACCCCGGGGTGTGGCGCAGCTTGGTAGCGTGCCTCGTTCGGGTCGAGGAGGTCGTGGGTTCGAATCCCGCCACCCCGACGTTGAATCGAAAGAGCCTTGCTCACTTTGGTGAGCGAGGCTCTTTCGCTTTGTGGGCCTTGGGTGTCCGGCTCCGTAGGTCCTGAAGGGCACCTTTGGGACGCTCAACGTCCCGAAGGCGCCCTTCAGGACATGGGATCCCGTCGCAACGAGCCGACCGGACGCGTATGCCGCCGCGGACCGGGTAGCCCTCGCACACCGGTCGGCGGCCGTGCCCGCCTGGGGCGCCTTCGCGAAACTCTTGCCGTTGCATGTCGCAGCCCCGGCCAGCCCCATCGGTCAGCCGCCGCCATCGGCCAGCCACCGCTACAAACCAGCCGCCGCGCACCGGCCAGTCCTCGCCACCGGTCGGCCCCCTCGCATCAGGCGGCTCCCGCCGCCTCCAGCCAACCGCCGTCCACCGGGCAGCCCCCGCCACTCCCAGGGGGGCGACCCCGGGTCCAGCGTATCGCCGAGGGGCGTCGGGACCGGGCGAAAGCGGGGGTGGTGGGGGTGGTTGTCCACAACGGTGGGTGGGTGTGGACAACCGAAGGGTGCGTCGGCGCCGAGGGGTTCCCAATGTCGCATTGGAGACACTGAGCGTCTCCAATGCGACATTGGGGACACCGGCGGAAGGGCGCAAGCAACCGGAGAGTGAGCGGAGGCGGAGCGAGCGGCGGAGGAGCCGAAGCGACCGGAGAAGCCGAAGAGCGGTCAGCGGGTCGCGAGCAGCTCGGTCCAGCACTGCGCGAAATCCCCGTCCCCCGAGCGCGCCCACGACCAGGCCGAGCGGGCGGCCGAAGCGAGCTGGTCACGGTCCGGGGTCGTCGCGGTTTCCAGCGCCGTCACCAGACGTGCCTCGACGGACGTCGCCAGCGCCCGGTACGTCATGTCCGTGCGGTAGCGGATTTTCGTTCGCACGTCGGTGAAACCGGCGGCCGTGACGGCGGCGGGCAGCGAGCGTCCGGCGAACGGGTCGCCGCCGGCGCGGCGCCACAGCAGGTAGTGGCCGCGGAGGGCAGCGTCGACGTTCGCCGTCTTCGGCCGCAGCCGCGCCCGGCTCCAGTCCGATGTGGACAGTGCGAGCGTGCCGCCGGGCTTCAAAACTCGCCGGAGCTCCGCCAGCGCGGCACCCGGTTCCTTCAGGTGCTCGAAGACGGCGTGCGCGAAGACCACGTCCACCGACGCCTCGGCGAACGGCAGGGCGCACGCCTCCGCCACCAGAAAGTCCACTGTGGACTTTCTGTGCCCGTCGTCGATACCCAGGGTGATCGAACCCGGCCCGCAGCCGACGTCGACGCACCCCATCCCCGGCCCGAACAGCGGTTGCGCGAACACGGCCCGCTCGACCGCCTGACGCGCGAACCGCGCGGACACCGCGGCGCGCGGCGCGTTTCCCTCCAGCACCCCGCACACAGTACGGCTCTCCAGTGGCAGGATCGAGGGGTGAGCACGCAGCCAGGCAATGAATATCCGACCGCGGTGGTCCCGGACCGCCTGTTCGACGACGCCGAAGCCGAGGCCAGGTGGCGGGCCCGCTTCCGCGCGCCGCGCATCTCGGTGCCCGAATGGGCCATCGACGCCCCGGACGCGAACGTCTACGTCTCCAACGCCAGCGGCGTGTGGGAGGTCTACTCCTGGGACCGGTCGACCGGCGAGCACCGCCGCGTCACCGATCGGCCCAACGGCACCATGCACGCGACCCCGTCCCCCGACGGCCGCTGGATCTGGTGGTTCAACGACACCGACGGCGACGAGTTCGGCTCCTGGGTCCGCGAGCCGTTCGCGCCGGGGGCCGCCGCGGAACGCGCGGTGCCGGACGTCCACGACGGCTACCCCGCCGGGCTCGAGATCGGCACCAAGCTGGTCGCCGTGGGCGTCTCGACCGACGACGGAACCGAACTTTTCGCCCATATCGACGGCGAAACCACGTCCTTCTACAAACACGAGGACGACGCCGGGATCGCCTCGCTGTCCCGCGACGAGTCGCTGCTCGTCATCTCCCACTCCGAGCACGGTGATTCACGGCACCCCGCGCTGCGCGTCCTGTCGACCGACGGCTTCACGACGGTCGCCGACAAATGGGACGGCGAGGGCAAGGGCCTCGGCGCGCTAGAGTTCTCCCCGGTCGTGGGCGATCAGCGGTTGCTGGTCCTGCACGAGCGGCGCGGTCGCGAAGAACTGCTGATCTGGGACACCGCCGCGGACACCGAACAGGAGATCGAGCTGGACCTGCCCGGCGAGGTGGTCGCCGGCTGGTATCAGGACGCGCGGGCGCTGCTGGTCGTCCACTTCCACCAGGGCCGCAGTTCCCTGCACCGTTACGACCTCGCCAGTGGCGAATTGTCCTCTTTGGACACCCCGCCCGGGCGGATCGGCGGGGCGGGAGTGCGGCCCGACGGCACCGTCGAGTACTCGTGGTCCAGTGCCGCGCGGCCGACGGCCGTGCGCGCGCGGACGGCGGACGGCGAAGACTCGGTGCTTCTCGAACCGCCGGGCGAGCGCGCCCCGGAGTCCGTACCGGTCACCGACGCGTTCGTCGACGGGATCGGCGGGCAGATCCACGCGCTCGTCTCTCGCCCGGCCGACGCGCCGGAGGGGCCGCTCCCGACGGTCTTCTCCTTGCACGGCGGGCCGCATGCGGCCGACGAGGACCGCTTCTCCGCGTACCGCGCGGTGTGGCTCGACGCGGGATTCGCCGTCGTCGAGGTCAACTACCGCGGCTCGACCGGCTACGGCTCGGCCTGGCGTGACGCCATCGAAGGCCGTCCGGGCCTCACCGAACTCGAAGACGTCGCCGCCGTGCACGACTGGGCGGTCCAAAGTGGACTCTCCGACCCGGAGAAGTGCGTGGTGAACGGCGCTTCGTGGGGCGGGTACCTGAGCCTGCTGGCCTTGGGCACCCAGCCGGCGCGCTGGGCGGCGGGGATCGCCGGAGTGCCTGTCGCGGACTACGTCGCCGCGTACGAGGACGAGATGGAGCAGCTCCGCTCGTTCGACAGGGCACTGTTCGGCGGTTCGCCGGAGACGGTGCCGGCGGTGTACCGGGAATGCTCGCCGATCACCTACGTCGAAGCCGTGACGGCGCCGGTGCTGGTGCTCGCCGGGGACAACGACCCGCGCTGCCCGATCCGGCAGGTCGAGAACTACCTCGACAGGCTCGCGAAGCGGGAGATCCCGTTCGAGTTCTACCGGTTCGACGCGGGCCACGGATCGCTGGTGATCGCCGAGACGATCAAGCAGACCGCGATCGAGGTGTTCTTCGCGCAGCGGGCGGTCGGGCTTCGCTGACCCCGGCGAGCGGGTCAGCGCTCGGAGAAGAGAGTCCCGCCGGACGCCCAGTGTTCGGCGGGAATCTCGTTGATCGTCACCCAGACGCCTTCGGCCTTGCCGCCGCAGGTGCGGACGAAGGCGTCGGTCACCTCGCGGACGAGGGCCTGCTTCTGCTCGGCCGTGCGGCCGGGGAACATCGAAACACTGATCATCGGCATGGCCGGAACTCTAAAGGCCGCGGTCGTGCTTCCGGAGCCTGTCCACCGCGTAGGCGTCACCCTCGAAGGTGAGACGGGCGGCGTCGCGGCCGAAGACGAACAGCAGCAGCTCGATCGGCGCGCCGATCACGGTCACCGTGTCCGGGCCTTCCTTCACCCGCGCTTCGCGGCCCTCGGGGGTCTTCAAGATCACGCCGACCGGTGATTTCCGCAGGTTCAGCTTCGAGGCCTGCTTGGCCGACTTCCACGCCGCCGCGTCCCGCGCGGAGTCGGCCGGACGCGGTTCCCAGCCGGGCCGGCCTCGGCGGACGTCTTCGTGGTGGATCAGGAACTCCGCGCTGTTCGCCAGCTCGTCGACCGCGCCGATCGACGTCGGCCAGAACCAGGCGGGACCGGATCGGACCTTGCCGACGACCTCGGACCACGGCCGCGCGGCGTAGGAATCCTGCACGCGCTGCGTGTACGAAGCCAGCGCCGGGACCAGGATGCCGGGCGCCGCGTCGGGCCGCCGCTCGCGGACCAGCAGGTGCGCCGCGAGATCCCGCGTCTTCCAGCCCGTGCACAGGGTCGGCGCGTCCGGGCCGACCTCTTCGAAAAGCTCGCTCAACGCACGACGTTCGTCTCCGGCGACTCCCATACCCCACGACGTTACGCGCCGGTAGAGCGCGGGGAAATCCGGCGTGACGCAGGGCACCCGGCTCAGTGATGGAACGCGGTCCGCTGTCGCGGGCCGTGTTCGAGCTCGGGCAGCAGGCGCCGGAGGTCGGCGAGCAGCAGATCGGCGAGGTCGTGCGTGAAACCGTTGCGCACCACGATCCTCAGCACCGCGAGGTCGGTCCGGTTCTCCGGGAACGTGTACGCCGGGACGAGCCAGCCACGCTCGCGAAGCCGGCGCGACACGTCGAAGACGTCGAAGCCCTCGACGTCCGCCTTCGTCGTGAAGGCGAACACGGGCAGCTGGTCGCCGCGCGTCAGCAGTTCGAACGGGCCGAGCCCGGCGATGCCGTCCGCCAGCTGGGTCGCGACGTCACGCGAAGCCTGTTGCACGGCACGGAAACCTTCGCGGCCGAGCCGGACGAACGTGTAGTACTGCGCGGCCACTTCGGCGCCGGGGCGGGAGAAGTTCAGCGCGAAAGTCGGCATGTCGCCACCGAGGTAGTTGACGTTGAAGACGAGTTCCTCCGGCAACGCCTGCTTGTCGCGCCACACCACCCAGCCGACGCCGGGGTAGACCAGGCCGTACTTGTGCCCGGAGGTGTTGATCGACGCCACCCGCGGCAGGCGGAAGTCCCAGCTCAGCTCCGGGTCGAGGAACGGCGCGATCATCGCGCCCGAAGCGCCGTCGACGTGCACCGGAATGTCCCAGCCGGAGCGTTCCTGCAAGCCGTCGAGCGCGGCAGCGATCTCGGCGACCGGCTCGTAACTGCCGTCGAAGGTGGATCCGAGGATCGCGACGACGCCGATCGTGTTCTCGTCGCAGCGGGCGACCGCCTCGTCGGCGGTGAGGTGGAACCGGTCGCCGTCCATCGGCACCAGCCGCGGCTCGACCTCCCAGTATTCGCAGAACTTCTCCCAGCAGACCTGGACGTTCGCGCCCATCACCAGATTCGGCTTCCCGGTGCGGCCCAGTTTCGACCAGCGGCGTTTCATCGCCATCCCGGCGAGCATGCAGGCTTCCGACGAACCGGTGGTGGAGCAGCCCATGATCGCGGCGGGATCGGGCGCGTGCCACAGATCGGCGAGGATGTTCACGCAGCGCCGCTCGAGTTCCGCGGTCTGCGGGTACTCGTCCTTGTCGATCATGTTCTTGTCGACGCAGTCGGCCATCAGCTCGCGGGCCTGCGGCTCCATCCACGTGGTGACGAACGTGGCGAGATTGAGCCGGGCGTTCCCGTCGAGCATCAGCTCGTCGCGCACCAGCTGGAGCGCGGTGTCGGGCGGGAGCGGGTCTTCGGCGAGGCTGTCGTGCGGGAGGCGGATTTGCGCGGCGAGCGCGGGATACGCGCCGGCGTGCAAGGGGTTGGTTCCGGTCTTGCGCTCAGGATCGGGAGCGGTTCCCTTGTGCAGCACCATGAAGCGAACGGTAGCGGCTCGTGAGTGGTAAGGACGGTCAGCCACCGTCTTGGTCAACCAACAACAGCATACCGCTTAGCTCCGACAGGCCCCACATACGAGGAGCCGCCCACCCCTGCGCGCCTCAAGGGGTGGGCGGCTCAACTCTGGCGCTCATGCTCACCGCAGGTGGTTCATCGCAGCTGGATTGTGAGTGACCGCTCCCCACCTTGGATTCCGCTAGTTCCCGCGCGTGACCACGACGGGAGCGGTGACTTTAACGGCAGCATGCGAACAGGTATCTGCGTGGCCTAAGTTCCGCAGCTTCTCGCGGTGTTCGATTTCATTGACGACCCAATTGAAAAGTTGTTGCCGTGGCATTCCCAAGGCGTCGGCTAGTCGCATGATCGCTGAAACCTTCGTCGGAACTCTTTCGCCGGTCTCATACCTGCTGAGAGTCTGATATTTCATTCCCGCCTTACGTGCGGTCTTATCTCTCGACCACCGGCGCCATAGTCGAACCCTAGACAACATGACACCAAGGGGAACGTATCGGCCATCGTCCGTGTTCGGCATATCTAGGTCGACACTGATTTCTGGTCCACTATTTACGGGCGGCATTATCACTCTTTCGGCGCCTCATCGAGCGCGGAAGTGCCACTGATTCAGCAAACTTCATGACAAACGGAACGTTTTCAAGCTGCTTCAATATGACCACGACAGGCCAAACTAACCCGACAGCAATGGACAGGACGACAGCGCGCCCCTTGGTATGCCCTTGAAACCACTGCCACGGCATCGAGCTAGAAAGATATCGATAAAGGCGCTGAGTAAAATCTATAAACCCAAGAATCCACAGGACTAGCGTACAGAAGAAAAAATCGAAATCAGAGGCGAAAGTGAACATGCGTGCAACCCCCACGACTAGACGGTAAGTTCAGGCAGACTATTAGCGGGATCGCTCGCTGGAGTTTTCTGTAAGCAGCCGAAGCAGGGCATTCCGCAGGGAGCTTCAAGCAACTGAAGGACTCCGGGGCCGAATTCTTCTCCGCATAGCGCCTCCATTCGTTCCGGCTGTACACCATCAGAAGGTGCCCGAAATAGGTGCACCAACCTGCGAGACTCTCCCATCGTTCCGGCGCGCGGACGAGCAAAGAGCAGTGCGATATCCATTAAGAACCCTTCAAAGCATGATGACGTCCGGAATCGACACCGAAAGCTGCAAAGAACCCGGTGCTTTTACGGTGGCGCGTAGGCTGCCGCATCCGTTGCTCAAATGTTGGCAGGGTGGTTCTCGCGCATAAAACTGTGCGACAATTCAAAC
Organism: Amycolatopsis roodepoortensis; assembly: GCF_014873915.1. Taxonomy (GTDB): domain Bacteria; phylum Actinomycetota; class Actinomycetes; order Mycobacteriales; family Pseudonocardiaceae; genus Amycolatopsis; species Amycolatopsis roodepoortensis. Next base: position 1,825,125 of record NZ_JADBEJ010000004.1, read on the forward strand.
AAGGGTTCCCGGGTGGAATAAGCATCGACACAACCAGCACTACATGTCCGCACAGTGATTCATATTGGCCACGTGAACCAATCTCGCGTCCGTGTCTCATTTCTTCATCCGTGAGTGCGTGGTCTAGCCCATCGTGCTGACTCCTGTGCCAGCTAACGAACAGTCCTCCGACATGTCCGGGACGTAGTTCATCACTCACGGATCTACTCCTGTTGTATTCCCTTAGTACTGGTCGTATGGTCGCCACGGAATGCAGGTGGGCCTCTTTCTCGTCCCCAGCCATTCCAGCAACGCGCTACGTGCATCTGAAATCAGAATTGCCGCCGATCGCGGAAACACCGAACCTACAGCGCCGTTAAATATCAGATTGACCTCGGGAAGCGGTCGCCTTGGGTTGAACGAGTTTGCGATCGGCATTTCTCCGTCGTCGTTGTCCATGTAGTTCAAAGCCGCAAAGCCGATCGACGGACGGGCGGTAACTCTAAACTGATGGTTTGGAAACGGCCCCTCCTTACTTGCATAGAACTCGGCTTCACCGATTGAGAGCGTCGTCTCAGAAGAGATGTGTTCAATCGTCAATATCTCTTCGACAAGCGCAACGGATGCAGTCATTCCGCGCGTGACTCGGCCGACGCCAGAAGAAAGCGACGCCGTGACAACCAATGCGTCCATGTCACCGTTTCGGTCGGGTGAAGCCGTTCAGAGCCCCGTTTGGGCTTGCCCGACCTACGCTCGGCTGGAGCGGCGCGGCGGTCTATATCGACCTGGGCATGCGCCATGCCAGATCCGGCATATCCGCAGGTAGGAGGTCGATCTCGGTAGTGTGAGCTTCACACGGTGGTGATGGCACGTAGCGCTAGGTAGGCTGGTCTGAGAGTGCCTAGCTACGCTGGTCAAGGCTGATCGGCCCGAACCTCGGCAAGGGGGACCGCATGAGTACACCTGGCGGGTCACGGAGCTGCCCGGCGTGCGGGACTTTGCTGGCGGCCGACAACACGGCCCGAATGTGCAGTAAGTGCCTTAGAGAGCAGCGCGACCAACTCAAAACTCCCCCGGCGCAATTGCGAAACGAGTTCTTCCAAACTGACGAGTTTCGGGCAGCGTTTGCCAGTCAGCACATTGGAAAAGTTTTTAAGGCTTACCGAAACCATCCGCGTCACCGTCAGTTGTTCGGCAAGGCTCTCAATCAGGAGCTGCTAGGGCGCTGGCTAGGACTCACTCAAGCTCAGGTAAGCAAGCTTGAGAACGGAAAGCCAGAACAAAACCTCGACTCTCTCCGCAGCTATGCCAAAAAACTGCATCTGCCGCAGCACCTTCTTTGGTTCGACTTCCCCGGGCAGAGCCGCTTAGCATTTCCACAAACCGCGGAATCAAAGAAACTAATCACTCCAGCCAGTGAGCGCGACGAACTCTTAGTTGTTAACACCGGAATGGACACGCTCGAACTACTGCGACGGTTGCGAGCATCCGCCATTAATCCGTCAACTATCGATGCGGTAAGCATTACCGTGGAGCAATTGTGCTGCGACTACCCACACAAGGACGCGCGCACCCTGATGGTTGAAGGCAAAGAGTGGCTAGGCAAGATGACGACACTGCTTGAAAGCCGTCTATCGCTGGCGCAGCACCGTGAGGTTCTTCAAAAGGCTGGAATGCTGGCGTTGCTCGTTGGTTGCCTCGAATATGACACAGGTGACCGCAACGCGGCGGAGGCAACGCGTCGCATGGCAATGACCTTAGGCGAGGAATCCGGAGACCAGGGAATTGTTGGCTGGGCGCATGAAATGCGCGCATGGTTCCACCTTACTGCCGGGAACTTCCGTGCCGTAATAGCGGCAGCCGAGGAAGGCATTTTGGCGGCACCCTCTCACTCTGTCGCCGTGCAGCTTTACGGCCAACAGGCGAAAGCCTATGCGCGCATGGGAAAGCCTGATGAGGTTCGCCAAGCGTTGGACGCTGGCAGCACCCTCTTGGATCAGCTTCCTTTTCCAGAGCGTCCAGACAATCATTTCGTGGTCGATCCCGACAAGTGGGATTTCTACGCAATGGATACCTATCGGATTGTAGGCGAGGACCAACTCGCGCAGCGGAACGCAGAAGAAGTTATTCGTCGGGGCGTTAGCCCCGAAGGGGAACAGTTGTCCCCCATGCGTATCGCCGAAGCTGAGTTGACTCTCGCAGTCATTGCGGCAAGGCGCGGTGAGGTCGAGGAAGCGGCGGGGCTGGGAATTCAGGCGCTCCGCAGTGGCCGCCAGAGTCGTCCAACGTTGCTGATGGTCTCGACTGAACTGGAAGACGAGCTAGCGACCTACGGAAATGGTGCAGGCAGGGACTTCCGCGACCTGCTCGCAGAGGTCAAGCGTCCCGCAAACGGGAACATTCCCGCCGAGAATATTTAGGTAGCTTTATATTCCTTGTCGGAATACTCGATCAAATTTGCGCGCTGCCGACCTGCATCTATTCCAGGGTGGAATAGTTTATTTCAGCGTTGACATAGTTGTTTTGCTGCCTCGGCGCCTTACTTGATGGCAGCGGCTCGCAATCCCGCGAGTCGCAGCCGATAGTAAGGATCCAATAATCATGAGTAACGCAATGCAAAGTGCCGGTTCTCCGGCGTTTCTTTCGATCCGTCAGGCCGCATGGATTCTCGGTGTCGCGGAGTCCAGTGTGTGCCGTGCTATCCGTGTCGGCACGCTCCGCGCTGAGCGTCGCCGATCACGGCTCGTCGTTCCCGTCACCGAACTGTGGCGTGTGTTCGGTGGTGGTGCGCGATGACTGAGGACGAATACACGGAGTTGGCTGCCGGGCTTGATCGATTGTCGGCAGTGCCGGATGAGGTGCTGTCCGCTGTGGTGTCCCGGGATGGTCTGTGTTTGTGGGCGTTCGATCGGAGTGACTTTCCTGCGGGTGAGACGGACAGGGCGACGGCGGCACGGATGTGTGCCGGGTGCCCGGTGGTTGATGAGTGTTTGGAACTGGACTTGCGCACGGCTGGTGAGAACACGGTCGGTGTGTGGGGCGCGCTGCCGGATACCGATCGGCGGGCACTGTTCCCGGTGTGGCTGCGTCGTCGGGGTGGTGAGGTCCGATGACGGTCTCTCTGTCGACGACGCAGATTCTGGCCGGGGCTGGTGTCCTGGTGTTGCTGTTCACGGTCTGGCGGGCCAGTGCCCGCAAGGCGCGGGCGGCGGCCGACGCGGCACGGGCTAGCGCCCGGGTGGTGTCGCTGGCCGGACGGGTGCTGTTCACGGGTGCCGCGTTCGTGGGCGTTCAGTGGCTGGTGATCACGCACCCGGGTAGCCCGCTGCTGCTGCTCGTGGTGCTGGCGGTGCCGGACCTGATCGCGGCCCATGTCCTAACGCGGGCGCTGACGGTGACCACACTGGACGCTCCGACCATAAGGCGTCGGGGTGGTGGTCAACGATGACCACGAACGCTGATCGGATGGCGCGGGACGCTGCCGACGCCGCCGAGGTTCGGCGCTGGCAGTCCCACCCGGACGTGATCGCGTGGCGGGTGGAGCGTGTCCGCCGTCAGGTTGACCGCCTGTGCTGGGCCGGGATCGTACTCGGGTTGGCGTTCACGACGGCGAACGTTCAGTGGTTCGCCGCCGCTGGCGCCGAGGTGGGTTCGCTGCCGTGGCTGACGGCATGGCTGCTGGACCCGACGGTGTGTCTGGTCCTGCTGGCCATCCTGCGGGCCGAACAGATCACCGCGCGGTACCAGGTCCACACCGGACGGTGGGTGCGTGCGGCGAAGTGGCTCACGCTGGCGGCCACGTATGTCATGAACACGTGGTCATCGTGGGCGGCCGGGTCACCTGCTGGGGTGGTGCTGCACTCGGTGCCCCCGGTGGTGGTGTTCGTGGCCGCCGAGGCGGTCACCGACCTGCGGGACAAGCTCACCGACGCGGTTCACGTCGCGGTCTCCACGTCCATGGACCGCACGCAGGTTCATGAACCGCCCGTGGCCGAACCGGCCGCGACCGTGGCCGAGGTGGCGCGGCCGGAACGGCGGAAACTGTTCGCCGACTATCTGGCCGATGCGCGGGCCGTGTGGTCGGCGGAGGTGGAGATCACTCCGGCATGGGTGCGGGAAGCCACCGGGTGTTCGCGTGGTCTGTCGTCCCGGCTGGCCGCCGCGCTGGCGGCCGAGGTGGCCGAGGGGGTGCGCCATGACCAGTGATCCGGGAAAGTCCGCTGTGGAGCGTGCCGGGTCGCGCGCCGTCGAACACGTCGGGCCGATCCTTGACGGCGAGTTGGTGGATGACACGTTGCCGCAGCCACGTCGGCGGACGGTGCGGCGCCGTGTCGGCCGGTGGCTGCGTCGGGTGTGGCAGTCCGCGCCGGTGGTGCGGGCGCGGTCTCTGGCCGCCTACCGCGTCCGGCAGGCTCCGCGCGATGTGGTGCGGCTGGTCTGGTTCGTGGCGCGCGGCATGTGGCGGTGGCTGCTGAAATTCTGGCAGTGGGCCACGTACGCCGACCTGCGGGCGGACGCACGGCGGGCACGGCTGGCAGGCGACGCGGAAGCACGCCGCGCCGCGCAGGAGTTGATCCGTTCCGACGCGACGGCACGGTGGGCAAAGGTCGGTATCGCCGTTCGACGGTTCGTGATCGCGGTGCGGGTGGCCGCGCCGGTGGTGGCGGTGTTGTGGGCGGTGGCCGCGTTCATGGAACGGGCGGACATGTGGACGTGGCTGGCCGAGGTCTACAACGGACTCGACGCGGCATGGTCCGTGCTGGTGTTCCTCGGGCCGGTGGTGTTGTGGGTGCTGCCGTTGGCGGTCGTGGTCGCTGCCGCGTTCGAGGGACGCGACCGGACCCCGGGCGCAGGGTGGCTCGTGCAGCCGGACCGGGACGACGCGGATTCGTGGATTGACGAACGGATGATCTCCCGCGCGTTGGCTCACCTCGGTATCGCTCCGCTGGACAAGTTCTACCGCGACGGCGGAGAACTCGTGTACACGGTGGCCGCCCGCAAGGACGGCGACGGCACCGCCGCGCAGATCCGGTTGCCGATGGGTGTCACGGCCGACATGGTGGCCGCGCGCCGATCCAGGTTGGCGGCGAACCTCGGGCGCTCGGCGCTGGAAACCTGGCCTACCAAAGGAGAAGAGGACGGAATCCTTGATCTGTGGATCGCTGACAAGGGTGCCCGCGGCGCCGGCGACTGGCCCCTGGTCCACGAAGGACAGACGGATATTTTCGAGGGCGTTCCGTTCGGGCTTTCCCAACGTGGCACGGTAATCAACGCTCCGCTGATCGGGGTCAACTGGCTGATTGGCGGACGCCCGGGACAGGGCAAGTCATCCGCGCTCCGCACGCTCATGCTCGGCGCGGCACTCGACCCGACCGCCGAACTGTGGGCGTTCGTGATGGGCGAGTCTCCGGACTTCGCTCCGTTCGAACCCCGGTTATCCCGCTACCGCATGGGAATGGACGACACCGTCGCCGAGGCAGCGACACAAGCGCTGGCGGACTTGCTGACCGAAATGGAGCGACGCGGCAAGACGCTCGGCGAACAACCCGGGCGGCCGCCGAAGGTCTCACGCAAGCTTGCCGACAAGCGCAGCCTCGGGTTGCACCCGCTGGTGGTCGGGATCGATGAGTGTCACGAGTTGTTCCAGCATCCCAAGTTCGGAAAGCGGGCGGCGGAGATGGCGGTGCGGCTGATCAAACGCGGCCGCAAGTACGGTGTCGTACTCCTGCTGGCCACGCAGTCGCCCACCAAGGACAGCATTCCTAGGGAGATCACGCGCAACGTCGCGTGTGGTGTGGCGTTCTCGGTGGCCGATCAGGTCGCCAACGACGGGCTACTCGGATCGGGGAAGTACGCGGCCGGTATCCGCGCGACAGATCTTCGGATCAACACTGACCGGGGAACCTGTGTCGCGGTCGGCATCACCGATGAGATTTTCGAGTTGGTGCGCACGTTCTATGTGCCGTTCGAGGACGGGGCCGACGACGTGACACCGGTTATCGCCCGCGCTATGGCGTCCATTGAGGACGCCGGGCGGGCGGTGGAAACAGCGGAGCGAATCGAGATTGAGGCGGCTCCGGTGGACCACCTCGCCGACATTGCGCACGTGCTCGGCGGCGAACAGCGGGTGCGGACACAGACCGTGCTCACCCGCCTTGCCGAGTTCAACGCGGACGAGTACGAACCGTGGGCGTTCGCCGACCTGAAAGCAGTGCTGACCGATCACGGGCAACGGCTCCGCAAGGTGCGCGGGCTGATGTACGTCCACGCCGACGACGTGGCCGCCGCCCGCCGACAGGCACGCGGGGAGGCAACGGGGGAAGCACCAGAGACCGGGGGAGTTCTCCCCCTAGCCTCCCCCGACCAAGATCCCTCGGTTGACCAGGGAGAACACCCCGGGGGGAGGCGGGGGAATGCCACCACCGAAGACCCGTAAACCGCCCGAAACCAGGGGACTCGACACCACCTTTGGTGCCTTCCCCCACTCCCCCCGACCAGCGACCGCAGACACCCGCTCGAAAGGCAGCGACCATGACCACGACGCCGACAAATCCGAGGACGGACACGGCACCGCAGACGGCCGACCTGACACACCGGACGGTGACCACGCCGACGGCCCGCAGAACGCGGATCAGACAGATGCGGACTCAGCCCGCGACGGCAGACAGGGCACCACCGCCGGGGGCGCCCAGAGGGGCGTAGACGGCTCCGCACTGTCGACGGCGGGTCATCGGCCCGACGTGGGGCGCGTGATGCTCAAGACGACGCCAGAGGGCGCGACGTGGGTGCTGGTCGAGGGCTCCGACTTCGCGGAGCTGGCCGAGAGGATCAACGCCGTATACGACGCCCTGACCCGCTCGCAGCGCGGTGACCAGCACTGATAGGTGGCGTCCCGGGTGATCCGGGCGCATCCTGACTAGATGGGTGGAGGATCATTGTTCGATCGGATGGCAGAGGCAGGCGAACGCGCCGCCGCTCGTGAGCGGCGGCGCGCTGCCGTTGAACGGGGCGTCAGATATCCGGCGCTCGGGCTGGCGCTGTTCTTGACGCTGGCGGCGTGGTGGTTGTCAGGCTGGCAGATGTGGCCCTGGTTGTTCGGCGGCGTCGGCGGCATGGTCGTCATGCTGCTGCTCGGACGCGGCGTGCCGCTGGCGTGGCGGCTGACGGTACCGCTGCTCGTGGTCGCGGTGTGGCTGCTGACCTATGTGGACCCGTGGTGGTGGGTCGTGGTCGCTGGGGTGATCCTGTTCGCTGCCGCGATGGTCGCCGCCGTCCACCTGCGACTCCGCACCCGCCGTTGGCAGACGCTCGGGACTCTGGCGCTCGGGCTGGCCATGGTGACGGCCGGTTCGGTCATGCTGGCCGTGAACGCGGCCGAAGAGACCCGCCAGACACAGGACGCACTGAACGCGGCGCACGCGGAAGCGGTCGCGCGGATTCTGCCGCGCACCCCGAACGCACTGGTATGGAACTTGGTCGTCAGGCTGTCCGATCAGGCCACGGGCGGCCGACAGGCAGCGGCATCCGGGACCAGTGCCGCCGCCGACTTTTGCTTTCATTTCAGTTCGCAGGCGGCGGACGCGTTCGCCACTGCGCGGAACGCGATGGACTGTCCGGGCGCGTTCCTGGCACTGGCCGCCGAGGTCACCAATCCCCGCGACTACGTCACGCGCCTGTCGGTTCCCGGCAGCGCCGTGAAGTTCGAGCCGGACCACATCACCAGCGTCGTAGACGCGTGTCACCTGACGTTCGGCTCCATCTTGGACGACACCCCCACCGCCGCCCCGGGTCCGCAACTCGGCGAACTGACACTCAGGCAGCAACTTGGGCAAGGTCACCTGGTGATCGGGTACCGCCCATGCACGTGATCTGCGAGAAAGGCGGTAGCCGCCCGGTCACTTGATCTGAAACCAGGCAGCTACCACCAGTTTCCTACCCGCCGATTCCGATAGCTAAACATGATGGTCAGGCAATCAGCTAACTGACCAAGTTTGTGATATCGATCATTCCGTTTTCAGTGACGTAATTTTCTATGAATTCGGCTAGTTCCGGCATGGCATCCTGCCAACCCTCCGGCAGATGCCATCCCATCACCATTTTTCCATCGGGCCGTTTCTGCGCCGCGAACGAGAAGCCCACGTCAAGCCATCGAATGCGCCGTTCTTCCGGTGTTAGTGTTTCCAGTTCTTCCCGCCACGTCCGGTCAGTCGGAACCCATTGCACGCCCCCGGGGTCAATCGGCAACGCCCGAAGTGTGTCGATATCTTTCAGAATCTTTTGCCCATCGTCCATGATCCGCTGACGCTCACCCGCCGACACTGCCCGCGCCACCTTCGCCATAAGTCGCGCGTGTTCCCGTTCCAGCTTCGCGATTTCGTTAGCGTGATTCGTCGTCGGCAGAACCATCCGTTCACGGACCGGAACCATGGAAAAGAGCACATAGAAAGATTTCTCGGCGAACGGCTCCACATCTTCCGCGCGGATGGACGGACCGTGCTTAGCTGTCGGACACCGCCAGTAGCGGTACTCATAGCTGACCTTGGTTCCGTCCGCGCGGGTCCGCGTGTCGCCCGCGATACGGTGCCACAAGGGCTCAAGGCACTCCGGACACACCAAGACACCCGAGAACGGATACGGCTGGTTGCTGCCCCGTGCTTTGCGGCGCGACTTCTCCTCAAGCACCGCCACGATCTCAGCCTGTTCGGCAGGCTCGAAAATGCCGAGTTCGACAAGCTCCGGATTCACCAGCAAAGCGGCAAGCGTGCCACTTTGCCATTGATAGCCCTTGAGTTCCACGGTGGCGGGGTCTTCGCCCCGCCGTTCCGCCGTCAACTGCGCTTGCCTGTCTCGCGGGGTGACGACCTTGTTTTTCGTCAGCCACTTGCACAGGTCGGTAAGCCCCTGCTTTTCCGCCCGCACAAGAGTGGATAGGGAATGCAGGATCTTGACCGCGTATGGATCCAAACCGAGGATCCAGCCACCACCGCCCGGCAATTCCACCGGCATCGTCCCGTACAGGTGACTCTCACCGCTCCACCGACCCTGTTCTTTAAGGGACGCTTTCGCGGAGCGGAAACGCTCACGCATCCGCTCACGCTCCATGCGGGCGAATGCCGCAATCAGCGTGATCATGAATTCCGCCATCGAGTTACTGGAATCGATGCCTTCCGCGATGGCGATCAAGCGCTTACCGCGCGCCCGCAGCCACTCCAGCAAGTTCAGGGCGTCCATGACGTTCCGGACCAGCCTGTCAAGCTTGGACACGACCAGCGTCTTCCATGGTTGCGGCGGCGCGTCGGACAGCCACTGCTTGAGCCCTGCCCGCTTGTGCGGCTCCAGGTCGCCGGACACGTGCAAGTCCTCGACGGTCGCCACCACCGGAATGTCGTAGGCGGACGTCCACCGGTGCGTGGTATCGCGCTGGACCACGTTGGACGTGCTCTCATCCGTGTAGTGCGACTCACGCGAGTAGCAGACCGCCGCGTCGTCCACGGGATCGAACGGGACGACGGGCGGCCGCTCACTGGTCTGCTTCTTGAACCTCCGCCGCTTCCTCGGTGCTGGTGCGCTCATGGCCGTATCCTCGCTGGTAGACGCTCTGCCGACTGTAGTTGGTTGACCCAGTCGGTGCAGAACCGTCCTTACCACTCACGA